>NZ_KB900609.1:3838055-3842187 GCF_000379105.1 Methylobacterium sp. WSM2598 | reverse complement strand
CCGATGACCACCCCGCGAGAGATCCCGCCTGCTTCGGCGCTGTGGAGGGCGCGCAGACGGGCTCTCTCGCTCCCGTCGAGCTACACCACCACCAGGGACACGACCCTCCTCCAGGAAGGCCACGGCTGACGCGGCGGTCTCATCATCTTTGACGGGCATGTCGCAAAGATTTTGGCCGTAGAAAATTATGCTCCCGGCAGAGGCGCACCCCGGTCCGATGGGGCGATCTCAGGCCCGTCAAACCGCCTCATCAACCTCGTCGGTGGAGGTGAGCAGGCGGTGAGCAGACATCCTAACGCCCTGTTCGGAGAAGAATTTTTTGGCCGTTGAACGCTTGCGACACGCCCCGTTCCGGCGGGGTGCGGGCGATCTGCAGGAGCTTCGACTGGTTGTTGTTGAGCCGGGCGACGACCGCGGCCTGCTTCGCTTCCGGTACGATGGCGGCGATCTTGACAGTCGGTGGCGCGAAACGCGAATAGCGTGGCTGGCGTGGGTCGGCGCGTATTGGGGTCCGGCCGTTTGTACAGGAACGGGATTGCTTCAACGAGAAAGGGAGCCCGCGGGCTCCCTTGTTGTGGCTACGTGGGCTTGTTGTCCTTGTCGGACGAGAACGTGTCACGAATCGCGTCTTTTGCGCCTCCGACCGCGTTCTGGATCTTGCCGGAGACCTTGTCCATCGTCCCTTCGCTTTTCAATTTCTGGTCACCAGTCAAGTCGCCGGCAGTCTGTTTGAGCGAGCCCTTCATCTGATCGGCGGAGCCTTCGATGCGGTCTTTGTCGGCCATGGCGATCTCCTCCTATGAGACCGTTAAACGGTTTGCGGCCGAGGCCCGTTCCGTGGCGGCATCGGTGGTGGCTGGGGTGTCTACTGTTCCCAGACAGGCGAGCCGGTCCGGGTGAACGGACGTCCGCAGACCGGACTGCCGCTTGAGACCGCCACCGACCTCGCCGAGTCCCTGAGGCTGCTGGTGTCGGCCGGGACCGAGACGATTGAGCGGCCGACCGTGGACCGCCGGTCAACCCACTGAGGGCCAGACGCACGAACGCCCGGCGGGACCTCTCGGCCAAAGGTCAATCGAGCGGCTACCGCCGAGCTGCGAGGATCGAAGGGCTTGCGCCGGGTGCGCACCGCTCGGAGCAGGCGGGCGGGTCGGGCGTCCTGCAGGCGTTGTGAAAGTCCGACCCGCTACCCCTTGGCAGGCTGTGCAGGCTCGACGTCCGCTGGGTCGGGAACGCAGGCGCACCAGGCGCACCGACCGTTCTGCTCGGCTGCCGGCGCGTTGCGCTGCGAGCAGATTGGGCAGACGTGAAGGATGATCCGGCCTCGCAGGAGCAAGGCTTGGCCACGACCCCTGAACGTCACTTCCTGACCGGTAGGGGTGTCCAGTAGTGCCGCCATTGAAAGCCGGACCGTATCCTCTCTAGCATAAGCTAAAAAGCGGGCCGCTTTCAGCAGCGGCCGGAAGTCTAGGGAGGAAACGCCCATGAGGGCTGCGAAACCGCGACTCAATCGCGATCTCGCAGTTACTTATTACGCTGCACCGCAACAAGTTGAAAGTTCAAATTTTGGCCAACATGCATGCGTTTTCAAATATGCATGCGTTTTCAGCATGGCTTGCCGGCCAAGCCTCACTACGTTTGCGATACGGGCATGCGTCTGGAACGCGCCCAAGCTTCAGGTTGGTACTGCTGGAATGTAGGTTGTGCTCGGCCTCGCGCGCTTGAGGGCGGCCCATTCGCATAAGCCTCAGTATGGGGTGAGAGGATCGCCGCTGCAGGACCGAGCGGGCCGAGACAATGATCGGTGTCTCGCTGGATCAAGCGGCACACGCTGCAGCATCACACAGCGCAGATGCGCCGCCGTGTCGGCGGCGTAGCGGTATACTCCCGCTAGAGTTTCCACTTTCGACTTCGGATCCCTCCGTACGGAGGGATCCTTTTTTGGCGTTCTTCGCGAAGAAGAGCGTTGAGCACGGCGATCAGGTCGAAGTCGTCGTCCGGCATGATACGCCCCATCGTCATCCAGGTAAGTAGAGTGTGCTACTCTTCGGTTTGGCAGATCAGTTCGGCGATGCGGGTGAGTAGAGAATTGTCGGATGCCAGACCGAGACAGGACGGTGTCTTGTATTGGTAATTCTATGTGCCCTATAGCTTAAATATGCATGATCCGCTCACTATTGAACAGCTGTACAAGAGCAAGCGCGTTACCGACGAGCAGCTCGACGCGGCCGTGACGAACTTCCTGAACGATCCGGAGCCCGGCGCGCGCCCGCTCGCGGAGGGCATCGCGATCGACGTCTGCGCGATCATGGCGGCCAACCCCCACGCCCGCGAGGTCCTGGCGGCAAGGAACTCCTCTGAGGCTCAGATGCGCGTAGCGGTCAGGACGGCGATCCTGCTGGCGTGGCCCGCCTGGTCCGTGGACGCGGCCGCTTCGCAGGAGGTCGGGGCTACATCTCCGGCGACGGAACACCACATGCCCCGTCGCGAACGGCAAGGAAGGCCAGAAGATCCCGCCATCGACGATCAATGAATGCCGGGCGCCGGACCACCGCCTGCCCGTAGCTGGCGCGCGGTGAAGAAGCAGAGCTTCCTGAGGCCCACACCGCTGTGGCGCAGGCCAAGGCCACGATTAGAAGGTCTCATGCACCCTCGGCGCACGTCGATTGACCTGAATTCGACAGCCCGTGATGTGTTTCGAGTCGGTTCTATCGTTGTCGTTTGGTATTGTGAAAACGACCCTACTGTGGTCAACCCATGCGGGCTGACCCAGAAGCACTGGAGAGCCAGACATGGATTCTGATGCATTGTCTGACGGCGGTCGAGGCTTCGACTTAAGGTCGAGCACAGATTATTCAAAATGCAAGGGGCGCATTGCTCCTCTGCGGATCATCCCTTCAGGATCTATTTCCGTTGATTTCGTTCATGTTCATGCAGTGCAGGCGATCTGCGACATTCTGGTCGAACTGAAAATCGAGCCCGAGAAAATCCTCAAGCTGGCCGGCCTTGACATACAGACCTTCGGTACCATTGAAGCAATCTCGTTCGCGTCGTTGGGCCGCTTGACGGCGCTGGCCGCCGACCAGACGCAGTGCGCTCACTTCGGCCTCTTCGTCGGTCAGGGTCGTGTCCCTGGAGGTGGTGTAGCTCGACGAGAGCGAGAGAGCCCGCCTGCGCGCCCTCTACAGCGCTGAAGCAGGCGGGATCTCTCGCGGGGTGGTCATCGGCGGTTGCCGGGTAGGGTGGGGTTGCGAGCACCAACCTCGAACCCGAGAGACCTCCGATGACCGACGAGATGATGAGCCTGCGCGGGCTGCTGGAGAAGAGCGCTGACGCCGACCTGCTGCGCGAGATGATCGGCTTTGCGGCCGAGCGGCTGATGGAGCTGGAGGTGGGCGGCCTGACCGGGGCGGCCCACGGTGAGAAGAGCGCCGAGCGGCTGGTCCAGCGCAACGGCTATCGTGACCGGGACTGGCAGACGCGGGCGGGCACGGTCGAGCTGCGCATCCCCAAGCTGCGCACGGGCTCGTACTTCCCGGCCTTCCTGGAGCCGCGCCGGATGGCCGAGAAGGCGCTCACGGCGGTGATCCAGGAGGCCTACATCCAGGGCATCTCGACCCGCTCGGTCGATGATCTCGTTCAAGCCATGGGCGGCACGGGCGTGTCCAAGAGCCAGGTCTCGCGGCTCTGCCAGGAGATCGACGAGCGCGTGAATGCCTTCCTCGACCGGCCGATCGAGGGCGAGTGGCCCTCTCTCTCTGGATCGATGGGACCTCCGTGAAGGTGCGCCAGGCCGGACGCATCGTCTCCGTCGCCGTGATCGTGGCGGTCGGTGTGAACAGCGACGGCCGCAGGGAAGTGCTCGGCATGGACATTGGCCCCTCCGAGGCCGAGACGTTCTGGACCGCGTTCCTGCGCAAGCTGGCGCGCCGCGGCCTGCGCGGTGTGAAGCTGGTGATCTCGGACGCCCACACGGGCCTCAAGGCGTCGGTTGCCAAGGTGATGAACGCGACCTGGCAGCGGTGCCGGGGACTGTCAGGAATTTCGTGTGAGGGCGGCGGGTTGACCGTCAGGCCGCCATGGCCCGGGTGAAGCGCTCGCCGAAGATGACGGCGAACTGTGCCTTGGCCAT
>NZ_KB900609.1:3833289-3837955 GCF_000379105.1 Methylobacterium sp. WSM2598 | reverse complement strand
AACGCCGTCTTGGGATCGGCGCCGGCCAGCAACTGGTCCAAGATCGCATCAGGGATGCGGGGCGCTTTGCGTCGTGCCATCGGGAACCTCCTTCGGGTTCACTATGGCCGCCCCACACGAAATTCCTGACAGTCCCCGGTGCCCGCGTCCCATTCATGAGGACCGTGCTCGCCCAGGGCGTGTCGCAAAAATTTTTGGCGTAGAAGATTATGCTCCCGGCATGGGCGCACTCCGGTCCGATGAGGCGATACCGGGCCCGTCAATCCGATTCACCGACGTTGTCGAAGGAGGGTGAGCTGGCGGTGAGCAGGCATCGTGACGCGCTGTTGGGAGACGATTTTTTCGGTCGTTGAACGTTTGCGACACGCCCAGACCGAGGTCATCCAGCGCGCCGCCTACCAGTCCATCCACTTTACCGGCGCAACGCCCGCCCATCCTGACGGAGACCCAAAGGCCAAGCAGGAGGTCGCGGGTGTCCTGGACGAGCTTCTCGCGGTATTCCCCACTCAGCAGCAGGCGGCGTGACCATCATCACAAAGGCGACTTTCCAGCCTGCTCCACGGCCCCGTCCTCTCACGAGCCCTGCGGAGGCGGAGCAGCTCGCGGCAGCGGCAGGAGACCTGGGTTTTACCAGGGCTTCAACCGCACCCGAGGTCCGTGAGCAGGCACCATCTCGTGAGCCGCAACCCCCAAAGGCCCAAGTACCCAAATACCCTATTGCTCCTACCAAGGGGACTGCTCTGAAGTTTGAGGTTCCAGATGAGGTGTGGACCGCTCTCCGGCAGGAAGCCCTGAACCGACGCGTGACCGTGAAGTACCTCGTTCTCGAGGCTCTCGCTGCGAAAGGCTATAATGTCGACCTTTCAGCCGTTCCCGAGGATGGCCGACGCGTCCGCTGACATCGTTCGGAGAGACGGTGAGCTCCGTCCCTCGGACCAAGCCGCCGGACTTTGACCTGCCTCTGGGGGACAGCTACTTTCGATCCGGCGATGAGGAGCCAGCCGGCACCGAGCGCTGTCGAGAGGGCCGCGCAATGTCGAATGACGAAGTAGCGGGCACTGAGCACAAGCGGACAAACCGCATCCTGTACGTACTGACGCACCGCGACGGCACTGAGACGACCCACGATGGCGGGGTCGTCACGAAGGCTGATGTGCCTCACCTCGGCACCGGCAAATGGTTCAACGGCGTCGGCTACAAAGTCACCCGTGAGACCTTCACACCGCACCTCGAGGTCACATGGACATGCTGGTGCCAGGAGTACGGCTGACATCGGTGAGGGCGGACGCGCGGCGTCGGCCTTGCCGGGATCGGGAGTGCAGATCCGGTCGAGGATCGGTGCAGGACTCCAGGATCGGCCGCCTCGGCGAGGGATAGGCCCTGGAGACCAAGAGCAGCCCCATAGACAGCCTCAGCAGGTCCAGAGGTGAGAAGCTCCGCAACCTGCAGAAGGGCGCTGACGTCCCGTGTAGAGGCGAAGACGGGGCCTCAGGACAGTAACCCGGGCAAGGTCCTAACCCTCCGCCGGGCGTTTGCGCGTCTGGACGCAGCGGCCGAGCCATCAGGCCGGATCCCAGTTCGGCTGATCGGCCGCGAGCGAAGTCGAGAAGTCCGCCAGCCGCATCGGCTCCCCACCCGGCGGCGTGATGAAAACCTCGCCGATGCCCTCGCGCTCCAGCACGCGCCCGCTCTCAACCGCCGCTTCGGCGGTTTCGCGTCCGACCGAGAGCGGGCCGGCCGGGGTCTGGATCGTGACCGTGAACGTGCTCATCCAACCTCGAACGCGGGAACGCTGTCGTAAAGGCATGAACGGAGGGTTGAGCGCCCTGTTCCGCGGTACGCTGTGCGTCGGCCGGGCCGACAGGTCAGGATCAGCCCGGCCGCGCCTCCGCCAACTCCGATACGCAACGCGGGTGAGTGGTCTCGAAATCCCAGAGGCGGCGGCCTGACAGACTCTGCGAACGGGTTGATGTCGGGCCGCCATAGCCGAGCACGATGGGGTCATCGGCTCGGCTGCGGTCAGCCTGCCGCAGAATGGTTGACGAAGTGCTGCCGACCGGGGTCACTCGGAGACGAGTGCTCGTAGAGCTTGGTCCCCGCCCGACCGGGCAACTCGGCCCATGCTTGGGTGACGATCGCTCCTCAAGCCTCGGCCCTGGCGGGGTCGAGCGCCCGCACCAGGTCGAGGACGAGGCGGAGCGCGTCCGGCCCCGCAGTCTCGGCCAGGGCGCCTCCCTGACGGCGGATACCGGCCCGGTAGGCGATCCGCGGCAAGCCCGGAGCCTCTTGTAGCCTTCAGGGCCCTCAGGAGGGCCACTACGGCCCACACAGCGGGCTCGATAGGGTCTCCTGGGGCGGTGCGGGCTGGCGGACGGATCGGCTCATGCGGCGTCCATACCGCGGGCCGCGCCCTCGATCTCAGCGGGTTCGACCGCCGGCGCCGCAACCTTCTCGCAACTGCTGAGCTGTACAGGTTTATCTCATGAACGGCTGTCAGCAGATGCGACGAGGCCCCGGGTCATGCTGAACATCCTCCGGATCATTGCTGCAGGCGCCATTCTGGTCGCCTGGAGCCAAATCGCTCCCGTCCTGTCCATGTCCGATGCCGCTCCCGCGCGGGTGCAGATGATCAGCCGCTGAGGCGAATGATCTAGCGGGATGCCCGGCGGGAGTTGCGGCTTCAGCTCGCCGAAGCACAATAGCAATGTATCGGACTGGCGGTCGATGCCGGCGAGCCACATGCCGAAGTTCAGACCCTGAGAGCCAAGCTCGCTCAGGTCGAGGTAGAGCGGGATGTGTGGTGCAGCAGAGCGGAGAGGCACGGGATAAGCGCGGTGCAGAGCGGTGCGGGGCACCGGGCCACAATCTCACTCTGTTTAACGTCTACCTGAGCCCACCGCTTGAATTCGCGATGCTGACCCTGGTTGGTCGGGCAGTGGTGAGATGGATTGGTCGGGAAAGAGAACGCCCGGTGGGACGGCGATCCCCACCGGGCATTCTGCTGTCGGTAGGACTTCGTTAACCATCCCAAACCACGCTCTCACCTGCCGCGCTGAACACCCGACGCGGCATGGCGGCGGCCCGGTGCTCCGGGATGAGACCTCCGGGCCGTCGCCCCGAATTCCGAGACCGCCCGCTCTCGTCGTCGCAGGTTCGAGTGGGCGAAGGCAGCAGCCGGTTGACCGTCCGTGACCTCGACCGGGCCGGTTGCTGTAGCTGGCGGCCGGGCTCCACCCGCACAGCGAGCCCGGCCGCCACGTACATTACGGGCCCTCGCTCGTACGTGTCGAAAACCGCGAAGTGGGTGTGATTGTGTGGCCTCCTTGGGTGAGGGCCGGCGGGTGAGGGCCGCCCCCCCCGTTTACCCTGAGCGAAAACAAACCGAGTCCATCCCCGGCGGTGCTCACCGGATGCTGCATGGTTTGTTAGTAGACTCCCAGTCGTCTGAAAGAGAGCAGAGTGGAAACACCCGAACCGGAGCCAGCGGCAGCCCGGTTAAGCATGAAGCTTTTGGGTTTCTGCTCGCCTCTCTTGATGCCGCAGTAAGGCCTCGCCCAGTGACCCGGATTATCACACACAAGATATCTAAGGGTGTTGACAGTCTGCAGAAGGATCGGGACCCGCTGGATGCACCAGCCGTCATCATTATTGGTGCGATGCTCTTGTTCCTCGGGGTGCTGCTCAACGTTGTTGAGATGCTTTAGGCTGATTTGGCGGCTCGGCTTCCAGCCGGCCTGGCCGCCGCACCTTCGGGCGACAGCCCGCCATGGGACCCCGCGGGCATGGTGGCTTGCGCGGACCGGCCCAAGGCAAACTGATTGGGGGCGTGCCTTCCCCGGTCCGACTGGACCAACGAGAGTGTCATGGCGGCGTGGGACAGTGTTGATCTAGCTCACTCCGGAACGCCGCCCTCTACGGCCCAGCGGACAGCATGCCGGCAGCGTGGCGTTCCCCGTTGTCAGGCGACAGCATGCCCCGGAGGACCTGCGGGTGCTGGTGTACCGGTTCAGACGGACCAGGAATGTGCGGAGGTCGAGAAGACCATCCCACATGGCCAGCGTAACGGTCGGGGCGGGCGCGAGGCGCCCGAAGCGGCCGGACGGCTCACCCCGGCATCGTGGACACGAGCACCTCGAGAGCCGCTTCGAAGGTGGCCTCTGCTTCGCCTACCGCCTGGAATGCGGATTCCGATTGAAGTCGGCCACCGGTTCCGAGGCGAAGCCGGCCAGCGTTCCGATTTGATGTCGGCCAGCGTTCCGAGATGAAGCCGGCCACTCGGTAGCCGGCATCGGCCACGGCGCATCCCCGCGGGTCAGCAACCGCGGCATCCCAGTCCTCGAGCACGAGGAGAGCGGGATGCCGGCCAGGAGACAGCTGACCATGCGACAAATCAAACAGATGCTGCGGCTCGCCCACGATGGGGTGAGTTCGCGCGAGATCGGACGAACGCTGGGCGTGGCCCGCTCGACCGTGCAGGACAACCTCGCCCGGGCAACCGCCGCCGGCCTAACCTGGCCGCTTGGCCCCGGGGTCAGCGACGCGGTGCTGGAACAGCGCCTGTTCGCCCGGGCTGGGGTGTGTGTTTCGGCGTGCAACTTTGACCCCCTGAGGCGGGGGATCGGCGTCCAATTCTGACCCCCTGAAGCTTGCTCTCGCAGACTGCCCT
>NZ_KB900609.1:3802125-3833189 GCF_000379105.1 Methylobacterium sp. WSM2598 | reverse complement strand
GCCCCGTCGCCGGTCGGCTTCAGATCGGAACGGTGGCCGGCTTCGCCTCGGAATGACGGCCGGCTTCAACTTGGAACCCCCGGCCGGCTTCGTCGGAATACGCACCCGCGGCATCGTGCCAGCACTCGACCGTGAAGCACTCGCGGGTGAGTTCCCCGGGCACGGTGAACTGCCAGCGCCGCACGCGCCCGATCAGCAGCCCCTCGCGGTAGACCCGCTTGTCGCGCGCGACTGGGTCGCCCTCGTAGTGCCAGTGATCATCGACCCGGATCTGCATGACCGACGACGCTCCGAACGGAACGGCTATTCTGGCTCGACCACCCCAGGGCGCAACGCGAGGAATGCATTGGACACGGTGTCTGCGGTTACAGCCGCTCGAAGGCGGCTCGCCCGGCCTCATTGACTCGGACTACGCCGCGGAGCGCGTCATGATCCACCCAGCCTCGAGCGACCAAGCTCGGCACGAACAGATCATCATTCGGGTGGAGGTACGGATCATCCTCCAACGCGAACAGCGGCACCCACCCGTCTATCTCGTCTAGGACGTTCAGCAGGCGGCTCTGCTCCACCCTCATCACGCGTTCCTCAGCCTCTCTGCCGCGGGTAGAACACAGAGCTTGGCCGGAAAGGTCTATCAGGGCCGGCTACGCACGGCCGGTCTGTACTATCGCGCCAGCGCTGCGAGCGCCTTATCCAAGCAGGTAAAGCCTGACAGTTGTAACTTCCGTTGGAGGTTAGATGTGCACCTAACTCTGGCCTGAGAAACAATCATTGCACTTTCCTCGTTGCCGTACATTGCCGTGTAAGCGCAATTTCGGAGCAGATCCCGTGCCAGATGTCGGCATGCATTCAAGCATTACATTTAAGGAACGCGGCAGTGCTTTCCTCAATGGAGAGAGGATCGCCCTGCATGTCTGCCCCTTGTGCTCGCAGCGGAATTTGTCCGCTGCCGCGCTGCAGGGGCGTTGCGTTTGGTGCGACTACGTCCCTGACGCACGTGATATCGAGCCCGCCGACGCGCCCGCGCCATGATGCGGCTTCGCATTCTCGATCCGAGTACAGGCGAAGTGGTCACAGTCACCGTGCTGGATCTTTCAACCCTTGAACCCTTCGACCGAGACGGAGCTTTGGCACAGGCTCCAGAAGCAGGTCCCGAGCGGACCGAGGCGGCTCCGTTGCCCTCCTCACCGGAAGGGTAAGACCGGCACTCCCGAAGCGGGCCGTGGCGCAAGTCGGACCATTAACGGACCCCTGCCTCAATCCGCGCACCCTGATTGTTCCTCCCAGGGGACCACATGGCGACGATCCGCATCCTCGACCCGCTGACTGGCCGTGTCGTCTTGGTCCACCTACCGTTGCCTGCGGTTACGCATCCGGCTCCACGCCCTGCCGCAGCCGTTCGATAGCCGCATCGAGGGCCGGTGCAGGGCGCGACGGCGCCGGAGACGCCGCTGGCGGTGCCGCCGAGCGCCGTCCCGGCAGCTTGACGACCGTTCCGCTTGCCGCCGCACCTCATGCACCAGTCCCTCGGCATAGCCGCTCCAGAGTTGGATTGAGGGACGACAGCGGTTCGGCCGATCTGGAGGGCCGTGGATGGACGCGGCGGTGCAGGTGGGAGTGCCGGCGATCGGCAGAACGGGCGCCACGGGCCGCCTGAGCCGCCCTGCTGGGCTCGCGAACGCGATGCCATGGCGCCTCATCGTTCGGAGCGCACGCGCTGCGGGCCGGCTACATCACCACGGCCGCGGAGCGCGGGGCCGACACGGCCCGGATCATGGACCAGAGCGGCTATCGAGATCCGCGGACAGTGGTGGGCTCCATCCGGCGGGCGAATGCCTTCAAGGGGCACTCGGGGCAGGGTTTCTGTAATGGAGCGTCCACGTCGCGTCGGCATGGCTTGGTACCGGTCCGAGGACTACGCCCGGATGCGAGCCTTCATGCAGGACGCAGACCGGCTACCCACCAGCTACGAAGCTTGGCGGATCTCGGCGGAGCAGGTGGAGGGCGAGGTGACGCGCAGCGGCGTGACCATGGTCCGCGTCCTCGTCGAGCCCGATGAGTTCGCCGCCGGGTGCAACGAGCACGGATTGCAAGCCGATGGCGCCGCGCGAGCCCGGTTCGCGAACGAGAGGATCGCGGGCTGAGGCGCCTCATGGATCCATCAGGGTACCACGCCCTGAACACCTGCTCGGCCGTCGTCCATCCCGAAGGCGAGATCCGATATGCCTCTCCCGACCGAGCATCAAGTCCGCGCCTTGCCCGCCGGAGCCCGGCCGGCGCGCGAGGTCCGATGAGATCAAGGCGTCATCGCGCGGGGCCGCGGCAGGTTCCGGCAGCGCGGCGGCCATCAGGCTTTCCGTTTCTCCTCCCGGCCTTCGCAGAGCACCGTCATCGGCCTTCTGCCACACAAGGTTTGTGTGATCCGCCTCACGGAAGCCGATCTCAGCCGACGCCATCCTGCTCTCACCTGACATGAAGAGGAGCAGGACATGATCAAGACCATTCTGAGCGCTGCCATCATCTCCGGCGTGGCCGCTGTTGCCCTGGCCGGATCTGCGGAAGCACGTGGCTTCGGTGGGCGCGGGTTCAGCGGACACGGCTTCCATCACGGCTTCCACGGTGGTGGCTTCCATCGGTTCGGCGGCTTTTACAGCGGTTCTTACGACCGTTGTGGCTACGGCTGGGGCTACTCGCGTGTCTGCTATTCCCGCTAAGGCACTCTGAAGCCGGGCGGCTCTCATCGAGAGATGCAGGGCCGCCCTAACCCGCGTCAGATGGGCGTGTCGCAAACGCGGATGGGTCCGCATTCACAGGCCGTTAGGCATACCCGCCCAGCTTGCCGCTCCGCTTCGGAGCTGGCCCATGATCCTGAACGCTCTCGCCCTCAAGCTGAAGAGAAAGGCCCGCGGCGACTTCCGGGGCCGGCACTTCGAAGCCGCCCTCATTGTCCAGGCCGTCTCCTGGTACCTGCGCTACGCGCTGAGCTATCGTGACATCGAGGAGATGCTCCTGGAGCGCGGCCTCACGGTCGACCACTCCACCGTCAACCGTTGGGTGCTCGCCTACGCGCCGGCCATCGAGCGCCGCCTGCGCCGGTTCCGCAAACCGCACTGTGGCTCCGTGCGCGTGGACGAGACCTACATCCGCGTCCGGGGTCAGTGGCGCTACCTGTACCGGGCCATCGACAAGCATGGCGAGGCGGTCGACTTCCTGCTCACCGCCAACCCCGACCTGGAAGCCGCCAAGCGCTTCTTCCGCAAGATGCTACAGGATCATCCGCTTCTCGCGCCCGACCGGATCGGCACTGACGGCGCCGGCCCCTACTCGCCAGCCATCGCCGAGAGCCGCAAGGAGGGCCTGCTGCCGCGCGCTCCGACCCACCACGTCAGCAAGCACCTGCAACAGGGGATCGAGAGCGACCACTTCCGGGTGAAGCGGGCGATGCCGCGGGTGGGCGGGTTCCGCTCCTTCACCACGGCCCGGCGCACGATCCAGGGCTTCGAGGCGATGCTGTGGCTGCGCAAGGGCTTCGGGTTCGCGGGCGCGTGGACCGTGCGGGAGCAGAACCACCTGCTGGCCACCTGCTTCGGCCTTCCCGTCGCGAACAAAGCGTGAAAGCGGGGCGGCAGAGATCCTTCCGCGGCCTGCAGCCGGGTTTGCGACAGGCCCCCGGACTGCACGAACTCGCCGAGCGCCTGGCGTAGGGCGGTGTAGCGAGCACTGACGGCGTCCTCCCGCGTAGAAGGAGTTTCGGTCGGGGCACGCCGGAACACGCGCATGGCTCTCGTCGCGTGAGCGGGAGGTCGGTGAGCTTGTCCTACACCGACAAAGATTAAGGCCATCTGGCAGATGAATGGAACCTGCTCACGCTCGCGGCCCGGCCCTCCTGCGCTCGCATCTGTGCCCAGCGGCGTCAGCGCCGCTGGGCAGTCGTCCGCGCCCGCAGAGTATGACGGCAGCCTTGGCCAGCCAGCCGCGGCAGCACGAGGCGAGCTGAAGGTCGTCCTGGGTAACCACCGAGATCGCGCTGTCAGAGCGTCTCGCACCCCGTCGACCAGGGAGATCGGAGCGCAGATCACCAGCCGATGGAGGGCCAGGCCTTTCGTCACGCGCTCACCGTCAGCAGGATCTCCTGCCCGTGCGGGTGAACCTGGCGAAGCTTGGCTCCTCAGACAAGGAGCGCGATCAGCAAGTCGGCCACGACGCCGCCGGTCACGGCGAGGCCCAGCAGAACAACGCTGCTCAGCTGATCGAGAGTGTTCACGTCCCGGCTATCCCGGTGGAGCACCTGGTTGGCGGGCCCGTTGCTGGCAGAGGTCGTCTTCACGTTGGGGTAAACGCGTACGGTCATGAGCGCCTCCTCGGGGTGAAACGTCTCTCTCCAGCAAAAGTGTCAGCTCGGCGTCGGCCGTGCTGGCTCCACTTTCGCCAGGCTTGAGGGCTGCCCAAAACAGCAGAGTCCGGAACTTTGATCTGTTTCGGGTAATTCACCCAAGCTCTCCACTGTTGCGGAAAACCGGACGAAAACAGAAGCCCTTTACATACGTTGGAACCCTGGCGTCAGTCCCTAGTTCCTCTGCCGAGCAGGTGGTGAACGATGACGCGAGGCTCTGACCCGAACGAAGGCGTGAATGGCGACGATCAGCCCAGCTCTGTTCATCATGCAGAGATGCGGGCGGAGACACCCGTAAGCACAAACAGGTCGGCTGATCGCTCGGGAATATACCAAAGCATTCCGCTGGCTGAGGAAAGCGCCCGGATCGACAAGCGCGTGGTCGAGACGGGGCGGGTGAGGGTGCGGACCCACGTCGCGCTGAGCGAGCAGGTGCTGCGCGAGATCCTGCGCAGCGACGCCGTCGACGTGAGCCGCGTCCCGATCGACCGCGTCATCGCCGAAGGCGAGCCGGCCCCTCAGGTTCGCACCGAGGCGGGGGTGACCATCATCCCCGTCCTGGAAGAGGTCCTCGTGGTCGAGAAGCGCCTCATCCTCAAGGAGGAGGTGCATATCCGCCAGACGACCCGGGGGGAGGACGTGGAGCTCCCCGTCACCCTGCGCCGCCAGCACGCGACCATCGAGCGTCTCCGGCCCGATGGCACCCCCAATCCCGATTTCCCCATGGAGGAGTAGAGCATGTCGCAGACCATCACGGCCCTCTTCGACAATCGCCGCGAGGCCGAGGCCGCCGTCGAGCGCGTCGTCGCGCTCGGCGTGCCCCGCGCGCGCATCCGCCTCTCTCCGGAGACCCAGAGCAGCACCACGGCGACGGGCACGTCCTACGACCATCGCCGGGACGAGGGCGGCTTCTGGGCGTCCCTGAAGGACATCTTCATGCCCGACGAGGACCGCTACGCCTACGCCGAGGGCATGAGCCGGGGCGGCACCATGGTGATCGTCACGGCCGAGCCGGGCGATGCCAGCCGGATCGCGGACGTGCTCGAGGGCGCGGGCGCGGTGCACATGGACGAGCGCGAGGCGGCGTGGCGCCGCGAGGGCTGGACCGGCTACTCCGCCGCCTCCTCGGGCACCGCCGCGACGACCGGAACCGCCGCTTCGGCCTCCATGGCGACGGCCGGGCCGGCCGCGACCGCGCGCGGTGGCACGGTGGCGACCGGCACGACCGCGGGCCGCGACGAGACGATCCCGGTGGCCGAGGAGCGGCTGCGGGTCGGCAAGCGGGTGGCCGAGGCCGGCCGCGTGCGGGTGCGTTCCTACGTGGTGGAGACGCCCGTGCAGGAGCAGGTGGCTTTGCGCGAAGAGCGCGTCCATCTCGAGCGCCGGCCGGTGGACCGGGCGCCGACCCAGGCCGACGAGCGGCTGTTCGCCGAGCGGACGATCGAGGCCGCCGAGCGGGCCGAGGAGGCGGTGGTCTCGAAGGACGTCCGCGTGAAGGAGGAGATCGGGTTGCGCAAGGACGTCGAGCAGCGCACCGAGACCGTCACCGACAAGGTCCGCCGGACCGAGGTCGAGATCGAGGACGAGCGCGGCAAGGTCACCCGCACCGGCACGACGGACACCCCCACCACGCCGCGGCGCTGACCACCTCGACGGCGATGGCGCGGCCCAGGTGTGGCCGCCCCACAACGGCGCCACCCGTCCGCACAATGGCCCCTCGCTCAGACTGGGCGAGGCGCCGTGCCGCATGTCCGTGCACCGGATCCTGAACCCGAAGGCGGCGTGACGGGCGGGCCGCAAGGAGACGTGACAGCCACCCTCGGCCCGGTGGCGACGCGGCCGGAGCCTACCTGCACGCTGAACGGTTCGGCCGCGCCACGGGGACACCTTCTCGGGTCCTGTCTCCGGCGCAATTCGCGTCGAGTGCGGACAGGAATAGCGGCCCGGGTGGCGCGATCAACCCATGTTGTCGAAGCCATCCCTTCGGCACACCCGCATCGACACTGAGCCGGCCGGGCCACCACCCCCGCGCCGGCTTCTCTTTGCGACGAGGAGCCTGGCGCAGGCCAAGATGTTGGTCGATCGGACAGGCACCAGTTTCCCCTGTGAACGACGCCCGGCAAGGTCCTAACCCTCCGCCGGGCGTTCGCGCGTCTGGATGCGGGCCATTCAGCGCGGAACTTAAGCATTCAAGGAAAGTTCCTGCTCCGCTCAACCGCCCGGCGGGAGATCCTTCATGAGCCTCGGCACCGACGGTAAGCGCGCCAATCAGGCGCCTTAAACTTTGGTTAAAACACAGATACGCCGCGGCTGTGCTTAGTGCAGCAGAAGCATGATTATAGCAAGGCTTACGCTTGCCGTGCTGAGAAGGCCGATACTTGCTACCGTTTCTGCGATCATCGCCGCCTCCCTATGCTTGTTGAGACTGGCCATAGCGGGCATCAGGTGATTTGGCAACTCGGAGAGGCGGCCTAATTCATGCTCAGGTCACACATATCTAGCCAGTAATCAGCTTGCACACGGTCCAATCGACGGCCTTAAGTGCCTCGGATTGTTAACTGCCAATGACACGCGACCGGATGCCGAGGGAACTGGCCGGGCAGTACGCTGCCGCCCGGCTGAGCGACGCCGAGTACGAGAGATTGGACCGGGAGATCCGCGCGAACGTGCCGGTGCAGAGCCGGCGCTTCTGGGCCAAGCGGGTGAGGCCAAACCTCGGGAGACGTGCCGCCTCCCACCACCGCAGGATCGCCTGTAGCGGCCCGCTGCCGCCCACGCTCGCCGTCCTTGGCGTCATGGGGGACGCGCTGCGGTCCGAGATGTCGGTAGCCGAGATTGCCGCTAGAGCAGGTGTCTGCATCCGAACGGCGCAGTCTGCGTTGGGACTCGCGGAGAGGGGCGGCCTGCTCACCATCACAGAGCGGCCGAGGAAGGGCGCCAAGTCGATGACCAACGTGATCGACGTGACAAGTCGCGAGTGGCAGCAGTGGTTTAGCCATTCCCGGCGGCGGAGAGGAATAGGGTGCAAGCCGCTGCACCCCTCAGGTATGCAGAGTTCTCCTAATACGCCGGAACGGGTCGGAGACGTCGTTCGGCTCTCGGTGAAGCGGGCGGCGGCACCCTCGGTGCGCGTCCCAGCGATGGTGTTGCCAGCCCCGGAGGAGCCGAAGGAAGGGTCAAAGGCCGCCCTGGCGCGCTTTCAGCGGGCCTTCGTCAGGAACAGCGACGATGTCTGAGTTCTCTCGGATCAAAGAGACTGTCGATCGCGTCCTGGTTTCGAGTCAGTCAGACGAGGTGACGCGCATGCTCGCGACAGCTTTGCGCCAGATGGCGGACATCGTAGAGCACCAAAGCTGGCGTATCGCGACACTGGAAGAAGCGAACCGCGAGACGGAACGTCGTCTCTCTCCGCGGGATGATGAAGAGCCGCCCGTCCCGTGAAAGAGGGTACCGGCCGCGCCTCTCACCATGTCGATGACCGCCGGCTCTCGGTGTTGTTGCGGTCACTGCCGAGTGGGCCGTGCCAAGCTATCGTCCAGACCTGGCAGACGGGCGAGACTACTTGGACGCGACCGGCGCGCAACTCGTTGGGAGCGGAGAGAAAAGCCCGCCGCAGCAGGGCCGGGCGGGCTGAAGTACAGCTCAAGACGCTCACACCAAAGCACGATGTTCCCGGCAACGAAACTATCATCATGCTGCGCTGTGCTGGATTGTGTGGTTTCAGGCAATTTGAGCGGTGCGATTATAGCCAAGCAAGTCCACATTTCAACGTAAGCTAACGGATTGCCCGCTGCACGTTCCTCAGGTCAGTGCCGTCTGCACATTGCGCAGGTTGAGCGCTGTCATGTCGGAGAAGCCGGTCGTTCGCATAATCGGTAGTATGGGGCGAGAAGCGTCCACTACGGCGGAACGGCACCAGGTGGCGCATTCACTCAGGCAAACGCCTGCGCTGACGAACACGAGCACCGTCTGGACGCTCCGCACAACAAAGCGGTTCAACCTGCTGGTGCTTCTTCCGCCATGCGCTTGGCGTCGTGCCGGTCCAGCGCCGGAAGGCGTGCGTGAACGCGGCCGGCTCCGAGAATTCCAGCGCGTCCGAGATCTCCGCCAAGCGCATGTCGGTGTTAACCAACAAATGCTTCGCAACGTTAAACCGCGCTTCGTTGAGAACTTTCGTGAAAGTTGTACCCTCGGACTTCAGCCGGCGGCTTAGTGTGCGCCGAGTGAACCCAATCACCTCTGCGACTTCTACTTCACTGATTGGCATTTCAATCACAAAGGCGCGCAAACGTTGAGAGAATGTGTCTGCCATGTCTGGAGCGGATACGATAGTCTCGGAACGCAAAGCTAAGCAAGCCCAACAGACTTGTGAGTATGGAATCAATACTATCCATCGCGTGATAGCGCAACCCGCGGCCGGATCAACGAACCCTGTCGGGCCGGCATCTCGCGCGCGGGGCGGCGCGGGGCGCGTAATGGCCCGTATGGGACCCGTTATGGCGCCTTTGGACAGTCTCCGAAAGCATTCCGGCGTGCCTCAGACTGGCCGTCAGTCGAGGGCCAGTCTATCGTCCTCCGGCGGGACCTTGCGGGCCACCATCTCGACTGTGCTAGTCTTTGGGCGTCCGCTCCAGGCCCGCACGCCCGGAGCAGGGCCGCGGGCCGGGTCCGAAAGCGGCACTGAAGACCCGGCCCGCTCAAAGGAACGCCGGCTCGGGAGGGGGAAGCCCGGCCGGCGTCGAAGGGGGAAGGTCCATACTCCTCATTCATCGCGTGGCCGCCCGGTCGGTTCCGGCCGCTGAGCCGCGCCGGCGTACCTCTCCGCGATGCCCTCCACGATGGCCCGGAGGTTCGCGACGACCCACGAGCAAGCCGGCGGCCGGCCGGCGTTGAAGAACCAATCGCCCGTGTCGGTCGGCTCGATGATGAGCGCCTCGGGCACGCGGTCGAGGTCGCCATCCCTGCCTGCCAGTGCTGGATACGGTTGCCGGGGCCCTGGTGAGATCGGCGAGCCGGCCGGCACCGAAGTGCTCCGCCGGCACGGGATCATGGGCGGTCCAGTTTATGGCTCCAGCTCGTCGGCCATTTCGGCGCTACGCATCGTCGGGATCTTGCTTGCCGCCTTCGATGACCGAAAAATTCATCCGATGATGTATCGAGTATGTTTGTTTGATCGCTTGCAGAAAAGATGCGTGTCCAGGATCAAGGTTTGCAAGAAATCCATCGAGGGCCGACTCTGTTTCTTTCTCGTTGGTAAGGCCACTGCGCTCCAATACACGCAAAATGTGCCTGAGGATCAGAGCGGTTCCTATTTGAACAGCATCAACGGAAACCGGCTCTTGATCGGCCATTGACGCATTCTCCCTCTTGTCCTCAGCCGCGGCGTTGGCGGGCATTGTCCACCTTGCTGGGAATAGTTCGGTCGAGGCTGGCGTCATACGCCTGGAGCCCGGCCCCACACCGCTACTCACCATTTCGTGGATCTCAGTGTTGCCCTTGGCGCCGGTCACGTCGACGTTGATCGCTACGCAGTTCGGCGCGGTCGACTGGTTCGAGTTGGCGCCGACCTGCATCGTGACAGGGATCCACTTGCCGTTCGGGAGCGGCACGTAGGCTTCCGGCTTGCGCTCCTCGCCGATCTCGCTCCGGCCCGGCCGTACGCCTACATCCCCGCCATGCCCGACACGCCCACCGTCGGCGAGCTGTTCAAGCTCAACGCTGTCACCGACGAGCAGCTCAACGCCGCTGTGCGGGAGTACCTGGACGACCCCACGCCCGACATGCGCCTGATCGCGAAGGGCGTGGCGATCGACATCGCCGCGGCCGTGGCGAACCACGAAATCGCCAGAGACGTGCTGGAGGATCCCGGCCTCGGCGACCGGGCGCGCCGCATGGTGGTCAGGACGGCGATCCTGATGGCGCGGGCCGGTTGAGCGAGACAATCATGGGCCTGATGGGGCCGTCCACCCCATCAGGCCCATCGTCCTCGCGGTCACGGCTGAGCCTGCATGGCCTGGAGATAGGCCCGGCGGCAGTGCAGAGCCGCCAGAGTCTCCTCGATCTCCCGCAGCACTTGGCGCGCCTCCGCGGTGTCCTGGCCGCGGCGCTCCTGGGCCTCAACCAGTAACACCTGCTCGGCTTGGCGCGCGGCCCCCTCGGCGATGAGCTGCTCGATGACGTCGAGGGCGGTGTCCTCGGGAAGCTCGGCCATGGCGGGCTCCATGGGGTCTGACCCTGGATACTCGGCGAGTATGGCGATCAGGGGCGCAATCCGGGACATGAGTGCACCCTTTCCTGCAGTACTTCGTCAACCATCCTGCGGCAGGCTGATCTAGCCGAGCTGATGCCCCATCCTGCTCGGCCCTGGCGGCGGCCCGACACTAACCCGTTCGCAGAGTCTGTCGGGTCGTCGCCTCCAAGATTTCGAGACCGCTCACCCCCGTTGCGTCTCCGGTGCGTCCAGGTGGCACCGTGATCATCGGAGTGCCGCACGTGCCGGCGGCGCACGCCCGGATCCCGAACTACCTGATCAACGCGGTGCCGCATCACCTCACGTGGTGGACAAAGGCGGCGCTGGAAGCGGTCGCAGCCCGGGCCGGTCTGGTCAGCGCCGCGGTCGAGATCGCGCCCTGGAGCGACGTGGATGCGATCGTGTACTGGATGGAGCGCTGCTCACCGGTGAAATGCCGCCAAGTTCATTATCGGCACTCCTGGGCGTGGCACGCCTCCGCGCTGATCGGCTTCATGGGTGGGTTCGTGATGCGGAAGCTCAAGCCGGAGCCGTTCCGCCCCGATGATGAGGGTGCATCACTGCTGCTGGTGGCGCGCAAGCCCGCAATCGCATGATCGATCCGCCTTAAGGTGCACTCAATGCACCAGCTGTGTCTGCATGGTCACGCCCATACGAACTCTTGGGACGGCAGTAGACACCAACTGTGGGCCGGCACCGAACGTTAAGGCGGCGCTCAGCACCCCGTCAGGCCCTCATCTAGCCCAAAGTAAGGCACGCGACCTGCGCTCCCTCCCGGACAGAATTGTCAACAAAACGACGGTTTTTCAACCACTTAATCCTGTAAGGATTGTGTGCCAGGAAATCAAAATCAGACGCCGGCGGTGTCTTGCCCGCCTGCCACACCGAGGTCGCTCGCATAAGAGCGGCGTATGGAACCAGCTCGCAAATCCGCCTTGCGGACTACGCCGCGCTGCCCATCCGCAGCGCGGCAAATATCCCCTACGCCGTCGTACTCGGTGCAGTAGAAACTGCCTCACGCCCGCGCTCTGGCACGAGGGACAGGGCTGCCGAGATTAGCGCGAACAGCACGAGCGGCAGCAAGCTCATCGTGAAGCTGCCACTGGCATCCTTGATCGCGCCGATCAGGTAGGGGCCAAGGAAACCGCCGAGATTGCCTACCGCGTTGATCGCCGCGATGCTGGCGGCGGCGGTAGCAGGACGCATCTGCTCGGTCGCCAGTGCCCAGAACGGCCCCTTCAGCATGTAGACACCGACCGCTGCGACCGTCAGCGCGCAGATGACGGGGACAAGGCCCGACAGCACCGTGCCGCCGGCGAGCCCGAGGGCAAGCACTAGGAAAGAGAGCGCGAGGTGCCAGCGACGCTCTCGCGTCTGGTCGCTGTGGCGGCCCCAGAGGATCATCGCCACCGAGGCGAAGCCGTAAGGGATGCTGTTGAGCAGGCCGGTCTCGAAATTACCGAGGCCGAAACTCTTGACGATCTGTGGCGTCCAAAACGAGAGCCCATAGCTGCTTGCCGTCGAGCCGAAGTAGATTGCGGCGAACAAGATTAGTCGGCGGTCACGCAGCGTCTCCCGCATAGGGGGCTTCGCCTCTCCGCCGCTAGCGTTGTTCCGCCCCGCCTCGCTCCGGAGGCGCAGTTCGAGCCAATCGCGCTCGGCTGGAGGCAGCCACGCGGCTTTGTGCGGACCGTCGGGTAGGACCACGAGCACGACACCTGCCAGCAGCACGGCGGGCAACCCTTCGAGGATGAACAGCCACTGCCAGCCGGCCAGGCCGAGCCCGGTCACGTTGAGCAGCGCGCCGGAGATCGGCGAACCCAGGAACGACGAGATTGGGATCGAGATCATGAAGATGCCGACGATCCGCGCCCGGTACTCGGACGGGAACCAGTAGGTCAGGTAGAGGATCACGCCCGGGAAAAACCCGGCCTCCGCTACGCCGAGCAGGAAGCGCATGGCGAGGAACGACCACGGCCCCTGCACGAACGCCATGGCGACGGAGATCAGGCCCCAGGTCGCCATAATCCGGGCGATCCACAGCCGCGCCCCGTAGCGCTCCAGCATCAGGTTGCTCGGTACCTCCATCAGGAAGTAGCCCAGGAAGAAGATCCCAGCGCCCCAGCCGAATACGGTGGCAGAAAGGCCGATGTCGTGGTTCATCTGGATCGCGGCGAACCCAACGTTCACCCGGTCCAGGAATGAGACGAAGTAGGCAAGGATCAGGAACGGCACGAGCCGCCATCCGATCCGCCGCATCGCCGAGCGTTCCAGTTCGGCATCAACCATGGCGTTCCTCCTCGTTGGCGGCCGTTTCGAGGCCGTTTATGGATGCAGGACCTGTTTATAGAGGTGGCCTGTTCATCTGTTAATTGACGCGACTCCACACTCTGCCGAGAAGGAGACGATTTTGTCGATCCAGCTTGACGACCTCAGGCTCAAAGCCGCGAGGGGCCTGTCGCCTACGCGAATGAGCCGACGTTCACGGGTCGTTAGCCATGCCCGCCCAGCTTGCCGCTCCGCCTCGGAGCCGGCCCATGATCCTCAGCGCCCTCGCCCTCAAGCTGAAGCGGCAGGCCCGCGGCGACTTCCGAGGCCGGCATTTCGAGGCCACCCTCATCGTCCAGGCCGTCTCCTGGTACCTGCGCTAC
This sequence comes from Methylobacterium sp. WSM2598, assembly GCF_000379105.1. Classification (GTDB taxonomy): domain Bacteria; phylum Pseudomonadota; class Alphaproteobacteria; order Rhizobiales; family Beijerinckiaceae; genus Methylobacterium. The sequence continues at coordinate 3,819,895 of NZ_KB900609.1, read as the reverse complement.
GCCCTCAGCTATCGTGACATCGAGGAGATGCTGCTGGAGAGGGGCATGGAGGTCGACCACTCCACCATCAACCGGTGGGTGCTCGCCTACGCGCCGGCCATCGAGCGGCGCCTGCGCCGGTTCCGCAAGCCGCACTGCGGCTCGGTGCGCGTGGATGAAACGTACATCAAGGTACGCGGCCAATGGCGCTACCAGTACCGGGCCATCGACAAGCATGGCGAGGCGGTCGACTTCCTGCTCACCGCCAACCGCGACCTGGAGGCCGCCAAGCGCTTCTTCCGCAAGATGCTGCAGGATCAGCCGCTTCTCGCGCCCGACCGGATCGGCACGGACGGCGCCGGCCCCTACCCGCCGGCGATCGCCGAGAGCCGCAAGGAGGGCCTGCTGCCGCGCACGCCCACCCACCACGTCACCAAGCACCTGCAGCAGGGGATCGAGAGCGACCACTTCAGGGTGAAGCGGGCGATGCCGCGGGTGGGTGGGTTCCGCTCCTTCACCACGGCCCGGCGCACGATCCAGAGCTTCGAGGCGATGCTGTGGCTGCGCAAGGGCTCCGGGTTCGCGGGCGCGTGGACCGTGCGGGAGCAGAACCACCTGCTGGCCACCTGCTTCGGCCTCGCCCTCGCGAACAAAGCGTGAAAGCGGGGACGGGGAGCCCCTTCTGCCGCCTGAACCCGAGTTTGCGACAGGCCCCTATTGAGTTGGTCTATTCAGGGGATGCGCTCAACCGCGTCCTGTGTAGGACCGGGTTGCTGCACTCTCCGGTGTCCTCCGCCGAGTGCGGCAGGCGGCCGGGCTTGCCGAGAACCTTGAGCCCGGCCGCCGCCCTCAGGCCCGCTCCAAGATTTTGTTCTTAGTAGCAAAGAAGTGCTGGTGATTGTCCGGGTGTGCGACAGAGCACACCCGTGCACCAGAAAGCCAGATACGTCTTCTTCATCGCAACAACGTGAGAGATGAGGAGGATGTCATGAACGCCCACGACAGCACCTTCGAGCAGCACGACGACCGCCAGACCGCCGAGTGCGCCACGGACGAGTTGTCCGCTCACGATCTCGACGCGGTGGTCGCCGGAGCCGGGATCGGCACGGTGGCGCCGGAACAGTTCAAGCCGGGAGGCTACGCCGGGCTCAAGGGATTGTGGTGGGAGTGGACGCACCAGCTCTTCTAATGAAAAAGGCCCGGGTCTCCCCGGGCCTTCTCGTATCAGGTGGGAGCGAGGGTCAGGCGGCGGCGTGGGCCGCCTTCAGGGCCGGGACCTTCTTCTTGTAGTGCTGGACGATCCCATAGGTGACCATCACGCCGCCGCGCAGCGAGAGGGCGACCAGGGCTACGCCGCCCGTTGGAGGATGCGCTGTACCTGGACGGCCGACCACGTCCGGCCCCGCGCCGCCGTGACACTCTCCCTGGTCCAGTCGGACCGGGGAAGGCACGGCCTCCACTCACCCTTGCCCTGTGCCGGTCCGCACAAGCCGCCATGCCCGCGAGGTCCCATGGTGGGCTGTTGCCTCGAGGTGCGGCGGCCGGGCTCGCTGTGCGGGTGGAGCCCGGCCGCTGGCTGCAACGACCGACCGCTGGATCGGGGATGTCAGGCGGTCGCTGCCTTCGCCCTCGCCGGGGAGAGAGGTCGGTCTCGAATAGAAGGGGCGACGGCCCGGGATCTCTGCAAGCGAGAACGAGGTGAACCCGGGTCGCCGCCGTGCCAGCTGGGTGTTCAGCGCGGCAGGCGAAAGGCTGGGTCGGGATGGTTAACAAAGTGCTACCGGCAGCAGAACGCCCGGCGGCTGTCCCCTACCGCCAGGCGTCTGTTCGGCTCAGACCCATGAGACTCACGCAAGTCTGACCAACCCGAGCTCGATTGGCGAGTTCAAGCGTTGCCTTTCCGACTGGCGTTAAATGGCGTCAGATAACGGCCCGGTGCTCTGGGGTCTGTCGCAAACGCGAACGCGCCGTCGTTCACCCGCACGCGCCCGGAGCGCGAGACCGGCCGGAACACGGGCCCTGAGGCGATGCTGGCCGCCCCCAGCCAGTCGGGGCATGTCGCAAAGATTTTTGGCGTAGAAAAGTATGCTCCCAGCATGGACGCACTCCAGTCCGACGGGGCGTATCGGGGGTCGTGTCCCCAGGGGTGGTGTAGCTGCGGCGTGGCGGCCACGGTCACCGGGCGTGGCCGGGGACGATCAAGCTGCCAGGGTGGGCAGGCTGACAAGGGGATCATTGCCGATCGGGGCGATGCTTTCCAGGGTCATGGAGCGGGCGCGCTGGACGGCCCACTCATCGTTCTGCTCGAGCAGGAGCGCGCCGACGAGGCGGGTGATGGCCACCTCATCGGGGAAGATGCCGACCACCTCGGTGCGCCGCTTGATCTCGCCGTTGAGGCGCTCCAGCGGGTTCGTGGAGTGCAGCTTGACCCGATGTGGGGCCGGGAAGCCCATATAGGCCAGCACGTCGGGCTCAGCGTCGTCCATCAGGGCTGCGAGCTTGGGCACCTTGGGTCGGAGCTGATCGGCCACCCGCCGCCATTGCTGACGGGCTGCCTCGGCGTCGTCCTGGGCGAAGGCGGTGGCGATGAAGGCCGACACGACGCGCCGCCCGCTGCGGCCGGCGTGGGCGAGCACGGTCCTCATGAAGGGGACGCGGCACCGCTGCCAGGTCGCGTTCATCACCTTGGCGACCGACGCCTTGAGGCCCGTGTGGGCGTCCGAGATCACGAGTTTGACGCCGCGCAGGCCGCGGCGCGCCAGCTTGCGCAGGAACGCGGTCCAGAACGTCTCGGCCTCGGAGGGGCCGACGTCCATGCCGAGCACCTCGCGTCGGCCATCGCTGTTCACACCGACCGCCACGATCACCGCGACAGAGACGATGCGCCCGGCTTGGCGCACCTTCACGGAGGTCGCATCGAGGGCTTGTCGCAAACTCGGCTGCGAGCAGCAGAAGGGCGTCTGCCGCCCCGTTTTCATGCTTTGTTCGTGATGGTAAGTCCGAAGCACTGCGCGAGCAGCTGGTTCTGCTCCCGAACGGTCCATGCCCCTGAGAACCCGAAGCCCTTGCGCAGCCACAGCATGGCCTCGAAGCCCTGGATCGTCCGCCGCGCTGTGTGAAAGGAGCGGAACCCGCCCACCCGCGTGACCCGGAAGTGGTCGCTCGCAATCCCTTGCTGCAAGTGCTTGGTGACGTGGTGGATGGGCGCGCGTGGCAGCAGGCCCTCCTTGCGGCTCTCGGCGATCGCCGGCGGGTAGGGGCCAGCACCATCGGTGCCAATGCGGTCGGGCGCGAGCAGCGGCTCGGCCGAGAGCATCTTGCGGAAGAAGCGCTTGGCCGCTTCCAGGTCGGGGTTGGCGGTGAGCAGGAAGTCGACCGCCTCGCCGTGCTTGTCGATGGCGCGCTACAGGTAGCGCCACTGACCCCGGACCCGAATGTACGTCTCGTCCACGCGCACCGAGCCGCAGTGCGGCTTGCGGAACCGGCGCAGGCGCCGCTCAATGGTGGACGCGTAGGCGAGCACCCACCGGTTGATGGTGGAGTGGTCGACCTCCATGCCCCTCTCCAGCAGCATCTCCTCGATGTCACGATAGCTGAGGGCGTAGCGCAGGGACCAGGAGACGGCCTGGACGATGAGAGTGGCTTCGAAGTGCCGGCCCGTGAAGTCGCCGCGGGCCTCTCTCTTCAGCTTGAGGGCGAGGGCGTTCACGATCATGGGCCAGCTCCGAGGCGGAGCGGCAAGCTGGGCGGCTATGGCTAACGACCCATGAACGCGAGCCCGTTCGCGTTTGCGACAGGCCCCTCGAAGACGACCGGGATCGTCCCCGTCGCCGCGCGCGCCGCAAGCACCACGGGCGCACCCCCGGGGGCGACCAGGACCGCGATCCCGCTGCCCGCCAGCTCCTTGGCGAGCGCGGGCAACTGCTCGTAGCGCCCGTCTGCCCAGCGGTAGGCGATCACGACGTCGCGGCCCTCGACGAACCCGGCGTCGGCGAGCCCCCTGCGAAAGGCCTCGAGCCGGCTGGCAACGCGCTCGGGCGTCTCGGAGCCGAGATACCCGATCATCGGCAGCGTCGGCGACTGCGCCCGCACAGCGCGGGCCATCACGCCGCCGAGCAGGGCGCCGACAAGCCCGATGAGAATGTCGCGTCGTCTCATCGCTCGCTCCTCGACGAGCGCCGGGCATCACGCCGCGTCCGGCGCTGGCTGGTCATCAGCATCCCGTCCGGCCGCGCTACTGGTTGTGCAGAACAACTTCGAATGCTTCGTCGGGGGACGGTGGAACGAAGAAGCTTGTGAAGAGATCATAATCTTCGTCACTGACGATGAACTCGTGCTCTCCACTCTCATTTCTGCGACGCAGGCGGGATTTGCAAATCTCATCTGTAACGTTGAGATAGTGAAGCTGGTGCGCGCATCCCGCGTCCTCGAACAAGGTGCGCATCCATGCTCGACTGCTTGGTGTATTTGCAGGAAAGTCAAGCACAAGTGAGAGCCCGTTACGGAGCAAATCTACCAAATGCGGCGCGATGGCATTCCGCAACCGTGTGGAATTGCGAACATAATCAGCCAAGCTGTTCTGTTCTCCGGGATAAAGGCGGGAAAGCCAGTGATCTTCTCTCACGATCACCGTGCTTGGGCGACGGCCCAATTCCACGACGAGAGTTGATTTTCCAGCCGCGATCTTACCGCACACAAGGTGCAGCGTGGGTTTGTTCAAAGACATGCATTTCGACCTTGAGAGACGCTAAGCGCATGATGTTCACATACGGACGGTCCCGGCCCGACGCATCAGGCCGGGCGGTTAATTCGCCCCATGCTCGCGGTCGCCGCGATGTGAACAAGGAAGGTCATGCCTCGATGATGCCAGCGCGTGCGCTTTCAGTCCAGCGCTCGCGTGTCTGGTTTCATGTTCTGCATGCCTTTGTGTGAGCAGCAAAGTTGGGTCGGATGCGGAACATCCGCTTCGTGGCCAGAGGTCAAGGTCCGGTTGCCACCCTGAGCAGCCGGTTCGTGTGGTACGATTTGGGTGTAGCCCTGCCGGACCAGCCCGGAGCCGGTTCAACAAGGCGCGCCGACCATTCAAAGCGAACCGTCGATCAGGAGACCATCCGGAGCGAACCGACCGGCCCGCCCGTGTAGGTCAGAGCCGATCTCCGCGCCTCCATGGACGAGCAGGACACCCAGAGCGCTTGTCAGCAACTCGAAGCCTTCGCCGTCGAACGGGGGCACCGTCCGGCATCCGGGTCCCGTTCGGGATGTGGGTCGCCCGCACCGCATCCGCGTAGAGGTTCATCAGGGCGAGCTCGTCGGGCGAGAACAGGGTCTGGGCCGGCGGGAAGCAGCGCCATTCGCGTAAGGCGGGCCTATGGAACGAGAAGAGCCCGCCATGGTGGAAGCCGGACGGTCTGAAGAGGTCAATGTGTGGCCGCATAAGGGCTTGAGGTCCTCAGGCGCCTGGGGCGTGCGGGAGCACAACGAGTTGCTCGCGCACTGCTTCGGATTTTGCATCACGAACAAAGCGTAAAGCGGGGATAGCCGAGCACCTTCTGCCTCCCGAGCCCAAAGGTGCAATCTCGCACAGATTAAGGCCGGGTAAGTCTTATCGTACTCCAATCTCTAATGAGGAATACGGCCATGTCTCGCACCCTCATTACCATCGACCTTCAGCCCTCTGAACTGTCCGATGATGACCTCGAGCATGTCGCGGGCGGTCTGACCCCGGAGGGGCTGGGCAAGATAGCGACCACGGTCATCAAAGCGACGGTTGCGTTCGGCACAGCGGTCGCTGATGGTTTCGCGCTTTCTGGGGGGCCGAAATTCCCAGGTACGTCCAACTGTTCGCACTGTCTGTGAATAGCCTAGCAGCACTATAATAACTGAGGGGTCAATGGGTGTAATACTCATAGCCCCTCTGCCGCCAAGACCGAGAACTGCTTTTTCTAGCCGCACTCGTGCAAATAAATTCACACTGTCACTAGAATTGCAAACTAATATCCTGAGATCATACTATTGGAAATTGTGATTTTTAAAAAATCGGCCTGACTATCTACTGATTTCATGTTTGCTGATGTTTTATGAGAAGTTCCACCGGCTGCGATTTCAAGCTCCTCATCTGTAATAGCGTCGATTTCGTTATGATCATTGGCTATAATTTCTGCCTTGTCTGTCGGCATATTAGATCTCCAGATCTGTGAGCCGGATGCCGTCACCTCATCTTGCGACAAGTATCTAGGCCATGAAATTCATAGCATGGCTGACCCAACATATATGTGCTCGACCGCACAATGATCGTGATGCGCACCTCAGCCATTAGTGGTGCCTCTCTAAGGTATGCCTAAACGGACATGCTGCCGCCGCATGGCGAGTGGCGGCCGGGCGACAGAGGGGAGAGAGCACCTGGCTGCCTGCCGCGTCCGCGAGCCGTGCGGTACAGCCCTCAGGCGCGGCACGCGCAGTATACCGAGGTCCAGTGCGCGGTGGATGACGGCCAGGCCACCCCACGGAGGGCCGGCTGCCTGCCGCGCTGCAAGGTGGCGGTCTCCAAGAGCGACGGGCGCAGCATCGCCAACTCAGTGCGCCACGCAAGGGTGGCGGCCGGACCGGTTCCACCTATGCGCCCGGTCGCCTGCCGCGCGACAACCGGCGTGAAGACAGCAGCGCAGCAGGCGCGAGGACGGCGGAGGCGGTGCGGGCGCGCGACAGCCGGCGTGAGGCAGTGCCGGGCTCGCCGAGGCGAAGGCATGGCTGCGCTCCGCCCCCCCCCCCGCTCCGGTTGGGTCCCTTGGGGGCGGCCCTCGCACGAAGGCAGGGTCGCGCTACGGGGCGAATTACCGGCCCGCTATCGCGAAGGCGAGACAGCCCCCACCCGGGTGACTTCGCCTGACAGGGGTGTCAGCATTTCAGCAATTGGCGCCGTGTTCAAAATAAGGCGATACCGCACATAGATATCTGGTAGACTTGCATCTAGTCGAGTGGCGGGCCTTTCCGGCCCCTTCCGCCTCGATACAGGAGCTGTATGTTCCTGCGTGCAACCTTTTTGGAGGTAGAGCGTGGGTAACAACATGTTCGACGGCTGCCCGGACGACCTTTTTGTTGATCCGGGCGGTGGACATGCGGGTCGGGTGCTGAGTGAACGCGGGGCGGCGGGTCACCTCGGCGTGTCAGACCGCTATCTGCGCAGATGGCGCAGCAGGGGTGAGGGTCCGCTGTACGTCCGGCTAGGCACTCGAGTCGGCTACCGCATCGGGGACCTGAATGCGGCGAGCCTCCGCGCGCGCGAGGCGCACCCAGAACTGGCCCCTCTCGACCTCCCTGCGCACCCGCTCATCCTCGGCATCCGCCAGGGCCAAGGCGCTGCGCCAGCTCCAGGAGCTGCTCGCGGACCTCGCTGACGGACAGCCACGCCGCCCGCTCGCGCGCATCCTGGGCTTGCTGCCGGTACTCGGCTGCCTTGTCGACGGGGTCTGCATGCGTGTCCCGACGCGATGACGATCCGCGTTCGCGTTAGCGGTCGACTGGTGTGGGAGCACCACCTGCGATGCGCGCAGCCCCTAATTCGGGCGCGCGCTGAGGGTGCGCCTGCACACATATGGCGTGTGAAGGATTGTTTATACTCCCGATTGCTGGATACGGCTCATGATATTGAGCGCAGATCAGCATCCATGCGCAAAACTATAGGTGCGTACATGAGTGAGAAAAAAGAACCCACACACCACGATCTTGATCGTCAAGGCTCTGAAATGGCCTGCGAACTCAAGGACCGTGATCTCAACGATTGTGAGCTTGATAATGTTGTCGGCGGATTAAGTAGTTCAGTTAGTGAGGTGATGAAAAATTTCGGGAGTGCCCTGCAGACCGCCGGACGAGGTGGTTAAAGTTTCCGGGAATGCCCTGCAGACCGCCGCACGCAGATCATATTGGAACTGATCGCGATGCTCGCCGGTGTTGCCGGTGCCCTAACGCTCGTCGTTGCCGCTCATCCGCGCGCAGAGCGCCTCTGGATCCGTCGGCTACGGTGACGAGCGGGCAGCTGTCGAATCTCGTAAGCCGATCCGGTCGATACCCCCTGCCGTCTCAGCAGCCCTTGCGACGGTTCCGCTGGCCTCTGCCTCACAGGCCTAGCTCTCTCCCGAGCCGTGCGAGAGCAGCTTCGAGAGGGCTGTCTGCTCCACCGGGGCCTGTCGCAAACACGAACGGGCCCGCGTTCACGGGTCGTTAGCCATAGCCGCCCAGCTTGCCGCCTCCGCCTCGGAGCCGGCCCATGATCCTCAACGCCGTCGCCCTCAAGCTGAAGCGACAGGCCCGCGGCGACTTCCGGGGCCGGCACTTCGAAGCCACCCTGATCGTCCAAGCCGTCTCCTGGTCCCTGCGCTACGCCCTCAGCTACCGCGACATCGAGGAGATGCTGCTGGAGCGGGGCACGGAGGTGGATCACTCCACCATCAATCGCTGGGTGCTGTCCTACGCGCCCGCCATCGAACGGCGACTTCGCCGCTTCCGCAAGCCGCATTGCGGGACCGTGCGCGTGGACGAGACCTACATCAAGGTGCGGGGTCAGTGGCGCTACCTCTACCGGGCCATCGACAAGCACGGGCAGGCGATCGACTTCCTGCTCACCGCCAATCGCGACCTGGAGGCCGCCAAGCGCTTCTTCCGCAAGATGCTGCAGGATCAGCCACTGCTTGCCCCTGACCGCATCGGCACGGACGGCGCTGGCCCGTACCCGCCGGCGATCGCGGAGAGCCGCAAGGAGGGCCTGCTGCCACGGGCACCGACCCACCATGTCACCAAGCACCTGCAGCAGGGGATCGAGAGCGACCACTTCCGGGTCAAGCGGCCGATGCCGCGGGTGGGCGGCTTCCGTTCGTTCCACACGGCCCGCCGCACGATCTGCGGCTTTGAGGCGATGCTGTGGCTGCGCAAGGGCTTCGGCTTTGCCGGCGCGTGGACCGTGCGCGAGCAGAACCAGCTCCTCGCCTGCTGCTTTGGTCTTCTCGTCGCGAACAAAGCGTGAAAGCGGGGCGGTAGACGCCCTTCTGCGCCTCACAGCCGGGTTTGCGACACGCCCGCGCGGATCAGGCCGCTACGGGATGCCGCTCGAACTCTGATTGACCTGCTTCGGCGCGCCCGTCACCCTCAGATAGGCGAGTCAGTATGGGTATTGTCGTGAATATGCTGAATTGCACCGTCTGTTCTCACGAGTATGTTGATATTTGAACCACTATCACCATAGTTTAGTATACTATGCTGCTGTGTTATTATCCCTAAAGCGTCGCTATAGACAACTGATGTATTTTGATGATAGTGATTTGCGTTGCTTACTATATTTCCCGTCGCCTCTGTTGTAAATAACAAGGCGTAAGTCGTATAATCGTACTGCGTAACAGAGTGATCATTTCCATAATTGTTATGAACACCGCCGTCTAAGATATTTGCGTCGTACTGAAAATCCTCAAACTGTGTTTGTGTATTCACAATCTCATTGTTGAATTCCGTGACATCTGTACGTGTGCCGCCATTCGGGCCGGGCGTGACCACAACCGTTTTCGCCATGTTAGCCTCCTGGACGTCGATAGATCAGCGGCTGTTTTAACAATAAAACTTGCAGAAAAAGTATCATTATTCATTATCTCAATCGAGGAGTTCATATGCACCTCAGTATAATCGCAGGGTGCCAGATAAAAATAACCTATGATAATATCCTAGATGAACGGCAGAGGAGCTCATTTTGTCGGCGGATACGCCCCGCGGAGGCGCGCGGCGCCCCCTGCCCGCCCGCAGGCGGACCGGCAGCGATGATCAGGATCTCGCGCCATGGCCGCCGGATCGCCGGCGTGCGGTAGCCCCGCGCGTCGCATGTCAGTGAACAACCCGATCAGCTGCAATGGTCAATACCCAATCAGCCAGGCCGTTCTGAGGTCCGCTGTCCACCGAGGCCGTGTGAAAACTCAGGCGCGCTCCGAAATCGGAGAATAATCTTCTACACAGCCGTTATCCGAGCATCCTGGATGGCGGCCGAGATGCCAACTGGGTGCCTATTCCGGCGCTGCCCAGGGTTATCGAGGGAAGATCCTCCTGCCGCCTTTGCGTTATTCACACAGCCTCCACCCATAGCGACCCTGCCCCGGACCCGGACCTACGATGCCTAGACCAGCCCCGCCTTGATCGCGTCACCGATCCGGCTCGCCGCGGCGCGGCCGGGAGGACCGTTCTTGAGGTCGTTCACGACCTCGTCGTCGCGCAGGCGCGAGTAGCCGCCCGCTGTCGACTTGACCTACTCGACCCGCTCGGACATCGGGACGCCCGTCGCGCCCTCGAACGGGGTGGTCGCGGCGTTGAACTTCGCGAGGGCCCAGCGCTCGGTCGTGTGTAGCTCGTGCGGGGCGTGCTGGAGCCGCGCGTTGAAGCCGGCGTAGCCGCGTATCGAAGCCAGACGGTCCCGAGATAGACACTGCGCGATCCCGAACGCCCCCGAGCGCGGGTTCACCGAGGTCGGGCCGCCGCGGGCCTCCACGGCCGACCAGCGCGCCACCAGGGCCTTCGCGCCCAGCTCCGAGGCGCCGCCCTTCGCAAGCACGTCGACCGCGTGTTGCTGCCGCTCCACCGTCCACCAGCTGCCGATGCCTGCGTTGCTCCGGAGCCGCGTGAGAGCGCCGTCGAGGGTAGGCGCGGAGCCGCCGCTACCTCCGCCCCCCGCCGGCCTCCGGAACGCCGCCGACCTTATCGACGGCCCGGCCGACCTCGGTCCATTCCTCGCGGAACGACACGACGCTGTCGTCCTTGGCGACGCGCTGAAGGGCGCCCTGAAGCTTCGCCAGCGGCGCCGAGAACTGATCGTCGACGCTAATCCTGAAACGTAAGCTCTCGTCTGTCATCGTCTAATTACCTATGTGAAGACTGGGGCAGCATCTTAGACTAACGTCTTGCGTATGTGCTTGCGCACATTGTCGATTTTGCTATATAGAACCATTCTAGCATGGCAGGGCAAAACGGAGTAAAGAAATGGAAAGAGGTCAACATAATAACGCTAACGTCAATGCCAATCTTGCCGATACTGAGGCCGCAGGATCTATAAGCTTAGTTGCTGGTATTGTAGCCGCTTACGTGTCCAACAACTCGGTTCGGCCAGACGACCTGCCGAGCCTGATCGCTGCTGTAGGTGCCACTCTCGGCGATCTCGGAAAGCCCGCCGCGCCTCCGGTCGAGGAGAAGCCGAAGGCCACCCCGACCCAGATCCGCAAATCGATCACGCCGGACGCTCTGATCAGCTTCATCGATGCAAAGCCGTACAAGTCCATGAAGCGGCATCTCACCAAGAACGGTCTGACGCCTGACGAGTATCGGCAGATGTACGGCTTGCCGAGGGACTACCCCATGGTGGCGCCAAACTACGCGGCCCAGCGCTCCGAACTTGCCAAGAGCATGGGCCTCGGGGCCATCCGTCGAGGGGGCGCGAGGGGTACGCCCAAGTAGTTCGTGCACCTCATACGCCCGCCCCTCCCGCTCACGCGAGCACGGGAGGAGGCGGGCGGCCGAGTGCTGGCCGCCCGCCTCTCCACATACCAAAACAAGTCCAAAGATGGGCACAGAACATAGCGGCTACATACCGTAATCGTGCGGCAAAGATTGTCAGTGCCGCTTGACTTTGCCAGCTTGATTGCCGATCTAGCGCGGCTTCAAATCGTTCGAAGCTTCAACAAAGATGGCAAAAGATGGCCGAGATGCGAGAAAACGCTTCCGAGACTGACGCGATCGAACTGACCGCCGCGATCATCGCCGCGTACGTGTCGAAGAACGCGACCCCGATGGGCGACCTGCCGGGGGTGATCGCCTCGGTGCACGACGCGCTAATCCAGCTCTCCAAGCCGTCGGCCGCCGAGCCCGCACCCCTCGTCCCGCCCGTGCCGATCAAGAGGACGGTCACGCCGGACTTCATCATCAGCCTTGAGGACGGTCGGCAGTACAAGTCGCTGAAGCGGCACCTCAGGACGCGCGGCCTCACGCCCGAGCAGTACCGGCAGAAGTGGGGCCTGCCGCCCGACTACCCGATGGTGGCGGCGAACTACGCCGCGCAGCGCTCCGAGCTTGCCAAGAGCATCGGCCTCGGCCAGTCCCGCCGCGCCGCGGGCCAGAAGGGCAAGTAGCTACTCGTCGGGGTCGCGGTCCGCCTCCGCGTCTGCCGACCGGATCGGCGACGTCACCGCGACCTCGATCCCGTCCAACTCGATCAAGATGTCTATCAACTCGCCGCGGATCAGGGTGGCGACCTCGGCCGCGGTCCTCATCGTGACGACCCGCGGCGCCGTTTTGGCGGGCAGGGCGAGCAGCCGGGATCGCATCGCGCCGACCGCCGCGCCCCAGGTCGCCTCGATGTCGTCGGCGGGCACCAACTCGCCGCGGAGCTGCGCCAGCTCCAGCCCGGCGAGGTCGGCCCGCGCCGCGGTCAGCCGCGCCCTCTCGGTCACGTAGTCGTCCGCGGCCGGCTCGTCCACGGCAGCCCGCTTCGTGAGCCAGCGGGGCGTGTCGCAAACTCGGGTTCAGGCGGCAGAAGGGGCTCCCCGTCCCCGCTTTCATGCTTTGTTCGCGAGGGCGAGGCCGAAGCAGGTGGCCAGCAGGTGGTTCTGCTCCCGCACGGTCCACGCGCCCGCGAACCCGGAGCCCTTGCGCAGCCACAGCATCGCCTCGAAGCCCTGGATCGTGCGCCGGGCCGTGGTGAAGGAGCGGAACCCGCCCACCCGCGGCATTGCCCGCTTCACCCGGAAGTGGTCGCTCTCGATCCCCTGCTGCAGGTGCTTGGTGACGTGGTGGGTGGGCGTGCGCGGCAGCAGGCCCTCCTTGCGGCTCTCGGCGATCGCCGGCGGGTAGGGGCCGGCGCCGTCCGTGCCGATCCGGTCGGGCGCGAGAAGCGGCTGATCCTGCAGCATCTTGCGGAAGAAGCGCTTGGCGGCCTCCAGGTCGCGGTTGGCGGTGAGCAGGAAGTCGACCGCCTCGCCATGCTTGTCGATGGCCCGGTACTGGTAGCGCCATTGGCCGCGTACCTTGATGTACGTTTCATCCACGCGCACGGAGCCGCAGTGCGGTTTGCGGAACCGGCGCAGGCGGCGCTCGATAGCGGGCGCGAAGGCGAGCACCCAACGGTTGGTGGTGGAGTGGTCGACCGTGAGACCCCTCTCCAGGAGCATCTCCTCGATGTCGCCGTAGCTCAGCGCGTAGCGCAGGGACCAGGAGACGGCCTGCACACTTCAGCGTGGCTTCGAAGTGCCGGCCCCGGAAGTCGCCGCGGGCCTGCCGCTTCAGCTTGAGGGCGAAGGTGTTGAGGATCATGGGCCGGCTCCGGAGCGGAGGCGGCAAGCTCGGCGGGCATGGCTAACGGCCCGTGAACGCGGGGCCCCATCGCGTTTGCGACAGGCCCACGAATAGTCAGGCGGCGCCCCGGCCCATGTGGCTCTTCGCGTTCGGCCAAGCGAACGCTCGCGATCCGTCGCATGACGGCCACGCATGAGCTTCCGGCCCTGCCGCGCCCGGCTTCCGCGAATCCTGACCCGAACCTCTAGGTAGCGGTGGCGGGTCTGCGACCTGCCTCCCGGCAGCCTCACCCGGGTTCCGCGGCCCTGGATTCACAGATCTATCCCTCTCAGTAGGCGTGCCCTGCGCAGATCTGCACCCTCCCCCCCCACGGGCGAGGTGGCGGGTCTGCGGGGCGTGTCGCAAACGTTCAACAGCCGAAAAGATCTCCTCCGAACAGCGCGTTACAATGCCTGCTCACCCCCTTCGACGAGGTCGGCGAAGCGGTTTGACGGGCCTGATATCGCCCCATCGGACCGGAGTGCGCCCGTGCCGGGAGCATGATTTTCTACGCCAAACATCTTTGCGACACGCCCGGTCAGGCTGCCGGGAGGCAGGGTCGCAGGCCCGCCGGCGCCACCTAGAGATGCAGCAGCGCCATCGCGGGAGCGGGGCGCGGCAGGGCTGGAAGCTCATGCGTGCGCGTCATGCGACGGGCCGCGAGCGTCCGCTTGGCCGAACATAGTGGGTCACGCCCGGCAGCATGCCGCCGACCGATCGTTAACCATTTCGCCGGGCGGACCCTGGCTCGTCCTTGGAGGCGGCGCTGGAGCCGCCGCGATGGGGCATCGGTGCCTGAAATTTCCTGGCCTTCGTGCTGGGGCACCCCGTAGGAGGGCGGGATGACCTACACTCTCGTCCCTCTGGCTCCCGGCTCCTACGACGTCCTGCTCGACGGTGAGATCATCGCGAGCCTCGTTCGAGATGTGCAGCCGCACCGCCGCTCACGTGACTGGCACATCGAGTTGCTGACGTGGTCGCCGGGCGTGACACCGCCGGTGCCGTTCCTCAACCCGGTCCACACCTTTTCAAGCTTCCCGGCCGCGCTGGAGTGGCTCGGCGTCCCCAACACTGGATGGGTGAACTGATGCGGTAGGCGGACATTGTTGCACCGCAATATGAGTGCATCGTACAATGCATGAACAGTAAGCTGAGCAATGGGCCCGAAGGAGTGGCCTCGAACCGAAGCCGTTGTCTGGCGGTCACCTGCAAGCGTTGTGGCGCACTGCCGGCCAGCCAGGAGGAACGCGAGCACGTCTACCAGGACCTCTTCTGCTACGCTTGTAGCAAGCAGCAGGAGGTGGACGTGGATGACTAAACCCGCATTTCGCCTGTGGAACCCTGGATCTCGGCAAGCCCATGCGGCGGGACGAGCACTCTGGGCTTCGTGGCGCTCCAGGCCGGCCTTGTCAGGGGGGCGGGGATGTCCGCCGCACCCCAAGATCCGAGGTTAAGGGCAGGGCGGGCGTTCCATGAGGGATCGGGCAAGGCTCGACGTCAGCCGGATCAGGCACGTAGGCGCACACGCGCAGTGGTGACTTGAGGAAGCGTCTGGCGGGCAGAATTCTGAACATGCACCGGACGCATGCCAGCTAAGTAGATCGACGTAGCTGGTGCACACGTTCGGAAATGAGGAGCCCTGGCGACGAGCGCCTTAAAGCTCAAATCCGCACCGCGGTTGGCCTTCCGAATAGCTAAATTGCCATAAACATGGGCAAAAACCACATTCTGCCTGTGGCATTCCTGCACATATGAACGATAGTACTTAAAATATTTAGCCATGCACCATATTTCTTGCTCAAATAACCTATTGTGCAATGCAGCAATCGGTGCTCATCTGGCGCGAGAGATTTCAAAATTCGGAGGTTCCGATGCGCACCACGCTCTGCGTATGCATGTTCGCCATCACTGCCGCTGCCGCCCCCGTCCGCGCTGGCGACACAAGTATGACGGTCTCCCCACCTCTCTTCCGTGAGATGGCGCGCGAAACCGCCAAGGTGCGGCCTTCGTCCGAATTGAGTGTTTCCCCGCAGCCTGTCGCCGCCTCGCGCCAGCCCCAGCTCGGTGCCGCGCCTGAGGCGCCGGCCCGTACGGGTTCGATCGACTAGCGAACCAGAACGGCTCGACGCGTCCGGCGCCAGAGACCCCACGCGCGGGCCGGGCTGCTCCGTGTCCCGTTGGCCAGCCCACGCTTCTCCTCCCGCACAAGGAACACCAATTTGCCAGCTTCGAACTTCGGCCCCGTGTGGAAGCTCGGCGTCAACCTGATGATGCTCGGCGTTGAGGCTCAGACAGTGATCAGTCTGCGCCTCGCCAAGATCGCGCTGGGCGGACCCGCCGCGGTAACGGAAGGGCAGCTCATGGTGAGCGAGAAACTGCTGGCGGCTATTGAAGCCGCGATGCAACTCGCGACCGGCAAGTCGCCCGGCCACGTCGTGAGCGGATACCGCCGGAAGGTCCGTGCGAATACGCGTCGGTTGCGCAGGGGGTGAGAAGCAACACGTCGGCTCTCGCCATGGTGGCCGGCCACACTGCGCCTGATCCCGCTCAGAACCCCGGCAGAGCCCCGAACGCCCGGATGAAGTCCGCTGGCCGCCCCCGCGCCCGCTGTAAGGGTCGGGGAAGGCGCCTGCAGCGGCGGCGGCACCCTCGGCGCTCCGCCCCTGAACGACTGCGAGGCCCGCAGCGCGTCGAGGCCATCATCCAGCACCCGCTGTGGTCCATGCGCAGCTGCGGGCCCGGCCTGGACGGCTCTGGGGCTCAGGCGGGGGCGTGTACGGCGTTCCGGTGGCCGGCGGGGCGGGAGGTAGCGGCGGCTCCGCGCCCACCCTGCGTGGTGCTCTCCCGCGGCTCCGGGGCAACGCGGGCATCGGCGGCTGGTGGACCGCGGAGCGGCAGCAGCACGCGGTCGACGTTCTGGTGAAGGGCGGCTCTCGGAGCTGGGCGCGAAGGCCCTGGTGGCGCGCTGGTCGGCCGTGGAGGCCCGCGGCGGCCTGACCTCGGTGAACCCGCGCTCGGGGGCGTTCGGGATCGCGCAGTGGCTGTCTCGGGACCGTCTGGCTCCGATCTGCGGCAACACCGACTTCGACGCGCACCTCTGGCACGCCCTGCGCAAGCTGCACACGACCGAGCGCCGGGCGCTCGCGAAGCTCAACTCCGCCAAGACCCCGCTCGAGGCCACGACCGGGGCTTCGAGGTCCGAGCGGGCGGAGGACTACAACGCGCGCATGGGCGTCGACCTATTCACCGGCCGAACCGCCGCGGCGATGGCGGGGCCGAAGGTTGGCCCTGGGGGCGAGCCGGCGCAGGTCGCGATCGGTGGCGACGTGCTATGGTCTGGTGCGCTCCCTGGTGCAGCAGATCGAGGGCGAGATCGACATCCGCAGCGACGCTGGCGTGACCGTAACGATCTCATTCCCGGACCTGCCGCCGCAGGGGACTGCAAGTTCGGGCCTGCTGGCCGGAGCGGATGCCCCCGTTGCAGTGGCGGTCGAGCCACAGGTCCTATGTCAGGAATGCCACGCCTAACTGGCCTGGAGCCCGCCAAACGACGCTGCAACGGACCCTGATCGGACGCGGGCCGAACATGAGGTCCAGGTCGTCTGGGAACTCCGCCTCAGGCGGCACGAGCAACCGTGCCCCGCCAGGTGAGATCTCGCGGAGACCACATAGGGAAATCCCAACAGAGTCAACCGTTGAGATGGTTCCAAATTCAGGACCGAACAGCCCCGCATCGGAATTCAGGTCGGGCACAATCAATCCTAGGAGCTCGAGATTAAGCCCTCACGCTCACAGTCGCACAGCGCAGAAGGTTTGGATACAGCTTAGTTTCTAGGGTGAACCTTCAAATGGCCAAGGCCGTCCCACAACGACACGTTTGTGCAAATCACCAGCGATTGGCTCTAACGACTCCAGGAACATTCTGGCTCTATGCGGCGGGTAGGCGCTCGTGGCCGTCCGGCGCGGGGTCGTGTCCCCAGGCGTGGTGTAGCTGCGGCGTGGCCACCACGGTCACCGGGCGGGGCCGGGACGATCAGGCTGCCAGGGTGGGCAGGCTGACAAGAGGATCATCGCTGATCGGGGCGATGCTTTCCAGGGTCAGGTAGCGGGCGCGCTGGACGGCCCACTCATCGTTCTGTTCGAGCAGGAGCGCGCCGACCAAGCGGGTGATGGCCGCCTCATTGGGGAAGATGCCGACCACCTCGGTGCGCCGCTTGATCTCGCCGTTGAGGCGCTCCAGCGGGTTCGTGCTGTGAAGCTTGACCCGGTGGGCGGCCGGGAAGCCCATGTAGGCCAGCACGTCGGGTTCCGCCTCATCCATCAGGGCTGCGAGCTTGGGCACCTTGGGTCGGAGTTGGTCGGCCACGCGTCGCCATTGCTGCGTATTCCGACGAAGCCGGCCGGGGGTTCCAAGTTGAAGCCGGCCGTCATTCCGAGGCGAAGC
>NZ_KB900609.1:3793314-3802025 GCF_000379105.1 Methylobacterium sp. WSM2598 | reverse complement strand
GTGGGCCGCCCCGGTCAGGCCGCCCACCTCCAGTTCCATCAGCCGCTCGGCCGCAAAGCCGATCATCTCGCGCAGCAGGTCGGCGTCGGCGCTCTTCTCCAGCAGCCCGCGCAGGCTCATCATCTCGTCGGTCATCGGAGGTCTCTCGGGTTCGAGGTTGGTGCTCGCACCCCGACCCTACCCGGCAACCGCCGATGACCACCCCGCGAGAGATCCCGCCTGCTTCGGCGCTGTGGAGGGCGCGCAGACGGGCTCTCTCGCTCCCGTCGAGCTACACCACCACCAGGGACACGACCCGGCGCGGCTTGAACCCCGCACCGGAGGAAATGCGGGCTGCCCCCGTAACGAGTTCTTGGCCCTGGCCGTTTCTCCTCCAATCGTCCAATCAAACATACGCAATGGGGAGGCGGGCCTGGATCGATAAGGACAGTTCAGGTGGGGGTTGGTGCGGCCTTCCCATGCCGTCAGCCGGCGATCCAACATCCAGGTTCCAGACAAACGATACTCATGAGTGGAGGCCGGGCCGGATGAACAGCCGTGCTTGGTCGCCGCGTTCCGGTTGAGAACGCATGCTCAAAGAGCCGGAGCGATCTCGCTCTCCCGAACCGCACGCTCACCCATGCGGGAGCGAATGCGGTAAGTCGCTTCCCCAGTGCGATCCTCCGGCATCAGCCGCACGATCTCGAACACCTCGCCGCTGCTCACGAGCTTGTCGGAGAATCCGGCCGGACGCATCTTCACGTTCTGATGAAGCTTGAGTTTGTGCGACATTGATTATTCCTGATGTTGGCGGACGACGTGTCGTTCTCAAGCACGCTGCGGCGTTGGCGAAGCTCGCTCAGCCGCGTTGGCGCGCCTTGCGCGCCGCGTACCGGGCATCCCGCGCGGCTTTCTGCTCGGCCTGGAGCGTCGTCGCGCGGGCCGACGCCTCAGCGACATCCCGCGCCTGATCCGCGGCCTCCTTCTCGCGCAGCACAGCCTCCTGCTCGCGTAACGCGGCCTGCTCGGCCTGTACGCGGGCCGCCTCCGCCTGGCGGGCGGCTTCCCGTTCGACCAACCGCGTGATGCGCGCCTCGGCGACGGCCTGCCGCTCGGCGCGCCGCGCCGTGAGCGCTACATCGTCCGCTGCGCTCCGCGCGGAGCGGACAAGCATGGCGCTTCTGGCCTCGGCGGAGGACTTCAGCCGCTCGCCGAACGAGGCCTCCTTGAACCCGCCCATCCGTCAGACTCGGCTCAGGCTGAGCGAGTGGACCGGGCCCGAGAACCGGTCGGCGAGGTGCCAGCGCAACTCCCGCACCGAGTGGTAGCGGTAGGTGCGGTCGATCAGGTGACTGACATCCAGCCGTTCCTGAGCCTGCTGCCTCCAGATCTGCTGTACCTGAAACGTTTCGACTTCGATCAAGACGGGCTGGCAATTTGCGACTGAAGTGAAAGTAAAATCCACGTTGTGAAATCCATTCGAGTTCGGACTCCTCGTGAGGAGCAGGGGGTACGGACGACGAGGTCCGCACCCCGGTGCAAACCGGACTACTCCGCCCGGAGATTGCCGGCCGACTGCTTGCCGCTCCGGCGATCCGTCTCCATCTCGTAGGAGACCTTCTGGCCCTCAGACAGCGTCTGCAGGCCCGCGCGCTCGACGGCGGAGATGTGAACGAACACGTCCTTGCTGCCATCCTCCGGCTGAATGAAACCGAAGCCCTTCTGGCCGTTGAACCACTTCACGGTGCCGATGCTCATAGTCGTATCCATAGTTTCGTAAGTGCAGGCGTGAGCTTGGCGCGCGATCAGCAGCGCCAAGGCTCGGATGATCGATAGGATTTGGAGAGAGTGTCAGAGCATGCGCCCCGCTCAGCAGGGCGACGAGGCCCGGAAGTCCGGCCAAAGATCGATCCGCTTAGTATGGGCCGCTTCAGCACCGATGGCAAGGCGCCCAGATGAAAAGACCTCGCTACCCTGCTCCGCTTGTGGCCAAACGCGCGTTCGGACGGGCCTATTCGGCAACCACATCCGGCGGCACGCCGGGACGAGTGCGGCACGGTTAAGCAACTGGCTGCGCTAGTGTTTCGCCCCGGACTTGGCGGTTGTAACCGCCTGGCCCTTGGTGCTCGGGGCAGCCGCAATGGTCTTCGGCTTTTCCTTCTTCGGCTTCTTGGCTTCGCGGTTTCCGCGCTTGCGATCGTCACTCATGAGGGTCCCCCTGGTCAGACGTCGGGGGCCGCCCCGTCTCGTCCATCTGACGTGACCGACTCCGACAGGCGCGTGAAATCAGCCAGCACGGCAGCCACCATGCTGTGCAAGCGAGGATCGTCGCAGGACAGCGAGGCGGAGAAGCGCTCCAGCAGGTATCGCGCCTTCTGAGCCGCTTCCGGCCACGTCGCGGCTTCCGCCGAGAACAGGTTGGCTTCGAGGTCGTGTTGGCGCGCGACAAAGTCCGCGTGTTGTGCTTTCACGGCGGCCCGCCTGCGGCGGAGCGTCGTGGCCTTCTGAGCGGCCATCCCGCGCCGCTCGTCCAGTTCGATCGAGCGGTCCGTCATCCGGCCAACCTTCATCTTCGCGCGGCTAACATGACAGCTTTCCTCGTCCATGTCCGTTAACTCGGAGGCGCCGCGAGTCGCAGTTTCGAGGATCGCCGGAGCAAACCGATCGGTTTGGAGGCGTGGTGATGGGGATCGCGGCCGGAAGCATCGGTGCTGTTCCGGCCGGCACGAGGAGCAAGCGATGGTCGACCTGCACATCCAGCACCGAACTCTCTACCGATTTCGGCACCCCGTGACACTCGGGGCGCATCGGCTGATGCTGCGACCGCGCGAAAACCGCGACGTGCGCTTGGTGTCCAGCAACATCACTTTGACGCCCTGAGCCACGCTGAGCTGGGCCAACGACGTGTTCGGCAATGCCGTGGCAACGGCCACGTTCGGCCAGCCATCGGATACGCTCGTGATCGAGAGCGTCGCGCAGGTCGTTCTTTCGGCTGCAGCCTACCCGGTCTTTCCGATCGCTGCTTCCGCCATCTCCTATCCCTTTCGCTACTCCGACGACGAGTGGGGCGACCTCGGCCTCCTGACGGTTCAGCAATACCCTGACGATGGAGGGCTGAGAGCCTGGGCGCAGGGCTTCGTCGCGGGGAACCCGACGGATACCCTGTCGCTGCTGCAGGATCCGAGTGCCGGTGTTGCCCGGTGCGTTGCCTACCAAGCCCGCGAGGACGAAGGCACGCAGTCGCCGAGCCAAAGCCTGTCCTTCGCACAAGGGTCCTGCCGAGATCTCGCGACCCTGTTCGTCGAAGCCGTGCGCAGCCTCGGCTTCGGGGCCCGGATCGTCTCCGGTTGCCTCTATCACCCGACCCAGACCCTGGTAGGCTCGGCGAATGCCGGCTCGACGCACGCGTGGGGCGAGGTCTACGTGCCAGGCGCGGGCTGGATCACGTTCGACCCAACCACAGCATGGGCGGCGCGAACCTGATCCCGGTCGCCGTCGCCCGCGACATCCGGCAGGCCATGCCGGTGGCCGGCAGCCTTCTTGGCGCAACGAACGCCTTCCAGAACATGAGCGTCGAGGTCAGCGTCGCCTCGTGATGAGCGATCCTGCTGGCGGAGGTAATTACCCAGGGGGGTCCGGCCCGGTGTCGGAGCCGGCTGAGCTTATCTGCGATGAGGTGGGCGGCGCGGGGCACGATCAGGCGCCGATGGTCTTGAGGAGGGTGGCGAAGGTGCCGGCCCCCGAGAGGCGAGCGGTGTCGACGACCGTGCGCACGTCCGCCTCGCCTGCGGCCGCCCACATAGCACGGTAGCCGTTCGTCACCTTGCGTTGCACCACTGCCGGGCGCAGAGCGCGCTCACACCCGTTGTTGGTGACCGCCACGCACCCGGGATGGTCGAGGAAGACCAGGAGTTGATGACGGGCCCTGCCGATCTTGGCTTGCAGAGCGCGGCTCAGGTCGCAACGGCTCGGGGCGGACAGGATCTCCGACAGCTGCCGCTCCAGTGCCCGGCGCTTGGCCGAGAGCGTCGAGGCCGCCAAGTCGATGACGCGCTCGGCCAGGCTGAACACGGACCCGAGCCACAATTGCAGGCGCAGCGGCACCGGATCTTCGCTGACCTCGACCGCGTAGGCGACGTCGCGCCAGATGCGCCAGGCAGGTCTGGTGCCGCGCGCCGTGGCCCCCCTGCTGGGCGGTGTAGCGGTCCGACAGCCACACCGCGGGCCGGTGCCCGTCCATCATCGCGTGCACCACCGCGGCGGCGCGCGTCGGGGCGGCGTGATGAACGACCGCCTCGTCCGAGCGGAAGACCCAATGGTACGCGTTGCTGCCTTCGATGCGTACGCCGGTCTCGTCCGAGGCGACCACCGCGGCCCGGCGCAGTGCCGAGACCGCCGCCTCGCGACCAGCGCGGAACTGCCCCTGGGCCCGCCGCAGCAGGTTCATCAGCCCGCCCTGGCTCAGGGTCAGCCCGAACAGGTCAACCAGCGCGGCTTGCAGGCGCTCGTAGGACAGAGCCTGGAAGGTCTTCAGGTACACCGCCACCGCGTGCAGCCGCGGACCGAACGGCGTGCCGGCCGCCGCCTGCGGCACCGGAGCGACGACGCGGGTGCCACATGAGGGGCAATGCACCGCGAGCCGCTGATGCCGGGTGACGAACGGCGTCACCGCGGGCAACTCGATCTGCTCGCACACGCTGACGATCTCGGCGGGCAGGTCGGCCGCCAGGGCACCGCCGCAGCAGGGGCACTGACCTGGGCGGTGGGCGACGACCTCGTCAGGATCGGGACTGAGCGCGCGGCTATGCCCCTCGTGACCCGGCTTGGCGCCACCGGGCTTGGCCTGCTCGCGCCGCTCCTTGCGATCCGTGGAGGGCGGCTTGGAGGAGGTGCGCGAGGTCTTCTCCGGCCGCTGCAGGCGCAGCACCAGTTCGATCAACTCCTCTTTGCTCAGACGTTCCAAATCGTGGCGGCCCATCTCCCGAGGGAATCAGCCAAAGCGGCTCCGGGCAAGAGGCGCCGCGAGCGCCCCCATCGGCTCCTCGCCGGCGTCACGCCGCGACCGAGCGCACCCCCTGGGTAATTGCTGGCGGAGATGGTCCGCTCCAGCATCAGGCCGAGTTGCCCCCGAGCGGTCCGGCCATGCTGTTGGTGAGGGGGATGTTGTGCCTGTGCGATGAGCCTTTGAGGCCGGGCGTGTCGCAAAGGTTTTGGCCGTAGAGAATTATGCTCCCGGCAGAGGCGCACCCCGGTCCGACGGGGCGATATCAGGCCCGTCAAACCAGTTCACTGACCTCGTCGGAGTGGGTGAGCAGGCGGCGAGCAGGCATTGTAATTCTCTGTTCGGAGGAGATTTTTCGGCCGTTAAACATTTGCGACACGCCCCGGCACGACCCACCCTCTCGTGATCGATAGCTTCGAGGGCGACATGCTAAAGCTAGTGTACCGTAAGCGAGCTGATCTCGTACTCGCGGCTGTAATGACTCATCAGCTCGACCACGGTTTGAGCGAACGCGCGGCTTTCGTCCGCTGAATTGGTTGCTGTCTGAATGGAGAAGCCCGGAAAAACATTGCCAGCCGCGACTGGATTAAATCGGAGTGCAATCAGATTTTCGCCTCCTGGGCGACCCTGGATCTGTATCAAGATCATTCGCGCGACTTGCGCCCACGTCTTCCGCTCACGCTGCATCGAAGGCGCCTCCGGCCAAGAACGGAGTGTGCGCCAGAAGCAGTCCTCTGTCCCCCACATTCGGGGGGGTCGATGGCCGGCTATTACCGCCGGGGAGATCGAGGACGGGCTCCACATTGCCATCGCCACAGCAGCGTGCGCGGTAGGAGCGGATCGCCACGGCCGGATGAGCGTGCCTGCCCTACGTTCCGACCTTACTGACCTCCTGCTCAACGGCATCGACCGCCGCCCGAATGCGCGAGGCCTGCCGCGGTACGCCGTGCGTCGACCTCTACGGCATCGCTGTGCCAGGGTGAGGCCGCTGGCCTTCATTATCCGAAGCCGTCCATGATGAAACCTTCTTCAGATCTCAAACCGGCTTTAGATTGATCAGCTTTCGACCAATATTGTATAGTCTATTACTATCTTCGTGCGCACATCTCAAAAAATTCGCCAACTTGTGATTATCTCGCTGCCCTAATTTGAACGCTTCATTAGCCGAGCTGATGGCTTTAGCGTCTCCTTTGCTGAACGCTTCCTTCAATTCAGCTCGCCCCTTCACATCATTCATTTTATTCAGGCTCCAATCCAAGTCTTCTTTAACTGCCTTCCAATTCGCAGACATCTGATCCTCCCGCACCTGGTTTGGGCAGATTACAGCATATGATCCTTCTTCATTCCCTCGAGTTTAAGCGTGTGATCGGGTTCCCTCGGGCGGTGCGCCCCTGACCCGGGCCCGCACCTGTTCTGTCCCGAATGGAGGCTGTCGGACGTTGGGGCGCGAGCCTGCTGCGATCAAGACTAACCTCCCGGGGAGGCGCTTCGCGCGACAAGGACCGTCCCGCGCCGCGCCCTGCTGCTCGGTTGCTGGTTGTACAGCATCCTCACCTGACTCTTTGTCCGCAGGATGGACGTGATCCCTGCGATTGCGCTTTCAGGGTGCCTCGCGCCTGCTCGATCGCGTCCTCAACGGCGATATGTCGGTCCTCGGCCTCGCCGCTGACGGCGAGGGAGGCGCAGCGTTCCGCTAACTCGTCCTAAAGATCGTCAAGGGCGAGAACTTGCGCCTGCAGGTCTGGCAGGCCGGCCAGATAGGCGAGGATGCTTCCTGCTGCCGTACCGGCTTGCTCCACCTGCCCGCTCTGAACGAATTCAAGCAGCAGGCTTGGACATTCGGAATGAGGCTTCATTCGCACCGACCTTGACTGGTCTCCGCTCGTGGCCAGCTTTGACGCTGGTTTGCTCCGCCGCACGCGCGACGGCTTTGATGACCTGATCGGGCGCCAGGTGATGGATCATGTGCCCCATTCCCGGAACGACGATGAGTTCGCTGTCAGGCAACTCCCGATGCAGCCGCTCGGACTGCCGGCCAACATCCGCGATCTGATCGTCCGCACCCGTCACGATCACCACCGGCAGCATCAGGTCGCGGTAGTGCTCCTGAAGCCCCACCGTGACGGGCGTCATCAGCGCCGCATCTTCGGCCGCAGCTCGGAGCTGAGAGGGGCGTAGCATCAGCTCCTTCGGCATCTGCTCGTCAAAGCGCTCCGGCACCGCGGCAGGCGCGAACATGGCCTTGAACAACCCCGGCAGGATGAGCCGGGAGACGACCGGTGACACCGTGTAGCGCATGACGTCGCCAACCACCGGGATCGCCGGCGGCGAGAACAGAACCACATCGGCCCGCAGCGTTGGATAATAGTAGCCCGAGGCGAGCACGAGGCTGCGTACGAGGTGCGGGGCCTGCAGCGCGAGGGCGACGGCGACCAAGCTGCCCCACGAATGACCGAGCACCACTGCCTGCGACACGCCGAGACGCTTCAGCGCCTCCTGGAACAAGGTCGCGTGTGCCCTCGGCGTCCAGAGAGCCCGCGGCCGCGCGCTGTAGCCGTAGCCGGGACGGTCGATAATGATGACGCGGTGGCGCGTGGCGAGATCCTCGACGATGCCGCTGACCAGGAAGTCCTGGATCATGGTGCCGTTGCCGTGGATGAGCACCAGGGGGTCGCCCTGCCCGCGTTCGACGTAGTGCAGGCGCACGCCATCGACGGTCATGAAGCGGCCGATGGGCGGGTGACGGCGCTCGGCCTCACGGGCTTTCGCGACAGTGTACAATGCCGACGCGCCGAGGGCTGCTGCGGACCCGATCAAGGCGGGTGCCAGCCAGGTCCGGCGGTCGATGTCCGGCTTCGTGGCGTCAGTGCGGTCGTCGTGCATGCATCCTCGCTTGGTCCAGGCCGGATCAAGCTGATGCTGTGCGGTTTGTTCCGCCGAGATGACACAGCGCAATCCAGCACGGTCGAGCATGGACGTGTCCGACTAGAGGCAACTGTCTATATAATTGAGGAACGTCTGATCAGACTCTCAGCTTTTTTTAATTGGTTTACAACAGGTTGGTCCTGCTTGCTGTCGCGTTCAGCCTTGAGTTCACCTGTCCTGACGCCACGCCGATCAGGTGATGGCGTCCGGTTCGGCACCCTCGACGCAATCACCACCGCTGGCTCGGGCTGCTGACGCTGACCGAGGCCGGGCGGGCCGCGGTTGGAGTTGCCGCATGACCCGCCCCCTCGCGATTGACAGCCTCGCGAACCATCAACGATCTTCAGTGAAGCATGAAGGTTCGCATCTCGTAGATGCGAAAAAGCTGCCAGATCATCTCGGCAACTGTCTGCACCATATTGAAATGCTCTTCTTCGCTACCCCCCTTGAATTCGAGGGCAAAGCCCGGGCTATCCTTCCCGCCTGGTGAAGGAGTGAACCGAAACCCGACAACGCACGCCCCACCGGGGCTGCTGCGGGCTTCCGCCAGGATGAGGGCTTCGATCTGAGCTCGGGACCTCGGCAACCGTTGCATGACGGGCTTTCCGAAGGGAGCCAGGGTGTGCGCCTCCTTCGCAGAGGCGTCCCCCACATAGGTGAATCAGCAACATCGGCGACCTGTAAGGAGACAGCGCGACAGGGTGGATTCAAGTGGTCGTCGCAACGGCTTGGCGGAGGGCGGTTGTGATGGCAGGTCGGCGGCGTTCGGATCGGGCACTTCGCGAGAAGCTGCGGTCACCGGGTC
>NZ_KB900609.1:3782888-3793214 GCF_000379105.1 Methylobacterium sp. WSM2598 | reverse complement strand
CAACTGGTCCAAGATCGCATCAGGGATGCGGGGCGCTTTGCGTCGTGCCATCGGGAACCTCCTTCGGGTTCACTATGGCCGCCCCACACGAAATTCCTGACAGTCCCGGCGAAGGCGGTGGCGATGAAGGCCGACACGACGCGCCGCCCGCTGCGGCCGGCGTGGGCCAGCACGGTCCTCATGAAGTGGACGCGGCACCTCTGCCAGGTGGCATTCATCACCTTGGCAACCGAGGCCTTGATGCCCTCGTGCGCGTCCGAGATCACAAGCCTCACGCCGCGCAGACCGCGCCGGGCGAGTTTCCGGAGGAAGTCGGTCCAGAAGGTCTCGGCCTCGGAGGGGCCAACGTCCATGCCGAGCACTTCTCTGCGCCCGTCGCTGTTCACGCCCACCGCCACGATCACCGCCACCGAGACGATACGACCGTCCTGGCGCACCTTCACGGAGGTCGCGTCGATCCAGAGATACGGCCACTCGCCTTCGATCGGCCGGTCAAGGAACGCGCCCACGCGCTCGTCGATCTCCTGGCAGAGCCGCGAGACTTGGCTCTTGGACACGCCGGTGCCGCCCATGGCTTGAACGAGATCATCGACCGAGCGGGTCGAGATGCCCTGGATGTACGCCTCCTGGATCACGGCGGTGAGTGCCTTCTCGGCCATGCGGCGCGGCTCCAGGAAGACGGGGAAGTAGCTACCCTTGCGCAGCTTGGGGATGCGCAGCTCGACCGTGCCGGCTCGCGTCTGCCAGTCCCGGTCACGATAGCCGTTGCGCTGGACCAGCCGCTCGGCGCTCTTCTCGCCGTGGGCCGCCCCGGTCAGGCCGCCTACCTCCAGCTCCATCAGCCGCTCGGCCGCAAAGCCGATCATCTCGCGCAGCAGGTCGGCGTCGGCGCTCTTCTCCAGCAGCCCGCGCAGGCTCATCATCTCGTCGGTCATCGGAGGTCTCTTGGGTTCGCGGTTGGTGCCAGCAACCCGACCCTACCCGGCAACCGCCGATGACCACCCCGCGAGAGATCCCGCCTGCTTCGGCGCTGTGGAGGGCGCGCAGGCGGGCTCTCTCGCTCCCGGCGAGCTACACCACCAGTAGGGACACGACCGGTCTGCCCTTCAGGTTTTCAGGACCAGGCAGGCACCACCGGCTGTGCGGATCTTCCCGCAGAGTGCGGTCGCTTCCGCTTGGCTCTGGGCCGGAATGCGGACCCGGTAGAACGCCCCGCCGCCCCGGCTCAGCAGGCGCGTCCCGATGATCATCGGGCGAGCCTCCCCGATCACCTTGGCATAGGCGGAACGCGTGCGCACAAAGCTCTCGAGGGCCTGCTCCTTGGAGAAGTTGCCGGCCAGCTGAACGCCCCAGGGTCCCCACAGCGGCGGAGCTGGCGGGACGACAATGGGCTCAAGAGCAAGGGGCGAGGCACGTTCGGGGCGTGACGGGACACGCAGCCCCGCGGTGACTTGTGCGCAGCTCGGACCCGTCTCCGCTCCCCGCCCGGCTGCCGCCAGAGCGGCTGAGGGGGCGGCGCGTTTCGCCCCGCCAGTCTCCGCCGCCTTGCCCACCGCGCGCGTGTTGCCCGCGTCCCCGGGAGAGGTCGCACCAGATATCTCACCGGTGAGCGTATCGGGTCTCGCCATTGCCGGGGCACGCCACTCCTCCACTGCTCTGCCCGTGACCGCGTGGACGTAGGCCCGCGTCTCGGCGGGGAGGCTGCCCGAGCCAGCAAGCCAATTGGCCACACGGGTTGGGCCGCCGTTGTAGGCGGCGGCAGCAAGGCCAAGGTTGCCGAACCGCTTGCGCAGATCGGCCAGGAGATGCGCCGCGTGCGGGATGGCCTGCTCCGGGTCAAAGGGGTCAGAGAGGCCGCGCTCGCGCGAGGTGCCGGGCATGAACTGGGCCACACCCTGCGCGCCCGCTGAACTAGTGGCGCTGGTCCGGAAGCCGCTCTCCCTCCAGATCAGGCGGGTGAGAAAGGGCACCGGCAGCCCTCTGGCTCTGGCGGAGCTCTCGATGAGACGGCAGAGCGCCTGCCCGACCGTCTCCATCGTGGCCGTACTCGGAGCGGATCGCACTGGTGCGGCGGCCAGCGACGCCCCGATCACGCCGGCCAGGAGTACGCGCGCAAGCTTCTCGATCACGCAGCCGGTTCTAGCTGCTGAAGGCCGGAGTTCAACATCGGACCAATGCCCGAGGCGATGCGATACCTGGCTCCTACGATCATCGGAACACCGGAGGAGGGCGGCTGCCCCTGGATCATGCTTGTCTGCTCACATGGGAGTAGAGCTGAACAGTTGGCCGGAGTACCGGACGGAGCACTGCTCCGCCCGAGATCGGCGTCGTTGATCCCCACCTCGACGGCCCAGCACGGGTCAGGACCGGCCGTGATCAACTCGCCGAAGCTGATCGTCAGAAGGCGCACCGACGCCCGTGGTGCGGCCGTGACTACAACCACCCGAACTTGCGGAAGCGCTGGTAGAGCACCCCGCACACCAGTACGATCGCGCAGAGCACGATGAAGTAGCCGTATTGCAGCTCCAGCTCTGGCATGTTCTTGAAGTTCATGCCGTAGATGCCCGCCACGGCGGTAGGTACTGCCAGGATGGCAGCCCAAGCGGCGAGGCGCCGCGCGATGTGGGTCTGCTGCGTCTGGCCGATCATCAGGCTCGCCTCGAAGGCGAAGGCCAGCACCTCGCGCAGGCCGTCGATCTCCTCCTGCACGCGCCGGATGTGGTCGGACACGTCGCGGAAGAGCACCTGCATGTGGGCGTCGATCGCCAGCGTCTCGGCGTGTTCGAGCTTGCGGCAGACTTCCACCAGAGGGACGACGGCATTGCGCAGGCGCAGGAGGTCGCGGCGCAGCATGTAGAGGCGCTCGATCTCCGCCTGCTGCAGCTCGCGGGCGAGCACGACGTCCTCGATCGCCTCGACCTCGTCGTGGATCGTCTGGATCACGGGGCCGTAATCGTCCACGATGTAGTCGAGGATGGCGTAGAGCATGTAGTGCTCGCCCTGAGCGAGCGTGGTCGGGCAGGCTTCGCAGCGCTGGCGCACGGCGGCGTAGGAGGTCGAGGCGCCGTGCCGGACCGTCACCACGTAGCCGCGCCCAAGGAAGACGTGTGTCTCCCCGAAGGCGATGCGGCCCTCGACGAGCTGAGCGGTACGCGCCACCACGAACAGTCCGGTATCGTACTGCTCCGCCTTCGGGCGCTGGTGGGCGTTGCCCGCATCCTCGATCGCGAGAGGATGCAGGTTGAACTGCGCCTGCACCTCTCTCAGGAGCGCGTCGGAGGGCTCGTAGAGCCCGATCCAGACGATGTGGCCGGGCTTGCGCGCCCAGGCCCCGGCTTCCACCACGGTGGTCTCGGCGATGCGGCGGCCTGCCGCATAGACGCCGGCTGCGACGACGCCCGGGGTCGGTGCGGGAGGCGGTGGAGCGGGAGCGAGCATGGCGTGTCCCCCAGACAATTGCCGGCTCGAAGTTGCGCCCGAGCGGTCTCGCGGCGCAACCGGAGTTCGCGAGACGACGGCGCCACCTGCACTCAATCGCGAACCAGTGTGTAAACAAAACGGCCGTTTTCCTTACATAGAGGGGATGAGGGTGCCGACGGCCTACTCGCTCGAGAGCACGGGCCGGCAGCTGTCGGCAAACCGTGTCAGGAAAACATCCACGTCTCTGATGCCACCACGGTTGCAGGCGCCTACGCGCGCGTGGGGCACCCCACGCTACATGTTGCCACCCCTCGCTGGGAGGCGAAGCGCTCGATCCAGGCGTGGCATCATGGGCACGCGCCGGCGGAAGAGCGGCAACTCAGCTTGACGAACAGAAAGAGAACAAGTATGGCCCCGCTATAGCCCGCTCCCCTATGGAGCCGTGGTCCGGGTGACTAACCAGGTCAGGTCCGGGCGACCGCGCAACAAGCCGGACGGCACCGGCCAGCAAGCGGCCTCCGGGCCGCAGGAGTGGGACTGGGTCGCCCCGACCCCACGGACAGCCGGGTCGCTGATCGATGGGCCCCCGGCTCGCTCCGCGTCAGACCTCCTCGGAGGTGAAGCGGCGAGTAAAGGCCGACCGCCTGACCCCGGCCTCCCCGACAGGGTTTCGTCCATTGCTCCGTGACCGGCTCGTACGGCGGCTCCGGCCCGTCAGGTCTGTCAGGCTTCGCCCCACACAGGCGAAGCCATCCCCTCTCCCCAGCCCACCATCCCATCAGGGATGGACAGATCGACCATGGCGGCACCTCCCGTTCAAGAAGAGCCCTCTCGCTTGGGCCTGCCCACCCACCCGGCGGGCGGCTGAAAACAATCAAAGCTCCCACGAGATGTCGGAAAATCCAGACAGGCGAATGCGGGAAAATGGGCGGCGTCGGAAGCGGACGATGGGGTGGTCGGCCGACCGTCGAGAGCGGGCTGACCCTCACCCTCGGCAAGCTCTTGCGCGACGGTATCTGCCGACCGGGCCAGAGCCGAGCCGGCACCCTGACCTGGACCAACACCCGCACCGGCGCCCAACTCGCCTCCATCGCCTACGAGGCCCATCTCGGCGCCGAACACGGCCGCCTGCGCCTGCACTTCACCACCACGCGCTCCAACGGCGAGAAGCGGCACTCGGACGACTGGATCGAGCTCACCACCACGACCCAGCCCTTCGGCGGGCGGCGCTGGTGGTTCATATGCCCCCGCACCGGCGCGCGGGTCGCCAAGCTTCATCTCCCGGGCGGTGCCCTGACCTTCGCGTCGCGTCAGGCTCACAGGCTCGGCTACCGCTCCCAGCGCGAGACGCCGATCGACCGCGCGTTCACCCGCGTCTTCAAGCGGCGCGATCGGCTCGGTGCCGAGGGCGCGATCGGCGAGCCCATCTCCAAGCCGAAGGGCATGCACTGGGCCACCTTCGAGCGAGAGATCGCCAGGGTCGAGGCCGCCGAGGCCGCCGTCACGGCTCTCTCATGGCAATTCCTCAAGAAGCTCAACCCGCGTGAACCATAGAGCGTCACCCCGGTCTGGAGATCGCACATGGTTTCAGCGCCGGTTTCAGGTCCTCGCGCGGAGGCGCGGACCGAATGGGATCATCCGCAGCGTGCGAGGCCGGGGCATGGTGCGCGGGTCGGTACGCACCCCCAACGCGCACACGCGAGACCGCCCCGACGCGCGATTTTTGTCGCAACTCCATCGCGCGCGTGAGAGCGGCTTGATTTCCACGAGTTACAGCCTCCTACGCGCGCCCGCGCGCGAGGCGCCGGATTGAAGGGCGAGCTCTTCAGGCGGAGACTGGCTCGGCAAACCGCCTGAGCATCAGGACTGGTAAGGTCCCGGAAGAGGTCGCCCGACGCCTTGCCACCGAACAGCGTCAGCCGGCGCGAGCGGCTCGTCAAACGGCAGGGTTCATCCCCGGCCCTCTCGGGCCGTCGCCTCTCCAGTTGTGCCGACGGCCACTTGCCCTCACAGTGCCTTGCCCATTTCCCGAAGTTGGACCTTGTTGGTCTTGCCGGTCGAGTTCTTCGGAAGCTTGGTGAAGAAGACGTGCTTGGGCACCTTGTAGCTGGCGAGCGACTGGCGGCACCAGTCGATCAGCTCCTCGGCCGAGACCATCTCGAAGCCGTTCTTCCGCTCAACGAAGGCGCAGACCGCCTCGCCCCACTTCTCGTCCGGCTTGCCGACCACCCCGGCGTCCGCGACCGCCGGGTGCTTGAACAACGCCTCCTCGACCTCGATCGACCAGATGTTCTCGCCCCCCGAGATGATGGTGTCCTTCAAG
Source organism: Methylobacterium sp. WSM2598 (assembly GCF_000379105.1). Classification (GTDB taxonomy): domain Bacteria; phylum Pseudomonadota; class Alphaproteobacteria; order Rhizobiales; family Beijerinckiaceae; genus Methylobacterium. The sequence continues at coordinate 3,787,471 of NZ_KB900609.1, read as the reverse complement.
CGGTCCTTGAGCTGGAGGTAGCCGTCCGGGTGCTTCACGCCGAGGTCGCCCGAATGGAACCAGCCGCCCCGGAATGCCTCCTCGGTGGCCTTCGGGTTCTTGAGGTAGCCGCGCATCACCACGTTGCCGCGGAACATCACCTCGCCGACGGTCTGGCCGTCCGCCGGCACTGGCCGCATCGTCTTGGGATCGAGCACGTCGAGCGCCTCGAGGGGCGGGTAGCGCACGCCCTGGCGCGCCTTGCGGGCCGCCTGCTCGGGCTTGGTCAGCGCGTCCCAATCCGCGTGCCACTCGTTGACCACGGCCGGCCCGTAGGTCTCGGTGAGGCCGTAGACGTGGGTCACGTCGAACCCCGCCTCGGCCATGCCGGCCAGGACCGCCTCGGGCGGGGGCGCGCCGCCGACGACGAACGACACCGGGTGCGGCAGTGCCCGGCGCTCCGCCGCAGGCGCGTTCAGCAGCAGCTGCATCACGACCGGGGCGCCGCAGAGATGCGTGACGCCGTGGTCCGCGATCGCGTCGTACACCGCCTTGGCCCGCACCTGCCGCAGGCAGACATGCGTGCCCGCCACCACCGACAGCGTCCAGGAAAAGCACCAGCCGTTGCAGTGGAACATCGGCAGCGTCCAGAGATAGACCGGGTGCTTGCCGAGGCCGGTGGTCACGACGTTGCCAACCGCTTGCAGACAGGCGCCGCGGTGATCGTAGACCACCCCCTTGGGATCGCCCGTGGTCCCGGACGTGTAGTTGAGCGTGATCGCGTCCCGCTCGTTGCCGGGCAGGGACCAGGCATGGGCGGGGTCGCCGGAGGCCAGGAACGCCTCGTAGTCCAGGCTGCCCAGGCGCTCGCCCTCACCGCTGAATTCCGGGTCGTCGTAGTCGATGACGAGGGGTCTGACCTTCGCGTGCGCGAGCGCCGGCTTGATCACCCGCGCGAATTCCCGGTCGGTGATCAGCACCTTGGCTTCGCCATGATCGAGGAAGGAGGCGATCATCGCCGCGTCCAGACGGGTGTTGAGGGTGTTGAGCACGGCGCCGGTCATCGGCACGCCGTAGTGGCACTCGATCAAGGGGGGCGTGTTGGGGAGCATGACCGCCACCGTGTCGCCGCGCCCGATCCCGCGGGCCGCGAGGGCCGAGGCGAGACGCCGCGTGCGGGCATAGAAGTCGCGGTAGCTGCGCCGCAGAGAACCGTAGATGACCGCGACATGGTCCGGGAAGACCGTCGCGGTGCGCTCCAGGAAGGTGAGGGGCGTCAGCGGCTGGAAATTGGCCGGGTTCCGGTCGAGGCCATGGTCGTAGATGGTCTTGGCAGTCATGAGGATGCCTCCTGCGATCTAGGCGCGAGCTCTAAAGCTCAGCGTGATTTCTCGTGTGTCAGCAAGAAGTTGATGACCGAGCGTGTGATGCGTTCGTCGGCATCTGTGCACTAGCGAAGGATTGGACCCGCCAGACCAACCGGAACAAAACCGGCAGATGGCGAAGAGCGCCATCAGCTCGCGGCTCGACGCGATCCCCTGCTCGTTCTTGGACCGTTCATTGAGCACGGCGGAGAAGGCTGCCGTCGCCTTCTTCCAGACCTCCATCATCAGGGCGTTGTGTTCGAGGTTGCGCCGGTGCAGCGCCACCCAGGCCGTGAACACGGCCGCGAACTTGCGCTCGACGTTCCAGAGATCGGCGAGGCGCGGTCCTCCGGCCATCCGTTTCAGCGCTTCATCGACCGCGCCCGTGATGCAGATCCATCCGTGCGGGTCGAAGATCTTGGCCAGGACATCGGCCGCGATTGGATCTCGCACCTCGCCTCCGCCCTTCAGGCTCTTGGCAAAGGTCGCCGAGACCGCCCGAGCGGCCTCCCAGCCCTGCTGATACGAGTGTTGGGCCTGTTCCAGGGCTTCCCAGTCATGCCAATGCCTGACGGCGGTGTTGGCCGCCTCGGCGATCTTGGACAGGGTCTCATAAAGCCTCTCGGTTTCTGTCATGTCCATTCTCCCCCTAGAGCTGCGGGCAAGGTGACCCATGAGCACCGATCCGCCACAACGCCTCGCCGAGGTCGCCCGGCTCGCGAACCCCGGCGAGCGGGGGGGCCGACGATCCGTGGTGCCGGCCCTCGCTCGTCGGCGGGCGGGCCGGCCCCGGACGGGTTACGCCTGGAAGCAGAGCTTGACGTTGGGGTCCGTGGGACTCGTGGAGTCGCGCAGCCAGTCGGTGACGTTCGTCGTATCGAGCGCCACAAGCTTGCCGGCGCTGGCCTTGATTTTCAGAGTCAGGATAGAGAACTCTGTGCAACGCACCTCAAAGCCCTGCCGCGCAACCTCCTTCTTTCTACTCTTGTCGTGGAACATGTACAGTGCAGTGTAGTACAAATAGAGCTTAGGCTGCGATGGGTCCCTCATGTTGATGGTAGATTGAGAGAACAAATTCTTCCATTCTTCTGAATGGTTCTCGCTGGAGACAGCTTTAGCCATATCAGAGATGGTTTTCTCGATATTTTTCAGGTCATCCTCCGAAAGTCCTGCGTACAGACTGCAGATTTGATCGAAGAGGGCGTTGTAATTTTTGTCTTCATAGGACATCTTGGTGGCGGTATTCCTCGAGAGGGCCAAGAAAGGGTTGTTGTCGATCTCGGTCACGTAGCCATTGAACGCTGCCGCCAGCACCTCCGGGCTGGTCGTGGCCGGGTGGAAATTGGCGCGCTTCTGGCTGTGCTTGAGGATGCTGGAGACGGCGGTCGGAAGGTTGCTGAGTTCCGTGTAGATCGCCGTCCCGGTCGCATTCGGATCGGCAGTGTTCTCACCGAGAAACGTCCCGCCCGCCGTCGCCGCGACGTTGTCGGCGAACAAGAAATAATCGTGATACTGAGGAGCATTATGGATCCAGCTCTTCACAGCATCGTCTTCACTGAACGTACTCATATCAGATCTCCACTGATTGCCGCAGGCGTCCCAGGGTGGCGCCTTCCTACCCTCGGTCGAACCGCGCGTGGTTGGTAGCGACATCGCTCCCCGCGTCACGGCCGGCGGCGACTTCCGCCGCCGCACTCTCGCTGCGCAAGCGATGTGCCAGCGCCGCCCGACGAACTTTTCGCAATTATTGCAATGCTTTATGGCTGCCGTGGGGGATTGTCCGCCGTCAGCGCCCGTGAGACAGATTGAGGCCCTTCACGAACGGAGGATGGCTGGTTCATCGTAGCCCCCAGGAGCGAAGATGAAGCAGACATCCGGGCCGGCGCGGAAGCCGGCAGAGGCGGTGATCAAGGACATTCGCCGCGCCACGCGCCGGCAGTTCTCGGCCGAGGAGAAGATCCGCGTCGTGCTGGAGGGCCTGCGCGGCGAGGACAGCATCGCCGAGCTGTGCCGGCGCGCAGGGATCGCCACCTCGATGTACTACGGCTGGTCCAAGGAGTTCCTGGAGGCGGGCAAGAAGCGGCTGGCCGGCGACACGGCTCGCGCTGCCACCTCGGACGAGGTCAAGGACCTGCGCCGCGAGGCCAGCGCCCTCAAGGAGGTCGTGGCCGATCTCACGCTCGAGAACCGCCTGCTCAAAAAAAGTATGAGCGGGGCTGGGGAGGACGAGGCATGAGGTACCCGGCTCCTGAGAAGCTGGAGATCATCCGGCTGGTCGAGCAGTCCCACCTGCCAGTGCGCGCCACCCTGGAGAAGCTCGGCATCCCGCGCGCCACCTTCTACCGCTGGTACGAGGCCTACCAGCAAGGGGGACCCGAGGCCCTCGCCGACCGCCCCTCTCGGCCCAGCCGCGTTTGGAACCGCCTGCCCGCCGAGATCCGCGAGCAGATCGTCGCCCTCGCGCTGGAGCAGCCGGAGCTGTCCCCGCGCGAGCTGGCCGTGCGCTTCACCGACGAGCAGCGCTATTTCGTTTCGGAAGCTACCGTCTACCGCCTGCTCAAGGCGCACGATCTGATCACCAGCCCGGCCTACATCGTCGTCAAGGCGGCCGACGAGTTCCGCGACAAGACCACGGCCCCCAACCAGCTCTGGCAGACAGACTTCACCTACCTGAAGGTGATCGGCTGGGGTTGGCACTACTTATCGACGGTGCTCGACGCCTACTCCCGCTTCATCGTGGCCTGGAAGCTGTGCACCACGATGCAGGCCAGCGACGTCACCGCCACGCTCGACCTGGCGCTGCGCGCCGCCGGGCTCGATCAGGTGCCGATCGTGCACCGGCCGCGGCTGCTGACCGACAACGGATCGAGCTACGTCGCAGGTGAGTTGGCCGACTGGCTCAGCCCTCGGGGCATGACCCACATCCGAGTCCGACGCCCCGAATGCATCCCCCAGTCGCCGCGCGGCCACAACACTGGCCAGCGCTCCTAAGGCGATGGCAGGCACAGCGAGGAGGGCGCGGGTGATCGGGGCCTTGTTGGCAGGGTGAGGCTGCGCTGGTGCTCTGCGCGGGCGCAGCAGCGCACGGGCGAGTAGAGAGCTATGCGGGAGATTGGGTGACGCGCTTGGCGTGAAGGCGGCGTATCGAGGCGGGGTGTCGAAGCCTGCCAGAACCTCTCAGCGAGAGCGATACGCCTATGACCACTCCTACCAACGTCGTGCGGCTTCGTCAGCCCGAGG
>NZ_KB900609.1:3781928-3782788 GCF_000379105.1 Methylobacterium sp. WSM2598 | reverse complement strand
AGCAGACCGCGCAAGACGCTGAACTGGAAGACGCCGGCAGAGGCGCTCGACGCTGTGCTGGCTGCCGTGCAAGATGGTGTTGCGACGACCGCTTGAACCCAAGCAGGCTGCCGACGTCCTTGTGATCGACGGCCTCGCGGGCGGACCGCGGACCCTAACGCAGCGTGAACGACGTGACGTCGTACTCACGGCTGTAGTACCTCATCAGCTCGACGGCGAACCGTGCGAAGACGCGACTTCCGTTCACGGAGGCGGTCGCCGTTCCTGTAGAAAATCCCGGGGACGCCTTACTCTCGGCATCACGGTCAAACCGCAGGAAGATCAGGTTTTCGCCGCCCGGGTGACCCCGGATCTGGTTCACGATCAGTTGCGCGATCTGCGCCCAGGTCTTCCGCTCACGCTTCTTCGAGACGCCCCCGACCAACGTCCCACCCTAGGCAGGAAGCAGACCGGCGTCTTTTACGTGGGAGGCGGAGCGAGCCGATGACCGCGGAATGATTTCAGCCTGGACGACGCGGCTGAGAGCTGTGGTTCGGGCTGAGAGCCATGGTTCGCGCGCGAGCCTCATGGGCGGACCGCCGCGGCGCGTAGACCACCCGGACTTCTGCAGCTTCAGCCAACTCGGCTTGCAGCAGGTTGGTCCGCTCGTGGTGGGATGGGGTCGTGTCCCCAGGCGTGGTGTAGCTTCGGCGTGGTCACCCCGATCACCGACTGGGGCCGGGACGATCAGGCTGCCAGGGTGGGCAGGCTGACAAGGGGATCATCGCCGATGGGGGCGATGCTTTCCAGGGTGATGGAGCGGGCGCGCTGGACGGCCCACTCGTCGTTCTGTTCGAGCAGGATCGCGCCAACAAGGCGCG
>NZ_KB900609.1:3776398-3781828 GCF_000379105.1 Methylobacterium sp. WSM2598 | reverse complement strand
GTGGCCCCGGCGGCGGCGGCGGACGGGGTGGCGCCCCCTGAACTCTGAGAGCGCCTCCCTGCTGCAGCAGCCTAACCCGGAGCGCTCAAGGTTGTCGTGGCTGCGAATAGCCAGACAAATAGGCTCGGCCCTTGCCGCGGGATTGCCCGCGCCACCCATCGCGGCGCTCTCCCGGGCCAGTCCTCTCCAGAGGCCGCGGAGCGCTGGCCGTCGGGCCATGATCTGAATCAAGCCCGATTGCCGCAGGTCGATACGACGGGCCAGTCCTCGAATTTGCGACACGCCCGGCATTCCCACCCACACTCGCACGAGAAGATCTTCCATGCCCCAGACAGAACGGTTGATCGGCGACCCCGCCGCGGAGATCCGCGTCCAGACCTTCCTGAAGGGCGAGCCGATCACGGCCCTCGCGCAAGGCTGCGTCCATGTGATCGTGTTCTGGGCACCGTGGTGCGGCTCCTGCAAGGTGGCCTTCTCGCATCTCACCGCCCTGCAGGTCCGGCATCCGCAGGTTCCGATCATCGGCGTCGCCGTCGACTGGACGGATCTCGGCGAGCTCGCGGCCTTCGTGCGCGATCACGGCGACGCGATCGGCTACCGGATCGCGGCCGATCTGCCGCTCTCGCCCGGCGAGCGTCAGGGCACGATGGACCGGACCTGGTGCCAGGCGGCCTATAATACCGACGTCCCAACCGCCTTCATCATCGATCGCGACGGCCGGATCGCCTGGATCGGCGATCCCCTGGAGAGCGACGGCCCGCTCGCCGCGGTGGTCGAGGGGCGCTGGGACCTCGCGGCGGCCCGGGAGGCGCAGGAGGCGGTCCTGCAGCGCGACAAGGTGCGGGAGCTCTGGAGACTGGAGGAGGCCGTCGAGCGCCATCTCGCCGCGGGAGACCGCAGCGGCGCCCTGCAGGCTTACGACGCCGCGTTCGCGGCCGATCCCGGCCTCGAGCCGCTCCGAGGTCTGCATAAGTTCGCGCTGCTGCTGCCCGCTCGCGATGCGGCGGCCCTGGATTACGCGCGGCACCTGATCGGGGCGGTCGTCGCGGACCAGATCGAACCGCTCATCCACCTCGGCACCATGCTGGCCGAGGCGGCCGAGCAGGGCACGGGGGCGCCAGACTGGCCTCCGGCTGCCGCGGCCCTGGCGCTGACGGCGATCACCCGGGCGGAGGCCTCCGGCGAAGTGACTCGCACCGACCAGCGGATGCAGCTCGCGGAGGCCGCCGCCCGGGCCCTGCTCGTCGTCGGCCGGACCGGCGAGGCCGCCGCCCGCGCCCGGGCGGCCCGGGCCCTCGCGCCCGCGCCCGCGCCCGACATAGTCCGGGCGGTGATCATCTTCCAACTCGACCAGCTCGTCGCGCGCTGCGACGCGGCCGCCGGGCGCCGCGATGGAGCGACTTGCCGGCTCGACGAGGCGTGACCCGCGGGCGGGAAGCCGACGCGCGACATCCGCGCCGGGGCAGCTGCCGCCTGATTACAGTTGCCGGAAAAACCGGGGCGGTTCAGGTCGAGAAGACGGTGACGCCGGACGCGATCATCAGCCTGGAGGACGGCAAGCCCTACAAGTCGCTCAGGCGCCACCTGAACACGCGCGGCCTCACGCCCGAGCAGTACCCGGGTGAAGTGGGGTCTGCCGTCGGACTACCCGATGGTAGCGGCGAACTACGCCGCCCAGCGCTCCGAGCTCGCCAAGAGCATCGGCCTCGGTCGCCGCACACGGTCGAGTGCGTAATTGGCGGCGCCTCCCCGTTCAAGAAGAGCCCTCTCGCTTGGGCCTGCCCACCCACCCGGCCGGCGGCTGAAAACAACCAAAATTCACACGAGATTTCGGAAAATCCAGAAAGGCGAATGCGGAAAATGGGCGGCGTCGGAAGCGGACGATGGGGTGGTCGGCCAACCGTCGAGAGCGGGCTGACCCTCACCCTCGGCAAGCTCTTGCGCGACGGTATCTGCCGACCGGGCCAGAGCCGAGCCGGCACCCTGACCTGGACCAACACCCGCACCGGCGCCCAACTCGCCTCCATCGCCTACGAGGCCCATCTCGGCGCCGAACACGGCCGCTTGCGCCTGCACTTCACCACCACGCGCTCGAACAGCGAGAAGCGCCACTCGGACGACTGGATCGAGCTCACCACCACGACCCAGCCCTTCGGCGGGCGGCGCTGGTGGTTCATATGCCCCCGCACCGGCGCGCGGGTCGCCAAGCTTCATCTCCCGGGCGGTGCCCTGACCTTCGCGTCGCGTCAGGCTTACAGGCTCGGCTACCGCTCTCAGCGCGAGATGCCGACCGACCGCGCGTTCACCCGCGCCTTCAAGCGGCGCGATCGGCTCGGTGCCGAGGGCGCGATCGGCAACCCCATCTCCAAGCCGAAGGGCATGCACTGGGCCGCCTTCGAGCGAGAGATCGCCAAGGTCGAGGCCGCCGAGGCCGCCGTCACGGCTGTCTCATGGCAATTCCTCAAGAAGCGCGCCGCCCCCTCCCGCCTTGGTTGGATCACAGGCCTCCACGCTCTTGCGCCGCTCCCAGGCAAGGCGCCGCTTCGAGCGGGTGGCCGAGCCGCGCACATAGGTGAAGGGACCCTCATCCTCCGGCACGTCGTGCAGGAACAGCCACGCCTTCATGGTTGGATGAAACGTGTCCATGTGGAGGTCGAGCTGTGGATCGGCTTGTGAGCCGTCGAGCTGGGAGAAGATCGTCTGGATATAAACCTCCGGCTCCACGTCGAAGCTCGCCACGTAGCGCAGCCGACCCTGGAAGCCGGGCATTTCGAGGAGCCGCCGGCAGGCCGGGAGGTGGCGCAGGGTTGCCGGGGTCAGCGGGACGCGTCGCGTGACGGCGTCTCCCTCGCGAAACTGTCTGGCGGGGAGTGCGACCGAGGTGACCTCCTGCACGAGGTCGGCGAAGTGCCCCGGTTCGAGGAAGTCGCGCACCTCGAGGTAGCCCTGCTCATCGAGCTGCCGCTGGTCCTCCGCGCTCACCAGCGAGGCCAGGCGCCGTCGTCTCCGCGCCGTGAGGGCGGTGGCCGTGTTGACGCGCCAGACGTGCAGCCCGCGGCGGTTCAAGGAAGCACTGCCGAGGATCGGATTGCTTCGGAAAGATTTTGCCCCGGTGAGCACCTGGATGGCGTGGATCGGAGCCAGGAGGAGGCGCGAAACTGTAGCAGCCATGTTCGTCACGAAAGTTGCCCAGTGGCAGGCTTGAGCGCCCAGGGCGCCATAATAATGGCGTGAAGGCGCCGTGAACGTACTAACGATACGATGTTTCAGGCTTGCAACTGAGCACATCCCATGTAGATAGATATTAACATACGTCATAAGCCCTACGGCTCAACGATTAACATGTGTCGCGAATTGCAGCCGTAGAGCCTACTCGGCCGGATTAGGGGCTCCGTCGCGATCTCGGCGAGGACGCACCGCTCAAGCTTGCCACGGCGTTCGGCATGATAGGCGGCCTTGGTTGTAGCTCCCGCTCTCAGCAAGGGGGAACGCACTTGGGCAAAATCACCGCAACACTCGTCCAAACGGACGGGTCCGGAGTTTCTCGCGCGGACCGCACTTGGCAGCTGCGTCCATGCGTGAGGTAGGACAATGAACAAGTGTGTACGGACTACTCTGAGTGCCGCCGTGCTCGGAAGCGGGGTGCTCCTGGGCATCGCGTCTGCTCAGGCCATGGGGTATGGCTATGGCGAGTTCGACGCGCCCGAGACCGTCGTGACGCGCCGGACCATCGTCGAGCGGCAGGTTGTTGCCCCACCTCGGCGCGTCGTGCGGGAGGTGATCGTGGAGCGGCCAGTGATCCGCCCCCACCGTGTTGTCCGTAAGGTCGTGGTCGAGCGCCCGGTCGTGTACCGGCCCCGGCGCATCGTTCGCGAGGTCGTGGTCGAGCGGGACGGCTTCTATGGGCCGCGCCGGTTCGGACCACGACCGGTTGGCTACGGCTACGGCCCGGCCTTCGACGCGTACGATTGAGGGCTGGCGCTACACCGAGGCCGGCCCCCGCTGACGGGGCCGGCCGCTCAGTCCTGCGAGGGCGGCGGGCCCTGGGCCGCGAGTTGGGTGTCCTCGCGATCCTGGTCGCGCACCAGCCAGCGCACGGCTCCGAGCGCCAGCGTTGCGGGTTGAGGTGCCGGCCGGAGAAGCGCCCTAATGCGATCTATCCTTCTCGCCACTGCCACGCTCGTGGTGACTTCCCTCCCTGTTGCGGGTCAACCAGCGCAGCGCCTCAGAACAGAGAAGGCCGAGATCATCGTCGAAACCGTCGCGGGCGGTCTCAACCATCCCTGGGGTCTCGCCTTCCTGCCGGATGGACGCATGTTGGTCACCGAAAAGCCGGGGCGCCTGCGCATCGTCTCGGCCGAAGGGGAGATCTCACCTCCGATCGCCAAGACGCCGCAGCCGTCCATTCAGTTCTTGGACGTAGCACTCGATCCCAATTTCTCTGAGAACCAGCTCGTTTACCTCACGTATGTCGAGCCGCGTGGGGGCGGCTTGGCCACGGCGGCAGGACGTGGGCGGCTCAGCACGACCGGTACGACTTTGGAGGGCTTCGAGGTCATCTTTCGGCAGCAGCCGGCCTCGCCGATCGAGGATCACTTCGGATCGCGCCTCGCCTTCACGCCCGACAGCAAGCTCTTCATCTCGACAGGAGACCGTGACGAGCCTGACTCGGCTCAGGATCTCTCTACCCACATGGGCAAGCTCGTCCGCGTCAACCGGGACGGCTCCGTGCCGGCCGACAACCCATTCGTGCATCGTGCAGGAGTTCGGCCAGAGATCTGGTCCTACGGCCATCGAAACATCGAGGGCCTCGCCGTCCAGCCGGGTACAGGCGTCCTCTGGGCGGGGGAGTTCGGGCCGACCGGCGGAGATGAAATCAACATTCCCAAGCCGGGCGGCAACTACGGTTGGCCCTTAGTGAGCTGGGGTGATCACACGGATGGGCGCGTGATCCCGCGGCCGCCGACCCGGCCTGACCTGACGGACGCCATTTATCACTGGACACCATCGGTCTCGTTCTCTGGGATGACGTTCTACACGGGGGCTGCGTTTCCGGCCTGGCATGGAAACCTGCTGCTGGCTGGACTGGCTTCACAGGCCTTGATCCGTCTGACGCTCGCCGGGGCACGTGTCACTGGGGAGGAGCGCATCCCGATGGACGCACGCATCCGGCATGTTGCCCAAGGACAGGATGGCCTTCTCTACCTTCTGACCGACGAGGACCAGGGGCGGATCCTACGTTTCAAGCCGGGCGGCTAAAACTCAGCTTCGACCGTTAGGGCTTGGGTTCAAGCGGTCGTCGCAACACCATCTTGCACGGCAGCCAGCACAGCGTCGAGCGCCTCTGCCGGCGTCTTCCAGTTCAGCGTCTTGCGCGGTCTGCTGTTGAGGGCTGCGGCCACAGCAGCAAGATCGTTCGCGCTGTGGGCG
>NZ_KB900609.1:3593077-3776298 GCF_000379105.1 Methylobacterium sp. WSM2598 | reverse complement strand
GACCCGGTGACCGCAGCTTCTCGCGAAGTGCCCGATCCGAACGCCGCCGACCTGCCATCACAACCGCCCTCCGCCAAGCCGTTGCGACGACCACTTGAATCCACCGGGTATACCCTCGCGAGCATGCCGCCAGTACATGGCCGTGCCCGCAAGACGGTGGCCCGGCTAGCCTGAAGACCGGCCGTCCATCGCACCGCCTCTGGCCAGGAACGATCATCGGCGCGATGGAGACGGTCGGGGAATGCTGACCGTATCGCATCCTGTCATCGAGCACTCCGTCCTCCGGCTTGGGCCGGAGACCCCGTACTCTCAGCGGCCCGCCACGCCAGCTGCCTGCAATCCGGATGATTTCATCACCATTTCCCTTCCATGGTCCGCCGATCAGTTCGGGCGCAGACGGCTGAGAGACTGAGCGTGCTGTTGCCACACATGGGAGCGGAGCCGTGCCTTAGTAGTGCATGCAGCGCAGCGGGATTAACCTGATCCTCCCCTGATTTCGCGGACACGGGGAGTTTAGCTCGCGGTCCGTTCGGCTTGCTCGGGCGTGAGATAACCGAGTGCCGAGTGGATGCGCTGCCGATTGTAGTAGCCCTCGATGTAAGCGAACAGGTCGCGGCGCGCCTCATCCCGGGTCGCCCATCGTCGCTGATGGACAAGCTCGACCTTGAGGGTGTGGAAGAAGCTCTCCATCGGGGCATTATCGTAGCAGCAGGCCGTCCGGCTCATGGACGGCCTGGCCGCCATGCCGGCGAGCTGCCTCCGGTAGGCCTCGGCCGCGTGCTGGCTGCCGCGATCCGAGTGGCAGATAAGCCCGGCGGCCGGTCGCTGCCGCTGGGCGGCCATCATCAGCGCAGCCACGCTCAGCTCGGTGCGCATATGATCGCGCATCGACCAGCCGACGATCTTGCGCGTGGCCAGATCGAGGACGGCAGCCAAGTAGAGNNAGCCCTCGCCGGTCGGCAGGTAGGTGATGTCGGCCAGCCAAACCGTGTTCGGCCGCGCGGCCGAGAAGTCCTGCCTCAGGAGGTTCCGGGCGATGGGGAGATCGTGACGGCTGTCGGTCGTGCAGGGCCGGAACCGACGCCCCGCCAGGGCACGGATGCCGTGCCGGCGCATGAGACGCTCCACCCGCCCGCGGCTGGCTGAACGGCCCTCGGCCCGCAGGGCGGCATGCACGCGTGGGGCACCATAGCGCCGGTGGTGGGCGGCATGGATGCGCCGGACATCGTCCAGGAGCTGGCGGTTGGAGGCCGAGCGGGCGCTCTCAGGCCGTGACCGCCACCCGTAAAAGCCGCTGGGGGAGACGTCGAGCACGCGGCACATGAGACGCACCGGCCAGGTCCGCGCATGCTGCTCGATGAAGGCGTAGGTCACGTGGGCATCTCCGCGAAGATGCCGATGGCTTTTTTTAGGACGTCGCGCTCCATGCGCGTGCGGTCGAGCTCACGCCGCAGACGGGCGATCTCGGCGGCCTGATTGGACGGCGAGGCGATCGGGCTTGATGGCAAGGCCCCGGTCGATCCTGCCGGCCGCGGTCGGGGCGGTGCCCCGTTCAGCGTTGCACGCCACTGCCGCAACATCGAGGGCTGGATCCCGAGCTCGGCCGCGATCTGCATCTGCGGCCGGCCGCTGCTCTCCAGCAGGGCGACCGCTTCGCGTTTGAACTCGGGCGTGAACTCCCGTCTCGTCTTCGCCATCCGACACCTTCCCCGCTCCGCCAGAGCGTATCAGAGGTGTCCGTGAAACCGAGGAAGGATCACCTTAGCGTCGACCATGCACAGGAGGCCGCTCAGCCGCTTGCGGAGATCGTCGTTCAGCCCGGGCACGATCACGCGGATAGCCGGCACGGGCGCGGCATGCGGGGCGACGCGGCACACAATGCCAATGTCGCGCAGGTGATCCAGCACCTCCGCGGCTTCCTCGGCGGCGACTTCGGCGAGGTTCCTGGTGACGATGGCGGGGTGCATGGGGGCATCTCCAGGGCGGGAGCACGCGAACGCTGGTCTACTCTCTGGGTGTGTTTGGCCGCACGGGACGGCCCTTAACGAAGTCTTACCTGAATCGAGACAGGCTGTCCGCTCCTCCCATGAGGGGAACCAGATGGCGCAGATCCGCATCCTCGACCCGCTGAGCGGCCGCATCGTCTTGGTCGATCTCCCGCTGCCTGCTGCTACGCGTCCCGCTCCACGCCCCGCCGAAACCGTTCGACAGCCGCATCCAGGCCCGGTGCAAGGCACGGCGGCGCCGGAGAGGCCGCAGACGGTGCCGCCGACCGCCGTTCCGGCAGCTTGAGGACGGTTCCGCTAGCCTCTTCGGTTCAGAACCCTCCCGCCCGGCGCAGCCGCTCCAGAGCGGCTTCGAGACCTGACGCCGCCGCTGCCGAACCCTTCTCGCCGATAAGGACGCTTCCGCTGGATGGTCTTTTCTGGCGAGTTGGGGGGCGGACGGAGGGGGACCCGCGCAGGAGAGCGCTCCTGGGTGGTTGAGGTGGCCACGGACGGCCGCGGTAGGGCAGGGGGTGTGGGGATCGGCACCGCGCCGGAGAACCGGCCCCACGGGCCCTCTGAGCCCGCCGGTTGGCCGCGAGGAACACGGGCATGTAGTCCGGGCCGAAGCGCCACTGGACCGGCTTGCGCCGTAGACCGTTCTCCGTGGCGCGGTAGGCCGAGCCGACGACGTCGACTCGCTCAACGAAGCCAATCGCCTCCAGGACCGCGAGGGCGCCCCGTACGCGGGCCTCCGTGAGCCCCAGCTCGGGATGGTCCGCGAGCGCCGCGCGATCTACGGGGAAGGCCCGCCCGATCCGTCCTGGGGCGCTCCAGAACCGCGCCAGGAACGTCGCCAGGGCATGCACCGCCTTGGCGTTCTTCCGGCTCTGTACGGCCGTCTCCAGCCTGTCCGCGGCCTCGCGCGGCGGTAGGCGATAGGTACAGGTCATCGTTCCCGGCCCTTGTCAGGGCCGCGGCAGGGCGAACGGCAAAGCGCGCCCGCGTCCGAAAGCGGTGCTTTCAGATTGACTCAGACAGACTGTCGGGACAGGATTTGGTCGCTACACCTATCCAGCCCCTCGCGGGCTTGAGACCCCTTCAGGCGCCAACCTGAAGGGGTCTTGCTTTGTGGTGTCGTGCTGCTGCGGCAGGTTTCTCCTGCTGTTGCAGCCCGAGAGTTCTCCGCCCCGACGATGATGCGCTCACAGGTTCACGTGAACCTGTGACGCTGCGCGAAAAAGCACTTTCGTGGCGCAGAGCGCGGAACGTGTCGCGCACGGAGCGCAAACGATGCGCGAACATGAGCCGAAAGTGCTTTTTCGTAATGAGAGGGTCGGGGGTTCGAATCCCTCTTGCGGCACCACCACTTAGCTCAGATTTCGGGTCTCACCCATTTCGCAGCGCTCCCCGAGCGCTCCCCGCATGCAGAGCCGTGCTCATCCACAGGAGGGTGAGGGGAGCGCTGCAGGATCCCCGGCGGCTGACGTCGCGCCTGCCGCTCGCACTGCCGCCGTGCCCGACCGTCATGCCCGCTCCGTGGCTGACGCCGCAGCATCCGCCGCGCTCACGCCTGCCGTCATGCCCGAGCCCTTGCCTTGACCTGCGTGGCTGACAGGCAGGGAGGGATCGCCGAGCCTCCCCCGGGTCTCGTCGGGTCCCTCGGGGCGCCCGCCAAGGCAGGTGGGCTGTCCCGCTGCACGCCATGCCCAGGGCGCGCATCCTGTGGGTCGGGCAGTGGGGCCGCCCGACAGCCGCCTACAATCCTACTGCATGACCGCAGCGCTGCCCGCATGCCTCGGCCTCGCGCCCGCCGAGAGCCTGCCTCGCGGTTCAAATCTGACGCTTGATACCCGCCGTGAGGGGCCGCTCGCGACCGATGCTGTTGAAGAACTCAGCGATGACGCTTGCAGCGTCGCCCTATGACTCACCGCGAGGAAGGCTCTTCTCTTTTGTTGCACGGCGCTCGGATTTAAATCGGCGCGCGCGACCCCGCGCGGAAGATTTTTCTTCGGGCGTCATGGTGTGGAGTACCGCGTCGGCTGCGTCCCGAGTTTCTCCATGACCCTGGAAAGCATCGCCCCAATCGGCGATGATCCCCTCGTCAGCCTGCCCACCCTGGCAGCCTGATCGATCCGGCCCCGGCCGGTGATCGGGGTGGCCACGCCCAAGCTACACCACGCCAGGGGACACGATCGGCTATAATGCCTCCGGCCTCAATCCATCTCAGACCTCTGTCTCGAGGCGCGCGTCAAGAAAATTGGCAGCGGCAAGGACGAAGTACGCGAGCGCAGATTTCAAAGTGGATTCGTGGTCGCGGGCGAGCGTGCGGCAGTGTCCGATCAAACAGAGTATTTGCCCTCTCATCCAACGCCGCTGTTGCGCGGCAAGGCCCACCCGCCCCTCATTCGGCATGATGAGCTCTGTGCTCAGTCCCGTGCTGCGCCTCTCGATCGACGGTACGTTCATTCGAAATATTCGACGCCATCTACACGCCAATACATGCAGCCGATAAAACTGGATAATGCGATTTGTCTGCAAGTTAGTAAAGCTGCAGCCTCAGTAGTTCCCTAGTGTGGTTGAGCCCTGATGAAGGAGGACCCGACCTAAGCGTCCGGGTCCCGACGATCGCGTTCCAGTTTCCTGATCTTGCCGCGGGCCTGAATTTGCATCAGAGCGGGATGCCCGGCTTCGTGTTCAAGGGCTCTCTCATCCGCGTGACACGATGCAGGCCGTCCTCAACGCAGCCCTTCCGATCTTCGCCCTTATCCTGACGGGCTTCCTGTGCGGCCGCACCGCCCTGTTCGGGCCGGCCGCGACCGACAGCCTGAACCGGTTCGCGATCTATCTCGCGCTTCCGGCCCTGATGTTCGGCGCCATGGCGAAGATCACCCCCGAGCAGGTCGCTCAGGTCGGGTTCTCCGTGGCCTTCCTGGGCGGGATCGTAGCGGCCTTCGCCGCGGCCTACATCCTTGGGATCCTTAGGGGCGCGGGCATGGCCCAGGCCTGCATCGAGGGCCTGGATGCCGGCTACAGCAACGTCGGCTTCATGGGCATCCCGCTCTGCCTGCTGGTCTTCGGGTCGGCAAGCCTGCCGGCGGCGGTGATCGCGACGCTCTTCACCGCCTGCGTGCTGTTCCTGTTCGCGATCGTGCTGATCGAACTCGACCTTCAGAAGGGCGCCGGCCGGGCCGGCACGGCGCGCAAGGTCGTACTCGCGCTCGTGCGCAATCCTCTGTTGATCGCGCCTCTCGCCGGCCTCGCGGTTGGTCTCACGGGGGTAAGCGTCCCGGCGCCGGTCGAACGCTTCGCCTCGCTCCTCGGCGGGGCGGCCTCGCCCTGCGCGCTCATCTGCATTGGGCTGTTCCTGGCCCAGGAGCGGGTCGTGCTCGCCGACGTCCGACCGATCGCCGCCCTCGTCGGTTTGAAGCTTCTGCTGCAACCCGCCGTCACAGCGCTCCTGGTCTTCCACGTGTTCGAGATGCCTTCGCTCTGGGCCCGCGCCGCCGTGCTACTCAGTGCGCTGCCGATCGGATCGGGGCCCTTCACGCTGGCCAAGCTCTACGGGCTGGAGGCAGGCGTGACCTCCGGCGCGATCCTGCTGTCGCACATCGCCTCGGTGCTCACGGTCTCGCTGCTCGTGGCATGGCTCGCCTGAGACGGCACCTCAGCGACGCACGCGGCGGCTGCGGGCCTCGGCGGCCGCGGCATCCTCTTGCGCCTGCAGGCGGGCGACGAACACCGTGGCGGCGCGCGATGTGCTGCTGCGAGAGCCGGTCCGCCCGCTCCCCGTCGCAGCTGAACCAGGCGGCGCTCAAGGAGCGCGATGACATCGCCAAGGCCAACGTCGACCTGCAGAAGGGGCTGGAATGAAAAGCCCTCGTCTTCAACACCGTAGACCCGGCAGCCTTCCAGGCGGCCCTGAAGAGCACGAAATTCTACAGCCAGTGGCGCGAGAAGTTCGGTGCCGACGCCTGGGCGCTGGTGCAGAAATACGCTGGCGACATCGGCTGAGCTCGGCACGCGGGGTCGCCGTCCGGCACGGACCTGCGCCGCGCGGCGACCGGCGCTATCCCACGCGGGCGCCCGCATGGGCCCCGACCTCGACACCCGGGAGGACGAGCATGGGTCAGCCCGCGCACACCGTCGTGGACCTCAATGCGGACGCGCATTCCTGCGCGGCCTGGATCGCGCGATTCCTCGAGGCGCGCGGGGTCGCACGGATCTACGGCCTCCAGGGTGGCCACATCCAACCGATCTGGGACCACGCCGCCCGGCTCGGCATCCGCATCGTCGACGTGCGCGACGAGGGCGCGGCCGTGCACATGGCCCACGCCCACGCCGAACTCACCGGCGAACTCGGCGTCTGCACGGCGACGGCGGGACCCGGCGTCACCAACTGCGTCACCGGCATCGCCAACGCGGCGCTGGCGCGGGTGCCGGTGCTGCTGATCGGCGGCTGCACCTCGCGGCCACAGGCCAATCTCGGGCCGCTGCAGGACATTCCCCGCGTCGACATCCTGCGCCCGGTGACGCGCCAGGCGCGCCCGGCGCGCGTCGGGGCGGCGTGATGAACGACCGCCTCGTCCGAGCGGAAGACCCCGTGATACGCGTTGCTGCCCTCGATGCGCATGCCGGTCTCGTCCGAGGCCACCACCTCAGCTCGGCGCAGCGCCGAGACCGCAGCCTCACGGCCCTCCACGAACCGGCCCTGCGCCCGCCGCGAGCCCGTTCATCAGCCCACCCTGGCTCAGGGTCAGCCCGAACAGGTCAGCCAGCGCGGCTTGCAGGCGCTCGGAGGACAGAGCCTGGAAGGTCTTCAGGGAGGTCGCCACCGCGTGCAACCGCGGGCCGAACGGCGTGCCGGCCGCCACCTGCGGCACCGGGGCAACGACCCGAGTTCCGCGGGACGGCCAGCGCACGGCGAGCCGCTGATCCTGAGTGACGAGCGGCGTCACCTCCGGAAGGTCGATCTACCCTCCGTTCTGCCTCGCCACCGCACGACGGCGAGCCGCGGGAAGAGGCTCGCACGCGCGTCCGCCATCTGCGGCGGCTGTCCAGAAGCTATTCCGGCAGCGGCTTGCCGGTGGTCTCGGGCATGAACCAGGGCACGATCAGCCCGAGCACGTAGACGCTGCTCATGATCAGCGCCGCCCGCGCCACGCCGCCGAACGAGGTGACGATCTGGCCGGCGATGATCGGGAAGATCCAGGCGATCAGGCGGGCGCCGTTGAACACGAAGCTCGCGGCGGTCGCCCGCACGGCCGGCGTGAACAGCTCCACGAGGTAGATCGCCATCCAGCTGAACGAGAAGCCGAGCGTGAAGACCCCGTTCAGGAAGGCGATGACCATGAAGGTGGTCAGACCGCCGGTCCACACATAGGCGAGCACCGAGGTCGCGAGGCAGCCCGCATAGGTCAGGATCAGGAATTTGCGCCGCCCGATCGCGTCGGCGAGGAAGCCCGAGACCAGGTAGGCGGCGATCGCCCCGATGTTGTAGATGATGCCCATGCGCGGGCCCCAGACGTTGGCGGGCTCGCCCGCCGCCTTGGCCAGCGCCTCGGTGTAGGCCGGCAGCCAGGACGACACCGCCCACCAGCCCACCGTCGTGGCGAAGGACATCACGGTGGCCAGCAGCACGCGCCGCCGGCTCTCCGGCTCGCGGAAGATCTCGGTGAGCGTGAAGGGGCGCTGCGCTGTCTTGTGCACGCGGCCGCTCTGCGCGTCCTCCGTCGTGGCGGCCCAGCGCTGCTCCTTGAGCGCCGTCATCCAGCGCTCGGATTCCTCCAGCGCGCGGCGCAGGTAGAGGCAGACGAAGGCCGGCAGCGCGCCGAGCGCGAACATGATGCGCCAGCTCTCGGAGCCGAGCGGGTTGGTCGCCGCCAGCACCGCCCAGACGATCGCCGCCAGCACCGCGCCGCCGCCGAAGCCCGATTGCAGGAAGCCGCAGCCCTTCGGCCGCGCCCGGTTCGGCCAGGTCTCGGCGACGAGCGCGATGCCGGTGCTCCATTCCGAGCCGATCGCCAGGCCGGTGATGAAGCGCAGGAGCGCGAGCTGCGCGAAGCTCCCGGCGAAGGCGGTCAGCCCCGTGAAGATGGCGTAGCCGAGGATGGAGAGCATCATCATGCGCTTGCGGCCGATGTAATCCGCCGCGATGCCGCCCAGCATGCCGCCGATCCCCCAGCCGAGCAGCGTGATGCCGATCGCCGCGCCGACGTAGAAGGCGGGCGCCTGCGCCTGCTCGGGCGTGAGAATGGAGTTCAGCGCCGGGCGGAGCGCGTAGACCAGCGCCACCGCCTCATAGCCGTCGAAGATCCAGCCGAGGTAGCTGCCCCAGAGGATGCGCCAATGTCGCGCCGTCAGGCCCGCGTACCAGGGAGCGGAGGCGTCCTCGCGCAGGACCGCATCGCCGGCTGCCATATGTTCCTCCCTCGTCTCGCTGCGCTGCGCCCCCGTCTCGCCTCAGGTGACAGCCTGCGCGAGGCAGGCCGTGCCGGCGCCGTAGGCGTCGCGCACCCGCCCGCCGGCGAGGCCGCCCGGCAGTGCCGCTCCCTCGCGTGCCACCGCGACGAGCGCGTCGAGGTCGATCCCGGTCCCGACGCCCATCCGGGCGAACATCCAGGCGAGGTCCTCGGTCGCAACGTTGCCGGTGGCGCCGGGCGCGAAGGGGCAGCCGCCGAGGCCCGCGAAGGAGGCGTCGAAGACCCGCACGTCCTCGCGGTAGGCCGCGTGCACGTTGGCGAGCCCGAGCCCGTAGGTGTCGTGCGCGTGCAGCGCCCAGGCCTTCGCCTGGGGGAAGCGAGCTTTGGCCCGCGCGAACAGCCGCCCGACATGCGCCGGGTCGGCGCGTCCCGTCGTGTCGCACAGGCAGATCTCGGCGTCGGGCTTGAGCGCGACCAAGCGGTCGAGCAGCGCCAGCGCCCTCTCCTCCGGGACGCGGCCCTCGAAGGGACAGTCGAAGGCGGTCGCGAGGTCGAGGCGGATCGCGACCTCGCCGGGGATCGCTCGCAGCAGGCGGTCGTACTCGTCAGCCGATTCCCCGGGCGAGCGCCGGACGTTGTTGCGGTTGTGCGCCTCGGACACCGAGAGCACGAAGACGAGGCGGCGCGCGCCGGCCGCTACCGCGTCGCGCCCGCGCCGCTCGCTCGGCACCAGCACCTGGGGTTCGAGGCCGGGGAAGCGCGCGCAGGCGGCGAGCACCTCTGGCGTGTCGCGCATCTGCGGCAGCGCCGTCGCGCTCACGAAGGAACCGATCTCTATGCGCCGGAGACCCGCGGCGACGAGGCGTCCGAGGATCTCGATCTTGCGCTCTGTCGGGATGAAGGGGCCGATGCCCTGGTAGCCGTCGCGCGGCCCGACCTCGACGATCTCCACCACGTCGTGCGTCATGCCGCCACTCCGTCCTCGCGCAGCTTCCCGATCGCGTCGGCGTCGAGCCCGGCCACGTCGCGCAGGATCGCGTCGGTGTGCTCCCCCGCGCGGGGGCCGGGCCAGCGGATGCGGCCCGGATCGTCGGGCACGTGCGGCACGATGCCCGCGTGCAGCACCGTGCCGAATTGCGGGTCCTCGACCTCCTGCACCATGCCGCGGGCGCGGAACTGCGGGTCGGCGGCAATCTCGGCGGCGGTGTAGGCGATGGTCGAGGGCACGTCGGCCTCGGCCAGCATCCGCTCCAGGTCGGCAGCGGAATGCGTGGCGCTCCAAGCGCCGATCATCCGGTCGAGGTCCTCGACGTTCGCCACGCGCTTGCCGTTGCCGATGAAGCGCGGATCCTGCGCCAGTTCGGGCTGCCCCATCAGGGCGGTCAGGCGGGCGAAGATCGGCTCGGAATTGCCGGCGATCAGAATCCACTTGCCGTCCGCGGTCGGGTAGGCGGAGGAGGGGGAGGCGGTGGCGATGCGCGCACCCGTCGGATGCCGCACCGAGCCGAACACGCCGTATTCGGGCAGCATGCCCTCCATCATCGAGAGCACGGATTCGGTCAGCGCCACGTCGATGGCACGGCCGCGCCCGTCCCCGCCCTCCTTCCGGTCGCGCGCCCACAGGGCCGCCACGATGCCGAAGGCCGCGTAGAGCCCGGCGATCGAATCGCCGATCGAGACGCCGACGCGCACGGGCGGCAGGTCCGAGACGGAGGGCGGGTGGTTGGTGAGGTAGCGCAGGCCCCCGATCGCCTCGCCGATCACCCCGAAGGCGGCGCGGTCGCGGTAGAGCCCGTCCTGCCCGTAGCCGGAGATGCTGGCGACCACGATGCCGGGCCGCGCGGCCTCCATCGCCTCGCGGCCAAGGCCCATCTTGGCGAGCTGGCCGGGGCGGAAGTTCTCGATCACCGCGTCGCAGGTACGCACGAGGCGCAGCACGACCTCGACCGCGCGCGGATCCTTGAGGTTCAGCACGAGGCTGCGCTTGTTGCGCTGGTGCATCGAGGTCCAGGGCGCGCCCGCGCCCTCGACCTGCCGTCCCCACTGGCGCACCGGGTCTCCGCCGGGCGCCTCGACCTTGATCACGTCAGCCCCGAGGTCGGCGAGCAGCCGCGACCCGAACGGGGCGGCGACGAAATGGCCGAGTTCGAGGATGCGCAGGCCCGTCAGGGGGCCGCTGGAGGGGGCGGAATCGTGTGTCGGCATCGCGGTTCGACCGGCTCTGGGGGAAGGGTCAGGCGACGTGCTGCGCGGAACCGGCGCCGAGCCGCTCGCGCAGCCAGTTGATAACGCCGCCCTTCAGCAGCAGTTCGGTCTGGCGCCGCGACAGGTCGTGGCGAAGCTGGATCTGCCGCTTGCCCCCGACGATGGCGACGATTTCGCGGCCCGCCTGCAGCGCGGCGGCGATGCCCGCGATCTCGATCTCCTCGCCCGGGTCGGGGCGGCCATCGACGAGGTGCGAGCGGACGAGCTTCTGCGTCAGGTTCAGCGGCACCGGCGCACCTCCCTGGTTCAGCGCCGGCGCGCCCGCCATCCGAAGAACGCGCGGGGGCAATCAGGTCGGCGCAGCCTGAGTATTTAGCTCAGGCGCATGATTGCAGGCAGGGAAGCAGAGAAGTGGGTTTAACACAAGTGAGTTTTGTGCGGTTCATCCATGGCAACGCTTGACCGCACGTGCCATCTATTGCTTAGTTTATCATTCCGCGGGCCCGTCCCCCGGCCGGGGTAATACAGGCCGCATATCCGGGGGTCAGTTCCGGCGGTCGCTGGACAGGCGGCAACTTTCCGCCGGGCGAGGCGGCGACAGGCGTTCCACGCCTCCAGGTCGTGCTCACCCACTGCTGGGCGCGGCTGGCCGGCCTTCTCCGGCAGCGCGTCCTCGCGGGAGTCGGTCCCGTGGATCTCGCCCTGCTGTCACATGGAGGGGTGAGCCAGCTAGCCGCACGCTTACGAACCTGATGCGAAAGCTCCGCGTGGCGGTGGATGTCAGGGAAGCGTGTCAGGAAATCATATGTCCGGACAACCCTCACAACCGGACATTCCAGACAGATGCTGCGAGGGGCCGCTTTGGGTCACGAGCAGTCGGCCGCGATAACGGCGGATCTGGGTCGCGTCCACCGGAGTGGTGGCAATTGGAGGAGGGCCACCGGTGGGATCGGTCAGGCCGCCGCGGGTGGAAGGTGAACCGGCTCGGCGGGTGGAGCAAGCAGGCGTGGCGCGTCGTCGGCGCCGGAGGCGAGACCGTTCAGGGGCTCCAGGCCGAGATAGCGGTGCTGGAGCGATCACTCGTCGTTGGCCTCGATCAGCACGGCACCGATCAGCCGGACGATCGAGGCTTCGTTGGGGAAGATGCCGACCACGCCCTTCCATCGCCCGGGCCAGCTTCGGCAGGCTGCTGTGATGCAGAGGCGGCAATGGCGCGCCATAACTCGCGCGCCTTGTCCTGTGTCGGCTGGACGAAGACCTCGCGGATGGCTGTGGCGACGCGGGATTGCTGGGCTCTGGGAATGGGAGATGGCGAAGCAATCAACCGGATGGCGTATGACGCGCTCGTCGATCTCCTTGCCCAGCTTGGAGACCTGGCTCTTGGAGAGGCCGCTCATGCCCATGGCCTGCACCAAGTCCTCCACCCGGCGGGTGGACACGCCTGAGATCCAGGCCTCCTGGATCACGGCGGTGAGCGCCTTCTCGATCGTGCGCCGGGGCTCCAGGAACGGCGGAAAGGCGGAGGGGCCGCTCCTGAGCTTGGGCACCTTCAGCTCAAGCGTGCCGAGCCGGGCCTCCAGGGTTCGGTCGCGATCGCCCTGGCGCTCTCGGACCATCCAGATCGCTCGCGCCAGATCGCTCGCGCGGCTCCTCCCGAAGAAGAGTGGCTTATGCGGCGCCACGGCGCGGTCCTCCCGACAAGCGGAGTCTCCGGGAGATCCGGGGCGGTTCACGCCGAAGGCTCACCGTCCACCTGGTGATCGGGATTCCCGGGTTCGGGGTTCGTGCGAGCAAGCCGATCCGCACCGGTCACCGTCGGTGACCACCCTCGCGAGAGATCGGGCCTGCAGCCGTGCCCTGCAGCGCGCGGCTGCAGGCCCGATCTCTCGCTCCGCCTCGGCAACGCCGCTCCACGGGGCGCGGCCCCTGGAGAGCGGAACCGTGCCTGTCCGAATTGACAGACAGAAAGCTGTTCGCATAACCGTACAGATGACTGACCCGCTCTCGGCCTGGCAAGGCGTGAGCCAGGGAGTTCCGCATGGCGGCGGCCATCGAACCGCACAAGGCGCGCAGGCTCTACCTGCTCCTGCGCGAGCGCATCGCCGGGGGCCGTCTGCCGAACGGCGCGCGACTGCCCGGCGAGCCGGCGCTCGCGGCCGAGCACGGCCTGTCGCGGGCGACGGTGCGCCGCGCCCTCGACCTCCTGTCGAGCGAGGGGCTGGTGGAGCGGCGCGCGGGATCGGGCACCTTCGTGCGCCAGGAGGGCGCGGCGCGGCCCGTGGTCGCCGATCTGCCGAACCTGCTCTCGGGCCTGATCCAGATGGGCCGCGCGACCGGCGTGCGGCTGCTGTCCTTCGGCTACGAGCCGGCCCCGGCGGCGATCGCCGAGGCGCTGGTGCTGGCGCCGGGCGAGCGGGTGCAGCGCTCCGTTCGGGTGCGCCTGATCGACGGCAAGCCGTTCTCGTACCTCACCACGCACGTGCCCGAGCGGATCGGCCTGTCCTACTCGGAGGCCGACCTCGTCACCACGCCGCTCCTCGAGCTGATGGAGCGCTCGGGCGTCGCCGCCGCGCGCGCCACGCAGGCCATCACCGCGACGCTCGCCGGGCCCGAGGCCGCGGAGGCGCTGGACCTCGGCCTCGGCGCCCCCGTCATCGACCTCACCCGCGTCGTCTACGACCCGCAGGGACGCGGCGTCGAGCACCTGCACGCCCTCTACCGGCCCGACCGCTACGCCCTGCGCATGGACCTCGTGCGCACCGGCGAGGCGGGCGAGCGGCACTGGGCGCCCGCCGCGCCACCCCCACCCAGACCTGCCCGCGCCGCCGCGCAGAGGAGACCCGCCCGATGATCGCGTCCGATCGCGTCCCGAACCGCCGCCGCGTGCTCACGGGCGGCGCGGCCGCCGCCTCGCTCCTCGCGATGCCGGCGGTGCTGCGGGCCGAGCCCGCGCCGGTGAAGATCGGCATCCTCCAGCCGCTCACCGGGGCGCTCGCCGGCGACGGCGACCTCGGCCGCCTCGGGGCGGAACTCGCGGTGGCGGACCTCAACGCCGCGGGCGGCCTCAAGGCGCTGGGCGGCGCCCGGATCGAGGCGGTGATCGCCGACAACCGCTCGAACCCGGAAGCCGCCGCCCAGGAGGCCGAGCGCCTCGCGGGCGAGGGCGTCGCCGCGATCGTGGGCGGCTTCGGCAGCGGCCTGTGCGCCACCGCCAGCCAGGCGGCGGCCCGCTACGACCTGCCCTACCTGATCGATGTCGGCGTCGCCGATTCGCTCACGCAGCGCGGCCTCAGGAACACCTTCCGGTTCTCCCCGAGCTTCAGCATGGTCACGACGAGCGCCCTGGAGCGCCTCGTCGCCCTCAATGACGGGGCCGGCAAGCCCGCCCGCACGGTGGTGATCGTGCACGAGGACGGGCTGTTCGGCTCGGGCCTCGCCAAGCTGCTCCAGGCCGAGCTGCCCAAGCGCGGCTTCGAGATCCTGGAGACGATTGCCCATCCGACTCCGGCCCGCGACATGGCCAACGTCGTGCTGCGCATCCGCTCGCTGCAGCCCGACCTCGTCGTTCCGTCGAACTACTACGGCGAGTTCGTTCTCCTCGCCCGCACCCTGCAGCAGCAGCGCGTCCGCCCCAAGGGCATCTACGCCATCCTCGGCGGCGGCGCGTCGAGCCTCCGCTTCGTCAAGGAGTTCCCTCAGGCCGCCGAGGGGGTGATGGATTGCAACCACTGGCCCGATCCGAAGAACCCGGCCGCGGCCGAACTGCGCCGACGGACCGAGGCGGCCGGCCGCGCCTTCGCCTACAACGTGCCGATGAACTACTCGGCCGTGCGGCTGATGGCCGAGGCGATCGAGAAGGCCGGCGCCCCCGACCGCGCCCGGATCATCGAGGCGCTGGCCACGCAGAGCTTCGGCAGCGGGGTGATGCCCTACGGCCAGTCGCGCTTCGCCGGCGGCCAGAACGCCAGCGCGCTGCCCCTCAACACGCAGGTCCAGGGCGGCGACGTCAAGGTGATCGCCCCGGACGGCTTCGCCGAGGCCAAGCCGAACTTTCCCCTGAGGGCCTGAGCCGATGTACGCGCCCCAGATCCTGATCGAGGCGGCCCTCAACGGCCTGATGACCGGGGCCGTCTACGCGCTGATCGCGCTCGGATTGACCTTGGTCTACGGGGTGCTGCACATCATCAATTTCGCGCACGGCGCCCTGCTGACCTGCGCGATGTTCGCGGTGTGGGGCGCCTCCGCCACCGCGCATGTCGATCCCTACCTGGCGCTGATCGCCGTGGTGCCGCTGATGTTCGGCCTCGGCTACGGGCTCCAGCGCCTCGTCATCGGCCCGGCCAGTCACGGCAGCGACGACAACGTGCTGCTCGTCACCCTCGGTCTCTCGATCGTGCTGGAGAACGCGCTGCTGGCGGCGTTCCGCTCCGACACCCGGGCGATCGAGTCCGACGCGGCGCTCCAGGTGGTCGAGGTCGGGCCGCTGCTGCTCTCGACCCCGCGGCTGATCGGCCTCGCCGGCTCGCTCGTGGTCACGGGCCTGCTCTGGCTGCTCCTCAACCGCACCGACACGGGCCGGGCGATCCGGGCGGTCTCCCGCGAGAAGCTCGGGGCCCGCCTCGTCGGCATCGAGGTCGACCACGTCTACGCGGTCACCTTCGGCCTCGGCTGCGCCTGCCTGGGCGTGGCGGCATGCCTCCTGATGCCGACCTACTACGTCAATCCGCGCTCGGGCGCCGCCTTCGTGCTCGTCGCCTTCACCATCGTGGTGCTCGGCGGCATGGGCTCGATCACCGGCGCGCTGGTGGGCGGCCTGGTGATCGGGGTCGTCGAGAGCTTCTCCGGCCTCATCCTCGGCGACAGCCTCGGGCAGATCGGCATCTTCCTGATCTTCATCCTGGTGCTGCTGGTGCGGCCGACCGGCCTGTTCGGGGCGCGCGCATGACCCTTCGCGACGTCCTGCCCCCGCTCCTCGCCCTGGCGGCGCTGGGAGCGCTGGCCTTCCTCGGCCTCTCGGGCAGCGCCCTCAACTTCCTCATCACGACGCTGATCATCGCGCTCGCGGGCCTCGGCTGGAACGTGCTCGGGGGCTTCGGCGGCCAGTACTCCTTCGGCCACGCCGCCTTCTTCGGCACCGGCGCCTACGCCACGGCGGTGCTCCAGCTCAGGTTCGGCTGGAACGCCTGGGCCGGGCTCGCCGCCGGGATCGGCCTCGGCACCGCGACGGGGCTCCTGATCGGCACCCTGAGCTTCCGGGCCGGCCTGCGCGGCTCCTACTTCGCCCTGGTCACCCTCGCCTTCGCGGAAGTGTTCCGCATCCTCGCCAACGCCGCCGACCTCACCGGCGGGGCGGCGGGACTGCTCCTGACGCTCCAGCCCGGTTTCGGCACCATGCAGTTCGTCGACCGGCGCCTGTTCTGCCTGCTGGTGCTCGGCTTCGTCGGCGCGGCGCTCCTCGCCTCGCGCTGGATCGAGCGCTCGCGCTTCGGCGCCCAGCTGATCGCCGTGCGCGAGAACGAGGAGGCGGCCCGGGCGCTCGGCGTCGACGCCCTGCGGGTGAAGCTCGGGGCCATCGCCCTCTCCGCGGCGATCACCGCGGCGGCCGGGGCCCTCTACGTGCAGCACTTCCTCTACCTCGACGCCGGCGTCGCCTACGGCACCTGGATCTCCGTCGAGGCGCTGCTCGCGCCCATCGTCGGCGGCATCGGCACCGCCTTCGGGCCGCTCGTCGGGGCGCTCGCCCTCCAGGGGCTCGGCGAGGCGACCAAGCACCTCTCCGGCGGCGTCCCGGGCCTCGACCTCGTCGTGTTCGGCATCTGCCTCGTCGCCGTCATCGCCTTCGCGCCGCAGGGGCTCATCGGCCTCCTCCGCCGCCGGGCCGCGGCCGCGGGAGCCTGAACGATGCTCGCCGCCCAATCCCTCACCAAGCGCTTCCAGGGGCTCGTCGCGGTGAGCGACGCCTCGCTCGCGGTGCCGGCCGGCTCGATCACCGGGCTGATCGGCCCGAACGGGGCCGGCAAGACCACCCTGTTCGGGATGATCTCCGGCTTCCTCGCCCCGAGCGCCGGCCGGGTGCTGTTCGAGGGCCGGGACGTCACCGGCGAGGCGCCGCACCTGCGGGCGCGCCGGGGCATCGCCCGCACCTTCCAGATCGTCCAGCCCTTCGCCGGCCTCACCGTGGCCGAGAACATCGCGGTCGGCGCCTACCTGCGCCATCCGCGCCGGGCCGAGGCGGTGGCGCGGGCCCGCGAGGTCGGCACCCGCGTCGGGCTCGGCGGCCTGCTCGACCGGCCGGCCGCCAGCCTGACGGTGGCCGGGCGCAAGCGCCTGGAGGTCGCGCGCGCGCTCGCCACCGAGCCGCGGCTCCTCCTGCTCGACGAGGTGCTGGCCGGGCTCAACCCCTCGGAGATCCGAGACATCCTGCCGGTGGTGCGGGCGATCCGCGCCGAGGGGGTCACCATCCTGATGATCGAGCACATCATGCAGGCCGTGATGACCCTGTGCGAGGAGGTCCACGTCCTCGCGCAGGGGCGCATGGTCGCCTCCGGCCCGCCGCGCGAGGTCTGCCGCGACCCCCGGGTGATCGAGGCCTATCTCGGCCGGGGCGCCGCCGCCCGCCTGGAGGCGCAGGCCTCCGATGCTTGAGGTGACGGGCCTGCGCGCCGGCTACGGCGCCACCGAGGTGCTGCGCGGCCTCGACCTCGCGGTGGCGGCGGGAGAGATCGTCGCCGTGCTCGGCGCCAACGGCGTCGGCAAGACCACGCTCAACAAGGTCCTGTCCGGGGTGCTGCCGGCGCGCGCCGGCACGATCCGGTTCGACGGCCGCCCGATCACCGGCCTCTCCGCGGCCGCCATCGTCGAGGCCGGCCTGATCCACGTGCCGGAGGGGCGCCGGATCTTCCCGAACCTCAGCGTGCGCGAGAACCTCGAACTCGGCAGCTACCGGCGCGGCCGGGCGCGGCGCGGCGCCAATCTGGAGCGCGTCTACGCCACCTTCCCGCGCCTGAGGGAGCGGGCGGGGCAGGCCGCCGGCACGCTCTCGGGCGGCGAGCAGCAGATGCTCGCCATCGGCCGCGGCCTGATGGCCGAGCCCCGCCTGCTCATCCTCGACGAGCCCTCGCTCGGCCTCTCGCCGCTCCTCGTCGAGGAGATGTTCGCCCTCGTGGCGCGGCTCAACCGCGAAGGATTGCCGATCATGCTGGTGGAGCAGAACGTGGTGCAGTCGCTCGATCTCGCGACCCGCGCCTACATCCTGGAGAACGGGGCCGTCTCGCTGCAGGGCGAGGCCGCCGCGCTCGCCGCCGACCCGGCCCTGCGCCGGGCCTATCTGGGGCTCTGAGATGGGCATCGTCACCCCCGGCATCATACCGGCCTCGGAATTGCTCGGCCCCGGCGCGGCGCCCGCGCCGGCCTGGCTCGCGCGCTGGACCGGCTTCGCGGCGGATCTCACCCCCGCCGACTTGCCCGCCGCCGTAGTGGAGCGCACCAAGCTCGTCCTCCTCGACAGTCTCGGGGTGATCGCGGCCGGCCTGCAGGAGCCCGAGTGCCGGGCGCTGGCCGAGCGCCTCGCGGCCCGCCGCCCCGGCCCGGCGCCGGCGCCCGGCAGCGGGCTTCGCCTCGATCCCCGCGACGCCGCCCTCGTCAACGGCTGCGCCGGCACCGCCCTCGAACTCGACGAGGGCAACCAATATGCCCGCGGCCATCCGGCGATCCACGTGGTGCCGGCCGCCCTCGCCGCCGCGCAGGACCGCGGGACCGGCGGCCCGGCGCTGCTCGCCGCCATCGCCCTCGGCTACGAGATCGGTGCGCGCATCGGCATCGCCTCGCGCCTCGCCGTGGCGATGCACCCGCACGGCACCTGGGGCACGGTCGGCGCCGCCCTCGCGGTGGCGCGCCTCAACGGCGCCGACGCGGCCGGGATCGGCCGGGCGGCCGGCATCGCGGCGACCCTCGGGCTCGCCACCAGCCGGCGCACGATGCTGGAGGGGGCGACCATCCGCAACGCCTATGCGGGCTTCTCGAACCAGCTCGGGCTCACCGCCTGGGACCTCGCCGAGAGCGGATTCCTGCCCGAGCGCGACGGCATCGCCACCGTCTACGGGAGCGTCATCGCCGAGGGCTTCAGCGCCGCGGCGATGATTGAGGATCTCGGCACGCGCTGGGAGATCGCCCGCAACTACTTCAAGCGCCACGCGGCCTGCCGCTACACCCACGCTGCCCTCGACGCCCTGGCGCGGATCCGCGCCGAGGCCGGGCCGATCGATCCCGGAACGGTGCGCGCCGTCGAGGTCGCCACCTATGTCTGGGCGGCGCAGCTCGACCACCCGGCCCCCGCGACGATGCTCGCCGCCAAGTTCTCGCTGCCCTACACGCTCGCCGCCGCCCTGATGCGCGGAGAGGCCGATGTCGCGGCCTTCCGGCCGGAGGCCCGGGCCGATCCGCGCATCCTGGCGCTCGCCCGCCGGGTGAGCGTGCGGGAGGATCCGGCCATGACCGCGCGGCTGCCGGCCTTCCGCCCGGCCCGGGTCACGCTGAGCCTGGCGGATGGGCGCCGCCTCTCGGCGGAGGTCGAGACCAACCGCGGCGACACCGAGGATCCCTACGCCCCCGAGGAGGTCCGCGCGAAGTTCCGCGCCCTCGCCGGCCCCGTCTGGGGGAGCGCCCGGGCGGACCGCATCGCCGCGGCGGTGGCGGAGATCGACCGCGCCGCCGACCTCGGGCCGCTCCTCGCCCTGATCGCGTAGGCGGCTTTCCCCGCCGCGCGCCGAGACCATCCGTCAAGGACGACAATCAGGAAGTCCCGCGTCATGTCCCTGAAGTCCCGCCTCGCCGAGGACCGCGTCCTCGTCGCTCCCGGCGTCTACGACGCCCTCACCGCCTCGCTCGCGACCGACGCGGGCTTCGAGGCGCTCTACCTCTCGGGCGCGGCCATCGCCTATACCCGGCTCGGCCGGCCCGACATCGGCCTCGTGTCGATGAGCGAGGTCGCCGAGACCATCGCGCTGGTGCGCGACCGGGTGGCGACGCCCCTCGTGGTCGATGCCGACAACGGCTACGGCAACGCCCTCAACGTCGAGCGCACGGTGCGGCTGTTCGAGCGGGCGGGGGCGAGCGCGATCCAGCTCGAGGACCAGAGCTATCCCAAGCGCTGCGGCCATCTCCAGGACAAGAGCCTGATCGGCGCGGCCGAGATGGTCGGCAAGATCCGGGCGGCGCTCGATTCCCGGCGCAGCGCCGAGACCCTGGTCGTCGCGCGCACCGACGCGGTGGCGGTGGAGGGGTTCGAGCGCGCCGTCGAGCGGGCCCGGGCCTACGCGGAGGCCGGCGCCGACGTGCTGTTCGTCGAGGCGCCGCGCTCGGCCGAGCAGCTCGCCGCGGTCACGGCGGCGCTCGGGCCGGTGCGCCCCCTCGTCGCCAACATGGTCGAGGGCGGCGACACGCCGCTGTCCTCCGCGGCCGATCTCGGGCGCCTCGGCTTCCGGCTGGTGATCTTTCCCGGCGGCATCGTGCGGGCGCTCGCCCGCACCGCGCAGGCCTATTACGGCTCCCTGGCGCGCAGCGGCACCAACGCGCCCTTCGCCGACCGGATGTTCGACTTCGCGCAGCTCAACGCCCTGATCGGCACGCCAGAGATGATCGCCCGCGGCCGCTCCTACGAGGGGCCCGCGGGACCGCAGACCGTCCCCGGCCGGGAGGCCGGCCGATGACCGCGATCGATCCCGTCACCCTGGCGGTCCTGAAGGGCCGCCTGGAGCAGATCGCCGACGAGATGGACGCGACGCTCTACCGCTCGGCCTTCAACCCGATCATCGCCGAGGCCCGCGACGCCTGCCACGGCCTCTACCACGCCGAGACCGGGGACACCCTGGTCCAGGGCACCCGGGGCCTGCCGATCTTCGTCGGCGCCATGGCCTTCGCGGTGCGCGCGGTGATCGCCAAGGTGGCCCGCGAGGGCGGCCTGGAGCCGGGCGACACGTTCCTGTTCAACGACCCCTACGCGGGCGGCACCCACCTCAACGATTTCCGGCTGGTGAGGCCGGTCTTCCGCGAGGGCCGGCTGTTCTGCTGGCTCGCCTCGGTCGGCCATTGGCTCGACATCGGCGGCAACGTCCCGGGCGGCTACAACCCGAAGGCCACCGAGAGCTTCCAGGAAGGCGTGCGCGTCCCGCCCGTCAAGCTGATCGCGGCCGGGCGCCTCAACCAGGACCTCGTCGGCCTCCTCGCCGCCAATTCGCGGGTCCCGGTCTCGAACTGGGGCGACCTCAACGGTCAGCTCAACGCCCTCGACCTCGGCGAGCGCCGCTTCGCCGCGCTCCTCGACGCGTACGGCGACGCCACGGTGGCGACGGCCTTCGCGGCCTTCTCGGACCGGGCCGAGGCGCTGATGCGCGCCGCGATCCGGGCGCTGCCGGACGGCACCTTCGCCTTCGCGGACGTCCTCGACAACGACGGCATCGTGGACGCGCCCCTGACCATCGCCCTGGACCTCACGGTGGAGGGCGACCGGATGAGGCTCGACTTCTCGCGCTCCTCGCCTCCCGCGCAGGGGCCGATCAACATCTCCTACGCGACCGCCGTCGCGGCCTGCTACGTGGCGCTCAAGCACGTCTTCACCGACGTGCCGGCCAATGCCGGCTGCCTGCGGCCGATCACCTTCGTGATCCCGGACACCACGCTGCTGGGTGCGGGCGCCCCGAGGCCGATGGCGGGCTACACCGAGACCATCCTGCGGCTGATCGGGGTGGTGTTCGGCGCCCTCGCGCAGGCCGATCCGGCCCGGGCCACCGCGGCGCCCTTCGGCACGATCAACGCCCTCTCGCTCGCCGGGCACCGCCCGGACGGCAGCCGTTGGGTGATGTTCTCGTTCTTCGGGGGCGGGCTGGGCGGCAACCCGGAGACGGACGGGCTCAGCCACGCCAACAACCCGATCTCCACCGCGACGATCCCGCCGGTGGAGATCCTCGAGGCGGCCTACCCGGTCCTGTTCACCCAATGGGCCCTGCGCCCGGACAGCGCCGGGGCAGGGACCCATCGCGGCGGCCTCGGCGCGGTCTACGAGATCGAGGCCCTGACCGACGCCGACGTGTTCCTGATCGGCGAACGCGGCACCGTCCCGCCCTTCGGCGTGGCGGGCGGGCGCCCGGCCGCCCTCAACCGCTTCGCCTGGCAGACGCCGGGGGGCTGGGCGAGCCCGCCGATGATCTCGAAGGTCACCGACGTGCGCATCCGGGCCGGCGAGCGCGTGCGCCTCGAAACGCCCGGCGGCGGCGGCTGGGGCCCGCCCGCGGAGCGCGCCCGCGAGGCCCTGCGCCGCGACCTGCGCCTCGGCTACGTCACGCCGGGAGCCGCCGCCCGCGACTACGGCGTCGAACCCGGAGAGGCCCGATGAGCGATCCCGCCCGCGCCATCGTCGGCGTCGACGTCGGCGGCACCTTCACCGACCTGTTCCACTACGACGAGGCGAACGGCCGCTTCCGCACCGGCAAGGTGCCCTCGCACCGCGGCGACGAGGCGGTCGGCTTCCTCGCCGGCCTCAAGGGCTTCGGGCCGGTGGCGGGCCTCGCCTCGATCGTGCACGGCACCACGGTGGGCACCAACGCGCTCCTGGAGCGGAAGGGCGCCCGCATCGGCCTCATCACCACGGCGGGCTTCCGCGACGTGCTGGAGATGCGCCGGCGCGACCGGCGCCACACCTGGGGCCTGTGGGGCGACTTCGTGCCGGTGGTCGAGCGCGACCTGCGCCTCGAGGTCGATGAGCGCACCCTCGCGGACGGACGCGTGCGCAGGCCGGTGGACCCGAAGGAGGTCGCGGCGGCCGCCCGCCGGCTCCTGGACCTCGGCGCCGAGGCGCTGGCGATCTGCTTCGTCAACGCCTACGCCAACCCGGAGAACGAGCGCGCGGCGCTCGCCGCCGCGGCCGCCGTCTGGCCGAACGGGCACGTCGCCTGCTCGTCGGACATCCTGCCGGAGATCCGGGAATTCGAGCGCACCTCGACCACGGTGCTCAACGCCTACCTTCAGCCGGTGGTCGGGACCTATCTGGGCAAGCTCGGCGCGGCGCTCGCCGCCGAGGACTTCGCCGGCCGCTTCCACATCGTCCAGTCGAACGGCGGCGTGATGTCCACCGCCACCGCGCGCCGGCTCCCGGTGCGCACGGCCCTCTCCGGGCCGGCCGCGGGGGTCATCGCGGCGGCGGCGATCGCGCAGGCCGCGGGCTTCCCGAACGTGATCACCGGCGACCTCGGAGGCACCTCGTTCGACGTCTCCCTGGTGGTCGGGGGCGAGACCGCCCTCGCGGCCCAGACGGTGATCGATTTCGGCTTCGTGATCCGCACGCCGATGATCGAGATCAGCACGATCGGGGCCGGCGGGGGCTCGATCGCCCGGGTCGATGCGGGCGGGCTCCTGCAGGTCGGGCCCGAGAGCGCCGGCTCGCGGCCGGGTCCGGTCTGCTACGGCCAGGGCAACGCGCGGCCCACCCTCACCGACGCCAACGTGGTGCTCGGGCGCATCAACGCCGAGCGGCCGATCGGCGGGGCGCTCGCCCGCCTCGACGTGGGGGCCGCCCGCGCCGCCATCGCGGCGCACGTCGCCGAACCCCTCGGCCTCGACGTGATGGCGGCGGCCGAGGCGATCGTGCGGGTGGCGGACGCCAAGATGGCGGGGGCGATCCGCCTCGTCTCGATCGAGCGCGGCTACGACCCGCAGACCTTCGCGGCGGTCCCGTTCGGCGGCGGCGGCGCCCTGCACGTGGGGGCGCTGATCAAGGACGTCGGTCTGAAGGGAGCCCTGGTGCCGCGTTTTCCCGGCGTCACCTCGGCGCTCGGCTGCGTCATCGCCGACATCCGCCACGATCAGGTCCGGACCCTGAACCTCGCCCTCGACGGCCTCGATGCCGCCTCCCTCGACGCCCGCATGGTGGCGGAGGCCGGTGCCGCCCGCGCGGTGGTCGAGGCGGCCGGCCTGACCGTGTCGCGCATCGACACGGTGTTCGCGCTCGACATGCACTATGCCGGCCAGACCCACACGGTGGTGGTGCCGCTGCCCGTCCGGGTGACGGAGGGCACCACGGGGGTGAGCGCGGCGCTGATCCACGCGGCGTTCGAGGACGCCTACCGGACCTCGTTCAGCCGGCTCCTGCCCGGGGTGCCGGCCCGGATCGTCAACCTGCGCACCGCCGCCATCGGCCGGCGGCCGCATTTCGATCTCGCGGCCCTGGCGCCCGGCCCGGACGCCTCGTTCGAGGCCGCCCGCCGCGGCAGCCGGCCGGTGTGGTTCGACGGCGCGTGGCACGAGGCGGCCGTGTTCGCGCGGCTCGACCTGCCGGTCGGGGCGGAGATCCCCGGCCCGGCGATCCTGGAGCAGCCGGACGCCACCACGGTCATCGATCCCGACCTGACCGCGCGGATCGACCGGCTGGGCAACGTCGTGGTCACCCGGACAGGCGAGGCCGCATGAGCGACGCCACGATCCCCCTGGCGCGCACCGCGCTCCTGATCTGCGATCTCCAGAACGACTTCCTGCACCCGGACGGCGCCTACGGCCGGGCCGGGCAGGCGGCGCCCGAGATCGCCGCCCTGCCGGCGCGGCTGAAGCCCCTCGCGGACGCGCTCCGGGCGCGGGGCGGCTTCGTCGTCTCGACCCACTTCACCCTGGTGCCGGGCCGGGGCGGCGAGCCGCTGATCTCCCCCCACCTGCGCGAACTGCGCCCGTTCCTGACGCGGGGCGACTTCCTGCCCGGCGCCTGGGGACACGCCCTGGTGGACGACCTGCAGCCCGCCGACCTCACGGTCGAGAAGGTCGCCTACTCGGCCTTCTACATGACGCGGCTCGAATGGGTCCTGCGCAAGTGCGGCATCGAGCGGCTGATCGTGTCCGGCATCGTCACCAACGGCGGCGTCGCCTCGACGGTGCGCGACGCCCACGTGCGCGACTTCGCGGTGACGCTGCTGTCGGATGGCTGCGCGGCCTTCTCGGCCGAGGTCCACGAGACCGCCGTCGAGGCCCTGCGCCCGGTCTGCCGGGTGGCGACGGTCGCCGAGATCCTGGCTGAGATCATGGCGGAGACCGGCGCATGACCGTCGCCTGCGCCGAGGGCATCGCATTCGCCGCTGCCGTGCCGGTCGCGGTGATCGGCGCGGGTGCCGCCGGCCTCGTGGCGGCGCTCGCC
Source organism: Methylobacterium sp. WSM2598 (assembly GCF_000379105.1). Taxonomy (GTDB): domain Bacteria; phylum Pseudomonadota; class Alphaproteobacteria; order Rhizobiales; family Beijerinckiaceae; genus Methylobacterium. Next base: position 3,751,516 of record NZ_KB900609.1, on the reverse strand, counting down.
GCCCGCGAGGCCGGCGCCGAGGTGCTGGTGCTGGAGCGCGATCCCGTGCCGCGCGGCTCGACCGCGCTCTCGGCCGGCCTGATCCCGGCCCCCTTCACGCGATGGCAGCGGGCGGCCGGCATCGCCGACAGCCCGGAGGACTTCGCCGCCGACATCATGGCGAAGGCCGGGAGCGAGCCCGACCCCGGTCTGGTCCGCCTCCTGACCCGGACCATCGGCCCGGCCCTCGAATGGCTCGCCGACCGCCACGGCCTCGACCTGTCGGTGATCACCGACTTCCGCTACCCGGGCCACCGCGTCCATCGCATGCACGGCCTGCCGAGCCGCTCCGGCGAGGAATTGGTCGACCGCCTGCGCGCCGCCGTCGAGGCCGCCGACATCCCGATCCTGTGCGGGGCCGCCGTCGACACCCTGTTCGCCGGGCCGGGGACGATCCGGGGGCTCGGCCTCGTGCGCCCCGACGGCACGCGGGACACGCTCGCCTGCGCGGCGCTGGTGCTCGCCTGCAACGGCTACGGCGGCAACAAGGCCCTGGTCGCCCGCCACGTGCCGGAGCTCGCGGGCGCCCTGTATTTCGGCCACGAGGGCAATCGCGGCGACGCGCTGCTCTGGGGCGAGGCGCTCGGCGCGGCGACCCGCCACCTCTCCGGCCACCAGGGCCATGGCTCGGTGGCGCACCCGCACGGCATCCTGATCACCTGGGCGACGGTCACCGAGGGCGGCTTCCAGGTGAATGCCGAGGGCCGCCGCTTCGCGGACGAGAGCCGCGGCTATTCCGAGCAGGCCGCCGAGGTGCTGCGCCAGCCCGGCGGTACCGCCGTGACGGTGTTCGACGCCCGCATCGCCGGCATCGCCGCCCAGTTCGAGGATTTCCGCCGGGCGCAGGACGCGGGCGCGATCGTGGCGGCCGACACCGTTGCGGATCTCGCCGCCCGCCTCCACCTCCCGGAGGACGCGCTGGCCGCCACCCTGGCCGAGGTCGAGGCGCTCAAGGAAGCGGGCGGGCGCGACGCTTTCGGACGCTCCTTCGCGGGCGTGCCGGCGCTCGTTGCGCCCTATCGGGCGGTGCGGGTCACCGGCGCCCTGTTCCACACCCAGGGCGGCCTCGTTGTGGACGACGCGGCCCGGGTGCTCACGGCGGCGGGCGGCGCGATCCCGAACCTGTTCGCCGCCGGGGGCGCGGCCTGCGGCGTGTCGGGGACCGGGCCGGGCGGCTACCTGTCGGGCAACGGGCTCCTGGCGGCGGTGGCGCTCGGCCGCGTCGCCGGGGCGAGCGCCGGCGCGCTCGCTGCCGGCTGACGAGACACCGGGAGGAGGCTCCATGACCCAGACGCCCCGCACCCTGTTCGACAAGGTCTGGGACGCGCACGTGATGGCCGCGCGCCCGGACGGGCAGGCCCTGCTCGCCATCGACCGGCACCTGCTGCACGAGGGCTCGTTCCACGCCTTCGGGATGATCGACCATGCCGGGCGGGCGGTGCGCCGGCCCGACCTGACCTTCGCGATCGCCGACCATTACGTGCCCTCGCGCGGGCGCGACCGCCCGATTCCCGATCCCGAGATCGCCGCCATGGTGTCGGGCCTCGCCGAGAACGCGGCCCGCCACGGCATCCGCCACTTCGGCCTCGACGATCCGGGCCAGGGCATCGTGCACGTGCTCGCCCCCGAGCAGGGCCTGACCCTGCCGGGCCTCACGATCGTGTGCGGGGATTCCCACACCTCGACCCACGGGGCCTTCGGGGCGCTCGGCTTCGGGATCGGGGCGACCGAGGTCGCGCACGTGCTGGCCACCCAGGCGCTCTGGCAGCGCCGGCCCAAGACCCTGCGCGTGACCATCGACGGGACGCTCGGCGCCCACGTCACCGCCAAGGACGTCATCCTGGCCATCATCGGCCGCATCGGGGCGGGCGGCGCGGTCGGGCACGTGCTCGAATACGCCGGCAGCGCGATCCGCGCCCTGTCGATGGAGGGGCGGCTGACCATCTGCAACATGTCGATCGAGGCGGGTGCGCGCGCCGGGATGGTCGCCCCGGACGACACGACCTTCGCGTTCCTCGACGGGCGGCCCTTCGCGCCGAAGGGCGAGACCTTCGCGCGGGCCGTGGCGGCGTGGCGGCGCCTGCCGAGCGATCCCGGCGCGCGCTTCGACCGCGAGGAGTGCCTCGAGGCGGGCGCCATCGCCCCGACCGTCACCTGGGGCACCAGCCCCGAGACGGCGGTGCCGGTGACCGGCACCGTGCCCGATCCGGCGGCCGAGTCCGATCTCGGCCGCGCCGGCCAGATGCGGGCGATGCTCGACTACATGGCGCTCGCGCCCGGGACGCCCCTCGAAGCGGTGACCATCGACCGGGTGTTCATCGGCTCCTGCACCAATGCGCGCATCGAGGACCTGCGCGCCGCGGCCAGCGTGCTGCGCGGCCGGCGCGCGGCGGTGCCGGGCCTCGTGGTGCCCGGCTCCGGCCCCGTGCGCCGGCAGGCGGAGGCCGAAGGGCTCGACGCGGTGTTCCGGGAGGCCGGCCTCGAATGGGGCGAGCCGGGCTGCTCGATGTGCGTCGGCATCAACGGCGACCTCGTGCCGCCGGGCGAGCGATGCGCCTCGACCACCAACCGCAACTTCCCGGGCCGCCAGGGCCCGAACGCGCGCACCCACCTGATGAGCCCGGCCATGGCGGCCGCCGCGGCCCTGACCGGCCGCCTCACCGACGTCCGCCGCCTCGGAGCGCCCTGACGATGCAGCCCTTCACGACCCTCACGGCGGTGGCGATCCCTCTCGGCGTCGCCAACGTCGACACCGACCAGATCCTTCCCGCCCGCTTCCTCAAGAAGCCGCGCAGCGCCGGCTACGGCGCCTTCCTGTTCCACGACGAGCGTCGCCGGGGCGACGCGATGCTCCTCGACGCGCCCGCCTACGCGGGCGCCGGGATCCTGGTCGCGGGTCGCAATTTCGGCTGCGGCTCCAGTCGCGAGGGTGCGGTCTACGCCCTCGTGGACGGCGGCATCCGCTGCGTGATCGCCCCGAGCTTCGGCGACATCTTCGCCTCGAATGCCGCCAAGAACGGCCTCCTCACCGTCGCACTGCCGGAGGAGGTCGCGGCGGCGCTGAGGGCGCGCCTCGCCGCCGCCCCGGGCGCGACGCTCACGGTCGACCTGCCGGCCGAGCGCATCACCGATCCCGACGGTGCCGTGATCCCCTTCGCGATCGACCCGTTCCGCAAGCGCTGCCTCGTCGAGGGGCTGGACGACATCGACCTGACCCTGGCGCACGCGGCGGCGATCGACGCCTACGACGCGCGGGCAGAGCGCGAGACGCCGTGGCGGATCCCGCCGATGTAGACGGGCGGCGGAGCGGCCGTCGCCGGGCCTGCCCGGTCGCGAGGCCGGGCAGATCGCGGGACGCCGCCGGCGACGGAGCGCCGCGCATCTCGGGCCTGCTCCCGGGCGAAGGCCGCACGCGCGGCCGGCGCGAATGCGGACGCAAGAACCGGGATGCGCTGCGGGCTCCGCCGTGGTCCGCTGCGGTCGGGCGACGGGAGGGCGAAGGATGCGGCGGGGGAGAGCAGTGGGGATCGGCTGCGGCCTCGCGCTGGTGGCGCACGCGCCGCTCGCGGCATCCGGCGTGCCGGAAAGCGGACGCTACGAGGTCGAGGTGAGGCTGGAACTGCCGCATGTCGAGAGCGCGGCGGCCAGGAAGACGGTCCGCGTCTGCCTGGCGGGCGGCCCCGTCGTCGGCGACCATGGCCTGGCGGTGCTGAGCGACAACAACCCGCTCGCCACATGCCCGGCCTCGAACGTCCGGCAGGACGGTGACGAACTCACCTTCGACATCGCCTGCGCCGGCAGGAATGCCGGCTGGGCGACCGCGCGATTCCTGCTGGCGCCGACGGGCTTCCGCGGCCGCATCGCCATGTGGCTGGGCGGCAAGAACATGACCATGGCGGAGGTCCAGGCCGGTCGCCGGATCGGCGACTGCCGCGGCCCCGGTGCCGAGTCGGCGCCTGAGCCGTGACACCGTCGTCCACCCGCCATCGCCCTCCGAAGATGAGCGGCCGCGTCATACCACCGGTCATTTCCAATGACCGGTGGTGCTGCTCTCGAATTTTCGCCAAGCCTTTGATTCGCAATCGAAAATTCGAGATGGAGCAGCGGCTCGATGCGTCGGCATCCTGAGCCGTTGGGATCAGATGGTCGTGCGCCCGAACCGGCCCGAGCGCTACAGTCCGAGCGTCACCTCGGCCCAGCGCGTGACGGCGTCGCCGCGGAGGAATTCGATCACGGCCTGCTCCTGCCTCGCCGGCTGGTCGACACCCAAGGCCGCCGTGGCAACGATCATGTCGCACCGCTCATGCAAGGCCACCGCGATCGCCGATTTCGCCGCCGCACCGCGGCCTCCGAGGGCGTAGCTGCGGCTGCGCCCCTTCATGGAGCGCACCTCTATGGCCTGCCCCGGACCGAGCGCCCTGCGCTCGGGGGCGATGAGATCGACGTCGCCGACGCGGTCGACGTCGTCATCGTCGATCGTCGTCACGCACCCGCACAACCCGAGCTTTGCCCGAACGGAGACGACAATCTCTGCGCCGCAGGACTCAGCTGGGCAGCGATAGGCCTTGCCTTTTCCCCACGGATCCGCCGGAAACGGCCATGCCGTCTCGGCCCAGACGGGGGTCGGAGTGGCGTCGGTGGCCTCGGGATGAGCTGTGCGGCTGACGAGCAGGCCGACTGCCCCGAGCGCCCCAGCTGCAGCCAGGACAGCCGCCGCCGTGGTCAGGGTGGTCCTTCTCGCTGGCCTCGGCATGACCGTGCCTAATTCATCGCGACGAACGTGCGTGCGGCTCCGATCTCCGGCCGTTCAGAGGCCGAATTCGCCGCGAGCGCCAGCAGCTTCTCGTAATTCGCCTTCGCAGTTGTTCTATCGCCAAGCATCTCGGCGGCTTTGGCAGCGCCGAAGAAGCCGCGGAAGCGGTTCGGCTCCCTGACCTGACTCGCCTCGAAAGCGGCAAGCGCCTCCCTCGGCATGCCGCGCTCGAGCAGCATCTCGCCGTAGAGTTCCCGCGCCGGTGCGAGCGGCCCAGGCGTGACCACGTGCTTGTTCGTCCTGTCCTCGAGATCCGCCGCGGCGCTCATGGCCTTCAGCGCCTCGTCGTGCCGGCCTTGTGCGTGGAGCACCCAGGCGGCTGCGACCTGTCGCTGGATATCCACGATCTCCGCCCAGTAGACATCCTTCGCGTCGCGCAGGTTGTCGCGCAGCCCGGCGAGCGTCGCGATGTCGGGCGCGGCCGCCTCAGGCTGGCCCGAGCGCGCCGCACCGAGCGCGCGAGCGAAGTGCGTGATCGCCGTCACGTACGCGAACGGGCTTGGCCGCACGGAGAGTTGCGACGCCGCGGACCACTCGCCGCGCTCGACGGCGTAGCGCGCCGGCGAGGCCGCGAGCGCGTAATGGGCAGCCAGCACGGTCGCCTTGAACTCGGTCTCGTGCATCATGTCTTCCACGACAGCACGCGCCTGATCATCCTGGCCGAGCTGCAGATAGGCATAAACCATGTAATCCTGTGCATGCAGGTAATTGCCGATCGACTTCTCGGCCCGCGCAGCCTTCCAAGAGGCGGTGTTCGAGTCAATCGAGTCTTTCCAGTGCCCGACGCGCGTGTAGATGTGAGATGGCATGTGCTGCGCGTGCGGCGCGGCCGGCGCGATCTGCGCGTATCGATGCGCCGCCTCGAGTCCTCTGGCGGCAAGTTCCGGGTAATCGTAGAGGTGGATGAGGTAGTGCGTGACGCCAGGATGCCGAGGCAGGCGCTTTGAGAGCGGCTCGAGGATCGAGATGCCTTTCAGCTGCTGGGCGTAGGTCTTGTCGTTGAGGTCGGCCGAGGTGTTAAGCGTGATGGCGTAGGCGATCTGTGCCTCGTCATCATGCATGTATTTTGCTGCCATCTTCTCCTGGGCGTCGCGGAAGAGCCGAATGCGGTGGCCATGGCTGAGTTTATCAAAGTCGGTGTACATCAACGCCAGCGCGTCAATGTAATCGCGTTCGCGCTCAGTCCTCGGATCCAGCGCCTTGGCGCGCTGAATGGCGGCGAGCCCCGGAGCGAGGTTGGGCTGCGGGATTGGGTTGTGAGGGTTGTCCAGGTAGGTCAGGGCGATGCCCCACTCGGCGATGGCGCAAGCGGGATCGGCTTTGAGGGCTTCCTCGAAGACCTCCCTGGCGGCCGAATACCAGTAGGAGTGCTGGTAGCGCATGCCGCGATCGAAGCGACGCTGCGCGACCTCGTTGCAGGACGTCTCGAAGTGAACGCTTCCGAGCTGCTGGTCGACCTCAGCCTGCGCGACGGCCGCCTGGCCGGACGCGAGGGCGATGACAGCAACGCTGGCGGCGGCCGCGAGCAAGAACGTGCGCATCGGATCACCCTCCTGTCGGCTGCGCCGCTGTCGGCTGCGCCGCGACCTCCTCCGGGCGTCCCGGCACTATACGCTCCCGCGACCGCTTCGCAAGCATCCAAGTCCTGTCGGCAAAGTTGCACAAAGTTATAATGTCAACTGTGCAAGTTGTTTGAATGAGGAATTGCGCTGAAAAACGTATGTGCTTCAACGCACAGTGCTGCCGGTCCGTATCTGCGACCTCATAGGAAACGCGGAGCAGCGGAAATGAGTGAGCAAGCCCGACTGAGATGGATCTCTGTTGTGTTCGCGCTGCTGTGGACAGCAGCGATGCTGTGGTGGTCTGCCCCGCTCGAGGCGGCGGCGGTCGTGATATGGATCATTGCGGGCGCGGTCGTCGGCTTTCTCTGGCATTGGCTGATGAGCCGATGGCAGAGATGGTACCTCGGTTCAGGACGCGGGTCCTGACATCCGGAGCCCATGAGACGCGGCGAGCGCTCCCGGACCTCGTGCTCAGGCGAGGTGGCGGCGAGCCATGGCGATCAGGATCGCCATGCCGATCACCAGATAGATCAGCGCCAGCGTGGGAGAGACGCAGATCCAGAGCCAAACGAACCCGAGCGCGAAGGGAAGCTTTCGCAGGCGCGGGATCGCCGCGAGCGCGAAAGCGGCGACGAAGCCGAAGAACCACCACATCGCGTCCCTCCCAGCATGACCACCGAGGTCGCGAGAGGCAGTCTGGCCCGCTCGAAGGTGAATGCAAGGGGGCACGTCACCGCGACGGCGTGGCGGCGGATGGGTCCACCCGCCAGCAGGTCCGCTAGAGCAGCACCCGATCACGTTGCAATCGGGTACTGCCCTAGGTCTTTGATTTTGCCGCATTTTGTGCGACGAACCGGCATCCACTTCGTCGGAAAATGCTCTGGGCCGTGCGACACTGCGCCTCCGCCGCCCTCGTCCTCACCGTCGCGGTCCGCGTCGGGAGTGCCGACGCAGCCTCCCCGACGCAGTCCGACCGCAGGGCCCTGAAACGGCCTGCACAGGGGATTGCGCCACCTGCCGCGGCAACCTCCCGCCGGACGGCGAGGAGGTGCGCGCCTGCTTCCGTGAGAACATGGCCAAGCGATCACCCCCGTGCCGAGCCGAGATCGGCCGCTACGAGGGGAGCGGCAGGACGGGCTGACGGGCCAGCGACCAGCGCGGGGACGCGGTCGACTTCCTGCTCACCGCCAGCCGCGATCTGCACGCCGCCAAGCGCTTCTTGCCGCGTCCTGCGCAAGATGCTGCAGCCGCAGGCGCTCCTCGGGCCGGACCGGATCGGCACCGATGACGCTGGCCCCGATTCGCCGGCGACCGCCGCAAGTCGCAAGCAGCGGCGCGGCGCACGATCCAGGGCGTCGAAGTCATGCTGCGACCACGCAAGCGCTTCGGGTTCTCAAGAGTGCGGACTCGTCGGAGGTAGAACCCGGTGCTCGCGCCAAGCTAAGCTTTATAGCTGGTCCGCTAGTGTGGCACTCGCTCCTATCGGGAGTTGATACACTTATTTGACAAAGATCAATGTCAGCTATGTCATGCGATATTATTTATGCGCATTCTTGGGCTCGGAAATGGAGAGAACTCCATGTCTAGGAAGCGGGATACCTACGGCACATATAGCGCCCAGATGCAATTCACACAACACGCATATCAGAACAGTCTGCCCATACCGCAAACTATTGACACGGCCACGCGCGATCATATTACACTTCAAGTTCGACAGACAAACCAGTTTTTAGGCCTCTACGACTCATTCGGAAACATTATCGAGACAACTGTTTGGGGATACGGCACTGGTCAGACCGTCACTTACCCCGGACCAACTATTCTGGCCTACGAAAACCACCCGGTGACGGTGACATGGCAGAACAAACTGCCAAAAACGGGGCACATCCTGCCGGTTGATACCTCGATCAACATTGCGGACTCAAATACTCACCCGCTTTCTTCTGGGTTCGTACCAATCGTCACTCACTTGCACGGGGGGCACAACGATTCAAAGTATGACGGCCTACCAGACCAATGGTTTACACAGAACGGAGGCCGTGGAAGCACCGGACCCCGCGATGTCGGTGCGATGTTCGAGACTTCAACCAGCGTATATCAGAATGATCAACACTCTGCTACTCTGTGGTATCATGACCATGCGCTGGGAATAACCCGCCTTAATGTGTACGCGGGCCTTGCTGGGTTCTACATCCTCCAGGATCAAGAGCGAGCCAACCTGGTGAGCGCCGGAGTCCTGCCGAGTGGGGCAAACGACGTCGGGGTAGCGATCCAGGATAGAGCTTTCACCAGCACCGGGCAGCTCTATTATCCAGCGTACCAGAACGACATACTGTCGGGCCAATTTAATGATGATGGCACACAAATGCGCGTAAAGGATGTTGTTCCGCAAGAGTTCTATGACGCGCATGGTGCAAATGCACCTTCCGTGGTTCCCGAATTCTTCGGAGGTACCATTCTTGTCAATGGCATGGCATGGCCTAATCAGGATGTTGCCGCAGGAACACAAGAGCTCCGTCTGCTCAACGGTTCGGACTCCCGATTTTATGTGCTGAAGCTCGATGATCCTAATGTCAAAGTGACCTTGGTCGGCACAGACGGCGGCTTGCTGCCGCATGCTGTGACGATCATGGACGGCGATGGTGTGCAGGAGGACGATGAGTTCCTGGTTTTGGCCCCTGGCGACCGCACCGATCTTGTCTTCGATTTCAGCAACGTCCACCTTGATCCAGGAGAGGCGACCCACGCCGTACATCTCCAGAATGTGGGGCCCGCTTACTCGCCGTTTCAAGGCCTGAACGATGATGGGTCCCTCGCGGGTGACGGACGGGCGGCCACAGCCTCGGATCCGATCGGCAACATCATGCAGTTTACGGTCGATGCGCGCCTGGTGGCCGGCCATGCCACCGTGACGGATGGTACCGTGCTGTCGAGCAACTTCCACGACTTGGCGGTCGATAGCGACCACGACGGCATCGCAGACGGTGCCACGCAGGTCCGCAAAGTCGGATTGTTCGAGCAGGCAGATGAGTACGGCCGGACGATGCCCTTGCTCGGGACGGCTGAAGAAGGTGCCGTGCGCACCAGTCGAACCGAACTACATGCAGGGGAGACTTTTGGCCCGTTGGCCTATGATGCACCTGTGACTGAAACACCAGCTTTGTTCTCAACAGAGGATTGGCAGGTGTTCAATTTCACAGCAGACAGTCATCCAATACATCTCCATTTGGTGCAATATCAAGTAGTCGAAAAGCGCCATATCGATTTTCAAGACGCTAACGATGATGGTGTCCCGGACGACACGAATCATGACGGTGTCATCACTTATGGACACGACTCAGTGCCGGACTACAACTCAGCCGACATCTGGATTGGGGATCCAATGGCGCTGCGGCCTGAAGAAAGCGGCTGGCAGGATACGGTTGAGGTAGACCCGCATCAAATGATGTCGATTGTAGCGACGTTCGACAAGCCAGGAGAATACGTGTGGCACTGCCACATTCTTTCCCACGAAGACAACGAAATGATGCGACCTTTTACCGTGAATGATCCACTGCTCGCGTGATCGTTATCAGCACGCAAATCGAGCAGGGCCGCGATCAGAATGGCGTTCCGGATCCCGGCCTCGATCTTGAGGATGACCCCGGGGCTTGAAGCCTGAAGGCAGCTAAGAGTATTTCCCGCTGAAGTGGTTGCCAGTTCAGCCGGACATGCAGCAAAGTCAGAAACCTAGAGCAGACGTCATGCCTCATCCTGAGCGAAGCCTGCTCTCGTCCTGATCTGCCTGGCGCTTCAGGCTGTGTCCGTGGCGGAACGAGGTGTCAAGAAGACGACCGATCCTATGACCTGGCCGCCCTCGCGGCCGGCGGCGTGCCAAGCTGAGAGCGCGGCCGGGGAACGCGCGCGGGAGCGCGGGGCGCACGGCTTCCAGGCTCCGCCGCCGGGACGGCCGGCGCGTCCCGCATCCTCCCCGACGGCGCGTGACCCGGATCGAACGTCACGGCGCGCCGAGCCGGGTCGCCCACGCGCCGCGGACGCTACCTGCCGCTCGGCGCGGCCGTGCTCCCGGTGGCGGCATTGCCGCGGCTGTAACCCGCCGGTGCACCGCGGGTGACGTTGTTGAAGCGCCCTCCGCCGCGCATCATGCCCCTGCGGTGGTGGCGGTGGTGCCGCACGTGATGGTGGTGACGGCGCACGCGCGCTTCGCTGACGATGCCGTTGGGCACCGCGAGCGCCTGGTCGGGGCTGACCGGCAGGGCAGCGGCGGGCTCGGAAAGGGTCGCCGCGCCGATCCCGGCGAGGAAAGCGGCTGTGATGATGGCAATCCGCACGCGATCGAACTCCTCTGTCCGTCCCTGATGACGGCACGTCCCGGCCGAGAGGTCGGAACACGTGCGGGCTAACGCGAGGTGGCGACTTTGGATCCGGTCACGCACCCGGCCGCGGTCCGGGAGCGGCGGGCGCTCCGCCGGCGCCTCCGGCCGGTCGCGCGGCGATCGTCCGGCCGCCTCTGCCGGGCAGGGGCCTTCCGGGCAGGACGGGCGCGTGATCGCCGACCCGGCCGGGCCCTCCCAAGGCGGCGGATCCGCTGCCCGCGCCGGGTCAGGTCACGACGGACCACGCGGCCTCGGCCGCGCGAGACCCGTTTTCGGCGAACGGCCCCCACCACCGACAAGAGTTGCGCAGCGTTCCGAGGTGAGATGAGCGCGATCCTGCGGCGCCTCTCCAGCAGACACCGCATGGAACCGATATCTAAGGTTTTCGTTGGATCAGCGAAACGGATGTGGCAGGTAATCTATGCTTGCGCTTGTTGCAGCGGCTGTCGTCGGCGGTCCCCTCACCGCGGCTTTGTTCTGGCACGAGGGGGTGTTGACGGCGGTCATGGCTGCGCCTGTCGGGGGGAGCCTGTGTGCCGCGGCGGCAGCCGCCTATCTCGGTCTGCGGTCCGGGGCGGCGGCGGGACGCCGCCGCGCCGCGCGGGCCGTGTCCGCCCGCTTCGGGTCGGAATGGCACGCGACGGCGCATTGAGCCGCGATCCGGCCTTGACGACGATGCCGCCGGGACCGCCATCATGCCGCTCTATGACCACGACGAGCCCGCCACGGCCTTCGGCACCGTCGGGTGGCAGATTCCGTTCCGCACCTCCGCGGGCGACCTCGTTCTGGTCAATGTCACGTCCGGCGCGGTCCAGGACGCCGGATTCGGCGACAGGCCGGACGACTTCCTCCCGCTCTATCGTCCCGCAATCCAGTTCCTCGCGGGCCTCAAGTACGATGAGGACCACAAGCTCCGCGAGATCACGATCGGGACGGATGATCTGAACACGTGACGGCGGGCACGCCGCCGGCGGCGTGCCGGTGACCGTTCGCGCGTCCGGCGCGGGCGGCCCTTCCGCGTCGGGGCACGCCCGGCGCCCGGGAACCGCGAGCAGGCCGCGCGGCGTCCGGAGGCGGGCCCGGCCGTCCGCGCCGGGCCGCCGACGCGCCCGGCCGAAGGCCGCGGTCCCGCGCCCGGCCTCCCGTCGAGATCTCACGATTCGGACCTGCCCGGAGCTCTGAGCCAGCAATCCGCCAGGATTCTCGCCGCATCGGGTGCTGGATAGCTTCCCGGTGCGGACGATGCACTGTGGCGCCCGTTGTGCGACTACGCACATCGCGGTGTCGGACCCGGCGCGATGGTTTCTCTCGACGTCGGCGGACTGGGGCAATTCGGATCTGCAACAGGTAACCATTTTGAAATAGGCGGCGGGACAGATGGCGCGCGCCCTAATGGAAGCCCGGTTCCCAAGGCCGTCAAGATGATGAGTGCCCTTATGTGCAGGGAGCTTATAGGAGCGCTTGTTCGGCAAGATAGAGTGTGATGTGGTGACTCTGTGCGCAGATGCAGGGATTCGTGGAAAAGACGTAATTGCGGCGGGCCAGATTGTGCAAAGAGATATGTTCTTGAGCATTATTGATCTAACGCGGCTCTTGGCTTGACTTTTACGCCGATTTGGGTAAAAATACAACCTGGCTGACAGTGGAGGCCACGATGAATAAGAAGTTGCAGTTCAATTCTAATAATTCAGATAGCGATATTATGAATGACATGTCCAACAGCATGTCTTGGGCGATTTATTCTTCAAGGTCAAATCCGTCAGATGTAGATGATCGTGACAATATTGTCGGCTCGGTTATAAATATTTCTGACAGTGGTTTGTCTGCGTTGGACGATTTTATCTTGAGTGATGCCGACGCAGCTGCTCCAGCTGCCAGTGGGCATGATCATGATGACATCAAGATTAATGGGGATGACGTTGGAATTGCGACGTTCTTTGGGGAAACCGTGATCCAGGCGGACGGCGCCGATGATGGAATGCCGCGGACGATCCCGGTCGCTTTCGACGACGTGGCGGCCCTCCTCACGGCGAGCACGCCTCCCGATCATGGCGGGACCTCCGCGCCAGCCCTGCTCCCGACCGGGCCGATCGCCGAGGCGCCGGCATGGGTCGGGGGCGCGGCCGGGCCGGGTTCGTCGGGCGGTTCGCGCGATCCGGTGATCGCGGCTCTCCTCGACCCGACGGGGACCGGCCTCAAGGACGGCGCCGCCGCCTACGACCCGATCTTCGCGAACGCCTACGACGGCGAGGTCAGCTTCATCTCCGGCGTCGACGCGACCAAGAAGGTCGTGGGCACGAGCTTCTGGACCTGGAACAGCAACAACCCGGCGACCTACGCCACCACGTCGAAGGCCCACAAGTTCGGCTCGACGGCGATCGGCAGCGCCGGCGGCACCGTGACCTACTGGTTCGACACCAACTCGAACTGGACCACGACGGAGCGGAACGCCCTGATCTCCGGCATGGGCCTGTGGTCGGCCGTCGCCAACATCCAGTTCGCGCAGGCCGCCAGCGCCGCGACCGCGAGCTTCACCTTCATCCGCGGCAGCGACGGCAGCGCCTACGAGAACAACGGCATCGTCGCCTCGGCGATCGGCAGCACGACGATCAACAACCCGACCGGCGCCATCATCTCGATCGACACCAGCGTGGCCGGCTTCGGCCCGATCGGCGGCTCGTTCGACACCTACGGCGGCTACCCCTACCAGACCCTCGTCCACGAACTCGGACACCTGATCGGCCTCGGCCACGGCGGCGCCTACAACGGTAACGTCAACTCGGCCACCCAGCAGTTCAGCGCCTACGACACCCGGCTCTGGACGCTGATGTCCTACATCGATCCGTTCGACACGTCGGCCAAGTACTATAACCAGTATCCCGTCACGGGAACGTCCTGGGGCACCAGCCCGACCAATGGGCTCTACTATTATCGCGAGCCGACGACGCCGATGTTCCTCGACATCCTGGCGGCCCAGCAGATCTACGGGGCGCCGACGACGAGCACGCTCAACAACGTCACCTTCGGCTTCAACAGCACCGTGCCGGGGCTCATCAACCAGTACTTCAACTTTACCGTCAACCAGCATCCCGTCGTCACCCTGTTCGCGACGGGAGCGAGCAACACTCTCGACCTCTCCGGCTGGTCGAACGGCGCCACCATCAGCCTCACCCCCGGCACCTTCACCAGTGCCAACGGCATGATCAACAACATCGGCATCGGGCCGAGCACCATCCTCACCAAGGCGATCGGCACGACCGGCAGCGACACCTTCCTGCCGAACCCGAGCTACGTCACCACCATGACGGGCAACGGCGGGAACGACACCTTCAAGTCGACGATGTTCGGCCTGTCGCTGGACACGATCACCGACTTCGCCCAGGGCGACAAGATCATCCTCACCGACGGCGCGTCGTCCACCTTCACCTACCGCCACACCGGCACCGTCCTGGCCTACGGCAACGGGGCCACCTCCTACAGCATGAACCTGACGGCCCCCCTGGCCGGGCGCCTCGTCAAGTCCGCCGACCCCTCCGCCGGCGTCGACCTCACCGTCACCCGCATCGACCAGGACGACCTCAACAACGACGGGCTCAGCAACATCGTCTGGCGCAGCTCCGCCGGGCAGCTCGTGTCCTGGGACGTCTCCGGCGCCCAGATCACCGCCTCCCAGGCCCTCACCTCCAACGGCACCCCCGTCGCACCCGACGCCTCCTGGACCCTGGCCGGCACCGCCGACGATTTCGGCACCGGGCGCGCCAGCCTGATCTGGCGCAGCAATGCCGGCGGCCTCGTCAACTGGACCATGAACGGCGCCCAGGTCCAGGCCAGCAGCCCCTTCACCTTCCAGGGCGTCGCGGTCGCCCCCGACGCTTCGTGGTCGATCGCCGGCTTCGGCGACTTCAACGACGACGGCAAGACCGACATGCTTTGGAGGAACAGCGCCGGCTTCCTCACCGAGTGGCAGCTCAACGGCACGCAGATCACCGCCAGCCAGACCATCACCTCGCAGGGTACGGCCGTCCAGCTCGACCCGTATTGGACGGTGGCGGGGATCGGGAACTTCGACGGCGATCCCTACTCGGACCTGCTGATGCGCAACACCTCGACCGGGCAGCTGGTCGAGTGGCTGATGAACGGCTCGCAGATCGTGTCGAGCAGCGCGCTGACCTACCAGGGCACCGCGATCGCGCCCGACCTGTCGTGGTCCGTGGCGGGGGTGGGCGACTTCGACGGGGACCACGAGGCGGACATCCTGTGGCGGGGCAGCGACAGCACGCTGGCGCTGTGGAAGATGGACGGGTCGCAGGTGGGGTCGAGCAGCGCGCTGACCTACCAGGGCGGCGCGATCCGGCCGGACGCGTCGTGGAGCATCCAGCAGGTCGGGGACTACAACGGCGACGGGAAGTCGGATCTCCTGTGGCGGTCGACGGGGAACACGCTGTCCGAGTGGATCATGAACGGCAGCCAGATCGCCTCGACGGGCCTGCTGACGTCGAACGGCACGCCGGTGCAGCCGGACGGCAGCTGGTCGATCCAGAGCGACCCGCACAACTTCGTCTGAGGTCATCGGCGAACCTGGCCGGCGCAGATCGGCCGCAGGAGCCGCGCCCGGGTCCGGCCCGGGCGCGGAACCGCTCCGAGGGACGACGTTGCCCCAACCCGCATCAGGAGCGCCGCATGGGAAACGCCAAGGTTTTGGCACTGCCGCTGGTTGGGATCCTGGCCCTCGGCGGGTGCTACGACGAGAAGAAGGAGAGGGCCGAGACGGGGGCGGCGGGCACGACCGCGACGAACACCGCCACAACCCTCTCGAAGAAGGAGACCGGGGCGGACCCGGTCACCGGCCCGTCGACGGCGAGCCCCGCCGAACAGAAGGCCCGGGACGCGACCACGACCGGCTCGACCACGGCCGCGACGCCCCCGGCCCCCACCACCTCCGCGGCGCCGGTCGCCGGCCGCGCGGCGGATCAGGGCGTGGCCCCGGCGGACGGCAAGAAGCACTGAGCGCCGCTCGCCGAACCGGCGAACGGGCCCGTCGCGCGGCCCCACGGGCGGGCCGCGCCGTCCCGGCGGGCCGCCGCAGCGCGGTCACGGTCGCCGGGACGGCCGGGCGCTCAGGAGCGACGGGCCGGCGGGACGCGCGCGCCCGCCTCGCGCCCCGGTGCCGCGCCGCGCTTTCGGCCGACCGTCCCGAGGGAGAGCCCGCGCTCGGATTGCGACCAAGCCCGGCGCCGCGGCGGTCCCGAGGAGCCTGAGGGAGGTCCGACGCTCATCTCGTGCAGGATGGCGCCGACGACGAACGCGGCCGTCTCCCGCGAGATCGGGTGCGCCGTCATCGCCTTCGAGATCAGCCGCTCGGTCCGCTGCGGCGCCTCCGCGGACGGGTCCGGCCCGGCCGAAGCCCGACTCGGCTCCGAGGCGAGCGAGATGTTCTGGAGGGCGACAGAGCTCGTGACCGACCTGTAGTTGATCCAGAGCACGTAGACAGCGACATGGCCGCCTTCGAGGTACATTCGAGAGGTGTTTCCGTCCTTGTCGAAGAATTTCCAGGACGCGATCAGGCCGCGTCGCGCCCGATAATGCGGTCCATCGAGGCCGGGCTGCGACAGAAAGAGGTCCGAGTACACTACCGGCGCCGAGACCGCGAGATCGGACATCTGCATCGGCGGGCGCATCGCAGGTTTCCCTTCGGGCCGAACCCTATCGGGAAAGTGCCATCAGACTCTTAAAGGCGCGGCGCGGTGCGGGCAGGCCCGCATCCCGGCTTCGCGCCGGTCTCGAGAAGCTTTGGGCCGGGACGCTCCCCAGGGCTCCGGCCGCGGCCGAACGCGCGGCCCGGCCGCGGCCGGGGGAGGGGCCGGCATCGTTTCGGCGCGAGGGGGCGCCCCCTTCCGGCGCCTCGACAACCGGCGGAAGCGTCCCGCGCGCGGCAACGATCGCCCCACCTGCGCGGTTGTCCCCGGCCCGCCGCGCCGGCGTTGCGACGGAGGGAGCCTCCCGGCCGGGGCCGGACGACGGGCCCGGGGAACGGGAGGGTGTGACCGAGAGACGTCGCGCGCCTACAATGAAGCAACACGACATCGGAGGATACGCCATGGTCGACCGAGTCACCGGCACGGGGGCGCCGCCGGCCCCCGATCACGCGCGCAGCACCTCGCCCCTGCACAGCCCCGACCAGATGCTCGGCCTGTGGGCGGGATGGATGGAGCAGGTCTCGGCGGCGCCGCAGGCGGTCCAGGCGCAGGCCTGGGCGGCGCCGTTCCCGTCCGTCCTCCTGTCGGAGGGCGAACTCGCCCAGCGCCTCGCCCAGGACCCGCTGCTGCGCTCGATCGATCAGATCTGGAACGCCAACCCGCTGCGCGACGTGGTGCCGATCGACTGGGGCGGCATCGCCTGGGCCCTGCGCACGGTCTGGCTGCGCGCCATGAACAAGCCCGAGGCCGCCGCGTCGCTGATGGATCTCGGCCAGGGCGTGTGGCAGTCGCTCCTGACCAGCTGGGAAGAGGCCGGGCGGACCTGGCTCGGCCTGTTCGGCCTCGCTCCGGAGCAGAGCCGGCCGGGCGGGCGGACCGACAAGCGGTTCTCCGCCCCGGAATGGCGGATGAACCCGGCCTACCTCGCGCTCAAGGAACTCTACCTCCTCGCCTCCGACTGGCTCCTGGAGCGGGGCGACATCGACGACCTCGATCCGGCCGAGCGGCACCGCCTGACCTTCCACCTGCGCCAGTTCGTCGACGCGATGAGCCCGGCGCTGGTGCTGATGTCGAACCCCGTCGCCCTGCGCAAGGCCCTGGAAACCGGAGGCGCGAGCCTCGTCGACGGGGCCCGCCACCTCGCGGAGGACATCGCGGCCGGGCGCCTCAGCATGGTCGACGCCGACGCCTTCGCCCCGGGCCGCAACCTCGCCCTCACGCCCGGCAAGGTCGTCCACCGCAACGCGCTCATGGAACTGATCCAGTACGCGCCGGCCACCGAGCAGGTCCGCGAGATCCCGCTCCTCATCGTGCCGCCCTGGATCAACAAATACTACATCCTCGACATGCAGCCGAAGAACAGCATGGTGCGGTACCTGGTGTCCCAGGGCTTCACGGTGTTCCTGATCTCCTGGCGCAACCCCGACGCGTCGATGGATGCGATCGGGATCGAGGACTACATCGATCTGGGGCCGATGGCGGCGAGCGAGGTGATCCGCGAGATCACCGGCAGCGAGCGCGTGAACGCGATGGGCTACTGCATCGGCGGGGTGCTGCTCACGCTCACCCTGGCAATCCTCGCCGCCAAGGGCGATCAGCGCTTCGCCTCGGCGAGCTTCATGGTCTCGCCCCAGGATTTCTCGCGGATCGGCGACACCGCGGTCTTCATGGACGAGCCGACCATCGACCTCGTCGAGCAGCAGATGATGGAGCGCGGCTACCTCGACAGCCGCGCCATGAGCAACATGTTCAACCTGCTGCGCTCGAACGATCTGATCTGGTCGAACGTCGTCAACAACTATCTTCTCGGTAACAGGCCGCCGGCTTTCGACCTGCTCTACTGGAACAGCGACAGCACTCGAATGACGCGTGCGGCGCACAGCTGGTACCTGCGCAACACCTACGTCGAGAACAACCTGATCGTGCCGGGCAAGATCCAGCTCAAGGGCGAGGCCGTCGACCTCGGGCGGATCCGGCAGGACACCTACGCGGTGGGCTGCGAGCGCGACCACATCGTGCCCTGGGACTCGGCCTGGCGCATCACCCAGCTGTTCGGCGGGGCCGTGCGCTACGTCCTGGCGTCGAGCGGCCACGTGGCCGGCATCATCAACCCGCCGGGCGGCAAGGGCCAGTACCGGACGGGGCCGGCAGGGCAGCCCGCCGCCTCCCCGGAGGCGTGGCTGAAGGCGGCCGAGGCGCATGCCGGGAGCTGGTGGCCGGACTGGTCGGCGTGGCTGGCGGAGCGCTCCGGCGCCCTGGCGGCGCCCCCGCAGATCGGGAGCGCGCAGAACCCACCCCTGCACGACGCGCCGGGCACCTACGTGCTGCAGACCTGAGCGCCGGGGCGGCGGGCGGCCGAGGGCGCCTCGGCCCGCCCCTCAGGCGTCGAGGGCGTGGAATAGGGAGAAGCCGGCCGCGCGGCTCGCCGGTCCCGCGCCGGCGCCACCGCGCCCTGCCCCACCGCGCCCTGCCGCGGGGCCCGGGCCAACGCGCGCCCGCCCGAACGGTTCACGGCACCTCGCGCGGCGCGGCGTTACATGATGTGAGGCGGTGATGTCGCCGATGCGGCTCGCATTCGATCGATCGCGCTCAGAACAATTGCCGTCTATTCCTTCATTCTCCGTGTATCTCCTGCCTTTCCAGCACGGGAACCATACCCAGTTCTGGGAGATGTTTTTCATGTTTGGTGTTCGCACCGACCCAGAATGAGGAGGAGCCCATGCGAGCGGCTTCAACGCTGGTGAGCACTGTTGCCATCCTAACCCTCTCGGCGGCCGCCGCGCTGGCCGGACCGTGCACGACGGGTACGACCGGGCGCAGCGGGCAGCAGGCGGGCAATCCGGCGAGTTCGAGCGCGGATCATTCCACCAAGAACCTCGCGGACGGCCAGCAGCCCAGCTCGGCCAAGACCGTGGGGGCGATGAACAACGTGGCGAGCGACCGGGCGACTTCCCCGGCCGACGTCACGCTCCAGGCCCAGGGCAAGCCCACGATGGCGCAGCAGGGCCGGGGCGAGACGGCCGCGAACGACCGGAGTTCGGATGCCGACCGCTCGACGCGCAACACCGCGGGCGGCCAGCAGCCGAGTTCGCCGAAGACGGTCGGCGCCATGAACAACGTGGGAGCCAACGAATTGCCGGCCGGTCAAGCCGGCCAAGCGGGCGGGGGCAGCGACGAGGGCTGCTGACGCGGGAAGGCCCTGATCGGGGCGGGTCGCGCCCCGGCGCCGCGCGGACCGCGACCGGCCTCGTGCAACCAAAGCCGGACCGGCGCGATTGACTCCACTGGTCTGCTCCGGACCAAGGGAGGTGCGTCATGGGTTTGGTGTTCTTCCTCGTCTTCATCGGGCCCTGGCTGGCCCTGGCCGTGCTGAGCGCGCTCGGCGTCGCCAAGCCGAAGCCCTACTGACGGTCGCGAGGCGTTCGCGACGCGACGGCGTCCGGTCCGGATCCGGGCCCTCGGGCCGGCGGGCGCATCCTCGGCCGCCGGGGGCCCGCTCCGGCGACGCCCCGGCCGCCGCCTTCGGGCGGATGAGGCCGGCCCGGCGGGCCGGCCGTCTCGCGGCGGGCCGGATCGGCGCTCATCGTCCGCGAGGGCGCCGCCCGAGCGTTCCCCGGCCGAGCGTTCGCAGCCCGAGAATTCCCCGCGAGAATTCCCCCAATGACGCCCGCCCTGCCCGAGGCCCGGGCGTACCGCCTCGGCGATGCCCGCATCCCGGCCGCCTTCCTGACGGACGGCGTTCCCGCGGGGGCCGCGCGCGACCCGGACGGCACCGCGCGCCTCGACCTCGCGGTCGGGGAGGGGCGCATCGCCGCCCTGGTCCCGGCGGGGATCATGGGATTGCCTAGCCGGCGCCCGCCCCGCTCCGCAGCGTCGCGGCGATCTCCTGCACCGCCTCCCAGGCGATCTCGACGTCCCGCCACGTGGTCGTGGTCTGACCGATCTGGAAGCGGATCACGAAGTGCCCGTCGTGCCGGGTCTGGGTCAGGTAGGTGCGCCCGTCGTCGTTGATGCGCGCCACCAGCCGCTCGTTCAGCGCGTCGAGGTCCTGCGCCCCCGCGGGCGCGTACCGGAAGGTGAGGAGCGACAGGATCGGCCCGGTCACGAGTTCGAATTCCGGATGCGCCGCGATGCGCGCCGCGAGGTCCCGCGCGAAGGCGACGTGGCAGCGGATCATCTCCCGCAGGGCCTCCACCCCGTAGGAGCGGATCACGAACCACAGCTTCAGGGCGCGGAAGCGCCGACCGAGCGGGACCGACCACTCGCTGTAATCGACCACGCCCTCGCGCTCGAGGGTGCGCAGGAAGGGTGGGCGCAGGCCGAGCGTGTCGGTGAGCATCCGCGGGTCCTTCACGAAATGCGCCGAACAGTCGAAATGCGTGAACAGCCACTTGTGCGGGTTGAAGACGAGGCTGTCGGCCAGCGCGGCGCCCCGCATCAGGTCGCGGAATTCGGGGCAGATCATCGCGCTGCCGGCCCAGGCGGCGTCGACGTGCAGGAACAGGCCGTGGCGCCGCGCCACCTCCGCCACGGCGTCGATCGGGTCGCAAGCCCCGATGCTGGTCCCGCCGAGGCAGGCCACCACGGCGGCCGGGAGATGGCCCGCCTCCCGGTCCGCCGCGACCGCCGCCTCGAGCGCCGCCGGGTCCATGCCGTGGAGCGGGCCGCGCACCGGGATGCGCACGAGGTTGCCGTCGCCGATCCCGGCGATCCGCACCGCCTTGTCGACGGAGGAATGCACCTGCGCCGAGGCGTAGACCCGCACCGCGCGCTGGCCGCTCAGGCCCTCCCGGTTGCCCGCGAAGCCGAGCGCCCGCTCGCGGGCGGTGAGCAGGGCCGCGAGCGTCGCGCCCGAGGCGGAATCCTGGATCACCCCGGAGAACTCGCCGGGCAGGCCGATCATGTCCCGCAGCCAGTCGGTGACGCGGCTCTCCAGCTCGGTGGCGGCCGGCGAGGTTTGCCAGAGCATGCACTGCGCCGCCATCGCGGCGGTGACGACCTCCGCCACCAGCGAGGGCGGGCTGGCATTGGCCGGGAAATAGGCGAAGAAGCGCGGGTGCTGCCAATGCGTCATGCCCGGCAGGATGACGCGGTCGAGATCGGCGAAGATCGCCTCCATCGGCTCGCCCGCCTCGGGCGGCGCGGCCGGGATCTGCCGGAAGACCTCGCCCGGCGCGACCTGGGCGCGCACCGGACGCTCGCCCACGCCCGCCAGATACGCCGCCGACCAATCCGCGGCCCGGTGCATCCAGGCGCGGAGATCCTGCTCGTCCATGCGGCCCTCCAGATGAGAAAATACTCGTTACAGCGGCAGGGCGCTCCTCCCGCGAGGAGGGGCTTGTACGGCATTTCGCGGGGCGGTGAAGGGCAGGCGGCCGGGGCCCGCCGGTCGACAGCAGCGTCCGAATTGTCTTCGACGAACCGGCATCCCCGTCGTCGGACAAGGCTCTATCCCGCCCGGCCGGTCCACTTGCGGGAGAAGTCGTGCGCCTCGAAATGCGCGGTCATGAACGCGATGAAGGAGCGCACCTTGGCCGAGAGGTGCTTGCGCGTCGGATAGGCGAAGTTGATCCGCAGGCGCGGCAGGTCCCAGGCATCGAGCACGGGCACGAGGCGTCCCGCCGCGACGTCGTCGTGCACGATGTAGGTGGGCTGGACCAGGAGGCCGAGCCCGTTGAGGGCGGCGGCGCGCAGGATCTGGCCGTCGTTCGATTCGAGCAGGCCGTGGGCCGGCACCCGCACGGTCTCCTCGCCGCGGGTGAAGGTCAGCTCGTTCGGATTGTTGGCGTAGACGTAGATCAGCAGGGCGTGGCGCGCGAGGTCGCGCGGGTGGGCCGGACAGCCCGCCCGGGCGAGGTAGGACGGCGCCCCCGTCAGGATGCGGCGGGTCTCGGCGAGGCGGCGGATCGTGATGGCCCGGTCCGGCTCGAACTCGCGGGTGCGGATGGCGACGTCGATCCCGGCATCGATCAGGTCCACGTAGCGGTTGGAGATTTCGACGTGCACGCGCACGTTCGGGTAGCGGGCGTGGTAGGCGGGCAGGAGCGGCGCGATGTGCAGCAGCCCGAAGGAGAGCGAGGCGCTGACCCGCAGGAGCCCGCTCGGATCGAGCGCCGCCCCGGTGACCTCGGCCTCGCTGTCGGCGACGTCCGCGAGGATGCCGCGGGCGCGGGCCAGGAACTTCCCGCCCTCGTCGGTGAGCGAGAGGGTGCGGGTGTTGCGCCGCACCAGCAGCACGCCGAGCCGCTCCTCCAGCGCCGCGAGCGTCCGGCTCGCCGCCGCGACCGAGAGGCCGCGCGCCTGCGCGGCGCCGCTGATCGTCCCGGCTTCGGCGATCGCCACGAGGAGTTCGAGCTGGCCGAGCCGGTCCACGTTTCTCGCCTGGCGCAAAACTGATTCACGTTCGGCCCATCTTATCGCGCGTTTCCGAAAAACTTAAACATGCCGGCAAGGCGTGCCGGGACCACCGGCTCGCGAAGGAAGGCGTGCCGGGACCACCGGCTCGCGAAGGAAGGCGTGCCGGGACCGCCGGCTCGGGGAGGAGCGCGATGATCAAGCACATCGTCATGTGGCGGGTCGCCGGAACCTCCGCGGCCGAGCAGGCCGGCAATGCCCAGCGGATCCGCGCGGCCTTCGAGGGGCTGCGGGGCCGCATCCCCGGCCTCCGGCACCTGGAGGTCGGGGTCGATCGGAGCCGCGTCGCGGAAGCCTGCGACGTCGTCCTCTACAGCGAGTTCGACACGCAGGCGGCCCTCGACCTCTACCGCGACCATCCCGAGCACGGCCGGGTGCGGGCCGAGCTGCAGGGCCTGCGGATCAGCCGCCACCAAGTCGACTACGCGGTGGGAGGGTGAGCCCATGGACCCGTTCCGGTTCGGCGGCATCCCGACCCGCGTGGTCTTCGGCCACGGGACCCTGGCGGAGCTGCCGGGGGAGATCGAGCGGCTCGGCCGCTCCCGGGCGGTGGTGGTCGCAACTCCCCGCCAGCGCGCCCGGGCCGAGGCGCTCGCCGCCCGGCTCGGGGCCCGGGCCGCGGGCGTGATCGCCGCGGCCGCGATGCACACGCCGGTCGCCGTGACCGAGGCGGCGCTGGCCGAGCTGCGGAGGCTCGACGCGGATTGCGTGGTGGCGCTCGGCGGCGGCTCGACGACCGGCCTCGCCAAGGCGATCGCGCTGCGCACCGACCTCGACCAGATCATCGTGCCGACGACCTACGCGGGCTCCGAGATGACGCCGATCCTCGGCGAGACCCGCGACGGCGTGAAGACGACGCAGCGCTCGGACCGGATCCTGCCCGAGACCGTGATCTACGACGTCGATCTCACCCTCGGGCTTCCGGTCGGGCTCAGCGCGACCTCGGGCATGAACGCGATCGCCCACGCGGTCGAGGCGCTCTACGCGCGGGACCGCAACCCGATCGTCTCGCTCATGGCCGAGGAGGCGATCCGGGCGCTCGCCGGGGCCCTGCCGGCGATCCTGCGCGATCCGGGGGACCGCGCCGCCCGCGCGGACGCGCTCTACGGGGCGTGGCTCGCCGGCACCTGCCTCGGCGCGGTCGGCATGGCGCTGCACCACAAGCTCTGCCACGTGCTCGGCGGCTCCTTCGACCTGCCCCATGCCGAGACCCACACGGTCGTGCTCCCCCACGCCGTCGCCTACAACGCGGCGGCGGCACCCGACGCGATGGCGCGGGTCGCCCGGGCCCTCGATGCGCCGGAGGCGGCGCGGGGCCTGTTCGACCTCGCGGCCTCGCTCGGGGGGCCGACCGGGCTCGCGGCTCTCGGCATGCCGGCGGAGGGACTCGACCGTGCCGCCGATCTCGCGGCGGCGGGCTCCTCCTGGAATCCGCGGCCGGTGGAGCGCGCCCCGATCCGGCGCCTCCTCGAGGACGCCTATCACGGTCGCAGGCCCGCGGGCGCCGCCTGAGCATCCTTCGCCGAAGGGGTCACCGGTCCGGCGGCGAACATGATGCGAGAACGAGGCGTCCAGGCAGAATTGCCCCGCGCCGTTCCGCTTGGCATCGCGGACCGGACGCGGCGCGGGCGCGGCCCCGCGATGGCGAGGCGCCGCGGGGGCCGGTCAGGCGCGGCGCCGCCGGAGAACCGAGACGAGGGACAGGCCGATGCGCGACTTCGACGAGTTCACCATCACCCGGGCGGTGATCGACCGCTTCGCCGACACGCCCGATCCGCGCCTGAGGCAGGTGATGACCAGCCTCGTGCGGCACCTGCACGACTTCGTGCGCGACGTCGACCTCAGCTTCGCGGAGTGGCAGCAGGCGATCGCCTTCCTGACCCGCACCGGCCAGATGTGCGACGCGCACCGGCAGGAATTCATCCTGCTGTCCGACACGCTCGGCGTCTCGATGCTGGTGGACGCGATCAACCACCGGATGCCGGAGGGCGCCACCGAGACGACGGTGCTCGGCCCCTTCTACGTGAAGGAGGCCCCCGAACTCCCCAACGGCGCCGACATCGCCGGGCCGCTCGAGGGCACGCCCCTCCTCGTCACCGGCTCGGTCGCCTCGGCGGGAGGAGGCATGCTCGCCGGGGCCACGGTCGATGTCTGGCACGCGGACGAGGACGGCGCCTACGACGTGCAGCAGCTCGACGCGCTCGGCGGGCTCGCCGGCCGCGCCCGCTTCCGCACCGACGCGGAGGGGCGGTTCCACTTCTGGACCATCATGCCGGCCTGGTACCCGATCCCGGATGACGGGCCGGTCGGCGACATGCTGAAGGCCGCGGCCCGTCACCCGAACCGGCCGGCCCACGTCCACTTCATGATCGCGGCCGAGGGCCACGAGACGCTGATCACCCACGTCTTCGCGGCCGACAGCCCCTGGCTCGACTCCGACGCCGTCTTCGGGGTCAAGAATTCCCTGATCGCCGAATTCGCCGCGCACCCGGCCGGCCCCGCCCCGGACGGGCGGCGCATGGAGCGGCCGTTCCGGCACCTCGCCTACGATTTCGGGCTCAAACCGGTCCGCACGCGGGACTGAGACCCCGGTCCACGGGGCACCCGCACCACGCAAGCATCACGGCAAGCATCACGGCAAGCACCACGGGAGGTCACCACCATGAGCGAGGCAACGACCGGCGCCGTCGGCGCCGTCCCGGCCGCGGGCCGGGGCACCTGGATCTCCGAACTCGGGACCAAGGAGAAGCGGGCGCTCGGCGCCTGCGTGGGCGGCTGGGCGCTCGACGCCATGGACGTCCAGCTCTACAGCTTCGTCATCCCGACGCTGATCGCCACCTGGGGCGTGACCCGGGCCGAGGCCGGGGCGCTCGGCACCGCCGCCCTGCTGACCTCCGCCATCGGCGGCTGGCTCGCGGGCTTCCTGGCGGATCGCTGGGGGCGGGTGCGCACCCTGCAGATCGCCATCCTGTGGTTCGCCGGCTTCACCTTCCTGTCGGGCCTCGCGCAGAGCTTCGAGCAGCTCTTCGCGGCCCGCGCGCTGATGGGCCTCGGCTTCGGCGGCGAGTGGGCGGCGGGCGCGGTGCTGCTCGGCGAGACGATCCGGCCCGAGCATCGCGGCAAGGCGCTGGGCACCATGCAGTCGGGCTGGGCGCTCGGCTGGGGCGCGGCTGCGCTGCTCTACACCCTGTTCTTCTCGCTGATGCCGCCCGAGACGGCGTGGCGCGCCCTGTTCTTCGTCGGCATCGCCCCGGCGCTCCTCGTCTTCGTGCTGCGCCGCTACGTCGAGGAGCCGGACGTCTACCGGGAATCGCAGGCGAAGATCGCCGAGACCGGCGACAAGCCGTCCTTCTTCGAGATCTTCCGGCCGCCGCTCCTGCGCATCACGGTCCTGGGCGCCCTGATGGGCACCGGGGCCCAGGGCGGCTACTTCGCGGTCACGACCTGGCTGCCGACCTTCCTGCGCACCGAGCGGGGCCTGTCGGTGCTGAATTCCGGCGGCTACCTCGCGGTGCTGATCGTCGGCTCCTTCTGCGGCTACCTGTCGGGGGCCTACCTCGCCGACCGGATCGGCCGGCGCGCCACCTTCCTGGTCTTCGCCATCGGGGCGGGGGTCATCGTGACGACCTACACGATGGTGCCCTTCGGCAATGCCGCCATGCTGGTGCTGGGCTTCCCCCTCGGCTTCTTCGCCTCGGGCGTGTTCAGCGCCATGGGCGCCTTCTTCACCGAGCAGTTCCCGACGCGGGTGCGCGGCGTCGGCCAGGGCTTCGCCTACAATTTCGGCCGGGCGATCGGCGCGATCTTCCCGACCCTGGTCGGGCTGCTCTCGGCCTCGATGCCGCTCGGGCAGGCGATCGGCCTGTTCGCGGCCGCCGCCTACGCCACCATGGCGGTCGCGGCCTTCCTCCTGCCCGAGACCAAGGGCAAGGCCCTCACCGCCTGATCGGAGCCTCACCCATGCGGATCGGCTGGATCGGCCTCGGCAAACTCGGCGCGCCCATGGCGCGCCACCTCGTGGCGGCGGGACACGCCGTCCTGGCTTTCGACCGGGATCCCGGCCGGCTCGCCGCGGTCCCGGGCGCCGAGGCCGCGGACCTGCCCGGCGTCGCCGCCTGCGGCGTCGTCGTCACGAGCCTGCCCGACGACGCGGCCCTCGCGGCCGTCGCCCTCGGGCCCGAGGGGCTCCTCGCCCGGATGGCCCCGGACGGGGTCCTGGTCGAGACCAGCACCGTCTCGCCGGAGACGAGCGCGGCATTGCGCGAGGCCGCCGAGGCGGGAGGGATCCTCTACCTCGCCGCGCCGGTCTCGGGCTCGACCGCGACGGCCGAGGCCGCCGCCCTCACCCTGTTCTGCTCCGGGCCGGAGACCGCCCTGGAGCGGGCCCGGCCCCTCCTCGCGACATTCGCCCGGACCATCCACGCGGTCGGTCCCGGCGAGGAGGCGCGCTTCCTCAAGCTCGCCATCAACCACTTCGTCGGCTCGACCGCGCAGGTCGCCGCCGAGGCGCTGACGCTCGCGCGCCGGGGCGGGGTCGCCTGGGACACGGTCCTGGCGGTGCTCGGCAGCTCGGTCGCGGCCTCGCCGCTCGTCGCCTACAAGCTCGACCCGCTGCGGCGGCGCGACTTCTCGCCCGCCTTCTCGATCGCCCAGATGCTCAAGGACATGAGCCTCGGCGTGGCGGCCGGGGAAGCGGTGGGCGTCGCCATGCCGGTGGCGGCCCTGGTGCGCGACCTCTACGCGGCCCAGGCCGGGACCGACCTGCGGGACCTCGACTTCTTCGCCGCCCTGCTCGCCGCCGAGCGCGGCGCCGGCCTCGGCGAGCCCGACTGATCCGCGCTCCGGACGATCACGTCCGGACCGCGGATGAGAAGCCCGCGCGGCGCGTGAGATGCCGACATCCGCATGGCGACGCAATCCGCCGGATGTCGTATGACCCTCCGGGAGACGACCATGCCCCACTACGCGATCCACGCCCTCGACCACGCGGGCGCCCTGGAGCGGCGCCTCGCCCATTACGAGGCCCACAAGACCTATCTCGGCGGGACGCTGCCGGTGCGCATCGTGGTGTCCGGACCCCTCCTGGCGGAGGACGGCGAGACGATGATCGGCAGCCTGTTCGTGGTCGAGGCGCCCGACCGCGCCGCCGTGGAGGCCTTCCACGCCGCCGACCCGTTCAGGGAGGCGGGGATCTGGGAGCGGGTGACGATCACGGGCTTCCGCCTGCGCCAGGCGGCCCTGCCGGCCTGACGCCGGCGGGACTCGGGTCCCGACCAGGCCGCGGAGCAGGACCATCGGCTCGCTCTGCCGCGACGTGCCGGCCTTCGCCGGGATGTGCGTCGGGTGCGCCCTTGCCGTCGCGATGCCGCTTCGACGCCGACGCGCGCGCCCCGTCTCCGCGGGCGGCGCGACCCCCGAGGCCGTCCGGTCGACCCGCGCCTCCGGGGAGCGCGGGCCGCGGCGCGGCCCGCGGCGCTTGCAACGCGGGACGCCGATCCCGCACAGAGGCAACGACACGAGCGAGGAGAGCGCCGATGAGCTTCCATTCCGCTGAGGATCCGGTCCCGGGCGACCGCTTCTCCTGCGACGCGATCGAGACCCTGATCGTGCCGCGCGCCCGCGACATCGGCTCCTTCGAGGTGCGCCGGGCGCTGCCCTCGGCCCGGCGCCAGATGGTCGGCCCCTTCATCTTCTTCGACCAGATGGGCCCGGCCGAGTTCCTGCTCGGCGCCGGCATGGACGTGCGGCCCCACCCGCATATCGGCCTGTCCACCGTCACCTACCTGTTCGACGGCGAGATCATGCACCGCGACTCCCTCGGCACCGCCCTGCCGATCCGGCCGGGCGAGCTCAACTGGATGACGGCGGGGCGCGGCATCACCCACTCGGAGCGCACGGCGCCGGACCTGCGCGCCGCCGGCTCGCGGCTCTTCGGCATCCAGAGCTGGGTGGCGCTCTCCGCCCGGGACGAGGAGGCGGCCCCCGCCTTCGAGCATTACGACGCGGCCGACCTGCCGGTGCTCACCGGCGAGGGCAAGACCGTGCGGGTGATCGCCGGCGAGGCGCTCGGCGCCCGCTCGCCCGTGCGCACGTCGAGTCCCCTCGTCTACGCGGACGTGCAGCTGGAGCCGGGCGCGAGCCTGCCCCTCGACCCGACCTTCGAGGAGCGGGCGATCTACACGGTGTCCGGGTCGATCGCGGTCGCGGGCGACGGGTTCGGGCCGGGCCAGCTCCTGGTCTTCCGGCCGGGGGACCGCATCACCGTGCGGGCGAGCACCGCCGCGCGCCTCATGCTGCTCGGCGGCGAGCCGATGGACGGCCCGCGCCACATCTGGTGGAACTTCGTCTCCTCGCGGCCCGAGCGGATCGAGCAGGCCAAGGCCGATTGGCGCGCCGCCCGCTTCGACAGCGTGCCGGGCGAGACCGAGTTCATCCCCCTGCCCGAGGCGCCCCGCGCGCCCTGAAGGCGCGCCCCGGCGCCCTGGAGGCGCGCCTCCAGGGCCGTCACGGCACCGGCTCGGTCCGCCCGAGCAGGCAGCCCACCGCCTTGCGCCAGCCGGCGAGCTTGCGCGCGCGCACGGGCGCGTCCATGGCCGGCGCGAAGCGGCGCTCCAGGCGCCAATGGTCGGCGAAATGCTCCGGGTCCGGGTAGAGCCCGCAGGCGAGGCCGGCGAGGTAGGCGGCGCCGAGCGCCGTCGTCTCCTTCACCTCCGGCCGGTCGACCGGGGCGGCGAGGAGGTCGGCGAGGCGCTGCATGGTCCAGTCCGAGGCGACCATGCCGCCGTCGACCCGCAGCACGGTGGCGCGCCCGTCCCCGTCCGGCCAGTCCGCCCGCATCGCCGCGAGCAGGTCCGCGGTCTGGTAGCAGACGCTCTCCAGGGCGGCGCGGGCGAGTTCCGCCGGGCCGGTGTTGCGGGTGAGGCCGTAGAGGGCGCCGCGCACGTCCGGCTCCCAGTAGGGCGCGCCGAGTCCCACGAAGGCCGGCACGAGGTACACGTCCTGGGCCGGATCGGCCCGCTCGGCGAGGTCCCCGGTCTCGGCCGCCGAGCCCACGACCTTGAGCCCGTCGCGCAGCCACTGCACCGCCGCCCCGGCCACGAAGATCGAGCCTTCGAGGGCGTAGGTGCGCCGGCCGTCGAGCTGGTAGGCGATGGTGGTGAGGAGCTTGTTGCCCGACGCGACCGGCTGCGCGCCGGTGTTGAGGAGCGCGAAGCAGCCGGTGCCGTAGGTCGACTTCACCATGCCGGGCCGGAAGCAGGCCTGGCCCACGGTCGCGGCCTGCTGGTCGCCGGCGACGCCGCGGATCGGGATCGCGGCGCCGAACAGGTCCGGGTCCGTGGCGCCGAAATCGCCCGAGGAATCGCGCACCTCCGGCAGCATGGCGCGGGGGATGCCGAGGAGGCCGAGGAGGTCGTCGTCCCAGGTGCCGCGGTGGATGTCGAAGAGGAGCGTGCGCGCCGCGTTGGTGGCGTCCGTGACGTGGAGCCGCCCGCCGGTGAGCCGCCACAGCAGGTAGCTGTCGACCGTGCCGAAGGCGAGGTCGCCCGCTTCCGCGCGGGCCCGCGCGCCCGGCACGTTGTCGAGGATCCAGGCGATCTTGGTGCCCGAGAAGTAGGGATCGAGGATGAGGCCGGTCCGCGCGGCGACCAGGGGCTCGTGGCCCTGCGCCCTGAGGCGGGCGCAGAGCCCGGCGGTGCGCCGGTCCTGCCAGACGATCGCCCGGTGCACCGCCTCGCCGGTGCGGCGGTCCCAGACCAGGGTCGTCTCGCGCTGGTTGGTGATGCCGATCGCCGCGACGTCGCCCGCCCGCGCCCCCGCCCGCTCCAGGGCGGCCCGGCAGGTGGCGAGGGTGGTGCGCCAGAGGTCGTCCGGCTCGTGCTCGACCCAGCCCGAGGCCGGGAAGTGCTGCGGGAACTCGGCCTGGGCGAGGGCCGCCACCGACGTGTCGGCGCGGAAGAGCAGGGCCCGCGTCGAGGTGGTGCCCTGGTCGATGGCCAGGATGAGGGGAGAGTGCGGGGGCGACGCCATGGCTCGGGGCTCAGAGGGGAGGGGGCTCGGTCACCGCGAGGCCGAGGGCGAGGGCGGCCGCGCGCATCCGGACGTCGAAGGTGGCGAGGGGCAGGCCGGTCGCCTCGACGAGGGCGAGGTGGAGCGCGTCGGGCCCGCGCAGGCCGAGGGAGGCCTGCTCGACGAAGCCGCGGGCGACCGCGAAGGCTCGGCGCGTGACGACGAGGGGGCGGCCCCGGGCCTTGCGCCAGCGACCGAACAGCTCCACGACCGTCCGTGCCTCGTCCGCCGACGCACGCCTCTCCCGAACAAGCCTGGACATCGTCGCCGAGAATTCGAGGACGACGAGGTCCGAGATGACCGGCGTGATCGCGGGGCCACGGAGCCACGCTTCAATGCGCAGACTCTCCGCCTCCGCCACGAATAGGGGAAGGAGGAGGTTGGGTCCAGGTAGACGCGGCTCAAGGGTCTTCGTCCCGCATTTCGCGGACGCGGGCGGTGAAGCCGACCTGCTCCGCGAGCGTCACCCTGTTCGCGCGCAACCACGCGATCTCGGCTTCGGTGACCGGTCCCGGCGCGACCAACTCCTGATCCTCGGCCACGAGGCGGACGGGCTCGCCGTCCGGCCGCGTGATCACCACCTCCTCGCCCTCCGCCGCCCGGTCCAGGAGTTCGGGCAGGCGCGCGGCGGCTTCCTTGGCCGTGTAGGTTGCCATGGGGGTCTCCCTGGTTCCGCCCGATCCTACCGGGGCGGTCGGTGCCGGGGAAGCGAGGGGCCGGGCGCGCCCGGCCCCGCCCGGTCAGCTGCGGCGCGGCGGCGAGGCCGGCCAGCTCTTGATCAGCGTGTCGTAATCCACCGTCTCGCCCTTCGGCTTCTCGGTGGAGAGCTTGCGCTGGGGCGCGATGGTGCCGCTCGTCTCGGCCCTCTTGTACCATTCCTCGGCCGAGGATTTGGGGTTGAGCTTCGGCCCGCACTCGCCCTGGACCTTGGAGCGTTCGAGCCGGGCCATCACGTCGTCCTGGGCGGCCGCGAGCGCGTCCATGGCCGCCTGCGGGGTCTTGGCGCCCGAGGAGGCGTCGCCGATGTTCTGCCACCAGAGCTGCGCCAGCTTCGGGTAGTCCGGCACGTTGACGCCGGTCGGCGTCCACTGCACCCGGGCCGGCGAGCGGTAGAACTCGATCAGCCCGCCGAGCCTCGGCGCCCGCTCGGTGAAGGACTTGTCCCAGATGTCGCTCTCGCGCGTGAAGGTGAGGCCGACGTGGCTCTTCTTCAGGCTCACCGATTTCGAGTTGATGAACTGGAGGTACAGCCAGGCGGCCTTGCGGCGCTCGACCGGGGTGGAGTTGAGCAGCGTGACCGAGCCGGCATCCTGGTAACCGAGCTTCATGCCCTCCTTCCAGTAGGCGCCGTGCGGCGAGGGCGCGACGCGCCATTTCGGCGAGCCGTCCGGGTTCACCACCGGCAGGCCGGGCTTGACCATGTCGGCCGTGAAGGCGGTGTACCAGAAGATCTGCTGGGCGACGTTGCCCTGCGCCGGCACCGGCCCGGATTCCGAGAAGGTCATGCCGGCGGCCTGCGGCGGCGCGTACTTCTTCAGCCACTCGACGTACTTGGTCACGGCGTAGACGGAGGCCGGGGCGTTGGTGTCCCCGCCGCGCTCGACCGAGGAGCCGACCGGCCGGCAGCCGTCGAGGCGGATGCCCCACTCGTCCACCGGCTTGCCGTTCGGGATGCCCTTGTCGCCGTTGCCGGCCATCGAGAGCCACGCGTCGGTGAACCGCCAGCCCAGCGACGGGTCCTTCTTGCCGTAATCCATATGGCCGTAGACCCGCTGGCCATCGATCTCCTTCACGTCGTTGGTGAAGAATTCCGCGATGTCCTCGTAGGCCGACCAGTTCACCGGCACGCCGAGTTCGTAGCCGTACTTGGCCTTGAACTTCTCCTTGAGGTCGGGGCGCTGGAACCAGTCGTAACGGAACCAGTACAGGTTGGCGAATTGCTGGTCGGGCAGCTGGAACAGCTTGCCATCGGTCCAGGTGCCGAACGACTTGCCGATGAAATCCTCGACGTCGAGGCTCGGCAGGGTGACGTCCCGGCCCGCGCCGGCCATCCAGTCGGTCAGGTTGACGGTCTGGTTGTAGCGGGCATGGGTGCCGATGAAGTCGGAATCGTTGATCCAGCCGTCGTAGATGTTCTTGCCCGACTGCATCTGCGTCTGGATCTTCTCGACGACGTCGCCCTCCTGGATGACGTCGTGGCGGATCCTGATCCCGGTGATCTCCGTGAAGGCCTTGGCCAGGGTCTTGGCCTCGTACTCGTGCGTGGTGAGGGTCTCGGAGACGACGTTGATCTCCTGGCCGACGAAGGGCTTCGCCGCGTCGACGAACCACTGCATCTCCTTGAGCTGCTCGTCCTTGGACAGGGTCGAGGGCTGGAACTCGGTCTCGACCCAGCGCCTGGCCTCCTCCATGCCGGCCCGCGCGGGGGCGGCGGGGCCGAGCGCGAGGGCGGCGCCGAGCGCGAGCGCGCTCGCACCGTGGAGCAGGGCGCGGCTGTGGCGTGTCATGGCTTTCTTCTCCTCCCTTGAAGTCTCTGCCTTGAAGTCTCTGCCTTGAAGTCTCGGCCTCAAGGTTGTTGCCCCGGCGGTCTCGGGTCGTCGGTGGGGTGGGCGGCGCGCGGCCTCAGGCGAAGCGGAACAGCGCCGCGCCGTACAGGAGCGAGAGGCCGAGCGCCCATTCGAGGCTCGGACCGACGAGGCCGAGCCAGGCGAGGTGGATGAAGGCGGCGCCGAGGAGCGTCAGGAACAGCCGGTCGCCCCGGGTGGTCGGGATGCGCAGGATCCCGACCCGTGGCGTCTCGGGCCGCAGGATCGCCAGCACCGTCATGACCAGGAGCAGGGACAGGATCGCCGCGAAGAAGGCGGCGGTCTCCCAGGTCCAGGCCATCCAGGCGAGATCGGGCATCGCTGTCCCCCTCACACCCGCCCGAGGGCGAAGCCCTTGGCGATGTAGTTGCGCACGAACCAGATCACGAGCGCGCCCGGAACGATGGTGAGCACGCCCGCCGCCGCCAGCAGCCCCCAATCCATGCCCGCCGCCGAGACCGTGCGGGTCATGGTGGCGGCGATCGGCTTGGCGTCCACCGAGGTGAGCGTGCGCGCGAGCAGCAGCTCGACCCAGGAGAACATGAAGCAGAAGAACGCCGCCACCCCGATGCCCGAGGCGATCAGCGGCATGAAGATCCGCACGAAGAAGCGCGGGAAGGCGTAGCCGTCGATCGCCGCCGTCTCGTCGATCTCCCGCGGCACGCCGGACATGAAGCCTTCGAGGATCCAGACCGCGAGGGGGACATTGAACAGGCAATGGGCGAGCGCCACGGACCACGGCGTATCGAACAGGCCCACCGCCGAGTACAGGTTGAAGAACGGCAGCGCGAAGACCGCGGGCGGCGCCATCCGGTTCGAGAGCAGCCAGAAGAACAGGTGCTTGTCGCCGAGGAAGCTGTAGCGCGAGAAGGCGTAGGCCGCCGGCAGCGCCAGCCCGATCGACAGCACCGTGTTGATCGCCACGTAGGACAGCGAGTTGAGGTAGCCGCCGTACCAGCTCGGGTCGGTGAAGATCTTGCGGTAGTTGTCGAACGTGATCTCGCGCGGCCAGAGCGTCATGGCCCCGGTGATCTCGGTGTTGGCCTTCAGGCTCATGTTGACGAGCCAGTAGATCGGCAGCATCAGGAAGACGAGGTAGAGCGCCATGACGAGGGTGCGCGCGCGCATCAGGCCGCCCTCCGGTCGAGGTCGAGGCGGGCGGCGGGCGGGATCGTCGCGGCCGCCGGCTCGTCCTCCGCGCCCGCCCCGGCGCCGGTCCCGGCCTGGGTCATCACCGTGTAGAAGACCCAGCACACGCTGAGGATGATGAGGTTGTAGACGAGCGACATCGCGGCGGCGCGGCCGAGGTCGAACTGCCCGAGCGCCAGCTTCACGAGGTCGATCGACAGGAAGGTGGTGGCGTTGCCGGGGCCGCCGCCGGTGAGCACGAAGGGCTCGGTGTAGATCATGAAGGAATCCATGAAGCGCAGCAGCACGGCGATCAGCAGGACGCGGCGCATCTTGGGCAGCTGGATGGTGCGGAACACGGCGAGGCGCGAGGCCCCGTCGATGCGGGCGGCCTGGTAGTAGGCGTCCGGGATCGACTTCAGGCCGGCGTAGCAGAGGAGCGCCACCAGGCTCGTCCAGTGCCAGACATCCATGACCAGGATGGTGGCCCAGGCCGCCAGCGGGTCGCCGACGAAGTTGTAGTCGAGGCCGAGCCGGGTCAGGGCGGCGCCGAGGAGCCCGATATCGCCGCGCGCGAAGACCTGCCAGATGGTGCCGACCACGTTCCACGGGATCAGCAGCGGCAGCGCCATCACCACGAGGCAGAAGCCGACGGCGCGGCCCTCCCGCGGCATGGCCAGCGCCACCGCGATCCCGAGCGGCACCTCGGTCAGCAGCACCAGGGCGGAGAACAGCAGGTTGCGCCAGAGCGCGTCGAAGAAGCGCTCGCCGAACTGGGTCGAGGGGTCGAGCAGCTCCTGGAACCAGCCGAGCCCGTTCCAGAAGAACTGGTTGTTCCCGAACGTGTCCTGGACCGAGTAGTTCACCACGGTGATCAACGGCAGCACCGCCGAGAAGGCGACGACGAGGACGACCGGCAGGACGAGGAGCCAGGCCTTCTGGTTGACGGTCTTGGTCATGGGCGGGGCCCTCCCGGCCGTCCGACGCGCCGCGCCATCACGCCGCCTCCCCGGGCACCAGCGCCCCGTCCGCGTAGATGTGGATCCGGCGCGGATCGAGGCTGAGCGCGGCCTCGTCCCCGTCCAGGCTCTCGCCCTCGCGCAGGGTCGCCACCAGGGGCCTGCCGGCGAGTTCGACCCGGGCGAGCCGGAGGCGGCCGAGATCGTCGACGCGCCTCACCCGCACCGGCAGGCCGGGGCCGCGGGCCGTGAGCGCGGCGAATTCCGGCCGCACCCCGAGCTCGATCCGGCCCCCCGGCAGGGGCGGATAGGCGCGGGCGAGC
Source organism: Methylobacterium sp. WSM2598 (assembly GCF_000379105.1). GTDB lineage: Bacteria > Pseudomonadota > Alphaproteobacteria > Rhizobiales > Beijerinckiaceae > Methylobacterium. The sequence goes on along the minus strand of NZ_KB900609.1, from coordinate 3,715,554 downwards.
GGGATCGCGTGGCCCTCGACCAGCGCCGTGCGGCCCTCGACCCGCGCGGGCAGCAGGTTCATGCCCGGCGAGCCGATGAAGTGGCCGACGAAGGTGTGGGCCGGGCGGTCGAACAGCTCCTCGGGCGTGCCGGTCTGGACCACGGCGCCGTCATGCATCACCACGACCGTGTCGGCGAAGGTCAGCGCCTCGGTCTGGTCGTGGGTGACGTAGATCATCGTCAGGTCGAGCTTGCGGTGCAGCTCCTTCAGCGTCGAGCGCAGGCGCCATTTCAGGTGCGGGTCGATGACGGTGAGCGGCTCGTCGAACAGGATCGCCGCCACGTCGGGCCGCACGAGGCCGCGCCCGAGGGAGATCTTCTGCTTGAGGTCCGGCGTCAGGTTCTGCGCCCGGCGGTCGAGGAGGCCGCCGAGGTCGAGGAGGCGCGCGATCTCCTCGACGCGGGCCCGGATCGTGGCCGCCGGCACCCGCCGGTTGCGCAGCGGGAAGGCGAGGTTCTCCCGCACCGTCATGGTGTCGTAGACGACCGGGAACTGGAAGACCTGGGCGATGTTGCGCGCCTCGGTCGGCAGGGCGGTCACGTCGCGGCCGTCGAACAGGATGCGCCCGCGCGTCGGCACCACCAGCCCCGAGATGATGTTGAGCAGGGTGGTCTTGCCGCAGCCGGAGGGGCCGAGCAGCGCGTAGGCCCCGCCCTGGCGCCAGACGTGGTCGATCTCCCGCAGGGCGTAATCCTGCGGCCCGGCCGGATGCGGCCGGTAGGAATGGGCGAGGTGGTCGAGGGTGATGCGGGCCATGGCCGCCCCGTCAGGCCGCCGCCTGGGCGGGCGTCGCCGCGGCCCGCCGCCCGGCCTCGTCGAACAGCAGCAGGTGGTGCGGGTCGAGGTGGACGCTCACCGCCGTGCCGGGCTCGAGCCGGCGCACGCCGGGCCGCTGCACGACGAAGCGGTGCTCCCCCGCCGCCACGTGGACGAAGCTCTCGGAGCCGGTGATCTCCGCCACCTCGACGCTGGCCGGGACCGTGATCGCCTCCGGCCCGAGTGGGTCGAGGGAGAGGTGATGGGCGCGGATGGCGAGCGTGTAGGGTCCGTCCGGCACCGCCGCGAGGGGGCCGGCGGCGCGGGCCTGCCCGCCCGTCGCGAGGGCGACGCGCCCGCCTGCCTTGGTCCCGGCGAGCGTGTTGAGGGGCGGGTCCGAGAAGACCTGCGCGGTGACGAGGTCGTCCGGCCGGCGATAGACCTCGGCCGTCGGGCCGAACTGCGTCACCCGGCCCTGGTGCAGCGTCGCGGTGTGGCCGCCGAGCAGCAGGGCCTCGGCCGGCTCGGTCGTCGCGTAGACGAAGATCGCCCCCGTCGCCGCGAAGATGCGCGGCAGCTCCTCCCGCAATTCCTCGCGCAGCTTGTAGTCGAGATTGGCCAGCGGCTCGTCCATCAGCACGAGGTCGGCCCGCTTGACCAGCGCCCGGGCGATGGCGGTGCGCTGCTGCTGGCCGCCCGACAGCTCCAGGGGCCGCCGCTGCAGGTAGGGGTCGAGCCGCAGCAGCCGCGCCGCCTCGCGCACCCGGGCCTCGATCTCCGCCCGCGGCAGCCGCGCCACCCGCAGCGGCGAGGCGATGTTCTCGAACACGGTCAGGGACGGGTAATTGATGAATTGCTGGTAGACCATCGCCACGTTGCGCCGCCGCACCGGCCAGCCGGTGACGTCCCGGCCCCCCGCGCGCACGCGGCCCTCGCTCGGGACGTCGAGCCCCGCCATCAGGCGCATCAGCGAGGTCTTGCCCGCCAGCGTCTGGCCGAGCAGCACGGTGAGCGAGCCCGCGGCGAGCGACAGGTCGACCGGGTGGAGGTGGGTCCGCGCCCCGACCCGCTTCGTCACGCCCTCCAGCACGAGGCCCATGGCGCCCTCCCTCAGGCCGCCGAGGACGCGGCCGCGTCCCCGCGCATGAACCCGTCGAGCGCCGCCGCCTCGGCCGGGCTGAGCCGCAGCCCGAGCTTCGAGCGCCGCCACAGCACGTCCTCGGCGCCGACCGCCCATTCCCGCCGCATCAGGTAGCGCACCTCGCGCTCGGTCAGGTCGGCCCCGAAGACCCGGCCGAGATCGGCCGGGCCGCGGGCGCCCTGCAGGATCTCGCGCGCCTCGGTGCCGTAGGCCCGCACCAGCCGGGCGGCGTGGGCCGGGTCCAGGAAGGGGTACTCGCGCCGGATCGCCGCCGCCAGGGCCGCGTAGCCGGTCGCCGGGAAGTCGCCCCCGGGCAGCCGCGCCCGCGCCGTCCAGGCGGGCGCGCGGGCGGCGCCGAGGTGGTCGCGCAGCTGCTCCAGGGCCGCCTCGGCGAGGCGCCGGTAGGTCGTGATCTTGCCGCCGAAGACCGAGAGCAGGGGCGCGCGGTCCCCGCCCGCGTCGAGGGTCAGCACGTAGTCCCGCGTCGCCTCCTGGGCCTTGCCGGCGCCGTCGTCGTAGAGCGGGCGCACGCCCGAATAGGTCCAGACCACGTCCTGCGGCCGGATCGCCTCGCGAAAGTACTCGCTCGCGGCGGCGCACAGGTAGGCGATCTCCTCCTCGCTCGCCGCGACCGCGGCGGGGTCGCCCCGGTAGTCGCGGTCGGTGGTGCCGATCAGGGTGAAGTCGCGCTCGTAGGGGATCGCGAAGACGATGCGCCCGTCCGGGTTCTGGAAGATGTAGGCGCGGTCGTGCCGGAAGAGCCGGCGCACCACGATGTGGCTGCCCTGGACGAGGCGCACCCCCGCCGCCGCATTCGCCCGCACCACGCCGGTGAGCACCTCGGACACCCAGGGCCCGGCGGCGTTGACGAGGATGCGGGCCCGCACGGTCTCGCGCCGTCCCCCGGCCTCGACGGTCAGCTCCCAGTGCGCGGGCCCGCGCGCGGCCGCCACGACCCGGGTGCGGGTGCGGATCTCGGCCCCGCGGGCGGCCGCGTCGCGGGCGTTGAGCACGACGAGGCGCGCATCCTCGACCCAGCAATCCGAGTACTCGAAGGCCCGCCGGAACCCCGCCTTGAGGGGCGCGCCGGCCTCGTCGCGGGCGAGGTCGAGGCTGCGCGTGCCCGGCAGCAGCCTGCGGCCGCCGAGATGGTCGTAGAGGAACAGGCCGAGGCGCAAGAGCCAGGCCGGCCGCAGGCCGGGCAGGTGGGGCAGGACGAAGCGCAGCGGCCAGACGATGTGGGGGGCGCTGGCCCACAGCACCTCGCGCTCCATCAGCGCCTCGCGCACGAGGCGGAACTCGCAATGCTCCAGGTAGCGCAGGCCGCCGTGGATCAGCTTGGTGGAGGCCGAGGAGGTGCCGCCGGCGAGGTCGCCCTGCTCGAACAGCACGACCGACGCGCCCCGTCCGGCCGCGTCGCGGGCGATGCCGGTGCCGTTGATGCCGCCGCCGATCACGGCGAGGTCGTAGAGGCCGGGCTGCTCGGGCCGCAGGCTCAAGGACGCCTCCCAGATTCAGGCCCGCCAGATTCGGGCTCGCGGGCCCTTTCGCTTCTCGCGCGAAACGAACCTAGGTGAGCCCGAAAGCGAAGACAAGCGGCGGGATGCGAAAGGCGATTGGTTTCGGATGGGCGGGCCGGCCGGGGCCCGGAGGCGCGGCGTCCCGCCCTGCCCATTCCCGCATCACGGCCCGCCCGACATTTCCGCAGCCCCACCTCTTGCGCTCGCCCCGGAGCATCGTATCGTTCGTACACGAACGACTTGCAGACATTCGGCGACGCGCCCGATAGTCGTGTCGACACCCGTCGATGCCGGAGATTCGTGTCATGAGCCTGCCCCCGCTCTCTCGCCGCGCCGTGGTCGGCGGGCTCGCCGCGGCCCCGTTCGGGCTGCGGGCCGCGCGGGCCGCCGAGGGCCCGATCCGCATCGGCGAGCTCAATTCCTACGGGCGCATGGCGGCCTTCGCGGGTCCCTACCGGAACGCGATGCTGCTCGCGCAGGACGCGATCAACCAGGCCGGCGGCATCAAGGCCCTCGGCGGACGCCCGATCGAGATGGTCTTCCGGGACGACGGCTCCACGCCGGGCGACGCCGTGCGGGTGGCCGAGGAGCTCCTCACCCGCGAGAACGTCGCCTTCCTGTGCGGCACCTTCCTGTCGAACGTGGGCCTCGCGGTGGCGGATTTCGCCAACCAGCGCAAGGTGATGTTCCTGGCCACCGAGCCCCTCACCGACGCGCTGACGATGGGCGGGGGCAACCGCTACACCTTCCGGGTCCGGCCCAGCACCTACATGCAGACGAAGATGCTCGTCGAGGCCGTGAAGGGGCGGGGCGTCAAGCGCTGGGCGATCGTCGCCCCGAACTACGAGTACGGCCAATCGGCCGCGGCGAATTTCAAGCGGCTGATGGGCGCGGCGGTGCCGGGCTTCGAGGTCGTGGGCGAGCAATATCCGGCCCTGGGCAAGATCGACGCCGGCGCGACGGTCGGGGCCCTGGCGCAGACGAGGGCGGACGGGCTGTTCAACGTGCTGTTCGCGGCCGACCTCACGGCCTTCGTGCGCGAGGGCAACACCCGCGGCCTGTTCGAGAAGCGGACCGTGGCGAGCCTGCTCACCGGCGAGCCCGAATACATGATCCCGCTCGGCGACGAGACGCCGGAGGGCTGGATCACCACGGGCTATCCGTGGGAGACCATCGCCACCCCCGGCCACCGGGAATTCGTGGCCGCCTACCGGGCCCGGTTCTCCGACACGCCGCGGCTCGGCTCGCTCCTCGGCTACGTCGTGGTCCACATGATCCGCGACCTCCTGGAGACGGCGAAGTCCACCGACACGGAGGCGCTGATCGCCGCCCTCGAGGGGCTGACCTCCGAGACCATCGCCGGGAAGGTCACGATGCGCGCCCTCGACCACCAATCGACGCTCGGCGCCTGGATCGGCGAGACGGCCCTCGACGGGCGCAAGGGCACGATGCGCAATGTCCGCTACGCGGACGGGGCGGATTACCTGTTTCCCGAGGCGGAGGTGAGGGCGGCCCGCAAGGCCTGACCCGGGATGCCGGACCCCTCTCCCGGCCGGGAGGAGGGGACACGATGAGCGACGCGAGCGCATGGACCCTTCCTTCCTCGTCCTGCAAGCCCTGTCCGGCCTCGCCAGCGCCGCGTCGCTGTTCGTGATCGCCTCGGGCCTGACCCTGGTCTTCGGCGTCACCCGCATCGTGAACTTCGCGCACGGCTCCTTCACGATGCTCGGGGCCTACCTGGCGGTCTCGCTCGTCCCGCGCCTCCTCGACCTGAGCTACACGCCCGCCTCCTTCTTCCTCGGCGTGCTGCTCGCGGCCCTCCTCGTCGGGCTGATCGGCGTCGCGGTGGAGATGCTGCTGCTGCGCCGCCTCTACCGGGTGCCCGAACTGTTCCAGCTCCTCGCCACCTTCGGCGTGGTGCTGATCGTCGAGGATCTGGTGCTGGCGATCTGGGGGCCGGTCGACCTCGCCGGGCCGCGGGCGCCCTCCCTGCGCCACGGCGTCGAGATCCTGGGCCAGCGCTTCCCGGCCTACGACCTCGTGCTGATCGGGATCGGGCCGGCCCTGCTCGGGCTGCTCTGGCTCCTGATGCACCGCACCCGCTTCGGCATCCTGATCCGCGCCGCCACCCAGGACCGCGACATGGTCGGGGCGCTCGGCGTCAACCAGGCGCGGCTCTTCACCCTCACGCTGTTCCTCGGCGCGGCTCTGGCCGGGCTCGGCGGCGCGCTGCAGATCCCCCGCGTGCCGGCCAACGGCCACATGGACCTCGCGGTGATCACCGACGCCTTCGTGGTCACGGTGATCGGCGGCATGGGCTCGGTGCCGGGCGCCTTCCTCGCCGCCCTGCTGATCGGCGAATTGCAGGCCTTCGGCATCCTGCTCCTGCCCAAGGCCACCCTGGTCCTCGTCTTCGCCCTGATGGCGGTGGTGCTGGTGGTCAAGCCCTGGGGCCTGCTCGGCCGGCCCGAGATCGCCGCGTCGGGCCGCTTGCCCGAGGGCATCCTGCACCTGCGGCCCTTCCGCCCCGCCGAGGCGGCGCTGACCGGGCTCGCGGTTGCGGCCCTGCTGGCGGTCCCGCTCGTCGGCGACGCCTACCTCGTCAAGGTCGCGACCGAGATCCTGGTCTTCGCGCTCGCCGCCTTCTCGCTGCAATTCCTGGTCGGCGTCGGCGGCCTCGTCTCCTTCGGCCACGCCGCCTATTTCGGCCTCGGCGCCTACGCGGCCGGGCTCCTCGTCACCGGGCCGCTGCGGGCGCCGATGGAGCTCGCGCTCCTCGCCGCGCCGCTCGCGGGCGCGCTCGGGGCCGCCCTGTTCGGCTTCTTCATCGTCCGGCTGTCGGGGATCTACCTCGCCATGCTGACCCTGGCCTTCGCGCAGATCGTCTACGCGATCGGCTTCCAGTGGGTGGAGGTGACGGGGGGCGACAACGGCCTCGTCGGCGTCTGGCCCTCCGCCTGGGCCGCCGGCCGCACCACCTACTTCTACCTCGTGGCGGCCGCGACCCTCGCGTGCATCGCGGCGCTGCGCCGGATCGTCTTCGCGCCCTTCGGCTACGGCCTGCGGGCCGCCCGCGATTCCGCCACCCGCGCCGAGGCGATCGGGCTCGACACCCGCACGCATCGCTGGCTCGCCTTCACCCTGGCGGGCGGCGCGGCCGGCCTCGCCGGGGGGCTCTACGCCTTCCAGAAGGGCTCGATCGACCCGACCCTCGCGGCGATCCCGACCTCGATCGACTTCCTGGTCATGGTGTTGGTCGGCGGCATCCGCACCCTGATGGGTCCCCTGGTCGGGGCGGGCTTCTTCCACGCGCTCAAGGACGCGGTGATGCCGCTCGCGGCCTATTGGCGCCTGCTGCTCGGCCTCGCCATCATCGCCACCGTGCTGGCCCTGCCGCACGGCCTCGCCGGGGCGGCCGACCTCCTGCGCCGGCGCCGCCGGCCCGTCCCCGCGGAGGCGCGCGCGTGACCCTGCTCGCCGTCGACCGCCTGACCAAGTCCTTCGGCGGGGTCGCCGCCGCCCGGGACGTGTCCTTCACGCTGGCGGCGGGCGAGATGCTGGCGATCATCGGCCCGAACGGGGCGGGCAAATCCACCACCTTCAACATGGTGGGCGGGCAGCTGAGGCCCGATTCCGGCCGCGTGACCCTGGCGGGGCGGGACGTCACCGGCCTGCCGGCCCGGGCGATCGGGCGGGCCGGGGTCGGGCGCACCTTCCAGGTCGCCCAGACCTTCGTGTCGATGAGCGTCGCCGAGAACGTCCAGATGGCGCTCGTCGCGCATCGCGGCCGCAGCCGGGCGCTCTTCGCCGACGCGCGCCGCCTGTACCGGGACGACGCGCTCGCCCTCCTCGGCGAGGTCGGGCTCGGGGCGGAGGCCGACCGGCCGGTGGCCGAACTCGCCTACGGCGACGTGAAGCGGGTGGAGCTCGCGGTGGCGCTGGCCGCGCGGCCGAAGCTCCTGCTGATGGACGAGCCCACCGCCGGCATGGCGCCGCGCGAGCGCGGCGGCCTGATGGCCCTCACCGCCCGCCTCGCCCGCGGCCAGGGCATCGGGGTGCTCTACACCGAGCACGACATGGAGGCGGTGTTCGGCCATGCCGATCGGGTGCTGGTCCTGGTGCGCGGCGAGATCATCGCCGCCGGGCCGCCCGAGGCGGTGCGGGCCGACGCCCGGGTGCGCCAGGTCTATCTCGGCGAGGCGGGGAGTGCCGCGGCCCTGCGCGCCCGCCGGGAGGTGGCCTGATGGAGGCGCTCCTCGACGTGACCGGGCTTCGCGCCGCCTACGGGCAGGCAGAGGTGCTGTTCGGCGTGACGCTCAGCCTGCGCCGCGGCGAGGTGGCGGCGCTGATGGGGCGCAACGGGGCCGGGAAATCCACGACCCTCAAGGCGATCATGGGGCTCCTGGTGCCGACGGCAGGCCGCGTCGCCTTCGAGGGCCGCGCCGTGACCGGCTGGGAGCCCTTCCGCATCGCCCGCCTCGGCCTCGGCTACGTGCCGGAGGAGCGGCGCATCTTCACGGATCTCTCGGTCGAGGAGAACCTGGAGGTCGGCCGCAAGGGCCCGACCGACGGGCGGGCGCCCTGGACCCTGGAGCGCCTGTTCGCGATCTTCCCCAACCTCGCCGAGATGCGCCGCCGCCGGGCCTCGGCCATGTCGGGGGGCGAGCAGCAGATGCTCACCATCGCCCGCACCCTGATGGGCAACCCGCACGCGGTCCTCCTCGACGAGCCCTCCGAGGGGCTGGCGCCGGTCATCGTCGAGCAGATGGCCGAGGCGGTGCTGCGCATGAAGCGGGAGGGGCTGGCGGTGCTGCTCTCCGAGCAGAACCTGACCTTCGCGGCGGCGGTCTGCGACCGGGCCTTCGTGATCGAGAAGGGCGCGGTCCGCTTCGAGGGCGCGATGGCCGAGCTGGAGGCGAACGAGGCGGTGCGGGACGCGTACCTGACGGTGTGAGGCGGGGAAGGCGGGGCGGGACCGCGCGGCGGGACCGTTCGTAGACGAACGATCGGGGTTGCGGGATGGCCGGTCACGGAACGGGAACGGGATGCGCGACGGGCCGACGGGGCCGCGCGGGCGGAGCCGCCCGATGAGGCGCGTCGCCGGCATCGACGTCGGGGGCACCTTCACGGACCTCCTCCTCACCGAGACCGGGCCGGACGGGACCCTGCGGGTGCGGCTCGCCAAGGTGCCGACCACGGCGCGCAACCAGGCCGAGGGCGTGCTCGCCGCGATCGCGGCGGCCGGGACCGCGCCCGCCGCCCTCGACCTCGTCATCCACGGCACCACCGCCACCACCAACGCGGTGCTGGAGCGCAAGACCGCCCGGGTCGGGCTCGTCACCACGGCGGGGTTCCGGGACGTGCTCGAACTCGGCCGCCGCACCCGGCCGAAGCCCTACGGTCTGTTCGGCACCTTCGAGCCGCTGATCCCCCGCGAGCTGCGCCGCGAGGTGCCCGAGCGCATGCGGGCGGACGGGCAGGTGCACATCCCCCTCGACGAGGCGGCCGTGGAGGCGGCCGTGCGGGCGCTCCTGGCCGAGGGCTGCGAGGCCCTCGTCATCCACTTCCTGCACGCCTACGCCAACCCGGCCCACGAGCGGCGGGCGGGCGAGATCGCCCGGGCGCTGTGGCCCAACCCCTACGTCACCCTCGGCCACGCGCTCCTGTCGGAGTTCCGCGAGTACGAGCGCGGCACCACCGCGGCGGTCAACGCCGCCGTGCAGCCGATCCTCGACCGCTACCTGCGCCGCCTGCAGGACGAGCTCGGGGCGGGGGGTTTCGCCCGCGACCTCCTCGTGATGAACGGCAACGGCGGCACGGTGCCGGCCGCCCGGGTGGTCGAGGCGGCCGCCAAGACCGTGATGTCGGGCCCGGCCTCCGGCGTGATGGCCGCCGCCGCGACGCTCGCGCAGGCGGGCCTGTCGAACGCCGTCACCTACGACATGGGCGGCACCTCGACCGACGTCGCCCTGATCGCCGGCGGCGTGCCGGAAGTCTCGGCGGAACTGACCCTCGCCTACGGCCTGCCCATCCACCTGCCGATGGTGGACGTGCACACGGTCGGGGCCGGCGGCGGCTCGATCGCCGCGGTGAACCGGGCCGGGATGCTGCAGGTCGGCCCCGAGAGCGCCGGCTCCGAGCCCGGCCCGGTCGGCTACGGGCGCGGCGGCGCGCGGCCCACGGTGACGGACGCCAACCTCGTGCTCGGCCGCCTCGACCCCGAGGGGCTCACCGCCGTGCGGGAGCGCGTTCCCCTCGGGGCGATCCGCGGCGCCTTCGCGCGCGACCTCGCCCGCCCCCTCGGCCTCTCCGTCGAGGAGGCGGCCGCGGCGGTGATCCGGCTCGGCAACGTCCACATGGCGGGGGCGATCCGGATGGTCTCCCTCGCCCGCGGCTACGACCCGCGCGACTTCGTGCTCTTCGCCTTCGGGGGGGCCGGGCCGCTCCACGCGGTGGCGCTGGCGCGCGAACTCGGCATCCCGGAGGTGCTGGTGCCGGCCCGCCCCGGCCTCACCAACGCCCTCGGCTGCCTGGTGGCGGACCTGCGCCAGGACCGGGTCAACACCCTCAACCGCCCCCTCGACGGCCTCGCCATGGACGAGGTCCGCGCCGTGCTGGCCGCGCAGGAGGCGCAGGCGCGCGCGCTGATCGAGGCCGAGCGGGCCGAGATCGAGGCGGTCACGGTGACCTACGGCGCCGACATGCAGTTCCGCGGCCAGACCCACCTGATCCGGGTCGCGCTGCCGCGGCCCGACCTCGGCCGCGCGGCGCTGCAGGAGCTGTTCGAGGCCGCCTATTTCCGGCGCTTCCAGGTCCGGCTGCCGGAGATCCGCGCCGTCCTCGTCAACCTCGTCACCTCGGTGATCGGCCGCCGCCGCGCCTTCCCGCTCGGGAGCCTGCTCGATCCCGCCGCGCGCACCGACCTCGCGGGGGCCCGGCTCGGGACCCGGCCCCTCCACGCCGAGGGGCGCTGGCACGAGGCCGCCATCTACGCCCGCGAGCGCCTGCCCGAGGGCGCGCGCATCGCCGGTCCGGCCGTCATCCAGCAGGTCGACGCCACCACGGTGATCGAGCCCGGCGCGCACGCGACCGTCGACGCCATCGGCAACCTGAGGATCCGCGCATGAGCGCCCTCGACCCCCTCACCCTGGCGGTGATCCAGGCGGGATTGCAGCAGGTCTGCAACGAGATGGACATCGCCTTCTCGCGCTCGGCCTTCTCGCCGGTGATCGCGGAGGCCGACGACCGCTCGGACGGCATCTACGACCGCGACACCGGCGCGCTCATCGCCCAGGGCGAGTACGGGCTGCCGGTCTTCGTCGGCACGATGCAGCACTCGACCGGCGAGCTGATCCGGCTGATCCGCGAGGGCCGGGCCGGCGCCCCGGAGCCCGGCGACGTCTACATCGTCAACGACCCCTACCTGGGCGGCACGCACCTGATGGACGTGCGCTTCGTGCGCCCGGTCTTCGTCGAGGGCGAGCTGTTCTGCTGGCTCCAGAATACCGGCCACTGGCCGGATATCGGCGGCATGGTGCCGGGCGGCTTCTCGGCCCACGCCACCGAGGTCGAGCAGGAGGGGCTGCGCCTGCCCCCGGTCAAGCTGTTCAAGCGCGGCGCGATGGATCCGGAGATCTTCTCCATCATCACCTCGAACATCCGCGTCGCGGACCAGCGGATCGGCGATATCCGGGCCCAGGCCGCGTCCCTCGCGGTCGGCGAGGCCCGGCTGCGGGAGCTCCTGGAGAAGGTCGGCCGCGCCACCCTCGACGCGGCGATCCGCGAGATCCGCATCCGCTCGGCCGAGCGGATGCGGGCCGAGATCCGCCGCATCCCGGACGGCACCTACGCCAGCGAGGCCTTCGTCGATTCGGACGGGGTGGTGGACGCGCCTTTGCGCATCGCCCTCACGCTGACCAAGCGGGACGACACCCTGCACTTCAACTTCTCCGGCTCCTCGCCGCCGTGCCGGGGGCCGATGAACTCGGTCCTGGCGACCACCGTCTCGTCGGTCTACCTCGCGGTGAAGCACGTCTTCCCGGACGTGCCGATCAATGCCGGCACCTTCGAGCCCCTGGTGATCCGCCGGCCCGAGGGGACCTTCCTGGATGCCCGCTACCCGCGCCCGGTCTCGGGCTGCGCCGCGGAGGTGAGCCAGCGCATCGCGGAAGCCGTGTTCCTGGCCCTGGTCCAGGCGATCCCCGACCGGGTGACCGCGGCGCCGGCCGGCACCTCGGGCAATTTCGCCCTCGGCGGCTTCGACCCGCAGAAGCAATCCCCCTACGTCATGTACCAGATCACCGGCGGCGGCTACGGCGGCAATGCCGCGCATGACGGGCTGTCGAACGGCTGTTCGACCATCGGCATCTCGAAGACCGCGCCCGTCGAGGTGATGGAGCAGTATTACCCGGTGCTGTTCCGCCGCTTCGCGCTGCGGGAGGGCTCGGGCGGGGCCGGCGCGCACAGGGGCGGCTTCGGCGTGCATTACGAGGTCGAATTGCTGCGCGGGGAGGCGCGGGCCTCCTTCGTGATGGATCACGGCCGCTTCGGCCCGCCCGGGGTGCGCGGCGGCGGCGACGGGGCGCCGAACGTGGTGCGCATCCACCGCGACGGGGAGACCTTCACGCCGGCCCACCTGTCGAAGGACCAGAACATCGCCATCCGGGCCGGCGACCGGGTCGAGATCATGACCCCCGGGGGAGGGGGCTACGGCGATCCGCGGGAGCGCGATCCGGCCCTGATCGCGCGGGACGTGCGGCGCGGCTACTACACGGCCGAGGAGGCCGAGGCGCTGTGGGGGAGGCGGGAATGAGGGCGGGATCTCCGATGCGCGGCATTCCGGTCTCCCGCCCGCCGGCCGCGGAGGCCGCCTGATGCGCTACTTCCGCCCCACCACCCTCGCGGAGGCCCTGGCGATCCGCCGCGCGCAGGCCGTCACGGTTCTGGCCGGCGGCACCGACCTCTACCCGGCCGCCGCCTCCCGGCGGGCCTGGGGCGACCCCGCGCAGCCCGACATCCTCGACATCTCCGCCATCCCCGAACTGCGCGGCATCGCCGAGGAGGGCGGCCACTGGCGCATCGGGGCGCTCGCGACCTGGACCGACCTGATCCGCGCCGACCTGCCGCCCCTCCTCGACGGGCTCAAGCGGGCGGGCCGGGCGGTCGGAGGGGTGCAGATCCAGAACCGGGGCACCCTCGTCGGCAATGCCTGCACGGCCTCGCCGGCGGGGGACGGCATCCCGAACCTGCTCGCCCTCGACGCGGTCTTCGAGGTCTCCGGCCGGGACGTCCCGGCGCGGGATTTCTTCACCGGCTACCGGACCAATGCGGTCGGGCCGCAGGACCTCGTCACGGCGATCCGCATCCCGAAGCGCGCCGGGCGCGGCCATTTCGAGAAGCTCGGGGCGCGGCGCTACCTCGTGATCTCCATCGCCATGGCGGCCCTCGCGGTCGAGACCGGGCCGGACGGGCGCGTCCGGGAGGCCCGGATCGCGGTCGGCGCCTGCGGGCCGGTGGCGCGCCGCCTCACCGCCCTCGAGGCCGATCTGCGCGGGGTGCCCCTGGCGGCGGCGCCCGGCCTCGTCGCCGCCCATCACCTCGCGGATCTCGCGCCGATCGACGACGTGCGGGCGAGCGCCGCCTACCGGCGCGCCGCCGCCCGTGCCCTGGTGGCGGACGGCCTCTCCGCCCTGATCGAGACCGACCGGAGGGCTGCCTGATGCGCGTCACGCTCCTCGTCAACGGCGTCTCCCACGTCGTCGAGGCGCCGCCCCTGGCGACCCTCGCCGACACGCTGCGCGAGCGCCTGCACCTCACCGGCACCAAGATCGGCTGCGAGGCCGGCGATTGCGGCACCTGCACGGTGCTCCTCGACGGCGAGCAGGTCTGCGCCTGCCTGGTGCCGATCGCCCAGGCCGAGGGCCGCGCCGTGACCACCATCGAGGGCCGCGACCCCGAGGGCTGGATCGACCGGCTGCGCGAGGCCTTCCTGGCCCGCGGGGCGGCGCAATGCGGGATCTGCACCCCGGCCATGATCCTCGCGGCCGCGGACGGCCTGCGGCGCCAGCCGCGGCCGGACCGGCGCGCGATCGAGGACGCGATCGGCGGCGTGCTCTGCCGCTGCACCGGCTACGCGGCGATCGTCGAGGCGATCATGGACGTGGCCCGCGGCGGCGGCGCCGCCGCGCCCGCGCCGGAACCCGGCGCCGCGGTCGGAACCCGGATGGCGCGCGTCGACGGCCGGCCGAAGGTCGAGGGCACCGACCTGTTCGGCGCCGACCACCAGCCCGAGGGCGCGCTCTGGCTGCGCCTCGTGCGCGCGCCGCACGCCGCCGCCCGCTTCACCCTCGGGGAGCTCGCCCCCGTCCTCGCCCGGCATCCGGGCCTCGCCCGCATCCTCACCGCCCGCGACATCCCGGGCGAGAATTCCTTCGGGGTCTTCCCCCACATCAAGGACCAGCCGGTCCTGGCGGACGGCCTCGTGCGGATGCGCGGCGATCCGGTCGCGGCGCTGGTCGGCAGCCGCGAGGCCGTCGAGGGCTTCCCCGATTCCGACCTTCCGATCGCCTACGCGCTGCTCCCGGCCCTCTCCGGCACCGCGGCGGCGCTCGCCCCCGGCGCCCCGTCCCTGCACGCTTGCGTCCCCGACAACGTGCTCACCCACGGCAGGCTGACCCGCGGCGACGTCGAGGCCGGCCACGCCGAGGCCGCCGCCACCGCCTCGGGCAGCTTCGAGACCGCCTTCGTCGAGCACGCCTACCTGGAGCCCGAGGCCGGCTTCGCGCGCCGGGTCGGCGAGCGCATCGAGGTGACCGCCTGCACCCAGGCCCCGGTGATGGACCAGGAGGACGTCGCCCGCGTCCTCGGCCTGCCCGCGGCCGCGGTGCGGATCGTGCCCACCGCCTGCGGCGGCGGCTTCGGCGGCAAGCTCGACGTCTCGCTGCAGCCGATCCTGGCGGTCGCGGCCTGGCTGACCGGGCGCCCGGTGCGGATGGTCTTCACGCGCACCGAGAGCATGGCCGCGACCACCAAGCGCCATCCGGCGACGATCCGCGCCCGGCTCTCGGCGGATGCGCGGGGGCGCTTCACCGCCTTCGAGCTCGACGCCGATTTCAACACCGGCGCCTACGCCTCCTGGGGGCCGACGGTCGCCAACCGGGTGCCGGTCCACGCGCCCGGCCCCTACCGGGTGGCGCATGTCCGCAACCGCACCCGGGCCGTCTACACCAACGACACCCCGGCCGGCGCCTTCCGGGGCTTCGGCGTGCCCCAGGCCACGATCGCGGCCGAGACGCTGATCGACGACCTCGCCCGGGATCTCGGGATCGACCGCTGGACCATCCGGCGCCGCAACGCCCTCGACCACGGCGACGCGACGGCGTCCGGGCAGGTGCTGCACGCCTCGGCCGGCCTGCCGCAATGCCTCGATGCCCTGCGCGACGATTTCTTCCGGCTCGTCGCCGAGGCCGAGGCCGCCAATGCCGGGGGCGGCCGGATCCGGCGCGGGGTCGGGCTCGCCTGCATGTGGTACGGCTGCGGCAACACCTCGATGTCGAATCCGTCGCGGATGCGCATCGCGCTCGGGCCGGACGGCGCGCTCACCCTCCTCAACGGCGCCGTCGATATCGGGCAGGGCTCCTCCACGGTGCTGCTCCAGATCGCCGCCGACGCGCTCGGGCTGCCGCCGGACCGCTTCCGCCAAGTGGTCGGCGACACGGACCTGACCTACGACGCGGGGAAGACCTCGGCCTCCCGCCAGACCTTCGTGTCGGGCAACGCGGCGCGGCGCGCCGGGGAGGATCTGCGGCGGCGCATCCTGGCGCTCGCCAATGCGGGGCCGGCGGCGCGGCTCTCCCTCGACGGGGCCTGGCTCACCATCGCGGACGGGCCGGCGAGCCGCCGCATCGACCTCGCGCGCCTGACCCCCGACGCCACCGGCGCGGTGCTGGCCGGCGAGGGCTGGTACGACCCGCCGACCACGGCGCTCGACGCCGAGGGCCAGGGCATCCCCTACGCCACCTACGGCTTCGCCGCGCAGCTCGCGGAGGTCGCGGTCGACACGGTGCTGGCCACCGTGCGGGTGAGCCGGATCATCGCCGCGCACGATGTCGGGCGGGCGATCAACCCGACCCTGGTCGAGGGCCAGATCCACGGCGGCATCGCGCAGGGCCTCGGCCTCGCCCTGATGGAGGAGTTCATCCCCGGCCGCACCGAGAACCTGCACGACTACCTGATCCCGACCGTCGGCGACGTGCCGGAGATCGCGGTGCGGATCATCGAGGATCCCGACCCGGAAGGCCCCTACGGCGCCAAGGGCGTCGGCGAGCCGGCCCTGGTGGCGACCGCGCCCGCGATCCTGTCGGCCATCCGCCACGCCACCGGGGCGCGGCTCACCCGGGTGCCGGTGCTGCCGCACCGGCTGCACGCGGCGCTCAACCGGAGGGAGGCGGCGGAATGAGACTCGCAGGCGCGCCCGCGCCGTCCGGATCCCGGCCGCACCGCGCCCGGAGCCGGCCATGAGCGCCGATCCCCTCTCCCCGGACGCCCGCGCGAACAAGTTCGGCGCCGCCGAGGGCGACGGCATCGTGCGCTGCGATGCCTGCCCGGTGCTGTGCCGGATCCGGCCCGGGCGCGCCGGCGCCTGCGCGCGCTACGCCAACCGCGACGGGCGGCTCGTGCGCACCGACCCGGTCGTGCTCCTGCACGACACCGTCGAGGCGGGCGGCCGGCTGGTGCCGTTCGGGGCCGCCGCCTGGGACGGGCACGGGGCCGATCCGGCCCGAACCTTCGTGACCGGGATCGGCGCGGGCACGACCTATCCGGACTACAAGCCCGCCCCCTTCATCGTCGCGAGCGAGCACGAGGGCGTCGAGACCGTCACGGTCGTGACCGAGGGCATCTTCAGCTATTGCGGCGTGAAGGTGAAGATCGACACCGACCGCCATCTCGGGCCCGAGCGCGCCGCGGTCCGGGCCGGCTCCGAGGAGGTCGGCCACGTCACCACCGCCGAGTACGGCTCGCAGATGCTCTCGATCGGGGGCGTGCGCCACCTGACCGGCGGCTCCAAGAAGGAGGGGCAGGTCACCTGCGAGACGCTGCTCGCCCTCTGCTCCGGCGCGCCGGCGACGCTCGCCATCGACGGGGGCCACGCGGTCGTGGTCCAGGCCGGCCGCGCGCCGATCGTCGACGGCGTGCCGGAGCGCCGCATGCGGGTCGGCTGCGGCTCGGCCACGGTCGGCATCTTCGCCCGTCAGTGGCTCGGCCACGCCGACGAGGTCATCGTCGTGGACGACCACATCACCGGGGTCCTGACCGAGCATCAGGCCGGCAAGGTGCTGGGCATGCGCCCCGCGGGGATCCGCGTGCGGGGCCGGCGCTCGACGCCGGGGCGCTACTTCCAGGTGGCGAAGCCCGGCACCGGCTGGGGCGGCACCGACATCGCCGACCCGCTCGCCATCATCCAGGCGATCGATCCGGCCGTGGCCTGGCCGGGCCTGCGGCTGCTGATGACCTCGACCACCGGCGAGCACGCCCTCTGGCTCGTCCTCGACGAGCGCCTCACCCCGGTCCCGGCCGAGATGCCGCCGGCGATCCGCGCGGTGGTCGCGCGCATCGGCGAGAATTGCGAGCCCTCCCTCTGCACGGTGCTGTTCGTGGCCGGCGCGGGCGGGTCCCTGCGGGCGGGGGTGACCGAGAACCCGGTGCGCCTCACCCGCTCGGTCGCCTCGGGCGAGACCCGCGTGACCATGGGCGGCGCGCCCGTCACGGTCTGGCCGGGCGGGGGCATCACCGTGATGGCGGACGTCACGCGCCTGCCCGGCAACGCCTTCGGCGCCGTGCCGACGCCCGCGCTCGTCGCCCCGATCGAGTTCACCCTGCCGCGCGCCCTCTACGCCGATCTCGGCGGTCACCTGGGCGAGGTCGTCGCCATGGCGGACCTCCTGCGGGAGGTGGGGCCGGGCGCCCGCCACGAGGCGTGGCGGCCGGACAATCCCTGGCCCGCCCGCCCCGCCGCGAAGGGAGGGGGGCCGTGAGCGAGCCCCGGCGCCGCGAGGGGCTGCGCGTCGACCCGGAGGCGGTGCGGATCTACCGGCTCGAGGAGCAGATCGGCTACCTGATCCGCCGGGCGCACCAGCGCGCCTCGGCGATCTTCGAGAGCGTGATGCGCGACTTCGACGTGACGCCGGTGCAGTTCGCCGCCCTGGCGAAGCTCCACGACCTCGGGCCGACCTCGCAGAACCAGCTCGGGCGGCAGGTCGGCATCGATCCGGCGACGATGAACGGGGTGGCCCGCCGGCTCGCCGCCCGCGGCCTCCTGCGGCCCTCCCCCGACCCGGACGATGCCCGCCTCGTGCGCCTCGCCCTGACGGCGGAGGGGCGCGGCGTGGTCGAGGCCATGAAGAGCCGGGGCGCCGAGGTCACGGCCCGCACCCTCGATCCCCTGACCCAGGCGGAGGCGAAGGATCTCACCCGCCTCCTCGCCAAGCTCGGCTGAGCGCCGTGGAGGGGCCGCGCGTCCAGGCGCTGCCCGGCGGGCGACTCCACCTCCAGCACGGGCCGATCGACGTGGTGCTGCGGGCCCACGGCGCCGAGGCGGCGGTGCGGGAGGCCTACCGGGCGGCGGCGGCGCGCTTCGCGCCGCTGCTCGGCGAACTCGTCGCCGAATTGCCGGCCCTGCGCCGGCCGATGCGCGCGCGGCCGCGCGTCGAGGGGGCGGTGGCGCGCCGCATGGTGGCGGCCTGCCGCCCGCACCGGGAGTTCCTCACCCCCATGGCGGCCGTGGCCGGGGCGGTGGCGGACGAACTCCTCGCCGCCATGCTGGCCACGGCGCCCCTCGCCAAGGCCTTCGTCAACGACGGCGGCGACATCGCCCTCCACCTCGCCGAGGGCGAATCGATCGCGGTGGGCGTGGCGGGGGATTTCTCCCGCGGCCCGGTGCCGGCGCTGAACGGCCGGGTGCGGCTCTCGCACGCGGACGGGATCGGGGGGCTCGCGACCTCCGGGCGGCAGGGCCGCTCCTTCTCGCGCGGCATCGCCGATTCGGTGACGGTCCTCGCCCGCGACGCGGCCGCGGCGGACGCGGCCGCGACGCTCATCGCCAACGCGGTCGACCTCAAGGGCCATCCCGGCATCCGCCGCGCGCCGGCCGACAGCCTCGATCCCGATTCGGATCTCGGCGCGCGGCTCGTCACGGTGGGGGTCGATCCGCTGCCGCCCGAGGCGGTGGCGGCGGCGCTGGAGGCGGGCCGCGCCCGCGCCGCCGCGATGCGCGGCGCCGGCCTGATCCGCGACGCCGCCCTGATGCTGCAGGGGCGGAGCGTCGTCCTCGGCGGGATCGGGCGGATCGGCGCGGGCGCCTGAGCGGCGCGGTCGATCCACCTATCGCAGCTGCTCCAGGTTCTTGGCGGCCGCGAGGTTGCCGTTGGCCTTGGCTTGGCTGAACCAGGCCCGCGCCTGGGCGAGGTCCCTCGGCACGCCCGCGCCGCGCGCGTAGGCCACGCCGAGGGCGTTCTGGGCGGCGGCGTTGCCGTTGCGCGCCGCGCGCTGGTACCAGGAGACCGCCTCGGCCGGGTTGGCCGCCACGCCGTTGCCCTGGTCGTACATCGTGCCGAGATAATACTGCGCGAGCGGCTGGTTCTGCTGCGCGGCGCGCTGGAGCAGGGGCAGGGCCGCGGCCGGATCGCGGGGCCCGCCCGTGCCCAGGAGCAGCGCCTCGCCGGTCCTGGCCTGCCCCAGCGGGTCGCCGTGCTCCGCGGCGCGGCGATAGAGGGCGAGGGCCTGGCCCGGGTCGCGGGGCAGGCTGGTGCCGGTCTCGTAGGCCGCGCCGAGTTCGGCCTCCGCGAACCCGTCGCCCGCCTCGGCGGCGCGGCGGAACCATTGCAGGGACAGGCCGCGGTCGGCCGGCACGCCGGACCCGTCGCGGTAGGCGAGGCCCATGCGCCGCTGCGCGAAGGTGTTGCCCTGGTCCGCCGCCTTCTGGAACCAGGACACCGCCTCCTTCGGGTCCATCGGCTTGCCGTCGCCGGTGAGGAAGGCGTAGCCGAGCCGGGCCTGGGCCTCCGCGTCGCCCCGTCCCGCCGCCCGGGCGAGGTGCTCCATCGCCTGGGCCTTGCTGGCGGCGATGCCGCGCCCCTCCAGCAGGTGCACCCCGAGCAGCCGCTCGGCCCCGGCATTCCCCTGCGCGGCGGCCTTCTGGTACCAGCCCACCGCCGCGGCCTGATCGGCGGGGAGCCCGCCGAGCCCCCGCTCGTAGGCCCAGCCGAGCTCGGCCTGCGCGAAGGCGTCACCCGCCTCCGCGGCCCGGCGGAACCACGACGCGGCGCGGGCCGGATCGGCCGCCATGCCGACGCCGCGCTGCGCCGCGAGGCCGGCGAGGCGCTGGGCCGGCACGACGCCCTGCTGCGCCGCCTTCTCGATCCAGGGCAGGGAGGCGGCCGGGTCGGCCGGCACGCCGCCGCTACCCCAGTAGAGCGCGTTGCCGAGGTTGAACTGCGCCGCCGCGTGGCCCTGCTCGGCCGCGGCCCGGTAATGCGCCAGCGCTTGGCGCATGTCCGGCGCCGTGGTGGCGCGCCGCAGCGAGAGGGTCGGATCGAACAGGGTGCCGAGGCTGAACTGCGCCTCCGCGCCGCCCTCCGCCGCCGCCGCCCGCAGCTGCGCGAGCGCGGCCGGGTCGCCGAGGGCGCGGTCGCGCAGGGCCGTGCTCTCCGGGCCGGTGAGCGGCGCCTTCGGGCGCGCCCAGGGGGCGGCCGGCTCGGGGACGGGGAGCGCGCCGCCGAGGACGAGCCAGCCGGCGGCGAGCAGGGCCGCGGCCTGCGGCCAGATGATCCAGGCCCCGCGGTACCAGGGATCGCCGCTCCACAGGAGCGCGTGCTTGAGGGCGAGGGACGAGCCGGCCATGCCGTCAGCTCCTCATGCCGATGGCCGCGTCCAGGTCCGCCGCCTCGATCCGGCGCAGGTCGGCCTCGGGCTCGCGGGCGAGCCGCACGGCCTGGGCCTCGCGGGCGCGCTCCAGCAGCGTGCGCATCGCGCGGGCGTTGCCCCAATCCTCGCGCCTGGCATTCTCGGCGAGCCAGCCGGACAGCCGCGGCCCGAGCGGGTCGGGCAGCGCGTAGGCCTGGGCCGCCGCCATGCGCCGGAGGATCTCCTCCAGCTCCGCGACCGAGTAGGCCGGGAAATCGATGGTCTTGGTGAAGCGGCTGGCGAGGCCCGGATTGGTGCCGATGAACCGGCGCATCTCGTTCGGGTAGCCCGCCACGATCACGATGATGCGGTCGCGGTGGTCCTCCATGAACTTCAGCAGCGTGTCGATCGCCTCGCGCCCGAACGAGCCGCCCCCCTGCCCGTCGGCGAGGGCGTAGGCCTCGTCGATGAACAGGATGCCGTCGAGCGCCTCCTTGCACTTGTCCAGGGTCTTGGTGGCGGTCTGGCCGACGTAGCCGGCCACCAGCCCCGCGCGGTCCGTCTCGACGAGGTGTCCCTTGCGCAGGACGCCGACGCCCCGGAAGATCTCGCCGAGCGCGCGCGCGACCTGGGTCTTGCCGACCCCGGGCGGGCCGGTGAACACCATGTGCAGGCTCATGGCCGAGACCGGCAGGCCCTGCTCGCGCCGCTTCTGCTCGACCTGCAGCCGGGAGATCAGGGTGTTGACCTCCTCCTTCACCGGCGCGAGGCCCACCATCGCGTCGAGGTCGGCCAGCGCCGCCTCGGCCGGGCGGGCGCCCTGCGCCCGGGTCGGCACGCGCAGCAGCGGCAGCGGCGCGGTCGCCTGCCGGGCCTGGCCGGGGAGGGCGAAGCCGAGCGCGCTCTGGAAATCCTCGATCTCGATCCGGGAGAGATCGGCCTGCGGCTGGCCGGCGATGCGCAGCGCCTGGGCCTCGCGGGCCTTCTCCAAGAGGGTGCGCATCTCGCGGGCATTGCCCCAATCCTCGCGCTTGGCGTTCTCGGCGAGCCAGCCGGACAGCCGCGCCTCGATGTCCTCGGGCAGCTGGAAGGATTGCTTGGCCGCCATGGCGCGCAGGATCGCCCCCAGCTCGGCCGGGTCGTAGGCCGGGAAGGCGATGGTCTTGGTGAAGCGGCTGGCGAGACCCGGATTGGTGCCGATGAACCGGCGCATCTCGCTCGGGTAGCCCGCCACGATCACGATGATGCGGTCGCGGTAATCCTCCATGAACTTCAGCAGCGTGTCGATCGCCTCGCGCCCGAACGAGCCGCCCTCCTGCCCGTCGGCGAAGGCGTAGGCCTCGTCGATGAACAGGATGCCGTCGAGCGCCTCCTTGCACTTGTCCAGGGTCTTGGTGGCGGTCTGGCCGACGTAGCCGGCCACCAGCCCCGCGCGGTCCGTCTCGACGAGGTGTCCCTTGCGCAGGACGCCGACGCCCCGGAAGATCTCGCCGAGCGCGCGCGCGACCTGGGTCTTGCCGACCCCGGGCGGGCCGGTGAACACCATGTGCAGGCTCAGCGGCGCGCCGGCATGGCCCTGCTCGCGCCGCTTCTGCTCGACCTGCAGCCGGGAGATCAGCTTGTTGACCTCCTCCTTCACCGGCGCGAGGCCGATCATCCCGTCGAGTTCGTCGAGGGCGTCCTGGATCGGGCGCACCGGCGGCTTCTGGGAGGTGCGCAGGAGCCGCAGCGAGCCGACGGCCGCCCCGCCCGTGGCGAGGAGCACGTCCTGGCTCTGCGCGAGCCGGGCCGCCACGTAGGTGAGGGCCGCGCCCGCCGCCAGGATCGCCAGCACCGTCGCGACCTTGAGCAGGAGCGGGCCGGCCGTGCCGCCGGCCGCCGCGAAGTATGCGAGCGGGCTGCTCTGCGGGTTGATGAGCCACGCGCTCAGCACCGCGGCCGCCACGGAAATCAGGAAGAAGCCGAGCATCGGCCGGTCCCGGAAGAACGTCTTCATCGCCGAGTCCTCGTCGTGTCGGGGCGGAAACCGGGTCGGAAACCGGCGCGCCGCGGCGTCAGCAGATCTTGCCAGGCATCCAGACGACCGGGATCGAGGCCGCCCCGGTCGCCGGATCGAAGCGCCAGCCGGGCGACAGGAAGAGCCCGAGGCCGGCGAGGTCGCCCTCGACCGACAGGCTGCCGCGCCCGGCCGGGTAGGGGGACGGGAACGGGAGGGCGACCCGCTGGGGCGCCTCCCCCGGGACGATCTCGGGCGAGACGTAGGGGCCCGAGCGGATCCGGATGCCGCCCCGGCCCGCGCCCGCCCGGGTCACGCTCACCACCGCCAGGGGCGCCGCGCAGCTCCTCGCCTCCTGGACGAGCTGAGGCGCCCGCGCGACCGCGAGCGTCCCGGCCGCCGCGGCGATCTCGCCGGGGGCGACCTGCGCGAGCGTGAAGGAGGCCGGCCCCGCGGCGGTGCCGAACAGGGTCACCAGCAGGGCCGCGGTCGCGAGACCACCCGCGCCGGCGACCAGGGCCGGCGCGACCGGGCCGGCTTTCCGATCTCGCTCCTTCCCAGGCTCCCGAGACCCGGCGACTTGCGCGATCATCCGAGCATCCTCCCAAGCGAAGGCGGCGGGTTGCACGCGACGATTACGACGATGATAGGCGAAAAGCCTGTCGGTGAGAATGTGCGCCCGCGGAGACTTGCTGAATCCTGGGATCGACTTGCGCCCGTCGGGCGCGACGCGGCGATCCCGCCCGCCGCCGCGGCCGCATTCGCGCCGGCCGAGGATACTCCCCTAGAGGATACTCGCCGGGCTCGGCCCTCCCCTCGCCCGAACGGGCACGATTTCCTTTGGGAACTATTCCATCGCGCCCTCGATTAGTGCGGCGCGACGTCGACCGGTCCGCCGGGTCACCCTCGCTCCCGTCCTGCACACCCCCTCGCGGAGATCGTCATGAGCGACCTGCGCCCCTCCGCACGCGCCGCGGAGCCGAGCCCGTCGCGCCGGGCGCTGCGCGGCCTCGACGCGCTGAACTTCTTCCTCGCCGACGTGCGCGACGGCCTCGGGCCCTACCTCGCGATCTACCTGCTGGCCGTGCGCGGCCCCGCCCAGGGCTGGAACGAGGCGACGATCGGCCTCGTCATGACGGTGGCGGGCGTCGCCGGCCTGGCGGCGCAGACGCCCGCGGGCGCGCTCATCGACCGGACCCGGCGCAAGCCGGCCATCGTCATCGCGGCGGCCCTCGCCGTGACGGCGAGCTGCCTCGTCCTGCCCTGGATCTCCAACGTCTACCTCGTGGCTGGCACGCAGGCCCTCGCCCACGTGGCCGGCGCGGTCTTCCCGCCGGCCCTCACCGGCATCACCCTCGGCCTCGTCGGGCCGCGGCTCTTCGCTCGGCGGATCGGCCGCAACGAGGGCTTCAACCACGCCGGCAACGCGGTCTCGGCCCTCCTCGCGGCGGGCCTCGCCACCGTGTTCGGGCCGGCCATCGTGTTCTGGCTGATGGGCCTCCTCGCGGCGCTCAGCATCGGCGCGATGCTGGTGGTGCCGCGGGCGGAGATCGACGACGACCTCGCCCGGGGCCTTGACGGCCGCCAGCACGATCCCTGCGAGCAGCCCTCGGGCCTCGCGGTGCTGCTGCGCAACCGCCCCCTCCTGCTCTTCGCCGCGCTCTGCGCCGCCTTCCACCTCGCCAACGCGGCGATGCTGCCCTCGGTCGGCCAGCTGCTCACGAAGGTGGTGGGCAAGGACTACGCCACCTCGCTCATCGCGATCTGCATCGTGGCGGCCCAATGCGTGATGGTGCCGATGGCGATTCTGGTCGGCGCCAAGGCCGACCGTTTCGGGCGCAAGCCGATCTTCCTCGCCGCCTTCGGCATCCTGGCCCTGCGCGGCATTCTCTACACGCTCTCGGACGATCCCGTCTTCCTCGTGGCGGTGCAGTGCCTCGACGGGGTAGGGGCCGGGATCTACGGGGCCCTCTTCCCGATCGTGGTCGCCGACCTGACCCGCGGCAGCGGCCGCTTCAACGTCGCGCAGGGCGCGGTCGCCACCGCGCAGGGCGTCGGCGCCTCCCTCAGCGCCGCCCTGGCGGGACTCGTGATCGTCTCGGCCGGCTACGCGGCGGCCTTCCTGGTCCTGGCCGGGATCGCGGCCCTCGGCTTCGCCCTCTACCTCTTCGCCATGCCGGAGACGCGCGGCCTCGCTCCGGGCCATCCGTCCCCGGCCGCGGCCCCGCTCGCCGTCCCGGCAGAGTGAGGGATCCCGCGCGGGCGCGACGCGGCGCCGGGGCACCCGAACCAGGCGCGTCCTGGGCAGGCTTGGCCTTCGATGGCTTGGCCCTCGATGGCTTGGCCTTTGACGGCTTGGCCTTACCAGGCTTGGCCTTGGAAGGTTTGGCCGGAGCCGCGAAGGCCGGCACGGCTGGCCCCACCGCACCGATCCGGGAGATCCGTCACCATGGGCGCGCTCGGCGTCACACCCCACCTCGCCACCTGGGGCATCGCCGCGCTGGCGACGCTCGGCGTGATCCTGCGCCCCCTCGGCTGGCCGGAAGCGGTCTGGGCCGTGCTCGGGGCGATCGTGCTCGTCGCCCTCGGCCTGCTCCCCGCCGGCACCGCCTGGGACGGGGTCCTGAAGGGCACGGACGTCTACCTCTTCCTGATCGGCATGATGCTGCTCGCCGAGGTCGCCCGGAAGGAGGGGCTGTTCGACTGGCTCGCCGGCATCGCGGTGCGGCGGGCGCGGGGCTCGGCGACGCGGCTCTTCACCCTCGTCTACGCGGTCGGCACGGTCGTGACGGTGTTCCTGTCGAACGATGCCTGCGCGGTGGTGCTGACGCCGGCGGTCGCGTGCGCCGCCAAGGCCGCCCGGGTGCGCGACCCGCTGCCCTACCTGCTGGTCTGCGCCTTCATCGCCAACGCGGCGAGCTTCGTGCTGCCGATCTCGAACCCGGCCAACCTCGTCGTCTACGCGGCGCACATGCCCCCGCTCGCCGAGTGGCTCGCCCGCTTCACCTTGCCCTCCGCGCTGGCGATCCTGGCGACCTACGCGGCCTTGCGCCTCACGCAGGGCCCCACCCTGCGCGCCCAGGAGGTGGCGACCGACGTGCCGCGCGCCGACCTGTCCCGCACCGGGCTCGTCGCCGGGCTCGGCATCCTGGCGACGGGGCTCGTGCTGATCGCCGCCTCGGCGCGCGGCCTCGCTCTCGGCCCGCCGACCTGCCTCGCGGGACTCGCCACCGCGCTCCTCGTCCTGGCGCTGCGGCGGGAGGGTTTGGCCGAACTGGTCCGGGACGTGTCCTGGAGCGTGCTGCCCCTCGTCGCCGGGCTGTTCGTGCTGGTCGAGGCCCTGGAGAGGACCGGGGTGCTGCGCCTCGTCGCCGACACCCTGAGGGTGCAGGCGGGCGCCCATCCGGCCGGCACCGCCTGGGGGGCGGGCGCGCTCGTCGCTTTGCTCTGCAACCTCCTCAACAATCTGCCGGCCGGGCTGATCGCCGGCGCGGCGGTGCAGGCGGCGGAGGTCTCCGACAGGATCGCGGGCGCGATCCTGATCGGGGTCGATCTCGGCCCCAACCTCTCGGTCACGGGCTCCCTCGCCACGATCCTCTGGCTCACCGCGATCCGGCGGGAGGGGCAGCATGTCGGGGCGTGGCGCTTCCTGGCGCTGGGAGCGCTGGTGATGCCGCCCGCCCTCCTGCTGGCGCTCGCCGGCCTCCTCCTCGTGCCCTGAGGCCGCCCCCGACCGCCGCGCGCCCGTATCCCTTCATCCTGGCGGCGGGCGCGCTCCGGGCGCGCGGCAAGCCCGTGAAGGCGCAGCCGCGCGGGGCGCCGGCCACCGAAGGACCTTCGGTCCCTCAGTGCTTCTCCTCGCCCGGCCGGTGCGTCTGCGGCCGATGGCCGTCCTGGCCGGGATTGTTGTGCTTGTTGTGGTCGCGGCTCTCCTGATGGGTCGTCGGCGGCCGCGCCGGGTCCGCGCTGCTGCGGACGCGGTCGCCTCCCGCCGGGACGTTCGGCCCCTCCCGGTGCTCGATGATCCGCTGGTGCTGGGCGTGGGTCTTGTCGCCGTGCGGCTTCTCGCCGGCCATGGGTGCCTCCGTCGCGCGAGGGGTCAGGCCGCCCCAACCCCCGGCGCGGCGCGCCTGTTCCGGCCGCCCCGCGCGGCCCTCAGGAGGCGAGGGGGACGGCGCCCGGGCAGGGCGGCAGCGGCGCGCGCAGGACCTCGAAGGCGGAGAGGATCGGCTTCGGCTTGCCGAGGAAGTAGCCCTGCGCCTCCCGGCAGCCGACCTTGCGCACGAAATCCAGGTGGTCGGCGGTCTCGATGCCCTCCGCCGTCGTCGCCATCCCGAGTTCGTCGGCGAGCCCCACGATGGCGCTCACGATCGCGAGCGAGTTCGCCCGCGTCGTCATCTCGCGCACGAAGGATTGGTCGATCTTGATCTTGTGGAACGGGAAGGTGCGCAGGTAGCTCAGCGAGGAGTAGCCGGTGCCGAAATCGTCGAGCACGATCCGCACCCCGAGGGCGCGGATGCGCTCCAGGAGCTGCACCATCCGCTCGCTGTCCTCCATCAGCGCCGTCTCGGTGATCTCCAATTCGAGCCGGGCCGGAGCGAGCCCGGATTCGGCGAGGGCGGTCGCGATCCGCTCGACGATGTCCTCCGCCCGCAGCTGCACCGGCGAGAGGTTGACCGCGACGCGGATGCCGGGCGGCAGGGCGGCCGCATCCCGGCAGGCCCGGTCGAGCACGAAGGCGCCGATCGCCTCGATCTGCCCGGTCTGCTCGGCGATCGGGATGAACTGCGCCGGGCTGACGAAGCCCCGCACCGGGTGGTTCCAGCGCACCAGGGCCTCGAAGCCGCTGACCCGCCCCCCGGCGAGGTCGAAGACCGGCTGGTAGGCGAGGACGAGCTGGCCGCCCGGAACCGCCTCGGCGAGGTCGGATTGCAGGGCCAGCCGCTCGTGCAGGCGCGCGGCGATCGACTTCTCGAACACGCAGGCCAAGCCCCGGCCCCGCCCCTTGGCCTCGTAGAGGGCCATGTCGGCGTGGCGCAGCAGCGTGTCGGCGTCCCGCGCCTCCGGCCCGGACACCGCGATGCCGACGCTCGCCCCGACCTGCACGGTCCGGCCCGCGAGCGCGTAGGGCGCGCTCAGCTGCGCGATGATCCGCGCCGCCAGCGCCTGCGCGGCGGCCTCGCCCTCCGCGCAGGCGACCGCGAATTCGTCGCCCCCGAGGCGCGCGACGACCCCGCCCTCGCCCACGCAGGCGCCGAGCCGCGCCCCCACCGCCGCCAGCAGCGCGTCGCCGACCGGATGGCCGAGCGTGTCGTTCACGTTCTTGAAGGCGTCGAGGTCGAGGTAGAGCAGCGCGGTCGCGTCCGGCGCGTCGGCGCGCATCATCGCGTCCAGGCGCTCGCGGAACAGGACGCGGTTCGGCAAATGCGTCAGCGGATCGTGCTGGGCGAGGAAGCGGATGCGGTCCTCGGCCTGCTGCTGCTCGGTGACGTCCTCGTAGATCGCCACCGAGCCGCCATCGGCCATCGGCCGCTGGGTGATCGAGAGGGTGCGCCCGTCCTGACCCGAGATCTTGAAGGTGCCGGCACCCTCGCGGGTCGCGCTGCAGCGCGCGCATCCGGGCGAGGGCGCGCCGGCCCAGGGAGCAGCGGGCCCCGATCTCGGCGAAGATCACCTCCATGCTCTCGCCCGGCGCCAGGGTCTCGGGCGCGGTCCCGAGGAGTTCGGCGAGGCGGCGGTTCGCCACGATCAGGCGGCCCGCCGCGTCCGCCATCAGGAGCCCGTGCGACATGTTGCCGAGGGCGGCGTCGAACAGCCGGTTCTGGGTGCGCAGGGAGCGGTCGCGCTCCAGGAGGGCCGTGTTCTGCGCCTGGACCTCGGCCATGGCCTGCCCCGCCCGGGCATTCGCCGCCGCGAGATCCTCCAGGGCGGCCTTGAGGGCGGTGATGTCGGTGCGAATGCCGACCGTCTCCCCGGTCGCCGTGCGGCGCTCGGTGATCAGCACCCAGCGGCCGCCGGGCAGCAGGCGTTCGAGCGTGCCGTGATCGTCGCGGTGCCACGCCACCACGTCGCGCACGAAGGCGTCGAGGTCGCTGCCGGCCTGCGGGTACTGGCCGCGCTCCGCCCCGTACCGGATGATGTCCTCGAAGCGCGCGCCGGGCCGCAGCGCCGGTTCGCTGAGGGCGTAGAGCGCGCGGTAGCGGCTGTTGCAGGTGACGAAGCGGTCGTCGCGGTCCCACATCACGAAGCCGTCCGCCATGGCCTCGATGGCGTTCTCCAGCATCCTGTGAGCGCGGTCGCGCGCCGCCTGAAGCTCGTGGTAGACGCGCCACCCCGCCAGCAGAGCCGCGGCCGCCGCGAGGAGCAGCGCCTCGATGAGGCAGGTCACCGCGACGATGCGGGCGCGGTCGCGCGACCAATCCGCGAAGGCCTGCGCGGTCTCCAGCGTCACCGCCACTGCGACGTCGCCGTACAGGGTGGACCGCGCCGCCGCCAGGACGGGGCCGTGCCCGGGGCCGGCCGGGAGGGCGAAGGCCCGGTCGTCGCGCTCCCGCACGCTGATCCGCTGGGGCAGGATCCGGCCGGTGGCGAGTTCGTCGTGCGGCAGGCTCGCCAGCAGCCGCCCGTCCGCGCGCTCGAGCGTCACCCGCTGCCCGGGCGCGTCGCCCGCCTCGGCGAGCAGGCCCTGCACGGAGGAGAGCGGCACCTCGGCCACGGCCACGAGCTCGCCCTCGCCCGGCAGCGTGACGGTGCGGGCGAGGTGGAGCACCCACTCGCCCGTGCGCCGGTTGTGGGTCGGGCCGGCCAGGGTCATCATGCCCCGGCTGCGGTCCGGGATCGTTTCGTCGAGCGGGAAGCGGGCCGAGCGGGCGCGGGCCGACGTCCACAGCGTGCCGTCGCGCCGCACCAGCATCAGGTCGCGGAAGGCGAAGCTCTGCACGTTGAGGCCGCGCAGGAGCCGGCCCGCCCGTTCGGGCGAGATCGCCCCCGGCGTCGCGGCCAGCGTCGAGAGCAGGACCGGCAGGCTCGCGAGCGCGCTGTCGATCTGCAGGAACTGCCGGTTGATCGTGTGGGCCAGGGTCTGGGCGGTGCGCTCGACCGAGCGCTCCGCCGCCACCCGGACGGTCTCGTGGGTCTGCTGCAGCAGGAGGACGCTGCCCCCGAGCAGCGCGCCGGACACCAGCGCGACGACGCCCAGCACCGCCAGGACGAGGCGCCGCGGCAGCCTGGCGCGGGCCGCCTCAGCGCTCATCGGCCCGGATCCCGGTCGTGGCGGCGAGCGCGGCGTTCCAGGCGGCGCCGCAATCGCGGCCGCAGCGCTCGATCCAGTCCGGCGGCACCCGGCGCTGGAGGAGGCGCAGGCGGCGCTCCTCGTCCTCCGCGCTGACCGGCACGAGGGTGAGACCGGCCCGCGACCCGGGCGGGCACTCCGCCGCCCCGGTGCTGCAGGCGAGGCCCCGGGCCGTGTCCGCCTCGGCCATGCGCCAGATGCGCTCCTCGAGGTCACCGACCCCGCGCCGGATCGCCTCGCGCAGGTCCGGCGCGATGGCGCCCCAGGCGTCGCGGTTGGCGCCGAAGATCGAGAGCCCCCAGTTGATCGGCAGCGCGTGGACGTGGGAGGTCACCGCCGTCAGCCCGATCTCCAGGCCACTCAGGGTGCCGGTGATCGCGCAATCCGCCACGCCGCGCGCCACCGCGCCGGTCGTCTCGCTGAACGGGACGATGATCGGCACCCCCCCGAGCGCCCGCACGAACTCGGACTGGTTCACCGAGGAGATGCGCACCCGGCGCCCCGCCAGGTCGTCGAGGCCCCGGAACGCCTCGGCGCAGTAGAGCACCTGCGCCGGATAGGCGTAGACGCCGAGGAGCTCGATGCCGTAGCGCTCGTCCAGCACCCGCCGCATATGCGGGCGGAAGGCCGCCAGGCTGCGCCGCAGCGCCCGCGTGTCGGGGTTCAGGCCGGGCAGGTCGACCGCGGTCAGCTCCGGGTCCTCTCCGGCGGCGAGGGACAGGAGCACCGTGCCGAACGGGACGACGCCGAGCCGCATCAGCTGCAGCATGTCCTCGCCGCGCAGGCCGCTGCGGTCGAAGGCGTGGATGCTGGCGACGACGCGCCCGCCCGAGCGCTCCGCGATCTCGCGCGACCAGAACGGCTCCTCGAACTGGGTGAATTGCCGGACGCCAGCGAGGCCGCCGACCACGCGCAGCGCCAGGGGGGTTTGCGCGGCGCCAGCCCCGGTGGCCGCGAGCAGCATCAGGGACGCGCCGACGCCCCGCGCCCGGACGCGCCCCAGCCAGCCTCGTCGCCCCGCGCTGACGCTCATCGAACGCCGCTCCCGACGGAGCCCCCGCATGGCGGCAGGCCCTCTTCGCCCTCGTCAGACGCACCATGCGCGGCGGGCGTTAAAGAATCCCCCATCGGGCGGAGACGAGCAACGAAGAGCGGCCGGTCGTCTCCGATCCGGCCAAGTCGGTCCCAGATTTCTCCGGATGATCCTGGACTTCTGAGAACTCGCGGTTGTGGTGCGATGTAAGATCCCGCCGGAGTTTACCTGGGAAGGGGCGATGCCCGGGAGCGGTCACCCTGGCTTTACGTGAGGGCGCGACTCGCCGCAAGCCGGGCGCCCGCCGCGGCCCCGCCTGGTCATCCGACATCCGGTTGATTGCTTCGCCATGCGGATGTCGGCTTCGCTCAGGCGCCGCGCGGGCTTGTCATCCGACATCCGGTTGATGGCTTCGCCATCTCCGATTTCGGCCATGCGGATATCGGCTTCGCTCAAGCGCCGCGCTCGGGCGCCGCGCAGGCTCGTGAGACGGGAGCCGCTTCGATCGAGCGGATCCCGGATCAGGCCACCCCGACCTGGAGCAGGTCGTGGATGTGCAGGATGCCGATCGGCCTTCCGCCCTCGACCACGAACATCGCGGTGATCTGGCGGCGGTTCATCATCTCCAGGGCCGCGCTCGCGAGCCCGCCCGGCAGCACCGTGATCGGGGCGGGGGTCATGATCGCGTCGACCGGCCGGTGCAGCAGGTCGCTGCCCATGTGGCGGCGCAGGTCGCCGTTGGTGATGATCCCGACGAGCCGCCCGGCCTCGTCGACCACGCCCGCGCAGCCGAAGCGCTTGCCCATGATCGCCAGCAGCGCCTCGGACATCGGGATGCCGCGGGGCACCAGGGGCATCTCGTCGTCGGTGTGCATGAGCTGGCGCACGGTCTTGAGCCGGGCCGCGAGCTTGCCGCCCGGATGGAAGACCTTGAAGTCGCTTGCCGAGAAGCCGCGGCGCTCGAGCAGCGCGATGGCGAGCGCGTCGCCGAGCGCGAGCTGCATCACGCTCGACGACGTCGGCGCGAGGTTGTGCGGGCAGGCCTCCTTGACCAGGGGCAGCGGCAGCAGGATGTCGGCCGCGAGCCCCAGCGTGCTCTGCGGGTTCGAGGTCAGGGCGATCAGCGGCACCGTGAAGCGCTTGGCGAAGCTCACGATGTCGCCGAGTTCCGCCGTCTCCCCCGACCACGACAGGGCGATGACGATGTCCTGCGCGGTGATCATGCCGAGGTCGCCGTGGCTGGCCTCGGAGGGGTGGATGAAGGTGGCCGGCGTGCCCGTCGAGGCCAGCGTCGCGGCGATCTTGCGGGCGATGTGGCCGCTCTTGCCGATGCCCGACACGAAGACGCGCCCGGGGCTCGCGTGGATCGCCGCCACCGCCTCCGCGAAGCCGGCCCGCAGCTCGCCGTCGAGGGCGCGGGCCAGCGTGTGGAGGGCCTCCGCCTCGGTGCGGATGGTGCGGATGGCCGAGAAATGGCCGGCCTCGACGATCTGCGCGGCGCTGCTCTCCGCGGTCTCGGCCGTGTGGGTACGCTCCATCCTGCTTCCTCGTCGCGACGGGCCCGCGCCGATTCGGCGCGGCCCGGGAAAGGCGGGAGCTTAGCGCCGGATTTGCGGCCAGATTGCGTGCGCGACGTCAGGGCACCTCGACGGCGATGTTGGGCAGGCGGATCGCGAAGGTCGAGCCGGCCCCGGGGGCGTGGCTCTCGGCGGTGGCCCGGCCGCCGTGCAGTTCGGCGATGCGCTTGACGATCGACAGGCCGAGGCCCGTCGAGCCCTCGCCGCCGGTCGGCTTGGCCGAGAGCCGCTGGAAGCGCCCGAACAGCCGGCCCTGATCCTCCGGCGACAGGCCGGGGCCGAAATCCCGCACCGCGAAGACCGTGTCGGTCTCGTCCTGGGCCACCGCCACGACGATCTCGCCGCCGTTCGGGCTGTACTTGATGGCGTTTGAGACCAGGTTGTCCATCGCCTCGCGCAGGCGCTCGCCGTCGCCGCAGATGAACAGGCTCGCGGGGATCTCGGTGCGCAGGTGCTGCGCCTTGGTCTCGGCGAGGGGGGCGTTCGATTGCGCGACCTCGCGGGCCAGGGCGGCGAAGTCGACCGGCTCGCGCCGCAGCGTGATGTCGAGGGCGTCGTTCATCGCGTCGGCGATCAGGCTCTCGATCATGCCGGTCAGGCGCCGGGCCGATTCGCGGATGTGGCCGACCTGGGCGCGCATCGCCTCCACGGGCTGGGGCAGGGTGCCGACGAGGTCGCCCAGCATCTCGGCCCGCCCGAGGATCACCGCGAGCGGGTTCTTCAGGTCGTGCGCGACCGTGCCGAGGATCTCGGTCTTGAGCTGGTTGGCCCGCCGGAGGTCCGAGCGCTGCAGGGCGAGGCGGCGGTTGGCCCGCATCAGCTCGGCGGTGCGCTCCACCACCCGCTGCTCCAGGCCGACATTCGCCCGCTGCAATTGCTCGTACAGGATGACGTTGTCGAAGGCGATCGACAGGCGCGAGGTGAAGAGCGCGATCAGCGCCCGGTCGGTCTCGGACAGCGAGCGGTCGGCCTTGAGGAGGGCCACGATCTCGCTGCCGCTCGCGGTGTGCACGTAGAGCGTCGACCACCGGTCGCCGAAAGTGTGGCTCCGCTCCGCGAAGGCCCGCTCGACGATCCCGCGCACCTCCCCGTCGAGGGCCACGGCCCGGGCGGGCGCGACGAGGTGCTGGTAGCAGCCCGAGCCCGCCAGGACGCAGAAGCTCTCGTCCGGCGCGGCGCGCTCGCGCAGGACCAGGATGCCCTCGCAGGCGACGTTGAGCAGCGAGGCGACCTGCGTCAGCACGCCCTCGGCCAGCCGCTGCATCGACTTGTGGTCGAGCAGCATCGGCGCCGCATCGATGATGATCTCCAGTCCCCGCCGCGTCTCCTCCAGGCGCTTGAGCTGCTGGTAGGCCCGGAGGGCGGCCGTCAGGCTGGTGAACAGCTTGTCGGCCGTGAGCTCGGTCTTCGCCTTGTAGTCGTTGATGTCGTAATCGACGATGACGCGGCGCTCGGGGGCCTGCCCCGGCTGGCCGGTGCGCAGGATGATGCGGACGGTCTCGTCGCGCAGGTCGCGGCGGATGTAATCGACCAGGGTGAGGCCGGCATCCTCGGTCTCCATCACCACGTCGAGGAGGATCACCGCCACGCCGCCGCGCCGCGCGGCGAGCAGCGCCCGCGCCTCCGCGGCCGAGTGGGCCGACAGGATGTCGAGCCGGGCCCCGTCGAGGGCGTAGCCCGCCAGCGCGAAGCGGGTGCCCTCGTGCACCGCCGGGTCGTCGTCCACCACCACCACCGACCATTGCGGCGAGGCGGCCTCCTCCGGCGCGGCCTCGTCGTCGGGTACCAGAAACAAGAAATCGTCGTCGCTCATCGACCGTCCGCCAGCATCCTTCCAAGGTGCGCGGCCGCATCCTGACCGGACGGGGCCGCCCGAACAAGCTTACCTTGCCGAAAATGCCGGAATGACATCGCCGAGCGCGCGATCTGATCGATGACGGGCGGTCGAGGCGGCGGCCCGCATGGTCGATCGCGGCCGAATCGGGTCGGAATGTGCGTCAGAGCACAGCCCAGGGTTGGCGATCGGACGCAATCCGCTTGTAACAGTCCTTGCTTACATCGCGCCGTCGTCGCGACGCGCGACGGGCCAAGCACGGGAGATCGGCGATGCTCTGCACGACCCAGTCAGGTCTTCACGCGACGCAGAGGCCCGCGACCCCGGGAGCCGAGCCCTGGCGCGCGGATCTGGAGGCCCTGCGCCGCCTGCTGCAGGATTCGCGGCCGGCCGAGCCGAGCCGCGGCGAGATCGCCGACCTGATCGAGGACGAGGCGCCCGGCGCCCTGCCGCGCCGGGCCCGCGAGCGCATCGCGGAGCGGCTGACGGCCACGCTGCGCCGCCTCGCCTGAGGGACCCGGGCGCGGCGTCGCGCCCGCCCCCGCCGTGATCGCCGGCCCACTAGACGAGCCCGCGGCCGGGACTGATCAAGACTGTAAACCTCTCGGAAAAGGGCGCGGGCACAAGGTTCGAACCGTCATGCCCGCCCGCAAGCGTCCGTGACAATGCTGGCTTGATCTGTTATCGCCAGCGCGTCCAAGCCTGGACACGCCCTGCTTTGTCATTTGCCATGATGCTCACCTCGGATGCTCTCGCGGGAGCCGGCCTCGGTCCCTGGCGCCGACGCCGCATGATCGCGCGCGGGGCCGGCATGGACGCCGGCCCGGTTCGGCGCCATTGTGGTGCGCGGCCTCTCGACGCGCGCGTGTTGTTTCCGGTGCCGATCAGACCCGATTTCCTCCGCCCGGCCCTCGTGGTTCCACCGGAGGCCGCGCCATGACGGGCGCCGCCCAGCGGATCTACGTGGTCGACGACGAGCCGGACGCCCGCGCGATGGTCGGCGACTACCTGCGCCTGCACGGGTTCGAGGTGGATCTCTGCGACGGCGGCGCCTCCCTGCGCCGCCTCCTCGCCGCGCGCCCCCCCGACCTCATCGTCCTCGACCTCAACATGCCGGACGAGGACGGGCTCTCCATCGTGCGGGACCTCAAGGCGCGCAGTCAGATCCCCATCATCATGCTCACCGCCACGGCGAGTCCCATCGACCGGGTGGTCGGCCTCGAACTCGGGGCCGATGACTACCTGCCCAAGCCCTGCGAGCTGCGCGAGCTCGTGGCCCGGGTGCGCTCCGTCCTGCGCCGCGCCGCGCAGACCCGTCCGGCCGGGGCGCCCGAGCCCCGCGAGCCCGGCGGCGTCCGCTTCGGGCGGATGCGGGTCGATACCGAGACCCTGCGGCTGCGCGACGAGAGCGGGGCCGAGCAGCTCCTCACCCGCTCCGAATTCGCCCTGCTCAAGGCCTTCCTCGACAATCCCAAGCGGGTGATGAGCCGCGAGCGGCTCCTCGACCTCGCCGATGCCCGCGACCCGGACGCCTTCGACCGCGCCATCGACGTGCGGATCAACCGCATCCGCAAGAAGATCGAGCCCGATCCGGCCAACCCCCGCTTCATCAAGACCGTGCGCGGCCTCGGCTACGTGTTCCGTCCCGACGGCGATTGACCCTCCCGCCGCGATCCGGTGGAACTCAAGTCTCGCTTCCCCGTTCATGCTCCAATCTCGGCATTGAATTCGATGGAGGCGAAGATGCTGAAAGGCGGACTCCTGTGGCTGATCGGAATTCCCCTGCCGATCATCCTGATCCTGTTCTTCCTCGGCTACCTGCATTGAGGTTCTGAACCTGGCCTGAGCGGTCGGCGGTGTCCGGGCGGAGCAGCCCGGGCACCGTCTCGGCGCGCGCCTCGGCCGCCGCGCGCCGCCGCGTGGAATCCCGCTTCCCCTCCTCTTGAAACCGCGCGGGGGCGCCCGCATGTAAATGTCGTTCACATTCACATCTCCTCGGGAGACACGACGTGACCTTTTCCTCCGCCCCCTGGTCGAACGGCCGCTCCTGCCGAGGCGCCGGTCCGTTCCCGCGCCGCTCCCTGGAGATCGGCGCGATCGTCCTCGGTTTCATCTATGTCTGGCCCGTCGCGGCCGCCTACGTGGTGTGGAAGCTCATGGGATACCCGGCCCTCGACGAACTGAAATCCTTCGCTGAGCGCAACCTCCGCGGCGGGTTCGTCCGCCGGGAGGCGTTCCGGCAGGGCACCGGCAACTCGGCCTTCGAGGAGTACCGCCGGCGCGAGCTGGACCGCCTCGAGGAGGAGCGCCGCCGCCTGGAGGAGGAGAGCCGTGCCTTCACGGACTTCGTGGAGGAACTGAAGCGCGCCCGCGACCGCGAGCAGTTCGACGCCTTCATGGCCCGCCGCAAGGCCGGCACGAACTACTGAGGGCCCGGGCGGGCTCGCACCGTCCCAACTTGACGCTCCGGCCGGCATCGGCCATCGTCAGCAAGGTCAAGCCAACGAGGCTCTCCGCGCGGACAGCGCGGAGAGCCTTCGCCGTTCAGGATGAGGCGGGACCGCATGACCACGTCCAACCGCTCGACGCATATCCGGCTCACCTCGCATCCGGAGCCGGGCGCCGCCCGCTGGCCGATCCGCTGGGGCGCCGCCGATCCGCGCGAGCGCGGCCCCGTGATCGGCACCGTCACCAACCCGGCCGACCGCAACGTGATCGGGGCGAATGGCGGGGCCTATTCCCTCTACCGGGCGCTCGCCATCGCCGGGCGCGCCCTCAACCCGCTGGCCCGGCCCGACCTGACGAACACCCATCCGGTCGTGCCGATCGGCCCGCACCCGCAATGGAGCGAGCCGGACCGCATCGTCTCCCTCGACCCCTGGGGCCACCTGCCGGGCGAGGTCTTCGCCCGCGAGATCGCCACCGGCGCCGACATCCGCCCGACCATCGCGATCACCAAGGCGCGGCTCTCGCTGCCGGAGATCCTGGCGGCGATCGGCGCCCACCGCCTCGCGCCGGACGGCGCGATCCTGCATCCGGGCGGCGACATCTCGGTGGTGAAGATCGCGGTCGATCCGGTCTGGCACCTGCCGGGCGTCGCGGCGCGGTTCGGGACCAGCGAGACGGCCCTGCGCCGCACGCTCTTCGAGCAGACCGGCGGCATGTTCCCGGAACTGGTGACGCGGCCCGACATGCAGGTCTTCCTGCCGCCGATCGGCGGCTGCACGATCTACATCATGGGCGACGCGGCGCGCATCGCCGAGCCGCGCACCCGCATCGCCTGCCGGGTCCACGACGAGTGCAACGGCTCGGACGTGTTCGGCTCGGACATCTGCACCTGCCGGCCCTATCTCACCCACGGCATCGAGGAATGCGTGCGGGAGGCGCAGGCGGGCGGCGTCGGCGTCATCGTGTACAATCGCAAGGAGGGGCGGGCCCTCGGCGAGGTGACGAAGTTCCTGGTCTACAACGCCCGCAAGCGCCAGGAGGGCGGCGATTCCGCGGCCACCTACTTCGAGCGCACGGAATGCGTGGCCGGCGTGCAGGATGCGCGCTTCCAGCAGCTGATGCCCGACGTGCTGCACTGGCTCGGCATCCGCCGCATCGACCGGCTGATGTCGATGTCGAACATGAAGTACGACGCGATCACCGGTTCGGGGATCGCGGTCGGCGAGCGGGTGCCGATCCCGCCGGAACTGATCCCCCCGGACGCGGCGGTGGAGATCGAGGCCAAGAAGGCGGCCGGCTACTACACGCCCGGCGAGGCGCCCGATGCGGGGGCGCTCGACGCCGTGAAGGGGCGCGACCTGGAGCGGTTCTGAGCCGGACCGCCGCCCGGCCGGCCGGGGCTGTCCGGCACGCTCCCGGAACCCGCACCGGGCCCCGCGCCGGCGGCGTCCCCGATCCCGAGTGCAAGGAGAGTGTCGTGAGCGGACAGCCCGTCAGCATCGAGGCCGCCCCGGGGGTGCGCTGGCTCCTCACCCCGGAGGCCGTGCGCGCCCGCGCCGAGGGCCTGCTCGCGCTCGGGCTCGACGGGGCGCTCGATCACTTCGCGGTCCATCCCGAGAAGCTCGGGGCCTGCGCGGACGCGGTCGTGGAGACGATCCGGGCGAGCTACCCGGACCTCGCCATCCCGTACCACGCCCGCTGGCGGCACTTCTCGGTCGGCGGCTTCGACCGCTGGGGCAGCCTCGCCGAGGCGGCGCCCTGGGAGGAGGCGGCCGCGCGGGCGCGGGCGGCCTTCGACCTCGTCATCGTCAGCGTGCTCCTCGACGCCGGCGCCGGCCCGACCTGGCGCTACGAGGAGGGCCGGACGGGCGAGACCTACGCCCGCTCGGAGGGGCTCGCGGTGGCGAGCTTCGACCTCTTCATCTCCGGCCTGTTCTCCGAGGTGCCGGAGGATCCGTTCCGGGTCGATGCCCGGGCGCTGGCGAGCCTCTCCGTCGCGGACCTCGCCCGGGGCTTCCAGGTCTCGCCGACGAACCCGCTCGTGGGTCTCGACGGGCGCACTGCCCTCCTCAACCGGCTGGGGCAGGTCGTGGCGGCCGACCCGGACGGGTTCGGGCCGCAGGCCCGGCCCGGCGGCCTCTACGACCTCCTCGCGGCGCGGGCGGTGGACGGGGCCCTGCCCGCCCCCGCGCTCCTCGCCGCGCTCCTCACCCATCTCGGGCCGATCTGGCCGGGCCGCATCGCCCTCGATGGGGTCGATCTCGGCGACACGTGGCGCCACCCGAAGGCGGGAGGGGAGGGGGAGACGGCCGGGCTCGTGCCCTTCCACAAGCTCTCGCAGTGGCTCGCCTACTCGCTGCTGGAGCCCCTGGAGGCGGCGGGCCTCTCCGTGACCGGCCTCGACGCGCTCACCGGCCTGCCGGAATACCGCAACGGCGGCCTGTTCCTCGACAGCGGCGTGCTCTCCCTCAAGCGCCCGGACGAGGCCGCGCGGGCGCATCCGGTCGAGTCCGAGCTGGTGGTCGAGTGGCGGGCGCTCACCGTGGCGCTCCTCGACCGGCTGGCGCCGCTCGTGCGCGAGCGGCTCGGGATCGCGGATCCGGCGGCGCTGCCGCTCGCCAAGGTGCTGGAGGGCGGGACCTGGGCGACGGGGCGGCGGCTGGCCCGGTCCCTGCGTCCCGACGGGACGCCGCCGCTCACCATCGCGAGCGACGGCACGGTGTTCTGAGATGCCGGACCGGCCTAAGCTTCGGTCAGGAATCCGGCAGCTTCGGCCAAGAATCCGGTCAAGAATCCGGCCAAGGCTGTTTCGAGGGCGCGCCTGCTTCGAGGGCAAGGCTGCTGCAGGGGGATGACGAGGATGCAGGTTGCGAGCACGCGGGAGACGACGGGCGCCGCCCCGGTGACGGTCGTTTCGCATCCGCTGGTGCAGCACAAGCTGACGCTGATGCGGGACAAGGCGCGCTCGACCAAGGGCTTCCGCCAACTCCTGAACGAGATCGGCACGCTGCTCGCCTACGAGGTGACGCGCGACCTGCCCCTGGAGCCGGTCGAGATCGAGACCCCGCTCACGACCATGCAGGGCGTGCAGATTGCCGGCAAGAAGCTGGTCCTGGCGCCGATCCTGCGCGCCGGCATCGGCTTCCTCGACGGGATGCTCTCGCTCCTGCCCTCGGCCCGCGTGGCGCATGTGGGCCTCTACCGCGACCCGGACTCCCTGGAGGCGGTCGAGTACTACTTCAAGGCCCCGTCCGACCTCGCCGACCGCACGGTGCTGGTCCTCGATCCGATGCTCGCCACCGCCAACTCGGCCATCGCGGCGGTGGACCGGCTGAAGGAGCGCGGCGCCCGCGACCTGCGCTTCGTCTGCCTGCTCGCGGCGCCCGAGGGGCTCGCCAAGTTCCAGGGCGCGCATCCCGACGTGCCGGTCTGGACCGCCTCGGTCGACAGCCACCTCAACGAGCACGGCTACATCATCCCGGGCCTCGGCGACGCGGGCGACCGGATGTACGGCACGCGCTGAGGCGCGCGGGCCGAGGGACTTGCACCGAGGGACTTGCACCGAGGGACTTGCGGGCTGAGGGGCTTGCCAACCTCGGCCGAGCTGTCAGGTAGTGCGGCGAACGACCCGCGAGGAGACGCCCCATGCCCGCCATCCCCGAGACGATGCGCCAGGTCCGCTTCACCGGGGCCGGCGGGCCGGAGGTGATCGGGATCGAGACCGCCCCGGTGCCGAGGCCCGGCCCCGGCCAGGTGCTGATCGCCGTCGCGGCCGCGGGCGTGAACCGGCCCGATTGCCAGCAGCGCGCCGGCAAGTACCCGCCGCCCCCCGGCGCCACCGAGATCCCCGGTCTCGAGGTGGCGGGCCGCGTCGTCGCGCGCGGCGAGGGCGTGACCGGGCTGTCCGAGGGCGACGAGGTCTGCGCCCTGGTGATCAGCGGCGGCTATGCCGAGTACTGCGTCGCCGAGGCGCCGCTCTGCCTGCCCCGGCCCCGCCCGCTCTCGCTCCTCGAAGCCGCGAGCCTGCCGGAGAACATCTACACCGTCTGGACCAACGTGTTCGAGCGCGGGCGGCTCGCGCCGGGCGAGCGCTTCCTCGTCCATGGCGGATCGAGCGGCATCGGCTACACGGCGATCCAGATCGCCAAGCACGCCGGCGCCACAATCTACGCCACGGCCGGCTCGGCGGAGAAGTGCGCCTTCTGCGAGACGATGGGGGCGGACGCGGCCATCAATTACAGGGAGGCGGATTTCGCCGAGGAGGTGAAGCGCCTGACCGGCGGCAAGGGGGTCGACCTGATCCTCGACATGGTCGGGGCCGCCTACCTGGAGCGCAACCTGAAATCCCTGGCCCTGGAGGGCCGGCTCGTCGTGATCGCCTTCATGCAGGGCTTCAAGGTCGACGGCTTCAACATGACGCCGATCATGGTGAAGCGCCTGACCTTCACCGGCTCGACGTTGCGCCCCCGCACCACCGCCCAGAAGGCCGCCATCGCCGAGGGGCTGCGCCGCGAGGTCTGGCCCTGGCTCGAATCCGGCGGCTTCAAGCCGGTGATCCACGCGACCTTCCCGCTGGAGCAGGCGCGGGAGGCCCACGCGCTGATGGAATCGAGCGCGCATCTCGGCAAGATCATGCTGACGACCGGCGCCTGAGGCCACCGCTCCGAGGAACCGTGGCTGCCCGGCATCCGTTGCCCGGGCAGAGCGCCGCCCGCGAGCGGCCCCCATTCCCGGAGAGATCCCATGGCCCTTGACGATCGCGCCCGCATCGAGACGGCGACCGAAGCCCGCCAGGGCGCCCGCGGCAAGCCCGTCCTCTACGTGCTCCTCGGCAGCCTCGCGCTCCTGGCGATCGCCACCGTGGCGCTGCTGACCTGGAACGGCGCCAACGCGCCCAAGGATTACGCCAGCAAGAGCCAGGACGCCTCGCGCGCCCAGATCACCGGCTCGGCGGACGGCAAGGGCAACGCCGCGAACCCCTCGGCGAACAGCGCCGGCGTCCCGGCCGGCAACCCGGCCTACCCGTCCCCCTCGCAGCCGGCGACGACGGGTTCGACCAACCAGCGCTGAGGGGCTGACACCAACGGCCCGGGATGCCGAGGCATCGGGCCGTTGACCGCCTCGAATTTTCGACGGGCGCCATCTCGACAGGCGCCGAGAGCGTGACGACACGTCGAGAACGGACCCGACGGTCATGTTTCATGACCGTCGATGTTCGATCGCCCTGCCGCCTGCGTGGGACGGGGCCGGACGGTGCCCGGCCAGCCGGCGCGTCGGGATCCCGCCCGCCTCAGCGCGTCGGCACCGGCTCTGGCCCGCGGTAATCGTAGAAGCCGCGCTTGGTCTTGCGGCCGAGCCAGCCGGCCTCGACGTACTTCACCAGGAGCGGGCAGGGCCGGTACTTCGAATCCGCCAAGCCCTCGTAGAGCACCTGCATGATCGACAGGCAGGTGTCGAGGCCGATGAAGTCGGCGAGCTGCAGCGGCCCCATCGGGTGGTTCGCCCCGAGCCGCATCGCCGTGTCGATCGAATCCACCGAGCCGACGCCCTCGTAGAGCGTGTAGATCGCCTCGTTGATCATCGGCAGCAGGATGCGGTTGACGATGAAGGCCGGGAAATCCTCCGACACCGTCACGGTCTTGCCGAGCCGGCTGACGAAGGCCCGGGCCGACTCGAAGGTCGGGTCCTCCGTGGCGATGCCGCGGATCAGCTCGACGAGCTGCATCACCGGCACCGGGTTCATGAAGTGGATGCCGATGAAGCGCTCCGGCCGGTCCGTCGAGGCGGCGAGCCGGGTGATCGAGATCGACGAGGTGTTGGTCGCCACCATCGTCTCGGGCCGCAGCGACGGGCACAGGGCCGAGAAGATGGTGCGCTTGATCGCCTCGTCCTCGGTCGCCGCCTCGATGACGAGGTCGCAGGGGCCGAAATCGTCGAAGCTCTCGACCGGGAGGATCCGCTCGATCGCCGTGCGGCGGCCCTCCTCCGAGATCGTGCCCTTGCCGACCTGGCGCTGCAGGTTGCCGTTCACCGTGGCGAGCCCGTTCTTCAGGCGCTCCGGGTCGCGGTCGTTGAGGCGCACGTTGAGCCCGGACAGCGCGCAGACATGCGCGATGCCGCTGCCCATCTGGCCGGCCCCGATGATCCCCACGGTCTTGATCTCGATGCCCATCGCCCCGCACCTCACAGGGACCCAACCCGCAGCGGGGCCCTCTCGCACATCACGATTCTATCACGCCATGCGGGGCCGCGCCGTCGCAGCAACACGACAGCCGGCCCCGCTCTCATCATCCGCGAGCCGCCCCGCGCGGGGCCGTGCCCGTCAACCCTTGGCCCGTCAACCCTTGGCCCATCAACCCTTGGCCTTGGCGATCTCCTGGCGCAGCTCCGGCACGATCTGGAACAGGTCGCCGACCAGGCCGTAATCCGCGACCTGGAAGATCGGCGCCTCCTCGTCCTTGTTGATCGCCACGATCACCTTCGAGTCCTTCATGCCGGCGAGGTGCTGGATCGCCCCCGAGATGCCGACCGCCACGTAGAGGTCGGGCGCCACGACCTTGCCGGTCTGGCCGACCTGCCAGTCGTTGGGCGCGTAGCCCGCATCCACCGCGGCCCGCGAGGCGCCCACCGCCGCCCCGAGCGCGTCCGCCAGCGGCTCGATCAGCTCCTTGAACTTCTCCGCGGAGCCGAGCGAGCGCCCGCCCGAGACCACGAACTTGGCGGAGGCCAGTTCCGGACGATCCGATTTGGCGATCTCCTCGCCCTTGAACGCGGATTTCGCCTCCGGCGCCGCCGCGGCGGCCGCCGCCTCGATCGGAGCCGCCGCGCCGCCCGCCTCCGCCGCCTTGAA
Organism: Methylobacterium sp. WSM2598; assembly: GCF_000379105.1. Lineage (GTDB taxonomy): Bacteria > Pseudomonadota > Alphaproteobacteria > Rhizobiales > Beijerinckiaceae > Methylobacterium. The sequence continues at coordinate 3,672,168 of NZ_KB900609.1, read as the reverse complement.
GGCGGCCGTGCGCACAGTGATCACCTTCTTGGCGTCGGTCGCCTGCACGGTCTGGATCGCGTTGCCGGCGTAGATCGGCCGCTCGAACGTGTCGGGCGACACGACCTTGATGATGTCCGACACCTGCGCCACGTCGAGGAGGGCGGCCACGCGCGGCAGCACGTTCTTGCCCTCGGTGGTCGCGGCCGCGATCACCGCGTCGTAGCCCGCCGCGACCTCGGCCATCAGGGCGGCGGTCGGCTCGGCGAGCAGGTGGTCGAAGGCGGAGTCCTCGGCCAGCAGCACCTTCTCGACGCCGTCGAGGGCGGCGGCGGCCTCGGCGGCCTGCCGGCCTCCCGCGCCGGCCACGAGGGCGTGAACGGGGGCGCCGAGCTGCTTGGCGGCGGTCAGCGCCTTGAGGCTGGCATCCTTGAGCTTGCCATCGGCGTGCTCGACCAGGAGGAGGGTGGCCATGTCGCTTGTCCTCGATCTCGGGAGGCGCGTCAGAGGACGCCGGCCTCGACCTTCAGCTTGTTGACGAGTTCGGCCGGCGAGCCGACCTTGACGCCCGCCTGCCGGCCGCCGGGCTCCACGGTCTTGAGCACCTTGAGCCGCGGGCTCACGTCGACGCCGAGCGCCTCGGGCTCGACCGTGTCGAGGGGCTTCTTCTTGGCCTTCATGATGTTGGGAAGGCTGGCGTAGCGCGGCTCGTTGAGGCGCAGGTCGGTGGTGACGATGGCCGGCAGCTGCAGCGTGAGCGTCTGCAACCCGCCGTCGATTTCGCGGGTCACGTCGAGGGCGCCCTCGCCGGCCTCGATCCGGTAGGCGAAGGTGCCCTGGGGCCAGCCCAGCAGCGCCGCGAGCATCTGCCCGGTCTGGTTGGAATCGTCGTCGATCGCCTGCTTGCCGAGGATGACGAGGCTCGGACCCTCCTTGTCGACCAGCGCCTTCAGGATCTTGGCGACGCCCAGCGGCTCCACCGCGGCGTCGGTCTTGACCAGGATGCCGCGGTCGGCACCCATCGCCAGCGCGGTGCGGATGGTCTCCTGGGCCTGCTGCGGCCCGATCGAGACGGCGACGATCTCGGTGACCTTGCCCTTCTCCTTCAGGCGGATCGCCTCCTCGACGGCGATCTCGTCGAAGGGGTTCATCGACATCTTGACGTTGGCGAGCTCGACGCCCGAGCCGTCCGGCTTGACCCGGATCTTCACGTTGTAATCGACGACCCGCTTCACGGGCACCAGGACCTTCATGACCGTCGTTTCCTTCCGGGCCGGGAGGCCGTGCCGTCGCGCGCGCCGCGCGCAAGCCCGCCGACCATCCCTTTTGGGAGCAAGGTGCCGGACCGTAACGGCCGATTTTCCGAAATGTCAACGCGGGCGAAAGCCCGGGCCGGGGCCGCCGCGCGGGCGGCGGGGGGCCCGGCCGGGGGTTGGTTTCGAAAGATCGGTACGGTCCCGGCAGGGCGGCGGCGGCGCCTCAGGCGCGGTTCTGGCCGGGCACCCAGAGCACGTCCCTGGCGCCGCCGTCGTTGGCGACGCGCGAGGCCACGAACAGGAAGTCGGAGAGGCGGTTCAGGTACTGGATCGCCACCGGCGAGACCCGCTCGCCCGGCGTGGCGGCGAGCGCCACCGCGAGCCGCTCGGCCCGGCGGCAGACCGTGCGGGCGAGGTGCAGGGCGGCCGCGGCGGGCGTGCCGCCCGGCAGCACGAAGGAGCGCAGGGGCGTCAGCGCGGCGTTGAGCGCGTCGATCTCCCGCTCCACGCGCTCGACCTGGGCGGCGACGAGGCGCAGGGGCTCGTAGGGCAGGGGCTGGTCGCTCTCGGGCGTCGCGAGGTCCGCCCCGAGATCGAACAGGTCGTTCTGGGCGCGCGAGAGCATCGCGTCGAGCTCGCCGGTCGTGTGCTGGCGGGCGAGCCCCAGGCAGGCATTGGTCTCGTCGACGGTGCCGTAGGTCTCGATGCGCAGGTCCGCCTTGGAGCGGCGCTCGCCACTCGCCAGGGCGGTGGTGCCGGCATCGCCGGTGCGCGTGTAGATGCGGTTGAGGACGACCACGGCTTCTCGCTTCCCGACGCTTGGCGGCTGTCGGGACCGTCTACACGAGGGGGCGCGCGCTTCCAATTGGACAGAGGGCGCGCGGCCGCTGCCGTCCGGCCGGCGAGCGGAGGGTCAGAACGTGTAGGCCACCTTGCCGCCGACATTGGTCAGGCCGCGATTGGCGACGCAGAGCCCCGCATTGGACTGGTGCTCGATCGTGGCGAGCACGCTCCAGTGCTCGGTCAGGCGGAAGCCGAGCGAGGCGGCCTCGCGGAAGAGCGGCGAGCAGCCGAGCGCGTTGAAGTTCGGCGGCACGAAGCGGCCGGTGGCGCCGTTGTGGAACGAGGCGCCGAAGAAGCCCTCGACGAAGATCCGGTCCGTGATGTCGAAGGTCCAGGTCGCGCCCAGATAGGCGTAGCTGGTGCGGCCCGCGGTGTTGTAGCTGCCGCCGACGGTGGGCCGCGGCACGAACTGGCTCCAAAACGGGTCCGCCGGGACCACCGGCTTGGCGAACAGCACCTCGCTCACGACGTTGCCGCTGCCGGCCTCGGGACTCCAGGGGTCCTGCGCCGAGCCGCCGATGCGGAACTCCGACACGATGCTGAGCGGCTGCACCGGCGGCCGATAGGCCGGCACCGGCACCGGCGCCGCGAGATCGGCCGCGACGGCCGGCACCGCCGCCGCCGCGGCGGCAAGACCCAGAAGGTTGGCACGCATGTCGTCGAGAACCCGAAGCAGCCCTGCGGGGAGCCGGGGCGAGCCTAGCCCCGGCCCGGTCCCGGCGTCCCAGGGATGCGTGCCCGCCCGCGTCCTTTTCCTCTGGTTGCGTCCGGCATGCCACACTACTCCTGGGTCAGGTCCGGCGCCGCCGAGGACCCGGGCTCAGCGGCCCGGCGCGCGCAGCCCCAGGATCCGGATGACGAGGTACACCGCGAGCGCCGAGCCCCCGGCGATGCCGAGGGCGAAGAGGGAGGCCGCCTCGTGCTCGGCGAAGAACAGGCCCTTGGTGTTCATGCCGAACACGCCCGTCACCAGGGTGGGCGGCAGGAACAGGGCGGTGAGCACCGACAGGGTGAAGAGCTGCCGGTTCGTCTCCTCGGCGAGCCGCGCCGAGAGCTCCTCCTGCAGGAGGCGGCTGCGATCGGCCATGGCCAGCATGTCGCGGTCGAGGGAATCGAGCCGCTGGGCGATGCGGGCCGCGGCCGCGACCTCGCGGTCGGGCAGGCCCTCCGCCTCGCCCTCCTCCTCGAAGCGGTGGAAGACCGCCCGCAGGCCGAGGAGCTGGCGGTGCAGGCGCACGGCGTCGCGGCGGATCGGGCCGAGGCGGCGGCGCTCGACGCGCGAGGTCTCCTCGATGACGTGGTCCTCGATGGCGTCGAGCTCCTCCGAGAGGGCCGCGCCCTCCTTCGCCATGGCGCCCACGACGTGGCCGATCAGCGCCTCCAGCAGGCGCACCGGCGAGGTGATCGGCAGGCCTTCCTGGGCGGCGTCGCGGGTCGCGTCGGGGCCGACCACCGGGTGGCGGCGGCCGCTCACCAGGAAGCGCGGCCCCATCACGACGTGCAGGCGCCCGGCCGGGTCGACCTTCGCCCGCGCGCCGTCGCGGGCGAGGTCCGCCACGACCCCGCCGACGAAGCCGCCCTCGACGGCGATGCGCTGGTGCGCGTCGCGCCCCAAGGCCGAGGCGGCGAGCCGCGGCGGGCCGAGCCGGCCCTCCGCGATCATCGTGTCGAGGCGCGCGTCGACGAGGTTGAGGTGCAGCCAGAGGAAGCCCTCGCCGAAGCTGCCGAGGGCCGGCAGATCCTCGTCGTGCCCGACGAGCCGGCCGCGCCCCGTCTCGTCGAAGATCATCGCGAAGAGCAGGCCCGGCAGGGCCGGCTCGTCGCACAGGAGCCGCGGCAAGGCGGCCGGGGCCGGCGCCGCCATGCTCAGAACACCTGCGACGAGACCGCGTAGAGCAGGCCCGACAGGAGCATGGCGACCGGCAGGGTGAGCAGCCACGCCATGGCGAGGTTGCGCAGGGTGCCGGGCTGCAGCCCCGAGCGGTTCGCCGCCATGGTGCCGGCGGCGCCCGAGGACAGGACGTGCGTGGTCGAGACCGGCAGCACGCCCAGGAAGTTGAACAAGCCCGACCAGACCACCGCGACGGTGGCGGGCAGCGAGTGGCTGCAGATGACGGTGGCGACGGCGTTGGCGGTGTCGTGGAAGCCGGTCACGAACTCGAAGGCGAGCGCGATGGTCAGTGCCACGAAGGGCAGGATGACGGGCGGGGAGGTGACGACCGCCGTTCCGGTCTCGATGACGTCGATGCGCATGCCGCAGGCCGCGCAGAGCAGCGCGCCGCCGAGCACCGCGACGAAGATCGCGGCGGCGAGGACGGAGGTCCGGCCGTCGAGATTCGGCCGCCCCTCCTTCGGTTGCGGCGTTCCGGAGGGACCCGCCACCGGACCCAAGCCGCCGACCGCCGAACGCGACATCGCCGCTCCCCCGTTCTGGCCGGACTCACGGGCGAGTCCTTGCGCGGACCCTGATCCGCGGGGGGCGACACCCGTGTGACAGGCGCGGGCAGGTGCCGCGGGGGCCGGAGGGATCAGGGCAGGCGCGGCCGTCATCCGAAATCCGGCGGATTGCTTCGCCATCTCCCATTTCGGCCATGCGGATGTCGGGTCGGCTTCGCTCAGGCGCCGCGCGGGCGTGTCATCCGCTGCCCGGAACTGATCGTCCGGAAAGCGGATCGCGGGCCGTGAGGCGGGGCCGCCGCGGCCCTCGCCGCGGCGGCCCTTCAGCCCCGTCCTGCGTCATGCCGGCGGGACGCGCCTACTCCATCATGCCCATCAGGTCGCCGACGCGCATGTTGCGGATGGAGTCGAGGGACATGCCGCCCATGCCGCCTCCCATCCCGCCCATCATGCCGCCGATCTGGCGCATCCAGTAATTGGCCTGCCGCATGGCCGAGCGGCTGCCGGGCCCGCCGAGCCCGGCGAGGCCGGCCGGGATGCCGTAGCCGCGCCCGGCGACGTGCCGTCGCGACGCCGCGCGCGGGACCGGGCGGTCCATCATCGCGGTATGGGCGTAGCCGCGCCGCATCGCCAAGCGCGTCGGAGCCGGCCGGGGCGTCATCATCCGGGGGACGGGCCGGGCGGTCATCAGGCGCGGGGCGGGCCGGGCCTGGGCCATGCGGCGGAGCTGGACCGGCCGCGCGGCGGCTTGACGCTCCGCGATCCGCCGCTCGGCGACTCGGTGCCTGGTGATTTGGCGCTCGGCGACTTGCCGCTCGGGGCCACGCGCGACCGGGCGCGGCGCCGCTGCCTGCTGGGTCGGGGCCTGCACCTCGTTCATCACGGTGCGGCAGGCGGGACTCAGATTCGCGGATTCCCGCCGCAGGCAGGAGGTGATCGCCCCGATATTGGGGATCGCCGAGGCGCAGAGGCGCCAGACGTCCGGCGTGCAGGCAGCCCGCTGCTGGGCGGTGCCCTGCGCGAAGGCGGGCGGGCCCGCGAGCAGCAGCGTGACCGCTGCGAAGACCGAAGAGGATCTCATGCGCGTGTTCCTCTACCAAGTGAGGCTGACAGCTTCCTCGAAGAAGCCGCCCTTGTCTCGCGCCCCCTCAACAACGCGGCGGTGTGGCGGCGCACGGCCTGCGGCGCTTTTCTTCGAACAACACAGTCCGATCTGGTCGTATCGAGCGCCCGTGGTCAGGCCGTGCGGGTCCGCGGGCGGGCGGCGTGGCCGACGCGGCTGTAGCGGCGGCCGTAGCCGAAATAGATAGCCCCCGAGCAGCGCGGCGAAGACCATGAAGAACAGGTTCGAGCGGTAGGGCGTGCGCCAGGTCGGGTGGATCGCCGCGAAGAAGCGCGGCAGCAGCCGGTCCTGCGCCATGGCGTAGAAGACCCGCAACTGGCCGTAGAGCAGCACCAGCATGACGGTGCTGAAGCCCGCGATGACGCCGAGCGTCACCAGCGCCTGCAGGGACGGGAAGGGCGTGCGCGCGGTGGCGGTGGCGACCGGGGCGGCATCGCCCCGCATCGCGTCGGAGCGCACGAGGCCGGTCAGCACGGCCGCGAAGGCGATGTACAGGACGGTGCAGATCGCGAGCGAGCCGAGGATCCCCACCATCATGGTGCGCTGGGGGTTCTTCACCTCCTGGGCCGCCGTCGAGACCGCGTCGAAGCCGATATAGGCGAAGAACACCACCCCGGCCGCCCGCATGATCCCGCTGCAGCCGTACTCCCCGAAGGTGCCCGTATTGTCCGGAACGAAGGGGACGTAGTTCTGCGCCTTGACGTAGAACAGGCCCCCCCCGATCACGGTGAGCACCACCGCGACCTTGACGACGACGATCACGGCGTTGACCCGGGCCGATTCGCGGGCGCCGCGCCTCAGCAGGAGGGAGATCACGCAGAGGATTAGCACCGCCGGCAGGTTGACGAGGCCGCTGGTCCGGGTGCCGTCGGCGAGCGCGACCTTCTCGAAGGGCGAGTGCAGCAGCCGCGGCGGCAGGGCGATGCCCCAGCCCTGCAGCAGCGTCGCGACGTATGTCGACCGGCTCACCGAGACCGTGGCGGCCCCGACCGCGTATTCGAGCACGAGGTCCCAGCCGATGATCCAGGCGACGAACTCGCCCATCGTGGCGTAGGCGTAGGTGTAGGCGCTGCCCGAGACCGGGATCATGCTGGCGAGTTCGCTGTAGCACATGCCCGCGAAGGCGCAGCCGAGGGCCGCGATGGCGAAGGAGATGACGACCGCCGGCCCGGCATGCTCGGCCGCCGCGATGCCGGCGAGCGAGAACAGGCCCGCCCCGATGATCGCCCCGATCCCGAGCCCCACGAGGCTCCAGGGGCCGAGGCTGCGGTGGAGCCCGTGCTCGCCCGCCGCCGCGTCGGCGTTGAGCCGCGCGAGCGGCTTCGTCCGCAGCAGCCCGCCCGTCCCGCTCGCCATCGCCACCTCCCCCGACGATCAGCGCGCGCGGATGATGGGCCGGCCGATCAGCCGCTCAACGCGCGAGCTGCCGCAGGGACCGCCGGACTTCGCCGGTCCGGGGCGGGTGCCTCAGGGGGCGGCGGCGGCGAGGTCCGCCGGCGCGCCCGCCTCCTCCTCCGCCTCCGGCTCCTCGTCCCAGATCGCGGCGCGCGCGGGCAGCAGCCGGGCGACCAGGGCGGCGATCTCCTCCGGGAACGTGCCGCTGCGGTCGAGGGCGAAGGCCGTGTCGAGGGCGGGGACGAGGCTGTCGATCAGGGGGCCGGGCGATCGGTCGGCGCGCGGACTCGCCGCCGTCTCGGACAGGGGCGCGCGGGCGAGCATGGCGGGGCCGCTCCTGGGCACGCGCCGCCGCGCGCGCCGGGCCGGGGCGCGGGAGGCTGCGACTGACGACGATCGATGAAGCGGGACTATAGGGGCGCTGCATGAACGGCGGCTGACACGACCGGCCCGGCGGCGTTCAGGGAGCGTGGCTCCGGGGATGTCGCGCGGGATTCCGCGCCGCGGCGCGCCCCGGGGCCGGTCGGGCGAGGGGCCGGCCCGCGGCGATGAGCGGGCGGAGCCGCGACCCCGCCCTCGCCGCCCCTTAGGGGAACTGGACCGCGTCCACCACCTGGCGGAACCGCGGCAGGGTGGCGTCGCGGTCCTGCGCCCGCACCACCCCCACCGCCCGGAAGTAGCCGTCGGGCTTGAAGCGGATCGTCTGCGACACCACCACCGCCATGCCGGAGGGGATGTCGGTCGCCCGCGCCACCAATTCGTGCCAGTCGGCGCCGCCCTGCCGGAAGCTCTGCGCGCGCTCGATGGCGAAATCCTTGAGGGTCTGGTTGGAGTAGAGCGCCGCCTTGGCGAAGGCGTCGCGCTGGTCGGGCGGGAGCGGCGGCTGCACCGCCTCGGCCAGAACCAGGATGGGCTGCTCCAGGCTGGTCATCTGGTCCTTCGGCCCGTCGGTGTAGAGCACCGAGTTGCCGGCCAGCACCCGGACCGGCCGGAAGCCCGCCGTCTCGGTCACCCGGAAGGGCAGGGCGGCGACCTGCTGGTCGAGGCTGAGCGCCGCCCGCACCCGCACGCTGGTGAGCATCTTGCGCATCGCCTCGTCGGTCTCGGCGCCGGGCAGCATCTGGCCGATCACCAGCCCGGTCACGGTCGGGTCGGCCACGAGCAGCACCCATTTGGCGATGGTCGGGGCGCCGGGCTGCTCGATCGGCTGCTCGCCCGTGAACAGGATGCCCTTGGCCTCGCCGGCGAGGGTCAGCTCCTCGCGGTTCTTCACGGTGAGCCCCTGGGCCTTCAGGCTCTCGGCCGTGAAGCTCGCCGTGAGGGCGGAGAAGTCCTGCGGCGGCAACTCGACCACCGAGACCGTGGCGCCGCCGCCCGGCCGCTCGAAGCCGGTGAAGCGGCGGGAGACCTGCATGTCCTGGATCGGCTCGAAGCCGAAGCGGGAGCCGGGCGGATAGACCGGCTCGGCGGCGTGGGCCGCGCCCGCCAGGACGAGGCTCACGAACAGGGCGGCGAGGACGCGCAGGGACATGGTCGCGATCTCCTGCGGACGGCTCTGCGAGCCGACCGGGTGCAGGGCGCGATGCGTCGCCGCCCGGCCGCTGTCAAGCGCGGCCGGACAGGGTGACGCGTCGCAGGGTGAGGTTCACCCGCCCGCCCGGCGGCACCGGCACCGGCTCCGGCAGGGGCGGCGCCCCGAGCAGGTCGGGCGGCTCCGGGACGATCCGGTCCACGCCGTGGAAGATCAGCCGCGAGGCGCCGCCGATGACGAGGGCGTCGCCGCTGCGCAGGCGCAGGGAGCGGGTCGGATCCCCCCGCCGCGGGCCCCCGTAGCGGAACAGGGCCGTCGCCCCGAGGGAGAGCGAGAGCACGGGGGCGTCGAGCGCGTCCTCGTCCCGGTCCTGGTGCAGCCCCATCCGGGCCCCCGGCGCGTAGAGGTTCACGAGGCAGGCCTCCGGCGGGTCGGGATAGGCCGCGAGGTCGCTCCAGGCCGCCAGCAGGGCGGGCGGGATCGGCGGCCAGGGCACCCCGGTCCCGGGATGCGCGGGCTGGTAGCGGTAGCCGGCCTGGTCCGAGACCCAGCCGAGGGGGCCGCAATTCGTCATCCGCACCGAGAAGGGCTTGCCCGTCCGCGGCATGGTCGGGGTGAAGGCGGGCGCCCGCGCGAGCGCGTGGGCGAGGTCGGCGGCGAGCGCCGCCTGGCCGGCGGCGTCGAGGTAGCCCGGATAATGGATCAGGCCCGGCGCGAGTTCGATCAGGAGCGGCCCCCTCGGCGTTCGCTCGAGCCTCCATAGCACGTCCTGCCGAAGCGGATGCCGGTTCGGCGTAGACCATGCGGCGCAATCAAACACCTGGAGCAGCGCGAGTGCACCGTGATCGGGCTCCGCTCCACGCAGAATCGCATGGGGCAATTCCGCTCGGTCCCTTGGTGTCGCATCATGCCTCGCCGACGCGGTCCTTCGGCTCGCCGCCGAGCCGGTGACCCCCTCGGCACCGGCCGGTCCCGGCCGGCGGAAGGATGCTGAGGCCCCGGGCGGCGCCTGTCCCGCCCCTCAGCCCGGCGGCCGGGGCGATCCCTCGTCGGTCTGGCCCGCCTCGCGGGCGGCGCGGGCGCGCTCGGCCCTCACCTCGCGCTCCGCCAGCAGCCAGAATTCCAGGTCGAAGCCGTCCGGGCGGTGGTTGCGCTCCCAGAGTTCGTGGGCCCGCTCCCGGATCTGCTCGGGCGTGATGTCGGGAAGGCTTGCCATCTCGGGTTCCGATTGCCGCGCGGCGGCCGGCGGCCGCCGGACCTGACGAGGAGGCGCCGCCCGGCGCCGCGGAGCCTCGCGGCTGCGCCGGGCAGGCTCCGTCCTAACGAGGAATGCATGCCGTCGGGTCCCCGTCCGTCGCGATCCTTTCCGCGCGGGGACCCGGGTTGCGGCGGCGGCCGCGAGGGCCGCGCGATCCCCCGTCCATCCTCGCCCGGGCGGGCCCGAGGGGGCGCCCCCGGTCTCGGGGCGTCCCGGCCAAGCGCGCCGGGCAGCCATGTCCGAAAGCCCGATGGATCCTGGCGGCTGCTCCGGTTATTGACATAGGTGAAATCCGGCCCAACGGCGCAGTCTTGCCGCTCAGGTGACGACCATGACCGACCCGGTGACCCACTGCCTGCGCAAGCTCGACCACGCCTCCGGCGTGACCGCGGCGGGCGCCAGCGCCCTCGTGACCGAGGCGCTCGACGAGCTCGAATCGGCCTATGGCCGCGCGTCCGAGCGCATCGTCGCCCTGGAGGCCGTGCTCCACGACTACGACGACCGGGTCTCGCACCGGCGGGGCACGCCCTTCCACCGCTTCCTCGTCACCGCGATCGACCGCCGGCAGGGTCGGCTGGTCGAGGGCCGCCTGATCGAGGGCGACCGGTCGACGAAGCGGGCCGGCCGCCCCCTCGCGGCGATCCGGCACGGCTGAGAGGTGGAGATCCCTCGACCTCCGTCACACCACTCCGCGGTGATGCCAGAACGATAGCGTGGCCTGTCCGGTCCGCCTGTCGCGACGGGGCGAGGCCCGACGGGGGCGCGACCTCGCGGCCGCCGTGATCGAGCGACGCGCTCGCGACGCGAATCGCGCGATGTCCAGCCGCTGAGGCTCCCTGACCCCTGACCCCGCCGCGTCGCGGGCCGCCGGAGCGGCGCGCCGGCCGGTCAAGGTTTTGTCCGATGCCGGTGTATCCTCGGCCCCGCGCCGCCGCGGGACGGCAGGCGACGCTGCGACCGGAGGAGAGGCATGCAGCCCGTCACGCCGGCGATCTGGTCCCCCGCCGAGGCCGCCCTGTGGGACCGGATCGCCGCCCATCCCTTCGAGGTGCCGGGCCGGGACCTCGACTTCACCCGCCGCCTCGCCCGCGACCGGGGCTGGTCCCTGGCCTTCGCCCGCGGCGCCGTGGCGGAGTATCGCCGCTTCTGCTTCCTCGCCTGCCTCGGGGCGGGTCCCGTCACGCCGAGCGAGGAGGTGGACGAGGTCTGGCACCTCCACCTCACCGACTCGCGCGACTACTGGGACGTCTGGTGCCGCGACGTGCTGCGCACCCCCCTCCACCACGAGCCGGCGGCGGGCGGACCGGCCGAGCGGGCCCGCCTCGTGCGCCAGTACGCCGAGACCCTCGCCCGCTACGAGGCCCGCTTCGGCCCGCCCGGCCCGCTGTTCTGGCCGGGCACGCGGGCGCGGTTCCGCAGGACCCCCCGCTACCGCACCGTCGACACCGACCGGACGATCGTGCTCGCCCGCCCGCGCCTGCTGCGCGGGCCCCTGCGCGCGGCCGCTGCCCTGGCGGCCCTGCTCGCGGGGCTGGGCGCGCCGCCGGCCGCGGCCCTGCCGGCCGATCCCCTCGACTGGCCCGGACCGCCCTTCCTCCAGCTCTACGCGGGGCTCGCGGCGGCCGCCCTCCTGATCGCCCTGGCGCTGCGCGCCGCCTGCCGGGGCGGCGAGGCGCCGGCCATGCCGAAGCTGAGCCTGCCCGACCTCGCCTACCTGGCGGGGGGGCCGCAGCGCGTCGCCGACGTGGTGGCGCTGGCCCTCTACGAGCGGGGCGGCGCCTCGGTCGACCCGGCGAGCCGGCGCATCCTGGTCTGGCCGCACCGCCCGCCGCTCCCCTCGGAGCTCGAACCGTTCCGGCCGCCCGCGGGGGACCGCAGCCGCGCGGAGCTGCGGGCCGCCCTCGACGCCCCGGTCGAGCGGCTCTCGCACGCGCTGGCCGCGCGCGGCCTCGTGCCGCCGCGGGAGCGGGTGCGCCTGCTGCGGGGGATCGGTCTGGCGGTGCTGGGGGCGGTGCTCGCCCTCGGCCTCGCCAATCTCGGGGTCGGCCTGTCGCGGGACCGGCCGGTCGGCTTCCTGGCCCTGATGATGGGCGCGACGGCGCTCCTCGGGCTCTGGACCCTGCTGCATCCCATGACGCGCACCCGGGCGGGCGACCGCGTCCTGGAGGTCTACCGCTCCCACCACGCGCGGGCGGCGCGGGCCCCGCTGCCGAACGAGGTGCTGTTCGCCTTCGCGGTCTCCGGCGCGCTCGCGCTGGTCGGCACCGAGCTGACCGGCTTCGTCGCCTTCCTGCGCCCGCCCGGCGGCAGCGACGGCGGCGGGGGCGGCGACGGCGGCGGTGACGGGGGCGGCGGGGGAGGGGGCTGCGGCGGCTGCGGCGGTGGCGGCGGGGATTAGCCCCGGGGCGCGGCGCCGGCGGGCGCGGCCCTGCGCTCCTCCTCGAAGGGGCAGAGCCGGATCGTCTCGAGGGCCAGCGCGCCGCGGGCGGTCTCGACCTCGATCCGCTCGCGCAGCGGCACCCAGCGGATCGCCGGCTCCCGGTCCGGCGGGCGCGGGACCGGCGGCACCGGCTCGGGCGGCGGCGGCGGCAGGGGGAGCGCCACGGGGCTGAGCCGGACCCGGAAGCGGCGCCCGTCCGCCTCCCCCTCCCAGCCGCCCGCCGCGGCCTGGGCGAGGTTCACCGGCTGGACAAGGAGCGAGCGCGCCACCCGCGCGGCCGCGACCCGGTCGTCGATCCACAGCCAGCCGAGGCGCGACTGCACCAGGCCGCGCTGGAGGGCGAGGCTCAGCATCGCCACGATGGCGAAGGCCGCCAGCGCCTCGACCAGGGTGAAGCCGGCCCGGCCCGCCTCGCCCGAGATCCGGCCGGCCGCGGCGCGGATGCCGGCCCCGCGCGGGCGCCGCGCGGGGCCGGGACGCGCGTCACTCGCGGCCGATCGGGGCACCGCCGCGCTGCCCTTCGGGCCCCAGGGAGAGGATCGCGTAGGGGCCCGCCTTGCCGGGGGCCCGGTACTCGTAGGGACGTCCCCAAGGGTCGGGCGGCACATTGGTCTGCTTCAGGTAGGGACCGCCCCAGCTCTCGGCGGAGGGCGGGCGCTGCACCAGGGCCTGCAGGCCCTCGCTCGTCGAGGGATAGCGCCCGTTGTCGAGGAAGAAGAGGTCGAGGGCCGAGGCGAAGGACTCGATCTGCAGCTTCGCGGTCCGCTCGCGGGAACTCGACAGGTAGCCGAGCACCCGCGGGCCGGCGAGGCCCATCACGAGGCCGAGGATCACCAGCACGACGAGGAGTTCGACGAGGGTGAAGCCGGCGCGCGCGTCGCGGCGCGCGGGCGGCGGGGACGAGGGGCGGTCGAGGATCATGCGCCGGAACCCGGGATCATCATGGCAGCGGAGCATCCGGTGAGGGAAGAATAAGGCATCGTGTGGACAGGTCGCGGCCACGGCAGGATCAGACCAGAAGGTCGTTGATGCTCATCAGCGCCGTCATCACCGAGATGATCAGCCAGGCGATCAGGACGCTGACCAGCACCATGACGGCCGGGCCGACGATCGCGATCAGCCGGCCGAGGGCGGCCTCGAGCTTCACCTCGTAGAAGGCGGCGACCCGCTCGGCGCTGTCGGGCAACTCGCCCGCCTCCTCGCCCACCCGCAGCATCTGGACGACGTGGCGCGGGAACAGCCGGCGCTGGCCGAGCGCCTCGGACAGGCGCTGCCCCTGGCGCACGTCGGCGATGACCCGGTCGATCTCCGCGCCCGCCCCGGGCAGGCGCACGACGCCGCGGATCAGCCGCAGCGCCGTCGAGATGTCGACTCCGCCGCCGACCAGGATCGCCAGCGTCCGGCAGAAGGTCACGGTGAGTTCGTGCGCGAGCAGCGTGCGCACGACCGGCAGCCGGGCGAGGAGCCCGATCCACAGGCCGCGCTCGCGCCCGAGCCGCGCCAGCACCAGGGCGCCGCCGAGCAGGCCCGCGAGCCCGATCCCGATCAGGTCGAGATGGGCGTTCACCGCCGCCGAGAGATTGAACACGAACAGGGCGGCCGGATCGATGCGGTCGCGGAAGCCCTGCAGCGCCACCTCGAATTTCGGGATCAGGTAGATCAGCACGAAGGCCAGCACCGCGAAGGCGGCCGCGACCAGGAAGAGCGGGTAGGCGATGGCCGAGACGAAGCGGCGGCGCAGGCGCTCGCCGCGCTGGCGCTCGGCCGCGAGGCTCCCCAGCGCCCCTTCGAGGCGCCCCGCCGCCTCCGCCACCTCCACCATCTTGCGATAGATCGGCGGGAACAGGCGCGGGTGCCGGGCCACCGCCTGGGAGAGGCTCCTTCCCTGGCCGAGGGAGAGGTGGAGGTCGCGCAGCACGCCGACGAGCCAGCGCCGCGTCTCCAGCTGCGCCAGGATCTGGAGCGCGTCGGTCAGCGTCACGCCGCCCCGCAGGAGCATGGCGAGGTCGAGGGTCATGGCGGTGATGTCGTCCGGCCGCGGCTCGGGCCGCAGCAAGTCGCGCCAGCCCCGGCCCCCGGCCGGCCGCGCCGTCGCCGAGAGCGGCGTGAAGCCGGCCCGGTCGAGCTGGGCGATCACCTCGGCGCGGCTCTCGGCCTCGATCGCCCCGGTCTGGACGCGTCCGGCCGGGTCGAGGGCGCGGTACTCGTAGGTCGTGCTCACGGCGGCCCGCCCGCGAACCAGACGGCGAGGAGGGCCGGCGCCAGGAAGGCCCCGAACGGGATCTTGTCCCCGCGGCCGATCGGGCGCGCCCGCAGGCGGCTCGCGGCCACGACCGCGAGCCCGCCGAGGCTCGCCAGCAGCAGCGCCCAGGCGAAGCCTTCGAGCCCGGTGAGGAGTCCCCCCGCCGCCGCGAGCTTCACGTCGCCGAGGCCGATGCCGTCATGGCCGCGCCGGCGGTAATAGGCCTCGCGGATCAGCCAGAGGCCGCCGCCGCAGACGAGGCCGTCGACCGCGAGCGCCGCCGCCTCGGCGCGCGGCTCCCCGGCGCCCAGGCGCGCCGCCGCGGCGACGAGCCCGATCGCCGCGACGGTGCCGTCCGCGATGGTGAGGCTGACCACGTCCTGCCAGACGACCTGCGCCACCGCGGCGAGGAGCGCGAGGGCGAGGACGAGGCTCAGCGCCTCGGGCGAGCCGAGCCACAGGGTCGGGGCGAGGGCGAGGGCCACCCCGGGCAGGACGAGGCGCCCGGCCCTGCGCGCGAGCGCGGCGGTGCCCGTCGGATCAGCTGCGTGCACGGCCGCTTCCCACCGGATCGTCCCGCCGATTCATGCCACGCGCGCCGCGATCCCGCACCAGGTCGGGTCCGGCGCACCACCCTCCCGGCGCACGCCGCCCGTCAGCGCTTGAGCACCGGGGCCGCCGCGCGGGCGCCGCGGCGCACGCCCGCGTCCAGGAGCTGGCCGCGGTAATCCTCGGCCACCCGCTGCGCGTCGCGGCCGCTGCGCACCACCACCGGGCGGATGAACACGACCAGCTCCGTCCGCTCGTCGGCATTGTTGGTCGAGCTGAACAGGGCGCCGATCTGCGGCAGCCGGCCGAGGATCGGGATGCCGTCGCGCTCGCGCTGGTGCTTGTCGCTGATCAGCCCGGCGAGCAGCACCGTCTGGCCGTTCGCCACCGAGATCGTGCTCGCCACCCGGCGCTTCGAGATCGTCGGCGTGAGCGTGTCGGAGCCGCCCACCACCGCGGAGATCTCCTGCTCGATCTGCATCGTCACCGCGTCGTTCTGGCCGATGCGCGGGATCACGTTGAGGATGATGCCGGTGTCGCGGAACTCGACCTGGTTGATCAGCGGCGCGTTGGCGAAGTCCACGCTCTGGGCCTGACGCGTCGTGATCGGCACCGAATCGCCCACCTGCAGCGTCGCCGGCTGGTTCTCCAGCACCACGAGCGAGGGCGAGGACAGCACCTTCACGTCCGTGAAGCCGTCGAGCGCGTTGATCACCACGTCCGGCCCGGAATAGCCGCCCACCAGGAAGTTGAAGCCGTTGCCGGGCTTGAGGACGTTGCTGGCGCCGCTCGCCGCCGCGCTGACCAGACCGACCGAGCCCTTGTTGCGGCCGAGCCCCAGGCTGCGGCTGTCGAGGAAGAACTGGACGCCGTGCTTGAGCTCGTCGTTGAGCTTCACCTCCGCGATGGTGACGTTGACGGCGACCTGGGCCGGCACCGCGTCGAGGCGGCGCAGGGCGGCGTAGACCTTCTTGTACGTGTCGCCGTCCGCGTAGGTGACGACCGCGTTGTTGGCCGGGTCGGCGCTGATCGCCACGCCGCGCCCGCGCCCGTTCGGCTGCGTCGTCAGGTCGATCATGGCGCTGTTCATGCCGCCGCCAGCCAAGCCGCCGCCCATGCCCCCGCCCATGCCGCCGCCCGGATCCGCCGGGGCGGCCGGCACCGCGTCGCCGAAGGCCGAGGCGAAGCGCGCCCGCAGGAGCTCGTTGCCGTTGCCGCCCGGCTGCGAGGCCGGCAGCCCGGAGCCGCCCGGGCTCGACAGGCCGCCCCCGCCGAAGCCGGAGCCGAGCCCGCCCTGGCCCGACGATCCCGCGCCGCCGAGCCCAGACCGGCCCTGCTGGCCGAGGCCCGGCCCGGTCGGCCCCGCCGCGAGGCCGCCCTGGCCGTTGCCGAACAGGCCGTTCACGACCCGGGCGAGCTCCCGCGCGTCCCGGTAGCGCGCCTTGTAGACGAAGACGTTCTCCTCGGCCGCCTCGGTGACGTTGTCGAGCTTGCGGATGAAGGTCTCGGCACGGCGGATCAGGGCCGGGTTCTTCGACAGGACCAGCACCGCCCGCAGCCGCGAGACCGGCTTGAACTGGATCAGCCCCGAGCCGGCGCCGTTCTCCGAGGTGTCGAAGAGCTGGGCGAGTTCGGCCACCACGGCCTCGGGCCGCACGCGGCGCAGCTCGAACAGGCTGACCGACTGGCCGCGCATCCAGTCGCCGTCGAGAGACAGGATGGCGCTCACCGCCTCCTGGCGCTTGGGGCCCGGGCCCTTCAGCACGATGGTGTTGCGGGAGATGTCGAAGCGGACCCCGTCCGCCTCGGTGACGAAGCCGGAGACGAGGCGCGACATCACCGCGGCCGAGACGTGGCGCAGGGGCACGACCGATACGCCGTAGCCCGCCTGCGCGCCCGAGCCGAAATTCACCGAGCCGGAGCCCAGGGCGGTCGGGGCGATCAGGTAGCCGCTGCCGTTGCGGGTCAGGGCCAGCCCGTGGCTCGCCAGCACGCTCTCGATCGCGCCCAGCATCTCGGCCCGGGTCAGGGGCCGCGGCGAGGAGATCGTCACCTGCCCGGCGACGTCCGCCCCGAGCGTGTAGCTGAGGCCGAGCGTCTCGTTCAGGACCGTGTGCAGCACGTCCTTGATCTCGGCCCGCTCGAAGTTGAGCCGGAAGCTGCCCTCGCCCGTCGCCGCATTGCCGACGTCGAGGGGCTCGCCGAGATCGACCGGCAGGCCGCCCGTCGTCTCGATCGGCTCCGGCGGGAAATGGTAGCTGCGCCCCGGCGCGCGGTCGCGCGGGACGAGGCCGCCCTCCCGCCCCGCCTTCGCGCCGACCGGAGGGGTCGCGCGGGCGGTGAGGTCGAGGTTGAGCTCCGGCCCGGCCAGCGTCGCGCGGCCCGCTTCCTGCGACCGCAGCGGCCCGACGAAGCCCAGGAGCCCTGCAATCAACAGCGCTCCGGAGACAATGCGCGCCCTGTGCATGTGAGTTCGGTCCGAAGTGCGTTGGCGCAACCCTAGGCAGGGCCCCCGGGGGTGTCAATTTGTTTCCACTTATTAGGACTTGTGGCGAAGCGCCTGTGACTGTTTTATCACGCCATCATGAAATTGTTAGACTGCAATACTGGATAGGAAATTCGGCATTGACTGCCGAACGAGGATCTCTTGGTGCGGCGGACCTGTCGCAAGTGTTCCGCAAGTCGGAGCGTCTATCTCAGCGCGTGGCCGGGCTGCGTGGATAACATTCGCGCCAAGCCGGCCGCAGGGGCTCCGGTGGCGGAGCTTTTGGCGAACAGACGATATTCCTGCTCGCGCGGGCCGTCGCGCAGGAGGAGGCGGTCGCCCTCGATGCGGGCCACCTCCCAGCCCTCGACGCGGTCGCCGGCCCGCAGGGTGGCGGCCTTGTCGGCCGCCGCTCCCCGCACGACCGCGAAGGGCTGCTCGCTCCCCTCCACGATGCCGACGAGCCGCAGCTGCGGCGGCGGCCTCGGCGGCTCGGGCGGCGGGGGAACGAAGGCCACGACCGGCGGCGGCGCGGCGACCGGGATCGCGGGCGGCCGCCGGCTCGCCGAGAAGAGCGGGCGGGCGCGGGCCGGCCGGGCCGCCGCGCCGCTCGCCTCGGCGGAGGGCGAGGGCGAGGGCGCGGCCTGGTCGGGCAGCGCCGGCTGGCTTGGCAGCGCCGCTTGGCTTGGCAGCGCCGCTTGGCTTGGCAGCGCCGGCTGGCCGGGCTCGGCCGGCCCGGGCGGCGGAGCCGCGGCCGCGGGCGGGCCCGGCGCGACCGAGCCGGGAAAGAGCATCGCGCCGATCGACCCCGCCTGCGCGAGGGCGGGGCCGGAGAGGGCGAGGAGCGCCAGGGCGGCGGGCGGGCAGGCTCTCACGGTCGCTCCTCCGCGCGGTAACCCCTCACCGCGAGGGCGACGCGCAGCATCGGATCCTCCTCGGCCGCGGCTCCGCGCGCTTGGCTGCCGTACCCTTGGCCTCCGTACCCTTGGCCTCCGTACCCTTGGGCACCGTGCCCTTGCGCCGGGCGCAGGTTGAGGCCCTCGACGGTGAGGAGCGGCCGGCCGTTCTCCACGGCGGTGAGCAGGTCGAGGAGGCCGGGATTGCGGGTCTCCAGGGTGACGCGGGCGAGCAGGCTCAGGGGATCGGCGGCGGCCGGCTCCTCCTCGACCTGCACCTCGATCAGGCGCCCGCCCGCCCGCTCCACCAGGGCGACGAGGCGGGTCTGCAGCTCGGCCCGGGCGAGGCTCGGGCTGCGGGCTTCGAGGAACGGGGAGGCGGTCTCGGCCGGCGCGGCGGCCGGCGCGGCGGCGAGGCCGCGCACCTTCGCCTCCAGCCGGGCGAGCTGCGCGCCGCGCTCCCCGGCAGCCTCCGCGGCCTGCGACCAGCGCAGGGCGTTGGCGAGCGTCGTCGCGGCGAGCAGGCCCGGGAGGCCGAGGAAGAGCGCGAGCGCGGCCGGCCCGAGCCAGCGCCGGGCGGGAGTCTCGGTCACGGCACGCCTCCCGGGGGCGCCGCGCGCGTGGCGGCGAGATCGAACAGGTCGCGCCCCTCGCCGTCCCGCACGACCGGGGCGGCGAAGCGCAGGCCCGACAGGCCCGCCTGGGTCTCCAGCAGGCCCACCAGGGCCGGCGCATCGGCCGAGCGCCCGAGGAGATGCAGCGTGCCCCGGCCCGCGTCGAGTTCCCGCAGCACCGTGTGGTCCGGCAGGGCCGCGCTCAGGCGGTCGAGGAGGGAGCCCATTCCCGCCTCGGGGCGATTCGCGGCGAGCAGCGCCTGCGCGCGGCTCGCCCGCGGCCTGGTCCGGGCCTGAACCCGGGCCTGCAGGGCGGCGAGCCGCTCCTCCGTGGCCTGCAGCTCGGCCTCCGCCGAGGCCGCGAGCCAGGCCGTGCCCGCGCAGGCGAGCGCGAGGAGCGCGAGCGCGCCCGCGAGGCCGCGGCCGAGCCGTCGCCGCAGGACGGGATCGCCCGCCTCCGCCCGGCCGGCATAGAGGTCGATCGCCAGCGGCGCCGCGAGGGGCTCCTCGGCGCTGCCGAGGGCCGTCGGGCGCAGGCCCGCCGCCGCGACCCGCGCCAGGAGGGGCTCGGCCCGCTCCCGCGCGGTGACGAGGAGGTCGACCGTGACGTCGCCCCCCGGGGCGGGCGGCGCGACCCGGAACCCGTAGAGCACCCGGTCGGGCTGCCAGGGCGTGAGGCGTTCGAGCCGGTGCTCGATGATCGGCCGCAGGTAGGCGCGGCCCGCCTCCGGCACCGAGAGCGAGCGGCGCAGGAAGCAGCCGGCCGGGAGGCGTGCCTCGAGGGGCCCGCCGCGCAGGCGCTCGGGGGCGGCCTCGCCCGGCCCGAGCCGCGCGGCCAGCACCGCCTCGCCCCCGCGCGCGACGCCGTAGACGAGGAGCGCGTCCTCCTCCACCACGACCACCCGCCGGCCGCCGCCGAGGCGCGCCGCCACGGGGCCGAGTCGCCGGACGGCCTCGTCGAGCAGCGCCGCGAGGAGGTCGCGCAGGGGGCGGAGCGGCGGTCCGGCATGCCGGATCCAGGGGAGGGCCAGGGCCACGCGCGCCTCCCTAGCCGGTCATCCGCATCACCTCGTCGAGCGAGGTGAGCCCGTCGGCGGCCTTGGCGAGGCCGTCCTCCAGCATCGTCGTCATCCCGGCCTCGCGGGCGGCGCGCAGCAGCACCAGCGGGTCGGGCTCGCGCCGGATCAGGCCGGTGAGCGCCTCGTCCACCGGCATCACCTCGAAGACCCCGACCCGGCCGCGAAAGCCGCTGCCGCCGCAATGCGGGCAGCCGACCGGGCGATGGACCCGCGCGCCCGCCGGCCGCGCGAAGCCCCGGCGGGCGCAGACCGCGTCGAGCGCCGCGCCCCCGTCCGGATCCGGCGCCCGGCAGCGCTCGCACAGGCGCCGCACCAGGCGCTGCCCGACGACCCCCCGCAGGGACGCGGCGATCAGGTAGGGTTCGACGCCCATGTCGGCGAGGCGGATGACCGCGTCCGGGGCGCTGTTGGTGTGGAGGGTGGTCAGCACGAGGTGGCCGGTGAGCGCCGCCTGGATGCCGATCGCCGCCGTCTCGCGGTCGCGCATCTCGCCGACCATGATCACGTCCGGATCGTGGCGCAGGAAGGAGCGCAGCGCGTTCGCGAAGGTGAGCCCGATGCCGGGCTTGATCTGGGTCTGGTGGATGCCGGGGATCTGGTACTCGATCGGGTCCTCGACCGTGACGATCTTGCGGGCCGGGTCGTTGAGGAGCGAGACCGCGGTGGCGAGCGTGGTGGTCTTGCCGCTGCCGGTCGGCCCGGTGACGATGATCAGCCCGTGCGGCTCGCCGAGCATCCGCTCCAGCGCGTCCCGGTCGCGGGCCGAGAGGCCGACCCGGGCGAAGTCGAGGAGGCGCGCGTCCTTCACCAGGATGCGCAGCACCGCCGTCTCGCCGTAGAGGGTCGGCATCACGGCGACGCGCAGATCCGCCTCGCTCGCGCGCACCCGCACATTGGTGCGCCCGTCCTGCGGCAGGCGCCGCTCGGCGATGTCGAGCCCGGCCAGGATCTTCACCCGCGAGATGATCGCCGGGGCCATGTCCTTCGGCAGGGTCTGGTGCAGGCGCAGCCGCCCGTCGATCCGCAGCCGCACCCGCAGCTCCTCGCGGCCGGTCTCCAGGTGGATGTCGGTCGCCCCGACCTCGACGGCGCGCTCCAGGAGCGCGTCGATGGCCCGCACGATCGGGGCGCCCCGGGCG
Source organism: Methylobacterium sp. WSM2598 (assembly GCF_000379105.1). GTDB lineage: Bacteria > Pseudomonadota > Alphaproteobacteria > Rhizobiales > Beijerinckiaceae > Methylobacterium. The sequence continues at coordinate 3,650,942 of NZ_KB900609.1, read as the reverse complement.
AGGTCCTGCAGCGCCTCGACGTCGTCCGTGAGGCCGAGATCCGCGTGGGCGGGGCGCGCCCGCGCCTCGGGCGCGGCGGTGGCGCCCTCGGCCCGGGCGATGAGTTCGCCGATCTCCTCGAAGGAGAGGACCCCGAGCCGGGGCGCGCAGCCGAGGGCGAGCGCCACGGCGCGGATCGCCTCCTCGTTTCCGGGATCGGCCACGAGGAGGAGCGGCCCCTCCGGCCCGGCGACCGGGTACAGGAAGGCGTCGGCGAGGAAGCGGCGGGACAGCCCGGCGGTCAGGTCCGGCAGGGCCGCGACCGCGTCGCGGTCGAGGCGGGGCAGGCCGTGATGCGCGGCGAGCGCCTGGGCGAGGTCCCCCGCCGGGACGCCGCCCGCGCGCCAGAGCGCCTCCGCGCCCCCCGCCTCCGGCGGCAGGGCCTCTCCCGTGACGGACCGCTCGAACGCCCCCACCCTCGCCACCCCCCGGTGCCGGCCCCCGGTGCCGGCCGGCTCGACTCGTCAGCTTGCTTGTCCGGTGAAGTCTAACGGCGATCTGCCGGCCCGCGGAGGCCGGCCACGCGCCGTTAAGAGAAAAGCAAGACCTGTGTCACGGGCAGCACAGGCGGTCCCGGTGCGCCGGGGCAGCGCCTTGTGCTGGTCATTCGCGCCACTCGGTGATGAAGTACGGGGCCTCGTCGGCGGGCGCGCGGATCAGGATTGCCGAGACGGCGCCCGTGGTGGCGCCGCGCCGGGCCTCGACGCGCACCCGGAAGGCGCCGCCGGGCTTGGCGCCGACATAGGCCTGCTGGCGCGCGAACAGCCGCGGCACCTCGCCGGCGGCCCGCTCGGCCGGCATCCGGCGCAGGGCCGCCGCCGCCGCGACGAGCTGGGGCGTCGCCTCCGGCAGGGCGAGGATCACCGGATCGGGCGCGGCGAGCACGTTCACCTTCCCGGACGGATTGTGCACGGTGACGATCTCGGCCAGGGCCGCGACGTCCTCGTCGGTGAGGCCGGGGAGCCAGCGCAGGTCCTCGACCGCGCGGAAGCCGTCGCGCTTGACCGCCTGCGCCCCCGGGGCCGCCGTCCCGGCGGCCGCGCGCGCCGTCCCGGCGGCCGCGCGCGCCGCCGCGGCGGCCCCGGCGGGCGCGGGCTCGTTGCGGCCGCGCCACGCCACCACGGCGGCCGCGAAATCGGCCGGGGCCAGGCCGCGCAGGCGCAGGGCGGCGGCCGCCGCCGCCAGCAGGGCGGGCTCGGACCAGTTCAGGTCGATGAGCCCGCTCTCGTCGCGCGCCGCGATCCGCACGGTGCCGTCGTCGAGGCGGATCTCGCCGGCGATGCGGTCGGGCGCGAGCCGCAGGCCGAGGAGCTGGTGGGCGGCAAGCTCGATCCCGGCCCGGATCAGCGCGTCGCGCCGCAGCACCTCGCCCTCGGTCCAGGCGCCCTCGACGCTGCCGCGGGTGACGAGGGCCGCCCCCCCGGCGAGGCTCGCGAGCAGGGCCAGGACGCCGAGCGTCGTCACCAGGATGAAGCCCTCGCGGCCGCCCCTCATCGGCGCACCTGGTAGGGGAGGGCGCCGAGGATCGAGGCCACGGAGGGCGCGTCGTCCTCGGGCGCCTTGCGCTCGTCGAAGCGGCTGCACAGGGCCTTGCGCGGCGACAGGCAGCCGGGCTCGGCGGCGGCCCGCAGGGGCACGCGCAGGCTCCCGCGGATCTCGCCCGAGGCCGGATCGGTGAGGGCGAGGCGCACCGCCTCGGGCAGGGCGTCCTCGGCCGGCCACTCGTCGGTCAGCAGCTCGGGCAGGCGCGGCGTGCCGGGGGTGACGTAGGCGAAGCGCAGCCGCGCCCCCCCGGTCGAGAGGCGCCGCGCCTCCCCGAAGGCGACCGCGTCGAGGTCCCGCAGCGACGGGACGAAGGCGCCCTCGCGCCACAGCAGCGCCCCGCCCTCCGGCGCCGGGACGCTCTCGGCCCGCACCACCACGATGCGCAGGGCGGCGCCCTCCCGGCGCTGCGCGGCGAAGACCAGCGTGTCGCGCGTGCCGGCGAAGACGAAGCCGCGGCGCGGGGCGTCCCAGCGCGCGCGGGCCGCGCCCTCGACGGCGCGCGCGAGGGTGGCGAGGCTGCGCCCGGCGCGCTCGCGCGCCTCGGCCCCGGCCGCGACCCGCTCGGCCTGACGGGTGAGGAGGGCGACGGCCGAGGCGAGGGCGGCCAGGACCGCCCCCGCGACCGCGAGGCTCGCCAGCACCTCGACCAGCGAGAAGCCGCCCCGCGCCCTCCGCTCAGCGGCCATGGCGGCCCTCCCGCGTCACCGTGACGGCGCCCGTGAGGTCGTCCACCTCCACGGCCGCGAGGCCGCCCCCGCCGGGCCCGGCGAGGAAGACCGTGCCGCCGGAGGCGCTGCCGTCCGGCCGGAAGCGGATCGCCGTCTCGCGGGCCGCGACGCGCAGGGCGTAGGCGGTCGGCACCGGCACCTCGCCGTTCGCCGCGCCCGAGCGCACCGCGCGGCGCGCGAGGTCGATCTCGGTGCGGATCGTCGTCTGCCCGCGCAGGGCCGCGTCCCGGTCGCGCCGCAGCAGCGCGGCGATCTCCTGCGCCTTCAGCCCGAGGCGGGCCGGCCCGTCGAACGGCCGCGCGCGGGGCAGGGCGAGCGCGGCGAGCAGCGCCAGGATCAGGAGCGCCAGCGCGAGTTCGAGCAGCACGAAGCCGCCGGCTCTCTCCCGCGCGGGTCCGCGGCCGGGCGGGCGGGGGGCGGGCATGGGGCGAATCGGGATCATCCGGTGGTGGCCGCGCGGGGCCGCGATCCTGCCCGGGCGGCGCCTCGGGCGCCAGCCCGGCGGTGCGCCGGGCCGCTCAAGCACTTGCCGACGAACACTCGCCGACGAACACTCGCCGACGAATAGGCCGCCGGTTCGTCGCGGACGATGCGGCACGATCAAGAATTTCGGGCAGGATCCGATCGCGGCGCGATCGGATCCTGCTCTGGCCGGGAGCGGGCCGCGCCCGCCCCCGGTCTCGTCCGACCTTACGAGTTCGGCGGGAACACCGCGCCCTGGGTGCCGGTGTCGTTCGGGCAGCGCGGATGGCCGCCGGTGGCCGGCGTCGCGTTGTTGACGAAGGTCAGCTTGTCGGTCTCCGGGCCCTGCAGGTTGAGGAGCCGGCGGGTGCGCCACGCCACCGAGTGGTCGGCGCAGGCCGTGTCGCCCGACAGGCCGAGGCCGCCGACGCGGAACGGGCCGCTGTAGAGCGCGAGGCCGCCGCCGAAGGTGATCGTGCCGCCGACGCGCTGCGTCAGCATCGGGTCCTGCGTGGTGCCGAACTTGGCGTAGTCGCCCGCGTAGACGAGGCTGCTCTCGACGTTGCCGCCCTCGAGCCCGAAGAGCGGGTTGCCGCCGCTCGGGGCCGGCTGCACGAAGCCGTAGAGCTGGGCCGTCGAGAGCGGGCCCTTGGGCAGGTTGAGGCTGAAGGCATTCGCCGTGTAGGCCTTCGCGGCCGCGATCTGGCGGCTGCCCAGCCACTGCGATTCCTGGAACGGCCCGGACTTCGCCACCGCGCAGACCTGGCCGGTCAGGTTCACCACCACCGCCCAGAAATCGTTGTCGAGGCCGGTGGAATCCGCCGCCGCCGCCTGGCGCACCGCCGATTCCAGCTGCGCCTGCTCGACCGGGCAGGGCGACTGCAGCGTGTTCAGGGTCGGAGCGGCCTGCGCCCGCGCCTCCTGCCCCCAGGCGAGCGCCCCGAGCAGCGTTCCGGCCAGCGCGGCAGTCACTCCGTGCAGAGTGCTCTTTGTCATGTGTCGCGTCCCCTATTTTGCCAGCTGATGAGCAGAGTTGCGCCCGCAGCGAACGCTCTAGCTTGGCAGCACCAATGCATCCTCGTTTCCCGAGCCGAAATCCATACGCCTCGACTGATGGAGCGCAGGTCGCGCCGGAGCCGCCCGGGCGCCGCCCTGACCGAAAAACCGCAATGGTTGAGGCATGTTAACCCTTTTCCAAGCCGGATCGGACAGGATCGGGCGGGTCCTGGCCCGCAAAAGTCGAAGCCAAGTGTTGCAACGTAGCAACAAAGCCGCATGACTCGGAGATGTTGTAGTCGATTTGCTTATTAATTATTCGTGAACATGAATTTCAGCTGCGGGCCTGACGCAAGCTGCTGATTCCCGGTGGATTCCCGGAGATTGGCTGATAAACAGCCTTCGTTCAGGATGCGAAATCGGCGGCACCAGATCACGCGGCCGTGATCCCGCGCCGTCCACTCAGCTTTGATTGTCGGTCGGCAGCGGCGCGATCTGTCGAGGAAGTGAACTGGACGACGGCGAGGGGCGGTCCGGAGCGCTCTGCCGGCGCGCCGCCGCCGGATCGAGCGATCCGGCCGCCGCCGGTCTGGCCTCGGCCTCGCTCCGGCGGTATCCCGGCAATCCTGCGCGTCCCGGGTGAGGCCGCCGCCCGGTCCGGGCGGCGGGTCCGGCGGCCGGCGGACATGCGTGCGAGACGGCCCTCCGGCCGGGGGATGCCCGTGAAGAGAAGCCTCGTCATCCTGATGAACTGCCACGGTCGGGAGGTGGGACGCTACCTCGCCTCGCACCCCGTCATCCGCGAGCAGTACGAGATCACCACCTTCGTCACCTACCTGAGCGCCGACGACGCCGCGGCCCGCGCGGCCATCGAGGCGGCGGTGGCCGCCGCCGACGTCGTCATCTGCCAGAACGTCAAGAGCATCCCGTGGCTGCGCAACGAGGCCCTGCGGGCGCTCACCGGGAAGGGCTGCGCCTTCCTGCCGCTCGAGTTCTGGCGCTGCAACGGGTTCTGGCCGATCCCGCTCGAACCCTTCTCGAACTGGCTGAAATTCCCGCCGGACGACGCGCCGGGCCGCAGCTTCGCCGAGTACATCGCGCATGATCCCGGTCGGACCTGGACATTCCAGCACTTCGATCGCGCCCTCGACACCTTCCGGGAGGTCGACGCGCTCTCGGAGATCCCGATGTTCGATTACTTCGTGAATAATTACCGCAGCGACAACCTGTTCACGGAACACTTCCATCCGACTTCGCTGTTCTTCCTCGAACTGTGCCGGCGGATCCTGCGCTGGCTCGGCCTGTCGGACGCGATCGGCCTGCTGCCGAACGACGCGATCGGCGCCGACAGCTACCGGCTGATCCTGGACCCGGTGGCCGAGACGCTCGGCCTGCGGTTCGACCGGACGCTCCTGCACTTCCACGACACGGTGATCGACCGGCAGACCTACTTCGAGTTCGCCCGCCACGCGCAGCGGCAGCTCCCGCCCGACACCTCCTACGAGGCGGCGCTGCGGGCCTTCTACGCCTGGGCGGCGGACCAGGGCATGCGCAGGGAGCTGCGCGACGTGGCGGGGCTCGGCCGGCAGGGCCGGGACCCGGCCGGGCGCGCCCCGGCCGAGATCGACCTGGGCGAGATCCGCGACCTGCGGGCCGTCACCTTCACGGCGCCGGCCCCCCTCGGGCCGGGTCTCGAGGCCTACGGGTCTGTGGACGGCGTCCGCTGGGAGCGCCTCGGCCCCCCGGAGGCGACGGGGCCGCGCGAGGTCCGCTTCGCGGCCGCCCGCGCCGCGGATGGCGGCGCGGCCGGGGGCTCGGCCTGCTTGCGCCACCTGCGGGTCGGCGGCGGGGCGCCGCTGCCGGCGGGCGGGCGGATCGGCGCCCTCGTGGAGGCCCTGGTCCATCCCGCCTGCGACCTCTCCGCCCCGCGTCCGGGCGGCCCGGTCGCGGCGCCCCTGCGGGTCGACAGCCCGCAGGACTGCTTCTTCACGCACACGATCGAGCTGCCCGGCCACGGCCTGATGCGGGGCGAGTGGGACGCGCGGGGCCGCGTCGAATCCTGCCTCGGCCACGTCGACGTCGCGGGAAAGCGGGTGCTCGACATCGGCTGCGCCAGCGGCTTCCTCAGCTTCGAGCTGGAGGCGCGCGGGGCCGAGATCGTCTCGCTGGACATCCCGGGCGCCCGGCACTGGGACGTCGTTCCCTTCCCGGAACTCGACGGCGACGCGGCCCTCGACCTCCTCGGGCGGCACCTCGACGCGATCCGGCGGGCCTATTGGCTGTCGCACCGGGCCCTGGGATCGCGGGCGCGCTACGTGCAGGGCACGGCCTACGCCATCCCGGCCGAGGTCGGCCCCGTCGACGTCGCGCTCCTCGGCAGCGTGCTGCCCCACCTGCGCGACCCGTTCCGGGCGCTGCACGCCGCCGCCCGGATCGCGCGCGACAGCCTGATCGTGATCGAGGTCGCCCCCCGGCGCCGCTGGCCCTTCGGGTCCCCGGACCGGCCGCCGGCCTTCCTGCCCCGGGCCTCGCGGCCCGACCGCTGGGAATCCTGGTGGCGCCTCGCCCCGGGGACGATCCGCGAGATGCTCGCCGTCCTGGGCTTCGCGGACGCGGCGCTGCATCGCCACCGCCTGATCCATGCCGGCCGGCCGCGGGACTGCACCACGCTGGTGGCGCACCGCACGGCGCCGACCAACGCCGCCTTCGGCCCGGACTAGAGCAGCGCCCGATCACGCCGCACTCGGGGGCTGCTCTCGGTCCGTCATGCTGCCGTGTTGTCTCCGACGGACCGGCATCCACGTCGTCGGAGAACGCTCTCGCCGCGGGCGCCCGCTCAGTGCCGCGCGCCGGCCAGGACCGCGACCGCGTCCCCGTCCCGCCGGGCGCGGCGCGGGATGCCGATCACCCGGCCTAGATCCTCCGGCCGCGGCAGCCGGGCGTGGCACGCCCGCATCACCGCGAGGTTGGCGAGGATGTCGGGCGGGAAGGGCGTCACCCGGCGGCTCGTCGCGTCGACGTGCAGCGCCATGTTCTCGGACGACGCCGCCACCCAGCCCTCCTGGGCGTGGCGGATCTCCAGGTAGAAGTGCAGGCGCTTCTCGTCGAAATCGACCAGCTGCAGCGTCACGCGCACCCGGTCGTCCGCCGTCAGCTCCCGCCGATAGCGCACGTGAACCTCGGCGGCGAAGTAGGTGGCGCCGCGCTCCGCGATATATTCGGGCCCGAGCCCGACGATTTCGAAGGCCTCGTCGACCGCGCGATCGAAGATCACGTGGTAGTAGGCCATGTTGAGATGGCCGTTATAGTCGATCCAGGCCGGTTCGATCGGCATCGTCGACGAGACGAATGGCGCGAAGAAGAATACCGATGCGGAACGCTCGTCTGCCATGGCGGACTCCTGGCAAGCGCGGCGGGATCTCGGGACAGCGTCACCCGAGGTAGCACGCTCGGCCAAAAGGTCTACCCCCCAGGAGGAGGGGGCCGATGCGGCCAAGCCGGCCCTCAAAGACTTGACCGTGATATTTGCACAACAAATCAGCAGGCGCGACATTCCGCCGCAAAAGCAGCGGGATGGGTTCGCGGCCGGCAAGCCCCCGGCAGGTCCCCCGGCAAGCCCCCGGCAGGTCCCCCGGCAAGCCCCCGGCAGGTCCCCCGGCAAGCCCCCGGCAGGTCCCCCGGCGGGATTTCGTATGACACCGGGATGAAGGGCGCGTAGAGGGCTTTGGAAGAATCGAGGCCCGGGGACCGGACCGGGCGCGCCGGCCGCGTCCGGAGAGCCATGAGGGAGACGAGCATGAACGCCGCGAGCCCCGCCCCCCTGCCCGCGCTGCGCGAGCGCCCGAGCCCGGAGACCGTGGCGGCCGTCACGGCGGCGCTGGCGGCGCAGTTCGGCAACCGCCTCGTCACCTCCCAGGCGGTGCGCGAGCAGCACGGCAGCACCCTGACCTGGGTGCCGAACCAGCCGCCGGACGCGGTCGTGTTCGTCGACAGCACCGAGGAGGTGCAGGCGGTCGTGCGGGTCTGCGCGGCCCACCGCATGCCGGTCGTCGCCTTCGGCACCGGCACCTCGCTGGAGGGCCACGTGAACGCCCCCTACGGCGGCGTCTCGGTCGACCTCTCGGGCATGAACCGGGTGCTGGCCGTGCACGCGGAGGATCTCGACTGCGTGGTGCAGCCGGGCGTCACCCGCAAGGCGCTGAACGAGCACCTGCGCGACCAGGGGCTGTTCTTCCCGATCGATCCCGGCGCGGACGCCTCCCTGGGCGGCATGGCGGCGACGCGGGCCTCGGGCACCAACGCGGTGCGCTACGGCACCATGAAGGACAACGTCCTGGCGCTGACCGCGGTGCTGCCGAACGGCGAGATCCTGCGCACCGGCTCGCGGGCGCGCAAGAGCTCGGCCGGCTACGACCTCACCCGCCTGCTCGTGGGTTCGGAGGGCACGCTCGGCATCATCACGGAGCTGACGCTGCGGCTCTCGGGCATCCCGGAGGCGATCTCGGCGGGGATCTGCCCCTTCCCGACCATCAAGGCCGCCTGCGACGCGGTGATCCTGACCATCCAGTCCGGGCTGCCGGTGGCGCGGATCGAACTCCTCGACGAGGTGCAGGTGGCGGCCTGCAACGCCTACTCGAAGCTCTCGCTGCCCGAGACGCCGCTGCTCCTCGTGGAGTTCCACGGCTCGGAGGCCGGCGTCGCCGAGCAGGCCGAGCGCTTCGGCGAGATCGCGGCCGAGTTCGACGGCGGCCCCTACGAGTGGGCGACGAAGGCCGAGGAGCGCTCGCGCCTCTGGCAGGCCCGGCACGACGTCTACTGGGCCGCGAGCGGGATGCGCCCCGGCGCCAAGGTGATCGCCACCGACGTCTGCGTACCGATCTCGCGCCTCGCCGAATGCGTCGACGCGACCAAGCGGGACATCGTCGAGAGCGGGATCATCGCGCCGATCGCCGGCCATGTCGGGGACGGCAACTTCCACACCTCGCCGCTGGTGATGATGGACGATGCCGACGAGATCGCCCGCGTGACGGGCTTCATCGAGCGCCTCGTCGCCCGGGCGATCGCCATGGAGGGCACCTGCACGGGCGAGCACGGCATCGGCCAGAAGAAGATGCGCTTCATGGAGATCGAGCACGGCGCCCCGGCCCTCGCCCTGATGCGCGGCCTCAAGCGGACGATCGACCCGGACAACATCATGAATCCGGGCAAGGTCCTCCCCCTCTAAGCGGCGGCCCGCCTACCCGCCCGGGGCGTGCAGGCTCAGCACCCGCGCGGCCCGCTCGCGCGGCGCCTCCTCGCCCCGCGCGCCCCGGCAATCGGCGATGGCCGCCCGGGCCGCGTCCACCGCCAGGATCAGCGCGCTCATCGTGCGGATGTCGGTGTCGTGGGCGCGGGCATGCCCGACCACGTCGACCACGAGCCCGTCGATCTCGACCGCGAGCGCGTCGAGCGCGGCCGGGTCAGGGGCGGTGCGGGCCTCCCTCAGGATGCCGAGCAGCCGGTCGAGCACGGCGTCGACGCGCGCCCGCTTCTCCCGCGCCAGCCGCTGGCCGATCCAGGCCCCGGCCGAGCCCAGCCCGCCCCCGAAGAAGGCCACGAGGTAGATCAGGTCCTCGTAGCGCTGCAGGAAGGTCTGCTGCTCGCGCTCGAAGTAATCCACCGCCCCCGGGTGGTTGGGGAGCCGCGCGCTCGTCGCCGCGACGGAACTGTCGAAATCCGGCGCCTTGACGAGGTTCGCGGTCGTGGTGCGGGCCGCGAGCCGGGAGCGCAGCTCGAACAGGTGCTGGGTCACCCGCGCGGCGGTGTCCCGGTCGAGGGAGGCCCGCGCCATCAGCCGGTAGGAGGCGCCGACCGTGCGCACCTCCTCGTCGGGGCGCTTGGGGCGTCCCCCGAAGGTGCCGGCCGGGATGGTCACGCTCTGCAGTTCGGGCAGGCGCTGGAGGATCGCCTCGCCGTCCGGCACCGCGACGAAGCTCGCGCGGTGCTCCGGCGAGGCGGCCTCCACGGCCCGGACCACGTGCCCCGCCCAGCGCGAGGACGGGGCGGCGATCACCGCGACCGCGTCGATGCGCCCGCCCGTCAGCGCCGCCGTCACCTCCTCGGCCCGCAGGGGCACCAGCGCCACGGTCCCGGGCACGCCGGCCCGCTCCGCCGGAGCCTGGGCGAGGTCGTAATAGGTGAGGAGGCTGGCCATGAAGGGCAGGTCGGCGCCGTGCCGGGCGACGAGGCCGAGGCGCTTGCCGGTGAGTTCGGGGAGCTCGCCGAGGCCGGCGCCCGCGGGAGCGGCGATGATCAGCGCCTCGTCGTGCAGCACCGCGAGCGTGAGCCCGTTCTCGGGCAGCTTCACGTCCGGCCGCACCACCGCGAGGTCGGCGCGCCCCTCCTGCAGGGCCGCGGCGCTGTCGCGCACGTCGTCGTAGGGCACGACCTTGAGGCGTATATCCTCCTGGCCGCGGGCGAGCGCCTCCGCGTAGGCCGCGATCAGCCGGGCCTCGACGCCGTCGCGCGGCCCGACCGCGACCCGCAGCGTCGTCGGGCGGGTGAGGACGAAGGCGAGGGCGGTCACGGCCACCAGCAGGAGGCCGACCGTCAGGAAGAGGATATCGCGCCTGTGCAGTATCGTGGGCATCGCTCCTCGCAACGGATGCGCCCTATGAACCCGGACGAGCCCCGCGCGATCCCTGCTCCCGGCCAGGATGCCGACCGGGATGGCGGAAAGACGGCGCGGCCGATCACCCCGGCCTCCCTGGAGCGCGCGGCCCTGGCCTACCTGGAGCGCTACGGCGCCTCGACGGAGATGCTGCGGCGGGTGCTGCTGCGGCGCGCGGAGGCGCGCTGCCGGCTGCGGGGCGAGGCGCCGGAGGATTTCGCCGCGATGGTGGAGGCGGTGGTGGCGCGGGCCGGGCGGGCCGGGCTCGTCGACGACGCCTCCTTCGCGGATGCCAAGGTCCGCAGCCTGCGCCGCCGCGGCGGCTCCGCCCGGGCGATCCAGGCCAAGCTCGCCGCCAAGGGGGTCGACCGCGACACGGTGCGGGCGGCCCTGGCCGCGCATGCGGGCGAGGGGCAGGAAGGCCCCGAGGAGGACGAGGAAGCGGCGGCGCGCGCCTATGCGCGGCGGCGGCGGCTCGGGCCCTGGCGGCGATCTCAGGACCGGGTCGAGGCGCGTCAGCGCGACATCGCCGCGCTGGCGCGGGCGGGTTTCGCGCCGGCCCTCGCCCGCCGCATCGTCGACGAGGAGGACGAGCCGGCCCCGTGAGCGCGGGTCAGAGCGGGCGGGCCCGCAGGATCGCCGCGCGCACGGCGTTGCGCCGCGCCGTCGCGACGATCGCCTCGTCGGCGACCACGCGGCAGGCCCATTCGTGCGCCGCCACCGCCGCCGCAATGTCGAGGCGGATGCCGCGGGCGATCTCGCGCGGACCGGGCCGCGGATCGGCGAAGAAGGACGTCACGGCGGCGCTCAATTCGCCATCGGTGACAGCCCGGACCCGGAACAGCTCGCCCAGCGTCGGAATCTCGTTGCCCGTCATCAGCCCTCCTGACGGATGCCGCCGGTCCCCGCCGGCCCGCCAGCTCCTGCCCGAGTTGCGTTGCAGCAGGATTGCGTGGGCCGGGCGCCGCGTCCCTGCGCTGGCGCACGGGGCGGATCAGCGCCCCATGCTGCGGAAGACGCAGGCCCGCCCGGTATCCTCGAAGCCGCCCGGGCAGCTGCGCACGCAGGCCCCGGCCGCGACCTTGTAGCCCGGCGGGCAGGAGGAGGCCTGCGCCGCGGCGGGACCGGGCCCGGCGGCGAGCAGGGAAGCGGTGAGGGCGAGTGCGCACCGGAGGCTCGAGAGCATGACGCATCCTCTTCGGCGGGGCGCGGGCCGCGCGGCCCGGCGCCCTCTGCTGCGCGCTCCCTCCTTGGCCGCCCGGCCGGCGTGGTAGTTTAGGGCCGGCCCGGGAAAAAGGGACCCCGCTCAGCCCCGGCGGCTGACGAGGGAGCGGTAGGGGCGCAGGCGCGCGTTGAGGATCGCGCGGCCCGCGACCTGCCGGCCCTCGCGGGTCTGGGCGCGGGCCTCGTGCGACCGCGCGTCCTGCGCCCGCAGCGTCTCGGCGGCGGCGAGCGGCACGATCGCGAGGCCGGCCGAGGCCAGCGCGTCGCCGTAGGCGGCGATGGCCGCGCGGGCGAGCGCCTGCGCGTCGCGGGGCTCGATCCCGTAGGGAATGACGAACTGCGCGTCCACCTCCCGGATCGCCTCCGCCACGAGATCGGTGATGACGGTGCTCATTCCCACCTCGTCCGGTATGCGCCAGGGCTGACATGAGGACAGGGTGTGACCCGGCCATGACCGTGCGCGCGAGGTCGGTGCGCCAGCGCACCGATCGCGCCCGCGCCGGGACGCCGCATCCCGCGTCGAACCCGCGGGCCCGTCCCGTCGTTTGTAGGCGGATCGTGGAGACGGAGACCTGGCGATGGCAGCTACCGGGAGGGCGCGCGCGCCCGGACGAATCGTCGAGATCGGCACCTACGGGCTCGCCCGCTACGCGCGGATGAGCAGCGGCGAGACGATCTGGTGGGGCTCCGAGGAGGACGTGCCCGACCAGGTCGCGCTCGCGGCCGGCCGGAGCGGCGCCGGGCCGGGCCGGGCGGAGGCGGGCCGCGCCGGGTCCGACGCGGCCGCCTGAGAGGCCCGGGCGGAGGGGCCGTCCCTTATCCTTAGGCCACGCCGTGCTGCCGGAACCAGGCCTGCAGCCGCTGCCAGCCGTCCCGGGCCGGCCCGGGACGGTAGCTCGGCCGGTAATCGGCGTTGAAGGCGTGGGGGGTGTCGGGATAGACCACGAGATCGCAGGTCTTGCCCGCCGCCCGGCAGGCCTCCCGCATCTGGTCGACCGTGCTCACCGGGATGCCCGGGTCGGCGCCGCCGTAGAGGCCGAGCACCGGCGCCTTCAGCGCGGTCACGAGGTCGAGCGGGTTCTTCGGCTGCAGCGGCGTGGCGGCGCCCGCGAGCCGCCCGTACCAGGCGACGCCGGCCTTCAGGGCGGGGTTGTGCGCCGCGTAGAGCCAGACGATGCGCCCGCCCCAGCAGAAGCCGGTGATCCCGAGCCGCGCCGTGTCGGCCTGCCCGGATTCCTTGGCGAAGGCGACCGTCGCGTCGAGGTCGCCGAGCACCTGCGCGTCCGGCACCTTCGCGACCACGTCGCGGACGATCGCCTGGATGTCGGTCATGCCCGAGACGTCGCCCTGCCGGGCGTAGAGTTCCGGCGCCACCGCGTAGAAGCCGAGCTTGGCGAGGCGGCGGCAGACATCCTTGATGTGCTCGTGGACGCCGAAGATCTCCTGGACCACCAGCACGACCGGGAAGGGGCCGCCGCTCGCCGGCATCGCCCGGTAGGCCGGGATCGCGCCATCCTGCGTCGGGACCTTCACCTGGCCGGCGGTGAGGCCGTTCGCGTCGGTGGCGATGGCGGTCTGCGCGGCGATGGGCTGCGCGGCCAGCGCGAAGCCGGTGGCGAGGCTCGTCACCATCACGGCACGGCGAGACGGCCGGGTCTCGCCCGCGAGGCTGCGCAGATCGGGCTCGAAGATGCTCATCGGGATTCCCCTCAAGACAGCGGGACGGGCGGCGCCGCCCGCGCCGCGAAGCGAGGCGGAATTGCGCCGTGCAATTCTACCTCGCCACTTGGTGTCGCATCATTCTTCGCTGACGCGGTCCTTCGGTTCGCCGCCGAAGCGGTGACCGCTTCGGCGCATGATGCGCGAGCCGTGGCGGAGGCGGCGGGGCCGGTCCGTCCTCGGGTCAGCGCGCCTGCGGCAGCAGCGGCTCGGCCGGGGGCGGCGGGGCCGGCGCCGCGACGAGCCGGCCCGCCGCCAGGAGCCGCAGCGTCCCGAGCACCAGCCAGCCGACGAGCAGATTGGCGCCGAGGAAGACCGGCGGCGCCAGAGCCGCGACCGCGGGCGCCTGCCCGGTCGCGCCGATCCGCAGGCCGAGGGACGCCAGCGCCGTCGCGCCGAACGAGAAGCTCCAGAAGGCCGGGGAGAAGCCCTGCCCGCGCAGGAAGGGGACGAGCCGCAGCATCACCAATCCCTGCAGCAGGCCGTAGCCGAACAGCCCCAGCGCCACCGGCCCGGCCGGATCGCCCCCGAGGCTCAGGAAGGCGACGCCCCCGACCGCCGGCGGCGCGAGCTGGATGCCCAGCGTCGGGCGCAGGGCCGCGCCGAGGGTCGGGCCGGTGTAGAGCCGGTGCAGCAGCACCGATTCGATCGCCAGCCACGACAGCAGCGCCGCCCCGAAGGCGAGCTGCGCGAGGTCGTGCAGGCCGAAGGCCGAGGCGGCCGCCGCCGTGACGAAGCCGCCCGCCACGGTCGGCAGGTAGAGGACCGGGGTCGTCGCGGCGACGTCGCGCCCGCCCTGCCAGAGGCCCCCCGTGCGCCAGACCGCGAAGCCGAGCGTGAACAGGCCGCCGAGCCCGAACAGCACGAAGGCGAGGGGCCGCGCGTACGGGAGGGCGGCCAGGGCGACCAGCATGGTCGAGACCCCGGCGAGCCCGATGAAGCAGCACTGGACCGGGTGCAGCGCCTCGTCGAGGGCGGCCGGGCGGGCGCGCAGCCACTTCGCCCCGTAGAGCGCCGCCACGGCGGCCCAGACCGCCACACCGAGCAGCATCACGGCCTCGCCGACGAGGGACGGGGCGCCCCAGAGCTGGGCGGCCGCCCGCCACGCAGCCCCGAGCCCCACGAGGCCCAGCACCATGCCGAAGAACGAGGCCGGAACGGCCGGAAACGAACGGGCCATCACACTCTCCTGCCGAAGCGAGGCGGCGCGGACGCTGCCAGATCAACCTCGAGTTGGCGAGAGGCCGAACAGACAGCCAGCGGTCTGGGCGGCCCCGGCCCGTCCGGAGGCCGCCGCACCCTGCCGGGCCGGCCGCACGGCGCGGCGTTGAACGCCAGAAGGAAAGCGGGTAGTTCTTCTCGGATCGAGCAGGAAGTCGAACGACCGGGTGCAGCCGCTCATCAGCTTCCTGACCGAGAGCCTCGCCGGCCACGACGCGCTCGCGGCCTGACTGAAGCCGCCCGGCCGCGGACCATCCGCGGTCCGGGCGATCACGTCCGGAGAGCGTCTGCCAAGCCCGCGCGGCGCCTGAGCGAAGCCGACATCGCATGGCCGAAATGGGAGATGGCGAAGCAATCCGTCGGATGTCGGATCAGGTCTCGAAGATCGCCCGGATCCTGGTGGCGAGCGCGTCGACCGCGAAGGGCTTGGTGATCATCTGCATGCCGGGCGCGATCTGGCCGTTGCCGAAGGCGGCGTTCTCGGCGTAGCCGGTCATGAACAGCACCTTCAGCTGCGGGCGCGACAGCCGGGCCTGATCGGCGAGCTGGCGGCCGTTGATGCCGGGCAGGCCCACATCGGTGATCAGCAGGTCGACATGGGCGTCGGATTGCAGGACGCGCAGGCCCGCCGGCCCATCCGGCGCCTCGAGGGCCTGATAGCCGAGTTCCTGCAGCACCTCCGTCACCAGGGCGCGCACCGTGGCATCGTCCTCCACCACCAGCACGGTCTCCCCGCGCTCGGCCCGCGGCGCCTCCCCGCGGTGGTCGCCCGCGGACTCGATCTCGCCGCGGTAGCGCGGCAGGTAGAGCTTCACCGTCGTGCCCTGGCCGGGCTCCGAGTAGATCTTGACGGTGCCCTCGGATTGCTTGGCGAAGCCGTAGATCATCGACAGGCCGAGCCCCGTGCCCTGGCCCAGCGGCTTCGTCGTGAAGAACGGGTCGAAGGCGCGGGCGATCACGTCGGGCGGCATGCCGGTGCCGGTGTCGCTGACCCCGATGCAGACGTATTGCCCGGCCCTGACGCCGATCTCGCGCGCCGCGTAGGCCTCGTCCAGGTGGGCATTGGCCGTCTCGATGGTCAGGCGCCCGCCGTCCGGCATCGCGTCGCGGGCGTTGATCGCGAGGTTGAGGACCGCGTTCTCCAGCTGGTTCGGGTCGCACAGGGTGAGCCAGAGGCCGCCCGCCACCACGATCTCCAGCCGGACCTGCTCGCCGAGGGTCCGGCGCAGCAGCTCGTCCATCGAATTGACCAGCCGGTTCACGTCGACCGGCCTCGATTCGAGGGGCTGCCGGCGCGAGAAGGCGAGGAGCCGGTGGGTCAGCGCGGCGGCGCGCTGGGCCGAGGTCATGGCGAGGCCCGCGTAGCGGGACAGGTTCTCGGTGCGCCCCTCGGCGATCCGGGTCTGCATCAGGTCGAGGGAGCCCACGATGCCGGTGAGGAGGTTGTTGAAGTCGTGGGCGATGCCGCCCGTGAGCTGCCCCACCGCCTCCATCTTCTGCGATTGGCGCAGCTGCTCCTCGGCCTGCTCGCGCTCGGCGATCGCCTCGCGGACCCTGGCCTCCAGCGTGTCGTTGAGCTCGCGCAGCGCGACCTCGGCCCGCTTGGTCGCGGTCACGTCGTAGATCACGCCGACGTGGCGCAGGTCGGCGGTCTCGTTGTCGCGGATCGCCTCGCCCCGCCGCGCGAGCCAGCGCGTCTCGCCGCTGTCGGCGAGGCGCACCCGCATCTCCGCGTGGGGCAGTTCGCCGACCTCGCAGAGGCCGGGATCGAGGAGCGCCGGATCACCCTCGACCACGAGGGCGTTGACCGCGCTCACGGCGAGCGTCTCGGCCGGCATCAGGCCGAGCAGGCTGCAGAATTGCGGCGAGACCGCCACCGTGGCGAAGCCCGGCACGTACTCGAAGGCGCCGACCCGGCCCGCCGTCTGGGCGATGCGCAGGCGCTCCTCGACGCGCTTCTGGTCCGTCACCTCGACGAGGACGCCCGTGAAGCGAAGCGGCGTCTCGTCCGCCCCGTACAGGCAGCGCCCGCGCGCGTGGACCCAGCGCACCGCCCCGTCCGGGGTGCGCAGGCGGAACTCCTTGTCGAACACCTCGGCGCCGTTGAGCATCCCGCTCACCGCGAGGCGGATGCGGGCGCGGTCGAGGGGGTGGATGCTGGCGAAGAAGGATGCGGTCGGCACCCCCGCCGGGTCGACCGGCAGGGGAAGGCCGGTGAGGAGCGCGAAGCGCTCGTCGACGTGAAGGCGCCGGTTCGGGATGTCCCAGTCCCAGGTGCCGGCGATTCCGGCCGCCGAGAGCGTGAGGGCGAGGTGGCGCTGCACCTCGGCGAGCCGTGCCTCGGCGGCGCCGAGCCGCTCGTGGGCGGATTGCGCCGCGTGGGCCTGGCTGGCGTCGATCTGCGAGGCGAAGAAGTTGATCAGCCGGCCGGCCTCGTCGAAGACCGGGCAGACGAAGAGCTCGTTCCAGAAGCTGGTGCCGTCCCGGCGGTAGTTCAGGATCGCGACCCGCGCCTCGCGGCCCTCCGCGACCGCGGCCCGGATGCGGGCGACGGTCTGCGGGTCGGTGCCCGGACCCTGCAGCAGGCGGCAGTTGCGCCCGACGAGGTCCGCCTCCCCGTAGCCGGTGAGCGCCTGGAAGGCGGGGTTGGCGAAGACGATCGGGTTGTCGGGCAGCCGCGGGTCCGTGAAGATCATCGGCTGGCGCGTCCGCTCCAGCACGGTGAAGAACGGCCCGGCATGGCGGCGCAGGGCCGCCGCCGCCGCGGCGAGGTCGGCCACGCCCTGCGGCTCGCACCGCTCTGCGCTCATGACCTGCCGCGCCCTGGCATGCCGCGCCCTGGCATGCCGCGCCCTGGCATGCCGCGCCCTGGCATGCCGCGCCCTGGCATGCCGCGCCTTGGCGCGACCGGCCCTGGCCGCGGCGGAGCGCCCGCCCGCCGCTCGCGCCCGACGCCCATCACTCCCCCGTCTCGCCGATCGCCCGCACGATGAAGTCGTCGATGAGAATCCTCAGGTTCTCCAGCGAGGGCAGGTCCATCAGCATCGCGATATAGCCCCGGATGTCGCGCTCGCGGACCGAGAAGTTGATGTAGAGGAACAGCACCAGCGTGTCCGCGTCGGCCGCGTCGCCGGGGCGGAAGATCTGGCGTCCGTCGCCCCGCATCACCGCCGGCAGCGACATGGTCAGCGTGCGCTGGAGCATGTTCGCCATGGTGGCGAGGCAGCCGTTGAGGATGATGTTGCCGGTCTCGGTCAGCGCCTCGTCCTCCAGGGCCTCGACCTCCTCGGCCGAGAGCTCCTCGCCCGTGACGGCGCGGACGAGCTCGCGGCTGGTCTCCTGGGGAAAGATCAGCAGGGCGCGCCCCGAGAAGGCGCCCGCGAAGCTCTGATGCACCACGACGAGGTCGCTCGCCTCGCGCTCGGCGACGAGGCGGGCGGCGTCGCGGCGCGACACGATCTCGACCGACGGCACCGAGAGCAGCACCTGCACGCCGATCATCTTGCGCAGGCTCGCGGCGGCGCGGCTGACCCCGATATTCACGAGTTCCGTGAAGGCGTCCTGCTGGAGCGGCGTCAGTTCGACCGGCGCGGGGCTCACGGAGCGCCCCTGCGCAGGCGCAGGGAGGCGCCCGAGACGAAGCCGCCGAGGGATTCCTCGGTCAGGGGCTTGGCCAGGAAGGTGGCGTCGACGCTGCGCGCCCGCGCCACGACCTCGTCCTGGATGTTGGCCGAGATCACCGCGATCGGCATCTCGGGCCGGGCCGCGCGCAGGTCGGCGGCGAGGTCGAGCCCGTCCCGGCCCGGCATGTTGAAGTCGAGGAGGGCGACGTCGATCCGCTCCGCCTCCATCCGGGCGACCGCCTCCTCGGCATTGCCCGCCTCGGCGAGCGTCCAGTCCGGCCGGAGCTGGCGCAGGAGCTTGGCCACCACGAGGCGGGCGAGCTTGCTGTCGTCGACGATCAGGGCAGTCACGGACATGGGGTCATCACAGGCGGGAGCGACGTCGGGCAATGCGAGCGGTCAGCGGCGTATATGCGCCCGCGATCCGCTCAGGTGAAGCCGCAATCGGGCCGGGCGGCCTCGTCCGGGCTCGATTGGCCGGGATCGAGGAAGCGGGCGACCAGGGGATCACCGCAGGGGCCGCGCAGCGGCGGCCGCAGGCGCAGGAGCACCTGGAGCACGGCGGTGTGGAGTCGCGTGCAGGCCGTCCAGTCGACGCGCGCGCCCGGGCGCGCCAGGAGGAGCGCGGCGAGGGTCTCCGCCTCCTCGACCGGGCAGGGGCCTTCGAGGCGGATCAGGGCAGGGTCGTCGGGATCGGGTTGGACGCTCATCGCTCACGCCTCTCCGGGCCGCGACCTGACGGCCGCATTTGGTCGCCGCACTTGGTCGCCGAACCTGGTCGCCGAACTTGGCGGCTGCACCCCGCGTCGCCCGCGCACCGCGCTCACGCCGCGCCCTCCCCGAGCGCCAGGGCGAGCAGGGCCGGGGGATCGAGGACGAGCAGCACCCGGCCGTCGCCGAGGAGCGCCGTGCCGCCGAGGCCCGGCGCCGCGGCGAGGGCCGGGAGGGGCCGCGTCAGCACGTCGAGTCGCTCGCCGAAGCGGTCGACCTCCAGCGCGAGGGCGTCGGCGCCGCTGCCGAGGACGACGAGGCGCGCCTCCCCGGACGCCTCCGCCCCCGGCACGCCGAGCAGGGAAGCGAGCCGGACCACCGGCACGGTCCGCCCGCGCAGGACGGCGGCGCGGCCGGGACCGACCGCGCGGATCTGCGCGCGCGGCACCCGCGCCGCCTCCGCCACCGCCTCCAGGGGCAGGCCGTAGAGGTCGGGTCCGACGCCGACCAGCACGATCCGCGTCAGGGCGAGGCGCTGCGGCAGGAGCAGGCGGATCGCGGTGCCGCGGCCGACCTCGCTCTCGATCGCGACCCGCCCGCCGAGGCGCTCGGCCGCCGCCCGCACCGCGTCCATGCCGACCCCGCGGCCGGACAGGTCGCTGACCCGCTCGGCGGTCGAGAAGCCGGGGGCGAAGACGAGGTCGATCGCGGCCGCGTCGCTCATCGCCGCCAGGGCCTCGGGGGCGCGCAGGCCCGCGGCGGCGGCCCGGCGGCGCAGCCGCTCCGGATCGATGCCGCGCCCGTCATCCGCGACCGTCACCGCCAGCGTCTCGCCGACGAGCGCCGCCCGCAGGGTGATCCGCCCCGCGGCGGGCTTGCCGGCGGCGAGACGCACCTGCGGCTCCTCCAGCCCGTGATCGACGGCGTTGCGGATCACGTGGAGCAGGGGCTCGAACAGCGCATCCACCAGCGCCCGGTCCGCCGCGACCTCCTCGCCCTCCTGCACCAGCACGACCTCCTTGCCGAGGCTGCGGGCGATCTCGCGCAGGGGCCGGGGGAAGCGCCGGAACAGGGGGCCGAGCGGCACGAGGCGCAGGGCCGCCAAGCCCCGGTGCAATTCCCCGGCGAGGCGGCCGAGCTGCGCGTCGGTCCCGCGCAGGGCCCGGGCCAGGGCGGCGGCCTCCGTCCCGGCCTCGGCCCGGGCCGCGAGGTGGCCGAGGCCGGTGCGGGCCGTCACGAGGTCGCCGGCGAGCGCGACGAGCTGGTCGATCCGGGCCGCCTCGACCCGAAGCAGGCGCTCGCCCGGCGCGGCCTGCGCCGCGCCCGGCGCCCCGCCCGGGGCGGCCCTCGGTCCGTCCGGGGTGGTTTCCACCCCGCCCGGGGTGGCTTGCACCCCGCCCGGGGTGGTTTGCACCCCGCCCGGGGTGGTTTGCACCCCGCCCGGGGTGGTTTGCACCCCGCGCGCGAGCAGCGCCGCGAGGCAGGCGGACAGAGCCTGCGTGCCCTGCGCGGCGGCGTCGAGGACCGCCAGGGAGGCCGCTGCCAGCCCCGCCGCCCGCAGGGCGTTGGCGGCGGACCGGGACGCGGCCTCGCGCCGGCCCGCCTCCCCCTCCGCCTCGCCCGGCGCGCCGACGAGGTCGAGCTGCTCGCGCAGGATCGCCGCGGCGAGCGGCGGCAGGGCGGGGGCGGCGGGGGCCGGGAAGGCCGCCACGCGGGTCTGGTCGCGCACGAGGCGGAACGGCGCCTCGACCTCGGCCAGGGGGGCGGCGCTGAGGAGCGCGATGTCGAGGTTGCAGGCGAAGACGTCGACCTCTTCCGGCCAGGGCCCGGCCGGGGCGAGGCGCAGGGCCAGGAGCGCGGGGACGCGCCGCACCAGGCCGATCGGGTCGTCGCCCGCGAAGAAGCAATCCGCCCGCGGGCGGTAGCGCAGGGCGACGAGGCCCGTGCCGGGCGCGACCGGCTGCGCGCCCGCCAGGAGCGCCTCCGCCCAGTCCGGCACCGCCGCGTCCGGCGGGTCGGGCGGGGCCTCGGCCTCGGTCCCGCCGCGCAGGAGCCGCCCGAGCCCGTCCGCCTCCCGGGCGGCGCCGGGCGGCAGCGCGCCGGACGCGGCGATCGCCTCGGTGAAGCGGGAGGCGGCGTCGAGGGCCTGCAGCGCGCGGTCGACCAGCCCGTCCTCCGCGCGCCGCGCGGCCCGCGCCGCCGCGAACCCGTCCTCGGCCGCGTGCAGGAGGGCCAGGAAGGGCGGGAAGTCGAACAGGCCGACCGACCCTTTCAGGGTATGGAAGGCCCGGAAGACCCGGTCGAGGGCCGCCGCGTCGTCCGGCGCCCGCTCGAGGGCGATGAGGTCGTCGGCGGCGCCCTCGATCAGGTCCCGCGCCTCGATCAGGAACTGGGCGAGGAGGTCGCTCACGACGGCCGTCCGGTCAGGGCCGCCGCGTGCGCGCGCAGCACCTCGGCGGCGATCGGCTTGACGAGGTAGAGATTCGCCCCCGCGGCCCGGGCGGCCGCCCGGTCGGCGGCGCCGGCCTCCGTGCTGGTGACGAGGACCGGCAGGCCGCGCAGCGGCGCCTCGCGGGCGCGCAGGGCGCGCAGGAAGGTGAGCCCGTCCATCTTCGGCATGTTCACGTCCACCACCAGGAGGTCGTAGGGCCCCGAGAGCAGCCGCTCCAGGGCCTCGATGCCGTTGATCGCCTCGTCCACGGCGAAGCCGCCGGCCTCCAGCACCTCGCGGTAGTAGCGGCGCACGAGGCTCGCGTCGTCCACCACGAGGATGCGCGCCGGTCCGGTCTCAGCCATCGTCCTGCTCCGGGCGCTGGTAGACGATCACGTCCGCCAGCCGGCAGACGCGGAACAGCGGCGAGATCCGGCTCATCGACTCGGTGTGGCCGAGGCACACGAAGCCCCCCGGCGCGAGCGCGTCGTAGAGGTGGTCGGCGGCGACCCGGCGGGACGCGTCGTCGAAGTAGATCAGCACGTTGCGGCAGAAGACGACGTCGAAGCGGCCCTCCGCCGCCATGGCGGCCCGGTCCATCAGGTTGCAGGGCGAGAAGCGCACCGAGCGGCGCAGCTCCTCGATGATGCGCCAGCGCGGCGCGGAGCGCGGCCCGGGGCGTGCCGCCGCTTCCGGCGCGAAGTAGCGGCCCACGAGGTCCGGCGTCAGCCGCATCAGCGCCCTCTCCCCGTAGGAGCCCCGCGCGGCGGCGGCGAGCGCCGCGGTGTCGATGTCGGATCCCACGATCTCCACCTCGTAGCGGTCCACCTCCGGCCAATGCTCCAGCAGCCAGATCGCGATCGAGTAGGGCTCCTCGCCGGTGGCGCAGGGCATCGACCAGATCCGCACCGCGTCGCCGGGCCGCTTGCGCGCGGTCACGAGCCCCATCAGCGAGGCCGTCAGGCAGCGCAGCTGGTACTCCTCGCGGAGGAAGTAGGTCTCGTTGACGGTGAGCGCGTTGATGAGGTGCTCGACCTCGCGGTCGAGATCGGCCCGCAGCCGCGCGAAGTACTCCGCGAAGGTGGCGGTCCCGGCCTCCCGCATGCGCTCCGCGACCCGCCGCTCGACCATGCCGCGCTGGCCGGGCGCGAAGCGCAGGCCCGTGCGCCGGTAGACGAACTCGCCGAAGCGCGCGAGATCCGCCTCCGCCAGGGCCGGGATCGCGGAGGGGGCAGGGAGGGTCACGGCGCCTCGGCGAGGCGGGACAGGACGTGGTCGATCGCGCCCGGCAGGAAGGGCTCGGCGGAGAAGCGCGCCCGGGCCGCCCGCAGCGCCGGAACCGCCAGGGCGGTGCCGGTCTCGGCCAGCACCTCCACGGCCGCCCCGCAGACGTTCGGGTGCGTCTCCCCGTCGAGGAGTCCGGCGAGGAGCCGGGTCGCGGTCTCGGGCGGCTGCGCGCGCGCCACCCCGGCCGCGAGCAGCCGCACGTCCGGATCGGGATCGGCGAGGAGGTCCGGCAGGAGCGGCAGCACCGCCGCCGGCATGTCCTGCAGCGCCTCCACGCAGGCATTGCGCAGGGCCGGGTCCTGCGCGCCGAGATGGGCCGCCAGCGCCGCCGCGGCCTGCGGGTCGGCACAGGCGATCAGCGCGCTGAGCAGGGCCTCCCGCACCCGCGGCACTCCCTCGCGGCCGAGCGCCTCGCCGAGCGCGCCCGCGGCCTCGCGGCGGCCGGACAGCGCCCGGATCGCGGCGAGGCGGCGCTCGGGCTCGGGCGCCGTCAGGTCGTCGGGCGCGGCCGGGCCGGGCGGCGCGCAGCCGGGGGGATCGCGGCGGATCAGCGGCATGGGGGGACGCCCCCTGGAGGAACCACGCTTGCGGGCACGAGGGCTGGGCGCACCAGGGTCAGGAGTTCGGCCGCGATCCCGTCGAGGGGCACGACGCGGCTCGCGCCCCCCGCCCGCACCAGCTCCCCGGGCATGCCCCAGACCACGGCGCTCTCCTCGGCCTCCGCGATGGTGCGCCCGCCCCGCGCCTTGAGCGCCGCCATGGCGCGGGCCCCGTCGCGCCCCATCCCGGTCATCAGGATGCCGATCAGGCTGGCGGGGTCGAGATGGGCGAGGGCGCTCTCGACCAGGCGGTCCACGCTCGGGTGCCAGGGATGGTCGGGATGGGCCGGGGCCGGCGCCACGGCGAGGCCCGCCGGCCGGCGGGTGACGATCACGTCCGCGTCGCCGCGCCCGAGATAGACGTGGCCCGGCGCGAGCGGCGTCGGCCGCGTCACCTCCCGGACGGCGAGCGGGGAGAGGCGGTCGAGGCGCTGGGCGAGCGGACCCGTGAAGGTGCCCGGCATGTGCTGGGCGACGACGATCGGCCAGGGGAAGCCGGCGGGGAGGCCCGACAGCAGCGCGTCGAGGGCCGGCGGGCCGCCCGTCGAGGTGCCGACGAGGACGAGCCCGGCGAGGGGGCCCGGCGCCGGGTCGGGTGCGGGGTCGAGGGGCGGCGCCTCCCGGCGGGCGGGCGCCTCGAGGCCGGCATGGCGCGCCCGCAGCCGCGCGGCGAGGCGCAGGGCCGGGGAGAGCCGGGCGCGGGACGCCGCCCGCACCTTCTGGACCAGGGTGGGCGCGAGCGCGTCGCTGGTCAGGGAGGCGACGCCCTCGGGCTTGGCGAGGACGTCGACGGCGCCGCGGGCGAGGGCGTCGAGGCTGGTCTCGGCGCCCTCGGCGGTCAGGCCCGACAGCATCACCACCGGGCAGGGCCGCTCCAGCATGATGCGATCGAGGCAGGCGAGTCCGTCGAGCCCCGGCATGGTGACGTCGAGGGTGATCACGTCCGGCCGGAACCGCTTGAGCATCCCCAGCGCCTCGACGCCGTCCCGGGCCGAGGCGACCTCGAAATCGCCCTCGGCCGCGAAGATGCCGCCGATGACCTTCCGCATCAGCGCCGAATCGTCGACCACGAGCAGGCGGATCATGCGGCCGCCCCGGGCGGGAGGTCGGTCGGGAGCCGCCGCTCGCGCGCCACGGCCTCGCGCAGCTGCGCCGGATCGAGGCGCCGCGGGGGCCCCGCCGCCGCGTCGGGCGCCGGGCGCATGTCCCGCCCCAGGCCCGCCACCGCGTCGACCATGAGGCCGAGGCGCTCCCGCCCGTCGAGGACGAGGATGGGCCGGCCGGGGACCGCGGCGCCCGGCGGGTGGCCGAGGAGGCGGCGCAGGTCGATGACGGGAAGCGCCTCGCCGCGCCGGCCGATCAGGCCGAGGCAGGAGGCGGGGGCGTGGGGCAGCCGCGTGATCATGCCGGACCAACGCAGCACCTCGGCGAGCGCACCGGCCGGCAGGCCGTAGCGCGTGCCCGCGAGGTCGAAGGCGAGGACCGGCTCCCGCGCCGCGCCCGGGACCGGCGCCGCCCGATCGGGCGCGGCCTCGGGACGCGGCAGGCGCTCGGGCGCGAGGAGCGGGACGAGGTCGCCGTCATCGAGCCGGGCGACCGCGGCGAGCGCTCCCCCGGCGCGGCGCAGCACCCGCGGCAGCGGATCGATCGCCTCGTCCGGCAGGCGCAGCACCGGGCCGAGCGCCTCGGCCACGAGGCCGAGCGGGGCGCCCCCGATGCGCAGGACGATCACCGGGCTCCCCGGCCGCGGCGGCCCGGCCTCCTCCTCCAGGAGGGCGGCGAGGCCCAGGAGCGGCAGCCACGCCCCGCGCCGCCGCATGCGGCCGAGGGCGCCGGGCGCCGGCCCCGCCGCCGGGAACCACTCCGCCGGCAGGCGCAGGACCTCCTCCACGGCGTCGAGGGGGAGGGCGTAGGGGCGCCCGCCGGCGCGCAGGCGCAGCAGGCCGACGGCCGCGGCGCGCGCCTCGGCCTGCGCCCGGGCGAGGGCGAGCCCGGCCCGGCGCGGCGCCTCCCGGGCCGGCAGGGCGGCGAGGCGCCCGGGCAGGTCGAGCCGCTCGGCCTCCCCGGCCGCGGCCGCGAAGCCGAGGACGCGCTCGACCAGCAGGCCGACCGGGTCTCCGGCCTCCGCCACGATCAGGCGGCCGGGGGCGGCCGCCTCCCGGCCGAGCAGCCGACCGAGGTCGAGCACGGGCAGCGCGAGGCCGCGATGGGCGCAGAGGCCGAGGAGCGGCGCGGGGCTGCCGGGACAGGGGGTGAGCGGCCCCGGTTGGCGGATCTCCCGGACGAGCCCGGCCGGCACGGCGACGAGGCCGGGGCCGTGCCCGACCAGGAGGACGCGGCCGCCGGCCGGGCCGGGGCCCGCCTCAGCCATTCGCCCCCCGCAGCGCCTCGGAGAGGGCCGCGATCTCCTCGACCGCGGCGGCGAGGTCCTCGGCGGCGCGCGCCTGCTGGCGGGCGGCGGTGGCGGCCTCGCTGGCGGCCCGGTCGGCCTGCTCGGCGGCGGCCGCGATCTGCGCGGCGCCCTGCGCGGTCTCGCGGGCCGCGAGGAGGATCTCGTCGGCGCCCTCGGCGATCGCGGCATTCGCGCGCTCCAGTGCGTCCACGTCCTGCGCCACGGCGTCGAGGCTCTCCATGAGGGCGCGGTTGCGCAGCACCTCGGCCTCGGCGGCGGCGCCGACCTGCTCCAGGGCGCGCCGGATGGCGGCGGCGCCGTCCTGGATCGCCCGCACGGTCCCGCGGATGCGCTCCGCGCTCGCCCCGGCCTCGCGGGCGAGCGCCCGGATGTCGCCCGACACCATCGCGAAGCCCTGGCCGCCCTCCCCGGCGCGGGCGGCCTCGATGGCGCCGCTCACCGCCAGCATGCTGATCTGCACCGCCACCAGGGCGAGCGTGTCGACGATCGTCTCGATGCGGCGATTATGCCCCTCCAGGGCGGCGACGCGCTCCAGGCCGGCCAGGGTCTCGGCGAGGCTCCGCGCCACCGCCGCCGCCAGCCCGTCGAGGATCCCGCGGATCTCCCGGATCGTCCCCGCCAGGGCCGCGACGCGGGCGAGCGCCGCCGCGGCGCTCTCCCGGGTGCGGCCCGCCCCGCGCTCCACCTCCACCATCGCGGCGCTCGATTGCCGGGCCGCCGCGCTCTGGATGGCGGTGCCGCGGCTGATCTGGTCGACGGCCGCGAGGATCTGGGTGGCGGTGCCCGAGAGTTCCTGGATCGTCGCCGCCAGGGTCTCGCTGGCGCCGGCGATCTCGGCGGCCCCCTCCCGCCGGCCCCGGCGGCGCCGGAGCGCGTCGGCGAGGTCCGACAGGGCCTGGGCGGTCGCTTGGCTCTCGTCGAGGGAGGCGGTCTGCTGCCCGACCGCCGCCTGGGCCTGCGCGGCGGCGGCGGATTGCTCCTCGGCGGCGGCGGCGATCTGCCCGGCGCCGCGCTCGGCCTCCCGCACCATCGTCTCGGCCTCGACCGCGGCGGCGAGGATCGCCTGGGCGCCCTCCGCCACCACCCCGAGCCCGCTCCGCGCCTCGTCGAGGGCGTGCGCGACCCGGGTGCCGGCCGCAGCCTCGTCGGCGGCGCGGCTCGCCGCCGCCCGGACCGTGGCGCCGATCTCCCGCACCTCGGCCCGGATCGCCTCGGCGAGGGGCAGGACGTCCCGCGCATGGCTCTCGGCGGTCTCCGCGAGGGCACGCACCTCGTCCGCCACCACGGTGAAGCCGCGCCCTTCCGCCCCCGCCCGCACCGCCTCGATCGCCGCGTTGAGGGCGAGGAGGTTGGTCTGCTCGGCGACGTAGCCGACCGCCCCCGTGACCTCGCCGATGGTGGCGGCGCCGCGGTCGAGCGCGTCCACGATCGCGACGATGCCGCTCTGGCGCTCGGCGCTGGCCCGGATCGCCGCGACCGAGCCCGTGACCTGGGTGTTCGCCTCGATCAGCAGCGCCTGGAAGGCGTGGGTGCGCTGGCGGGAGAGGTCGGCCCGGGCGCGGGCCTCGGTGAGCCGCCCGGCCATGGTGGTGACGGCGGCGAGCGATTCCTGGGCCGCGCCCGCGGCCTCGGCAGCGCCGCCCGCGATCTCCTCCATGGCGCGCCGGAGTTCCTCGGCCGCCGCGGAGGCTTCGCCGAGTCCCGCCGCGAGTTCCTGGGTGGCGGCGGCGAGGCGCTCGGTCGCCTTCTGGTGGATTGCGGGGCGCGGCGCCGGGCGGGGTGCGGGGGGCTGCGCGGGCGCGGTCTCGTCCCGGGCCGGGTTCCCGGCGGTCTCCCGGGCCGCGAGCTTCGCCTTCTTGACCAACGCCATCGCGCACCTTCACCGCCCCCGCCCGGGACGCGGCCGGACCTGATCGGACCGGTTTGCCGGAGCTTGGGCGGAGGAGCAAGCCGCCGGGGCGGGGCGGGGGTTATGGCGGGGTATGGCGCAGCCCCGGACCGGGAGAGGCCGGCCGATCCGCGCGGGTGCGGCCCCGCGCCGCGCGCGCGAGCATTGTCCGACGAAGCGGATACCGGTTCGTCGCAGAAAATGCGGCAAGATCAAAGATCTGGAGCGGCACCCGATCGCAACGTGTCCGGGTGCCGCTCTGGCGCTGCGCCCGATCACGGTGTTCGTCGGAAAATGCTCTAGGATGGCGCCGACCGGAGGCCCGACCGTGCGACCGAGGGGAACTGCCGCCGCCATCGGGCGCTCGCTGCGCCTCTATCACGGGCCCGGGGCGCCGCGGGACGCCATGGACGCGCTCTACGGGCGCTTCCTGCGGCCGGGCGATCTCGCCTTCGACATCGGCGCCCATGTCGGGGACCGGGTCGCCTCGTTCCGGCGGCTCGGCGCCCGGGTCGTCGCCGTCGAGCCGCAGGCCGGCCCGTTGCGTGCCCTGCACCTCCTCCACGGCCGCGATCCGGGCGTGACGCTCGTCGCGGCGGCCGTCGCGGAGGCGGAGGGCGAGGTCACCCTCGCCATCAACCGCCGCAACCCGACGGTCTCCTCCGCCTCGGCGGAATTCGTCGCGGCGGCGCGCGGGGCGCCCGGCTGGGAGGGTCAGGTCTGGGACGAGGCGGCGGCCTGCCCGGCCACGACCCTCGACCGGCTGATCGCCCGCCACGGTGCCCCAGCCTTCGTGAAGATCGACGTCGAGGGCGTCGAGGACCGGGTGCTGGCGGGGCTGGGCAGGCCGCTGCCGGCCCTCTCCTTCGAGTTCACCACCATCGCGCGCGGGCCGGCCCGGCGCGTCCTCGACCGCCTCGACGCGCTCGGGCCCTACCGGGTCGACTACTCCCTCGGCGAGGAGCACCGCCTGCGCCTCGGCCGCTTCGTCCCGGTCGCGGCGATGCGCGGGATCCTGGAGCACCTGCCGCACGAGGCCAATTCCGGGGACGTCTACGCGGTCCTCGCGGCCTGACGGGCGCGGGCGGTCCGCGAGGGCGGGGGCGCGGCCTTCGCCCGATCGGGCGGGCGCCGCCGATGACGCCCCCGCCCGGGTTGCGATGCTGAGCCGAGCGCCGGATCATGCCAACGGCTCAGGATGCCGGCGCATCGAGCCGTTGCTCCATCTCGAATTTTCGATTTCAAGCCAGAGGCTTGGCGAACCAGAGGCTTGGCGAAAATTCGAGAGCCGCACCACCGGTACCACCGGTCATGAGAAATGACCGGTGGTATCAGCCCGCCCGCAGGGCCGAGATCCGCTCGTCCCGGCTCGCCGCGAGCGCCGCCTCGATCGTGCGGGCGAGGGTCGCCTGGTCGAACGGTTTGGCGAGCCGGGTCACCGCCGGGGCCGCCCCGCTCGGGATCTCGGCGAAGCCGGAGGCCAGGATCGCTCCGATTTCCGGCCGCGCCGCCCGCACCTGTTCCAGGAGCTGGAGCCCGGTCATCGCCGGCATGATCTGGTCGGTCAGGACGAGGTCCAGGGGCATCGCGGAGGCGAGCAGGCCGAGCGCCTCCGCGCCCGAGCGCGCCTCGATCACGCGGTGGCCGAGATCCTCCAGCATCGCCGCCGTGTTCTCCAGCACCAGGAGATCGTCGTCCACGACCAGCACGGTGAGCGCGCGCTCGGCGGCGCGGGGCAGGCTCCGCGCCGGGGCCGGCCTCTCGCTGCGCTGCGGCCTCGGCGCCGCCGGCAGCCAGATCTCCGCCAGCGTGCCCTCCCCGGGACGGCTGCGCAGCACCAGCCGCCCGCCCGATTGCTCGGCGAGCCCGTGCACCATCGACAGGCCGAGCCCGGTGCCCTTGCCGACCCCCTTGGTCGTGAAGAAGGGCTCCCGCGCCCGGGCGAGGGTGGCCTCGTCCATTCCTTGCCCGGTGTCGCGCACCGACAGGCAGACGTAGCGGCCGGGCGGCAAGCCCTCCGGGGCGGCTTCGCCGCCAGGGGCCTCGTCCGCCGCGCGCTCGCGCGCCGCGATGGTGAGCTGCCCGCCCTCCGGCATGGCGTCGCGGGCATTCACCGCGAGGTTGAGAAGCGCCAGTTCGAGCTGGTGGGCATCGGCCGTCGCCGCGGACAGGTCGGGGGGAAAGCGGGTCTCGATCCGCACCGCCGGGCCGAGGGAGCGCTCCAGCAGGTCCGACATGCCCTGGACGAGGTCGGGCAGGATCACGGTCTCGGGCCTCAGGTCCTGGCGCCGGGCGAAGGCGAGCATGCGCTGGGTCAGCGCCGCGCCGCGCTGCGCCCCCTGGACGGCGTTGTCGAGGAGGCGGGTGAGCTTCGGGTCGTCGGGGAGGCGCTTGCGCAGGAGTTCCAGGCTGCCGAGCACCGCCATCAGCAGGTTGTTGAAATCGTGCGCGACGCCGCCCGTGAGCTGGCCCAGCGCCTCCATCTTCTGCGCCTGGAACAGGGCGACGCGGGCCTGTTCGAGCGCCTCCAGCGCCTGGCGCCGCTCGGTGATGTCGCGGGTGACCTTGGCGTAGCCGATGAGGCGGCCCTCGGGGTCGCGCACCGGGTCGATGACCACGCTCGCGAAGAAGCGGCTGCCGTCCTTGCGCAGGCGCCAGCCCTCGGTCTCGAACTTGCCCGCGCCCGCGGCGATCCGCAGGGCCTGTCCGGGCAGGTCGCGGGCCCGGTCCTCCTGCGTGGAGAAGCGCGAGACGTGGGTGCCGATCACCTCGTGGTCGCGGTAGCCCATGATGCGCTCGGCGCCGGCGTTCCAGTTCGCGACCCGCCCCTCCCCGTCGAGCATGAAGATGGCGTAGTCCGTCACGCTGCGCAGGAGCAGGCGGAAACGCTCCTCGCTCTCCCGCAGGGCGATCGCCTCGCGGGAGGCCCGGTCGGCGAGGTGGCGGTCGAACGTGGCCGCGATCAGGGCGAGCATCAGGATCAGGAAGGTGGTGCCGGTGACCCACAGGGCGAGGTGGGTCTGGCGCAGGCTCGCGGCCCCGTGCCCGGGATCGATCGGGGCGCTGGCCGAGAATTCCGCGCCCTGCATCGCCGCGTAGTGCATGCCCGCGACGGCGAGCCCCATCAGGGTCGCGGCCGCGATGCGCTCGGCGAAGCCGACCGTGCGGGCGGAGAGCCGGAGGGCGGCGGTCGCGGCGCCCACCGCGATCAGGAGCGAGACGGCGACCCAGGCGGGGGCGTGCTGCAGGTCCGCCCGCATCCGCATCGCGCGCATCCCCGTATAGTGCATGGCCGCCACCCCGAGGCCCATGACGAGCCCGCTCGCCGCCAGCGCCGGCAGGCTCCGCGGCCAGCGATGGGCCACCAGGAAGCCGAGGGCGGTGACGCCGATCGGCAGCGCGAGGGAGATCAGCGTGAGGGTGAGGTCGTAGCTCACCTCCAGCCCGGGCAGGGTGAAGGCCAGCATGCCGACGAAGTGCATCGACCAGACGCCGCCGCCCATGGCGAGCGCCGCGGTGGCGAGCCATGCCAGGGCCGCCCAGCCGCTCGCCGCCCGCATCCGCGCGGCGAGGTCGAGCGCGGTGTAGGAGGCGATCATCGCGATCACGACCGAGAGCGCAACGAGCGTGGTGTCGTGGGTACCCGGATGCGGCATGAAGCCCGTGTCGGACGATCGGCGATCGCGCGTCGTTAACGATCCGTGTGGGTTGTATCAATCGCTCTCAGGTGAGGGCGGCGCACGCCGCCGGCCCGCGCCGCGCGCCGGCTGGAAACGGCCCGTGCGATCCGGTGTGCGCGGCGCGGTGTCCCGGCGTTCCATTCCGCATCGACTGCTCGGGTCGGCGCCGCCGATGGCTGCCTCGTGGCAGCCTTGCCAAGGTGCGATGCCGACCGGGCCTCAGGCGCCGGTCTCGCCGCCCGGCAGCGCCGCCGGGTCCTTCACCAGCAGCCAATCCTCGACCACCAGCGCGTCCAGCCCGGTGGTGTAGAACATCAGGATCGCGTCCTCCGCCGTGTGGAGGATCGGCTTGCCCATCACGTTGAAGCTGGTGTTGAGCAGGATCGGCACGCCGGTGCGGGCCGCGAAGGCCTCGATCAGGGCCGCGTAGGCCGGGTTGCGCGCCCGCGTGACGCTCTGGAGCCGGCCGGTGCCGTCCTCGTGCACCACCGCCGGCACCCGCCCCCGCACCGCCTCGCGCCAGACCAGGGTCCGCTCCATGTAGGGACTGTCCTGGTAATCCTCGAACCAGGCGGGCCCGGCCTCGGCCAGGATGGAGGGCGCGAAGGGCCGAAAGGCCTCGCGGTACTTCACCTTGGCATTGAGAATAGCCTTCGCGTCGGCCGGGCGCGGATCCGCCAGGATCGAGCGGTTGCCGAGTGCGCGCGGCCCGAACTCCGCCCGGCCCTGCACCCAGCCGACGAGGCCCCCCGCCGCCAGGATCGCGGCCGCGGCCTCCGTCACGCCGGCCCGCCCGAGCTGCCGCAGGCGCGGCTCGGAGCCGGCCATGCGGGCGAGGGGCTCCGTCGAGACGGTCGAGCCGAGATAGGGGGTCAGCGCCGCGCCGTCCCCGGGGCCGGTCCAGTCGGGGTGGTCCTCCGCGAAGGCGAGCCACGCGGCCCCCACCGCGTTGCCGTCGTCGGCCGGCGCCGAGGGCACGTGCAGGGCGCGGTAGCCGCTGCGGGCGAGCGCCCGTCCGTTGTAGGACGAGTTGAGCGCGCAGCCCCCGGTCAGCACGAGGTTCTCGCCCGGCGCCAGGGCCTCGGCCTGGCCGAGCAGCGCGTCCATCATCTCCCCGAAGGCGTCCTGGCCGCAGCGGGCGAGGTCGGCCCAGCCGGTCTCGATCGCGTCGGCGGGGCGCATGGCCAGGATCTCCGCCACCGTCGCCCGCACCGTCTCGGCCGGGGCGAAGCGCAGCCGGCCGTCCTCGATCCGGTAGAGGCGGCGCAGCAGCCCCATCAGCGCGGGATCGGCCCGGCCGTAGGGGGCGAGCCCCATGATCTTCCATTCCTCGCCCTTCGCCTGGTCGAAGCCCGCGAGGTCGGTGACGAGGCCGAAGAAGAAGCCGACCGAGTCCCGGCCCCGGTGGCGCTTCACCTCGGCGAGGCGGCCCGCCGTCATCCGGTAGATGGCCGAGGCGCCGGTCTCGCCCATGCCGTCGACGACGAGGCAGGTCGCGTCCCGGAACGGGCTGCCCCACAGCCCGTAGGCCGCGTGGGTCAGGTGGTGCGGGTAGCGCCGCAGGCCCGCGAGGCGGCTCGCCCCGCCATGCGCCCGGTCGAGCCCGAGCAGCGTGCCGTAGCCCGCCCGCGCCTGCGCGAGGCCGAGCTGCGCGATGAAGGTGCGCTCGGCCCGCTCGGGCACCAGCGAGCGGTTGAGCTCGGGCGAATGGGCGGCGAGCGCGTCGAGCCCGAAGGCGCCCGCGGCCGCCGACTGGGCCAGGAAGGCCGAGAAATCCGGCCCCCAGCTCGTCGCCACCACCAGCTCCGCCCCGGCCGGCAGGTACCGGGCGAGCAGCTCGGCCATGCGCGGCGCCGAATCCGGCTCGCAATTGGGCGCGCGCTTGTACTGCAGGTAGCGCTCCGTCGCCTCGGCGAACAGGATTCGTCCGTCCGGCCCGACCAGGGCGAGGGCCGGGTCGTGGAAGGTGGTCGCGAGGCCGAGATAGAAGCGCATCGGTGCGGGCCGGGTCTCCGGGGGCGTGAGGCGCGCTTAACAGGCCGCTGCGGCGCTGTCAGGCCGTGGCATTCCGGCATCGCCCCCGCGAAGACGCGGGGCGCCGCCCGTGGCAGGCTGCGGATTGGGCGCTGCCGCCGATGCCGATATGCTAGCGGTGTCAGGATTCTACGGCCGCGGCCGGGTCCCGGCGGAAGGGGAGGGGAAGGCTTCTTCGTGCGCGACATCCTGACCGCCCTGGCGGGTCTCGTCATCGTCGTCCTGGTCGCCGCGCTGGCGGTGCCGCCCTTCGTGAACTGGGAGGGGCATCGGGCCGCGGTGGACGCGGCGGTCAGCCGCTCCCTCGGGCTGCCCGTGCGCAGCGACGGCCGCCTGGAGATCCGCCTCCTGCCCTCGCCCCGCCTGAGGATGGACCACGTCGTCCTCGGCAGCCCCGGCCGGACCTCCCTCGACGCCCGCTACGTCAAGGCCGAGGTGGCGCTGACGCCGCTCCTGTCCGGCGAGATCCGCTTCACCGAGACCAAGATCGGCCGCGCCGAGGTGACGGTGCCGGTGAGCGAGGCCGGCGCCCTCGTCCTGCCCCCGGATCTGGGCGCCGTCCTGGGCGGGCGCGACCTCGCCGTCGAGGACCTGCGCATCGCCCAGCTCCTCCTCACCACGGTGGTGCCGGCGACCGGGCGCACCGACCAGTTCTACGCCGAGGCGGTGCGCCTCTCCGCGCCGCGCCTCGCCGGTCCCTGGCGGGCCGAGGGGATGGCGGGCGCCCTGCCGTTCCGCCTCGCCACCGGCATGCCGCTCCCGGACGGGGCCCTGCCGGTCAAGGCGACGGCCGGGGGCGAGACCCTGCCGCGGATCGAGATCGACGCCCGGCTCGCCCTTGTGGGCGATGCCGTGCGGGGCCTCGCGCCCGAGGCGAGCGGCACCGCGCGGCTGACCGTGGCGTCGCCCCCGCCCGCCGCGGGCCCGCCCGGGGCGGGCGGGGCCGGCAGGCACGCCCCCGTCCTGCCCTTCACCCTCCAGGGCGGTTTCAAGGCGAAGGGCCGGGTCGCCACGTTCGACGCCCTGACCCTGGAGATCGACGGAGGCGGCGCGCCCCTGCGCCTCGGCGGCCGCGGCACGCTCGAATTGCCGAGCCTGAAGGCGGCCCTCGCCCTCGACGCGCGGCGCCTCGACCTCGACGCCTTCCTGGCCTCGCCCAACGGGCAGGCCCTCCTCGCCCGCGGCTTCACCGCCTTCGGCCCGCCGCTGCCCGGCACGGTCGCCCTCGACCTCGCCGTCGAGAGCGCGGCGATCGCGCAGGGCGAATGGTCCGAGATCGCGGCGGCGGCGATCCTGCGCCCCTCGGGCGCCCTGGCGCTGCGCCGCGTCGAGGCGACGGCGCCCGGCGGCGCCCGGCTCTCCCTCGACGGCGACCTCTCGGGACCGGGCAGCTTCGCGGGCCGCGTCTCGGTCAGGGCGCCGGCCTCCGAGCGGTTCGCGCGCCTCCTCCACCGCTTCGGGTTCGGCAGCCCGCTCCTGCGCCTCCTCGACGGGCGTCCCTTCGAGGCCGCCGCCGACGTGACGGCGGCCCTGCCGGTCCTCTCCCTGCGCAACGCGCGGGTGGCGCTCGGGGAGGCGCGGCTGACCGGCAGCGCCCGCTACAGCCCGGCCGCCGAGGAGGGCGGGCGCCCGCGCCTGGACGCCCAGATCGTCGCGGACGGCCTCGACCTCGCGGAACTGCCGCCGCTGCGCGGCCTGTTCGAGACCCTGCACGACCACGATCTCGGCCTGACGCTCCAGGCCCGCGACCTGCGCTACGGCCCGGGCGGGCCTCGCACGGGCGCCATCGCGGCGAGCCTGCAATCCGAAGGGACTGCTCTGCGGGTCGGCAGCCTGGAGGTGCG
This sequence comes from Methylobacterium sp. WSM2598, assembly GCF_000379105.1. Lineage (GTDB taxonomy): Bacteria > Pseudomonadota > Alphaproteobacteria > Rhizobiales > Beijerinckiaceae > Methylobacterium. Next base: position 3,615,849 of record NZ_KB900609.1, on the reverse strand, counting down.
CGGCCTCGCGGGGGCGGAGGCGAGCCTCGCGGGCCGGATCGCCGCCGACGGATCCGGGCGCATCGCCGGGCGCATCACCGCGCCGGTGGCCGCGCCGCTGATCGACCTCCTGGAGCGCAACCTCGTCGCCGAGGCGGAGGCGGTCCCGGACTTCCTGCGCGCCGCGCCGCTCGCCCTCGACGTCACGCTGGAGCGCGACCCGGGCGGCGGGAGCGGGCGCCTGCGCAGCCACGCCCGCGGCGAGGCGGGCGGCGGGCGCCTCGGCCTCTCGATCGTGACGAGCGCCGGGCGCCTGGAGAGCGTCGAGGCGCGCCTCGACCGGGTCCGCTCGGGCGCATGGCTCGGCCGCCCGAACGACCCCGCCCTCGCCATGCCGGCCGCCCTGCGGGTCAGCGGGCGGCGCGGCGCCGATCCGGCCTCGCCCCTCGCCGTGACCGTCGCGGGCGATCTCGCGGGCGTGCGGATCGCCACGAGCCGCCCCCTCGCCCTCGACGGGATCGCGCTCCCGCGGGACGGCGAACTGACCCTCGACAGCCCGGACCTGCGCCCGCTGGCGGGCTTCCTCGGGCCCGGCGCCGCCCCGCCGGGCCCGGTCCCGGCCCGGCTCACCATCGGGCTCGGCCGCGAGGGCGAGGTGCCGCGCCTGTCCCTGGCGGGGAGCGTGCTCGGCAGCGCGGTCTCGGCGACGGTGCTGCGGCCGGAGGAGGGCGGGCTCTCGGGGAGCGCGCGGCTGGACCAGCTCTCGCTGCCCTGGCTCGCCTCCGCGCTCGTGCTCGACGCGCGCGGCGGCCCGGCCGATCCCTGGCCGGAGACCCGCTTCGGCCCGGCGCCCGCCCCGGCCTTCCGGGGCCGCCTCGCCGTGAGCGCGCAGCGCCTCGCGCTCGGGCGCGGGCTCACCGCCGAGGGCGCCCGCTTCGACCTCGGCCTCGGGCCGGACGGCCTGTCGCTCGGCCAGTTCGAGGGCGCCGTCGCGGGCGGGCGGCTCTCCGGGCGCGTCACCCTGGCCCGCCAGGGCGGGCAGGCGACGGTCTCGGGCGAGGGCTTGTTCGAGGACCTGGCGATCCCGGTCCTGACGGGTGGGGAGGCCGTGCGCGGCCGGCTGTCGGGCCGGCTGCGCGTCGGGGCCGCGGGCGACTCGCCGGCCGCCCTGGTGGGCAATCTCGCGGGAAGCGGCGAGGTCGGCTTCTCCGACCTGACGATCCGCGAGATCGACCCGTCCGGGGTCGAGCGGGCGCTGGTGCGGCTGCTCGCGGAGGAGGATCCGCTGCGCGCGGGTCGGGTCGAGCAGGTGGTGTCGGAGGAGTTCGGGCGCGGGATGCTGAGGCTGACCGGCTCGGTCTCGGTGCCGGCGGCGCTCGTCGGCGGCGTCCTGCGCACCGGCACCTTCACGGTCGATCCCGGCCCCTTCACCTGGGCCGGCATGGTGCAGCTGGACCTGCGGACGCTGCGGCTCGACGCCCGCGGCACCTTCACGGCCGAGCGCACGCCGCGGGCCTGGACGGCGCCGCCGCCGAGCCTCGCCCTCTCGCTCTCGGGCCCGCTGGCGCGCCCCGCCCGCGACGCGGACGTGACGACCCTGACGACGGCGCTCGCCGCCGTGGTGCTGCAGCGCGAACTCGACAAGATCGACACGGTCGAGGCCGACCGCAGCGAGCAGGCCCGCCGCCGCAGCCGCCTGGAGATGGACCGCGCCCGCGCCGCCGCCGAGGTGGAGTGGGCGCGCCGGCAGGCCGAGGAGGCGAAGGTCGCCGCCGCGCGGGCCGCCGAGGAGGCGCGGCGTCGGGCGGAGGAGGAGGCCCGGCGCCAAGCCGAGGAGTCGCGGCGGCGGGTGGAGGAGGAGTCGCGGCGCCAGGCCGAGGAGGCGCGCCGGCGGGCCGAGGAGGCCGCCCGGGCCCGCGAGGCGATGCCGGCCGAGACCAGCCAGTAGCGTCCCTCGCGGGCGCGGCGACCGAGCGGGTTGCGCGGCCGCTCGGCCGTCCCGCTCGCGAACCCGCCGGAGACCTCACCGGCGAAACCGGGTGCGCCCGAGCCCTGCCCCGTGATAGGCGCGGACCATGACCGTCCGCACCGCCACCCTCACCGGCTCCGGGGCGATCCTGCTCTGGTCGCTCCTCGCCCTGTTCACCGCGGCCTCGGGCCGCGTGCCGCCCTTCCAGCTCGCCGCGATGACCTTCCTGCTCGGCGGGCTGATCGGCTGCGCCAGCTGGATCCTGCGGCCCTCCGGCATCGCCGCCCTGCGCCAGCCGCCCGCCATCTGGGCGCTGGGGCTCGCGGGGCTGTTCGGCTACCACGCCCTCTACTTCGCGGCCCTGCGCCTCGCGCCCCCGGCCGAGGCGGGGCTGATCAGCTATCTCTGGCCGCTCCTGATCGTGCTGTTCTCGGCCCTGCTGCCCGGAGAGGGCGGCCTGCGGCCGGCGCACCTGATCGGGGCGCTGCTCGGGCTCGCCGGCGTCGTCGCGCTGTTCCTCGGGCGCGGCAGCCTGAGCTTCGAGGCGGCGGCGCTGCCGGGCTACCTCGCGGCCCTGGCCTGCGCCTTCCTGTGGTCGGGCTACTCGGTGCTGTCGCGGCGGGTCGGCGCGGTGCCGACCGACGCGGTGGCGGGCTTCTGCCTCGCCACCGCATTCCTGAGCCTCCTCTGCCACCTCGCCTTCGAGACCACGGTCTGGCCCGCGACGCCGGGCCAGTGGGGGGCGGTCGCGGCGCTCGGCCTCGGGCCGGTCGGGGCGGCCTTCTATCTCTGGGACATCGGCGTGAAGCGCGGCGACATCCGGCTCCTCGGCGTCGGCTCCTACGCCGCCCCGGTCCTCTCGACGCTGATCCTGGTCGCGGCCGGCTACGCGCCCGCCACGCTGTCGCTGGCGCTCGCCTGCGCGCTGATCGTGGCGGGGGCGCTCGTCGCCACGCGGGCGGACCGAGCGGAGCGGGCGCGGGCGGCGTAGCCGGCGGCCGCGCGCCTCGCGCGCTTCCTCGGGAGGCCGCGCAGGTGCCGGCGGCTCAGCCCGAGCGGACGAACGTCCACTCGCCCAGTGCGCCGGGAAGACCGGCTCCCGACGTGCTCACGCCGTTCGCGGGCGTCTGGGCATGGCCGGATGTGAGGTCATCGAGCGCCCGTTGCGGCGTGAGGTAAGCGCCCAGATTCTCGCCGTCGCAGATGGCGAGCCAGCGCCCGTCCCGGGATAGCCGGATCGCGAAGGTTCCCCACCGTGTCCGCCGCACCCAGTAACCTCTCATTGCCAAGCCTCCAATTGCCAAGCTTCCAATTGTCGAGCCTCCAGCGGCAGTGACGAGTCCGAGATTTGCAATTTCGAGATAGTTTCCGCAGATCTGCGCTGCCAAGCCTTGATCATATCGTGGCCGGCAACGACAATGGGGATCTATGGCGGGATATGCCTGAAGTGTAGGCCCCAATCGGCAATTGATTTCGGCGCACGAAGCGGGGACGAACCCTCTCGGGTTGGTCCGGGGACCGGCGGGCGCGGCCCGGGCGGGCGCGGCATCAAGGGCACCCGCGCGTCCGCGGCGCGCGGAGCCGGGCAGTCGATCGAGGTCATCCGCCATCCGGTTGATGGCTTCGCCATCTTCCATTTCGGCCATGCGGATGCCGGCTTCGCTCGGGCGCCGCGCGGGCTCGTGATCCGGGACCCGCTTCGATCAGGCGGAGCCCGGATCGGCCCCTCATCGCCGCGGCAGCGGGCGCCAGTCCTTCGGCGCCATTTCGAACCCCTCGAAGCGGAAGCCCGGCGCCACGGTGCAACTCACCAGCGTCCAGGCGCCGAGGCTGGTCGCGGTCTGCCAATGGCCGGCCGGCACCACGGCCTGCGGCCGCTGACGGTGGGCGAGGTCGGGGCCGAGATGCACCGCCTCGGCGTCGTGGCCGTTCGGGCTCACCGTCAGCACGAGCGGCGCGCCCGCGTGCCAGAACCACAGCTCGGCCGCATCGACCCGGTGCCATTCCGAGGTCTCGCCGACGTCGAGCAGGTAGTAGATCGCCGTCGAGGCGGCCCGACCCTCGATCTGGTGCGGGTCGCGGAAGGTCTCGCGGTAATGGCCGCCCTCCGGATGCGGCTTGAGGTCGAGGAGGCGGATCACCTCGGCGGCGGTGAGGCTGGAGGCTGTCACGGAACGGGGTCCTCGGCGCGGGATGAGGCGGGTTCGGGGCGGAGCCGCGCGCGATGCTGCGCGACGGGCCCGGCCAGCGGCGGCCGGCGCCGCGCCGGCCGGTCCGCCGTCAGAACCGGTTCTTCCATTCGCGCAGGGCCGTGAACACCGCGGCCGGGTCGGAGCCCGGGGCCATGCCGACGGCGCGGGCGAGGGCGGGCTCGGTGGCGCGCAGGAAGGGGTTCGTCGCCTTCTCCTCCCCGAGCGTGGTCGGGATCAGGAAGCGGCCGTCCCGCTTCACCCGCTCGGCCAGTTCGGCCCGGGCCTTGAGGTTCGGGTTGTCCGGATCCGCCGCCAGGGCGAAGCGGGCGTTCGAGAGCACGTAATCGTGGCCCGAATAGATCGCGGTCTCGTCCGGCAGGGCGAGGAAGCGGCTGAGCGAGCGCCACAGCACCTCGGGGGGGCTCTCCATCACCCGCCCGCAGCCGAGCGTGAACAGGGTGTCGCCCGCGAAGGCGATGCGCTCGCGCTCGAACCAGTAGGTGACGTGGTCGGCGCAATGGCCCGGCGTCTCCCAGACCGCCGCCACGAGGGAGCCGAGCTTGACCGCGTCGCCTTCCCGCACCGTGGCGTCGACCTCCGGCACGGCGTCGCCGGCCTTGGCGGGGGCGGTGACCCGGGCCCCGGTGCGCGCCTTCACCTCGGGAATGCCCTCGACGTGGTCGAAGTGGCGGTGCGTGACCAGGATGTCGGTGAGCGACCAGCCGGTCTCCCCGAGGACGCGCAGCACCGCCCCCGCCTCCGGCACGTCGATCGCCGCGCAGGCGCCCGTGGCGGGGTCGCGGATCAGCACGCCGATATTGTCGCTCCGGCACAGGAAGGTGCGGATCTCGGGCATGGGCGTCTCCGTCGAATCGTCTGGCCGGGAAGGTAGGGCGGCGGGCCCGCGCGGGGATTCCGGCGGGCAGATTCGCGGCGAGTCAAGGCGGCGCCTCCCCCGACGCCTTGCCGCCGGGCCTGACAGCGCCCATTGATGACCACGACGCGACCGGCGGTGGCGCCGCGTCGCGCCCCCGGGTGCCCAGTCGTATCGCATGAGTGTCGACGTCACGGATCTTCGCGCCTTCTACGGCGGTCCCCTGGGCGCCGTGGCGCAGCGCCATGTCGGGCGCGCCGTCCACCGCTTCCTCGGCTCGGTGGCGGGGCTGCGCGTGCTCGGGCTCGGCTACGCGGTGCCCTATCTCGGGCCGGTGCGGCACGCGGCGGAGCGGACCCTCGCCTTCATGCCGGCGACGCAGGGCGTGGTGAACTGGCCGACGACCGGGCGCACCGCCTCGGCCCTCGTCGATCCGACCATGATGCCGCTCCCGGAGGCGGCGGTGGACCGGGTGATCGTCATCCACGCCATCGAGGCGGTCGAGAGCCCGGCCGAGCTGCTGCAGGAGGTCTGGCGGGTGCTCACGCCGGGCGGGCGCCTCGTGCTGGTGGTGCCGAACCGCCGCGGCCTGTGGGCGCGCCGGGACGCGACGCCGTTCGGGCACGGCCAGCCCTACAGCCGCTCGCAGCTGAGCCGGCTGATGCGCGAGACGCTGTTCTCGGCCGAGGGCTGGGCCGAGACGCTCTACATGCCGCCGGTCGAGGGCTGGGTCACCCTGCGCACCGCCAGCGCCTGGGAGCGGGTCGGGACCGGCCTGTCGCTCCCCTTCGCGGGGCTGCACGTGGTCGACGCGATCAAGCAGCTGCACCGGCCGGTCGCCGTCTTCGCCCGCCGGGCGGCGCGGCTGCGGGCACCGGTGCTGGTGCCCGCCCCCGCGCCCGCTCCGGTGCCGGGCGGGGTCTGACGCGCGATGCTGCCCGTCCCCGGGCTCGACGCGGCCCTGCAGAGCTTCCTCCTCGCCCTCCCGGCCCTGTTCTCGATCGTCAACCCGCTCGGCGCCGCCCTGATCTTCGCCGAGGTGACGGGCGGGCGCAGCCACGGAGAGCGGGCGCTGCTGGCGCGGCGCATCGGCCTCTACGCGGCGGCCGTGATGCTGATCTCCCTGTGGATGGGCGCGGCGCTCCTCAGCTTCTTCGGCATCACGCTGGCGGCCCTGCGCATCGCCGGCGGCCTCGTGGTGGCCGCGCAGGCCTGGCGCCTCCTCGCCGCGCCGGAGGAGCGCGAGGCCCGCAAGGCCGCGCAGGCCGAGCCGGCCAAGTCCCGGATCCCGAACCCCTCCCGGATCCCGGACCCGTCCCGGATCCCGGACCCGTCCCGCGCCCCCGACCGCGGCCCCGAGGGCGTCGCCGGGGCGGGCCTCGACGAGATCGCGTTCTTCCCCCTGACGCTGCCCTTCACCACCGGCCCCGGCACGATCTCGGTCGCCATCGCGCTCGGGGCGAGCCGGCCGGAGAGCGGGGCGGCGCGCTACGGCTTCCTCCTCGGCGCCTCGCTGGCGGCGCTGGCGATCGCGCTGTCGGTGCACCTCGCTTACGCCTCCGCCGACCGGGTGGTCGCGCGCATCGGCCCTGCCCGCGCCCGGGTGCTCGGGCGGCTCTCGGCCTTTCTGCTGCTCTGCGTCGGCACGCAGATCACGCTCACCGGCGTCGTCGACGTCCTGGCGCCGCTGCTCGCCGCGCGGGCGGGCTGAGCACCGGCGCCTTGGCAGAGGGGCTGCCGCCCTGTAGGAGGCACGCGGCCGGATTGGCCTTTTGGGGGAGCGAGAGCGCGATGCGTCTCGTGGTGGTGGGCGCCTCCGGGCGCATGGGCCGGATGCTGATCCAGGCCGTGACGAGCACCGAGGGCTGCACGCTCGCCGGCGCGGTCGAGCGCGAGGGCGCGGAGGCGGTCGGCACGGATGCGGGCCTGCTCGCCGGCCTGCCCCCCCTCGGCCTGGCGGTCACGGACGACCCCCTGCGGGCCTTCGCGGAGGCCGACGGCGTCCTCGACTTCACCGCCCCGGCCGCCACCGTGTTCTACGCCGAACTCGTCGCGCAGGCGCGGCTCGTGCACGTGGTCGGCACGACCGGCCTGTCGCCGGACGATCTGCGCAGGCTGGAGGCGGCCTCCCGCCACGCCCGCGTCGTGCGCTCGGGCAACATGTCTCTCGGCGTCAACCTGCTCGCCGGCCTCGTGCGCAAGGTCGCCGCGGCGCTCGGCGAGGACTTCGACATCGAGATCCTGGAGATGCATCATCGCCACAAGGTCGACGCGCCCTCCGGCACCGCCCTGCTCCTGGGCGAGGCGGCGGCCCAGGGCCGGGCGGTGGCCCTGGCGGAGCGCAAGGTCGCGGTGCGCGACGGCCAGACCGGCCCCCGCGTGCCCGGCACGATCGGCTTCGCGACCCTGCGCGGGGGCAGCGTGGTCGGCGAGCACAGCGTGATCTTCGCCGGGGCGGGCGAGCGGATCGAACTCACCCACCGGGCCGAGGATCGCGGGCTCTTCGCGCGCGGGGCGATCCGGGCCGCCCTCTGGGCCGCGCCGCAGAAGCCCGGCCTCTACGACATGGACGACGTCCTGGGCCTCTGAGGGCCTCAGGCTTCACGGAGCGATACGGAAGATCATGGAGCGCCTTCTCGTCCTCGCGCGGCACGGCCAGAGCGAGTGGAACCTGAAAAACCTCTTCACCGGCTGGCGCGATCCCGACCTGACCGAGGTCGGCATTGCCGAGGCGCGGGCGGCGGGCCGCCGGCTGAAGGCGAAGGGCATCCGGTTCGATATCTGCTTCACCTCGGCGCTGACCCGCGCGCAGCGCACCGCCGCCCTGATCCTGGAGGAGCTCGGCCAGCCGGACCTGCCGACCATCGCCGACGAGGCGCTCAACGAGCGCGATTACGGCGACCTGTCGGGGCTCAACAAGGACGATGCGCGCGCGCGCTGGGGCAAGGACCAGGTCCATATCTGGCGCCGCTCCTACGACGTGCCCCCGCCCGGCGGCGAGAGCCTGAAGGACACGGTGGCCCGCGTCCTGCCCTACACGATGCGGGAGATTCTGCCCCGGGTGATGCGCGGCGAGCGCGTGCTGGTCGCGGCCCACGGCAATTCCCTGCGGGCGCTGGTCATGGTGCTCGACGGGCTCACCACCGAGACGATCCCCGGCCTGGAATTGTGGACCGGCGTGCCGCTGGTCTACCGCCTCAAGGCCGACACCACGGTCGAGAGCAAAGAGGTGCTCGACAAGGACGCGTGAGCGGCACGGTGTGGCGCGGCGGCGGCTCGCGGCCTGCTGCGCGCCAGCATCCCACGCCGTGAGACGCGGCGTTCGCACGCGGCTGCGGCACGCCCCTGTCCGGCGTGCCGCAGCCCGGCCATGGCCGGTCTCAAGCCGGTCGCGCCTCGACGCTGGAGCAGGGTTCGATCAAGTTGCAACGGAACCCTGCTCTAGGTCTTTGATTTTGCTGCATTCTCTTCGACGAACCGGCATCCACTTCGTCGGAAAATGCTCTATACGCGAACGAAATATCAGCTATCATGTCCGTAGTTCCTGAGTCCGTTATAAAATTACTTGAGCCGCGCATCTTTGCGCCATCTGGAAGGAGGAATTTCTTTTCATCTGATGACAGATTTATTTTTGGTATGTTGTGTGCGGCGAGTGTCGTCAGCTCCCCGTTCTGAGCAAACCCATCGTGATTTGCGTCTACCCATGTTCGAGTTTTTTTGCTTCCATCGTAATTATTTACACATCGGCTCGCCTTTTATGTTTCCATCTATACGGCGTAGCCAAGTTCAAATCGGGCTTGACCGCGCAAGCAGATAACGAGATCACCAACCACCCATTCGTCATGTTTTATGCCGTTTCTGTCCAACATATCTACCGTGACAGAGACGAAATTAACTTCACTTGTTGCATCTATAACATAGCTTATAATTGCCAACTGGCTGTTCGTGAGAACGGTGCTCTCCGCTTCAGTCACTAATGCTTTAAATCTAGTCCAAAAATTAGAATCTTGTTTTGCTATACGGCTCCAAAGTTTGATTTCTTCCTCAGTTGGATATCTTAGTACTTTCATATTTATCTCATCTTTTCTTTTAAGACGTCTGGCGATGTTCGGGTTCACCCACCCTCCCGTTATCATCCTGTCGGGGCTAAGATGCGCGTCCGTGTGCACATGCGCGATTGGCCTCACATCAGGCTATTTGGTCTATGATTCTCCTCGTCTCCAGAGAACACAAACGATCTAATTGGCAATTCTAACGAGATATGCGTCGAGAAATCAAGAATATCGAAACCCTCTTCCATTTCAGGGCCTTCGCAAGTTAAATGAATTTCCTTAGGATGTGCAAGCGAGATACGTTGCATCCTGTGCCGAGGCGAACGGACAATCTGTTCGCCGTGCCTCCAAGTCCATGGTACCGATCCACGACGCGCCGAGAGGGCGCTCCCGATGGGCCTGTCCCGCGCGGTTTCGGAGGGACCGCGCACGCGAGGGCGGAAGCGCCTCGGCGGTGACGGCGACGGCCGGGCGCCCCGCGCGTCGGGCCTGCCCTGGGCTTCAACCTCAGCGGAGGCGGGACCGGCCCATCCTCCGGGCCGGACGGGCCGGGACGAGGCCGGAACGGCCGGCCGGGCCTCGCGCCGGTCAACGGGGCGCACGGCTCCGGCGGTTCGCGCCTAAGCGGCCCCTGGCCCGGCGGCGGGAATGATGCGAGGACGAGGACCCCGGCCGAGATGGGCCGCGCCGTCTCGCTCGCGAGGGCGTCGTACCCTTGCCGGCGCGATGCACCCCGCCACATCGCCTGCCTGAGAGGCGCGCGACGAACCACCCCCGCCCGACGGCGGATGCGCAGTGAGAAGGAGCCCGCATGATTGAAGCGGCGATGATCTGGAACGAGCCCAACAACAAGTCGCACTGGGATCCCGAGATCGATCCGGGCTGGCACCTCTTCGCCGACACCCTCACCTGCGCGGCCCGCGCCCTGAAGCAGGAGGCGCCGACGCTGCCCACCGTGCTCGGCGGCCTCTCGCCGATCGACCCGACCTTCGTGCAGTTCCTCGAGTCCAAGCGCGCCCTCGACCACGTCGACGTGGTGGCGGTCCACGGCTTTCCCCTCGACTGGAATCTCTGGCAGATCGACGAGTGGCCCCGGAAGCTCGCCGAGATCCGGGCCGTCACCCCCAAGCCGGTCTGGGTGACCGAGGTCGGGGTCTCGACCTTCGGGGCCGAGGAGGTGCAGGTCTTCGGGCTCGACCGCACCGCCGAGTTGCTGATCGGCCGCACCCCGCGCATCCACTGGTACAGTCTCTACGACCTGCCCCAGGCCTGGGGCGCCACCACCCGGCACCGGGAAGCGGAGGGCTCCTCCTACTACCGGCACTTCTACATGGGGCTGCTGCGCGAGGACGGCACGCCCAAGCCCGCCCTGGAGCACTTCGCCCGCCACACCCCGGCGATGGGTCTGTGCCAGTGGTTCCACTTCGAGGACCACCGGCTCGACGACGCGGTGGCCTGGATGCGCCGCCTCGGCGTGCGCTCCCTGCGCACCGGGCTCTCCTGGGCGGATTCCTTCCGGCCGAACGCCCTCGACTGGTTCGACCGGCAGATGGAGGCCCTGGCGGAGTTCGACGTGACGGTGACGTTCTGCTTCACCCCCGAGCACCGGGGCATCGCGCCCCACCACACCAGCCCGCCCCAGGTGAAGGAGGAATTCGCGGAGTTCTGCGCCGCGATGATCCGGCGCTACGCCGCCCAGCTCCGCCCGCGTCCGGAGGCGCTGGTGATGCCGGCGCCCCTCCCGTGAGCCAAGTGGTCACCGGCCCGCTGGCGCCCTCCTCGCCGGAGGCCGAGTCCTTCCTGAGCGCCCTGGCGCATCCGGCCCGCGGCCGGATCGAGGCCGGCCGGGCGGCCCTGGTCGTGGCGCATCCCGACGACGAGAGCATCGGCTGCGGGGCGCAGCTCCCGCGCCTCGCCGGGCTGACGGTGATCCACGTCACCGACGGGGCGCCGCGCGACGGCCGGGACGCGGCGCGCCGCGGCTTCCCCGACCCGGCGGCCTACGCGGCGGCCCGGGCGCGCGAGCTCGACGCCGCCCTGACCCGCGCCGGCGTGCCGCCGGAGCGGCGCCTCGCCCTCGGCCTTCCCGACCAGGGCGTGGCGGAGGCGCTGGCGCCCCTGGCGCGGCGGCTCGCCGGGCTGTTCGCCGCGCGGGGCATCCGGGTCGCCCTCACGCACGCCTACGAGGGCGGGCATCCGGACCACGACGCGGTGGCGCTCGCCGTGCAGGGGGCGAAGCGGCTGATGGGCGGCGCGCTCGCGGTGATCGAGATGCCCTACTACCACCGCGGCCCGGCCGGGCCGGAGGAGGGGCACTTCCTGCCGGCCGATCCGCCGCGGCGCGCCGTCGCCCTCCACCTCGACCCGGAGGATTGCGCCCTCAAGGCCGACCTCTTCGCCGCCCATGCCAGCCAGGCCGCGATCCTCAACCGGCTGCCGATCGCCCTCGAACGCTTCCGCGAGGCGCCGGACCTGCGCTTCGACGCGCTGCCGAACGGGGGGCGGCTGCTCTACGAGGAATGGGGGCTCGGCCTGACCGGCGCGCGGTTCCTCGCCCTGGCGGGGGCGGCGGAGAGCGCCCTCCGCGAGCCTCCCGCGCCCTGACCTTGCGGAAGCCTCTCCGATGGCTCATCCTCGCCGCCCTCATCGTGAGGATTCCGGGAGACGGACGATGAGCGAGCCAGTCGCGGTCGAGATGGTGAAATGCGCCTGCGAGGATTGTGTCTGCGTCGTCCCGCTCGCCAAGGCCGTGCAGCATGACGGGCGGGCCTATTGCTGCGACGAGTGCGCGACCGGTCATCCGGACCATGCCGGCTGCGGACATGCCGGCTGCACCTGTCACGGCTGATCACACCAGGGCCGCGCGGCGCTCCTCGCTGACCACCGCCCCGCGCGGTCCATCCTCCGCCTCGTCGGCGAACCACAGGATCGTGGCCTTGAGGCCCTGCTCCAGCGGCACCGCCGGCGACCAGCCGAGCAGCTCCTTCGCCCGGGCGATGTCCGGCCGGCGGCGGCGCGGGTCGTCGGTGGGGAGCGGGCGGGTCACGACCGGCGAGGCCGAGCCCGTCATCGCGAGGACGCGCGCCACGAGGTCGGACACGGTCAGCTCGACCGGGTTGCCGAGGTTGACCGGCGACACCGCGAGGCCGGGCGCCTCGTGCAGCGAGAGCCGGATGATCCCCTCGATCAGGTCGGCCACGTAGCAGAAGGAGCGCGTCTGCGAGCCGTCCCCGTAGACCGTGATGGCGTCGCCCGCCAGCGCTTGGCAGACCACGTTCGAGACCACCCGCCCGTCATCCGCCCGCATCCGCGGCCCGTAGGTGTTGAAGATGCGCGCCACGCGCACCGCCACCCGCCCGGCCCGGGCGTAGTCGTAGCAGAGCGTCTCGCCCGCCCGCTTGCCCTCGTCGTAGCAGGCGCGCGGGCCGGTCGGGTTCACGTGGCCCCAGTAGCCCTCCGGCTGCGGATGCACCTCCGGGTCGCCGTAGACCTCCGAGGTCGAGGCCTGGAAGAAGCGGGCGCCCGACGCTTCCGCCGCCAGGAGCAGGTGGCGCGTGCCGAGCACGCTCGTGAGCAGGGTGTGCTCCGGGTCGGCCTGGTAGTGCGGCGGCGAGGCCGCGCAGGCGAGGTTGTAGACCCGGTCGAAAGTCTGGCGCCGCAGGGCGGCCGGGAGGGGGCGCACGACGTCGTGCTCGACGAGGTCGAAGCGCGGGTCGCGCTCCAGGTGGCGCAGGTTGCGGCGGCGGCCGGTGAGGAAACTGTCGAGGGCGATCACCCGGTCGCCCCGGGCCAGGAGCGCGTCGCAGAGATGGGAGCCCAGGAAACCCGCACCGCCGGCAACGAGGACGGTCGTGGACTTGCGGTGCGTCATGGATCCTCCTGCGGTTGCGGCGGGAAGGCCCGAGAGCCCCTCGCCGAAAGGTACTTAGCTCCGCCCCCTAACGCCCTCGGCAAGCGGGAGTTTCGATACTTCCTGCGAGTATTTGGGCGAAGGCGCCGCCGCCTCGAGGAGCGCCGCCTCGAGTTCCTGGGCCCGGTGCGCGGCGCTGTGCCGGGCCAGCACCCGGCGGCGGGCCGCCTGCGCCAGGGCGGCGCGCTCGGCCGGACTCGTCCGGGTGAGCGCCGACAGCACCGCGTCGGGGCCCTCGGCCACCACGATCTCGCGGCCCGGCGCCAGGATCGTGCCGAGGCCCGGCCAGTCGTCCGAGAGGATCGGCGTGCCGCAGGCGGCGGCCTCGAACAGGCGGACGCTCGGGCTGTAGCCGGCCGCGCGCATGTCGGCGCGGGTGACGTTCAGGGTCCAGCGGCTCAGGCCGTAGAAGGCCGGGTGATCGGCGGGGCCGACGTGGTCGCGCCGCTCGACGTTCGGCGGCCAGGCGATGTCGGCGGGATATTGCGGCCCGGCGACCACGAAGCGCAGCTCGGGCGCCCGCCGCGCGGGCTCGATCAGGAGCCGCTCCAGGGTCGGCTGCCGGTCCGGGCTGTAGGTGCCGAGATAGGAGAGGTCGTAGACCGGCTCCGCGCCGGTCGGCGCGTAGAGGGCGGGATCGACCGAGCAGTAGAGGGCGCGGGCGCGGGGCGCGCCGAACTCCCGCTCCAGGCGCTCCAGCACCGGCCCGCCCGTGAAGGAGAGGTAGAGGTCGTAGGCGCGGATCAGGTCGGGGGTGAGGTACTCGTGGTCGCCCCGGGCGAGCTTGGCGAGCGTCACCGGCGTGTCGATGTCGTAGAAGGCGGCGACGCCCCCCGCCTCCCGCATCGTCGCGACCGCCAGGGCGCCGACCGCGACGCCCTCCGGCACGTAGGAGCCGACCATCACCGCGTCCGCCCGCAGCAGGCGCGGGCGCAGGTCGCGCAGGGCCGCGAGGTCGGGATAGAGGACGAGGTCGCAGTAATCCGGCGCGGCGAGGTCGCGATGGGCCGCGTACCAGGGCACGTCCCGCTCCAGGAAGGTGACGCGGTGGCCGCGCGCCGCGAAGGCCCGCAGCAGCGCCCGGTAGGTGGTGGCGTGGCCGTTGCCCCAGGACGAGGACAGGCTGAGGCCGAGGACGACGAGGTCGAGGGGGCGGGTCACGGGGCGCGCCCTCCGCGCTTCTCCGCCAGGGCCGCGCGCAGGATCGCGTCCACCGCGGCGCCGCGGCGCGCGTAGGTGTGCTCGGCGAGGATGCGGCGGCGGGCCGCCCGCCCGATCGCCGCGGCGCGCTCGGCCGTGAGGTCGGCCAGATGCGCGGCGACGTCGGCCCCGTCGCGGGCCACCAGCACCTCCTCGCCGGGGCTCAGGAACATCTCCAGGCCCGTCCAGGCATCGGTGATCAGGCAGGCCCCGGCGCCCGCCGCCTCGAAGACCCGGGTGGCGGGCGACCAGCCGGTCGCCGCCATCGAGTCGCGGGCGATGTTGAGCACCGCGCGCGGCGTCGCGTTGAAGGCGTTGTGGTCGCGGGTGGAGACGTGGCCGAGATGCCGGACATTGGCCGGAAGCCCGCGCGACTCCCAGCCGTTGCCGCCGATCAGGAAGGCGCGTTCGGGCAGGCGCGCCGCCGGGGCCAGGAAGAACTCCTCCACCCGCGCCTCCCGGTCCGGCAGGCGGTTGCCCAGGAAGGAGAGGTCGGCGGCGAAGCGCGGATCCGGCGGCACCGGGTGATGGGTGTCGGGGTCGAGGGCGTTGTAGATCGGGATGCAGCGCCGGGCGCCGAACTCCTCGTAGGCCTCCACCACCGGCGGGCCGCCCCCGTAGGTGAGCACGAGGTCGAGGTCCGGCAGGGCCCGGCGCAGGGGGTGGTCGGGGGCGGTGCGCAGCTCCGCGAGGGTCGCCGGGGCGTCCACGTCCCAGAACAGCCGCAGGGCGTCGGGCCGGGACGCGGCGGCGAGCCCGGCGAGGAGAAGGTCGTCGAACACGCCGACGCCGGAGGCCTTCACCACCACGTCGGCCCGCGCCGCCTCGGCGATGACCGCCCGCGCCGCCTCCTCGGTTGCCGGGTAGACCGTCACGGCGGCCCAGTCCGGCGGGTCGATGTCGCGGTGGCGTTGCCGGTCGAACGCGTCCGGCTCGTAGAAGGTCGTGCGCCAGCCCCGCCCCGCGAGGTCACGGATCAGGCCCCGATAGTAGGTCGCCGCGCCGTTCCAGTAGGAGGAGAGGAGGCTCGAGCCGTAGAAGGCGATGGTGCTCATCGGGCCCGCGCTCCGTCCGTCGATTCCACCCGCACCCTCCTCATCCGGCCGTTCTCGCGGCCGTTCTCGCGGCCGCTTCGGCGGCCGGCCCTCGGCGCCGCGCGTCATCCGCGCCGCGCAGCCTCTCCGCCACGGCCAGCAATTCCTCGGCCCGGTGCGCGCAGGTGTGGCGCGCCCGGATCGTCGCGAGGCCGTGCGCCGCGAGCTCCGCCCGCAGCGCGGGATCCTCGCGCAGCGCCCGCAGGTGGCGGGTCATCGCCGCCCCGTCCGCCGCCGTCAGGAAGTCGCGGCCCGGGGTGAACAGGCCCTCGCTGTCGCGCCAGGGCGCGCTGACGAGGGGGATGCCGCAGGCCAGCGCCTCGAAGACCCGGATGGTCGGGATGCCCGGCAGCGCCTCGACGTAGAACCGCCGCGGCACGTGGACGGTGGCGAGATGGCGGGCGAAGACCTCCGGCGCCCGGGCGTTCGGCAGCCAGCCGCGGTAACGGATCCCGTGCCGGTCGAGGGCGGCGAGGGCCTCGGGCGGGTAGCGCACGCCCCAGACGTCGAGGGGGAGGCAAGCCGCCCCGGCCGGCCCGAACAGGAAGGTCTCCAGTTCGGCGCTGCGCTCGCCGTCGCCCCAATTGCCGATCCAGACCAGGCCCGCGCGGGCCTGCTCCCGCGGCGGCGGGCGGAACAGGCGGGTGTCGGCGGCCTCGTGCCAGACGAAGACGCGGTCGCCCCAGCCCCAGCCGCGATAGACCTCGGCCAGCGTCTCGCCGAAGGCGAGCACCCCGTCGTAGCCCGTGAGGTCGAAGGCCCGCATGGCCTCGGGCTCGCTCACCGCCCGGTGATGGGTGTCGTGGAACAGCAGCGTGAAGCGCCCGCCGGCCTTCCGGAGCGCGCCGATGCGGGCGACGAGGGCGGGCTCGTTCCACTCGTGGACCAGGACGAGGTCCGCCCCGTCGAGGAAATCGGCCGGGTCGGAGCCCGGCGGGTCGATGCGCGAGGACAGCTCCGGATAGGGCGCGAGCGAGGCGGCGGCGCCGGCCTCGCCGTGGTCGGCGCGCAGGTTGGCGAGGCTCCAGGCGCCCTCGGGCTCGTGCACGGCGACCGCGTGGCCGCGCGCGATCAGCTCGCGCAGGACGCCGCGCAGGAAATGCGCGTTGCCGTGGTTCCAGCAGGAGCGCAGGGAATGGGTGAAGACGCTGATCCTCACGCGGGGGCTCCGGCGCGAAGCGGAGCTTCGCCGAGCACGGCCTCGTAGGCCGCGAGCACGCCCGCGCCCATGGCCTCGACGGTGAGCCGGTCGGCCCTGGCCTTCGCCTCGGCGCCGAGCCGCGCCCGGATGGCCGGATCCCCGGCCACGAGCGCGACCGCCGCCGCGAAGCCCGCGTCGTCCTCCGGCTCGATGAAGATGGCGGCCTCGTCCCAGAGCTCGCGGAAGGTCGGGATGTCGGAGAGGACCAGGGGGCAGCCGGCGCTCGCCGCCTCCAGGACGCCGAGACCGAAGGGCTCGTAGCGCGCCGCCGAGACGTAGATCGGCGCGCCCGCGAGCCAGCGCGCCATGTCCTGGTCGGTGAGCCGGCCGAGGCAGCGCAGGTGCTGGGGCGAGACCCGGGCGGCGTTGGGCCCGTCGAGGGGGCCGGCGGCCAGGAAGGGGAGCGGCGCGATCCGGGCGGCGACCCGGTCGAGGGTCGCGGTGCCCTTGCCCTCGTCCCACAGGCGCCCGCCCGTGAAGGCGAAGGGCGAGGCGGCGGCGCCGCGCGGGGTGCGGTGCCCGCGCTCCGCCGGGCTGCGCCGCCCGTTCGGCACCACCCGCGGCGGGCTGGCGAGCCCGTAGGTCGCCCGGGTGGCTTGCGCGAAGGCGTGGGTGGGGGCCAGCACGCAGGCGGCCCGCCGGTAGCCGGACCCCGCCAGCGCCGCCCGCCAGGCGAGGTCGGGCGGCAGCGGCCCCGGGCGATTGGCCGCCCACCACGTCGCCACGCAGGAATGCGCCACGGCGACGACCGGCCGCGGGAAGGGCACCACCCCGGCCAGCGCCGGGCTGTTGAGGTGGATGAGGTCGGCCTCGGCCCGCTCGGCCTCGCGGGCGACGCGCCAGGCCGCGGTCTCGACCTCGCTCCTCGTCAGGGCGGTCCAGTCGAGGGGGACGTCCATCACCCGCAGGTCGAGCCCCCTGATGGCCCGGGCCGCCCGCAGCTGGTCGAGGCTGGGCTCGGGGCCCAGCACCGCCAGCGTGACCCGCAGGCCCCGCCGGTCGAGGTCGAGGCAGAGGTCGAGGGCGTATTGCCAGACGCCCCCGACCGCGTCCGCGGTCATGAACAGGTTGAGGGACGGAGCGCGCGGGCGCGCGGCGGTCAGGCCGGGCAGCATGCGGATTCCAATTCGGTCAACGGGGCCGGCCGCTCCTCCTGGATCTCGCTGAAGCGGTCGAACTGCGCGAGGTAATGGGCGTGGGCCCGCTCCCAGGCCTGCCCGTCCGGCGCGCCCCACAGGCGGCGGTAATCGGGCGACGAGGGATAGGGGTAGAGCGGGACCGGGTCGTTGGCCCAGACCCCGGCGGCGCGAAGCCGGTCGCGCCACGCCGCCACGAGGTCGGGGTCGTCGCCCGCCACCTTGATCAGGTTCGCCTGCACGAAGGGCACCGAGCGCCGGGCGTGGATCAGCCGCTCGGCGAGGTCGTCGGTCGAGGCGCGGCAATTCTTGTCGAGGAGGGCGCGGCCCTCCTCGGTCAGGCTCTCCACCCCGGCCTCGATCGAGACGCAGCCGGCCCGCCCGAGGAGGTCGAGCATGTCGGGTTTCCACAGGTCGATCCGGGTCTGCACCCCGAACGCCACCTCGCGGCCGACCAGCGCCTCCAGCAGCGGCTTCTGCGGCAGGAAGATCTCGTCGATGAAGTAGATGTAGGTCACGCCCTGGGCGATCAGCCGGTCGATCTCCGCCAGCACGAGGGGGAGCTCGCGGCGGCGATAGGTGTCCCGAAAATCGATCTTGGCGCAGAAGGTGCAGCTGTAGGGGCAGCCGCGGGAGGCCTCGACCTCCGCGCCCGGGCCGTCCGGGGCGCGGTCGAAGCGGTGGTGATGGTGGTGGTGCCGGGCGATCCAGCCATCCGGCCAGGCGAGCGCCGGCAGGTCGGTGAAGCGCGTCGCCGCCGGCCCGCCCGTGACCGTGATCGCGCCCTCCTCCCGGAAGGCCAGGGAGGGGACCCGGGCGGGGGCGGCGAGGCCGCCGGCGGCCAGGGCCGCCACCACCTCCTCGCACTCGCCCCGCACCACGAGGTCGCAGCCGAGCTTGGCGAGCGTGGTCTCGGGCGTCACCGAGCCGTGCGGGCCGACCGCGACCGTGGTGCCGCCGCGGTCGCCGAGGGCCTCCAGGAAGGCCCGGGGCACCCGCAGCTCCGGCTGGGCACAGCGCCAGAACAGGTAGGTGGGGGCGGTCGTCACCACCGTCATGGCCGGGCGGAAGGCCGCGACCTCCTCCGCCAGCGCGTCCAGGCCGAGCCCGTCCAGGGCCCCGTCCCGCATCAGCACCTCGTGGCCCGCCGCCTCCAGCAGCACCTTGCAGGCGCCGAGCTCGATCGGCAGATGCGCCTCGCGGCAGCCGAAATAGATGCTTTGCGTGAAGGTCCAGGTCGGGTTGACGAGGGCAATTCTCACCGATTGAGGTCCTGACGCCGGCTGAATACGCGTTGCGGGAACTGGTGGGGCGATCTTCGGCGACAAGGCCTTTTCGCCCGATCCTGGTTAAGCGGAAGATACCGGCTCGGGTTCGCGGCGCGGGGCGGATTCCGGCAGGGCGAGGCCGCGCGCCTCGGCGAGCCAGCGGGCGAGGTCGGCGAGACCCCGCCGCCACGGGATCGGCGCGGCGAG
Organism: Methylobacterium sp. WSM2598; assembly: GCF_000379105.1. GTDB lineage: Bacteria > Pseudomonadota > Alphaproteobacteria > Rhizobiales > Beijerinckiaceae > Methylobacterium. The sequence goes on along the minus strand of NZ_KB900609.1, from coordinate 3,596,767 downwards.
GTCGAGATCGGCGCCGGCGCGGCGCGTGTCGGAGACGTAGTAGCGCTGATCCCCCGCGCGCCAGTCGTGGAAGCTGAGGTCGAGGGGGCGGCCGACGATGTCGCGGATCGCGGCGAGCACCTGGCGCAGGCTCACCGCGTTGGCCGGTCCGCCGCCGAGATTGTAGGCGCGCCCGCTCACGAGGTCGATCCGGGCGAGCGCCGCCCGGTAGGCCGCCACCGCGTCCGCCACGTGCAGGATGTCGCGCACCTGGCAGCCGTCGCCGTAGATGGCGATCGGCTGGCCCTCCAGGGCGCGGATCAGGAAATGCGCCACCCAGCCCTGGTCCTCGGTGCCCATCTGGCGCGGGCCGTAGATGCAGCTCATGCGCATCACGCAGGTCGGCACGCCGAAGCTGCGGGCGTAATCGAGCACGTACTGGTCGGCGCCGCCCTTCGAGCAGCCGTAGGGGGTGTGGAAGTCCAGGGAGCGGTCCTCGCCGATGCCGTGGCGGTGCAGCCGCTCCTCCGCCGGCCGGTAGGCCTCGCCCTCGCGCCGGAAGGCGAGGTCGCCGAGGTCCCCGTAGACCTTGTTGGTCGAGGAAAACAGCAGCGGGGCGGGATCGGGCCGGCCGCGCAGGGCTTCGAGCAGGGCGAGCGTCGCCCCGAGATTGACGGCGAAATCCTCCGCCGGCGCGACGAGGCTCGTCGTCACGGCGACCTGGGCGGCGAAGTGGAACACCGCCCCCGCCCGCGCGGCGGCGGCCGAGAGGGAGGCGGTGTCGCGCACGTCCGCCACCACGGCCGAGACGCGGCGCGGGTGCCGGCGCTTGAGCCAGTCGAGATTGGCCTCGACGCCGGGCCGCAGCAGCGCGTCGTAGATCAGCACGTCGCGGCCCTCGGCCGCGAGCGCGTCCGCGAGGTTCGCGCCGATGAAGCCGGCGCCGCCGGTGATCAGGATGGGTCCCCCGTCGCTGCGCCCGCTCATGCGACGAGCCCGTGCTTCTCGAGTTCGCGCCGGGCCTCGGCGACGCGGTCCTGCGCATCGGATTGCGCGGCGACCCAGGCCGCGAGCTCCGCGAGCCCGTCCGCGAAGTCGCGGCGGGGCGCGTAGCCGAGCTCGGTTTGCGCCTTGGTGATGTCCGGGATGCAGTGGCGGATGTCGCCCGCCCGCAGCTTGCCGGCGATCTCCGGGCGGATCTCGCTGCGGCCCATGGCGCGGGCGAGGAGCGTCCCGACCTCGCTCACCGAGCGGGAGACGCCCGAGCCGATGTTGTAGACCTGACCGGCCGCCTCCGGCCGGTCGAGCGCGAGCAGGAAGGACTGCGCGACGTCGTCGACGTGCACGAAGTCGCGCAGCTGCTGCCCGTCCTCGAACATCACCGGGGCCGCCCCGTTGTGGAGGCGCGAGGCGAAGATCGCCAGGACGCCCGTGTAGGGGTTGGAGAGGGCCTGGCCCGGCCCGTAGGCATTCCAGAGGCGCAGGGCGACGCCCTCCATCCCGTAGGCGGGGGCGAGCATCAGGGTGAGGCGCTCCTGCGCGTATTTCGACAGGGCGTAGACCGAGGCCAGGGCCGGGCGCTTCCATTCCGGCGTCGGCACCGGGGTGAGCGGGCGGCCCGCCGCATCGAGGGGGTCCCAGGGCGCGTCCGGCCCCGAGCGGGGCTGGCGCACGACGTCCTCCACGAGCCGGCCCTCCGCGTCGCGGTAGAGCCCCTCGCCGTAGATGCTCATCGAGGAGGCGACGACGACCCGCTCGACGGGCCGCTGGATCAGCGCCTGGAACAGCACCGCCGTCCCGACGTCGTTGACCGAGACGTAGCGCTCGACCGCGTACATGCTCTGGCCGACCCCCACCTCCGCGGCGAGGTGGATGACCTTGTCGACGCCGATCAGCACCTGCGCCACCGCGGCCGGGTCGCGCACGTCGCCGCGCCGCAGGTCGACCGCGTCCGGCAGGTCGTCCGGCATGTCGTCCGGCCGCGCGAGGCCGCCATGCACCTGCTCGATCAGGCTGTCGAGGACGCGAACCCGGTCGCCTCTCGCGACAAGGGCCCGGGCGACCGCCCGGCCGATGAAACCGGCTCCGCCGGTGATCAGGATGGTCTGCGGCACGCACACGCCCTTCCGCTGCCGATCCCGCGGGGGATCGAGGTACATACATCCCGCCCGTATCTAAGTTCCCTGATCCGGCCGGACAGGCCCGGTTCTCCACCGATTTCGACGCGCCGCCGCCCGGCTCGGCGCCGCCTGCCTCACTCGTGCCTTGGCGGCGCGCGGAAAATCGGGCTCGGTGGAGCGGGAGGTGCAGGGCAGCGATGCAGCGGCACAACACAGTGTTGCGGATCGCCATCGGGCCCGCATCCGAAGTCGAGCCGCGTCGAACGGGGCGTAGCCGTGGCCGGACGAACGGCTAAGTATGCGGAAGGACGGCCGGTCGGACGAGGTCCGCCGGGGTGAGGGAGTCTGCGATGAGCGGTGCTGGGTACGCAAAGCCCTATCTCGGGGTAGGTCTCGCGGCGTTCATGGTCGCGGCGGGCGCGGCCGAGGCCGCCCAGTGCGGCAACGGTCCGGGCGGGTTCGAGGCGTGGAAGCGAGAATTCGCCGAGGAGGCGCGGGGCCGGGCGAGCGCGGCGAGCCTCCAGGCGCTGATGGGCACCTCCTACTCCTCCCCCACCATCGCGGCGGATCGCGGCCAGAAGAGCTTCCGGCTCTCGCTGGAGCAGTTCATGGCCAAGCGCGGCGGGCCGGCCATCGTCTCGCGCGGGCGGGCGCTGAGGGCCTCGAACGCCGCCCTGTTCGCCGGGATCGAGCAGCGCTACGGCGTGCCGCCCGGGCCGCTCCTGGCGATCTGGGGCATGGAGACGGGCTTCGGCGCCGTGAAGGGCAACGTGAACACCCTCTCGGCGGTGGCGACGCTCGCCTACGATTGCCGCCGCTCGGCCTATTTCACGGACCAGCTCTACGCCGCGCTGGCGCTGATCGACCGGGGCGTCATGTCGCCGAGCACCCGCGGCGCCGCGCATGGCGAGGTCGGCCACACCCAGTTCCTGCCCAAGAACGTGCTGAATTACGGCACGGGCGGCAGCCTCGACAACGTGTCGAACGCGCTCAATTCGACGGCGAACTTCCTGCGCGCGCATGGCTGGCAGCGCGGCGCCGGCTACCAGCCGGGCGAGCCGAACTTCGCGGCGATCCAGGGCTGGAACGCCGCCTCCGTCTACCAGCGCGCCATCGCCATCATCGGCAAGCGCATCGACGGAGGGGAGTAGGGGCGGTCCCGGCGCCCTCGCCCGCGCGGGCGATCGACGTCCGTCGCGCACGCCGCGGCGCGAGGGCGGCCGAGGCGGGGCCTAGGCATCATTCCGCCGGCCGGTCCCGGCCGGTGCCGAAATGGTCACCGGTTCGGCGGCCAAAAAGATGCAGGAACAAGAGTTAAGCAGAGTTGCCGGGCGCAATTCCGCTTAGGCGCCCCCGCCGGTGGCGGGCCGCTCCGACAGGCCGATGCGGCGGTCGGGCGCGGCGGGCGGCCCGTCCGGGCCGCGCCCCGCCACCACGACGAGGCGCTGCACCTCGCCGCGCAGGAAGGCCTGCAGGAAGCGGTCGTAGTGGCGGAACGAGACGCAGCCGTTCGAGGCGCCGGTCGGGCCGAGCATGTAGGTGTGGGCGAGGAGCCCGACCCGGCCGTGGACGGCCCCGTTGCCGCCGACCG
>NZ_KB900609.1:3588745-3592977 GCF_000379105.1 Methylobacterium sp. WSM2598 | reverse complement strand
GGGAGATCGTCGGGCACCTGGGCGAGCTCTACGGGATCGAGGTCTCGCCCGACCTGATCAGCGCGGTGACCGACGCGGTGCTGGAGGAGGTCGCCGCCTGGCAGGCCCGGCCGCTGGAGCCGGTCTACCCGATCGTGTTCTTCGACGCCCTGCGGATCAAGGTGCGCGACGAGGGCCTCGTCCGGAACAAAGCCGTCCACATCGCGCTCGGCGTGCGCGGAGACGGATCCAAGGAGATCCTCGGGCTGTGGCTGGAGCAGAACGAGGGCGCCAAGTTCTGGTTGCGGGTCATGAACGAGCTCAGGAACCGCGGCGTCGAGGACGTGCTCTTGGCCGTGGTCGATGGCTTGAAGGGCTTCCCCGACGCGATCCGGGCGGTGTTCCCCGAGGCGCTGGTCCAGACCTGCATCGTCCACCTGCTGCGTCACAGCCTCGATTTCGTCTCCTACAAGGACCGTAAGCTCGTGGCGGCCGCGCTGAAGGACATCTACCGCGCACTCGATGCTGCCGCTGGCGAGGCGGTCTTGGCTGCCTTCGAAGCGGGCGAGTGGGGCCAGAAGTACCCGGCCATCGCCCAGAGCTGGCGGCGGACCTGGAGCGAGGTGGTGCCGTTCTACGCGTTCCCCGGCGAGGTCCGGCGGATCCTCTACACGACGAACGCCATCGAGGCCCTGAATGCCACGCTGCGCCGGGCCGTGCGCGCCCGGGGCCACTTCCCGACCGACGAGGCCGCGCTGAAGCTCCTCTACCTGGTCTTGAACCGCTCCGAGAGGGCATGGAAGATGGGCCCACGTGAGTGGGTCATGGCCAAGGCACAGTTCGCCGTCATCTTCGGCGAGCGCTTCACTCGGGCCATGGCGGCCTGACGGTCAACCCGCCGCCCTCACACGAAATTCCTGACAGTCCCGTGCGCGACACCCGCCAGCCGACGATCCGGCGGGCGAAGGCATCGATCACGAAGGCCACGTAGACGAAGCCCGCCCCGGTCGCCACGGAGGTGAAGTCCGCCACCCACAAGGCATTCGGGCGCGGCTCCTGGAACTGGCGATTGACGCGGTCGAGGGGGCAAGCCACCGCTGGATCGGGGATGGTGGTGCGGACCGTCTGTCCTCGCACCACCCCCGCCAAGCCCATCGTCCGCATCAGCCGCGCCACCGTGCAGCGGGCGGCCACGATCCCTTCTCGGGCGAGTTGCCGCCAGACCTTCCGGACGCCGTAGACGCCGAAGTTCTCCTCGTGCACGCGCCGGATCTCGCCCATCACCGCCGCATCGGTCTTGGCCCGCGCCGGCAGCCGGCCTGGGTCGGCGCGCCGGGCGACATGGACGTGGTAGGTGGAAGGGGCGATCGGCAGCACCCTGCAGATCGGCTCGACCCCGTAGGCATCCCGATGGTCGTCGATGAACGCGATCATGTCCGCGACCGGCGGTCGAGCTCCGCCATGGCGAAATAGGCCGACGCCTTCCTCAGGATCTCGTTGGCTTGGCGCAACTCGCGGTTCTCCCGCTCCAGTGCCTTGATCCTCTCGCCCTCATCCGTGGTCGGCCCAGCGCGCAGGCCCTGATCCCGTTCGGACTGGCGCACCCAGTTCCTAAGGGTCTCGCCCGAGCAGCCGATCTTCGGCGATCGACTGGATCGCGGCCCATTGCGAGCCGTGCTCGCCCTGGTGCTCCCGCACCATCCGGACCGCCCGCTCGCGGACCTCAGGCGAGAAGGGGGGTGTATGCTTCCTCATGGCTCCATCCTCTCAAGAGTTGGAGCCTCCGGGAAACCCGGGGCGGTTCAGAACTTCCTCCGCGAGGACGGGCCGGAGGGCACCCGTGTCGCATGGCGGACGAACGATCAGCTGCCACCATCGGGTCGATACATCGGCTCGCCGTATGACGTTGAGGCGCGCTACGCGAGCAAGGGCACGACGGTGTGGAGCGGCTACAAAGTGCATCTGACCGAGACGTGCGACGATGACGCGCCGAACCTGGTCACCAACGTCGAGACGACGACCGCCGCGGTGTCAGACGACGCGACGACCTCGACCATCCACGCGGCGCTCGCTGCACGGGATCTGCTGCCCAAAATCCACATCGCCGACACCGGCTTCGTGAACGCGGCGCTGTTCGTTGACGCCCAGGCGCGCCACGGGATCGATCTGGTCGGCCCAACGCGGGGTGATCGGCAGTGGCAGGCCCAGGCCGGTGCCGGCTTCGCCGCACGGGACTTTGCCATTGACTTCGCTCGACGGCGGGCAACGTGTCCGGGCGGGAAGGAAAGCCAGAGCTGGACGCCCACGCTCGTCCACGGCACGACACTGGTGATCAAGATCAAGTTCGCGGTCCGCGATTGCCGGGACTGCTCGCTGCGGCCGTACTGCACACGCTCGCGGTCGGCCCGCCGGGCGATCACGATCCGCCCTGAAGCCCAACATAAGGCGTTGCGGGTCAGGCGGGAGCGGGAGAAGACCGCCGACTTCGCAGCCGAGTACGTCCGACGAGGCGGCGTCGAGGGCACGATTGCACAAGGCGTGCGGTCATCTCGGCTGCGGCGAACGCCCTACTTCGGACCCGCGAAGACGCACTTGGCTCATCTGATGACGGCAGCGGCAATGAACTTGGTGCGACTACTGCGATGGCTCGCGGACGAACCGAAGGCTCGAACACCAAACTCATCCTTTGCACAGCTGCACGCGCTTGCAGCCTGACTGTGCCGAGCCGAATTCACCACTAATATCAAAGTGCGGGAGAACCACCGAGCCGGGGCAATCCCAGGAACGGCTGGCGTGAGTTCGTGGTCGAGAGCGTCACGCCCGAGAGCGAGGCCATCCGCTCGCTCGTTCTCGTTCCGGCCAACGGCGGGCCGGTCCTGCACCACCAGCCTGGGCAGTATCTCGGCTTCCTGTTCGGCCTGCCGGATCACGGCGTGCTCAAGCGCAACTACTCGATCCCCTGCGCTCCGAACGACCGCGCCTACCGCATCACCGTCAAGCGCGAGGGCCAACCGGGCGAGCCGGCGGGTATCGTCTCGAACTGGCTGCATGATGAAGCTGGGCCCGGAACAGTGCTGCGCGCAGCACCGCCGGCGGGTGATTTCTATCTGGATCGAGCGGCCAAGGATCCGGTCGTGCTGGTGAGCGGCGGCGTCGGGCTCACGCCGATGGTGAGCATGCTGGAGACGATCGCCAGGACCACGCCCGAGCGGCCGACCTGGTACGTTCACGGCGCCCAGAACGGGCGCGTGCACGCGATGCGGGATCAGGTCCGGGAACTCACGGCAAGCAACGAGAACCTGCGCCTGCACACCTTCTACGCGGAGCCCGCGGCGGGGGACCGGCCAGGGGAGCACTACGATGCGCAGGGGCTGATCACCGCGGAGTGGCTGGTGGGGCAGACGCCCCACGAGGCGGCGACCTACTACCTGTGCGGTCCCGAGCCGTTTCTCCGCGCGCTTGTGAACGGATTGCGACGCGAGGGCGTTCCGACCGAGCGGATCCGGTTCGAGTTCTTCGGCCCGGCCGACGAGCTGCTGGAGCAGCAGGCAGCCTGAGTGCGACGGCGCCGCTCCGCCGGAGGGCGGCGCCGCTTCCGGGGAGGATGCTCATGGAGTTCGCGCGCATCGTTGCCGATGCCATTCTGGCCGGATCAGCGGACGCCGTCGTCGCTTCCGACCGCGACGGCATCATCCGTGTCTGGAACCCCGGTGCAGCCCGCATTTTCGGCTATACGGAAACCGAGGCGGTGGGCCAGTCGCTCGACATCATCACGCCCGAGCGGCTGCGCAAGCGCCACTGGGACGGCTACCACAAAACCATGGCGACGGGCGAGAGCCGCTACGGCGAGGGCGCCCTTCTGTCAGTTCCAGGCGTTTGCAAGGATGGGCGGCAGATCTCGGTGGAGTTCACCATCGTGCCGCTCAAGGATGAACAGGGCGCGATGACCGGGATCGTCGCGGTCATGCGGGACGTGACGGTGCGGTTCACCGAGATGAAGGTTCTGCGGGAGCGGCTGGCGAGGGTGTCCGGGTAGCTTCGTGGCAGAACCCAGCGTCGCAGTCATCGAGCCATCGCGGGGAGCACCACGGCCGGACTGCAGGCAAGACACCCGGGACGCTGACGGAGTTCGCCGGCCGCGGGCCGAGGGGACTGTCAGGAATTTCGTGTGAGGGCGGCGGGTTGACCGTCAGGCCGCCATGGCCCGGGTGAAGCGCTCGCCGAAGATGACGGCGAACTGTGCCTTGGCCATG
>NZ_KB900609.1:3576694-3588645 GCF_000379105.1 Methylobacterium sp. WSM2598 | reverse complement strand
CATGCGGGACGTGACGGTGCGGTTCACCGAGATGAAGGTTCTGCGGGAGCGGCTGGCGAGGGTGTCCGGGTAGCTTCGTGGCAGAACCCAGCGTCGCAGTCATCGAGCCATCGCGGGGAGCACCACGGCCGGACTGCAGGCAAGACACCCGGGACGCTGACGGAGTTCGCCGGCCGCGGGCCGAGGGGACTGTCAGGAATTTCGTGTGAGGCGGGCGGGTTGACCGTCAGGCCGCCATGGCCCGGGTGAAGCGCTCGCCGAAGATGACGGCGAACTGTGCCTTGGCCATGACCCACTCACGTGGGCCCATCTTCCATGCCCTCTCGGAGCGGTTCAAGACCAGGTAGAGGAGCTTCAGCGCGGCCTCGTCGGTCGGGAAGTGGCCCCGGGCGCGCACGGCCCGGCGCAGCGTGGCATTCAGGGCCTCGATGGCGTTCGTCGTGTAGAGGATCCGCCGGACCTCGCCGGGGAACGCGTAGAACGGCACCACCCCTCGCTCCAGGTCCGCCGCCAGCTCTGGGCGATGGCCGGGTACTTCTGGCCCCACTCGCCCGCTTCGAAGGCAGCCAAGGCCGCCTCGCCAGCGGCAGCATCGAGTGCGCGGTAGATGTCCTTCAGCGCGGCCGCCACGAGCTTACGGTCCTTGTAGGAGACGAAGTCGAGGCTGTGACGCAGCAGGTGGACGATGCAGGTCTGGACCAGCGCCTCGGGGAACACCGCCCGGATCGCGTCGGGGAAGCCCTTCAAGCCATCGACCACGGCCAAGAGCACGTCCTCGACGGCCGCGGTTCCTGAGCTCGTTCATGACCCGCAACCAGAACTTGGCGCCCTCGTTCTGCTCCAGCCACAGCCCGAGGATCTCCTTGGATCCGTCTCCGCGCACGCCGAGCGCGATGTGGACGGCTTTGTTCCGGACGAGGCCCTCGTCGCGCACCTTGATCCGCAGGGCGTCGAAGAACACGATCGGGTAGACCGGCTCCAGCGGCCGGGCCTGCCAGGCGGCGACCTCCTCCAGCACCGCGTCGGTCACCGCGCTGATCAGGTCGGGCGAGACCTCGATCCCGTAGAGCTCGCGCAGGTGCCCGACGATCTCCCGGGTGCTCATGCCGCGGGCGTACATCGACACGATCTTGTCGTCGAAGCCGGGGGAGCAGCGGCTGATAGCGGGCGATCAGCTGCGGATCGAACGTCGCCTGCCGGTCCCGGGGGATCGACAGCTCGATCCGGCCGGTCTCGGGTGTCACGGTCTTGCGGCCGTAGCCGTTGCGGCTGTTGCCAGCCTCCTCAGCCGCCAGATGATGGTCCATCTCGGCGTTGAGCGCGCGCTCAGCCAGGGCCTTCTTCAGCTCGTCCAGCAGGCCGTCGGCTTCGAACGCCGTCTTGGGATCGGCGCCGGCCAGCAACTGGTCCAAGATCGCATCAGGGATGCGGGGCGCTTTGCGTCGTGCCATCGGGAACCTCCTTCGGGTTCACTATGGCCGCCCCACACGAAATTCCTGACAGTCCCCGGGCGCATCGATCACGACAGGACCGACCGGGGGGCTACGGCGCTCCGCGCCCGGTGAGGCGCCGCCGGAGATCCTGAAATACGAGATAGGTCGACAATTCCCGCCCAAGAAGTGGCACGCGAGAGGGCCGGGTCTTGTCCCGCAGGAGGCCTTCAACGCCCGCCGCGACGAACCGCTCCTGCAAGCGCCAGACGCAGGTCTTCGATGTCCCGGTCCTGCGCATGATCTCGACCGTGCCGACGCCGTCAGCCGAGAGCAGCACGATCGCGGCCCGCCACACGTGCTTCTGCGGTGTGTTCCGGTCCAAGGCGATCGCCTCCAAGCGGCGGCGATCAGAAGGGGCGAGCGTGATGGTGATGCCGGGGCGCATGTCCCAGGCTCGCATGACGAGGGAGCGGCTGGCACCCCTAGCCGGACTCCTCCGTCACACCTGATCCAGTAGGTCCGGAACGAGCATCGGGTCTGCCAATCTCAGCTCAAGGTCTCACGTGCCTTGCCGAATGCCCGGCGGCCTCCCCAGGCCATGATAGCTGCCATCGCCCCCACCCCGAGGAATGTCGGCAGGCTACCGGCGAAGAGGCCGCCGGCGAGCGCCGCGAAACCCCAAAGGATGGCGAAGAACCAGCATAATAGCCCGCGCGCGAAATGGCCGCCGCTACGCGCGACCTTGATCCCGCCCTTGGCATGGTCGGCCGCATTCTGCAGCCGCCTGACAAGGGCGTCCTCCCCAAAACGCCATTCGGCATTCGGCTTCTGGATCATCGGGCGGCCTGCTGCGCCTTGAGCGAGGCTAGCCGCTCGGCAACTGTCGCACTCTTCTGTAGCCGGTCGATCTCGGCAACGCGATTGACGGCTTGCGCGTCGGCTTGGGCGAAACCGACTCCGCCCGAGCCACCCATGGCCCGGTCGAACGCCCGCTCGGCGGCGTCGACCTTCTTCTCGGCCGATCGCCCCGGCCGGATCGGACCGTCACCACCGAGAGCCGCCTCCCGGCGGGAGATGACGTAAGCCGAGAGCGCTTCTTCCATCTGCGCCTTCCGGGCCTTGAGCGCGCTCAGCCCGTCCTCAAGGCGCTGCTCCTCGTCGCGCGCCTGACTCTGGACGACGTCCAGCTTCTTCGCTTGCGCCTCAAAATCCACCTGTCGCGACAGTGCGGCCTCAGCGAGGTCCTCACGGCCCTCCTTTAACGCGAAGCTCGCCTTTCCGGTCAGTTCCTGGACGCGCTCGGCCAGCATCCTTACGTGCTTCGCGGCATTGAGACGGCGAGCCATCGTCGCTTCTACTTCTTCCCTGACCTCGTCGATCGCGCGATCGGCTTCGCGGATTGCCTCCCGCATCACCGCCTCACCTCCGGCCTGCTCTATCCGGTCGACCGCATCTTCCACGCTCGCGGAAAGCAGGCGCGACACACGGGCGAAAATCGATTCAGCCATCATCATCCCCAACTCAGATCGAGCTGAGCGAAGCTAAGCACAGAGTGGATTTAGCCGCTGTTAAGCAGCGCGCTGGATTCGCTGATTTGAGGAAAGGAATCGGCAAGCGTATGTGTCGCATGGTCATAAAACCCGGACGAAGAGGACGCGATGCTGACGATCCTGGCCTGTGTAATCCTGTTCGCGCTTGCTGTCCCCTTGGTGGTAGCGTGGACGACGCATAACCGTCTCGTCGCGCTCGATCAGCGCTGTGAGACGGCATTCGCCGACATCGACGTGCATCTCAAGCATCGACAGAACCTGATCCCGGCTCTGGTCGAAACGGTCCGTGGGTTCACAAAACACGAGAGCGACATTCTCCTCGGCATCACGCAGGCCCACGCCGAGGCCCTCCGGGCAGTCGCGCCGGAAATGCGGCTTTCGGCAGAAGCGAACCTGACGCAGAACATCAATGCCCTGATCGGCCTCGCGGACCGCTACCCCGAGCTGAAAGCCTCGGCTCACTTCACCGAGCTGCGCAAGGAGCTGGTCGACGCAGAGAACCGCATCACCGCCTCCCGGCGCTTCTACAATCTCGCTGTCGGTGAATACGGAGCAACAAGACGGCAGTTCCCTGGAGCATCTGTCGCCAAATTCTGCAAGATGAGCACCCGGACGCCGTTCGACCTCGGCATTGAACGCGTTCTCATCGACGAGCCGGTCGCAATTAAGTTCTGATTTTAAGCTTCGAGGCTCCGCTATGCGGGTGAACGGTCTTTACGGACATGTGCGCAGCAACGACCTGCGCTCGCTCGTGCTGTTCGGGGGCTTCGTCGTCGCCTTCCACGTTATGGCCGTGCTTGCCCTCGTGATACCGCTCGCGATGCTTGATCCCGAGCACGCACCGATGTCCGGCCCGATGGGCTACGTTGCCCGCTGGGTACCAATCCTCACGGCGGTCGGAACGGTGCTGTTCGCGGTGCAGATGGCCTGGCACACTCGTGCCGTCCGCCGCCGCACCGAGTTCCGGTTCGTAGACAATGCGGACGAGCCCCGGCTGTGCGGGATCGTCGAGCCGCTGGCGATCGCGGCGGGATTGCCGGCGCCCTATGTCGGCGTGATCGAAAACTCGGCCCTGAACGCCTTCGCCTGCGGCATACGAAGGAAGGATGCCATCCTGGTTTTTACCCGCGGGCTGATCGATGAGCTTGACGACGACGAGTTGGCCGCCGTCGCCGCGCACGAGATCGTCCACATCGTGAACGGCGACATCCGCCTGATCGCGGCCACTAATGTATGCCTCGATACGCTGAAACTGCTGCAGCAGCGGCGCGATCCCCGGCTCGCGAAGCGGGTCTCCGAAGCGGTCAGTTTGCCCCTACTAGCGCTCACGCTGCCGTTCCTTGTCGTGCTCGTCCTTGTCCTCTGCTTCCTGCGCCGCTTGGCCGTAGACGGCAGTCACCTGACCCGCCGCCTGATCGCCTCGGCACGAGAGTTCATCGCCGACGCCGAAGCGGTGCGGCTGACCCAGCACCCTGCGGCCCTGGTCTCAGCGCTTCGACGCATTGAGGGACGCAGCGCGCTCCCCGGCCTTGCGGCCGGCCAGGACGCGATGATGATCGACGGCGCCCATGTCGGCCCCATGGCGACGCATCCGCCGATCGCGGAGCGGATCGCAGCCATTGTCGCCGTCACCGGCTCGATGGCCCTGATCGCGCCGGCGCGCCGCGACACCCGTCCGACCGGCATCCGACGCAGCGACAACCTGGGCGGCAGCACGCAGCCTCGACAGCGGATCGGACCGTGGGGTTCGCTGCAGTTCAGCACGGCCACGGCGGTCGCGCCCTCCTCGTCGCCGCACGGGGTTAACCGACTGGGGCTGACCCCGGAGATGACCCTCGGTGCAATTGCGGCGCTCGCCATCTTCGGCTGGGTCCACCGCGCCGATCTCGGCCGGCCGGCAGCGCTTGCGGCCGCTTTGGACGCGACAGCAGTGCACGACGTGTTCGCCGCCGCCGGCAAGGGAATGAGCTGCCAGTGGCAGGGATTGGGCTCGCTCGTGAACCTGACAAACAAGCCAACGGATTGCGGTGAGGAAGCGATTGGCCAGATGCTGGCCGCCCATCGCGGCCAGGGCGGAGTTGTCGGTCAGATGGCTGACACTATGGCGAGCCAGGCTCAACAGGGTATCCGGAGCCGAGGCGATGGCACGTTCAGCAATGTGGCGTCCTCGGCGGCCAAGCCGGCCGAGGTGCGGAGCGGACGCTGCTTCCAGAGCGTGGGATACAAGGTCGGCAACCGCGGCCTTCACTCCGTGGCGGAGCAGCCCGCCCCCGACGCGACCATAAACTTGCCCCGGTGGCTCGCCCACGGAGACAAGGTGGCCCGCCGGGTCGCCGAGGTCGACGCGACGCAGCGCGATGGCGCCCTGCTCGACTACTTCAACATTCGAAAGTCGCACGGCGAAGTAATCCACCGCTTCTTCGGCAGCCCCGGCCTGACAGTTGCGAGGACCCGCTACGAGAGCCCAGTGCATCAGACTGCGATCGCCAACTTGCGCGACCGGCTGACCGACCCGCAATTCGGATCGGCCCTGACCGCGGTGCAGCGGGCCGAGATCGAGCTCCTCGCGGCGGACCCGCTGGATTTCGTGACCTGCACGGCTCGCCGCGAGCGCGCGGCACGGCTTTGATCGTCCGCAACCATTGTAGACCGGGGTCGTGCGTTCGGCAGACCACGCCCGAGGGAAGGGAAGACGCCAAGCGGCGCAGGGGGGGAGGCTGCCGTATGACGCTGAGCGACTTCGACGTGCTCGGTGAGGAGATCACCGACGAGGAAACCGAGGAGATCGTCCGGAAGGGCGACCCCCGTCGCTCGCTGGTCCGCTATCAGCCGAGCGGCAGTGAGCTGTTCGTCAGCATTCGGCTAAATCTGCCGCTCCTCCGGGCTGCGGTTTCTCTTCCCGTTCTGCTGCTCAAGCCCTCATCCCGGGATGACGAGGTGCTCAAGCCCAACAATCCGGCCCTGGAAGCAGCCGGGGGCTGGGACCTGCTCGCGCCCGAAGGGTCGCGCCGAAACTGGGGTCTTTTGGAAAGGATCTGCCAAGACCTGACCAGGAGCTCCGTTCCCGCCTGCTACCTGGCGGAGCAGCATGGCGCGAACCGGCGCGATTTCTACTTCGTCACGGAGGACGTGGCTGGGCTGGAGCGAATTGCCCGCGCAGCGGCGGAAGCGCTGTCCTTTCCGCTGGCGATTGAGCGACGGCGCCTTGCGGACGTGGCACCCACCATCTTGCCAGCCGAGGCAATCGGAGAACTCGGCCTCGAGATTTCGAACGACGCCCGCCTTCGCGCCACACGGTTTGAATTCTGGGGCGCCGAGACCTCGCTCGCGAAGCTTCGTGCCGAACTGGAGCGGCGCGGTTACCGGTACCTCGAGTTGAATCGAAGCGTGATGGAGCTGCGAATGATCAATGCGGTGCCGATCGATGGGCCGAGCTTCCCCGCCGTGCTGAAGGAGATCGCGCCGCTAGCTCGCTCGCTCGGCTGCAGCTATCGCGGCACTGAGACCATTGAAGGGTCCGACCAGTTTGCGCTAAACCGCACACTGCCTGACCGCTACGCTACTGATACATCTCGAGGCGCGTTCGGCTGGTTTCTCGGCAAGAAGCGCCGATAGCCTATTCCACCTTCAATCGAACGAGAGGTTTCGACGGCTCACATTGTTCGAAAGCGGTCCCGAGCGCAATGTCTGCTTTGCAGCGCGGCTCACGTCAGGGCGGACCGTCTGCTATCGGCCAGGCTCGGTCACTTGGGCGCAGTCAGACTGCCGATGAGCGGACTTTTCGAAGGCCCGCGAAGGGTCCGGGCTGTGTGAAAACGCGGGCGCAGGCCAAAAAATATAGAACAATCCCCTATGACACGGAAACCCCGGCCGCCATATGCCGCCTCGGCGACCGCTAGGAAGCCTATTCCGGCAATGCCCAGAACGTTCGAGGGAAAATCCTTCTGCCGCGTTCGAGTTTTTACACAGTCCCGGTCGCAAGCAGCCGGTCGCGACGGGTACCAAGCGTCAGATTTAAACCACTAGGTTTTTATTAGCACAATCCCGACAAGCTGAATGCCTCGGCCGAGGTTGACATGCCCGGCGCGGACCACTCGCGGATGTCCGAGACAACGGCGAGAGCCGGCGGCCCTCACCGCAGCGGGGCGCGGCCGGCACGTCTCATTCGTTAGACTAGGGCGAGTGAAACAGATAATATCCGCTCAGGTCCACGGCGTGCCGAGCCGCCTCACGGCAAAACCCAATCGGAAGATTATCCTTCCCGGAGACAGTTTGCCCGCGCTCCCAAAGATCCTCCGTGAGAAACTTCGGTTTCGTCTTCGAGACAGGCACAGCGCAGCGCAGTCCACGCTTGCGTCTGCGCTCAAATACGATATAGGCTTCGTCTTGCATCGAGCACAGCCGACTCATCTGGGCAGCAGCCAATTAGGCTTATGAGATGACAGGGTGATGAACGCTGTGTGCTAACGCTCGCCTCAGCACCGTCCGCATCACGTTCACCAGCTCACCTAAGGCGTCTCAGCGTTAAATCCAGGGTGCTCGACACTGCTTACAACGATGCCGCCTAGCTATTGAACCACTTGCGCAACGCCGCCGCGTTCCGTGGTGCGGTCCCGCCCTCCACGAAGACCACCTTAGGGTCGACCATGCACAGGAGACCGCTCAGCCGCTTGCGGAGATCGTCGGTCAGCCCGGGCACGAACGCGCGGATAGCCGGCACAGGCGCGGTATGCGGGGCGACGCGGCACACAATGCTAACGTCGCTCAGGTGGTCCAGCACCTCCGCGGTTTTCGCGGCAGCAGCCTCGGCGAGGTTCCCGGTGACGATCGCGGCGTGCATGGGGGCATCCTCAGGGCGGGAGCACGCTGCTCGGCCGCACGGGACGGCCCTTAACGAAGTCTTGCCTGAATCCAGACAGGCTGTCTCTTCTCCCATGAGGGGAACCAGATGGCGCAGATCCGCATCCTCGACCCGTTGAGCGGTCGCGTGGTCTTGGTTGAACTTCCGCTGCCCGCTCCTACGCGTTCCGCTCCACGCCCCGCCGAAGCCGTTCGGGAGCCGCGTCCAGGCCCGGTGCAGGGCGCGACGGCGCCGGAGAAGCCGCAGGCGGTGCCGCTGACCGCCATCCCGGCAGCTTGAGCGCGGGTCCGCTGGCCTTTCCGGTTCAGAACCCTCCCGCCCGGCGCAGCCGCTCCAGAGCGGCTCCAAGCCCTGACGCCATCACTGCCGAACTCTTTGGCGCCAACAAGGACGCTCCCGCTGGACGGTCCTTTCTGGCGAGTTGGGAGGCGGACGGAGCGGGGTCCGCGCGGAAGGGCGCTCCTGGGTGATTGAGGTGGCCACGAACTGCCGCGGTAGGGCAGTGGGGCACGATGTGGCGCCGCGCCGGAGAGCCGGCCCCACGGGCCCTCGGAGCCCGCCGGTTGGCCGCGAGAAACGTCTTCATGTAGTCCGGGCCGAGGCGCCACTGGACCGTCTTGCGGTGCAGGCCGTTCTCCATGGCCCGGTAGGCCGAGCCGGTGACCTCGACGCGCTCAACGAAGCCGATCGCCTCCAGGACCGCGAGGGCGCCGTGCACGCGGGCTTCCGAGAGCCCCAACTCGTGACGGTCCGCGAGCGCCACGCGATCTACGGGGAGGGCCCGCCCGATCCGTCCTGGGGCGCTCCAGAACCACGCCATGAACGTCGCCAGTCCCATGCACCGCCTGGGCGGCTTTCCGGCCGCACACGGCTGTCTCAAGCCTGTCCGCGGCGTCGCGCGGCGGGCGATAGGCACAGTTCATCGTTCCCGGCCCTTGTCTGGGCCGCGGCAGGGCGAACGGCAAAGCGCGCCCGCGTCCAGAGCTGGCGCGTAGCCGAATAAGCTGGACGCGAACTCTTGACCTGCACCAGGCATCGGCGGCCTGAGGCTGAACGTCCGCTTGCGAGAGCATCGCGGTCATGGGGTGCCCTCAGGTCTCGCTGGTTGTTGCCAGACTTCGGTGTCCGTCGTTGCCAGCTGTGCGTATGACTGAGAATCTGGCGATCGGCCCGTTGATACTGGGAGGCTCTGATGGCCAGCCTTATCGTGCGACGTCGGAGCGCGCTCGGGCACGCACTCGTGATTGCAGGTGCGGTGAGCGGTCTCGCCTCGGCAGGGACCGCGCCAGCCTGTCCGCTCGGCAGCCATCACAGTCCGCGTGCGCGACTCCTGCACCGCATGGCGCAGAGCGATCAGCGGATGGTCGGTCCGGCCACGATGACCACGCGGACACCGCACCCCGCGCATTCGGCCCAGCCCGCTCGCAGCGAACTCGGTTCCTACAACCGTGATCTGCCCAGCGGCGCCGCGGCGCCCACGACCTCGCGACGGCCACCGATCTACGACAACCTCGGTCAGCTCACCTGGGCGGAGGTGCAGCCCGTCCGTCCGGACGCACGCGCCTATTTCAATCAAGGCTACAGGTTCGCGTGGGCCTTCAACCACGCCGAAGCGGCGCGCGCCTTCCGCGCCGCGCAGGAACTCGATCCAAGCTGCGCCGTGTGCTTCTGGGGCGAGGCCTGGGTGCTGGGCCCCCACATCAACTTTCCCCTCGAACCGGACGCGAACGCCAGAGCGCTCGTCGCCTTGGCGGAAGCCGAGCACTTGGCTGCCTCGGCCGGGCCGCTCCAGGGCGGACTGATCGAGGCGCTCTCTCGGCGCTACTCGCGCGACCCCGCCGCGGACCGCAAGGCACTCGACCAAGCCTATGCGGACGCGATGACGGCACTCCAGGCCAGCTTCCCGGACCTCCCGGACGTCGCCCTGCTGACCGCCGACGCCCTGATGAACTTGAGCCCCTGGGATTACTGGGCCGACGGAGGTCGGACCCCGAAGGGCGAAACCTCACGGATCATCGAACTCATCGAAGGCGTGCTCGGTGAACGAAGGGTCGGAACCCTCGTTGCGGCTCCCGACCATCCCGGCGCAATTCACCTGTACATCCACGCGGTCGAGGCTTCGGACCGGCCCGACCGGGCACTGCCCCACGCGGCGCGACTCGCATCCCTGATGCCGGGGGCGGGGCACCTCGTGCATATGCCGAGCCACATCTGGTACCGGCTCGGACGCTGGCGCGAGAGCCTGGACGCCAACGTGCGGGCAGCGGCCGCCGATGAGGCGCTCGTGCGGCAGGGCGGGGCGAGCCTCCTGTACGCGGAGGCCTACTACGCCCACAATCTTCACTTCCTGCTCGCCTCCGCGTTGATGGGCGGCGACGGCCGGACGGCGGTCGCGGCTGCGGAGAAGCTCGCCGGAATCGTCTCGGACCGCGCCAAGCGGGAGGTGCCGTGGACGCAGCCGATCGCGGCCGCTCCCTACAGCGCCCACGCGCGCTTTTCCCCGCCCGAGGCCGTCCTCGCCCTGCCCGCGCCCGACGCGAACTTCCTTTTCATTCTCGGGGCTTGGCATTACGCGCGTGGTGTCGCCCTGGCGCGGCTCGGACGGATCGATGAGGCGAGAGCCGCGGTCGCGGCAATCACGCAGCTGGCGCAAACCCCGGAGATCCAGGCACTCGCGTCAGCGGGTGTGCCGGCCGTCGATATTCTGACGATCGCCGGTACGGTGATCGAGGCGCGAGCCGCCGGAACGGCCGGCGATCACGGTGCATCTGCCGCCTTGTTCGCGAGGGCTGCGGCGATCCAGGACCGGCTGCCGTACATGGAGCCGCCGTTCTGGGATTACCCGGTCCATCAGTCGCTCGGCGCGGCCCTGCTGTCACAGGGCCGACTCGCTGAGGCGGAAGCCGCTTTCCGGACAGCCCTGGAGCGTTCTCCGAATAACGGATGGGCCGTGGCGGGGCTGCTCAGAGTGGCCGAGGGGCGCGGCGATGCCGGCGGGGCCGAGGAAGCCAAAGAATTGATGAGGACCCACTGGTTCGGGGACGGGATACCGCCTGTTGAGCAGTTCTGACTTGTTGCTTCGGAGCTATCAGAGCATCTGCGGCAGCAGATCGCCGGCCAACCGAGGACGGCTCGGAGTGACCCGACTCGCTTCGTCGGCGCACAGCCTGCGTAGGACGAATGTGGCGCTGGTCTGCAATCGGACGGGCAACATCCGGGCCCGCCAGTTTCTGCTCGGGCACACGGAGCCGGAGAGCACGGTGCGATACCTCGGCATCGAAGTAGATGACGCTCTGATCCTGTCCGAGCAAACGGAGATCTGAGATGGGCGCCGCGGTCACACCCGCCGCGGCGCTCACTAAGCGTGGCAGCTGCACCGCTCCGACTGACCCAAAGCGGCCCCTCGCGGCAGATGTCGGGAATGTCCGGTTGCGAGGGTTTTCCAGACATTTGATTTCCCGACACGGTTCATTGCCGCCAGCCGCCTGGCTGGGCACTGGCGTCAAGCGCGTCAGCGGACGCAGCTATCCTAACCGAGAGGACACGGTCGTTTTGCCTACGCCATCACAGGAGCCCCTCTTGCACCTAGCTCACTGGCAGAACCGGGTCGCCGGCGCGAACTCGACCGCCGTTTCGCCACTGGCTCCGAATGACGCCGACCCGCTCCCCCAGGGCCAGTAGGCTCCAGAACAGGGGGATCTTGCGGCGCCGGAGGAGAGGTAGAGACCACGGATCCAGCCCGACGAAGGGCAGGAACGGATTGCGGCGGTTGGCGGCGTAGATCTCGATGCGGACGCCTGGACGGACCGTCGCGCCCCGGGCGTGGAAGCCGCACGTGTCGCCCACCACTAGCATTACAGTTGCGTTTTTGTGCGTGCTGGCTGACGGCTGGCCCGGCTTGGCGTCCGGCGCTGCCGCCGCCGTTTGGCGTCTGACGCGCGCTGTTTGAGATGTGCCTGGCGGGCGGCCGCCTGATGCGCCCGTCGCCAGAGCGACCAGGCGATGACGTGAGCGGGTTGAATGCGCCGCTGTGCCATCCGCACCGCGATGCGGCGGATCTCCTGGACCGACCAGCGGATCAGCGGGCGCGCGGTCTCGGCCGGGCTC
>NZ_KB900609.1:3531081-3576594 GCF_000379105.1 Methylobacterium sp. WSM2598 | reverse complement strand
TGCGCTGGAAGACCCCGTTCCAGAGCATCTGTCATGCCTGGACCAAAGACCCAGACCGCTTCAAAATCGACCCGCACCACCTCATACCGGGACCATACACCTAGCCTACGATACTAGGTGGGAGTTACCGCCCGGTGCGGACGTGTGCCGGCGCACGCGGCACATGCGGATCTGCTGTTGCGAGAGGCCGGTTGCTAATGGGGGGCACAGGCCGTCGAATGTCCTTAGACTCAAGCAGTGTGTAGCTGCTGCTACGACCAATCTACGCTAGGCGCAACACCCTGATGCAAGCTTAGCAAATCGGATAGACGCTGATGAAGAATTATGTTGCTGTGCTCAGCGCGTCAATCTTTCTGGCCCAACTACTCGGTTCGGCACACGCGCAAACCGCCATGTTAGCTCCCGAATTCCAAGCCCCAGAGATCAGCGAAGACGCCGCTACCCCGGATCGCATGACTGATGTGGATCCGGCCATGCTGGCGCGCTGCGATGCTGAGGCCGTGCGGAGAAAGCTGAGGGGCGAGGTGCGCAGGGTGTTCGTCGAGTCCTGCGTTGAGCCGGAGGGGGACGATTGAGCCCACCTTGATGATGGGTGCATCCGAGATGCGGCTACTGGCGTGTTGGCTCAACGCTGGCGAAACCATCCAGGTTATCCGCCGGATCAAGCAGGGCGTGCTCGGAGTTGAGCTAGATGCCGATGAGGCGGCTTGATGTGGCCGGCGCGAGCTGTGGGAGCAGAGTATCCATGAGTACGGCGGGAGCCGATGAGGCTGAAGTTTTTGGTATACCTCAAGTGAGCCAGCATGCTGCGAAGCAAACATCGGCTCCGAACAAAGCATCAAAATCAAAGGGACTAAAAGCAAGCCGATCTGACAAGCGTAAGCCTGATCCAGTCGAATACATTTCTGAAGGTGCTAAAAAGGCGCGGCGAGCTGCGGAGATTATTATGAATATGGCAGGACCTAACAACAAAGATGTCTGTGAGCTTTATGACTTGTTTCTGCGTGTGGATCCTATTGAAGTTGCAGGCGAGCTGGCTGGAGCGTGCGAGAAGGTGAGGGGTCACGCTCTCAAATCCTGATACAATCTCCGGCTCAGTGGGCTCGCCGTAGTAGCGAAGTGGTGCGTGGCGGCCGGGCCAGAGCCGCACTCAGACCCGGCCGCCATCTACAGCGACCAGCGCGCCGCAGGCTCAAAGGCGGGCGCCAGTCGCTGCGTTCGCCCGCTCGGATCTGTGACGACGAGAGCGGCCGATCTCGGAATGGAGAGGAGCGGCGACCACGACAGGTCGGACGCAGCCGCCGCTCTCGCCGGTTCGGGGGCACCCTGTTCGGCTCGCCGGCAAGCTCGCGCGTCGCGGTTAATACGCGGTGCTGACTCCTGCCCGGCTTCGGGTGCAGTGCTTGCATAGCCTCAGGAGGCCAGGAACCACGATGGGATCTGACGACCTCAAGAACCCGCTGTTCCGCGTCCTAACCTATCGGGACGGGCAGGTGTCATCACCGAGACGGTGCAGACGCCGGAGGCTGCCCAGATCCGGTTCGCGTCGGCGGTCGACCTCTGCCGCACACGCGACGACGTGCCCGCGCACCGGGTCGAGCTCTGGCAGGGGCAGGAGCTGCTGGAGGTGTGGCGCGACGAGACGGACTAGGGCGCCGCGCGTGAGGTGTGGCAGCCAAGCCGGAAGGTCTGGATCACTTCGGCCCGGCCACTCAGACATGCCATCACCGCATTCCAGCCATCTGGCATGTGGCATACCAAGTTGCGTTGTGCAGCGCCATATATGTTGCATCGCACAACGCCACTCGGGAACGCGTGAGATGATTGCCCTCGCCCTGCTCAGCCTCGTCGCCGCCGCTGCCGTGAACGCGTCGCTGGTCCTGGTCGCCGCCGATCGCATGACCCCGAATGCTTCGGCCCCGGTCCTGCCGCTGGTCGCCAGCAACGAGAACGAGATCCTGGCCGCCAAGCTCGCGGCCTAAGCCGCGTCACGCCGCAACGGCTCACCAACCCCGCCCTCCACGGCGGGGTTTTGTTTTTCCAGCCCGGGCGACAGCGCGCCCTGATGCTCGGCAATCTCGATCGCCTCCTGCAGTCCGGGCCCGGCGGGGTGTCCATTGTGGTCGAGATACTGCTTGACCCGCGCGAGGAGGCGAAGCGTCCGGCTCTGGGGCTCGTAGCTCCGACACAGCAGGTCGGCGCTGATCTGGAAGGCGAGATCCTCTGCGAGGTCGGAGATCAGCGAGAAGCCCTCGCCGAGGCTGTCTGGATCACTCATGTACGCCACCCGGGTACTCAGAGCGCCATTGATTGGCGCCCCAGGCTTCGTAAGCCATTGAGCGGCATCGAGGAACGTTAGGCTACGTTAGGGCGGCCGGGCACGGGTGATCGGAAGGTCGTATCCGGCTGCCCACTACAGTAACCGGGCAGCGGATGCTCAGGAGCCTCGAAGCGTGTGGTCAGCCGCGGCGCATTGATGCCCACGCACTCGGCCGAACAGTGATCGACGGCGACAAACACCGCGACCGGGCCCTCGCCAGTCCAGGTGGTGGTCAGGTCGCTGCTCCACATCGTGTCCACCTTCCTCGGGATGGTGGTGCCTTCGTGGGTGCGCGGGCCGCGCGGCGCGCTGATTTGGAGCTTCGGACCATGAGGGCGACCGACGAATTCAGCCCATGGACCAGCGGCCGTCAGGATCTGCAGCATGCTGGCTGCCCCGCCAGGGCCAAGCCGGGACGGCCAGTGCTGAGCGAGCACACTCCGCGCCGCTCACCTTCGTCAGGCGCGCTGCACGGCGCTTCGCGGAAGTCCGTCAAGGAGCTCGCTTCGGCGCGCGTAAGCGAGGCCGGCGAGCAGCATTAGGAGTACGGCGGCGGGCAGCATCATCGGCACGGGATCGCCGGCCCGCAGGTGGCTACCAACCGCGCCGATCATGATCGCGGCCAGCCACAGTGCCCCGAGAGCCGTCCAGCCACGTATCCAGAGCAGGACGGCACCGACGAGCTGGCCCGCGCCGACGGCGTACATGAACCAGAGCGGGTAGCCGAAGCGGGCGAAGCCCGAGACCTCGAAGGGAACGGCGGCGAACTTCATCCCGGCCGCGAGCAGGAAGACGGCCGTGAGCAGGCCGCGCAGGACGAGGCCCCCGGTGCGCAGGCGGTTTGGTGTGGTCACCATCGTGAACTCCCCAGGATTGCGGCCGTGCTCCAGCCGCGTGATGCCGGGCCGGAGCGTCGGCGGGACTTGTCGGAAGGCTCGCCTCAGCGGCTGACCGCGAGCACAAGGACGATGTTGCAGGCGGGCAGGAAGGCGATGCCGGCCAGAACGGTGACGGCGAGCATGGCTACTCGAGAGCAGGGCCGCTCAGCCGATGTACGGCCAAGCCCGCAGGGGGCAGGTCATCTCCGCCGCGAACGGTACGTCAGTTGCCGGCTCGGTCTGCAGGGCAGCGACATCGGTCGCGGCGAGAGCGGGAGCAACGTGGCTCCAGACGACGAGCACGGCAGCCGCCGCGATGATCCGGATGATGTCAAGCATGAGCAGGTCCCCTTTCGCGGTCGTCGACGACCGTTCGTGGCGAGGATTTCTAAAGCTGGGCCGTTGCAGCGCGATTGCGTCGATTATTGCTCCGCTTGCGACGCTTCAGCATGCGCACTCGTGGCCCCTGCCACCCTGCGCGCCCTCAGCCTCGCCGAGACGGACGCCGCGGCCCGCGGCGGGTGCGCCGCATGAGCCGATCCGTCCGCCAGCCCACACCGCCCCAGAACCCCGTAGAAGCCGCTGTGCGGGCCTTGGACGCCCTCCTGCGGGCTGCCGAGCTTTCTCATTCCGGACCCGCCAGAGCCGCCTACGGGGCTGCTATTCGCCGCCGGGGTCTATCTCTCGCCGAGGCGGACGGTCCCGAGACCTTGCGCCGAGCCCTCGACCAGATCAGCATTGTTTCAAGGCCTCAGCGGCAACTGGACCGCCCACGTAAGCCTCAGACTTGGCAGGCTGGAAGCAGCGCAGGGAGTTCGGAAAGGACCTACTTCGGCGGTGGGCAGCAGGATCCAACGGACTAGGCCTTGACCGGGCTCCGCGCAGTTGGCAGCGCTTGCTTTTATGTTGCACGGCGACAAATACTGAGAATGTAAAATCCTACTTGACACCAACATGAGTGAAGTCAAGCCTAGCAGCGGGAGACCAGGATCTTTCGCCCAACGAGGCGGGGCATCAAATGACATGTCTTTGCGCTTGCTCGCGACCACGCGACGAGAAAGAAATTCCTACGCTTAGTTATCGCGCGTACTTGATGGACCTTGACGACCACATCATCGGCGTTGAACAAATAGACGCACAGGATGACGTCGAGGCGATGCTCAAGGCGCCCGCCTTCACCGCCAGCTCCGCCGTGGAGATTTGGGACCGCGCGCGGCGCGTGATCGGGCTTCGGCAGCGGTTCGGCAGGGTCAACACATCGGCCATCTAACCATAATACGTCAGCACACCCGGCCTGTACCAGCCAAGAAGCGACCGAAGGATCCGCGGGTGCGCCTCACCCCGCGCCTCGTGAGTCGTCAGTTGAGGCAGAAGTGCGGTGCGTTCGGCGTTGCAGGAAGGGGCATCGTGGCCCCCAGATCGAGGCCACCTGTGATGAGCCTATCCACTTCGCCTTCTCGCGCCGAGACCAGCTCGGCCGCGTCAGCCCAACGAGGGTTCCCCCTGGCCGGCCTGCTCTGGGCCATGCGCTTCGACGAGGCAGGACGTGGTCACCTCGTTGACCCCCCGGAGGACCTCTCAGACCTCGGCGGTTTCGGGCAGGGCTTCCTCTGGCTCCACTTCGACCTCACCACCGCCCAGCTCGACGCGATATTCAGGGACGGGCAACTCGGTCCGCCACGGCTCGCCACCTGCGTCTTCAGCACCGACGAGCACCAGCGCGTGACCGTCGAGGGCAGTTACATCGGCGGTGTGGTCGCTGACCTCACCCGGGACGAGGAGCGCGAGGCGGACGCGGGCACAGATGGGGTCACCGGCCGGCTGCACTTCGTGCTCGGACCGCGCCTGCTGGTCAGCGGCCGGCGTGAACGGGTGGAGAGCCCGGATGCCGCCCGCGCCGCTGCGACGGAGGGCGCACGGTTCACTTCACCGATCCTCCTGCTCGAGCGACTAATCGGGTACGTGATTGCCTCGATCGCCGCCTCGGGATCCAACCTCGCGGACGAGGTGGACGCGATCGAGGACCACATCCTCGAGGAGCGCGTGCGGGGCGACCGTCGGCGGCTTGGCCCCATACGCCGAGACGCCGTGCGCCTGCACCGGCAACTGCTCGGTCTGCGCGCGGTGTTCCATCGGTTGGAGGAGGATGGCACCACCGAACAGCTGCCCGATCTCGCCGTCACGACGGCCGCCCGGATCGCGCAGCGGCTCGACGCCCTCGACCGTGATATGAACCTGATCGCGGAGCGGAGCCGCCTGCTGCAGGAGGAGTTGTCGGCGCGCCTGGCGGAGCAGTCGAACCGGCAACTTTACACCCTGTCGATCCTGACGGCGTTGTTCCTTCCTCCGACGCTGATCACAGGGGTATTCGGCATCAACACTAAGGGGCTGCCCTTTGCTGAAAACGAGCACGGCTCCTGGATCGTGATTGGGTTGGCACTCCTGTCAGCCGTACTCGCGTATGGCGCCATCCGGGTTCTGGGCATTCGTGCGCCGCGTGAGTAGTGCGCCTCGGGATCTGCGCGACCGCCTCCGACGTGGAGGTGCTGGCGACGGTGCCCGACACGCCCGAGGGCGTCGCCATCCTCGACTTCGTGGCGGCGGCCACCCTGCGCGCCCTCAGCCTCGCCGAGACTGAGGCCGCGGCTCGCGGTGGGGACGCTGCATGACCAACCTGTCAGTCGATGGCTGCAGGCGGAACGATGTAGCCGTTTGCGTCGACGGCGATGATGCGCGGTTCGCGCGCGGGCGCCGTGAAAGCCACCCCGGCCTCGTCGCGCCGTCGCCATGTCAGGCGGACGCGCCACGTCCGCTTCTCTCGCTTGAACGTGAGATCGAACTCGCGCGGGAGAAAGAGCGTCCCATTCACGATCAGCTTTGCACCATCGCGAGACCTGTTCGGGATCAGGCAGTCGACGGTAAGATCGTTGAAGGCGATACTCCCCCCCAGGAAGGTCCGATCGCGCGGAGCATTTCGGCGCTCTTGCATGTGTTTCTACCTCGTTTCGAGACAGGGGCGTCGGCCTCCTCACCGTTGCGCAACCGCGGTGCCACCGGCGCAGCTCAGCCGCTGCCTGAAGAGAAGGCTGCTGTTCCTCGGCTACCAAGCCGAGGGTCTCACCGCGTCCGGTTCGTCGAAACCGCCGGGCCGTTCTCCATGCAGGCGGCCACCATTCCCGGCTGGCGAGAGGAGCCCCGATGAGCAGTACCGCCACCCCAGCAGCCGCATACCAGGCCGCCGTGCACGACCTGCTCGCCCTGGCCGAGGCGATCGCCGTGACAGACCCGCCAAACGCGGTTCGAACTGCCTGATGGAGGAGATCGGCGCCCGCCTGGCCAGAGAACCAGCGCGCTTCCGAGTTCTGGTGCAACTCGCCGAGTCGGGCGACGCTACGAACGATGCCACGAAGCCCTGGCCGGATGAGCGGAGGACGGTTGATCTTGGCACTCTGACGGTCAACAAGGTAGTGGCTGATAGCGCGAGCGCCGAGAAGGCACTGCTGCTCATGCCCAACGCGTTGACCGACGGGATCGAGGCGTCGGACGATCCACTGATCGATGCGCGGGCGCAGGCCTACGCGGTGTCATTCAGCCGCCGGTCGCAATAGGCGAACGAGCGTACCAATGAGCCGGAGAGGCCGGCTAGGTGTATGGTCCCGGTATGAGGTGGTGCGGGTCGATTTTGAAGCGGTCTGGGTCTTTGGTCCAGGCATGACAGATGCTCTGGAACGGGGTCTTCCAGCGCAACGACTTGAGATGCTTGGCGAAGTTGTAGGCTGTGACGAAGGCCAGGACGTGTGCCTTCAAGCTCTCCAGATCTTCATAGTGGAAGACTCTGACGGTCGCATCCTTGATGGTCCGGTTCATGCGCTCGGCTTGACCGTTCGTCCAAGGATGGTAGGGCTTGGTCAATCGATGCTCGATGCCGTGCTCGAGACAGACGCGATCGAAGATATGTGGACCGAGAAAGCGCCGACTCGGCCCAGTCCTGTTCTTCGGCAGGTCGGCGAAAGCCATGCCATTGTCGGTCAGGACCGTGTGTATCTTGTAGGGAAAGACTGCCACGACCTTCCTGAGGAAGGCTGATCCTTCCATCTTACCCGCGCTGTCGTGGAACTCGACGTAGGTGAACTTCGAGACGCGGTCGATGGCCAGGAACATGATCAGCTTGCCGTCGGCATGGCGCAGCTCGCAGCTGTCGATATGCACGTAGCCGATGTCGTAGGTCTTGAAGCGTTTGCGTGTCAGCGCCGTCTCGGCTGCCGGGAGGCGGGAGATGCCATGCCGTTGCAGGCATCGATGCAGGGCAGAGCGGCTCAGGCTGGGGATAGTCTCGCGCAGGCAGCCCAGGACATCATCGAGCGGCAGCAGCGTCCGCCGCCGGAACTCGACCACGATCGCCTCCTCGGCCGGCGTCATGACCGTGCTCCTGGGCTTCTTCGGCCCCATCGGCGCATCGGTCGTCACCGCCCGCCTGCGCCATTTGGCGACCGTCTTCGGGTTCAAGCCGTACTGGGCGGCAAGGGCGCGGCTACTTTCTTTCGACGCTTGGAGCTCGGCTCGAACACGCGGCGTCGTTCGGGCGCTGCCGTGAAGAACTCCTGCCATAGTGCATCCTCCACCAAACGCGTCAGCGCCGATGATGCACCATCACACTCCGGGACTGCACACCTAGCGGGTGATGGCCATTGTATCGGCAGCATCCGATGAGGCCCGCACGACACAGCGCTCGGGACCTGAGGTCACCGTGAAGGGGTGAAGGGTTGGAACGAGGCACCTTCACCCCTAAACAACAGCAGTCTTTATCCCGGGCGTCTTCAGGCGAGACGTCCTTGCTCCAGCACAATGGCCGAACCATGTCTGACAGCTTCACGGTCCACCGTCCCCGCTACCTCATCCCCGCGTTCGGCCGGCTGTACGACCGCCTCTCTGACGTGGCCTGGCTGGTTCTGCGGGTCACGGTTGGAGCGAGCCTGATCCCGCACGGGATGCAAAAGCTGTTCATGGCCTTCAATGGACCGGGTATGGACAAGTTCATCGCCAGCCTCGCCGGCCGGGGCTTTCCAGCCCCGACACTCATGGGGTGGCTTGTGGCGCTGACCGAGCTCGTGGGCGGCACGCTTTTGGCACTTGGCCTGCTGACCCGTCCGGCCGCCGCGGCGGTGTTCGTGTTCATGATGGTGGCGGTGTTCTCGGCGCACTTGCCGAACGGGTTCTTCTGGACCGACAAGGGCTTCGAGTACCCGCTGATGTGGGGCATCGCAGCACTGTTCTTCCTGATCCGTGGCGGAGGACCCTACTCGGTTGACCGAGCTATCGGCCGTGAGATCTGATCGATCACTCGCCCTCAACGCCGTGCTTTGATCCGGTGCTCTCGCCTGAGCGACTGGGAGTATTCCGATAATTCTAGCGCAGCTCCGTCATATTCTCAGATGTGGTGACGGATGAGCCGTGCGTTCCTTGGTGTGGGAAGTTGGTCCGGATTATCTGGACTGAGTCATCGGCGATTGCCATCAGTTATGACTGAGGTTCGCGCGCTCGAGCTACCTAGCCGGAGCGCGAGCATGCGTCCATGCTCACTTGACCGTTGCGACGCACGTGCGGCTGCGGCACTTTTCGCGAAAACAGGAGGAAGCGTCAGATGCAGTTCGCTCACCGGCACATGGAGCACTGAGGTAATGCGCTCGCTCCTGTTCGCCCTCGTGCTCCTCGCTCTGCCCGGCGCTGGCTTGGCAGAGGAAACGCCGCTCCAGCGCCTCGCGCTCGGAGACCTGCCGCTGGAAAGCGGCGAGGTCATCCGTGACTTCAGCATCGCCTACACTACTGAAGGCACGCTGAACGCGGCGAAGTCGAACGCTGTCCTGATGGTGACGGCCATCAGTGGAAACCACCACCGGATCGACTTCATGATTGGGCCGGGCAAGGGTCTCGATACCGACCGGCTATTCGTCATCAAGACGAACGCGATCGGCAACGGGCTGACCACCTCACCAAGCACGAGCACGAGCCAGCACGGGCCCGACTTCCCGCACTTCAGCATCCGCGACATGGTCGAGAGCCAACACCGGCTGCTTCAGCACCTCGGGATCACGCACCTCGTGGCGGTCGCGGGTGCCTCGATGGGCGGGATGCAGGTCCTGCAATGGGGCGTCAGTCACCCCGAGGTGATGGACGGGCTCGTCGCCCTCACGCCCATGGCCCGCACGACGGCGTGGTCCATCGCGGTCAACCACGCGACGCGCCAAGCCCTGATGCTCGATCCGGCCTTCCAGGGCGGTCGTTATACGAAGCAGCCCGAGGCGGGCTGGCGGATGCGGGCGGACGTGCTGCAGGTGCTCGCCACCCGCACGCCCGAAGCGATGCGGCGGCAGTTCGCCGAGCCGATGGACGTCGTCCCGTGGATCACCGCGCAGGAGGACGCGGTCGTGAAGTCCGGCTTCGACGCGAACGACTGGATCGCACAGACCTGGGCCTACGACCGCCACAACGTGGGAGACACAAAGGTAGAGGGTCGGGCGGTCTTCGGTGGAGACCCTTTGCGCGCGCTGCGCAGCATCAAGGCGAAGGCGCTGCTGATGTCGGGCATGCTCGACCTCTACAACCCGGTCGAGAACGGCATCGAGGCGGCGCAGGCAATCCCGGACGGGCGGCACCTCACGATCCCGAGTGTTCAGGGGCATGTGGCGGCCTCGCCCGGCTTCAAGCCCGCCGACCTCGCCTTCATCAACGCTACGGTGCGGAACTTCATGCAGGAGGTCACCAAAGATTGGACTACGACGCGGTAACATCCAGGCGTCAAGCCGCCTCGGCGAGGAAGAGTTTGATCGTGCCGAGGAAGGTGGCGGATCGCGATCTGCAAGTCCACAAAGCCGTGGCGTGAACGTGATTTTCGTGTCCGGCGCGCGACCTCCTCGTGCTCCGGCTCGCATTCACGTCGAGCCGGAGCACGCGCGCACGCTGACCTCGACCGGAAAGCCGGCGACGCGGATGTGCTCGACTCAGGCTGCGCAGCACTCACAGCTCGGATCCTCCACTTATTGGAAGCCAGAGAGGCCGTCCACGCCGCCTTCCTCCGGCCGTTGCGGATCACCTCACCCGTGCGGGTTCATCGTTCCCAGCACGCCCACGTCGAGCAGCACCAGCAGGCCGATGACCTGCTCGGCCGCGATCGAGCCGACCAGGGACCGAAGGAGCAACGCGGAATTCGCCTCGCGCACCTGCGGCAGGAAGCGGAAGCGGTTGAGTGCCGCTAACCCGATCATGAGCGCCACGAGAGCGATCTTGAGCGCGAGGACGTGCACGTAGGCGTCGGTGAAGGCCACCGATGCGCCGAGCACGTGCCACGTGTTGATCGCGCCGGTCACGGCGATGCCGGCGACTGCTAGCATCGCGACATTCGAGAACCGACGCAGCGCCTTTTCGGCGGCCGGCAGGTCGCCGCCTTCCCGATAGGAGGAGCGCACGACCTCGGCCAGCGGCATCAGGCCCCCGAGCCAGAGCGCGGCGCAGAGGGCGTGCAGGGCAAGGCTCACGGACCCGAGCGGGCCCCACGCCGCGGCGTGTCCGCTCCAACCTTCGCAGGCCAGCAGCACCGCCGCAGGAACGGCGACGAGGCTCGGGCGGACGAGAGCCGCGAGGATCAGCACGAGTGCCGTTCCGAGCCGAACCAGCCAGACCACCCGGAAGCCGCTCTCGATCAGGACGATCTGCACCGTCGTGAGCACGTCGCCCGTATCATCCAGCGAAGCCGCGAAGGCCCACAACCACGCCAGGAGACCGACGAGGGCCGCGGCCGAGAGAACAGCCGCCTGCCCGCGTGACAGGGCATCCCGACCGGCTTGGCCGACGTAGAGGGGAAACACCGACGCGCCGAACAGGATGACGAGGGCGACGTAGTAGACCGCCCTCGCTGCCGGCACCACAGCCTGAACCGGGTCCACGGGTCAGGGCCTGATCTCGAAGGTGAAGCTTCCCTGGGTGCGATGCGTATCTACCGACACCACGTGCCATGTGACCCGGTAGGTGCCGGGAGGAAGGCCGCGGGCCAGCGCGACGCGCATCTCCGCGCCTTGCGCCTGGACGCGACCAGCCGTGACGGAGTGCCCGTCCGCCGCCGTGACCTCCATGCCGGAGAAGTGCGGCTCCACGCCCTCGCTGAAGCTCAGCCGCACCTCGCTCGGCGGCACGGGCACGGTGCTGCCGACCCGCGGGCTGGCCGTGACCAGTTCGGCGTGAGCCCAGGCCGGACCGCCTGCCGCGGTCAGGATCAGGGCGATGAGCAGGGGAGTGAGCCACCTCAGCATCGACGTGCTCCTAGAAGAGCGGGCGACCGATCGTGTTGGGGAAGATGTCATCGAGGTAGAAGTGGATCTGTCCGAGCACGCCAACGTGCCGGCCGCTCTGTCGGTTCACCGGGATCAGCACCTCCAGCCCGAACTGCACCTTCTGACCCGCCCAGATCACGCCGGGGTTGATCGTGCCGGTAGTGGGCAGCCGGGCGAAGTTGTTGCTGACCGGGGTGCTGAACGAGGCTTCCACCAGCGGGATCAGGTGGTTGAAGAAATCGGGTAGGCCGAGATCGACGACGTTCGCCTTGAGGTACGGCAGGCTGTACTGGAGCGTGGCGCCCCAAACGATGCTGCGCGGGTTGTACTCGGTGTCGAAGGTTGGCAGCCCGCTGTCGGCGTCGATCCCGCTGAACGTGACCGTCCTCGACACACCGGGGATCGCGTACCCGACCTGCCCGGTGATGGCGAACGGCCGCGCCCACGAGAGGCTGTCCGGCAGGTCGCCCGCGCCTTTCCCGAACCAGAGCGTGGGCGTGTAGACGTTGAAGTTCTCGGCCCCGATGCGGGTCGCACCGGTTCCACCCCACTCCACGCTGAGGCCGGCGGACAGGATGAACTCGTGCTCGGGATTAGTGATGGCCTGATACTTGAAGGTGGTCTCCAGGTTCTGCCAGCCGCTGCCGCCCGGGCGGATGTGCGACCACGTCTCGCCGAACGAGACGCCGAGGTACTCGGTGAAGCGCTTCGAGTACTCGAACGAGAGATCGACCTCGCGGGCGTTGTCGCCGTTCTTGAAGATCGCGAAGGTGGGCAGCGAGAGTTCGTCTGCCACGAAAGGATCATCGACGGCGAGCGTGGCGGGGAAGAAGCGATTGCCGACGACGCCGTGGGCGAAGGCTGATCCTGCGCTGGCGAGCAGCAGCAGACCGCCCCCGACGCTGGTCAGCCGGCGAGAGTTGAAGGGCATGGGAATTCACCTGTCGGTTCGCTGAAGGCACGGCGGGTGCGATCAGACGAAGCGCGGCGGCGCGCGCTGCTGGACAGGTGGCCGGGGGAGCGCGATCGGAGGACTGAGGCCGGGAGGAGCCCTGATCCGGTCAGCGGCCTGGGCGTCGTACCGCACGGCGGATGTGGGCGGGCTGATCGGCAGGGTCGCAGACGCGAGCCCACCGCAGCGGATGCAGCAGAGGTCGTGGTGCTCGGCGTGGATCGGCTGCGCGGGCAGCGACGCGGTGGCGTCGGCGTGGGCGGGGCAGATGACCGCGCTGACCTCCTGGGCGGGCCCGACGACGACGTGGCTGACGGTCGCGCGCAGGGCGAGCAGCCCTTGAAGCGCCAGCACGTAGGCCAGGACGATGGCCAGCATTGTTCGTGGCCAGCGCTTCGAGGGGGAGAGCAGCCGCATTCCGCCAGCCTTAGCCGTGGGGTGGCGCGGCACAACGCGGTTTGATGCTGGCTGCTGTTGAACGGCGGATGCGTGTTCGGGCCGCAACACCGCGGATGACCGCTCTTCCCCGGGCCGCTGTTGGTCACCTCACGCGTGCGGGTTCGTCGTTCGCGGCGCGCCCACGTCGGGCGAGGCCGCAGCGGCGGTGGCAACGGGGGCGAGGATAGTTGTGGGCAGCAGGGGGCGGCTCACGCGGGGAGGCTCGGCGAACGCAAGACAACGGTTCCATACGCCCGCGTTTCACGAATTGGCGCGAAGGCTGCAGGGGGGGTCGCCGATGTCGGAAGGTCCGTTGTTGGGTGGCGAGCGGGCATTCCGGCGACCATCATCGAAGGTCCGGAAGTGGCGGATTGTGTTGAAAAACTCGGGAAGCGGCCGATGCGGTGCTCCACACTAGGCCGCGCGGAGAAGAGCCATTCGCGCGGACGCGCGCAACCCGATGCAAGTCGGCGTATGGGGAGCCGGAAGGAGAAGCTTCTTCCACACGGCGAGGCATAGGGCGAGGCGTCAGGCGTCGCCTCTGAGTTTTTTCAATACGATCGGCGCGTTGCCGACCCACGACGTTCGTCGCCAGACCGTGCGTTCGCACCGTCCGCGGCCTGCGCGACGGGCCGCAGCGTCAAGCCTAGCCATGGCAGAGCAAGCCTCCACCATCCTCGCGGCCCGATGGAAGTCACGCGGGCTGATGGCACAACGGAGCGAGCCCTCACGCCCTTGCCGGTCGGATGCGGACGTACCCTGAACGGATAAGAGGAACGGCGGGGAACACCATGGGGAACATGGGGAACACCTCGACCACCGAGGTCAACCGAAGCAGCAGCGGGATCAAGGAGTTGGATGGAGCGGGCGATCGGGATCGAACCGACGACATTCAGCTTGGGAAGCTGACGTTCTACCACTGAACTACGCCCGCGCGGCCGCCGTGCGGCGCCGCCCGACCACGGAGCGCCCGAGGCGCCGTGCCGGATTGGTCGGGACCCTAAGCAAACTCGGCGGCTTTGTCCACGGGGGTTTTCGCCGTGGCTGGACGGCGGGCGCGAGATAGGGCAGGTGCGGCGCCGAGACGACCACCTTCACCGGAACCAGGGCGCGCCATGATCGAGTCTCCCCCCCCTGCGCCGGGCACGCGGCCGAAGCTCGTGCTCGCCTCGGGATCGCCGCGGCGCCTCGCGCTGCTGCAGCAGGCGGGCATCGAGCCGGACGCGCTGCTCCCCGCCGACCTCGACGAGACGCCCCTCAAGGGCGAGCGCCCGCGCGAACTGGTGCGCCGCCTCGCCCGCGCCAAGCTCGACGTGGCCCTCACGGCCGCCCGGCACGGGGAGGATCTGCGCGGCGCCTACGTGGTCTCGGCCGACACCGTGGTGGCGGTCGGGCGGCGCATCCTGCCCAAGACCGAGGTCTCGGACGAGGCCGAGGCCTGCCTGCGGCTGCTGTCCGGGCGCACCCACCGCGTCTACACCGCCGTCTGCATCGCGGGGCCGCGCGACCGCACCCGCGAGCGCCTCGTCGAGACCCGCGTGCGCTTCAAGCGCCTGAACGCCCGCGAGATCGAGGCTTACGTCGCGAGCGGCGAGTGGCGCGGCAAGGCCGGCGGCTACGCCATCCAGGGGCTCGCCGGCAGCTTCGTGGTCAAGCTCGTCGGCTCCTACAGCGCCGTGGTCGGGCTCCCGCTCTACGAGACGGTCGGCCTCCTCGAAGGGGAGGGATTCCCGGTGCGCGCCGCCTGGCGCGCCGCCGCCTGAGGCCCGCATGGGAGCCGACCCGCCCGCCCCCGAGGCGAAGCGCCCGCCCTGCCCGATCTGCGGCAGGCCGGCGGCGGAGCCGTTCCGGCCCTTCTGCTCGAAGCGCTGCGCCGATGTCGACCTGCAGCGCTGGCTGAGCGGCCGCTACGCCATTCCCGCCCGCGAGGACGAGGGGCCCGGCGAGGAGGACAGCGGCGAATCCTGACCGTACCGTCATCCGCGCTTCAAGCGCCGGTGCTTGAAACCCCGGCGCGGCACGGGAGGGGCGGATGACGGAGCGAATCACTCTGACGCGGCGGGAGACCGTGGCGGGCGCGGCGGCCCTCGCCCTGGCGCCGCGCGGCGCCGGCGCCCAGGGGGCGGAGGTCGGTGCGGAGGTCACCGGGGTCGTCTACGAGGACCGCGCCGGACGCGGCCGGCGCGGGCCCGACGATCCGGGCCTCCCGGACGTGCTGGTCTCGAACGGCCGCGAGGTCGTCCGCACCGACACGCAGGGCCGCTACCGCCTCCCGCTCTCCGACGAGGGCATGGTCTTCGTCATCAAGCCCAGCGGCTACGCGCTGCCGCGGGACGCGGACAACATCCCCCGCTTCGCCTACCTGCACCAGCCGAACGGCAGCCCCGCCGCGCTGAGCCTGCGCTATCCCGGCATCGCCCCGACCGGGCCCCTGCCGGCCTCCGTCGATTTCGGCCTCACCCCGGCGCAGGAGGGCGGCGATTTCGACGTGATCCTGTTCACCGACCCGCAGCCCGAGAGCCAGACCGAACTCGACTACGTGCGCGACACGGCCGTGACCCGGGCCATGGGGATCGAGGCGGCCTTCGGCATCACCGCCGGCGACGTGCTGTTCGACGACCTCTCCCTCTACGGCCGGCACAACCGCATCATGGGCCGGATCGGCCTGCCGTGGTTCCACATCGGCGGCAACCACGACCTCAACTTCGAGGCGACGGACGCGCGCCACAGCCGCGAGACCTTCAAGCGGGTCTACGGCGCGCCCTACTACGCCCTCCACCACGGCGGCGTGCTGTTCCTGCTCCTCGACAACGTCCACTACCTCGGCGCCGCGACCGGCACGCCGGAGCGGGGCGGGCGCTACGAGGGCCGGTTCGGCGAGGCGCAGCTCGCCTTCGTGGAGGCGGTGCTGCGCGAGACGCCCCGCGAAAGCCTCGTGGTCGTGGCGATGCACATCCCGCTCGCGACCGATCTCGGGCCGGACGACCCGTCGCTGAGCACCGTCGACCGGCAGTCCCTGCTGCGGCTGCTCGCGGGCCGCCCCTGCTTCAGCGTCTCGGGCCACACCCACACGACCGAGCACCACTACCTCGACGCGGCCGGCCGCCCCGGCGCCACCGGGCCCGACGCCCATCATCACCACGTGCTGACCGCGGTGTCGGGCTCCTGGTGGAGCGGCCCGCCCGACCGCCGCGGCATCGCCACCGCGGACAGCCGCGACGGCGCGCCGCACGGCTTCCACGTCCTCAGCATCCGGGGCGGGCGCCACTACACGACCCGCTACGTGCCGGCGAGCGAGGATGCCGGGCGCCAGATGCGCATCGTGCTGGAGAGCCAGTTCCACAGCGACGACCTCGCGCGGCTGCCCGACACGCGGCTCTACGCCCTGTTCGGCTCGCCGGTCCCGGCCGAGAGCGCGGCGGCCTCCCTGCTCGTCGTCAACGTCTTCGACGGCGGTCCGCGGACCAGCGTGCGCTTCCGCATCGGCGACGGCGCGCCGCTGCCCATGACCCGCACAAGGCGGCCCGACCCGTTCGTGGCCGCCCTCTACGCGCGCTTCTCGGCCGCGCGGAAGTCCTGGGTGAAGGCCGAGCCGTCCTCGCATATCTGGACCGCGCGGCTGCCGCGGGACATCGCCCCCGGCACCCACCGCCTCAGCGTCGAGGCGACCGACGAGTACGGCCGCCTCCACCGGGACGGGATCGTGCTCGAAGTGGTCGCCGGCGAGGGCCGCCCGCGCGGCATCTGACGGCCTGCCGTCAGAGCCGGCTCGGCAGGCTGATGACCGCGTCCACCGTGTCCTTGATCGCCTTGCCGGCGGGCGCGAAGTCCGGGATCGGCACGCCCAGGAAGGTCCTCTCCTCCGGGGCAGCGGGCGCGGCCTCCGGGGCGGCGGGCGCCGGCTTGGCCGCGGCCACGCGCGCGGACTCGGTCCTCTCGCGCTTGGCCGCCTGCTTCGGCACCGGCTTCGCGGGCTTCGCGGCGGCCTTGGCCGGAATGGGTGCGGGCTTGACCGGGTCGGGCGCGGCCTCGCGCATCGCCTCGGCCTTGGGCGGCGCCGGAGGCGACGCGGGCGCCTCCCTGGGCGGGGCGGCCGGTTCGGGTGCCGGGCGCTCGAAGCGCTGGGGCGGGTTGAGCGTCCCCGTGATGAGACTTTCGGCCCGGGCCGGGGCGGGCGCGGCCAGGGCGGGCGCGGCCGGGGCGGGCGCGAGCGGTGCCGGCGAGGGGGCCGCGGGCGCTTCGGCGGGCTTGGGCGTCGCGGCCGGCGCGAGCGCGACGACGCGCGCGGGCGGCGCCTCCGGCGCGATCGCCGGCGTCTCGGCGCGCAGGGCCGGCACGCCGTCCTTGATCTCCGGCATCTCCCGGATCGGCCCGACCCGGATCCCGCTCGGGCGCGGGGCGGTGAGCGCCGACAGGGCCGGGTAGGCGAGGGCGCCCAGGGTGGCGAGGCCCAGGAGGCCGGCCGCGCCGAGCATCAGCGGCCCGCGCAGCCGGGAGCGCGCCGCCGCCTGCGGGCGCCGATCCGAGGGATCGATCTCGACGGACATCATGCTCACTCGACTCCGACTTTTCCGTCTTTCCCCGCTTGACAGCATCACGGCGAATCAGGCGCGAAGATGTCGGGCGGTGGCCGACCTTCGCGAAATAGCGGTGACGCCTCACGAATCGGTTAGCGTGGCGGTTCGCCGCCCGCGGGCCGGCGTACTGTTTCGCGACATCGCGGCCTATCTCGGGTTCATGCAGTGGAGCGATGAGGGCCTCGTCCTCGGGGCACGGCGGCTGGGCGAGACGGGCGTGGTGCTCGAACTGATGACGGCCGCGCACGGGCGCCACCTCGGCCTCGTCCATGGCGGGCGCTCGCGCCGGATGCAGCCGGTGCTCCAGCCCGGCAACCGGGTGCGCGCGGTCTGGCGGGCGCGGCTCGACGACGGCCTCGGCAGCTTCGCGGTCGAGCCGCTGGACAGCGCGGCCGCCCGCCTGATCGGGTCACGCCTCGCCCTCTACGGCCTCGCCCACGCCGCCGCGCTCCTGCGGCTCCTGCCGGAGCGCGACCCGCATCCGGGCCTCTACGAGGCCGCCCGGGTGCTGATCGACCACCTCGCCGACGCGGCGATCGCGCCACCCCTGATGGTGCGGTTCGAACTCGCCGTGCTCGCCGAACTCGGCTTCGGCCTCGATCTCTCGGCCTGCGCGGCGACCGGCTCCAACGCCTACCTCGCCTACGTCTCGCCCAAGAGCGGCCGGGCGGTGAGCGCCGCCGCCGGCGAGCCCTGGCGCGACAGGCTGCTCGCCCTGCCGGACTTCCTGGTGGCGCGCGAGGCCGGCGGCACCGGCGCGACGCCCACCGCCCGAACCGTTCGCCAGGGATTTACCTTGACGGGATATTTCCTCGACCAGCACGTCTGGGCGCCGCGCGGCCTCGCGCCGCCCGAGGCGCGCGAGCGATTCGTCGCACTCGGCACCGCGGATGCGGGCTGATGTTCGTGTTATGTTCCGCGCTTCCGAGCCGGACATCGTAGAGCTGAGGGGGGACAAGCGGGAGTCATGGGCAAGCCGTTCGAGCCGCCATCCGACCGCGACGGGATCGAGAACGTCGAGCTGAAAACGGCGCTGGAGGAGCGCTACCTCGCCTACGCGCTCTCGACGATCATGCACCGCGCGCTGCCGGACGCGCGCGACGGGCTCAAGCCCGTCCACCGGCGCATCCTCTACGCGATGAGGATGCTGCGCCTCGACCCGGGCACCGCGCACAAGAAGTGCGCCCGCGTGGTCGGCGACGTGATCGGCAAGTACCACCCGCACGGCGACACGGCGGTCTACGACGCGCTGGTGCGCCTCGCGCAGGATTTCGCGCAGCGCTACCCGCTGGTCGACGGCCAGGGCAATTTCGGCAACATCGACGGCGACAACCCGGCGGCCCAGCGCTACACCGAGTGCCGGATGACCGAGGTGGCGCGGCTCCTCCTGGACGGGATGGAGGAGGACGCGGTCGATTTCCGGCCGAACTACGACGGCCAGGAGGAGGAGCCGGTCGTGCTCCCGGCCGCCTTCCCGAACCTGCTCGCCAACGGCGCCCAGGGCATCGCGGTCGGCATGGCGACCTCGATCCCGCCCCACAACGCCGCCGAACTCTGCGACGCGGCGCTCTACCTCATCACCCACCCGACCGCGACCTCCGCGCAGCTGACGAGCTTCGTGAAGGGCCCGGACTTCCCGACCGGGGGCGTGGTGATCGACTCGGCCGAGGCCATCGCGGAG
Organism: Methylobacterium sp. WSM2598; assembly: GCF_000379105.1. Lineage (GTDB taxonomy): Bacteria > Pseudomonadota > Alphaproteobacteria > Rhizobiales > Beijerinckiaceae > Methylobacterium. The sequence continues at coordinate 3,557,424 of NZ_KB900609.1, read as the reverse complement.
GCCTACCGGACCGGCCGCGGCGCCTTCCGGATCCGCGCCCGCTGGACGCGGGAGGATCTCGGCCGCGGCCTCTGGCAGGTGGTGGTCACCGAGATCCCCTACGGCGTGCCGAAGGCGCGGCTCATCGAGAAGATGGCCGAGCTCCTCACCGAGAAGAAGCTGCCGCTCCTCGCCGATGTCCGGGACGAATCGGCGGAGGATGTCCGCATCGTGCTGGAGCCGCGCTCGCGCACGGTGGACCCGGTCGTGCTGATGGAATCGCTGTTCCGGCTCACCGAACTGGAGAGCCGCTTCTCCCTCAACATGAACGTGCTGATGAACGGGCAGGTGCCCCGGGTCGTCGGCCTCGCCGAGGTGCTGCGCGAGTGGCTCGACCACCGCCGCACCGTGCTGCAGCGCCGCTCGCGCCACCGCCTCGGCCAGATCGAGCGGCGCCTGGAGATCCTGGGCGGCCTGCTCATCGTCTATCTCGACCTCGACCAGGTGATCCGGATCATCCGCGAGGAGGACGAGCCCAAGGCCGAGCTGATGCGCCATTTCCAGCTCACCGAGGTGCAGGCGAACGCCATCCTCGACACCCGCCTGCGTAGCCTGCGCAAGCTGGAGGAGATGGAGCTCAAGCGCGAGCAGGCTGCCCTGACCGCCGAGAAGGCGGATCTCGACGCGCTGCTCGACTCCGAGCCGCTGCAGTGGAAGTCGATCGCCGGCCAGGTGCGGGCGGTGAAGAAGACCTTCGGGCCCGAGACGGCGCTCGGCCGCCGCCGCACCACCCTGGAGAACCCGCCCGACACCTCCGACCTCGACCTCGCCGAGGCGATGATCGAGCGCGAGCCGATCACCGTGATCGTGTCGCAGAAGGGCTGGATCCGGGCGCTCAAGGGCCACGTCGCCGATCTCTCGACCGTGCAGTTCAAGGGCGACGACGCGCTCAAGCTGAGCTTCCCGACCGAGACGACCGCGAAGCTCCTGGTTCTCGCCACCAACGGCAAGGTCTTCACCCTGGACGCGGCCAAGCTCCCGGGCGGGCGCGGCTTCGGCGACCCGATCCGCCTGATGGCCGATCTCGACGAGGGCAGCGACATCGTCACGGTCTTCCCCTTCCGGGCGGGGGCGAAGCTCTTGTTCGGCACGAGCGACGGGCGCGGCTTCACCACGCTCGCGGACGGGCTGGTGGCGAATACCCGCAAGGGCAAGCAGGTCGTGGCCCTCGACGGCGCCGCCACGGTGACCCACTGCGTCGAGGCCGGGGCGGGCGACCACGTGGCGGCCTGCGGCGAGAACCGCCTGCTGGTGGTCTTCCCGCTCACCGAGATCCCCGACATGGCCCGCGGCAAGGGCGTCCGGCTGCAGCGCTACCGGGAGAGCACGCTCGCCTATCTGAGCGTCTTCAGGCTCGCCGAGGGCCTGAGCTGGCCCGACAGCGCTGGGCGCACGCGCACCGTCGTCGGCGAGGAACTGGCGAAGTGGGTGGGCCACCGCGGCACCGTCGGCGCGATGGCGCCGCGGGGCTTCCCGCGCAGCAACCGGCCGTAGCCGAGACGGAACCAGCGGTCATGGGACATGACCGCTGGGATCATCCGACATCCGGTTGATGGCTTCGCCATCTCCCATTTCGGCAAGGCGGATGTTGTCTTCGCTCAGGCGCCGTGCGGGCTCGTGATCCGGGATCCGCTTCGATCAAGCGGATCCCGGATCAGACCCGCACGTCCCCGCCCACGATGCGCCCGTGCAGCTCCGCGTCGAGCGGCACGTAGGCCCCCTGCGCGGCGTCGTCGAAATAGAGCGGGTCGCCCGTCCGCGCCGGATCGAACCCCGCCTCGACCAGCGCCTGCTTCTTCTGCTTGAAGGTCTCGGTGATCTCGAAATCCCGGCACAGCCGCAGGAAGAGCGGGCGCGCGTAGGCGGGCAGTTCGGCGGCGAGATGCGCCCGCAGGCCGGCGAGCTCGAAGCCCTCCGCCACGGTCAGCGCCGCCATGCCGGCGCGCCCCTCCGTGCCCGGGACGGCGACCCCGTACACCACCGCCTCGGTCACGCCCGGCGCCCGCGCGAGCGCCGCCGCCACCTCCGTCGTCGCCACGTTCTCGCCCTTCCAGCGGAAGGTGTCCCCGACCCGGTCCACGAAGCTGTAGAAGCCCTGCCGGTCGACCCGCATCAGGTCCCCGGTGCGGAACCACGCGTCGCCGGGGGCGAACACGTCGCGCAGGACCTTGGCCTCGCTCGCCGCCTCGCTGGTATAGCCCTCGAAGCGCTGGCTGCCGACCTCGCGCGCGAGGCGCCCGATCAGCTCCCCGGCCTCGCCCGGCGGGCAGCGCAGGCAGAGCCCGTCCGGGCCGCGGGCCGGCGCGCCGGTCTCCGGATCGTGCCGGACGAGGGCGGCCGGGGAGGAATGCGCCAGGAAGGGCGGCACCCGCCCGACCGCACCGACCCGGCCCTCGACGTTGCAGAGAGAGAGGGTGCCCTCGGTCGCGGCGTAGAATTCGAGGATGCGGGGGATCGCGAACCGCGCCTGGAACGCCTCCCAGATCTCGGGGCGCAGCCCGTTGCCGGTGGCGAGGCGCAGCGCGTGGGCGCGCTCCAGCGGGTGGGCGGGCGCGTTCAGCAGGTAGCGGCAGAGTTCGCCGATGTACTGGATGATGGTGCAGCGTTCCGCGACCACGTCGTCCCAGAAGCGACGGGCCGAGAAGCGCTCGCGCAGCACGGCGGCGCCGCCGCCCACGATCACGCTCCCGGGCGCCACCACGCCGCCGACGCTGTGGTACATCGGCAGGCAGCTGTAGAGCCGGTCCGTCGGTCCGGTCGCGTTGAGGCCCGCGAACCAGTGGCTCCAGGTCATCACCCGGTGGTGGCTCACCCGGGCGGCCTTCGGCAGGCCGGTCGTGCCCGAGGTGTAGATGTAGAGGGCGGTGTCCGCCAGCGTGACGCCGCGCTCCTCGGCCGCCGCGAAGGGGCCCGGGTCGAGCGCCGCGAGGGCTCCCGCGAGGTCGTCCGCCCAGAGCAGGCGCGGCCGCTCGGCGAGGTGCGGCGCGGCGCCCTCGCAGGCGGCCCGCAGCTCCGGCCCGACGATCAGGTGCGAGGGCGAGGCCGCCGCGATGCAATGGGCGAGGCCCGCCCCGGTGAGGTGGGTGTTGAGCAGGGCGACCCGCACGCCGACCCGGCTCAGCCCGAGCCAGGCCGCCATCGTGTCGGGCCCGTTCGGCAGCATCAGGCCGACCGCGGCGCCGGGCCCGAGACCCTGCGCCAGGGCCCAGCGGGCGTAGCGCCGGCACAGCGCGGCGAGGCCCGCGTGGCTGAGGCGCCCCCGCTCGCCGATCAGGGCCGGGGCCTCGCCGTGGCGCTCGCCGAGTTCGTCGATCACCCGCGGCAGGGTGCGCCAGGGCTGCTGGCCGATGCGCGCCGTGCGCTCCAGCGCCCCGAGCCACCCGCCCGCGGCGGATGAGCCCGCCCGGGCCACGGCCGCACCTGCGCTCATCATCCGCCGAACTCCCCGCCCGCACCCGCTGCCCCGACCCTGCGGCGCAAGGCTTAAGCAAGGCTTGCGGCGCGTGCGACGCCGCGCGCTCCCGCGCTCCGAGCGATCTGCGAAAGACATTCTTCAGCATGCGGCCGGTTCCCGCCCGACGAGCCCGGTTTTCCGCGCGGGCGGGAAGCAAGCCGCAAGGATATGGCGGTCAGTCTTCTGCCCGCGACGGCCTGCACCGGAGCGATCGTCCGATTCTGAGACATCCGGGTCGGTTCGGCGCTTGCAGGGCGGGGCGCACGAGGTTTCCCAAGGACGACGCCATGCGGCCTGAGACGATCGCGATCCATGCCGGCTACGAGGACGATCCGACGACCAAGGCCGTCGCCGTCCCGATCTACCAGACCGCCGCCTACGCCTTCGACAGCGCGGAGCACGGCGCCGCGCTGTTCAACCTGGAAATGCCGGGCTACCGCTACAGCCGGATCGCCAACCCGACCAACGCGGTGCTGGAGCGCCGGGTGGCCGAACTGGAGGGCGGGGTGGCGGCGCTCAGCGTCGCGACCGGCCAGGCGGCCCTGCACTACGCCATCGCGACGCTGGCCGATTGCGGCGGCAACATCGTCTCGGTGCCGCAGCTCTACGGCACCACCCACACCCTCTTCGCGCATGTCCTGCCCCGCCAGGGCATCCACACGCGCTTCGCCGCGAGCGACGCGCCCGAGGCGGTCGCCCGCCTGATCGATGCCGACACCCGCGCGGTCTATTGCGAGAGCATTGGCAACCCGGCCGGCAACATCTGCGACATCGCCGCCCTCGCCGAGGTGGCGCACGCCCACGGCGTGCCCCTGGTGGTCGACAACACGGTCGCGACGCCGATCCTGATGCGGCCCCTCGACCACGGGGCCGACATCGTGATCGCCTCGCTCACCAAGTTCATGGGCGGGCACGGCACCACGCTCGGCGGCATCATCGTGGATGGCGGGCGCTTCCCGTGGCTCGCCCATCCCGAGCGGTTCCCGATGTTCTGCAAGCCGGACGCGTCCTATCACGGCCTCGTCTACGCGGAGCGGTTCGGGGCGAGCGCCTTCGCCGAGCGGGCGCGCAGCGTCTACCAGCGCACGACCGGCGCGGTGCTGGCCCCCTTCAGCGCCTTCCTGCTGCTGCAGGGCATCGAGACCGTGGCCCTGCGGGTCGAGCGCCACGTGGAGAATGCCCGCAAGGTCGCCGAATTCCTGCGCGACGATCCGCGGGTCGCCTGGGTGAACTACGCCGGCTTCCCCGACAGCCCGCACTACCCGATGGCGCGCAAGTACCTCGGCGGGCGGGCCTCCTCGCTCCTCACCTTCGGGGTGCAGGGGGGCTACGCGGGCGGGGCGGCCTTCTACGACGCCCTCACGCTGGTCAAGCGGCTCGTCAATATCGGGGACGCGAAGTCGCTCGCCTGCCACCCGGCCTCGACCACCCACCGGCAGATGTCGCCCGAGGAGCAGCGCCACGCCGGGGTGCTGCCGGAGACGATCCGGCTCTCGGTCGGCATCGAGCACAGCGACGACATCCTGGCCGACCTCGACCAGGCGCTCGAGGCCGCGGGCCGCAGCCTGCTGCGCGCCGCCGAGTGAGCGGGAGCCGCCGCGCGATGCTCAAGCCCGCCACCCCGCCGCTCGCCCGGGCGGGCCGGCCGCGGCCGGCCGCGCCCCGCGACCGCCTCACCGTCGGTCTCCTCAACAACATGCCGGACGCCGCGCTCGCCGCGACGGACCGCCAATTCGCCGCCCTGCTCGGGCGCGAGGTGCGCCTGCTGCGCTTCCACCTGCCGGAGATCGACCGCGGGCCCGAGGCCCGGGACATGCTGGCGCCCCTCTCGGCGCCGGCCGACGCCCTGGAGGGCGCCGGGCTCGACGCGCTCATCGTCACGGGCTGCGAGCCGCGCGCGGCCGACCTGCGCGACGAGCCCTACTGGCCGGCCCTGGCCGGCGTGATCGACTGGGCGCGCGACCACACGGTCTCGACGCTGTTCTCGTGCCTCGCGGCCCACGCGGCGGTGCTGCACCTCGACGGCATCGCCCGGCGGCGCATGGCGCGCAAGCGCTCCGGGATCTTCGCCTGCCGGCCGGTGGCGGCCCACCCGCTCCTCGCCGGGATGCCCGCGGTGCTGCCGGTGCCGCATTCCCGCTGGAACGACCTCGCCGAGGCGGATCTCGCCGCGTCCGGCTACCACGTGCTGACGCGCTCGGACGAGGCGGGGGTCGACCTGTTCGTGAAGCCCGAGCGCAGCCTGCTGGTCTTCCTGCAGGGCCACCCCGAATACGACCCGGACAGCCTCGCCCGCGAGTACCGGCGCGACCTCAAGCGCTTCGGGCGCGGCGAGCGGGCCGAGCCCCCGGACCGCCCCGTCCACTACTTCGACCCTGAGATCGAGGCGGCGCTCGACGACCACGCCCGGGGCGGGTGGGCGGGCGAGCCGTCCTGCGCGCCGCCCGCCGCGCCGGCCTGGCCGCCGGTGGCCGCGCAGCTGTTCCGGAACTGGCTCTCCCTCGTGGCGACCCGCCGGGGCGCCCGGGCCGGCGCCGCGGCGGCGCCGTGACCGTCCGGCCACCCGCCCGGCTCGCCCGGCTGCTCACCGGCTCGGCGGCCCTCGCGGCCATCCGCCTCGGCGGCGCGGGCTTCGGCTTCGTCGCCCAGGCCTTCCTCGCCCGTTTCGTGGGCGCCCACGACCTCGGCCTGTTCTACGCGGCGACGAGCCTCGCGATCGTGGCCGGTCTCCTCGCGACCCAGGGCTACACGCAGATCGCCTCGCGCTTCGCGGCCCGCTACCGGTCGCCGGCCCGCCGGCGCCTGTTCGCCGCCTTCGTGGCGACGGCGCGCCGGGACAGCCTCGCGGCCGCCGCCCTGTTCTCGGGGCTGATCGCCGGGGCGAGCCTGCTCGCGCCGGGCCTCGACGCCACGACGCGCCATTGCGGGCTGCTGGCGGGCCTGCTCGTCCTGGCGACGACGAGCCTCACCCTGTTCACCAATCTCGCCGGCGCGATCCGGCTGTTCGGCCTGTGCTACGTGCCCGAGGGGATCGTGCGGCCGGCCGTCTTCCTGGTCCTCGTGGTCGGGCTGCGCCTCGCCTGGCCGGGAGCGACGGGCGACGCCGTCACGGCCCTGTTCACGGGACTGACCGTCCTGATCGCCGTGGTGCAGCTCCGGCTGCTCCTGCCCCACCTGCCGCCCCGGCGCGCGCCGGGACGGAGCGCGCGCCGGCTCAGGCGGCGCTGGCGGCGCGAGGCGCATTCCCTGATGCTGCTCTCGATCTACACCAACATCTTCGCGGATCTCGGCATCCTCTGCGTGACGCCGTTCCTGCCGAAGGCCGAGGTGGCGGTGTTCGGCCTCTGCCTCAAGCTCGCGCTCCTGGTCGGCTACGTCGTCCAGGTGACGCAGCAGATGGCGGTGCCGGACCTCGCCGATGCCCGCCGGGCCGGCGACCACGCGGCGATGCGCCGGATCGTGCGCCGCTCGCTCGCCCTGCCCGGCGCCGCGACGCTGGCAGCCCTCGCCGCGGTCCTGGTCGCGGGCGCGCCGCTCCTCTCGCTGTTCGGCCCCGAATTCCCGCACGGCGCCGCGGCGCTCGCCATCCTGGTCGGCAGCCAGCTCCTGCGCGCCCTCGCCGGACCGAGCGCCCACCTGGTGACCCTCACGGGCGCGCAGGGGCTCAACGCGCGGCTCTGCGTTCTCGCCCTGCTGGTCCTGGTGGCGGCCAATCTCGCGCTGACGCCCGCCTTCGGCGTGACCGGCGCCGCCGGCGCGGTCCTCGCGAGCTACGCCGCCTGGATCCTCGCCACCGCGCTCGTCCTGCGCCGGCTCGGGGAGATCCGCACCGACGCGCTCTCGCTCCTGCCGGGCGCGCGGAGGGCCGCGCCGACGCGGGAGGGCGTCCGGGGCCGCGCCGTCCTGAGCGGGGGGTGAGGGCCGGACGCGCCCGCGCGGCCGGCACCTCCGGGCGCGGCGCGCCGCCGCGCGCCGGGGAGAGCGGATCACGCCCGCCCTTGCCAGCCGGCCGCGCCTGCCTCACGCAGGGGCCGAGGCCGCCGGACCGGCGGCGGGGAGGGACGGTGATGAAGGCGCTCCTGTGCAAGACGCTCGGCGGGCCGGAGGATCTGGTGATCGCGGATCTGCCGGATCCCGTGCCGGGGCCGGGCGAGGTGCGCGTCCGGGTGACCGTGGCGGCCCTGAACTTCTTCGACACGCTGATCATCGCCGGCCGCTACCAGGTCAAGCCGGACCTGCCCTTCTCGCCGGGCGCGGAGGCCGCCGGGATCGTCGAGGCGGTCGGGCCGGGCGTCGAGGGCCTGCGGGTCGGCGAGCGCGTCATCGCCCATCTCGGCCACGGCACCTGCCGGGAGACGATCCTGGCCCGCCGCGAGGCCCTGAGCCCCATCCCCGACGGGGTCGGCGACGAGCAGGCCGCGGGCCTCACCGTCACCTACGGCACCTCCCTGCATGCCCTGCAGGACCGCGCCGCCCTGCGGGCGGGCGAGACCCTCGTCGTCCTCGGGGCCTCCGGCGGGGTCGGGCTCGCGGCGGTCGAGCTCGGCCACGCCATGGGCGCGCGCGTCATCGCCTGCGCCTCCTCGGCGGACAAGCTGGAGGCGGCCAGGGCCCACGGCGCCGACCTCGTCCTCGACTATTCCGAGGAGAACCTGCGCGAGGGCCTGCGCCGGCTCGGCGGCGCGGCCGGGATCGACGTGGTCTACGATCCCGTCGGCGGCGACTTCTCGGAGCCGGCCCTGCGCTCCCTCAACTGGAAGGGCCGGTTCCTGGTGATCGGGTTCGCGGCCGGGCCGATCCCCAAGATCCCGCTCAACCTCGTGCTCCTCAAGGGCATCGACGTGCAGGGCGTGCACTGGGGCGCCTTCGTGAGGAACGAGCCCGAGGCACACGCCCGCAACCAGGCCCGCCTCCTCGCCCTGGTGGCCGAGGGCCGCCTCACCGCGAAGGTGCACGGCGTCTACCCGCTGGAGCGCGCCGCGGAAGCCCTCGGCGTGCTCTCGCGCCGCGAGGCGGTCGGCAAGGTGCTGCTGCGACCCTGAGCGGGCGCCCGCGCGGCGTCCGGCCGGGCCCCGCGCCGCGCGGCTGCCGCCGGGCCGTCGCGGCGATGCGCCGCGGCGCTTCGGGACTTTCGGAAATTCCTGAAATGGCGAGATAGGACGCAGGTGTCGGCCTCGAACGGGGATACGTCATGCTGTCGACCTTGGACGCCCTGCTGCTCGCCCGGATCCAGTTCGGGTTCACGGTGGCGTTCCACATCATCTTCCCGGCCTTCTCGATCGGGCTCGCGAGCTACCTCGCCGTGCTCGAAGGCCTCTGGCTCGCCACCGGGCGCTCCGTCTACCTCGACCTCTTTAAGTACTGGGTGAAGATCTTCGCCGTCGCCTTCGCGATGGGCGTCGTCTCGGGGCTGGTCATGTCGTACCAGTTCGGGACGAACTGGTCGGTCTTCTCGGACAAGGCCGGGCCGGTGCTGGGGCCGCTGATGGCCTACGAGGTGCTGTCGGCCTTCTTCCTGGAGGCGGGCTTCCTCGGCGTGATGCTGTTCGGGATGAGCAAGGTCGGGCCGCGCCTGCACTTCCTGGCGACGCTGGCGGTGGCGGTCGGCACCTTCTTCTCGGCCTTCTGGATCCTGTCGGTGAATTCGTGGATGCAGACGCCGCAGGGCTACGGCAGCAACGCGGCCGGCCAGCTGATCCCGCTGGATTGGTGGGCGATCATCTTCAACCCGTCCTTCCCGTACCGGCTCGTGCACATGGTGCTGGCCGCCTACCTGACCACCGCCCTGGTGGTCGGGGCGGTGGGCGCCTGGCACCTGCTGCGCGACTGCCGCCGCGCCGTCGGCGGCCCGAGCGAGGGCGCCCGCACCATGTTCTCGATGGCGATGTGGATGGCGGCCCTGGTGGCGCCGGTCCAGATCGCGGCGGGCGACGCGCACGGGCTCAACACGCTGGAGCACCAGCCCGCCAAGGTGATGGCGATGGAGGGCCATTTCGAGAGCCACCCGGCCGGCGCTCCCCTGATCCTGTTCGGCCTGCCGAACCAGGCGGCGGGCCGCGTCGACTACGCCCTGGAGATCCCCCGGCTCTCCTCGCTCATCCTCAAGCACGATCTCGACGCGCCCCTGAAGGGCCTCGACACGGTGCCGCGCGAGAACTGGCCGCCGGTCCCGGTGGTGTTCTGGTCCTTCCGGGTGATGGTGGGGCTCGGCTTCCTGATCCTGTTCCTCGGCCTGCTCAGCCTCGTCGCGCGGCTGCGCGGCCGGCTCTACGAGTGGCCCCTCCTGCACCGCTTCGCGGTGGCGATGGGGCCGGCGGGCTTCGTCGCCGTGGTGGCGGGCTGGATCACCACCGAGGTCGGCCGCCAGCCCTTCACGGTCTACGGCCTGCTGCGCACGGCCGACTCCGCCTCGCCGCTCTCGGCGCCCGCCGTCGCGGGCTCCCTGATCGCCTTCGTGCTGATCTATTTCGCGGTGTTCTCGATGGGCGTGCTCTACATCCTGCGCCTGATGAGCAAGCCGCCCTCCTACGGCGAGCCCGGCGTCGAGGCCGGCAAGCCGATCCGCACGGCCGGCATCACGCCGGCCCCCTCGGTCGATCCCGACCGCGCCATGCAGCCGGCCGAGTGAGGAGGAATCCGTGGTGGAGCATCTCGACCTGACGGTCGTCTGGGCCTTCGTGATCGCCTTCGCGGTGTTCGCCTACATCGTGATGGACGGGTTCGACCTCGGCATCGGCATCCTGTTCCCGGCCTTCCGGCCGGGCGAGGAGCGCGACACCGCCATGAACTCGGTCGCCCCGGTCTGGGACGGCAACGAGACGTGGCTGGTGCTCGGGGGAGGGGGCCTGTTCGCGGCCTTCCCGCTCGCCTACGCGGTGCTGCTGCCGGCGCTCTACGCGCCGGTCATCGCCATGCTGCTCGGCCTGATCTTCCGGGGCGTCGCCTTCGAGTTCCGCTGGCGCGATCCGGGCCACCGGGCCTTCTGGGACCTCGCCTTCACGGGGGGCTCGCTGGTCGCGGCGCTGGCCCAGGGCATCGCCCTCGGGGCCATGCTCCAGGGCATCGCGGTCGAGGGCCGCGCCTATGCGGGCGGCTGGTGGGACTGGCTGTCGCCCTTCAGCCTCCTGGTCGGGCTCGGCCTCCTCTGCGGCTACGCCCTGCTCGGCGCCACCTGGCTGGTGATGCGCACGCGGGGGCCGCTGCAGGAGCGGGCGCGCCGCCTCTCGGCCCGGCTCGGCGCCGCCACCATCGCGGCGATCTTCCTGGTCAGCGCGGTGACGCCGTTCCTGGAGGGCCAGTACTGGCAGCGCTGGTTCGCGATGCCGCACGTGCTCCTGACCGCGCAGGTGCCGCTCCTCGTCGGCCTCGCGGCCTTCGCATTCTTCCGCGCCCTGCGGCAGGGGGCGGAGCGGGCGCCCTTCCTGATCGCCCTCGGCCTGTTCCTGCTCTCCTTCGTGGGGCTCGGCATCAGCATCTACCCGGACGTGGTGCCGGGCCGGATCTCGATCTGGGACGCCGCCGCGCCGCGCGCCAGCCAAGTGTTCATGCTGGCCGGGGCCTCCGTGCTGATCCCGATCATCCTGGCCTACACCGCCTACGCGTACTGGGTGTTCCGGGGCAAGGTCGACGCGACGGGGTACCATTGATGGCGGCGCCCCCCGACGCGCCGGCGCCGCTCTGGCGCCGGCTCCTCTGGTTCGCCACCCTTTACGGCGCAAGCCTCCTCGCCCTCGGCCTCGTCGCCTCGGTGCTGCGGGCCTGGCTCAGGGCCGGGTGAGGACGCCATGCAGCTGCCGCCCCTCGTCCAGACCTTCGTCCTGCATTTCGGCGAGATGGGCTCGCGCTGGGGCATCAACCGGACGGTGGGCCAGATCTACGCGCTCCTGTTCGTCGCGGAGCGCGCCCTCAACGCCGACGAGATCGTCGAGCGCCTCGGCCTGTCGCGCTCGAACGTCAGCATGGGCCTGAAGGAGCTGCAGGCCTGGAACCTCGTGCGGCTGCTGCACCGGCCGGGCGACCGGCGCGACTACTTCTCGACGCCCGAGGACATCTGGCAGATCGTCCGAACCCTGGTCGAGGAGCGCAAGAAGCGCGAGGTCGACCCGACGCTCACCATGCTGCGCGAGATCCTGATGCAGGAGCCGCGCAGCCCGGAGGAGCGGCACGCGCAAGGACGCCTCGCCGAGATGCACGACCTCTTCGAACTCTTCGCGAACTGGTACGGCGAGGTGCGGCGCCTGGAGACGGAGAGGCTCGTGCAGCTCCTGCGGCTCGGTGCCCGGGTCCAGAAGGTGCTGGAGGCCAAGGACCGCGTGCTCGGCGCGGTGCCGCGCCGCCGCAAGCCCGACCCGGCCTGACCGCTGCGTCATCCGCCATCCGGTTGATGGATTCGCCCTCTCCCATGTCGGCCATGCGGATGTCGGTGTCGCTCAGGCGCCGCGCGGGCTGGTGATCCGGGATCCGCGTCGATCGAGCGGATCCCGGATCACGCCGCACCCGCGAAACCCGTGCAGCGCGGGCTTGGCTGTGGCATGATCCGGCCATCCTTCCACGCCTGGATGCGAACGGGCATGTCGCCGATCGAACACGCTTTCTCGGACCCGAACAGCCTCGCGGCGGCCGGCGAGGCCGCGCTCAACGAGGCCCTGAGCCGCCTGCCGCAGGCGGAGCGCGAGGCCTACTGGGCCTCGGTGCGCCGCTGCTACAACGCCCCCTACAACGACGCCCCCGGCAAGGGCTCGGCCCCGCTCCTGGTGCCGGCGCGGCCCGGCGCGGAGATGCACGCGGGCTGAGCGCGCCGCCCTCGCGCGACCCACGCCCCCTCCGGCCCCGGAGGGGGCTTTTGCCGACGCCCCCTCCCGCCCCGGAGGGGGTTTTCGTTTGCGCGCCCCCGCGCCGGCGCCCGCTGCCAAGCCGCGCCGGATTCGACTGATTCGCGATTGCGCTTACACCGCGTTAACCATTTTTTAAGCTTTCTGGACGATAACCGGAGCTGTCCAGCCTTCTGGATGTCGAGTGGTCTCTGTCCACTCTGTTTGATGCCTCCCTGTACGACTCATCGCCGCCCTCCGGGGCGGCTTTCTTTTTGAGCCCGGGCCCGCCCCGCCGGCGCGGGAGCCGGGCGGGGTCTCGCGCGTTCCGATTAAGGTTAATCCTTCGTTACCGGGGCGGGACCGCCCGCGCGGCGCTATTGTTGCGACGGTCGGGACCGAGACAGGGCGCTGTCCCGCAGCGGGACGCGCGACGCCGAGGGCGGAGGAGGGATCATGGTCGGGATGGACGTGATGTTTCGGGACCCGCGCGACACCGTGAATTTCGGCGAGACCTTCGTGTCCTCCGAGGCCTTCCGCACCCTGTTCCGGGAGGGCATGACGCTGGTGGAGGAGACCGCGGCCTACCTGGACGGTCCCGGCCGCGACGAGTCGCGGCTGCTGTCGCGGCACGCCGCCCTGACCTACGCGAGCGAGAGCATGCGGCTGACGACGCGGCTGATGCAGATCGCCTCCTGGCTGCTGGTCCAGCGCGCCGTGGCGGAGGGGGAACTGACCCTGAGCGAGGCCCAGCAGGAGAAGACCCGCGTGCGCCTGGGCACGAGCGAGAGCCAGGACCTGCCGGCCGCGGCCGTCGCGGAGCTGCCGCTGACCCTCCAGGCGCTGATCGGGCACGCGAAGCGGCTCCACGCGCGCATCCGCCACCTCGACAGCCTGATCTCGGACGACCGTCCCACCCCGGCCCCCCGCGAGAGCCCGGTCTTCGCCCAGCAGGACCTCCTGCGCGCCGCCTTCCGCTCGGCGTGACGCGACGCGCGGGGAGGGGCCCGGCCGCCTTCCCGCCGGGACTGCGGCCCAACGAAAAACCCCGGCCGCTGGACCGGGGTTCTCTCGTTCCGGGGGCTCGGCCCGCCCGGACCTTACACCAACGGCTCAGGGTGCCGACGCGTCGGGCCGTTGCTCCATCTCGAATTTTCGATTTCAAGCCAAAGGCTTGGCGAAAATTCGAGAGCACCGCCACCGGTCATGAGAAACGAGCGGTGGGATTACTTCTTGCCGAAGGTCAGGTTGCCGAAGCGCGAGTTGAAGCGCGAGACGCGGCCGCCGCGATCCATCAGCTTCTGCTCGCCGCCGGTCCAGGCCGGGTGGGTGGTCGGGTCGATGTCGAGGTTGAGGGTGTCGCCCTCCTTCCCCCAGGTCGACCGGGTGGTGTACTCGGTGCCGTCCGTCATCACCACTTTGATGAAGTGGTAGTCGGGGTGCTCGGTCGGCTTCTTGGCAGCGGTCTTCGCCATGACGTGTTCCTCGATGCGGCCCACCCGCAAACGCTCCGCTGCGGGCCGCGGCCATTGATCGCGCGTAATCGGATGAGCGGCGGCCTATACCTCACCCGACGGCGCCAAACAAGCGCAGCTACCGGATTCACACACGTCCCATGGCTTCCGACGACACAGCCCGCTCCCGGGCCACGCTTCCCCGGGCCTCTCTCGGCGCGCTGAAACCGCTCATCCCCTTCGCCCTGCGCTACCGCGGCCGCATCGCCGCGGCCCTCGTCGCCCTGGTGGCGGCCGCCGGCGCCACCCTGGTCGTGCCGATCGCGATCCGCCGGGTCGTCGATCTCGGCTTCGCGCACCAGGGTGCCGCGATGATCGACGCCTATTTCGGCGCGCTGATCGGCGTCGTCGGTCTCCTCGCGCTGGCGAGCGCGGGCCGCTACTACTTCGTCGTGACGCTCGGCGAGCGGGTGATCGCGGACCTGCGGGCGGCGGTGTTCGCGCGGCTGACGGTGCTCGACCCCGCCTTCTTCGACCAGGCCCGCAGCGGCGAACTGGTCTCGCGCCTCACGGCCGACGCCGCGCAGGTGAAGTCGGTCTTCGGGGTCTCCCTGTCGATCCTCCTGCGCAACGCCTTCCTGTTCCTGGGCGCGGTCGCCATGATGGTGTGGACGAGCCCGCGCCTCTCGGTCCTGGTCCTGGCCGCGATCCCGGTCATCGTCTTCCCGCTCATCCTCTCGGGGCGGGGCGTGCGGCGCCGCTCGCGGGCCGCGCAGGACCGGCTCGCCGACGCCTCCGCCTACGCGACCGAGGCGGTCGGGGCCGTGCGCACCATGCAGGCCTTCGGGATGGGGCCGGCGACGGCGGCGCGCTTCGCGGCCGCCTCGGAGCAGGCCTTCCTCGCCGCCCGCGGCTCGGCGCGGGCGCGGGCGCTCCTCACCGGCGTCGCCATCTTCCTGGTCTCGGCGAGCGTGGTCGGGGTGCTGTGGTACGGGGCGCAGGGCGTCGCGCGCGGCACGATGACGGCGGGCCAGCTCTCGCAATTCGTCCTCTACGCGGTGTTCGGGGCGAGCGCCCTCGGCCAGCTCTCCGAGGTCTACGGGGAGCTCACCCTGGCGGCCGGCGCCGCCGAGCGCCTGGGCGAGATCCTGCGCACGGAGCCGGCCATCACCGCCCCGGCGGATCCCCTGGCCCTGCCGGAGCCGCCCCGCGGCGAGGTCGCCTTCGAGCGGGTGCGCTTCGCCTACCCGGCGCGGCCGGACCGCAGCGCCCTCCACGACGTCAGCTTCACGGTGGCGCCCGGCGAGCGCGTCGCCATCGTGGGCCCGTCCGGCGCGGGCAAGAGCACGGTGCTGCAGCTGCTCCTGCGCTTCTACGATACCGATTCGGGACAGGTGCGGGTGGACGGCGTCCCGGTGAACCGGGCCGATCCGGACGCGCTGCGGCGGCGCCTGTCCCTGGTGCCGCAGGATCCGACCGTGTTCAGCGGCAGCGTCCTCGACAACATCCGCTACGGCCGCCCGCAGGCCAGCGAGGCCGAGGTGGCCGCCGCCGCCGCCCAGGCCCACGCGGACGGGTTCATCCGCGCCCTGCCGGAGGGCTACGCCACGCTGGTGGGCGAGCGGGGCGTCACCCTGTCGGGCGGGCAGCGCCAGCGCATCGCCATCGCCCGGGCGATCCTCAAGGACGCGCCGATCCTGCTCCTCGACGAGGCGACCTCGGCCCTCGACGCGGAGAGCGAGCGCGCGGTCCAGGCGGGCCTCGACGAGCTGATGCGCGGGCGCACCACCCTGGTGATCGCCCACCGCCTCGCGACCATCCGGGCCGCCAACCGGATCCTCGTCCTCGACGACGGTCGCGTGGTGGAAGAGGGCACACACGACGGGCTGCTCGCCCGGGGCGGCCTCTACGCCCAGCTCGCCGCCCTCCAGTTCGGCGATGCCGGGGGAGAGGGCCGGGCGCGGCTCGTGGCGGTGTAGCGGGCGTCGCCCCCCTCGCGCGCTCCCGGCCGCCGCGGGCCCCGCCGCGGTGGACCCTGGCCGGGCCGATGCTTATCTTGGGGGAGCGAGGATGAAGCCTCAACCGCCCGGGCCTTGAACCCGGCTGCCGGAGAGAACCGAATGCCCACCAGTTTCAAGGTGATGTCGCTCACCGAGGCCGCCGCGGAGCGCGTCAGGCGGATCATCGCCGACGCCGACCGCCCGATCGCGGGGATCCGCGTCGGCGTGAAGAACGGCGGCTGCGCCGGGATGAGCTACACGATGGAATACGCCGAGGAGCGCCGCCCGGGCGAGGACGTCGTCGAGGATCGCGGCGTGCGCGTCTTCATCGATCCGAAGGCGGTGCTGTTCCTGCTCGGGACCGAGATGGACTTCCAGACCACGAAGCTGTCGTCGCAGTTCGTGTTCCACAATCCGAATCAGACCTCGGCCTGCGGCTGCGGCGAATCGGTCGCGATCACGCCGGCCAAGCCGGAGGCCCTGCAGGAAGCCGGGGCCTGAGCGGCCCGGACCTCACGCCACCTGCGTGAGGTCCGGCACCGCCGTGTCCACGACGACGCGGTTGCGCCCGCTGCGCTTGGCCGCGAACATGCACTGATCGGCCCGCTCCAGCAGCGACACGGCCGTGTCGCCGGGCCGGTGAGTCGCGACGCCGACCGAGATGGTCACGCGACCGAGCGACTCCCCGCTGGAGCGCTTGACGAGTTCCCGGCCCATGACGCTCGTGCGGATGCGCTCGGCCAGGGCGACGGCGTCGCCCTCGCTGCCGCAGGGCATGATCACGCCGAATTCCTCGCCGCCGAAGCGCGCGATGGTGGCGCGGCCGTCGACCATCTCGCGCATCGTCAGGGCGACGAGGCGCAGGACGCGGTCGCCGGTGAGATGGCCGTAGACGTCGTTGAACCGCTTGAAATGGTCGATGTCGAGGATGATGAGGGCGGTGGGTGCCGCGTTGGCGGCCGCCTCCTCCACCGACTTGCGCAGCACCTGCTCGAACAGCTTGCGATTGCCCAGGCCGGTGAGCGGATCGGTGAGCGATTCGACCCGCACCGCC
Organism: Methylobacterium sp. WSM2598; assembly: GCF_000379105.1. Taxonomy (GTDB): domain Bacteria; phylum Pseudomonadota; class Alphaproteobacteria; order Rhizobiales; family Beijerinckiaceae; genus Methylobacterium. The sequence continues at coordinate 3,540,613 of NZ_KB900609.1, read as the reverse complement.
TCCAGGGTCTCGTGCAGCGCCTGGATCTCCTCGCGGCTCTCGCGCATCCGCGCCTCGAGGGTGCGGTTGTTGGCGGAGACGTCCCGCGTCGCCACGATCAGCGAGGTCACGAGTTCCCGCAGCCGGCCGCGATTGACGGTCGGCGCGACGATGTCCTGGCTGAAGGCCTGCAGCGAGGCGCCGTAGCGGGCGGTGGAGCCGAGCGCCACGTCGAGCATCTCCAGCACCTGCTCCATCTCGCCGAGCAGGCTCGCGCCCGCGCGCTCCGTCTCGATCAGGTGGCGGCGCGGATCGATGTAGGTGTCGTAGAGGATGCTGATCGCGTCGTCGCGCAGGTGGCCGTGCTCCGCCGTCAGGCGCTTCACCGCCTCATTGAGCAGCGGCTGCTGACCGGACACGTAGGTGTACCAGACGGCGTAGCTGCGCGGGCAGGCCGAAGACCCGTAGGCCTTCATGAGCTCCAACGCCCGCTGGCCTATCGCGAAACTCCGGTCCGTGTCGGGTCGGGACACGTCGCTCATCCGGCTCCTCCGTGCACCGCACCGGACCCGAGGTCCGATTGGCCCAGAGGGTCTACGACGCGCGAGTGGAGAGACGGTTAAAGGTCGCGCGATCGGAGACGCGCCGTGCCCGACGTCTTCGTCTACTCCCGCTCCTTGCGCTTCTTCAAAACAACCGGCCGAAGCAGGAAGGCGGGAACATGGGCGCCGAGCCCGATCTCGGCCTCCGGCATTGCGTCGTCTTCGTCGCGGCGGCGGGCGGCGGCGCGGCGCGGATCCTTCGGGCGCTCCTCCGGCCGGGCAGCGCGCGGGCGCTCCTCCGGCCGGGCAGCGCGCGGGCGCTCCTCCGGCCGAGCGGCGCGCGGGCGCTCCTCCGCGCGGGGCGGGCGGGCGCGCTCCTCAGGGCGCGCCTCGCGGCTCCGCTCGGGCCGGCGGCCGCGCTCGCCGCGCTTGGAGCGGCCCTCGCGCTCGCGCGTGCGCCGCTCCCGCGGAGCGCCCTCCTCCTCCTCGGGCAGGGAGGCGAGGTCGCCGTCCGCCCAGGGGATCGGCTGGCCGATCAGCGACTCGATGGCGGCCAGCGCCTTCTCGTCGCCGCGGCCCACCAGCGTGAAGGCGGCGCCGCTGCGCCCGGCCCGCCCGGTGCGCCCGATCCGGTGGACGTAGTCCTCGGCGTGGTGCGGCACGTCGAAGTTGAAGACGTGGCTCACCGCCGGGATGTCGAGGCCGCGCGCCGCCACGTCGCTGGCGACGAGGAGCGGGACCTCGCCGGACCGGAACGCGTCCAGGGCCGCCATGCGGGCGCGCTGGTCCATGTCGCCGTGCAGGGCCGCGACGTTGAAGCCGTGATTGGCCAGCGAGCGTTGCAGCTGCGCCACGTCCCGCTTGCGATTGCAGAAGATGAGGCCGTTGCGCAGCTCCACCGCGCCGCGGATCAGCCCGCGCAGGGTCTTGCGCTTCTCGTGGCCCTCGCCGCCGGTCGCGACGAGGCGCTGCGCGATGGTCGAGGCGGTCGAGGCCGGGCGCGCCACCTCGATCCGCACCGGGTTGTGGAGAAAGTCGTCGGCCAGCCGCTGGATCTCCGGCGGCATCGTCGCGGAGAAGAACAGGGTCTGGCGCGTGAACGGCACCAGCTTCACGATTCGCTCGATGTCCGGGATGAAGCCCATGTCGAGCATCCGGTCGGCCTCGTCGATGACCAGGAGCTCGACCCCGGTGAGCAGCAGCTTGCCGCGCTCGAAATGGTCGAGCAGGCGGCCGGGCGTCGCGATCAGCACGTCGACGCCGCGGGTGATCTTGGCGTCCTGGTCGGCGAAGGAGACGCCGCCGATCAGCAGCGCGACGTTGAGCTTGTGGTTCGTGCCGTAGCGCTCGAAATTCTCCACGACCTGCGCGGCGAGTTCGCGCGTCGGTTCGAGGATCAGCGTGCGCGGCATGCGGGCGCGGGCCCGGCCCTGCTCAAGCCGGGTCAGCATCGGCAGGGTGAAGGCGGCCGTCTTGCCGGTCCCGGTCTGCGCGACGCCGAGCACGTCGCGGCGGGCGAGGACGTGCGGGATCGCCTGGGCCTGGATCGGGGTCGGCGTCGTGTAGCCGGCCGCCGAGACCGCCTGCAGGACCTTTTCGCTCAGACCGAGTTCAGCGAATGACATCAGGAGTGAGAACCGTTGCGCGCGGGCCGGGCAACCGGCGCGAGGAATGTCCGTCGCGGCAACGGCCTGGACGAAAGGAAGTTTCGCGCCCGGTGCGCGCGTCGGACGCGCGCCTGCCATTGCTGCAGCGCGGGGGATCGCGCCGGCGGGTGCGACACGCCCGATGGAGCCGGCTTTGTCAAGGGGTTGAGATGCCACACGGCCGGCGCGAGCCGGTCAGCGGCCGCTCCGCTCGCCGCAGGGATCGAGGCGCAAGTCGCTCCTGAGGCCGATCGCGCCGGTCACCTCCGGCTCGCCCGGCAGCGCGGCGGTCGCGACCGCCGGCGCACCGGCCCTGCGCGGCGCGGCCATGTAGTGCGTGAGCGCCACCGAGAGGATCGTCACCAGGGCGGCGGCCTGCCCGGTCCGGACCAGCAGCGTGCGGGTGGGGGAGCGGGCGTCGGACCTCTTCATGCCGGTCGATCTCTCCGTGGACGATCGCGTCACCTTGAAGCATTAAGGTTAATCTCGCGTGATCGGCGCAATCGAAGATCTCCGGAGCGCGCGAACCCTCGCTTCATCATTTGTTGACGGTTGTCGATCTATTGCTGAGTCACGTTGCGGGACAGCGACGGACCGGACGTGAGGCCGGGAACGGAAGCCGTGCCGGCGCTCGCCAACAGGACCATGGCAATGAAGAAGATCCTCCTCTCCACCGCGGCCCTCGCGGGCCTGACCGCCGCCGCCTCCGCGGCCGACCTGCCGCGTCGCGCGGCGCCGCCGCCGGTCTTCACGCCGGTGCCGGTCTTCACCTGGACGGGCTTCTACGCCGGTTTCAACGCTGGCTACGGGTTCGGCACCAGCGACAACAACAACTCGACCCTGATCGGCGTGAACGCCGCGACCGGCCTCGTGCCCCCCGGCACGACCGCGGTCCTCGGCTTCCGCAACCGCGACAACAACGACGGCTTCGTCGGCGGCGGTCAGGTCGGCTACAACTACCAGTTCACGCCGGGCGCGGGCGTCGTGATCGGCATCGAGGCGGACGCCCAGTACGCCGATTTCGGCCGTGAGCGGAACCGCTTCAGCCTCGTCACCAACAACCCGGCGGTGACCGGGCTGGCCGCCCAGCAGGTCTTCAACCCGAACGGCCTGTCGGGTCTGGACTACTTCGGCACGGTGCGCGGCCGCCTCGGCTACGCCTTCGACCGCACCCTCGTCTACGCCACCGGCGGCTTCGCCTACGGCGGCGGCGGCGGCACCAGCTTCGGCCTGCCCAACCGCGACGACTTCCAGACCGGCTGGACGGTCGGCGGCGGCGTCGAGTACGCCCTGCCCACCGACTCGTTCCTGAACTTCTTCAAGTCGAACGCGGTGACCCTGAAGGTCGAAGGTCTCTACGTGAACCTCGACCGCGGCAACGGCCTCAACGGCGCCTTCGCGGTCAACAACGCCGGCACCCTGATCACCGTGACCAGCCCCGGCGTGGTGCTGGTCCCGGGCAGCGGCCTGGTGCGTCGCGACACCGAGTTCGCGGTGGTGCGCGCCGGCCTGAACTACAAGTTCGGCACCTACTGAGCCTCGGCTCGGTCACCGGCCGGACTTGCCCCGGCCGGACTTGCCCCAGCCGGACTTGCCCCAGCCGGACTTGCCCCGGCCGAACCTGCCCCGATCGAACCCGAAGCCCGGCCCACAGGCCGGGCTTCTCGATTCGGGGGCAGCGGGGCCGCCTCCAGGGCCGGCCCGAAGGCCGGCCCTGGAGGCGGGCTTATCATCCCAAATCCGCTTGATCCCTTCGGGATGGCGGATTTGGGCTTCGCTCAGGCGCCGCGCAGGCTTGTGATCCGGGATCCGCTTCGATCAAGCGGATCCCGGATCACTCGATCCCGAGCTTCGTCTTCAGCAGGGCGTTGACGGCCGCCGGGTTCGCCTTGCCGCCGGTCGCCTTCATGGTCTGACCGACGAACCAGCCAAGCAGCGTCGGCTTGGCCTTGGCCTGCGCCACCTTGTCGGGGTTGGCCGCGATGATCTGGTCGACCGCCGCCTCGATCGCGCCGGTGTCGGTCACCTGCTTGAGGCCGCGGCTCTCGACGATCGCGCGCGGGTCGCCGCCCTCGCCCCACACGATCTCGAACAGGTCCTTGGCGATCTTGCCCGAGATGGTGCCGTCGGCGATGAGGTCGATGATCGCCCCGAGCTGCGCGGCCGAGACGGGCGAGTCCTCGATCCCGTGGCCCTCCTTGTTCAGGCGGCCGAACAGCTCGTTGATGACCCAGTTCGCCGCCGCCTTCCCGTCCCGGCCCTTCGCCACCGCCTCGAAGTAATCGGCGGAGGCGCGCTCGGCGACCAGCACCGTCGCGTCGTAGGCCGAGAGCCCGTACTCCGCCACGAAGCGCGCCTTCTTGGCGTCGGGCAGTTCCGGCAGTTCGGTCCTGAGCCCGTCGATGAAGGCCTGCTCGATCTCCAGGGGCAGCAGGTCAGGATCCGGGAAGTAGCGGTAATCGTGCGCCTCCTCCTTGGAGCGCATCGAGCGCGTCTCGTTCCGGTTCGGATCGTAGAGCCGCGTCTCCTGCTCGATCCAGCCGCCATCCTCCAGGATCGCGATCTGGCGACGGGCCTCGGTCTCGATCGCCTGGCCGATGAAGCGGATCGAGTTGACGTTCTTGATCTCGCAGCGGGTGCCGAAGGGCTCGCCCGGTCGGCGCACCGAGACATTCACATCGGCGCGCAGGTTGCCCTTCTCCATGTCGCCGTCGCAGGTGCCGAGGTAGCGCAGGATGGTGCGCAGCTTCGTCACGTAGGCCTTGGCCTCCTCCGACGAGCGCAGGTCCGGCTTCGACACGATCTCCATCAGCGCCACGCCCGAGCGGTTGAGGTCGACGAAGCTCAGGGAGGGGTGCTGGTCGTGCAGCGACTTGCCGGCGTCCTGCTCCAGGTGCAGGCGCTCGATGCCGACCCGGATGGTCTCGCCGTCGGGGAGGTCCACCAGCACCTCGCCCTCGCCGACGATCGGGCTCTTGTACTGGCTGATCTGGTAGCCCTGGGGCAGATCAGGATAGAAGTAGTTCTTGCGGTCGAACACCGAGCGGTGGTTGATCTGCGCCTTGAGGCCGAGGCCGGTGCGCACCGCCTGCGCCACGCATTCCCGGTTGATCACCGGCAGCATGCCGGGCATGGCGGCGTCCACCAGCGAGACGTGCGCGTTCGGCTCGGCGCCGAAGGCGGTCGAGGCGCCGGAGAACAGCTTCGAGCGGCTCGTCACCTGGGCGTGGATCTCCATCCCGATCACCACTTCCCAGTCGCCCAAGGCGCCCTTGATCAGCTTCTTGGGGGTCACGGGAGCGTTCATGGGCGGGGCCTCCGAGTGTCGCGCGATCCCGCTTCCGGGGAGCGGTTCATGCGCGCCTGAGCATCATCCGCCGAGGGGGTCACCGGTCCGGCGGCGGGACGGATGCGAAATCACGACGCGGGGCAGGATTGCCCCGCGCGATCCCGCTTACTAAGCAGAGTGGCGCGGGGCAACTCTGCTTAGCTCTTGGTCTTGCATCATTTTCGCTGACGCGGTCCTACGGTTCGCCGCCGAACCGGTGACCACTTCGGCGAATGATGCTGAGGAATCCGCCGTCCCCGCGGTCAAGCGCGTCAGGTCCGGCCCGCGAGGAGGCGCCGCGCCGCGTAGGCGGCAAGGGCCCACAGGAAGGCCGCGACGCTGCGCACCGGGAAGAAGGTCGGCAGGTCGTGGCCGATCGGCGCCGGCCAGGGCAGCCCGATCCCGGTCAGCACCCAGGAGACCAGCACCGAGACGGCGAGCGCCACGATGGCGACGAGGAAGAGCTTGCCGAACTGGTCCGCCTTCCACCCCAGATAGAGCGCGAGGCCGATCAGCACCGGGTCGAGCCCGGCCATCAGCCAGACCGAGGGCGGGTAATACGGGACGGTCACCCGCTCAGGCCCACCAGCGCGGCGGGAGCGCGATCCGGCCGGCCGCCTCCTCGATGACCTGCCCGGCGGCGAACAGCGTCTCCTCGTCGAAGGGCCGGCCGATCAGCTGCAGGCCGAGCGGGAGGCCCTGGCCGTCGAGGCCCGCCGGCACCGCGATGCCCGGCAGCCCCGCCATGTTCACCGTCACGGTGAAGACGTCGTTGAGGTACATCTCGACCGGGTCGGCGTTCTGCTTCTCGCCGAGGCCGAAGGCCGCCGAGGGCGTCGCCGGGGTCAGGATCGCGTCGACCCCGTTCGCGTAGACGGTCTCGAAGTCGCGCTTGATCAGGGTGCGGATCTTCTGGGCGCGGACGTAGTAGGCGTCGTAGTAGCCCGCCGACAGCACGTAGGTGCCGATCATGATGCGGCGCTTGACCTCGCGGCCGAAGCCGGCCGCGCGGGTCTGCTCGTACATCCCGACGATGTCCTTGCCCGGCACGCGCAGCCCGTAGCGCACGCCGTCGTAGCGGGCGAGGTTCGAGGAGGCCTCGGCCGGCGCCACGATGTAGTAGGCCGGCAGCGCGTACCGGGTGTGCGGCAGCGAGACCTCGACGATCCGCGCCCCCGCGGCCCGCAGCCACTCGGCGCCCTGGTGCCAGAGCCGCTCGATCTCGGCGGGCATCCCGTCGACGCGGTACTCCTTGGGGATGCCGATGGTGAGCCCCTTCACCCCGCGGGACACCGCCGCCTCGTAATCCGGCACCGGCCGGTCGACGCAGGTCGTGTCCTTGGGGTCGTGACCCGCCATCGAGGCGAGCATGATCGCGCTGTCGCGCACCGTGCGGGTGATCGGCCCCGCCTGGTCGAGGGAGGAGGCGAAGGCGACGATGCCCCAGCGCGAGCAGCGCCCGTAGGTGGGCTTGATGCCGACCGTGCCGGTGAAGGCCGCGGGCTGGCGGATCGAGCCGCCCGTGTCGGTGGCGGTGGCCCCCAGGCAGAGCCGGGCCGCCACGGCCGCGGCCGAGCCGCCGGAGGAGCCGCCCGGCACCAGGGGCGCCTCCGAGTCCCGGCGGCGCCAGGGCGAGACCACCGGCCCGTAGGCGCTGGTCTCGTTCGAGGAGCCCATGGCGAACTCGTCGAGGTTGAGCTTGCCCAGCATCACGGCGCCGTCGCGCCAGAGATTGTGGCTCACCGTCGATTCGTAGTGCGGGCGGAAGCCCTCGAGGATCCGCGATCCCGCCGTCGTCGGCACGTCGTGGGTGCAGAACAGGTCCTTGATGCCGAGCGGCAGCCCTTCGAGGGCGCGCGCCTCCCCGGCAGCGATCTTGCGGTCCGCCACCTCGGCCATGGCCAGCGCCCGCTCGGGCGTCTCGATCAGGTAGGCGTTCAGCGCGCGGGCCCGCGCCACCGCGTCGAGATGCGCCTGCGCGATCTCGCGGGCCGAGAACGCCTTCCGCCGCAGCCCGTCGCGGGCCTCCGCCAGGGTGAGTTCGGTCAGGTCTGCCGGAATCGTGCTCACGTCGAAAATCCTCGCCGCCCGGGGCGCTGCCAGCCGCTACTCGACGACCTTCGGGACCAGGAAGTAGTTGTCCTCGGAGAGCGGCGCGTTGAAGACGATCTCGCGGGCGTAGCCGCCATCCGTGACGGCGTCATCGCGCTGCTTCATGGCCATCGGGGTGACGGAGGTCATCGGCTCGACCCCCGAGACGTCGACCGCGCCGAGCTGCTCGACGAAGGCCAGGATGGCGTTGAGCTCGTCCTGGAGCGGCGGCACCTCCGCGTCGCTCACCGCGATCCGCGCCAGATGCGCGATGCGCCGAACCGTCTGCGCGTCGACCGACATGACACCCCGCTTCGCGTGGAGGATCCGGCCCGTCCGGCCGTCCGCGGGGCGCTATAGCACCGGCTTTCGCGCCGTCGCAACGGCAGCGGGTCCGGAGCGGAGCGTGCCCGCCCGGTCGCAGCGCCGCCGGGCCGCCGCGCGCCCCGGCGAAGGGCGGGCGCCGCCCGCGCCACGCCCGGACAGCTCATCCGTCGAGACGCACAGCAAACGGCAACGATAAACCGGCTCCTTGGACGTCGAGCGACTTGGCGCCGAGGTCGAAAACGGCCGCTTCCGCTGCGGCGACCAAGCATTGCCCAGTTCGTCGTGACTGTTGACAGCGCCGCGATGACGAGTCAGTGGACGGCGTAGCCGGAGCGGGTGGCCCGCCCGGCCGCACTCATCCGCGAACCACCACCGACGATGCCAAGCGACAGTCACAGTCGATCGACCGCGCCGCGTGCGCCGGTTCCCGCTCGCTCGGCCGCCTGATCGAGGCGCTCTTGGCTGGCGTGATCGGCGAAGCGGCCGGTCGACACCAGATGCGCGATGACGGATCCGAACTCGTTCCCCGCCGGTCCCGGCGGAACCGCAGCGGCGCGCCCCGCCGGTCGCGCGCGTCGGCAGCCCTGCGCGGCGCGCCGCTCGGCCCGGCCGGTCCGCCGCCGGCCGCTCTCCCGCTCCCATCCGTGAGGTCGCGATGCTCGATGCGCGTTCGATCGTCGATGCCACGCGCCGCGCGCCCCTCGGCGTCGGCCGCGTCGGCGCCATGCTGATTCCCAACGGCTACGATGTCGCGGCCTTCCTGGTCGTCATCGGCGGCCTGATCGCGACGCTGCACGGCGTGCACGAGATGCGCGCGCCGCTCGCCGCGCTCGACGGCGAGCCGGTGCGCCTCGATCCCTGGCTGCTGCCCGACTACGCCCTGCGCACGACCTTGCGCCTCTTCGCCGCCATGGCGGCCTCCCTCGTCTTCACCGTCCTGGTCGCCCCGCTGGCGGCCAAGAGCCGGAAGGCCGAACTCGTCATCGTTCCGGCCCTCGACATCCTGCAGTCGGTTCCGGTGCTCGGGTTCCTGAGCTTCACGGTCGCCTTCTTCCTCGGGCTGTTCCCGGGCCGGCAGCTCGGGGCGGAATGCGCGGCGATCTTCGCGGTATTCACCGCCCAGGCCTGGAACATGGCCTTCTCGTTCTACCAGTCGCTCAGGAACCTCCCGCGCGACCTTACCGAGGTCACCCGCCACTTCCGGCTCTCGCCCTGGCAGCGCTTCGTCCGCCTCGAGGCACCCTTCGCGGTGCCGGGGCTGGTCTGGAACGCGATGATGTCGATGTCGGGGAGCTGGTTCTTCATCGTCGCGTCCGAGGCGATCTCGGTGGGGGACACCAGGATCACCCTGCCGGGGATCGGCGCGTGGCTCGCCCTCGCCATCGACCGCAAGGACCTCGCCGCCATCGCCTGGGCGGTGGCCGCCATCGCGGCGGTGATCCTGCTCTACGATCAGCTGGTATTCCGGCCGATCGTCGCCTGGGCCGACAAGTTCCGCTTCGAGCAGACCGCCGCGCAGGCGGTGGATTCAAGTGGTCGTCGCAACGGCTTGGCGGAGGGCGGTTGTGATGGCAGGTCGGCGGCGTTCGGATCGGGCACTTCGCGAGAAGCTGCGGTCA
>NZ_KB900609.1:3521788-3530981 GCF_000379105.1 Methylobacterium sp. WSM2598 | reverse complement strand
AGACCGCGCAAGACGCTGAACTGGAAGACGCCGGCAGAGGCGCTCGACGCTGTGCTGGCTGCCGTGCAAGATGGTGTTGCGACGACCGCTTGAACCCAAGGTGCGAGCCCTGATCCGAGTGGTGGATCACGTCTCGCGCCTTTCTCTGGCCAACGGCCATCTCGAGTGCGCCGAGTACCAGTTCAGTTCGCAGATGATCAGCCATTGACCAGCCGACGATCCGGCGGCTGAACGCGTCGAGCACGATGGCCAGGGAGCGGACCCCTGCACTCGTCGGGATGGAGGTGATGTCCGCGACCCAGAGCCGGTTGGGTTCATCGGCCGCACAGCTGCGGTCGACCAGGTCCGGAGCTGGTCTGGCCTCCTGATCGCGCCGCGTCGCCATGGGTCCGCCGCGGCGATGGCACGCCCCGACGAGACCCGCCTCGCGCATCAGCCGCGCAATCCGCTTGCGGCTGTGAGCCTCGCCCTGGTCACGCAACTCCGCCTGGACCCGCGGCGAGCCGTAGGTCTGACGCGAGCCCAGGTGGATCGTGCGGATGCGCCGGAGCAGCACCTCGTCCGCCTGAGCCCGCGCCGAGAGGGGTCGGCCGACCCAGGCGTAGTCCCCGGCCTTCGAGACGCCCAGCACGCGCGCCATGACGGCAATCGGGAAGTGCGCCTGGTTCTCGCTCATGAACCGGAAGATCCAAACGGCAGACCTCCGGTCTCGCGCGCAAACCAGGCTGTCGCGCGAGAGAGGATGTCGCGCTCCAGCTTCAACTGACGGTTCTCGCGCCGCAGCCGAAGCAACTCCTCGCGCTCGTTCGCCGACAGCGCGGCCTCAGTAGCAGCAGGCTTCGCCTCTCGGCGTCCCTCCTGCTGGTCGGCCTCGGCCACCCAGGTGCGGATGGCCTGGGCCGACGGCTCGAACTCACGGGCGAGGTCGGTCGGATCGCGCCCGGCGCGGACCAACTCGACCATCTCGCGGCGGAACTCCGCCGGGTACGGGGGACGGGGTCTCGGCATGGCAAACACACCTCACGCGAAAGCGCTCTCGGTGTCCACCGATCCGGGGCAATCCCATATGACCACGGGAGCAAGGGCCGACGTTACAGCGGGTCGGTGATCCGGACGGGCTGCTGCGGGCGGTGACGCTCGTGGCGGTGCTCAACTTGGTGTACTTCGGGATCGAGTTTGCCGTTGCACTGGCGATCGCCTCGGTGTCGCTGTTCGCCGACAGTGTCGACTTCCTGGAGGACGCCTCGGTCAACCTGCTGATCCTGGTCGCGCTCGGCTGGAGCGTGCGCAGCCGCGCCCGGGTCGGCATGGCGCTGGGGCTGATCCTGCTGGTGCCAAGCCTGGCGACGGTCTGCACCGCCTGGGACAAGTTCTTGTCTGGCGCTCGGCGTGGCCCGACCTGCTGGTCGGCATCGGCATGGCGGCTATGAACGCGGATGCCGTGCGTGAGGTCTGGCAGGCCGCTCGGGACGAGCACCGGGCGGAAGCTTGAGAAGCTCACGAGCCTGTCATGTATCCGTATGGGCATACTTCTGCGGACAATCCGACTCTCGGCCATTCGCGTAAGGCGGGCGTATGGAACCAGGTCTGGACCTGCCGCTCATGAGCGGCGTGGTTCGCATAAGGCCCTGTATAGGACGAGAAGAGCCGGGGCGTGATGGGGTGGACGGCTCCTGAGGATGAAAACCAGCGCCCTCATCCCGGCACAGCGGTGCCGTGAGCAGGGGCCCTCCACCTCGTCACGCTCCGATTTCCCCGCTCAGCTGTTCCGGTCTACGTCACTTCGCCCAGCGGCGCACCACGCGGTAGCGCCTTCGGCGGCGGGTCGCCCCGGCCCCCGAACAGAATCTCGGTGATCACGCTCGGGCGGAAGAGCCTGGACGGCGGATCGAGGAAGTTCAGGACCCGATAGAATTGATCGGTCACGGCGGGGCTTCGGTGCGTCGCCCGATGGACGCGCTCCATGTACCATTGCACTGGACGCATACGGAACGGCCGCTGCGCCGCCAATTCGGGAAAGCGGAGATCCTCCAGCGATATGCCGTTCCAGGCGACGTCGACCGCTGGCTTAATGGTCTGGAACCAACGCCGGGCGAAATCCGGACCGATCCCGCCGTCGCGCGCGACGCAGGCCAGCGTGCGGTTGAGAGCCTCCGCCTCGATCACGCTGACCGTCATGCCCTGAGCGTAGACCGGGTTGAAGCTGCACACGGCATCTCCGATGACGATCAGCCCCTCGGGGAACCGCTCGAGCCGCTCGTACCGCCGCCGCAGGCTGCCGACGAAGCGGTAGCGCTTGATCTCCGACATGGGCTCGCACGTGCGGATCACGTCGTAGAGATCGGGCACCGCCAACGAGCGCGCGAACGCCAGGAATGCGTCATGGTCCTGCGGCGATGGTTCGTCGAAGAAGCTGGGCAGCGTCACCAGCCACCGGCCGCCCTCGATGGGGACTAGGCTGCCGCCGCGCCGGGCGGTCTTGTCGCTCACCATCAAGGCGCGCCAGTCCGATCGCTCGTCCGAGCGGCGAAACGTGCAGGTCGAATAGGTGACGCGGGCGCCGAAGAGCTCGGTCTCCGGCCCCGAAAAGCCCAGCTCCGTCAGCCACTGCGGCGTCGAACTGCCCCGACCCGTCGCATCGACGACGAGATCCGCCTCGATCTCGTCGGTTTGGTGCTGACCGCCCGCTCTGGCAAGACGGACGCCCGTGATCCTGCTGCCATCGCTACGCAGGCCTATTGTCCGGACCCCGTCGAGAACCGTCACATTCGGCAAGGCGCGAACCCGCTCCGCGATCCTGCTCTCGAGCAGCGGTCGGCTCAACGACAGAAAGAAGAGGTCGCTGTCGTACCGGACGCGCCAGCCGCCCAGGTGGTACCAGGCAAATTCGCGCCCGCCATTGACCAGAACGGAGCCTGCGGCCACGAGCTCGTCGGTCAGGCCCGGCAGCAGGGCCTCCGCAATCAACTGACCGCGCACCAGGAGGGCATTCAGATGATGGCCTTGCGGCACGCTCTTGTGCGGCTCGGGGCCGCGGACCAGTTCATCCCGTTCGAGGATCGTGACACGCTCGACATGGTCCGAGAGGACGCGCGCGGCCAGCAGGCCCGCGAAGCTGCCGCCCATGACCACGGCGTGGCGAAGCGGGCGGCGGGACGTGCCGGTTTTCAAAATTGAACAGGCTGTCACGATCGATTCTCCGAACATGGGCCAGTCGGCAGTGCTGTCGATCGTAACTGTCCCTGCGCGATCGGCCTGTGGGCTGGATCACAGACAGGGCTGACGAACTCCGCGCGCGGGCATCCAGCCGGATGGTCCCGAGATGAAGGCGTGTTTCAGACGAGGCGGACCAGCCTCTCTCCGAACTGTCAGCGCGCTATCATACCGGCGCGCCTTTGATCTGATCCGATGATATGAACCATGCTGCGCGGAGATGCTGTTGAGGAGAACGCGTCAACGCAAACGCGCAGTGGTATGAGACAGGCCGCAAACTCAAACATCGAAGCATCAACACATCGACCCGATGTTCGAAAAGCGACGGTTTTTCAGCAACTTAAAGCTGTAAGGATTGCCTGTCAGGAATTCAAACCCGTACGCCCGGCGGCTCCCAGCCCTCCCGTCACGATGACGCCGCTCGCATATCGGTGATGCGGTGGCCGGGCCGACAGGTCAGGATCAACCCGGCCACCGATACAGCGACCAGCCCGTGTGTCTCGGAACGGCCACCGGTCGCTGTCCTCGCCCACCCTGGTGCACAACGCGGGTGGACGGTCTCGGAAATCGAGAGAAGCGACGGCCTAGGCCTCTTGCGAGGAGCGTCGGGCCATCGCCTTCGCCGCGCTGGCTGGGACAGCTCGGCTGTTCACAGCCTGCCGCAGGATGGTTGATGAAGTGCTGCTGTGACTTCCTCGACAGCGAGCGCTCTGAGAGCTTCTAGCCGAGCCGCCCGCGGTGTCGCCGTACTCACTGCCCGGCGCCCAACGGTGTGACGTGTAACATTTAAGCGTCGAGCGATATCGCAGAGATTGTAGCCCTCGGCTGCCGCGAAAGGGTTCGACGGCGCAGATATGGCGAAAATCGTCCTCTTTCTTCCAGCTAGATCATAGCCACTATGCGCTGGTACGCTAGTTCAGTCTCAGACGGCAAATGCCTGGTTGCTGGCAGAAGTCGAATAAAAAAATTCATGAAAGTTAATTTTGCTATTAAGTCAGGCAATGCCGCTGAGCATAAGCATCGTGAGTATCAGGCCTGTTGTGGATGTTACAAAACCGACGAGGGCTCTGCCGATCGACGGCAGCGGCAATACGTTGCCCGCCGCTCGCTCATCAAGCTGCGATATACTATGCTCCGTAAGACGCGATACGCCCTTTCAACGAGCCGAAACCTTGGCGGTTCCCCGGGGGCGAGCAATCAGCTTATCCGTCAGGGCTGCCACACTCCTCAGTAGCCGGTGGCCACCGACCGTAGAAGCAGGCCAGCAGGCTCCGAGCTGATCGATCCGCATTGACGGCGCGCGGCGGCGCCCGAGACCCCCTAGGGGGCGGCATGGAGGCAGCCGTGACGCAGTTCGGTTACATCCTGAATTGGACGCTCAAGGCCGGATCCCACCAGTTCCCAGGACCGGACGGCGGCACCTGCATCAACGAAGCCGCCATCGTTGCGGCCGGGTTTCCGTATCAGCCGGTGTGGCGGGTAGAAGTCATGCCGCGCTGTTTTTCACGACCCATCTGCCGCCTCGCGATGCTGCTCAACGACGAAGCCGACGACGTGCAACGCCAACGGTTGCTGCCGTTCGTCACCCGGCTGGCCTGCGCGGACGCGCCCGAGGTGGAACGCCTGCGCCAGAATTACATCAACGCGCGCACATCCGGGAGGCCGCTGAACTTCGAGAATGGGCTGATGGCGCTCGAAGGGGCCCTGGCCATTGGCCGTCAGGCCACCCTTCTGAGCGGGGACGAGGTGAGCGAAAGGCTGGATCAGGCCAAATGCATTCCTGAACCGGCAACGCCAGATCGGACCATGATTGGCAAGATCAAGGAATGGCTCGGGATCGAAGCTGAAGTCTCCTGACCCTGCCTAATGGGGCCGCACCACTGGGCGGCAGGAACAAGGGCGGTCATCGAACCGCCTGACAGCCAACCGGCCGTCAGTTATCATGCCGTCGAGTCCCGGTCATTCTCGTGATGGAAGGGGCGTGCTCATGGTGAAATGCCGCATTGCCCTCACGGTGGCGCTCCTGCTCTCCGGCGTACCCGGCTTGGCCGCGCAGACCTCCTGGACCGATCCGCCGACCCGCACCGCAGCCCCGTCCGAGACGAACGCTCCTGCCCAACCGGAAGTCGAGCGACCGAAAGCACCGGCATCGGAGGTGGTCCAGCGGCAGGCGAAGCGTCCGCCCGCCCGCAGCCGTGCCATCACCACCTTCCAACGGCGTTCGCGGGTGGTCGCGCAGCGTCCATCGTCGCCCGTCCTCCGCTCGCGTCAGGCGGAACCTGTCTCCAGACCGAAGCTGTACAGGCAGGCGAACTTGCCCCGACGAAGCCATCCCATTGTGGTGTCCAGACCGGCGCCGCATCGGCAGGCCGCTCTGGTCCGAAGAACCCATATTGTCACGGCATCCAGACCGCTACCGCCCCGGTGGTCCATCCTGGCCCGAAGAACCTACTCCGCCATCGGAGCTGATGATGTCGATCCGTGGACGATCCGCATCCATCCTTGGGCCGGCGACCTCGACTACTCTGGCCCCTATGGAGTCAGGCGCGGTCTGTGCCCCTGGATGCCCACCCGGGGCCCCAGCGACGACGAGGAGTAATACGGTTCCAGTTGGATTGTACTTCTCGATACACGGGCGGTGCCGGCCGTCCGTGCATGTCATAGACTATAGCAATCTGGTCGTTCTCAGAAATCCCTGAGTTGAAAACCGGTTCTATAATACTAGTCCTTCCAGATTCCTTTGCCCCCACCGCTGGGCGAGGACTGAGATCCCTGAGAAGATGTTAGTTCTGTAAATATTTTCATATACGGTGGAGTATCTATTCCATGAAGGCCGTTTCCGACGGAAAATCCTCCAACTACGGCGTCAAGCTCGGCTTCCAAGATCCCACCAGACAGCTCAGGGGCGCGCTTCTCGATCGGCATGCTGCCGTCCTGAACCGAAGGAATCTTAGAAGAAGACATATCAACCTCCCAAGCTGACCGCGCTCCGATGGCATTCTATGTGGTATTATCTTATTGGTGCTCGGTGTATGAGGCTATTGGAGCCAACTACGGCAACGGAATACGGTGTTCAGCAACTGCGTATTCATTGCTCCGGACCTGAGTTCTTAACTGCAAAATAAATGCAGCTTTCCTTGCTATAGCGTTAAAATCCGGAAATCCACTATATTGGGGGCCGGGCCCTAAGTCTCCGCCGGAAACAAATTCAAGTTCAAGGTCCAGAATTTCGTCCATACCGCAGGTATTTAACTCGATGGAGATTTGAGGCGAACCCATTGTCCCCTCCTATGCTAATTACAGCCTTCGTAAAGGTATTTTGCCTTGGCCCGACCGACGGCGCGGTGCGGAGAAGCACGCGACAGTCTGCACGGATTTTGCTACCAACCGCGATGACCGAGGCGCTATGGTTCGCCCACCTTGAAGTGGTTCGTTGGCGAGTTTGTTATCACCGGCGAACTCAGGCAACAGCCTTAGGACTTAGCAGGCGGCCGAAGTCGCTCTGACGCGTGGTAGCGATCGGCTCGCCAACGACTCAGCGGACGATACGGGCCAAGTCGAGTGTGGCCGCCGTCGCATGTGCTGCAGCCGAACCTTTGCCAAGCCGACGTAGTGTGCCCGACGCAGGTCGAAGCTGCGCGCGACTAGCGAGAAGGTGGCTTTGATCCCGGCGCGGTGCGCGTAGAGCTGAGCGAAGATAGCTGCCTTCTGACGCTGTTCCTCGCCATTCAACTGGCCATATGTCCGGCTCGGCGGCACAATGCTGCTTCGCTAAGTGGTCCGATCTGAACTCTCGTGACCGTAATGTCTGGGAAACGACCGGATACTGTTGGCGAATTCCGGAGGGCGTCGTGGTGGGTGTAGGCTGGCGGCCCCGCTCGGAGGTCGCTCATGTCGCTCCGGCCACAGCCCCCGCTCCCGCCTGTCCCTGAGGACACAGCTCGCGTCGCCCAGACCGGGTTCCGACGCGGCAACAACCCCGACCTGCTCCTACGCACCCGCCTGGGCACCATCTTCGCCGATGCTGCGTTCGCTGACCTCTTTCCCAGCCGCGGCCAGCCCGCGTACGCACCCTGGCGCCTGGCCCTCGTCACCCTCCTGCAGTTCCGCGAAGGCCTGAGCGACCGCCAGGCCGCTGAGGCGGTCCGAGCCCGGATTGACTGGAAATACCTGCTGGCCCTCGACCTCGCCGATCCCGGCTTCGATCCCAGCGTCCTGTGCGAGTTCCGCGGCCGGCTGCTGGAGCACGAGGCCGCTGGACGGCTGCTGGCCCGCATCCTCGAGGCCGCGCGCGACCAGGGCGTGCTCAAGGCGCGGGCGCCAACGCACCGACAGCACCCACGTGCTCGCGGCGGTGCGCGACCTCAACCGCGTCGAGTTCGACGTCACGGACTTCGCGGTCGAGTGGGAGCGTCAGCGCGTGCGCTGCCCGGAGGGCCACGAGAGTTATCCTCCCTCGAGTTGGTGGTTCTTCCGCACTTTGATATTGGTGGTGAATTCGGCTCGGCACAGTCAGGCTGCAGGCGAGTGCAGCTGTGCAAAGGATGAGTTTGGTGTTCGAGCCTTCGGTTCGTCCGCGAGCCATCGCAGTAGTCGCACCAAGTTCATCGCCGCTGCCGTCATCAGATGAACCAGGTGCGTCTTTGCGTGTCCGAAGTCGGGCGTTCGCCGCAGCCGAGATGACCGCACGCCTTGTGCAATCGTGCCCTCGACGCCGGCTCGTCGGGCGTACTCGGCTGCGAAGTCGGCGGTCGTCTCCCGCTCCCGCCTGAACCGCAACGCCTCGTGTTGGGCTTCAGGGCGGATCGTGATCGCCCGGCGGGCCGAGCGCGAGCGTGTGCAGTACGGCCGCAGCGAGCAGTCCCGGCAATCGCGGACCGCGAACTTGATCTTGATCACCGGTGTCGTGCCGTGGACGAGCGTGGGCGTCCAGCTCTGGCTTTCCTTCCCGCCCGGACACGTCGCCCGCCGCCGAGCGAAGTCAATGGCGAAGTCCCGTGCGGCGAACCCGTCACCGGCCTGGGCCTGCCACTGCCGGTCACCCCGCGTCGGGCCGACCAGATCGATCCCGTGGCGCGCCTGGGCGTCAACGAACAGCGCCGCGTTCACGGAGCCGGTGTCGGCGATGTGGATCTTGGGCAGCAGATCCCGTGCAGCAAGCGTCGCGTGGATGGTCGAGGTCGTCGCCTCGTCCGAGACCGCGGCGGTCGTCGTCTCGACGTGGGTGATCAGGTTCGGCGCGTCACCGTCGCACGTCTCGGTCAGATGCGCTTTATAGCCGCTCCACACCGTCGTGCCCTTGCTCGCGGAGCGCGCCTCGCCGTCATACGGCGAGCCGATGTATCGACCCGATGGTGGCAGCTGATGGTTCGTCCGCCATGCGACACGGGTGCCCTCCGGCCCGTCCTCGCGGAGGAAGTTCTGCACCCAGACCCGTCGCAGGGTCTCAAGGGCCGCGACGTCACGCAGGACGGGTGGGGCGAGAGCCAGCAAGGCGAACCCATCGATCCCAGTCTGCACCGCCCACGCCTGCCGTCCTGCCTGGCTCTTGGGAAGCCGGAACTCGCTCGCTCGGAGCCCGTAGCGTTCGACCCAGGTCGGGGTCGTGCACGTGCGGAGCCAGTCGGGCGCGATCGTCGCCAGCTCGTTCAGCGCGTGGCGCAGTGTTTCCCCGACAACTTCGAGCCGGCTGAGGGTCCGCATCGCTCCAAGGACGTGCGTGGAGTCGCTGCGCTGACGTCCACCGCCTTTCAGGAGCCCGCGCCCTCGTGCCAGTGCGAGCGTCGCGTCGAAGAGCCGACTTTCCGCCCCATGCGCGAGAAGGCGCGTGCGGAACTCGCTCAAGTCGGTGTGGGCGAAACCAGCGTCAGCCAATTCCAGGCACAGCAGGTACTTCCTGTACCTGACGACGAGCCGTGCTTCAGTGCGGCTTGGGCGTCCGGCGATCTGAGGTATTTCCGGTCCGACGCAGGCGTAGCTC
>NZ_KB900609.1:3407099-3521688 GCF_000379105.1 Methylobacterium sp. WSM2598 | reverse complement strand
GACGCTGGAGCGCCTCTCGGGCGGGGCCAGCCATCCTGTTTCTAAGAGGTCAAACCGTCGTATCGCCTCCCAGGGCTTGACCCGCGATACAGTCGCCAGTCGATCCACGTGCGGACCGCGTCGGCGGCTTGCCGATCGGTCAGCCCTTCCATGAACTGCAGCAGGGTCGCGAGGGCGAGCCGGACCGGCGCCTCTGCGGGTCGTCCCCGCGCCGGGAACAGGTCGGCGAAGTCGTGATCCTCCATGACCCGATGCAGGTCGTCGGAGAGGCGCATGACCGGATTGCCGCTCGGAAAGATCGCCCGCGCCACCTGCGCCGTCTGATCAGGCACGACATACGTCCGTCTCACGTCGAGCGACATGACCCCCTCCTGATTGGCGTGGGGCCACATCGTCGCTCAACGCGCCGCGCGGATCGTCCTCTCATCGCAGGAGCCGCGCCGAATTCGCCACCAATATCACAGTGAGCAAGAGCCACGAAACGGGGCAATTCCAATCCCAAGACTCCGCTTACGACGCTGCCCTGGGCTGGGGTGGGGCCTCGTCGGAGATGCCGGCCTTGGCCCAGACGTAGAACGCGAGCAGTGCCACCGGCAGGCCGATCAGGGACGTCCAGACGAAGAACCAGGGAAAGCCCGTCCACTCGACGACGAAACCCGAAAATCCCGCCAGCACGCTGCCCGGGAATGCACACAGGGACGTCAGAAGCCCGAATTGGCTCGCCGCATGCTCCTCGGAAGCAAGCGTTGACATGTAGGTGATGAGCACGACTGAGGCGAACGCATACGCGAACCCATCGATGCTGACGGTGGTCGCGAAAGTCCAGAAGGCCGTCCCGCCGTCGCCTCCGTGGGCGGCGAGGTAGGCGAGGCTCAAGTGAGAGGCCGAGCCCGCCACGGTGCCGATCAGCAGGCTCGGCAGCATACCGATCCGCGGGACGAGAGCGCCAGCCAGAAACGTGCCGCCCAGCCCGATCCAGAAGCCGAAGAGCTTGGTGACCGTGGCGATGTCGGTGTTGGAGAAGCCCTGGTGCTTGAACAGCGGGACTGCCATCGCACTCGCGACGTAGCCCGGCATACGGAAACCCGCGACGAGCAGCAGGATTGCTGGCGCCATCGGGCCGAGCCGCGTCAGGAGTTCTCGGATGGGAGCCCAGACCGTGTCGACGAAGCCGGCTCGGGCTTGATGGGGGAGCTGGTCCGACGGCGGCTCGGGTGCCAGCACGGCGGCGAGCATTCCAGCGAGCATCAGCGCGCCCATGCTGAGATAGGCGCCGCGCCAGCCGATCCTGTCGGCCAGAAGCAGCGCGCCTGCGCCAGCCGCGAGGTTGCCGACCCGCCAGCCGATCTCCGTCCAGGACGACAGCACGGCCTGCTTCTCGGGCGGCCGCACGCTGGTGATGCGCCAGCCGTCGATGACGAGGTCGAGCGTTGCGCCGGCGAAGCCCAGGGCCAGGGACAGCGCGATCGTCCAGCCGAGCCAGTTCGCCGGGTCGCCGAACGCGATGCCGGTCAGCATCGCCATCACGCCCGCTTGGGCGACGACGATCCAGCCGCGCCGGCGGCCGAGCACGCTCCCGAGCAGGGGCGGGTCGTAGCGGTCCAGGAACGGGGCCCACACGAACTTGAACTTGTAGGCGAGGGTCAGCTCGCTCAGGAGGCCGATTGTCGCGAGTGAGATGCCGATGTCGGACAGCCATGCCGATTGCGTGGCGTAGACGAGCAGGAACGGAATGCCGGAAGTGAAGCCGAGCCCGAGTGCCGGCGCGATCCGCCGATCCGTGAACAGCGCCGACCAGAACGGCGTCTTCTCAGACCTGACGAAAGCTGGTTCAGTCATGCTCATTCCGCTTCGCTGCCGACCTGCGTGAGCGCCGCCTCACGGATTTCCCGCTGAAGCGGCGAAAAGTTAGGAGCATTCTGGGCATTGGTTCGAGTATATGAGTGTATCAAAATCGTATTATTTGATGGACTTCTCCATCAATGCCAATAATAACATTATCTGCTGTTCCTCTGTGGCAGGCGATGCTGCCTCGATCAATGACTTCATGTGCTGGTCTACGTACTTTGAGGCGCCCGAGTAGGCCAGTGACCAACTGCCGAACCGGCGCTTCGGCAAGCTCGCGACCAGAAAAATGGTCACGTCTGCGTGCCGACTATCGTGCTCGATGTTGTCCATCAGCTGTCTTACTGCCGAGGGATGACCTTCCAAATACTGCGCAAAATGATATTTTGAAGAAACAAGTGCACCGGTGATCCCAACATTCGGATTTCGACTCAAAGATTTCTCGACAATGTCATGAATGTCTGTGCCGGTGGCCAATCTACGGCTGACATAAAGCACACATATCTCGGATGTCCAAACCTGCGTTTTGAACCTCTCTTCGAAGTTGTACGGCGACACGCCCGATGTGGTTTTCGTGACGCGGGCTTCCGGCCCGTGAGGGAGCACGCTGCCTTGCGTGATGGCGATCTCGACCGTTTCGGCGAGCATCGGCCCAGCCGGGTAGCCGTAGTGATCCAGGAGAGCCTTGGCGTCCGCCAACCGCCTGAGGGCTGTGCTCGGCCGCTTGTAGTTTTCGGCGACGAGTTCGCCTGCCAGCGCGAAGGCCAGTTCCTCTGCCAGATGGGCAATGAGTGGCAGAGATTGTCCCATCTTGCGGGCATCGCGCATGCGGGCGCCCCGATCGTTTCGTCCGCTATCTAGTACACAGACGCCGACGAACGCAACACACGCACGTTGGCTAGACACCTGTAAACGCGGGCGAAATCTCACCGCACGGGGCATCGCCTGCTGCCACGGTGCAGTCAAGTCGTTGCCGTGAAGATCGCTATATTGCTGACTGGCGAGTGCAGCCCCGGCGTGGGCCGTGAGCCGAGGACTCGGAGAAGGGAAGGCTTCGAAGCGGCTTCTCGGAAGGTTCGAGATGCGCCGATCGTGTTGAAAAACTCGGGAAGCGGCCGATGCGGTGCTCCACACCAGGCCGCGCGGAGAAGAGCCTTCCGCGCGGACGCGCGCAACCCGATGCAAGTCGGCGTATGGGGAGTCGGAAAGAGGAACTTCTTCCGCGCAGCGAGGCATAGGGCGAGGCGTCAGGCGTCGCCTCTGAGTTTTTCAACACGATCCTCCACTTTCGGACCTTCGCTCGTGGCCAGAGACCGTCACGCCCGCCAGCATCTGTACGCAGTGTATGAGCTTATCACGATCCGGTGCACGGGCTACGGCGGCATCGTGGCAGCCGTCCGGCCTGCCGCTGAAGCACTCGCAGGCGCACGAGGCCGAGACAGCCTCGCGCAGGATCATCAAGACGAGGACAGCTCGTCCGACCGTGTCATACCAAATCCGCTTGATCCCTTCGGGATGGCGGATTCGGGCTTCGCTCAGGCGCCGCGCGGGCTGGTGATACGGGATCCGCTTCGATCAAGCGGATCCCGGATCATGCATCCGCGGTGGCAGCAGGGACATCGCTGACGCGATTGCACCGGGGCATGCGCCAGTCTCCGGCGTCGGCTCTCGACGGAATCAGGCCCACGACGCGCGGGCCGGGTCGGGGGTGCCGCGGGATCTGTCACCTGCGGGTCGGTCGGGCGTGTGGAGCCTGGCGAGCTCGGGGCCCGCGGGGGAGAACCGGCCCCGTTCGCAGACCAGGAACCCGTACGCGGCAATGCACAAGCTGGCATGGTGATGAAAGCCGCGCCAGCCCCGCCCCTCGTAGTGACCGAGCCCGATCTCCTGCTTCAGTTCCGTGTAGTCCCGCTCGATGCGCCAGCGCAGCTTCGTCCGGCTGACGAGCTCGGCCAGGGACGTCTCGGCCGGCAGGGTCGAGATCCAGTACTGCGTCGGTGCATCCTCGCCGTCCGGCCACTCGATCAGGACCCACTCCTCGGGACCAGGCCCGCGTCGCTGCTCGTCGCGATGCGCCGGGCGCACCCGCACCGCCGCGAAGCGCGACGCCGAGAGTCCGTTCGTGCCCGCACGCCACCTGACCTCCTGCCAGGCCGCGTCCGGCAGCGCGCGTGCCAGCGTCTCGGCCGAGAGCGGCTCGTGATCGGGGCTGCGCCGCATCCGGGTCGGCGGCCGACCACGCCCGCTCCAGGGCTCGGGCGGCAAGGGCGCCGTTCCGGGCGGCCACAGGCCGGTCGAAGCGGCAATGCCGAGGCTGTAGCGCAATCCCAACGCCGTCAGGGCCGTGCGGAATGCCGCATCGCTCCCGTATCCGGCGTCGGCCAGGACGAGACCGGGCGGCACACGCTCGGCCCGTGCGGCCCGGATCTGATCCAGGGCGATCTCCGGCTTGGTCTGGAAGCCGATCTCCTGAGGCACGCCGGCCTTCATGCGCCGCTGCGCATCGTGAGCCCACGCTTCCGGCAGGTAGAGGCGGTAGGCGATCGGCAGGCTGGCCTGGCCGTTGGCCAGCGAGAGCGTCACGGCAACTTGGCAGTCATCCTGTTTGCCGACCTGGCCGCAGGATTGCCGGCCCACGCCGACCGAGTGCCGGCCCTTCCTGGGAAAGCCTGTATCCTCGACGATCCAGGCCTGGATCGGGCCCCGGCTCTCGATGACGGGCAGAACCACGGCGCGGACCCGAGCCAGCAACGCGGCGTCGGACCACTCACCGTTAGCCACGAAGTGGTGCAGCACCTGATGGGTGGCCTGAACGCGGGCAGGGGCGATCTGGGCCGCCATCGGCGCGATGCTCTTGCGCGTGCCCGGCAGGAGGAGACCGGTGCAGTAGGCCTTGAGCGGCGCGATCCGGTCCGCATGGCCAAGGACGTCCGAGAGGGTGCCGACGTAGGCGCCGAAGCGCGGCTGGCCAGCCAGGACAGTGTTCAGGGGATCCATATCTCGCTCCTGCACGAGATCGAAGCGCGACCATACGGCCCAAACTCGTGACGCAGTCGCATCAGTCGTTCGGCATACAACTGGTGGTGGCAATGTGCGGTCGACGCGCCCGTGAACCCGTGGGACCCTTGCGCAGCGACAGCGAGGCGCGCGGATCTCGCGTCACCGGTCTGCGCGCGGGCCGGGGCCGGCTCCCGTCGCGAGAGTGCCGGTGAAGATCGGCATCGACCATCTCGCGCACCATCTCCTCCAAGCTCACCGTCGGTTCCCAGCCCAGCACCCGTCGCGCCTTCGCGGCATCGCCGATCAGGACATCGACCTCGGCGGGCCGGAAGAGATCGGGATCGATCACCAGATGGTCGCTCAACGACAGACCCACGTGGCCGAAAGCGATCTCGCACATCTCCCGGACCGTCACCGAGCGTCCCGTCGCCACGACGTAATCATCCGGCGCGTCCTGCTGCAGCATCAGCCACATCGCTCGGACGTAGTCCCGGGCGTGACCCCAGTCGCGTCTGGCGTCGATGTTGCCCAGCCTCAGGTCACGCGCCATTCCGAGCTTGATTCGTGCCACGCCGTCGCTGACCTTGCGCGTGACGAATTCGATCCCCCGCAATGGGCTCTCGTGATTGAATAGGATGCCGGTCGAGGCATGCAGACCGAAGCTCTCACGGTAGTTGATGGTCATCCAGTGCGCGTAGAGCTTGGCAGCCCCGTACGGCGAGCGGGGGTAGAACGGGGTCGTCTCGCACTGCACCGGCTGCTGGATGCGACCGAACATTTCCGATGACGATGCCTGATAGAAGCGCGCATCGGGTGCGGCGAGTCGCACCGCTTCGAGAACGTTCGCGCAGCCGAGACCGGTGATCATACCGGTGAGCACAGGTTGCATCCACGAGGTGTTGACGAAGGACTGCGCTGCGAGATTGTAGATCTCGGTGGGCTGGACGCTGCGCACGACGCGGATCAGGCTCGACAGGTCGGAGATGTCGCCGTCGATGCAGTGAACGCGATCGGCGATGCCGAGCCATGCGAGACGCTGAGAGCATCGATCCTGCGCGCTCGAACGTCTGGTCACGCCATAGACGGTGTAACCCTTGCTCAGCAAAAACTGAGCCAGATAGGCACCGTCCTGTCCGGTAATTCCAGTGATGAGAGCCGATTTCATCGCTTAATTATCCGTCCGACAACATGTTTGATGTGATGATTTAGCTTAACAAATTCGATCATGCATCGAGCTGCTTGCGAAAATACTCGATGGTGCGGATGAGGCCTTCGCGGAGATCGATCGTTGGTTGCCAGCCGAGGACCTTCTTGGCGCGATCGATGTCCGGTTTGCGCTGGCGCGGGTCGTCCTGCGGAAGCGGCCTGCGGACGATCTCGGAGCGCGATCCTGTCAGTTCGACAACCAGTTCGGCAAGATCCCGGACCGTAAACTCACCAGGGTTGCCGAGATTGATCGGCCCTGTCACCGTGGAGTCCGTCTCCATCAACGCGATCAGGCCTTGAACGAGGTCGTCAACGTAGCAGAAGGATCGGGTTTGGCGGCCATCACCATACAAAGTGATGTCCTTGTTGCTGAGTGCCTGGACGACGAAGTTGGAGACGACACGGCCGTCGTCCGGATGCATGCGCGGGCCGTAGGTGTTGAAGATGCGAGCGACCTTGATCGGCAGCCCGTGCTGACGATGATAGTCGAAGAACAGCGTCTCGGCGCAGCGCTTGCCCTCGTCGTAGCAGGAACGAGGGCCGATGGGATTGACCCGGCCCCAGTAGTGCTCGGCTTGCGGGTGCATCTCGGGATCGCCGTAGACCTCGGACGTTGATGCCTGCAGCACCTTCGCCTTCACGCGCTTGGCGAGCCCCAGGACATTGATCGTTCCAAGGACGCTCGTCTTGGTGGTCTGGACGGGATCGAACTGGTAGTGCACCGGGGATGCCGGACATGCGAGATTGTAGATCTCGTCCACTTCCACATAGAGTGGGGATGTGATGTCGTGGCGCAGCAGCTCGAACCTGGGATTCTTCAAGAGGTGCTCGACGTTCTGACGGGCTCCCGTGAAGAAGTTATCGACGCAGAGGACCTCGTGGCCTTGCTCGATCAGACTTTCACAGAGATGAGAGCCGAGAAAGCCGGCGCCTCCGGTCACCAGGATGCTCTTGATGCGTCGATGCGATGTCATGGTCTCGATTTCCCGTTCATCTCAGGATCCTGCAGATCCGGTTTCAGGACGATCCAGGCCGCCATCGACTGGCATGACCTTGATCGATGACGCTGCCGATCCCTGCGAGTCAGCGGCGATCTCACCCCCATGAAGCGCGGTCGCGCCACGGGATCACCCGTACGGGGATCCGGCGTCGCACCGCGGCGTGGCCCGTGGGCTGCCCGCCGTCGCTCGTCCGGACTCGACACGCCTCGCGCCGACGATCGGGCCCGTACCCGGCAGGGCGCTTCCCGGCCCTGCCGTCGCGGGGCCGCGACCCTGCCGCGTGTCACGCACCGGAAGTGCCGGCACGGTTTCGTCTGCTTGCTTCGGGCCGAATGGCATCTCGGCCACCTGCCGTGTAGACGCCACCATGACCGGCGAACGAACTCGTCGCCGCCAAATTTTTTGTATTCGTGATGCGATAATCTCGGTTTTCAAGCCGCTTCAAGCAGTCGCCGATGGCGGACAATCCAGTATACGGCGAAAAAGGCGGCCGAGGGCGGCCGCCATCTGCTTCGACGGAGCGCAGCATGTCAGGCGAGTTGCAGGGGTGATCTGCCGAGCCGGTGGTTCATGCAGCCGCACGCCGTCCGATCGGCCGGCGAAGGGAATCCGGGCCAGATGCGCAGGCCGCGCCGGGACCGCCCCGAGCCGGCGATCGGATCGTCCGGCGGATGCTCCGTCGCTCCGGCAAGGCCCGCCGGGCTTCTGCCGGCGAGGCGCCGCGCCCGCGCGACGGGCGCTCCGAACCCCGACCGGGCCGTCGCAGGCTGGATCCAGCAGCGAGCGGGTGTGCCGGCTCGGCCTGAGCACGACGCGACCGGTCCGGCGGGCGGCACCGTCCCCGATCGGGGCCCGGCGGGCCGGTGCGGGTCCGGCGGGCGCGTGTCCGCTCGGAGACCCGCCCGCCGGCTCGCCGCATCGGCCTTATCGCGAGCCTGCCGGGCGGAGGGCCGCCGCGATGTCGCCCTTGATGGGCGCGCCGACGCCCGCGGGCGACGGGGATTTGGGCGCCGGCGCGGCGGGCGCGCGGGGAGGCGCGGCCTGGGCGTTTCCGGCCCGCGTCTCGGCAACCCGCTCGGCATCCGCGCTCGGCACCGGCTCGGCCGCGATCTGCACGAGATCGCGCGGCATCAGCCGCGTATCCGCGTCCGCCTGCAGGACCTGCACCGTGCCGCCCGTCTCGCGGCGGATCGTGAAGACCGGGACGCGCGCCCGCCCGCCGCGCGCTTCCGAGGCGCTGACAGCCGTGCGTCCCACCTCGGCGCGGCGGCGGATCGGGAGCAGGCTTTCGCGCAGGCTGACCAGCTCACGCTCGACCTCGGCGAGCTGCCCGGAGGCCTCGATGGTGCGGGAATTCTCAAGGTTCGCCGAGGTCTGCTCGGCGATCGCACCCTGGAGCTTCGTTTCCGAGATCCGGCGCTCGATCTCCCGCTGATCGTTCTCGATGTCGATGATCGAGCGCTTGAGCGCGAGCAGCCGCGTGACCGGCACCAAGCGGGCGGTCTCGGAATCCCCGCCGATGGCCGCCAGCTCCTGCTGCAGCATGGTGAGCTGCAGGCCCTTCTTGGCGAGGCTCGCCTTGAGCGCGGCCTCCTGCTCGACCAGGATCTGGGACTGCCGCTTGAGGTTCTTGATCTCGCCGGTCATCGCCTCGCGGCGCTTGGCGAACAGGTGCATCTCGCGCGTGAGAAGCACCTCGGCCTGGGCCGGCTTCAGGCCTTCGGCCCAGCCTTCCGGCACGTCGAAGCTCGGTGCGGACGCGGCTTCGGCGCTGAGCCTGGCCCGCCGGAGGATCGCCGCGGCCAAGCGGCTCTGCGTCTGCTCCTCCTGCTCGACCGCCCGGTAGGCCTCGAAGACCAGGAGCGGGCCGCCATTCTCGAGCAGGCGTGGGGCGCCGCCGGCGAGCACGTAGGCCTTCGCCGCCGTCAAGTCGGTCGCCCAGGCATAGCGGCCCGGGTTCTGGACAGCGCCGCCGACGAAGATCGGAGCCGTCTCCAGGACCGTCACGGTGACGCGCGGCTCAAGGATGCCGGCCCGCTCGCGGCAGGCCGCGATGAGGCGGGCCTCCACCTCGTCGATCGTCTGGCCGGACGCGCCGACGCTGCCGACGAGGGGAAGGCGCAGGTTTCCGTCGCCATCCACCTTGAGCGCCAGGGACATGTCCGGCCGGCCGAACACGCGCACGTCGACCCGGTCCTCCGGCCCGAGCCGGAACGAATCCGCGCTGGCGGGCAGGCTCAGGACAGCGGCGAGTGCGAGACCTGCGAGAAGACGCTTCATACCGACCTCCGTTGTGCGCCGTCGAGGACGGCATCGATCGTTTGGACGAAGCGCGGCCACGTGAAAGCGGCCGCGCGTGCGGGCCCTTGCGCGCCCAACTGCCGGGCCAGATCCGCGTCCTGCGCGATGCGGCGCAGGCCGGCCGCGAAGGCGGCGGGCTCGGGTTCCACCAGCAGACCTGTGACGCCGTCCAGCACGGTCTCGCGCAGGCCGCCCCGGTTGCAGGCGAGCACGGGCCGCCCATGGGCCATCGCCTCGACCGGCGTCAGTCCGAAATCCTCGTTGAAGGCCGGGGCGAGGACCGCCCAGGCCTGCGTGTAGAGGGCGCGCATGCGCTCGTCCGACACCACCGTCTCGAACACGATCCGCTCGTCGCCGCCGGCCAGTTCCTGCAGCTGTGCGAAGTACGGACGGCTCTTGGCGTCGACCATGCCGGCAATGTGCAGGCGGAATCGCTGCAGCGCGGGCGGTGCGTCGCGCAGGAACCGGCGGAATCCGTCGATGGCGAGCTCGATGTTCTTCGTCCACATGATGCGGCCGGGGAGCAGGAACATCGGCTCGGAGGCGCCTTCGGGCACCGCGAGCCTCGGCTCGACGCCCGGATAGGCGAGGTGGATCTTGGATTCCGGAAAGAGACGATTGTCCGCGACGCGCCGCCGGACGGTGTCGGCGATGCAGATGACCTCGTCGAAGTTGCGCCACGCCATGCGATCGACGAGGCGGAACACCGTCTCGGCCGCCCGCTTCACGGGGCGGGCCGGACCGCCGCGCGCCAGCAGGCGATCGCGGTAGACCTCATCGTAGGTCGCCCGCAGCGGCGTGAAGCACAGGTTGACCACGGGCTTGCGGCGGTTCGCGAAGGTCAGGAGCGGG
Organism: Methylobacterium sp. WSM2598; assembly: GCF_000379105.1. Lineage (GTDB taxonomy): Bacteria > Pseudomonadota > Alphaproteobacteria > Rhizobiales > Beijerinckiaceae > Methylobacterium. The sequence goes on along the minus strand of NZ_KB900609.1, from coordinate 3,511,483 downwards.
CCGAGACCATCGCAGCAGACGAGAACCGCATCGTGCTCCGCCGGATCGAGGCGGGTCCGGACGATCGACAGCGCGGCCGCGGTGACCGCCGAGTAGGTCCGCTCGACCGAGACCCGGGACAGTTCCGTGACGCCCATCCCGTCGAGTTCCGGGAAGGTTCCGCGTGGATCGAAGTGGTTGGTGTAGATGCGGATCTCATGGCGGCTTCGCCGCTTGATCTCGATCAGCGCCCGCTCGATCCCGCTGCGCAGGTAGACCCAGGGATAATAGACAGCAACTCTCATCGCGGTGCCTCCGGGTAGGGCAGCCTGTGGGCGAGAAGTGTTCGGTACAGGCCGAGGACCACGTCGCCGCTGCGCTCCCAGTCGTAGGCGCGGGCACGCTCGCGGTTGCGGGCGCCGAGGGCGAGGCAGAGGTCGCGGTCGTCCCAGAGACGCTGCACGGCCGCGACCATGCCGGCCGCGTCCCCCGCCTCGACCCGGACGCCTTCCGCGCCCTGCCCGGTGGTCCCGATGACGGCGCAGCCGCTGGCCATCGCTTCGGCGACGACGATCCCGAAGGTCTCGGCGTGCGAGGGAAAGAAGAAGATCCGCGCTTGACGGAGCAGGCGCCGGTAGCGGTCACCGCGGCTCTCGTGCACGGTGAGGTTCTCCGGTGCCGCCGCCCGCAGCGCCGCGATGTCCCCGCCCCAGCCGACGGCAACGAAGCGGATATGCGGGCAGGCCCGGGCGACCGCGAGCAGTTCGGCGACCCCCTTGCGGGCCTCGAACTTGCCGGCGAACAGCACGAAATCCCCTTTCGGTTCGGGCGATGCCTCCTCGAAGAAGGCTGGATCGACACCGGGCGGGGCCAGCACGACGCGGTCGCCCGGCTTCCCCCGCGCGAGGGCGAGGGAGTCCTCGCTGAGGAAGATGCGGCCCTGCGCCGGGAGGGCCACGAGCAGGCGCTCGACCGCACGATAGCCCAGCGCGACCGGCTCGGAGCGCATGACCGACCATGCGCGGCCGAACAACGCCATGTACTCGCAGACGAGAGGACGGCCGGTCAGCCGCGCCGCCACGAAGGCCGGCAGCATCGCGTGGTAGGTGAAGGCGTGCACGAGATCGGCCGAGCGCGCGGCCTCGATGAAGGCCGGAAGCCCGAAGGGCAGGGCCCGGCGGCGCAGCGGCAGGCGCCGCGTCGGCACGCCCTCGTGGTCGCCCAGCGCCGGATCGCCCGCGCAGATCACCTGGACCTCGATGCCGCGCGCGCGCAGATGAAGGGCGCGCCGGTGGGCCAGAACCTCACCGCCGCCGCCGGAATCGGGCAGATAGCGTTCATGGGCGAGGAGGACGCGCATCGTCTCACAGCACCAGGCAACGGTGACGGATCGAGCCGTACGCGAGGGCGCCGAAGATCAGGGCCGCCCGGGGCAGCCCGACCACGATCCGCGCGGCGATCGCGAGCGGATTCCGGTACCGTCCGCTCTCCAGCGTCCGGATCCAGGGATAGGGCAGGGCGGCCAGCAGCAGCACCGGATGCAGCAGCGCGGCCCCGGCGGCGGCGCCGACGGCCAGTGCGAAGGCGGCTGACTGGCGGCTGACGAAGTAGCCGCAATAGAGGTCCTGCCGGATCGCCGGCCGGAGCCGCACCAGGAGGGGCCAGACCCGAAGGTTCAGCGCCTCCCGGTGCCACGCCAGCAGCGTCTGGCGGAAGACCTCGTGGTGCACGAGCGCGTCGGACGCGAAGGCGCGCGCCCAGCCGGACTGCACGACCTTCCAGCCGAGATCCGTGTCCTCGCCCCAGAAGCGGTCGAGGAATTCCGTCGAAAATCCACCGACCCCGAAGAAGGCTTCGCGACGGTAGAAGATGTTGCAGGTTTCGAAGTACGGCGTCGGCGCCGTCACCGTCACGGTCTTCTCGAAGAAGTGCCGCGGCTGATCCGGCCGAGGCAGCGTGCGTCCCTGGACGAGACCCGTCCCGGTCGTCATGGCGGCGACGCCGGCCCGGATCCAGCCGCGCGTCGCCTCGCAATCGTCGTCGATGAAGGCGATGATCGAGCCCCGCCCGATCTCGGCCCCGAACTGGCGCGATGGCGTGGGCGACGAGAAGGCCTTGCGGTGGTAGCTCAGGACCGGCAGGCCGCCCTGCTCGACGAGGGCGCGGATCGCCTCCTCGGTGCCGTCATCGGTGAAATTGTGAACGACGATGATCTCGTACCGGTCGGCCGGGTAATCCTGGCGAAGCAGGGATCCGATCAGACGCACGACCATCTCGCGGCGCCTGCGCGTCGGGACGACCACACTGACAAACGGGAATTCAGCGAAATTCATCCGAACAGCACCGCATGTTCGCGCGAAACGATGGTGACACACAGCGTATTCGCGCAGCGAAAACGGCTTGTGCCTCGGGATCGATGACATTGACGACAATATCATCGGCTTTCGGAGCAGCCGTACTAAAAAGGATCATCCGCACTGCAGATGGCGGCGAGGCGCGAACGAAATGCGGGAGTCTCGACGGGCTGGCCGGGCGGCCCGATCAGGATGCCGCGCTCCCATTCCGGGGCCGTTCGTGGGCGGACGACACGCGCCGACTGCCCGCGCGATGTCGGCCGCCGATGATGGGGCGCACCGGCTCCCGGCCATCGTCGGCGGGGCCCGGCCGAACACGAGAGGGACAGGTTCGGCCGGATGCCGGAAGCGAAGACGGCCGGTCCGTCCGGTGGCGGTTCCTGGACGCCTGCCTCACGGGGGTTCCCGTCATGCGACATCCGGTTGACGGCCTCGCCCTCTCCCATTTCGGCCATGCGGATGTCGGCGTCGCTCAGGCGCCGCGCGGGCTTGGGATCCGGGATCCGCTTCGATCAGGCGGATCCCGGATCAGACGCGGTCGTCCGCGCCGAGGATCGGCGGCGCTGCGACGTCGGCTGCCCGGCGGCGCAGCCCTCCCAGGCGGCGCTTCGGAAACGCGCGACGGTCCATCAGGGCGCGGATCCCGCGGTCGTCGACACGGCGGCTCGCCTGAACCATCCGGCGCCGCGCGAGGGTGTCGGGGAGATGGCGCAACGTCCAGAGCAGCGCCCGCAGCTTGGGCCCGCGGGGGGCGCGCAGGACGGCGTCCGCGAGGCTGTAGGCCAAGGCCGGAGGACCATGGCGCAGCAGGCGGGCCGCACCCCAGTTCACCAGAACGGACCGAAGCCGGTTCTTGGCGGCGTGAAACACGATGGTCTCGGCCGCGCGCCCGATGGCGCTGCCAACCCGGTGGTGGACGACGGCCTCGGGCACGACGCGGACGCGCCACCCGCCGAGCGTGAGCCGCCAGCCGAGATCGGAATCCTCGTAGCCGTAGAAGAAGGCCTCGTCGAACCCGTCGATCTCCGCGAGGGCCTTGCGCCGGACGAGCAGCGCCGAGCAGTTCGTCCACAGCACGTCGCGGGCGCGCGTCGCCGCGGTCGCGGGCTCCCCTTCGAGCGCATCCCACGCGAGACCGAGCGGCCCGAGGGCGCCGCCATACCCGTTCAGCAGGTCCGGCCTGTGCGCGTAGACGACCTTCCCTCCCACGGCCCCGACGTCCTGATCGGCGTCCAGGGCCGCGCCGCAGGCTGCGAGCCAGCCCGGGTCGAGCGACACGTCGCTGTCCACGAACGCGACCGCGGCGGTGTCCGCCTCGCGCCAGCCCAGGTTGCGCGCCGCGGCCGGACCCTCGGGGGCCTTGCAGCGGTAGTGCAAGGCGATGCCCACGGCTGCGAGGGCCGGACCCCATCCGCCGACCACCGCGCGGGTGTCGTCCGTGGAACTGTTGTCGACGACCACCACGGCGCGCGGCCGCCGCGTCTGTGCCGCCAGGGCCGCGAGCGTCGCGGGGAGATCCCGGCCGCGATTGAAGGTCGGAACGACGACGGTGACATCCGATGCCGTCACGGGTGAGCCTCCTGAGTGGCGACGATCGCGTGCATGACACCCATCAGCAGGGTGAAGGTGAACAGCAAGGGATCCCAGAGCAGCGAGTAATCGATCAGCTGCTGCACGTACTCGGCGATGATACCGCAGAACAATCCAAGCGCGAACAGACCCGTCACCTGGGACGAGGCCGCCGAGGCCCGCCAAGCCAGCACGAGACCGCGCAGCAGGAACAGCACGAAGCCGATCAGGCCGAGAAGTCCAAGCTCGGACAGCACGAGCAGGTAGACATTATGGACGGGCGCGGTGCTGCGGAGATGGACCTTGTTGCGGGATTCGTTGCTCGAGAGCGCGTCGAGGGCCATGAGCACGTAGAGATCCGGGGAATAATGCCGGATCTCCAGGCCGAAATTGTTCGGTCCGACGCCGAGTATGGGGCTGGACTCCCACATGCGCGTTGCGGCATCGTTGTACGCAGCCCGGAAATCCACCGAGGCCCCGAAATCGCCCGAGAGCCGCTTCTCGATCGCAGGGGCGAGCGGGGCCACCACGGCGACGAGGAGCACCGCACCCGCCACGATCAGGCCGACCGCCCGCAGGGCTCGGAGCGCGCGGCGCGCCGTCATCAGGGCGATCAGAACGAGGGTCGTGACGAGCAGGAGAGCGATCGGACCGCGCGACTGGGTCAGACAGATCGTGAGAGTGCCGGACAGCGCCACCAGTGCGGCCGCCCGGCCGATCCAGGAGCCGCGCAAGCCGAGCGCGACGGCGATGAAGGGCGGCGTGATCAGGAGCAGGTAGGGGGCGAGGTAGTTCGGATGCCCGAGGGTGCCGGCCGCACGGCGGGCGAGTTCGGCCGGCTCGCTGGACTGGAAGATCTGCGAGAGGCCGTTCTGGCCGGAGGCGAAGGCCGCCTGGAGGACCGAGATCGGCGTTTGCAGGAGAATGACCGCCGCGAGGGCCGCGACGATGATCGTGAGGCCGCGCGCGTCGAGATTGTACTGCAGGTAGAGCAGGAGCAGGGCGAGCTTGAGGTAGCGGACGATCTCGACGGTGCTGCCGAGCGGCTCCGTGCTGGAGGCCGCCGAGAGCAGCCCCACCGCGATGAGCGGCAGCAGCCACAGCACCGGGCCTCCCCGGGTCGGGCGCGGTGGCGCCGGCAGGCGCAGCGCCCGCTCGATTGGCCACAGCAGCAACAGCCCCACCAGGCAGACGTCCGCCGGGCACCAGTACAGGCCACGGCCGCCGAGGTCTCCGTGCAGCCAGTCGAAGTCATAGTATTGGCGATTGTAGGTCAGGGCCACGACGAAGAGGGCGAGCAGCACCGGCCTCAACAGCCCGGCAAGCACCACCGCGGCGAGCGCGGCGAGGCCGGCGACCCCGACGAGCAGGAGACGCGGGCTCACGGTCTCGAGGGAGCCGGCGAGCGGCACGCTCGCGATCCCGAGCAGCCCGACCGCCAGGAGCGGCGCCAGGCGGCCGCCTTCGGCCTCGATCGGCGAGAGACGCAAGCTCATCGGGCCGCCCCCAAGCGAAGCGCCGCGACCGATACGGGCGGCAGGACGAGGCGGAGGCGCGCGCCCGGCGCGACGGGCCGGGTCGCGAGCGTGATCTCGTCCCGGCCGTGCGGGCGCGGGGCGCCGAAATCGGCGGTCTGCGCGAAGGACAGGCCTGGAACCGAAATCATGCCGGTGCCGCGGGTCGCGTCGGGGGCGGGCCCGCTCAGGATCTCCATCGATCCTGCGCGCGACCGGTCGAGGTCGAGCTCGATCTCCGCGGGCGCCTCGAGGCTCGCGTTCGAGAGCAGGATGGCGAGTTCGCCCGACTCGGTGAGCGAGGCCACGGCCTCGACCGTGGAGGCAGCGTCGACCCTGTCGATGAAGCCGATCGGGCCGCCGGAGAATGTCGGGCCGTCCACGCGGGTGCCGATCAGGCGGCCCGACAGGTTCGAAGCGTAGAGGCGCAGCACCTCGAGGGCGGGCGTCGCCGCGTAGCCGCCCCCGACCTTGCGGCCGATCCAGCCCGCATTCAGCAGGTCACTGAGCTTGAAGAACTCGGCTTCCGCGACGCCGGGCGTCCGCAGCAGGACGTTGAGGACCCGCGCCACGTACAGGCCGGACCCCAGGGTCTTCACGTGGTCGAAATACCGGTTGGCCGGATCGACGGCGAAGAGCGGTCCCCACTCGGTGACGGCCAGCGTGAGCCGGCGCCCGGCCTGCACGGAGTGCAGCTGCCGCATCGTCGTGACGAGGTTCGCCGCCATGTTGGCCGGCGCTGCCAGCATGGCCCGGTAGACCGATGCGGCGCTGCCGCCCTCCGGACCCGGCAGCAGGGGCGCGTAGCCGTTATGGATCGCCAGCCCATCGATCTCCGCGGCGAGCGCGGTCAGCACCGTGTCGTTCCAGCCCCGATGGGCGTTGAAGCGGTAGCGCCCGAAATTCTCCAGGCCGATGGCGTAGAAGCGCGCCGCGGGATCCACCGCCCGCACGGCCGCGATGGTCGCGCGGGCGCGCTGCACATAGGTCTGCGGGTCGGTTTGCCCTCGGGAGATGTCCTGCTCCATGTAGAGCTCGTTGCCGAGCTCCCAGGTGACGCGCGGTCGGGCATCAGGGCCGATGCGCGCGCGGACGTAGCGCGCCCACTCGGCCGCGAGCGCGGGCGTGCCGCTGCCGAGGTTCAAGGTGATCAGCAGGTCCGCATCGATCCGTCGCGCGGCCTCGATGATCTCGTCCGTGCCGATGACGTTGGGCGATTCCTCCGGCTCGCCCGGGGCATGCGGGGACCGCGGCCGGCTCGCCTGGGGACCGACGCCGTTGCGCCAGTCATAGCTGTCCGACCAGCCCCCTCCCGGAAAGCGCAGGACGCTCACGCCCGCGGCCTTGGCGAGCGCCAGCATATCCGCGTCGAGCGAGCGGGTCGCGGGGTTCCACAGCCCCTGCGCGTTGCGGATCCACTCGACATTGGCGCCGAACAGATGCCGGCGCACGGGACCGAGATCCTCGCCCGGGACGAGGGAGACACGGGCCGCGACGGGGCGGCCCCGGGCCGGCGCGACCGCCGGCGTCACCTCCGACACGAGCTCGATATCGTCGAAATAGGCGGTCCCGGCCTGGCCCTCGGCGACGAGGAACACGATCGCCTGCCGGGCCGCTGCCGGGACGGCCTCGTCGGAGCGGATGGATTGCACGCTCAGGGGCGGCGCGGCGGCGGCGCGCAGGACGAGGCGCGCTCCGACGTCGGCACCGCTCCCGTCGAGGAACGCGACGCCGACGACCGCGGCCGCGCCGCCCTCCGCGCCGAGGCGGGCCCGCAGCGTGAGCGGCCGGCCGCTGAGATCCGCCGCCTCGATGACTTGGCCGAGGCCGAGCGGCTTGTCGCCGCCGCGATTGCGGCGGTTCGGCGACAGGGCGAGGGTGCGGCCCTGCCCACCCGCGACCGTGACCTGACGGACCTCGCCCTTGTCGGCGGTCTGGCCGTCCTGGCTCCACCCGGGGGGCGGCGATCCCTCCTGTTCGAAATCCGCATTGGCGAGCCGCAGGCCCAGCGCCGGCTGCGCCGTGACCAGGAAGAGGCCGAGCAGCGCGGCGCACAGGGCGCCGCCGGCCGCGAGGATTCGGACGCGCCTCATGCTTGATCCTCCGCGCGCAGATCCCGGCCGGCGAAGACGGCGAGGCCGAGCACCCGCCGGGCCGTCAGGGTGAGGCCGAATGCCGTGAGGGCCATCGTCGCCAGGGTCGCGGCGGCCGCGCCCGTCATCCCGAACCGCGGCACGAGCAGCAGGTTGGCCGTCACGTTGGCGAGGATGCCGAGCCCCGTGACGGTCGCGATGCGGCGTTCGTTGCCCGAGGCGATCAACGCCGTGGAGGCCGCGCCGCCCGCCGCAAGGGCCATGTGGGCGGCTGCCAGCAGGCACAGGGCCGTCGTGCCGGAGCGGAACCCCGCCCCGAACAGCCCGAGAAGCGGGCCGGCGGCGATGGCGAGCCCGAGGCCGGCCGCGGCCGCGAGGGCGAGAGCGGCGCGGCTGGCCTGGGCCAGCGTCCGGGCGGCGGCGTCCCGATCGCCCCGCCCCAGCTGCTCGGCGAGCATGGGCAGCGCGCGCACGGTCGCGGCGGCGGTCCCGAGCGAGATGAGGGCGGCGAAGCGGGCTGCGACGCTGTAGATGCCGGCCGCTTCCGGATCGGCGAAGGCCGAGACCACCATGACGTCGAGCCGCTCGGCCAGGGCGGCCCCGCCGACGAGGAACAGCAGCAGCAGTCCCGGCCGGACCCAGACGCCGAGGCTGGGCCGACCCCGGGCCGTGAGCGCATGGCGGGCGATCGCGCGGCGCAGGGCATCCGCGGTCGCAAGGAGTGCCGCGAGGCTCGCGAGGCTGACCGCGATCAGGGCCGTGACCGCGTCGAGCAGGCCGAATGCCGGCAGCGCGAGCACCGCGCCCATGCCGGTGGCCGCGATCGGGCGCACCAGGAGGAAGGCCGCTTCGGCCGCGAAGGGACGATGCAGGGCCTGCAGCAGCGCTGTCGCGGTCTGCGCGGTCGCGAGCAGCAGGACGAGCGGACTCGCGGCCGCGAGCGCGCAGGCCAAGCCGGGGTCGTCCGCGCCCAGCATCGCGGCGGCGGCGGCGAGAATGCCGCTGCCGAGCAAGCCTCCTCCGACCGTCGCCGCGGCGACGGTGTCGAGGTAGGCCCGGGCCTCCGCACGCGCGCCATTGCTCAGGTACACGGGCAGGAAGCGCGAGGCCGTGAGCGGCAGGCCGCCGGCGGCGAATAGGGCGACCAGGGCGGCGGCGTTGAACGCCGTCGCGAAGGTGCCGTAGGCCGCGGCGCCGAGCAGGCGCGCGAAGGCCAAGTGCATCGCCAAGCCGAGCGCGCAGCCGGCGATCTTGAGGCCGAAAAGCAGGACGCCGCTTCCCGCCACGCTGTTCGCGAGCCGCCGCAGGGACGCCGCGCGATCGCGGCGCGCCCCGGCTCCGGCCGATGGCAGCCCGAGCGCCCTCATCAGACTCGCTCCAGGCGAGCGGGAATGAAGCGGCGCACGCCGTTGAGGACGATGCCGATCGGCTCCGTGCCGAGCCACCTCAAGGCCTCGAGTGCCGCGATGTGCCGCTGGGCGCCGTGCCGGCCGGCGCGCACGACGAGGAGCGTCGCATCCGCCCGGCTCGCGCAGAGGGGTGCCTCCGCATCGCCGGACAGCGGCGGCAGGTCGAGGATGACGAGGCTGGCATCCCCTTGCAGGCCTGGGCAGCTCGCGAAGCCGTCGCGCAGGAACGCCGCGGCGGCGTCCGCGTCGTCCCAGGTTGCCACGACCAAGCGGTCGCCGACGGCGGTCAGGGCCAGGCCGGTCGGCAGATCCGGCGAGGACGGCAACGGGTCCATGCGAACGCGCAGGTCCCGGGCGTGGTGCAGCAGGTCCTGGCTCGTCGAGCCCGAGATGAGGCGCACCGGCACGCGGCCGCGCCGGGCCATGCCGTGAGCGAGCGCGAGGGCGACGGTGGAAGCACCCTCATCCGCCTCGGCGGCGGCGATCGCCAGGACGGTGGGCCGCGCGCCGCGCAGGCGCTCGCTGACCGTGACGACGAGTCGGTCGAGGGCGACCCGCGCCGCCGAGTCGGGATCGCTCGGCGACCAGACCTGCAGCGGGCGCTCCCGCGCCGGCACCTCGCCGACCAGCGGCAGGCCGAGCGCGGCGGCAGCCTCCTCGCCCCGGTAGAGGCGTCCGTCGAAGACTTCGCGCACGAGCGCCCAGCCGCAGGCGAGCACGCCCGAGCACAGCGTGATGATGCCGAGCATCGAGAGCTTGCGAAGCCCGATGGGCGTGCCCTCGGCGGCGGCGGGCTGCACGACGACCACGTTGGAGAGCCGCGCGTTCCTGAGAGCGGCGATGTCGCGCGCCTCCGCGAGACGCTTCTCGGCATCGCGGTAGCGCGCCTCAGCGAGTTCGCGCCGCCGCTCCAGCGACTTCCAGCCGGTCGCCGCATCCTGGAACTCGCGCAACGCCGTCGAGACCTTCTCCACGCGCTCTCGCGCCGCCGCCTCGACGTGGACGAGATCCTGAACCTCGGCCTCGAGCTGGCGGAGCAGCACGACCGTCAGCGCGCCGAGCTTGGCCTCGACTTCTCTCACCTCGGGCGCGTTGGCCGAGTTGTTGACGAGGAGACGCTCGCGCTCGCCGAGCAGCGCCACCATCGAGGGCGCCATGCTGAGGGCCGGCGAGTTCGGCGGAAAGGTTCCGAGGCCCACCGGCTCGCGCTGGCTGGCCGTCCGGACCAGGACGCGGCTGAGCCGTTCGAAGCGCCGACGCGCGAAGTCCAGTTCGAGGGACTGGCGTTCGAGCGCGCGCTGCGCCTCCACGAGGTCGGCCTCCAGAAGGGGCAGCCGGCTCGCCGCATTGCGGGTGTCGTGCTCGCGCTCGAACACCGCCATCTCCGCCTCGACCGCCTCGACGGCCGCCTTGGCGGCGTCGCGCTTGGTGCTGAGGAAGTCGATCTCGCCGCCTCCCTCGAACACCGCCGAGCGAAAGTTCGTGTAGATCTGCAGGAAACGGTCGAGGAGCTGCACGGCCTGCGCCTCGCCGGGCCAGCGCAGGCTGACCGAGATGACGTCGGAGCCCGGCGCATTGTCGAGGATCAGCGACTGGGCGAAGACCTGGCTGACCGCGGCCGAGCGCGACAGCGGCGTCTTCAGGCCAGCCATGATCAGGACGGCATCGGCCCCGTCGCGCATACCCTGGTAAAGGTCGGAGCCGAAGCGCTTCAGGCGACCGTAGAGGCCCGTCGGCTCCGGACGCACCTCCGGCGCGCCGAGGTTCAGGTCCGCGATCAGACGCGAGACCAGCACCTCGTTGCGCATGAGATCCATCTCCGACTGCACGGCACCGCGGGTTTGCGCCAGGAACGTGACGTTGCGGTCCGAGCCGAGCAGCGGCGAGGGCGTCTGATCGACGCCGACGCGAACGTAGAGCTTCGCGTTGGCCTGGAACATGTTCCCGCGCACCAGGCTCAGGTAGCCCACTCCGCACAGGATCCCGATCCCGACGACCGCGGCCATCTGCGGCAGCCACTTGAACACCACGAAGAGGAGGGTCGCGCCCGTGTCGCGGACGCTCCCCCCCGAGGCCGTGTGCGGCCTGGCAGGCGCCAGACCGGTTTCCGATGGGAGCTTGGTCATCCGATCTCACCGATCCGGCCGATGGAGTTCCGGGGCCAGGCGACGGTTTCCGCCAGGGCGTCCGCCGTGCTCCACCGCGGCGACCAGCCGACGGTCCGCCGGACTTTCGCGGCGCTGAGGTGCCGGGCGTCGATCTCCGACCGGGCCTCGCCCAGGACCAGCGGTGCGAGATCCGGGCGCCGGCAGGCGCTGAGGATCGCGTTGGCGAAGGCCATCGTGCGGAGGGGCTTCCCGTTCGATCTCACCGATCCGGCCCATGTAGTTCCGGTACCAGGCGACGGTTTCCGCCAGGGCGTCCGCCATGCTCCACCGCGGCGACCAGCCGACGATCCGCCGGACCTTCGCGGCGCTGAGGTGCTGGGCGTCGATCTCCGACCGGGCCTCGCCCAGGACCAGCGGTTCGAGATCCGGGCGCCGGCAGGCGCGGAGGATCTCGTGGGTGAAGGCCATCGTGCTGAGGGGCGTCTCGTTCGACAGGTTGAAGGCCTCGCCGGCCACGCCCGGCTCGTGCATGGCCTCGCCGATGGCGAGGTATCCGGCCACGACGTCCCGGACGTAGATGTAGTCGCGGATCATCGTGCCGTCTGAGCGCAGCACGGGGCGCTCGCCCCGCAGCGCCCAGCGGATCGTCCCGGGCACCAGCCGGTTGAAGTTGAGGTCGCCTCCGCCGAAGAAGTTGCCGGCCCGCGTGATGCAGATCGGCAGGCCGTAGGTCTCGAAGTAGCTGCGCGCCAGGAGGTCGGTGCAGCTCTTGGAGACGTCGTAGGGTGCGCGCCCGACAAGCGGCATGTCTTCCGTATAGGGAAGGACGTCGGAACTGCCGTAGCTCTTGTCACTGGACGCGACGAGGATGCGTTCGACCTTCCCGTACAGCCGGCAGGCGTCGAGCAGGTTCCAGGTACCCCGAATGTTGGCCTCGAAGGTGCCCACCGGATCGCGCAGGGCCGTGCCGACGATCGGCTGAGCGGCGAGGTGGATCACCGTGTCCACCTCGTGCTCGTTCACGGCACGCCGCAGGGTCTCCCGATCCTCCAGCCGGCCGTGGACGACGATGGTCGGCTTGGCCAAGTCATCCGCCAGCGAATTTCCGTAGGCATTGAGGTCGCGCACGTAGCCGACCACCAATGCGCCGCTCTCGCGCAAGGTCCGCACCGTCCACGAGCCGAGGAACCCGGCCGACCCGGTGACGAGGACGCGCTTGCCGGACCAGAAAGACATCTTGCTCATCGAACAACCTCCAGCTCACGGGCCCGAACCACCGACGGGCGCGACTCGATCCAATCGAACTCGCGGCTCTCAAACATTGCCTCGAGTTCCTGCTGATCCTTGAACGTGTCCATCGACTTGAAGAAGCCGTCATGGTCGAACGAGAACAGCTTTCGACTCCGTAGCAGGGAGGGAAAGACTTCGCGTTCGAGGCTGCTGCCGTGCCAATGATCGAACACGGCCTTCCTCATGATGCAGTAGCCGGCATTGATGCGGTGATCACGCAGGATCGGCTTCTCACGGAAGGCGCGGACGCGTCCCTCGCGATCGGACTCGATCGTTCCGTACTGGGAACGAAGCGGGACGTTGGTGATCGTGGCGAGACCGTCGTGGCTGCGGTGAAAGGCGCGCAGGCTGTCGAGATCGACGTCGCAGAGCCCGTCCGAGTAGGTGACGAAGAACTCGTCGCCCAGCCTGTCCTGGCAGAGGCGGACACGATCGCCGGTGTCGGCCTCGTCGCCGGTGTCCACCAGTTCGACGTTCCAGCCGAGGGACCGCCCGGCAAAGTAGTCGAGAATGACTTCCTTGCGATATCCGAGCGACAGAACGAAATCCGTCACCCCCTGGTTCGCGAAGATCTGCATGACCCGGACGATGATGGGCTTTCCACCGACCGGCATCATCGGTTTCGGCAGGTAGTCGGTGTAGGGGTAGGCGCGCGTGCCGCGCCCACCGGCCAGTATCAAGACTTTCATGTGCGCTCTCTCCTTTGCGCGTTGCTGGTAGCCGTTGGCGGCTCCACGCCGGTGATGCTGGATCCTGATCGCGTGATGCGGGGGTCAGGACGCCGCGAAAGTGCTCAGGCCGTCGGCGCAAGGCGCCGGGGCGGCCGATGCAGGCTCGGAGGCGAAGGGCGGAGTCGCGCTGCCAAGCTGCGTCGGGAGGAATCTCTGGATTGGGAAGCGGCTGGCTCCGCGCCCACCGCGCAGCAGGAACCGCCAGCCGGTGAATGCTATGAGTGCGACATCCAGGTCAGTATTCCGGCGCTGAATGTAGAGAACATCGTAGGCTTGGCGCGCCTGGGCATGCTCGACCGAGTCGACGATGCCGTGGAAACCCATCACTTGCGCCAATCCGGTCATGCCGGGCCTGACGCTGTGACGGTGGTGATAGTTCGGCACCACGTCCTCGTAGGGAACCTGGAGAACGTGCAGGCCGACCGGATGGGCGCGCGGACCGACCAGAGACATGTCGCCGGCCAGGACGTTGAGGAGCTGCGGAAGCTCGTCGATGCAGTAGCGGCGCAGGATCCGGCCCAGCGGGGTCAGGCGCGCTTCATGGTCGTCAGGGTCGCCGATCGCGATGCACTTCGGCGAGGGCCCGACCATCGTCCGGAACTTGCAGATCGAGAAGATCCGGCCGCCCTGCCCGTACCGCGCCTGACGAAACAGGACCGGCCCGGGACTGCTCACCTTGATGGCGATCGCGACAACGACCAGCAGAGGTGCCAGCAGGAGCAGAATGCAGGCACTTCCGATCACGTCGACCGTGCGCTTGGCCAGCGCATCCACGATGGCTGCCGCATCCGCCGCCTGCCGCTCTCCCCTGGCGGGCGCATCCAGGTACGCGTTGCCATCCTCCGGCTCGGCCAGCGCCTCGCGCGGGTGCGAGCTCATGATGAGGCTCGTCATCGACTCCCCCTGATCTTGGCGTGAGCTGAAGAATTCCTCCGGGCCCGGCCGTCTCGGCCCGGGCGAAGATTTGTGATTGCAGTAGACATCGCGGCGGGGCGGCCGGCGGCAAAATTTTTTGCAGCATTCGTCGAATGCTGCCGCCCGGACGTGCCGGTCTGCGATGGATCGATGATCCGGCGCGACCGCAGGTGTGCAGCGCCTTGTGCGCCGACGCACAAGAAAGATGCGACTGATTGCATGCGGTGGAGCGATGGCGGCGGGGATGATCGTCTCGGGCGCGACGGCACTCTGGGGCGCGTCTGCCCTCATCGACGCCGCTTCGCGGCCCCTGGGGGCACGGCAGCCGCGAGGGCTGTTCAACCGCGAGGGCTGTTCCTGGGGGCCCGCCGATCCGCCTTCCGCGGCTCGCGACCTGGCCTGGACGCGGCGGCGCGCGCGGGCGGTGCCGAGGAGCGGTGCCCGGCGATGCCCCGCAGGGGCGCGACTGATCCGGGATGCGCTTGATCGCAGCGGATCCCGGATCACGCGCCCGCGCGGCGCCTGAGCGCGGCGCCTGAGCGACGCCGACATCCGCATGGCCGAAATGGGAGAGGGCGAAGCCATCAACCGGATGGCGGATGATGGGGATCGTGCGCGGGAGCGGTGCCCGCCGGAGTGGAGCGCGATCCGGCACGGGGGCGCAGCATCACGGCCCGAGGGCCGCGGCGGCTACGGCCGGAAGGCGAGCGGACCCGACGCCCATGGAGCCCGTCCGGGACCGGCCCGTCCCGGCGGCGATGCGCTCATCCGGCGCCGTCCGGTGCGCGGTCAGCGCAGCGCGACCGCCAGCTCCTCCACGACACGCTCCACGTCGCGGTCGCTCATGGTGGCGCGCAATGGCAGCAGCAGCCCTCGGTCGGCGAGACGGCGCGCGGTCGTGAGCGGGTGCGGGCGCTCGGCATGAAATGCCGAGAGATGCGGGATGCTATCGAGCGAGGGAAAGAACGGGCGCGCGCCGATGCCGCGCTCGCCCAGACGGGCGATCAGCCGATCGAGGGCCGGCGCAGGGTTGCGAAGGACGAGGGGAAAGAACCACTGGACCGGCTCTGCCCAATCGCGGATGGCCTGCAAGGCGATGGACGGATGATCGGCGAGGAGCTGGCGATACAGTCGATTCAGCTCGGCGTGACGCGCAAGGATCGCGTCCGCCCGCTCCTCCTGCGCGCACAGGATCGCGCAGGCGAGATTGGTCAACCGGTAATTGTAGCCGAGCCGGTGATAGATCGCTCGGCCACCGAGATCGAGCCCGTGGGCTCGCACTTGCGTCGCACGCACGATGAGGTCGGCATCGTTCGTGAGCAGCGCTCCTCCCTCGCCGCAGCTGAAGATCTTGTTCTGGAAGAAGGAGTGCGTGGTGACCGTCGCGGCCGCGGCGACCGGGTTTCCGCGATATCCGGCGAGCGGAGCGTGCGCCCCGTCAGCCACCAGGGCGATGTCCCGCGCCCCCGCGATCTCCTCCAGGGCGTCCATCGGGCAGGGATGGCCGAACAGATGGACCGGCATGATGGCCCGGGTGCGCGCCGTGACCGCGGCGGCCGCGGCGGCCGGGTCGATGCAGAAGGTCTCGGGGTCCACGTCGACGAGAACGGGCCGGGCGCCGGCGTGCAGCACGGCATTCGCGCTCGCCACGTAGGTCGTCGCCGGCACGATCACTTCATCGCCGGGCCCGATCCCGAGCGCCACCAGCGCCACGTGCAGCGCCGCCGTTCCGGACGAGACCGTGATCGCATGAGCGGTGCCGTTCCGGGCGGCCCAGATGGCCTCGAAGCGGTCGCGGAAGGGGCCGGCGGGCCCGATATCCCCGCTCGCCAGCGCCTCGGCCGCGTAGGCGATCTCGAGCTCCGACAGGTTCGGCAGCGAGAGGGGCACGTCGCTCGCGCGACGCGACATCGAGAGGGAAGCGGTCATCACACGGGCACCTCATGCTCGGACAGGTTCGGCAACAGGAGCGCATCGCGCGAGCGACGCGGCGCCGGGAGACGGGCGGTTCATCGCAACGGGATGGCGGCGGGCAGGGGAGGGCCGATCTCGCGCGGCGGGGCGTCGCCGCCGAGCAGGCCCTCGTAGCGGGGGATCAGGGCGTTCCAGGAGAAGGCCTGCGCCCGCGCGCGGCACCGCGCGCGGGTCTCGGGCCGCGCGGCCAGGGCCGCAGCCCTCAGGATGGCCTCGCTCAGTCCGGCCGCGTTCGTGGCGGCCAGCCGCGTCGAGCCCGGATCGAACAGAGCCCCCACCGTCTCGTCCGCGACGATGTCCGGGATGCCGGCGTGCCGCGCGCCGACCACCGGGGTTCCGGCCGCCAGGGCTTCGATCAGGACATTGCCCAGCGCCTCCCAGACGGCCGGGTTCACGCAGACCGTCGCGCGTGCGTAGAGGTGCGGCAGGTCCTCGACGCGGCCGAGACCGAGAAATTCGACTCGATCGCGGAGGTTGCCCGGAACGGCAGCGGACAAAGCCGCGCGGGTGGCCGGGCTCGATCGTCCCGTGTAGACGAGCCGGAGAGCCGGCAGCCGCTCGGCCACGGCCGGGAACGCCTGGGCGAGGAGGAGTGCGCCTTTGCGCGGCTCGTCGGCATCCCCGCTGAACAGGATGTAGGGTTCGCGCGGAGCGTCGTCCGGCAGCGCCTCGAAGGGAGCGGTCTCGGTGGGGGACGCAAGCAACGTCCCGGCGACCCCGTAATCCCGCGCGAGCGCGTCCTGAGCGAAGCGGGACAGGACCGCCACGGCATCCGCCTGCCGCAGCACCATGCGGAACATCAGGCCGTCGGCGGGAATGCGCCGGAAGTAGCGCCGCACCGGAATGCCCGTACACTGAAAGACGAGGCGGAACCGTGCACCCGCCCGGCGCGCGACCAGAGCGCCGACCGCATCGTGGTAGTTCAGGCAGTGCACGGCGTCGAACGGCTCCGCACGGAGCCACCTGGCCAAGTCCCAGCCGAACAGATGCTGGCTGTTGAACCAGCGGCCCGTCAGCGCGGCCGGCCCGGTTCTGCGGCGAAGCAGGACGCGCCGGACCGGGCCATCGGCTTCGATCCGCGTTTCGGACGCGGGAGAACTGGTCAGGACGGTGACGTCGTGGCCGCGGGCCGCCAAGCGCTGCGACAGATCATGGAGCATCCGCTCCGATCCTCGGCGAACCTCCGGCCATGCCGTCGGGTGAGTCACTGCGATCCGCACTGTTGCCTCCAACCGCTTCGCCGCGAGCGACCACGACCGTGTGGCTCCGGCGAGAAACTATCTTGCATTCAGAATTTTCGAGACTGATCTTGAAAAACGATGTAATTTGCCGTGGCGACTTCCGTATCGAGCAAATGCATCGTCAGAGATGAAAAGCTTCAAGGTGTCATTATGGAGCAACGCGCGGGTTCATAGAACGAGTGCGCGGTAGCGAATGCTTCCATAAAGCAGGGATGTTATCATGACGACCATCCGCGGCAGGTGAGCAATCACACGCCCGGCGTGGGCTGCGAGCTGCCGCGGGTCCACGGAGCCGGTGCGATGGATGCCCCGCGCGAGCAGTGCCGGCGGCAGCACGAGCAGCAGCAGCGGCTGCCAGATGACGGCGAACGCCGCCACGCATACCGCGAGGTAAAGCAGCCATATCGGAGGATAGAAGAACAGGCGCGCGACGAGGAGACGTCTCCTGAGTTCCGGATGCCGCTTGACTAGGGCAGGAACCAGAAACAATCGTGTCGGCTCGAGAATCCATTG
Source organism: Methylobacterium sp. WSM2598 (assembly GCF_000379105.1). Taxonomy (GTDB): domain Bacteria; phylum Pseudomonadota; class Alphaproteobacteria; order Rhizobiales; family Beijerinckiaceae; genus Methylobacterium. The sequence goes on along the minus strand of NZ_KB900609.1, from coordinate 3,493,793 downwards.
GAGAAGCGATTGCTGTTCGATCTCGTGCCAGATGACGGCGCGCGGCTCGAAGCGGCGGGTGTAGCCGGCCTCGATGATGCGCCAGGCGAGATCGGTATCGGCACATTCCGTCGCCCGGTTGAGCGGGTCACGGAACGAGAGGGTTTCGTCGAAGCCGCCGAACGCGTCGAACACGCTTTTCCGCACGACCATGTTGGCGGTCGGAAAGGTCGGGTGCTCCTGCGCCGTGACGAACGTGAGTTTGGAGCAGAGCGATGCCGTTTGCTCCGGCTTGGGCAGGACCGGGCCCGTCGAGAACGCGACCGCCGGGTCGGCCAGGGCGGCGATGCCAAGGGCGAGCCATTCGGGATGGGGCCGGCAATCGCTGTCCGTGAAGGCGATCAGCGGGGCCCGCGCCTCAAGCACGCCTCGGTTGCGCGCCGGGGCCGGTCCCTTGTCGTGCTGCATGCGCAGGTAGCGGAGCTGCAGACCCTGGGCCCGCATCGCCGTGCAAAGACCGGCGATATCGTCCTGAGACACGTTGTCGACGACAATGACTTCGAAGCTCTCGACGCCAATCGTCTGCCTGAGCAAAGCTTCCAGGCAGTCCTTCAGCAGAAAGAAGCGGTTCTTCACGGAAATTACGACCGATATGTGCGGATTATTAGTTGAATTATTGCCTGGAATATGGCTAAGATCCCTACCATCCATGGCTTCACCTCCGCCGCGCTTGCCCGCACTCCGCGATCCGATCCGAAACGACGCGGCGCAAGCGCTCCTAGCTGACAAGCGATAGATTTCGAGGCCGCAAGCGTCTGCTAAAAATTATGCGCCACCCGAGCGGTTTCGGGCGGCCATCCACGGACGGCGGTGCATCGTAAGGATTCCGAGTTCAATGGGCCGATTGACTTGTAGCGTGGCGTCGCACCGTGCCGGCGGCGAGAGCAGGTGCTTCCCGTGCGGTCGGCGCGTGTCTTGGTTCGGCGCTTCGGACGATGAAGGGTCGGCAGGGGCCGCAAACGAACACGATGACCGATGGACTTTCTGCCCTGTCCCATGCTGCCCTGTCCCGTGCCAACGGCATGACGGCCGCCCTGGATCGGGCCGCCGATGCGTCGGCCTGAAAGACAGGAGCCGCATCGCTTCGTGTCCGCCCGGCGGCCCCTCCCGCTTGGGTCAGGCCAGCGGGCGGCCGTGACCGGCCCATCGCGTCTCCACTGCGCTTCCTCGCCTGGGCCGTCCGTGTGACCGGGGGCGTTGACCCGCGGGTTCCTCGCCTTCCGGGGGGATGCGACGTCTCACCTGACTCCGCCCTGTCGGCCTCGATCACCCGGCGGCATCGACGCACGGTTGGTCTACGAAGCCGATGCAGTGCGAGCAACGGTCGCGCCGCCGATACCTGACGCATTCAGCAGGTCGTCCCCTTCCTGCCAAGCCAAATTCAAGCGCGACCGAAGAAGCTCCTACTGCAAAGGTGGGACCGCATCTTCACTCTGAAGTGAGAAATATCACCGCCGGCGGTCGCTCTGTCCCGTATTAATGATCCAGATCGGCTGACAGGGCGCCGAAGCAGCGGGATATAGGGTGAAATAGAACTTGGCCTCGGCGCAGGCACGATGTCCGGAGCACTCTCGCGTGGCGAGCCGGACTCTGGCGGCGTGCGGCAGCGCGGCCGGCCTGTCGGCTCCTGAAGCGGGGGCGACTTCGCCGCCCGGTCGGGGTCGGGGCGCAACGTTCGACGGAGCGCAGCGGCCACTCACTGCAGCATCGCTCCGACTCGCGGGGCCACCCGTGCGCCCTCGCTGATCCGGCGTGTAGCTGATCAGTTGAGCACGAACGCGATCGATACGATTGAAGCATGGCGCCAATGCGCATGCACGGCCGCGCAAACGAGTCCAGCCTGATTACTCAGATGTTCGACCGGAATGAACGGTACAAGCAAGCCTCAGGGGACGATCACATGCTTGGGACAGCGATCGGCGGTGCAGCAATTCAGGGCCGCGCAGCCGCGAAAATCAGCCGGCTCACGAATCTCGGCGGCGCGGACCGCGAGGCCTTTCATCACCTCGTGCGCAAGTGGCGGTACGTCGCCGCCCGCGATGATCTCGTTGAGGAGGGCGACCATCTCGGCCATGTCAGCCTGATCATCTCGGGATGGGCTTACCGCTACAAGCAACTGGAGGATGGCCGGCGACAGATCGCGGGGATCCTGTTGCCGGGCGACCTGACGGAGGCGCTCGCCCCGGAGGGATACGCGATGGACTGCTCCATCGCCGCCCTGACGCCGCTCACCTGTGCGGACATCCCGCTCAGGGCGCTGGCGACCGTGTGCGAGCAGCACCCGGCGGTCCGGCAGGCCCTGCTGTGGGAGAGCTTCATCGCGGCCTCGATCCAGCGCGAGTGGCTGCTGAATGTTGGTCAGCGCGTCGGCACGGAGCGGGTCGGCCATCTGCTGTGCGAGCTGTTCCTGCGGCTGCGCCGGGCCGGGCTCACCGAGGACAACAGCTTCGTTCTGCTGCTCACTCAATTCGACATGGCCAATGCCCTGGGCCTGTCGCACGTCCACATCAACCGCAAGCTCGCGCAACTGCGCGATCAAGGGCTCGTGGAGATGCTCGGTCGAACCGTGCGGATCCCCGACATCGCCGCCCTGCAGGCCGCAAGCCTGTTCAACCCGAATTACCTCCACCTCAGCGACGCGGCAGCCCGCAGCGAGGTTCAGCCGCGGCTCTCCGCACCGGCCGCGCCGCACCGGATCGATCACAATCGCCTCGTCACGCACGGCCGTCGGCGGCAGGCAGCGCGCACGCCCCTCGCGGGTGCGGTCCACTCGGTCGCTGATCGGTCCGCCCCATCTGCCGGGTCCCGGCCCCGTGTCGAAGAAGCGGTCAGATTTGCGAGACGGTGAGGCCGGCGATGTGATCCGCAGGCATGGCCCTCACACGGGTCGATCTCCACGCCGGCACACAGGTGGGAATCCGGGTTTCAACCGCGCGGCGCGAATCGACATCAGTCTCGGCCATTGTCACTCTCCATCCGCGCTCCAGTCGTCGACAAGAGCCGGCCATGACATGACGGTCCCCGGATCCTGGTCCGGCCGGAAGGTGAGCCTCCGGGTTCCATTCGGCAGCCTCCCGGGCCGCCGCCGCGCCTCGATCTTGGCCCTGGCATCGGCCAAGGACGAGAACCGGTTCGCATTCAGGCACCAGAGCCGGTTAGACCCTCTTGTGGTTCGCCCTCCGGCCTTCCCGGCGCCGCAGGATGCAGATCCGGAAAAAGCCGGAGCGCACCCGGCTCTTGGCCGGATCGCGGATGCGCCTCCGCAGCGGTGCCGGATCGGGCTTGGTCGGGCGGTGGCGCATGCTCGACCGGCCGATGCCGAGCGCGCCGCAGCCGCGCCGCTCGCTCCCCCCGTGCGCCTCTCGCACCTGGTTCACGAGGTCGCTGCTTTGCGAGCACGTCCTGCAGGATGGGCTTGTCGAGGCTCAGATCAGCCACGCGCTGCTTGAGCTGCCGCTTCTCCTCCTCCGGTGGCTTCAGCCGTCGCAACTCGCCCGTGCCCAGTCCGCCGTAGAGCTTCTTCCAGCGTTAGAACGTCTGCTCGGAGATGCCGATCCGGCGCAGGACCTCCGCGACCGGCGTCCTGGTCTCGGCCTCCAGCCCAAAGGCGATCAGCTCCTCGGTGAACCGGCCCGTCTTCACGGTTCCGCTCCTCCCCTCAGGCGCTCACAAAACCGGAAAACTCGCACTCACGCCGGACCAAAGCGATGGGGGGACGTCGAATCTCACCCAGTGGGTCATCCGGCGGTTTGCCAGACGCCGTCTGGACCACTCGGCGCCCGGGTTGCACCCTGGCCAGATGCGCAAAGCGAGCTGCCGGCATACAAAGGATCCACAATATGGGATGTGGTCGAGCTCCGGAAGCGGGAGTGCAATAGGCTGATGGCTGTCAATTCTCCCGAGCTGAAAGCATTCCTGGTCGACACGCCCTTCTTCGGCGGCCTCTCGGACACGAGTCTCGATCTCTTGATCTCGATGTTGGTTGAACGACACTTTGAGGCAGGCGCCACTATCATAGTAGAGGGAGAGCCTGGACACTCGATGTATATTGTTCATTCGGGAGAGATTATGGTAACTAAGATCGGGAGATCGGGATGTGTCGTTGATATATGTCATCTCGGCCCAGGTGATTTTTTCGGAGAGATGACCGTCATTGAAATACAAAATAGATCGGCAACCCTCATTGCAAAACAACCGGTCGTGGCATACGAGCTCACAGCTCGAAACCTATATAACTTTTATAAAAAAGACATCTATGCATACGCGATGGTGTTGCAGAACATAAATCGAGAACTTTGCCGAAGGCTACGCCAGGCCGACACCCACATTGTCGGCACCGTGAGTGCTACGCGCGGTCCGATACTTTAGATGCGATCGAACAGCGCCGCTGCAAGGAGCGTGGCGGCTCAGGTCTCCTGAATTGTTCCCTTAGGAAAAGATTCGGCCGCCTCCTTGCGGTTCGCCGACCCGTGTCGGGCAGAGCGGCACTCGGGATCGAACTCGGGAGCGCTACGCTCGCTTCCGTCCGAGCGACCGCCCCGCTTCCGGATCCCGATCCAGCACGCACCCCGAAGGCCGCGAGCCCGAGCGTAGGTGCGGTTCCGCTCCTGCCACGCGTGCTCCGCCGGCTTCCGCTCACCCTCGTGGGTGTGGGTGGAGCGCCTTGTCCTCATCCGGATGCGCGCAGAAGGCCGACATCACCGGGCTGTTGGCCACGAACGGCGGGATGCTGTCCGCCTCGGAGGGGGCGAACGTCAGCGCGCCGATCCATCCGACATCCGGTTGATGGCTTCGTCATCTCCAATTTCGGCCATACGGATGTCGGCTTCGCTCAGGCGGCGCGCTCAGGCGCGTGATCCGGGATCCGCTGCGATCAAGCGGATCCCGGCTTCCCGCCTTGCCCGGGCGAGCGCAGCGTCGGCGGAAGGAGAACCGGGAGAGGGAGCGGACATCCCGGATGCCGGCTCGGCAGGGAGCGCGTGGCGGGACCCGTCCATCCCCCTCCGCGCCCCGGCGCCCCGGTCACGCGCCGCGGAACAGGGCGTAGCCGAAGCGCGTGAACTTGAGGGGCAGGTGGACGTGCGCGGCCACGTCCTCGATCGTGAAGCGGAACGGCACCCGGTCGAGGAAGCGCCCGCCCCCCTCCGCGGCGAGATAGTCGCCGACGTCGAAGGTGACCTCGTAGATCCCCGCCGTCACGCCCGCCCCGCCGGAGATCGGGTGGGGCAGGTGGCCGTCCGGGCCGATCCGGCCCTCCGCCACCAGCCGCCGCCCGGCCGGGTCGAGCGCCTCGACGGTCACCCGCAGCCCCGCCGCCGGCCGCCCCGTCGCCACGTCCACCGCGTGGACCGAGATCCCGCCCGCCCTCATCCGATCCTCCCCCCGACCTCCGGCCGGCGATGCGCCCAGGGGCGCCGCCGCTCCATCGCCTCCGCCACGTCGAGCAGCAGCCCGTCCGCCCCGTACCCGGCCACGAGCTGCAGGCCGACCGGCAGCCCATCCGGGGACGGAGCGACCGGCAGGCTGATCCCGGGCAGCGCCGCGGCGTTGACCCAGCCCGTATAGATCGCGTGGCCCCGCGGCCCGACCGGCCGGCCGTCGATCCGCGCCGGACACACCTGCGCGGCCGGCCAGGACAGGGCCGCGATGGCCGGCGTGACCAGGAGATCGATCTCCGCGAAGAGCGCGCTCGCCGCGTCGCGCAGGGAGGCGACGCGGTCGAGGATCCGGGCGAGGCAGGTCGCCGGGGCGCGGGCGCCCTCCTCGGCCATGGCGCGGTAGGGCTCGCTCGCCCGCCGCCCGAGGGCGGGATCCTCCGCGAAGAGCCGCGCGAGGCCGATCCGCCCAATCTCCGGCCAGAGGTCGTTGAGCTCCGCCACGTCGAGCGGGAACCGGCCCTCCGTCACCGTCGCCCCGCAGGACGCGAGGTCGTCCAGGGCCTCCCGGCAGGAGGCGGCGATCGCCGGATCGAGGGGCGCGTCGCCGAGGCGCTCGACGTAGAGCGCCCGCAGCGGCCGCGGCGGGGCGGCGGGCGGCGTCGGGAAGCGGGACCACAGCACCCGCGGATCCGGCCCGGCCATCAGCGCCAGCACCGCCCGGCTGTCCGCCACCGTGCGGGTGAGGGCGCCCGCCACCTCGAAGTCGAGCAGCGGCGAGGGCAGGCCGCCGCGGCGCGGCACGAGGCCGAGCGAGGTCTTGAGCCCGACGAGGCCCGTATGGGCGGCCGGGCGGCGCAGCGACCCGCCCCCGTCCGTGCCGAGCGCGATCGGGGCGTAGCCGGCGGCCGTCGCCGCCGCCCCGCCGCCCGTCGAGCCGCCGGGCGTGAGCGCGGGAGCCCAAGGGTTGCCGGTGGTGCCGAACCGGGCGTTGGCCGTGTAACCCTGCACGGCGAATTCCGGCATGTTGGTCTTGGCGAGCGTCACCAGGCCCGCCGCGCGCATCCGCGCCACCGGCAGCTCGTCCCGGGCCGCGGGCGGCTCGGGCCCGTCCCGCGGCTCCGCGAAGCTCGCGGGCAGGCCGGCGGTGACGAGGAACTCCTTCACCGTCATCGGCACGCCGTCGAGCCGCGACAGCGGGCGCCCCGCCCGCCAGCGCGCCGCGCTCGCCTCGGCCTCCTCCCGGGCGCCCGGAGCGAGCCGCGTGACCGCGTTCAGCGCCGGCTCGCAGGCATGGAGCCGCGCGAGGCAGGATTCGAGCACCACGACCGGACTCGCCCGCCCATCGGCGAAGCACTCTGCCATCTCGGTCGCGCTCAGTGCCCAAAGGGCGGTCATGGCGGGCTCCTGCGGCTGCCGGTCTCCCCGGGGAGGCGGCTCAACTCACGGCATGGCATGGATTTTCCTCGAACCGGCATACGATTTGCGAAGACCGGCGGGCAAGTTCGATGCCGCGGGGTGAAGGCCGGTGACGGAAGCGACGATGCGGGCCGGGACGGGCCGGTCCGTCGTGCTCGACGGGATCACCCACCGCTACGGGGAGGCGGTGGCGGTCGGGAACGTGACGCTCGACATCAGGGGCGGGGAACTCGTCTCGCTGCTCGGCCCTTCCGGCTGCGGGAAGACCACGCTCCTGCGGATCGTCGCGGGCTTCCTGCGCCAGACCGAGGGGCGGGTGATCGTCGGCGACGCGGTCATGGACGACCTGCCGCCGAGCCGGCGGGCGGTCGGCATCGTGTTCCAGAACTACGCGCTCTTCCCGCATCTGAGCGTCGCCGAGAACGTCGCCTACGGCCTCGCCGCGCGCGGGGCGCCGAGGGCCGAGCAGGAGGCGGAGGCCGAGCGCCTCCTCGGCCTCGTGCAACTCGGCGCCATGGCGGAGCGCTACCCGCGCCAGCTCTCCGGCGGGCAGCAGCAGCGCGTGGCGCTCGCCCGCGCCCTGGCGATCCGGCCCGCCGTGCTCCTCCTCGACGAGCCCTTCGCGGCCCTCGACAAGAATCTCCGCCTCGACATGCAGATCGAGGTCAAGCGGCTGCAGCGGGTGGCGGGCGTCACCACGATCCTGGTCACCCACGACCAGGAGGAGGCGCTGTCCCTCTCCGACCGGGTGGCGGTGCTGTCGCAGGGGCGGCTGGAGCAGTTCGCGGCCCCGACCACGATCTACGACGCGCCCGAGAGCCTGTTCGTCAACACCTTCGTGGGCTCGGCCAACACGATGCCGGGACGCGTCGTCGGCCAGGAGGGCGCGGGCGCCCGCGTCGCCCTCGATGCGGGCGGCGAGATCGTGGTGCGGCGCCCGGGCCGGGCGCTCGCGCCGGGCGCGCGCGTCGTCGCCTGCCTGCGGCCCGAGCACCTGCGCCTCACCGACGGCGAGGAGGGCATCGCGGGCGTGGTCGAGATGGCGCTGCCGCTCGGCCCCACGGTGATCCACGAGGTGCGGGTGGGAGCGGGCGGCGCCCTCAAGGTCGCCGAGCCGCGCCTCGGCGGCGCGGCCGCGCGCCCGCCCGGCACCGCCGTGCGGGTCGCCGTCGCGCCCGGCCTCGCCTCCGCCTTCCCCGCCGCCTGATCCTCGCCCAGGACGCTCCGATGATCCTCGACCGCCGCCGCCTCCTCACCACCGCCCTCTCGCTCGGCGCGATGGAGCTCTTCCCCGGCCTCTCCCTCGCGCAGGCGAGGCCCCTCGTCTTCGCCACCTTCACGGGGAGCTGGGAGGAGGCGCACAAGGCCGTGCTGGTCCCCGCCTTCCGCAAGGAGACCGGCAACGCCCCGATCGTCCTCGACCCGATGCTGTCCGTCGACCAGATCGCCAAGGTCTCGGCCGCCCGCGCGAACCCGCCGATCGACGTGATGCTGCACGATCCGGGCCCGGCGCTCACCGCCCAGGCGCAGGACCTCGTCGAGCCCTACCCGGTCGAGCGCAGCGCCTCCTTCAAGGACCTCATCCCGGACGCGCAGGAGGCGACCGGCCCGGCGGCCTTCTTCCAGGTCGTCGGTCTGACCTACAATCCCGACACGGTGAGGACGAAGCCCACCTCCTGGGCCGATCTGTGGCGGCCCGAATACAAGGGCCGGGTCGGCATCACCAACATGAACTCGACGCTCGGCACCGGCTTCATGGTCGAGATCGCCAAGATGCACGGCGGCTCCGAGGCGAACATCGATCCGGCCTTCAAGGCCATGGAGGCGCTCAAGCCCAACCTCTCGGCGGTGGCGGCCAATCCGGGGGCGCTCGCCACCCTGTTCCAGCAGGGCCAGGTCGACATCTCGCCCGGCAACTTCAACGCCATCCAGATCCTCAAGGCCAAGGGCGTTCCGGTCGAGTTCGTGGCGCCCAAGGAGGGGGCGATCGCCTTCAAGACCGCGATCCAGATCGTCAGGAACTCGCCCAACCGCGACCTCGCCTTCAAGCTGATTGAGGCGGCGATCTCCGAGCCGGTCCAGACCCGGCTGATGCAGGCCCCCTACCTGATCGTGCCGACCAACGCCAAGGTGACGATGAGCGGCGAGATCGCCCAGGTGCTCGCCCGGGACACCGACGACCTGCGCAGGAAATTCGTGTTCCAGGACTGGAAGGCCATCAACGCGCAGCGGGCGGCCTGGATCGAGCGGTTCAACCGCGAGATCAAGCTCTAGAGGCGGCGGCCATGAGGCGGCGCCTCCCCGACGTCACCGTCTACGACCTGCGGCTGGCGAGCCCGCTCGCCCTGTTCTTCGCGGCCTTCTTCGCGGCGCCGCTCGCGGCGCTGCTCGGCCTCTCGCTCAAGGGGCCGGACGGAACCCTGGGCCTCGCGCAGTACGCGGCGTTCCTCGGCGATCCTTTCAGCCTCGGCGTGCTCGGCGCGACGCTCTGGCTCGGGCTCAAGGTGACGCTCGTCTGCCTGATCCTCGGCTACCCGCTCGCCCTGGTGGCGACCCGGGCCGGGGGGCGGGTGCGCGGCCTCGTCATCCTGGCGGTGCTCACGCCCCTCCTCACCAGCGTGGTGATCCGCACCTTCGCGTGGATCGTCATCCTGGGCCGCCAGGGCGTGGTCAACGGCGCGCTCGCCTCCCTCGGGGTGAGCGGCCCGCCCCTGCGGCTCCTCTACGCGGAGGGCGGGCTGGTGGCGGCCCTCGCGCAGGTGCAGATGCCCCTGATGGTGCTGCCGCTGATGACGGCGCTGGCCCGCATCGATCCGAGCCTGTGGGACGCCTCCGAGGCGCTCGGGGCCGGGCGCTGGCGCACCTTCCGGCGGGTGACGCTGCCCCTCTCCCTGCCGGGGCTGATCGCCGGCTCGGTCCTCACCTTCGCGGCGGCGATCTCGGGCTTCATCACCCAGTCGCTGATCGGGGGCGGGCAGATGCTGTTCATGCCCGGCTACATCTACCAGCAGGCGATCGCCCTGCAGAACTGGCCCTTCGCGGCGGCGATGTCGGTGATCTTCCTCGTCGCCGTGCTGGCGGTCATCGTCGCCTTCAACGCGCTCGGCCGCCTCGCGCGCGGCTACGCCCAGACCTGAGGCCGCCCGATGTCCCGCCCGATGTCCCGCCCGCCCGGCGCCCTCGACCGGCTCAGCTTCGAGATCGCGGTCGCGCTCCTCGCGGGCGCGGCGCTGATCCTGCTCCTGGCCCCGACCGTGATCGTGCTGGTCGTGTCCTTCACGGACGGCCTGTCGCTGCGCTTCCCGCCGCCGGGCTATTCCCTGCGCTGGTACGGGGAACTCGCCGAGGCGTGGCAGCTGCACTTCGCCCTGCGCAACAGCCTCACCGTCGCGGCGGCCGCGACCCTGCTCTCGGTGGGGCTCGGGGTCATGGCCTCGCTCGCCGTGGCGCGCTCGCCGCGCCTCGCGGCGCGGCTCCTCGACAGCCTGTTCCTCTCGCCCCTCGTCCTGCCGGCCCTGGCCTTCGGGCTCTCCAGCCTGATGTTCTTCTCGCTCCTCGGCTGGCCGGTCTCCGTGACGACGCTGGTGATCGGCCACACGGTGGTCTGCGTGCCCTACGTGGTGCGCAACACCGTCGCGGCGCTGACCCAGCTCCAGCCGGTGCTGCTCGAGGGCTCGGCGAGCCTCGGCGCCTCGCGGCTCTACACGCTGCGCCGCATCACCCTGCCGCTGATCCGGCCGGGGGTCCTGTCGGGCGGCTTCCTCGCCTTCATGGCCTCGTTCGACAACATCCCGGTCTCCCTGTTCCTGCGCGACGCGGCGACCGACATGCTGCCGATCCGGATGTGGCAGGACCTGGAGGGGCGCCTCGACGTCACCATCGCGGCGCTCTCCGGCGTGCTGATCGTCGCCACCATGGCGGGCATCGCCGTGATGGAGCGGCTGACGGGCCTGTCGAAGCGGCTGGCATGACCCGCGGGAGCGCGCCCGCGCGCCCCGCCCCCTCCCTCACCGAGCACGCGGCGGCGGAGCTCCGCCGCCTGATCCTGCTCAACCGCCTGCGGCCCGGCGAGGCGCTGAACGAGCCCGATCTGGCGCGGCGCCTCGGCATCTCGCGCACGCCGATCCGGGAGGCGCTGAAGCTGCTCGCGGGCGAGGGGCTGGTGACGCTGCGCCGGAACCGGGCCGCCCTGGTGTCGCGCCTCGACCCGGCCGGGCTGGTGCCCCTGTTCGAGCTGGAGGCGGCGCTCGAGAGCTACGGCGCGGGCCTCGCCGCGGAGCGGATGAGCGAGGGCGACCTCGCCCGCCTCGCGCGCCTGCAGGAGGCGATGGAGGCCCTGCGCGAGGACCGCGACGCCTACGTGCGCCTCAACCGCCAGGCGCACCGCCTGATCGTGGCCGCCGCGCGCAGTCCGGCCGTGGCGGAGGCGCATGAGCGGGCCTTCGTGCGGCTGGAGCGCGCGCGCAACCTCGCCCTCGACACGGGCGGGCGGCTCGACGAGTCGCTCGCCGAGCACCGCGCCATCCTGGCGGCCCTGCGCGCGCGCGACGCCGAGGCCGCCCGCCTCCTGATGGCGCGGCACGTGGCGCGCACCCAGGCGCTCCTGGTGGCGCGGCTGGCGGAGGGGGAGGGACGGGCGCCGGAGGCGGACGGGGCGTCCGGACCCTCGCGCTGAGGTCCTTTCCGCCCGGCGGGACCGCGCTTGACGGACGGGCGGCCGCGCGGCGTGGTGACGGCATGCCCCCGCTCCCCCTCTCCCGCCGGCGCGCGAGGCCGGCTCAAATCCTTCTCCGGGCCCTCCTGGTCGCCCTCGCGGCGCCGCATCGGGTCCTCGCCCAGGACGCGCCGCCCCCCGCCGGCGAGGCCGTGCCGGGCTTCGCGCACTGCCTGACGGACCTCGCCGCCGAGGCGACCGGCCGCGGCGTGCCCGAGGCGACCGCGTCCGCCCTCCTCGGGGACCTCGCGCCGGATCCCGAGGTGCTGGCCGCGGCCGGCCACCAATCCGAGTTCGAGAAGCCGCTCTGGGACTACCTCGACGCGGCGGTGAAGGACGAGACCGTCGCCGATGGCCGCGCCAAGCTGGCCGCGTGGGAGCCGGTCCTGGCCCGCATCGAGGCGCGCTACGGCGTCGACCGCTTCGTGCTGCTCGCGATCTGGGGCATCGAATCCGGCTACGGCGCCGTGCTCGACAAGCCCGGCAAGGTGCGGCCCGTGCTGCGCTCCCTGGCGACCCTGGCCTGCGCGGACCCCGCCCGCGCCGCCTCCTGGCGCGACGAGCTCGCCGCCGCCCTGCGGATCGCCGCGCAGGGCGACGCGCCGGTCGCGGACCTGACCGGGTCCTGGGCCGGCGCGATGGGCCACACGCAGTTCATGCCGACCACCTATCTCCGCTACGCGGTGGATTTCGACGGCGACGGCCGGCGCGACATCTGGCACTCGCCCGCCGACGCGCTCGCGGCGACGGCGCACTACCTGAGCGCGGAGGGCTGGCCGGCCGGCGCGCCCTGGGGCTACGAGGTCGCGCTGCCGCCGGGCTTCGCCTACGCGCTCGCGGACGAGACCACCGAGCGCCCGCTCGAATCCTGGGCGCGGCTCGGCCTGCGCCGGGCGGACGGGCAGCCCTTCGCGGCCACCGGCGTCCCGGCGCGGCTCGTCCTGCCGGCCGGCGCGCGCGGCCCGGCCTTCCTGCTCCTGCCGGGCTTCCGGGCGATCACGCGCTACAACGCCTCCTTCGCCTACGCGCTCGCCGTCTCGCACCTCTCCGACCGGCTGCGCGGGGAGGGGCCCCTCGTCGGCGCGTGGCCGCGCGGGGACCGGCCGCTCAGCCGCGACGAGCGCCGCGACCTGCAGGCCCGGCTGGAGGCGCGGGGGCACCCGGCGGGCGGCGTCGACGGGCGGATCGGCCCCAAGACCCGGGCCGCGATCCGCGCCTTCCAGGCGGCCGCCGGGCTGGTGCCGGACGGCTACGCCGACGCCGCCCTCCTCGATCGCCTGCGGGAGACGCGCTGACGCCGGCCCGGATGCGCCGAGGCCCCTTGCCGCGCGCCGTTCCGCCCGCAATTAGGGGCGGGTCGCGTGTCCGCGAGGATGATATGAACGGTCTCACACGTGCGGTCCTGGCGGCCGGTCTGGTCGCCTGCGGCCTCGGTCCCGCCGCGGCCCAGACGGCGCCCGCGGCGGGCAACGACGCGGTGCTGCTCACCGTGTTCCTCAAGCACGACCAGTCGAAGAACCTTCACGAGATCAACGCGCAGCTGCAGAAGAACGGCTACTACGACCAGTTCCCGCCGGCCGGCACCGAGGTCGTGTCCTGGTACGTGGTGATGGGCATCGGCCAGGTGGTGACGCTGCGGGTGCCGCCCGCGAAGCTGCGGGACGTCAACGTCGCGCTGGAGAACACCGCCTGGGGTCCCTACCGGACCGAGTTCTACCCGACCTACGACTACAAGGCCCTGGCCGAGGAGCAGAAGCGGAAACTGGGCTCGGGCCCGAAGGCCGGGGGCGCGGGGGACCCTTCGCCGCGGTGACTCCGCCCGCCTTCGGGCTCCGCGCCCCCCTCCTGGCCGACCATGACCCGTCCGGCTGGCGAGGCGGTTCCCGGCAATCCGGTCGGCGAAGTCGGCGGCGGCGGCGTTGAGAATCGTGCTGACCGGATGGTCCGAGACACCTCCCCCGCCGCGGCTGGATGCCCTCACCGTCCGGCCCCACGGGCCGTTCGTCGGCGGCGGATCCAGGCCGGACGGGTGCGCGGCCTCGTCCCCCCGTCCTCGCCGATCGGCGCGTGGGTCGTGCCGGACGGCGAACGATGGGCGCTCTCGCATCCCACATCCGCTCGATCCCTTCGGGAGAGCGGATTGGGGCTTGGCTCACGCGCCGCGCGGGCGCGGGATCCGCTCGGATCAACCGGATCCCGGATCAGGTGCCGCAGAAGGTCCTGAGTACCCGCTCGTGCTCCTGCGGCGGCTCGGCGTAGCGGGCGCGCTCCGGCTGCTCGGCGTAGGGCTCGCTCAGCACCTCCACCAACTCGCCGAACGGGGCGACATCGTCCCGCTCGATCGCCGCCTCGATCACCGCCTCGACCTGGTGGTTGCGCGGGATGAAGCGCGGGTTGACCCGGTCCATCGCCGCCCGCCGCTCCGGGCCCGGCATCGGCTCCGCCGCGAGGCGCGCCCGCCAGCGCGGGGCCCAGGCGTCGAAGGCGGTCGGGTCGACGAACAGGTCGCGCACGGCGCGCTCCGCCGCCGGGTCGGCGGCCGCGGCCCCGAGATGCCGGAAGGTCAGGGTGAAATCCGCCGCGTTCTCGGCCATCGCGGTCAGGAGGTCGCTGGCGAGGCCCACATCCTCCTCCCGCTCCTCCAGGAGGCCGAGCTTGCGCCCGAGGCCCCCGTGATAGGCGCTCTCGAACAGGGCCGGGAAGGAAGCGAGCCGGTCCTGCGCGTCCCGGATCGCCGCCTCGGTGTCCTCGCCGAACAGCGCGAGCAGCGATTCGGCGAGGCGCGCGAGGTTCCACTGCGCGATCATCGGCTGGTTCCCGTAGGCGTAGCGGCCGTGCTCGTCGATGGCGCTGAACTTGGTCCGCGGGTCGTAGGCGTCCAGGAAGGCGCAGGGGCCGTAATCGATGGTCTCGCCCGCCACCGACATGTTGTCGGTGTTCATCACCCCGTGGATGAAGCCGACGCAGAGCCACTGCGCCACCAGCGCCGCCTGGCGGGCGATCACCGCCGACAGCAGGGCCGGGTAGGGATTCGCCTCCCCGGCGAGGTCCGGGTAGTGCCGGGCGATGACGTGGTCGGCCAGCGCCCGCACGCCCTCGGTGTCGCGGCGGATCGCGAAGAACTGGAAGGTGCCGACCCGGATGTGGCTCGAGGCGACGCGGGTGAGGATGGCGCCCGGCAGCACCCGCTCGCGGATCACCCGGTCCCCGGTCGCCACCGCGGCGAGCGCCCGGGTGGTCGGGATGCCGAGCGCCGCCATCGCCTCGCTGACCACGTATTCGCGCAGGACCGGCCCCAGCGCGGCCCGCCCGTCGCCGCTGCGCGAGAAGGGAGTCGGGCCCGCGCCCTTGAGCTGGATGTCGCGCCGGATCCCGGTCCGGTCGACGACCTCGCCGAGCAGGATCGCCCGCCCGTCGCCGAGCTGGGGCACGAGGTGGCCGAACTGGTGGCCCGCATAGGCGGTAGCGATCGGCTCCGCCCCGGCCGGCATGCGGTTGCCGGACAGCATCGCCACCCCGTCGGGGCTCGCGAGCCAGTCCGGGTCGAGGCTCAGCGCCTCCGCGAGCGCCCGGTTCAGCCGGATCAGCCGCGGCGCCGGGACCGGCGTCGGGTCGGTGCGGGCGAAGAACCGCGCGGGGAAGCGGGCGTAGCTGTTGTCGAAGGGGAGGGGCGTCATCGCGGGGCTCTGGCCTTCCTGCCGGGCCGTCCGCGCCCAGCGGGCGCCGAGACGGGCTCTGCGGGGACAATGCCGCTCCCGGCGAATGGTTGGCACCCCGCCCCGGCGCGGGCGCCCTGCGGCGCGGTGCGGCAGGGGGCCCGGCTCAGCCGAGCGCGTCGCCGAAGCGCTCGACATGCGCCGCGAGCCCGAGCCCGTGCGCCCGCACCAGCGCCTCGGCCCCGTCGCCGTCGCGCCCGCGCAGGGCGCGCAGGATCGCGCGGTGCTCGGCATTCGAGCGGTCGGCCCGGCCCTCGGCCCGGATCGCCACCCGGCGGATGCCGCGCACGTGGATCATCAGGGTGCCCGACATCGCCTCCACGATCTTGCACTGGCCGAGCGCGATCACCGCTTGGTGGAAGCGCAGGTTCGCGTCCGAATAGGCGTCGAGGCTGTCGGCGGGCGGGCGTTCGAGGAAGTCGGCGAAGAGCGTCTCCAGCCCGGCCAGCTCCGCATCCGTGGCGCGCTGGCAGGCCAGCCGGGCCGCCATGCCCTCCAGCGCCGCCCAGGCGTGAATCATGTCGATGATCTGCCGGCGCGTCTTGCGGACCACGAAGACCCCGCGGCGCGCCTCGGAGCGCACGAAGCCCTCCTGCTCCAGCACCGTGAAGGCCTCCCGCACCGGGGTGCGGCTCACCCCGAGGTCCCGCGCCAGCCGGCGCTCGTCGAGGCGGATCTCCTCCGGACTCCCGTAGATGTCCATCTCGGCGATCGCCGCCTTCAGCGCCTCGTAGACGAGCGTGCGCAGATTCGCCGAAGCGACGATCGGCGTCACCGTGAATTCCTGCGACCTCACCATCTCGCGCACCTGTGCGTCTCCCTGCCCGGCGGGCCCGGCGGGGCCGCTTCCGACGGCCGCCCCGATCCGTTCCCTCCGCCCCCCGCGCCGACGGAGCCCCCGCCGGCCCGATGCCCGCGGATCCGCCGCTTGACATCGCCTGGATCCTGGCATACCACATGCCAACACAACAAGACAAAATACTCGCTGGCGACCTCCACGAAGAGGCCCGCTTTCTGGCGAGACGAAACCGGGAGGACCGCAGAGAATGACGGTAATCCGCACGCCAATGTTGCCTGAAGGCTCACCTCGCCGAAGACCTGCGGCCCGGCGCGACGCGTGACCGGGCGGATGAGCGGGACGATCGAGTGGAAATCAACGCGGGATGAACGCGGATGATAGTGGCTGAGTGCGATTACGAGCAAGTCGTGGAGGCGGTGGGCGACGCCATCGTGGTCTCCGACGCGGAGGGACGGATCACGGCCTGGAACGCGGCCGCCGAGCGCATCTTCGGCTTCACCAAGCGGGAGGCGCTCGGGGAGACCCTCGACCTGATCACGCCGGAGCGCCACCGTCGGCGTCACTGGGACGGCTACGCCAAGACCATGGCGACGGGCGTGACCAAGTACGGCACCACGCTCCTGCGGGTGCCCGCCTTGCACAAGGACGGGCGCTCGCTGTCGATCGCCTTCACGGTCGGGCTGCTGCACGGCCCGGAGGGCGTCGTGACCGGCATCGTGGCGTCGATCCGGGACGAGACCAGCCGCTGGGCCGAGGAGAAGGCGCTGCGCCAGCGCATCAGCGACCTCGAAGCGGTCGGCTGACCGGTCTCGTCGAAGAGGGCGGCCCTGGTCCGCCCGCTTCTCAAGAGAAATCCCAAGTTATCGCAGGTTTCGCCGGGCGGCCGCGAGGCTCTCGTCCGAACCCTGCTCAGCGACACGGGCCGAAGCGGCCGTGTGATTGTCACAAGGCGGGATGAGCCGCCGATCTGCAAACGGAGGAATGTCCTCATGAGCAAGCCCCTCGAAGGCATCAAGATCATCGACTTCACGCACGTCCAGGCCGGGCCGGCCTGCACCCAGCTCCTCGCCTGGTTCGGCGCGGACGTGATCAAGGTGGAGCGGCCCGGCGCAGGCGACGTCACCCGCACCCAGCTGCGGCACGTCGAGGATGCGGACGCGCTCTACTTCACGATGCTGAACTCCAACAAGCGCTCGCTCACCCTCGACACCAAGACCCCGCAGGGCAAGGAAGTCCTGGAGAAGCTGATCAAGGAATCCGACGTCCTCGTCGAGAATTTCGGCCCCGGCGCCCTCGACCGCATGGGCTTCTCCTGGGCCCGGATCAACGAGCTCAACCCGGGCATGATCGTCGCCTCGGTGAAGGGCTTCAGCGAGGGCCACCACTACGAGGACCTGAAGGTCTACGAGAACGTGGCGCAGTGCGCGGGCGGCGCGGCCTCGACGACCGGCTTCTGGGACGGCCCCCCGACCGTGAGCGGCGCGGCGCTCGGTGATTCGAACACCGGCATGCACCTCGCGATCGGCATCCTCACGGCGCTGCACGCCCGCAACAAGACCGGCAAGGGCCAGAAGGTGGCCGTGTCGATGCAGGACGCGGTGCTCAACCTCTGCCGCGTCAAGCTGCGCGACCAGCAGCGCCTCGACGCGCTCGGCTACCTGGAAGAGTACCCGCAATACCCGCACGGCGAGTTCAGCGACGCGGTGCCGCGCGGCGGCAACGCGGGCGGCGGCGGCCAGCCCGGCTGGGTGCTGAAGTGCAAGGGCTGGGAGACCGATCCCAACGCCTACATCTACTTCACGATCCAGGGCCACGCCTGGGCCCCGATCTGCCGCGCCCTCGGCAAGGAGGAGTGGATCGAGGATCCGGCCTACAACACCGCCCGCGCCCGCCAGGACAAGATCTTCGAGATCTTCGCCTTCATCGAGAGCTGGCTGGCCGACAAGACCAAGTACGAGGCCGTGGACATCCTGCGCAAGTTCGACATCCCCTGCGCGCCGGTGCTGTCCATGAAGGAGATCGCCGCGGACAAGTCGCTGCGGGCGAGCGGCTCGATCGTCGAGGTGCAGCACCCGCAGCTCGGCAAGTACCTGACCGTCGGCAGCCCGATCAAGTTCTCGGACCTCAAGGTCGAGGTCAAGGCGTCGCCGCTCCTCGGCGAGCACACCGACGAGGTGCTGCGCGACCTCGGCTACACCGAGCAGCAGATCGAGATGCTCCACCAGGAGCGCGCGGTCTGATCCGGGATCCGCTTGATCGAAGCGGATCCCGGATCACCAGCCTGCGCGGCGCCTGAGCGACGCCGACATCCGCATTGCGAAGCAATCAACCGGATGGCGTATGACAGGGCCCGCGGCGACGACGGCGGCGCGTCCCTCACGGGGCGCGCCGTCCGTCGTCTCGCGTCCGGCTCC
Source organism: Methylobacterium sp. WSM2598 (assembly GCF_000379105.1). GTDB lineage: Bacteria > Pseudomonadota > Alphaproteobacteria > Rhizobiales > Beijerinckiaceae > Methylobacterium. Next base: position 3,475,317 of record NZ_KB900609.1, on the reverse strand, counting down.
CGCCGGACGGTGATCCGCGTCCGGCCCGCGGCCGGGCGGTGATGCGCGCCCGCTCCCGCCGGGCGCCGATCCTGACGCCGGGGCCCGCGCGGCCCGCACCGCGAGGAACCCGCAGCCGATGCTCCGCCGCCTGAGGCGTTTCCTGCCCGATCTCACTCCCGTCAGCCTGGACGAGCGCCTGCACGCGGCGATCGGGGCGCTGGCCGGGATCCTGGCGACCGGCCTGATGAGCCGCGCGGCGCTCGGCGACCACGCCTCGCTGCCCGTCCTGATCGCCCCGATGGGCGCCTCGGCGGTCCTCCTCTTCGCCGTGCCGGCGAGCCCGCTCGCCCAGCCCTGGTCGATCCTCGGCGGCAACACGGTCGCGGCGCTGATCGGCGTGACGGCCGCCACGCAGATCGCCGACCCCTTCGTGGCGGCGGTGGCGGTGAGCGTCGCGATCGCCGTGATGACGGCCCTGCGCTGCGTCCACCCGCCGAGCGGCGCGGTGGCGCTGACGGCCGTGCTCGGCGGCCCGGCGATCCACGAACTCGGCTACGGCTTCGTGCTCTGGCCGGTCGGGCTGAACTCGCTGATCCTGCTCACCACGGCGATCCTGTTCAACAATTTCACCGGGCGCAGCTACCCGCACCGGGCGCCACAGGCCTCGCCCGCCGGCCGCGGCGCGATGCCGGCCCCCTTCACCAGCCTGGGCTTCACGGGCGCCGACCTCGACGCGGCGCTCGAGGATTTCGGCGAGTTCGTCGATATCGGCCGGGCCGACCTCGACGCCATCCTGCACCACGCGCTGCTGCGGGCCTCGCGGCGGGCGCTCGGTTCGGCGACCTGCGCCTCGGTGCTCTCGCGCGCGGTGGTCGGGATCGCGCCCGACGCCTCCCTGGACGAGGCCCTGGCCCTGTTCCGGCGCCGCCGCATCCGGGCGCTCGCCGTGACGGACGAGGGGGCGCGGGTGGTCGGCCTCCTCACCCACCACGACCTCATCGACAAGGCGGCCTGGAACCGGAACGGGCCGCGCCTCGACCTGCCGCGCCGCCTGCGCCTGACGCTCGCGCGCGGCCGCGCCCCGCACCACTGCGTCGCCGACGTGATGACGACGCCCGTGATCCCCGTGCGCCCCGAGACGCCGCTCGCCGACGCGGCCCTGTGGATGTCGCAGGCGGGGCTCGTCCACCTGCCGGTGGTGGGGCCGGACGATCGGCTGATCGGGCTCGTCTCGCAGGGCGACGTGGTCAACGCGCTGCTGGTGGCGAACGGGGCCCGGGCGGGCGGCCCGGTGCTGACCCCGCGCGGCGAGGGCGCGCTCGCCGGCGCCGCCTGAGCGGGTTCAGGCCCGGTACTGCGCGTCGGTGACCGGGTCGAGCCACGCCACGGCCTTCCCGTCCTGCCTCTCCTGGATGGCGATGTGGCTCATCCCGGTCCGGGCGGTGGCGCCGTGCCAGTGCTTCTCGCCGGGAGCGAACCAGACGACGTCGCCCGGCCGGATCTCCTCGACGGGACCGCCCTCGCGCTGCGCCCAGCCGAGCCCGGCCGTGACGATCAGCGTCTGTCCGAGCGGGTGGGTGTGCCACGCGGTGCGCGCGCCCGGCTCGAAGGTCACGAGCGCGCCCGCGACCCGCGCCGGCGCGGGCGGGCTGAGCAGCGGGTCGATGCGGACGGCTCCGGTGAAGTAGTCCGGCGAGCCCTGCTCGGATGGCCGGGCGCCGCTGCGTGTGATCTCCATCGCGTCCTCCGTGTCGGCCGGGGCGGGGCCGCCCCCCGCCCGACCTTACGGGGCTGCGCCGGGATGACCAGGGGATCGGACCGCCCTTCTCCCGCGGGACGGGGACGCGCGGGAGCATCCGGGACCCGACCAGGCCGTCGCGACCAGGGCCCGGGCCCCCCGCGGCGGACCGGCCCGCCCGGTCTCATCCCGCCGCGACCGCGTCGTCCTCGCCCGCCGGCACCCGGTCGGCCCGGCCCGCGAGGAAGAAGTCGACGGCCTGCGCGGCGAGCGCCGGCTGCCACGCGTGCGGGCCCTCGTGCTCGACGTAGGTCAGGTCGTAGCCGGCGCGCCGGAGCAGCGCCGCATGGGCGCGGGCGCTGCGGTCGATCGGGATCTGCTCGTCCCGCGTGCCGTGCGAGAGGAAGATCTTCGGGGCGCCCTGCTGGACCTGCACCGACAGGAAGCCCGCCGAGGACACGATGACGTGGCTCACCACGTGACCGTTGGTCAGCCCGAGGGAGAGCGCGTAGCTGCCCCCGTCCGAATGCCCCGCGAAGGCGAGGTGGTCCGGATCGAGGAGGAAGCGGTCCGCCACCGCGGCGAGCGCCGCGTCGAGCCGCTCCCGGTCCGGCCCGTTGCCGGCGATCACGATGTCCCAGGTCGGGAAGAGCGATTGCGGCAGGAGCAGCAGGAAGCCGCGCGCCTCGGCGTGCGCCTCCAGCATCGGCAGGATCTTCTGCGCGCTGCCGCCGCCGCCGTGGAACAGCACGACGAGGGGCGTCGGCCGGCGCGGGGCGACCGCCGGCGGCACCACCAGCAGCGCGTCGCGCTCGGGAAAGAGGCCGATCGCGTGGCGGCCGGGCGGCAGGGGAGGCCGGGTCGGCAGGCGATGGGCGAAGGACAGGCAGCCGGCAAGTTCGGGATCGATCACGGGACCCTCTCGCAGCATCACGCGAAAAACCCGCCGGCGGGACGCGCCGGCGGGGCGGGTGGCGGGCTGAGCATCATGCGCCGAGGTGGCCGCCGGTTCGGCGGCGGCCATGATGCGGCAGCGAAGGCCTCGGCGGATTGGCCGCGCGCGGTTCCGCCGAGGCGCCCGCCGCGGGGCGAGGCCGCGGAGGCCTCACTTCTTCTTGCGGACCGAGCTCTGCGGGTTGAGGCTGCCGATATTGCCGCTCTCGGTGCCGGCGCGCGGGTCGATCACCGCGTTGATCAGGGTCGGGCGGCCCGAATCCATCGCCTCGTTCACGGCGCGGCTGAGTTCCTCGGGGGTGGTGGCGTGGACGCCGACGCCGCCGAACGCCTCCATCATCCGGTCGTAGCGGGAATCCTTGACGAAGACCGTCGTGCCGGGATCGCGGCCGGTCGGGTCGGTGTCGGTGCCCCGGTAGATGCCGTTGTTGTTGAAGATCACGACGCAGACCGGCAGGTTGTACCGGCAGATCGTCTCGATCTCCATGCCCGAGAAGCCGAAGGCGCTGTCGCCCTCGACGGCGAGGACCGGCTTGCCGGTCTCGATCGCCGCCGCGATGGCGAAGCCCATGCCGATGCCCATCACGCCCCAGGTGCCGACGTCCAGGCGCTTGCGCGGCTGGTACATGTCGATGACCGAGCGGGCGAGGTCGAGGGTGTTGGCGCCCTCGTTGACCAGGATCGCGTCCGGCCGCTCGCGGATGATGTCGCGCAGCGCCCCGAGCGCCCCGTGGAAGTCCATCGGCGAGGCGGCCGTCGGCGAGGCGGACTTGGCGAGCTTCGCCGCCATCTTGGAGGCGTTCTCCTCCTTTTTCTTGGCGATGGTGGCCGTCCAGTCGGCCGGCGGGGCCGGCCAGTCGGCCTGCATGCCGGCGAGCAGGGCCTCGACGCAGGAACCGATATCGCCGACGAGCGGGGCGGCGATCTCGACGTTCGAGTCCATCTCGCGCGGCTCGATGTCGACCTGGATGAACTTCTTGGAGCCGGGCTCGCCCCAGGTCTTGCCCTTGCCGTGTGACAGGAGCCAGTTGAGGCGCGCGCCGAGCAGCAGCACCACGTCGGCGTCCTTGAGCACCAGCGAGCGGGCGGCGCCGGCCGATTGCGGGTGCGTGTCGGGCAGGAGGCCCTTGGCCATGCTCATCGGCACGTAGGGGATGCCGCTCGTCTCGACGAGGGCGCGGACCGCCTCGTCGGCCTGCGCGTAGGCGGCGCCCTTGCCGAGGATGATCAGGGGGCGCTTGGCATTGCGCAGCAGGTCGAGGGCGCGGGCGACCGCGGCCGGGGCCGGGATCTGCGCCGGGGCCGGGTCGATCACCTCGACCAGGGACTTGGCGCCGGCCTCGGCGTCCATGACCTGCGAGAACAGCTTGGCGGGGAGGTCGAGATAGACGCCGCCCGGCCGGCCCGACACCGCCGCGCGGATCGCGCGCGCCACGCCGATGCCGATATCGGCCGCGTGCAGCACCCGGAAGGCGGCCTTGCACAGGGGCTTGGCGATGGCGAGCTGGTCCATCTCCTCGTAGTCGCCCTGCTGCAGGTCGACGATCTCGCGCTCCGAGGAGCCGCTGATCAGGATCATCGGAAAGCAGTTGGTGGTGGCGTTGGCGAGCGCGGTGAGCCCGTTGAGGAAGCCCGGCGCCGAGACCGTCAGGCAGATGCCCGGCTTCTTGGTGAGGAAGCCCGCGATCGCGGCCGCGTTGCCGGCATTCTGCTCGTGCCGGAAGGAGATCACCCGCATGCCGGCGGCCTGGGCGAGGCGGCCGAGATCGGTGATCGGAATGCCCGGCACGCCGTAGATCGTGTCGATGCCGTTGAGCTTGAGCGCGTCGATGACGAGGTGGAAGCCGTCCGTCAGCTCCGGCTCGCTCTGCACCGACGCGGCGGGCGCGGCGGCCCCGTACGAGGTCGGCAGGGTGTCGGGAGCCGGCTCGGCCTGCGTCTTGACGGTCGTTTCCATCGGGGGTCCCCTGGTGCTTGTTGGGTTGGGCAGGCCGGGCGCGGTCGGTCCCGGCGGCGTAGGGTCTGGGCGCGGGGCGCCGGTCTGGGGCGCGGGCGCGCCGCGTGCGGCCGATCTCGACGGCGCCCAGGGCGGGCGGCGCGGCGGCCGGAAGGCGGAGGCGGGCCGGCCCTCACGGGCGCGGGCCGCGGCAGCTCACGCGGGAGGCGGTGAATGGGCGTCTGACATCGGCGTTCCTCCGGCGCTGCGGGTTCTCGGCGCCTCCCCCGGGCGCCGAAGCGCCGGAAGGGTCTCGCGCCGGCCTGCTTTTTGTATCAGGTCGACTGTATACCAGATGGACATTGCGGCGACGGGCGCGATTTGTCAATCCGGGGATCGCGCGGCCCGGCGCCGATTGCGCGCCGGCCGGGCGATCGCCGGCCGGGCGATCGCCGGCCGCTCGGAGCTGGGCCGGGTCGGCGGCCGGACCGCGGCGCGCCGCGGTGCCGCCGGACTGGCGGCGAAGGATCCCGGCGCTCCGTCGCGCGTGCGGGAAGTGAGGCGGCGCCTCCGAGAAGGACCGCGATCAACGGCTGTGCGGCCCTGACGCGACCACCCTTCCGCGGCCGCGCCGGCCGGCTCGGCTGCGCGCGCGGCCCTGCTCCACTGCTCCTCTGCTACTTGGCATTCCCGCTCAGCGCGAGCATCGGCAGCGTCCCGCCCGGCACCATGGTGCTCGGCAGCCTGCCGTCCCAGCGCTCGGCCTGGACGAGGGTGACGAGGCTCGGATTGTCGCGCAGGGCGTCGCCGCGGGCGCGGATCGCCTCGGCCTCCGCCATCCCCTTGATCCGGATCGCCTCGGCCTGGGCCTGGGCCTGCGCGCGGACCGCGTCGGCGTCGGCGGTGGCCTTGGTCACGGTGATCTGGGCCTGCACCTTCTCGCGCTCCGCGTTCTGGCGCAGGCGCAGCACCTCGACCTCGGCCAGCATCCGGTCCTCGATCGATTTCTCGTAGGCCGGCGAGAACTTGATGTCCTCGACGTTGACGCCCGTGACCGTGATCGGCCCGCTCACCGCCTTCTGGATCGCGTCGGTGATCTCGGCGTTGAGCCGGGCGCGGTCCTGGATCACGGATTGCGCGGTGAAGCGGCCGATCACCACCTTTGACTGCTTGAGCACGAGCGGGGTCAGCAGCCGCGCCACGGCCGCGTCCGCCCCGCCGTAATCGGCGTAGACCTCCGCCACGCGCCCGGACTCGAACTGGTAGTTCACGGAGATCATGTAATGGGCGGTCTGCTGGTCGTGGCTGTAGCCCTCCAGCCTCTCCCAGCGGAGCAGCTGGTTGCGCACCGGGATCCTGGCGACGCTGTCGACGAAGGGGAGCTTGAAACCGAGCCCCGGCTGCGCCACGGCGTGGATGGCGCCGTTGCGGAGCACGACGCCGCGCTCCGTCTGGTCGATCGTGTACCACGAGCCCAAGACGAGGGGCAGCACAACCAGGGCGGCGCCCGCCGCGAGCGCGACCGTCGCAGGTATCCGCATCTGTCTCTCCCGGCCCATGCAGGGTCCGAACCGAGCCTGATCATCGATCGCGCCGGGGCGAATGGCCAGTGCGCGGCCGCACGGGGGCAGATCCGACGCGGACATCCCTGGGGCCGGGTCCCCGCACGCCGGATTTCCTTGGGTGATGAGTGGGCGCGCGGCCCGGGACGCCCCGCCCGGACCACGGTGCTGCATTCCTGCAAGGGGGCGCGCAAATCACGGCTGCCCTCACCCAGGTGAATCCGCGGCGCGCGGACGGGAGGCAGGCTGCGGAGGGGCAGCGGCCCGGAAGGATGCCGGCGGGGGGCGGTTCATGGCGCGGCGGGCAGGCAGGGGGCGCGAAGGCGCCTGGGGCGCGATCATCCTCCTCGCCTGCGCGCCGGCGCTGGCGCAGGAGCGCGCGCCGCGGGCGACGCTCGACGAGAGCGGCCTGACCGTGCGCGGCCCCGACGACGCGGTCCGGTTCGAACTCGGCGGGCGGCTGCACGCCGATTTCGGCGCGGGCGGCAGCCGGGCCCTGACCAACGAATTCCCGGTCGCGGCCGATCTCCGCCGCCTCTGGATCGAGCCGAAGCTCACCTTCGGCCGAAACCTGATCCTCAACCTGCAATACGATCCGGCCAGCGCCGCGACGCCGATCAACAACCTGCTGCTCAGCTACAAGGGCGCGCCCGTCGCCGCGGGCATGCCCTCGTGGACGCTGACGGTCGGCAACTTCAAGGAGCCGTTCAGCCTCGAGCAGCTGATCTCGAACAACGACACGACCTTCATGGAGCGCTCGCTCGCCGACACGTTCGCGCCCGGGCGGGACACGGGCCTGGCGCTCGGCACGCATGGCCGGAACTGGACGCTCGCCGCGGGCGTGTACGGCGGCAACGTCAACGCGGATGTCGGGCGCGGCGGCGTCGCCGGCACGCTGCGGGCGACCGCGGCGCCGATCCTGGCGCAGGATCGCGTCCTGCATCTCGGGATCGCCGGCAGCTACCGCGGCCTGGACCGGGGCGGGCCGGCCCTGTCCTTCGGCACCACGCCCGAGAGCGTCCTGTTCCGCGAGAGCCTCGTCGACACGGACGTGATCGCGCAGGCGCGGGCGGTCGGGCGGCTCGGCCTCGAAGCGGCCTGGGCGCAGGGCCCGCTGCGGGTGCAGGCCGAGGTCATCGCCACGCGCGTCGAGCGGACGGCCGGGCGCGACGTCGCCTTCCGGGGCGGCTACGTCTACGCCGCCTGGGTCGTGAACGGGAAGGCGCCGCGCTACGTCGTGGAGGCCGACACGGCGACCGAGATCGGCCTGTTCAAGCGCGTCGCGCCGGAGGGCGGCCAGCGCGTGTCGCGGGGCGGCCCGGGCGTCGTCGAACTGGCGGTGCGCGTCGCGGCGGTCGACCTCACCGACCGCGACATCCGCGGAGGCCGCCAGCGGGACGTGACGGTCGGAGTCAACTGGTATCCCGAGCCCTTCCTGCGCGTGATGGCGAACTACGTCCACGCCTGGGCCGATCCGGCCGCGACCGGCCGCCCGGCCGAGGCCGAGATCGGGCAGGTGCGCCTGCAGATCGCCTTCTGATGGCACATCCGCTTGATCCCTTCGGGACGGCGGATTGGGCTCAAGCGCCGCGCGGGCTCGTGATCCGCTGTGATCAACCGGATCCCGTGTGAGCCGGCGCGAACCGGGCGCCCCCGCGCCGGAGGGCCGGCTCATGGTCGGCCGGGCTCGGCGTCACGCGCCACGCGGCGTCGCCGACGTCGTGCGCGACGAGGCGTGCGCCGCGCGGGTCGACGGCGACGCCCACGGGCCGTCCCGCGCCGCCGCCCTCGGCCGCCCATGCGCGAAGGGCACGGGCACGAGCTTGTCGCCGCCGAGGTCGCGCCGGTCCCAGCTGCCGTGCTCGCCCACGAAGGCGCCGCCCCGGCATTCCGGCGGGAGGGCCTCCGAGCGCGAGACGGCGAGCCCGAGCGGGGCGAGGTGCGAACTCAGCGCGTCGTCCGGCTCGACCGCGGTCGCGACGAGGTCGGGCCGCTGCGGCTCGCGGCACGGGCCGACGTGCTGGCCGTCATCGCTGTCGGGCCAGCCGTGGAGGGCGCCCTCGCGCGCCGAGGTGCGATAGTCCGGGTCGAGGTTCGGCCCGATCTCGTCCCGCTCGTCGACGATGGCCCGGAGTGCCCCGGTTCGCGGCTCGAAATCGAGGCCGGCGGGGTTGCGCAGGCCGCTCGCGAAAATGCGCGACAAGCCCATGGCCCGGTCGACCTCCCAGATCCGCGCCCGCCCGCGCTCCGCCTCCGATCGGGAAATCGCGGATGTCGGGGTCTGCCATGCGCCGCCTCCCCGCAGGGGCTCCGCAGCGCGCCCCTTCCTGGATGCTCACTCAGGGTGTCGTCCCGCAACGGCCGTGGGACGGGGCCGGCTTCGAGGAGACGCGGCGCCCCGTCCGCCTGCGCGGGCGCCGCGCACCCCTCAGGCGATCTCGCTCTCCGTCAGTTCGATGTCGCGCGGATCGGGGACGTAGTCGCACCAGGCGCACCGGCCCTGCGGGGCCACGGCCGCGATGTTCCGCTGCGAGCACAGCGGACACACGTGCAGGACAATCCTGTCCCCGACCAGGGAGGCGCTGCCGCGGCCCTTGAACGTCAAATTCGAACGCATCTCGACATCCGACACGAGCGGTACTCCACTGCGCTGTTCGTGATTGCTGTGCACACCAACCGCCAGAGTCGCTGGATTGTTTCCTGCGGGGGCGTGCGCGGGAGGTTGGATTTCGGCGATGCACGGGATGACGTCTCCCCGCCTGGCGCGGCCGATGCCGCGACGCGGTCGCCCGGCGATCCCCAGGCCGCGATCGGTAGGGTGATCGTGCCGGAGACGCCGTCGGGGGCAAGGGCATAGGCGACCTCCGCCTTGAGCTGGCAGGGGAGGGCGCGCCCGATCAGCTCCCGGCCGAGCCCTTGCGCGGCGGCTCTCCCTCCCCCGGCGAGGGGACCGGCACGCCGCTTTCCTGCCACGCGACCCGCGGCAGGCGCTGGCCGCCGGGCGCCGCGATCACCCGCCAGCGCGCTTCGAGCCGCCCCTCCGGCCGCGACAGCGCCCCGTATACGGACAGGAGGCCGGCCCAGCACCTCCTCGGCGGTTCAGCCGAACACCGCCTCGGCGCCGGGGTACCACGCGGTGATGCGGTCGCCCGGATCGGTCGTGAAGATGGCGCAGTCGCGGGTCGACTCGACGGTGAGGCGGAAGCGCTCCTCGCTGGCGTGGAACCGGTGCAGCCTGCGCAGGCGGTCGATCACCGGCCCGAGGATGGTGGCGGAGGTGCGCAGGAACGCGGTGTCCTCCGGGCCGAATTCCCGCGGCGCCCGCGCGTCCGCCTGCAGCAGGCCGTAGGCTTCGCCGCCGGGCAGGCGGATCGGCACGTTCACCAGGGCCCTGATGCCGTGCGACGTCATGCAATCGGGGACGTCGAAGCGCTCCTCCAGGCCGAGATACGGCGTGATGACCGGCTCGCCCGCCGCGATCGAGTAGGCTTCCGACAACCGCCCCTCCAGCGGGATGCGCACCCGGCCCGCGCTGCTCAGGGCCGGCATCGGGTGGCGGCCCGGCATCGTGGGCCGCTCCTCCCGCCGAATTTCCAGGAGCTTGGCGAAGTCGGATTCGAGCGCGTCCCGGACGAGCCGGCAGGCCTCGGTGAGCACTTGGTCGAGATCCTCAGATCTCGGGGCGAACTCGCCGAAAACGGCCAGAACGCGCTGGCGCCCCATCATCTGCTGGTGGTCCGGCATCCTACCGTCCTCGCAGGGCTCGCGCCGACCGAGCGACGGCCCGAGCACGCCGGGAGGCGCGCCCGTCCCGCCGGCCCGAACGCGCCCATGCAATCGGGAAGGCACGAGGGCCGGCTTCGGGCCGGCTCCGGCGCGGCGGCGTCGCGCCGCCTCACCACCGGCCCGGGCCGGCGCGCCCATCCTCGCCGAGGCGGCGGCGCTCGTCGGCGATGACCGCCTCGATGGATTCCAGATCGCGCTGCACGAGGGCCAAGCGGCCGAGGGGCAGATCGCGGTAGCCGGCGCGCACCAGCGCCCGGCAGAGCTGGCGGCGATGGTTGAGGAGGCGGTCACGCGCCGCTTCGGCCTCGCGAAGGAACTGCTCGACGGCCGGTCGCTCCATGGTCCTCCACCCCGTCGCTGACGCGCCCCACCCGCGCGGGCGGCCACAGCCAGAACGCGGGACGCAACGATGGGTGCGACCTCGGCCGCACGCAACATGGGGTGCATGCGCGGCGCGCGCGGCGAGGCGGTCGCGGTCTCCTGCCCCGCGCCGGTCGCGGCCGAGGAGACGGATCCGTTCGAGGCGATGCCGGGGCGCGGGTGGTTCCGACGACGCCGGCGCGTCGCGGCCCTCGTCCAACCGTCAGCGCAGCCCCTCCCGTGACCGGCCGCGCTGCCCCGGACGATGCACGTTCCGACGTCGTGCATGAATGCAGCTGAGTATCCTTACATCACTCTTGCGGCACATGAGCAATTTGTAAGCTTCTTGTATTCTGGCTTGTAAATTGCGGTCGTGTACGAATGACGCTCGGCATAGATACGAGCACGTGCAATGCGTCGCCCGCAGATCACCCGCGACACACTCGAGAAGATTGTTTTGAGATACGTCAGGGGCAAGCATGCCTCGACCGTGGTGCAGGCCGTCGAAATAGGGGTGAAAAGAGGAAGCAATTCTCCTTCGCATTTTGCTCTCGTCATTCCAGACGGATCATCAGAAAATCTTGAGGAGATCGGAATGACTGCGACAGAGTGCATCCGGTGTCTGTACAGGTTTTATGATGTGATCGACGAGAAGCTGAATTAAGTAGGCGGGCAAGACGGGGCGGCCCGGCCATCCGTGAAGCTGACGCCCGCGGATCGGCGAGTCGTGAGTCACTTCGCGCGCGATCCGCCCGGCCTCGCGAAGGCTCCGCCGCCCGGGCCGGCGCTGGTGCTCGGCGCGAAGGGTGCCGGGTCGGAGGGCCGCGACCTGATGGCCGCGGCGGCGGGAGGGCGCGCCCGCGTTCAGCGAATTGCGATTCTGCCCGAAACTTGACGTCTGACAGTTTATCCGGGGCGCAAGTCGGCTTGACTGTATTCAAGGGCGACGCCCACGGCAAGACGCGTCCGTGGTCCGCTGGTCGGCGCCGGGTCCTTCATGATCTCAAGTTTAGGAGTCACGGTTTACATTATGAATGCGGGCATCAAATCGCTGAGAGACATTGAAGGTATGGTGCTTGCCCGTGTAAAGAAAATTCATAATGGGGACAAAGTTGTCGACGTACAGATCTTGCCCGCTGAGGATGGCGGCGATGTTCCAAACGTGATCGTGACGATGAGCGAACCAGAACCTAGTAATTCAGAAGTGATAATCGAGTGGATAAGGAACATTATTGTTGTGTTCTATAATGTTTACGAGATTGTCGATAACAAGCACTGATGACTTGCAAAGGATGAGTGGCGCGGTGCTGGTTGCACGGGTCCGCAGCGTGGAACCCGGTGCAAAACTCGATCGACCGGCGCCACGCCGGCGGGCCATCCGGAAGAGGGAGGGAGGCTGGCTGGGGCGCCCGCATTCGATTCTGGGACTGCCGGCGCCGAAGCACGCCACACTGATGGTCCGGCGCTCTGATTTCGCCCGGTTTCCCGGATCAAGCCGCTGCCCCTGTCCCGGCTCTGTGCAACGAGCGGCTTGCCTGTGACCGGGTCGAGTTGGACCGTCGGCGCCGCGCCGGCCTTGCGCCTCGCGGAGCGCGCAGGCCCCCTTGGTCTGCACGACGCTGCTGTGGCCGAGCTGGGCGCGGACCATCTCCGTCGTCAGCGTTGATCCGAGCCCGCCCGTCGCGAGGCGCGCTGAGGCGAGATGCGGACGCCGGTGGTTTGGTCGCTGGGATCGGCACGTCCCTGGCTGCGAGCAGGGGGGCGCGCGCCGGTCGGGGGTGATCAGCGGGGCCGGCGGGTTCAAGGCGGTGATCATCCGGGAGGCCCTCGCGCGGGGGAAGGTGGTCTCGGCCGTGGCGCGCCGTCGCGGTCCGACGCCCCGCAGGTGCTCGGCCGGCGCTGGAAGGCGCGGCTCGCCCCGGAGCGCCCCGCGGCGGTGGCGCGGGCCCACGGCCCCGATGGCCTTCCTGTCGGCGGTCACCGCCGCGGTGCCGTCCCTCCTCGCGCGTCGGGGCGTGGCCCTCGACCGCTCGACCCTGGCCGTGTGTGGGCGCGCCGCACGTGTGTGGGCGCGCCGCACGCTTGCCGCGCTGCCGTGCTCGCCCGCGTCGCCGGGCGGCGTCCCAACCGCCGCCTCGACGAGGTGCTGCCTAGGCCTGCCCCGCCGCGCGAGATCTCTAAGACGTGGCCCGAAACCTCCGTTTACGATATAAGCCGAATCGCACAGCGATCTTACTGACGTGTGATTGATGTGCCAAAGCAGGACTGTGCATTCGCGCGCATTGTTAAATCATGTCGCCCATGCCTGGGGAGGTTTGTTATATGAGCAGCTATCTTCATGATCCGTTTCCTCGCTTTATTGACAGAAATCTGATCAAAACTATATTTGAGGTCGGCTCGCGCGATGCAAAGGACGCGGTAGCGGTTGCTGACTTTTACGATGCGGAAAAAATCTTCATAGTCGAACCAAATCCTGACGCCCTGGAAATTTGTCGTGCCACGATTTCGGGCCGCGGTAATGTGAAGCTGATCGAAGCTGCCGCCAGCGATGTTCCGGGAACTTTATCATTCTATCCTGTTGTCTCGAGTCATCAGCCGGACGGCACCGAGACTCACAATATCGGCGCGTCGAGCCTTTTGAAATCATCCGGTCGCTATGGTGAGACCTACGTCCAGACGGAGATCAAGGTTCCAGCCGTGCGCCTGGATGATCTCTGCCGCGAGCACATGATTCAGAGCATCGACCTGCTCTGCATGGACGTCCAGGGAGTAGAGGTGTCTGTGCTCCGTTCACTGGGAAGCAAACTTTGGGATGTGAAGTATATCATCACTGAAGCGACGGTCGTCAATCAATACGAGGGGCAAGATCAATTCCACAATATAGTTGAATATCTCGTGCATCGAGGATTTCGGCTTGCCGCGGTGAACATGGAAAATGGGTACTGGGGCTTCGGTAACATATTGTTCATTAATAGAGAGATTGAGGTTCCGATCGTCGGATCTTAACGCCCCTGCGATCTGATTGGTTGCCTAGTTCAAACCTCTCTTCGCGCGCGAAGCGGCGCAGTGAGCTCGGCGCCATGGCGCAGCAAGGGCCGTGCTCGCCGAGCACGGCCCTCGCAAACTCATGATTTGCCAAAGCGGCGATTGCGCTCATCGTCGCGCCCGACGCGATCAGGCCAGCCGAACCGCTGCGCGAACTCGCGGCAGCGGCCGCGGGCCGCCCTCGTCCGGCTCGGCGGGCGGGGTACGGAGCGTGGTGAAGGCACGCCTCGTGACCGGGTTGGAGGCTGAAGTGCACTGCGCGGGTTCGTCGAGGGGCATGCGGAGCCTGCTGCAGGTCCGACCTCCCAATGGATCAGCGGGGCTCATGCTCCGGGATACGGCTCTGGCGAACGCACCCGCAAGGGCATGAGCCGGTGCGCGGAGGTTGTGCCGGCTTCTGTGGGTCCGATCACACCCTTTGTTCCGTCTTGTCCGCGTTCACGAGGCCCGGAAAACAAAGGAAAAATTGGCTGGGGCGCCAGGATCCTGTTCCTGCGGCACCGAAGCCAAATTCCCGAGCAAGATCAATGGCTCGCCCGGATCGATGGAGCCGCATTTGTAGCAAGGGAGTGGGGCAGATAGCAACTGCTCGGTGTTCGTCGGTCGCTCGAATGACGAGCTTTTGCTAAGAAGCTGTACGCAATTAAACGACTTGCTGCGCCTGGGCATGAGCGACCATCCGCCGTGAGATGATGGAGATCATGGCAACCCAGACGTGCGCCGCGAAGAGATCCGGCTGGCGGTCATACACGACATTGAGCCGGCGGTAGCGGCTCAACCAGGCAAACAGCCGCTCGACCACCCACCTGATCCCGCACGGCAGGAACTGGCCGTCCCGTGTGCCGCCAGGTGAGACCGAGACGTGGATGTCGTGCACGAGCGCCGCCTCGGCGAACGGCGCTCCCTTGAAGCCGCTGTCGCCGAGCAGGTCGCCCTGAAAGCCGAGGTTCGCCAGCCGCGGCAACAGCGGCAGGGTACCGGCCCGGTCATCCACATTGGCTGGTCCGAAGGCGAAGTCGAGCAGCGACCCGTGCTTGTCGCAGACCGCCAGCAGCTTCACGCCTTTGACCAGTTTGCCGCCGTCGATGCCCCGGACCCACGCACTCGGGGCCGAGCGCAACGAGCGGCTGTCGGCCACCACCGCCGAGGGCACGACCTCGTCGCCGCGAGCCCGCCGCCAGTCGAAGGCAAGCCGCTGACCCAGGCGCCGCCACAGTCCAAGCCGTGTCCAGCGGGCAAAGGCGCTGTGCAAGGTGGTGAAGGGCACGCCCGAGAGCCAGCCTGCCAGGCGCCACTGCAGGCCCCCGAAGCTCAGGGTCCAGATCAGCCCGATCAAGCGCCGCCGGAGGGCGAGATCGGGTTTGCGCCCACGGCGATGCACGCCGACCCGCTCGTGCTCCATGGCCTCCAACTCGGCCTCGACGGCGAAGACGAACACCTTGATGTCGGCCAGGGCGTCCCAGCCCTTGCCGCGGCAGGACCGGGGGACACGGCGGGGACAAGGTGCGAGTGGACTGGTGGTGTTCGGAGTGGGGGTGGGAGGCATCAGCCCGATATGGTGAGCCGGATCTCGACCACGTTCTCCTATGGATCGGAGCCGCCCCTACCGCTCAGCTTCATTTCGCGTACAGCCTCTAACTGGGAGCGCCTTCTGGTGAGTTTTACTTATCAGTTGCTACGTAGCCAATTCGGTGACGACCCACTCAACCAGCCAAGACCACTTTCAGGGTGCGACATTAGTGCTGCCAAGGCAATGGCGCGCGAGCTGTTCGTTGGTGCGCTGATTGAGGCGCGACAGCGAAATGGTTGCGACGTGCCTTTAGCCATCAGAGTTCTGGATGGACATAAAGAGGTATACCGCTGGACCTACCGCGAGGAAGCGGACAGGCCGGAAAGGCGAACGTCATGATCATTCACCACAAATTTACCCTCTTTGTGTGTGCGATACGGCCTTACGCTTGATATCTGCCGCGGCTTCGCTGAACTATACTGAGACCAGGGAACAGCGGACCGGAGCCAAAATCAATTCCGAATTGACCCCGGCCCGCTGGCGCCGTCCAACAGTCAGTTTGAAGGAAGGCGAAAGGCGACGCGGGCGCGCTACCTTCGAACCTTCGTGCGACCCTCATGACAGTGCCGCTCCCGGTCTATTGCGTACCCCAGGCGGTATGGCGGCCTGCGGCGTAGGTTTGGTGGCGGGGTAGACGCCAGTCACAGTCTGGCGCCGTGGTGTCGAGGCGTCCGTTCAATCGGCGGAAGCCCACGCCATGGAGTTCGTTGGAACTTTGGGGACCGAAGACCTTCGACGATTAACACAGGATAAGTCCGCAGAACCTCTTGCGCAGAAACCGGCGTAATCGGGAACTTACCTCCAGCCTCAGCTTTTACGGTCAATCGCGGGGGACCTGCCCCGGCCAGCGAGTGAGGCCTTCGTGAAGAGGCTCGCACTAAGGACCTGCTTCCTCCTCAGCTTCACGCTTCCGATCCTGGCGCACGCGCAGGAGCCCACCCCTTCGACGATGCGGGTTCCGGCGGGCTCTCCGGCCCAGGAGCATCCCAGCCCTCCTGCGGCTGCAGCACCCGCGGACGATGGCCAATGGACAATGCCGGCCAAGAACTTCGCCAGCACGCGCTACAGCGAACTGGCGGAGATCACGCCGGAGAACGTCAAGAACCTGCGTGTCGCCTTCACTTTCTCAGTCGGCGTGAACCGCGGGCAGGAGTCCTCGCCTCTGGTGGTGGGCGGCACGATGTACGTGCTCTCGCCCTATCCCAACATCCTCTACGCGCTCGACCTCGCGAAACCCGGCGCGCCGCTCAAGTGGCAATACAATCCTAAGCCCGAGGCTGCCGCACAAGGGGTCGCCTGCTGCGATGTCGTGAATCGCGGGCCGACCTACGCAGACGGGCACGTCTTCTTCAACACGCTCGACGGCAACGTCGTCTCGGTCGACGCTGCAACCGGCCAGGAGGCCTGGAAGACCAAGGTCGGCAACATCCACGTGGGCGAGACCATGACGATGGCGCCCCTCGTCGCCCACGGCAAGGTCTTCGTCGGCAATGCGGGCGGCGAGATGGGGGTGCGTGGCTGGATCCAGGCCCTTGACCAGCAGTCTGGCAAAGTCGTCTGGAAGGCCTTCAACACCGGGCCCGACAAGGATGTGCTGATCGGATCCGACTTCAAGCCGTTCTACGAGTCCGACAAGGGACAGGACCTTGGTGTGAAGTCGTGGCCACCCAATGCCTGGGAACAGGGCGGCGGCACGGTCTGGGGCTGGCTGTCTTACGATCCGGACCTCAACCTGATCTACCACGGTACCGGCAATCCCGGACCCTGGAACGCCGACCAGCGCCCCGGCGACAACAAGTGGACCTCCGGCATCTTCGCGCGCGACGCCGACACCGGGCAGGCGCGCTGGTTCTACCAGTGGAGCCCGCACGACCTCTACGACTGGGACGGCATCAACGAGCAGATCCTGCTCGACATGACCTGGAAGGGACAGCCCCGGAAGGTGCTCGTGCGGCCGGAGCGCAACGGCTACGTCTACGTCCTCGATCGGACCAGCGGCGAAGTGCTCTCGGCCAAGCCCTTCCACCCGATCACCACCACCACCGGCGTCGACCTGAAGACCGGGCGTTTGCAGTACATCCCCGAGAAGAAGCCGCAGGTGGGCAAGGTGATGCGCGACATTTGCCCGAACGCGTCTGGGGCCAAGGACTGGAGCCCCTCCGCCTATTCGCCGAAGACCGGCCTCCTTTACCTGCCGCATACCAATCTCTGTATGGACGAGGAGCACATGCAGGCGAACTACATCGCCGGCACGCCATATCTGGGGTCGGAGACGCGGATGAAGGCGGGGCCGGGCGGGAATCGCGGCGTCTACACCGCCTGGGACGTCGCGGGCGAGCACGCCGCGTGGTCGATCAAGGAGGAATTCCCGGTCTGGAGCGGCACCCTCGTCACCGCCGGTGACGTCACCTTCTACGGCACCATGGACGGCTGGTTCAAAGCCGTGAACGCCCGCACGGGCGAGGTGGTGTGGCAGTTCAAGACCGGCTCGGGGATCATCGGCCAGCCGACGACCTACCGCGGTCCCGACGGGCACCAGCACGTCGCCATCCTGTCGGGCGTCGGCGGCTGGCCCGGCGTCATCGTCTCGGCGGACCTCGACCCACGCGATGGCACCGGGGCGTTGGGATTCCTTAACGCCATGCGCGACCTGAAGCAGGTCACGACCAAGGGGGGCATGCTCTATGATTTCGCCCTTCCGTAGGCTTGCCTGGTTGGCCTGCGGCTGGGCCGCAGCCCTTTCCTGTTCTGGTGCCGATGCCCGCGAGCTGCGCGTCTGTGCGGACCCGAACAATATGCCATTCTCGAACCTGAACGGGGAGGGTTTCGAGAATCGGATCGTGGAAATCGTCGCCCGCGATCTCGGCGCCATCGTGACTTACACGTGGTGGGCCCAACGCCGCGGCTTCCTGCGCAACACCATCCTCGCTGGCCGCTGCGACCTCGTTCCCGCGGTTCCGGTCGGGCTCGAAGCCTTGCGGCCGACTCGGCCCTACTACCGTTCTACCTACGTGTTCGTATCGCGTCCGAATGGCCCCTCGGTCGGATCCCTCGATGACTCGAACCTGACGCGCATGACCGTCGGCGTGCAGCTCGCCGGCAATGATGCAGCCAGCACGCCGCCCGCACAGGCGCTCGCCCGTCGGGGCATGACCGAGAACGTGCGCGGGTACCTCCTGACGGGTGACTACGCGAGGCCGAACCCGCCCGCCCGGATCATCGACGCGGTCGCGAGGGGCGAGATCGATCTCGCCCTCGCGTGGGGACCGATGGCTGGCTACTTCGCGGCGCGCGCGAACCCGCCGCTCCGGGTGACACCGATCGAGCCTGTCATCGATGGGCCGAAAGGTCCGATGGTCTTCGACGTTGCCATGGGAGTGCGGCGGGAGGACGAGGACCTTCGCCGAGAAATCGGCGCAGCGCTCGAACGCCACCGGGCCGAGATCGACGCGATCCTCCTCCAGTACGACGTGCCCCGTCCGGACGGCGGGCATCGAATCGAGGCGGGCGGGCCATGAAGCGGCGCATGTCCACGTTGGCGCTCGCCGTGCTCTCCCTCTCAGCCTGCCAGAGGGAGGATCGCGAAGCGCGCCCGAGCCCCATCGGATCGGAATCGCGGGAGCAGGTTGCCCTCGTCGATTTGTCGCCGGGCGAAGCGCACCCGACAACCCGCACGAGCGGCAAGGCCCAGGAGTTCGAGGGCAACGCCTACCACCTGAGCCAGGGCAAGAAGCTCTTCACCTGGTTCAACTGTAGCGGCTGCCACGCCCAGGGCGGCGGCGGCATGGGACCCGCTCTGATCGACGACCTCTGGATTTACGGCGGGTCGATCGAAAACATCGTGCAGACTATCCGTGAGGGGCGCCCGAACGGGATGCCGTCATTCCGCGGGCGCATCCCTGACGATCAGATCTGGGAACTCGCCGCCTACGTGCGCTCGATGAGCGGTAATGTGCCGTCGAGCGCGGCGCCTTCCCGCAGCGACAGCATGCATCCGCATCCGTCCGAGAACCGGACCAGCCCGAGCCCACCGGTCTCGGGCGGGATCGTTCCGCCTTCAGGGCAGATGCCGCAATGATCCCGCGGAGGAGTGCTCGGCGCATCCTGGCCCTCGGCCTCGCCGCACCGCTCGCGAGCTGTAACTTCGTGCAGTCCCCCCTGAGCCCGGTCAGCCCGCAGGCGCGGGACCTGCTGTGGCTGTTCTGGCTGTTCACCGCCGTGCTGGCGGCAATCTGGCTGGCCGTGATGCTCGCCCTCGTCGCGAGCTTCCGGGCGAGGCGGGCGGAGGGAACCGACCCGCTGGCAGCCGATCCGCAGCGCGAGCGGCGCGCGACCGCGCTCGTGACGGGGCTGACGGTCGCGACGGGTCTCGTCGTGCTGGTTCTGACCGGTCTGAGCTACGCCGGGCAGCGCCGGCTGTTCGACGATGAGGCGGCCCAGGTGACGATCCGTGTCATCGGGCACCAGTGGTGGTGGGAGGTGCAGTACGAGGACCCCGAGCCGAGCCGCGGCTTCACCACCGCCAACGAGATCCACGTGCCGGTCGGGGTGCCGGTTCAGGTGAAGCTCGAATCGACCGACGTGATCCACTCCTTCTGGGTCCCGAGCCTGATGGGCAAGCAGGACCTGATCCCGGGGCGGAACAACGCGATCCACTTCACCGTCGAGCGTCCCGGGATTTACCGTGGCCAATGCGCCGAGTTCTGCGGGATGCAGCACGCCAAGATGGGCTTGCTCGTGATTGCCGAAGACGAGGCGGCGTTCGCGCATTGGCGGGACGGTCAAGTCGCGCCGCGTCCGGAGCCCGCGAGTGATGAGACCCGGGCGGGCGAGGCGGCGTTCGTCGCCGCGCCCTGCTCCATGTGCCACCAGGTGCGCGGCACCGCCGCGGCCGGCCGCAACGGTCCGGAACTCACTCACGTGGGCTCGCGCCGCACGCTGGCCGCCGGCACCCTGCCGATGAGCCGGGGCAACCTGGCCGCCTGGATCGTGGATCCACACGGCATCAAGCCCGGGGTGAACATGCCTCTCGTGAAACTCGACCCCGACCAGTTGAACACCATCTCGGCCTACCTCGAGGGGCTCAAATGAGCGATGCGGCGTCCGCGACTAGCGACCTGCGCGACACGAACCTCGACGGATCGACACTCAGCTCGCGGCTCAGTCGTGTTTGGGGCACCCGGCGCGGTCTCCTTGGCGCCCTCAGCACGGTCGACCACAAGATCATCGGCCGCCGATACATCGCCACCGCCTTCCTGTTCCTGTTCCTCGGCGGCCTCACCGCCCTGGTCATGCGCCTGCAGCTCGCGCGGCCGGAGAGCGGGCTCGTCGGCCCCGACACCTACAACCAGCTCTTCACGATGCACGGCTCGACCATGATGTTCCTGTTCGGCGTGCCGATCGGGGAGGCCATGGCGGTCTACCTCGTGCCGCTGATGGTCGGCACCCGCAACATCGCGTTCCCGCGCCTCAACGCCTTCTCCTACTGGGTCTATGTGTCGGGCGGGCTGTTCCTCTGGATCTCGTTCCTGCTCAACATCGGCCCCGACGTCGGCTGGTTCGCCTACGTGCCGCTCTCCGGCCCGGAATACTCGCCCGGCAAGCGCGCCGACACCTGGGCGCAGATGATCACCTTCACCGAACTCTCCGGCCTCGCCGTGGCCATCGAAATCATCGTGACGGTGCTCAAGCAGCGAGCGCCCGGCATGACGCTCGACCGCATCCCACTCTTCGTCTGGGCGCTGTTCGTCAACTCCTTCATCATCGTGTTCGCGCTGCCGGCGGTGATGATCGCCTCGACCTTCCTGATTCTCGACCGGCTGGTCGGCACGCACCTGTTCAACCCCGCGGAAGGCGGCGACGCGCTGCTCTACCAGCACCTGTTCTGGTTCTTCGGGCACCCGGAAGTCTACATCATCTTCCTGCCGGGCACCGCCTTCGTGTCGGCGATCATCCCGACCTTCGCCCGGCGCGAGATCTTCGGCTATCTCGCCCTGGTCCTGTCCCTGATCGCCACCGGCTTCCTGTCATTCGGCCTGTGGGTGCACCACATGTTCGTGACCGGGCTGCCCCAGCTCGGGGCGGCCTTCTTCACCGCCTCCAGCATGATGATCGCGATCCCGAACGGGCTGCAGATCTTCTGCTGGATCGTCACGCTCTGGGACGGGCGGCCGCTCTGGCGCACCCCGCTTCTGTTCGTCTGCGGCTTCTTCTTCGTCTTCGTGGCGGGCGGGCTCTCCGGCATCATGCTCGCCTCGGTGCCGATCGACACGCAGGTCCACGACACCTACTTCGTCGTCGCGCATTTCCACTACGTGCTGATCGGCGGCAATGTCTTCCCGCTCCTCGGCGCGATCTACTACTGGTTCCCCAAGTTCACCGGACGCCTGCTGAGCGAGCGGCTCGGCGCCTGGAACTTCTGGCTCGTCTTCGTGGGCTTCAATGTCGCGTTCTTCCCCATGCACATCAGCGGCCTGTTGGGCATGCCGCGGCGCGTCTACACCTACGGGCCCGAGATGGGCTGGGGCGACCTGCAGCTCCTGTCGACGGTGGGGGCGCTCATCCTGTTCGCGGGTTTCCTGGTCTTCCTCTGGAACGTCGTAGCGAGCCTGCGCGGCGGCGACATCGCCGGCCCGAACCCCTGGGGGGCCGGCACCCTCGAATGGGCGACGGCGTCCCCGCCTCCTCCTCAGAACTTCGACCGCATCCCGCTCGTCACGCACCGCGAGCCCCTCTGGGCGGAGCGCGGCCGCCTCCCCGTTGTGACAGGCCTGAGCGTTGGCCACCGCGAACTGGTGGTCAGCAGCGTGGCCGAGGCGGAGCCCCAGTTGCGCGAGACCTCGCCCACTCCCTCGATCTGGCCGCTCGTGGCGGCGCTCGCGGTGGGAGCGACCTTCATCGCCTCGATCTTCACACCCTACGCGGTGCTCTGGGGGGCGCTGCCGATCGCGGCGGCACTCACCGGCTGGTTCTGGCCCAAGAACACGCCGGAGGACGAGGAATGAGTACACTGCGGACCGAGGCAAGACCGGTCCAGACTGACGCTCCGCGGGTGACCCGGGACATCTCGGCGCTCCCAACCTACGGCTTCGGCCCGACGAGTCCTATGTGGTGGGGCACGCTCGGGTTCTTCGTCGTCGAGGGCACCGGGTTCGCGCTTGCGCTCGGCACCTACTTCTACCTCGTGCAGCAGAACCAGCAGTGGCCCCTGGCGCCGGCGCCGCCCGACCACTGGGCCGGAACCCTCAACACCCTGCTGCTGCTCGCGAGCCTGTGGCCGAACCGGGTGGCCGACCGCAACGCCCACGCGCAGGACCTTCGGCGCGTGCGGCGCGACCTCGTGGTCATGTCGCTTGTCGCGCTCGCAGCGACCGCCCTCCGGATCTACGAATTCACGGGCCTCGGCGTGAACTGGGACCAGAACGCCTACGGCTCGATCACGTGGGTGCTGCTCGGCCTGCACCTGACACATCTGATCACGGATGCGGGCGACACTCTGGTGCTCACCGCCCTGATGTTCACGCGCCACGCGACGGGCAAGCGCTTCAGCGACGTCAGCGACAACGCCTTCTACTGGTACTTCGTCGTGCTGTCCTGGTTGCCAATCTACTTGGCCGTGTACTGGCTTCCACGCTGGTGAGGGTGCAATGCAGAGCTGGCTGACGAGAGGATTGCCCTCCGCCGGAATCTTCGCCGGCCCGGCGGCGTGGCTGGTGAGCACGCAGGCGAACTACGCGCTCGCTCCCTGGAGCTGCGCACACCGGTTCCCGGTCATCACACTCCTCGCGGCGGTGCTGGTCGCGGTCAGCCTGGCCGGCAGCTTCTCCTCTTGGTGCGCCTATCGTTGGTCGCCCGAAGCCGACGAGACCACCGTGCCAGCCCCGGACGGGTCGCGCGCGGCCTCCCTCGATTCGCCCGAAGGCGGGCGTCCTCACCGGCTGATTGCCGCGATCGGCGTATTGGTCTCACTCTTGTTCGCCGTTGTTGTTGCGCTGCACGGTGTCGCCGGCTTGGTGTTCAGCGGGTGCGAGCGGTGACCCGGTCCGCAGCCTGCGGCACGAAGGATGGGCGCGCCCACGCAGCAGGCGTCGCCGTGTTCACCGCGGCGCTCATCCTGCCGACCGGCGCCTCGGCCCACGGCGGTGATCTGGGCGAGCTGTGGCTGAGCGGTCCCGCCTGGACGAGCGACCTGAGGGTGATCGTCCCGCTCTACTGCAGCGCCATCCTGTTCCTGGTCGGCACGGCGCGCCTGTGGCGGCGGGCCGGTCACGGCCGCGGCGTGCGTCGCTGGCAGGTCGTCTGCTTCTGGAGCGGATGGACCGTCCTGGCGCTGGCCCTGTTGTCGCCGCTGCACTGGCTGGGCGAGCGCCTGTTCACCGCTCACATGGTCGAGCACGAACTCCTGATGGTCATCGCTGCCCCTCTCCTCGTACTCGCCCGTCCGGGAAGCACGATGCTGTGGGCCCTTCCTGCGCCCTGGCGGCCCTACGCTGGCGGGGTCATCCGCCTGCCGGTACTCGGTACCGGGTGGCGGCTCGTGCGGACGCCATTCGCGGCGACGCTGCTCCACGGGGTGGCGCTCTGGGCCTGGCACATGCCTGGCCTCTACGATCTCGTGCTGGTGAGCGCCCTCGCGCATTGGCTTCAGCACCTCAGCTTCCTGCTCTCCGCGCTCCTGTTCTGGTGGGCCCTGCTGCTGGGGCACGTCCGAAGCCGCGGCTATGGGGCGTCCTTCCTCTACCTTTTCCTGACGAGCCTCCACACGGGCCTGCTCGGGGTCCTGCTGACGGTCTCGCCGCGGCTCTGGTACCCGCGTCAGGTCGCGGCGGCAGCCGAGTGGGGTCTGAGTCCCCTCGAGGATCAGCAACTCGCTGGTCTGGTCATGTGGGTGCCGGCCGGGCTGGTCTACGCAGTGGCCGCCCTGACCTTGGCAGGGCTTTGGATCCGGCGCTCAGGACTGGAAGCAGCGAGGCAAGCCCATGCGGCTTAGATGGATCGCGCTCCTCGCCTCGGCGGCGGTTCTCGCCACTGGTGGCATCGTCACTCACCGGATCGAGCAGCATCGTCAGCGGGTCGAGCTTGCCAGGAACCTGACCGGGGGAAACCCCGACCGCGCGCCGGAGCTGATGATCACCTACGGCTGCGCTGGCTGCCACGAGATTCCGGGACTTGCGGGCCCTCGGGGGCGGATCGGCCCACCCTTGGGCACTGTAGCCGAGCGCGTCTACATTGGCGGGGTCGTGGCGAACACGCCCGAGAACCTCGTGCATTGGATCGTCGATCCGAAAGCCCTCGCCCCCCGGACAGCCATGCCGGTCACGGGTGTTTCAGAGGTGCAGGCTCGGGATATCGCAGCCTATCTATACACTCACCGATAGATGGATGCCTGTGGCACAGGTGGGCAGCCAGGCCTGCATCCTGTGCTCGTCATCCCTGCGTTCCGAGAGCGAGCGTCCGCATAGCACTCGAAAGCGGTCGTCCCAAACGCAATGGCTGAAGGTCTGGAAGGGGTCACTCTCACCCGTTGGAATTCAGCTTGGCGGTTGACCCGTCAGATGTCCGTGCCGGCGGCTCCCGCCACGTAGATGAAGAAACGGAGCGGGTCGGCGGAGAAACGGAACGGCACGCCGATGGAGCCATCTAAGCAGTTGACTAGACATCGTTATTTAGGAGGCCGAGGAAGGCCCGCGGACTGCGCCCCTCCAGGTGGATTAGAGGACACCGAGGCGGCGCAGCCAGGAGGGATGACCGTGCTGGCAGGTGCCATCGGGCAGGACCGAGCAGCCGTCAGTTGCCGCAGCGAGCCAGCCGATGAGGTAGCTGGCGAAGGGTGACGAAGTCGGGCTCAGGCACCGCTGGTGCGGGCCAGGGTAGGCCCGTTGTGGGGTCGTGCGTCAGATGCGGGACGAGTTCATCGTCGGCGTCGGTCTGAAGCTGATCCGGAAAGGGATGGAGCGTCATATAGTGATCCTCCCGGCGGCTTGGGCTTCAGCGGCGTAGGCGGAGAGGGGACGGTTGGCACGGAAATGAATGTCACGTCCGACGGGTAGGCGAAGGCGGCCCCGGAGAGCCGCGAGTTCAAGCAGGTCGACGTAGCCGAGTTCGGGACAGCCCAGGCCGAGGTCAGAGGCCAAAGGCCCGAGTGGGCTCAGTAGGGTCGAGTTCGGTCAGGAGCCAGGTGCCGGGGCCGTCCGGCATGAAGAGCTTCAGGACCGGAGGCGGATCGGTCTCCTCATCTCGGGCGGTACGACGGCCGTTGGCGAGGAGTTGCTGACGAAGGCCAGCGGTGAGGAGTGGCCGGACCATCAGCGCACCTCCTGGGTCGGATGGCGAGGCGCCGATGAACGGGCTTTTGTTCGAGGCGAGGAAACAGGAGCCTTGCCCTTGGACCTCCGCACCGGGCGCACTTCTGCCACGCCTGATGAAGGTGCTGTCGCGGGTGCAGCAGGTCGTCGTTGCTGCCGAGCCGCGGGTCCGACCTTGTCCGATGAAGTGATGACAGTAGGCGGCACCGCCTCACCGGCCGGCGTTGCTGATGAACGGGGTGGCAGCAGAGCCAGCGGTGCCCCGGCAGGCGGCGGATCCCGATCGGGTGTGGGGGGCTCAGCCAAGACGAGGTCCAGGACAGGCCGGAGATTGAGGTAGCGGTGCCAGAGATAGCCTGCTTCCGCGCCGCCGCCCGCCTGCGCCAGGGCGGAGACGAAGGCCTCGAGCGTGAGGGCGGAGAAGCCGGTGATGGCCGGCGATGTACCGGCGCGATCGATGAGCTGGGTCGCGTAAATGCTGGTGGCGGCCGACACGCGCCGGTTCAGCCGGGGAGCGAGGGCGAGGAGGTGCGCCCTCGGCGTGACGCCGTGACGAACGGCGAGTTGCGCGAGGAGGTGCAGGCGCCAGAACTGCTCCAGCAGCGTGGAGCGGAGCGCCGGACTGTCGGGGTTATGATGAAGGGCAGCCTCGCGGCTGGCCTCGTCGTAGCGGGGGCGGTGCGTAGCGGCCGCCCCGGTGCAGCCTTCGCCGTATTTGACCTCGATGAAGATGGTGGCCCTCTCCCCTTCCGGCGTGATCACCGCGACCGCGGCGTCGAAGGCGGTGCCGTCGTCGAGGTAGCGGGGGTCGTGTCGGCCTGGTGAGGTTTCGAAGCGGATCGCGGTGACGCGATCGACGAAGTCCGGCAGGAGCTGCCGAAAGACGGCGGTCGCGAGGTCGAGGTTGAGGGCCAGCGGGGCGAACAGATTGTACGTGAGCGCCTCGGAGCTGAGCAGGTTCCGATGAAGCCGGTCGTAGTGGACGAGGGCGCCTTCTTCCCTGAGAACGAGAGTGCGGCGGACGAAGGCGTGCACGACAGGGCTAATGAAGTTCAGGCCGCGGGCGGCATCGGTCGGCTGGAGGGCGGAGCCGAGGACGATGGGAGGGAGGTTGCGGTTGCCGCCGGGGCGATGAAGGCCGGCAGGGAGGCCCAGCTCAGCTTCTCGCCAGACTGACTGGCGCAGGCGGGCGGCGGCGCGGAAGCGGGTGTCGCCGACGATGAAGCAGGTGTGCTGACGAAGGAGCGGCTCCGGAACGAGGGGGGCGCGGATGAGCGAGCTTGTGCTGGCGGGCGATGGGCTGGCAACGTTAGGAGAAGTGCTGTGGTCCATGAGACTGGCCTCGGGCTGCAGGTAGGTACAGCCGGAGGTTCAGCGCGGCAGGAGCGAACTTGCGGGCGCCGAGACGAAGGTCGACGCCGGCGGCGCACAGGTATTCAGGCGGTAGGAGGACGCTGGGAGTGGAGGTTGGGAAGTACGTCGGCAACTGGAGCGTGGCGGCGTATGGACGGAGTGGCTGTGGAGGAGAGTGCTTCCCTATGGCTCGCTCGGCTACCGAGACAGGGGCTCCGTGGTCACCTTCCGCCCGATCATCTCACCCACCGGGGCTACAGGGGTTGTGGATGTATGTAGCTCGCCAACCAGCGGGCGCGTAGGCCGTTATAGACCTACACCCCCAGCGTTTTGTCTGGCTGCGTGCGAAGTTCGCGCTCGGGGTTAGGCTACGAATTGTCCTCCGTGTGCGAGGAGTCCGAGATAACAGGCTCAAACTCTGTGATCATTTGATCGCGTTTAGGGCGCTTTCGCAGGTGTCCGCGCACCTTGACTAAGGCACCATTCAGTATGCGGCCGTCGGCGTTTAGGCGGCCAAACATATCTGCAGGAATATGGCAGGCCACCTGTTTGCCCCTTGTGGAGCGGTACACGAAATACTTGCTTGGGACGTTGACGATTTCGATGCGGCCCGTTTCGGTGACTACCTGACGCTCAACGCGCTTGAATGCCCGGTGAATCGTAGTTCCAGCCTTTTCGTCTACGACCAGTGCACGGGTGATAGATGTTGATCTTCCGGAAAACTCGACTTGCTTGATCCGGTTCTCGTCCGACGGAATGATATGCTGGATGTTGTCGAGAAGGGAAAATCTCTCTTCCGCTAAACTGTCCGCGACTTGGCCAGTCGAAGCCTGGACAACCAGTTCTTCCACTTCATCGAAAAAACTCTCGCGCTGACGAGCAAAAGACGAGCGAGCCGCTTCGACAGATACTGGCGCGTCAGATGTTCTTTGTTTGAGGCGATTGGCATTGATAATTGGCTCGTCTAAAGTCAGAACCAAACTGCCTGGAACGGTTTTTGCGGGAAAATCGAAGGTTACGCTCTTTGCTCCCGATAAAAAGACCGGGCTGAGGAAGCGTCTAGCAGCATCATACGACTCGTTTATGAGCTTTTTGAGTAGAGAGAATGGAACACTGCTGGACTTTAGATCTGGTCCTACAAACGCCATTGAGAAAAATGCGTTAACTTGCTCAACGCTATTTGGACTTTGCCCGAGATAAGAGTATAGCGACACCCCTCGCCTGGGGAGCAGCCTCTCCGGCATGTTGTCGTTCGAGCACTGCCAGTAACGAACTACTGAGAGATCGCTCAGCGTCTCTATTATCCACGCGTGTTGCCGATTTAACGCTCCTCGGACAGATATCCTGCCAGATTTAAGTGCGCTGATGATGTCTACTGACGTTTCGACGGCTATATAGAAATGCGATCCTCGCCGTTGTCCAACTTTATGGAAAAGTGCGTTAAAGAAGCCAAATTTTGCTGTAAACGTTAGAGGGCCGTCGAATTCATAGAGAATTTCCTCCGGATCCAGAGGGAAGGTTGTCCAAGCAGGAAGCGCCGGTTCCTCGACAGACCACATGGTTAAGTCTCCGGCCCCAGCGGGTCGTCATCCTCTCCCGGTTCCGGTTCCAGAACCATGACGAATTTACCCGAGATATCGAGCTGATGCACCTTCCAGAAGGTGGAATGCTGTGGCTGCTTCTTGGAGGGCGTCGTCAGAATCTCGCCGTCGGCTGGGGCGAGATTCCCCATGACGATATAGCTTTCGCGGAAGTGTGCGTACGTTGCACGGCCGTGCTCTGCGGCTTCGATGCTTTGCCAGACAGAGCAGCCCCAGTTCTTGCACCTGTTAGACTTGGCACCACTCTTATTAGTCTCGATGTCTGATTCGAAGTCTGCTGCAGTGGCGGGAAAATTGCTGACTGCCTTGTAGATGGTGCCTGCAGGTTCTGCTCCATCCAGCGGGCACCCGTCAGGCATGTCGGGATGGTAGGCGTAGGGGGATGAACTCATTCTTCGTCGCCTGTGAGGCCATTGGCGCGGCCATACAGGAGCGCACGTCCGGCAGCAACCTAGCCGCTCTGGAGCTTTTGTTCGTGACCGAGTGAGTTCACAGCGAACGGCTCTTTGACCGACTTACGATGCATCCTGAAGGCCTCCGACTGGTTCAGGACACTGCGCTTGAAGCCGAACTCACCAGGCAGAATGGCCGCAGCTGGTCAGCTATCCGAGTGATTCGGTCCCTCCAGGCCAGGGGCTGAAGCCAGCGCTCCGGAATGGCGGCGGCGCCGTATAGAGCGCCAGCGAGTTGACCAGCGACTGCGCCGACCGTGTCGGCGTCCTCGCCGAGGTTTACGGCAAGGATCAGCGCGTCCTCGAAGCTGGTGGTGGTGCCCACGGCCCAGAGCGCGGCTTCGAGTGTGTCGATGACGTAACCGGATGAACGGAGCTGGTCGCGTGACTTCTGGCGCCAAGACCCGGCGGCGATGGCGGCGACGGCCGAGTCGCTGGACCAGGTGCGGGAGCGGAGTACGTCGGGCTGGCCGAGGATGGCTTCGCGCAGGAGCTGGACGAAGTAGGCACAAGCCTCGACGGCCTGCGGGGCGGCATGTGTGACCCGACTCTGATCACGGGCGAGCTGATCGGCGCGCTCGGGGTCATTAAGGGAGAAGAGCGCGACGGGTGCTAGGCGCATGAGGCTGCCGTTGCCGGCGGAGCGCGGGTGAGTGGAGCCGGCGTAGGGCTGGCCGGTGCGGACGAAGCGGGCGAGTGCCTCACTGGTGGTGATGCCTATGTCGAAGCAGGTGTCGGTGCAGCTGTAGGCGCCGTTTTGCCACCAGCGGACGAAGCGAGTGGCGAGATCGTGCGGGTCGAGGCCCGAGCAGTCGATGAGGCTGTCGGCGAGGGCAAGCGCCATGGCGGTGTCGTCGGTCCACTGCCCCGGTTCGAGGTCGAAGGGGCCGCCGCCGAGCATCTCGGTGTGCAGGGGCTGGGTGTCGCGCTCGACGAACTCCAGCGTACTGCCGAGGGCGTCACCGACTGCGAGGCCGAGGAGTGTGCCTTGGGCACGGCCGAGGACTGCGGGGGATGTGTCAGCGGCTTGGGTCACAGGCTGCGTCCTTTCGAGCGGGGGCAGCGAGAGCTTCACGGCCATGGCTGGGAAGTTGCGCGCTAGCCGCCGTTGATGAAACGGAACAGAGTGCCTTAGAAACGGAGCGGCCTGTGAGTAAGTTGCTGAGCTAGATGATGTAACGGGCGCGCCGAACACCGGAGCGCTTGAGGTTGGGTGGTCGTCCCTCAGAATGATGGTGTCCGAAGTCAACGGCGTCAGGTTTGGGCCTGCGCCAAGCATCATCGAGGAACGACCATGAAGCAGTATGCCGGGATCGACGTGTCTCTGGAAGCCTCATACGTCTGTGTCGTCGATGCTGAGGGGAAGATCGTCCGCGAAGCGAAGGTGCTGAGTGAGCCTGACGCCCTGATCAGCTGGTTCGCCGAGCATCCCGTGGCCATGGAGCGGATCGGATTGGAAGCCGGGCCGCTGTCGCAGTGGCTCTACGCGTCCATGAGCAGGGCCGGCTTGGCGGTGGAGTTGCTGGAGACCCGCCACGTGCGCGCAGCCTTCAAGACCATGCCGGTGAAGACCGACAAGAAGGACGCCCGCGGCATCGCTCAGCTGATGCGGCTGGGTTGGTTCCGCCCGGTGCACTGCAAGTCGGTCCCGGCGCAGGAGGTCCGTGCGATGCTGACGGCGCGCAAGCTGGTGCAGGGCAAGCTGCACGATATGGAGATGAGCCTGCGCGGGATCCTGCGGGGTTTCGGGCTGAAGGTCGGCGCCACGACGCCGAAGACCTATCCGGCCCGGATACGGACACTGGTCGACGGCCATCCCGCTCTGGAGATGATCGCGACCGCGCTGCTGAAGGCGCGAGAGGTGCTCGCTGAGGAGCTCCGCGGTTTTGAGCGTCGGGTGCGGGCTATGGCGCGCCAGGACGAGAGGGCGCATCGCTTGATGACAACACCCGGCGTGGGCGTCGTGGTGGCGCTGACCTTCGTGGCGGCGGTGGACGATCCGCAGCGGTTTCGCTCATCACGAGCGGTTGGACCCCACTTTGGCCTGACGCCCAAGAAGTATCAGTCCGGCGAGACGGACTACACGGGGCGGATCTCCAAGGTCGGCGACGCTGGAGTGCGCACCGCCCTCTATGAGGCGGCCAATGTCATCCTGATGCGGCCGGTGAAGGGATCCGACCTGAAGACCTGGGCCTTGAGCGTCGCCAAGCGTGCAGGTCTGCGCAAGGCCAAGGTCGCCCTCGCACGCAAGCTCGCGGTCGTGCTGCACCGGATGCTGCGCGACCAGACCTCTTTCGTCACTCACAAAGCTGCGCCTCTGGCCGCCGCTTAGACCAGGAGAGACGACACACTCTTCGGGTGGGCTCATCACCATCAGCCCCCCCGAGGCCGAGTCCCTTCGCCGGGACGATGGATCCGGTCAGGCCGTTCAGTGCACAGCAGCGCCGACGAGGTGACTGCGCGACCCTAGATAGGCCAACCGATCCTCAGCAGACATCATCAAGCAGCAGCCCTGCGCTGACTGCGGACAGAAGCAAGCCTCCGGCGAAGAGATGACGCTCAGAAGGGATTGACACCAATGCCCGTTACAGAAGTGCACTGACGCCTTCAAAAGGTACACCGCACGGAGCGATTTTCTCTGCAGCTTCAGCCGGTTAGCAGCCGGGCATCTGATGCGAATGTCGGCGTTTATGCACTAGCCGACGAAGTTGATGGCGCCGCTTACGCGGCGCACCACTGCGCTTATGGCCAACCTGAATAAGGTGATCGGCAGCGATCCTGGCGTGAGATGAAATAATCTTGGCATTATTGCTGGTTTGAGTCCGATAGACTGGATATTGATGCGCGCTATGAGAAAGAAAGCTGCGAACTCGAGATAAATTCAGGACTGCATGAGTCTTTTTTCGGCCCGTTTGGCTCCGCAGCTCTGTACCGATTTAGGGAACGTACGGTTCCCGCTGCCAGCGCGAGGCGACCTCGCCGAGTTGAGCCGGCGTTACGGGCTTGCCCAGGAACACGGCGTTTCCGGGCAGATCGTCAGGCCCAGGCGGCGCCGCGGCTGAGACCAAGACGATGCCCGTCGCAGGCCAGCGCCGAGCGACTTCGTGAGCCAGAGCGATGCCGTCCATGTCGCCCGGCATGCGCACGTCGGTGACCAGGAGTGCCACCTTCGCCCCGTCCTCCAGGTACCTCAGGGCGTCCCTCGCCGAGGAGCCCTCCAGCACCTCGTAGCCGCGCTCCTCTAGCTGCGCGGTGAGGTCGAGCCGGAACAGGGGTTCGTCCTCGATTACAAGCGCGATGGCTAGGGGCGGGTGACTGACCCGATGTTCAGCCATCCTGCTGGAACCCTCGCAGAGGCGCCTCGACGGTACAGAGAACGCCCGCGGGCAGGTAGTCGAGCCGGACCGACCCGCCGACCTGACCCGACAGGCCCCGCTGGATCAGGCGCGAGCCGAACCCCTTGCTCGTCGGGGGCGAGACCGGGGGTCCCCCCTGCTCGCCCCAGGTGATGAGCAGCCAGGGCTCGCCCTCGACCTCGTCGACGGACCAGTTCACGTCAACCCGCCCCCCGGGAGCCGAGAGAGCGCCGTATTTGGCTGCGTTGGTCGCGAGTTCGTGCACCATCATGGCCAGCGACAGCGCCGCCTTGCCGGAGATCTCGACCTCGGGACCGGCGTAACTGACCCGGCCCGAGCCGTCGTCCTGCACGCCGACGCCGTTGCGAATGACTGGCCCGATGGGCGTGCTCTCGGCCGCTCCTTCCAGGAGCATGTCGTGCGCCTTGCCCAGCGTGATCAGACGGTTGACGAGCACCTCGCGCACCGTGGGCAGGTCCGTCGCCCCGCGCATCGTCTGCACGGTGATGGCCTGCACCATCGCCAGCAGGTTCTTCATGCGGTGGCTCAACTCTCGATTCAGGAAGTCCTGCCGCGCCTCGGCCTGCTTGCGCTCGGTGATGTCGCGCGTGACCGTGGCGTAGCCCTCGAAGGCACCGGTCGGACCGAGAAGCGCGAACAGGTTGCAGTGGACCGGCACAGTCGCGCCTGTGACGTGGTTGCGGAAGCGATAATCGTCGACCCAGGCGCCGTGCTCGGCTACCGTCGGCAGAATAGTCTCCTCGACGAAAGGCCAGTCCTCCTCCGCGAAGTAGTCGCGCAGACTGGTGCGCCGGGTGGCGTCGAGGTGGGTGAGGCCAACCATCCGGCGCCCGGCCTCGTTGACGTACTCGACGCGGCCGTCCGCCCGCGCGATGCCGATGAAGTCGGTCGATTGCTCGACGATGGCGGCCAAGCGCCGGATCTCCGCCTCCGCCCGACGCTGGTCCTCGACGTCGGCGAGGAGGGTCACCGCCGCCCGGATCTCGCCGGCCTCGTCACGGACCGGTGCGCTCGACACCTCCAGGCGCCGCACCTCGCCCGTGCGCGCGTTGCGGTAGCGAACCTCCTCGGCCCGGATGACCTCGCCCTGCCGCAGCGCCCGCAGGGTGGGGTAATCGCCTAGGGCGTAGGGCCGGCCGTCAGCATGGATGGCGCCGTAGCTGGCGTAGCGTTCGTCTCCCGGCTCGCCGGGGCCGTGCCCGAGCATCTCCTGCGCCCGTGCGTTGAGGGTCGCGGGCACGTCGGGAGTCGCACCGGCGATCGAGATGCCCAGCGGGGCCTGCTGGAAGATGGCGCGCAGGAACCCGCGCTCGTTGCTCAGTTGCCGCTCACTCTTCCGCAGCGCCGCCTCGGCGCGCTTCTGCTCGGAGAGGTCCAGCATGGCGCCGATCATGCGCGTCGCGCGCCCGTCCGCCCTGCGGATGACGTAGCCGCGGTCGTAGACGTGGGCGTAGGAGCCGTCGCTGCGCAGGAAGCGGTACTCGGCCGACCAGGCGGTGCCGGTGCCGTCGATCACCGCCTGCATGCTCGCGGTCACCCGCTCGCGGTCCCCCGGGTGGATGTGGCCGATCCTCCACTCGCCCGAGTGGTCGACCCTCGCCGGGTTGTAGCCGTAGGAGGTTTGGAGGGCCTCGTTCCAGAGGATGCGGTCGGCGGCGAAGTCCCAGTCCCAGATCGCGTCGTTGGTGGCGCGCGCGGCCAGCCGGTAGCGCTCGGCGGTCTCGTTCAGGCTGCGCTCGGCGCGGCGTTTGGCGGTGATGTCGCGCAGGGCCCCGGTCAGCCGCACGGGCACGCCACCTTCGAACATGCAGCGGCCACGGGCAGAGATCACGCGCTCGACGACGTCCTCGAGGCCGACGGTGCGGTACTCGGTCTCGTAGATGCCCGGCCCCGCCGGGTCGAGCGCCGCCTGCAGGTCGCTGCGCACCTGCTCGAAGTCCTGTGGGTGGATGGCCCCCCGCAGGGTCTCGCGGGTGGACGGCGCGTTAGGGCCAACGCCGAACAGCGTCCTGGCGCGCGCGTCCCAGGTGATCTCGCCGGTGCGCAGGTCGTGGTCGAAGATGCCGAGGTTCGCCGCCTCGATCGCCAGCCGCAACTGGTCCTCGGCCTCGCGCAGAGCCTCCTCGGCCTGCCGGCGGTCGTGGATATCGGTATCGGTGCCGATCCAGCCGAGCACTTCACCGCGCTCGTCCCGGAGCGGCTCGGCCCGGACCAGGAACCAGCGGTAGGCGCCGTCGCGGCCGCGGAAGCGGGCCTCGCCCTCGTAGAACTCGTTGCGGACGCGCGCCCTGGCCCAGACCCCCTGCAAGGGCTCGACGTCATCCGGGTGCAGCGCGCCGGCCCAGCCGAACGGCATCGCCTGCTCGGGCGTCTGGCCGGTGTAGGCGTACCAACGGTCGTTCAGGTAACTGATGCGCCCGTCCGGGTCGCTGAACCAGATGATCGAGGGCGCGAGTTCGGTCAGGGCGCGGAAGCGCTGCTCGGCGAGCTTGCGCTCGTGGATGTCGATCGAGACTCCGATCCAGCTCTGGATACCGCCGGCCTCGTCGCGGACCGGGCGCCCGCGCGAGAGGAACCAGCGGTACTGGCCGTCGGCACCCCGCCGTAGTGGGAACTCCACTTCGTATGTGTCACCCTCCCGGGCGGCCGCGAGCCAGGCGTCGCGTACGCGCTGCCGGTAGTCGGGGTGGATGGCCTCCGTCCAACTCGCCTCGGCGACCTCGTCCGGCGGCAGGCCGGTGTAGTCGTACCAGTAGGAGTTGCAGTAGGTGATGTTGCCCTCCGCATCGCCGAACCAGACCACCTGCGGGCTGACTTCGACGAGCGAGCGGTAGCGCAGCTCGCTCTCCTCCAGGGCCACGCCTGCCTCGCGCTGCTGGGTGCGGTCGCGCAGGATCTTGACGAAGCCGGTGGCCACGCCGGCCTCGTCGCGCAGCGGCATCATCTGGCCGCTGGCCCAGAAGCGGCTCCCGTCCCTGCGCAGGTGCCAGCGCTCGTCGATGCCGCGCCCGGCCGTCAGGGCGCTCTGGAGTTCGTGGTCGAGGATGCCAGCCTCGCGGTCCTCGGGCGTGAAGAAAGTCTCGGCGTGCCGCCCGAGCATCTCTTCTGGCGACCAGCCGAGGATGCGGGTGGCGCCCTCGTTCCAGTCGGTAATGCGGCCTTCGAGGTCGAGCACGATCACCGCGAAGTCGACCGCGTTCTCGAACACCGCGCGGTAGCGTTCCTCGCTGCGCCGGCTCTCGCGGCGGGCCTCGGCCTCACCGGCCTCGGCCAGACCTGCGACCACCGTGCCGGCGAACAGCCGGACCACCTCGAGGTCCGCCGGGGTGAAGGCACCCGGCCGGCCGGAATGCAGGCGCACCACACCGAGCACGCCGCCCGCCCGCGCGACTGGCACCAGCAGGCAGGACCGCGTCCTGAACCGCTCGGCCGCCTCGGGGTTGACGCGCGGGTCCTGCAGCGCGTCGGTGCAGATCACCGGCTCGCCCGAGAGCAGGCAGTCGCCCGCGAGGCTGCCCTGCACGGGGATGC
Organism: Methylobacterium sp. WSM2598; assembly: GCF_000379105.1. Classification (GTDB taxonomy): domain Bacteria; phylum Pseudomonadota; class Alphaproteobacteria; order Rhizobiales; family Beijerinckiaceae; genus Methylobacterium. The sequence continues at coordinate 3,439,766 of NZ_KB900609.1, read as the reverse complement.
GCAGCCCCACGTGCTCGGCCAGGCTGCCCCGGGCCGAGCGTAACGCGAGTTCGTCGCCCTCGCGCAACTCGACTGCGGCGCCCTCGGCCTGGGGTACCGCCCGTATGACGCCAGCCACCACGGCATCAAGGATGGCGTCGAGGTCGCCTGCCGCGTCCTGGATCGCACGCTGCGCCTCGAGCACCGCCTCGTGAGCCTTGGCGCGGGACCGGAACTCCAGCTGGATCATGACCTGCCGGGCGAGCGCTTGAAGCGCGCCCGCCTGCTCCGGGGTCAGTCCACTCGGGCGCGGCTCGTGCCCCATCACGCACAGGGCGCCGAGGTGCTCGCCGCCCGGCGCCCGCAGTGGTGCGCCGGCGTAGAAGCGCAGGTGCGGATCGCCCGCGACCAGCGGGTTGTCGCGCGTGCGAGGGTCCTTGCTCAGGTCCGGAATGACGAGCAGGCCCGGCCCGGTCAGGGTGTGGGTGCAGACCGATTGGTCGAGCGGGACCTCGCAGCGCTCGAAGCCGGCGCGCGCCTTGAACCACTGGCGGTCCTCGCCGACGAGACTGACGAGCCCCACCGGCATGCCGCAGATCTGGCGGGCGAGGTTGACGATGTCGTCGAAGCCGGGCTCGGGCAGGGTGTCGAGGATGCCGTACCCCGCGAGGCTATTGAGCCGGGACGGGTCGCGCAGCGGATTGGTGGGACGGGACGGGGCGGCGATCATGGTGTTGGTGCGAGGGGTTGGTGCGACGGAGCGGTAAGCGGATTGGGCACGCCGTTCGGTTGAGAAGTGACGTCGATGGCGACAATGCGGCCGCTGGAAGCGTAGGTGGCGCCCAGGCTCGTGCGGAAGTGGTCGCGTACGCGAGCGTGGCACTCGCAGCAGGCCCGTTCAGCGGCGTTCCGGTCCGGAAGTGTCACGCGGCCGTGACCGATCCGGATGAGGCCGCGGCGCTGCAGGTCGCCGAGGATGCGGGTGAGGTAGCTTCGGCGCACGCCGAGCATGTCGGCGAGCAGCTCGTGGGTGACTGGAAGGATCGGCGTCCCGAGCCGGTCCTGGAGGGTGAGGAGCCAGCGCAGGCAGCGCTCCTCGATGGGATGGACGAGGGTGCATGTCACCGACTGCAGCACCTGGGCGAGCAGGCAGTCGGCGTAGCGAACGAACAGGTCGCGCAGCGTCGGCGAGGCGAGCTTGGCCTCCTGCAGGCGGGATGCCTCGATGTGCAGGACGGGCCCGGCGATCTGGACGACGGCCTGGCTGAAGGCTGGCAGGTAGCCTTCGCTGACAACCCCGCCGACGGCGCCCTCGTACCCGACCGTAGCGGTTTCGATGAAGCGCCCGTCGCGCACAGGCACGAGTAGCGTCACGACAGTGCCCTGGAGGGGGAAGATGACATGCGAGACGTCGTGACCGGCGCGGAACACTATGTCGCCACGTGATCGCTCGCCCGCCTGCAGGTGCGTGGCGACGAGGGCGTGATCGCCCACGTCGAGAGTCTCCAACAGGAGATTGCCTCGCGGCGCGGGTGAGCAGGCGGCGGGAGTGGGTCGGTGAGGGGGCACGGTGGGTCTCTTCCACGGTGCCATACACGATCTGGTGCCCACGCGATTGTTCACAAGTTAACAGAATCGCGGGAGTTTTTCGGGTCCGCCATCATCACACGGGGGTATGCGAGAATATGGCGGGGAAAGCAGCTCGCTGACAGGGCCGCGTCCGCTCTTCTCACGCCAGGGGTGGAGCGTTTCGCAGCCGCAGTGTGCGGGTCAGAGCCGATCTGTGTAGCGGCTCAGATCAGCGAGGATGAGCCGCAGCTCACGCCAGGGCGAGCTGTCGCGGAAGGCTTCGCCGGGTTCCTGCACGGCGAGGAGGACGAGGAGCTTGGTGCGTATGCTGCCGAGAGTGTGAGCCGGCGCGGCGATGAGCGTCACGGCGGCGTCTCGAATGGCAGCATCGAGGGTGGCCTCCTGTTCCTGCGCGCGAGTGACGCCGCAGGCACGGGCACCGCGCGCCCAGGTTTGCTGCCGACGAAGCAGGAGCTGCTGCAGGCGGTAGCAGCGCCGGCTGGGCTACAACGTGCACGATGACGGACGGTAGGGTCACGTCCGTCAATGAGGTGGACTTTCGGGGTGGAGTTGGAGCGGCCATCGGTCAGGCGGCTTGCGGTGGAAGAGTGATCGCCTCCTCGATCAACGCCGACGTGAGGCCGGCCATGCCCTCGACCTGCATGTAGCGGTGCTGCAGCTGCCACTCGTCGTTGGCTTCCAGCAACACCGCGCCGATCAGGCGCTGGATCGAGTCGGTATTGGGAAAGATCCCGACCACATCAGCGCGTCGCTTGATCTCCTTGTTCAGGCGTTCAAGCGGGTTTGTCGAATGCAATTTACTGCGATGCTGGGCCGGGAAGGTCATGTAGGCTAGAACGTCCTCGCAGGTTTCGGCGATGAAGCCGTGAAGCTTCGGCCAGCGGGTGTGCAGCTGCTCGGCGAGTTGGTGGAGCGCAGCGCGGGCCGCGGCCTGATCCGTCTGTTGGAAGGCGTGACGCAGGCCCGCCGCGACCATCGTCTGCTGGGCGCGCGGCACATACGCCAGGGCATTGCGGGTCCAATGAACACGACACCGCTGCCACGTCGCCTTGAGCACCCGGCGGATCGCGGCCTTGAGACCCTCGTGGGCATCCGAGATCACGAGTTGCACGCCCGACAGCCCGCGCTTGACCAAGCTGCGCAGGAAGTCGGTCCAGAACACCTCGGCCTCGGATGGGCCGATGTGCAGCCCGACGATCTCCCGCCGGCCCTCGGTGTCCACCGCTACGGCGACTATGGCGGCCACCGACACGATGCGCCCGCCCTCACGCACCTTCAGGTAGGTGGCGTCGAGCCACAGATAGGGCCACGCGCCAGAGAGCGGACGCGTCAGGAACGCCGTGACGCGCTCATCGATGTCCTTGCACAGCTTGGACACGCTCGACTTCGAGATGCCCGACAGGCCCATGGCCTGCACAAGCTCGTCCACGCGCCGGGTCGAGACGCCGGCGATCCACGCCTCCTGGATCACCGCCACCAGCGCCTTCTCGACCGTCTTCCTCGGCTCCAGGAAGCCTGGGAAGTAGCTGCCGGTGCGCAGCTTGGGGATCTTGAGGTTGAGCGAGCCCAGCCGCGTGTCGAGGCTGCGCTCGCGGTAGCCGTTGCGGTAGGTGCTGCGCTCGCCCGTGCGCTCGTAGCGGCCCGCCCCGATCAGGCCCTCCACGTCTGCCTCCATCAGGATCTGCAGGACGGTCTCGGCGAGGCTGCGCAGGAAGTTGCCGTCGTCGGCCTTCTGCAGCGCCTCGATCAGTGCCACTCTGTCGTCGGTCATCGGGTGCTCCTGGCTCGGGTTGAAGTCCGCAAACTCCACCTTAGCCGCCAGCTCCGATGGCCACTCCAAGCCCCACCCCGGACCCCCTGAAAATTACACCTCGTCCGTGGACGCTACCGACGGTAGACCAGCGGGTCACCTTTCGAGCCAGGGTCACAGGGGTTGTCTTTGTATGTAGCAATCCGACCAGCGAGCCGAGATTGCCTTGTGGCCGCACACCCCGAGCGTTTTGTGGGTAATGAGTTCGCTTTACAGCTGATGAGTCAGAAGCAGGCTGCGGACTTCCCAGTCCTCTCCGCCGTCGGTAACGAGCAGGCCGCCGTCGCTAAGATGCAAGTCGAGACGGTCACGCCGTGACCACCGGATCAAACGCTCGAGATGGACAAAATCGACTAGCCAGGGCGTCGAAGCGGCAGATTGTGCTTGCGAGTCGAGCAGGCAAACCGATGGAACGACCAGCATCCGCTGCTTGGGCTCGACTTCAGACTCGAAGCGGGACTTCGCTGACAGAATTAGCTCCACCTTCTCGCCCTTCCGACCAGGGTCGTGCTGCAGGTCAGGGAAACTGATGCTCCCGAGCCTTTCGTCTTGCCGGATACGCAGAAAGTAGAGAAACGGAGTGAGTATCTGCCAGAGACGCTCACGGTCAGCAGAAACTCTGGCGAGAGCATCCTCATCAGCTTCCATTATCGTGCGGTCTATGCGTGAGACGATTGGATGGCCAGGCCGTCTGATGAGCAGTGTCAGCGTGCCGTCCTCCAGACGATGCCAGTTGTCCGAGCTAGACAGTGTCGTATTTTCGGAACGAAATCGCTGTAGGACGTCGGCGAGTTGGAACGCGTCGCCCGCGTGAAGGGTGAGGGACAGACCTTCGAGCGCGGGGTGGGTGTAAACCGAACAGGTATCCTGCGCGGCGGCCCGCATGCGCCCGCCCGAGACCTCGACTACTTGGTACCGAGGATCTTTGTCGTGTCTCCCAAGGCTGATGAAGATGGCCTGGAGGCCTTGCACCAGAACGTCAGGCCTGATGCGGTGGGGAGGCGAGAAGGTCTCGGTGCTCCAGGGTTCGTCCATGGGAGATGCCGCGGCCGTCGCGAGGGGAATTTCCCCGGTTTCAAGATAGACGGCAAGGTACTGCTCGATTGGATGAAAGCCGAGCATCAGTGTTGATGCGAAGGTGATCGGATGCTTGGGATGCGCGAAGGCGTCGCGCATCTTGGCGTATAGAAGCCTGAAACTGAGACCCTCCTCGATCAAAGCACCTGGCGCGAACGCCAGCGGGATTTCCGTGGTGCAGAAGAGGGTCTTGCTGTGCGTCGTGAGGCGCAACCTGTCCTGCGAGAACGTGCACTGGACCTGATTGGCCAGCCGCTGCTCCTTCTTAAGACCCTTGGGTTGTACGAAACCGGTAGCAATGAGAGCTGCCCGGAGTTCGTCTCCATTGACCGAGAATCGGTAGACCTGATCCTCGATGAAGGCCTGCGTGGCCTCGATGCCGGCGAACACGGCGTGCAGCGCGGCTAACAGGGTGGCAGCGTGCTTTTTCTGCTCCCGTAGCGCCGCGAGAGCCTGCGTGACCGGTGGCGAAAGCTCCTGCTGCGGCTCGATGTCGTCGTCCAGTTCGACCGTGTCGGCAGCGTCCATGGGCCGGGCATCGTGTCCGTTGAGTGTCACCGGGGGAAACGACTAAAGGCGAAGCTGAGCCAGCACAAGCTGACCGGCGGTCCGGTTGGTGTCGACAAGCGAGGATGCGCGGAGGCATGTCGGATTCACCAGGACCGAGGAGCTGGGACGAGAAATACCGTCCACGCGTGTTCGCGGACATCGTCGGGCAGGACGGGGCCATCGCGTGGTGCAAGGAGCGTGTCAGAGAGCGCCAGGTTAAGACCCTGCTGCTGCACGGACCGTCGGGATGCGGGAAGACGACGATAGCCCGCGTGCTCGGAAATGCCTTGAACTGCCGGGCACCGGTAGATGGCTCCCCGTGCCTGAGTTGTGACATCTGCCGAGAGTTCAACCCGAAGAACGACTTTTACTACAAAGAGCACCCCTGTGCATCGCAGGGCGGCATTGAAGACGCGCGTCAGCTGGTGCGCGCCTCAAGCACTTCGGGGAGCCGCAGGTACCGGAAGATCTTCGCGCTGGATGAAGCGCACCGCATGACGGGTGCCGCCTTCGACGCGCTGCTGTCGCGTCTTGAGGAGCCAAACAGCACCACCGTATTTATGCTGCTGACGACGGACCTAGAGGCGATCCCGGAGGCGGTGCTGACGCGCAGCCTGCGAATCGAGATCCGCCCGATCTCCGACGAAGATGCGCTGACATACCTGAACAAGGTCTGCCACCACGAAGGACTGAAGCCGGAGGCGGCCGCGCTGCAGTTGCTGGTCGAGACGGGACGTGGGTCGCCGCGCCGGCTGATCCGCGACTTGGAGAGGGTGAAGGACTTCGGCAGCCTGACGTATGACGGCGTGCGCCGCGCCCTCGATCTGGATCATGCCGACGTGGTGCCAGCCTATCTGAAGGTTGCCCTGACAGGTGGCCCGCTGGAGCAGCAGCTACACTTGTTGGAAGGGTGGGTGGCGGCCCCGGAGCGGAAGATCCGCCTGGTCGAAGAGCTGCTGATCTACCTGCTGTTTAATGAGGTGCACAGGGTCGAGCGACCGCACGCGATTCACGACCGCGTGAGCGTGACAGACCGCCGAGTGCTGGTGGAGGCGTTGACGGCGAGGGCGGCCGCGGCGCGGACGGACGTGCCGAGCTTCACTGAACGGCTGGCGGAGCTGTGGCGGTCGAGCACGGCGCGGCAGGCGAGCGCGTCAGACCTAGCGTTACTGATCAGCCGCTTTCACGGGTACCTCGGCCCTTTGCCGGTGCCCAGCGAAGCGCGGGGCGCTACCGGGCCTGGGGATACGGCAGATAGATCGATGAAGCGCCCCCGGCGTCCGCGTGCTCAGACGCCTGCGAAGGCGATCGGTGCGGGAACGGTGGCTGAGCATCTCACCTACGCGCAGGCCTGTGTACTTTGGGATGCAGCATCCTTCATGGGGCAGGAATTTGGCGTTTGGTTCAACATGAGGGTGACGATCCGACATGTGGAGGGATGGGTCGGCGACAGGACAGCCGCAGAGATCGTCGGCACCTTGCTCCAGCGACTGAGCATGAAGCTGCGAGGCCGCGGTGCTTGGCACTGGATCTACGTGCACGAGTTCGGGCCGCGTGGCCGGACGGACATCCTCCTGCACGCCCCGGACGAGCAGCGCGTGGAAGTTCGGCGTTGGCTGCTGCACAACTTCCGGCGAGGGCATCTGCCACCCGGTCACAGCCGAACTCTGCGCGTCGGGCGTCTGATGAACTTGCCGGAAGCACGCCACCACCGACTACACTTCCGCTACATGCGGTACCTCTGCCGCGGCCTGGATCCGGATTGCAGGGCTCGCGACGAACATGGCCGAGAAGGGGTGGTGCTGGATCTATTGCGGGTACCGTCACGATGGCGGCGACCGATCGGGGCCGTCCCGCCGGGTGGCCGACGTTTCTGGGTGTCGCAGGGGATCGGCGAGGGCGCACAGCGTCGTTGCCACGAGGAGCGGATGACGTTCCTGTCGGCGCTGCGCGACCATGCCTGGCGCTACGTCGCCTCCGGTTGGGAGGAGCGCGAGCACCAAGATCGCGAGAGGGAGAGGGAACGGCGCGCGGCTTCGTTGGCACGTCTGGCGATTGATAAGGCTGCCGCACCGGGGGCGATTCTCGCCAAGGCACGGGACGAACTGCGGGACTCGTGGCCGCTGGATGCTCGAGCGCGGAAGCGGCGTTGGCGGGGATGGTGGACGCGAGGTGCGGCGGGGGCTAAGAGCTGAAGCGGCCACGCGCCCTATAAAAAAATGAGCCAGAACAGATACTTAGCCGCACAGCGAGATGCCGGATCGGCTTAGTTCAGCATGCTGTTTCTTAGAACTAGATTGCCCATGGCTCAGATCTAGGTGTGAATTACGCCTAAATCTAACGGGAGACGAAGGCTGACACGCTGCCGGCATGAGGGCGCGGCGGATGTTAGGGTATGGATATCAGGCGCGCCGGTAGGATCAGTGTGGGTCGCCGGTAGACCTCTTTGCCGATCTCTCTTGATTGAGAGATCGGAGATTGCCTTGTCTCCTCCCCGGAGGGGAGGCCCGAGGTGCCGTTGTGCCCGACAGGGCACAGCTTCGCCGGTAACCGGCAAAAGCTAGTGCTCGCGGGGATCTCCCAAGAGGGAGGCCGTCGGAGCCGGGGCCGGAGGTGAAACCTTGTGACAGGCAGGCCGGGGTTGGGCTATCGGCCTTTACTCACCGCTTCCCGCCCAACCGGGCGGCCAACGCGGACGGATGCCTGCTCTCCGGACCCTTGGAGCAGGCGGTCGTCTTGGGGGCTTGGATGCTGACCGTTCCCCCGATCCTGAGCAGCCCGGCAGACCGGACCGCCGTTGGGTGCCGATGCCCTTCGGCGCTTGATCCGGCGATCCCCATCCCGCCTGACTAACGGTGGAGGCTCGGAGCCCGTGAGGGGCCTGGCATATCCACCGATATGGCGAAATGACGTGCGTACGAGGAGCGCGACGCGATGAAGGTCCGCTAGCGTTTGCGGGTCTTACGGACCGGATTTTGTGCTGGCCCTTTGGTGCGCGTGCTCGGGTGCGGCTTACGGCCTGGACCCGTGGTGACTTTCAGCCCGTCCGCGGCGGCGAGGGTGGTGACTTCGAAATAGAGGTCGATGCGGTTGATGGCATCCTGCAGCTGCGCGAGGGTCGACCCCTTGGTGTAGCGGCTGGTCTCGCCCGGGGTGGTGTGCCCCGTGACGTGGTCGACAACGGAGTCGGCGACGCCGGCCTGGTGCATGAGCGTCGAAGCCGTATGGCGCAGTGCGTGGAAATCGAGGCCGGGTCGGTACAGGCCCTTCTCTTGGCGGTAGCGCGTGAACCATTTCGAGAAGGCGTGACCGAGTCGCGCATCGGCCCCGCCGCGGGTGAGGTTTGGGAAGAGCAGCGCCTCCCCGGCCCGGCGACAGGCCGCGACATGATCCAGCAGACCGAGGCGCACCAGCTCCTTGTGGACCGGCACCCGGCGCACTGCGGTCGCGTTTTTAAGCTTCCGCGGAGGGCGCTCATTCAGATCGAAGAAGGTGATGCCGTCCTCTTCGCGCACGTCTTCCACGTGCAGCTGACAGATCTCCTCCTGGCGCATCCCGGAGAAGATGCCGATGAGTGGGATCCAGTAGTACTCGTCGCGGAGCACCAGGGAACCCGGCTCCCCGCGCCGCACGTCCGACTTGCAGCCCGTCCACACTGGCGTTGAGAGCAGCTGTTTCAGTTCGGGCCGCGTCCACATGGGACGCTGATCCTTAGCCCGCTTGGCTGCGACGAAGCGGAAGCCCGAAAAGATGTTCTCCCTGACTGTGCCGGCCGAGAGCGCCGAGGACCACAGCGCCGAAAGAGCGGAGAAGTGCCGTTTGACGGTGCGCTGATTGAGGCGCGTGATCGGGCGCGTCGCTGCCTCGGCCTCAGCCTTCTCAACGATCTGCGGCACGCTGAGACCGCGGTACTGCACGGCCTTGCTGTAGTCGAAGGGCAGCAGCGACACCTGCTTGCGGAACCGGTCAGCGTCGAGCCGACCGTAGGCTGACAGGGGCCGGTCCTCGCAGACCTCGATGAAGAGCCGATAGGTGGCGCCGGCCTGATTCGCCGTCTGAGCATCCCACGTCTTCGTCGCCTGCTGGTCGCGGCGGAACTCTTGACCCACGACCGACAGCAGGGGCCCGGTCGACGATGTCGATGCCTCAACCCTCGGCAGGGAGGGCGTGACCCTGACCGGATGCAGGAACGGCGACAGTGCCGTGATCGCGGTCGTTGCTGTCGCGATCGTGAGGGAGGGTCCGTGCTCCGACGCAGTCAGTCGTGAGGTTTGGAGAAGCTTGTCCTTCGGCTGGTAGTTGAAGTCGCCGTCGCAGCGGGCCCGCAGCTCCTGAGCGAGGTCGATACCCGCGCGCAGGAAGGCTTGCTTAATTTGGTTATGCTCCCCCGGACCCAGAGTTTTTGGGTCGATTCCCTGCCGCAATAGGATGATCGAGGTTGCGCACTCTATATCCCGAAACTGGTTGCGGGCGAGCGCGCCACGATGCTCGACGATGAGATCGTCGAGGTAGGCCGCGTGGGCGGCGTGGTCCTCATCGGACAAGGCTCCCCCGAGGAGGCGCCAGTGGTCGTCTATAACGAGAACGAGTTCGTAGAAATCTTGGACGAGGCGGGCGATCTGGTCCTGTGGCAGCATGATTCGAGCCGCGACGAAAAGGCGTTCGGATGCGCGGTATAGCAGGTCGGCCCGTAGCTTGGCAGCTGAGCGGATCGTCGTACCGAGCGAGCGGACGAGTTCGCGTCGCTGGAGGCGCGCACGCAGGTCGGGTGGGACGACTCGCCGGAAATGGAAGATCCCGGCGCGACGAGTGACATTGGCGAGGCGGGCCATGCTGCTCCACGCCACCCGAGGCGGCGATTGTAGCAGCGGATTGTAGCAACGAGGCCGATCCGCTGCGGCGGACGACCCGAATGTGAGCCCTGTCAGTGCTTTAGCGGGAAGTTGGCTGGGGCGCCAGGATTCGAACCTGGGAATGGCGGTACCAAAACACGCAATACTGATGTTCTAGCGCTTTGATTTCGCTTGTTTTTCCAGATCAAACCGCCGCCCCTGTGCCGGCTTTTGTGCGACGAGGGGCTTTCCGGTGACCGGGTCGAGATCGACCATAGGCGCCGCGCCAGCCCCGTGCGCCGCTGCGCGCCGGGCTTCCACCTCGAGAAACGCGTAGGCCTTCTCCGTCTGCACGACGCTTCGGTGGCCGAGCTGGTCGCGGACCATCTCCATCGACCAGCGCTCCTCCTGCAGGAGCCGGCACCCGTGGGTGCGCCGCAGGTCGTGCCAGCGGAGGTCCTGCACCTTCGCCCGTGCGGCCGCGTTGCGCAGCCCGCGGTCGAGATTGTTAAACCGCTCGCCGTCGTTCCGGTCCGGGCGGGGGAGGGCGGCTCGCCGCGTCGCGCCCCGCGTCGTGGTGGCCGCGCCATGGTGGAAGACGTAGGGGCTGGTCAGGTGCCGCGGCATCCGCTCGAGCACTCCGACAGCCGGGGCCAGCATGATCACGGTCCGCTCGCGCTTCCCTTTCGCCGTCTCGGCCGAGATGGTGAGGTGCTTACGGGCGAGGTCGACCTGCGCCCAAGTGAGGGAGAATTGCTCCTCCATGCGCAGGCCCGTGTAGATCGCGAACAGGATGGCGTCGCGCACGTAGGGCAGGGCGCCGTCGAGCAGGCGCGCCTCCTCGGCCCGGGACAAGTAGCGGGTGCGAGGCGGGCTCTCGCGCAGACCGCGGCGCGCCCGCTGCCTGATGAAGGGCGTGACCGGGTTGAGGTCAGCGTACTCCTTCTCGATCGCGAACGCGAAGATGGTCGAGAGGCAGGCGAGATCGCGCCGAACCGTCGGCGCGGAGGCGCCCGCCGTCCGGCGCGCGGTCTCGAAGGCGCGCAGGTCGGCCGGCTTGATCTCGAGGAGGAGCTTGCCGCGGAAGTGCTCGTCGAGCCAAGCGATGGACACGCCGTAGCGGCGGAGCGTGGATGGGCGCAGCGTCGGGCCGTGCTCGCGGATGAACTCCGCCATCACGGTGTTGAGAGTCAGCCGCGGCTTGGCGCCCCACGCTTGGGCTTCGAGTTCGCCGAGCCAGATTGCAAGACGCTGCCGAGCAACGCCTTCAGATCGTGTTCCGAGGGACGCGCGGAGGTCCTTGCCGTCCTTCTGGACTCGGCCCCACCACGTTTGCCCACGGAGGTAGATGTCGGCCATTCGAGCACCGTCCTCCGGCTCGTTTCCCACCACTGACGCACGGCGCGCAAATCGAACACCCAGCTTGAGCGAGGTCCGAAGGGCTGTCGAGCGCCAGGCACGCGGCCGGCCGCCGCCATTCGAATCCAGTGCCGCTCGGTGAACCCGAACTCTTCGACGAGACGCGCCGCGGTTACGTGCTGAGACACCGCTACACCTCCCCCTTCCACCACAGCGCCAGCGCCGCCCCGTCCGGCACGCGGCAGCGCCCGCGGGCCACCGGGTGGATTGGGCTGCCGTCGGCCGTGGTCCCGAAGCAGTGCAGGTCCGGCCAGGGCGCCTCGCCCGTCGTGATCTCCTCGACGACGTGGTCGGTCCACATCGGGTCCCACGTGCCGGCACCCCAGCACGCCACGACGCGCGCCGCGGCCTTGGCCTCGCGCACGATGGTGCTGAGGTTCTCCTGGATGACGTCCCGGGCGTACCAGTCCGGGCCGTTCTCCTGCCACCGCGACCACGCCCGGCACTCGGCCGGCGAGGGTGATCGGAAGGGGTAGAGATTGACAGCCGTGAACCCGCCGTAGCCCCAGGCGCGGGCGAAGTGGATCCACCGCCGCACGGCCGGATCGTCGACGCGGTGGTCCGCCGTCGAGGGGTTCAGCCCTACGAAGCAGACGTACGCGCCCTCGGCCCAGGTGCGGGTGAGCGTGAAGCGGTAGGCGCCGCAGCGCGAGAGCGTGGCGGAGCGCGCGATGGTGTCGGTGAAGCGGACGCCGAAGAGGTCCTTGGCGTGCAGGTCAGCCTGCATTGTCGGGCTCCGAGCTATGGGCTGCCGGCGCATTCTCGGCCGCGCACGTCGAGCACTGATCGGGGCCCGCCCAGCCGCATCCGCCCGGGCAGGCGTCCTCCTCGGTGCAGCCGCAATCCCGGGACACGTCGCCCAGGAGCGAGGGGATGCGGGCCGTCACGCCGTCCTCGGCTTCGAGCGCGCCGTCCGGCAGCACGTCACCGACCGCGAGGTCGAGCTCGCGCGTCAGCAGCTGGTCGGCGGCCTCGGCGGCCCGGGCGAGAATGTCGCCTAACTGGTCCTCGTAGACCCGGCGCTGTAGCCGCCACGACACGACGAGCTCGACGGCGATGGCGCCGATCTCGTCCTGCTCCTCGCGGGTGAGGCCGGTCCAGATATCGACGCCGTCGAGACGGGGGAAGGCGGGAGTGCCCGCGGCCTGGGCGGTTAGACGGGCGGAAGTCATGACCGCGCCTCCGGGGTAGAATTTTGCCCGAGCAAAAGGCGAATCGCATGCACCGGACCCCCATGGCGCTCAGCCAAGCCGAGGAACAGATCCTCAGCGTGGCCAGAACGATTCCCGGCGGCCAATACGTAACGTCCATCAACCTCACAACGGCGAACCAGGGAGCCAGCTTTTCCGGCGTTCTCATTGACGTTCAGAGAGACAGGGAAGAAGACGCAGCGGATGCGGTCAGAGCAATTCTGCGCCTGGTGGAAATGATCTTGACCACTTATGAGGTCGAGGCAGGCTCGGTTCATTAAGCGGATGCCCGTCATCTTGCAGACATTGTCGGGGATGTATATCACGAATCGACAGCCCGAGCGTGCGCTGGGCCATGCCTTGGAGAGCTTACGGTGCAGCGCTTGTCGATATCGCGAGCGCAATTTGAAGAATTCATATTCGAGGAAGCGCGAGCAATTCCCGGAGGAGAGTGGATTACTGCAGTTAGGGTCGCTCCGAATTCTTACGATGCAGAATTTTTCGGATTCGAAATCGATTTCACGGACGGGTACATCGACGTGGATGACCAAATAGCGCAAATGGTCGCCGAACTGATAATAAAAGCCTTCGAGATTTACGTAATTGGTGGCCATGCGTTTCATTAGATATAGATTACCGCTTGCAAGACTGTCGATCACGAGGGAGCGCGTCATGTCGCCCTCCCGACTGCTGCCCGCCCAGCCTCGGTGAGCGTCAGCAGCCCGAGCCAGCGCTGGTGATGGGGGTCGAGGGTGCCGAGGCCGAGAGCCACGACCTGATCGGCCCGCCGCCAGGACAGGTCGCTCGGCACGAGGCACTGGCCGGTGCGGGTCAGGATGGGAGGCGGGTCCCACGAGAAGGGCCAAGGCATCAGGCGGCGCTCCCCGCGTCGAGCGCTTCGAGGCTCAGGCCAACCGCCGATCGCAAAATATCGCATCCGCACTTGCAAATATCGCGGCACTCTGCGATATTATCGCAATGAAGCCGATCGCCTATACCCTCTCCGCGACCCGCGAACTGTCCCGGCTCCCCAAGCCGGCGCGCCTCGCGATCGTGGAGAAGCTCGCGCGCTACGCGGCAACGGGGGCCGGCGACGTCCGCGCCCTCACCGGGCGCCCGGGCGCGCGACTGCGGGTTGGTGACTACCGGGTAGTGTTCGTCGAGACGGACGCACAGATAGAGGTCCGCGCCATCGGCCACCGCCGTGATATCTACGACTGAGAGGACAACCCCATGACCGTGCAGATCATCACCACGCCCGGCGGCGAGGAGCTCGTGATCCTCCCGCGCCGCGACTACGACGCGCTGCTCGCGCGCCTGGGCGACGAGGCCGCCGAGGATCGCGCCGCCGCTCGCCTGCTCGACGCCCGAGCGGACGAGAAGGCCTCGGTCGAGCACTGGTTCGTCGCCCTGATCGCGGAGCACGGCTCGCCGGTCACGGCCGCGCGCAAGCACCACGGCTGCACCCAGGCCCAGCTGGCCGAGGCGCTCGGAATCTCGCAGGGCCACCTCAGCGACATCGAGCGCGGGCGCCGGCAGCTCACGCCGACGCAGCGCCATCAGATCGCTGCCGAGACGGGGGTTATAGCCGATTGGCTGGAGTGAAGGCGCGGTCATTACCGCCCGCCCTCCGCGTCGACGAGCGCCACCGCCCCCGCCGACGGGACCGCGATCGGCCCAGGCTGCGGCGCAGAAGCTGGGTCCGGCGCGGGCACATCGTTCGCCCAGTCGCCCTCCGCCGCCTTCAGCCGAGCGGTCTCCAGCGGCACCTGGTTGTGCAGGGGTCTGCATCGCGGCAACGGTCTCGACGGTCATCAGGCCGCCCTTCGACTCGTCGATGTTGAAGAAGCGGACGGCGCGGCGAGCGGCCGACAACAGGGTCTCTTCGCTCATCGTGGTGCCCTCTCTCGGTGAGCCCGCGCCGCAGCGATGGTGCGTGCAACGATCTCTTCGGCGGTGAGGACGATGCGGCCCTGGCCCGCGCACTCGTTGCAGCCGCGGCGCGAGCGGCGGCGGATGAAGACGACCGGGGGCCCGCCTGGGAAGCAGCAGGAGCACCAGCGGCCGTTGCCGATCAGGTATGGGTCGAACGGGACGGTGACGCGGAGGCTCATACCGAGTCCTCCGAAGGCGCGCACGCCTCTGCCCAACTCGCCGCCCGCCGCAGGTTGTCCGCCAGCTCGCGCGCCTCGGCGGGGCTGAGCGCCGCCCAGGCGTCTGCCGACATCGACCCGAAGTTGCGCATCACGCCGAGTTCGAGGGTAACCTCGCCGCCGTATGTGCTGACCTGGATGGCGCTGCCCTGCGCGGGGTCCTCGCCGGTGCGGTCGTGGTAGATGCTGGCGGCGCTCACAGCGCACCCCGAGCAGCCACCGGGTGGTGCCCGCGAAGACGAGCGCCGCGACCAGCGCGGGGAAGGTGCAAACGAGCGCGCCGATCCGCTCGCCGCGCGGTCTTGTGTCCTTCGTGGCCTCCAGGAAAAAGGACGCGCCCAGGCACAGGCAGACTGCGGCAAGACCGTAGCCGATCACGGCGACGAGGATGGTCCCGACCATCACCGCCCCTCCGCGCTCTGCATAACGACCATCGGCCCCAGCATCGAGCCGGGCCGGCGCATGGCGAGTGGCGTCGCCCGGGCCGCCTTCACCGCTTGCGGTCGGCCTGACCCTTCATCCGCCAGGAACCGTCCGAGCAGTGCGACGAGCCGCTCCGCCGAGCTCAAAGCCGCAACGGTGACGTCGATGTTCGCCGCAGCTCGCCGGGTCTCCGGGCAGTCCGCCGGGATCGCGATCCGCTCGGCGTGGCGCCGGCAGCGGTCTTGGTGGAGCGAGGCCGTCTGCAGGTCGCGCCCGAGAGCGCCGAGGTCGAAATCCGCGAGCGCGTCGGTGAGCCGGATCATCGGGCGATCCTCCCGGCGGCAGCTTCGACCACGAGGCCACGGACGTAGGCCCGGCCCTCGTCCGGCAGCGCGCGGTAGGCGATGAGGAGATCGTGCTCCTCGCCGGCCGGCGCGATCACGGCGTCGGCGGCGGTCAGGTCCCGCGGGTGAAGCCCGAGCGCTTCGGCGAGGCGCGGGAGCAGGGGGGCCAGGCGCGCGGCCGCCGCGCTCGATAGCAGAGATCGCCTTGGGGCCGAGGCAGACGGCGGCGGCGAGCTCGGCCTGAGTGACGCTGATGCGGCGACGGCGGTGGCTGATGCGCTCGCCGAGCGAGCGGAGAGGGATGTTGGAGTGCATCGCTCAGCCCTCCCGCCTCGCCGACCGGCGGCCTGCGGCGATCGCGTCGTTGCCCGGGAAGTCGTCGGCGGGATCGGGCTGCGCAGCGCCCGGCTGATCGCCGGCCTCGTCATTGTCGGAGCCCTGTGCGTCCGCCTCGGGCTCGGCGGCGATCGCCTCGCCGGACTCGCCGGGCTGCTCGGCATAGGCTGGGCGCTGAGCAATTTGGTCCAGCATCGCAGCGAGGCGAGGGCGCTTCTGCTCCTGCTGCTCCGCGTCCTGGGCGCCCTTGAAATCGTAGAGCTCGTCATCGCGGCGGATCAGATCATCAAGATCGGTGCTCATCGGAAGCACCTTCGAGTGACGCCGCGCGACCGTCTTACGGATCATCTCGCCTTCATCGCTCGCCCACGGCGTCGATTTAATCTTGTTGGCCTTGAAAGCCTTCCAGCCGTCCGAACGATCGCGGATCCGGTACACGTCGTCGATCGACATCACCTCGCGGCTTTTCTCGCCGCTCTTCAGCGTCGCGACGCTGTAGGCGGCGATCGGCTTGCCGGGATTCGTCAGGGCGGGCCTGTGCTTGATGAATGGGTCGTCGCCGAGCTCGAACTCGAAGTGGTCATTCTCGTAGACGACCTGGGCGTCCCAGGTGGCGATCTCTCCGGAATTGCGAACCTTCTTTCGCAGGCCCGCGATCATCACCTGCCAGTTCGCGACCTTGCCCTTTCGGTAGTCCATGCGGACCACCATCGCGCCTTCCCGACCGTCCGGCAGGAGGCCGTCCTGGGCCGCCCGCACCGCGGCGTTGAAGACGGACTGCCGGTCGCATTCCAGGAGTTCCGGGTTCGTCTGCACCGCCGTGAGGACGACGCGCTTGAAGCGCTCCGGCGGGATGTGCGCGGGCAGCGCGGCGCGAAATTGCGCCATTCGGGCGTCGAGCTGCTCGTTGAAGACGACGATCGGGTGGGCGGCGCGCTCCTGGCGCTCGGCGATGGCCGTGCTCATGCGGCGGCATCCTTCTGCTGAAGCCGGGTGATGCGGATGGGGCGGGTGACACGCGCCGCGACCTGGTAGGCCTTGGTCTCGACGGCGCGCAGGCTGATCTTCCAGCCGGGCAGCATGGCGAGCGCGGCGAGGCCGACCTTGCTGCGGATCTCGGTATCGATCTCGGCGACCCGGGCCTCGTCGGCCTTGATGCGCGCCTTCAGCTCGGTCCGCTCGTCGAGGAGCGCCGGCAGAGCGTTGTCACCCGAGAGGTCGAGCGCGGAGCCGTCGCCGCCGTGCAGGCTCGCCGCGAGCGCGGCGTCGCGGCGCCAGTCAGGATCGGGCCGGTCGCCGCTCTCGACCATCGCCCAGAACTCGGCGACGGCCTCGCGGACGCGTGCGACGACGCCGGGATGGACCGGCACGTCGAGGATCGCGAGTTCGATGTCATGGCTCACCACCAGCGCCGCGACCGCTGCCCACGATGCGCCGAGCAGATGCGCCTCGGTGATGGCCTGGATCGCGTAGGCGAGCGGGACTTCGACCTCGCGGGTGTCCGCGTCCCGCCACTTCGCGGCGAAGACGGACCGCTCGACGCTCTTGATCTGGACCGTGCCGAGCCCGCGCTCCGGGCACCTCACGATCGTGTCCGGCGTCGCGCCCAGCCGGGCGATCCGGTCGCGGAAATAGTCCCGGTTCGAGTGGATGCACCAACCCGGGCGCTCGTCAGCGAGAAGTTGAACCGCGACCGGCTCGAGCAAGCGTCCGCGCCGCAGCGGGCCCGAGTCCGCGGCTTCGTCGCTGATGCGGCCCGTCTTCTCGGCCCAGAGCGCATAGGCGGATGTGAACGGGTGACACCCGAGCAGCGCGGCAGCGGCCGAAGCCGTTACGTCCTGCCGGCGCGCGGCGAGCCACGCCTCGCGGGTGGTGAAGGGGATCCGCTCGACCTTCACCGCCGTCACTCCGCCGCCCGGGCGCCCACGCGCCGCAGGAAGTGCGCGGTCTCGGCGCGCGCAGCCTCCGCGTGCTCGAGCGCGGTCATGTCCGCGCCCGCGGCCTCGTTGAGGATCCGGCAGATGACCAGCGCCAGGGCGTGGTCCTCGGCCTCACGTCCCGGGCCGCTCCAGAGGATCTGAATCCGGGGACGCCCATTGGCGTCGGCGATGCACCGGCTGTTCGCCGAGCGCGGCCAGAGCGGCGTCGGCGCCTCGAGCATGTAGAGAGCGGCCGCCGTGACGGCCTGGGAGGCGGTGAGCGTCACGAGCGGGCCCTCCGGAGGTGCGACGCCGCAGCGTCGAGTTCGGGGACGATCACGCCCGCTGCGTGCGACAGGACGTCGAGCAGCTGCTCGGCAAGCTTCGGGTCCGCCTGGGCGGCGAGTGCCTCGAGGCGGGCGAGGTCGTCAGCGATCACCACGAGCGCACACGCCTGCTCGGCGGCGGCCGCGGCGCGCAGCTGCTGCTGGAATCCCGCGAAAGCGGGGAGGGCGGCCGGGTCGACGGGACGGCGCGTGTCGAGGCGGATGACGGAGGCGACCATCACAGGGCACCCCGCACCTGCAGGATGAACTGCTCCCGGCTCTCAGCCAGGAAATCGAGACCACGGCAGTCCCGCGGCGCCTTCTCGGCGCAGGCCTTCACGCCATGCCGCCGCGCCGCCTCCTGTAGGCTGGCCGGCAGCTCGTCGCGCTCGTCGTCCTGGTCGATCATGTCGACCACCCGGCCGAGCACGGCCGCGGTCATGTTGCGGGCGGCCGGCGTGAGCGGGTCGGTCAGGTCGAGTTCGTAGACTGCCTGGAGGACGAAGCCCTGCAACTCGTCGGCGGCCAGTCGTTCGGCGATTGCAGGGAAGCCGTTGTCCACGGCCGTCTCGCTCAACCAGCGCTGACCATCCGCGTCCACGAACTCGGCCACGTAGGTGCGCGGCGGCGGTTTGCTTGCCGGCGCTTGGTCTCCGGCGGGGTAGAGGTCGGGCCGAAGCTCGCAGCGCGAGATGCCCGTGACCGACTCGACCGCCAGCACCCGGAGCGCCGGCACGCGATCCCACTGGCTGATGGCCGGATACCGGACCCCGATCCGGTCTGCGAGGCGGACCACTCCGCCTGCCGCGGTAATGGCGCGCTGAAGCGCCTCGGACTGTGGGGACGACCGGGGGCGCGTCACAGCACGCCCCCATCGATCCGACGGGCCCGCAGGCCGCTCGCCGCCACCAACAGGATCAGCATCGCGACGGCGAGCACCAGGAGCGCCATCCGGAGCCAGTCCCGCTCCCGTGCCGCCGGCAGCGGGTCGTTGGCCGGCTCCTCCTCCTCAGGCCACTTGGTCAGGCGCTCCCGGAGCGTGCGCAGGTAGGCCGGCTCGTCGAGGTGGCTGGGGGCGACGTGCTCGCGACTCGTGAGGGCGCGGCGGCGGATCGCGATCAGGTCGGGTTGGGGGCGGGTGAGCACTGCGGGTCTCCATCGCTTCGGGGAGAGGCGATGGAGGCAACTTGCCAAACGGCAAATTAGGCGTCAAGCAGTATTTGCCATATGGCAAGTTTCACCCGCACGACCGGCCGCAACATCGTTCAGCGGCACCTGCTGAACGCTGACCAGCGTGGCGACCGGGTTCTCGCACTCCGCGCAGCTGAAGCTCTGTCGGTGCAGCCAAGCGCTCTGCAGCAGCTCCTCGACGCAGGCGGGCGCGTCCTCGAGGTCGGGCGACTCGATGGTTCGTTTCGTCACGTGGTGACAGTTGTGACAGCGCAGGCGCATCAGGAAGCGTGCGCGGATCGTGGGAACCTCATCGAACATCCGGTCGACCCTCTCAACACGAATGTTCATATTCTGTTCTCAGACTGCCCCTGGTTGTCCAGCCCCGCCGGGCCGATTGTGAGTTGTGGTGGAAAGCGGGGAAAAGGCCGTACGTGCAGAAACTTACCGCTTGCGCGCAGTCTTGATGCGTACGCTTCGCGAGACTTCGCGAACAAGTCCAATGACCTCCAGCGAAGTCCAGCCCTTGTCAGAGGGGTCATTCATTATCTTGATCGGCTTATGTCGCAGGTTCGTCGAGCGCGGGCAGAACCATACCTCATCATCATGCAGCTCGACTTCCTTGATTGACCATTCGCGAAGGTGGCCGCCCTCGCGCGTCCGCTCAATGACGACGATCATGCCGTCCGTGAAGGGCTGGCCAGTCGCCTCGAAGTCCACACATACGACCCGCGAACCGTCCGGTATCGGTGGATCAGAGGCGTTCATGCTGTCCCCCTCGACCAACAACGCGAATCGGCGGGCCTTGGGATAGTCCTCGTCCTCCGGCTCAAACACATATTCCGGTTCAGCGTCCTCGAACTCGACAACTTCGCGGAACACCCCGGCCGCAGTGCGGCCAATGATTGGAACAGGCAACAGACCCACCCTGATGACGGGAGACGCCGCGGCGGAGGGATTTACTATATCCTGAACTGCAACGCCGAAAAACGCGGCCATTTTTTCCAAATCGGTCAAGCCGGGATCGCGCTTCCCGCTCTCGATACGCGAGATCTGTGACACGGACAGCCCGACGGCGGTCGCCACCGCCTCCTGCGACAAGCCCCGCTGCTCACGCAGCCGTTTCAATTCCGGAAGCGCCATACGGCAAGAGTGCGGAGAGCGCGCGCGGGCCTCCAGAGCCTTTTGGCAAATCACGCTTGACTTTCCTTGCCATATGGCAAATTGATGAGGCATGGATCTCGCGACCTACCTCTCTGCGCACGACCTCAAGCCCGCAAATTTCGCGGCGCGGATTGGCGTGCCGGCATCCACCATCACGCGCATCCTTCGCGGCGAGCGAGACCCGCGCGGCGCCACGATTAGGAAGATCGTGGCCGGGACAGACGGCGCAGTCACGGCTGCGGACCTGTTGCGCGACCGAGCGGTGCCACCTGGCGCCGAGATGAATCCGGGTGCAGCGGAGGCGCGGCCGTGATGCGCGCGCATCGCTCAGTTCTGGCCACCTTAGGGCGGCGACCCGGTGTTCAACCGGCGCAGTTCGATCTCGGCCGGCAGCGTGACGGCGTAGCGCAGCACGGCATCCGTGAACTCCCGCATCGCGGTCATATCCCGTTCGCTCAGCGAGTCGTCCTCATGGGCCGCATCGTTGCCGATGATCCTCACCTCGTGCGCCCATTCGCCGATCGCGGGCGGGAGGTCGTGCGAATCCACGAGCGCCTTGATCCGCGCGTAGAGCGTGCCAGTGACGTTGGGAAACTTGGCCTTCAGCGCCGTTTCGAGAGCGCGCCGATACATCATCCCGGCCGCATCGGTGTCTTTGCGGTAGAACGCGCGCTCGGCCTGCTGGAGTGCGCGTTCAGTGCCGGGTGGCAGGTGGTCCGGGACGCGTGGCTTCGGTGGATCGGGCCAAGTCGCGATCACGAAAAGATCGTACGTATCAGATGCGTGAGGGGAAGCGAGGAAATTTGTTACGAGGGATTTAGCTTCTGTGTAAGGCATTTCTTTAGCAAATTGCGCAAGAAAAGCTACACTAAAATGGCATGCTGGACATATCGCTCCGGCACTTACGCGACGGACATCTTGAATATTGACTGCGCCGGCGCGCAATGGCGGCACTTCGGCGAAAACAACTCTAAAGGAGACGTGATCGGCGCTGCAATGAGGGCAGGAACTTAAGAATATGCCCACTGAAATGTCCTCCGTCCGTGCAGACATAGCGACAGCTGAGCGCCATGTCACAGAAGCATTGTCTTATCACACGCCAGGCGAGCGACTCGCGGAGCTTCTCCGCGTGTGGCGCATCTCGCCGGAGGACCGACGCGACGCCCTCTTCGCCGTACTCGCCTTCCGCCTCACGCTCATCCCGCCCGAGTTCCGCCGCGGCACGGGAGCCGCAGCATGATCCGCCGCGCCCTCCTCGCTTGGCTGGACCGGCGGATCGACGCGCGCATTGAGGCGCGTGAGGATGCGCTTCGGGCCGCCACCGACGCTCGCCGGTCGGCCATTACCGCGGAGATCAGCCGCATTCTCGCCGCCGGCGGCCGCCCAGGCACCTGCCTGGAGACCGGCCGCGTTCGCGACCTCGGGCCCCGGCGCTACAGCAAGGAATCGAACGCCGCCCCGAACGTGTCGTCGAGGAACCCCTCGGCGTCCGACGAGACCTGTTTGGTGACCTCGGCCTCCCGCCAGTCGCGATCCTCGCAGGACATCCGATGAATTGCGGCGTCTACTCGCTCGTCCGTTGCAGTGCGGAGGCGCCTCAGGGCCGCCTCGCCCTGCTCGCGTCCTATCTTGGAAAGAAGTGTCTGCAGAAGACTGCGGATCGCGATGAGCGATCCTCGCGCCATCTCCGAATCCACTTCGCGGCCGCTCATGATCGCCTCCCTCGGCATGGGCAGTTGCGAGAGGGGCCGGGCCGCTACCCGGCCCCTCACCTGACTATGCTCGCGTCATCTCAGGCCACCCGCAAGGGAGACGCCGCATGACCCGCCCAGTGCAGGACATCGGACCCATCCGACTCTCCTGGGCCGGCAACACGCCGGTCCTCGCCATCCCCGAGGCAGGCCCCGCCGCCACGGTCGTGCTCACGCCTGAGCAGAAGGCGCAGCTGATCGCCGCGCTCGCGACCGGCCCCGGCGACGGCGCGCCGCTCTCGCACGGCATCCGTCCCGGTCCCCGTCCGCTCCGCGGCATGGCCGCCGTCCACGCGCCCGGCGAGCGGAGGCTCTCCGCCGACGGCGACCGCCCGCGCCTCGTCGAGGTGCCCTGACATGCGCGCCTCCGACCTCCCGCCCATCCTCGCCGCCCACATCGTCGTGTTCGCTGCGCTCGGCTGGTTCGTCATGGCCGTCCGGCCCGAGATGGTCGTCCCGGTCGAGCGGCACGGGCCGAGCGTGATCCTGTTCCGGGTGGCGCCATGACTGCCGCCGCTCACAATGGGGCCAGCCTCACGCCAGCTGGATATGCGCACCTGCGCGTCCGCGGCGTGGCGGGCATTGCCGTCGCCACCATGAATCGCCGGTCCAGCAATCCTGGCCCATCCGGCGGTGCGCCCGGTCCGGCAGCGACCGGCCCCTATCCGCTCCGGACCGGGCGCAACACCGCCGACTCCTGCGATCTTGGTTCGACCTTTCGCGCTGGCATGGCCGGCGCTGCGAAGCCCTGCCCGGCATGCAACTCCCCGGGCGGAGCACTGCCCTCCTTGGGCGTCGTCCCAGCGACTGCCCCCTCTCTCAACCGGGAGAGGGGGCTTCTTGGGACCGATTTCCACGCTCGCCCGCTCCGGCCGGCCCGAAGCGCGGCCGAGGCGCCCCGCTGGTCGAGCCTGCATGTCTCCCAGCGGGATCTGCTGTTCCTGCGCGACCGTCATCAGCCGGCAAGCAAAGCCGGTCGCGCCGTAGTATCTGCGTATCCGATCCACCTCCATCTACAAGCTCCTCTCACCTGTTCCAAGATGAACAGGAACGGATTTGCAGATGTGCAAAACATGTTCACGGGTTAGGCCAATGTCGACTGCGCAGGTCGCAGAAGCCCGGACTTGGCTGGACCGCATGGTCCAGTGGGAGAGCCGCGGGCCGGGCGACACGGACAACGCCCTCCGCCGCGTCGCGCGGCTTGCGGGCGTCAACTACGGCTCGGTGTGGTCGCTCCGCTACCGCGCCCCGAAGCGGATCTGGGCGGACGTCTACGTGTCGCTCGCCGCCGCCTACGAGACCGCCCGGCACCGTCAGCTTCAGGCGCTCCAGCATGACATCGAGATCACCGCGGCGATCACCGGGCCTCGCCACCCTGTTGTTGTGGCGGCTCGCTCTGCTGCTGGTGCGGCTGATCCCGATCCCGCGGGAGTGGTGGCCGAGGCTCTGGGAGCGCGAGAGGCGGCCGGACCGCGTCGACCCGCGGGGGCGATGAGCCGTGACTGACCTCGCCGCCATCCCGCTCGCCGATGTCGAGGCGGTCGGCGCCGGCCTGAGGATCACCACCGCCGGCGGCACCGCGACCGTGTCGCTCGGAGCCGAGGCCGGCGCCGTCGTGCTGGCGGTGGCCGCCCCGCGGCTCGGCGAGGACTGGCGCCTTCCGCTCTGGGCCGTCGAGCACCTCGCGCAGCAGTGCGCGCGGGCGCGGGCGGAAGCCGCCGAAATGGCGGCCGGCTGCGCGGCCCTGCCCGCCGGTGCCCTCACCGATCCCTGACTAACCTCGGCGGCCCGGCGCCGCCCAACGTGGAGCAGTGCTGTGGCCGAGAAGATGGGCAAGGCGAGTCGGGGGGACACCGGCATCAATCCGAAGGTCCTCGATTCGCTCGTGCGCAAGTGCGAGGGCATCAAGGGCGAGATGGACGAGTGCCGGGGCGAGCTCGGCGCCGCCATCAAGGATGCGGAGGAGGCGCACGGCGTCCACCGCAAGGCCTTCAAGCAGATGATCGCTCTGCGGAAGATGGACGAGGCCGCCCGGGCCGACTACCTGCGCGCGTTCGACGACTACCGCGAGAAGCTCGGGCTGAACGCCCAGGCCGACATGTTCGACGAGCCGCCGCGGGCTTCGGCGGATCCGGGCGCGAAGCAGGCCGCCGAGAACGTCGAGCGGCTTAAGGGGATGAAAACGGCCGAGCCGGTGCACTGAGGCCGGCCGATGCGCAAGATCCTGGCCCTCGACCTCGCGACGCGCTGCGGCTGGGCCTGCGGCGCGCCCGGGTCCGAGCCGACCTACGGGACGAAGGTCCTTCCCTCGACGGGCGAGGACATCGGCCGCTTCGCCGACGCCTTCAACACCTGGCTCCTCGACATGATCACGCTGGAGGATCCCGGCGTGGTCGTCTTCGAGGCGCCGGTGATGAGCGGCACCACCTCGCTCGCGGCGGCGCGCAAGCTCTACGGCCTCGCCTGGCACACCGAGTTCGCCTGCCGGCTGCGGCAGGTGCGCGTGATGGAGCACCACCTGCAGTCGGTGAAGAAGTTCTTCGCCGGCAGCGGCCGCGCCGACAAGGCGGCGATGATCGCCGCGGCGGAGCGACAGGGCTGGGCGCCGAAGGACGACAACGCGGCTGACGCGCTGGGTCTGTGGGCCTGCGCAGTGCACCAGCTCGCGCCGCAGCATGCTGGTCGCTTCCAGCTCGGTCCGCTCGGGGCGGGGAGGGCCGCATGATCGCCGCCCGCCTCCACCCGCTCACCCCGGCCGAGGAGGGGCCCTGCCTGCGGCGCCTGGCGGCCGCGGGCTACCTGCTCGTCGCGAAGGCCGGGCGCGCCGGAATCGGCTTCGTGTGGCCGTCCCCGCCCGAGCCGCCGCCCGGCGTGCCGGCCGAGCGCGCCGTGTCGATCGAGCGGGTGCAGGCGGCGGAGGCGGCGGGCGTCATCGTGCCGTGCACGGTCATGATGGGCGCGGATCTGCTCGGGCCGCAGCCGGTGCCGGCGTGGCGGGCGCGGGGGCGGTCATGAGCTGGCCGTTCGACCCTCTGCCGCCCCTGTCGTTCGACCTGATCATGGTCGATCCGCCTTGGGCCTTCTCCCTGCGGTCGGCGAAGGGCGAGGCGAAGAGCGCGCAGGCGCAGTACGGCTGCATGTCGCTCGACGCGATCAAGGCTCTGCCGGTGGCGCACCTCGCCCGGCAGGACGCGCTTCTGTGGCTCTGGGCGACGCATCCGATGCTGCCGCAAGCTCTCGCCGTCATGGCGGCCTGGGGCTTCTCCTTCACCACCTCCGGCGTGTGGGTGAAGACCACCTCCGGCGGCAAGCTCGCGTTTGGCACCGGCTACGTGCTGCGCTCGGCCTCCGAGCCCTTCCTGATCGGCAAGTTCGGGCGGCCCCGCACGGCGCGCGATGTCCGCACCGTCATCGTGGCGCCTGCCCGGGAGCAAAGCCGCAAGCCCGACCAGCCGTACGAAGCGGCCGAGGCGCTGGCGACCGGCGCGACGCGGCGGGCAGACCTGTTCTCCCGGGAGACGCGGGCCGGATGGGAGGCCTGGGGCGCGGAGGCAGGACTCTTCGACCCGCCGGCCGTGCAGGCCGCGGAGTAGCGCCATGGCGAGCTTCCGCAGCCTCCCCGTCTTCTCTCCCGCGATCATCGGCGTGTTCCGCCGCGGCGAGGACGCCTTCCGGCTGACGCACGCGATCGGCGCCGTGCCGGACGCGGCGGCCGCCGCGCGGGCGCTCGGCGATCCCTTCAATCGCGAGCGGCACGCCCAGGCGCTCGCATTCCTCGAAGGCCTGCAGCCGCGCCAGCAGGAGCGGATCCTGGCCGCCTACGACCGGGAGGCTCGCTGATCATGGGTGACCTGGTCCACCTCCGTCCCCCACCCGACCAACGCGAGATCGTTGCGTTCGAGGCCTTCCGGTCCGCGCTCCTGATCGCGCGCGGCACGGGGCGCCTCAGCGACATGCGCACCGCCGTCGAGGCCTACGACGCCTGGGTGGCGCTGAGCCGGCAGCTTGAGTGCGAGCGGGGGCGCCGATGAGCGGACGCGTCGTTCCCTTCGCGGCGCCGGCCCTCGATGAGACGCTGCCGCACAGCGTGGAGACCGAGCAGGCCCTGCTCGGCGCCATCTTGAACAACAACGATGCGCTGTCGCTCGTCACGGCGCTCGTCGCCCCCGAGCACTTCTTCGTGCCGGAGCACGCCACGATCTTCCAGCAGATCGCGGCGATGGTCGGCGCAGGGCTGCAGGCCAGCCCAATCACGCTGAAGCCCTACCTGGGCGACGCCGACCTCGGCGGACTGACGGTGGGCGAGTACCTCGCCCGGCTCGCCGCGGAAGCGACCACGGTGTCGGGTGCGCCCGGCTACGCGCAGATCATCCGCTCGCTCGCCACGCGTCGCGACCTCGTCAGGGCCGCGCAACGGCTGCAGGAGCGCGCGCGGTTCAGCGGTGCCGAGGTCACCTCCGACGAGATCATCGACGGGATCGAGGGCGACCTTCTCGACGCGCGCGCCGCGTCGCCGAAGGCCCACCTCGCCGGCATGTCGGCCGGGGAGGGCGCCGCGTGGATGCTGGAGCGCATCGAGGCGATGCGGGCCGGCCAGCTGGCGGTTCCGGCCATCCCGACCGGGATCCCCGATCTCGACCGCGCCACGGCGGGCGGCTTCGGACGCGGCCAGCTCTGGCTGCTCGCCGGTCGTCCGGGCATGGGCAAGACGGTCTCGATGACCGCGCTGTCGCGCTACGCCGCGCGCAACGACGGGGTGCTGGTGTTCCAGCTGGAGGTCACCCGCGACCAGATGATGGCGCGGTACTTCGCGGATCTCGCCTACGCCTCGCACAAGCCGCTGACCTTCGGCGCGATCATGCACGCCGTCGACCTCGACGACGAGGACATGTGGCGGTTGCGCGATGCGCAGAAGCGGTTGGACCGGCTGCACCTGCGGATCGAGTGCGAGCCCGGCATATCGCTCGCTCAGATCGCCGCTTCAGTGAAGGCGCAGAAGAAGCGCCTGGAGCGCGTCGGCCAGCGGCTCGGCGTGGTGTTCATCGACTATCTCAAGTTCATCAAGACGACCGACCGCTACAAGAGCAACCGCGTGCTCGAGATCGGCGAGATCTCCGGCGGCCTGAAGACGCTCGCCAAGGCCGAGGACATCTGCGTGGTGCTGCTCACGCAGCTGAACCGCGGCGTCGAGGCTGAGGGACGCGCCGATCGCCGCCCGTCGCTCGCCGACCTGCGCGATTCCGGCGAGCTCGAACAGGATGCCGACGTCGTCCTCTTCCTCTACCGCGAGGCCTACTACCTCGAGAAGAAGCTCAAGGCCTCCTCCGATCCCGAGATCGGCGCCCGATTCATCGAGAAGCGCAACGCGCTCGAGATGGCGCTGGGTAAGAACCGCATGGGGCCGACGCCCACGCTCGACCTGTGGGTCGACGTCGCCTCCTCCACCATCGCATCTCACGCCAGGGGGCCGGCCTGATGGCTCGCATTCGCACGATCAAGCCGGAGTTCTGGACCTCCGCCCAGGTGATGGAGTGTTCGCCGAACGCTCGCCTCCTGTTCATCGGCCTCTGGAACTTCGCCGACGACGCCGGCCGGATGGCGCTCTCGCCGAAGCGCATCAAGGCGCAGATCTACCCGTCCGACGATTTCACGGCTGCGGACGTTCGTCGAATGATCGACGAATTGGCGGCGAACGACCTCGTCAGCGTCTATGTCGTTGACGATGAAGAGTTTCTAGCCGTCACGGGGTGGCATCATCAGAAGATCGATCGGCCGCAGGATCCTCGAACGCCCGAACCGCCAGACGGTCATTCGCCGAATGGACGTCGAACGTTCGGCGTAGGAAGGGAAGGGAAGGGAAAGGATCTTAAGGCGGCGGCCAATGGCGCACACCCCCCGCGCGAGGGTCGGACGCTCAACGCCGCGGCGCCCGCTGCGCTCTACCCGGAACCCGCCGATGCGCGGCGACAGCCGCCGCCTGCCGAGCCCGATCACGAGGAGGCCGCCCCGCCGCCCGCCGCCACGCCGCCGCCGGTCCGGGAGTGCGACACCGCCGCGGGCTTCGACCGGATCGCCGCCCGCTGCCGCGAGGTGCTGCCCGCGACCTGGGGCCTGCGCGTCGAGGCCGACGCCAGGCCCGTCGTCCAGCTCGTCCGGGAGGGCCTCGACCTCGAGACCGAGATCGTGCCGGCGCTGCGCGAAGTCGCCTGCCGCCGCACGCCGATCCGAACGTGGCCGCTGCTCGCCAACGCCGTCGCCGAGCGGGTGATGGCGCAGCGCTCCGCCCGCACTGCGCAGGGCCTTTCGCCGAAGCCGCCCGCGCCGCCGAGGCCGGAGGAGATGATCGACCTCGGTTCGCCCTACGGCGCCTACGGCGAGGCCGTGCTGAGGGTGTTCGTCGAGAAGTTTCGAGCCGACCCGACAGCCTGGATCGAGCACCTCGTCGGCCCGGCGCCTGGCCGCCCCGGCTGCCGCATCCCCGCCCGCCTGCTGCTCACCGAGGCCGCCTGATCCCGAATCCCGCCCTGCGGGCCACCCGCGGCCGCCGTGCCGCCCCACCCGGAGATCCCCGATGCCCGACCTCAAGACCCGAGACCTCGTCGCCCTGACCGCCCAGACGGTCGCCGCCTACGTCGCCCACAACCCCATCCGGCCGGCCGACCTGCCGGGGCTGATCCGCGACACCCACGCGGCGCTGGTAGCGCTCACGGCCCCGGCGCCGGCACCCGAGGCCGGGAGGCCCGTCCCGCCGGTGCCGATCCGCAAGACCGTGACCCCGGACGCGATCTTCAGCCTGGAGGACGGCAAGCCCTACAAGTCGCTGAAACGGCACCTGAATTCGCGCGGGCTGACCCCCGAGGCCTACCGCGCGAAATGGGGCCTGCCGGCCGACTACCCGATGACCTGCGCGTCCTACTCGGCGGCCCGGTCCGAGCTCGCCAAAGTGCTTGGGCTCGGACGCAAGGCGGCGCCGCGGCTCGTGGATGGGACCGAGGCGGCGTAACGAACCCGGCCGGCGCTGCGGTGCCGGCCTTGATCCACCTGGCGGGATGCGACATGAGCCGACCCTCACGCAAGCAGCGGACCCGGGCGAAGAAGCACCGCAAGGACGACCGGAAGGCCGTGCCGGAGGGACTGATCCGACCCGAGGAGATCGAGACGGCGGCCCAGCGCAAGGCCCTGGAGCCGGCCGAGCGCGCGGCGCAGATCGCCGACCCGACCTTCCTTGAAGTGCAGGGGAGGGTGGCGTGAAGGCCCACACTGAGAGGACCCGCCAGCGCGGGACCGCCCTCCACGACCCCTGTCTCGTCGGCAACGGTGCGTGGTGCTCGTCCTACTGTGAGGGCAAACCACCGCCGATTCTCGATCTCGAGCGCTTTCGCCGGGGCCGCAACGAGTGCGGCGGCAATGGGCGAGTCGTGTTCGCGGCCGAAACAATCGTTGCGAACGCGATCACCGAAGCACGGGTGCTGCGGAGGCGCTCACGGTGAACGCACCGGCCGCCATGCCCTTGACGTGCGCCGCACGTGAAGCCCCGGACCGGTCCGGGCCGGCAGGGGCCGGCACCGCGCGACCGTCCCGCCGCCTCGTCCGCCGGGCGAAAATGCCGTCCGGCCGGCGCATCACCGTCGACACGCGGTCCGGCCTCGTCTCGGTCGGCGCTGAGGCCGCGCGTGTCTCCCCTCTCCAGGCCAAGCTCCTCGTGATCCTGATCAAAGCTTCCCCACGCCCGGTTGACCGTAGCCGGGCCATCGAACTGCTGTTCAAGGGGCGGCGCTTGCAGGATCGCACCGACTATTTCCGCCGGATCCTCCACGAGACGCGCGCCGTCCTGCAGGGGCTCGGCGCCACCATCCTCTACGAACCGAACCCGGCGGGCTCAGACCTGCCCGGTTACCTGTCGCTCCTTGAGGCGCGGGCCGCGACCCGGGGGCGGTCATGAAGCATGCCGTGACCCGCCTTGCGCTCCCCCTCGACGCCAGGGCCGCCCTTGTGGCGGCCCGCCGCGTGCCCCAGCACCTGCTTGAGGATCCGATCGGCCGGGCATGGCTCGCCGTCCACATGCTGGATCACCCGACCCGCGGGTGGGACAGTGCCGATGTCGATTTCGCGCTGGAGCACGCGCACGAAATCCTGCGCGCGATCGGCGGCCGGATCGGCCCACGCAGCGACCGTGGGTTCTGGCCGGTGATGAGCTGCGATGCCGTCGCCCGCGGTCGGGTGACAGCGGAGCAGGTATCGTTCGTCGAGGCCGCGCTCTCGTGGCTGTCGCTCTACGTCGACAGGGAGCCCGAGGCCCGGGCGCTGCAGCTCTGGTGCGAGTGCGTCGAGCAGCGCCGGAGCTTCAGCGGCGCCTGCAAACGCCTTGGGCGGAACATCAATACCGAGAAGACGCGCCGTCGTCGGGGCTCGCTGCTGATTGCCGCCGGCCTGTGTCGCGACGACGTGCCGATCCCCGCCCACGTGATAGATGCCCGTAAGGCCCAGGAAGGCGCCGAGCGTCTCGCGGAGACAGAAGCCGCCCTCGCTCGCGCGCCGGCAGGGCAGGGGGTGCCGCAGGCTCCTCGTGAGCCTGCGGCCGCTCCCGTCCTCGACCCGGCCACCACCGAAGCCCCGCCTGAACTTTGGGACCGGATCCGTGCCGCCCTTTCCCAGCGCCGTCGCGGCGAGAGCCTGCGGGGGATCGTGAGGGCGATCCTCTTCGCGCACGTGAGGGTCGAGTTCGCCGGTCAGAGCACGGCCGTCGCTGAGAAGCGCCGCCAGTACCTTTTCCGGCTCGCCCGGCGCGAGGGGATGCTGGACGACGGGGGGCCGCGTTGATGTGCCCCGAGGCCCGCGCCGACATCGCGAAGCTGATCTCTCTCCTGGGCTCGGACCAGGACGGCGAGGCGCTGGGCGCCGCCCGGGCGATCGGGCGCAAGCTCGCGCGGTTCGGCCTTGGCTTCTCGGACCTCGCGCTGGCGATCCGCCCCGCGGTGGTCGTCCCGGCAGGCCAAGCCGGCCCCGGAGGCCGCCGCGATCGAAACCGCCCGCCTGCGGGGCGCGGACGCGGCGCGCAAGGGCAAGCGCCGCATGGCGGTCCCCGTCTCCTACCGGCCCGAGAGCCCGAACGGGCACCCGGAACTGGTGACCGCCTACCTCGACGCATTCGACACGACCAAGGCCGAGCTGGCCGGTGGAGAGGAGCACTGACCTATGAGCAACGCGACGACCTGGACCCTGGTCGAAGGGGACATTATCACCATCGAGGCTGAAGTCCGCTGGCTGCACCAGGCGGATCAGAACCAGATCGCCGTCAGGCTCGGCGGGCAGGCCAACTACATCAACCGGAGCGCCATCGTCGGCGTCCGCCCCGCCCTCCGGGACGGTGATCTGGTCCGGCACCTCGACCACCCCGCCGAGGGGATCATCCGGGGCGTCTACGGCCGGCAGGCGTGGGTGTCCTGGCGCGATCACGAGCCGGACACGATCGTCACCACCGACCGCGTGGTCAGGCTTAAGACCGCCGAAGAGCTGGCCGTCGGCGCCCTTGCGGCCAGCCTCGTCGGGGACGCCCCCGCCGACCCGGCCGAGGGCTGATCCGATGACGGGTCTACCCATCACCAGCTCGACCCCCGACAGGTCTATGACGCGCACACGCTGGAGCTGGCCGTCTGCGGCTGAAAGGAGCCGGCCTGCCGGCAGATGTACTTCCTGCTCGGAGACGCCCAGGGGCGGATCTTCGCCCGCGTGCCGCTGATGGCCGCGGCTCTGGGCGACTGGACCATCGAATCCTCCGCGACGGTCGCGGAGGTCATGGAGCGCAGCCGCGGCGCGATGCTCGCGCGCGGCCCAGCCGCGGGGAGGACGTAGCCATGTCCCGCGCCCGGAAGCGCGTCGCGATCGGCGGGGCCCGGCCGCCGAGCCACCAGACCTACCGCGTCGTCCGCGGCGAGTGCGGCGACACGGCCGACGTCGGTAAGCAGGACTATTCCCCCGATGCCGCGGCCGAGATCGCCCCCCAGAGGCCGCGAGGCGGCCCCACGGCTCCGGCCACGAGCCCCGCCGACGCCGCCTGATGGCCCCCGCGAGGGCATCCTGTTCGAGACGCTCGGCGTCCCCAGGAGGCGCTGCGGGGGGAAGTCCTCATCCCGGGTGATCCGCGAGCCCGTCTGTGAGGAGTGCCGCGCGCCAGCGCCCTTCGGCTACGGCCCGCCCGGCCCCGACCAGCTCCACGAGCCTCGGCGCTGGTTCTGCCGTGAGCACCGAGCCGAGGGAATCGCTGCCTGGAAGTCGATGGGCGGCCGATCCGCCGCCGCGCGAGCGTGGAGGAGCTGTGAGATGACGACGATCCGCACCTGCGCCGGCATGGACGAGGACTGCCCGCCGGAGCGCCGGTGGATCGCCCGGCTGGGGAAGGAGATCCCGGCGGTGGCCGGCAGGGCGTTCGCGCCGTCCGCCATCGTCGTGTTCGCCGCCGACCCGGAGGAGCTGCTCGCCAAGGCGCGGGCGGCCGTTGCTGAGGAGGCGATGCTGGCCCGCCGGCAGGCTGCCCGCGAGGCGGCGAAATTCCCTCCCAGGCTTCCGCCCGGGCAACTGCCAAGCTAAAGCCAGCCCCGTCTGACCCCGCGCTACCCAAGGAGATTCGCGTGAACC
>NZ_KB900609.1:3404544-3406999 GCF_000379105.1 Methylobacterium sp. WSM2598 | reverse complement strand
GCCGGCCTTGATCCAGCTGGACACGTCGAAGCTGACGGTCGTGTCGGCCGCCAGGGCCGGGGCGGTGAGGGCGAGCGCGAACAGCGCCGCGAGCAGGGGCAGGCGGATCATGGGGGATCTCTTGGCTGGAGGGGTGTGCCGCATCACCCGGCGGCGCGGGATGCCAGAAGGTCAGGATCGAGCAGGTCTAGCTGAGTTGATCCTGATCTTATCGGCCTGACTGCCTCGTCTCTTCACGCCCATCGCGGGTCAAAATTCAATGGACTTGGTCGTTCTAGGGGCCGCTTTCGAGCGGAGCCCGGTGAATACGCCGAAGATTCGGATCATCATAGGATGTTATTTTTCGAATCGGTTGTCGCCCGCCGATCACAGGCCACTTTTCTGCCTTCAGCGCCATTGTAACACGCCCGACATGGAAGGTTGTTCTACGGCCGACCGCCCAGAGCGAGCTGGCGCTGACGCCGGAGAGCGGCGGCACGAAGGCGCTGAAGGTGCCAACGACCCTCTCGACGACCCGGTCGACCTCGGTCCAGTCCTTTGCGAAACGACTTGACGCTAACGTCCTTGATGACGCGCTGCGGAGAAAGCCAGTGGAAAGAATTCAGGACAATCACATGAACGTCAACTCGGAGCCTGCCGATGCTGGAGTCAAAGAAACTATAATTTTAGTTGTTGGTCTTGTAATTGCCTGTGGGTCTAACAATTTGGTTTGACCAGACGATCTGCCAAACCTAATCGCTTCCGTGGGGGCACTCTCGGTGATCTCGGAAAGCCTGAGGCGCCCCCAGTTGAGGAGACGCCGAAGGTGACCCCGGCCCAGGTCAGAAGGTCCATCACGCCGGACGCTCTGATCAGTTTCATCGACGCAAAGTCATGCAAATCGATGAAGCAGCACCTCACGAAGCAAGGTTTGACGTCAGCCGAGTATCGACAGAGGTACGATTTGCCCAGAGACTACCCAATGGTAGCGCCAAATTACGCGGCCCAGCGCTCTGAACTCGCCAAGAGCATAGGCCTTGGGGTCCGTCGTCGAGGAGGAGCAAAGGATAAGCCTAAGTAGTTCGTGCACCCCGATACGCTCGCCCCTCCCGCCAGCGCGAGCGCGGGGGGAGAAAGATGGCCGAGAGTGATCGATCCCTGCTCTGCGTACCAAAAGAAGTCCAAAGATAGAGAGAGAACATAACGGCTACATGCCGCAGTCGTGTGGCAACGATTGCTATCGCACTTGACTTTGCCAACTCGATTGCCGATCCAGCGCGCTTACATGCCGTTCAAAGCTACAACAGAGGTAGCCGATATGAGAGAGAAGGTTTGCGGCGCTGACGCGGTCGAGCTGACAGCTGCGATCGTCGCCGCCTACGTGTCGAAAAACGCGACCCCGGTCGCCGACCTGCCGGGGCTGATCGCCTCCGTGCACGGCGCGCTAAACCAGCTCTCCGCGCCGCCAGCCGCTGAGCCCGCGCCGCTGGTCCCGCCGGTGCCGATCAAGAAGACGGTGACGCCGGACTACATCATCAGCCTTGAGGACGGTAAACCCTACAAGTCGCTCAAGCGACACCTCGGCATCCGCGGTCTAACCCCGGACGAATACCGGAAGAAGTGGGGCCTTCCGCACGGCTACCCGATGGTAGCCGCGAACTACGCCGCTAAGCGCTCTGAACTCGCCAAGAGCCTCGCCCTCGGCCAGTCTCGCCGCCCCGCGAGCAGCGAGGGCAGGTAGCGCCGCGCCCGCCTGCTCGTTGGCGGTGCCGCGGTCCGCCTCCGGGGCTGTCGGCCGGATCGGCGAAGTCACCGTGACCTCGACGCCGTCTTCCTTCCGCGAGCAAGGCGTGAAAACCGTACTGCAGAGCCCCATCTGCGGCCCGCACGGCAATCGACCAATGACATAGTGTAGACGTACTTCGATGCCGGGGCGCGCTCGCGGGATCTCAGCCCGCCAAGGCCTTGCCGCAGGCGTGGCAGAGGTTCGGTGTGCCCCGGGCGTCGGTCGCGCCCGGCTTCGGCGCCGCACGGGCGGCGACCAGCGCAGCCTCGACCGCCTCGGCGGAGATGAGCGCCTTGTTCAGCCCGTCCCCCGCGTAGAAGGACTGGCCGCGTGCAACGTCGCGCTTGAAGCCGGTCGTCGGGGCGAGGACCGGGAAGCTCGCCCACTCCTGGGCGAGCGCCAGCCCGAAGGCGACGTCGGTCAGCTTGCCGGCCGCCCACTTCTCGTAGCCGCGCCGCTTCAGCAAGTGGAACCCCAGCCGGTCCTGAAGATCAGGCGAGAACTGTTCCTTGCCGGAGAGGCCAAGTTCCCTGACGAGCTCCTGAAGGGTCGCCTTCATGAACTGGTATCTGCCGGCTGCACTGGAGCCGAAGCGGTTCGTCCAGGCCGTTCCGCTCGCGATGACGTCCGCGATCGTCATCTGAACCAGCGGCGTCGGGAGTTTGCGCTGGTTATTGCCGTAGATGGTGC
>NZ_KB900609.1:3366488-3404444 GCF_000379105.1 Methylobacterium sp. WSM2598 | reverse complement strand
CGGCCCGCGCTCGCCCGTGTCGCCCTTCTCGCCCCGCTCGCCAGGAGCGCCGGGCGGGCCGATCGGGCCCTGCTCCCCCTGTGGCCCGACCGGGCCGACGAAGCCGGGCGCGAACGGCTGCCCCGCCGCCCGGCCGGGAGCCGGGCGCGTGACAATGATCTCGGTGATCACCTGTCGACGCCCCGCTCGATCGTGGCAGTGCCGTTGACGCAGCGGCGGGTCACCCCGTCGGCGAAGGCGCGAATGTCGAAGATGTAGGTCCCGGCCCGGCCCGAGCGCATCCGCGTGACGGGGCAGACGATCCCGAGCACGGTCCCGTCCCCGACGACCAGGAGGTCGACCCGCGGCACGCCGGTCGGGGTCGGGACGCCCGAGCTGGCAAGGTAGAAGTAGGCGGCCCCGTCGACCGTCTCGCGCAAGGTCCCGCGGAAGGCCATCCCGGCGAGCGGGATCGGGGTGTTGTCGGCGTCGGGGAACTGAAGCGCGTCCCGCCAGTCCTCGTTGAGCGCCGTCGTGATCTTCGTGGTCAGAAGCGGCAGCTCAAGGATGCGGGTCGTCATGCTGGCCTCGTCGCGTGCGGATGGGCGCGCCGCCCGAGGGGCGGCGCGCGGGGTGCGGTGGCGGTCATGGCGGGGTCAGGGCGCGGCGGTGCCGACGTAGAGCCACGTTCCGTTGAGGTAGATCCAGAGCTTGTTGCCGGAGCTGTCGGCCTGGATGGGCGCGAACCCGGCCGGGATGCCGGTAGGCGTGCCAACGGGTGCCCCGGCGGTGACCGGGATCGCCGGCCAGCCGTCCGTCGAGGCCGGGGACATGCCCGAGCGCCCGAGGGCGACCGCGCCGCCGTTGGGGTTGACCATCAGGGGGCGCGTCCCGGTCCCGGGCTTGGCGGCCTGGATCCAGGCATACGAGCCGGAGAGGACGCCCGCGAAGATCGCGTCGTCGGTGCTCGCCCCGGACCCGACCCCGAACTGCGCGCAGGCCCCGCCGGCCTGCGCGTCGGAGAAGGGACGGGGCGAGCAGGCGACCGTCAGGTTGTTCGCCGGGCTCCGGGTGCCGAAGCCCGCGTTGCCGCCCATGTACGTCCAGTGCGCCCCCATGGCGTTGACGATCTGGTGCGAGCCCGTGGCCTGATTAGAGATCGGCCCGGTCACGTTGCCCGAGAGGTCGGCTTCGACCGAGAAGAAATCGCTCGCTCCCGGAGCGATTTCGACCCCGTATTTCTGCGTCTCGACGTTCGCGCTCATGCCGTAGACCGGCCCGACGCGGCCGCCCTTCAGGCTCCAATTGGAGACGCCGGGGCGACGTAGAAACCGGAGTAAGTGTTCTCCGTCTTCCTTGAGTTGAAGCCGATCTGCATACTAGCCACGTCGACGTAGATGCCGCCTTCGAGGCGGAACCCTTCACCGCCGTTATTGATCGAGCGCCCGCCGAAGAAGCTGATCCCGCTCGTCTGTTGCGCGGTCCCCTTGACCCTGATGCCGGGATATCCGGTCTGCTGACCGTTGGTCGCCACCCAGACGCCGTTGAACATGAAGGTGGCGGCGACCCCGGTTCCCTGTGGGTCGATCAGGATACCTTCGTAGGAATTGGTGTCGATGTACGTATTGACGACATGAACGGCCTGTATGTTCTGCCCGTTCTGGGGGGTAATGAGGATGCCCCGCCCGTTGGACAGAACATCGCCGCCCGTGATCTGGACTCCGCCGCTGTGGCGGATCTCGACGCCGGCCCGGGACATCGACCCGATGGTCGGCCGGGTGACCATTACGTCGGCGGCGTAGGTGCCGAGGTCGTTGTATCCGATCCGAATGCCGACGTAGCCGCCGCCCGCCACGAGGTCCGTGATGCGGGTCAGGAAGGCGTTCGGGCCGCCGTAGATGTCCACACAGACGTAGACGTTGACCGCGCAGGCCACGTTCTCGATCTGCGTGTTGAAGCTGTTACGGAGAGCAATGTTCGCGCCGCTCGTCCGAGCAATGGACGACGTGAAGTTGATATTCCTGATCCGCGTATGCGCGGGAACGATCGATGGAGTGCCATCCCCCACCTTAATGACATCGCCGTCGAAGGTCGAATTGATGCACGAAGGGTTCATTCCCTCGCCATCTAGCGTGATATTGCTCTTGAGGATCGAGAACGGCGCGGATAGCGCGTAGCAGTTCGTCTGGGACGGGAAGATGATCCGCCCGCCGTTGTTGCTGAACTTGGCGACCGCGCGGGCGAGCGCATTGTCGATCGTCGTCTCGCCCGGGAGGATGAAGTCGGAGATGTAGGTCGCCCGGCCCAGCAGCGTCTCGATGGTGTTGATCGCGGTGGCGCCGGCCGGCTTGGCGGAGAGGCCCGAGCAGTCGCCCGTCTCGATGCAGGTCTTGGCGGGCGCGATCGGGCGCAGCAGGGTCCCGTCCGCGAGGGAGCCGTCCGCGTTGCGATAATAAAGCTTCCGGTCCGCGACGTTGATCGCGACCTCGGCCGTCCCGAGCGGATAGGCCCCGGTCAGGGCCGGGATCGCGCCCGGGGCCGTGTAGCGCCGCAGATCGGCCGCGTGCGCGGGCAGGCCCGCCGCGAGCGCGACGAGCGCCAGGAGAAGACGACGGAGCATGGAGCCCTCAGATGGCCGGGGGGTTCAGGACGAAGGTGGTCAGGACGCCGCCGCTCCGGGCGGCGAGCGTGAAGGTCGCCGGGGTGGTCGAGCTGTCCGCGATCAGCGCCCACTGCCCGTCCGCGAGGTCCGCGGGGGCCGGGGGCGCGGTCTTGGCGAGGACCTTGATGATCGGCGGCATCTGGTTGGCGAGGGCCTGGGCCAGGCCCGCCTCGAAGACGGCCAGCGCCGCGGCGAGCGCGCCTCCGGGCCGCACCAGCCAGTTCTCGAAGGAGGTGGCCACCACGTCCCGGTTGTTCGCGCCCCGGATGGTGCGGATCAGGTCGCCGTCCTGCATGACCGGGACGGGCGGCGGCTGGGGCGGCTCGCGCCCGGTGGGCGCCACCGCCCCGAAGTCGACCTCGTACCGCGCCTCCTCGTCGGTCAGCGCGATCTCCGAGCCGATCACTACCTCCTGGCCCGCGACCCAGCCGCCCGAGGCCGCCAGAACAGTGTAGAGCATCGTCGCCATCGGAAACCCGTCAGGTAAGAGGCAGAGAGGCGCCCGGCGCGCCCTACGGCGAGCCGGAGCCGGTGTTCCCCGAGGACGAGCTGTCGGACTCCCCGTCCGACGAGCGCTCGTCGCTCCCGGCCGAGCCCTGCGGTTGCTTCAGGGAGAGGGTCGTCTCGGCGCCGGACCGGCTGACCTTGTGGGTCACGCTCTCGATCCGGTAGGTGCCGTCGACCCCGGAGCGGCAGCCGCTCACGACGCAGGTGCCCTCGGCCTTGGCGGCGACCTCCAGCAGGATCGTGACCTCGCCCGACCCGCCCTCGCGCTCGCTCTCGGCCTTGCGGCCCTTGCCCGCGTCGGTCGCGTGATCCTTGGTCGCCCGGGGCGCCGTCGGCAAATCGAAGACCTCGGGAGCGCCGGGCGAGGCCCCGATCTCCACGTCCTCCTGCTTCCACTTGCCTTCCTTGCGGTCGTACCAGCGGACGCGGGCCTTCGCGTAGCGGGGCCTCGTCTCCTTCGGGGTGATCTTCCAGGAGATGAGGTTCCCGGGCCGGGTCGCCTCGACGCTCGGCATCGTGCCGCCGCCGGGCGTCGCGCCGCCCCCGCGGGCGGCGAAGACCGCCTGGTTGCCTTGGATCTTGAAGGTCGCGCCGAACTCCTCGGCCAGCTCCTGCCCGAGCTGGAGGAAGGAGCGCCCCTCGGTTGACCAGTAGGGGCGCTTGATCGCCCCCAAAGTCTTGTCGGCCTTGATCCCGGAGAGGCCGGCGTCCTTCGCCGCCTGCTCCAAAAACTCCTTTAAGGTTGCGTCGTCCTTGTGCTTGTGCTGCTTCTGCTTGGTCTTGCCGCGCTTGTCGACCGACTTGCAGGAGACGGACAGGGTCATGCCGCCGCCGCGCGCGCCGCTCGACTCGGCCTCGTCCACCACGCCCTTGAACACGATCACGCCCTGAAGCGCGATCTCGACCGGGTTGCCCTTGGACGGGAGGCGCACCTGCCCGTCCGTGTCATCGAATTCGAGGGTCGCGCTGTCGGACGAGCCCCCCGCCTTGTCCACGACCTCGATCGCCGTGATGTAGGGGTTCATCGCGTCCGAGGCGTCGTTTCCGTTGACGGTCACCCGCCACGCGGTTGCCAGCACCATCGGTGCGCTCCGGTCAGTCGTCGAAGAGGTTCACGACCTTGCGGGTCGTGGCGGCGGAGGCCGCGGGGAGGTCCGGCAGGACGACGGGCGTCAGCAGCGGGATCTCCGGGCCCCGGGCGGCGAGGCCCGGGTTCAGCTTCAGGGCGGCGGCGAGCATGGCCGAGGTGTCCCCGGCCCGGCCGTGCTCGCGCCACAGCAGGAGGTCCAGGACCGCCCGGCGGTCCTTGACGATGACGGTCTGGGACATGGGCTCACCCGAACAGCGAGAGCACGGCGTCGATCAGGTCGGCGCCGGTCGACTGGCCCGGGTCATCGACCCGCTCCAGCTTGAGGTCGTGCTTGACCTTGTAGGCGATGCCGTTCGGCGCGACGGCGTCCGCGTGGCTCTCCTTGACGGAGGTGATCACGAACCAGCCGACGACGTAGCCGTCGCCGCGCATCACGAACTGTTCGGAGCCGCTGTCCTTCAGGGCGCGGGCGGTTTCGAGCTGCGAGAGGCCCCCGATATGGAAGGGCAGGAACTCGCCCGAGAGGGTCAGGGTGTCGTCCCCGGCCCCCGCGCGCTCGTAGCCTTTCCGCCGGGACATTAGGTCATGCTTGGCGTAATCGTAGGCATCTTCCCGCTCGGCGCCAGTCACGCTGAACGGGAACGTGTCGAAGATCAGGCTGCCCACCATATACTGCACGGCGCACCTCCGTTAAGCGAAGTTGTCAGAGAGCGCGCCGCGCACGTTGACTGAGCCCGATCCACTCTCGCCGCCGCCCTTGCCGCCGGCCGCCGCGTTGACGCTCCCGAGCGAGGCGTTGGCCGAGGCCACCGCGCCGGGGATGCGCTGGAGCGCCGCTAGGGCCTGGTTGGCCTTGGCGATCAGGCCGTCGAGCCCGCCGGTCGACACCTGAGGGGAGACGGTGACGCCGGACAGGCCCGAGAGCTTGTCCTTCGCCGCGTCCGCCTTGGTCCCCAGGCTGTCGAGGCCGGACGTGTCGCCCTTGGGGGCGATCGCCGGCACGCCCGAGCCGGTCAGTCCGGGCTGCGCCTCCGGCGAGGCAGGCCTGGGCGTGTACCGGGATTGGATGCGCTGGCGCGCCGCCTCGATCTGGGCGGGCGTCAGGTCGCCCGATGCCGCCGGGGCGGAGGTGCGGGGGCGCCCGATCCCCTGCCAGGGGCCGATCCCGACCCGCTTGGCCCCGTGCCACGGGGTCCAGCCCCCCTTGGCCGCCTCGCGCATCGCGAAGTCGATCTGCTCCTTCCAGGTGTTCGGGTCGCGGACGTTGATGCCCTCGCGCAGGGCCTTGTTGCCGAGGCCCCCGCCCGTAAAGAGCTGGAAGTCCCCGAACGACCGGCCCTGGTCGCCCGTGTACTCGTTGAAGCCCTCGCTCTGCGCGACGCGCAGCGCGACCTCCGGGTCGATCCCGTTCCGGCGCGCCGCCTCGCGGATGTAGGCGGCCCGGTCGGCCTTCGAGGCGACGTGCCCGATCCCGGCGCCGCCCCCGACCGCGAGCGCCCGCCCGGAGAAGGAGCCGCCGCCGCCGCCCGACAAAGAGACGTAGGTCGAGCGGGCCCGGCCGGTCGCCGCCCCGGTGTCGAGGTCGAAGGAAATTTTGATGGGCTCGGAGAAAATCTCCTTGATCTTCTCCCAGAGGCTCTTGGCCTTCTCCTCGATCTTGGGGGCCTCCTTCTCGACCCCCTTGGCGACGCCCTGCCCGGCGCTGCTGCCGGCCTCCTGGCCCGCGCTGCCGGCCTCAGTGGCCTTGGCCCGGATGCCGTCCGCGATGGCCTGCCCAGCCTCCTGGCCCGCCTTGGCGCCCGACTCCGCGCTCCCGGCCGCCGCCTTGGCGCCCGACTCCGCGCTCCCGGCCGCCGCCTTGGCATCCAAAGCCTCCCGGGCCGCCTCGCCGAGCTTCAGGCCCGCGCGCTGGCGCTCCTCGCCGGCCCTGATCCGGTCGTCGAGCGTCTGGACCTCGCGCTGGAGGCGGTCGAGGCCCGCGTTCGGCTGGCCGCGCATCGAGGGGCGGATCCACCCCTCGATGCCGGTCATCTCGGCCCGCTTGGCGTCGCGCTGCTGGCGCAGCTCGGCCACCTCCTCGCTGTCCTTCGGGGTCCAGTGCTTGCCGGCCGCGATGGCGCCGACCTCGTTGATCCCCTCGCCGATCCGCTCGCCCGCGCTCTGGCCGGCATCGCTGCCGGCCTCGGCCGCGTCGCGCCGCAGCATTTCCCAGCCGCGCTTGACCTCCGGGGGCTTGACCGGTGGAGCCGCGGGGGCGGCCTTGGCCGCTGCGCGGGCGTCCAGGGCCTCCCGGGCGGCCTCGCCGATCGGCAGCCCGGCGCGCTTCGTCTCCTCGCCCGACCGGATGCGGTTCTCCAGGACGCTGATGTCCTTCTGGAGCCGGTCGCTCTCGGGGTCGAACTCCCCGCGCCGTGAGGGGTGGAACTTCGCCTGCCGCGCCTCGATCTGGCCGCGCTTCTCGTCGCGCTGCCGCCGGAGGTCGGCCAGCTCCTCCTCGTCCTTGGGGGTCCAGTACTTGCCCCCCGCGATGGCGCCGACCTCGTTGATCCCCTCGCCGATCGCCTGCCCGGTCTTGGCGCCCGCGTAGGCCGCCGCGATGAAGGGGGTGATCTTGCTCAGGATCGCGCCCAGCCCCTCGGCCGCCCTGACCCCGAACATGCCGAGCGCGGAGAGCGTCCCCTTCAGGGTCAGGAACGCCGTCGTCGCGGTCGCGAGGTCGGTCGCCGTGCGGATCGAGCTGTCGGAGAGGTCCGAGAACTTGTCGGCCAGATCGCCGATGGCCTTCCACATCCCGCGCAGTCGCTCGTCGTTCGCCTGGGCGGCGCGCATGTAGGCGGTCTCGAAGGACCCCTTCATCTGGTTGTACTCGCCGTAGGCGCCCGCGTTGACGTCCTTGCCGAACTGCGAGGCGCGGTCCTCCGGCGTGTGCTCGAACGCCTTGCGGTCCTTCTCCAGCATCTCGGGGCGCAGGCCGAGCGCCCGGCCGCCGTGCTCCTGGCCGAACAGGTACTTGGCGAGCGCGGGCGTCAGCCCCTGCTTCAGGATGTCCATGAGCAGGCGCTCGCTGTCGACCGCGCCAGAGGTCATGTTCATGTAGTCGTTGACCGCCTTGGCGATCTTCTGGGCGTCCTGGGCGTTGACCTTGCCCTTCTTCCCCTTCTTCGCCAGCGTCTCCTGAAGGATCTCGGAGACTTGCGGCACGAACTCCGCCCGGTCCCCGACCACGTCCTCGTCGTTCAGCAGCTCGCCGATGCGCTTCAGCTGAGAGGCGTTCAGGCCCTTGCCGAACTGGAGGCGGACCAGATTGTCGAGGTTGTCCGCCGACATCTTCTTGCCGGGGGAGACGTAGTCGTCGTGGTCGAAGCCGGCCGCCGCCAGGGCGTTGCGGCCCTTGTTCGTCGGCACGGTCAGCTTGGTCGCCGCCGCCCGGACGAAAGTGCCGGCCATCGCGCCGTCGTAGCCCAGGCGCTTGAGCTGGGCGGCCAGCGAGTCCGAGAACTCCTCGGAGAAGCCCATCACCTGCCCGGGCGCGGCGCCGAACTTGGTGTAGCCCATGATGTCGTGGTGGCTCGCGCCCGAGGACTTGCCGAACTGGACCAGCCGGTTCGCCGCGTGCTTGGCGCTCGTCGCCGCAGCATCCGGGGAGGACAGGTCGTACTGCCGGCCCTTGATCCGCGAGATGATCGCCTCGGCGCCCTCGTCCATGGTGGTTCCCATGGCGAGCGCGTAGTCCTTGGTGTTCTCGGTGATGGCCGAGATGACCGCCACGGTCTTGAGGTGATCCGGCAGCGAGGACGCGACGAGGGTCTGCGCCTTCACGACGTCCGAGTTCGTGAACCGGGTGTCCTTGCCGATCTGGAGCGCCTGCGTGGTCAGCGGCCTCTGCGTGTCCTCGCTGATTCCCATGACCGCGCGCTGCCGGCGCGTCGCCTCGTCGAAGTCCAGGTAGACATCCCGGGCCTTCTCGTAGGTCCGCTTCGCCAGCTCGGCGGCGCCCAGCCCCTCCAGGGCCTCGACCGCGCCCCCGGCGATGGAGGTGCCGCCCTCCGCGCCGCCCTTCCGGGCCGCGCCGCCCGCCATCGAGCCGGTCGAGTAGCGCCGGCCCGCCTGATAGGTCGCGGCCAGCTCGGCCTGCCTCTGGGCCGCCGTCTGCGCCCGAGCGGCGCGCGCGGGGGAGCTCATGCCGTCGATCATGCGGCGGCTGGCGGCCTGCTGGGCCGCCGACTGCCGCCCGGCCGCGGCCATCCCGGCCGCGACGTCCCTGTACGCCTTGGCGGCGCTGGCCGCGCGCTGGGAGATGGTCGAGAACAGGTTGCCCTGCGTCCGCAGCGCCGCGTTGGCGCCGTTGGTCGCGCCGGCGATCGCGCCCTCGGCCGACGTGACCTGCTTCAGCCCCCCGGCCGCGGAGGCCAGGGTGGCGGCGAGCCCGCGGACCACGGCCTTCTGGCCGTCGAAGGTGGTCTTGAGCCCTTCGTGGGTGCGCTGGGAGGCCGCGAACTGCGCCTTCGCGGCGCGCAGCCGCGCCTGGGCCGCGTCGACCTCGCCGCTGGCCTTGAAGGCCGCGTAGTTCGAGCTGCCCGACGCCTTGGAGCGCGCGAAGAAGGCGACCTTCCTCTCGGCCGCGGCCAGCTCCCGCGACGCGCGCTCGACCTCGCCCCGGGCGCGCCGGAGCTTGGTCCCCAGCTCGTCCAGGCCCGAGGCGGCGTTCTTCAGCTTGTTGAGGCCGTCGCCGGCCTTGGAGAGCCCCTGGAGCGCCTTCGACGCCTGCCCGGCCGGACCCGTGACCTGATCGGTCAAGCGGATGATGAGCGAGGCGGTCTTGCTGGCCATGGGCGGGGCTCTCTCGGGTCACAGGCGCGCCATGCGCTTGGCGCAGCGCCACTCGCGGACGAAGTCGTCCCAGGGCAGCGCGTCCAATTCGGCGCGCGTCCCGCCGATCACGCGGAGGATGTCGGCCCGGTAGTCTCGCCAGAGGCGGGGGTCGACTCGCTGCCGTCGGTCACGGCGGGCGGCAGCATCCGGCGCGGCAAAAA
Organism: Methylobacterium sp. WSM2598; assembly: GCF_000379105.1. Taxonomy (GTDB): domain Bacteria; phylum Pseudomonadota; class Alphaproteobacteria; order Rhizobiales; family Beijerinckiaceae; genus Methylobacterium. The sequence goes on along the minus strand of NZ_KB900609.1, from coordinate 3,395,173 downwards.
ATCCATGATCCGCGCGCCGATCCTGTCGTCGTCGTCCGGGTCCAGGCGCTCGATCACCTTGTGGGGGATCGGTGTTCCGTCCGGGGTGTAGAAGACCGGGAGGCCCCGGAAGCCGCTCTCGGCCAGGGCGTCGAAGAACGCCGCGACCTCCGCCGCGGTCGGGCGGCGCAGGACCACGGTGTCGTAGACCCGGCCCTGGTAGGCGATCGGGCACTCCAGCGGGAACTCGGCCGAGCGGGGCTTGCCGCCCACGAACACCGGCTCCTCATCCGGCTCCGCCGGGGGCGGGGCGGGGGCGGGCTCCGCGGCCCGAGGTTTGACCGCCAGCGGGCGTTTGCCCCGGCGCCGGCCCTTCCCCGCCTCCGGGGCCGAAACGGCTGCCTGCGGGGCTGCCTGGGGCGCGGGCGCGGCCTTGCCGGCCGGCGCGTAGTCGCGGACGAGCGTCTCGAAGCTTTCCATCTGGTCCACCTGTTCCGTTGAGGCGGGCGGCGCCCCGGAGGCGCCGCCCGCCCGATCAGACGCCGAGAGCCGCGCGGTACTCGGCGAACACGTCCGTCCCGCCGTGGATCCACTCGCGGGTGTAGAACGACCACTTGAAGATCTGCTCGTTGTTCACGACCAGCTCATAGTAGGTCACTTCCATCAGCGAGTGATCGCAGTCGATCAGCTCGCCCGGGGTGTGCTCACCCGGCGACCACTCGCAGACGACGCCCTGGATCGTGGCGCGGACCGGCAGAAGACGATTGGTTTTCTTGTTGCGGAGCGTCGAGGCGAACGTCCACTTGTCGTTCGTGCCGGCCGAGAAGCCGAATTTCCTCAGCACGTCCAGGTCGACGCCCTTCACCGAGAACTTCGGCTCCAGCGCGTCGATCATCGGTAGCGCGAAGTTGACTGTGCCGGTACCACCGCCTGGGGTGTGCTCGCTAGTCTTCCGCTTCAGGCCGGGCAGCGCCATCTTGTTGATCGTGAAGACGCGGGTGTCGTCGCTGTCGTCCGCACGACGAACGTCGACCTCCTCCATGATGAGAATGTCCTGGGCCACGGCGGGCTATCCTTCTGTCGAGAGGGGAGCGGGGACCCGCGCCGGGCCGCGGCGCGGGTTGCTGGGGTCAGACCGTGGCGGTCAGGTTCCCGGTATTGGCGATGACGGTCGCCACCAGGGCGTCCAGCGCCGGGCGGTACTTCCGCACGTCGTTCTGCGCGACGAGGAAGATCGGCGCCTGCTGGATATAGCTCTGGATGTGAAGCATCCCCAGCTCGACCTGATTGGCCGAGTTAAGATCCTTCGAGAACACGATCTTGTACCCGAGGATGTCCGGCGGATCCGCCTTGACGTGGTCGAGCATGGCGAAGTCGAGGGACTTCAGCCAGCTCTCGACCACGCGCGGGGTGATGCGCTTGCCGAGGTACTTGCGAGTGATCTTCTGCTCCTCGACATCGATATAGTCCTGGCCGCGGACCTGATGGGCCTGCCGCCAGTTCTCGCTGATGTCGCACGTCTCCCAGCCGAGGAAGACGAAGCCGCCGTCCGCGATGGCATCGACGTTCGCGGACTGGCCCGAGACGATGATCGAGACGTCGGAGGCCAGCATCGTCTGGCCCTCGGTCGAGCCGTCGATGAGGCTGAACGCGATCGGGCGGCTGACGTCGGCGATGCCGTAGACCGGCTGGTTGCAGATCGTGTCGAAGGGCTTGCCGCCCAGGTTGTTGTCCTGGCGCACGAACAGGCCCGCCACGATCGGGCTCGCCGGCATCGTGGTCAGGGTCGTGACGTTGCTCACGGTCTTGTACGCGCGGACCGCCACGCCCACCGGCATCATCCGCATGGACGACATGGTTTCGCGCCCGGCGATCGCCGCGTCCGCGGAGCCCGGGGCGACGTCGTAGGGCATGAACGCCCGGAGGGTGTCGAGCACCGGCCCGATCGCCGCCATGACCGGGTTGGCGACGCCCGTGCCGTCCGGCTGCTGGGCGGTGTAGCCCGGGACGATGATCAGCCGCGGGACCGCCTTGACCACCTCGGCGGCGGTCAGGAAGGCGTAGAGGCCGGTGTTGCTGCCAGCGCTGCCGACGCAGTTCGCGAGCGTCTGGGAGAGCTTGGTCGTCGGGTCGGAGCTGGCGCCCTCGGCCACGCGGACCACGATCACGTCGGCGGCGAGCCCCTTCAGCTGCGCGTTGAGCAGCTGAAGGGCGTCCGCGAGGTAGCCGGTCCCGATCTTCGAGAGGTACGCGGGGTCCGTGCTGCTGAAGCGGATGGGCGTGTTGAGCGGGAAGACATCGGCGTCGGCGTCCGCCGAGGTCGAGAGGATGCCGACCTTCGAGAAGTCGGTCCCCGCGACGACGATCGGATCGTCGTCCGGCCGGGTCGCGATGTAGCCGAGGGTGGGTGCGGTCACGGGCGTGCTCCAAACAGAAACGCCGCCATGGAGGCGGCGTGCGGGGTGGGAGGGGCGCCCGGATCACCCGGGCAGGGGGAGGCTCAGAGGGCGGGCCAGCTCGCCGCCTCGAAGGCGGCCACCGCCGCCTCGGGTGTCGCCGCCGCGGCGATCGCGGCCTTCGCCGCGAGCCGCGCCGCGCGGATGGCGGCGCCGGCCTCGACCCACGCCGCAGCGGCCGCCCGCGCGGCCCTGGCGACCCCGAGGACGTCGGTGGCCGGGGCCCCGGTGGCGGGATCGACGTCGATCCCGATCGAGGCGGCCAGCATGGGATAATCCGAGGCCTTGACGGCGCCGGAGGCGGCGAGGGCGGCGCCGGCCTGCGCGCGGACCTCCTGATATTCCATGGCCTGCCCGGCGCCGGGCGTGACCAGGGCGAGCCGCAGGGCCTCCGCCTTGGCGTCGACCAGCGCGGCGAGCTTGGCGCGCACGGCCGGAACGATCACGGCGTCGGGCACGCCGCGGGCGCGCAGAAAGGCGACGGGTGCGTCGCGGAAGCTCTCGGCCCCGTGATCGAGACTGAGCGCGGCGAGGACATCGGCGGAGGTCTGCGGCATGAGCGCGGGATCCTGTCGGGGGGGCGGGGGATCACGCCGAGGTGAGGCTCGACGTGTAAACGCTGTAGTTGTTCGGGTTGACGCCGGCCGCCACGCCGGAAAAGACCCGGCCCGCGGCGTTCGCGCCGAGCGACCCGCTGAAGTAGAACGAGGAGTGGAAGCCCGCTTCGGTGCGGAACAGCTTGGCAAGACTTCCAGACGGGGCCGCGATGGTGACATTGTTCGCGTTGATCTGCCCGGAGGTCTGGATGCAGTACGGGAACGTGACATCCGATGACGGGTTCGGCAGCATGATATCCAGGTAGCCGAAGGTGATATTGGCCGTGCCGGCGATGAACCCGCCCGGAACCCGGCCGTAGAACGGCAGCGGCGAGTTCAGCGCCTCGTTGCGGAAGGTCAGCCCGCGCTGCGCGGAGACGTAGGGGGTCGAGTTGTCGGGCGTGTCCAGGGTCGCGCCGACGATCGTGATGTCCGAGTACAGTGCGCGGTAATAATTGAGCTGCACATCGCCGAGGCAGATGATTTCGGTCTTGCCGTCCAGGTAAAGGTTCTCGATCGCCTTGTCGAGGCTACGGTAGGGCGCTTGCAGTGCGCCGGACCCGGTCGTATCGGACCCGTTCGACGGGTCAACGAAGATCTGAAGCGACCGCGGGCGGTTCTGAAAATTGTTGATGATGTTTGTGATGTTGGTCACGTTGGTCGCGCCCTGGGCCACGACCTGATTGTAGAGCGTCTGCCACTGCGCGAGCGCGGCGTTGAGCGCGGTCGTCGCATCGGTCAGGGCGTCAACTACCGTCGTCATGTGCGGAGTTCCTTCGGATCAGAGGTTGAAGTCGCGCCGCAGGACGAAGCGCATGCTGTCGCGCCAGGACCCGGCCTCGGCGCCCAGCAGCTCGGCGATCGCCGCGGCCCACTCGGGGATCTCGGGCTCCAGGACGGCCAGCGTCAGCGCGTTGGTGGGGATCTGGTCGAGGACGAGATCCATCGAAAAGGCGACGTCCGCGAGCGCGGTCTTCGAGGCCAGCACGAACCCCGGCGTCGGATCCGACCAGAGCGCGAGCAGCGTGCCGTCGCTCAGGAAGAACCCGACCTCCCGGATCGCGTACTCGGAGGGGCTCGACGTTTTCGGGACCTCGGCCAGGACCCGGAAGCGCGCCTGGCCGGGGGCGCCGAGCTTGGCGCCGGAGATCACCGGGACCCGGATCACCTCGGTCTGGAGCGCCGTCGCATCCTTACTGGGCGTATACCCCACGTAGGAGATGCCGGACGGCACGCCGCGGCCGACCGCGACGCGGTCCACGACGGCCTGGAGGCCGTCGCCCTGCGCGCGCACGCACGCCGCCAGACCGGGCCGCGTGAGGGTGAGGACAAGAGGGTCAGACATCGGAGCTCACCAGCGAGAGGCGGAGGACGGAGCGGGCGACGAGGACGCCCACGGCGCCGATCGTGGCGGTGCAGCGCTCCAGGTTGTCGGCGTAGGCGGCGACTCGGACCCGGGAGCGCGCGACCGCGACGGCGGCGGCGCCGAGCCGCGAGTCCAGGCCGGCGGCCAGAACGAGGTCGAAGGCGCGGGACACCGGCTTGACCCGCATCACCGTCCCGAAGACCACCTTGACGGTCCGGGGGTCGATCAGCTCCCCGCCCTCGTAGAGCCGCGAGTGGACGTGGGCGGTCAGCTTGAAGGTGTAGGGGCGGCCCGGGGGGCTGGTCTGCCACCACTCCACGATCTCGGCGTCGATCCCGAAGGCCGAGAGGGCGATCCTCATCGCCCGGGGCGTGCCCTTGTAGGCGTGGACCTCCGGTGCGGCCTTGATCGCCGCGCGCCGGATCGGGTCCGGCCAAGGCGGGTCCCAGACGTCGACCGACTTCTCCCAGGCGACGTAGGGCTCGATCGCCTCTGGAGTGTTGTCCGGGTCCTTCAGGGCAACGATCTGCGCGGCCTCGGCGGCGCGGTCGTCCAGGCGCCCGTCCGTATCGGCGTGGGCCCGCTCCCGCGGGGTCGCGTTGCTCGGCAGGAGGTTCGGCCGCTTGACCGGATCAGTCACCGACCACCTCCACCGTCACGGCGACGTCCGTGCAGTAGGGGGCGCAGTAGGCAGGGTCGGGCGTGTCCGGGCTGATCGGGTCGCCGTTCACGTCGGCCAGCGGCGAGATCAGGTCCACCTGCTCGACCAGGATGGCCCCGGAGGCGTCGGGCACGTAGGCGGCCCCGTAGAGCATCTGGAGGAGCTGCGCCGCCCCAGGGCGGTGCTGGCGCTTGGCCTGGGCCGCGAACCGCTTCGCGGCCTCGGCCTGAACCACGCCGCGGTCCGCGCCGCCGCCGACGTAGAGGACCGCCTCGATCCGGTACGGGATGATGTTCGCGCTGGAGACGGTCACGAAGTCCGCGAGCGGGCGGCGGTCCTCCGCCCGCAGCGCGGCCTGGACGGTCGCGATCAGGTCGTCGGCGGCGGTCCCGTCGCCCGTGTTCGCGACGATCGGGACGTGAACGTGCCCGAGGGGCGCGAAGGGCGCCTCGGGCGTGCCGCCGTAGCTCATGGGCCCGTAGGCCGCCGCCGCCTTGACCCCGGCGACCCCGAGGGCGAACGAGATGTAGGCGCCCTCCGGGCCGGCGCCGGAGAGGCTTTCGGGCGCGAGCTGGATCCGGGCCCGGAAGTCGTCGTCGGACTCCCAGTCCGCCGCCGCGTCGGTCTCGAAGACGTAGGTCCGGGGGTTGGAGACCAGCGGCAGGCGGGCGACCGCGGGGGTCTGCGTCGCGCCGAGGTGGTCGAGGTAGGGCCCCCAGGAGGTCGCGAGCAGGACGGCGCGGGTCGCGTCGTCGTAGGCCGTGTAGACCAGCGTCTCGCGATAGGCGCCCGTCTCCTGGAGGATCGCGACCGTGTCGGTCGCGAGCGCCCCGACGTCGTAGGGGATGCCCGCCTTGTTGAGGCGGGCGGCCACGTCGGCCATCCGGGCCGCATAGATCGCGTCGAAGGTCGGCAGCGCCGGCAACGGGGGCAGGCGCGAGAGGTCGATGTCCGTGAAGCGGGTCACGCGCGGCTCCGGGGGCAGACGATCAGGCGACGCGCGGCAGCTCTACGGCCAGAGAGCCGTTGACCGCGTAGATGTCGAGGGCGCGCGGTCCTCCCTCGACTGTATAGTCTCCGAGATGACCGCGCGGGCGGTAGTAGCAGATGACCGAGAACTTGAGCTGGCCCAGCTCGACGGCGTTGACCGTGTTGCCGGTGGCCGAGATCCGCACGACCTTCAGCCGCGGCTCCCAGGTCGAGATCGCCAGGACCAGCAGCATACGGTAGGCCGACAGCAGGGTCGGCGTGATGCGCCGCCCCAGCAGCTCGGTCAGACCGCCGCCGAACCAGCGGTGCATGACCCGCTCGCCCAGGCGGGTCGAGAAGATCGTCTGGACCGCCTGGGCGACGTGGGCGAGGTCCCGCGAGGGCTCGCCCGTCCAGCGGTCGAGCCCGCAGGAGGCCATCGGTCAGCCCTCGGCGCTCGGGGCTGCGGGGGCCGGCCCCTGGTCGGCGCCCGCGCGGAACGAGAACGCGGCCGGCTCCGCGCGCAAGCGCGCTGGCGCCGGGGTCTCATCGGCGGCGACCGGATCCAGCGGCGGCAGCGCCGCCCGCTCGGCCTCCGAGAGGCCGGCGATCGGCTGCGCCTCGGCCTCGACGGTGGTCGCGACGAGGTGGCCGAGATCGACCTCATAGGGGACGGCCGCCGGGGACGCTGAGATCAGCTCGCCGGGCTCGACGCGCCGGCCGAGCAGGTGCGCGGGCGCCACCTCAGTGACGCGGTAGAGGGTCTTGTCCATGGGCTCTCCTCAGGCCGGCACGTCGGTGGTCTCGGACCCCGATTTCACGCCGGTGTGCTTGTGGTCCTTGCCGATGTTCTTCGCCTCGTGCTTGACGGTCCCGCCCGTGAACTGATGCGTAGATCCGTCGATGACGAAGGTCGTAGACCCGACTTTCAGAGTGATCTTCTTCGCTTCGACGACGTATTCGCCGCCCTTCTCGGTCGCGGTCATCCCGTTCAGCTTGTGGAACGTGGTCGTATCCGCGTCCGGCGAGGGGTTTTTCTTCTGGTCGGAGTGATCGAAGGGCAGGACCGTGCCCTGCTCCAGGTCGCCGTTGGGCGCGAGCCCGATCACCTGCTCCCCGACCTGGGGCAGGTAGCGGGTGCGGCCGGAGCTGTCGGCCGGCTTCATCCACGGGCTCTTGTCCTCGTCGCTGTCGCCGCGCTTAAAGCGGACGCCCTTCTCGTGGTCGCGCTCGGTCACGGGCCCGACCCGGATGAGGTTGGCGACCCGGGTCTCCAGCGCCTCGTGCCGGCGCTGGAGCGCGAGGTGCGCGGCGAGGAGGTCGCGGATGGCGGCTTCCAGGCTCATGGGGCCTCCTGCGTCTCGACGAGGTCGCCGCGCACGGTCTCGATCGTGATCTGGCTCGCCGGCGGCTCGGCCTCGGCGCCCGGGACGGCGCCCAGGCCGACCCCGTTCATCACCCCGCGGGTCTGCTGAAGGAGCGCCTGGGCCCGCTGCCAGGGCAGCAGGGTCGAGCCGGTCAGCAGGGACTCCAGGAGGTCCCCGTAGCGCGCGAGCGCGGGGTCCGTGCGCAGCAGGGCCACGAAGGCGTCCCAGGGCTCCGGGATCGCGTCCGCGCCGCGCTCCGGCTCCTGCATGGGGTCGATGGTGACGATGTTCTGCCGGACGGCGTACTTCACGCCGCGCTCGGCCGACCCGCCGCACCGGCTGGTCAGCCGCTTGGGCCGGGGCGGGCCGCGGAAGACCCGGAACATCTCGGCCCAGGGGTCGGTCGGGTCCTTGAGCGCCTGCTCGACCTGCCACGCCATCACGTCGAGAGTCGCCTCCAGGCCCGCGTCCGTGTGCGGGATCTCGACCTCGAGCTCCCCGGCCCGGACCTGGACCTGACCGGCGAGGGTCATCTCGATCACCACGTCGAGGTCGCGCGTCATGTCGCGCGAGGACTCCTTGTCCGGCTCCGCGTCGTCCTGGTCGGTGGAGACGATCAGGACCGGCTGCGGGCCGGTTTCCTGGGCGACCTGATCCCAGGGGACGATCAGCGAGTCGAAGACCCGGTTCTCGGCCAGGGTACGCCCGGACAGCGCCTTGACGAGGCAGAGGCGCAGGGCGAGGCAGACGAGGCTCACGGGGCCCTCTCCGCGGTCAGCATCAGGAACAGGCCCCCCGCGTCGTTGGCGCGGGAGACGGCGACCGCGTAGGCCGCGCCGCCGCGCTCCAGCAGCTCCACGAGGTCGCCCTTGCGGACGGTCCAGGGGATCAGGGCCGCCTGCTCCGTCCCGATCACGACGCAGGTCTCCGCTCCGGCGACCCGGATCACGCCTTGGAAGCGGGCGCCGATGCCGTGGGCCGCGCCGCGGTCGTCATCGATCTGCGAGCGGCGAGTGTAGCGGCCGATGACCTCGACCGGCGTCCCCCGGTCCGGGTCGGGCCCCGGGCCGGTGTACTGGTTCTCGGCCCGCGGGGTGAGGCGCACGGCCTCCCCCCACTGCCGGTCTACGGCGGCCGCCACGCGGGCGCGACGCCGTGCGGCGAGCGACATGGCGGCGATCCTTACGCCGCGACGCCGCGCTGGAGCGCCTGCGGCATCGTGCAGACGTACAGCGGGTACGAGTAGACCTCGACGTCGGCGTACATATCGCGGTCGCGATCCGGGATCACCCACGAATAGGCGTTCTGGCCGAGCGTATTGACGAACTCGAATTTCTCCGCCGGGGCGAGAGCCCGCTGGAAGATGCCCGCGTTCACCGGGAAGAACTTGCAGGTGCCAGCCGGTACAGTCACGGTCGAGCCATCATCCGTGCCACGGTAGTTGTGCCACATGATGTTGCCGTACCGGAACGACTCCCACGCCTTGCCGAAATTGTTCTGGAGCTGCATCGCCTGCATGGCGTACTTGTAGGTCTCGCGGACCTCCGGGAGCTTGATAAAGCTATCCCAGAAGTCGTCGGCGCAGATCGCGTGGACGAGCACGCCCGAGCCGCCGACGCCCTGGAGGCGGCGGAGCACCTGACGGTTGACCGCGTTGCACTGCGCGAGGAAGTCGCCATCGGTCGGGCTGCCAGAAAACTGGAAGCTGAAGGCGCTGTCCTGGGTCTGGCCCATCTCGGCGTACCAGTCATTGATGACCGAGCCGTCCGCGTCCACGACGAGGCCCTGGATCACGCCCAGGCGCATATTTTCGTTGGTCAGGTCGAAGTCTTGCAAAATCTTCTGCTGGCGCCGCGCGATCTCGCCGCCGAGCTGCTTCAGCTCCGTCTCCGAGCCGTAGGCGCGGATATTCTGGAGTTCGTGCGAGTAGATCCGGCTGGAGTCGGCCAGACGCACGGTGCGGAACGACCGGGCCTTGCGGCTGTCGCCGCCCTTCTGGTTCGGGGCCGAGCCGCGCGGGCTGGTCTGGATCAGCGCCGGGGCGTTCGCGCGCTCCTCCACCCACACGTCTGTGGTGCGGATCGGCACGTCGGTGATCAGGCCGGGGAGCGAGCCCAGGTAGCCGGGCACGTAGCCGTACTTGTCGACGGCGGCGGTCAGCGAGGTCGCGGAGAAGGCATCGCCGCGGAACACGTCCATGGTGAGCATGGGAGCAGGGCCCTTCAAACAAAAAGGGCGCCGCTGTCGCTCGCGCCCATGGGGACTACGGGAGGGTGGGGAGGCGCGCCGACCCGGAGGCCGGCGCCGGGGATCAGCGGACCTTGATGCCGAGGCGGCGGAGCTGCTCGATGCCCTCGGCCTTCTGGGCCGCCGTGATGCCGGCCGGCCAGATCAGGTCGACGCCGCGGACTTCGGCGGGGCCGTTGGTCAGCGCGGTGAAGACCTTCTCGACGCTCGCGTCGGAGATGACGCGATGGCAGGCGATGCCGGCGACGGCGTCCGAGCCGTCCGTGGCCGAGAGGTTGAGCGGCACGAAGCGGCGATCAGCGTGGTTCGACTCGACGCCGACCCGGACGGTGAAGGCGTCACCCGCCACGAAGGCCGTGCCGCCCGCGGCGATTGAGAACTTCACGCCCTTGGCGAAGGCCGTGCCGGTCGCGCCCTTGCCGATGTTCTTGCCCTTGGGGTCGATGACCTCGAAGGCCGTCGCGGCCAGGAACACCACGCGGTAGTCGCCGTCGACCGCCGCCGCCAGGACCGGGGTCGTGGCGTCCATCGTCAGGGTGCCGTTGCCGGTGTTGGCGGCGTCGGCCGTGGCGCTGGCGGTCGCCTGGGCGCCTACCACGTAGGCGCCGAGCACGGTGCCGGACGCTAGCGCGGTGTTGACCGGCGCCTTCACGGCGTCGCGGGTCTGATACGGGCCCTCGGCCTCGCTCACGATGAACGTGAACGGGGCGGGAGCCTCGGTCTGAAGGTAGGCCATAGGTCAGAACTCCGAAGAGAGGGGGCGGGAGGCGGCGTTCAGCGGGCCGCGGGGGTGCGCACGTTCGCGCCCGGGGCGAGCCCGAGGCGAGCGTTCTGCTCGGCCGCGACCGCGGCCCAATCGAGCGCCGCGTCAGCCTGGGCCGGCGCACCGGCCGGGGCCTCGGCGTCGAGGTTGAGGTCGGCCCGGCCCGCCATGCGGGCGTCGAGGCCGGGGGCCGCCGGGGCCGCGGCCTGGAGCCCCGAGAGGACGCCCTTGGCCGCGTCCAGCGACAGGTCGGTGGAGAGCGCCAGGTGGCGGGCGCTCGCCTCGCGGCCCTTGGCCTCGTCGCTGCCGAGGATCGCGCCGATGCGCTCCCGCTCGGCACTGGCACCGGCCTTGGTGCCCTCGGTCAGGCCCTCGGCCTTGCCGGCCGCGAAGCTCTCGGCGCGGGCGGTGTCGAGATCGGACTGGGTGAAGCCCGCAGAGGCGCCGGGCGTGGGGGTGTTGTCGGACATGGAAGCTCCAGTGGGTCGCGACGGGAAGGAGCGCCCGGCTGCGGGCGCGGCGGAAAGGTCGGCCAGCACCGCGTCGAAGGTGCCGATCGCATCGACGAGGCCCGCCTTGATGGCCTCCTCGCCCATGAAGGTGCGGGCCTCGGTGTCCCGGATCGCCTGCTCGCTGAGGCCCGGCCGCCCGGCCGCGACCGTCGTGACGAACTTCGCGTAGAAGCCTTCGACCTCCTTCTGGAGGTCGGCGCGGACCGCGTCGGGTAAGGGTTCGAAGGGGTTCCCGTCGACCTTGTGGTCGCCCGCGAAGATCAGGGTCGGCTTCATCCCCTCGGCCCGCAGGTACTCGCTGATGTCGAGGTGCATCAGGACGACGCCGATCGAGCCGGCGAGGCCGGTCGGGATCGAGACGATCCGGCTGGCGCCGGAGGCGATCGCGTAGGCAGCCGAGGCGGCCATGCCGTTGACGAGCGCGGTCACGGACTTCTGGGACGCCACTTGCCGGACGAGCTCGGCCGCCTCGAAGGCGCCGACCGCCTCGCCGCCGGGGCTCTCCAGGTCGAGCAGGATCGCCTTCGTCCGCGGGTCCGCGGCGGCCATCCGCATCTGGTAGGCGAAGCCCTCGTAGGAGATGAGCCCCGAGGACGCGCCGACCCAGCCGCCCCGGTTCACCCACTCGCCCACGAGGGTGAGGATGGCGACGCCCTCGGCGGTCCGGCGGAAGGGGAGCGGGCGCTTCGAACCATCCTCGGCCAGGGGGTAATCGCCGTAGAAGCGGCTGGCGCGCGGGGTGTGGACCTCGACCGAGCCGTCCGCGCGCTCGTGCCCGCGGAAGATCTGCAGGCTCTCGCCCGCGTCGTGCTCGATCCCGCCGACGTTGCCGCCCGCGGCCGGGCCGGCGGACATGCGCGAGAGGAGGAAGGCCGAGATCGTCTCGGCGGTCGCGGGCGCGACGAGAAGCGGCCGGTTGTAGAACCGGCCGGCGATGCGGTGATAGTGCATGATGCCTCGCGATCAGCCCGCGGTCGCGCAGAAGCGCGGCGAGCGGCCGGAAGTCTTCGCCGCACAAAGCTGCTGCTGGCGCAGCATCTCCATGCGGAGCGTCTGAAGGTTCGCTTGCGAGAACCAGACGTCTTCTTCGACGTCTCCCTCGCGGAAGCGGATGCGAAGCTCCTGCTGGCCGGCGACCAGGGCGAGGTAGGCGGTGCTCAGCGCCGCCGCGACCGCACAAGAATCGGTCGGGTCCACGGTCGTGATGTCGGCCACGGCTAGTTGTCCTCCTGCACGACCAGCTTGTCGGCCACCGGGTCGGGCGTCGGCGCCGGCCCGTTCTCCGGGAGCCCGTACTTCGCGCGCAGGCGCATCTCACGGGCGCGCTGCTTGTAGACGTCGTGGACGTCCCCGAGCCCCTGGTCGGCGCAGATCGCCTCGTCGGTCGCGACGCCCATGTCCCGGTAGGTCTGCCACGTCTTGGCGGTCTTCAGGTTGTCCGCCTCGGGCTTGGGCGTGCCAGTCCACCGCAGCGTCAGGGCGGGGCGCTTGGCGAGGAAGCCGGCGACCCCGTCCGGGAACGGCGTGCCGCCGCGCTCGATGTCCTCCTCCAGCCACGCCAGGAAGTGCGGCGTCGAGAAGGGCCCGACGATGTTCTCGCGCCGGTAGAGCGTGATCTGGAAGATCTCGCTCGTCGCCATACGGACCGACGAGTAGGTCGCGCCGGAATAGTCGCCGGTGCCGCTCTCGTAGGTCAGGCCGAGGCAGCGCAGGATCTCGCGCAGCAGGAACAGCGCCAAGTCCTTGAAGTCCGCGCTGCTCTGCGAGGCCGAGTGGAATTCCAGCTCCTGACCCGGGAAGAGGTGAGCAAAGCGCCCGTTGATCCCGAGGTCGATGTTGGTGCTCTTGTACCAGCCCTCGTTCATCGCCGCCCAGGCGTCGAAGGCGCTCATGCCGTCGCTCGCCATCCGGGCCTGCTCCTGAGGGGTCAGCAGCCCCTTCAGGATCTCCTCGGTCGGCTCGTCGCTCTTGATCGTCGCGGCGAAGACCGCCTGGATCAGGTTCGCGGTCAGCTTGCTCTCGGTGAGCTGGTCGAAGCGCCGGGCGGTCGCGAGCGCCGCCACAAGGGGCGAGATGCCCCGATACTGCCCGGGCACGCCGTCGAAGACGTGGACGATCCGGGGGCGCCCATAGCGGTCCCGGGCCTCGACCTCGATCTCCTGCTCGGTCCCGGTCGGGGTATTGCGCCGCCAGAACCAGTAGCTCGTCGGCATCCAGTCTTCGTCCATCTGGACGCCCTGGACGAGGCGCGGATAGGCCGTGCGCTGCGAGAGCCGGTGCGCCGGGATCAGCCGGACCTTCGAGCCGTATGCGCCGCCGGGGCGCCGCTTCCAGGCACACTCGCTGACGATCTCCCCCGGGCCGAACCAGGAGCGGAAGGCCGCGGCCTGCATCTGCGCGAAGGTGCGCCGCCCCTCGATGTCGCACTCGTAGGGGTTCGTGGCCCAGAGGTTAAGGAACCGGGCCTCGGCGCGGGCGCACCAGTCGGTGGCCTGATCCTCGTCCCAGCCCATGACCTCGGCGTCGAGGGTCAGGCGAGGGCGCAGGCCGGTCCCGACCGTGTTCGCGACCGCTTGGTCGATGGCGCCCGAGATCCAGCCCGAGTTGTGGATGATGTCGAGCGCGCGCCCGGCCGCCCGGGTCCAGGCGGACCGGACGGTGTCGGCCGGATCCCGCGGCATCGGGTTCCAGCCGCGAAACACCGGGGACGCCTCCCCGCGCATGTAGCCGGGCCACCAGCCGCTCGATGCTTTCGGCCGAGGGCGATCCCCGGACGTCGCGGGCAGAACGCCGCCCTGCTTGATCCGGGGTACGATCGACATGGGCTATCTCCGATTGAAGCCGGCCGCGCGGGCCGCCATGCGAGACGAGAGGCTGTCCCGGAGGGATTTTTGGGCCACCGCCGCCTTCGCCGCCTGGAGCGGGACCGCGGCGGGGAGCGCGGCCGGGGCCGCGGCGGGCGGGACGTCGTCCCCCACCGCCGGGAGCGGCGGGGGCGCCGTCTCGTCCCAATCGCGCATCACCCCATCGGGGATGCGCTGGACGTTGAGTAGGTAGCCAGCCGCCGCCGCCAATGCCTCGGAGTCGAGCCAGTGGTTGTCGCGGCTGACCTGGGTCCAGACCGGCTTGCCGGCGACGATCTCGCGGACCTCCGAGATCAGGTGCCGGCAGTAGCGCTCGGAGATGTCGAGCGGGAGGTGGAAGGATCCCGGGCGTCCGACCGGCGTTAGGATCCGGGAGCACACCAGCGACTTGAAGTAGTCCGAGTCGAGGGTCGCCAGATCGACCGAGAACCGGGCCGCCTTCCCCTTCGTGTCGACTTCGTGCTTGCGGATCGTCATCGGCTGCGCCCGGGTCGGCATGCCCTTGGTCGGCACGACCAGCCAGTCGTAGCGGCGGGCGAAGGCGTAGACCCGGTGGACGTCCCCGGCATCCGGCTTGTCCGGCCGGAAGCCCGAGTCGATGAAGGCGCGCTCGATCCGCAGGCCGCCGTAGGGCGCGGTCAGCGCGTCCGCGAGGTCGTCCCAGACGTCCTCGCCGTCCGTGAGCCCTTGCAGCTCCTCGGCCTGGAGCAGCCAGGACGCGCCGCGCGCGCCCCAGCCGCGCACGACGTAGAAGATCGACCGCTTCTGGACGTCGACCCCGGCGGTAAGCCGCATGACTTCGCGCGGCACGTCGCCCAGGCGATACGGGACGATCTTCGCCTTGATCGACTCGATCTTGGGGGCGTTCAGGGGCGCTTCGTTGTAGCATTCCCCGAAGCCCGCATTGACCACGGTTTGGATGTTGGCGCTGTCGCCGCCCTGGACCGCCTCGACGTAGGCCGCGGCGCGGTCCCCGAAGGACCGGAAGGGCGAGCACAGGCCCGACACCCAGAAGCTGATCGTGTCGCTGGCGGGCGGCTCGCCCGTCACCGTCCCGTCCGCCGCGATCGCCTGCCCGGGCGCGACGTAGACGCCCGAGGCGTTCATGTCCGGCTTGTCCGCCTCGGTCAGGATGCAGCCGTTGCGGGGGCAGACGATGTGCGCCGTCTCGCGGGCCCGGGCCGGCGTCGTGTGCCGCTCGTCGCCCTTGCCCTCGTAGCCGAGGCACGAGAAGCGGGGGATGAAGCGCTCCTGACACTCCGGGCACCGCCACGTCCAGTGATACCGGGTGCCCGCCTGAAAGAGGCGCCAGACCTTCGACTCGAAGTCGTCGGCCGGCATCACCTTCCAGAATTCGAGCCCCGAGACGGGGTCGATCTCCGCCTCCTTGGGGCCGCGCGAGGGCGTCGAGACGATCGCGTGCACGAAGTCCGCGTAGGTGTCGCCGCGGGCGTCGATCAGGCCGAAGGGGTCGCCCTGGCCGCGCACGTTCGCCAACATCTCGTCCGCCTCGTCCGTGACCGCGAGCGAGGCCGGGTCGGCCTTCAGGGCCGTCGAGGAGCCCGCGTGCGCGAGGCGCAGCGGGACGCCGCCGATGACCTTCCTCGTCTTCGTCATCCGCTTGCCGCGGCTGACCTTGTTGGCGAGCGTCGGGGCCTCGTCCAGCAGCCGCATGATCCGCGGCTCAAGCTGCTCCGTCAGAAACTGCCGGTTCGGGCCGACGTAGAGGATCGGGGCCGGATCCTGGTCGAGCCGGTGCCCGATCACGTCCAGCAGCGTCTCGGACTTGCCGCTCTGGGCGCCCATGACGCCGACCACCCGGCGGGCGCGGCGCTCCGCAATCGCCCGGCCGATCGGGACCGCGTAGGGCGTCAAGTACGGGTTGCGGGGGCCGGGATGGCCCGAGCTGGCGGGATACGCCCTGTTCTGCGCGCCCCAGGCGTCCGGGGTCAGCCGGGGGGTCGGGCGGACGAAGAGGGCGATCCGCTCCAGGAGCGCAGGAAGGTTTTTTCGCGCGTGCGCCCACCAGGTCGGCGCCGCGGCGGGCTGGTCACTGTCTGCCATCAGGGTGCCACGGGCCGGCGCGCGCGGAGCGCGCCGACCTTGCGAGGGAGGGAGCAGCTCCGGCTACCCGCGCAACGCGCGCGCTTCCCCGGCCGCTGCCTGCATCTTGTCCGCGACCAGGGTCAGCACCTCGTCGACGTGGGGCTGGAGCCGTTCCCGCTGCGCGATGTCCCGGGAGAACCGGCTCGGCATGTTCTTGAGCGCCGTCACCACCGCCCCGGTGAACTCGTCCATGACGCCCATCACGTCGAGGAGCGGGATCAGCTCGCCCTCGTCCTTGGCGATCCGCAGCTCGACCTCGCGCTGCCGGGCCTGCTTGAGGCCGCTTTCGGCGGCGGTCTTGGAGCTGCGGCGGTCCTCGTCCCGGAGGAATTTGATGTAGCCCTGGACCGTCAGGATCAACGAGACTTTCCCCCGCACCGGAGGCGGGAACCAGCCCTCTTTGGCGAGCTGCCGGAGCCTCATTTTGCTCAACAGAAGCAGCCGCGCGGCCTGCTCCAGCGGGATCATCCCGGCATCTGACGGCTTTGAGTCTTCAGCCATTTGGACAGCCATTTCATGCAGTAAAGCCGGGATCGAAAAATCCCGAAAACGCGCCAAGAGCGCGAGCCTGGGACCCGCAACTTCCTGTACCAGCCAGACGGTCCCTAAGCCCTTCGGTCAGCCTCGCCGGCCACCCCGCCAGCCCTCGTAGCGAGGCCGTGGCAGGCGTCAGGGCGCTCCCGACACCCGGGAGTACCGGCCGGGCGCGGACGCCCGCCAGCGACGCTCCTACGCGGCGGGTGCGGCTACCGGGGCGGGGACGGCGGGCTCTCCCCCCGGGAGGCCCGGGAAGGGGAGGCGGAAGCCGGCGGGGAGGCCGACCGCGCCGTACCGGGCCCGGGGCTGGGCGAAGACCAGGGAGGCGGAGGCGATCAGCGCGGTCCCGATCCCGAGGGCTGCGCCCCCGAAGGCGAGCACCCGTCTGTTGGGGGCTGCCTTGGGATGGGCCGCACTCATGCGCCGGCAGGCGTCCTCCGGGCTCAGCCAGAGGGTGAGGGCGAGCATGTCGAGCGCGGCCTCCCGGGGATCACCCACGGAAGGCGCCCTTGATCACCGGGGCGGGGACGGCGGCCCGCGCCGCCTGGACCGCCGCTTGGTGGCTCCCCGGGGCGGGCGCCTTGGGCGCCGGGGGCGCCAGGAGCGCCTGCCGGGGCTGGGCGCGGAAGGCCGGGGGCGCGGTCACGAAGAGGGTCGCCCCCGGCCTCCCCGTAGCGGTGGGGTGCCGGCTCCCGGAGCTTCGGGACGTGGATGAGCTCACGGGGCAGGTCGACCCGGAGCATGTAGCGTCCGCCGAGCGGCGTCCGGCACGCCTCGAAGCGCCCCTGGGCGTCGGCCCGGATCCTCAAGGCCATCTGCTTCGGCGACCATGCGACCGCGAAGCGGGGCCAGCCGTCGAGGCGGGCGATGGCCTCCGGGGCGAAGGTCAGCGTGACCTTCTCGGTGCCGCCGCGGACGCAGCAGGTCCCGAAAGCCACGGGGGAGGAGACGGTCGCCTTGGCTCGCGGCGCCAGCTCCTCGAAGTCGTCGTCGTTGAAGTCGATCATCGCGTGCCCCTTCCGAAGCGGCCCGAGCGGGGGACGGGGCGCGGGGCGCTGGGGCGCCCGCGCCCCGCGGCAGCCGGAGGAGGAGCGTCGGCCGCGGGGGCGCTCGCCTCCTCCTCCGCGCTCCCGGCCGCGAGGGCGGGGAACAGCAGGGGGTTGTCCTCCAGCGGGGGCTCGTCCTCCTCCGGGACCTGGATGACCCGGACCTTCGCGGCGCGGGCCTGCCTCAGCATGTTCGCCGTGCCGGCGCCGCCCTCGAAGGCAACGACCAGCTCGGGCTTGACCAGCCGCAGCATGAAGCCGTTGCGGTCCGGTCCGGCGAGGGGCCCGCGCCCGGTCCAGTTCGCCGGGCAGATCACCCGGTCGATCCCCCGGGCCTCGGCCCAGCGGTCGGCCAGCGTGTCCGCGCCCGGCGCCCCGCCCGTGACGACGAGGACGAACTTGTGCTCCGCGGCGAGGGCGTCCAGCCGCTCGCGCAGATGGCGGGCGCGGGAGTAGTCCCGCCCGCCGCAGATGAGAACTCGCATTCCGGTCTGGTCCCCGGGGCTCGTTAGTGGAGGGTGGTGCCGGGCGGCGCGCCCTTCGGGGCGCGGGTCATCTGCGCCGCCATCGCCAGGAGGACGACGGCGGCGGCGGGTCATCTGCGCCGCCATCGCCAGGAGGACGACGGCGGCGAGCGCGTTCGACAGGAGGCGTCGCATGGGTCTACCCGTCTTCCGGTTGAGGGGTGGGAGGGTCCAGGGCCGCCCGCAGGCGCTCCAGGGCCGCCCAGACCGCGGGGGCGCGGGCCGGCAGCTCCGCCCGTCCCGTCCCGATGTTGCGCTTCGGCCAGACGACGTCCCCGCCCGCGGCGAGGTGGTCCCGCAGGCGGCGGTAGGGCGCGACCCAGAGGCGGCGGACCGTCTCCAGGTCGTCGTCCGAGAGGTAGGCGGCGGGGTAGGTGGCCGGCGCCCGCTTGGTCACGAGGCCGACGGCGTTGGGCTCGCCCCGCATCTCCTTCGCTTGCCCGCCGAGGCCGACCCCGGCGCTGTTGTCGCCGTAGACGTAGAGGGTCGCTCGGTTGGCGCGCAGCGTCGCCCGGGTGATCCCGGCCTCGTAGCGCACCGGCACGGTCAGAAGCCGATCTTCCCGGCCATGCCGTTCAGGACTTCGACGTCGAGGTGGCCGACCTCGCCCTGGAAGGCGCCGTAAGCGGCCTTCGAGATCATCTCGTCCGGGATGAACAGCCCCGAGCGCTGGACCTTGATCGGGAGCCGCTTGCTCCCGGCCCGGGCGTAGACGTGCCCCCCGAGGTTGAGCGGGACGCGCGCCGGGAAGCGCCCGCCGCGGGTGAACGTCCCCGGGAAGACGTGCCGCTGGTTCCACGGGGCGGCGCTGACGCCCGCCCGCGTCTCTCGCGCGCCAAAGTATTTCAGGCGGATATTGCCGCCGGCCGACTTGATTTCGTAGGTCGGCGAGCCGGAGCTTGCCCGCTTCTTCTTCAGCGCCTTGCTAACCGTCCGCTTCTTCAGGCCGGTCTGCCCCGGCATGACTTGCTTGACGTGGGCGTGCGCGCGGTCGCCGATCTGGTTGAGCGCCTGGGTCGCGCCGGAGAGCGCGGCCTTCGGATCGACCTTCCAGCCGCCCCAGCCCTGCTTCGCGACGTTGATGCCCATCGGTCTACTCCTCAGCCGGTTGATCCGTCAGCGCGCGGAGGTGCGCGAGGACGAGCGCGGCGCCCATCGCGATCCCGGCCTCGAGCTGGCCGGCGCCCCAGGGGACGCGCTGCTGGGACGCGCGGATCGCGTCGAGCGGGTGCGGCGCCCCGGCGGCGAGCGCCGCGTTGAGGCCGGTGGCGAACGGGTCGGCCGCGGGCCGCTCCGCCGCCCAGGCGGCGAGCGCGGCTTCGAGATCGCGGGGGGTCACAGGACGTCTCCGAATTCCAGGCGCGGCCGATAGGCCGGGCGGCCGACGAAGATCGCCGGCAGGGTTTTGGTCTGGCTCAGGCCGTCCTCTCCGACCCAGTACCAAGTGAGGGACTTGCCGTCCCAGCAGCGGTAGGGGCCGGGCTCGAAGGGGCGCTTCGCGTGGAGCGAGGCCGGGAGGGCGTCGTATGCCTCCCGGGTGAACATCCGGTCCCACTCGTTCATCCGGGGCTTCACGACGGCCTCCGCATCAGGACCGCGCCGGGGACGTAGGTCGCGCTGCAATCGAGCACCGGCCGGAAGCCGCGGCGGCCCCAGAAGCGGGCGGCGACCGGGTCGAGGGCGACGAGCGAGCCGGACCGGAACAGGGCCGCCCAGGCGAGGAAACGCCGGATCGCGACGTCGGCCAGCCCGCGCCCGCGGGCCTCCGGGACGAGGGCGAGGTCGTGAAGCCACAGCGTCTCAGGCTGCGGCGGGGCGTCCAGCTCCGCGGTCAGGGGCGGCGCGGAGAGGTCCCAGGGGTGCGCGAGCAGGTAGCCGTAGACCCGGGCGCCCGGGGGGGCGACCAGGACGAGGCCCGTCCCGATCTGCCGGCGCGCCGCGAGGGCGTCGATGTCCTCCCAGAGCTGGGAGGGGTAGACTTCGGCCGCGAGCGCGGCGACTGCGGGGACGTCGGCGTGAAGCATCCCGCGCCAGTAGAAGGAGGCGGTCACTCGCCCGCCTCCCCGTCTTTGGGAACGAGCGACAGGTGCGGCCGCTTCCTGGCCGGGGTCAGGGCGTCCGCCTCGTAGACCGCGAAAGCCGGTATCGGGCCCGGCCGCGGGCCGGTCAGGATGCCGATCGCCTCCGCGAGTGCGGACAGGACCAGCCCCCGCTCCTCTGTCCCCGGGCAGAGAACGCATCCCATGCCCTGATCGTCCAGGGGGCCCAGGACCATCGCATCCTTGCCCTCGACCTGAACGGTGACGGTTACGGCGGTGTAGAGGCCCACGGGCTGGTCCCTCGTGATGGCGCCGCTGTTCGCCCGGCCCGCCCGAGGGCGATCCGTGGACGGGCGGGGCTTCGCGACGGGCCGGCGCCATGCGCCTTCCGCCGCTCGCGGCTCTCCCCGCTGGTATCTCGTTAGACGCTGGTCCGGGTGCCCCGGCGCCGCCCCTTCAAGGGGCGCGCCGCGTCGAGGTGGCCCGGGCGGACGCTATAGTCGCCGCTCGCGTGGCGCTGGAGCGTGTCCCCCGGGTGAAGGACAAGGCGCCGGTCGAGCAGGTGGACGATCAGCTGCCGGCCCTCGCTGCCGGCCCAATTGAGGGCGCAGACCCAGGGGTCGCGCTCCCGTTCGGGCAGCCGGCCGGTGAACGTCCAGGCGCCTACGACATCGGCACCGAGAGGGCGAGGCGGAGGAGGAGCGCAATCGCGGCCCCGGCCGAGACGAGAGCGAGGCTGACGATCAGCAGGCATGACGTGGCGTCGTCCATCTCGGGCATGGCGCCTCCGGGCGATCGTTCGCGAGGCCCGGCCGCGGCACCGCTGCTCATGGCCGGGCCTCGCTGGCGGGTGGAACGGCCCGCCGTCTCAGGGGGCCGCGAGGATCAGCGCTTGCACGCGCCGGTACTCGGTGGCCGCGTTCACGAACAGGACCCCGATCAGGCCGAGCCAGACGACGGTCGCAGCCACCAGGAGCGAGTAGAGCAGCCTGGCGCGGAGCGCGCGGTCCCAGGACGGGCGCCGGGCGACGCCGTAGTGGGTCACCGACTGCCCGTCTCCGAGGTAGGTGTCCCGGGCGTGGAGCCCGAGGCCGATACAGCCGAGGGCGTCGTGGATCAGGAAGGCAACGGCGAGGGGGAGACGCACGGGGCAACCTCCGGGGGGACGTAGGCCGGCGCCCGGGCGGCGAGCGGCTCGCCGCGCGCCAGGGCGAGGGCCGCGCGGAGCGCGCGGACCTCTTCGAGGACGACGGTGAGCTGGGCGTGCTGCGGGGACGCGGGAGGGAGGTGAGGCGCGCGGTCAGCAGGCGCTCCGTCATCTCCCCGAGCTGCATGATGACCTCGGTCAGGCCGTCCGCGTCCAGCTCGACCTCCTGCGCCCCGGGCGCGTCGTCGTCCGTAAGGTCAACCATCGTGCGGCGCATTGGCGATGTCCTCCCCGGAGACGAGCGGCTTGTACCGGCGGTCGTGGACCGAGACCTCGATCGCGGAATGCCCGCGGACGAGGAAGCGCCGGAACTCCAGGACCGCCTTCCCGTGGACGCGGCTCGCGTGAAGGACGACCTCGCCGCTCCGGGTCAGGGACACCTCGACCTCCAGCTCGCTCCCGGCCGCCTCGGCGGCACGAAGGAACAGCTCGAAGGCGCTCAGGGCGAAAGGGGCGGTCATGGCTGGTCCGGGTCCTCTGATCCTGGTCTGGTGCGCCCCGGTGCTGTGCGGGGAGGCCGGGGCGCACCTACTCGCGATCTGCCGGGACCAGACAGCGGGGCGAGGTCTCAGTCCGCGAGGGCGGCGACGAGCAGGATTGAGCCGTCGACCGCGATGGCGGCGAGGGCGATGGCGTAACCTGCGACCAGCGCGCCAGCCGTGAGGACGGTCAGGAGCGCGGATCGCAGGAGGCGCAGCGGCTATCTCATCGGCGGCTGGTGCATCAGCCCTTGGCGGGTAGAGGCTTCGGCAGCCGGGTTGAGAAGCGACCGACGAGGCACTCGTCGAGGTCGGGCGCGGACCGCTCGGCAGGGATACGGGACTTGAGACGGTCTCGAGCCAGTTGGGATATCGAGACGCGCGGGCTCACACCCTGGCTGAGCGCTTGGTGTTTCATCAGGGCACCGAGGAAAGAAGGAAGCCGTCCCGAGCGATGCCATGGGTGGCCGCATCGCATGCTCGCGCGCTCCTCAAGGGAGCGCGATCACGGCGATCCTGACCTGGGGCATCTGGTCGGAAGTGGTGGGAAGGCGCTGGCGATTTCGCACAAGCCGAGCCGTAACTCGGGCGGGAGAAAGCCCAAAAATGGGTCGGGCGGCAAGAGCTACGTTTTTGGAAATGCCGAAATTTGCGTTATGAAATTTTGTAACGCCGTACATCGCTGATTTTGTCAATTTTCTCAGAGGTTTGAACGCGATTGCGGACGCGATTTCCATAAAGGCAAATGCACAGAAAGTCGTTACGTCGATTTGTAACGCAGTATGTTTTTTGGCGCGGCGGCAGCGGTTTCGCGGGGGGGGGCGGCATACGGCTTGATTCGGCTTGGGCTCGGCGTCGGCACATCGCATGGTGCGCGCATGACTCACTTGCCCGGCCGCGCCTGAGCGGCCGGGCTTTTTCTTCAGCTTAGAGCATTTTCGGTTTAATCTGGATCATAGCCTGCCGCGGCGAAGAAGTTGGCGCACTCGTCGGGCGTGACGGTGTCGACGAGCCTCCCGATGGCCGACCAGAGCCCCTCGACGGTGCGCTCGGCGGCCTTGCGCAGGAGCGCCTTGAGCTTGGAGAAGGCCATCTCGATCGGGTTGAACTCGGGCGAGTAGGGCGGAAGGAAAAGCAACCGCGCACCCGCCGCTTCGATGGCGGCGCGCACGGCTGGCCCTTTGTGGCTGCCCAGGTTGTCCATCACGACGATGTCGCCGGGCTCGAGTTCAGGCACCAGCACGTGCGCGACATAAGCCTGGAAGGCGTCGCGGTTGATCGGACCGTCCAGCACGAAGGGTGCGGTGATCCCAGACAGGCGCAGACCCGCCACG
Organism: Methylobacterium sp. WSM2598; assembly: GCF_000379105.1. Classification (GTDB taxonomy): domain Bacteria; phylum Pseudomonadota; class Alphaproteobacteria; order Rhizobiales; family Beijerinckiaceae; genus Methylobacterium. The sequence goes on along the minus strand of NZ_KB900609.1, from coordinate 3,372,121 downwards.
AAGGTGGTCGTTTTCCAGTGACCGAGTGGCACGGGCGAGCGCAGTCGCTCGCCGCGCGGCGCGCGCCCACGCAGGCGGGCCATGTTGGTCGAGATCCAGGTCTCGTCGAGGAGCACGAGGCGCGCCGGGTCGAGATCGGGCTGGCCCTCGAACCACGCCTCGCGCGCCTCTCTCACGTCCGGGCGATCCTGCTCGGCGGCGTGGGCTGTCTTTTTCTGTACGTCAGGTCACGCTCATCGAGAAAGCTCCACAGCGTGCCCAGCCCCACCGTGAGATCCCGCTCATCCCACAGCCGGGCGCGCATCTCTTCCAGCGTGATGTCGTCGGTCTGTGCGATCAGGGCGCGCAGAAAGGCCTCGTGCGGATCAAGCTTCGAGCGGCGCGCCCGGCCCTGCGGACGCGCCGCCACCGTTCCGGTGGCCGTGAGGGCGGCCATCCAGCGGATCGAGGTCGCGATCCCGACCCCGAAGCGCGCCGCCGCCTGCCGACAGGAGGCCGCCGCAGCGGCATCCACCACGCGCTCACGCAGGTCCTGGCTGTAGGGTCGGCCCATGCATCGCTCCTCGTTCAGAGCGGTCAGTGAATCACCCCGAACTCGATCCGCAAACCCCGCGGTGACTCAGACCAAACCGAAAAAGCTCTAGCGTTACAGTTGCATTTTCTGGCGTGTCGACCGGCGCTTTGTGTGGCTGGGCTTATCGCGTCCCGCGCTCCACCTCGTCGCCGACAAGGTCAGCGGGCTCGTGCACCGCCCCGAACCCCCTGGGTAATTACGAGGGCGCGGTTGTTTCCTTCGTTGACCGACCCGTCCAGGAGGGCGATCTTTCGATCGAACAGCGCGACCAGAGTATCGATTGCCGCAGCGCGTTCGTCGTTGGCAAGCTGTGCGGCCAAGCGCTTCACGACGTCAATGATCGTCCCTTGGTCTTTGGTTCGTTCGAGACCGAGCTCACGAATATATGCCGTATGGTCGCAAAACAGTTCATTATGCCGGACAAGTTTGCGATTTTCGGACATGCGCGCAATTCGTCCATAGACATTCTCAATGAACCGTGCACTGGACTGTGTTGCTTCGGCTTCTCCGGTGGATTCGGGTGCGTCGAACAGAGAGGGCGGGTCGAGCCCTTCGCCCGCAAAGGGCAAAGCACCCGACTCGATCGCATATTTCAGGTGAAGCAACTCCAGATTATAGTGGTCCATGAAATTAGAGGTCGTCAGTACTCTGGTGAAGTAGCCAATATTTGGAGTATAGTCGATAAAATCTTGTTGATTGAGCTTGATCAACGCATCTCGGATAGGCGTTATCCCGAGGGAGTGGTGCTTCCGGCGAAGCTCGTCAGTTTTGAGCTGACTGCACACACCAAAACGATTGTAGATGATTTCGCGTTTAATAGTTGCATAAGCTCTTTCTGCGGCCGAGCCGTCTCTTGCGTCCATCTTGTCATCCACGCTGTTCGTGCACTTGAGCCAACCGTCACTGAAACCCGCTCGCGGGGACAGTTCGACGGGTCCGTAGATCAGTCCCGCTCTTCATCAGGCGATGGCGCACCCGCCGGGTCGGCGGGGTCCATCTTTTCGCGATCTGCGCAGGCCCTCGGCACCGGCGCCTCTTGAGCAGAGGCAGGACCGCACGACAGGCCGATGGCATTTCCGGCAGGCTTCATGGCTATCTCCGGTCATGGGAGGAGGCCCTGATTGGTGGACGTTGGATGCGCTAATTTAGTTAACAAAAAATTGCGAGTCACAATTCTCTCTCAAACCCCCTCGTGCTCGGCCGCGGCGTTGCAAGGGGGGAATGAAAGCCTCATTCAAACGGAAGAACCGAGTGCCCGCCTGCCCTTGCCGCTTTTTCCGTCTGCGGCAAAATGATATAATCTGTCAAAGTGGAGAGCCGAAAATGAAAGATTCGGTCAAACTGGAGAGCCAGGGCGTCTCTGAAAAGGGGTTCACAGGGGCGGTGTGAGCGCCCATGTGGTCGGGATGCGACACTTTGAACTGACCGATGCGCAGTGGGAGCGGATCGCCCCGCTGCTACCGCCGCAGAAGCCGCGGACGGGCCGGCCTGCCGAGGATCACCGTCGGGTGCTCAACGGGCTTCTCTGGATCCTGCGCACGGGCGCCCCCTGGGAAGGTCTGCCGACCCGCTACGGGCCTGTCGGCACGGTGTCGAGCCGGTTGTACCGCTGGCGCAAGGCGGGTGTGTTCGACCGCGTGCTCCGGCGCTTGAAGGCGCAGGCGGATGCTCGCGGCGAACTCGACTGGGACCTGCACTTTGTGGACGCGACGGTGGTGCGCGCCCACCAGCACGCTGCCGGCGCACGCCGGCTTGGCGCCCTCGGGGGTGAGGGCACGGTCGAGGGCATGGGCGAGGCGCTCGGGTGCAGCCAGGGCGGGTTCTCGACCAAGCTGCATCTGGACTTGCTTCGGTTTAGTAGAGAGCGGTTGAACAGGTGCCCCGCCTCTCGAACCGGACAGGGCTGACGAAGCCGAGCGCGGAATGGCGCCGGCAGGGATTGTAGAAGCCATCGATGTAGCGGGCCAGGGCTTCGGTCGCCTCGGCACGCGTGTAGAAGACGGTGCGCCAGACCATCTCGCTTTTCAGCGTCTTGAAGAACGTCTCGACCATCGCATTGTCATAACAGTTGCCCTTGCCAGACATCGAAATGGTGATCCCGCGGCTTCGTAGTTCAGCCTGGTACTCGTTCGAGCAATACTGACTACCTCGATCCGAATGATGCACCAGACCAGCTGCCGGCCGTCGCACAACCAAAGCGCGACGCAAGGCAGTCAGGGCCAATTCCTTGTGCAGCCGGTCGCCAGCTGCCCAGCCGACGACCCGCCGGGCATAAAGATCGATCACCACCGCCAGATAAAGCCAGCCCTCCCGTGTCCAGATGTAGGAGATGTCAGCCCCCCACTTCTCGTCGGGCTCTGCGGCGGTGAAATCCTGGTCGAGCCGGTTGGGCGCGACCGGGAAGGCATGCTGGCTGTCGGTGGTGCGCCGAAAGCGGCGCGGCTGGCGAGCCTTGAGCCCGCTCTCCCGCATCAGCCGCGCCGTGCGGCGCCGGCCCACGCCAAGCCCTTGCTCGCGCAGCTCGTGCGTCATGCGCGGGCTNCCATAGGTCTCGTGTGAGAGCGCGAAGGCCGAGCGGACGNGGGCGAGCAGCACGAGGTCCTCGCGCTGACGGCGCGACGCGGGCCGGTTCTTCCAGGCGAAGTAGCCGCTCGGGCTGACATCCAGGAGCTTGCACAGACGCGCGACCGGGAAGTCCTTCTTCGCCGCATCGATGAGCTGGANCCTCATCGACTTCCCTCCTTGGCGAAAAAAGCCGTGGCCCGCTTCAGGATCTCGCGTTCCTGGCGCAACACCTCGTTCTCCCGCCGCAGCCGCTTCAGCTCGGCGGCCATGTCCTCCTGGCGGTCGGAGGGCGGCGCCTCCATCTCGCGATCGCGCTGTCCGTCGATCCAGTGGCGCAACGTCGAGAGGCCGATGCCGAGATCCTCGGCGACCTCTCGGCGGCTGCGCCCGCTCGTGTGAGCAAGGCGCACGGCTTCGGCGCGAAACTCAGGGGTGAAGCGCTTCTTCGGTTCTCGCATCGGGAACCTCCTCCCTCACGGAAAGAGCTCTCCACTTTCCCGAAGCAAGTCCACAATGGTACTCCCCCGGTTTCACGGACACCTCTGATACGCTCTTAACGGGCGGGGATGGCGCCGGATGGCGGAGACGAGACGGGAGTTACGCCCGAGTTCAAACGCGAAGCGGTCGCCTTGCTGGAGAGCAGTGGCCGATCGCAGATGCAGATCGCGGCCGAACTCGGGATCCAACCCTCCATGTTGCGGCAGTGGCGCACGGCGCTGCGCGAGGTCTCGCCTCGACCGCGGTCGGCAGGATCGGCGGGAGCGTCGCCCACGAGCCCCGTCGCATCCCCGGCAGATCAGGCGGCCGAGATCGCCCGCCTGCGGCGTGAGCTCGACCGGATGCCCATGGAGCGCGATGTCCAAAAAAGCGATCGGCACCTTCGCGGAGATGCCCAAGTGACGTTCGCCTTCGTCGAGCAGCATGCGCGCACCTGGCCGGTGCGTCTCATGTGCCGCGTGCTCGGAGTTCCCCCCAGCGGCTACTACGGCTGGCGATCACGCCCCGAGAGCGCCCGGTCGGCGTTCAACCGCCAGCTCCTAGAGGATATTCGGCGCATTCATGTCGGGCACCACAGGCGCAACGGCGCGCCTCGGATCCATGCTGCGCTGCGGGCCGAACGCCGATCGGCCAGCCGCGGGTGTGAGCGGGCGGGTAGAGCGCCTAATGCGCCGTTACGGCATCCGGGCCCTGGCGGGCCGCCGGTTCCGGCCCTGCACGACCGACAGCCGTCACGAGCTGCCGATCGCCCCGAACCTCCTGAAGCACGACTTCTCGGCGGTGGGGCTCAACACGGTCTGGCTGGCGGACATCACCTACTTGCCGACCAGGGAAGGCTGGCTCTCCCTGGCTGCCGTGCTCGATCTCGCCACGCGCAAGATCGTCGGCTGGTCCATGCGCGATCACATGCGGACCGAGCTGACCTTGGCTGCTCTGCTGATGGCGGGCCAGCGACAGCGGCCAGCTGTCGGGCTCATCTGTCACTCGGACTGCGGCGCCAATACGCAGCCGAGGCCTATCGCAAGCAGCTCGCCGGCATGGGGGCGAGGCCATCCATGAGCCGGACCGGCTGCTGTTACGACAACGCGCCGATGGAGAGCTTCTTCCACACGCTCAAGGTGGAACTGGTCCACCAGCGACGATGGGCGACCCGGGATGAGGCGCGGCGCGACCTGTTCGCCTACATCGAGGGCTACAACAACCTCTCACCACAAGATCCATAGTACCGGCGCGGGCGACAACGGCGTCGTCGTCTATGGATGGCATCCGTGGGCCGGGCGCGCGGTCCGTGTCCACGACGTGGTCGAGCGGGCAACCGGGACGGCAGCGCGCTGCACGCTGACGGATGCGCCCATGGCGCGCTTGCAGGAGATCCCGGTCTGGATGCTCGATCCCGTCGCGTGCGGCGCGACGCGGGCGGCGGCGCAGCCGGTTGCGGCCTTGTCCGCACTCATGAGCTTGCGCGCTCTCCTCGCCGCCGCGACGGGTGGCGCAGGCCCTGTCCCGCGCCGAGCAAAGCTAGCATCGCCCGAGTCCTCGGGAGATCGCCATGCCACAGCCTCCGCGCCGACCGCGCCGGTCGGATCCGCAGCTCGACCTCGGCCTGACGGAAGGACCGTCGACTCTGACGCCGCCGGCCTGGAGCGCTCTGCCGACGGCGACGCAGCAGACCCTCACCCGTCTGCTGACCCACCTGCTCGTCGCCTACGCCGACAGGGCGCCACAGCCGACCATCCGGGACGGAGGCGCCGATGAGCGCTGAGAAGATCGGCCCGCAGCACCGGGCTCGCAAGGCCGTCCTCTACGTCCGCCAGTCCTCGGTGCAGCAGGTCCAGCACAACCGCGAGAGCCAAGCCCTGCAATACGCCATGCGCGAGCGCCTCGTCGGGCTCGGTTGCGGATTCCGATTGAAGTCGGCCACCGGTTCCGAGGCGAAGCCGGCCAGCGTTCCGATTTGATGTCGGCCAGCGTTCCGAGATGAAGCCGGCCACTCGGT
>NZ_KB900609.1:3271772-3366388 GCF_000379105.1 Methylobacterium sp. WSM2598 | reverse complement strand
GCCCCGTCGCCGGTCGGCTTCAGATCGGAACGGTGGCCGGCTTCGCCTCGGAATGACGGCCGGCTTCAACTTGGAACCCCCGGCCGGCTTCGTCGGAATACGCAGGCTCGGTTTCACCGAGGTCGAGGTGATCGACGAGGATCTCGGCTGCTCGGCCGCCGGAGGTACGCTGCGCGCCGGCTTCGAGCGCATGGTCGCCGAGGTCTGCCTGGGCAAGGTTGGCGCGGTCGCCGCACGGGAGGTCTCCCGCTTCGCCCGCAACAGCCGCGACTGGCAGCAACTCGTGGAGATGTGCCGCGTCGTCGATACCCTGCTCGTCGACCAGGAGACGATCTACGCGCCGCGTCTCGGCAACGACCGCCTGCTCCTCGGGCTCAAGGGCAGCCTCAACGAGTACGAGCTCGACCTCCTGCGCCAGCGCTCGCTCGCCGCGCGCTACGAGAAGGCCCGCCGGGGTGAACTCGTGGTCGCTGCGCCCGTGGGCTTCATCAAGGTCGGTGATCGGCTCGAGATGGATCCCGACCGGCGCGTGCAGGCCGCGATCCGCCTCGGCATCGACAAGGTGGCCGAGCTGGGCAGCGTGCGCCAGGCCCTGCTCTGGTTCCTGGAGCACGGGCTCGACCTGCCGACACGCGTCAACGCCGGCCCGGTCGTCTGGCGCCGTCCCCGCTACTCGACGCTTCGCGAGTTCATCGCCAACCCGGCCTATGGCGGCGCCTACGCCTACGGGCGCAGCCGCGTCACGGCCAGCTACGACGCGGCCGGCGCCAAGGCGCGGGCAAGGCGCACGCCACGCTCGGAGTGGCTGGCGTTGAAGCCGGGCGTGCATGAAGGTTACGTGGAGTGGGAGCGGGCGGAGGCGATCCGGACGATGGTGAGCGAGAACGTTCCGGCCAGTTCCCGCGGCGCGCCCAAGCTCGGCGCGGCGCTGCTCTCGGGGCTGCTGCGGTGCCGGCGCTGCGGGCGCAAGCTGAGCGTGCAGTACACCGGAGCCAAGGGACAGATCCCGCGCTACGCCTGCGTGCGCGGGCGGATCGACTATGGGGAGCCGAACTGCATCGCCTTCGGCGGTCTGCGCGTCGACGATGTGGTCGAGGCCGCGCTCCTGTCGGTCGTGCAGCCGGGCGCGGTCGAGGCGGCGCGGGCAGCCGAGGCGCAGGCGAGCACGCGACGCGACGAGGCGCGCGAGGCGATGGTGCGCGACCTGGAGGCGGCCCGCTACGCGGCCGACCGCGCCTTCCGGCAGTACGATGCCGCCGACCCCGAGAACCGTTTGGTGGCCGGCGAACTCGAAGCGCGCTGGAACCGGGCTCTGTCCCGGTTCGGCGCCTGCGAGACGCGCATCGTTGAGCACGACGCGGTCGCCCCCCGGCCCGCCCTTTCTCCGGTCGCGCTGGAGACGCTCGCCGCAGACCTGCAGGGCGTCTGGTCGTCGCCCACGACGGACGCACGGCTCAAGAAGCGGATCGTGCGCACCCTGATCCACGAGGCGGTCGCGGACCTCGACGAGGCGCGGGCCGAGATCGTGCTCACCCTGCACTGGATCGGCGGTGCTCACACGGAGCATCGCCTCCCGCGTCGGCGACGCGGCCAGCGGACCAGTACGCCTGCCGATGTGGTGGAAGCCGTGCGCTCGCTGGCGCTGATCGCGCGCGACGCCGTGATCGCGGGCGTGCTCAACCGCAACGGCGTCAGGACGGGGCACGGCAACCGCTTCACGCGCGAGCGCGTCACGGCGTTGCGCTCGCAGTACCGCATCCCGGTGTTCCGCGAGGCCGCGGCGGGCGACGAGCCCTGGCTGAACCTGACCCAGGCCGCCGCTCGCGTCGGCGTCGCCGCGCGCACGCTTCGTCTGGCGGCGGAACGGGGCGAAATCGATGCCATGCATCCGCTCGCCGACGGACCCTGGGTGTTCAGCCGCGCCGCTCTCGACGGCCCGGTCGCCCAAGCCCTCGCGCAGGAGGCATTGAACCGCGGCAAACACCCCGCGGTACCGCATCCGGCGCAACAATCCCTCTTCGCCTCAATAACATAGCGAGATGCGCGTTCTGATGAGCAGTTGTACAACAGGCAGCGCATCCATTCGGCTCTCGGCTACGTCACACCCGAGCAAGCCGAGCGGAACGCGAGCTAACACCTGTGTCCGCGAAATCTGGGGAGGATCACCAACTATCTCGCCATAATCACGCTTCGCATTAACCATGCTCTGACTCGCATGAGCTTGCGGAGACTCCCTAGGGTACGCTGCGGTACAGTTGCCGATTTTTCCGCCGGTGCTAGATAAAAATTTCATCAAACTGGAGAGCTAAGTGCGCCGCCCTACTATTGCCGATGTGGCCAAGGCTGCCAATGTCAGCGTATCAACAGTCGATCGTGTCCTGAAGCGCCGCCATCCCGTGCGGGAGGAAACCGCCGAGCTGGTACAACGTGCCGCGGAGGCCGTCGGCTATCATCTCGCTCAGACGGTCCGTCGCAGCGGCGAACAGGATCGGCCTGTCCGCACCCTCGGCTTCCTTCTCCAGCGGAGAAACGAGTTTTACGACACACTGGGGAAGCTCCTGCAGGAGACAACGGCTGCCTCGACGACCATCAGAGGCCGGTCGATGCTGAAGTTCCGGGACTACCAGGAGGAGGAGGTCGTCGTGGAACGCCTCGTCCAGCTTGGGCGGACATGCGATGCCGTGGCTGTCGTCGCCGCAGATCACCCACAGCTGACCGAGGCCATCGACATTTTGCACGAGAAAGGCGTGCCTGTATTCGCGTTAATTTCCGAGCTCACGGCGCCGAATCGTGCCGGCTACATAGGACTGGACTATTGGATGGTCGGCAAAACCGCGGCCTGGTTCCTCTCCAATATGTGCAGGACGCCGGGAAAGATCGCCATTTATGTAGGGAATCATCGCTTCCAGAGCGAAATTGCCAGCGAAATGAGTTTACGTTCGTATTTCCGTGAATATGCGAGAGATTTTCAGTTACTCGAGTCGGTGGTAACCCTCGATGAAGACGACATAGCTTATAAATATACAATTAATTTATTAAGAGAGACGCAGGATTTAGTTGGAATTTACGTCGCTGGCGGCGGCATCAACGGCGTCATCCGGGCGTGCCGTGAGGACCCGAGCACCTCGTCCCGAAACCTCGTGATTATTGTAATGGAAGGGACTCAAGAGGCGGCTAAAGCACTCCTTACCGGTGAGATCAAAGTGATCCTGGCGCACCCAAAGAAATTGTTAGCTGACACCCTGGTCGAAGCGATGGCGAAATCAACGATCATTAACCAAGGCGCCTACTACGTGCATCCTAGAATTCAGTTCGATATACGGACACAAGCAAATTGGATTCCTGAATCTGAGTTGCTGAAGCCGTATAAGCCCGGGCTTCCATAGCGGAGGGACATACCACGGAACCCGACATAGAGGGGCGTATCGCCGCTGCCGTCATCAGACGGGAACTTGAGCGCCTGAGCAAACAGAAGCTGATCGAACTACGAATAATTTGAACCATTCGAGTATTTGGAAAGGGGAGCCGGGCCGCAAGGCCCGGCTCTGGCGCAGCACCACGGCAGCACGGTCAGGCGATCGCGGACTGGATCCAGCGCAACAGGTCGCCCTTCGGCGCCGCCCCGACCTTCTGGCTGGCGAGCTTGCCGTCCTTGAAGATCATCAGGGTCGGGATCGGGCGGATGCCGTATTCCGAGACGATGCCGGGGTTCTCGTCCACGTTCACCTTGGCGATCTTCACCCGGCCCTGCATCTCGCTCGAGATCTCCTCGAGCGCCGGCCCGATCGCCTGACAGGGACCGCACCACTCGGCCCAGAAATCGACGACGACGGGCTCGGAGGCCTCGAGGACATCCTGCCTGAAGCTCGCGTCGGTCACCTTCACGGTTGCCATCGCAAAACCCTCGTTTCTCCGGGACGCCGCAGACCCGGCTTCACCGCGGCGTGAGTGCCGCCTAGCAAGCTGCGAGAGCCCGATCAAGCCGGATAACTAATGTAATTGAGAATATATGAACTCCAATATCCCAAGAAATATTCTATGAAGGTTCTTGAGTTCGTTATTGCCCGCGCCCCTTGCGCGACGTAGGTTTCCCTGATTTCCTTGAGGGATGGGCCGCAGGTAAGCAGCCACGCCCGCGGCAGCGGGCTCAGGCGCGGATGGTCTTGAGAATGTTCGCGAAGGTGCCGGCACCTGAGGGGCGAGCGGTGTCGACGACCGTACGGTCGTCCGCCTCGCCCGCGGGCGCCCACATGGCCCGACAGCCGTTCGTCACCTTCCGCTGCACCACCGCCGGGCGCAGGGCTCGCTCGCAGCCGTTGTTAGTGACCGCCACACGGTCGGGATGGCCGAGGAAGACCAGAAGCTGATCGCGAGCCCGGCCGATTTTAGCCTGCAGAGCGCGGGCCAGATCGCAACGGCTTGGTACGTGCAGGATGGCGGACAGACGCCGCTCCAGCGCCCGGCGCTTGGCCGCGAGCGTCGAGGCCGCCAGGCCGGTGACGCGCTCGGCCAGGCTGAACACGGATCCCAGCCAGAGCTGCAGGCGCAGCGGCACCTGATCCTCGCTCACCTCGACCGTATAAGCGACCTCGCGCGCCAGATGCGCCAGGCAGGTCTGGTGACGCTCGCCGTGGCCCTGCTGGGCGGTGGAGCGGTCCGACAGCCGCACCGCGGGCCGGTGCCCGTCCATCATCGCGTGCACCACCGCGGCGGCTCGGGTCGGGGCAGCGTGATGCAGCACCGCCTCGTCCGAGCGGAAGACCCCTCGCGCCGCTCCTTGCGATCAGTGGAGGGCGGCTTGGAGTAGGTGCGCGAGGTCTTCTCCGGCCGCTGCAGCCGCAGCACCGGCTCGATCAGCTCCTACTTGCTCAGGCGCTCCAGCTCGCTGCGGCTCATCCCACGAGGGAATCAGCGAAATCCACGCCGCGCGAGGGGCGTGGGCAATACCGAATTCAAGGCCATGCATGAAATATACTTTGGGATATATGATCGTGTATATTCCCGGCGATAAAACAATCTGTCCGATTGGCGACATTATAATCTATATTTTGGTATATGATCTGCAATATGGAGCTAAATATAATTCTATGACATCTTTGCAAGCTTCACGAACAAGCGCATACGGATCGAGCACCGTGAGTGCTTCACTTGGAGCGACCGCCATGCCCCTGAAGGAACGACTGATCGGCGACCCCGCCGCAGAGATCCGCGTCCAGACCTTCCTGAAAGGCGAGCCGATCACGACCCTCGCGAAAGGCCGCGTCTATGTGGTCGTGTTCTGGCCGATCTGGTGCGACCCATGCAAGGCGGCCATCCCGCATTTCACCGCCCTGCAGGATCGGTATCCGGAGGTTTCGATCATTGGCGTCGCCGTCGACTGGACGGATCTCGGCAAGATCGTGGCCTTCGTGCGCGATCACGGCGACGCGATCGGCTACCGGAACGCGGCCGATCTGCCGTCCTCGCCCGACGAGCGTCTGGGCGCGATGAACCGGACCTGGTGCCAGGCGGCCTATAATATCGCCATCCCAACCGCCTTCATCTTCGACCGCGAGGGCCGGACCGCCTGGGTCGGGCATCCCTGGAAGTGCGACGGCCCGCTCGCCGCGGTGGTCGAGGGGCGCTGGGACCTCGCGGCGGCCCGAGAGAAGCAGGAGGCGGTCCTGCAGCGCGACAAGGTGCGGGAGCTGTGAAGACTGGAGGAGGCCGTCGAGCACCACCTCGCCGCGGGAGACCGCACCGGCCTCCTGCAGGCTTACGATGCGGCGTTCGCGGCTGATCCCGGCCTCGAGTCGCTCCAAGGTCTGCACAAGTTCGCGCTGCTGCCCGCCCGCGATGCGGCGGCCCTGGATTACGCGCGGCACCTGATCGGGGCGGTCGTCGCGGACCAGATCGAACCGCTCATCCACCTCGGCACTATGCTGGCCGAGGCGGCCGAGCAGGGCACGGCGCCGCCGGACTGGCCTCCGGCCGCCGCGAACCTGGCGCTGTCGGCGTTCACTCGGGCGGAGGCCTCCGGCGAAGGGACTCGCACCGACCAGCGGATGCAGCTCGCGGACACCGCCGCCCGGGCCCTGCTCGTCGTCGGCCGGACCGGCGAGGCCGCCGCCCGCGCCCGGGCGGCCCGGGCCCTCGCGCCCGCGCCCGACATAGTCCGGGCGGTGATCATCTTCCAACTCGACCAGCTCGTCGCGCGCTGCGACGCGGCCGCCGGGCGCCGCGATGGAGCGACTTGCCGGCTCGACGAGGCGTGACCCGCGGGCGGGAAGCCGACGCGCCTTCCCCAACCCCGGGGCTGTCGGACATTGTCAGATCCCCGACAGCCCGGTGAGGTCTCCACCAATCGCTCTCGCAGCCATTAACTCACTGGTACCAATATAAAAATGTACTCGGAAGGAATTGGCGCATCGCTTGCGCAACGAGGGTGCGACGGCGGCGGAAGTCGCTGCCGGCCGTGACATCGGGAGCGATGTCGCCGCCAACCAAGCGCGGTTCGGCCATAGCTGATCTGCGCCAGGTACCGTCCGCAGAAAACCGCCCGGAGGTAGCATCGATGTCCACGCAGTTCGCATTCGCCTGGAGGGCGCTGGCTGCCCATTTCGGCCCCGAGCAGATCAACAGGATCGTGAGCTCGCGGCGCGAGTTCGGTGCGCACCTGCGTCCTGACGTCCAATCCGCAATTAACGAGCAACTCGCCCCGTTCGAGACCACCCTGCTGGGCTTGCACCAATACGAGGCCTGGGATCCGCTCACGTTCTCCAGGCTCTTGGTCCGCGGTGAGCGGCACCAGATTCCCGTCACGGCACTTCAGTACCAGGACGTGGATGTCGGCGAGGCAAAACCCTTCGCCGTGCTGAACAACGGACTGTGGCTGTTTCGGGTGGAGAATCGCCCCGTCGCCGTCTTGGTATCGCAGTACACCGTGCCTCTCATGGGAAAATTCACCCAAGTAGAGATCGCGACGCTGGACGAGCCGACTTCGGTGGAGTTCGCTCGTAACTTCCTGGCCGCGGTGCAGGCGGCCGGCGCGACTTCGGCCCTCTATCGCGGCAAAATGCTCTCCTTCGAGGAGGAAACCGACTATTCAGGCGTGCGCGCCGCCACCATGCGGGTCCACAAGCTGCCGGCCGTCCCCCGCGAGGCTGTCATCTTGGACGAGGCGACGATGGCTCGGCTCGACCGCGGAATCTTCAAGTTCGTCCGTCATCGGGAGGCGCTGAAGCAGCTCGGCCAGTCCACCCGCAAGGGCCTGCTGCTCTATGGGCCGACCGGAAACGGCAAGAGTCTCATCATCCGCTACATCGCCTCCAATCTGCCCGAACACACCACGCTGTTGATCACGGGAGACCAAGTGGGAGACCTCCTGAGTTATATGCGGATCGCCCGCACCCTTCAGCCGAGCATCGTTGTGCTGGAGGACATGGACCTCATCGGCCGCACTCGCGAAGACATGAACAGCCCGAAGACCGAGGTGCTGCTCAACACACTGCTCAATGAGGTGGACGGTCAGCGCGACGACGCCGACTTGCTGTTCATCCTCACGACAAACCGGGTGGAGGACATCGAGAAGGCTCTGGCCTGCCGACCAGGGCGTGTGGACGAGGCGATCGAGATCGCTAACCCGGACTCTGCGTGCCGGGCCCGACTGATCGCGCTCTACGGAGACGGCCTTGTCTTTGAAGACGGGGCCGTGGACGAGTTCGTGCAGCGATCGGAAGGCGAGAGCGCGTCCTCCGTCAGGGTGACGGTTCGCCGCCTCGCCCAGGCCGCTCTCGCGAGCGGCAACGGCACGCGGATCAGCCGCGAACTGGTTGCCCGGGTCCTCGGGGAGGCCACTGACCCTGGCAGCCGGATCGTCGCTCTCTTCGACACGGCGTCGGGAGGGTAGGAAGGCGGCCACCCTACGGCGACTGAGACGATGATTTGTAACGCAGTGGCGTCCATCCTCGTCTGCCCTAGCAGATGAGGATGGACGCAAAGCTGCTGATCGCTTCCTGCAGTCTTCTCGCCGTCTTCGGCTCGACAAGGGCGCGGGTCCGGTTGCATCTCTACGAAGACGATGTGTCACGGCGAGGGCGCCGGCTCTTCGGGCAATTCGAGCTGATCCGGGAGAGCAAAGATCCGCAGGCCAGCGCCAATGATGTGATCGAGGCAGCCCAAAGCACCCGCGGCATCGGCGCCACATAGCGCTGAGAAAATACCATCACTTATCGCTCAAAGGCACAGCCAAGGAGGCCCCGATCCGGGTGTGAAGTTTCCCGTTTGAGAGCCCATTTGAGAATGAAGCTTGAGCACAATACCTCGCAGCTCGCAGCGGCGGCGAGCTATGGCTCCTTGTGGTCCCATGGGCAATACCCAATTCAAGGCCATGCATGAAGCATAGTTTGGGATATATGATCGTCTATATTCTCGGTGATGTGAGATATACATCTGATTCACGGCCGTGCAAGCTATAATGTAGGACTGAATATACAATATAAAGGAAATTACATGCTCATTGTATCTTTGCAAGCTTCACGAACAAGCGCATACGGGTCGAGCACCGTGAGTGCTTCACTTGGAGCGACCGCCATGCCCCTGAAGGAACGACTGATCGGCGACCCCGCCGCAGAGATCCGCGTCCAGACCTTCCTGAAAGGCGAGCCGATCACGACCCTCGCGAAAGGCCGCGTCTATGTGGTCGTGTTCTGGGCGATCTGGTGCGCCCCATGCAAGGCGGCCATCCCGCATCTCACCGCCCTGCAGCTCCGGCATCCGCAGGTTCCGGTCATCGGCGTCGCCGTCGACTGGACGGATCTCGGCGAGATCGCGGCCTTCGTGCGCGATCAGGGCGACGCGATCGGCTACCGGATCGCGGCCGATCTGCCGCTCTCGCCCGGCGAGCGTCAGGGCACGATGGGCCGGACCTGGTGCCAGGCGGCCTATAATACCGCCGTCCCAACCGCCTTCATCATCGATCGCGACGGCCGGATCGCCTGGATCGGCGATCCCCTGGAGAGCGACGACCCGCTCGCCGCGGTGGTCGAGGGGCGCTGGGACCTCGCGGCGGCCCGAGAGAAACAGGAGGCGGTCCTGCAGCGCGACAAGGTGCGGGAGCTCCGGAGACTGGAGGAGACAATCGAGCGCCATCTCGCCGCGGGAGACCGCACCGGCCTCCTGCAGGCCTACGACGTGGCGTTCGCGGCCGATCCCGGCCTCGAGCCACTCCGAGGTCTGGACAAGTTCGCGCTGCTGCTGGCCACCCGCCATGCGGCGGCCCTGGATTACGCGCGGCACCTGATCGGGGTGGTCGTCGCGGACCAGATCGGACCGCTCATCCGCCTCGGCACCATGCTGGCCAAGGCGGCCGAGCAGGGCACGCCGGCGCCGGACAGGCCTCCGGCCGCCGCGAACCTGGCGCTGTCGGCGTTCACCCGGGCGGAGGCCTTGTTCGGCGAAGGGACCGACACCATCACGCGGGTGATTCTCGCGGACACCGCCGCCCGGGCCCTGCTCGTCGTCGGCCGGACCGCCGAGGCCGCCGACCGCGCCCGGGCGGCCCGTGCCCTCGCGCCCGCCGCCTTCGCCCTCGAGCCCGACATAGACCTGGCGGCGACCATCTCCCAACTCGACCAGCTCGTCGCGCACTGCGATGCGGCCGCCGGGCGCCGCGATGGAGCGACCTGCCGGCTCGACGAGGCGTGACCCGCGGGCGGGAAGCCGACGCGCGACATCCGCGCCGGTTCGACCGTGGGAGCCTCCCGGTCTCGTTCGACAAGGCAGACGAGGCGCTCCGGCCGGGCCGCGGCCGGCGCGCCGCGATCAGGAACGGTGCAGGTCCGGCATGATCCTCGGGCGAGGCTCTGGGCGCATGCAGGCCGCCCCGGCCCGGAGCGCTCCCGGGGATGCGGCGGATCAGCCAGGCCCCGAGGTCAGTACGACAACCAAGACGTGATGGACCGCCTTTCATCCGGATCGTGCCCGGCGGAGCACATCGATCCGAGAGGCTTCCGTTCACACGGACGCTCCTCGCTCATTACGGGCCGTTGCGAAGGCCCCTCTTCAAGGAAATCAGCATGAAACCGCGGAAGCACTCTCTCCCCCACCCGACCGGCAGACCCGGCCCCGCCCTGCGCCTCGATGCGGCGCCGCACGGGCGGGCCGAGGCGGGCGGGCCCGATGTCGCGTCCTTCACCCTCGACAACGGCCTCGACGTGGTCGTCATCCCCGACCACCGGGCACCGGTCGCGACCCACATGATCTGGTACCGCAACGGTTCGGCGGACGATCCGCTCGGCCAGTCGGGCATCGCTCACTTCCTCGAGCACCTGATGTTCAAGGGCACCGAGAAGAACCCGGTCGGGGCCTTCTCCAAGGCGGTGTCGAGCCTGGGCGGGCAGGAGAACGCCTTCACGTCCTTCGACTACACGTCCTACTTCCAGCGCGTCGCCCGCGACAACCTGAAGTCCATGATGGAGTTCGAGGCCGACCGGATGACCGGCCTCGTCCTCGACGATTCGGTGGTGGCGCCCGAGCGGGACGTGGTGCTGGAGGAGCGCCGCATGGAGGTCGAGAACGACCCGAGCGCGCAGCTCTCCGAGGCGATGGCGGCCTCGCTCTTCGTCCACCACCCCTACGGCATCCCGATCATCGGCTGGATGCATGAGATCGAGGAGCTCAACCGCGCCCACGCGCTCGCCTATTACCGGCGATTCTACACGCCCGAGAACGCGATCCTGGTCGTGGCAGGCGACGTGACCGCCGACGAGGTGCGCCGCCTCGCCGAGGCCACCTACGGGCAGGTGGCGCCCCGCGGCGAGCGCCCGGTGCGCCTGCGCCCGCGCGAGCCCGAGCCCCGCGCGGCCCGACGCCTCAGCGTCGCGGATCCGAAGGTCGAGCAGCCGAAGCTCCAGCGCTACTACCTCGCGCCCTCCTACAACACGGCCCGGGAGGGAGAGGAGCACGCCCTCGAACTCCTCGCCGAGGTGATGGGCGGCGGGCGGACCTCCTATCTCTACCGCTCGCTGGTGATGGAGCAGGGCGTCGCCGTGAGTGCCCACGCCTGGTACGTGGGCGCGGCCAAGGACGACACCCGCTTCTCGGTCTACGCGGTGCCGGCCGAGGGCGTCTCCCTGGAGAAGCTGGAGGAGGCGGTCGACACGGCCCTCCGGCGCCTGCCCTCTCAGGCTCTCGCCCCCGAGGCGGTGGAGCGGGCCAAGACCCGGCTCGTCGCCTCGATGGTCTATTCCTCGGACAACCAGTCCGACCTCGCCAGGATCTACGGCACGGTGCTCGCCATCGGCAAGAGCATCGAGGAGGTGCGCCGCTGGCCCGCCGACATCGAGGCCGTGGAGGCGGACCGGCTCGCGACTGCGGCCGAGCGCTACCTCACCCCGGCTCGCTCCGTGACCGGCTACCTGATCAAGGCCCACGAGGCCGATGCGGCCGTCGCCTGACGGCTGCCGCCCGCCCCCGACCTGAACCAAGACAAGAGGTCCCCATGGCCGACCCCAGCATCCAGACTGCCGCCCTCGCCACCCCCTCTTCCCCGGTCAAGGCCAGGTCCGTGATCGCCGCAAGCGGTGTCGAGGCGTGGCACGTCGAGTCCCCCGTCGTCCCGCTGGTCGCGCTCGCCTTCACCTTCGAGGGCGGCGCCGCCCAGGACCCGGAGGGCAAGTCCGGCGCGGTGCAGATGCTGTCGTGGCTTCTCGACGAGGGCGCCGGCCCCTACGGCTCGGACGCCTTCCAGGAGCGGCTCGCCGCCCGGGCGATCGAACTGAACTTCCACGCCAGGCCGGACGCCATCGGCGGCTCGTTCATGATGCTGGTCAAGCACGCGGACGAGGCGATCGAGCTTCTGGCACTCGCCCTCGCCGAGCCCCGCTTCGACGAGGCGGCGGTCGAGCGCGCGCGCGCGCAGATGCTGATGAGGATCCGCCGCCAGCAGAACGACCCGGGCGTGATGGCCTCGCGCCGCTTCTTCTCCGAGGCCTATCCGGGCCATCCCTATGGCCGCCCCTCCGGGGGCACGCTCGAGAGCGTGGCGAGCATCACCCGCGGCGACCTCGTGGCGCTGCACCGCCGGCTGATCAGCCGCGCGCGGGTCAAGGTCGCGGCAGTGGGCGCGATCGGCGAGGCGGCGCTGCAGCGGGCCCTCGACGCGGCCTTCGGCCGCCTCTCCGAGGGCGGACCGCTCGCCGAGGTGCCGCCGACGCGGATCGCCGGCCTCGGCCGCCGGGTCGTGGTGGATCTCGACGTGCCGCAATCGGTGATCCGCTTCGGCACGCACGGCGTGCCGTGGCGCGACCCGGACTACTTCCCGGCCTGCGTGCTCAACCACATCCTGGGGGGCGGCGCCTTCACGTCGCGGCTGTACCAGGCGGTGCGCGAGAAGCGCGGCCTCGCCTATTCGGTGGACACCGCGCTGGTGAGCCACCGGGCCGCCTCGATGACCTGGGGCTACACTGCCACCAAGAACGAGCGCGTGGGCGAGGCTCTGTCGGTGATCGGCGAGGAGATCGCGCGGCTCACCCGTGACGGGCCCTCCGACGAGGAGCTGCAGAAGGCCAAGGACTACCTCACCGGCTCCTACGCGCTCGGCTTCGGCACCTCGACGGAGATCGCCGGCCGGCTCGTCCAGGTAGCCTTCGAGGGGCTCGGCATCGACTATATCAGCCGCCGCAACGGCCTGATCGCCGCAGTGACCCAGGACGACATCCGCCGCGCCACCGCCCGCACCCTCGGCGACGGCCGCCTTCTGGTGGTGGCCGCGGGGCGCCCGACCGAGATCTAGCTGTTGTTGCCATGGAGGTTGTCCGTCCGAGGGTTGGGAGCGAGGCTGTGGTTGCGACACCTGCAGCCTGGCTCGCGGAGCCTCGGATGGACGCCCACCAGAGTGCCCCCTCCGTAGTCGATAGCTCATCGTACCGCGGCTGGCGCAGGGCTGGACGGTGAGTGCGCTGGCGCTTGGGATCAGCAACGCTTCAGGCGCGCGGGCGCACGCTCGCGGCAGGGTCGGCCGGCAGGGCCATCAACGAACGTTGATGGAGGTCGTGAGGAGCTTGAGCGTACTTGCAATGGCTGCCGCGATGCTCGGCGGCCCCACTTTGCGGGTGCTGCACAGGCCGCGCCGGTCTCACCCCTGCTGAGCGCGGCTGTGGAGAGCGACACCGTCCAGAAGGTGGATTGGGCCTGCGGGCCGGACTTCCACCTCAACCCGTGGGGCCACTGCAGTCCGAATTGGTTGCTGAACATAGACCCCGAACAGGGTGCTGGTGTCCCAGCCGAGCCGATCGGCCTCGGGCCCGAACTCGTCCACGAAGCGGCGGCAGTTCTCCAGGGTGGTCGCCCAATCCTCCGGGAGGAATCCGGGGCAGGGCGCCTGGCCGGGCGAGAGGCTGGCGAGGCCGCGGGACCATTCGAGGACGGTGGGGGGAGGACGAATCAGCGGGGCTCATGCTCCCGGGTAAGGCCCTGCCGGAGGTACCCGCAAGGGCCAGAACTGGTGCACTGAGGCTGTGCCGACAATTGTGCCGGCCTCGTCCAGGTGCAGCCGGCGTTACCCGGCAGTCGGCAGAGCGAAGCCTGTGCCGACCTGTGCCGGCTTCTGTGCGTCCGAAAACACCCTTTGTTCCGTCTTGTCCGCGATGTCCGCGCGCGCAAGCACAGGAAAACAAAGGAAAATTTGGCTGGGGCGCCAGGATTCGAACCTGGGAATGGCGGTACCAAAAACCGCTGCCTTACCGCTTGGCGACGCCCCACCGCGGGGATGCGGCTTCCATAGCGGCGCGCGCGGGGCGTGGCAACCACCCGGTGGAGCCGCGCCGCGCCCGGTGCTAAGCCCCGGGAGAGGGCCGCGAAGCCCAGGGAGGACGCCGATGAGCAACGGGCCGCAGAAGATCGCGCTGGTGACGGGGGCCGGGTCGGGCGTCGGGCGGGCGGTGGCCCTCGGCCTCGCCGGGGCCGGCTACGACGTCGTGCTCTCCGGGCGCCGGCCCGAACCCCTCGCGGCCGTCCAGGCCGAGATCGAGGCGAAGGGCCGCCGCGCCCTCGCCCATCCGACCGATGTCGGGGACGAGGCCTCGGTCGCCGGCCTGTTCTCCGCCCTCGTCGAGACCTTCGGCCGGCTCGACCTCCTGTTCAACAATGCCGGGATCGGCGCGCCGCCCGTGCCCATCGACGAATTGCCCGTCGCCACGTGGCGCGCGGTGGTCGATACCAACCTCACCGGCGCCTTCCTGTGCACGCGCGAGGCCTTCCGGCTGATGAAGGCGCAGTCGCCCCGCGGCGGGCGCATCGTCAACAACGGCTCGATCTCCGCCTACGCGCCGCGCCCGAACTCGGCGCCCTACACCGCGACCAAGCACGCGATCAGCGGGCTCACCCGCTCCAGCTCCCTCGACGGCCGCGCCTTCGACATCGCCTGCGGGCAGATCGACATCGGCAATGCCGGGACCGAGATGACCGCCCGGATGCAGAGCGGCGTGCTGCAGGCGGACGGCTCGACCCGGAGCGAGCCCGTGATGGACGTGCGCCACGTCGCCGATGCCGTCGTCTACATGGCGGGCCTGCCCCTCGACGCCAACGTGCAGTTCATGACCGTCATGGCGACGAAGATGCCCTATATCGGCCGCGGCTGAGGCGGCACCCGCCATGGAACGGGCGCCGCCCATGCGCTATGGGGAGGGGGAGCGGGGGCGCTGACGCGGCGCCCGCGGCACCCCATCTCCCGCTCACCACCCCGCCGCCCGCAGCCCCAGCCTGTCCCGTTCCGATGTTGATGCAGACCAATCCCACGACCGCGCCGACGCGGCCCGCCGACCCGGTCGCGCGCCGCCGCACCTTCGCGATCATCTCCCACCCGGATGCCGGCAAGACCACGCTCACCGAGAAGCTGCTGCTCTTCGGCGGCGCGATCCAGCTCGCCGGCGAGGTCAAGGCCAAGCGCAACCGCATCGCCACGCGCTCCGACTGGATGGGCATCGAGAAGGAGCGCGGCATCTCGGTCGTGACCTCGGTCATGACCTTCGAGTACGGCGATTGCGTCTTCAACCTGCTCGACACTCCCGGCCACGAGGACTTCTCGGAGGACACGTACCGCACCCTCACGGCGGTCGATTCCGCCGTGATGGTGATCGACGCCGCCAAGGGCATCGAGGCGCGCACCCGCAAGCTGTTCGAGGTCTGCCGCCTGCGCGACATCCCGATCGTCACCTTCGTCAACAAGCTCGACCGGGAGGCCCGCGACCCGTTCGACCTCCTCGACGAGATCGAGAAGACGCTCGCCCTCGACGTCGCCCCGGTGACCTGGCCGATCGGGCGCGGGCGCAGCTTCGCGGGCACCTACGACCTCGCCGCCCGCCGCGTGCGCCGCCTCGACGCGGCCGACGAGGCCGGGACCGTGCCGGTCTCCGGCTTCGACGACCCGCTCTTCGACGCGCTCCTCCCCGAGCCCGGCGCCGCGCAGGCCTGGCGCGAGGAGGCCGAACTCGCCGCGGCCGGCTGCAAGCCCTTCGACCTCGCGGCCTTCCGGGAGGGGCACCTCACCCCGGTCTTCTTCGGCTCGGCCCTGCGCAATTTCGGGGTGCGCGACCTGATCGACGGGCTCGCCAGCGTCGCGCCCCCGCCGCGCGGCCAATCGGCCGACCGGCGCGAGGTCGAGCCCGGCGAGCCCAAGATGACCGGCTTCGTCTTCAAGATCCAGGCGAACATGGACCCCAACCACCGGGACCGGATCGCCTTCCTGCGGGTCTGCTCGGGCCGGCTGTCGCGGGGCATGAAGGCGCGGCTGGTGCGCACCGGCAAGCCGATCTCGCTCTCCGCCCCGCAATTCTTCTTCGCCCAGGACCGCGCCATCGCGGACGAGGCCTATGCGGGCGACGTGGTCGGCATCCCCAACCACGGCACCCTGCGCATCGGCGACACCCTCACCGAGGGCGAGGACCTCGTCTTCCGCGGCGTGCCGAGCTTCGCGCCCGAGATCCTGCGGCGCATCAAGCTCACCGACGCCATGAAGGCCAAGAAGCTGCGCGAGGCCCTGCAGCAGATGGGCGAGGAGGGGGTGGTGCAGCTCTTCCTGCCCCATGACGGCTCGGCCGCCATCGTGGGCGTGGTCGGCGCGCTGCAGCTCGACGTGCTGAAGGAGCGGCTCCAGGCCGAGTACGGGCTGCCCATCGACTACGAGGCGACGCGCTTCACCATCTGCCGCTGGATCGAGGCCGCGAACCCCGCCGAGCTCGACAAGTTCGTGGGCGCGCACGGCTCCTCCATGGCCGCCGACCTCGACGGAGCCCCCGTCTTCATGGCGACCACCGCCTTCTCGCTGCGCTACGAGCAGGAGCGCTGGACCGAGATCCGCTTCTCCGACGTGAAGGATTACCAGAAGCGCGCCGCGGCCTGACCGGCCGGGGCGCCGCGTTCGGCGCCGGCGGCGCCCGCGCGGCTCAGACCTTGCCGAGCATCGGGAACTCGCTCGTGAGCGGCGAATCCGACGGCGGAACGCGCTCGCGCTTGCGCGGGCGGCGGTTCAGCACCTGCTTGAGCTTCGCCTTCAGCAGGGCGAGGTCGAAGGGCTTGAGGATGAAGGCGTCGGCCCCCGCGAGGTGCGCCACGTTGATGTCCTCGAACCCGAAGGCCGTCTCGGTGAGGATGAAGGGCGTGTTCACCAGGGTGTCGTCGGCGCGGATCTCGCGCAGGAGCTGGATCCCGTCCATCGGCTCCATGTCGAGGTCCGAGATCACGAGGCCGTACTTGCGCGCGCGGAGCATCTCGAGCGCCTGAGGCCCGTCCGTCGCCCCGTCGACCTCCGGAAAGCCGAGCCGGTTCATCAGTTCGGTGACGAGGCGAAGGAGCTTCACCTGATCGTCGACGATGAGGATCGGAGGAGCGTCGCTCATGCGGACCAACCAGACCTGTTTGCGGTGACGCGCCGGCCGAGGGCGGCGCGTGCGATGGGCGAACACCACCGCAAAATGATTGAGGAAGCGCTACGCCGATCCGTCACCTCTCCCCGTCGAGCCTCAGACGAAGAGGTGATCGATGCCCTGCTTGGCCATCGAGTCGGCCTGCAACGCCCGCGCGAGATTGTGGACGATTCCCGCCTTCGGCGTTCCGCGCTGGAGCATCGGCAGGATGTTGGCCTTCTGAAACAGGGCATCATTCGCCGCGTTGCGCTGGACGATGTTGAACGAGGTGAAGAACTCGCGCTTGACGATCTCGCGCCACTCGATGATCTGGACGTCGCGGTGGCGCCGGTCGTTGGCGATGCGCGCGAAGGTGTCCTGCACGGATTGGCGCTCGCCCTCCAGCACCTGGATGAAGTAGCCCTGCTCCAGGAGCAGGAAGCTCGTGATGACCGAGAACTCGTTGCGCTTCTGCGCGTGGCGGGCGATCTCGCCGAGTTCCCGCGCGCGCGTCCCCGGCTCGGCGGAGAGCAGCGCGCGCGAGAAGTAGATCAGGTGGATGAGGTTGTTCCGCTTGCTGCGCATGCGTCGAGCCCGCCGGGGTTGCCCCCCTGCATAGCCGGCCCGCGCTCAACGGCGGGTAAAGACGCCCTCCTGCATTGTGCCGTTGCGGAAAAGTCCCGGCAAAATGTGCCCGCCATCCGGCCCGGCTGGGCAGGATCTGCCGCCCTGCGGGCGGTCGAGCCCTAGCAATATCAATGACTTGGCTTTGGCACCGGGCTTGCGGCAATCCCCGCACCGACGCGGCCAGGAAGTGCGGTGATGGACGTTTTCAGCGCGATGCAGACCGCGGTCTCGGGCCTCCAGGCCCAGGCCTTCTCGCTCAACAACATCTCGGGCAACATCGCGAATGCCCAGACCACGGGCTATCGCCGCATCGACACGACCTTCGCCGACCTGCTGGCGGAGCAGCCGAACGACCGGCAGACCAGCGGCTCGGTGGCGGCCTCGTCCCAGTTCACCAACACGCTGCAGGGCAACATCGCCTCGACCGGCATCACCACCAACATGGCGCTCAACGGGGGCGGCTTCTTCGTGGTGCGCACCCCGAGCGCGACGAGCGGCGGGCAGCCGAGCTTCACGAGCCAGGACCTCTACACCCGCCGCGGCGACTTCGCCGTCGACAAGGACGGCTACCTCGTGAACGGGGCCGGCTCCTACCTGGTGGGCCAGAGCCTCGATCCCCGGACCGGCCAGGCGACCGGGAACGGGGTCATCCGGATCGGGAACCAAGCGCTGCCGGCCCAGGCCACCACCACCATCAGCTACGCGGCCAACCTGCCGAGCACGCCCGGCACCACGGGACCGGCCGTGCTCGGCGCCCTCGCGGGGGGCGACGTGCGGGTGATGTCGGGCACCAGCGCGAGCCCCGCCACGGTGGCGGCCTCCGACAGCGGCAGCTTCCTCGCCTCCAGCCTCTCGGGCGGGTCGCTCACCGCCTATTCGGCGGCCGGCGGGCCCGTGAACCTGCAGCTGCGCTGGGCCAAGGTCGCCGCCGCGGACAGCGCCGCGGGCACCGGCGACACCTGGAACCTGTTCTACGCCAAGCAGAACGGCACGGACTCGACCGCCACCGCCTGGACCAATGCGGGGACCGCCTTCACGTTCAACGCCAGCGGCCAGCTCACGGCGCCGGCCGGCGGTTCGGCCACGATCCCGAACGTCACGGTCGACGGCGTCCCACTCGGCACGCTCACGCTGAACACGGCGTCGGGCGGCCTCACCCAGTACGGCGCGGCGGGCGGCCAGGTGACGACCAACACCCTGCAGCAGAACGGCTCCGCCTCCGGCACGCTCAGGAGCTTGGCGGTGACCAGCGACGGCCGCGTCACCGGCACCTACTCGAACGGCACCACCGCCACCCTCGCGCAGGTCGGCATCGCCCGGTTCAACGCCCCCGACGCGCTCAAGGCCGAGTCGCTCGGCAACTACGCCCAGACGGTGGAATCGGGCGGCCCGGTCTCGGGCCTCGCCGGCACCACCGTCGTAGGCGGCAACGTCGAGCAGTCGAACACCGACACGGCCAACGAGTTCTCGAAGCTCATCATCACGCAGCAGGCCTATTCGGCCAACACGCGGGTGATGTCGACCGCCCAGCAGATGATGTCCGACCTCGTCAACATCATCCGGTGACGGGGCCGGCGCGGCAGCCCTCCGGACCGGCCCCGCGCTGACCCTGCGATGCTCCCGCCCGAGGTGCGCCCATGGCCCTGAACGCGCTCAACACCGCCGCGGACGGCCTGCAGGTCACGCAGGCCGCGATCGGGATCGTCTCGCAGAACGTCGCCAACCAGGGCACGCCCGGCTACGTCCGGCGCACGCTCACGCCGGTCTCGCAGCCCGGGAATTCGGGCGTCGCGACCGGGACGGTGACGCGCGCCCTCGACGCCTCGGCCCTGCGGCAGCTCCGCCTGGAGACGGCGGGGGCGGCCTACACGGACCTCGTCTCCTCGGTGCACGCGCAGATCGACGCGCTGTACGGCCCGCCCGGCAGCGATTCCGCCCTCGACGGCATCACCAACGCGTTCGCGGCCTCGCTCCGGACCCTGGCGAGCGACCCCGCCTCGGCGGCGAACCGCTCCGCGGCGGTGACCGCCGCCGGGCGCCTCGCCGGCAAGGTCGCGGACGCGGCGAACGGGGTGCAGCAGCTGCGCAGCGGGCTGGAGACGCAGCTCAGCGCGGACGTGGCCTCGGCCAGCACCCTCCTGTCGCGGATCGCCGACCTCAACCTGCGGATCGCCGCGGCGGGCGGCGGGGCAGGGGACTCGCGCGCGGCCGACCTCGCCGACCAGCGCGACCAGGCCATCACCGACCTCGCCAAGTACATGGACGTGCAGACGAGTCCGGCGGCGGACGGCACGGTCTCCGTGCAGACCGGCTCCGGCGTCACCCTCGTCGACCACGGGGCGGCGGCCAGCCTGCGCTTCGACGGGCGCGGCGCGCTCGGCCCCTCATCGCGCTACGGCACGGACGCGACGGCGCGGGGCGTCGGCACCATCACGGCGGTGACGCCCTCCGGCGCCCGCATCGACCTCCTGGCCGATCAGGGCATCCGCTCCGGCGCGATCGCCGCGGCGGTGTCGCTGCGCGACGACACGCTGGTCCAGGCGCAGCGGCAGCTCGACGACCTCGCGGCCGGCCTGTCGCGGGCGATGAGCGACCGGCAGGCCACCGGCACGCCCGCCACGGGCGCGGCCGGCAGCGGCTTCGACATCGACCTCACCGGCCTCCAGGCCGGCAACGCGGTGACGCTCGGCCTGCGCAGCGCCGCGGGGGTGAACCGCAACGTCATCCTGGTGCCGACGGGCGGGAACGCCCCCAGCCCGATCGACCCGGCCCTGACCGACGACCCGACCGCCCTCGTGGTGCCCTTCGACATCTCGGGCGGTTCCTCGACCTACGCCGGCGCCATCGCGGCGGCCCTCGGCCCCGGCTTCACGGTGAGCGCCGTCCCCTCCGGCGCCGCGGGCGCCGTGCGCATCCTGGCGAGCGGCGTCGCGCTGACCTCCGCCTCGGCCTCGATCACCGTGCCGACGAGCCCGACCGACACGCGCAACGGGGCGCCGCAGATCCCGCTCTTCGTCGATTCGGGCCACGGCGGCAGCGTCTACACGGGCTCGTTCGAGGGCGGCGCGCACCTCACCGGCCTCGCCCAGCGGCTCGCGGTCAACGGGGCGATCGCCGCCGACACCTCGCGCCTCGTCGCCTCCGCGGACGGGACCCAGGACGCGGACGCGGCGCGCCCGAGCTTCCTCGCCGACGCGCTCACCCGCGAGAGCCGCACCTTCTCGGCGGCGAGCGGCATCGGCGGCGTGCAGGCGCCCACCCGCGCCAGCGTGCAGGCCTTCGCGCAGGCGGTCATCGCCGCGCAGGGCGCCGCCGCCTCGCAGGCGAGCCAGCTCGACGAGGGGCAGAAGATCGCCCTCTCGACGGCCCAGGGCCGCTTCAGCGAGACGTCCGGCGTCACCATCGACGAGGAGCTCTCCCGGCTGATCCAGCTCCAATCCGCCTACAGCGCCAATGCCCGGGTGCTGACGGCGGCCCGGGACGTCCTGGACACGCTGATGCGGATCTGACGCGATGACGATCTCTCCCTACGCGGCCGGCACCTACGCGGGCGACCTCAACGCCCGCAGGCTCATCGGCCTCAAGAGCCAGCTCGACGGGCTCTCGACGCAGCTCAGCACCGGCAAGGTGGCGCAGACCTACGGGGCGCTCGGCACGGCGCGGAGCACCAGCCTGTCCGCGCACGCGCAGGTCTCCGCCCTCGACGCCTCCGACGCCGCGATCGACCTCGCGAAGACGCGCCTCGACCTCGCCGGGGCCAGCGTCCAGCAGGCGGGCAAGCTCGCCTCCGACACCTGGAGCCAATTCGCCAATCCCGGCACCCAGACCGGAGGCGTCGCGCGCGCCAACCTCAAGGCGATCGCGGCCGGGCGGCTGGGGGGCCTCGTCGACGCGCTCAACCAGCAGACCGGCAACCAGTACCTGTTCGGGGGGCGCACCACCGGCACCGCCCCGGTCGCGACCGCGGACGTGATCCTGAACGGCGATGCGGCGGCGCATCGCGACGGGCTCGGCGCGGTGATCGCCGAGCGCCGCAGCGCCGATCTCGGCACCGGCACGCCCCGGACCGGCCGGCTCTCGCTCGCGCGGAGCGGGAGCGCCGTGACCCTGGCCGAGAGCCAGGACCCGTCCGTGCGGGCGAATTTCGGCTTCACCCTGGCGGGCGCCACCAGTTCCAACCCCTCGGCGATCGCCGTCACCGCGGTGGCCGGCACCGCGGCGAGCGCGAGTCTCGCCTTCGCGAGCCAGCCGAAGGAGGGCGACATCGTGCGGGTCACGGTTCAGAACCCGGACGGCAGCCAGGGCTTCGTCGACCTCACGGCCCGCAGCGGGCCTGCGGGCGGCGACGGCTTCGCCATCGGCGCCGACGCGGCGGCGAGCGCGGCGAACCTCTCCGCGGCGCTGACCGGCCGCCAAGTGGCCGGCGTGCAAGTGATCGGCGTGCAGAGCGCCGCCCCGCCCGGGGCGAGCGCCGCGCTCGGCGGGGGCAGCCCCGCCTCGGTCTCCGTCGCCGTGAACGCCCAGCCGAGCCCGGGCGACACGGTGCGGGTCACGGTGGGGCTGCGCGACGGCACCAGCAAGGTCATCGTGCTGACGGCCGCGGCGGCGGGCGCGACCGCGCCCGGCAGTTTCGCGATCGGCGCGACGGCGGCGGACACGGCGAAGAACCTCTCGGACGCCCTCGGGAGCGCCCTCGACACCGCCGCGACCACGGACCTCGCCGCGAGTTCGGCGGTGCGGGCCTCCTCGGACTTCTTCGCCGCGTCCGCCTCGCCCGGGCTCGCGCCGCGCCGGGTCGCCCTCGACGCCGCCGGCAACGCCGCCGGCTACCTCGCCGATCCGAGCGGCCGGACGGTGATCTGGTACCGGGGCGACGACACCTCGGCGGATCCGCGCGAGACGGCGCAGGTGCGGATCTCGGACAACGAGACGGTGGGGATCGGCGTGCAGGCGAACGAGGCGCCGCTCCGCGACGCGATGGCGGGCCTCGCGGTGGCGGCGAGCCTGAGCTTCCAGGAAGCATCGAGCGACGACGCGCGCTACGCGGCCTTCTCGGACCGGCTGAAGAGCCTGCTCAGCCCGGATCACGGCCCGACCATCAAGGACATCAGCACGGATCTGACCCTGGCCTCCGGGCGGATCACCGCCCAGAAGACGCAGAACGGCCAGACCCGCCTCGTCCTGCAGAACGCCCTCGCCGGGGTCGAGAACGCCGACACGCAGGAGGTCGCGACCAAGCTCCTCGCCCTGCAGACGCAGCTCCAGGCGAGCTATCAGACCACCGCCACCTTGGCGAAGCTGTCGCTCACGAACTACCTTTAGGCGGGAGCACGGCGGGGAGCGGCCGCTCTCCGCCGCGCTCGCGTCCGAGCCGGCAGCCGGGAAGGATCAGCGACATGAGCCGTGCGATCGCGACGCTGGCGGCGGCCTGCTTCCTCGCCGCACCGGCCCGGGCGCTCGACCTCGACCTGCCCCGCACGCCGACGCCCTGCCTCGCCGAAGGGCCCCGCTTCGCCGCGCTGCCGGGCAGCGGGACCTGCCTGCGGATCGGCGGTCGGGTCGCCGCCGAGGCGGGGACGGCCGGCGGGCGGGGTCCGGCCGCCCGCGAGGCCGCGCGCACCGGTGCGGGCGGGCGCCTCGACCTCGACGCCCGCACCGAGACGGAGGTCGGCCCGGCGCGGGCCTTCATTCGCCTGCGCGCCGGGTCCCTGACGCGCTGAGCGGTCGCGGACGTGGCGATGTCCGGCCCGGGCGCTCCGCCCGATATCGCGGGTTGCGGCGAGTTCGCGGACCGTCACGGCCCTACAGGCTGCGCGACAGGACCAGCGGCGTCGCCCGCGCCGGCCCATAGGGCGAGGGCATCGGCCGGGCGCGGCCGTAGCCCTGCGGCTGGTCCGCCCGGGCGAGATCCGCCGAGAGCGATTTCAGCAGCCCCTCGGAGACGCTGCGGGCCGTGGCGAGCACCGCCTGGTTGCGCTCCAGCACCGCCGCGAAGCGGCGATGCGCCTCGCGCAGCGCCGCGATCCCGGCCGGGGCGAAGCGCGCCAGCGCCACCGCATTCGCCTTCACCTCCTCCAGCCCGGTCAGGTAGGCGCCGGCCAGGGCCGCCTTCGCGGCCTCGCCCGCCAATCCCTCGCGCAGGCGGCCCGCGCGCACATGCGCGCTCTCCGCCTCCAGGGCGGCTTCGAGGGCGCTCATCCGGCCGAGCGTCTCGGCGACGAGGCGCTCGGCCGCGGCCGCATCCGCGACCCGCACGGGCTCAGGCCGCGGCGGCATTCCCCGCCTCCTGCATGCGCAGCATCTCGCGCATCACCTGGTCGCCGATGCCGACGCCGCCGCTCTTCACGACGCTCTGCGCGTATTCCTTGTTCAGCATCGAGCGGTAGACGCCGCCGCCGGTGCCGTTCTCGCCGAGCGGGCCGTCGGACCCGGTCGACCCGTTCAGCTTGTCGAGGGTCGTCTCCAGGAACATCGACTCGAAGTCCTGCGCGGTCTTCCTGATCTTGGCGGTTCCGCCGGTCGCGGTGCCGAGCGCGGCGCCGGCGACGCCCGCGAGGGCCCGGCCGGCGGCGATCGCCGTGGTGGCGGCGAGGGGAGCGAGGGGGAGCATGGCGGGAATCTCCTTTGCGGCGAGGCCGTCACATCACCTCGATGTCGGCCTGGAGGGCGCCCGAGGCCTTGATGGCCTGCAGGATCGAGATCAGGTCGCGCGGGCCGATGCCGAGCGCGTTGAGGCCGTCCACGAGCTCGCGCAGGCTCACGCCCTCCTTGACGAGGGCGAGCTTATTGCGGTCGCCGGTCTCGACCTTGATGGCGGTGCGCGGCACCACCACGGTCTGGCCCTGGGACAGGGGTTCGGGCTGGCTGACCTGCGGCTGCTCGGTGATCGTGACGGTGAGGTTGCCCTGCGCCACCGCCACCGTGGAGACGCGCACGTCGCGGCCCATCACGATGATGCCGGAGCGCTCGTCGATGACGACGCGGGCGGTCTGGTCGGGCTCGACCTTGAGCTGCTCAATCTCGGTGAGCAGCCGGATCATGTTGCCCTGGTAGCGCGGCGGCACCTGCAGGGTGACGGTGGAGGGGTCGGTGGGCTCGGCCGTATCGGCCCCCATGAAGTCGTTGATCGCCGCGGCGATCCGCTTCGAGGTGGTGAGGTCCGGGTTGCGCAGCGAGAGCCGCAGCGCCCGCTGCTGGCCGAGCTTGAACTCGATCTCGCGCTCGATCATCGCGCCGTTGGCGATGCGCCCGTTCGTCGGCACGCCGCGGGTGACCTTGGCGGCGTCGCCCTCGGCCTGGAACCCCGCGATGGCGAGCGACCCCTGCGCCAGGGCGTAGACCTCGCCGTCCGCGCCGAGGAGCGGCGTGACCAGGAGCGTGCCGCCCTGCAGGGACTTGGCGTCCCCCAGCGAGGAGACCGTGACGTCGATCCGTGTGCCCTGGGCGGCGAAGGGCGGCAGGTTCGCCGTCACCATGACGGCGGCGAGGTTCGCCGTGCGCATGGTGGCGCCGCGGGTATTGACCCCGAGCCGCTCCAGCATCGCCTGCACCGATTGCTTGGTGAAGGGCACGTTGTTGAGCGTGTCGCCGGTGCCGTTGAGCCCGACGACGATGCCGTAGCCGACGAGCTGGTTGGGGCGCACGCCCTCGATCGTGGCGAGATCCTTCACCCGCGACAGGGCGCGGGCCGGGCCCGCCGCCAGGGGCGCGGCGAGGCAGAGGAGGAGGATCGGAACGAGGCGGGAGAGACGCATCACGCATCCTGACGGAACGGCCGAGGATCCGGGTGCCAGGACCGTGCCAGCCGCCGCGTCCCGCGAAGTCTCTGAGAATCAAGGATGTTCCTGGCCGGCGAGCGGCCCGGCCGGCCCCGCGCGCCCGGCGGAATCGGCCGGCCCGGCAGCTTTTGCCGGTGCCTTTACGTTTCGTTCACCATGCTGGCGCAGGCTCCCCGTCGATCCCGGCCCTCGCGGAGGCGCTTCGGAGGAGCGCCAAGGAGCGTCATGCGCGTCGATCCCCGCATCGTGACCGCTGCCCCGGGCGGCGGCGTCAGGCGCCCGGCTGAGGGCCCGCAGGCATTCGCGGTCGCGCCCGAGGCCGCGCCGCGCGGCCCCACCAGCGCGGGCGGCGCCGCGACGCTGGCGGGGCTCGACGCGATCCTCACCCTCCAGAGCCAGCCCGACGATCCCGGCGAGCGCCGCCGCCGCAGCGCCCGGCGCGGCCACGACCTGCTCGACGCCCTCGACCGGCTCAAGGCGGCCCTGCTCGGCGGGCGGGTCAGCACCCAGGACCTGAAGGCGATCGCCGCGCGCCTCGCCGAGCGCGGCGGCGCGTCGGGCGATCCGCGCCTCGACGACCTGATCGGGCAGATCGAACTCAGGGCCGAGGTCGAGCTGGCCAAGCTCGGCCTCTCGGGCTGACCGCGTTGACGCCCCGGATCCGATCGCCCAGAAGGGCGCCCGCCCGGACCGGCCGCGATGCTGTTCAACTCCTTCCCGTTCCTCCTCGGCTTCCTGCCGCTGGCCCTGGCCCTGCACGCCCTGGTGCTGCGGTTGCGGCCCGGCTGGCGCCTGCCGTTGCTGGTCCTGCTGTCCTTCGCCTTCTACGGCTGGTGGGATCCGCGCTTCGTGCCCCTGCTCGCCGGCTCGATCGGCCTCAACTGGCTCGTGGCGCGTCGGGCCGGCCCGGGCGGGGGGCGCCGGGCGATCCCGGCGGCGATCGTCGCCAACCTCGCGCTCCTCGCCCTGTTCAAGTACGCGGGCTGGCTGACGGACCTCGCGAACCTCGTGCCGGGTCTCGACCTGACGCGGCCGAGCCTCGCCCTGCCGCTCGGCATCTCGTTCTTCACCTTCCACCACATCATGTACCTCGTCGACCTGCGGGCGGGCCGCGCCCCGCCGGTCGATCTCACCCGCTACGCCCTCTACCTCGCCTTCTTCCCGCAGGTGCTGGCGGGGCCGCTGGTGCGCTGGAGCGAGATCCTCCACCAATTCGACGCGCCCCCCTCGGCGGGCCCGGAGGCCGCCCCGCGGCTCGCCCGGGGGCTGATGCTGCTCTGCCTGGGCCTTGCCAAGAAGGTCTTCCTCGGCGATCCGCTCGCGGCCTACGCCAATCCGGTCTTCGAGGCGGCGGCGCAGGGCCAGGCCGTCGCGGTGGCGCAGGCCTGGCAGGCCACGCTCGCCTTCACGTTCCAGATCTACTTCGACTTCTCGGGCTACACCGACATGGCGCTCGGCCTCGCGCTCCTGTTCGGGATCGTCCTGCCGCAGAACTTCGACGCTCCCTACCGGGCGACCTCCCTGCGGGACTTCTGGCGGCGCTGGCACATGACCCTGTCGCGCTTCCTGCGCGACTACCTCTACGTGCCGCTCGGGGGCAACCGGCGCGGGCTCGCGGTGCAGCTCGGGGCGCTCCTCGCCACGATGACGCTCGGCGGCCTCTGGCACGGGGCGGGGCTCACCTTCGTGGCCTGGGGCGCGGCGCACGGGCTCGGGCTCGGCGCCGGGCTGCTGTGGCGGCGGGCCGGATGGCCCATGCCGGCTCTCCTCGGCTGGGCGCTGACCTTCGGCTTCGTGACGCTGACCTGGGTGCTGTTCCGCGCCCCCTCCTTCGACGCGGCGGTCGCGATCTACAAGGGGCTCGCCGGCTTCGGGCCGGCCGGGGAGGGGCTGAAGTGGCGCGCCTTCCTGCCGGCCCTGGTCGCGGCGCTCGCCGGGCCGACCGCCTGGGCGGCGGTGCACCGGATCCCGCCCCGGCCCGCCGCCGCCGCCGCCTTCGGCCTCCTGCTCGCCGCCGCGCTGCTGCGGATCGGCGACGAGGCGAACTACACCTTCATCTACTTCCAGTTCTGAGGGCAGCGGCCGCGCCGCGCCGGGCGGCGCGCCGCCGTGGCGCGCGGGCAGCAGGGGGGCGGGCCGGGGCGGTCCGAACCTCGCGTGACGAGGAAGCCACGTTGTCGGGCCATCCTGGCTCGATTATACGCCTGCACCGAACGGCGCCGGCCGCGTAAACTGCGATGTATCGAGGGGCGTGATGGCGAAGGTCGTGATCGAGGACGGTTATGCCCCCAGCGATGCCGAGCCTTTCATGAATGAACGGCAGCGCGAGTATTTCCGCCGTAAGTTGCTGAGCTGGAAGCAGGACATCCTGCGGGAGGCCCAGGACACCCTGGTCGCCCTGCAGACCGAGAACGAGAATCACCCGGACCTGACCGACCGCGCATCATCCGAGACCGATCGGGCGATCGAGCTCCGCGCCCGCGACCGGCAGCGCAAACTGATCGCCAAGATCGACGCGGCGCTCGCCCGGATCGAGGACGGCTCCTACGGCTATTGCGAGGAGACGGGCGAGCCGATCTCTCTCAAGCGCCTGGAGGCGCGGCCGATCGCGACCCTGTCCCTGGAGGCGCAGGAGCGCCACGAGCGCCGCGAGCGCGTCTACCGCGACGATTGATCCGAAATCCGACGGATTGCGTCGCGATACGGATGTCGGCGTCGCTCACGCGCCGCGCGGGCGTGTCATCCGCTGTCCGGACGTGATCGTCCGGGCAGCGTCTGACCGGGGCCTCCCATGTGGCGCGTCGCCGCGGACGCGCCGGTGCGGCGGCGCGCGATTCGCGGTGGATAGCCTTCGCCGCAGCGCGGCAGCCGCTGGTGTCGGGGCATCGGATCGTCAACATCTCGCTCGGCGAGTGATCGACGGGATGGCGATGTCGACCTGGACGGACGAGCGGATCGAGGAACTGAAGCGGCTCTGGAGCCAGAGCCTGACCGGCACCGAGATCGCCAAGCGCCTCGGGCTGAAGGACCGCAACGCGGTGATGGGCAAGATCCATCGGCTCGGTCTCGCCCGCAAGAACATCGCGGCGGAGGCGAATCCGCCCGCGAACGACACGCGGCCGGCCGAGCCCGAGATGCCGCTGCACCCGATCCTGCTGCTCAAGGAATGGTCCTGCCGCTTCCCGGTCGGCGATCCCCTCGGCAGCGAGTTCCGCTTCTGCGGCGCCAAGCGCCAGCCGGGCCTGCCCTATTGCGAGGCCCATGCGCGCATCGCCTACACGCCGGTCGAGCGCTCGCAGCGCGCGGCGCGGCGCTGAGCATTCCGCGCCGAACCGGTCACCGCTTCGGCGGCGAAGATGATGCGAGACCAAGGGACTTGAGCGGAATGGCCGGGGCCGTTCGGCTTGGGCGGCCGGCGGGGCGCGCCGCGGCCCCCGCCGAGCGGGTTCAGAAGGGCAGCATCACGTCGAGGAATTGCTGCCCGTAGCGGGGCTGCTGCACGTCGGTGATCTGGCCGCGACCGCCATAGGCGATGCGCGCCTCCGCGATCTTGGCCGAATCGATCGTGTTGTCCGATTCGATGTCCTCCGGGCGGATCACCCCGGCGACGACGAGTTCGCGCACCTCGAAATTGACCCGGATCTCCTGCTTGCCCTCGACCACGAGGTTGCCGTTCGGGAGCACCTGCGTGACGATCGCCGCCACGTTGGTGGTCACGGTCTCGGCCCGCTGGATCGAGCCCGCCCCGTCGTTGCTCATGGTGGACGCGGTGTCGAGCAGGTTCTTGGGATCGGCCGCGCCGATGAGCTTGGCGCTCTTCTCCAGCCCGAACGCGTTCGGGACGCCGAAAGCCTCGGTATTCGCCCGCGAGCGCTTGGTCTCGTTGTTGAGGTTGGCCTTGTCGGTGACGTTGACCTTCACGGTGACGAGATCGCCGACCTTGGCGGCGCGCTGATCCTTGAAGAAGGCGCGCGAGCCGGTGCGCCAGAGGGAGTTCGGCGCGTAGGAGACCGGTTGAACCTCCGGCATCGGCAGGCGCACCGGCTTGTAGCCGGCCTGGGCGGTCGGGTCCTCGATGGCCGAGAGGGGCGGCCGCGCGCCGATCTGGCTCAGCCGGTCGACCGTGTTGCAGGCCGAGAGGCCGGCCCCGAGCAGGCAGGCGAGGGCGAGGCGGGAGGCGAGGGGCATGGCGGTCACGGGCGGGCGGGGAACGCGGCGGCGAGGCTGGCGGGGCGCGGGGCGGGGCCGACGCTGACCCGGCCGGGGCCGACCACCGTGCCCTGCAGCACCTTCTTGGAGACGGGGTTGACGACCGAGACCGTCGCGCCGAGCGGACCGCCCTCGCGGGCCAGCCCGCGCAGGGCGAGGCTCACTCCCGGCCCGTCGTAGAGGATCGTCACCGCCTCGCCCCGCTGGACGAGGTCGGGCCGGGCGAGGTCGGCGCTCCGCAGGGGCTGACCGGGGGCGAGGGCGCGCTGGGCGACCTGGCCCACCAGGGACGCGGCGTCCGCCACGCCGTCGGGCGGCGCGGCGTCCCGGGGGCGCCGCTCCAGCATCACGTCCTGCGGCCCGACCGTCTCGCCCCGGGCCAGCGGCCGGGCGAGCACCGCGACCTCGACCATCTCGATGACCTGCCCGGACACCCGCAGGGAGGCTTGGCGCTCGCCCACGGTGACGAGGCCCGAGACGCGGCGGCTGCGCGGATCGTAGGTCACCTCCGCGGCGCGGGCCGGGGCGTCGAGATCCACCGGCACGGTCAGCACCGGCGCCTCGCCGTCGAAGGCCACCGAGAGGCTCGCCGCGTCGAGGCCCCGCAGGCGAGCCAGGGCCTCGCGCAGGGCGGCCTCGATCTCGGGGGCGGCGATGCGGCGCGCCGCCCGCTGCACGGTGACCTGGAGGCGGCCGCCGCTCTCCGGCGGCTCGACCCCGAGATGGGCCGCCGCCTCCATGATGCGGCGCACCTGGATCGTCCCGGTGGCGCCGAGGGCCGGCGCCCGGAACAGGGGCCGCTCCGCGAGCTCCGCGGGCGCGCCGGAGACGAGGTCGCCGAGGGTGATCACGTCGCGGCGGGCCGTGATGTCCCCCCGCAGCACCGGGCGCTCGGGCCCGGCCGCGAGCACCGGCAGGGTCAGGAAGCCGAGCGCGACGAGGGCGAGGGCCGTGCGGCCGAGGATGCCGGCGCTGAGCAGCGCGCAGGTCCTCGCGCGCACCGGCGGCTCATGGGGATCGAAGCTCATCTGGGCTGACCTCGGAGGCTACCCGCGGAACATCTGCGAGGTGGTGGAGAGCATCTGGTCGGCGGCGGTGACGACCTTCGAGTTCATCTCGTAGGCGCGCTGCGCGGCGATCAGGGACGAGATCTCGGTGACGGCGTTGACGTTCGCCTCCTCGAGGTAGCTCTGCTGGAGGCTCCCGAAGCCCTCGGTCCCGGGATTGCCCTGAATCGCCGGCCCGGAGGCCTGGGTCTCGATGAAGAGGTTGTCGCCGATCGATTCGAGCCCGACCTTGTTGACGAAGCGCGCGAGCTGGATCTGGCCGAGATTCTGCGGCGCGGTCTGGCCCGGCAGCGTGGCCTGCACCAGCCCCGAGGCGCTGATCGTCACGGCGGTGGCGTTGTTCGGCACCGTGATCGCCGGGTTGAGCAGGTAGCCGTCGCGGCTGACGATCTGGCCCTGCGCGTCGAGGTCGAACGAGCCGTCCCGCGTGTAGGCGGTGCGCCCGTCCGGCATCGTGATCTGGAACAGGCCCTCGCCGCGGATCGCGACGTCGTAGGTCTTCTCCGTGGAGGAGAGCGTGCCCTGGCTCATCACCCGGGCGGTCGAGGTGGTCTTGACGCCCGAGCCGAGGGCGAGGCCGGCGGGCAGCTGGTTGCCCTGGTCGGAGGTCGCCGTCCCGGCCCGGCGCAGGTTCTGGTAGAGCAGGTCCTGGAAATGCGCCTGCTGGCGCTTGTAGCCGGTGGTGCGCAGGTTCGCGATGTTGTTGGAGATGACCTGGACGTTGAGTTCCTGGGCCGCCATCCCGGTGGCGGCGGCGTAGAGGGCGCGCATCGCGGCTCACTCCTCAGGCGTTGCCGACATCGGCGAGGCGCTGGATGGCGCTGCCGCGCAGGGAATCCATGCGCGCGATCGTGTCGGCGACGAGCGCGTAGACGCGGTTGACCTCCATCATGCGGGTCATGGTGAGCACCGGGCTGACGTTGGAGCGTTCGAGGGCGCCGGGCTCGATCCGCGCCAGGGGGCCGGCGGGCCGCGGCGGCGCCGAGGCGGCGTAGAGGTTCGCCCCCGCATTGGTGAGCTGGCGCGGATCCGCGAAGGCCACGAGGCGGATCCGGCCCCGGTTGCCCTGGCTGGTCGAGACGGTGCCGTCCGCCCCGATCGCCAGCCCCGTCTCCTGCGGGTTGATCTGGATCGGCCCGCCCTCGCCGAGGACGAGGTTGCCGTCGCTCGTGACCAGCTGGCCCTGCGCGTTGAGCTCGAAGGCGCCGTTGCGGGTGTAGCGCTCGCCCTGCGGCGTCTGCACGGCGAAGAAGGCGTCGCCCCGGATCGCCGCGTTGAGCGGGTTGCCGGTCGACTCGATCGGCCCCTGCGAGAGGTCGAGGGGCGTGCCCGCGTCGATGACGTAGGACAGGCGCCGGTCCGGCATCCGGAAGGTCTCGGCCCGGGCCTTGGGCATCAGGTATTCCTGGAAATGCGTCGTGCGGCCCTTGAAGCCCGTCGTCGAGACGTTCGCCATGTTGTTGGCGATCACCTCGAGTTCGCGCCCGAGCGCCATCTGGGCCGAGAGACCGATCAACTGCGCGTTCTGCATCGTCCCTGCGCTCCGCGAACCCTTCCCCGCCGGGTCGGCAGGGAGAGGGGATCGCAGGGGCCGTGCCAGGTCGCGCCGGCGGGGAAAATCCTTGCGCGACAGCAGCTTGGACGAATGCCCGGCGCTCCCGGCCGCGAGCCGGGAGCGCCGGGCGGCAGCTTCGACCCGGCAGGATCTGCCGCCTTAACGGCGGATTAACCATGCTCCTTTACCGGTTGTGCCGCACGCCCCGCCGGTCGGGCGGGTTGCGGGACGCGGTCAGCCATGGCGAAGAAGCCGAAGAAGGCGCCCGAGGGCGAGGAGGGCGAGGAGGGCGGGGGCCCGGAGGCGAAGCGCGGGAAGACGCTCGCCCTGGTCGCGGGCGCGCTCGTCGTCCTGCTCCTGGCGGGCGGCGGCTACGGCTTCGTGAAGTACCGCGCCGGAAAGACCGAGGAGGTGGCCGAGGCCAAGCCCGCCATCACCTTCCTGGACGTGCGCGACCTCGTGATGAACCTCACCCCGGATGTCGGGCAGCCGAACGTGCGCTTCATCAAGCTGAAGGTCGCCCTGGAGGTCCACGACCCGAAGACGGCGGCCGAGATCCAGCCGCTGATGCCGCGCATCGAGGACGCCTTCCAGGTCTACATCCGCGAGATGCGCCCGGCCGATTTCGACGGCTCGATCGGCACCTACCGGTTGCGGGAGGAATTGCTGCGGCGCGTCAACGTCGCGGTCTACCCGGCCCGGGTGGACGCCGTGCTGTTCAAGGAATTCGTGATCCAGTAGCCGCGGGAAGGGACCAGCACCTTGGCCGGACCGGACGACGAGATCCTGGACGACGACTGGGCGGCGGCGCTCGCCGAGCAGAATGCCGGCGGCGACGCCTCCCTGGCGGAGGAATGGGGCGCGGCCCTCGCCGAGCAGGGCACGACCCTGTCGAGCGACATGGCGGCCGAATGGGCCAACATGATCGACGAGGGCGAGGCCGAGAACCTCCCCGAACTCGCCGGGAACGACCGGATCCTCAACCAGGAGGAGATTGACCAGGTCCTCGGCTTCTCGCTGAGGGAACTCTCGGCCTCGGGCGCGGGCGGCATCCGCGCGATCGTCGATTCGGGCGTCGTCTCCTACGAACGCCTGCCGATGCTGGAGATCATCTTCGACCGGATGATCCGGTTGTTGTCGACCTCCCTGCGCAACTTCTTCCAGGACAACGTCGAGGTCACGCTCGACAACATCACCTCGGTGCGCTTCGGCGACTACCTCAACGCGATTCCGCTACCGACGCTGCTCGGCGTGTTCAAGGCCGACCTGTGGGAGAATTCCGGCCTCGTCACGGTCGATTCGAACCTCGCCTACGCGACGCTCGACCTGCTGCTCGGCGGCAAGCGCGGCACGACGACGATCCGCCTCGACGGGCGGCCCTTCACCAGCATCGAGATGTCGCTGGTGCGGCGCATGCTGGAGATCATCCTCGGCGACCTCGAAGCCTCCTTCCAGCCCCTCTCGCCGGTGCGCTTCCAGATCGACCGGCTCGAATCGAACCCGCGCTTCGCCACCATCACCCGGCCGGCCAACGCCGCCATCCTGATCGACCTCAAGCTCGACATGGAGGGCCGCGGCGGCCTGCTGCAGATCCTGTTCCCCTACGCCACGATCGAGCCGATCCGCGACCTGCTGCTGCAGAGCTTCATGGGCGAGAAGCTCGGGCGGGACCACGTCTGGGAGGGGCACCTCGCCACCGAGATCTGGCAGGCCGAGGTCGAGGTGGAGGCGGTGCTCCACCAGATGACCCTGCCGCTCAAGCGCGTCCTCGCCCTCGAAGTGGGCGACACGATCCTGTTCGACGCCAAGCCCACGGACCTCATCACCCTGCGCTGCGGCGACTGGGCGCTGAGCCAGGGGCGGATCGGGCGGCTGGAGGACAGCATCGCGGTCCAGGTCACCCGCCCGCTCCGGCGCGCCCGCACCACCTTCGCGGCCTTCGAGGCCTCGATGAAGAACCAGAAGGACGGCTGACCCGTGTCCCACGCCCTCGCGCAAGCGGCTTCGCCATGACAGCCCTGGTCGGATTGCTGGCCGACGGGCTCGTCGCCGTGCTCCTCGTCGCGAGCATCGTCTCGTCGGTGACGCTGAGCCGCCGCATCGTGCGGCTCAAGGCCGACGAATCCGCCATGCGCCGCACCATCGGCGACCTCATGATCGCGACCGAATCGGCCGAGCGGGCCATCACCGGGCTTCGCGCGACGCTCGGCGCCTGCGAGCGCACCCTGGCCGAGCGCCTCACCGTGGCGGAGGCGACGACGGCGGGGCTCGCCGAGCAGGTCCGGGCCGGCGAGGAGGTGGTGGAGCGCATCGCCCGCATCGTCGCCCAGGCACGCCCGGCCGCGGCCGCGGCCGCGCCCGCCGTGATGTCCGCCGCCCCGGCCCGAGCGCCCGCCGCCCCGCCCGAGCCCTCGACCGCCGAGCGCCTCGGCGCCGCCGCCGCCGCCGCCCGCGCGCTCAGCGAGCGGGCCCTCAACCGCCTCCAGAGCCAGGCCGCATGAGCGGAACCCTGCGGCGGCTGGCCGCGCGGCTCGCCGGGACGCAGCCCACCCATCGCCCGTCCGGGCCAGAGGCCAGGCCCGCGGCCAAGCCGGAGGCCAGGCCCGCGGC
This sequence comes from Methylobacterium sp. WSM2598, assembly GCF_000379105.1. Classification (GTDB taxonomy): domain Bacteria; phylum Pseudomonadota; class Alphaproteobacteria; order Rhizobiales; family Beijerinckiaceae; genus Methylobacterium. Next base: position 3,331,662 of record NZ_KB900609.1, on the reverse strand, counting down.
TAAGCCGGAGGCCAGGCCAGGCGTCAAGCCAGACGTCAAGCCAGACGCCAAGCCCCGCGCCGGACGCGGGCGGCCCTCGCCCGGCAAGCTCGTCAAGAAGCCCTCCTGGCGGGGGCCGAGCCCGCGCCTGCGGCTCGTGGATGCGGTCGCGCTCGCGGCGGGCGGCCTGCTGATCCTCAAGCTCCTCAGCCTCGCGGCGGAGGACGGCCCGGCGCGCCGCACGGATTTCGCCCGCGTGCTCTCGCATGCCCGCGCGGGGGCCGAGCTGCCGGACCCCTCGGTGACCGGCTCGGTCGGGTCGATGGAGGAGGCCGAGCGGGAGACCAGGGAGGCGGGCAGGGAGCCGCCCGCGTCCCGGCCCGCCCCCAGGGCCGCGCCCGAGGGCGCCTCCAGCGAGCGGGCGATCCTCGAGAAGCTCGGCGCCCGCCGCGACGCGCTGCAGCAGCGCAACCGCGACCTCGACACCCGCGAGCAGCTCCTCGAGAACGCCGAGCGCCGGCTGGAGACGCGCATCCGCGACCTGAAATCCCTGGAGGACAAGGCCGAGGGCGCCGCCGTGGCCAAGCGCGGCGAGAGCGAGGCGGCGGGGTTGAAGCCCCTCGTCACCATGTACGAGACCATGAAGCCGAAGGAGGCGGCGCGCGTCTTCGACCGGCTCTCCCTCGACGTGCTGGTGCCGGTCGTGGTCGCGATGAACCCGCGCAAGATGGCCGAGGTGCTGGCGGTGATGCAGCCGGAGGCCGCCGAGAAGCTGACGGTCGCCCTGGCGATGCGCGCCCGCGGCGCCCCCGTCCCGCCGCCCGCGCCGAGCGCCGCCGCGCTGCCCCCGAACGAGTTGCCGGCGATCGAGCCTCCGCCCGGGCGGTGACGCCCCGGCCTCGCCGGACCGGCATCCCGGGGCCCGAGCGCTCCGGCTTCCGACGCGACCACGCGCTGCAGCCCGGATAGGCCTTTGGTCCAGATCGGAGGGCCACTTTCCTTAGGGAAGAATACAGACTTGCCGCCGATCATCCGGCGGATTCGAGCAATCGGGAGCTCCCCATGCGGTCCCTGTCGATCCGCGTCGTCGTCATGTCACTGTCGCTGGGGCTCGGGCTCGCCGCGGTCGCGCTCGCGGCGTTCCAGCTCGCCGGGCTGATCGACCGCAGGGAGGTCGCCGACCGGGTCGCGACCTACGTGGCGGCCGACCGGGCGCTCTTCCTCGGGCTGACCGGGACGCGCCTGGAGCGCGGTTACGGCTTCACCGCCCTGATGCAGGACCTCGAGACCGGTCGCTGGAACCGGGAGAAGTCGCTCGAGGCCCGGCCCGCCCTGGATCAGGCCGTCGCGCGGGCGGTGGGGGAGATGCGCCGCGTGGCGAGCCCCGCCCTGCGCGACAAGGGCGCCGAGATCGACGCGCTCTACGAGGAGTGGAAGCGGCTGCGCCCGTCCGTGACGGCGGCCTACGGCCAGGAGCTCCCGGCGCGCGATCCCGCGCTGGGCAAGCGGATGATGGAACTCGGAACCCGCCTCGTCACGCTCCTCGAAGCGGCCTCCGACGCCGTCGAGACCGAGATCCGCGCGCTGGATCCCGCGCTCTCGGGACATCTCGACGCGCGCATGACGACCTGGCTGGCCCGGACCTCGATCGGGCAGCACGCCTTCGTCACCAACAACCTGATGGCGGCGGGGCGGCCGGCCACGCCGGCCGAGGCGATCGAGCTCGGCCAGGCGGACACCCAGAACCGCAGCGCCTGGCAGCTCGTCGGCCGCATGATCAAGGCCGGCGGCTTCGAGGCCGCGGTGCGCGACGCCTACGCGCGCGCCCAGGACCTGAACTACGCCGGGAGCATGGCGCGGATGCGCGACTCCGCCACCGCCGCGGTGCATGACGGCCGCCCGATCCAGCTGCCGCGCCGGGAATGGGATATGAGCGTCTTCGAGGGCCAGGCCGCCATCGTCGACGTGGCGGTCGCCCTGCTGGACGCGGCCGTCGCCGAGGCCCAGGCCCGCTCGGCGCAGGCCGGCCGGGCGGTGTCCCTCTGCGCGGCGCTGATCGTCGCGCTGGTGCTCCTCACCGGGGCGGCGCTCGTGATCGTGCAGGTCAGGGTGGTGCGCGGCATCCTGAACCTGTCGGTCGCGATGCAGGACCTCGCGGCCGGGCGCATGGACGTCGAGGTGCCGGGGGCGGGACGCCGGGACGAGCTCGGCGCGATGGCGGCGGCCGTGCAGGTCTTCCGCACGAACCTGGTCCACGCCAGGGCGACGGAGGAGCAGGCCTCCCGCGAGCGCCTCTCGGCCCAGGAGCAGCGGCGGGCCGGCCGCCGCCAGCTGGCCGACGCCTTCGAGGCGGCGGTGAGCGGCATCATCACGGTCGTCTCCTCGTCGGCCGACGCGCTGCAGAGTGCCGCCGGCGCGATGACCAGCACCGCGGCCGAGACGGCGGACCGCTCCGCGCGGGTCGCGTCCTCGGCCGAGCGGGCCGCGTCCAACGTCGCGGCGGTGGCGGCCGCGACCGAGGAGCTCGGCGCCTCGGCCCAGGAGATCGGCCGGCAGGTCTCCGGCTCGGCGGATCTCGCCCGCGTGGCGGTCGGCGAGGCGGACCAGACCGCCTCGCTCGTCCACGAACTGAGCGGCGCGGTCGCCCGGATCGGCGACGTGGTGTCGATCATCTCCTCGATCGCGAGCCAGACCAACCTGCTGGCCTTGAACGCCACGATCGAGGCGGCGCGGGCCGGCGAGGCGGGGCGCGGCTTCGCCGTGGTCGCCGCCGAGGTGAAGGCCCTGGCCGACCAGACCGCCAAGGCCACCGACGAGATCGCCCGGCAGATTGGGCAGGTCCAGGGCGCGACCGGCAACGCCGTGGCGGCGATCGGCGGCATCGCGGCGCGGATCCGGGAGATCAGCGGCCTCGCGGTCGCCACCGCCTCGGCGGTCGAGGAGCAGGGCGCGGTCACGCAGGAGATCCTGCGCAACGTCACGCAGGCGGCGGACGGCGCGGGCGAGGTCAGGAACACCATCGCGGGCGTCGCGGGGGCGGCGGAGCGGACCGGCACCACCGCCGGCCAGGTGCTGTCCTCGGCCTCCGACCTCTCGCGCGAGGCGCAGCACCTCTCGGAGGAGGTGACGCGCTTCCTCTCGGGCCTGCGCGCCGCCTGAGCGCGCGGGCCCGGATCAGGCCGGCTCCCCGAGGGCGGTCCCCGCCGTCCGGGCGCGGGGTGAGCGCGCGGGCCTCCGTCGCGGGCGCCCCGCGCCGGGCCGGCGGGGGCCGGCGCGCTCCCGCGCCTCCGCGGGCGCCGGCCGGGCATGCGCGTCGAGGAAGGCCCGGCAGGCCGCGAACTCCGTCCGCGCCTCCTCGGGCAGGTCGGGCAGGCCCGCCTCCCGCGCGAGGGATTCGGCGTAGCGCAGCATGGCGGGCGTGGGCCGGCGCGGGGCGCCCGGCGCGGTCGGCTCCCGCTTCTCCGCGTGCGCGTCGAGGAAGCGCCGGCAGACCGCGGCGTCGCGCGCGACGCCGCGGGGCAGGGGCAGGTTCTTCCGGGCGGCGAGCGCCGTCGCGAAGGCCACCATCGCGTCGCTCGGCGGCCGCCCGGCCGGCGCGGCGGCCGGGCCCTCGACGGCGGCCCGTTCCAGCCCGGCCACTGCGGCGATCAGCGCGTCGAGGCGCGCCCGGGTCCGCTGCCGAAACGTCTCGGCCCGGCTCACCGCCTCGGCGCGCGTCGCGGCCCGGCCGATCTCGGCGAGGTCCGCCTCGAACACCGCGCGCCCGACCGGGTCGCCGTAGGCCGGGAAGACCCGCCGGACGGCGTCGATGAAGGCGAGGCCCGCCTCCGTCACGGTGATCGTGGGGTCGCGGCCCCTGGCGCCGCCCCCGCCCCGGTCGGCGCGGCCGGGGGTGTCGCGCCGGCGCCGCGGGGCGTTGCCCCCCGCACCGGCCCGCGCATCGGCGGGGAGAGCGCCGCCGAGGACGACGTAGCCGCTCTTCTCCAGCTTCGGCAGCACCGCGTCGCGGGTCGCGGCCGTCCCGAGGCCGCGGGGCTCGTTCGGGTTCGCCGGGTTCTCCAGGGCGCGCTTGAGCGCCGGATCCTCCACCTGGTCGATGAGCCGGCCCATCACCACCGGCAGCTCGCCGCGGGTGATCCGGCGCGGCGGCTCGGTCATCGCGCCCTCGACCCGCGCCTCGCCGGCGCGGGCCGCCTCGCCCGGTGCGACCGGCGGCAGGCGCCCGGCCGAGGGCTCGTCCTCCCGCTTCGCCTTGCCGGGCACGGGCTCCTCGTCCTCGGCCTCGGCGCCGTAGACCGCCCGCCAGCCGGGCGCGCGCACGACGCTGCCGGTCACCGCGAAGCGCTTGGGCCCGAGCGCGGTCGCGACCTCGGCCGAGACCGTGGTCCGGGCGTCGATCCCGTCCGGCAGGTGGGCGGCCAGGAAGGCCTTGGCCACCAGCTCCCAGAGCCGCCACGCCTCCGGCCCGACCTCGCCCGGCCGCGGCACCTTGCGCAGCGGCACGATGGCGTGGTGCTCGCCCGGATCCTTGACGTAGTGGCCGCGCGGACCGCGGCGGAGCACGACCGCCCCGGGCGCCGGGACGAGCCCGGCGAGGTCGGGCAGGCTCGCGCCGAGCGCCGCGAGCACGGCCGGCGCGTCGCCGCTCTGGCTCTCCGGCAAGTGCTCGGATTCGGTGCGCGGGTAGCTCAGGAAGCCGCGGTCGTAGAGGTCCTGGGCCAGGGAGGCGGTGCGCTGCGGGTCGAAGCCGAAGCTCTTGGCGCAGCGCCGGGCCAGGGTGTCCTTCGAGAACAGCCGCGGCGGCGGGCGCCGCACGTCCCGCTCGGCGACCGCGAGGGGCCCGGCCCAGCCGCGCGCCGCGGCCGCGATCGCCTCCGCCTCCTCGCGGGCGAAGATCCGCTCCTTCGGCGCGTGCCACAGCGTCAGCTCCGCCCCGCTCACCGTCGCGACCGGCAGCGCGACCCGGAAGAATTCCCGCGGCACGAAGTCCCGGATGCGCCGCTCCAGATCGGCCAGCAGCGCGAGGGTCGGCGTCTGCACGCCGCCGAAGCGCCAGGGCTCCCGGAAGGCCGCCGGGCGCAGGCGCAGCGACACCGCCCGGGTGCCGTTGAGTCCGAGATGCCAATCCTCGTAGCGGCGGCAGAGCGCCTCCTGGTAGGCGGCGTAGTCCCGCTCGCCCGAATCCGGGTCGCGCCCCAGGGCCGCGAAGGCGCGCCGGATCGAGACCTCGTCGAGGGCGCCGAGGCGCAGCCGGTCGACCCGGCCGCGATAGCCCAGGTGCTCCAGCACCTCCCAGGCGATCATCGAGCCCTCGCGGCCCGGATCGGTGGCGATGATCACCCGCTCGACCCCGTCGAGGGCCCGGCGGATCGCCGCGATCCGAGCGGCGTGCGAGGCCCCGGACCGGCTCTGCCCGCAGCAGAGCGGGATCTCGTCGACGGCGATCGGCAGGTCCTCGAACCGCCACGCCTTCCAGGCCGGCCTGATCTCGGCGGGTTCCTGCGCGGCGAGCAGGTGCCCCTCGGCGGCGATGCAGACCGTCGTCGGCGCGCGGAAGAAGCGCTGCAGCTCGCGCATCGCCGAGGGCTTCTCGAAGAAGAACAACGTCCTTCCGGCCTGGCCACGGGCCATGGCGCCAGATCCTCAGCGGCAGAATGCGAACGGATCAGGAACATATCGGCCGGGCGGGCGCCCGTCAACGCGGGTCCGCGCCGGCTCCCGGCGCATCGCCTCGGCGCCCCCCTGCCTCAGTCATCATCCCCAGCTTGCCCCCTCGAGGGCGGATGTCATCTTGGATGACGAGGGGAAACTTGCCGAGAGGACCAGTACCATGGATATACGGAACAGCGTTCTGGCCGCCGCAATCCTGACATTCGTGGGTGTTGGTCTTGCGGGTCAGGCGCGCGCGCAGGGCCTGCTGGTGGAGCCGCCGGGTCTTCCGGGCGTGGTGCTGCCGCGGCTGGCGCCGGGCGCGAATCCGCTGATCGACGGCTCCCTGGTCTTCCACGGGAATTACTGCGGCCCCGGCGACCGCGGCCCGGGCCGCCCTCCGGTCGACGCGCTCGACCGGGCCTGCATGCACCACGATGCCTGCACGCCGGCGGGGGGCGTGCCGTCCTGCGCCTGCAACGCCCGCCTGCAGCGGGAGGCCACCGCCGTGGCGCGCAGCCGGCGCCAGCCCGCGGACCTGCGCGACCTCGCCGCCCTCGTGGCCCAGGGCGCGGCCGCGATGCCCTGCAATCCCTGACCCGAGATCGTTCGCCGACGCATCACCGCTTCCGCGGCGGGCGTGAGCCGCGATCCTGATCCTCGGCGCAGCGGCGGACCGCGCTCCTGCCGGGCGTCACGGGGCGCGGCGGGGCGTCCCCTCCTGATCCCGCCGCGCCACCACGCGCAGCGCGGGGAAGGCGGGGCGGCGCTGCGCGGGCCACCCCGCGCGGCAGGCCGCGTTGTCGTTAGCCGGCCGATTCTCGCACGGCATGTAGGCGTCGAGCACGTCGACCGCGTACAGGATCCTGCGGACCGGCGTCGCGGCGCGGCGCCTGCCGCGGCTCATCCGGTGACCAGCCCCCCATTGTCTCGATCGCCCGCTCATCTCGCCCGCCTCGCCTGTCACGCCCGGTCGGTTGCCGGGTCACAACGATCTAGCCGCGGGATGCGATCCGGCGTGGTGCTCGGGCGCACGCGAGCGGACGCGGTCCCGCCCGGGCCGCGGATGGCGCGGCCGACGCGCGCGGCGCGTTAACGCCTCCGCAACGTGACCTAAGGGAAAGTCGCCGGGAGGGTGGCCGGCGACGGGTGCGCGGGGTGACGACGAGCCTTCAATCCCTGTCCGGGTCACAGGAGCTCAGGCTGCTCGGCCTCGCCGCGCTCCTCGCCCTGATGGCGACGGTCACGACCATCGACCTCCTGCAGCACGCGAAGGGCGGCGGCGGGCGGGCCCGGCGCGTGTGGCTCGCGACCGCCGCCGCGGCGGGCGGCTTCGCCCTCTGGGCGGCGCAGGTGGTCGCCCTCCTGGCCGACGACGCGGCGGTGCCGCTCGGCGCGGTGCCGGTCGTCCTGTCGCTGGCCGCCTCCGTCGTGACCCTCGCGGCCGCTCTCCGGCTGGCGCTCGATCCGCGCCCGGCCCTGCGGATGACCGGGGGCGCGCTCCTGGGCCTCGGCGTGCTGGCGCCGCACGATCTCGACCTGATCGGCGGGGCGACGTCCCTGGGCGACCTCGCGCGAGTCGGCGCCGGAGCCGGGGCGGCGGCGCTGATCGGTGCCCTCGGCATGCGGCTCGCCGCCGGGGAGGCGCCCGGGCGGCAGAGCGCGGGCAGCCTCGTCCTCGTCTGCGCCGGGCTCGCGCGCTACCTCGGGCAGCGCAACCTCGTTCATCAGGACCTGCCCCATCAGGGCCTCGCCGCGCTGTCCGACGACGGCATCGCTCCGGTGATCGGCGTCGCCAGCCTGATGCTGCTGGCCGTCGTCCTGGCGACCCTCGCGGTGGACCGGCAGGCGCGGCGCCGGCGCGAGCAGCAGGACCTCGCGCGCAGTCTCGCGGACGCCTCGATCGAGGGCATCGCCCTCTGCGACGGCGACCGGATCGTGACCGCGAATACCAGCCTCGCCGCCCTGCTCGGCTGCCCGGCCGAGCGCCTGCGCGGCCGCCGGCTCGGCGACCTGCTCGAGGGGGAGGGCCAGGCGCGCCTCGACGCGGCGGAGGGGCGCGCCGTCGCGGTGACCCTGGTGGGAGGGCGGGGCGAGCGCGTCGCCGCCGAGGCCGCGCTCCGCCCGATCACCGTCGCGGGGCGGCCCCACCGGGCCCTGGCGGTGCGCGACGTCACGGCGCGCCTCGAGGCGGAGCGGCACATCCAGTACCTCGTCCACCACGACGCCCTGACCGGCCTGCCGAACCGGGCGCGGTTCAACGAGCGGCTGGAGGGCGCGGTCGCGGAAGCCGCGCGCGGCGCGCGCGGTCTGGCGGTCCTCTGCCTCGACGTCGACTGCTTCAAGGAGGTGAACGACACCTGCGGCGAGGCGGCCGGCGACGCGGGCCTGCGCCTGATCGTGCGCTGGGTGGAGCGCGCCCTGGCGGAGGATCAGGTGCTGGCCCGCCTCGGCGCCGACGAGTTCGCCGTCCTGGCGCCGGGCCTGGAGCGGGAGCACGAGGTTTCCGGGCTCGCCGAGCGCGTCCTGGCCGCCTTGCGGCCCGAGATCTGGCGGGAGAGCGGGCTGCCCGCGCTCACCCTGAGCATCGGGGCGGCCCTGTTCCCGCGCGACGCCCAGGACGCGGCCGGCCTGATGAGCCGCGCCGAGGCCGCGCTGGCGGCCGTCAAGGCGCAGGGCGGGGACGGGTTCCGGATCTTCGAGGTCGGGCTCGGCGCCGAGCTGCGCGAGCGCCGCGGCCTCGAGCACGACCTCCGCCAGGCGGCGCGCAGGGGCGAGTTCGCGCTCGTCTACCAGCCCCAGATCGACGTCGCCTCCGGGCGGGTGGTGGGTTTCGAGGCGCTGCTGCGCTGGACCCATCCGGAGCGCGGGCAGGTCCCGCCGGACCGCTTCATCCCGATCGCCGAGGAGACCGGGTCGATCCTGGCGATCGGCGAGTGGGTGCTGCGCCAGGTCTGCCGCGAAGCCGCGGGCTGGGAGAGCCCGCTGCGGGTGGCCGTGAACGTCTCGCCGGTCCAGCTCCACCACCCGGACTTCGCGCAGGTGGTGCAGGAGGTGCTCCACGAGACCGGCCTCGACCCGGCGCGGCTGGAACTGGAGATCACCGAGACCGCCCTGGTGCGCGAGCCCGCCCGCGCCCTGGTCACCCTGCGGCGCCTGAAGGCGCTCGGCCTGCGGATCGCCATGGACGATTTCGGGACGGGCTACTCGTCCCTGTCGAACCTGCGGGTCTTCCCCTTCGACAAGATCAAGATCGACCGCTCGCTGGTCCGCGCCGTGGACGAGAACCGCGAGGCGGCGGCGATCCTGCGGGCGGTGCTGGGCCTCGGGCGCGGCCTCGGGCTCCCGGTCGTGGCCGAGGGAGTCGAGACCCTGGCCGAGCTCGCCTTCCTCGACACGGAGGCCTGCCAGGAGGCGCAGGGCTACCTGATCGGCAAGCCCCTGCCGATCGAGGCCTTCGGGGAGCTCACCCGGCTCGGCCCGGCGGCGCAGGCGCGCGGGGCCCGCGACGCCGCGTGATCCGCCGGCCCGCGCGGCTCAGGCCGCGTGGCGCTCCGCCCCGGCCCCGAAATGGCCGATGTAGCGGGGCGCGATCGCCGCGACCGGCAGCACCACGAATACGTCGGTCGTGCCGAATTGCCGGTCCACCACCGCGCCGTCCCCGAAGGTCGCGCCGAGCCGCAGGTAGCCCTTGATCAGCGGCGGCAGGGCCTGGAGCGCCGCCTTGGGGTCGACGGCCTCGCGGCTCAGCCGGTCCATCGCCACGTGCCGCTCCGGCAGGGCGCGCGCGCGCCAGCGCTCCGGCGCCCGGGCGAAGTAGTGCAGGAAGCTCAGCGGCAGGGCGAGCCGGTCCGGATCGGTGCCGTCGAGGCTCGCGCAGCCCAGCATCGCGTCGACGCGGTGGTGCAGGACGTAGGTCCAGATCCCGTGCCACAGGAGCTCCACCGTCCGCTTGGTCCGGTAGGGCTTGAGCACGCAGGAGCGGCCGAGTTCGAGGAAGCGCAGGCCCGGATTCGCGCTCAGGACCGGCGCGATGTCGTACTCGCCGGCCGTGTAGAAGCCGAAATGCCGCTCGGCCTGGTCCTGACGCAGCAGCCGGTAGGTGCCCACCACCCGCGGCCGCGGCTTGCGGAACGGCTTCGCCTCGGTCGCCGCGTGGTCGATCACCAGCAGGTGGTCGCAGACCGCGTCGTACTCGTCCGCGTCCCGCCGCTTGAGGCCGGCGAGCCCGCTCGGCAGCGCCGACATCTCCTCGTAGAACACGCAGTAGCGCAGGCGCTGGGCCCGGCGGACATCCTTCGGCCGGGTGGCGAGCCGCACCTCCAGCGTGCCGATCCGGCCCAGCACCGGGTCGAGCCCGTGGGTGGGAAGCCGCTTCAGCGGCGGGAACAGCCGCGAGGGCGCCACCACGCCGCGCAGGTCGATGCCCGGCCGCCCCTCGCCCATGCCGGCCCGCCGCATGAGGCGCGCGAGGGGCATTCGGGCATCGCGCGGGTCCGGCCGCGGGCCGGGGGAGAGGAAGGCAACCATGGTCGTGATGTCCCGTGCGGCTCGATCCGGCGGCGGCCGGGCGCCGCGCCGCCTTGAGGCGTGACAACAACACGAAGCGCGCACGGTTTTGTGACACAGGAACGCAAGCGCGGACAATTGCTTGCGTGATTGCGCCGGGAGGCGCCGCGGGGCCGCCCCGGCGGCCCCGGACCTTAGCCGCCGAAGGGTCAGATGAACTGGCTGAGACCCGGCACCGCCCCGACGATCGGGCCGATCACGTCCTCGCCCGCCTTCTCGCGCCCGTAGGCGAAGAGTTCGCGCCCGAGCGGCTGCATCTGGCCCATCGAGACGCCCTCCGCCATCAGCTTCTGGCCGAGCGCCATCACGCCCCCGCCCATCATCCCGCCGAGCATGCCCATCAGGCCGCCGCCGCCCTGGCCGGGGCCGCCGTCGCCCGCCTGGGCCACCGCGCCGTCCGCGCCCGGGATCGCCGCGATCAGCTGGTTGACCTCGTCGGTCGGCCCCTCCTTCTGCAGGAAGGTGAGGATGAGCCCGATCGCCGTCTGGGCCGTGGTCGCGTCCAGTCCCGTGGCCTGCGTCACCCGTGCAACAAGCTCTTCCATCATCGTCTCCTGACACCGTCGAGAGGTCATCGGCGAAGCGTCCCCGGAAATCAACCGCGCGACGGGGAGGCGCAAACCCGGACCAGGACGGCCGGAAACCCGTTGACAGCGCGAGCGCCGCACCGCTAGTAAGCCACCCTTGGCGCGCGGACCGTCCGGTCCGCGCGCCGTCGCGTTCGGCGGCCCTCGCAGGCGGACCGAGCGTCAACTGCCAAGAAGACGGTGCCCGGTCGCGTGCCGGAGCCCGGATGGAACACGAGACCAGAACGATGTTCGCAGTGATCAAGACGGGCGGCAAGCAGTACCGCGTTGCCGCCAACGACGTCATCACGATCGGCAAGCTCGAGGGCGATGCCGGGACGGCGGTGACCTTCGGCGAGGTGCTCCTCTACGCCGACGGCGACGGCGCCACCAAGGTGGGCGCGCCGACCGTGGCGGGGGTGAGCGTCGCGGGCGAGATCGTCGCGCAGACGCGCGGCCCCAAGGTCATCGCCTTCAAGAAGCGCCGCCGGCAGAACTCGCGCCGCAAGCGCGGTCACCGCCAGGACTTCACCGTGGTGCGCGTCACGGGCATCAGCGCCGCCTGATCCGGGCCGGACGCGAGACAGCCCTTCAGAGAGATTCAGGAGTAGCCCGATGGCTCACAAGAAAGCAGGCGGTTCGTCCCGCAACGGCCGCGATTCCGAAGGCCGCCGCCTCGGCGTGAAGAAGTTCGGCAACGAGGCCGTGATCGCCGGCAACATCATCGTGCGTCAGCGCGGCACGCGCTGGCATCCCGGCACCAATGTCGGAATCGGCCGCGACCATACCCTCTTCGCGCTCACCGACGGCCGGGTTCAGTTTGCCACCAAACAAGGCCGAGCTTACGTAACGGTCGTCCCGGCCCAGGATGCCCCGGCCCGCGAGGCCGCCGAATAAACCGACGGAGCCAGTGACGAAGGAGCTCCGCCGGTGTCCCCACCGACCCGGCGGATCCTCGATCCTGGCCCTCAAAGGCCGCGCTTCGATCGAGACCCGGGGGAGGGTGGGGCACCACTCTCCCCTTCGTCGTTCTCGTGGCCGCGTGAGGGCGCCTCGCCCTTCCCGGTCGGATCGGAGTCAGGCGATGTTCCCCGACCTCACCCGCGACGACGTGTTTCGGCTTGAGACCCGCAGGCTCTGGCTGCGCTGGCCGCGCCAGGCCGACGCCCAAGCCATCGTGCGTCTCGCCGGGGAGAAAGCCGTCGCCGAGATGACGGCCGGGATTCCGCATCCCCTGGCGCCGGCCGACGCGGAGGCGTTCATCCTGCGGGCGCGGCGGGACAATGCGGAGGGGCGGGCGCTCACCATGGCGATCACGCCCCGGCGCCAGCCGCAGGCGCTGATCGGGATGGTGGGGATCGAGCCCGACCACGACCAGGCGGGACCGCATCTCGGCTACTGGATCGGCCCGCCGCACTGGGGCCAGGGCCTCGCCACCGAGGCGGCCCGGGCGATGATCGACGCCTTCTTCGCCTATACCGAGGGGGAGGAGCTGACCTCCTCCGCCCGGGTGATCAACCCGGCCTCCCGGCGGGTCCTGGAGAAGTGCGGCTTCGCGGCGGTGGGCTCGGGGCTGCGGCCCTTCCCGGCCCGGGGCGGCGTGTTCCCGGTCGACCATTTCCGGCTCGACCGCCGGGCCTGGGACAGCCTCAAGACCTGGCACGCCTCCGGGCTGATCTTCGACCGGCATCGGGCGGCGGAGCCGCTCGGGGCGGAGCCGTGCCTGGAGGCGTGACGAGACCGGCCGGGGGCACGCCCCCGGCCCCTGCGCGTTGACGGTCAGGAGGACGAGGCCGTGAAGTTCCTCGACGAAGCCAAGGTCTACGTGCGCTCCGGCGACGGCGGGGCCGGCTGCGTGTCGTTCCGGCGCGAGAAGTTCATCGAGTTCGGCGGGCCCGACGGGGGCGACGGCGGGCGCGGCGGCGATGTCTGGGCCGAGTGCGTCGAGGGACTCAACACCCTGATCGACTACCGCTACCAGCAGCATTTCAAGGCCAAGAAGGGCGAGCACGGCTCGGGCCGCAACCGGGCCGGCGCCAAGGGCGGCGACGTGGTGCTGAAGGTTCCGGCCGGCACCCAGATCCTCGCCGAGGACCGCGAGACCCTGGTGGCCGACCTGACGCGGGTGGGCCAGCGCGTACTGCTCGCCCGCGGCGGCAATGGCGGCTTCGGCAACGCCTACTTCACCACCTCGACCAACCGGGCGCCCCGCCACGCCAATCCGGGCCAGGAGGGCCAGGAGCACTGGCTCTGGCTGCGGCTCAAGCTCATCGCGGATGCGGGCCTGGTCGGGCTGCCGAATGCCGGCAAGTCGACCTTCCTCGCCACCGTGACGGCGGCCAAGCCGAAGATCGCCGATTACCCCTTCACCACCCTGCATCCGGGTCTCGGAGTGGTGCGGGTCGACACGCGCGAATTCGTGCTCGCCGACATTCCGGGCCTGATCGAGGGCGCGCACGAGGGCGTGGGCCTCGGCGACCGCTTCCTCGCCCACGTGGAGCGCTGCCGGGTCCTGCTCCACCTCGTCGAGGGGACGAGCGAGGATGCGGGCGCCGCCTACCGCCTCGTGCGGGCGGAGCTGGAGGCCTACGGCCACGGCCTCGCCGACAAGCCCGAGATCGTCGCCCTCTCGAAGGCCGACATCCTCGATCCGGAGAGGCTGGAGGCCCAGGTCGCCAGCCTGGAGGCGGCCTGCGGCCGGCGGCCGCTCGTGATCTCGGCCGCGACGCGCCGGGGCGTGCCGGAGGCCCTGCGCGCCCTCCTCGCCGCGATGGACCGGGCCCAGGCCGAGGCCGCGCCGGAGAAGGCGGAGGCGTGGCAGCCGTGAGAGGCTGATCATCCGCCGCGGCCGGCTCAGCAGGGCTTCTGGCCGCCCGCGCTCGCGAAGGCGTCGAGGAGCTGCTCCATCAGGTAGGGCTTGGGCACGAATTGCCCGGAATCCGGCACGTCCTCGTTCGAGGGGCGGATCCGGCCCGAGGTGATGACCAGCCGCACGTGCGGCCGCATCTCGGCGACGCGCTGGGCGAGGGCGAAGCCGTCCATCGAGCCCGGCATGTCCACGTCGGTGAACAGCGCGCCGATATCGTCGCGCTGCGCGAGGATCGCCATGGCCTCGTCGGCGTCGGAGGCTTCCAGCACGACGAAGCCGGCCTCCTCCAGCATCTCGGTCGCCATCATCCGCACCAAGCCCTCGTCCTCGACCACGAGGACCACCGTCGGGGAGGGGGGAGCGGGCGTGCGGGACATCGGCCAATCAACGGCGCGGCACCGATCAGGTTTCGGTCCCGGTCCCGCGCCTCACGCGGGTGCCCGCCACGGCTCCTGCAGGGCGCTCAGGGGGGCTTCCAGCGTACAGACCAGCCCGGAGGGCGCGAAGGTGAGCGTCACCGCGCCGCCCACCTCCGCGGCGAAGCTGCGCTCCAGCAGCCGCGTGCCGAAGCCCCTGCGGAGGGGCGGCTGGTCGATCGGCGGGCCGCCGCGCTCGGTCCAGGTCAGGCGCAGGCGCGGCCCGGCGGGGGCCGGCTCGACCGTCCAGGCGAGATCGACGCGGCCCGCCGGTGTCGCGAGCGCCCCGTACTTCGCGGCGTTGGTCGCGAGTTCGTGCAGGGCCATGGCGAGGGCGAGGGCGGGTTTCGCCGCGAGCGTCAGGTCGGGGCCCCGGGCGCGGATCCGCACCGCGTCCGCCGCCTCGTGGGCGCCGCGGGCGGCCTCGATGATCTCGGTGATCGGGGCGGCCTTCCAATGCGCCTCGGTCAGGATGTCGTGCGCCCGCCCGAGGGAGATCAGCCGCCCGGCGAGGGCCTCCCGCGCCTCGTCGAGCCCGCTCACCCCGCGCAGGGTCTGGGCCGCGATGGCCTGCACCATGGCGAGGGTGTTCTTCACCCGGTGCTGCAATTCGTGGGTGAGGAGCCGCTGGTGCTCCTCGGCCTCCTTGCGGTCCTGGATGTCGAGGTCGTTGCCGAGCCAGCCGATGATCGCGCCCCGCTCGTCCCGCACCGGCGCGGCGCGGATCAGGAACCAGCGGTAGGTGCCGTCGTGCCGGCGCAGCCGCGCCTCGGTGTCGTACTGGATTCCCTCCCGGCGCGCCCGCGCCCAGGCCACCTCCAGCCCCGGCAGGTCGTCCGGATGGACCGCGCGGGCCCAGCCGTCCGGCAGCGCCTCCTCGGGGCTCTGGCCGGTGTAGCGATACCAGAAGGCGTTGAGGTAGCTGAGCGACCCGTCCGGCCGGCCCTCCCAGACGATGCCCGGGGCGAGTTCGGTCAGCTGCCGGAAGCGGGTCTCGCTCTCGCGGGCGCGCTGCGCGGTCTGCTTCTGCTCGGTGATGTCGACGCTCGCCCCGGCGAAGCGCGAGGCCGCGCCGTCCTCGCCGCGCATCAGGCGGCCGCGGGCGAGGAGCCAGCGCCAGGACCCGTCCGGCTGGCGCACCCGGTACTCCGCCGAGAACGCGTCCCGGCGCCCCGACAGCACCCGGTCGAGCTCCGCCTCGAAGGCCGGCACGTCGTCGGGGTGGAAGGTCCGGGTGAAGGCCGCGAGCGGGGCGCCGCGGGCGGCGTGCTCCGGGTCGACCGAGTAGATCCGGGCGAAGTTCGCGTCCGCGAAGACGAGGTCGCGGCGCAGGTCCCACTCCCAGATGCCGACCATGCCGGCGGCGCCGAGGGCGAGGTTCAGCCGATCCTCGCTCTGGCGCAGCCGCTCCTCCTGGTCGCGCTGGGCGGTGCGGTCGCGCAGGATCTTCAGGTAGCCCAGGTGATGGCCCGCCTCGTCGCGCAGCGGCTGCATCTCGCCGCTCGCCCAGAAGCGGCTGCCGTCCTTGCGCAGGTGCCAGCGCTCGTCCGGACCGGTGCCGGTGAGGCGCGCGTTGCGCATCTCCTCCTCGGGGACGCCGCGGCGGACGTCCGGCTCGGTGAAGAAGCGGGCGGCCGGCTGGCCCAGCATCTCCTCCTCGCTCCAGCCGAGGATGCGCCGCGCGCCCTCGTTCCAGCTGGTGACGGACCCGCTCTCGTCGAGGGTGATGATGGCGTAGTCGGTGGCGCTCTCCAGGATCATCCGCTGGAGCTGCTGATCGCGATGCGCGCGCCGGTGCGCGACCTCATCACCGGGTGCGATGGGCCAGTTCATGATCGTGTGAGGCGGGAGGTGGAACCAAGGATCCCTCCTGCGCCGGCTTCCCGGCGACAATGAGGATCCTTGGCCGTTGCAGGCCTTGGCCGTTGGCCACCTCGGCCGCGCGCATCCTCGCCCGTCGGCCTCCGCAGGCCCGGCGGGGGCTGTCCACGGGCCCCGTCTGCGGCTATGCGCGGCGAGGCTCCGCTCACCCTCACCCGGCCGCTCCATGACCCCCGCCCTCGACCAGTTCCGCCGCGTCGTCCTGAAGGTCGGCTCCGCCCTCCTCGTCGACCGGGCGCGCGGGCGCCTGCGGCACGCCTGGCTCGCCGCCCTCGCCGAGGACATCGCCGACCTGCACGGGCGCGGCGTCGACGTGCTGGTGGTCTCCTCGGGCTCGATCGCCCTCGGGCGGACCGTGCTGGGCTTCCCGCCCGGGGCGCTGCGCCTGGAGGAGAGCCAGGCCGCGGCCGCGGTGGGGCAGATCGCGCTCGCCCGCCACTGGTCGGAGGCGCTGGCGCATCACGGCATCGTCGCCGGCCAGATCCTGGTGACGCCGCACGACACCGAGGAGCGCCGCCGCTACCTCAACGCCCGCGCCACGACGCTGAAGCTCCTCGACATGCGGGCGGTCCCGGTCGTGAACGAGAACGACACGGTCGCCACCTCGGAGATCCGCTACGGCGACAACGACCGGCTCGCCGCCCGCGTGGCGACGATGATCGGGGCGGATCTCCTGGTGCTGTTCTCCGACATCGACGGGCTCTACACGGCGCCGCCGGCCAGCGACCCGTCCGCGCGCCACCTCCCGGTGATCCCGCGCATCACCCCGGAGATCGAGGCCATGGCCGGCGGACCGGCCTCGGAACTGTCGCGCGGCGGCATGCGCACCAAGATCGAGGCGGGCAAGATCGCCGCCGGCGGCGGCACCCACATGCTGATCGCGGACGGGCGCGGCAAGAACCCGCTGCGGGCGGTGGCGGCGGGCGCGCGGGCCTCGTGGTTCCTCTCCGCCTCGACCCCGACGGCGGCGCGCAAGACCTGGATCGCCGGCTCGCTCGAACCCCGCGGCAGTTTGGTGATCGACGCGGGCGCCGAGCGGGCGCTGCAGGGCGGGGCGAGCCTGCTGCCGGTCGGCGTCGCCCGGATCGAGGGCGCCTTCGCCCGCGGCGACGCGGTGGTGATCCGCTCCCTGGGCGGGGCCGTGCTCGGGCGCGGCCTGGTGGCCTATGACAGCGACGACGCGGCCCGCATCATCGGCCGGTCGAGCCGCGAGATCGAGGCGGTCCTGGGCTATCCCGGCCGCGCCGAGATGATCCATCGCGACGACATGGCGCTCGTCGGCGAGTAGGGGCGGCGATCGCGCCCGCCCCCGACTCCGACCGGGCTTCCCCACCGTCGCGCCGCGCTCTATAGCATTGTCCGACGAAGGGGATGCTGGTCCGTCGAAGATAAGGCGGCAGGATCAACGACCTGGAGCAGCGCGCGATTGCACCGTGATCGGGCGCCGCTCTAAGCAGAATTGCATCGGGAATTCTGCTTAGTCTCTTGCTCTCGCATCATTTTCCGCTGGCGCGGTCCTTCGGTTCGCCGCCGAACCGGTGACTGCTTCGGCGCCGGCCGGTCCCGGCCGGCGCAATGATGCTTTGGACCTCGGCGCCCCCCGTGCGGCCGCTTCCTGGACACGAATGCATGACGACGCGACGGATCCCTCCCGCCCTCGCCCTCGCGCTGGCCCTCGCGGCCGGCCCCGCCCTCGCGCAGGCGGCGCCCGACGCGCCGGTTCGCGAGGCCTACCGGATCACGGTCCGCTCCCTCGCCGCGCCGGGACCGGCGAGCGTGCCCCCCCTGGCGGCCGCCGCACCGGCGGACCTTGTTCAGCAAGCGCCTCGCCGCCCTCTTCGCCCGGGACGACCTCTACCAGAAGGAGAGCGGCGATATCGGTCACCTCGACGCCGACCCGTTCCTGAGCGGCCAGGACGGCGAGGTGAAGGACCTGCGCGTCACGGTCGAGACCGGGCCCGCCGAGGGCCGGGCCGAGGTGGTCGCGCGCTTCGTCAGCTTCGGGACGCCGGTCACCGTCCGCTTCCGGGTGGTCGAGGAGGCGGGCGCGTGGCGCATCGACGACATCCTCGACACCGTCGAGGGCAGGGAGGTCCCGGTGAGCGCGCGCCTTACCGCGCCCTACCCGTGCGGCAGCTTCGTCGGAAAACGCTGCCGGCGCTGAGCTCTCCGCCGCCCTGCGCCGGCTCAGCTTGTCGCCGGTGGGGGCCCGTGGCATGGAGAGCCGCGCGGCGACCCGACCCGTCGGACCGAACGCCCGCGCGCATCGCAGGAACAGTGCCGTGTCCGTGCTCAGCCTGAAGCCCCGCGCCGGGGCCGACGACGTCGACGCCCTCATGCGGGAGATCGGCCGCAGGGCGCGCGCCGCCTCCCGGCGCATGGCGCTCGTCCCGGCCCGGGCCAAGGACATGGCCCTGCGGGCCGCCGCGGCCGCCATCCGCGACGCCGCCCCGGTCATCCTGGAGGCGAACGCCGCCGACCTCGCCGAGGCGCGGGGCGCGAACCTGCCCGCCGCGACCCTCGACCGGCTCGCACTGACCCCGGGCCGGGTCGAGGCCATCGCCGCCGCGGTCGAGGCCATCGCGGGCCTGCCCGATCCGGTCGGCCGCCAGCTCGCGGCCTTCGAGCGCCCGAACGGCCTCGCCATCGAGCGGATCTCCACCCCCCTCGGCGTGGTCGGGGTGATCTACGAGAGCCGGCCCAACGTCACGGCCGATGCGGGGGCGCTCTGCCTCAAGGCCGGCAACGCCGCCGTGCTGCGCGCCGGCTCCGAGAGCCTGCGCAGCGCCGCCGCCATCGCGCGGGCCATGGCGGACGGCCTCGCCGCGCAGGGCCTGCCCGCCGAGGCGATCCAGCTCGTGCCCACCCGGGACCGCGCGGCGGTCGGCGCCATGCTGGCGGGCCTCGACGGCTGCATCGACGTCATCGTGCCCCGCGGCGGCAAGAGCCTGGTCGCGCGCGTGCAGAGCGAGGCCCGGGTGCCGGTCTTCGCCCATCTCGAAGGCATCTGCCACGTCTTCGTGCACGCGCGGGCCGACCTCGCCATGGCGCGCGAGATCCTGCGCAACAGCAAGCTGCGCCGCACCGGGATCTGCGGCGCGGCCGAGACGCTGCTGGTCGACCGCGCCTGCGCCGGCACCCACCTGGCGCCCCTCGTCGCCGACCTCCTGGAGGCCGGCTGCGCCGTGCGCGGCGACGCCGAGACCCAGGCGGTCGACCCGCGGGTCACGCCGGCGACCGAGGCCGATTGGCGGACCGAGTACCTCGACGCGGTCATCGCCGTGCGGGTGGTGGACGGGCTCGACGCCGCCATCGACCACGTCGAGACCTACGGCTCGCACCACACGGACGCGATCGTCACGGCCGACGAGGCGGCGGCCGAGCGCTTCCTCGCCGAGGTCGATTCGGCGATCGTGGTGCACAACGCCTCGACGCAATTCGCGGATGGCGGAGAGTTCGGCTTCGGCGCCGAGATCGGCATCGCCACCGGGCGGATGCATGCGCGCGGCCCGGTCGGCGTCGAG
Source organism: Methylobacterium sp. WSM2598 (assembly GCF_000379105.1). Taxonomy (GTDB): domain Bacteria; phylum Pseudomonadota; class Alphaproteobacteria; order Rhizobiales; family Beijerinckiaceae; genus Methylobacterium. The sequence continues at coordinate 3,312,209 of NZ_KB900609.1, read as the reverse complement.
CAGCTCACGACCTTCAAGTACCGCGTGCACGGCTCCGGTCAGGTCCGGCCCTGAAGCCAGGTGGGCGTGCGTCTCCCGCCGAGCGCGCCGGGCCTGCGCATCGGGCTCTACGGCGGTTCCTTCAACCCGGCCCATGCCGGCCACCTGCATGTCAGCCAGCTGGCGCTGCGGCGGCTCGCCCTCGACCGGGTCTGGTGGCTCGTGAGCCCGGGCAACCCGCTCAAGGACCGGACGATCCTGGCGCCCCTGGCGGAGCGCGTCGCCGGGGCCGCCGCGATCGCGCGCGACCCGCGCGTCGCCGTGACCGCCTTCGAGAGCGCGATCGGCGCCCGCTTCACCCGCGACTCCCTGGCCTGGCTGCGCCGCCACCGGCCCTTCCCGCTTTTCGTCTGGATCATGGGGGCCGACAGCCTCGCGAGTTTCCACCGCTGGCAGGGCTGGCGCGAGATCGTCCGGTCGATGCCGATCGCGGTGATCGACCGGCCGGGCTTCACCCTCGGGGCCGCCGCGTCCCCGGCGGCGCGGGCGATGGCGCGCCACCGGATCGACGAGCGCGACGCGGCCCGCCTCGCCGGGATGGCGCCGCCGGCCTGGGTGTTCCTGCACGGACCCCGCTCCGACCTCTCCTCGACCGCGCTGCGGCGGGCGTCGTCGGGTGACAGAGATCACGCGCCGTGACACGCGCGTATTGAAAGGCGGGGCCCGGCGCCCTTATCTTGATGCAACGGCGCCGTGTGGCGCGAACGACAGGGGTCGGCACTGAACCAACCACTTTCCCGCGAGGCTCACATCCACGAGCTTCCTGCTCGGCCCGAGGCGGTGCCGCCGGCGGCCGAGGATCGGCCCGACGGGCTCCTGGCGATCGCCCGGCGCTGCCTTGAGGACATGAAGGCCGAGGACACGGTCGAGATCGACCTTGCCGGCAAGACCTCGATCGCCGACGCGATGATCATCACCTCCGGCCGCTCGCACCGCCACGTCGGCTCCATCGCCGAGAAGCTGGTGCAGGAGCTGAAGGCCTCCGGCCACGGCAACGCCCGCATCGAGGGCCTGCCGGCCTGCGACTGGGTGCTGATCGATGCCGGCGATCTCCTGGTGCACATCTTCCGGCCCGAGGTCCGCCACTTCTACAATCTGGAGAAGATGTGGGGGGCCGACCGGCCGGGCGACCGCCTGGCCGGCTGACCCGGTGCGGGCGGCGCAGGGGTGCGCCTCGCCCTCGTGGCCGTCGGCCGCCTGAAGCGCGGCCCGGAGCGGGACCTCGCCGAGGGCTACCGCGCGCGGGCCGACGCGCTGGCGCGGGGCCTCGGCCTGTCCGCGGTCCAGCTCACCGAATTGCCGGAGAGCCGCGCCCGCCGCGCCCCGGACCGCTGCGCCGAGGAGGGCGCGGCGATCCTCGCCTGCCTGCCGGCCGGGAGCGCCGTCATCGTGATGGACGAGGGCGGCAGGGCGGTGACGAGCGCCGGGCTGGCCGAGCAGGTGGCCGCGTGGCGCGACGGCGGCCGGCCCGGTCTCACGATCGTGATTGGCGGGGCCGACGGGCTGTGCGAGAGCGTGCGGCACCGGGCCGACCTCGTCTTCGCCTTCGGGGCCGCCACGCTCCCGCACGGCCTGGTCAGGGTGTTGGTGCTTGAGCAACTATATCGCGTCATGACCATCCTGGCCGGCCACCCCTATCACCGCGGCGCCCCGTGATCCGCCCCCTCCCGCTCCTCGGCTTCCTGCTCGCCTGCGCCGGTGCCGCCGCGCAGGAGCGCGCCTCCGTCCGGCCCGACCCGATCGACCAGGCCCAGGCCGAGAAGGAGCAGAAGGCCCAGAGCCTCAAGGCCCTGGAGGCGGCGCTGGCGGCGAGCGCGGAGGCCCGCGGCCGCCTCGAGAAGGAGGTGGAGGAGCTGAAGGGCGACCGCGCGCGCCTGAGCCAAGCGCTCCTCGACGGAACCCGCCGGGCGCAGGAGGCCGAGGAGCGCATCGGCGTCCTGGAGACGCGCCTGGAGACCATGACGGCGAGCCAGACGGCGATCCGGCGCTCCCTCGAGGCGCGCCGCGGCGTCATCGCCGAGGTGCTGGCGGCGCTCCAGCGGATGGGGCGGCGCCCGCCCCCCGCCGTGCTGGTCCAGCCCGAGGACATGCTGGCGGCGATCCGCACCTCGATGCTGCTCGGCGCCGTCGTGCCCGAATTGCAGGGCGAGGCCGAGACGCTCGCGGGCGACCTCGCCGAACTCGAGCGCCTGCGCGGCCTGATCGCGGCCGACCGGGAGAGCCTGCGCAGGGACCTCGCCGGCTGGGCGGGGGAGCGCCAGCGCCTCGACGCCCTCGTCGCCGCCCGCCAGACCCGCCTCGGCGAGGCCGAGACCGGGCTCGCGGGCGAGCGGGAGCGCGCCGCCGGGCTCGCCGGCCAGGCGCGCAGCCTCAAGGACCTCGTCGACAAGCTCGACGGCGAGATCTCGGCCGCCCGCCGGGCCGCGGAGGCGGAGAGCCGCGAGACCCGCGAGCGCTTCGCCGCCGCGGCCCTGCGCGACCCGGTCCGGTTGGCACCGAAGCTGCCTTTCTCCCAGGTGAGGGGGGTCGTCCCCCGACCGGCGACCGGGGAGGTGGTCAAGGCCTTCGGGGCGGCCGACGGAAACGGCGGAACGACGCGCGGCATTTCGCTCGCGACCCGTCCCCGCGCCGTCGTGTCATCCCCGGCCGACGGGTGGGTCGCCTATGCGGGGCCTTTCCGGAGCTATGGACGTCTCTTGATCATCAACGCGGGCGACGGCTACTATCTCCTTCTGGCGGGCATGGATCAGATCAACGTGGACGTCGGTCAGTTCGTGCTCGCCGGAGAGCCGGTCGCCGCGATGGGGGACTCGGGCTTGGCGCCTTCGGCGGGAGGCGGCGGGCGGAACGATCCCGTCCTGTACGTCGAGTTCAGAAAAGACGGTAGCTCCATCGACCCGGAGCCATGGTGGGCGAAGGCGGCAAGCGAGAAGGTCCGCGGATAATGCGCAAAGTTTCCCTCGTCCTGTTGGGTGCGATCCTGGGCGCCGGGACCGCCACGGTGGCGACCCAGACCCACTTCCTCTCGGGCACCAGCGCGGTAGCGGCCTCCGCCGAAACGTACCGTCAGCTCAGCCTGTTCGGCGACGTCTTCGAGAAGATTCGCACCGACTACGTCGAGAAGCCCGAGGAATCGAAGCTGATCGAGGCGGCCGTCAACGGCATGCTGACCTCGCTCGACCCGCATTCGAGCTACATGGATGCGAAGAGCTTCCGCGACATGCAGGTGCAGACCCGCGGCGAGTTCGGCGGCCTCGGGATCGAGGTGACGATGGAGGACGGCCTCATCAAGGTCGTCACGCCGATCGACGACACGCCCGCCGCCCGCGCCGGCCTGCTCGCCAACGACATCATCACCCAGATCGACAACGAGCAGGTCCAGGGCCTGACCCTCAACCAGGCCGTCGAGAAGATGCGCGGCCCGGTCAACTCGCCGGTGAAGCTCAAGGTCACCCGCAAGGAGGTCAAGGAGCCGCTCGAGATCACGCTGAACCGCGACCTCATCCGCATCAAGCCGGTGCGCTCGCGGGTCGAGGGCGGCGACGTCGGCTACATCCGGCTGACCCAGTTCAACGAGCAGACCTTCGACGGGCTGAAGGCGGCGATCGACAAGATCTCCACCGACGTGCCGAGCGACAAGCTCAAGGGCTACGTCCTCGACCTGCGCAACAACCCGGGCGGCCTGCTCGATCAGGCCGTGATGGTCTCGGACGCGTTCCTCGACCGCGGCGAGATCGTCTCCACCCGCGGCCGCAACCCGGACGAGACGCAGCGCTTCTCGGCCAAGTCCGGCGACCTGACCAAGGGCAAGCCGATCGTGGTGCTGGTCAACGGCGGCTCGGCCTCGGCCTCCGAGATCGTCGCCGGCGCCCTGCAGGACCACAAGCGCGCGACCGTGCTCGGCACGCGCTCCTTCGGCAAGGGCTCGGTGCAGTCGATCATCCCGCTCGGCGGGAACGGCGCCCTGCGCCTGACCACGGCGCGCTACTACACGCCGTCCGGCCGCTCGATCCAGGCCAAGGGCATCGAGCCCGACCAGGAGGTGCTGCAGGAGGTGCCCGACGACCTGAAGGGCAAGGACGAGACCAAGGGCGAGGCCGGCCTGAAGGGCCACCTCAAGCAGAAGGACCAGGAGGAGCGCGGTGGCTCCTCGGCCTACGTCCCGCCGGATCCGGCCAAGGATAAGCAGCTCACCGCCGCGGTCGACCTGCTGCACGGCGTGCAGAAGGGCGCCGCCAACACCGCCAAGAACGGCGTCCCGAACTGACCGGGGCGTCCCGAACCGGCCGGCGGTCTTCTCGCCGGCCGTTAGGGCAGCGTTAACCACGAGGGCCCGCAATGGCGGTCAGGCGACCGTCGCTGCGGGCCTTGTCGTCTGCGGCCGGTCCGAGAGCCGGATGCGCCGCCGTGATCCTCGCCAACGATGCCCTCACCCGACCCCTCGGGATGCGGGACGAGACCCCCTCCCGCCTCGCGCGCCTGCGGGCCGCCATCCCGCTGCGGGCGATCCTGTCGGCCGCGGCGGCCGTCCTGGTCGGGGCCGTCGCCGGGTTCGTCGCCCTGACGGAGGATCCCCTCGGCGGCGAGCCGCACGCCCTGGTGACGATCACCCGGCGCGAGGCCCCGCCCGGCCCGCCGAGCCCGCGCCCGCCCGCCCCGGCGGAGGCCGGGAGCCGCAGCGCGAGCGAGGTCGAGCGCGCCTCGGGCGTGGCGGTGCTGCGGCCGGAGGGCAGTGCCGTGCCGGATTCGGTGGTGATCCGCGTGCCGGGGCCGACCGAGATCCGCCTCGCCCCCGCGCCCGATCCGGCCCTCTCCGAGAAGGGCCGCTACGGGCTGCTGCCGCGCCTCGGGCCGGACGGCGCCCGCGCCCTCGACGTCTACGCCCGGCCGGAGGCGCCCGCCCTGCCGAGCGGCGCGGCGCCGGCCGGCCGGATCGCCCTGGTGGTGACCGGCCTCGGGATCGGGGCGGCGGTGACGCAGGACGCGGTGACCCGGCTGCCGCCCGCCGTCACCCTCGCCTTCGCCCCCTACGGCGCCGACGTGGGCCGGCAGGCGGCCCGCGCCCGCGAGGCCGGCCACGAGGTGATGGTGCAGGCCCCGATGGAGCCCTTCGACTACCCGGACAACGATCCCGGGCCGCAGACGCTGCTCGCGGGCGCCAAGCCCGCCGAGAACGCGGACCGCCTCGGCTTCGTGCTCTCCCGCATCCCGGGCGCGATCGGGGTGGTGAACTACATGGGGGCGCGGCTCACCGCCGAGGCCGGGGCCCTCGACCCGATCCTGCGCGAGATCGGGGCCCGCGGCCTCGGCTTGGTCGACGACGGCACCTCGCCGCGCTCGCTCGCGCTCGACATCGGCCGGCGCGCCCGCGCGCCGGTGGCCCGCGCCGACGTGGTCGTGGACGCGGCGCCGCTCCCCGACGCGGTCGACCGCGAACTCGCCCGGCTGGAGGAGACGGCGCGGCGCAAGGGCTTCGCGATGGGTTCGGCCATGGCGCTGCCGCTCACCATCGACCGGATCGCCCGCTGGAGCCGCGACCTGGAGGCGCGGGGCATCCTGCTCGTCCCGGCGAGCCGCGCCCTCCGGGCGCGTCGGTAGACGCGCCCCCGCGTCGGTAGACGCGCCCCCGCGTCGGTAGACGCGCCCCCGCGTCGGTAGACGCGCCCCCGCGTCGGTAGACGCGCCCCCGCGTCGCCAGACGCGCCCCCGCGTCGCCAGACGCGCCCCGCAGCCTTGTGGCGCCGCGACTTCTCTCGCACAAGGGCGCCAGGATTCCGAAGCGAGCCCGTGCAGGCCCCGATGGCAGACCGCGACACCCGACCGGCCGGCTCCGCCCTGGCCGATCTTCCCTACCGGCCCTGCGTCGGCATCGCCCTGTTCAACCGCGACGGCCTCGTCTTCGCCGGGCGGCGGGCCAGGGAGGCCGGGCTGGTGGCCGAGGCGCCCGCCCATAGCTGGCAGATGCCGCAGGGCGGCATCGACCCGGGCGAGACCCCCGAGGAGGCGGCCCTGCGCGAGCTCTACGAGGAGACGAGCGTGCGGCCGGATTCCGTGCGTCTCCTGGCCGAGGCGCCCGGCTGGTACAGCTACGACCTGCCGAGCGTCGCGGCCGGCCAGCTCTGGAAGGGGCGCTACCGGGGTCAGACCCAGAAGTGGTTCGCCTTCGCCTTCGAGGGGGCCGACAGCGAGATCGACATCCTCCGCCCGGGCGGCGGCGCCCACAAGGCCGAGTTCGACGCGTGGCGCTGGGAACCCCTCGCCAACCTCGCGGAGCTGATCATCCCGTTCAAGCGGCCGGTCTACCAGCAGGTGATCGCCGCCTTCGCACCCTTCGCGCGCCCGGCATGAGGCGGGTTCCGGCCCCGCTGCCCCGGCCGGCGGCGGACTGACCCCATGCGCTGGTGGTGCCTGTTCCTCGCCCTCGTGCTGCTCTGGCTGGGCTACTCGCTCTCGCCCTACCTGGCGCTCTACCGGCTGAGCGAGGCGGTGCGGACCAACGACCTCCCGGCGGTGACCCAGCGGGTGAATTTCCGCACCCTGCGCCTGTCCCTCAGCCGGCAGGCGACGGCCGCCGCCCTGGAGGCGATCGAGGCCCGCCCCGACCTCTCGCCCCGCGACCGCCAGATGCTCACCGACGCGGTGGCGGGGCTGGTCGAGCCCGTGGTCGGCAGCCTGGTGACGCCCGAGATGCTGATGGACCTGCTCGATGACGGCTGGCCCGAGCGCCTCGGCATCGCCCGTCCGGACGGGGCGGCGGGGCCGGGCCGGGGATCGCAGGATCGCGGCCTGCCCGGGCGGCGCGTCTCGGACCTCCTCGCCCTCGCGCGCACCGCCGAGATGCGGGGCTTCCGCGGCGTCGTGTTCAGCTTCCCGCCCGACCGGCCGCGGGCGAGCCAGTACCGGCTGCGGCTGCGCCTGCGCGGCTTCACCTGGCGGGGGGTGGATCTCGAACTCCCGGCCGACCTGCGCGACCGCATCAGCCAGAAGCTCGTCCGCCTGCCCCTGCCGGGCCGGGCCGAGCCGCGCCCCGCCGCTCAGTAGCGGATCGTCGAGCGGATCCCCAGGATCGCCGCGTTGCGCAGCCGCTCGCCGGTGGGCGAGCGCGGGTTCACGCCGTTGCCGCCCGGGTGGAAGACGTACTGGAAGTCCGGCTGCACGGTGATGCCGGGCGCGATCAGCGCCTGGTAGGTCAGTTCGAGCTGTGCCTCGAAGGCGCGCACCGGCCGCGCGACGCCGGTCGCCAGGATCGTGTCGAGGTCGAGGCCGCGGATCGACTGCGAGATCCGCGAATAGGACATGCTGAGGCCGACCGTGTCGTCGGAGCGGCCCGGCAGCAGGCCCTTATAGGCGATGCCGGCATCGACGTAGAAGTCGACGAGGTTGCGGTCGCCGGGCGAGCCGGAGACGCGCACGAAGGCGCTGGCGCCCTCGTCGTTCTTGTCGGGCTCGCGGAACAGCGTCTGGTCGATGATGCCGTAGATGCCGTCATTGCCGCGGAAGCGCCGGGCGATGCCGGTCGTCGAGGGGTCGGCGAGGGGCCGGCCCGAATCGTCGAAGCGCGGGCTGTTGAAGCGGCCGAAATGGTACCAACCGCCCAGCGTGACCGTGCCGGGCTCGTCGATGACCGGGCGCCCGCGATGGCGGCTGTCGAGGTTGTAGGCGTAGGCCGCCTCGGCGATCAGGAGCGGCGGGTCGCCGAGGCGGAAATTCGTGCCGTACCGGTTGCGCCGCTGCGGGTCGGGGTCGAGGCCGGGCCGGGCCGGGCCGGCCGGGTCGCCGTCGAAGAGGCCGACCTGAAGCGAGAAGTTCTTGTTCGGCGTGTATTTCGCCCGCACCGCGGGGGTCGCCAGCGGGTAGGCCGGCCCGCCGCTCGGCAGGTTGACGCCGGTGATGTCCGGCCAGCCATAGGTCGAGTTGACGAACAGGGTCGCGGTCTGGCTGACCAGGAACTCCGTGTCGGCGGCGATCTGGCCGACCTTGAGGCCCAACTGATCGTCGAACAGCTTCTGCTCGATCCAGAGTTCGTAGAGGCGCGAGGAGGGCAGCGCCTCGATGCCGCTGACCACGTCGAGGTTGCCGACGTAGTAGCGGGACAGGCCGGTGCCGTGGATCTGGTAGAAGTTGGTGTGGAAGGCGGCGCCCTTCCAGCCCGCGAGCGTCTCCAGGTCGGCGTCGACCTGGAGATCGAGGCGGCCCTCGTAGATCGCCCCGCGCTTGATCCCGCCCGAGAGGTTGCCCAGCACCTCTCCGACATAGGTGAGGCTGTACTCGATGCCGCGCTTGGCGAGGAAGCTGCGGATCCCGCCCGGATCGGCGGCGGGTCCGAGCAGCCCCTGGATCGAGGTCGTGACGTTGGCCGAGGGCTTGGACGAGGTCTCGGGCTGGGCCACCGACGTCTGCGGGTCGCCGCCCGCGCCCTCGGGCAGGGTCGGCGAGGGCTGCATGGCCGGCGTCGCGACGGACTGGGCAGCGGCACCCGAGCCGAGAGCGGCGCTGGCGAGCAGGGCGGTGAGCCAGGACAGGCGGCGCATCGGAGATCTAACCGGGAGTTGGACCGCCGCGATCGTGGATCGACTGCGACCGGATCAGTTCGGCAGAGCGGTAGCTTGCCCACGGCGCGCTCGCCAGCCTTTCGCGATTGATCGTGGCGGAGGGAATGGCGGATTCCGAGCCGCGTGGCCGCCGCGATACTGCCGCGCTCGGGGGCGCCCGCGCCCCTTGCCCGCGCCCCTTGCCCGCGCCCCTTGCCCGCGCCCCTTGCCCACGCCCCTTGATGGGGCCGGGGCCCCCCGCCATATTGAGGCGGCCGGCGGGGTCCCGCCGGTCGCCTGAGCGCTGCATCCGCGGGCTCACGTCTCGAAGTGCCTCGTCGCAGAAGGGCTTCGTTCGTCCATGTCGCGTCCCTCGCCCTTCGGGCACCCGTTTCTCCTCGGCTTCGACGAGATCGAGCAGGCGCTCGACCGCGTCGCCAAGGCCGCCAACGACGGGTACCCGCCCTACAACATCGAGCGGCTCGCCCGCACCGAGCGGCAGCCGGAGCGCCTGCGCATCACCCTCGCGGTGGCGGGCTTCACGCGCGACCAGCTCGACGTGACGCTGGAGGAGAGCCAGCTCATCGTCCGCGGTCGCCAGACCGACGACAAGAGCCGCACCTTCCTGCATCGCGGCATCGCCGCGCGGCAGTTCCAGCGCGCCTTCCTCCTCGCCGACGGCATGGAGGTGCTGGGCGCGGACCTGTCGAACGGGCTGCTCTCGATCGATCTCGTCCGGCCGGAGCCGGAGCGGATCGTGCGACGGATCGACATCGCCTCGCGCGACGTTGAGTGAGCCGCGTCCTCACCCCTGGTCGCCGGGCCGCCGCGGGGCCCGCGCCGAACCCCACGCTCTGCCACGTCCCGAAGGAGGGCGAACCATGACCGACCGGAACCCGACCATCGATCCCACCGCGCTCGCCGCCCTCGGCGAGGGCCACGTCGCCTACGTGCGGCCGATGACCGCCGACGACGTGAAGCGCCTGTTTCCCCAGGCGCCCGACCTCACCCCCGGCCTGAACCTGTTCGCGCTCCTGTCCGCGAGCGGGGCGCCGATCCTGCTCACCGACAGCCGCGACGCCGCGATCGCCAATGCCTGGGCGCACGACCTCCAGGCGGTGAGCGTGCACTGAGCGGCGGGCCGGCCGGCGGCTCCCGGGACCGGCCTCCCGGTCCCGGAGCGCCGCCTGCCCTCAGGCGATCCCCTCCACCGCCGCGATCAGCCGCGCGAGGCTCGCCGGGTCGGAGAGCCTGTGGTCGCCCTCCTTGATGAGGGTCAGCACCACGCCCCGCTCCGGCAGCGCCTCCACGAGCCGCATCGCGTGCGCCCAGGGGACGTCCGGGTCGGCCATGCCCTGCAGGATGTGGACCGGGCAGCCCGGGTCGATCGGGCCGCCGAGCAGCAGGTGGCGGCGGCCATCCTCGATCAGGGCGCGGGTCACCGGCGTCGGCTCGGGCGAGTAGGCGGAGTCGCGCCGCCACACGCCCTCGCGCGTGATCCGCGCGCGGATCTCCTCCGGCAGCCGCTCCCAGATCAGCGCCTCGGTGAAGTCGGTCGCCGGCGCGATCAGCACGAGCCCGGCCGGCCGGACCCGCCTCGCCGCGAGCAGCGCGACCCAGCCGCCCATCGAGGAGCCGACCAGGATCGGCCGCTCGGGCGCGAAGCGGGCGATCGCCGCCTCCGCGTCGGCGAGCCAGTCGGAGATGGTGAAGGCGGCGAAATCCCCTTCCGATTCCCCGTGGCCGCCGTAATCGAACCGCAGGAAGGCCCGGCCCGTCCGCGCCGCCCAGGCGTCGATCGCCTCGGCCTTGGTGGCCCGCATGTCGGAGCGGAACCCGCCGAGCCAGACGACCGGCGGCCCCTTGCCGTCGCGCGGGATCGTCGCGATCTGGCGGGTGGCGCCGTTCCGAACGACCGGGATCAGGGTGGCGGCGGGGGAGGGAAGGGTCATCGCGGGGCGGTCTCTCCGGGGGCGAGCGTTTACAGATCCGAAATACGATCGGGAGAAGGTCTCGGACCATGCTCGGCGTGACCGAACCTCTAGATCAGGGAGCGCGAATGGGCGCAACGGCCGCGCACAGGGAGGCGGACATCGGAGGATCGCGAGCCAGGACCTGGAGCCCCGCGCCGCCGAGCCAGGCCGCCTCCTTCCGGGCCTCCACGCAGCACCCGCTCGCGGGGGCGACCATCCTGCAGATCATCCCCGAACTCGACGCCGGGGGCGCGGAGCGCACCACGGTCGACGTGGCGGCGGCCCTGGCGGCGATCGGCGCGCGGGCGCTGGTCGCCACCGAGGGCGGGCGGCTCGTCGGGGAGCTGCAGGCGAAGGGCGGGATCTGGGTGCCGTTCCCGGCCCGCACCAAGAACCCCTTCGCGATGGCGGTGAATGTCGGGCGCCTCGTCCGGCTCTGCCGGGCCGAGGGCGTGCGCATCGTCCATGCCCGCTCCCGCGCCCCGGCCTGGGTCGCCCTCGGCGCCCGGCGGCGACTCGGCCTGCCGCTGGTCACGACCTATCACGGCAGCTACTCGGGCCGCACGCCGGTCAAGCAATTCTACAACTCGGTGATGGCCCGCGGCGACGCCGTCATCGCCAACTCGCACTACACGGCGGAGCTGATCCGCTCGGCGCATCCGCAGGCGCGCCCGGAGCGGATCCGGGTGATCCACCGCGGCACCGACCTCGCGGCCTTCTCGGCGGCGCAGGTCGGACCCGGGCGGGTCGAGGCCCTGCGCCGGGCCTGGGGCGTCGCCCCGCACGAGCGGATCGTGCTGCTGGCCGCCCGGCTCACCGCCTGGAAGGGCCAGCGCGTCCTGATCGAGGCGGCGGCCGCCCTGCGCGCCAGGGGCATGAGGGACTTCGCCGTGGTCCTGGCGGGCGACGCGCAGGGCCGGGCCGCCTACGAGCGCGAACTCGACGCGCTCGTCGCCGCGCACAACCTCGGCAGCGTCGTCCGGCGGGTCGGCCACTGCGCCGACATGCCGGCGGCGTTGCGGGCGGCCTCCGTGGTGGCGGTGCCCTCGACGGCGCCCGAGGCCTTCGGCCGCGCCGCCGTCGAGGCCCAGGCGATCGGCACGCCGGTGGTGGTCTCGGATCTCGGCGCGGTGCGCGAGACCGTGCTGGCGCCGCCCGAAGTCGCCGCCGCCGAGCGGACCGGCTGGCGCGTGCCGGCCGGGGAGGTGGAGCCCCTCGCGGAGGCGATCGCCGAGATGCTCCAGCTCGGCGCCAGCGCCCGCGACGCGCTCGCCCGCCGCGCCCGCCGCCACGTGGAGCAGAATTTCTCGCTCGAGCGCATGACCGCCGCCACGCTGGAAGTCTATGCCGCTCTCCTGGCCGCGCCGGAGGCCCCGGTCTAGGCCGGAGGACGGATCGACCGCGGCTTCCTCGGACCGACGATGCTTCGGAATCACCGGATCGCAACCAAGTTCCCTTCCGGCGAGTTGACATCTCGCGCGGTTTAGCCAAGGTGCCGCAGTTCACACGAGTGTGTCCGCGCCTCGCCCCACCGTCTCCCCTGGATGTCAGGGGCGGGCCGGCGAGCCGACCGCGGCAGCAATGAGGAGATACCAGCCATTCGCAGACCTATGAGAGCCATGCCGGCCCCGCAGAAGGACGGGCCGCGCGCCAACCGGGACATCCGCGGCGTTCGTGAAGTTCAGCTCATCGACGAGACCGGACAGAATCGCGGAGTCATGGGCTTCTTCGACGCGCTGCAGGTCGCGGAGGAAGCGGGGCTCGACCTCGTCGAGATCGCCCCGAACTCCACCCCGCCGGTCTGCAAGCTCCTCGACTATGGCCGCTACCGCTTCAACGAACAGAAGAAGCAGGCCGAGGCGCGCAAGCGTCAGAAGACGGTCGAGGTCAAGGAGATCAAGCTCCGGCCCGGCATCGACAAGCACGACTACGACGTCAAGATGAAGGCCGTGCAACGGTTCTTCGAGGAAGGCGACAAGGTCAAGGTGACGCTGCGGTTCCGCGGGCGCGAGATGGCGCACCAGGATCTCGGCCTGCGCCTGCTCGAACGCGTCAAGGCGGAGACGCAGGAGATCGCCAAGGTCGAGAGCGAGCCGCAACTCGAAGGCCGCCAGATGATCATGATCCTGGCGCCGCGCTGAGCGCGGGCGCTTGGCCGAGCGCGGGCGCTTGGCCGCGCCGAGCGCGGATGCCGGCCGCGCCGGGCGTGGACGCCTGATCGCCCGCCTTCGCAGGGCACCCGGGAGGCTCGCCTCGCCGGGTTTTTCGGCGTGGGCCTCCGACGACCGCCTTCCGGCCACCGGGCGGCCTTGCCTTCGGGCCGGGGCTGCCGCAACACGGGGGCGGGGACCGGCGGCCCCGGGCCCCCCGGAGGCCGCCCGGCCTGCGCAGCGGAGGGCCGCACGATCGTGTTCGCCGACGAACTGAGACCGATGGAGACGGTGGCCGAGCCGGAAACGGCCGTCGACCGCCTCGCCGCCCTGCACGCCTCCGCGGTGGAGAGCCTCAAGGCCGCCCTCGGGCGCTTCCTGAAGGACGGGGTGCCGCCCCACGCCGCCGAGCGCCTGAGCTTCCGCTACCCGGAACTGCGCCTGACCTACCGGCCGACCGGCCCGATGCCGCGGATCAAGCGGGCCACCGCCAAGTTTCAGGGGCCGGGCATCTACGCCACCACGGTGACGCAGCCCGCCCATTTCCGCGCCTACCTGCTGGAGCAGCTGCGCCCCCTCGTGGCCGATTACGGCGCCACGATCGAGGTCGGCCTGAGCGCCCAGGAGATCCCCTACCCGTACGTCGTCGAGCCCGGGGCCGAGCTGAGCCGGGGCGAGCAGACCTCGAGCGAGCTCGCCCGCGCCTTCCCGACCCCGATGCTCTCCACGGTCGGCGACGAGATCGCGGACGGGCTCTGGCTGGAGGCCGGCGACGAGCCGCGGCCGCTGGCTCTGTTCGACGGGCCGCGCGTCGACTACTCGCTGCGGCGCCTCGTCCACTATACCGGGGCGGATTGGCGGGCGATCCAGCCCTGGATCCTCCTCACCAACTACCACCGCTACGTCGATCAGTTCGTCCGCGTCGGGCTGCGCACGCTCGCCGAGGCGCCCGAGCGCTACGAGCGGCTGGTCCTGCCCGGGGGCGTGTCGGTCACCGCCGAGGAGGCGAGGGAGGCCGATCCGGGCGCGCTCATCGCGGCCTCCCCCTGGCACCGGTTCCAGATGCCCGCCTACCATCTCGTGGCCCGCGACGGGCAGGGCACCACGCTCGTCAATATCGGGGTCGGTCCCTCGAACGCGAAGACCATCACCGACCACCTCGCCGTCCTGCGCCCGCATTGCTGGCTCATGGTCGGCCATTGCGGCGGGTTGCGGCAGTCGCAGACCATCGGCGACTACGTGCTGGCGCACGGCTACCTGCGCCGCGACCGCATCCTCGACGAGCTCGTGCCGCCGGACGTGCCGATCCCGGCCCTGGCGGAGGTGCAGGTGGCGCTCCAGGAGGCCGCCGCCGCCGTGACCGGCGAGCGCGTCGAGGCGCTCAAGCGCCGGCTGCGCACCGGCACCGTCGTGACCTACGACGACCGGAACTGGGAGTTGCGCTGGTCGCAGGAGCGGCGGCGCATCAACCTCTCGCGGGCGATCGGCGTCGACATGGAGAGCGGCACCATCGCGGCCCAGGGCTACCGGCTGCGCGTGCCCTACGGGACGCTGCTCTGCATCTCCGACAAGCCGCTCCACGGGGAGATCAAGCTCCCGGGGGCCGCCAACGCCTTCTACGAGCGGGCGGTGGGCGAGCACCTGCTGATCGGCCTCGCCACCCTCGACCTGCTGCGCCGCGACCGCGGCCGGCTCCACTCGCGCAAGCTCAGGAGCTTCGACGAGCCGCCGTTCCGCTGAGCGGGTTGTCCGGGTCGTAGGCGTAGGACAGGGTCTCGAAGCGCAGCGAGCGGGCATCGACCATGAGCAGGCGCCCGACCAGCCCCTCGCCGAAGCCCGTCACCTCCCGGATCACCTCGAGCGCCATCATCGAGCCCATCAGCCCGGCGAGCGCCCCGATCACGCCGGCCTCGGCGCAGGTCGGCACCGCGCCCGCGGGCGGCGGCTCGGGGAAGAGGCAGCGATAGGTCGGGTTCGGGCGCCCGTCCGGCCCGGTCTCGTGGGCCCGGATCGTGGTGAGCGACCCGTCGAACTGCCCGAGCGCCGCCGTGACGAGGGGCTTCCCCTGGCGGAAACAGGCGTCCGAGACCGCGTAGCGGGTCGCGAAATTGTCCGACCCGTCCGCCACGAGGTCGTAGGCGCCGACGAGGCGATCGGAATTGTCGGTGCTCAGCCGCGTCGCATGCGTCTCGACCCGCACGTGCGGGTTGAGGCGCGCCACCGCAGCGGCGGCGCTCTCGACTTTCGGGCGCCCGAGGTCGGGCGTGCCGTGGATCACCTGCCGCTGCAGGTTGGAGAGCGACACCGCGTCGTCGTCCACGATCCCAATCGTGCCGAGGCCGGCCGCGGCGAGGTACTGGATCAGCGGCGCGCCGAGCCCACCCGCGCCGACCACCAGCACCCGCGCGGCCTTCAGCCGCGCCTGGCCCGGCCCGCCGACGTCGCGCAGCACGATGTGGCGCGCGTAGCGCTCGATCTCGTCGGGGCTGAGGCTGGTCATCTGCGCGCGTCGCTCCCGGGCCGTCCCTCGGCCGGACCCGCACCGGCTCTCTCCCGAGCACTAACCCCATGCCGGCCGCCCCGGAAGGTCCGCGTTTGCATCCCGGTCCCGCGCCGCTTAAGGGGCGGCCTTCGCCACCGACGGGGCCGCCCGTGCCGACGACACCCTCACCGCTCGCCCTCGCCCAGGGCCTGATCCGCTGCCCCTCCGTCACGCCCGAGGAGGGCGGCGCCCTCGCCTACCTCGCCGGGCTGCTGGCGGCGGCGGGCTTCTCGGTCGAGCGCCCGGTCTTCTCCGCGCCCGGCACGCCCGACGTCGAGAACCTCTACGCCCGCATCGGCGCGGACGGGCCCTGCCTGCTGCTGGCCGGGCATACCGACGTCGTGCCGCCCGGGGAGCCCGCCCTGTGGCGCCACGATCCCTTCGCGGGCGTCGTCGAGGGCGGCGAGCTCCACGGCCGCGGCGCCGTCGACATGAAGGGCGGCATCGCCTGCCTCGCCGCCGCGTCCCTGGCCTTCCTGGCCGAGCGCGGGCCGGCCTTCGGCGGCTCGATCGCCTTCCTGGTCACCGGCGACGAGGAGGGGCCGGCGGTGAACGGGACCGTGAAGCTCCTCGCCTGGGCGCGGGCGCGGGGCGAGCGCTTCGACCATTGCATCCTGGCCGAGCCGACCAACCCCGACGCGCTCGGCGACATGATCAAGATCGGCCGGCGCGGCTCCCTCACCGCCACGCTCACCGTGCTGGGCGCGCAGGGCCACGTCGCCTATCCGCACCGGGCCGAGAACCCGATCCCGGGCCTGATCCGCCTCGCGGGCGCGCTCCTCGCCGCCCCCCTCGACGAGGGCACGGCGCATTTCGACGCCTCCAACCTCGAATTCACCACGATCGACGTCGGCAACCCGGCCTCGAACGTCATCCCGGCGCAGGCCCGCGCCGCGCTCAACATCCGCTTCAACGACCTCTGGAATCCGGCCAGCCTCGAGGCCGAGCTGCGGCGGCGCCTCGACGCGGCGGCCGGGAACGCGGTGCGCTACCGCCTCGACGTGCAGCCGACCAACGCGGTCGCCTTCCTGACCCAGCCCGACGCCTTCGTGGACCTCGTCACCGCCGCGATCGAGGCCGAGACCGGGCGCCGCCCGGTCCTCTCCACCACGGGGGGAACCTCGGACGCGCGCTTCATCAAGGAGGCCTGCCCGGTGATCGAGTTCGGCCTCGTCGGCCAGACCATGCACCAGGTCGACGAGCGCGTCGCGGTGGCGGATCTCGATCGCCTCACCGCCATCTTCCGCCGCATCCTGAATGCCTATTTTCCGGCCAGCCCGCAGCCCGCCGAACGGGCTTGACCCGTATTAGACGAAAGTTGAATCTCGCGCGGTGCGGATTGGCGGGGCGCACCATGCTGGTGAGCGCGGACGAGATCGGACGATCGCTGCGGGGGACGGCGGAGCTCCTCGACCGGCACCCGGGGGCCCTGCGGCGGTTCGACCTGAGCGAGCGCGGCTTCTGGCGCTCCTTCGGCGCGATGGCCCTGACGGCGCCGGCCGCCGTGGTCGCGCTGGCCCTGGAGCGCGGACCGGTCGACCTCGCGCGGGCGCCGCTGCTGCGGCCCGACCACGTGACGCTGGCCGTGATGGGCGGCGTGGTCGCCTGTTTCCTGGCGGTGCCGCTCGGCATGATCGTGCCGGCGCGGCGCCTGGGACTGACCGCCCTCTACGTGCCCTTCGTGGTCGTGACGAACTGGATCCTGGTCCTGGCCTTCCTGGTCCTGTCCCTGCCCGCGCTCCTGCTGGCGCTCGGGCTCTCGACCCCGGGCTTGGCGACGCTCCAATCCGGCGCCTTCGCGGTGATCCTGCTGCGCCTGCACGCCACGGCCGTGCGCCTGACCCTCGGCCTGACCGGGCCGGCGGCGGCCCTCACCAGCCTGGCCTGCGCGGCGGCGGTGGCGGCGGTGGCGAGCGGCGCGCACGCCCTGATTTAACGGGCCGCCGACGCGTCCCGCCGGGCGATTGCCGGCGCGGGGTCCTCGGCGCTATGCCACGGCATCGGCGCGCCGGCGCCGCGGTCGGGATGCGGGGAGGTCCGCCCCGCGCCGCGGCACGGCGCTCGCCGACTCTCGCGAGACGTTGCGATGTTGTTCCGAAAGCGTGCGCCGGCGCCTCACCACGGCTTCCTCGACAAGGTCCAGATCCTGCACCGCGCCGTGTACATCGAGGGCTGGGCGAACGCCCTCGCGCCGAGCCTGCGCTACGAGGGCCGCGACGTCGCCCTGCAGGTCGGCCGGGTGGCGCGTCCCGATCTCGTGCCGATCTTCGGACCGGACGCGCTGATGTGGGGCTTCGTCGCGGTCGGGCTGCTGCCGACCGACCAGATCGACGGGGAGAAGCTGCGCTTCGAGGTCAGTCCGGGGGTGTCCTACGACAATCCGGCCACGCACTTCCCCTGGTCGGGCGACGCGGCCTTCGACGCGATGCAGGACCGCTTCCGCGCCGAGGTCGCCTCCCGCAAGGGCCGGTTCCTGGAGATCGGCAGCCGGGCGCGCAGCGGGACGGTCTACCGCGACGCCTTCCCGCAGGACATCGCGTATGTCGGGCTCGACATCACCGCGGGTCCGAACGTCGACGTGGTCGGGGACGCGCACCACCTCTCCCGCTGCGTCGAGGGGCCCTTCGACTTCGTGTTCTCGATCGCGGTCTTCGAGCACATCCTGATGCCCTGGAAGGTCGCCCTCGAGATGAACAAGGTCATGAGGCCCGGCGGCCTCGCCCTGATCATCTCGCACGGCGCCTGGCCGCTGCACGAGGAGCCGTGGGATTTCTGGCGCTACTCCAAGGAGGCGTGGCGGGGCGTGTTCAACCGGCACACGGGGTTCGAGATGCTGGAGGCGCAGTACAAGCACCCGGGCAGCATCGTCCCGCACCAAGCCGGCAACGCGCATTTCTACCGGATGAGCCTCAGCATGACCTACCTGCTCAGCGGCTGCCTGGTGCGCAAGGTGGCCGATCCGCTGGTGGCCTGGGAGGCCGAGACGGGCGAGGTCTACGACCTCGCCTACGCGCACGCCTGATCCGGGATCGGCTTGATCGAAGCGGATCCCGGATCCCAAGCCCGCGCGGCGCCTGAGCGAAGCCGACATCCGCATGGCCGAAATGGGAGATGCGAAGCCATCAACCGGATGTCGTATGACCCGAGGCGGACCGGCCGCCGCTACGGGCCGGGCTCCGGGTAGTCGACGCCGGTCAGGGTCAGGCCGGCGGCCGGGGCGAGCGGGCCGCAGCGGGTCCGATCCCGGGAGTCGAGCACGGCCCGCACCCCGGCGGCGTCGAGCCGGCCGCACCCGGCCAGCATCAGGGTGCCGACCATCCCGCGCACCTGGTGATGCAGGAAGGAGCGGGCCGAGGTGGCGACCAGGATCTCGTCGCCGATCCGCGCCACGTCGAGCTGGTCGAGGGTGCGCACCGGGCTGTTCGCCTGGCACTCGGCGGCCCGGAAGGCGGAGAAATCGTGCCGGCCGAGCAGGGTCTGCGCCGCCGCGTGCATGGCGTGCGCGTCCAGGGCCCAGGGCACGTGCCAGAGATAGGCCCGGCCGAGGGCCGGCGGGCTGCGGCGGTTCAGGATCCGGTAGCGGTAGTGGCGCCTCAGCGCCGAGTGGCGGGCGTCGAAGTCGGGGCGCACCCGCTCCGCGCTCACGACCGCGACCGGCTCCGGCCGCAGATGGGCGTTGGACGCGTCGCGCACCGTGTCGGTGCGCCAATCGCGGTCGAGGTCGAGGTGGACGACCTGGTGGGTGGCGTGCACGCCCGCATCGGTGCGGCCCGCGCAATGCACCCGCACCGGCGCGCCGGCGAAGCGCGCGATCGCCTCCTCCAGGGCCTGCTGCACCGTCCGGTCGGCGGCTTGGCGCTGCCAGCCGGCGAAGCCGCTGCCGTCGTACTCGACCACGAGCTTGTAGCGGGGCATCGGATCAGGCGAGGCGGGTGCCCGGCTCCAGGCGCCGGCCGCGCAGGAAGTCGGCCGCCTCCATCGCCGCCTTGCCGGCGGGCTGCACCCGCAGGAGCCGCAGCGCGCCCTCGCCGCAGGCGACCGTGCCGGCCTCGTCGAGCAGCGTGCCCGGCGCCCCCGAACCCTCGGCGCTGCGCGCGCGCAGCACCTTCACGCGCTCCGGCCCGCGCCCGAGATCGGCGAGGAAGAAGGCGCCCGGGAAGGGCGAGAGCCCGCGGACCCGGTCGTGCAGGCGGGCGGCCGGCGCGGTCCAGTCGAGCCGCGCCTCCTCGTTGGTGATCTTGTGCGCGTAGACGACGCCCTCGGCGGGCTGGGGCGTGAAGGTGAGTCCGCCGCGCTCGAGCGCCCCGAGCGCCCGGTGCATCAGGTCGGCGCCGAGCGGCATCAGCCGGTCGTGGAGGTCGCCCGCGGTCATTTCGGGGGAGATGGCGACGCGCTCCAGCATGGCGACCGGGCCGGTATCGAGGCCCGGCTCCATGCGCATCACGGCGACGCCGGTCTCCGCGTCGCCCGCCATCACGGCCCGCTGGATCGGCGCCGCGCCGCGCCAGCGCGGCAGGATTGAGGCGTGGAGGTTGAGGCAGCCGAGGGGCGGCGCGTCCAGGATCGCCGGCGGCAGGATCATCCCGTAGGCGACCACCACGGCGACGTCCGCCCCGTGGGCCCGGAAGGTCTCGGCGGCCTCGGGGCCGCGCAGGGTCGAGGGCGTCAGCACGGGCAGGCCGAAGCGCTCGGCGAGGGCCTGGACGGGCGAGGGCCTGAGCGCCATGCCGCGGCCGGCCGGAGCCGGCGCGCGCGTGTAGACCGCCACGACCTCGTGCCCGCCCCCCACGATCTCGGCGAGCGTCGGCACCGCGAAGTCCGGGGTGCCCATGAAGACGACCTTGAGGGACATGCCGGCGACCGCGTCAGGCCGCTTCCTGGCCGCGCTTGGCCGCCTTGGCGAATTTCTTCATCACCCGGTCGCGCTTCAGCTTCGAGATGTGGTCGATGAAGAGCACCCCGTTGAGGTGGTCGAGCTCGTGCTGGAGGCAGGTGGCGAGGAGCCCGTCCGCCTCCTGCTCCACGGTCTCGCCGTCGAGGGTGCGGAAGCGGACCCGCACCCGGTCGGGCCGCACCACCTCGGCGTAGTATTCGGGGATCGACAGGCAGCCCTCCTCGTAGGCGCGGGTCTCCTCGGAGGACCAGACGATCTCCGGGTCGATCAGCACGAGGGGGGTGCGCGCCTCCTTGTCCTTGGAGGTATCGATGGTCACGATGCGGGTCGGCTCGCCGACCTGGATCGCCGCGAGGCCGACGCCCGGGGCGTCGTACATCGTCTCCAGCATGTCGGCCGCGAGCTTGCGCACCTCGCCCGTGATCGTGCCGACCGGTGAGGAGGTCACGCGCAGGCGCGCGTCCGGAAGGATGACGAGGGGGCGGATGGTCATGGGGTAAACCGGGTCAGGGCGCCGACGGGCGCCGCGCATGTCCCGTCGAGATAGGGATTCGGGCTGCCCGGGTCAAATCCGCGCGACGGCCCTCAGAAGGCGGTGCGCTGACGGATCGCCGCGGAGAGCGTGCCCTCGTCGAGATAGTCCAGTTCGCCGCCGACCGGCACGCCGTGGGCGAGCTTCGTGACCTTCACGGGCAGGTGCGCCAGGAGTTCGGTGACGTAGTGGGCGGTGGTCTGCCCGTCCACCGTGGCGCTGAGGGCGAGGATGATCTCGCGCATCTCCGGCACGCTCGCCCGCTCGACGAGCCGCGCGAGGTTGAGGTTCTCCGGGCGGATGCCGTCGAGGGCCGAGAGGATGCCGCCGAGCACGTGGTAGCGGGCCGTGACCGCGCCCGAGCGTTCCAGCGCCCAGAGATCCGAGACGTCCTCGACCACGACGAGCATCGAGGGATCGCGGCCGTGGTCGCGGCAGATCGTGCAGGGGTCGCAGGTGTCGACGTTGCCGCATTCGCGGCAGGTGACGATGCGCTCGGAGGCGACCCGCATCGCCTCGGCGAGGGGGCCGAGCAGGGTGTCGCGCTTCTTGATCAGCTGCAGGGCGGCCCGCCGCGCGGAGCGCGGGCCGAGGCCGGGCATGCGGGCCAGGAGCTGGATCAGGCGCTCGATCTCCGGACCGGCGACGGCTTGCGGCATGGACCATCCCTGGACGCTGGGCGCGGGCTCCCCGGGCCCGCACGGGTTTCGACGGGAACGGGCCGCGTCGCCGACGCGCGGGGGACCCGCCCGGCGCGAGGAGCGCCGCGAGGCTGCGAGCGACGGTCCGGAGCCCGCCCTCGCCGGAATCAGAACGGCAGCTTCATGCCGGGCGGGAGCGGCAGGCCCTTGGTGAGTTCCTGCATCCGCTCCTGGGCGGCGCGCTCGCCCTTGGCGCGGGCGTCGTTCACCGCCGCCACGATCAGGTCCTCCAGGATCTCCTTGTCCTCCCGCACCAGGAGCGAGGGGTCGAGGGTCACGCCCTTCATGACGCCCTTGGCGGTCATCGTCACCGTGACGGCCCCGCCGCCGGCCGCGCCCGAGACCTCGACCGCGTCGAGTTCGTTCTGCAGGTCGGCCATCTTCTGCTGCATGGCCTGGGCCTGCTTCATCAGGCCCATGATGTCGCGCATGACGAGTCCTCCGGCGGTCGCATCCGCCCAATGTGGGGCAGGGGAGCCGCGGCCGCTACTGGTCCGCCTCCGGCTCCTCCGGGGCGCTGAATTCCTCGGGGCTGAATTCCTCGGCGGGTGCCTCGGGCGGCCTCTCCCGCACATCCACGATCTGGGCGCCCGGGAAGCGCTTCAGCACCTCCTGCACCAGGGGATGCGCCGCCGCGCCCTGGTGGCGGCTCTCGCGGGCGGCCTCGGCCCGGGCCGCCAGCGTCGCCTCGCCGGTCTCCCGCGACAGGGCCACCACCCAGCGCCGCCCCGTCCAGAGGTCGAGGGCGCGGGCGAGGTCGTTGGCGAGGCTCGGGCGGCCCGCCTCGGCGAGGCGGAACTCGATGCGGCCCTCCTCGAAGCGCACGAGGTGCACGTCGCGCTCCAGGGCGGCCTTGAGGCCGATGTCGCGCTTGGCCTCCGCGAGCCCCACCACGTCCTCGAAGCGCCGCAGCCGCAGGGCCGGCTCGGCCGCGTGCTGCGCCTGCGCCGGGGCGGCGGCCGGGCGGGCCGCCGCGGCGGATTGCGCGGGGCGGGCGTCCGGCAGGGCGCGCAGGGCGGGGCCGGGCGGGGCGGCGGGCAGAGGGCGGCCGGCGGGCGGGACCGCCGCGCCGCCGCCTTCCCGCACCTGCCGCAGGGCCTCGTCCGGGGTCGGCAGGTCGGCGGCGTAGATCAGGCGCACCAGCGCCATCTCGGCCGCCGCGAGGGGACGGGGCGCCGCCTGCACCTCGGGAATCGCCCTGAGCAGGATCTGCCACGCCCGCGACAGGGCCCGCACCGAGAGCCGGTCCGCGAAGTCGCTGCCGCGGCCCCGCTCGGCCTCGCTCAGGGCGGTGTCGGCGCGGGCGGTCTCGGGCGCGACCTTCAGGCGGGTGACGAGGTGCGTGAAGCCGGCGAGGTCCTGCAGCACCACCGCGGGATCGGCGCCGGCCTCGTACTGACCGTGCAGTTCCGCGAAGGCGGCGGGCGCGTCGCCCCGCATGGCGGCCTCGAACAGGTCGATGATCCGCGCCCGGTCGGCGAGGCCGAGCATGTCGCGCACGGTTTCGGCCGTGACCCGGCCCGCGCCGTGCGCGATCGCCTGGTCGAGGAGGGAGAGCGAATCGCGCACCGAGCCCTCCGCCGCCCGCGCGATGGCGGCGAGCGCCTCGGGCTCCACCGCCACGCCCTCGGCGTCGCAGATCCTGTGCAGGTGGGCGACGAGCGTGCCCGCCTCGACCCGGCGCAGGTCGAAGCGCTGGCAGCGCGACAGGATCGTCACCGGAACCTTGCGGATCTCGGTGGTGGCGAAGACGAATTTCGCGTGCGGCGGGGGCTCCTCCAGCGTCTTCAGGAAGGCGTTGAACGCCTTCTCGGACAGCATGTGGACCTCGTCGACGATGTAGACCTTGTAGCGCGCCGAGACCGGGGCGTAGCGGATGCCGTCGATGATCTGGCGGACGTCGTCGATGCCGGTATGGGAGGCGGCGTCCATCTCCAGCACGTCGATGTGCCGGGATTCCATGATCGCCGCGCAATGCAGGCCGAGCGTCGGCATCCGGATCGTCGGGCCGGCCTTCGCGTCCCCGGCGAGGGCGTAGTTGAGCCCGCGCGCCAGGATGCGGGCGGTGGTGGTCTTGCCCACCCCGCGCACGCCGGTGAGCATCCAGGCCTGCGGGATGCGCCCGGCCTCGAAGGCGTTCGCCAGGGTGCGCACCATGGCACCCTGGCCGATCAGGTCGTCGAAGCTCTGGGGGCGGTACTTGCGCGCCAGCACCCGGTAGGGCGCGGCGGCCGGCGCCGCCGGCGGGGCCAAACCCGGGAAACCCGGCTCGTCGGTCGAGGGCGTGCCGGTGGTCTCGTCCATGCGCCGCGGTCGCGGAGGGCGGCGGAGGCGGGGGTTGCCTCGCGCGCGCGCTCGGGGAGATGAGGGTGGGAGGCTGGACGAGAACCCGCTCGTTCTCGTTAGGGCTGCTTCCTTCCGGACCTGACCCGGTTGGCGAGTGAAACGTCCCCCGCCAACCTCCCGGCGCCTATATGAGCGGCCGGCGGCGGAAACGCAAGCGCGGCTCCGCGCGGTCCTCGTGCCCCAACCTCGGCCCCGCCGCGCGTTGTCATTCCCCGGAGCGCGGCCCGCCGCGCGTCCACCCGCCCGGAGACATCGATGTCGCACCTTGTCCGCGCCGGCCTCCTCGTCCTCGCCCTCGGCGGTCCCGGACAGGCGGCCGGGCCCTACGGGCCGGAACTCGAAGGCTTCGCCTACCCGCACGAGGTCCGCCGCCACGCCTTCTCGTCGCAGGGGCAGGGGCTGACGATGGCCTACATGGACGTGGCGCCCGCCACGCCGAACGGCCGCACCGCCGTACTGCTCCACGGCAAGAATTTCTGCGCCGCCACCTGGGAGCGGACCATCGCGGTGCTGAGCGAGGCCGGGTTCCGGGTGATCGCCCCCGACCAGGTCGGCTTCTGCAAATCGACCAAGCCCGCGGGCTACCAGTTCAGCTTCGAGCAGCTCGCGACCAACACCAGGGCGCTGCTCGACTCCCTCGGCATCGCCAAGGCGACGATCATCGGCCACTCGATGGGCGGCATGCTGGCGGCCCGGTACGCGCTGATGTTCCCCTACTCTGTCGACCAGCTCGTCATGGTCGATCCGCTCGGCCTGGAGGATTGGCGCGAGAAGGGAGTACCCTATACACCGATCGACGTCCTTTACGCCCAGGAGCGCAAGACCAGCGCCGAGAGCATCAAGGCCTACCAGCTGAAATTCTACTACAATAACCAGTGGAAGCCAGAATACGATCGCTGGGTCGAGATGCAGGCCGGTCTCTACGCGGGCCCGGGCGGGGACCGGGTGGCGTGGAATCAGGCGCAGCTGTCGGACATGATCTTCACGCAGCCGGTGGTGCACGAGTTCGAGCGCCTGCGCGTGCCGACCATCCTGATCGTCGGCGGCAAGGACCGCACCGCGCAGGGCGCCAACCGGGTCCATCCCGACCTCGCCGCCACCCTCGGGCGCTATGACCAGCTCGGCCCCGACGTGGCCAAGCGCATCCCGGACGCCAAGCTCGTGGAATTCTCCGAACTCGGCCACGCGCCGCAGGTCCAGGCGCCGGACGAGTTCCACGAGGCCCTGCTCAAGGAACTGGCGGGGCGCTGAGCGCGGGCGGGTGCCCGCCGGGCGCCGGGCGCAGACCTGACCCGATTGGACAGGGAAGGCCGCGCTGCCGACACTGGCGGCGCGGCACGAAGGAGCAGCGATGGCGCCGGCAACCCTGACCCTCGACGTCCCGGGGCTGGAGCACCCGGCCGAGATCCGCATCGACCGCTGGGGCGTCCCGCACATCCGGGCGCTTTCCCGCCGCGACGCCTTCCTGGTCCAGGGCTTCAACGCGGCGCGGGACCGGCTGTGGCAGATCGATCTCTGGCGCAAGCGCGGGCTCGGCCTGCTCGCGGGGGATTTCGGGCCGGGCTACCTCGCGCAGGACCGCGCCGCGCGGCTGTTCCTCTATCGCGGCGACGAGGCCGCCGAGTGGGCCGCCTACGGCACCTCGGAGACGCGCGCCGTCGCGGAGGCCTTCGTCGGCGGGATCAACGCCTTCGTCGGCCTGACCGAGGCGGATCCCGCCTGGCTGCCGCCGGAATTCACCCGGATGGGCACCCGGCCGGCGCGCTGGCAGGCCCTGGACGTCGCGCGCATCCGCAGCCACGCGCTCACCCGCAACGCCCCCTCGGAGGTCGCCCGCGCCCGGCTCGCGGCGCAAGGCGGCCTGGCCCTCGACCGCTTCCGCAAGATCCTGGCGCCGGACCACCGGCCGGCCGTCCCGGAGGGGCTCGACCCGGCGCAGGTGCCCCCGGAGGTCATCGACGCCGTGCGCCTCGCGACCGCCGGCGTTGGCTTCCGGCCCGACCGGCTGCTGGCGGGGCGGGACGAGGCCGAGACCTGGACCTTCGTGGACGAGTTCGGCGCGGTCGGCCCGGCCCGGCGCCCGCCGGAGGACGGGCCGCCCGACGGCTCGAACAACTGGGCCGTGGCGCCCTCCCGCACGGCGACCGGGCGGCCGATCCTGGCGAGCGACCCGCACCGGGCGATCACGCTCCCGTCGCTGCGCTACGTCGTGCACCTCAGCGCGCCGGGCCTCGACGTGATCGGGGCGGGCGAGCCGGCCCTGCCGGGGATCTCGATCGGCCATAACGGCCGGGCGGCCTTCAGCCTGACCATCGCGCCGATCGACCAGGAGGATCTCCTGGTCTACGAGACCCACCAAGACGACCCCGACCTCTACCGCTACGGCGAGGGCTGGGAGCGGATGCGGATCGTGACCGAGACCGCCCCGGTCCGGGGCGGGCCGGAGGCGCAGCACCGCCTCGCCTTCACCCGCCACGGTCCGGTCGTGCACGAGGACCGGGTGGGGCGCCGGGCCTTCGCGCTGCGCACGGTCTGGACCGAGCCCGGCACCGCGGCCTATCTCGGCAGCCTCGCCTATCTCGACGCGGACAGCCCGGAGGCGTTCGGCGCTGCCCTGCGCCACTGGTCGGCGCCGAGCGTCAACCACCTTTACGCGGACGTGTCCGGGCGGATCGGCTGGTTCGTGGCCGGCAAGGCGCCGCGCCGCCCGAACTGGGACGGCCTGATGCCGGTGCCGGGCGACGGCCGCTACGAGTGGGACGGCTTCGTCGCGCCCGAGGATCTGCCGCGCCGCATCGACCCGCCGGAGGGGTTCGTGGCGAGCGCCAACGAGATGAACCTGCCGGAGGGCTACCCCCACCGCCTCGGTCACGAGTGGCACGAGCCCTGGCGGGCGCGGCGCATCCGGGCGGTGCTGGCGGGGCAGCCGCGGCACGGCCTCGCCGATTCGGCGGCCCTCCAGGGCGACGATCATTCGCACCCGGCCCTGGCGCTCGCCGGGCTCGCCCGCGAGGCGCTCGGCGGGGAGGCGGGCCCGCTGCTGCGCGAGCCCCTGGCGCTGCTCGCCGGCTTCGACGGGCGCCTGCGCGAGGAATCCGCGGCGGCGGCGCTGCTCGAGATCTGGTGGGTGCACCATCTGCGCCCGGCGCTCCTCGCGGCGCTCGCGCCCGACCGGGCCACGGCGGAACTCCTCGCCCCCGGCGACACCGAGGCGCTGCTCGGGCTTCTCGGCGCGCCCGCGCCGCCCCTCGACCGCGCCGCGCGCGACCGGATTCTCGGCCGGACTCTCGCGGAGGCCTTCCGCGACGCCGCCGCCCGCCTCGGCGCGGATCCGGCCGGCTGGGCCTGGGGGCGCCTGCACCACGCCCACCTCGTCCACCCGCTCGCGCCGCTCGGCTTCTCGGGCCACGACGTCCCGCGCCTGCCGCTCGGCGGCTCGGGCGTCACGGTGATGTATGCCGGCTACCGCCCGGACACGTTCCGGGTCACCCACGGCGCCTCCTTCCGCATGGTGCTGGATGTCGGGGAGTGGGACGCGAGCCTGTTCGTCAACGGGCCGGGCCAGTCGGGCGACCCGCGCTCGTCCCACTACGCCGACCACGCCGAGACCTGGGCCGGGCGGGGCCACCTGCCGCTCCTCTATTCCCGGGCGGCGGTGGACGGGGCGACGCGGCAGCTGATCCGGCTCGTGCCGGGGCGGGCGTGAGCCCGTCCCTGTACGCCGGCCGAACGCGTCCCTCAGGCCGGCTTCATCCGGCCCACACCATGATCCGGACCGTGACAGCCCCCCGGCTGCCCCGGAGTCCCCGGCCATGACACGTCTCCTCCGCCTGGGCGCCTGCGCCGCCCTGGTCCTCCTTGCCGCCCCCGCTCTCGCGGCCGATCTCGACGGGCCGCCGATCGCCCATGGCGGCCGCCCGGATTGGGCCCCGCCTCCGCCTCTCGCGGAGGGCGGGGAGACCTGCCGGGTCTTCGTGCGCCGCCGCATCGGCCCGGACGGCGAGGAGCGCATCCGCCGGGTGCGCGTCTGCGAGGAGGCCGCGGAGGCCCGCCCGCACTGGCACCACCGGCCGTGGCGCGAGGAGGGAGAGCCCGGCGACCGCTTCCCGTCGCGCGCGCCGGGCGCGGCGCCGATCCCGCCGGAGGAGGTGCCCGAGCGCTGGTAGAGGGTTGCGCCGGGCCCGGGCCGCCCCGATCTTGGCCCTGACCCGATGCTTGGATCCTCCACCTCGCGCCGGCCGGCCCGGGCCGGCGCCGCCGACGCGCCCCGCGACGCCCTCGCGGGGTCGATCGAGCGCGTCACCTTCCACAGCGCCGAGACGGGCTTCTGCGTCCTCAAGGTGAAGGCCCGCGGGCGGCGCGACCTCGTCGCGGTGGTGGGCCACGCGCCGGCGGTCGCGGCCGGGGAGTGGATCGCCGCCACCGGCGCCTGGGTCAGCGACCGCCAGCACGGGCTGCAGTTCCGCGCCGACACCCTGGCCTGCACGCCCCCGACCGGGTCGGAGGGAATCGCCCGCTACCTCGCCTCCGGCCAGATGCGCGGCATCGGCCCGCAGATGGCCAAGCGCATCGTCGCGGCCTTCGGCAGCGAGACCTTCGCGGTGATCGAGGCGAACCCTGAGCGCCTCACCGAGGTGCCGGGGATCGGCCCGACCCGGGCGGCGCGGCTGGTGGCGGCCTGGGCCGAGCACCGCGTGGTGCGGGAGATCATGGTGTTCCTGCACGCGCACGGCGTCGGCACCGCGCGGGCCGTGCGCATCCACAAGACCTACGGCGCCGAGTCGATCGCCGTGATGAGCGAGGATCCCTACCGCCTCGCCCGCGACGTGCGCGGCATCGGCTTCCGGACCGCCGACGCCATCGCCGCCAGGCTCGGCCTGCCGCCGACCGCCCCGGCGCGGCTCCGGGCCGGCCTCGCCCACGCGCTGCAGGCCGCGATGGACGAGGGCCATTGCGCCCTGCCGGTGCCGGACCTCGTGGCGCGGGCGGCCGACCTCCTCGGCGTCGACCCGGGCCTCACCCGCACGGCGCTCGCGGAGGAGCTGGGCGGCGACGCGATCGTGGCGGACACGATCGGCGGCGAGACCCACGTCTTCCTGCGCGGGCTGCACGCGGCCGAGCGGGCGATCGGCGAGCGCCTCGCCGCCCTCGACGCCGCGCCGCTGCCCTGGGGCGAGATCGCGGTCGACCCGGCCCTCGACGCCGTCGAGGCCGAGACCGGGCGCCGCCTCTCGCCCTCGCAGCGCGAGGCGGCCCGCACGGTGCTCTCCGCCAAGGTCGCGGTGATCACCGGGGGGCCCGGCGTCGGCAAGACCAGCACGCTCGACGCGCTGCTGCGCCTGCTCGGCGGCGTCGAGGCCGAGGTGCTGCTCGCGGCGCCGACCGGGCGCGCCGCCAAGCGGATGAGCGAGCAGACCGGCCGGCCCGCCAAGACGCTGCACCGGCTCCTCGAAGTCGATCCCGTCCGCGGCGGATTCCAGCGCTCCGAGCACGATCCCCTGCGCTGCGACCTCCTCGTGGTGGACGAGGCCTCGATGATCGACGTGCCGCTGATGAACGCGCTCACCCGGGCGCTGCCCCGGCACGCGGCGCTCTGGCTCGTCGGCGACGTGGACCAGCTGCCCTCCGTCGGGCCGGGGCAGGTCCTGGCCGACGTGATCGCCTCGGGCGCCGTCGCGGTGGCGCGGCTCACCGAGGTGTTCCGGCAGGCGGCGGAGAGCCGGATCATCGTCAACGCCCACCGCATCCGGGCCGGGCGGATGCCGGAGGGCAGCGCCGATGCGTCCGGGGACTTCTTCCTGGTCGAGATCGAGGACCCCGAGGTCGGGGCGGAGCGGCTCGTCGAGATCGTGACGCGGCGCATCCCCCGCCGCTTCGGTCTCGATCCGGTGCGCGACGTGCAGGTGCTCTGCCCGATGACCCGCGGGGCGCTCGGCAGCCGCCACCTCAATCACGCCCTGCAGCAGGTGCTCAATCCGAACCCGCCGCTCGCCGTCGAGCGCTTCGGCTGGCGCTTCGCGCCGGGCGACCGGGTGATGGTGGTGCAGAACGACTACGACCGCGACGTCTTCAACGGTGATCTCGGCGTGGTGGCGCGGCTCGATCCCGAGGAGGGGGTGCTGATCGGCAGCTTCGACGGGCGCGAGGTGGCATGGCCCTTCGACGAGCTCGACGCCCTCGCCCCGGCCTACGCGATCACGATCCACAAGGCGCAAGGGTCGGAATACCCGGCCGTGGTGATCCCGGTGGCGCTGCAGCACTACGCGATGCTCGCCCGCAACCTCCTCTACACGGGCGTGACCCGCGGCAAGCAGCTCGTGGTGCTGGTGGCGCAGAAGAGGGCGGTGGCGATCGCCGTGCGGGGCGGGACGATGCGGCCGCGCTTCACGAAGCTGCGGGAGTGGCTGCGCCGAAAGACCTGATGCGGGTGGAACGAGGCCTGCCGCAGCATCGGCGCGCGCTGCGTGTCCGGGCGGCCCTCCTGGCGAATCGGCCGCTCGCTCGGAACCCCCTCTTCACGTCATAATCCCTTTTTCACGTCATAATCCCTTTTTCACCTGGGCCAGCGCCCGGGTCATGCCCTCCGCGATGGTCTCGCGCTCGGGCGGGGAGGCGTCGCGGGCGACCAGCACCCGCTGGCCGCGGGAGACGATCGCCAGGATCTGCAGCCCGTACTCGTCGTCCTCGACCTTGTGCAGGCGGCTCCACAGGGGATTGAAGCGCCACTCGGCCCGCTCGCCCCGGGGGCTGACCCGGGCCAGCAGGATCTCGATCGGGCTGATGATCACCTGCTCGAAGGAGCGCCCGCGCCGCATGCTGACGCTGAGCGCGACCCACAGGGCCAGCATGTCGAGGCCGAAGAAGCCCGCGATCGGCCAGAAGCCCTGGCGCAGGAAGACGAGGCTCGTCACCAGCGACACGAGACAGCACCCCGCCATCACGGCCTGGAACCCGGCCCGGCCGAGCGAGCAATGGGGCCGGATCACCGCCGAGAAGACCGGGCGCTCGAACGAGTCCGGATCGCGCCCGTCGGGATGGCGCATGGACGGCCCCTCCTGTCCCTTGCCGCTCTGCATCGGCTCAATATAAGGCGGCTATGACGCCACGAAAGCGCGACGCTCCCACGAAAGTGAAGGCGGCGGGGGCGGCCCTGGTCGCGCCCCCGACCGTGCCCCCGACCGCGCCCGCGCGGGCGCCCGAGCCGGTGGACGTGGCGACCCTGGCCGAGATCTTCGCGCGGCTGAGCGCCGCCAACCCGTCGCCGCGCTCGGACCTGGAATACCTCAACCCCTACACGCTCCTCGTCGCGGTGGTCCTGTCCGCCCAGGCGACGGACCGGAGCGTCAACCTCGCCACCCGCGACCTGTTCGCGAAGGCGGATCATCCGGCCGCGATGCTGGCGCTGGGCGAGGAGGTGGTGCGCGCGCATATCCGCACCATCGGGCTGTTCAACACCAAGGCCAGGAACGTCATCGCGCTCTCGGCGATCCTGGTCGCGGAGCATGGCGGGGCGGTGCCGCGGCGGCGCGAGGACCTGGAGGTGCTGCCGGGGGTCGGCCGCAAGACCGCGAGCGTGGTGCTCAACGTCGCCTTCGGCGAGCCGACCATCGCGGTGGACACCCACATCTTCCGGGTCTCGAACCGGATCCCGCTGGCGCCCGGCGCCACGACCGACAAGGTGCAGGAGGGGCTCGAGGCGATCGTGCCCGAGCCCTACCGGCTCAACGCCCATCACTGGCTCATCCTGCACGGGCGCTACACCTGCAAGGCGCGCAAGCCGGAATGCTGGCGCTGCGTCATCGCGGACCTGTGCCGCTACCCGGACAAGACGGCGGCCGGGGCGTGACGCGCGCGGGGCGGCGCCGGGGGCCGGGCTCCCCGGCGCGGTTCCGCGGCCGGCGTCCATCGCCGGTGCCGGATCGGCTCTCGCGCCGGTCCGCTCGTGCCGGTCCGAACCCCGGAGCGGGACGGGCGCGGCCCGCGCGGCCGCCGCTCACTCCCGGACCAGCATCGCCCGCCCGATCGCGAACAGGCGGCCGTCGCCGAGGAGATGCGCCGTGAGCCCGGTCGGGAACAGCGCGTCGAAGGCGGGGCTGCGCACGTTGAGCCCGCCCGTATAGGCGCCGAAGGCCGGCATCACGAGGCGGGTCGCGTCGGTCGCGAAGCAGCGGCGGCGCACCGCCCGCCCGCGCATCACCACCTTGCCGACCGGGTGCAGGTGGCCCGCCACCTCGCCCGGCGCGGCCCCGTCCCGCGGCTCGTGGCGCAGCACCAGCCCGCCGAGCGCCAGCGCGTCGGCGAAGCGCCCGCCGATGCCGTCCTGCACGGCGCGGTCGTGGTTGCCGTTGATCCAGACCCAGTCGCGCCCTTCCTGCAGGGCGGCGATCAGGGCGTGGTCGCCCGGATCCATCCGGCCCGGGCCGCCCGCATCGTGGAACGAGTCGCCGAGCGCCACCACGCGGGCCGGGTCGAACCGCGCCACCACCTCGTGCAGGGCCGCCAGCGTCTCGCGGGTGTCGTAGGGCGGCAGGAACTGGCCCGAGCGCGCCGCGAAGGAGGAGCCCTTCTCCAGGTGCAGGTCCGAGACCACCAGGGTGCGGTGCGCGTCGAGCCAGAGGGCGCCGCTCAGATCGAGGGTGAGGGCTTCGCCGGCGAGGGTCAGGGCAGGGGTCTTGCGCGTCTTGTCGAGCTTCAGGGCCGGCTTCACTGCGTCTCTTCCTTGGAGCCGGGGCCGGGCTCGTCGCGGTCAGGACAGCGCCTCGTCGAGCAGCGCCGCCTCGGCCTCGGCCAGAATCTCGTCGGCCCCCTCCCCGTAGACCCGCTCCCGCCCGATCTCGAGCATCACGTTCACGGAGAGGGGCGAGACGCGGTCGAGCGCCTTGTGGATGATTCGCCCCTGGATGCGCGACAGCATCATGCCGAGGCGGCGCACGTCGAGGAGTCCGGTTGCCGCATCCTGGCGCGCCGCCCGCAGCAGCAGGTGGTCGGGCTCGTGCTTGCGCAGCACGTCGTAGATCAGGTCGGTCGAGATCGTGACCTGCCGGCCGGTCTTGCGCAGGCCCGGATGGTGGCGCTCGATCAGCCCGGCGATGACCGCGCATTGCCGGAAGGTGCGCTTCATCATGGCGGATTCGTCGAGCCAGGCTTCGAGGTCGTCGCCGAGCATGTCCTGCGCGAAGAGCGCGTCGAGGAAGCCGGGCTCGCGACCGATCCGCTCGGCCACGTCGCGGCTGCCGAAGATCGCCAGCCCGTAATCGTTGGCCGCGAAGCCGAGGGGGCGCAGCCCCGCCCGCTCGAGGCGGCGGGTCAGCAGCATGCCGAGCGTCTGGTGGGCCAGGCGGCCCTCGAACGGGAAGCAGGTCAGGTAGTGGCGGGACCCGCGCGGAAAGGTCTCGACCAGGAGGTCGCGCGGGCCGGGCAGGATCGAGCGGCGGCGCTGCTGCAGCAGGTAGTCGGCGACCTGGGCGGGCAGCCGGTCCCACTCGAACGGGTCGGCGATGAGCTGGCGCACCCGGGCGGCGAGGAAGGTCGAGAGCGGGAATTTCGCGCCCGCGTAGCTCGGGATGGCCGGGTCGGTGCCCGGCGCGCCGCGGGTGACCAGCGCCTCGTCCTCGTGCAGGCCCTCGAAGCGCAGGATCTCGCCCGCGAACAGGAAGGTGTCGCCGACCGTCAGGGTCTCGGCGAAATCCTCCTCGATCTCCCCGAGCACCCGGCCGCCCCGGGGCAGGATCGTGCCGGGCTTGCCCCGCACGCCCCGGGCGAGCCGCACCTTGACGTGGGTCGATTCGATGATCGTGCCGACATTCATCCGGTAGGCCTGCGCCGCGCGGGCGTCGCGCACGCGCCACAGCCCGTCCGGGCCCCGCAGGATCTTGGCGAAGCGCTCGTAGGCGCGCAGGGCGTAGCCGCCGGTGGCGACGAAATCGACCACCTGCTCGAAGTCCTCGTAGGCGAGGCCCGCATAGGGCGCGGCCGCGCGCACCTCCTCGTACAGGTCCTCGACCGCGAAGCCGCCCGCGCAGGCCATGCCGAGCACGTGCTGGGCGAGCACGTCGGGGGCGCCGAGGCGCGGGTCGGGCGTGTCCTGGGCGGCCTCCTCCACGGCGTCGAGGGCGGCGCGGCACTCCAGGATCTCGAAGCGGTTCGCCGGCACCAGGTAGGCCCGGGAGGGCTCGTCCATGCGATGGTTGGCGCGGCCGATCCGCTGCATGATCCGGCTCGCGCCCTTCGGCGCCCCGACATTGACCACGAGGTCGACGTCGCCCCAGTCGATGCCGAGGTCGAGGGTGGCGGTGCAGACGACGGCGCGCAGCCGCCCCTCCGCCATCGCGGCCTCGACGCGGCGGCGCTGCGTGGCGTCGAGGGAGCCGTGGTGGAGCGCGATCGGCAGCGCGTCCTCGTTGAGCTTCCAGAGCTCCTGGAAGGTGTACTCCGCCTGCAGCCGCGTGTTGACGAAGACGAGCACCATCCGGTGCTGCCGGATCAGGTCGTAGATCGCCGGCATCGCCTGCCAGGCGGTGTGCCCGGCGAGCGGCAGGGCGCGGCTCGCCTCCAGCAGGCGCAGGTCGGGCCTCGCCCCGCCCGAGACCGTGATCAGCTCGGCGAGGCGCGGTTCGGGCGCCTGCGGGACGAGGTAGCGCTGCAGCGCCTCCGGCTCGCGCACGGTGGCCGACAGGCCGGTGGCGGCGAGGCCCGGCGCGAGGCGGTGCAGGCGGGCGAGGCCCAGCGCCAGGAGGTCGCCGCGCTTCGAGGTCACCAGCGCGTGCAGCTCGTCGAGGATGACCCGCTTCAGGCCGGCGAACAGGGTCTTGGCCTCCCGGTGGGCGATCAGCAGCGCGAGCTGCTCGGGCGTGGTCAGCAGGATGTCGGGCGGGCGCTCGATCTGGCGGGCGCGCTTGTGGGCGGGCGTGTCGCCGGTGCGGGTCTCGACGCGGATCGGCAGGCCGATCCCCGCGACCGGCGCGTCGAGGTTGCGTGCGATGTCGACGGCGAGCGCCTTCAGGGGCGAGACGTAGAGCGTGTGGAGGCCGCGCGCGCCGGGCGGCCGCTCCGCGAGCTCGACCAGGGTCGGCAGGAAGCCCGCCAGGGTCTTGCCGGCCCCCGTCGGCGCCACGAGCAGCGCCGAGCGGCCCGCCCGGGCGGCGGCGAGCAGAGCGAGCTGGTGCGGCCGCGGCGACCAGCCCCGCGCCGAGAACCAGGCCAGGAAGGCGGGCGGCAGCGCGGCCGCGTCGGCGGCCGGCGCGGGCGGGCGCGTCCCGCGCCGGGGCCGCCCCCGCGCGGCGCTCACGCCCGGCCGCTCTCCAGCATCCGGGAGACGAGCCGGGCGGTGAAGTCCACCATCGGCACGATGCGGGCGTAGTTGAGCCGGGTCGGACCGATCACGCCGACGACCCCGACGATCTTCTGGCGGCCATCCCGGAACGGCGCGGCGATCATCGAGGAGCCGGAGAGCGAGAACAGCTTGTTCTCCGAGCCGATGAAGATGCGCACGCCCTCGCCGCCCTCGGCGCGCGTGAGGAGGTCGATGACGTCCTTCTGGCTCTCCAGGTCGCTGAACAGCAGGCGGATCCGCTCCAGATCCTCGGCGGCGCGCAGATCCTCCAGCAGGTTGGCCTGCCCGCGGACGATCAGCTGGCGCTCGTCGGAGGGCCCGACCGAGCGGGCGAGCCCCGCCTCGACGAGCCGCTCGGTGAGGGCGTCGAGTTCCCGCTTCATCGCCTCGCGCCCGGTCTCGATCTCGGCGCGCACCTCGCCGAGCGTCCGGCCCCGGATGCGGGCGTTGAGGAAGTTCGACGCCTCCTGCAGGGCGCCGGACGGGAGCCCGAGGGGCAGGTCGACGAGGCGGTTCTCCACCGAGCCGTCCTCGGAGACGAGCACCACCAGGGCGCGCCCGGGATCGAGCCGCACGAACTCGATGTGGCGCAGGTTGGCGTTCTGCTTCGTCGTGACCACGACCCCCGCCCCCCGCGAGATGCCCGACAGCATCACGGTCGCCTCCGTGAGCGCGGTCTCGAAGGTGTGGCGGGAGGCGGCGGCGCGCATCTGCGCCTCGATCCGCCCCTGCTCCTCCTGGCCGACATCCCCGAGTTCGAGCAGCGCGTCGACGAAGAAGCGCAAGCCCGTCTCGGTCGGCAGACGCCCCGCGCTGGTGTGCGGGGCGTAGATCAGGCCCGCCTGTTCGAGGTCCGCCATGACGTTGCGCACGGAGGCCGGCGACAGCGTCATCGGCAGGATGCGGGCGAGGTTGCGCGAGCCCACCGGCTCGCCCGTCGCCAGGTAGCTCTCGACGATCTGGCGGAAGATCTCGCGCGAGCGCTCGTTCAACTCGGCGAGGCTGCGGGCTTGGCCTGAGCCGGCAGGCAGGGGAGGAGGATCTCGCGTGTTCATCAAAAGGTTGAAAGCCGAGGCACTCTAATGTGAGGCGGACCGCAGCCATTCGCAAGCGCACGAGAAGCCGCGGCGCGTCCCGGCCGCCGCCCGGCTCGGGCGAGCGGCTTGCCGGACTCTGCGCCACCGCCTAAGAGCGCGTGCCCGTCCCGGTCCCCAAGGAGAGCCCGATGCGTCCATCCAAGCGTGCGCCCGACGAACTGCGCAAGGTCACGCTGGAGAGGGGCGTCGCCCGCTACGCCGAAGGCTCCTGCCTCGTCACCTTCGGGGA
Organism: Methylobacterium sp. WSM2598; assembly: GCF_000379105.1. Lineage (GTDB taxonomy): Bacteria > Pseudomonadota > Alphaproteobacteria > Rhizobiales > Beijerinckiaceae > Methylobacterium. Next base: position 3,275,843 of record NZ_KB900609.1, on the reverse strand, counting down.
GACCAAGGTGCTGTGCACGGCCTCCCTGGAGGAGCGCGGCCCGCCCTGGCTGCGCGGCTCGGGCAAGGGCTGGGTCACGGCCGAGTACGCCATGCTCCCGCGCGCCACGCACGAGCGCAACCGGCGCGAGGTCACGGCCGGCAAGCCCTCCGGCCGCACCCAGGAGATCCAGCGCCTGATCGGCCGCTCGCTGCGGGCCGTGGTCAACCTGCCCGCCATCGGCGAGCGTCAGATCGTCGTCGATTGCGACGTGCTGCAGGCGGATGGCGGCACCCGCACCGCCTCGATCACCGGCGCCTGGGTCGCCCTGCACGAGTGCTTCACCTGGATGCGCGGGCGCTCGATCATCTCGGTCGACCCGATGCGCGACCACGTGGCGGCGATCTCCTGCGGCATCCACAAGGGGATTCCGATCCTCGACCTCGACTACGACGAGGATTCGGCCGCCGACACGGACGCCAATTTCGTGATCACCGGCTCGGGCGGCATCGTCGAGGTGCAGGGCACCGCCGAGATCGCGCCGTTCTCGGAGGAGCAGTTCCTCGGGCTGCTGCGGCTCGCCAAGGCGGGCGTGGCGCAGCTCGTCGCGCTCCAGAAGCAGGCGGTGGGCTAGGCGATGGGGCGTCGCCTCACCGGCCGGGTCGTGATCGCGACCCACAACGGCGGCAAGCTGCGCGAGATGCGCGAATTGCTCGCCCCCTTCGGCGTCGAGGCGGTCTCGGCCGGCGAACTCGGCCTCGCCGAGCCCGAGGAGACCGGCGTGATGTTCGCCGAGAACGCCGCCATCAAGGCCCGGGCCGCCGCGTCCGCCGCCGGCCTGCCGGCCTTCGCGGACGATTCCGGCCTCTGCGTCGACGCCCTCGACGGCGCCCCCGGCCTGTTCTCCGCCCGCTGGGCGGGGCCGTCGAAGGATTTCGGGCAGGCGATGGAGCGGGTCGAGCGCGAACTCGCCCTGCGCGGGGCGACGAACCGGCGGGCGCATTTCGTCTCGGCCCTCGTCCTGGCCTGGCCGGACGGGCACGAGGAGCTGTTCGAGGGACGGGTCTTCGGCGAACTGGTCTGGCCGCCCCGCGGCAGCCGCGGCTTCGGCTACGACCCGATGTTCAAGCCCGACGAGAGCCCGCTCAGCTTCGGCGAACTCGGCGCCGAGGAGAAGCACGGGATCGACTGGGCGAACGGCCGCGCCCTGTCCCACAGGGCGCGCGCCTTCCTGAGCCTCGCGGCCTCCTGCCTCGGCCCCCGGGCCTGACCGGTCGGGGGCCGGGCCGGCCGCCGGCGCGGATCAGACCACGTCGAGCCCGACGTCGACGTTGCCGCGGGTGGCGTTCGAGTAGGGGCAGACCTGGTGCGCCTTCTCGACCAGCCCCTGGGCGGTCGCGCGGTCGAGGCCCGGCAGCGCGACCTTCAGGTTGGCGGTGATGCCGAAGCCGCCCTCCGAGCGCGGGCCGATCCCCACCGTCGCGGTCACGGTCGCGTCGGCCGGCACCTTGATCTTCTCCTGACCGGCGACGAACTTGATCGCGCCGAGGAAGCAGGCCGAGTAGCCGGCCGCGAAGAGCTGCTCGGGATTGTTGCCCTCGCCCCCGCCGCCGCCGAGCTCCTTCGGAGTCGTCAGCTTGACGTCGAGGCTGCCGTCGGCGGTCTTGGCGCGGCCGTCGCGGCCCCCGGTGGCGGTGGCCTGAGTGGTGTACTTCACGTCGACGGACATGGATGCCCTCCATGGATGCGCGGGCGCAACGGCCCGGTGGGTCCGGCCAGCCCTCGCGAGCCGGCGGATTTCATATAGCGCGCTAATTCATAGCGTGCAATTTGTTTTCTGGGCGGCGAAAGCGTATCGTTCCCCTTGCAACCTGCCGTGACAGGAAGTGGGACCCGCACGTTCCCGCTGCGCCGCGGCGGAGGCACCGAGCGGGCCGGCGCCGGGTCGATGGAGGCGGACATGTCGGGTTCACCTGCCGAGGTCGCGGCGACGCGCGGCGCGCCGGCCACCGGCGACCTGCATCTCGCGCAGCAGATCTGCTTCGCGGTCTATTCGGCGGCGCATGCCTTCAACCGCATCTACAAGCCTCTCCTCGACGGCCTCGGCCTGACCTACCCGCAATATCTCGCCCTGCTGGTCCTCTGGGAAGAGGACGGGCAGACGATGAAGGCGATCGGGCAGCGGCTCTACCTCGATTCGGGGACGCTGACGCCGCTGATGAAGCGACTGGAGGCCGGCGGATTGGTGAAGCGGGCCCGCGACGGCGCCGACGAGCGGCTGATGCGGATCACGCTGACGGAGGCCGGGAGGGCTCTCCGCCAGAAGGCGCTGCCCTTTCCGCACGAGATCGTCTGCGCCACCGGGCGCACGCCGGCGCATCTGGAGGCGCTGCGCGACGAGATCGTCGCTTTGCGCGACGCGCTCCACGCCCACGCCGCCCCCGAGCGCGACCTGTCCTGACCGCTCGGCATGTGCGCCAGCGCACCGGCCCGCCCGGCGGGGCGGCCCGGGAACCTTTGCGCGCGGGCGGGACTGACCATCTCAGGGCGGTCCGGCCAGCCCGGACGCAACGGTGGGGGCCGCGCTGAGGCCCCTTCGCGGAGTTCGCACGCAAGCATGACCACCGACATCCTCTTCCGGCCGCTGACCCTCGGCGCGCTCCACCTCCAGCACCGGGTCGTGATGGCGCCGCTGACGCGCATGCGCTCGCGCCAGCCCGGCGACGTCCCGCAGCCCCTGAACGCCGAGTATTACGGCCAGCGCGCCAGCCGCGGCGGCCTCGTGATCGCCGAGGCGACCGACATCACCGCGCAGGCCCGCGGCTATCCGGGCGCCCCCGGCATCTACACGCCGGAGCAGGTCGAAGGCTGGCGGGCGGTCGCCGACGCGATCCACGCCAAGGGCGGCTTCCTGTTCATCCAGATCTGGCACACGGGCCGGATCTCGCATTCCTCGATGCAGCCGGGCGGGGCCCTGCCCGTGGCGCCCTCGCCGGTGCCGGCCCCGGGCCAGCACATGGACGCCCGCTTCAACCCGGTGCCGTTCGAGACGCCGCGCGAACTCGCCGAGGCCGAGATCGCCGAGATCGTCGGCCAATTCGCAGAGGCCGCCCGCAACGCCCGCGCGGCGGGCGCGGACGGGGTCGAGATCCACTCGGCGAACGGCTACCTGATCGACCAGTTCCTGCAGGACTCGACCAACCGCCGGACCGACCGCTACGGCGGCGCGATCGCGAACCGGGCCCGCTTCCAGCTCGAGATCGTCGACGCCGTGACGGCGGCGATCGGCGCGGACCGGGTCGGCATCCGCATCTCGCCCTGGGGCAGCTTCAACGGCATGAGGGACAGCGATCCCGGCGCCCTGTTCGACCACGTCACGGCCGAACTCGGCCGGCGCGGCCTCGCCTACCTGCACGTGGTCGAGCCGCGGGCGGACCAGACCAGCGACGTGAACGCCCTCGACCCGAACGCGCCGGACGCGGCCGCGCGCTTCAAGCGCCGCTTCGGCGGGCCGCTGATCGCCGCGGGCGGCTTCACGCCCGCGACCGCCGCCGCCGCGGTGGCGGGCGGGGACGTGGACGCGGTCGCCTTCGGCCGGCTGTTCATCGCCAATCCGGACCTGCCCGAGCGCATCCGGCGCGGGGCCGGCTTCAACCGCTACGACCGCGCGACCTTCTACGGCGGCGACGCGCGGGGCTACACCGACTACCCGGCCCTGTCCTCGGCCGCCTGACCGCTCGGTCGGGGGCGCCGGCTTGTGCCGGGCGCCCCCGCGCGGCAAGTCTCGCGCGACCTCACGTCGGAGACCTGCCGTGGCCCTCGATTGCACGCCCTCGATCAGCATCGACGAGTCGGAGCTGGAGGAGAGCTTCGTGCGCGCCTCGGGGCCGGGGGGGCAGAACGTCAACAAGGTGGCGACCGCGGTGCAGCTGCGCTTCGACGTGCGCCGCTCGCCCTCGCTGCCGAACGCGGTCGCGATCCGCCTCATGAAGCTCGCCGGCCGGCGGCTCACCGCCGAGGGCGTCCTCGTCATCACCGCGCAGGAGCACCGGACGCAGGACCGCAACCGGGCCGAGGCGCGCGAGCGGCTGG
>NZ_KB900609.1:3267066-3271672 GCF_000379105.1 Methylobacterium sp. WSM2598 | reverse complement strand
CCGGACGGCCTGCGCGACCACGCCGCGGACGTGCGAGGGATCGGGCGGGATCGCTGACCCATGCTGCGGCGCGCGTGCGGCGAGCCTCAGAGCCTCTCAGCACGAGGGAGGATGTGACCCGCCACACCTGCGAGCTACCGAGGATCCAGGCTTCGCGGCACGCCAGGTCAGAAGGGGCGTCGGGAACCGCTCGATCGTCGACCTCTCAGCGGTTCGCGGTGGTGACCGGCGAGGCGACGCCGTTCAGCGACACCCAGGCCAGACCCTCCTGGCCCTCGCGCTTCACGTAGGTGTATCCGGTGCGCTGCCACGGCAGGATCGCGTTGGTCTTGTTGTCGAGGATGTAGTCGCCCCGGTCGGTGCGCACCATCAGCACCGCGTGGCCCTCGCCGATCTCGTCGATCACCACCGTCATGCGCAGGGCGCGGCGCGGCAGGCCGCGCTCCACCAGCATTCGGCGCTTCAGGAGCTGGTAATCCTCGCAATCGCCGTAGCCGTCGTCGGGGAAGTCCCAACGGTCGACCACGCCCCAATGCGCCTGGTCGGTGAGCGGCTTGATGCGGGAATTGACCCGCCGGTTCACGGCCACCAGCGTCTTCATCAGGGCCGGCGTCAGGGTGATCGCCGCCGGCTCGTTGACGTCGACCGCGCACTCGCCCGGATAGCGCTGGCAGAACTCGACCCAGGCGCTCACCGGCTTGGCCGAACCGCCGCGCTCGATCGCCGCGCTCGCGTCCGGGAGGGCCGCCAGGGTCTGGGTCTGGGCCTGGCTGGTGGCGCCGCCGATCAGCAGCGTGGCGCCCACGAGACCGAGTTGCGCGGCACGGGCGCAGCGCGAGATGAGGCCCTGGCGATCGACACCGCTCGCCCGGCCAGGGCCAACCAACACAACCCGCATCTGCCCCATCGACCCATGTGCAAATTCGTTGCACGCAGGCTGCCACGGTGCAGGGACCCGCTCAACCGAAAAATTTAAACCTTAATGAACGTCCCCGCCGCATTTCGGTTCCAATTCGAGACGTCCAATTCGGCGCTGATTCGTCAGCGATTGGCCGTCATGGTCGGTCCGGTCGCGCCGCCCAGGGAGACCCAGGCCACCGCGCTCTGGGACTCGCGCTTGATGAAGGTGTAGCCGGTCCGGTGCCAGGGGAGCACCGCGCTGGTCTTGTTGTCGAGCACGAGGTCGCCGCGGTCGGTGCGCAGCATCAGCACCGCGTGGCCCTCGCCCTTCTCGTCGATCACCACCGTCATGCGCATCGCCCGGCGCGGCAGGCCGCCCTCGGCGAGCAGCTTGCGCTTGAGCAGCTGGAAGTCCTCGCAATCGCCCGTGCCGTCCTCGGCGAGGTCCCAGCGGTCGGGCACGCCCCAATGCTCCTGGTCGGTGATCGGGCGGATGCGGCCGTTCACGCCGCGATTGACCGTGAGGATGGTCTGCCAGACGCGCGGGCTCAGCGTGATCGTCTCGGGCTCGGAGGGGTCGACCGCGCATTCCGCCGCGGAGCGCCGGCAGAACTCGACCCAGGCCGGGATCGGCTTCGCCTCGCCGCTCGCCACCGGCAGGGGCCCGGCGGGGGGGAGGGCGGCGAGGGTCTGGCCCGTCGCCTGCGAGGCCGTCAGGAGGCCGGCGAGGAGCAGGCCCGTCCGCAGCAGGCTCCGGCTCCCCCTGTGATCCCCGCTCCGCATCCGTCCGCCCCGTTAAGCTTCCGTTAAGCTTTCGTGGCACGAGCGGCGGGTGCGGGCAACGGATCGGTGAAGAATTAGTTAACGGCGCCGGCCGCGCCGGGCGGCCTTGACGCGCCCGGGCCGCGATGGCCTGCTGCGGCGAAGATCGGCGGGCCGGGCCCCCTCGTTCCGGGCCCGACCCGCCCCGTCGGGGGCGACGCCGCATGGCACTTCCGGAACCCTTGCTGAAGCAGGTGCGCGTGAAGGACCTGCGGCCGACCCAGATCACGGTCGGCTTCCGGGAGGTGGAGGCCAAGCGGGAGCACTGGCGCGGCCAGGACCCGGACGAGCGGGCGAAGTTCCTCGGCTCGCACATGATCCCGACCCTGATCGGGCCGAAGGCGCACCACTACATCCTGGACCACCACCACCTCGCCAGGGCGCTGTTCCTCGAGCAGGTCGAGACCGTGATGGTGACCGAGGTCGCGGACCTGCACCACCTCGACAAGGCGGATTTCTGGACCGTCTGCGACCACAAGGCCTGGGTCCACCCCTACGACGCCGAGGGCGTCCGGGTCGGGTTCAAGGCCATCCCGAAATCCCTCGCGGATCTGGAGGACGATCCCTATCGCAGCCTCGCCGGGGCGTTGCGCCGGAAGGGCGGCTTCGCCAAGGAGACGACGCCGTTCAGCGAGTTCCTGTGGGCGGATTTCCTGCGCCGCCGGATCGAGAAGCGGAGGCTGCGCGAGGATTTCGGCGCGGCGCTGGGGGAGGCGATGGCCTGCGCCAAGTCGCCGGAGGCCCACTACCTGCCGGGCTGGTGCGGGCCCTCCGAGACCTGAGCCGGCCGGTCGGGAGGCGGCGGGGCGGGCCCCGCGTCGGTCCGCACGCCCGTTCTCACCCCTTCTCACCGACGCGACGAACCGACATCCGTGCGTTTCGCGCGAACTCACGCCGATTCGCGGCGCTCACGGGACGTTGCGTATCCAGATTACCTCAGTGCACGCGAGGACCGCGCTGACGAGAGGGGCGGACATCTCGCGCGCCTGCTCGCTCGCGACCGTATCCAAGGGTTCGTGCTCTTGCCGATCGCGTGAGGACCGCGTTCTCGTCCTGCAACGCCGCAGCGGCAGGCGTGGGCCGGGTTCGCGCGTGCTCCTTCTCATCTCCGCCCGGGCACCTGCCCGATGCCGGCAGCCGCGCTGCCGTCACCGGCGCGGCCACGACGCGGCCCGCCATCTCTGCCGCCGGGGGGCGGGACCTGCGCCACCGAACCCCGCCCGCCGCGCGCCCGCCGCCCGGCATCGACGAAGCCGCGCCCGCGCCGCGTGCGACGCTGCGCGCCGGCAACGCCCCCTGCGGGACCGCGGCGGACGAGGCCCTGTCCGCGGCGCTCGACCGGGCCCCTCGACTGGCCGGTGGCCCTCGGCACCTTCGCGGGCCTCGTCGACGGCCAGATCAAGAATCCGAGCCGTGCCGATCGCTGACCGAAACAGGGCCGCCGCCTCTCCCTACGCGGGCAGGACGATCACCTTCGTCTTGACCGGCGTCCGCGCGTAGAGGTGGATCATGTCCTGACTCAGCAGGCCGACGCAGCCGCTCGTGATGCCCTTGCCGATCGATTCGGGCTCGCTGCTGGCGTAGATCGTGTAGAGCGTGTAGGCGCCGTTCTGGTAGAGGTGGAGGGTGCGGGCACCGAGCGGGTTGTCGAGGCCGCCCGGCATGCCGCGGGCGTATTTGGCGGCCTCGGGCTGACGCCGGATCATCTCCTTGGGCGGTGTCCACGTCGCCCATTCGGACTTGCGGCCGACATAGGCGTCACCGCTCCACAGGAACCCGTCGCGGCCGACATTGGCCCCGTAGCGCGTGGCAGACCCGTCGCCCTCGATGCGGTAGACATAGAAATTGCCGGGATCGACGACGATCGTTCCGGGCGCTTCTTTGGAATCGTAACGAACTGTTCTGCGGTAGTACTTTGGATCGACCTTGCTGATGTCGACCGCCGGGATCGGGAATTTCTCCTCCGGCAGCGGTCCGTAGATCTTCGTCGCCTCGGCAAGGAGCAGGCTGTCGGACGCCGCGCAGCCGGCGAGCCCGAGCGCGCCGACGCCGACGGTCGAGCCGACCAGGAACGACCGGCGCGTGAGAAGCCGCGCCTGACGCCGCACCAGAGCGGTCTCGTCCCTCCCGCCGGCCCCGGCCTTCCTACCGTCGATCATCATGATTTGGGACTTCCCGTCTCTTGCGGCCCGATGAGAGAACGCTCCGGCGACCCGTGACGCCTACGGCCCAGCTTAGATTGCCGGTACCGGGTGCGGCTGACAAGCACGGCCTCCGCCGCGCGGCGCTCGCCATTGGCCGAAGCCGGCAACGTTCGTGCGATCTTGCGGCCTCGCTCGCGCTGGCGTTGAAGCAACGGCGCAGTTCGCGCCATCAAATGCGTCGTGAGTGTGGCCAGCGCCTCTCGCGGCCGGGCGTGGTCGGCGACGGCCCCTGCTGAATGGCCTTGCCGCGGAGGCGCGCGTCCGGGCCGCGCACCGACCTCGGCCGACGGCGCGAGCCCGCACGCCCCTGCCGGCCAGACCCGGCCGAACCCTGAACGGGCAAGAGGAACGGCGGGGACCACCATAGGGAATCCCCGACCAGCGAGGCCGATCAAAGCGACAGCGGAAGCCAGAAATCAGTTGGAGCGGGCGATCGGGATCGAACCGACGACATTCAGCTTGGGAAGCCCAGGTAAGTCATTGATTTTCCTAAAAGGTGTTCCTCGTAGGTAGGCGGCCGCAGAGCGCCGCATAGGGGCCCAACTCCGGCTGTCGCCGGAGCGCGTTCTCCTACCTAGATGATGTAACGGGCGCGCCGAACACCGGAGCGCTTGAGGTTGGGTGGTCGTCCCTCAGAATGATGGTGTCCGAAGTCAACGGCGTCAGGTTTGGGCCTGCGC
>NZ_KB900609.1:3262946-3266966 GCF_000379105.1 Methylobacterium sp. WSM2598 | reverse complement strand
TCAGCAGACATCATCAAGCAGCAGCCCTGCGCTGACTGCGGACAGAAGCAAGCCTCCGGCGAAGAGATGACGCTCAGAAGGGATTGACACCAATGCCCGTTACAGAAGTGCACTGACTCAAACGGATGGTGCAGCGTTGCCATTGACGGCGTCGAGGATGGCGGCGGCCGGCTTGGTCCAGACGAAGGGCTTTGGGCTGTCGTTGTGCTCGAAGATGTAGCGGTTGATCGCAGCCTGAAGATCGACGATCCCGCTGAAGCTGCCCCGTTTCAGCCTGCGCCGGGTCAGGGCGGAGAAGAAGCCCTCGACCGCGTTCATCCATGAGGCCGAGGTCGGGGTGAAGTGGAAGATCCAGCGCGGATGCCGGGCCAGCCAGGCTCGCACCTTCGGGTGTTTGTGGGTAGCGTAGTTGTCCAGGATCACGTGGATCAGCTTGCCGGCCGGCACCGCCGCCTCGATGGTGTTGAGGAAGCGCAGGAACTCGTCGTGGCGATGGCGCTGCATGCAGCGGCCGATCACGGTACCCTCCAGCACGTCGAGCGCGGCAAACAGCGTCGTGGTGCCGTGCCGGACGTAGTCGTGGGTCTGGGTCTCGGGGCGGCCCGGCTTCACACCTCGGCTCGGGCGGGTGCGCTCCAGGGCCTGGATCTGGCTCTTCTCGTCGAGCGAGAGCACGACAGCGTGGCGCGGTGGATCCATGGAGAGGCCGACGATGTCCTCGACCTTCGCCGCGAAGGCAGGATCGTTCGAGCGCTTGAAGCTGCGCACCCGATGCGGCTGGAGGCGATGGGCGTCCCAGATGCGCTGGACCGACCGCAGGGAGATCCCGACGGCTTGTGCCAGGGCGCGACCTGTCCAATGAGTGACCTCGCCGGGCGGCTCGGAGCAGGTGAGGGCGAGCACCTCGGCGACGGTGTCGGTGGAATGGGGCAGCTTGCCGGGCGGGCGGGTCTTGTCGCGCAGCAGACCCTCGACACCCTCCTCGGCGTAGCGCTGCTGCCAGCGCCACACCGCCGGTCGGCTGACCCCCGCCTGCCGGGCGACGTCCAGGACGGAAAGACGCTCGGCCGAGAGCAGGACGATGCGGGCGCGCTGGATGTGCTTGAGGGCCCGCGCCCGATCGGTGACGATGGCGGACAGGCGCGCCAGGTCATTGGCACTCGGGATCACACAGACAGTCTGAGCCATGCCCCCAGACTCGCATGGCTCAGGCCTCCTGTGAATCTTCTGATTGCGTCAATGCACTAGCAGCGGTGCAGTCGGGCGCACATCGCCGAGATCGCCAAGCGCGTGATGCCGTAGTCGAGGGTCCGAAGTCAGGGCCGAAAAACGGGCGCCGGTCCTAATCGGTCGCGCTCCATCTGCTGACCCCGCATCTGCCCCGTGAAGCATGCCTCTAACCACGTGTAGGGGGTGGGCTGCCTTTCAGCAGCTTTCGCGCAGTAATCAGCTGCTTTCTCGTTCAATCTATGCCACACTATACTTAGATAATCATACGCGGTTTGCTCCCTCTGTACGCAATGCATATAGCCAATCGAGCCTGTTGTTATTTTCCTGCACGCAGCCTCAGTATCAAATCGCGGCACAGTAAGCGCATCGCCCTGAGCCTGACAGAATATCTCACAGCTCACATCCGAAACAACGAGGTCTGTTAGCTCCTCACCGGTTGTTGTCACCCGCATCTGTGCTTCGTTCTTGCGCCATACAAAGATACAATATGCCATTCCCGTGCCGGAACAAGCCTCTGCCTCAGGGTAGTGCTCACACACGTTCTCTCTGCCGGGTGCACACCCTTGCTGATCTTTGGGGATCGGCACGGGTTGCCATCCGCCCTCCATCATCATGGGGCGTACCCTGTCATAGAACGCGCCTTTGGAGATGCGGGGCATCCGCTCCAATGCTGCGGCCATCCTTGCACTGGCTAAGATGACCGCGAGGGTAGTCACGAGTACGCGCATCGAACCCTCCGCGGGCCGGAACAAACTTCGAGCCTTCTCCACTGCAAGCACCTAATCTTAGGCTTTGCATCCCGGTGGCGCCAAGTGCCTCAGCCTGCCGAACCGAATTTGTGCGAGCTGAGCCGATTACCGCCGCCCTGCAGTTACGGCAGCCCTTGCGACGGTTCGGCTCGACGCTCCGCTTCATGCACCGACCTCCCGGCGCAGCCGCTCCAGAGCCTCTTCGAGATGCGACAGCGGTTCTGCCGATCCGTATCGCCGCGGGCCGCGCAAGGACTATGACGACCGGCGCCGCCGGCAGGCTCAGGGCCTCTGCTGGGGCCGGGTGGAGGACATGGAGCGCAACGCGGGGATCGCCGCGATGCTGGGGGCCGGGATGACGTGGTCCCAGATCCAAGCGGCTGCCGGGTGTAGCCGGGCGCACGTCGCCAAGATCTCCAGGCGGGCCACGACGAGGCAACGTCGCCCCGCTGCCCCGCCCAGTTCCCCGACCTGACCGGCCCAAGCCGCCGGGTCTGCCACAGTGCTTGGTGGGTTGGGGTGAGTGGTGGGAAGGGCTGAGCCGCGCCTTCTCTGACGCGACAGCGCTCAGCCTACGAAACGCGCGGACGGCGATCCGATAGGCCAGGCGAATGCCGGGCCGGCGGGCGTGGTGGCGCGGATCCAAGCACCGCTGGTCGAGCCCGGAGCGGGACTGCACTGATGGCGAAGCTCAGGAGAAGGATGGCATCGGAAGGCGTCGTTGGCCGGACCGGCCTAAATGCGGCTCCTGGGCGCGGTTTCGTGCATGCTGATGTCGGCCGAGGCCTCAGCCTGAGAGTTCGGCGGAGAGATCAAAATCGTTGCCCAGAACGCCGCCGCCGCAACTGCAAATGCTGTCAGCCCTGCTCTCAAACGACGGTGAACCGAGGTTGTGCGGCGAGGTGCCTGCCACGCAAAGCGGTACGAGTTCGGGGCGTACTCAGCGTAACAATGCGAGTAGTGCGCTGTTCCGTCTGCATGCCGATGTAGGACGGGCTTCTGCATAGGAGTGCCTCCTGTTTTGGTCTCGCCGACAACGAAGACAAGCCCGGAGACTGGACTGCTGGGCAAAACCGAAGGAACGCATTCACCGCACATTAACTACGCAGGCCCGTGGCACGCCGATGTGCGGGTCCACACCTCCGGGGCCAACCGCCGGCGCCTCGCTGGCCGGGTCCTCTAGCCACTTCGCTTTATGCACCGACCTCCCGGCGCAGCCGCTCCAGAGCCTCTTCGAGAGGCGACAGCGGTTCGGCCGATCCGTGCTCGCGGCGGTCGCAAGGACTACGGGGATCTGCGCCGCCGGCAGGCTCAGGGGGCAGGCACGTGCGAAGGCGCAGAGCCTCTACCGGGGCCGGATCGAGAACGTCGAGCGCAACGCCGGGATCACCGCGATGCTGGCAGCCGGGTGCAGTCGGGCGCACATCGCCAAGATCGCCAAGCGGGTCCCTCGATAACTGGGCTTCGGCGAATAGGCCGTCCTCGTGCGCACGAGGGCAAGCACAACTGAGTTCGGGTCGGAAACAATCACCGGTTAGACATTCGAATAGATGATGCGCGATCTAATTGAGCTTGGCACTCTGCCGGCGCCAGTGCCTCGTGACTGGTCTCACTTCCCGACTCGACCTGGGCGCTCCGCTCTCGGTGCGCCCCTTCTATGAGGAGGCCCGCGGCATGGCCGCCGCCCTACTGCTCCCCGCCGCCGAGGCGGCCGTCTTCACGCTCGGATGCGCTGTCATCCACGCGCAGCGCCAGCGCGCCGAGCGCCTCACGGTGATCCTGGTCTTTGGAGTGTTCGCGCTGCTTCTTCTGCTCGCGGTCGCTGCCGCACCCGAGAAGGGAACTCTAGCCGACGTCGTTGCCGGCGTCGGTGATCTACTCCCGCTCGCGGGTGAGCCTGTGGACTAGCATTACAGTTGCGTTTTCGGCGAGGTTCTGACTCTTTGCGTCGCCATGATTCGCGCATCATGGACGTCGGAGACTTCGGTCGAGGCGACGCTGGAGTTGTGGGCCTCGTCGCTCCGGGAGGTGAAGGGGCGCA
>NZ_KB900609.1:3254707-3262846 GCF_000379105.1 Methylobacterium sp. WSM2598 | reverse complement strand
CACATCTCAAACAGCGCGCGTCAGACGCCAAACGGCGGCGGCAGCGCCGGACGCCAAGCCGGGCCAGCCGTCAGCCAGCACGCACAAAAACGCAACTGTAATGCTAAAGTTAGCCCTTACTCTTCACGTTCTCCTGCTGTAGGCAGGGCGGCCTTCTCTCGCTAGTTAGCCCACAAGCATCGCGCCGGAAATCAGAAGAAGCGACAAAGAAGCCTTCCTCGCCTTATTTTCACTAATTCTTCTGAATAGAGATATGCCCACAACTGCACCGGCTGCCGCCGCTGGAGCTCCCTCGACCGCAAATTTCATCAACTCGTGAGACAATTTGCCTCCCACAAGATATATTATGAAAGCCGCGATCTGCATGAATATAATAAATGGTTGCGTCAAGGCTCTTCTTTTCTCTTTAGAAAAGCCCTGCATATCGCACCAGATGGTCGGCAGTGCTCCCGGCATCGCAGTTATGGCACCAACAAATCCGCCTAGTAATCCAACGTATGTCGCCATAGATCTGTGGCTTAGCCACCGATAGCTAAGCGACGATGGTTTACACAGCATATAAGCGCTATACGCAGATACGAAAACGCCGAATATGATACGGAACAGATGCTGATCAAGGGCAGAGTAGGCAACATACCCAATCGGCAAACCAAAACACCCACCGCATATCAAACCCACACTCGCTCTCATGTCGAAATCTAATCTCAGCTTAAAATAACTTACCGCCTGCGAAAACAACGAACAGAACATCATCAAAGGAATTGCGACACTAGATGGATATAAATGAAGCAGAATGACACCCGCTATCGCTGAAAAAGCAAATCCGGTCAGGCCCGATACTACCCCGCCGCAGAACAGCGCGCAAAGGATAGGAAGGTCGATTCCACTCAGAATCACTCTATTAGACCCGTGCATATACCGATCAGTCGTGCGTACCTTCGATAGATGAGCTTGACATCATCCAAATGATGTACTGATTAGACCGGTTTTCCTGTGTAGCTTTGTGGTCACACAAGGCGCACATAGATGCTAGTTATTCTTATCCATCGACGCAGGGGTGTGATCGGCCGCACGGGACAGCCATTAACGAAGTCTTACCTGAATCGAGGCAGGCTGTCTGTTTCTCCCATGAGGGGAGCCACATGGCGCAGATCCGCATCCTCGACCCGCTGAGCGGTCGCGTCATCTTGGTTGATCTCCCGCTGCCCGCTGCTACGCGTTCCGCTCCACGCCCCGCCGAAGCCGTTCGAGAGCAGCGTTCAGGCCCGGTGCAGGGCGCGACGGCGCCAGAGAAGCCGCAGGCGGTGCCGCCGGGCGTCGTCCCGGCAGCTTGAAGAGGCTTCAGAGCCGGATTGATGGGCGACAGCGGCGCGGCCGACCTAGAGGGCCGTGGACGGGCGCGGCGGTGCGGACGGGGGGGAATGGGACGGCGGGCGGCAGAACGGGCGCCACGGGCCGCCTGAACCGGTTCGGGATGTGGGTCGCCCGCACCGCGTCCGCGTACCGGTTCATCGAGGCGAGCTCGTCGGGCGCGAACAGGGTCTGGGCCAGCCCGTGCCCTTGCCGCCCGTGAAGGCCCGGATCCGCTCGGCCCAGGGGCCGGCGGGAAGTAGCGCCATTCGTGTAAGGCGGGCGTATGGAACCAGGGTTCCTCAGTGCACACGCCACAGTGCGCCGACGAGGCCCATGTTGAGGAGCGTGAGGACGACCAGCAGCGACAGCGTGACCGAGGCGCCGCCCTGTGCCAGCACCACGGCCCCAAGCGAGGGTGCTAGTGCTTGCGCCACCAGGTTCGGCAAGGCCAAACGCCCAAGCAATGGCGCGTAGCGGACCGGCCCGAATAGCGCGAGCGGCAGGGTACCCCGCGCGATCGAATAGACCCCATTGCCGGCGCCGTAGAGCACCAGGGCGAGGGCCACGATCGAGACCCCCGCCCACAGCAGCAGCAGGCCGAGGGCGATCAGGCCCATGGCCGCCGTCAACGTCCAGATCGGATGATGCCGGCCCTTGTTGGCCATCTCGATCACGCGGGCCGCGACCTGCGACGGGCCGACCAGCGCGCCGAGCGACACCGCCGTGGCGAGAGAAGTCCCCTGCGCCTGCAGCAGGTTGAGGAGGTGCACTGAGACGATCGCTGTAGTGGCCCCACCCAGGGTCAGGATGCCGGCCAGCAGCATAAAGGCCCGGCGCTCCCTGGACGACAACGGACCATTGCCCGCCGGATCGGTGGCGATGTCCGCGCCCGGCAAGGGCGGCGGGGCTGGCAAGACGAGCAGAACCAACGGCAGCGCCAGGGCGAGCAGCAGGCCGGCGTAGGCGAAGCAGGTGCCTCGCCAACCCAGCTGCGCGACCAGGAAGGCCGAGAGCGGCCAGCACACCGTGCTGGCGAACCCGCCCCACAAGGTCAGCGTCGAGATTGCCGGCCTCGCGCCCGCGCCGTAGAGCCGCCCGAGGGTGGCGAAGGCGGCGTCGTAGAGCCCTGCTGCCATGCCGGCACCGAGGATCAGCCAGCCGAGGAAGAACACCGGCAGATTGGGCGCGAGGCCGAGCACAAGCAGTCCGAGCGCCAGCACCACTGTGGCGAAGGCCAGGACCGGCCGGCCGCCGGCTTGGCCGATGGTGCGGCCAACGTGGGGCGAGACCAGCCCCGAGACCAGCAGGCCGGCCGAGAGGCTGCCGATGATCCACGGCAGCGGCCAGCCGGTGTCTGCCGCGATCGGTGGCGCCAGCACGGTCAGCAGGTAGTACGAGGTGCCCCAGGTCAGGATCTGCACCACGCCCAGGGCGGAGATCACGACCGCCCGCGGGCGCCTTCTCATGTCGTACGGCCCCGCCGGCGGGAGGGCTGTCGTGAGCGCGCGGCGCTCAAGCCACCTCCGTCTCAACGCTCACGACGCCCGGATGCTGGCGCAGGCGCTCCGCGATCGCCTCGACGCTGCGCTGCGACAGCCGCACGAAAGTCACCGTCACCTCGTCGAGCCCCTCCGACCCGGACTGGCGCACCACGAACTGCCTGATGCGCGAGGAGCGCTCGCCCGTGACCTCCTGCAGCACGTCGATCGACATCTCGCCCGTGCGCGCCACCAGCCGCAGCGGCCGCGCCTGCAGCCGCGCCTGGTAGTGCTCCTCGATCGGCTTCACGCCGGCCAGGATGATCAGCATGACCAGCGTCGCGGCGAGCGCCGCCACGTAGAGCCCGCCGCCGACTGCCAGCCCCACCGCCGCCACCGCCCACAGGCTCGCGGCCGTGGTCAGCCCCCTCACCACCTCGCCGCGCAGCAGGATGGTGCCGGCGCCGAGGAAGCCGATGCCGGAGACGACCTGCGCGGCGACGCGCGAGGGATCCAGCACCACGTTCTGCTGGCCCATGATGTCGGAGAAGCCGAAGGCCGACACGATCATGATCAGGCAGGCGCCGACGCAGACCAGCATATGCGTGCGCAGGCCCGCGGCCCAGAGCAGCCGCTCGCGCTCCAGCCCGACGAGACTGCCGAGCAGGGCCGAGAGGGCGAGCCGGGCGATGATCTCGATGTTGCTCAGCATGACCGGCCTCCATCGTTCCGTCAGGCCTGCCCGCCTGCTCCTGAACCGACCGTCCTTACTCCGCCTTGCGGCTGCGGATCTCCAAGGTCACCGGATCGAGCTTCAGGTCGAATTTCTTGCCGCTGGCGTCGACGGCGTCTTCCACCTCGATCATGCCGTCGTCCAGCTCGATCTCCTTCCAGGTCGTGAACCCCTGCTGGCGCAGCAGCGCTTCGACCTTGGCGGCCTGCTCGGGCGGCACCGGCGTGTCGGCCGCGGCCGCCGCGATGAACGGCACGGCCAGCACGAGGAGGGCGGGGACGAGGACACGGCGCATGGTGGTTCCTCCTTGCTCGTGGGAACAGGGTGCCGATGGTTAGCCGGCTTGTCTATCTGCTGACCGGTTCCACCACATCGGGGGCTGCTGCGCTCGGCTGTGCCGAGCGCTCGGAACGAAGGTGGGCCCTGAGGTTTGCCGCCCTGTGGTCGTGAGCTACCCGTGCCGAAGCGCAAGCCGCCATCGTCCGCCACGAAGCCGAAGAAAGCCGTTCCACTGAAGAAGGGCGCGGCGCGGAAAAGCGCGGAGCAGGTGGCGGCCCTGCCAGTGCGTCAGGCCGAGGACGGCAGCCTGGAGGTGCTGCTGGTGACCTCGCGCGAGACCCGGCGCTGGATCCCGCCGAAGGGCTGGCCGATGAAGGGCCGCAAGCCTCACCGGGCTGCGGCCATCGAGGCGCGGGAGGAGGCCGGCGTCACCGGTCAGATCAGCAAGACGCCGGCCGGCCACTACACCTACGACAAGCGGCTGCCGGACGGCAGTGCCGTCCCTTGCCGAGTGGCGGTCTACGTGCTGACCGTCACAGGGGAGCTGCCCAGCTGGCGCGAGCAGGGCCAGCGCGACGTGCAGTGGGTCAGCAGCGAGGCTGCGGCCGTCCTGGTCCATGAGCCCGAACTGGCCGCTCTGATCCGCGACCTCACTTGCCCAATGGACGCCGCGGATACGGTCGTTCCCGAGGCGTGAGGCAGCGCCCCAGGGCTGGACAGGGCACCACGGCCGTCGTCTCCTGGTACCGACAACGACAACACACGGGGAGGCACCATCATGCGCGGGCGGATGATCTACGGGGCGGCTCTTCTCTGCACGCTGCTGCCCCTCGGGGCCGGGGCGCAGACCGCCACGAACCTCACTGCCCTGCAGGGACTGGCGCCGGTCAGTGCGTTGACCCGCACCGCCGAAGGACGCGCGGCGCTGACCGCCAACCTGCGGGTGACCGGCGACATCCAGTCCGGTGCCCTCGCGCAGCCGCTCCTGCTGCCGTTCGCCGAGCAGCGGCAGCTCGCACTGCGCGACTGCTTCATCACCGACGGTAACGCCGCCGAACTCGCGGACGGGCTCGGTAGCCGGCTCGGCGAAATCTATCAGGCCAGGGCCCGCTACGCGGACTACAAGACCTTCACGAACGTGACCCAGACGGTCGCCGACCTGCTCGGCTACACCAACAACGTCGCCAAATCGGACTCCAATTCCGGCAAGTACTTCTTCGGCAACGGCACCACGAACGGCAAGAACCCGGTCTCGGAGGCCGCCTCATCGATCTTCGCGTCGCGCGACGGCAGGCCCGACGTGTTCGGCAAGGCCTACGACCGTCCGGCCGGTAGCCAGGGCGCTGACGCCAACGGCAATTCCCGGCCGTTCCAGACCCTGCAGGCCCTCTTCGCCTACCGGGGCGCCGACTATTTCGGCCGGCCGTCCCACAGCCTGGACTGGCTGCGCGGGCCGAACCAGAACCTGACGGACAGCCCCTCCTATCCGAGCGGCCACACCACCTACGGTAGAGACTCGCTCGAACGAGTCGAACCAGCCCGAGTTGGTTGGGCTGATACGAGTGTCAGGAGATGAGGTCCGAACAGACGCCCGGCGGCACGGGACAACCGCCGGGCGTTCTGCTGTCGTTAGCACTTCGTTAACCATCCTAGATCACGCTCTTACCTGCCGGGCTAAACATCCAGCCGGCACGGCGGTGGCCCGGGATCACCTCGTTCTCGCTGTGCAGAGATCCCGGGTCGTCGTCCCTTCTATTCGAGACCGACCTCGCTCCCCGGCGAGGGCGAAGGTAGCGACCACCTGACATCCCCGATCCAGCGGTCGGTCGTTGCAGCCAGCGGCCGGGCTCCACCCGCAGGGAGCCCGGCCGCCGCACCTGTTCGACCTAGTCTGTCTCGCCCCGCCACATTTCCAGCAACTCCTGCCCATGCCAGAGCTCAACCCGGTGCGTGTGCGCGTCGTCGCGTGTGCGGCAGAGGTCGACCGCCGACGCGAACCGGATCTGGGCAGCCTCTGGCGTCTGCACGGTCTCAATGATGACATCCTGCCCGTCCCGGTAGGTTAGGACCCGGAACGGCGGGTTCTTGAGGGTGTCGGCTTCCATTGTGCCTCCTGCCCCCCTGCGGCTGTGCAAGTACTGCACCCGAAGCGGAGCAGGAGTCTGCACCGCGTGTTAACCGCAACGCGCGAGCTTGACAGCGAGCCGAACAGGGTGCCCCGACCCGGCGAGAGCGGCGGCTACGTCCGACCTGTCGTGGTCTCCGCTCCTCTCCATTCCGAGATCGGCCGCTCTCGTCGTCACAGATCCGAGCGGGCGAAGGCAGCGACTGGCGACCGCCTTTGAGCCTGTGGCGGGCTGGTCGCTGTAGCTGGCGGCCGGGCCCATTGTGAGTGCGGAGCCCGGCCGCCGCACCTCCAGGCGACCAGCCCGCCATGGGACCTCGCGGGCATGGCGGCTTGCGCGGACCGGCCCAGGGCAAACTGATTGGGGACGTGCCTTACCCGCTCCGACTGGACCAACGAGAGTGTCACGGCGGCGCGGGGCGGTGTTGATCTGGCTCAAGCGCCACCCAGTGCATCCGAAGCTGATGATGCCGAAAATACCTCTGCCATTGAGCGGCAGCCGGCCTCGGCGGTGTTGGCGATGTACCGCGAGCGCGCAGGCCGAGCGGATTGGTCAGATCCGCCCTCATTGCTGCTGCGCGCGGCAAATCACCACCACCGCTTCGGCGATTTTTATCAAGTGATCGCGCGCTGCCAAGTCTACTCTACATCGTATGATTGTTTATTTGCGGGAGACCGAGTCTGCGCTCGAGGAGCGAGCGCCCGGTGCGGGTCCTGAACCCCGGCCGGGTGTTCTGCTGTCTGCCCTCACGCTACCAGGATCGACGAACCTTATCCATGCAGCGCGCGTTGGGGTCAAAAATCCACCTCGTGAGGTATCCAATGCGCTCGATCTCGACAGCCCTCCTGGCAGCCCTCGCCATCTCGGCCGCGGGTGTCGCCTACGCTCAAACGGCCGCGCCTCCCGCTTCAGCGACCACGGGCACTGTCGGCCGGACCCCTGGCACGACGGGGACAGCCCCGGATGTGACTGTTGCCCCCGGCGGAACCGGTGCGTCCCAGATCAGCTCTGACCCAGCTGCGGGCAGCAACGCGGGCCAGCCTTCCCGCCCGGTCCCGCAGGGAAGCGGCGGCGGTGGTGGCGGCGGTGCTGGCGGTGGTGGCAAGTAGGCGCTCCTCCACTCGCCAGACGCACGAACGCCCGGCGAAGGGGTCCAATCCTCGCCGGGCGCTCGCTCTTCAGCCAACAACCGATTTCATCACGGCGAAAAACCAACCCTCGGCGCTCGCGCGTGGTTCCTCGTCGCAAAGAGGAGCCGGCGCGGGGATGGGCCCGGCCGGCTCAGTGTTGATGAGGCTGGGTGCCGGGGTCGAACCCGACAACACAGGTTAATGGCGCCATCCCCCTTGTCGTTCCCGGGGCTGCATTCCAGGCCACCCCTCCCGCCGTCCTCGCCAGAACACGGTTGACCTGGACCGCCGACCACGATCCGCCCCGAGCGGTCGGGATACCGCGATGGTTCAACTCGCCAGCAATCTCCCGGAGGCTGGTAGCGCCGCCGGCCCGGATGTCCTCCAGGATCGGCGCGAGATCGGCTGCTCGGCTGTCCGCCTTGGCCTTCACCACCTCGGCGCTCCTGGCACGGTCCTGATCGGTGGGCAGGACGCCTCGGAAGCCACCCATCTTCACACCCCGGGCCTTCGCCGCCGCCAGCGCCGCCTTCGTGCGGGCGCTGATCATCCGCCTCTCGGCCTTGGCGACCACGGCCATGATCCCGATCGTTAGCTCCATTCGCCTCGGGCATATCGACGGCGACGAAGCGCAGCCCCATCCGCTGGAGGTCGCGCTGGAGGGTAAGGAGGAACACGCCGTCTCGGCTCAGTCTGTCCAACTTGGCGACGAGTAGAGTGGCGCCTTGCACGCGGCAGAGGCGGAGCGCCTGGGCGAGCTTGGGCCGGTCGTCGCGTCCGCCCTTCTCAATCTCCACGAACTCCACCGAGGCTGTGTGAAAACGTGAGGGTTTTTGATAGTCTCTGCCTGACGGTGGAGGCTGGTATGGCGCGGTTTGTTTGGGGTGCGGATCGCCATCAAGTCACGCTGCTGCCGAACCGGTTGGACGACTAGGTGTCCGAGGACAATCCGGTGCGCGTCGTCGACGTGTTCGTGGACGAACTTGATCTTGCGGCTCTGGGTTTTGACGGTTTGATGCCGGCCGCGACGGGCCGGCCCG
>NZ_KB900609.1:3249262-3254607 GCF_000379105.1 Methylobacterium sp. WSM2598 | reverse complement strand
CACCCCGACCCTACCCGGCAACCGCCGATGACCACCCCGCGAGAGATCCCGCCTGCTTCGGCGCTGTGGAGGGCGCGCAGACGGGCTCTCTCGCTCCCGTCGAGCTACACCACCACCAGGGACACGACCTGCAGTCCCACTTGAAGATACTCCCTCGGACAATGCGAGAGAGACATCAAGTTCGGTTGTATAGTCGTCTCAGTCTGCGGATGCGCGTCCATGAGGGCGTCACCAATACGGATGGTTCTGCTCCTGAAGCCTCTCAGCCGAGGTGACCGCGATGTCGAAGTCCACAATGTCCTCTCCACGGGAACCAACCGAGCAGGAGCAGGAGGCGATCAAGCGCGCCCGGCGGCGGATCCGGGCGCGCCCGCTCCCACTTGCCTACGAGGTGGACCTCGCGGAGGGAGGTGAGGTGGCGCTCGACGCCCCCCATGCCGATGCGGCCGGGCAGCACCTGCACATGCTCGACACGTTCGGCACAGCGTCGGATGCGTTCGGACGTCACATGCTCGGATGGCTCGGCGCGGCCGCGTGCGAACCGGGCAAGGGTCCCCCCGCGGCCCAGCAGCTCAACGCCGCCCTCGCGGCTGTCGGGGGCCTCGCCCCCCGCAACGAGGCCGAGGCGATGCTGGCCGTGCAGATCGTCGCGACGCACGAGGCCGCCATGTCGATGATCAGTCGGGCCAAGGGGGCCAAGGACACGGCCGCCATGGAGCGCTTCGGGACACTGGCGACCAAGCTGCAGCGGACCTTCCTCGCCCAGCTCGAAACCTTGGCCAAGATCCGACGCGGCGGCGAGCAGAAAGTGACTGTCGAGCACGTGTACGTCGCTCCAGGTGGTCAGGCCATCGTCGGCGCCGTGGCGATGCCGGGGGGTGGGGGATCTCTCGAAAATGGACATCAACCCTGTGAACCTGCCGACGACCGAGCCCTTGCAACTTCGCCTGTCGCGCCGCTGCTGCGCCAAGACCCGGCGCGGGACGGAGTGCCAGTCCCCCGCCATGAAGGGCCGGAAGCGCTGCCGTCTCCACGGCGGCGCAATCGGGAGCGGTGCCCCGCGAGGTAGTGCGAACGGCCGCTTTCGGCACGGTCTGCGCACGGCAGAGGTGACCGCCTTGAGGCGGCAGATCAGGGAATTGTTGCGCAGCGCTCGGGCAACCCTTGATGACCTCAGCTGAGGACGCCTGCGCCGCAGCAATGGCCGTGGCGGCTACATGAGCGTGGCGGACCTCGTTGCCGAGTTGCACACCAGGCCAGAGATGGGGGTTGCCTTCGATGACCCTGGCAAGAGAATGAAGCCGGGCCGGCGCACCATGACAGAGGCCGTGTTCAAGGCTCTGCCTTGGGAGGAGCGCGCGGCACGGATGGGTTGGACTAAAGGAGCAAGGCGGTTTAGAGCTTGGGCAATTTCTCGTCGACGGCGGCAGCTTCTGCTCCGCGACGCTCTACAGCAGCGGTGAAATCCTCAGGAGTACGCTCGACGAAGTCCCGCAGAGTGACTTGGAACTTCGGCTCATCGCTAGGCGGAGGACAGTACGGAGCCGGGCGGGTTCGAACCTGTTCGCGAAGTGCGGTGTCGATCGCCGTCATCTCCGGCTGCAGCGCGGACAGCTTTGCTTCGACGGCGCTGCGCTGCGGGCCAGTGGTGGTGACCTCGCATTCTTTGATGACCTGCTGCAGCATCAACCCAACGAAGTAGGCCTTCACCCGGGCCGCTGATGGTTCAGCAGGCGCGGTCGCCTTCGGGGCTAGGGGTGCAGGAGCCACCGAGGCGGTGCGCGCAGGGGCAGCATCGCAGCGGCGCAAGGCCTCGTAGGCTTGCGGGAACCCGGCAATATCGAAATCGGCGTCGCTGTCGTCGAAACGTAGGATGATCTTCCGAGCTGCCAGGAGGTCCGGGACAACCGTGTCGGGGAGCTTGGTGGAGAGCATCTCAGCATCACCGACCCAGCGTGACTTGGCGTCGATGAGCTTCTTGTCGAGAGCGAGCGGCACCGTGACTTTCTCGTTCTTGTCCCACCCCCAGCCCTGATAGGCCAGAACGAGGACCGCACGCGATCCGTCAAGGGCGAAGACGACCGCGTTGACCGCGTTGTTGTCGTCGCGGTCTTTGTAGGTGCGGCTCGCGACGCAAGGGTTCGGCCCGGCATCACCGACCGTGCGCTCGACTTCCCAGCCCTTCACCTTCTCGAAGGGCTGCCGCTCGCCCGCCCATGATGCTGCGGAGACTAGGGCAGAAAGCAGACCAGCAGTGATCACGGTCGAGGCTGTTAACGATTGCATAGGATAGCGCCCCTCCGAGGGGCATCGGCAGGTGCGGCGCGAGGAAAGAGGGGCCGTCTTGCTCCACTGAGCAGTAACTCGATATTCTTAAGTGCTTCTGGACTAAGTCGCAACTAGGCGCCAGTCCGTTTCAATTATGGTGAATCACTTTTGATCAGCGAGGACGGATGTGAGAGTCGACGAGCCAGTATGAAGCGGCCTTGTCGTGCAACTCGTGGTACGAGCGCACCTAGGGTATCGTACCGTCATCGACACTGATGGCTTCCCGGCAGACCTCGCGCTCCCTGATATGGAGCTGCACCTAAGCGAGAGTCGGCAGCCTTCTCAGGCTCTCCGGATAGGCCTAAAAAAGTTTGCGACAGGCCTCAGGCGCCCGGGATGACGCTCGACATTCCACGCCCGGCCGCCGCCTCATGCATCACAAATCTGATGTCGTGAGCACCGTATGACGAAGGAAGTGGTCGTGACCGGCCGGTCGCTCCTGTGAGGCCTTCGGGAACACAATGCCAGCCATAGATGTCGCCATCAGATTTGTCGTGACCCTAATCCATGTTATTATCTTTGCACTTTCATGCTATGTTGCCTCTTTCCTAGCCATATTGATCATCTTAGGCTTGAGTGGCGGCCGGGAATATTCCATGATTTTAGCATTCGGATTTCCAATGTTCTATGGAATACCCCTCTCAATTATCGGAGGCATTATTCTTGTATTACGGGTACGTCTGATCGCTCGCATGTTTATTATATCTGTTGTATATTTACTTGCTTTATATATGATACAGCATCAATCAGAAGCGTTTGTGATTACTGCTGATATTCTTTTGTGGGCGTCTAATATGATGATGCATGTTGTTTTCGAAAAAATACGGAGGTCTACTTAAAATACGTCGTGTGAGTAATGGGGCATCCTCAGCTTATTTTATGATGTTACCGTATTCCCGCTACCTGAATTCGCACAAATTGTGTGACCGCGAATTAGTCACCTCGTTTACAATCAACGCTTAATCAGACTTTCTAAAAACTTTACCCTTCGTGCGAGAACGTCGAGACCACAAGAGCTAGCAGCTAAATCATCAATAGTGCCTCCTTCACCAAAACCATAGATCAAATTACAACTGCTCTTTCTGTAAATCAGCCAATCACGCTGCGATTGCCTCAACTCAGATTTCTGCTTCTCAGAAGCCCTGTCCATCAACTGCTTGTAAATAGCGTTCAATTTCTTATCCTGCCGGTCCGCTTCCGCGCTGCCACAGTCGAGCATCTCGGACGTGACACCGCCGGACTTTTCCATACACTCGCTGTAATTGGGCGTGTTCAAATGCTCACCCTCTTGAGCGCCGAACGACGCCCCCGGAAGCAGCAAGACACAAGCAAGGAGTGCAATAAGTCGCATCAGCACCGATGACACCACGCTTACTTGCGAGACTCAACCTTTGACCAGCTCCTCGTTGCGCTGTTGAACGAGCCTTCGCGGCCAGCCTCGTCCTGGGGCTCAGCGCCGGTCCGACCACGATACGTCCGGCCTGACTACCCAATAGCTCTCGGGCAGCGAGCCGGCTTCGTCCATCCCCCCGGCCCGCCTGCCCGTGCAGCCGCGCGTAGATCCCGAGGACGTTGCGCATCACACTGAACTGCCGCGAGACGCAGGCCGAGCAGCGCACGTTCGACCCCGCGGGACACCAATGAGCTGGCCCTCAACCAGGACCCGCCGCGCTCAGCTCCTCAAGGTGCCCGCTCCACCTGCCCGCGGATCTCGCCCTTCGGGTTCTCGGCCGTGTGAATGTTGAAGTAGAGCTTGCCCGCCAGCAGGTCCGCCGCCTTCGCCTCGTCCAGCGCCGCCGAGCCCTCGAACGGGCTCGTAGCAGCCGGAGCCGGGATCAGCACGCCCGCGTTCTGGCCCGGCGCAGCCGGGCCGTGGAAGTGAGCGGCCGTCACCGACCCTGTCAGGCCGCTGTAGCTGCCCTTCCAGCTCAGCGTCCTCGTTCCCGGATCGTAGGTCGCGGTGACCTCTCCGGTGCCCTTGGTCTGGTTGGACGGCACCTCGCTCGTCCCGTTCAGGGTGGCCCTGAAGGTCTGCTTCTCTCCGGCGGCATCAGCCGAACCCACGAGACCGAACGGCAGAGACAGAACCAGGGCGGCAACGCTGCGGCGAATGGTCGGGGTCATGCTCGCCTCCTCAACAACACGGTGAGCCTACCAAAATCTCGAAAGGGTGGATCAGCCCTTGAGGCGCTTGTTGCACTCGGACCAGTAGCCGCCACCCTTCTCGATCCAGGTCATGCCGGCGTTACCCGCGCCACCCGCGGCCTTGTTGGCGTTGTACTGGTCCACGCAGGTCTTCTGGCGCGCCTTGCCGGCCGGCTCGCTGGCGTACTTGGGCGAGATCGCGGTCGGGAACACTGCCCCGGCGGGCGCGGCAGCGGCCGGCTTCCGGGCGGGGGCCGCGGGCTTCTGGGCGGGCGCGGGGGCGATCTTCCCGGCGGGAGCCGGCGCCGCCGGCCTTGTGGCCGGGGCGGCGCCCTGGGCGAAGGGGTTCTGCGTCGGCGTCGTGCGCCCTCCGGGAGCCACCGTCTGGGCCAGGGCCGGGCCAGCGAGGAGGGCGATGAGCGGGAGGGTCAGGGTGATCAGGCGCATGTTTGCGGGCCTCGATGAGCACCGAAATCCTAATCACGACCGGATGAACGACAGACGAAGAAGGCCCCGCCGCGGGGCGAGGCCTTCTCGATGTCGCTGTCTCTGTCTGCGGATTCCGATTGAAGTCGGCCACCGGTTCCGAGGCGAAGCCGGCCAGCGTTCCGATTTGATGTCGGCCAGCGTTCCGAGATGAAGCCGGCCACTCGGTAGCCGGCATCGGCCACGGCGCATCCCCGCGGGTCAGCAACCGCGGCATCCCAGTCCTCGAGCACGAGGAGAGCGGGATGCCGGCCAGGAGACAGCTGACCATGCGACAAATCAAACAGATGCTGCGGCTCGCCCACGATGGGGTGAGTTCGCGCGAGATCGGACGAACGCTGGGCGTGGCCCGCTCGACCGTGCAGGACAACCTCGCCCGGGCAACC
>NZ_KB900609.1:3229819-3249162 GCF_000379105.1 Methylobacterium sp. WSM2598 | reverse complement strand
CGCCCCGTCGCCGGTCGGCTTCAGATCGGAACGGTGGCCGGCTTCGCCTCGGAATGACGGCCGGCTTCAACTTGGAACCCCCGGCCGGCTTCGTCGGAATACGCATCTCTGTCGATCCGGGACGTTGCCCAGCCGCCTCGGGTTCTGCCTCCCAGCCCCGAAGTCACGAGGGCAGAGTAGGAGGCAATCTTGAACTGCCAGCTAAGGAGCGCGGTGAACGGCAGGGCAAGGAAGATGACCGAAGCCTTGCGACCCTGGTCACGTCACGCTCTCAGGCGTCAGCCTTCCTCGGCCGCCCCCGGCCCTTCTTCGGCTCGGCAGGCGCGCTCACCTTGGCGTCCGGGACAGCACGCTTCTCAGCCGCGGCCCTCCGACGGTTCTGTCCAAGGCCGATCTGCTTGGCCAGCTCAGACCGAACAGCGGCGTAGTTGGCGGCCACCATGGGGTAGTCCGGCGGCAAGCCCCACTTCTCCCGGTACTGCTGAGGCGTGAGTCCCCGCCCCGTGAGGTGGCGCTTGAGCGACTTGTAGGGCCGCCCGTCCTCCAGGCTGATGATAGCGTCCGGGGTGATGGATCTCTTGATCGGCACGGCTGGCGTGAGCTTCACCGGCTCTGGCTCGGCCGGCTTCCCGAGACTGCTTAGCGTTGCGTGGATGCTCTTGATCAGATCCGGCAGGTCGGCAGGTCGGACGTTGTTGTGCGACACGAAGGCCGAGACGATGCTGGCAACCAGCTCGACCGCCCCTGTGCCGGTGGTACCCTCACCGTTCGCATTCATTGTGGTTCTCCCGAAATAGGCGGACCACCTCAGGGCCGTCGATCGACTTTAGCTCCGGCAGCTTGTCTGAAGCTGTCCTGGACGCGAACCCGAAGAGACAGGGTCCACAGCCATCTGGATCTTAGCCCCTGCCGCGCCCATGCTCCACCCCGTGCGCCGTCCGAGCCGGGCGTAGATCCCGACGACGTCCCGCATCACGCCGACGTCCTTCGACCCGCAGGCCGAGCAGCGCAGGTGCAAGGTGATGTCAGGGAACGGCATGTCGGCCGGGAAGAGGTCCGTGCTGATCGTCGCCTCCTGGCCGCAGCCGGTCGTGTTGCAGTGGACGAGGGCGGTGCGGTCGCCCTCCTCGGAGCGGAGCCAGCCGAGCGTAGGCGGCGGGATCTCCCAGCCCTGCTCGTCGTAGGCGCGGCGGGGGTTGAGACCGCTGCAGTAACGGGGGGCGGTTGAGGGTCAAGGGCGCCCGCTCTGGGCCGCTGTCGCAATGGCTGTGCGCCAGCGGTCGATGGCGGCCAGGGCCTGCTCCTTCGCAACAGCCCGGGCGAAGATCATCTCCTTCCGATCCGTCGGGCCTTGCAGGCTCCACACCCCATCGGCAAAGAGCGCGTCATTCATCCGCCTCACCGCTGCCCCGGCATCTAAAGCGTTCGACCGGAACGCGGCTTGGATGCTCTCGGCATCGATGGCGATGTGATCGTCGCCATGCTCAACGCAGCGTGTCAGCCGCGCTGCGATGTAGAGCTGCGCGCAGAGGTTCTCGTCCGCCTCTTCGCTGAAGTCGCGGATCACGGATCAGCCCTCCGCCTTCGCCCGCAAGATAGCCGGTTGCATGGCTGGGTGCTGCCTCCTTTCCTAAACACGCGCCCGCGTCAGCACCTCGCGGGCGTATGCGTTCGCCAGCATGACGGCCGCGAGGTCGACGGTGACGCCCTCCGCGATCAGGCGTGGTCCAGGCGAGGGGTCGTCCAGGCAGACGGCAACCGCGGCGTTCACCTGCTCGTCCGTGACGACCTTGAGCTTGTATAGCTCGCCGATGGTGGGCGTCTTCGGGCATGCTCTGCACCTACACCCAGGGATACGGGCCGAGGAAGAGGTCACCCGCCGCCTTCCGGCTGAACAGCGTGAACCGGCGCCGCCGTTGGTGCTCGGGCCGGTCGTGGATCATGTGACAGCGCTGGCAGAGCGCGGCGAGGTTGCCGGGCGCGTTGTCGGACGTGTCGTGGTTCCGGTGCGCGGTCGCCAGGACCACGCGGGTGAAGCGCACCTTGTAGAGCAAGTTCTCCAGGAGCATGCGGCTCCTCAGGATCCGGCCGCGCCCGTCGCGCCACGTGTCCGTCGCGGTGTCGAACCAGCGCCCGTCCTGAAGGCAGGCGACCCGTTCCAAGTGCGGCCGACCGCAGCCCTCGCATCGCCCGCCCGCGCGCCGGAAGCGGATCAGGTCCGTGAGCTGGGGCCAGTCGATCGGGTAGAAGCCGCGGTGCTCGCGTCGGATCGGCATGGGGCACGGTCACGCTGTGGTTGGCGCAAGTTAGGGCCGAGCTTGCGGCCCTGCTACGATTTCTTTGTAGGTGGCGCCGTACAGCGTCGGCAGCTGCACCGTCGTGCTTCACCCGGTTGCGGGGCGGTGCGGCAGGCGGCCGGGACGGTCACGCAACCCCGTCCCGGCCGCTATCCCGGAGCTTAGGGCTTCCTTCCGAACTCCCAGACGGGCACGCCGCGGTAGCGCCCCGGCTTGCGCTTCCACGACGTCCAGAGGTGCCGCTTCAGGTACACCTCGGCGACCTCGAACACGGGGTAGGAGCACGGCATCAGGACCCCGCTCCAGTCGCCGCGGATGGCGCCGGCTTGCGGGTGCAAGCCGAAGAGCGTGAGCGTGTCCCAGCCGAGCCGGTCGGCTTCTGGCCCGAACTCGTCCACGAAGCGGCGACAGTTCTCCAGGGTGACAGACCAGTCCTCCGGGCGGAAGCCGGAGCACGGCGGCTGCCCGGGCGAGAGTTACGCGGGCCGCGCCACCAGGATCACCGTGAGGTCGAGCGCCACACCCTCTGCGATCAGCCGCTACTCCACGGGCAGGATAGCAAGGACGGTCTCGGTGTCCGCGCGAATGCAGAGGGTCCAGCCGTCTCCGAGCTGCGCCAGCTCGCCATTGGCCCGGGTCTCCTGGATCACGGCTTCGGCCGCCTCCAGCGCCTCATCCGGGTTCGCGGCCTCGACCCCCTCCTCATCCCGGATGGTCGTCACGCCGTCTGCGAGGTCGAAGTAGAAGCGCTGCATCAGGTGGCCCTTTTCTGCGCGGTCGGGAGTGCGCGGCTCCGTCCGGCAGCCTACGTATTCGGCAACGAGCTAATACGCATGCTTGGTTTATGGAATGTTAATCTGCGTTCCGAAAATTGATGAAATTAACTGCACGATCAAATATGGGCCGTAGCGACTACGTGACTTCGGGATCGTTGCACTATCTAGCAGGATTAGGGCAGAGTAGGTTGTGTAGTCACACTGACATGCCGCCCTGCCTAAGAGGCTGGGCTACTTGTTGAGTATGCACGCTCTCTGGCGCCGGGAACCCTATCGATGCACGATCCGAACAAGACCGAAGCCCATGAAGCGACGGATAATTCAGCGGAGCGAAGCGAGAGAATTCGAGAGCATATTAGAAATATTATAGGCAAGGCTATAGATAAGCAAAAGCAAAACAAGAAGCCATAACTGCGAGATCAACAACATTTGCCGTGTGGTGTGTTGATCGTTCCCCATCATAGAGCCATTGCGGAGATTGCTGCCCGGCTCCAGACATGCGCCCGCATCGGTTCTCGATGGGTATGAGGCACGGCCACGCCTTGATCGGCGCAGGCTAGGGCCGAGCTTGCGGTCACGCTAATGCAAAGACGCCGGCGAACGCACCACACGCTGGTTCCCCAACTGCTTGCGAAAACACGGGAAACGACGCTGATCTTTGTACGCTTTGAAGGCGTCAGCGCACTAGCGCAGCCGGTCCAGGATGAAGCGCCGCATCCCTCGCACCACTGCCCTAGCTGGCCCCGATCCAGGAAGGAAGGCGGGGTCGCACTCATCGCCCCCCTTCAACACCTGGGTCGCCGCTTCCCACGAATGCTCCGGCCAACCGTCCGCCAAGAACGTGAGGTTCTCTTGCTGTCTGCCTAGCTGCAACAAGGCCATCTCAAGGGTCATGCCCGCTGCTTCGGCCATGCGCTCGGCTTGGGCCCATGCCGCGGCGGTCCGGTGCTGG
The DNA here is from genome assembly GCF_000379105.1 of Methylobacterium sp. WSM2598. Taxonomy (GTDB): domain Bacteria; phylum Pseudomonadota; class Alphaproteobacteria; order Rhizobiales; family Beijerinckiaceae; genus Methylobacterium. Next base: position 3,245,137 of record NZ_KB900609.1, on the reverse strand, counting down.
TCGTGATCGTTCGCCTCATGCGGCGTGTGGCGAGCGAGGGTCACCACCTTAGCGAACTTGCTGAGGTCGAGAGGCGTTGTAGACATGGCTAAAGCTTAGCAGTGTGAGGCTCGATCTCAAGAGTCCGTGCGAATTCCGCCAAGAGCGTGGCCTCCACCCCGCCAGGGCCGTCACTCTCACCGGTAACTGCGGTCGAGCTTGAAGCCGTGCGGACCACCGACCCCGGTGAACCGGCAGCCACCGAAGGTGCGCTCGGAGCCGTAGTCGTTCCTCCTTCCGGTTTTCCAGGTCGCGCCATGGCCACCGCCTCGCGCCGGACCGGCATCTCCTCAGCCCTCCCGCGCCACCTGGCTGCGCGCCCGCGCCTGCGGGAAGTACTGGTAGAAGGTCATCCGGCTCACCCCCAGCCGCTTGGCGATCGCCGCCACCGAGATGGTGCCCGACGCCAGCAGCGCCCGCCCGACTTCGAGGTCCGCCTCGGACAGGGCCTTGGGCCGCCCACCCTTGCGGCCGCGGGCGAGGGCGGCCTTGAGGCCTTCCATGGTCCGCTCGCGGTTGAGGTCGAGGAAGTACTCGGCCATGGCGCCGTGCATCTGCAGGGCGAAGCGGCCGTGGGCGGTGTCGCTGTCGAACTGCTCGGTGAGGGAGCGGAAGTGGACCTCCTGGCGGCGCAGGCCGTCGATGGTGCGCATCATCTCGACCAGGGAGCGGCCGAGGCGGTCGAGCTTCCAGACCACGAGCACGTCCTCGGGGCGCAGGAAGGCGAGGGCGGCCTCGAACTCGGGTCGCTTGGTGCCGGCCTTGCCGGACTTCTTCTCCTCGAAGACGCGCTGGCAGCCGGCGCGGGCGAGGGCATCGCGCTGGAGGTCGAGGTTCTGGTCGTGGGTGGAGACGCGGGCGTATCCGACGAGCATGTCAGGATGGTATCGCGGGAGGGTATTCCTGACAGTAGTTTTCCTGACACGGCTTCCTGACATCCCCAGGCGCGCGGGCCTCTCGCGTCAGGTGCGTCAGCCGGAGCGCGTTCCCGCGCTGTCAGGAAAACGGTCGTTTTCTGGACATGCTACTGCGCGATCCCTCGCAGGCGATGTGTCTCGCTTGGGTCCAGATTAGCGCCTGACGGAGCTGCTGAGGGGCTGAGGGGGTTGCTCATGTTCAGGTGTGGCCCATGCTGAAGGAGAGCGAGAAGGGTGTCGCCGTAGCGACACCCTCGCGGCTGGCATGCTACGCTCCTGTATGGCTGCCAAACACTCCCGCCACATCGCCCTCACCGCCCCCCTTGCTGAGTTCGTCGACCACCAGGTCGCCAAGGGCGAATACGCCTCAGCCAGCGAAATGGTGCGCACGGCGCTCCGCCTCCTGATGGAGCGAGAGCGATCCGCCACTCGCTCCGGCTCTGTAGATCCGCAGCGTGCGCAGCCGAATGAGTAGACCTGCGCCTTCCCAGCACGCAGGGCACGACTTCGAAACCGATATTCTCGCCATCGAGAAGATCGAGGCCGTACCCACCATCCTGGAGGTGGTCTGCCGCACCACAGGCATGGGCTTCGCTGCCGTCGCTCGCGTGACAGAGGAGCGCTGGATCGCGTGTCAGGTCCGCGACGGCATCGCGTTCGGACTGCCGCCCGGTGGTGAGTTGGAGATCGCGACCACCATCTGCCGCGAGGTCCGGCGCGACAGGGCTCCCGTTGTCATCGACCACGTCGCCGAGGACCAAGCCTACTGCGGCCATCCGACCCCGGCGCTGTATGGCTTTCAGAGCTACATCTCCATGCCGATCGTGCTGCCCAGCGGCACCCTCTGGGGCACGCTCTGCGCGATCGATCCCAAGCCAGCGCGCCTGAACACGCCCGAGATCATCGGCATGTTCAAGGCCTTCGCCGACCTCATCGCGTTCCATCTCGATGCCCAGCAGCGCGTGAGCGCTAGCGGCGCCGAGCGTGAGCGGCTGTGGCAGCTCTCGCAGGACCTGCTCGTCATCGTCGCCGCTGACGGCATCCTGCTGGCTGTCAACGCAGCATGGACGAGGATCCTCGGCTGGGAGGAGCATGAGCTCGTCGGCAGGAACTTCGCCGAGTTCGCCCATCCGGACGAGATGCATGACCTCTCCACCATCGGCGCCAGCATCGTTGGCAAGCCGCTGGCGCGGCCCCGCGAGTTGCGCGTGCGGCACAAGGACGGCAGCTACCGCTGGTTCGCCTGGACGGGCGGCACCGCGGACGGGAAGGTCTATGCCAACGGGCGCGATGTCACAGCCCATCGCGAGCAGACGGATGCCCTCACCCGGGCCGAAGAGGCGCTGCGCCAGTCACAGAAGCTGGAAGCGATCGGCCAGCTCACCGGGGGCGTGGCGCACGACTTCAACAACCTGCTGACCATCATTCGCTCGTCGGTGGAGTTTCTGCGGCGCCCCGATCTGCCGGTCGAGCGGCGCCAGCGCTACATGGATGCCGTCTCAGATACGGTGGAGCGTGCTGCCAAGTTGACCCGTCAGCTTCTCGCCTTCGCGCGGCGGCAGGCTCTCAATCCGGAGGTGTTCGAGGTCGGCACCTGCCTTCGCGCCGTGGGTGAACTGCTCGATCCGATCATGGGCGCGCGCATCCGCATCGTGACGGAAGTGCCGGACACGCCCTGCTATGTGCGGGCAGACCTCAGCCAATTCGAGACCGCGCTCGTCAACATGGCGGTGAACGCCCGTGACGCTATGGAGGGTGAGGGCACGCTGACGCTGTGCCTTGCCTGCATGGAGGGGAAGCCGCCGATCCGGCAACACGCGCACGCACCGGGACGCTTCGCGGCCGTGTCACTGACCGACACAGGCTCCGGCATCGATCCGAACTGCACCGAGCGCATCTTCGAACCGTTCTTCACGACGAAGGAAATCGGCCGTGGCACCGGGCTGGGCCTGTCGCAGGTGTTTGGCTTTGCCAAGCAATCCGGCGGGGATGTGGATGTCGCGAGCAAGCTTGGTCTGGGCACCACTTTCACGCTCTATCTCCCCGAGGTGGCGGCCGAGGTCCCCCAGCCGACGGAGGACGAACCGAGCCCCGCGGCAGACGGTGCTGGACAGCGTGTGCTCGTCGTGGAGGACAATCTTGAGGTGGGCCGCTTCGCGACGCAGATCTTGGAGGATCTGGGGTATGTCACGCGGTGGGCCCACAATGCCGCGGAGGCGCTGACGACGCTCAGTGCAGATGGGGCAGCGTTCGATGCCGTGTTCTCGGACGTGGTGATGCCGGGCATGAATGGCGTCGATCTCGCCCGTGAGATCCGACGCCTCTACCCCCGCCTGCCGATCGTGTTGACGAGCGGCTACAGCTCGGATCTAGCGAAGGATACCTCTCACGGCTTCGAACTGCTGCCGAAGCCCTACTCGATCGAGGCACTCTCTCGTATTCTTCGTCAGGCCACGGGCAAGAGGAAGCGCAGGCGCAGCTCAGGAGCTTGAACGGTGTGCTTGGGCGAGCAGTCGCGTATGCGGCGTGTCTCGCTTGGGTCTAGATGAATGCCTGAGGGGTCAGCTGAGGGGTCCGCCGATGTTCAGTGCCGTCGGTCTCGGTGTCTCACGGTAGAGTCTCGGAGGGACATACTCCAATGAGGCGTTCGGGCGATGTATCTATCCCTACGCGCCGGTCGTACCCGTCGATAGCGCCCCGCGCTGGCGCAGCCCCCTGAGCGGCAGAAACCGCAGATCGGCACCTGAGTTGCCGTTGCGGGTCAGGTACCCCGCCATGTCCGCTCGGACCGGTGCGCCCACGAGTAAGACACCATGGAAGCCCCAGGCGAGATCACGTTCCAGCAGATCCGTGAGCGCGCCTACGACCTCTGGGAACGCAATCACCGGCCCAACGGCTTCGAGATCGAGTTCTGGCTCATGGCCGAGCGAGAACTCAAGGCTGAGCGCGACGGCAAGCGGGACCGGCCCGGCGTAAACCAGGTTAATAATTCGAGCGCCTGATCCAGCTTCTCGCAGCAAAAATTAGACGGTTACGTGCAAGCGGACGCGTAAGCTGCTCGCTCGTGGTAGACTGTGCTGCTACCATCTTGGCGGAACAAACTGCACAGCGTCAGCTTGATCCGGCCTGGACCCAGGCGAGGATGCATGCACGACGCCCACACCACGAAGCCGCGCGCCAACCGCCGAAGCTGGCTCGCTCCCGCCCTGATCGGGTCAGCCGCGGCTCTGGGTGCCTCGGCGCTCTACGCCGTCGTGCAGGCGCGTGAAGCCGAGCGACGTCACCCCCCAATCGGCCGCTTCATGATTGTCGATGGCGTGCGTCTGCACTACGTCGAGCGCGGGCAGGGCGAGCCTCTGGTGCTGATCCACGGCAACGGCACCATGATCCAGGATTTCCTGGTCAGCGGCATCGTCGAGGATCTCGCCAAGCGCCACCGCGTCATCCTCATCGACCGGCCGGGCTACGGCTACAGCACGCGACCGCGGGCCCTCTGGACCCCGAGGGCGCACGCCACCCTGTTCCAGAAGGCGTTGGAGCGTCTCGGCGTGTCGCAGGCCGTCGTGCTCGGGCATTCGTGGGGCAGCCTCGTCGCGGTCGCCCTCGCGCTGCAGGCGCCGCATCTTGTGCGCAGCCTCGTGCTCGCCTCGGGCTACTACTACCCGACACTGCGGGCGGACGTGGTCCTGTTCTCGCCGCCGGCGATCCCGGTGCTCGGGGACGCGATGCGCTACACCGTGTCGCCGCTCGTCGCGCGCCTGATCCTGCCGGGCCTGATCAAGGCGATGTTCGCGCCGGCCGCCGTGCCGGAGCGCTTCGACGCCGGGATGCCGAAGGAACTGATGCTGCGGCCCTCGCAGCTGCGCGCGGCGGCCGAGGATGCCGCGCTCATGACGCCGGTCACCGTGGAGCTGCAGGCGCATTACCGCGACCTGACCCTGCCGGTGGTGATCGTCACGGGGGCGGACGACCAGATCGCGGATGTCGGCCGCCAGTCGGCGCGGCTGCACCGGGAGGTGCCGCACAGCGAGTTCATCGTCGTTCCCGGCATGGGACACATGATCCACCACCTGGCGCCGGATCAAGTCATCAAAGCGATCGCACATGCCGCTGAGCGAACCAATGTCAAAGGGGTTTACGAATGGAGACAAGCTAAGGCCAACGTCAATGAAGACTCGTTCCGAATGCCTAAGCCTGCTGCTTGAGTTTGTTCAGAGCGGCCAAGTGGAGCAAGCCGCCACAGCAGCAGGGACTATCCTCGCCTACCTGGCCAGCTTGCCAGACCTGCAGGCACAAGTTCTTGCCCTCGACGATCTTCAGGGTGAGTTGGCGGAACGCTGCGCCTCCCTCGGCATCAGCGGCGAGGCCGAGGACCGACATGTCGCAATCGAGGACGCGATCGAGCAGGCGCGAGGCACCCTGAAAGAGCAATTCCAGTAAACACTCAATACGGGCTTCAGCCCGCCCGGTTCTGCCGTTGCGGTCAACTGCACCTCAGGCGTGAGCGAAGGCACTGCGCAGCTGGTCAGGATGGTACGGCTTGGGCACGAACTGACCACTGTCCGGAATATCTTGGTCGCGCAGCCTGGCACGTCCGGAGGTGAGCACCAGCCGGATGTGCGGCCAGCGTTCGGCCACCCGGCTGGCGAGTTCCAGGCCATTCATCGACCCTGGCATTTCGATGTCGGTGAACAGGGCGCGGATCGCCGGCTCGGTCTCCAGAACGGTCCAGGCGGCATCGGCTGTGGCGGCTTCGACGACCGCGAACCCGGCATCTTCCAGCATGTCGACCGCCGTCATCCGGACCAGGGCCTCGTCCTCAACGACCAGAACGACCGGCAGAGAGGTGGTGGGGGCAACTGACATGAAGCATGAACGACGTTAGCCTGCGGTAAGTTTCAATCCGAACTTCCGCGCAGTCACCGTCGTATACACCTCCGTCGCCGACGCGCACCTGCGACGCATGCACGACCTCGACGTCCGCGGATCCCGCTTCGACCTCGTGCAGGCCAGGGCCACAGCACCTGAGATGCTGGAGCCGCTGTCGGGCCGAGCCGATGAACTCGGCTGGTACTGTCAGATCGATATGTGGGGCGATGAGATTGTCACGGCAGCCGACACGTTCCTGCAGATCCGCGGCAAGCTGGTGTTCGATGGGCAGGCCACTTACTGCCGAGGTGCAGCCAGAGTAGAAAGAACTTGGCTTTAGCACAGATTTTGACAGCTCTGCCCACCCATGCGATCCGCCCAGTATGCCAAACCAGATCGCCAAGAACATCTCTATCACGCCCGAGCTGGACCGCTTCATCTCCACTCAGATCGCCTCAGGGCGCTACCAGAACGCAAGCGAGGTCATGCGAGCGGCTCTGCGCCTGCTCGAACGTTGGGAGACTGCTGAGAGCCGCAAGCGCGCCCGCGTTGCCGAGCAGAAGGCCCAAAATGCCTAAGATCCAGAACGCGAGGCACCACGCGCAGCTCCCGGCGAGCGGGTCATCAGCTGCGAGGCAGGACTACTACCAAGCCGTCATTGAGAGCGCGGTCGATTTCGCCATCTTCGCCATGGACCGCGATGGGCGTGTCACGGACTGGAACCGGGGCGCAACCCACATCCTGGGCTGGAGCAGGAGCGAGATCCTCGGCCAATTGGCCCACGTGATCTTCACGCCAGAGGACCAGGCGGAAGGCAGGCCCGAGCAGGAGATGCGCACCGCGCTGGAGTGCGGCCGAGCCATGGACGAGCGCTGGCATCAGCGCAAGGACGGCAGTCGCTTCTGGGCTGTGGGCGAGCTGATGCCGCTCAGGACTGAGGCCGGAGAGGTCGAGGGCTTCGTCAAGATCCTGCGCGACCGCACGCTCCAGCACAAGCAGGAGGAACGCCTGCGCGCCCAGGCCAGCACTCTCCAGACGATCACGGACCACGTCAGCGAGGCCGTGTTCCAGCTGGACGCGGACGGCAACATCACCTTCGCCAACCCTGCCGCCGAGGCGATGTTCGGCTGGTCGGTGGAGGAGCTCCTCGGGCGCAATCTGCACGAGACGCTGCACCACCACTACCCAGACGGTCGCCCCTACCCAGCCGATGGCTGCCCGCTGTCAGCGGCGCTCCGCACGGGCGAGGTCTTGCGGGGCCACGAGGAGGTATTCTTCCGCCGCGATGGCGCACCCCGCCACGTACTCTGTACGAACGCGCCCGTGCGCGTGGACGGCCGGATTGCCAGCACGGTCCTGACCATCACCGACATTGCCGAGCGAAAGCAGGCCGAAGTCGCGCTGGCCGAGACCACCCGCCGACTGAATGCGGTGCTGGACAACGCGACGGTGGCGGTCTTCCTCATGGATGATCGGCAGCACTGCGCCTACATGAACGCGGCAGCTGAGCGGCTGACGGGCTACAGGTTGGCCGAGACGCAGGGCCGTCCCCTGCACGACGTGATCCACCACACCCGGCCGGACGGCAGCGCCTTCCCGCTGCACGAGTGCGCCATTGACCGCGCCTTCCCGGAGAACGCCCACACGCAGGGCGAGGAGGTCTTCGTCCACAAGGACGGGCACTTCTACCCGGTCGCGTTCAACGCAAGCCCCGTTCATGACGAGGCGTCTCGGACCATCGGCACCATCATCGAGGTGCGCGATATCTCGGCCGAGAAGGCGCGCGAGGCGGCCTTGCGCGAGAGCACTGAGCGGCTCGCGAGCGAGCGTCACGCGCTCGAGGTGCTCAACCGAACTGGCACTCGGGTCGCGGCTGAGCTGGACCTCGATCGGCTCGTCCAAACGGTAGTGGATGCCGGGGTCGAGCTGACCGGAGCCCAGTTCGGCGCCTTCTTCTACAACGTGCTCGATGAGGCCGGGGGCAAGTACATGCTCTACGCGCTCTCGGGTGCGGAGCGCAGCGCATTCGAGAGGTTCGGCATGCCGCGCGCGACGGCGGTGTTCGCGCCGACCTTCCTGGGTGAGGGCGTGATCCGCTCAGGCGACATTCTGAAGGATGAGCGCTATGGCCGAAGCGCCCCTCACCACGGCATGCCCGAGGGCCATCTGCCGGTGCGCAGCTACCTGGCGGTTCCAGTCACGTCCCGCTCGGGCGAGGTAATCGGAGGCTTGTTCTTCGGTCATCCAGAGCCGGACGTGTTCAGCGCGCGCTGCGAGGAGTTGATGAGCGGTCTGGCGGCGCAAGCTGCCATCGGCATTGACAATGCCCGGCTATTCCAAGCGGCACAGCAGGCGGCGGCGACGCTGGAGAAGCGTGTCGAGGAGCGCACAGCCGAGTTGCAGAGGACTGAAGAGGCGCTGCGGCAATCGCAGAAGATGGAAGCGGTGGGCCAGCTCACGGGCGGGCTTGCGCACGACTTCAACAACCTGCTCACCGGCATCTCGGGCAGCTTGGAGCTTCTCCAGACGCGCATGGCGCAGGGGCGGCTGACGGACCTCGACCGCTACATCAACGCCGCGCAGGGCGCCTCCAAGCGCGCCGCTGCCCTGACCCACCGGCTGCTCGCCTTCTCGCGCCGCCAGACCCTCGACCCCAAGCCGACGGACGTAAACGGCCTCATCTTTGGGATGGAGGAGCTGATCCGGCGCACTGTGGGGCCTGCCATCACGATCGAGGTGGTTGGTGCGGCGGGCCTCTGGCCTGCCCTCGTCGACCCACCTCAGCTCGAGAACGCGCTGCTCAACCTGTGCATCAACGCCCGTGACGCCATGCCGGAGGGCGGGCGGATCACCATCGAAACCGCGAACAAGTGGCTGGATGATCGCGCCGCGCGCGAGCGCGACCTGCCACCGGGCCAGTACCTGTCGCTGTGCGTGACAGACACCGGCACGGGTATGACCCCGGAGGTGATCGCCAAAGCCTTCGACCCGTTCTTCACCACGAAGCCGATCGGTCAGGGCACCGGGCTCGGTCTGTCGATGATCTACGGCTTCGTGCGCCAGTCAGGCGGGCAGGTGCGGATCTACTCGGAGGTCGGCCAGGGCACGACGATGTGCCTCTACCTGCCGCGCTACTACGGCGAAGCAGAGGAAGGGGATGTCCTGGCTGGCCTGAGCGATGCACCGCGAGCCGAGCAGGGCGAGACGGTTCTGATCGTGGACGATGAGCCCAGTGTGCGCATGCTGGTGACGGAGGTGCTAGAGGATCTTGGCTACACCGCCATCGAGGCAGCGGATGGGCCTGCAGGGCTGAAGGTTCTGCAGTCGGGCGTGCGGGTCGACCTCCTCGTCACCGACGTCGGCCTACCGGGTGGGATGAATGGCCGGCAGGTAGCGGATGCTGGCCGGGAGGTTCGGCCTGGTCTGAAAGTGCTGTTCATCACCGGCTACGCGGAGAACGCGGCAATCGGCAACGGATATCTGGAGCCCGGCATGCAGGTATTGACCAAGCCGTTCGTTATGGAGTCGCTGGCGGCCCGCATCCGCGCGATGATCGAGGAATGAGAGCTGGTTCCATACGCCGGGCTTATGCGACCAGCTCCGAAGCGGATGCTGCGATGCAGCAGTATTTGTTGCGACGCAGCATTAGAAGCGCTAAGGCTCCTGCTATCTCGCCTGGCCGCGGGGAGCGCCGGCGCACCCTCGATCCAGCTGGGTTCAGGAGGTTCGAGCAGTCAGCGTCGTGAGCGATTATGCCATTCATCTGACGGACGAGCCGATCCGCCTGAGACGTGAGGACGACGGCAGCTTCACCCTCTGCCGCGGCCAGCAGGCGGTGCTCCGCGGACTGACCCGCGACGAGGCGCATGCCGTCATTCGCAGCCTCGGCGGGACGCTGGAACACACCCCTGGCCGGAAGCAAGACGCGAGCTTGGATCCGGGTGCCTGACTTCCACGCTAGTCGGCCGTCGGCGCCAGTATAGCCAGGGCGGTACACACTTCGGCCTCACGGGGCCGACACGCATTTGTTCGTATGCCAGAGCGGGCGCGACTGGCGGGCCCTGGCGGGGGATCTGGCTACTCGATGGGGCGACCCTGGCACGCCGAAGAGTGATGGTCCCCGAACGACCAGCCCGTGCGCACGGACCTGCGCTCGCGGTTTCGGACCCGATGCTGCAGACGAATGCGCGCTTCCCAGACCAGCACCGGGAACATCGCAGCGCAGCACGCGTTTGTGCATTGCAGCATGGCGATGGCGTCGTTGTGCTGCTGCCCTCTACGGGCGTTTCCTCCCTAGACTTGGGCCGTCCGTCAGGGCGGCCCCTTTTCGTTGTGGACGCCGTCATTCTGTCGTGACGAGGATCACTCCGACGCGCGTCGACTGGGTGGATTCAAGTGGTCGTCGCAACGGCTTGGCGGAGGGCGGTTGTGATGGCAGGTCGGCGGCGTTCGGATCGGGCACTTCGCGAGAAGCTGCGGTCACCGGGTCGTCCCGGGGTCGGTCTGCGCGAGACGCGGCGGGGGTTCTGGGCGTTCCTCGCGCAGGGTCTCTCCAGCGAGGTCGCAGCGATGAAGCTCGGGATCTCGCCACCGGTCGGCTCGCGGTGGTTCCGGACAGCAGGCGGAATGGCACCTTCCCACCTGTCACCATCATCCAAGTCGCCTTCTGCGCGCTACCTGTCGTTGGCTGAGCGGGAGGAGATCGCGATCCTACAAGCGCAAGGTCACGGGGTCCGGGACGTCGCTCGGCGTCTGGGACGGGCGGCGTCGACCATCTCGCGGGAATTGCGCCGCAATGCGGCGACCCGCAGTGGCGGCCTGGACTATCGCGCCACGACCGCGCAGTGGCACGCTGAACGCGCGGCACGCCGGCCCAAGCCAGCAAAACTGGCGGGGAACGCAGCGCTGCGGACGTACGTGCAGGAGCGGCTCGCCGGAACTGTCGCGACACCGGGCGGGAGCGCTCTGCCTGGCCCTAGCGTTGCCTGGAAGGGACGGCGGCACGGGCGACGCCAGAGCCGGCGATGGGGTCGATCCTGGAGTCCGCAGCAGATCGCCGAGCGCCTACGGCTCGACTTTCCGGGCGATACGACGATGCGCATCAGTCACGAGGCGATCTATCAGGCGCTCTACATCCAGGGCCGGGGCGGGCTGAAGCGTGAGCTGACCGCGTGTCTTCGCACAGGACGGGCTTTGCGTGTGCCGCGGGCCCGCAGCCTGGGCCGAGGCAGGTCGTTCGTCACCCCCGAGGTGCTCATCAGCGAGCGTCCGCCCGAGGTGGAGGACCGCGCGGTGCCGGGGCACTGGGAAGGAGATCTGATCCTGGGTCTGAAGAGTTCGGCGATCGGGACCCTGGTCGAGCGCACGACGCGCTTTACGATGCTGCTGCATCTTCCGCCGATGGACGGCCATGGGGTGACACCGCGTGCGAAGAACGGCCCGGCGCTGGCGGGGCACGGGGCCCAGGCGGTGCGCGAGGCGATCGCCGGCACGATCGCGCGCTTGCCCGAGCAGCTGCGGCGCTCGTTGACCTGGGACCAGGGTACCGAGATGGCCGAGCACGCGCGCTTGCGGATCGACGCGGGTCTGCAGGTCTACTTCTGCGATCCACGCTCACCCTGGCAGCGGGGGACGAACGAGAATACGAACGGGTTACTGCGACCGTACTTCCCGAAAGGAACGGATCTGAGCGCCCACAGCGCGAACGATCTTGCTGCTGTGGCCGCAGCCCTCAACAGCAGACCGCGCAAGACGCTGAACTGGAAGACGCCGGCAGAGGCGCTCGACGCTGTGCTGGCTGCCGTGCAAGATGGTGTTGCGACGACCGCTTGAACCCAAGCTGCGGATGCGGATCTGCTCCGCTCACGGCTGCCAGTTCGACGCTGCTCATGGCGCGTGGATGGCCACCGCTGCGACCCCCGCTGCCGTGCGCGCTGCCGGGGCGGTTCCATTCGCCCGCCTTATGCGAGCGGCGCCCCTACTGCTGGCAGGCCGGAGACTACCGGGATCCGGTTTTGATTTCCTGACACTCAATCCTTACAGGCTTAAGTGGCTGAAAAACCATCGTTTTGTTGACATATCACTACGATCCGGCTGGGACGTCACAAATACGATTGGCCACCTTTACATCGAGGGCGACTAAGGCTCTCTTCCCTCCTCAGCCGGGTCGCATCACGGTCAGCAACAACCAGGGATCTCAACCTTGGACTATGAGGGGGAGCGGCAATGGATCGGAGGCCATCCCACCACGAGTGGACCAATCTGCTGCAAGCCGAGATGGCTGAAGCTGCAGAAGTCCGGGTGGTCTACGCGCGGCGGCGGTCCGCCCATGAGGCGCGCGCGCGAACCATAGCCCTCAGCCGCGTCGTCCAGGCCGAAATCATTCCGCGCCTGATGTTGCGACACCGTACCGATGGACAGGCGCGACCCGACGCCTTGCCAAAGCCCGATACGGAACTGGTTGCAGAGTTCACAGAGGTTGTACTCAAGCAGGATGTCGCAGCCCTTGTCGACGCTTTCACGGCACTGACCGGAAAAGGCTACTCAGCTGATGAGTTGTTTCTGGACCTGCTCGCCCCTTCAGCAGTTTTGCTGGGGAGACTTTGGGACGATGATCTCTGCGACTTCGTCGAGGTGACAGCGGGCCTCGCCCAATTGCAATTCCTTCTAGCCATGTTCCGAACGGATGGAGGTGTCGCGCCACTCAACGACAAGCGCCGCATCCTCCTGATGGGTGCACCCGATGAGAGGCACACGTTCGGTGTGGCGATCATCGAGCAGTTCATGCGCAAGGCCGGCTGGTACGTGGTGAGCGGTCTCGGCTCCAGCCCGCAGGAGATTGCGGCGCTGGTGAGTTCGCAATGGTTTGCCGTGGTCGGTCTGACCCTCAGCCGTGAGGCGCACGTTGATCATCTGGCCGCCGCGATCTGCGCCGTTCGCCGGGCATCCTGCAACCGCTCGATTGGTGTCATGGTCGGTGGACCCGTCTTCCTTGAGCATCCAGAGCTCGTCGAGCGGGTCGGCGCCGATGCATCAGCCGTTGACGCCCCGACGGCGGTCCTCCTGGCCCAGCGTCTGCTGTTCAATGGACCTGGTCGTCCATCCTGCGGACAGAGAGCCAAGTGAAGATGCTGTACGAACAGCCATCGAGCAGCAGGGCGTGGCGCGCGGGATGGCCCTTGTCGCGCGAAGCGCCTCCTTGAGGTGCGGTTGATCCGCAGCAGGCTCTGCGTCCCGACGTTCGGCAGCCTCTATGCGGGACAGAACAGGCGCGGGTCAGGGGCACGGGCGCATCGCCGGAGGAACCCATCACAGCATTAAACTCGACGGAAATGGAAATGATCCTATACTGTACTCTGGCCAAACCAGGTCGCGGGAGGATCAAATGTCTGCAAACTGGAAGGCAGTTAAAGAGGACCTGGATTGGAGTTTGAATAAGGGGGACGATGTAAAGGGGCGGGCAGAATTGAAGGAAGCTTTCAGCAAAGGAGACGCTAAATCTATCGGCTCCGCCAATGAAGCTTTCAAGTTAGGTCAAAGAGATAACCACAAAGTAGCAAATTTCCTAAGATGTGCACACGAAGATGGTAACCGACTTTACAATATTGGGCGAAAGCTGATCGGTCTAAAGCCGATTTGAAATTTGAACTAAATTTAGTCACGAGCTCATATGCTGTGCGGGACTGGCTCCTGTGCTCGTTCGAGATCGAGCACGAGCAGGGCTGGCCCATACTGATGGTGTCGTTCAGCGACGCAGTGCCTGACGAGAATGATTGGATTTGGGAACACTTGGCGGGCGGAGCTGTCACTGAACAAGCTTTTGTTGCTTACATGCCGGCTCACGACCGAGTGCAAGCTAGCGAGTCTTGCTTGGGTCTAGATGAAGGCCTGAAAGGGTGCTGAGGGCAGCATCATGTTCGGTGCCAGCCCGTAGTCGGTGTCTCGCGCCACCGTCTCGTATGGGGATACCTTTCAGAGACACGTCACGTAGCGGGTGAGTCGTCCCGCTCACGCCAGCGGTGCATCAACCGTGCAGGTCACTCCGGACGTGATGAACGCGATCTCGACCGAGCCATCGAGATCACGGGCCAAGTTGCGTTCGATCAGCCGCGAACCGAACCCGCGCCGCCTCGGCACCACCACCGCAGGTCCACCTTGCTCGACCCAGCGGAGCACGAGCCGCGGAGGCTCAGCGTCATTGATCACTGACCAGGCTATCGTGATGCTCCCCACCCCGTTCGAGAGGGCGCCGTACTTCACCGCGTTGGTGGACAACTCTTGGAACGCCATCGACAAGGCCAACGCCATGTGCGGTGACAGGCGCACCTCCGGCCCAATCGCTCGGAAACGGTTGCTACCCTGGTCGTAGGGTGCAATCGCCTGGGTCACGATCTCCGACAGGTCAGCTCCCTCCCAACTCTCCCGCATCAGCACGTCGTGTGCCCGTGACAGTGCCAGCAGCCGCGTCTCTAGTGCCTCCTGCGCCTCCATCGTCGTGGCGGCATTGCGAAGCGTCTGGCTCCCGATCGACTGCACGGTCGCCAGCGTGTTCTTCACCCGGTGGTTCAGCTCATTGAGGAGCAGTCGCTGATGCTGCGCGCTGCGCCTCTCAGCTGCCAAAGCCTCCTTCAGCTTCCCCGCGCTCTCGCACAGCTCCTCAAGGTGGGCCCGAGCCTCATACTGCCGCCGCCGCCCACGCAGCGCCGTCCGGACCACGCTCACCAGCGTCGTTGGGTGAAACGGGCGCTCCAGGAAGATGACGTTGCCAAGCACCTCCGACAGCCACAGCGCCCTCGCGGTGCGCTCAGCGCCGCCGCCGTGCCGCGTGAGCAGCACGAAGGGGAGATCCGACCAGGGTGGCTGACCGGCGACGAAGCGGCTGATCGGCGAGAGATCACCCTCCCGGAGTGCTTCCTCGGCGATGATCACCAGCCCGGCTCCCTCCGAGATCATCCCGGGCAGCTGGTGGAGGTGGCTGCAGGAGATGGCGCGGATCCCTGCCTCCGCCAGGAGGGCTTGGGCGAGAGCGGCGTCACGACCGATCGGCGCTAGGATCAGCGCTCGCTCGGAGAGCAGGTCTTCCGCGGTCGTCACGAGGCATCATCGCTCGGCGGCAGGCCGAGGTCTTTCCCCTTGCCGACATAGACCGGGACGCCGCGCAGCACGCCTTGGAAACCCACCAGCGGCGCGCCGATCGTCAGACCGGATGAGCCGATGCGATATTCCCGGATCGTGTCCTCGTGCGTGCCGGTCCGCTTCTTCACCACCGAGATCGCCCGCCGGACTTGCCCGAGCGCCTCGAAGTAGCGCAGCAACACGACCGTGTCGGCCAGGTAGGTGAGGTCGACCGGCGTCGTCATATCGCCGACCAGCCCGTGCTGGGCAACCGTCAGGAAGGTCGCGGCCCCCTGGCGGTTGAGGTACTGCAGCAGCTCGTGGATGTGCAGGATCAGCGCGTTCTCCTGCGGCATCGCGGCCTGGTAGCCGTTGAGGC
>NZ_KB900609.1:3216177-3229719 GCF_000379105.1 Methylobacterium sp. WSM2598 | reverse complement strand
ACGGCCGCGCGCACGTACTGGATGGCCAGCAGCGACTTGCCGGTGCCGGCCGGTCCCAGGATCAGGGTGCTCGACCCCTGCTCGATGCCGCCACCCAGGAGAGCATCGAGTTCGTTGATGCCGCTCGCCAGCTGGGTGCGCGCGAAGGTGGTCTTGTGCTCCAGCGAGATCAGGCGGGGGAAGACCTGCACGCCGCCTGTCGCGATGGTGAAGTCGTGGTAGCCGCCGCGGAAGCGCTGGCCGCGGTACTTGGCGATGCGCAGGCGCCGCCGCTCGGCCCCGTACTCGGGTGCCATCCCCTCCAGGTGGACAACACCCTGGGCGACGCTGTGGACGGTCTTGTCCATGATGTCGGCGGTGAGGTCGTCGAGCATCAGCACGGTGGCCCCTTGGCCGGCGAAGTAGTGCTTGAGCGCCAGGATCTGCCGGCGGTAGCGCAGGGAGTCGCCGGCGAGCAGCCGGATCTCCGACAGGCTGTCGAGCACGATGCGGGCGGGCTTGCGCGCCTCGACCGCCTGCAGGATGGCGCGCGTGCTCTCGCGGAGTTCGAGGTCGGAGGAGTAGAGCAGGCTCTGTTGCTGACTCTCCTCGAACAGGCTCTCGGGCGGCACGAGTTCGAAAATCGTGATCTGGTCGTCGAGGTTCCAGCCGTGGGAGGCGGCGTTGTCGCACAGCTCCTGTTTGGTTTCCGAGAGGGTGATGTAGAGGCCGGCCTCGCCGGCTTTAGCGCCCTCGAGCAGGAACTGCAGCGCGATCGTGGTCTTGCCCGTCCCAGGGTTACCCTCGAGCAGGTAGAGGCGGTCGCGGGTGAGGCCGCCGCCCAGGATGTCGTCGAGGCCGGCGATGCCGAACAGGGCCTTCCTGCTCGGCTCAGTGGGCGCGGTCATGGAAATCGATCTCGGTGAGTAGGTTGGCCGGCAAGGCTAGTCGGGGATACCGCGTCGCGTGCCAACCAAGCGCTGCTTGGCGTGCCAGCGATTGTAGGCTTGCTGGAGAGCAAGCCAAGCCTTCAGCTCGGTTCCGAACAGGTGGGCGAGGCGCACCGCCGTGTCGAGCGTCACAGCAAGGTCTGGTGATGGGGCGGCGGTGCGCGGCTCGAGCGCGTGCGTCAGGCATCTAATCTTCAGATCGAGGCGAGAGCGACGGCAGGATCAACGCCCGATCGGAGGGCAGGTCCTCCGCGGTCGTCATGAGGCGCCATCGCTCGGCAGCAGGCAGAGGCTTTTCTCTCGGCCGACATATTCCGGACGCCGCCCCGGGAGCGGGCTCCACGCCACCCTCGGGGGCGGCTGAACTCCGCACAGGCGGAGCCACGCGCTGAGACAGATCGACCTGGAACCCGGGACGCGTGTCACCTGTTCTCATTGTGCGGTGCAACATGACCGCCGAGGAGCGATCGTGATCGGACCCGCAGACATCGAGGGCATGATGCTGGATTACGTGGACGCGGAGGCTGCGGCCGGCAGTCGCCCAGCAGAGCTCCACGCTCACCCGCTGAGGCGCGTAGCGCCCCGAGCCGAACACCTCGGGGCGTGGCAACCCGCGCGAGGGGCGACTGCGTCGGCCGCCCCTTCTCCTGCCTCAGTCGCACAGGCTCCAGCGCCGCGCGGCGCAGAGTCGGTGATGTACAACCTCTTCTTCCTCCTCCTCAGCTCCACGATGCTCGCCCTCGAGGCCCAGAAGGTGATCGAGCTCCGGCTCGTCAGGCTGGCCTGGGGCGGACGGGATGGATGCGAGGAGGCGACCGCGATGGTCACCGAGAAGATCGGTGCTGCCATCGAGGCGACCAGGACGCTGATGACAGGCGGTTCGCCCGAGACGGTCGTGTCCCGCTACCGCGAGCACGTGGCCGCGAACACCAGGCGCCTGACAGCCGCGTAGTTCGCAGGGGTGCCTGTCCGTGAAACGCAGCGGCCTCACGTCGGATCGATCCCATCGATCAGCGCGATGCCCCAACAGAGATAAAACTCCACGATGACGCAGTTTTCCAACACCCGGAGCTGGCTCGCCCCGACCCTGCTGGGAGCGGCAGCCACGCTCGGAGCTTCCGCGCTCTACTCGGTTGCCAAGACGCGCGAGGCGGAACGCCGCCACCCGCCGATCGGCCGCTTCATGACTGTCGACGGCGTGCGCCTGCACTACCTCGAGCGCGGCCGCGGCGAGCCGCTGGTGCTCATCCACGGCAACGGCACCATGATCCAGGACTTCCTGGTCAGCGGCATCGTCGAGGACCTCGCCACGCGCTACCGCGTCATCCTCATCGACCGGCCCGGCTACGGCTACAGCGAGCGGCCGCGCGCCCTGTGGACGCCGCGGGCCCACGCGACGCTGTTCGAGAAGGCGCTGCGGCGGCTCGGCATCAGGCAGGCGGTGGTGCTCGGCCACTCGTGGGGCAGCCTGGTCGCGGTCGCCCTCGCCCTGCAGGCGCCGCAGCTGGTGCGCAGCCTGGTGCTGGCTTCCGGCTACTACTACCCGACGCTGCGCGCCGACGTGGTGCTGTTCTCGCCGCCGGCGATCCCGGTGCTCGGGGACGTGATGCGCTACACGGTGTCACCGGTGGTCTCCCGGCTGATCCTGCCGGGCTTGATCAAGGCGATGTTCGCCCCGGCCCCGGTGCCGGAGCGCTTCGACGAAGAGTTCCCGAAGGCCCTCATGCTGCGCCCGTCTCAGCTGCGGGCCTCGGCAGAGGACGCGGCCCTGATGACGCCGGTTACGGTGGAGCTTCAGGAGCACTACCGCGACCTGAAGCTGCCGGTCGTAATCATCGCGGGGGCGGACGATCAGGTAGCCGACGTCGGCCGCCAATCGGAGCGGCTGCACCGTGCGCTGCCGCAGAGCGCATTGATCGTCGTTCCGGGCCTGGGGCACATGATCCACCACCTTGCACCCGAGCAGGTGGTCAGAGCCGTTGATCAGGCCTCGGAGCGCCCGCGCGCCAGAGCCGCCTGAGCTGGTCCGAGGGGCAGGGAGACTGCCTATTCCGGCTCTCCATCTCCCGATCAGTGAGCTGCGCCCGCGGTGGCCGCAGCTCACGCCGGTGCCTGCATCCAGACGGCACAGACCGCACTGGGGTCGGGATCGCGACAGGCTCCCGGCTACCGCTGTTCGGCCATGTGAAGGTGCCAAGCCTCTGATAAACATCACGACCGTGAGCAGCGCGGAATAGCTGACATAGCTCAGTCGTGCCCGGCGACAGGTGGAGGGCCAGCCAGTGCGCCCCTCGAACACCGAGGCTGAGCAGATCTGCCGGAGGACCGGTAACGTGGTGCGGTTTCCGGGGCTGCGTTTGCGGTTACCGCCGCCCGCGATAGCCGCCAGCGCGGCCCCGAGATACGAGCGCTAGGCGCGCGGCAGCAGGCGTCTAAGCACATTCTGTGTCTAACTATGTCAATCTGCTGCAGGTCTATGTCACACATTGAGATACGGAGTCATATTCCAATCAAAACAAGAACATACAATCGAAATTGACCATAGAAAATGCAGAATTAGGCGCAAATAATCTGACGCAAAATGAGGAGACGCAGTCGAAGACGGTGACTGCCTCTCCTCACATGGAAGTATCAGTAGCTTACTTGCGGCTATAAGCCACTTCAGCGCGCTTGTTGCTCGAGCGCTCTCTCGTATTCGAGATATCTACCTCGTCGCGCCGCACCGTGTCACGCACCGTCTCGATGCGCCGCGTCACGCCTCCAGCCGCATCAACGATGTGCAGCTGAAACACAGACTTTGCCGTATCGAGGCCAACCAGTGTGTTCGTCATCGGGGCGCTCTTTCGATTGAGGTTGAACCAACGCACCGTGATACGTCGCTGCCGCCACGGTCCGTCCACCCCATCTCGCTCTCGCTGAGAGGTTCTGGCAGGCTCGACACCCGCCTCGATACGCCGCCTTCACGCCCAGCGCGTCACCCGATCTCCCGCATAGCTCAAGGTCAGGTCAGACTGCCATCGAGGGTGCTCGACGCGATCTCGTGGTCAGAGGCCGCGGCCGGTACATCGACCGCGGCCCGCTTGTATCGGCTGTCAGCCTCTACTTGCGGCTGTACGCGAGTGCAGCTCGCCTGTCGCCGGAGCGCCCACTCGCGTTGGAGATCTCGACCTCATCCCGCCGGATCGTGTCCCGCACGGTCTCAACACGCTTCGTGCGCTCCTTGCGGACCACGACTTCTTCCTTGACTCTCACCCCCTTGCCTACGAGCGGCACCTCAGAGGTCTCAACCATCTCGACGGCGAGTTCGGTCAAGGTCTCTCCGGTTACCTGATCAGTGACGGGCCTGCGCCGCTCAACTACGACCTTCTCGTGATACAGCGTCACCTGCTGCTCGGTCGGCACCTCGACGACGTAGCGGCGCACCGTGGTCGTGCCGCTGTTCTCCGTGCGCTTGCCCACGATCAGCGTCTCTTCCGCGAGCGGGATGACTTCCTCTTCCTGGGTCGACACCTGGCTCCTGGATGCCGAGGCGTTGCTGGAGCGCGCCAGGGAACGACCCGATGGCACGCCCCACATCCCAAACATCGCGTCAAAGAAGAACGAGCCTGTGCTCAACGGGGCGGTCGCGACACGCTGAACGGCCTCTGCAGCGCTCTGGGCCACCTTGCGGGTGCTCACAGCGGCAGCTTCAGCAGTCTGTGCTACCTGGTCGGCAGTCTGCCGGGCGGCCTCTCGGGTCTTGCGCTCGCGATCGGCGGCTTCCTTCTGCTCGGCGAGGAGCTTCTCGGCCTGCTCACGCTCTTGCCTTTGCTCGGCCCGGCGCTGCTCAGCCTCGGCGCGCCTTGCTTCTTCGGCTTCGGCCTTCCCGTCCTCGATCTTCTCGACGATGGCCTGTGCCTCGTTGTCACTCAGCGCCTTCAGGACCGCCGGCAGCAGGTCTTTGCGTTCGTCCCGCACGCTTTGCTGGAAGACCTTCCGCAGCTCGGCGACCTTCGAGCCAAACTCCTCGCTGCCCTTTGGCGTCTGCTCTAGCTCAGCCAGTAGCTTGCGAGTCTGTTTGTTGTCGTTCAGCGCTGCGGTGACGAGGTCTTTGGTTTCCTTGTGCTTTCGGAGAACCGGGAACAGGTGCTCCTCTTCTAAGTTGGCCAGGAGCTCCAGCTCGGACCTAAGGTCGCTCAGGAGGCGCTCGCGCGTCTTTACCGCATTGTTCGAGGTGTCGGCGAGCGCTGCGAAGAGCTCGTTAGCTTTTGTGGGGCTGGTCTGTATCAGTTGTCTAATCGTGGTCATTGTTTACCTCGTAGCATGTTAGAATATGGTATATCACCGCGCGTCTAATCTGATTGTTTTCTGTTTGTCCGGCGTCGCTTGGAAGCTTGCGAGCGGCGTGATCGCAGAAATCGTCACCGGCCCAGGCTGCTCCGTGGAGGCAGCCCGAAGCCGCCCCTCCAGCTTGTCGCCGAGCTTCGATGTGCGCGGGTTAGGTGGTGACGCCTCAGCGAACGGCAGTCGAGCTCTGCTGAGCCATGCTGGAGAACGTTTTGCTGGCGTCCTCGATGGCGCGAGCCGAGGTTGCGGTAATTGTCCGGCTGTCCTGAACGATGTGCTGCAGGCCCTCGCGAACCAGTTCGCTCTGGATCGTGACGAACTCCTGGACCGACCTGGCACGGGCCAGCTTGCTGAGGCCGTCGAGGTTGCGCTGCCACTGCTTCTGGCTCAACTCGAACCAGCTCCGGGAGGCATCCTGGAAGGCTTGGGTCAGAACCGTGCCGCAGCGCGTGACGGCTTCCACGTTCTGGTTGGACTGACGGGCCGGGCGCTCGCTGTCCTCGCCAGTAAAGCCCAGCGTCTTGGTGAAGCGCTCACCGGCCTCACGGGCCTGCTGCGCGGCCGTCTCGACGCATCTCTGCACGATCTGCTTAGTGTTCTCGCTGACTTGCTCGCGCAGAGCGGACATTTGATTCAGGCGATCCCGAGCGGCATCAACAAACTGCCCGCCCTGCTCGGCGGCCTTATCGATGTTTGCACTTGCCGTTTCGACAATGCTCTCGTTCATCTTGTATTGATTGCCATTATTGTTGTTATGATTGAAAATCATCCTGATTCTGGTCTTTAAGCATTGTGAATGCACAATGCTTGAATTTAGCAAGCAAGCACATTCATTTTAGCCGACTACACAAATTACTGTGTCGACCGCATTGCACCTAAGTCGTGCCACCTTGCTACCGATTCAAGCCTTGCAGAACCTCTTTGATCCGCATTAAATTATGACGGATTTCGTCAAGCGTTATGATCGCGGCATAAGCTCCTGAGTGCGCTGCACAATATTGGGGCCGAGTGGGAAAGCGGCTTGGCGGCAAATGGGACCAACCTTCAAGCTGATGGCTTGGAGGCCGCGCCCAATGCGGCATCCGATATTGCTGGCTGACCCCTTTCGTGCTGTGCTCGCGCTCGTAGCACAAGGCAGGGCAGCCAGACGGTGACCCCCGCAGCTTATCCCCGAAACATGGTCGGATACGGCCGTCGACCGGTACACCCGGAGTGGCCTGACGGCGCGCAGATCGCGGTCCAGTTCGTCCTCAATTACGAGGAGGGCGGAGAGAACTCGGTCCTGCATGGCGATCCGGCTTCCGAGGCATTCCTGTCGGAGGTCATTGGTGCTCAGCCTTGGCCCGGCCAGCGTCACCCCAACATGGAATCCCTCTACGAGTACGGCTCGCGTGCTGGCTTCTGGCGTGTCTGGAGGATGTTCAGCGAGCGCGGCGTGCCCATCACCGCCTTCGGGGTGGCGATGGCTTTGGCGCGGAACCCCGAAGCTGTGTCAGCCATGACGGAGGCGGGATGGGAGATCGCGTCCCATGGCCTGCGTTGGATAGAGTACCGGGATTTCTCGGAGCAGGAAGAACGCGAGCATCTCAGAGAGGCGATCCGGATTCAGACGGAGGTCGCGGGGGAGCGGCCCCTCGGCTGGTACACGGGCCGATGCTCGATCAACACCCGCAAGCTCGTCATGCAGGAAGGCGGCTTCCTCTACGACTCTTATTCCTATGCCGACGACCTTCCGTACTGGGTCGAGGGACCGCACGGGCCTCACCTTGTGGTTCCGTACACTCTCGACGCCAACGACATGCGCTTCGCGACCGCCCAGGGCTTCAACAGCGGCGACCAGTTTTTCACATACCTGGAGGACAGCTTCGACGTGCTCTACCGAGAGGGCGAGCGCAGCCCGAAGATGATGAACGTCGGTCTTCACTGTCGGCTGGCGGGGCGACCTGGGCGTGCGGCGGCTGTCATGCAGTTCCTGGATTATATCCAGAGCCAGAGGCGGGTATGGCTGTGCCGCAGGGTCGATCTTGCCCGGCACTGGCATGCCCACCACCGCCCTGACTGAAGCCCGCGAATGACTGGCGATAGCACCGCAATCAGACGAGCGACCCGGGACGAGCTTGAGTTGGCGGTCGAGTGGGCTGCGCAGGAGGCCTGGAACCCCGGTCTCGCCGACGCCGACTGCTTTTATGCCGCAGATCCGGGCGGGTTTCTGATCGCATATGTCGGGACAGACCCTGTCGCCTGCATCTCCCTCGTTCGCTACGGGGCAACATTCGCGTTCCTGGGCTTCTACATTGTCCGACCGGAGCGACGTGGTCGGGGCTACGGCTACCAGATCTGGCAGGCCGCCATGGAACGGGCCGGGGACCGCACGGTTGGTCTCGATGGAGTCGTCGCGCAGCAGGACAACTACATGAAGTCAGGCTTCGCGCTTGCTCACCGGAATGTCCGGTTTGGCGGCACGCCTAGATGCCAGAGACCAGACGACCCCAGGCTTACCTCCATCGGCTCCGAACTGTTGCAGTACGTGATCCAATACGACCGGGCGTTCTTCCCTGGGGAACGGGGTACGTTCCTGCGCTGCTGGTTCCGGCCCGACCGCCGCACGGGCATGGCCCTCGTCGAGGACGGGTCGGTTACCGGCTATGGCGTCGTTCGGGCCTGCCGGGAAGGGTTCAAGATCGGCCCCCTGTTCGCGGACGCGCCGCACGGAGCCGACCTGCTTTTTCGAGCACTCGTGGCCCAGGTCCAGGGCGCACCTATTTTCCTCGACGGCCCCGAGCCCAATGGGCAGGCCCTGGACTTGGCCGCTCGTCATGGCCTCTCGCCGGTGTTTGAGACAGCGCGGATGTACCGAGGACCGGCCCCGGATCTCCCGCTCTCACGCATCTACGGCATCACCACGTTTGAACTCGGATGATGAGTCGATCCGGTGTACGCTTCACTCCCGGTGTGCGGGAGGTCGTTTGATCTTCAGGCAACTTGTCCCGTGGTGTTAGGAGGCATCTTTGCCAAACCGCCGACAGATCCTGAACCTTATGTCCGCCGCTGTGGCATGGTCGTGCCTCGCCGGTGCTGCCGGTGCCCAGAGCCCGACCCCGCTGCAAACGGACGGCGTGAAGAGTGAGATCTATTTCGGATCAGACATGGGGGCTGGGCAGAGCGTCAGCCAGCAGGCCTGGGAGGAGTTCCTGTCGGAGGTTGTCGTGCCTCGCTTTCCTGCTGGGCTCACCCTCTTGGAAGGGCTTGGCAGGGGGTTGAGAAGCTCAGGCCCGTTAACCCGAACCCGGATCCTGATCGTGATCCATCCGAACGCGGGCGATGCTCAGGCTCGCTTGAGTGAAATCGAGGCGGATTACCGGAAGCGGTTTGGTTCCGCTGGCGTGTTCCACATAGACCAGCCCGTCCGGATCCAGCAGCAGCAATAAGCGACCGGTTGCATCTGGACCGGTAATCCCGAAGCGTGGTCCTGATCCCTGGCTCACGAGCTTTGGGGGGAGGCTTGAGATGGAGAGGTTTGCAACCGCCCGGCTTCCCGTGCATCCAGTCGCCACGGCTCCAGGCGGGACTGACGTCAGGACGTTGCTGCAGCTGAAGCAGGGCAGCTTCGCCCACTTCACATTGGCTCCGGGCAGGGCGTCATTCGCGGTCGCCCTGAACCGCCCCGGGTTTCCCGGCAACTGTAATCAGTCGGTCGCTGGCACGGTGTAGTCGGTGCCTGTGGCTAGCATGGCATTGAGCGTGACGAGAAGCTTGCGGGCGGTGGCTATCAGCGCGGCCTTTGTTGGCTTGTCGCGGGTGGAGCGAAGCCTATGGTTGCAAAGTACGCTCGTCCTGCTTCGCTCACTTGCAGGCGGTGGATTGCTGTGCCGTAGGCACCTGCTGGCCGATATCTCGTGCATCCTGGGCACCCTCGACATCGTGTTCGGCAAAGTGGACCGGTGAGAGTGGTCCACGGGTTAAGGGATGCTATAGAAAGCGGCGGGGCACTGGCGCTCTGCCCGCGTTTGTCTGGAGCAAATCCGAGTCCGGGACGGGACGTCCTCAACCTGGGGTAGACTAGGAACGAGGCTCCGCGCGGGACCCGGTGTTCTTACGCGAGGCCGTCCTGGTGCGCGGGGTTGGCCGGCTCGCGAAGCGGGAGCCCTCGAGAACGAACCGCCAAGGTGTCTCAACTGCACGCGTGATGCCGATGCGGCGGCCAGAGCTGACCGCGACGGGCCGATCTCCCGCCAGCACTTCGAACGGGGCGCGATCGAGCGGACGACCGTCGTACTCGCCCGTGATCGACAGCGCCTGACAGACGCGGCCGGGTCCGGCGCAGAGGAGGCGGATGTCAGTCGTGCGCCGACGCGCCCTCGAGCGGACGACCGTCGTACTCGCCCGTGATCGACAGCGCCTGACAGACGCGGCCGGGTCCGGCGCAGAGGAGGCGGATGTCAGTCGTGCGCCGACGCGCCCTCATGTGTCAAACGGCGTGGAATGTTGACCCCAGATCGGCGTCCAAAATTGACCCCCTGGATGGGTGCGGTGTGACGCCCCTGATCAGCCCGGCGGAGCCGGTCGGGGAAGCGCAGCCGGGCTGATCAGGGGTCCAGGAGGCGCAAGGCGCTGGCGACCTCAAGCACGGTTCTTGAAGCGCCAGCTCTCGTTGCCGGTCTCGACGATCTCGCAGTGGTGGGTCAGCCGGTCGAGCAGCGCGGTGGTCATCTTCGCATCGCCGGCGAACACCGCCGGCCACTCGCCGAACGCCAGGTTGGTCGTCACCACGATCGAGGTCGTCTCGTAGAGCCGGCTGATCAGGTGGAACAGCAGCTGACCGCCCGACTGCGCGAACGGGAGGTAGCCGAGTTCGTCCAGCACCACGAAGTCGATCCGGGCAAGATGGTCGACGATGCGCCCCTGCCGGCCGGCGCGGGCCTCGGCTTCGAGCCGGTTGACGAGGTCGACCACGGTGTAGAAGCGGCCCCGCGCCCCGTCCTGGATGCAGGCGCGCGCGATCGCGATGGCCAAGTGCGTCTTGCCCGTGCCGGTGCCGCCGACCAGCACGACGTTGCGCTGGTGGGCCAGGAACTCCCCGCTGGAGAGATCGCGCACCAGCCCCTCGTTGATCGGCGTCCCGGCGAAGGCGAACTCCGCCAGGTCCTTGGCCAGCGGCAACTTGGCGATCGTCATCTGGTAGCGGATCGAGCGCGCCTGCTTCTCGCTGATCTCCGCCTGCAGCAGGTCGCCCACCACCTGCTGCGGCTCGTGGCTGCGCTTCACGGCGACCTTGATGATCTCGTCGTAGGCCGCCTTCATCCCGTACAGCTTGAGTTCGCCCATGGTGGCGAGGATCTGCTGGCGTTCCATCACGACGCTCTCCTCAAGGTATCGTAGCGGGCGCAGTCCGCGGTTGGCTCGTGGCGCAGCCGCAGGCTCTCGGGCGTCAGGAGGGTGACGGGCGCGGCGGGCTCGCGCTGCCGGGCCAGGATGTTGAGGATCACGTCGGCCGAGTGCACGCCCTCGCGCAGCGCCTTGGCACAGGCCGCCTCGACCGCAGGGAGCCCGTCGCCGAGGACGGCGGTGAGGATCTCGACCATCTGGCGATCGCCGTCGGCGCTGCCGGCGAGCTTGCGCCGGACCCGGTCGAGCGCGGCGGGCAGCACCCAGTCCCGGAAGGGCGCGCCGTTCCTGAGCGCGCCGGGCTTGCGGGCGAGCACGGGCACGTAGTGCCAGGGATCGTAGACGGTCTGACCGCGGCCGAAGGCACGGGCGTGATCGCCGACCACGCGCCCATCCTGGCGGATCTCGATGCGCTCGGCATAGGCGCGGACCTCGACCGGGCGACCGATCGCGGAGGCGAGGACCGAGTACTTGTTGTTGTCGAAGCGCACGAGGCAGGTCGAGGACACGGCCGCCGGCACGGCGTGGAAGCCATCGAAGCGCCCGGCATAGGGCACCAGCACCGCCCGCTCCGCCTCGAAGGCCTGCCAGATCGTCAGATCGCGCTGCTCGGGATGAGGGTGGGCCTTGGCGTAGGCGACGACCCCGTCGAGCAGCAGGGCGTTGAGCTCCTCGTAGCTCCTCACCCGCACCCGCGGCGTGAACAGGCGCTCGCGCACCAGCCCGACCTGGTTCTCGACCTGGCCCTTCTCCCAGCCCGAGGAAGGCGTGCAGGCCACCGGCTCGACGAGGTAGTGCGAGCACATCTGCAGGAAGCGGCGGTTGTAGGCGCGCTCGCGCCCGACGAAGATCGTCTCCACGGCGGTCTTCATGTTGTCGTAGATGCCGCGCTGACAGGCGCCCTTGAAGAAGGCGAAGGCCCGATCGTGGGCGTCGAAGACCATCTCTTGGCTCTCGCGCGGGTAGGCGCGCACGAACAGCATGCGCGAGTGGCAGAGCCGGACGTGAGCGACCTTGACCGTCGTGGTGACGCCGGCGACCAGCACGATCTCGTGGCTCCAGTCGAACTGGTAAGCCTCGCCCGGCGCGAACGAGAGCGGCACGAAGGCGGGTGCCGTCACGGAGGTCTGCTCGCGCTTCCAGGTCTTGGCGTAGCGACGGACGGCATCATAGCCGCCCTCGTAGCCGAGCCCCCGCAGGGCCTCGAAGATCCGGATCAGGGTCAGCCGCTCGCGGCGCGACTTGCCGGCGTTGGCGGCCAGCATCCGATCGAGGTCGTCCCGCCACGGCCCGAGCTTGGGCAAGGGCTGCACCTCGCGTTCGTAAGTGAAGGTGGTTGCACCTGAGCGGATGACCTTGCGCACGGTGTTGCGAGAGACGTGCAGGTCGCGGGCGATGTCCTTGATCGCGCGGCCGCGGGTGAAGAACTCGCGCCGTATGCGCGCAATCGTGTCCACGCCCTTCATCCCCCCACCACCCGTCCGGTCGTCCCGAAGGGCAGTCTGCGAGAGCAAGCTTCAGGGGGTCAGAATTGGACGCCGATCCCCCGCCTCAGGGGGTCAAAGTTGCACGCCGAAACACACGCACGCCTCGTGCATGCCGCTCGAAGAGCCGGGCCTGAAGGATGTCCTCGATCTCGCGCAGGCTCTTGGTGAGGGCCGGCTGCGTCACTCCGAGGATCGTCGCGGCCCTGAGCAGGCTCCGATGCATCTCAAGCGCGTCGACGAGGCGGAGATGTGCGAGCTTGAGGCGTTGATCGAGATAGCGAGACTGCATCGCCTCACAGGGTCCCTGCCGCCGGCCAACGTGGCACGCGTGGTCCTGTATCCCTGCACGGCTCCAATCGACAAGGCACTCTCCCGTTTATGCCATCAGTGTAAGCAAGAATTCCGCGTGTTGTCTTTATTTAGACAGGCGCAAGATGCCGGTGAATAAGATCGACCCTTAATTTGAGGTGATTCGGTCAGCCAAATGTCAATAACACATTCATAAAGGTATATCGGAGACAATCGCTGAGATCGTCTGGAAGGAGTCGGGAGCACATCTTAGGTGATCGTGGTTTAGAGATCCGGATGGGTTCGGTTGCGGCTCCTCATGTCACAGCCGACGTGCCTGGTTCCATACGCCGCCCTTATGCGCACAGCAGGAGAGCCCGGGGCGATCCAGGCAATCTCGCAAGGTCTGCTATCGGGCGATGTGCAGCCACTCCGGCAGCATCCAGCGAATGTCCGGAGGTGGCGCATTGCTGAACAAGCCGGACGCGAGTTCGGCGGGAAAGCGCGCGTCCTCGGCTCGCATCGGCATCTGACGCCAAGGCGGCTCCAGGGGCTCCTTCGGGCGAGGAAATCCGACACTTCAGATCTCGACCACCAAAGAACCACGTGTAAGATCCGGCTCGACAGCGCAGCTTGTCGCTGATCGGGCGAGGAAACGGGGGCACTGCGCCCTCGTCGATCTCCGTCGTGAGAAACCGACCGTGCGACCTTCGAACCAGCACCACTTCCAGGATGAATTGATCTACCAACCCTAATGGCCCAGATCCACCTCTCCTGGTTCGATCGCCCAGCAGCCAACGTTGCCGCCGCCCTGATCGGTTGCCAATTGCTGGTCGACGGGGTGGGCGGTGTCATTGTGGAAGCCGAGGCCTACGGCCGGTCCGATCCGGCCTCGCACAGCTTCGCCGGACCGACCCGGCGAAACGCCAGCATGTTCGGCCTACCGGGACACGCCTACGTCTACCGCTCCTACGGCCTGCACTGGTGCATGAACATCGTATGCGAGCCAGGGAGTGCGGTTTGGTCAGCCCCCCTTGAAGTGGTCCGCCCTGAAGTATGGCTTGTGAGCCAGGAGGACGGACGAGATGGCGAAGCGACCCAAGCCCGAGGAGATTGTTGCCAAGCTG
>NZ_KB900609.1:2990273-3216077 GCF_000379105.1 Methylobacterium sp. WSM2598 | reverse complement strand
GGCCGGCTGCGCTCGCCCGACCGGCTCCGCCGGCCAAGCTACCCGTGGTGGATAGGCCGACGGTCCACTAACATTCCAACCGGACCACCCCGTGGGGGCTGATCAGACGACGCCAGCAGCAACATCGCAGACGTGCAGCTCAGAAGCGATTTGCGAAACCGGCCAATGATCGTTAGCACTTGCTCTGGTAGAGTGCTAAGACGCTTCGCGTAGAGGGGGAGGCAAAAGCTTCTCTCAAGCGGCGGCACTAACGAGCCGCTCACCTCTTCAGGCAGGAAACCGGAGGTCCCATGAAGTTTCGTCCGCTGCACGACCGTGTCGTCGTCCGCCGCATCGAGGCGGAGGAGAAGACCAAGGGTGGCATCATCATCCCCGATACCGCTAAAGAGAAGCCGCAGGAGGGAGAGGTTATCGCTGTCGGCCCTGGTGCACGCGACGAATCCGGCAAGGTGGCCCCCCTCGACGTGAAGGCCGGCGACCGCGTCCTGTTCGGCAAGTGGTCGGGTACCGAGGTTCGCCTCGACGGTCAGGACCTCCTGATCATGAAGGAGTCCGACATCATGGGCGTCCTCGCCTGAGGCGGCCCCACGAGTTCGTGAACTTCGTCCTTCGAGGCTGCCGATTCGGGGCGCCTTGGGACTGCAATCCGACAAGGATCTGACCTATGGCTGCCAAGGACGTTCGTTTCTCCTCCGACGCGCGCGAGAAGATGCTGCGCGGTGTCGACATCCTCGCCAACGCCGTGAAGGTGACGCTCGGCCCCAAGGGCCGCAACGTCGTGCTCGAGAAGAGCTTCGGTGCCCCCCGCATCACCAAGGACGGCGTGACCGTCGCTAAGGAGATCGAACTCGCCGACAAGTTCGAGAACATGGGCGCCCAGATGGTGCGCGAAGTGGCCTCGAAGACCAGCGATCTCGCCGGTGACGGCACCACGACCGCCACCGTGCTGGCCCAGGCCATCGTCAAGGAGGG
The DNA here is from genome assembly GCF_000379105.1 of Methylobacterium sp. WSM2598. Taxonomy (GTDB): domain Bacteria; phylum Pseudomonadota; class Alphaproteobacteria; order Rhizobiales; family Beijerinckiaceae; genus Methylobacterium. The sequence goes on along the minus strand of NZ_KB900609.1, from coordinate 3,215,105 downwards.
CGCCAAGTACGTCGCCGCCGGCATGAACCCGATGGACCTCAAGCGGGGCATCGACCTCGCCACCGCCGCCACCGTGAAGGACATTACTGGCCGCGCCAGGAAAGTTGTCTCGTCGGAGGGGATTGCCCAGGTCGGCACAATCTCGGCCAACGGCGACAAGGAAATCGGCGAGATGATCGCCCAGGCCATGCAGAAGGTCGGCAACGAGGGCGTGATCACGGCTGAAGAAGCGAAGACCGCCGAGACCGAGCTCGTCGTGGTCGAGGGCATGCAGTTCGACCGCGGCTACCTCTCCCCGTACTTTATCACGAACGCGGAGAAGATGCTCGCCGAGCTCGAGGATCCCTACATCCTGATCCACGAGAAGAAGCTGTCGTCGCTGCAGGCGATGCTGCCGGTGCTCGAGGCGGTGGTGCAGACCGGCAAGCCGCTGCTGATCGTGGCCGAGGACATCGAGGGCGAGGCGCTGGCCACGCTGGTGGTCAACAAGCTGCGCGGCGGTCTGAAAGTGGCGGCCGTGAAGGCGCCGGGCTTCGGCGACCGGCGCAAGGCGATGCTGGAGGACATCGCGATCCTGACCGCCGGTCAGATGATCGCGGAGGATCTCGGCATCAAGCTGGAGAACGTGACGCTTCCGATGCTCGGGCGGGCCAAGCGGGTGCGGATCGAGAAGGAGAACACCACGATCATCGATGGGGCCGGGGAGAAGGCGGACATCGAGGCGCGGGTGGCGCAGATCAAGGCGCAGATCGAGGAGACGACCTCGGACTACGACCGGGAGAAGCTGCGGGAGCGCCTGGCGAAGCTGGCCGGGGGCGTGGCGATCATCCGCGTCGGCGGTTCGACCGAGGTCGAGGTCAAGGAGAAGAAGGACCGTGTAGAGGACGCCCTTCACGCCACCCGCGCGGCGGTGGAAGAGGGCATCGTCCCGGGTGGCGGCACCGCGCTCCTGCGGGCCCAGGCGGCCGTGGCCGCGCTCACGAGCGATAACCCGGATGTCCAGGCTGGCATCAAGATCGTGCTCAAGGCGCTGGAGGCCCCGATCCGCCAAATCGCCGAGAACGCGGGCGTCGAGGGCTCGATCGTGGTCGGCCAGATCTCCAACAACACGGGCTCTGAGACGTACGGCTTCAACGCCCAGACCGAGGAGTACGTGGACCTGCTCGAGGCCGGTGTCGTCGATCCGGCCAAGGTGGTGCGCACGGCCCTGCAGGGTGCGGCCTCGGTCGCCGGCCTGCTCGTCACCACGGAGGCGATGGTGGCGGATGCGCCGAAGAAGGAAAGCTCGGCTCCCGCGATGCCCGGCGGCGGCATGGGCGGCATGGACTTCTGAGGTCAGCTACCTCCAAACTTGGTGGACGGGCTGCCGCGAGGCAGCCCGTCCATCTCCGAACCGGAGCCCGAGCCCAGTTTCCTCCCATTCCCCACCTGCTTCGTCGGGGCGCGTGGGCGAGACGAGCCGGAGCCAGAGGTCACGCTCGCCGACCTCGATGAGACTGACGAAGCCCCGATCCCATCGGGCCGTCCACAGCCGACCGACATGGTGGACAGGCCCGATGATCCGCCCCCCTCCGCCAGGATGCTCGTTCCGAGCGATCTCGCCGCGCAGGCGCTGCTCGGGTGTGACTGCAGTCCGCTCCTTCAACTCCATGGACAGAGTGAAATCCGTTGAGCAGCGCCGGCCTCTACAGGCGATCTCGCCGGCAGGGTCCACTTCCCACAAAGGTCCTTCGAGTCCGACGTCGACGCTTGACGGCAGGCAGAGCGAAACGGGAGCTGCGACCCCGACATGGCGATGCACACAAGCGCCAGGACCGGCGCACTCATGATGGGGCCCTTGGGTAGCTCCGCCTGCGGTGGAGACTTTGTCCGCGCCTGATAATGGCCGGGATCCGGTCGCCCGGTGTACGCGCCGTCATCAACCACCCACTTGGTTGCAGCGTCGGGCGACTGCCCGATCCACGGGTGCAGAGTGGTACCTCGCTGGCCCCAGCCATCGGGTTCGCTGCCGAGCTCGCGAGTCGGGTGCGAGGCCTATTTCCGATTGGCCGATTTCACGGCAGCGCTAACCATGTCCTTCGTCGACGGTGCTGCCGCGCTGGTCTTGGGCACCGGCTTCTTCGGCTTCTTGGCTTCGCGGTTTCCGCGCTTCTTCTCCGAGGCCATGATCAACCTCCTCGTTCAGCGAAGCCATCATTGCATAGTCTGCCAAATGATGGGACGAAAATTTCAATACCCAGTGACAGCCGGTCTCATCGGACGCGGAGCGTGATCCCTTTCAATGGATAAGTGATAGCGGATTCGGACCCTCTTCGGGCAAGAAGCAGGTCGAATTTGTGTGTTCCTCGTACGGGTTGCCGAGCAGGTTCGCTCCGATGACAAGTTGGATTTTCGAAAGCAGCCATGCGAGCGTACTGAGAAGGATCCATAGGTTCTTCTGGTAGAGCTCGATCAATTGCTCGCATAATCCAGCGCTTGAGCCGGAGCTTCTGAGATCGAGTCATCGCTGCCTCCTGCACGATAACCAATGCTCAGACCCGATGGTTAATAGGCAGTTAAATTGGCGAGGGTTGTTAGCGGTGCAACCGGATTAAATTCACTTACTGCTCGGCTTTCTGTCAGATGCGGGTGCGCTGGCGGCGCAACTGCAATTTGGCCGAATTGGTGGGCAAGAGCGGAGCTATCGTAAGAACACCTGCGAATAAAATCTATCGCACGCCATGTCATCGCGAAATCGTAATCAACAAGTATCCAAGTCGTCCGGATCGGCGCAGCGTCTCCGCGCAATGCGCTCGACTGTCCAGAACACGTTCTACACCCGATATCACCTGATCTCCTGGCGGACATTGCACCTGTTCAGGGCTGAAACCGCGGAAACTTGTCAGAAAACTACTGTTGCGGCCTCAGATGAGGAGGACCCTGTCCCTCCTGCGACCGCAGCTCAGTTCCCGGTGTGATGCTTCCCGGAGACTACGCCACGTCACATTCCAAACACCCCCGCGACGGCACCTCGGTCTAGCAGGCCGCCTTGACTGAGGCGCAGCCCGCGTGCATCGCCATGAGTGGATGGTTGCTACATCCGCCTGCTTCAGAACACAGCACAGCTGCAGGAGGCATGCTCATGGAGGCGCCGAACAGGGAATTCTCGCTGGCGGGAAGTCTCGAGGGGCTGAGCGCGAAGGGGCGGATCGTTATGCACGGCCACCATCGCCCGATCCTGGTGATCCACGACCGCGGACGCGTCGTCGCCCTCGACAATCGTTGCCCCCACATGGGCTTCCCGCTCGAGCGGGGCAGCGTCGAGGACGGCATCCTGACCTGTCATTGGCACCACGCCCGCTTCGACCTCGAGAGCGGCTGCACCTTCGACCTGTGGGCGGACGATGTCCCGGTCTGCCCGGTCGAGGTGCGCGATGGAGAGGTCTGGGTGAGGACCGGGTTCGCCCACGCCGACCCCGTCGGCCACTGGGAGCAGCGGCTGGCCGACGGCCTCTCCCACGACCTCGACCTCGTCATCGCCAAGGCCGTGCAGGGTCAACTCGCGGCCGAGGTGCCGCGGGCCGACATCGTGCGGCAGGTGGCTCTGTTCGGGGCGCGGAACCGCGACGGCTGGGGCGCGGGTCTCACGATCCTCACGGCGCTCGCCAATCTCCTGCCGGTGCTGCCCGAGGAGGAAGCATACCTCGCCCTGTTCCACGGCGCACGCCACGTGGCGGCGGACTGCGATGGCGCGCCGCGGCGGCGGGATCGGGCGGCGCTTGGAAGCCGGCCCGACCCGGCTGCGCTCAAGCGCTGGCTGGGGCGCTGGACCGCCGTTCGTCATCGCGAAGCGGCCGAGCGCACCGTGCTCACGGCGATCGCGGCCGGGCTCGCTCCACCCGTACTCGCCGACGCGCTTCTCGCGGCCGAGACGGAGCGGGCGTTCGCCGACGGCGGGCACTCCCTCGACTTCATCAACAAGGCGTTCGAGTGCCTCGACCTGATCGGCTGGGAGCACGCGACGGCGGTGCTGCCGACTGTGGTCGGCCAGATGGCGGCGTCCCGCGGCGCCGAGGAATCGACCGCGTGGCGACAGCCCGTTGATCTGGTTGCACTCTGTGAGGAACCAGCAAGGCAATGGCCGGACCTGCTTGCTGCCCACCGGGTCGAAGGCTGGTCGAACCACGTGACGCTCGCCCGAGAGCTGCTCGGTGACGATCCAGTCAGGATCATGGACATGCTCGAGGCGGCGATCCGCGCAGGCGCCTCCCCCTCTGACCTGGGCCAATCTCTCGCATACGGGGCGGCGCTCAGGGTGGCGCGGTTCGGCAACGCCAACGAGCACGCCGACTGGGAGGCGGCGCACCATGTCTTCACCTACGCCAACGCCGTCCACCAGTTGCTCAACCGAATCGGCACTACCAGCGCCGACGGTCGCGTCACGGCCGTGCGCAGCATCCTGCACGGAGCGATGGCCCTGTACCTTACCCGCTACCTCAACGTACCGCCGGCCCACATTCCGGGAGACGGCGACGAGCCGCTCGACGACTTGCCCGCCGATGCCGAGGCCATCAGCGCCACCTTGCTTGATGCGTTCGACCGGCAGCGGCATGTCGACGTCGCGGCGAGGCTCGTGGCCCGGCATCTCACACTCGGCCACTCGTCACAGGCGCTGATTGCCACGCTCGCACGGGCGGTGCTGCGCGAAGATGCAAGCTTCCATGCTTATCAGATGCTGGAAGCCGGGATCCGGCAATTCGCAGAGTGGGGCGATACCGACGCGGGCCGGCACATCCTCGTCGCGGTTGCCCGGTATCTTGCAGCCCACTCACCGACCGAACGGGCGGCGTTGCAGACGGCTGACATCGCCCGGCGCCTGATGCGGGGGAGCGAGTTGCATCGGGAGGTGAGCGCGCCTTGACGACGCGCCGAGGGGTAGAGCTGGAGAGTACCTGACGCTCCCGCGGGACCTCCGCGTGATGGGCATTCTCGGTCACATCCTCATCCAAGATCCGGGCGACATACGCGTTCGCCGCGATGAGACGCTCGGGTTGTCGGACCTGCGGGCTTTGGTGGGAAGGCTAATCGGTGTGGTTCAGCGGCTGTCGCCGGAGAACCGGGCACTGCGCGACGAGATCGCCCGGCTCAAGGGCCTGCCGCCCCGCCCTTAGACTCGCCCGCCGCCCTCCGGGCTGGAGAAGGCCACCGGGTCGGTTGGCCGGTCGTGGAGCAAGCCGGCGCGGCGCGGCTTGGCGCACGAGTGCAGCGCCCTCATCCCGGAGGTGATGCAGCCGGTCGCCGCGCCCTTGGGCTCGCGCTCCAAGGGCCACGAGGAGATGCCGGTCGGCGATCTTGTGCCGGAGGCCTGCGTGATCCGCTACCGGCGCGAGCGCTGGCTTGTGCCGGCCGGCTTACCGCTGGTGGCGCCGCTTCCGCCGGGGATCGTGGGTGGGTTCGGGTCGCAGCTGCGCCGCTTCCTGCTGGTGTCAGGCTGCATCAGGAACTGACCCTCTATCGCCATTGGCGCGACTCCCGCCTGAGTTGATTTTGGCGAGCAACGCGCGAGAGTGCGCAGCGGTCGCCCCGACGCGCTCCCGCCGGCGAACAACCTTAAGCGGCAGGTAGAGTGGATGGGGTCTTCCCACCGTGTCGCCAAGGGGTCAGCCCCTGATATCGCCTGACACGTGTATCGAAACCGACCCGTACGGACAGGGTTTTCGCGCCTCCGCTCGCCATCCGCACAGCCATACCCCTGCGGACGTTACGAAGGACCCGCCTCCCTCGTCGGGCCCGCCATGGATAACAAAGCACGAAAGCGGAGTGGCAGGCCCCTGCTGCGTCCCAGTTCCGTGTTTGTAACAAGCCCAAGGCTGCCAACAGTCACGGTTGCAGCGTCCGCGAGTATCATTCGCGAACTATATAAGCTTCACAATGAAACACAGTAATTCACCTAGTTCATTTGAGTGATTGACATATCGATGGGATGCGAATGTGAATGTACCCATCAAAGAACTTGGATGGCGCCTGGGAACTGCAGAGGTTCCGATAATGAATGAATTTTAATAAGAATCCTGTGAGGCTCTGTCATGCTAGGAGAAGTGTACAATTCAAGATCACACAACATAAAAATTGCCCTGCCTATCATGGCAATGAGATCTTTTGCCTGCATCTTGAGCAATCAATATTTTGCACAATTTGACGGTAATCCACCTATAAGCTCACCATTGTCAAATAAACCAGAGATTAAGTCTGAAGAAGCCGGATTGATTACAAGCAGAGCCCCTTGTGATGAGCGAATATCCGTATCAATCCATAATCTGCTACCCGCACAAAGCAAATACGCAACAATATATTTAGTAGGTCTGCCACACGGCGCTATCCTTTCAGATAATCATCAGAGTATGACTGTGATGAATGATGTAGATATACTTGAGATCACAACGCTGAACCTCAAAGATCTGACGCTCATTCTACCAGGCGATCTGGTCTCGCGTGCACCAGAGACGAAGATCTATGTGGGTATCGCAGGCCTCCTGCCCGCGTCCGAGACCGACAGCTCCGCTCGCGTCGAAAAGCTTTTGTCGATGGTGATCATCCCGCAAGCCTCTCTGCCTCCCTCGCCCGAGCCAAGGGTCGTTCAAGTCAGGACCGCGGCGGCAACCCCATCCCCGATCGTCCCACAAGCCGCTGGTGCGGCAGGCATATCAGGCCGCAGCGCACAGGCGGAACCGCAACCCGCCACGCCCACCGGCCAGGGCTCAGCGGTTGAACCACTCCCGAAGGCCCTCGTGGCGAAGGCCCAGCAAGCGCTGCGACTGGGCAACGTGAGTGGCGCGCGGCTATTCCTGCGGCGGGCGGCCTCGGCCGGTGACGCCGACGCGATCAACCTCCTGGGGCAAACCTACGACGAGGCTTTCCTGCACCGCCTGGGCAGTCGAGGGCTGAAGGCCGACCCGAAGCAAGCACGCATGCATGCCGAAGCGGCCGCTCAGGCTCGCCAGGGGAGCGTCCGACTCCAGGCACGAACGGGCTCCACAGGGGTGGCAAACGGGGGGATGACATGAGCTGCAAAAGTCGGACAACGGGATTGATGGCCCTCGCCGTCTCAGCCCTCCTGCTGGCTGGCGTACCCTGCTCCCCGGCAGGCTCGCGGGATACCTCCCAAGCCGCGGGCGCGTCCCAGGCCGCAGGGAAGCAGGCCGTATTGTCGGCCGGCGAGACGGAGCATGCGATCGGTAAACGCATGAACGCCGCGACCGTCTCGATTGTCACCGGCACGCCTGGGGGGACCTACTTCCGTGTCGGAGCGGACCTGGCCTTCGTCCTTGACGACGAGCGCCTGCGCGTCCTGCCCATCCTGGGCAAGGGGGCGGGCCAGAACGCCTACGACCTCCGGTTCCTGAAGGGCGTCGACCTCGCCTTTCTGCGCACCGACACGCAGGAGCAGTTGCGCGAAGACAAGCGCCTCGCCAGCATCGGTTCGCATATCCGCTACATCGCGAAGCTGTTCGACGACGAGCTGCATATCATCGGTCCGAACAGCGTCACGGAGGCGCGGCAGCTCGCGGGCAAGCGGGTGACCTTCGACGTCAAGGGCAGCGGCACCGATTACAGCGGCCGGGCGATGTTCCGGAACCTCGGCGTCACCGTGCAGGCGATCAATGTCGACCAACCGACCGCCTTCGAGATGCTGCGCAAAGGCGAGGTGGACGCGGTCGTCTCCGTGGCAGCCAAGCCCGTGGCGGTGGTGGCGGGTTTCGCTCCAGGCGATCGGTTCCACCTCATCCCCACCAAGTACGGCCCTTCGATCTCGGACGCCTATCTGCCGGCCTCACTGACGCGTCAGGATTATCCGAACCTCGTCCGCGACGAGGATGAAATTGAGACGCTGGCGGTCGGGACCGTGCTGGGGGTCTACAATCACCCCAAGGGATCCGAGCGTTATGCCAGGCTTGCCCGCTTCGTGGATGCCTTCTTCGGCAAGTTCGACGAGTTCCTGGCGCCTCAACGCCATTCGAAATGGCGGGATGTGAACCTCGCCGCCGGGGTCGGCGGATGGATGCGGTTCGAGCCCGCGCAGGAATGGCTTGATGCTCACCATGAGCCGCTCCCCGGCGCCGAGTTCATGGCCTTCCTCAACGAGCGGCGTCCGAGCGCATCGGCCGACAAGGAAGGATTGTACCAAGCCTTTCTGCACTGGCGTCGAGATCGCGGCTCAGCCGATAAGGAAGGATTGTACCAGGTCTTTCTGCGCTGGCGTCAATATCGCGGCCATTCTTTAGCCAGTTCGCCGGAGCATAACTCATCTCTGGTGAAAGTTCAGCTTAGGTAAAATAACAACTCATGTGTTTAGATTTTGTGACAAAGAAGAGAGTCTCTCCACAAGAGGAGCGCCCATGGATGCTTTAAATTAGGCGGGGTGACGTGGGCGATCCCCGTTGCTGCCTTCGCACCGATTCGTGTGAGAGCTGGGCAGTAATTACCCACGCCCGTGGCAGCGGGCTCAGGCGCGGATGGTCTTGAGGATGATGCCGAAGGTGTCGGCACCCGAGAGGCGAGCGGTGTCGACGACCGTGCGCACGTCCGCTTCGCCCGGTAGCCGTTCGTCACCTTCCGCTGCACCACTGCCGGGCGCAGGGCTCGCTCACACCCATTGTTCGTGACCTCCACGCGGACGGGATGGTCGAGGAAGACCAGGAGCTGATCGCGGGCGCGGCTGATCTTGGCTTGCAGCGCACGGGTCAGATCTCACCGGCTCGGGGCGGACAGGATGTCGGACAGCTGCCGTTCCAGCGCCCGCCGCTTGGCCGAGAGCGTCGAGGCAGCCAAGTCGGTGACGCGCTCGGCCAGGCTGAACACGGACCCGAGCCACAGCTACAGGCGCAACGGCACGGGATCGTCGCTGACCTCGGCCGCGTAGGCGACGTCGCGCGCCAGATGCGCCAGGCAGGTCTGGTGGCGCTCGCCGTGCCCTTGCTGGGCGGTGTAGCGGTCCGACAGCCACACCGCAGGCTGACCACCATCGCGTGCACGACGGAGGCAGCCCGCGTCGGGGCGGCGTGATGTACGACCGCCTCGTCCGAGCGGAAGACCCAGTGGTACGAGTTGCAGCCTTCGATCCGGGCGCCAGTCTCGTCCGAGGCGACCACCGCGGCCCGGCGCAGCGCCGAGACCGCCGCTTCGCGACCGGACCGGAACTGCCGCTGGGCGCGACGGAGCAGGTTCATCAGCCCGCCCTGGCTCAGGGTGAGCCCGAACAGGTCAGCCAGCGCCGCCTGCAGGCGACCGCAGGAGAGGGCCTGGAAGGTCTTCAGGTAGGTCGCCACCGCGTGCAACCGCGGGCCGAACGGCGTGCCGCCCACTTCCTTCGGCAGGGGGGGGCGACGACCCGAGTTCCGCAGGACGGGTAGCGCACCGCGAGCCGCTGATGCTGGGTGACGAGCGGCGTCACCTCCGGAAGCTCGACCTGCTCGCGCACGCTGACGATCTCGGCCGGCAGGTCCACAGCCAGAGCGCTGCCGCAGCAAGGGCACTGAACCGGGCGATGCGCGACGACCTCGTCGGGATCGGAGCTGAGCGTACGGCTGTGCTCCTCGTGACCGGGCTTGGCACCGCCAGGCTCGGCCTGCTCGCGCCGCTTCTTGCGATCAGTGGAGGGCGGCTTCAAGGAGGTGCGCGAGGTCTTCTCAGGCCGCTGCAGCCGCAGCACCAGCTCGATCAATTCCTCCTTGCTCAAACGCTCAAGATCACTGCGGCCCATCTCACGAGGGAATCAGCGAAATCAGCTTCCGGCAAGAGTCGCGGCGGGCTCCCTCCAGCGGCCTCGCTTGTGGGTCGCACCGCGCTCGTGCGCACCCCGTGGGTAATTATTCTGGTGAGTGTCGCTTTACTTCCACAAATTGCAGCGACTCTCATCTTTAGTAAACGCTGCTTGTTCGCCTGGGATAACCTCAATTACCTTGTAGTAATCCCACGGATATTTCGACTCGCTCGGAGACTTGACTTGCATGAGATACATGTCGTGTATCATTCGCCCGTCTGCCCGAATGTGGCCACCCGTCGCGAAGAAATCATTGATCGGCATCTCACGCATCTTAGCGACCACCGCATCTGAATCGCTGCTCCCAGCAGCCTTAACAGCTGAAAAATAGTGCCACGCTGCGGAGTAGTCGGCGGCCTGAACAAGAGTCGGCATCTTGGAAGTACGCGCTAAAAATCTTTTGGCCCATGCACGTGTTTTGTCGTTAAGATCCCAATACCAACCGTCCGTCATGTACATGCCCTTTGCGGCATTAAGCCCAAGAGCATGGACATCACTGAGATACATATTCATGGCTACGACTTTCATTTGATCGACGAGGCCAAATTCATCGACGGCCTTGATGGAGTTGATCGTGTCGGTTCCGGCATTCGCCAGTGCTAAGACGTCAGGTCTTGCGGCTTGAGCCTGAAGCAGGTACGACGAGTAATCAGCCGTGCCGAGCGGATGGCGGACAGAGCCGAGGGTCTTTCCACCCTGAGCCTGAACAACATCACGCGTATCCTTCTCGATTGCCGTGCCAAATGCGAAGTCGGCTGTAACGAAATACCAGGATTTTCCGCCTTGCTTGAGGACGGCGGAACCTGTCCCTTTCGAGAGGGCAATTGTGTCGTAGGCGTATTGTACGGTGTACGGCGTGCAGTCCTCATTCGATAGGCGCGACGTGGTTGCACCAATCGGCATGAAAATGCGTTTCTTGTCACGTGAAATCGCGTTGACGGCAAGTGCAACAGACGAGTTCGGGCCTGCTAGCACCATAGTGACACCATCTCGGTCGAACCACTCGCGCGCCTTCGCAGCGCCGATATCCGGCTTGTTCTGGTGATCGGCTGAGAAAAAGGTGATCTTCTGCCCGAGGACCTCCCCGCCAAAATCCTCGATGGCCATCTTCACGGCCTCGGCTCCGCCCGGGCCGTCAGCGTCTGCGAACACGCCGGACATGTCGGTCAGCAGGCCGATCTTAACCGGTGCTTCGCCCGCTCCAGCGCTGGAACATGTGAGACATGCGAGAGCGAAGGTAGCGGCGAAGCGTTGCATTGAGATTTTCTCCCCGGGGTTGGTTGCTTGTCACTCATCCGCATCTGATATGTCAATCGAGGATCAGATGCCACCCTATAACGTGTCAGCGGTGGCTGGCGGTTCGTGACCGCGCTTGGGAGTACGAGTGGTGATTGCGAAGGCTAACGGGCAGGCTTTGGGTGAGGAGAGTTGCCGCGGTGGGACAGCGTCGCCTCACGACAGCGCCGTCGAACCCGCTGCTGCACCCTCACTGCGCGATCAGGCCTACGAGGTGCTTGAAGAGCTCATCACGCTGCGCGTCCTCCCCGCAGGCTCGCTTCTTTCCGAAACATCGCTGAGCAAAAAGCTCGGCTTCGGTCGTACTCCCATACGTGAGGCGCTTCTCCGATTGTCGCTGGAGGGCTTAGTGGTAGTGCTTCCCCGCCGCGGCATCATCGTCGCGGAGATCGACACGCGGACGCAGCTGAAAATCCTGGAAATCAGGGCGGAGCTCGAACGGCTGGTCGTACGTCACGCGGCTCGGCTTGCCGCGCCGGCACAGCGAACGCGAATGCGCGCTCTTGCGGATGAGATTACCGCGACGGCCCATGACGGCGACGGCCGTGCCTTCATGCAGGTGCTTCGAGAGTGTCACGCGATCACAGCTGAGGCGGCAGATAACGAGATTCTCGCTGACATGATTCGTCGGGTGCACGGCCTATCGAGACGGTTCTGGTTCGCTCACTACGAAAAGTACGGCAGTCTCGAGAAGGCTGCTGAGCTGCATGCCGCGCGCTTGATTGCGATGGCCAGAGGCGAGCCAGAGCAGGCGGCGAGCTCATCAGACCATCTCGTGGAGTACCTCGAGAAATTTACTCGATCAACCTTGGGCATCGCGGTTTGAGGAGCAGTTTGATGCCTAACGAATTTCTAGATTTGTCTACTGAGCTTCATCTCTACATCGACCGCCCGCCACGAGTACATACGTCGGCCCTGGATCAGGACCTCCATCTCGTCCAGATCCCACCTGCTGGGCGATCGGAGTCGGAGGCGGCGGAGATTGCGGGCGAACACGAGCCCGAACTTGATCACCCAGCGCCGGACGCTCTCGTAGGTGGTCTCGATGCCGCGCTCGGCCAGGAGCTCCTCCACGTAGCGGTAGCTGAGGGTGAAGCGCAGGTACAGCCAGACAGCGTGGCGGATGATCTCGGGTGGGAACTGGTGGCGAGCGTACGAGATGGGCTGCATGCCCCCTGCCCTACCCCGACCCGAGCCGGCCTGCCACCGCTTCGCGTGACAACGCCACGGTGAGGGTAGAAGCGTCGGGGCGAGTGCGCGGCGGTGGAGCAAAGCTTGAGCAACTACCAATTCGTTGCACTTCTCCTCACCTCAATCGGGCCCGTTCTGGCCCTGGCGCGCATGACGAAGGTGCCAGACTCCATAGTCCTGTTCGGCCTAGGTGTTTTATCGGCCATCCTCCCCGGCCTGCCCGCGACCTCAGTTGATCCGCAATTCGTGCTCAATCTCCTTCTGCCTCCCATCATCTACGCCTCCTCCGTTCGGGTTTCTTGGCACCTCTTACGCTTTACATTCTGGCCAGGTGTTTTGGTTGGTGCGTTTCTTGTCGGGGCGACCACCACCGCAGTTGCTGCCGGAGCCCGCTTCGTCCTGCTACCCGGCCTCTCCTGGACCGGCGCCCTCCTGCTCGGCACTGTCGCGGCGATCTTCGACACCCGCCTGTTCCACGAGGCAAAGGGTCGCCCGGAAGTGCCGCGCGCTATCGCCGATACGCTCAAGGCGCGCGAGCTAACCGGCCGGTTGCTGATCCTCGCGACGTTCACCCTCCTGATCGAGATGGCCCAGGCTGGCGGTTCCACCTCGCCCTGGAACATCGCCGAGCACTATCTCTGGGACCTCCCGGCCGGTGTCGCGCTGGGCTGCACCATTGGCTACGGCATTGCTTGTGCACGCCAGCGAGTTGACCCAGCTCCGGTCGAGATCGCGATCTCCGTCGCGACGCCCTACGGAGCAGCCCTCACTGCCCACGCGCTCGGTCTGTCCGTGGTAGGTGCTATCACGGCTGCGGCCCTCGTCGTCTCGGCGGTGCGCATCGACCGGCGCACGGGCGCCCCGATCTCCTCATCCGAGGCTCGGGTGAGCTCCACGGCCTTTTGGGAGCAGGCGAGCCTCATGATCTCAAGCGCCTTGTTCTTCCTAGCCGGGCGTGCCCTGCCCCAGGCCCTCGAAGGTGTCGAAACCTGGGGCCTCTTGCGTCTCGCCGCAGCAACCGCGGGCGTTCTAGTCCTCGTGCTCACCGTGCAGTTCGTGGCATCGTACCTGGCCGGACACCTACCTCCGATCGCACGCGCCCTTGTGGCCGGAGGCGGCCGATCGGTGCCGTCTGGACGCGATTGCGCCCGAGCCGCCACGGTCATGACATGGTCGTCGACGCGCTCCGTGATTGGCCTCGTGATCGCGCTGTCGATCCCGGCAGCCCTGCCCGACGGCCACCCCTTCCCGGAGCGCAACGTCATCCTCGCGCTCGCGGCCGTGACCATCGTCGCGTCCGTTCTGCTGCAGGGGCTAACGCTCCGCGCCGTGGTCAAGCGGACGGCGCTCGCCGATGAGCAGCAGAGCGAGCAGGAGCGGCATCTGGCCCATCGCGCCATCGGCGAGGCCTTGGCCAACCCGGGTCCGCACCAGGTTAATGGGTTCGACGCAGCTCGTTCGGCTCTGGTGCGCCTGCGTGAGGAGGATCGCATCGGCGACGAAGTGCTGGTCGCGATGCTGCGTGAGACCGACTTGATGGCCCGTGCTGAGGAGGGAGATGCCCTGCCCGGAGCTGGTCCTCCTAATCCCTAAAATGCGAAAGGAGAGGCTGCGCCCAACTCACAGACGAACGGCCATGTCACGACGCATCAGAATTCTTGAATTGCGAGAAATCAGGCTTGAGGGCTGGACCCATATGCCGGCTTGGTGCTGAGATTCGATCCGCGAGACCCCGGAAGGTCCGGTGTTGGGTATTGAGCCGCCGTTCCGGCCGCCCTAATCGAAGGTCCGGAACTGGCGCATCTCGGCCGTTCAGCTGTCAACGGCTATGTCACTCCGAAGTGGTCGCAGCAGGTGCCGCGCTCCTCGGAGTCCCTCTGCTCAGTTGGGAAGTGCCCCCCATGATGGCGTTATCCACCGAGCCGCACCGCCTCGTGTAAAGCTCTTCCCCGCAAGCTGGACGCGAGTGCAACGTCGGCAGGCGCTTGTCACCCCGCGGCACACGGGCGGTTCACGGTTACCCGTACAGCTACCCGGCTTACCAAATGAGCCCTCGTGCAGGGCTAAAATCCCGCGTAAACCCTTTAGATTGTTGGTGAGCGCGCTGGGACTCGAACCCAGGACCTACAGATTAAAAGAAACTTCCTTCAAGCAAAACCTGCTTCGATTTCAATGGGGGCTGTGTCCAAACCGGCCACCCGATGCAGGCATCAACGAAGGCGTTGATGGAGGCGTTTGGACACAGGCCGGAGAAGGTTTGCGAACCGTCTGGGGATGCCTCAGCCTCGAACCATGCGCCCCGCTGATTCGCCCTCCCCCGCCGTCCTCGAACGGTCCCGCGGCCTCGCCAGCCTCTCGCGCTACAAGCATATCCGAGTGGTGGTCGCAGGCTCTCCTGCCTGAACTCGGCCGCTTTGGCCTCGCTGTGCCGTCCCGCCCACGATCCGGAGGATGCTATCGGGCGCCCGTGTTGCTGCAGAGTTAAATCTGCCATTCGAGGAGGTTGAAAATCTTCTGTTCGGCTTGGCTGGAGACACGGCGCCGCCAGACCGGTCTGGTAGCCGTGTGGAGCTACGAGCCGTAAAGTGATTAATTCGTAGTTACGTTGAGCTATGCCCGACACCCCCACCATCGGCGACCTCTACAAGCTCAAGCACGTCACCGACGATCAGCTCGACGCGGCCGTCCGAGACTGCCTGGACGACCCCTCGCCCGGCATGCGGTTTATCGCGGGGGGCGTGGCGCTCAACCTCGCCGCGGTGGTCCTGGCGAACCCATACGCGCGCGAGGTGCTGGCCCGGGCCGGCACGCCCGAGGCGCAGAAGCGGATGGCCGTTCGGACGGCCATCCTGCTGGCGAGGCCGGCCTGAGATTGGCTGACCGGCCTACCTCGCCTGCCAGTGGGTTCTCCCATGTCGCTCGGCCATCGACGGGCGGCCGGGCGTGCCAGGAGCTCCGGCCCGGCCGCCACATGGTCTCGACGGATCAGCCCGCCATGGGACCTCGCGGGCATGGCGGCTTGCGCGGACCGGCCCAGGGCAAGTACGGGGGGGGGGCGAAGGCCTCCCCCGGTCCGACTGAATGGCGACTGTAGCGCGGCGTGCCGGCGCGACATTGATCTAGAGCAGCTTGGGGCGGCGCTCGGTCCGCCTGCAGGTGCCGGACCATCACCCGTAGCGCTGGTTGCTGAAGTCGCGCAGCCCGTAGGTCCCGACGAGCCCGCGTACCTCCGCGGCGGTCAAGGCATGCCGCACCCGGGTAGTGGGTCAGTTTGAAATTTCGGCCGGGCGTTCGTAGCCCATCGAGCGAGCGGGGCGAGAACCGCAGCCGTGCGGCAACTGAGCTATGCGGGAGATTGGGTGACGCGCTGGGCGTGAGGGCGGCGTATCGAGGCGGGTGTCGAGCCTGCCAGAGCCTCTCAGTGAGAGCGATACGCCATGGACAGCCCTACCAACATCGTGCGGCTTCGTCAGCCGGATGAGATCGACGATTCCCTGACCGAGGTGCTGCGCGCCGGCGCCCGCCGCCTGCTTGCGCAGGCCGTCGAGCTCGAGGCCGAGGCCTTCCTCACCGCCATGCAGGACCTGCGGCTGCCGGACGGACGCGCCCGCCTCGTGCGCCACGGGCACGGTCCGGAACGCGAGATCCAGACCGGCATCGGCCCAGTGCCGGTCGCGCGGGTGCGCATCCGGGATCGCGGCGCGAGCAGCCCCGCGGAGCAGATCCGGTTCTCCTCGACGATCCTGCCGAAGTGGGCGCGGCGCACCCGCAGCCTGGATGCCCTGCTGCCGGTCCTGTACCTGCGCGGGATCTCCACCGGCGACTTCCAGGAAGCGCTCGCCGCCCTCCTGGGCAAGGACGCCCCGAACCTGTCGCCGGCCGTCATCTCTCGGCTGACGGCGAGCTGGGCGGACGAGTACGCTCGCTGGCAGGCCCGCGATCTCTCCGCCCGTCACTCCGTCTACGTCTGGGCCGACGGCGTCTACCTGCAGGCCCGGATGGAGGATCAGGCCGAGTGCATGCTGGTTCTGATCGGCGCCACGCCGGAGGGCAAGAAGGAACTGGTCGGCTTCCAGGTCGGGGTGCGCGAGAGCGCCCAGAGCTGGCGGGAGTTGCTGGTGGACGTGAAGCGGCGCGGGCTCTCGATCGAGCCGAAGATCGCGGTCGGCGACGGGGCGCTGGGCTTCTGGAAGGCGCTCGACGAGGTGTTCCCGGGCACGCGCCATCAGCGCTGCTGGCAGCACAAGACCGCCAACGTCCTCAACAAAGTGCCGAAGTCGCTCCAGCTGGCGATGAAGGCGGACCTGCGCGAGATCTCCGGAGCGTCCACCCGAGCGGCGGCCGAGGTGGCGATGGATGTCTTCGTTGAGAAGTACGGGACCAAGTACGCCCGCGCGAGCGAGTGCCTGACGAAGGACCGCGACACCCTGCTGGCGTTCTACGACATGCCCGCCGAGCACTGGGATCATCTTCGGACCACGGATGAGATGGAAAAGACCCGCTGCGCCTTCCATGGTAGTTTTCTCGTTGCGCGGACGACCTCGTGGCGAAGCGCGGAGCCTCGGCTGCAAGCTCCGCCGGGCCGCCGTCATTCGAGCCTTGCCGGTTTGAGGCGTCCGTGCACCGCCTTCGGTGGACGCGGCGTCCAGTGTGCCACGACCCGCTCGTAAGCCGTCTCGGCCCGCCGGGCGATCTCCATCTCCTGTTCGCGCAACGCCTTGACGTTGTAGGCGTAGGCCGGACCGCGCTGGTTGCCCTTCTTTTGCGGTTGCCCCGCCTGCAGTTCGAGCCCGCGGACCTTGGTGGCCACGAGGGCGGGGCGGGCCCAGAGATAGTCGGCCTCCTTGGTCAGCAGGTGCCAGCAGAGCACGGCGAGCTTGCGCGCCGTGGCCACCGCCGCGATCTGGTGACCACGCCGGGCGCGCACCCGCACGAAGAACGCGTGCAGCGGCCCCGGCGCTTTGGCGGCGGCCCAAGCGGCCTCGACCAGCATCGCCCGGGCCTGGCTGCGACCCGCCTTGCTGATGCGCCCGTGCTGGGCGAGCCCGAGGCCGGACTGACGCACGCGCGGATTGAGCCCGAAGTAGCTCACCAGCTTCTGCGGGCTGGAGAAGCGGCGCACGTCGCCGATCGCAGCGGCGAGCCCGGCGGCCACCGTCACGTTGATGCCGGTGACGGTGAGCAGGCGGCGCACCACGGGACTGCCGACCGTCGCCTCGCCGATCGCCCGGTCGAGGACGGCAAGGTCCTCGCCCAACGTGTCGAGCTCGCGCAGGTGCCGCCGTACTGCCGCGTGCTCGTCGTCGGGCAAGGCCTGCCGTTCCAGCCAAGCCCGGCCGACCCGACTGAACAGATCGGCGTGCGGGCATGGCGGCACGAGGTGGGCGTGCAGGATCGCGTGGGTCTCGTTCTTGAGGCGCGTGCGATGGCGGACGACCTGATTGCGTCGCGCCACGAGCCGGCGCAGCCGCTCGGTCGCCGCGTCCGGCGTCCAGACCTCCGGCAGGTAGCCCGCCGCATAGAGGTTGGCGAGCACGCCCGCATCGATCTTATCGGCCTTCACGTGCGCATGAGCGATCGCCTTCACCTGCAGCGGGTTGGCGATCACGACGCGTGCCACGTGCGGCCTCAGCAGGTGCGAGACGGCCATCGCGTTGCCGGTCGCCTCGATCACCACCTCATCGCTGGCCTGCAGGGTGCGGGCAAAGCCCTCCAGTCCGCTGCGGGTCATGTCGACCCGGCCGGCATGCCTGAGCCGGCCGTCCTCCCACACCACCACCTCGGCGAAGGTGCGGTGGAGGTCCATTCCGATCACGCGTCGCATGCGCGCTCCTCCTGGTCAGGTTGCGAGGGGGAGCGGCGGGCGACACGACACCTACGGATCCGCGCTCACGGCGCAACCGGGCGAGTCGCAGAGGCGGCCAGCTACTAACGCGAGCTCGCAGCTCGTCGAATACATCGGCCTGCCCGCACCTTCGTGCTCCCGGTGCCTCTGTCCCGGATGGTCGCACCATACGCCAAGCCCACCAGGAGCTCAGCCGAACCGCGGCACCGCCATCGTCATACCGGTTACGAACCCGATCGAGAGCGTGTTCGCCACGGTCCGACACCGCACCGTGCGGACCAAGGGCGCGCTCTCGCCCACGACCGCCAAGCTGATGGTGTTCAAGCTGGTGATGGCGGCCGCCAAGACCTGGCGGCGGCTGAAGGGCGAGAACCAGTTGCCGAAGGTGGTGGCGGGTGTCACTTTCCGGGACGGGACCGAGGTCGTCGCGAGCCCAGATCACCGCGCCGCCTGACCGCCTCCGTCACCCAAATTCCTGCATAGCTCGAGCCGATGTCGGCGGGTTACGCATGACAAGCGCTTTCGCATCCGGCGTCAAACTTATGCGCAAGGTCTAGTCCGAGTCATTGTCGGCCCGCGGCCTGCGCCGGCGCTTCGGCTTCTCGATAGAAGGGGCGAGCGCTAGTTTTTCCATCCGCACCCGATCGGCAGCAGCAAGCCATCGGTCACGCATCTCTGGCGTCATTATCTCCCACGCCAAGATAGCCGCGATAACATGATCCGGCGTGCCGCTCTCCCAATGTCCGCGCAACTGCCGCGAGACCGTGATCTCTGCAAAGCCGAGCAGTCGAGAAAGGGTGCGCTGGCTCAGCCCCGCCGCCCTTGCCCGCCTCTGCCACGGATGATGCTCCATGGGTTCGGCGCGTACCTCACTGCTATACGTCACGTCTAGCCCTCCGTCGCTCAGCTCAGCGCCTGCGATCTCCGCTGTTGACCCCTTATGCGTAGCGTATAAATATACGAGGCGAACAATTTGAGCAACGTGGCCGCGAGGACCATCGCGCACCGCGACTCGTCGGGGGAACATGCCCGCTACTTTCCGCCCCTTCCGGACGCCCCACGGCGCGTCCGTGCACCTCGCCCCGCACGCCGGCGCCCGCTCCTGGTGCGGCGTGGTCTGCATGGACCCGGTCGAGGGTGAGATCGCGCCCGTGCAATGGTGCGTGCGCTGCACCGCGGCGCTCACCGGCGTGCCCGAGCGCCTGCGCGCCGCGCGGCCGGGCGGCAAGCCCTCTGCCGCAGCGAGACCCCTCGTGTTCCCGAACGCGCGCCGCCCCGGCCACGGCCCGCGCTGAGGCCCAGCGGTGAGCGCGGGGCCTCCTGACTCTGACGAAACCGAGCCGCTGCGCGTCGCGCTACAGACTTTCCCGGCGCAAGAGGACCACAGGCGGCTCAGACAACTTGCGCTCGACGAAGACACGTCGCTGCAGCGCCTCGGCCTGGAAGCCTCGAAGATGAACCTGCTGCGGCGTGCGCAGGGCCGGTTCGTGGAAGGCCGTGAAGCCGCCGTCTCGGCGTTGCGCCGGGCCGCGGTGGTCGCCTCGGACGAGACCGACGTCCGCATCGAGGGCGGTAACGCCTACCATTGGGTCTTCCGCTCGGACGAGGCGGTGGTGTATCACGCTGCCCCGACCCGAGCCGCCGCGGTGGTGCACGCGACGATGGACGGGCACCGGCCCGCGGTGTGGCTGTCGGACCGCTCCACCGCCCAGCAGGGCCACGGCGAGCGTCACCAAACCTGCCTGGCGGCTCTGGCGCGCGAGGTCACTTATGCGGTCGAGGTGAGCGAGGATCAGGTGCCGCTGCGCCTGCAGCTGTGGCTGGGGTCGGTGTTCAGCCTGGCCGAGCGCGTCACCGGCCTGGCCGCCTCGACGCTCGCGGCCAAGCGCCGGGCGCTGGAGCGGCGGCTGTCCGCCATCCTGTCCGCCTCGAGCCGTTGCGATCTGACCCGCGCTCTGCAGGCTAAGATCAGCCGAGCCCGCGATCAGCTTCTGGTCTTCCTCGGCCATCCCGGCCGCGTGGCGGTCACCAACAACGGGTGTGAGCGCGCCCTGCGCCCGGCAGTGGTGCAGCGAAAGGTGACGAACGGCTGTCGGGCCATGTGGGCGGCCGCGGGTGAGGCGGATGGTGCGCACGGTCGTCGACACGGCCCGCCTCTCGGGCGCCGACACCTTCGCCACCATCCTCAAGACCATCGGCGCCTGATCGCCCCTCGCGCCGACCCTCTCATCGCAGGCAAGCTCAGCCGGCTCCGAAGCCGGGCCCGCCCCCCTAAGTAATTACCCAGGCCGCCCATCCGGAAGAAGTTTTTTGTCGACAAGCTGGTTATAAAGAAAGAAATTTACCGTTGACAGACATCCATATTACGTCAATTCTCTGTGTCGCCGGAGGGCGCGTGGATGCGATCGTCGCGATCAGTCGAGCATTCTTAATTTTTTCGATCGTAGAGCACCTGTGTCGCAGGCTTTATTGAAGGACGAGCACATGAGGACGATCAGCTCCAAGGTCATCGCGACCGCCGAAGTGATTTAGCTTCGCCCGCTCCTCAGCACGTGCTGTGAACTGGCACGAGATCCCTGGGCTTCGTTCCCGCCGCGCTTCTCCCGAGCCTGATCATCATCGCCACGAGCTTCGACGGCCGCAGGAGAACTTGTGCCATGCGCCTACCTCGCCTCGTTGCCTTTTCCGGCAGCCCCCGCCGCCCATCTAAGACCCGGAGCCTCGTCGAGACAGTGGCAATCGAGGTAGCGAACAGCAGACAGGTGCGCCTCGACATCTACGATCTCGTCGATGCCGATCCTGGCCTTGGTGCGGCGCTGCAGGGCCGGGATGCGACCCTGCCGGCGGCTCGCATCATCGATGCCACCGAGCGGGCCGCTGCGCTGATTGTCGGCACACCGGTGTACAAGGGCGCCTACACCGGGCTGTTCAAGCATATCTTCGATCTGGTTGATCCCCGTGCCCTGGTCGGCAAGCCGGTGCTGCTCACCGCCGCCGGAGGCGGCCCGCTCCATGCCCTGGTGGTGAAACACGCCCTGCGGCCGCTCTTCGGTTTCTTCGAGGCCCTGACCTGCTCCCACCACAGTCTACGCCAGTGATGCCGGCTTCACCGATGGACAGCTAACCGGCGCCGGCGTCTTGGCGGGTGCAGGCGCCGCTGCACAACAGCTCGCGGGTCTACCCGACGACCTGCAACGCTCTGACGCGCCACCCGAAACCGAGATGGCTGACCGTCACGTCGTTGGAAGGCGAGCCGCAAACCGCTGGGCCAACTCTTTTGACGACATTTTTCGCGTAACCCGTTCTGAGACAGGGATGAAACAACATGAGCACGCCTTCCGACCCGATTAAGTTCGCCTACTGGGTTCCCAATGTCTCCGGGGGCCTTGTCATCAGCAACATCGAGCAGCGTACAAGCTGGGATATCGATTATAACCGCAAGCTTGCACAGATCGCTGAGGCGAGCGGGTTTGAGTATGCTTTGACCCAGATCCGCTTCACCGCAGGCTACGGCGCTGACAACCAACACGAGTCCGTCGCGTTCAGCCACGCGCTCCTGGCAGCAACGACATCGCTGAAGGTCATCGCAGCAATCCTGCCCGGTCCTTGGACCCCAGTCCTCGCGGCCAAGCAGATTGCTACCATCAACCATCTCAGCAGTGGCCGGATCGCCGTCAACATCGTCAGCGGCTGGTTCCGTGGCGAGTTCCAGGCGATCGGGGAGCCCTGGCTTGATCATGATGAGCGCTACCGCCGCTCGGAGGAGTTCATTCGCTCTCTTCGCGGTATCTGGACTGAACGCAGCTTGACCTTCGCAGGCGACTTCTATCGCTTCCGTGACTACTCCATGAAGCCCAAGCCTATCGATCCACAGCCCGAGATCTTCCAGGGCGGATCGTCACGCGCTGCTCGGGATATGGCGGCCCGGGTCGCGGATTGGTACTTCACGAACGGGAACACGCCTGAGGAGATCCGCAAGCAGGTCGACGACATCCACGCTAAGGCGTCCGCGAACAATCACTCCGTTAAGATCGGCGTGAATGCATTTGCCATCGCCCGAGAGACGGAAGATGAAGCTAAGGCTGTCCTCGACGAGATCATCGCCAAAGCCAACCCAGAAGCCGTGCAGGGCTTCGCCGATCAGGCGAAGAATGCCGGCAAGGCCTCACCGGAAGGAGAGGGCAACTGGGCCAAGTCCTCTTTTGCAGATCTTGTTCAGTACAACGATGGCTTCCGCTCGAATCTTATTGGAACGCCGGAGCAGATCGCCGAGCGCATCATCGCGCTGAGGAACGCTGGCGCTGATCTCATCCTGCTGGGCTTCCTGCACTTCCACGAGGAAGTCGAATACTTCGGCAAATATGTGATCCCGCTGGTTCGCAAGCTCGAGGCTGAGAACCTGTCCGATAAGAGGTTTCTAAGAATACGTGCAAGGCCCGCCGCGCTCTTGGGCTCATAGGGCGCACGCCCAGCCGGGGCCCTTCATCAGACGGACAAGCGACTTATCGGACGGGCTCTGAGCAAACAGGAGCTGATCGAACTACGAATAATTTGAACCATTCGAGTATTTGGAAAGGGGGAGCCGGGCCTTGCGGCCCGGCTCTGGCGGAGCACTACGGCAGCGCGGTTAGGCGATCGCGGACTGGATCCAGCGCGACAGGTCGCCCTTCGGCGCCGCCCCGACCTTCTGGCTGGCGAGCTTGCCGTCCTTGAAGATCATCAGGGTCGGGATCGAGCGGATGCCGTACTCCGAGGCGATGCCGGGATTCTCGTCCACGTTCACCTTGGCGATCGTCACCCGGCCCTGCATCTCGCCCGCGATCTCCTCGAGCGCCGGCCCGATCGCCCGGCAGGGACCGCACCACTCGGCCCAGAAATCGACGACGACGGGCTCGGACGCTTCGAGGACATCCTGCCTGAAGCTCGCGTCGGTCACCTTCACGGTTGCCATCGCAAAACCCTCGTTTCTCCGGGACGCGGTAGACCCGGCTTCACCCCCGCGTGAGCGCCGCTTAGCAAGCTGCGAGAGTCCGATCAAGCTGGATAAGTAACGTAATCGAGAATATATGAAATCCAATATCCCAAGATATATTCTATGTACTATCTTGAATTCGGTATTACTCACGCCCCTTGCGCGACGTGGGTTTCCCTGATTCCCTTGAGGGATTGGCCGCAGGTAATTACCCACGCCCGCGGCAGCGGGCTCAGAGCCCGTCCGATAAGTCGCTTGTCCGCCTGATGAAGGGCCCCGGCTGGGCGTGCGCCCTATGAGCCCAAGAGCGCGGCGGGCCTTGCAGGTATTCTTAGAAACCTCTTATCGGACAGGTTCTGAGCGCCAATCCGAGCTGATCGCAGCCGAGTAATCAGGGCGGCCCCTCAGCCATCTTCCACAGAGCATTGGACATGACAATGCCGGGTGTTTCGCTCGAAGTGGCCGCTGCTGAGAAGCTGCGCCCACCCTTCGAAGGGAAGTGGATCTCTTGACCGCAGCCCTCTCGCAGTCCCGCAAGGCTTGCCGTGATGGCACAGAGCGGCGGGATCCCTCCGCTCTCGAACATCGGCGTGTCGTTCGGCGGTGTTGCGGCTCTCGCGGAAGTCACGCTGTCCGTGCGTCGCGGTGAGATCTGCTCGGTGGTTGGCCCCAAACGGGGCCGGGAAGTCATCCCTGAAGAACGTGGTGAGCGGCTTGTACAAGCCCGATCCAGGGACCGTTCGGCTTAATGGGCGAAGCTTTGGCGGGATCCGGTCGGATCGTCTCGGCCATTTGGGTGTCGCCCAAACGTTCCAGAACCTTGCGTTTTTTGGCGGGCTTTCCGTTCGGGACAACGTCAGCTCGGGCCTGACCGAGGCTGTGTTAAACCGCCCTGAACTGCTAAGGTTGTCCCGATCTGAGGAGATCAGGATGACCCGGTCCGCCTCGTCGAAGTGTTCATCCACGAACTCGACCTGACAGCTCCCGGCTTTGCCAGAGCCGTGCCCGAGGCGACCGCCCGTCCGGCCTACGATCCGGCGAGGTTGCTCAAGATCGACCTCTACGGCTACCTCAACCGCATCCCGTCAAGCCGCCGCCTGGAACGGGAGACCAAGAGCGGGTCCCGAGCCGCCAGCGACGGATCTGCGGGTGGCGCGTTGACGGGTGAAGGAGCTTTCCGATGCCCATACCCCTGTCTGTGGACCTGCGCGAGCGTGTGGTTGCTGCCGTGGCGGCAGGGGCCTCCTGCCATCGCGCTGCGGCTCGCTTCGGGGTCAGCGTGTCAAGCGCCAGCCGCTGGTCGGAGCGCTTCCGCCAGGAGGGGCAACTCGCCCCCAAGCCGATGGGCGGCGATCACACGTCGCAGCGGATCGAGCCCCATGCCGAACTGATCCTGGCGACCTCCCAGCAGGAGCCGCGCCTCGTCCTGCGCGAGTTGCGCGACCGACTGGCTGAGCAGGGCGTGCAGACCAGCACGAGTGGTCTGTCGCGCTTCTTCCAGCGGCACCGGATCACCTGGAAAAGGGGGCGACCTACGCATCTGAGCAGGAGCGTGCGGACGTAAGGGCCGCTCGCGAGGCTTGGTTCGAGGCACAGCTGGAGCTCGATCCGGACCGGCTCGTGTTCCTGGACGAGACGGCCACGGCTACCAACATGGCGCGGCGCTACGGCTGGGCTCCCCGTGGCGAGCGCTGCCGGCTCGCAGCCCCGCAGGGACATGACAAGACTACCACCGTCACGGCGGCCCTGCGCACGAGCGGGCTGTGCGCCATCGCGCTGTTGGACGGCCCCACGAACGGCACCCGCTTCCGCAGCTACGTCGCCGAGACCCTGACGCCGGTGCTGCATCTCGGTGACATCCTCGTCATGGACAACCTGCCCGCCCACAAGGTCGCCGGGGTGCGTGGGGCGATCGAGGCCGCGGGAGCGCGGCTGCTCTCCCTCCCGTCCTACAGTCCCGATTTCAACCCGATCGAGCAGGTCTTCGCAAAGCTCAAGGCGCTGTTGCGCAGTGCGGCCGCCCGCACGATCTCGGATCTCTGGGCAGCAATCCGGCAGGCCTTCACCCACTTCACACCGCAGGAATGCTGCAACTATCTCGACGCAGCCGGGTACGAGACCGACTTGGCTGGCGCTACATGACCGGGAACTGCTCTAGCTCGATCAGATCCTGTTTGCTCAGGCGCTCAAGTTCGCTGCGGCCCATCCTAGCAGGGAATCAGCGAAATTCACGCGGCGCAAGGGCGTTTATAATAGCAACTATAGGATCGCCTATATCGTCTTATGTGTTACTTTTCAATCTGCGGGGTAGCGAGATATAATATGGTACATTGTACAGTCAACAATATAAACATACATATATACTTCTAGAGCCTTTGCATGCTTCGCGAATTTGTGCGATTTCTAACTCGGTGGAGAGGGTCGCTCCGCTCCCGCCCCAATGACGGAAACAGCAGCATGACCGTTCAACCGAAGCATCCTGTCGGAAGCGGTGAGCCGGTACCCCCGGTCGAGCGCCCAGAGGGTAAGGCCTACATCATCAAGGATGATGCCGAGGCGATCGCCATTGCACACGATCTTGCGGCGCAGTTCCGGCCGGGAGCATCCGAACGGGATCGGGAGCGGATCTGGCCGAAGGACGAGCTGGATGCCTTCTCCCAAAGTGGCCTCTGGTCGATCAATGTGCCCAAGGCCTATGGCGGACCGGAAGTGTCTTACGTAACGCTCTCGCGCGTTATTGCCATCATCTCGGAGGCCGATCCTTCGCTAGGCCAGCTCCCGCAGAATCATTTAGGTGTTGTGGCAGCAATCCGCACCGTCTCAGACGAGGAGCAGAAACGGCAACTCTTCGCAGAGGTGCTCGCTGGCACCCGTTTTGGCAATGCATTCTCTGAGTTCGGCTCCAGGCGGGCGGTCGACTTTGAAACCAAATTCACCGATGCCGGGGATCATGTCGTCGTCAATGGCCGCAAGTTCTACGCGACCGGCGCGCTGCTGGCGCATCGGGTTCCGATCGTGGCTCTCGATGACCAGGGGCGTGCCTGGTACGCAATTGCCGATCGTGGGGCGCCAGGTCTGACCGTCATTGATGACTGGTCGAGCTTCGGTCAGCGCACGACGCTGTCGGGCACCGTGATCCTCGACAATGTGAAGGTGCCGAAAACGCACCTCGTTCCGGGCTACAAGGGCTATGACCGGCCGACCGCGGATAGTGCGATCTTCC
Source organism: Methylobacterium sp. WSM2598 (assembly GCF_000379105.1). GTDB lineage: Bacteria > Pseudomonadota > Alphaproteobacteria > Rhizobiales > Beijerinckiaceae > Methylobacterium. Next base: position 3,188,779 of record NZ_KB900609.1, on the reverse strand, counting down.
AGATCATGCAAGCAGCAATCGATCTCGGTATCGCGCGGGCGGCCATCGCCGATACAATCGATTTCGTGAAGACCAAGTCTCGTGCCTGGGTCGATAGCGGGATTGATCGTGCCTCCCAGGATCCTTACACGATCCAAGCAGTTGGTGAGCTTTCAGTACGTGCCAGTGCAGCCGAGGCCCTTTTGGACCTGGCCGGGCACGCGGTGGACCGCGCCGTCGCCGAGCCAAATGAGCGGACGGCTGCAGAGGCGCAGGTTGCCGTTATGAGAGCGAAAATCCTCACCACCGAGATCGCCATCCAGGCGCCAAACAAGCTTTTCGAACTCGCCGGCACCCGCTCGACCCTCGCCGAGCACAACCTCGACAGGCATTGGCGGAACGCTCGCACTCACACACTGCATGATCCTGTCCGCTGGAAATACGCGATCGTCGGCAATTACTACCTCAATGGCGTCAATCCGCCGTTGCATGCCTGGAGCTGATCGAAATGCCTTGCTTCGTGCAACTCATTTCGCCTGTCAGGGCTCTGCCGAGCAGGCCCGCTCCGCCGCAGGGCAGTGCGAGGAACGCCTGTTGCGCCTTCTTGGTATCAGTGGGAGCCCGAGCCAGGGCTCCCGTACCGGCCGCCTGATCCGAGAGGTACGGGATTGGGCAGAGCGGGAACCCGATGTTGAAACGGACCTTCTGGAGGTTGCTGCAATGGGCCGGACCAGTGCGCTGCTTTATGGACTGTTTGCGTATGTGCTATTTCTGATCGCGTTTGTGTATGCAATCGGCTTTGTCGAAAACGCCGTTGTGTCCAAAACGATCGACAGCGGCGAGGCGGGCTCGCTCGGACCATCGCTTCTGATTAATATGCTGCTGCTGAGCCTGTTTGCGGTCCAGCACAGCCTCATGGCGCGCCCGTTCTTCAAGCGCTGGTGGCTCAAGGTGATCCCAGCCCCCGTTGAGCGAAGCACCTATGTTTTGTGCGCCAGTTCCGCTCTGCTGCTGCTGTTCTGGCAGTGGCGGCCGCTCCCCACGGTGATCTTTAGTGTTCAGACCTCGCCTTTTGATGCGGCCCTGATCGGGCTGTCCCTGTTCGGCTGGGGCTTGGCCCTGGTCAGCACGTTCCTGATTAGCCATTTCGAGCTGTTTGGACTGCGTCAGGTTTACATGAACTTTATCGGCCGGGACGCTCAGGATAATACGTTCAAAACCGCCGGCCTATACAACGTTGTCCGGCATCCGATCTACCTGGGCTTCATCATCGCGTTCTGGGCAACGCCCCAGGTGACCGCGGGCCGGCTGCTGTTTGCCCTGGTGACCACGGCCTATATTATGGTCGGTATCGCCCTTGAGGAGAAAGATCTGATCGCCGAACACGGCAATCGGTACAGGCAGTACAAACGCCAGGTCGCGATGCTGTTTCCCTTTCGTGTGAGGTGAACGATTAACCGTCAGGGAAATCCGAGATCGTCTCTCGACCCAAAAGCCTGGGTATGGGCTGCGGCCCCAAGCGCAAGGAGCGTACCGTCCCGTTGTTTGCCGATCCCGAATGGCAGGAGGTCATTCTCGACATCGATCCGGGAGAGCATGGGGAAGTGTGGGGGAGAATACCGGGGCTGGGCGTAAGCTGGCGGGTGGTCATGGTCGGGCGATCTCCAGGGTGAGGCTTCGAACGCCGTCACCCTAGATGATGTAACGGGAGCGCTGAACACCTGACCGCTTGAGGTCGGGTGGTCGTCCCTCAGAATGATGGTGGTCGAAGTCAACGGCGTCAGATTTGGGCCTGCGCCAAGCATCATCGAGGAACGACCATGAAGCAGTATGCCGGGATCAACGTATCTCTGGAAGCCTCTTACGTCTGTGTCGTCGATGCTGAGGGGAAGATTGTTCGCGAGGCGAAAGTGCTGAGTGAGCCCGACGCCCTGATCAGCTGGTTCGCCGAGCATCAGGTGGCAATGGAGCGGATCGGATTGGAAGCCGGGCCGCTGTCGCAGTGGCTCTACGCGTCCATGACTAAGGCCGGCTTGGCAGTGGAGCTGCTGGAGACCCGCCACGTGCGCGCAGCCTTCAAGACCATGCCGGTGAAGACCGACAAGAAGGACGCCCGCGGCATCGCTCAGCTGATGCGGCTGGGTTGGTTCCGCCCGGTGCATTGCAAGTCTGTCCCGGCGCAGGAGGTCCGTGCGGTGTTGACGGCGCGCAAGCTGTTGCAGGGCAAGCTGCACGACATGGAGATGAGCCTGCGCGGGATCCTGCGGGGCTTCGGGCTGAAGGTCGGCGCCACCACGCCGAAGACCTATCCGGCCCGGATACGGACGCTGGTCGACGGCCATCCCGCTCTGGAGGTGATCGCTAGCGCGCTGCTGAAGGCGCGAGAGGTGCTCGTTGAAGAGCTGCGCGGCATTGAGCGTCGGGTGCGGGCCATGGCGCGCCAGGACGAGAGGGCGCATCGCTTGATGACCACACCCGGCGTGGGCGTCGTGGTGGCGCTGACCTTCGTGGCGGCGGTGGACGAGCCGGAGCGGTTCCGCTCATCACGAGCGGTCGGACCCCACTTTGGCCTGACGCCTAAGAAGTACCAATCCGGCGAGATGGACTACACTGGGCGGATCTCGAAGATCGGCGACGCTGGGGTGCGCACCGCCCTCTATGAGGCCGCCGATGTCATCCTGACGCGGCCGGTGAAGGGATCTGACCTGAAGACCTGGGCCTTGAGCGTCGCCAAGCGCGCGGGTCCGCGCAAGGCCAAGGTCGCCCTCGCACGCAAGCTCGCAGTCGTGCTGCACCGGATGCTGCGCGACCAGACCACTTTCGTCACTTACAAAGCCGCGCCTCTGGCCGCCGCTTAGACCAGGAGGAGACGAGACACTCTTCGGGCGGGCTCATCACCATCAGCTCCCCGAGGCCGAGTCCCTTCGCCGGGACGATGGATCCGGTCAGGCCGTTCAGTGCACAGCAGCGCCGACGAGGTGACTGCGCGACCCTAGATAGGCCAACCGATCCTCAGCAGGCATCATCAAGCAGCAGCCCCGCGCTGACTGCGGACAGAAGCAAGCCTCCGGCGAAGAGATGACGCCCAGAAGGGATTGACACCAAGGCCCGTTACAGAAGTGCACTAACGCCAACGAAACGTACAAAGATCGGCGGAATTTAGCTCGCAATTGCAATTAGTTGGCGAGCAAGCATGTGGTGCGTTGTCGGCGTCTGTGCACTAGCGACCTGCTGATCGGCCATGACCGCCCAGGGCGGCGCGCTGCCCTCCGCAGGGCTCCGCGCGCCGCCCCAGAACCGTCGAGCCATCGTCCCGGTCGGCTACGGCATCCAGGACGTCGACAGCACGCCGGTCAACGAGGAGGCCGCGGTCAAAGCGGAAGCCTCTTGGGCCGAGCGCACCGAGCCGCGCCTCGACTGCTGGCATCCCTTCGACTGGGCCTGCGAGCAGAACACGGTCGAGCACCGCCTGACCAAGCCGCGCTTTCCATCGAGTAACGGTCAAGTTGAGCTCATGAACCGCACCATCATCTGCGCCATTCCCTGCAACTGTTCGTGGATATCGACAACTATGGCCGTCGGCTGAAGACGCTGCGCGGCCTCACGCCCTACGGATGCCGCATGCCTCAATTCCGAAATTCACTTCCTCAGCTCACCGGCCGCCCATTCTTGACCGAGGGCGGGGTTGCAACCACACTGAAATTCCGAGAAAAGATCGATCTTCCCGACTGTGCTCGCTTCCTCTTGCTCAATAGCACAGAAGGTCGATGTGCGCTCACGCGTTGCGTCGAGCCCTACCTGGAGTTGGCCAGGAAGAATCGGACGGGCCTGATCTTAGACACGCCGACCTGGCGTGCCAATCCCGACTGGGGTGCTAAGCTCGGCTATAACGCTGACGCTTTGGCCGAGGTGAACCGGGCTGCCGTCGGCTTTGTCGACGCACTCCGGCGTCAGCACGCACAGCCCGACCTGCCGTTCGTGCTCAACGGCGTCATCGGTCCACGAGGGGACGGGTACACGGCCGAGGCTACCATGTCGGCCGATGATGCCGCTGCCTATCACCGCCCGCAGATCGAGGTCTTCCAGAACAGCGAAGCCGATATGGTGAGTGCCGACACCCTCACCTTCGTCGATGAGGCCATTGGCATTGCGATCGCGGCCAGGGACGCGAAGATGCCGGTGGCGATCTCCTTCACGCTGGAGACGGACGGGCGTCTGCCTTCAGGCCAAACCCTCGGCTCGGCGATCGAGGAGACGGATGCCGCTACGGGCGCCTACCCGGCCTACTACATGATCGGCTGCACGCATCCGCTGCACATCGAACCCGCTCTGACCCGGGATGCCAGCTGGCTCGCGCGCATTCGCGGAGTACGGGCGAATGCCTCCACGAAAAGCCACGCCGAACTTGATGGAGCGTCCGATCTCGACAGCGGCGACCCGCAGGATCTCGGCTACCGCTACGCGACCCTGCGTAGCCGATTGCCCAACCTGAATGTGCTTGGTGGTTGCTGCGGGACGGACCACCGGCACATTGAGGCGATCTGCGAAGCCTGCCTGTGACCAGGTCAGCCTGGACGCGCTCTCCTGCCGATGTGAGGTCGCCGACTACATCCTGGCGCGCGGGGCCGACTACCTGCTGACACTCGAAGCCAACCAGGGCAAGATCTACGACGAGGTCCGGGCCTGGTTCGCCGCGCACGCCTTCGCCTACGGGGCCGACCTGCGGCTCCACCCGCGGCCAGCCCGCCTACGCACCCTGGCGCCTGGCCCTCGTCACCCTCCTGCAGTTCCGCGAAGGCCTGAGCGACCTCCAGGCCGCTGAGGCGGTGCGAGCCTGGATTGACTGGAAATACCTGCTGGCCCTCGACCTCGCCGATCCCGGCTTCGATCCCAGCGTCCTGTGCGAGTTCCGCGGCCGGCTGCTGCAGCACGAGGCCACTGGACGGCTGCTGGCCCGCATCCTCGAGGCCGCGAGCGACCACGGCGGGCTCAAGGCGCGCGGGCGCCAACGCACCGATAGCACCCACGTGCTCGCGGCGGTGCGCGATCTCAACCGCGTCGAGTTGCTGGCCGAGACGCTGCGGGCGGCCCTCGATGCCGTCGCGACCCTCGCCCCCGACTGGCTGCGCCGTGTCGCCCCGCCCGAGTGGCACGAGCGCTACGATCGCCGGATCGAGGATGCGCGCCTGCCGCCGAGCGGCCCCAAGCGCGAGGCCTACGCGCTCCAGGTCGGGGCGGACGGCTACCAACTGCTCAATGCGCTGGAGGGCGCGGGCACCCCACCACTCGCCACCACCTTGCCCGCCGTCGCCGTGCTGCGCCGGGTGTGGGCGCGGCACTTCGCGCGCGAACGGGACGGCAGCCCGCCCGCCAGCGCCATTCGGCTACGGCCCGCCCGGCCCCGACCAGCTCCACGAGCCTCGGCGCTGGTTCTGCCGCGAGCACCGAGCCGAGGGAATCGCTGCCTGGAAGTCGATGGGCGGCCGATCCGCCGCCGCGCGAGCGTGGAGGAGCTGTGAGATGACGACGATCCGCACCTGCGCCGGCATGGACGAGGACTTCCCGCCGGAGCGCCAGTGGATCGCCCGGCTGGGGAAGGAGATCCCGGCGGTGGCCGGCAGGGCGTTCGCGCCGTCCGCCATCGTCGTGTTCGCCGCCGACCCGGAGGAGCTGCTCGCCAAGGCGCGGGCGGCCGTTGCTGAGGAGGCGATGCTGGCCCGCCGGCAGGCTGCCCGCGAGGCGGCGAAATTCCCTCCCAGGCTTCCGCCCGGGCAACTGCCAAGCTAAAGCCAGCCCCGTCTGACCCCGCGCTACCCAAGGAGATTCGCGTGAACCTTACCGTACCCTGCTCGGACTGCGACGGCACAGGCGACACGACCGGCATCTTGCTCACCAGCATGCCGCCTCAGCCCAAGCCGAGCGCGCCGTGCTCCGGCACCGCGCAGGCGACGGCCGCGACCGGCGACGACCGCGAGGCCGCCCCTGTCCCTCCGGCGAGCCATTGGGACAAGCCACCGCCGATCACCCCCGAGCTGATCGAGGAGCTGCGCCACCGCGCCCGCACCTTCATCCGCCAGAAGTACCCGCTGACCTACGAGCGAGGCCTGATCGAGCTGATATCCACGCCCGAGTGGAAGGCGGCCTGGATCCTGGCCGAGATCCTCAAGGCCGACGCCGCCCCGCGTGCCGACTGAGCGGGACGTGACGATGACCGACGCGGAACGCGACGCGCGCGATCAGGCGCTGGCGGAGATCTTGACCTTTGAGATGCTGGCGGCCGGCGTCGAGGAATTCAAGCGCGCGCAGGTCGCGATCGCGGACGCGGACAAGACCGGCAATGTCGCAATCGGCTGCATCTGCGCCCGCGTGTACCTCGCGATGCGCGCGGCCGAGCCGAACGGGCCGGAGGCGTCGCTGCCGGCCCATGGTCTAACGCCGGGCTGCCAGTAGGCCGCCAATCCAGCGTTTGACGGATCGGCACAGGTTCCTCGGCCGCCCCGAGATTACGGACGGCAAGCCGGACGATCTGATTGGTGGCCGAGTAAAACAGACAAGAGGAAGTGATGAGCGAAGCATTTTGGAAGATCGTTGACGGTCATGGGCTCGATTGCATCCCGAGCGACGAGCACGAGGCACTGTTGACGATCTGCACCCGCCTCGTGCGCGCCGAGGCCGAGCGCGCCGCAGATCACCGCCGCGTCACGAGTGCCCTGGAACTCTCGAATGCGTGGCGCGAGCGGGCCGAAGCTGCGGAGGCCGAGCGCAACAGGCTGCGGGGGGCGCTGGAGAACAGCAACGCCCTCCTGGCGGCCATGCTGCACGAGAAGCCCGACGATGCGGAGATCTCGGCGCAGATCACCGAGAACCGGACGGCGATCCTTGGCCGCGCCGCCGTGGATCCGCCTTCGCGGCGGCGCGGGTTCGCGGTGAAAGACTCGTACTTTACGGACGACTGATCGCAGCGGCCCGGACAGTGGGACGGAGGATGAGATGTGGCTCGCGCAAGCCTTCTACGCCGATGAGCACGGCAAGAAGTGGCAGGTGATCGACGCCGCTTTGACCCCTGATCAGGTTGACGGTGCGATCCGCCGGCACAAGCAGGAGGGCGGCTGCCATCTCGTGGAGCTGTGGCAGCACGCCGGTTGCTTCCACGCAATCGGGTGAGGCGGAGGCGGTTCCGCCCAGGAGAAAGGCCCCGGCTTGCGCCAGGGCCGATCCCGTCTCCGCTGCGAGCGCAGCCGCCGTTTCAATCCGCGCCCCGGAGGGCGATCCCCGCGCTGGCGGGGGAGAACGAGCCGCATCATGGCACTGCCGGCAAGGATCGCAAGGGAGAAGAAGATGCCACACTGCCTGTACGACACCGCCTGGGTCGTGGACGACGACCAGCGCGAGCTGTCCCTGAGTCACCTCCGGGCGCAGCCCTGAAACGCCCGAAAAGCCCCCTGCCGGTCAGGGCAGGGGGCCAGGGGCCTCGAAGGCCAGATGTCGCACGGGGCGCCCCCTTACGGGGCGCCCCTTTCCCGTTCGCCAGGATGCCCTTGGACGGCCCAGATTTGGCCCAGGGCGGCCGCGGATGAGCCGGAGAAGGGCCTGTGGGCGCCCCTTAAGGGGCGCCCCAGCCGCCGGACGGCTGGCCCCCGCCATTGCGGCCCTGCATCTCCCGAAATCGACGCTCGAGCTTGCGATCCTCGTAGTCGGCCCGGATCAGGGCCAGCAGCGCTTCGACGGCTTCCGCCTGGGTCTTGGTGCTCTCGGCAATCGCGACCAGCGCCTCGACCAGCGCCTTGACGGGCGCCGCGGCCAGCAGCTCGGCCGGGTCGATCGGGTGGGGGGGACGTCCGCCTCCTTGCCCCCGCGCCGGTAAGCGGAGAGCCAGATGGCGATCACGACGACGAACATCACGGCGCTGGCGATCCCCTGGAGCCAGGGCGGCAGCGCCGCGATGGCAGTCTGGACTTCAGGCGGCATCGAGTGCGCGTCTCCGCTCGGCATAGCCAACGTCGAGTCCGGAACTCCAGACGTTCCACAGCTCCATGAGCAGGATCAGCCTGTAGATCCCGCAGGCGGCGCCGGGGACCGGGGAACTCCACGCCGAGAGCGTGACCTGAAGCCAGAGACCGCAGGCGAGGAACGCTGTCAGCGCGCGGATGTGGGGCGAGAACCGGAACCCTCGGTAGGTCCCGTTCACCGTCAGGGCTGCGATCCGCAGGCCGGCGACCGCCAGCATGAGAGCCCCCCAGGTTCCCTCGGGGGCGAGGCGGGCGAGGAGCGCCCAAGCCGGCTGGCCCGGGAAGATGTCGGGCGGCGTCCCGAACGTCCAGCCGAGCTGAAGCAGCAGGGCCGCGGCGAACCACTCCGTCGCCCGGAGCCGGAAATGCCCCCAGATCCCGACCAGGAACCGGAGCAGCGCCGCCCGGCGCCGTTCCGCGCGCGCCCAGCGGGCGAGCGACGGGTCGAGCTGGGACAGCGCCCGGATCACCGCCCGCTCCGTCTCGCGACGGGACGGGCGCGCGGCGATCCCGCCGGGGAGCGGAGCTGCCGGGGGGATCTGCCAGGGCATCTCGATCATGCCGCCGAGAGCTGCCGCTTCACGGCGTCGAGCACCGCCGCCTCGCTGGCCGAGGCGTCGAAGGGCAGGGCGCGGAACAGGAGAGGCACGAGGGCGTCGGGCCCGCCCGCCGCCCTGATGATCGCCGCGGGCGCGTGGGCCTGGAGGTAGCGGACGCCGGATGCGATGACCTGGGAGCCGAGGTCGACCGTCAGGGGCTTGCTTGGGGCGGCGCCCGCGACGGCGTTGGTCCCGTAGGCGATCCCGTTCCGAACCATCGTCTCGATCCGCGCCTGGGTGAAGATCAGGCCCAGGACCGGCGCGTACTGCGCGATGGCCTTGGCCAGGACGCCGGTCAGGATCGGGACCAGGAAGGCGGTCGCGATGTCGCTGCCGGCCTTGATCCAGCTGGACACGTCGAAGCTGACGGTCGTGTCGGCCGCCAGGGCCGGGGCGGTGAGGGCGAGCGCGAACAGCGCCGCGAGCAGGGGCAGGCGGGTCATGGGAGGAGACCTCTTAGGAGGGGAGTTCGCGCCGCGGGGCCCAGTGGCGCGCGGGGTGGGAGGAGCGGCCCTATGGCCGCCGCCGGTGGTCAGTCATGCCAGGGCAGCTCGGGCGCCCGGTCGGCGCAGCAGAGGACGCCGGCCAGACAGGCGAGGCAGGTGATGCAGGCCCAGATCATCGCGGGGTCGGCGGGCCGCTAGCCCGCCAGCTCCTTGCCGCACGCGGGGCAGAGGTTCGGCGTGACCCGGGCGTCGGTCGCGCCCGGCTTCGGCGCCGCACGGGCGGCGACCAGCGCAGCCTCGACCGCATCGGCGGAGACGCGCGCCTTGTTCAGCCCGTCGCCCGCGTAGTAGCTCTGCCCGCGGCTGACGGCCCGCTTGAAGCCGGTCGTCGGGGCGAGGACCGGGAAGCTCGCCCACTCCTGGGCGAGCGCCAGCCCGAAGGCGACGTCGGTCAGCTTGCCGGCCGCCCACTTCTCGTAGCCTCGCCGCTTCAGCAAGTGGAACCCCAGCTGATCCTGAAGATCAGGCGAGAACTGTTCCTTGCCGGAGAGGTCAAGTTCCTTGACGAGCCCCTGAAGGGTCGCCTTCATGAACTGGTATCTGCCGGCTGCACTAGAGCCGAAGCGGTTCGTCCAGGCCGTTCCGCTCGCGATGACGTCCGCGATCGTCATCTGAACCAGCGGCGTCGGGAGTTTGCGCTGGTTATTGCCGTAGATGGTGCCGTACCCCTCCGGCGCCTCCTTCGAGGCGATGAAGTCGAGCAGGCGCGCCGCGGGGGCGGGGATGGACTGGTCCATGGACAGCCTCGGGATCAGGGGGGCCGGGAGGGCGGGGGAGGCCCGGCCGAGAGCGCCGGGCCGATCGAAAGGGGGCGCCCGCCAGCAGCACCGCGAGCGCCAGGGCGGGCGCGGTCATCACCGGGCGCCCTTGCCGCGCTGGACGGTCACGAAGCGGACGGTCAGGCCCCTCAGGGCCTTGGGGTCCGCGCTCGCCAGCAGCGTCTCCCCCTCGCCCAGGCAGACGGCCGGGCTCGCGGCCCCGCAGGGACGGGAGAGCTGGTCAAGGGCGACCTCGGGGGTGTAGGCATCGATCGGCGTCCCGGCCGCGCAGACCAGGGCGACCAGAAGAAGGGCTGACGGCATGGGGACCTCCGGGCAGCGGGCAGCAAAAAGCCGCCCGGAGGCGGCTGTGAGGGCGGGGGGATGGGACGGGCGGTCAGCTCGCGGCGAAGAGGGCGGCGAGGTCAGCCTCGGCGTCGGACGCCACCCGGGCGCGGATCGGCGCCAGGGCCGCCTCGACCTGGGCGAAGAGGGCGTCGGCCTTGGCCGCCTCGGCCGGCTGGTAGACGGCGAGCGTCCCCATCCCGCCGACGCGGACCTCGATCGGGACGTCCGGGACGCCGGGGCCGGGGTAGCCCGCCGTGCCCTTGACCACGGTCAGGCCGGAGATGATCTGCTGCGCCCGCTGCTGGATGGCGGTCGCCTGCTCGAACTTGGTCATGGTCCTCTCTCCTTAGGTTGGCGGGCTTCGAGGGCGGCGAGGCGCGCTTCGAGGGCTGCGATGTGCGCCACCTGCCCCCCGATGAGGAGCAGGGCGAGCTGGTCGGGGCGGAAGCCGAAGCGGTCCCCGCCCTCCCATTCGTCGTGACAGACGAGGCCGTAGGCCCGCGGGTCGAGCCCGCGGGCCTCCGCCAGCGCGATCGCCCTCTGGACGGTCAGGCCGAGGTGATGGCGCGCCCCGCCCCCCTTCTCTGCGACGGAGGAGAGGAAGCGGAAGGTTCCGATCTCGGACGCGAGATCCTGCGCCCACGCGACCTCGGCCGGGGCGAGCGGGGCGACCTCGGTCTTTTCCCGGGCGTCGGACGTGTTGATCGACCCGACCTGGGCGTAGACCGTGCTCCAGGGGTTCGCGCTGCTGCCGAGGGTCAGCCCCCCGGCAGTGTTCGGGGTCAGGGCGGTCGTGGAGAGCCACAGCCGGTCCTGGGACCCGTCGTACCAGCGCAGGGTCGAGGCCGAGGCGTACATGGTCCAGTTCTGCGCGGCGCCGCCGCGGTCCTGGACGTAGATGCCGGCCGTCGTGCCGAGCGCCGAGAGCAGGCCGGTCGCGCTGACCGCGCCGCTGAACAGCGCGCCCGTAAGATCAGCCTTCGTCGGGTCGCGATAACCCTCGTGAAAGACCTTGTAAGCGGCGGCACCCGCGGACCATCCTCCGACTTTCCAATAGTTATCGGCGTCGATCCCGAAGTAAGCGGCATAGTAACCGGAGCGATGAAACTGCATATACGCCGCATCGGTCGATGCGCCGTTGCTCTTGATTTCAAGGCGGGCGAGGCTCCCGCTCGAAGTCGCCATCGCGCCGGTCGTGCCCTGGAAGCTCGCCGTGCCGCCCGTGAAGTTGGCGGACGTGCTGAAGGTCACGAGGCCGGAGAACGAGGCCACCGCCGCCGACAACGCCGGGACAGCGAACGTCGAGCCGTTCCAGGACCAGACGCTTCCGTTGGTGGTATCCCAGACACCTACGGCGGTCGCGGTCGCGTACTGGTAGATATTCCGCGAGGTGCCAACCTGGGCGTTCCACGGGTGTTTCTCCGCGGAGCGCGCATCGAGAGCGATGATGTCCGACGCGCTGGACGAGATCGCCGCGGAGAGCGTGAGCCCGGTGAAGGTCGGGCTGCTCCCGGTGGTCAGGCCGGAGATGTCGGCCTGGGCCAGGGCGACCGCTCCAGTCTTCCCGGCCACGGACGTGACCGGGAAGGCGATCGAGGCGGTCCCGACCGCCGTCACCAAGCCCTTGGCGTTGGCCGTGATGACCGGCACGACGGTCGTTGAGCCGAACGAGCCGACGTTGCTGTTGACGGTCGCCAGGGTCGCGGCGGCGGTCGCGTTCGCGGAGCCGTCGAAGCTGACCGACCAGGAGAGGTCCCCGGTCGCGGAGATGGACCGGGCCGCGGCCAGCTTGGTCGCCGTCGCGGCGTTGCCCGAGAGGGTGGCGACCAGCGTTCCGGCGACCGTGAACAGGCTGCCGTCCCAGGACCAGATGTTCCCCGAGGTCGAGTCGTAGACGCCGACCCCGCTCGCGGAAGCGTACTGGTAGACCTGCCTGCCGGCCGCGGTGGTCGCGAGCCAGAGGTTCTTGGCCGCCGCGGAGGCGTCGACCGAGAGGACGTTCGTGGCCGCCGTCGTCAGGGTCGCGCCGACCGTGAACGTGCTCCCGTTCCAGGCCCACACGGTCCCGGCCAGAGAGTCGTAGACCCCGGTCCCCGACGAGGACACGAAGGCATAGACGTTGCGCGAGGTGCCGGTCTGCGCGACCCAGGGGTGCTTCTCGGCGCTCCGGGCGTCGAGGGTCATCAGGTCGACCGCCGTGGTCGCGATCGAGGCGGACAGGGACAGGCCCGTGAAGGTCGGGCTGTTGCCGGTGCCCAGCCCCAGGACTGTGGCGCCGGCCGCCGCGGAGGCGGCGGTCAGGACGGCCCGCCCGGGCGTGCTGCTGTCCGTGATCGCCGTCGAGCCGATGGCGATGGCGGTGGCGCTCGCGGCCGTGACCAAGCCCTTGCCGTTCACGGTCAGGGCGACGGAGGTCGAGGCCGAGCCGAAGCTCCCCGGGGCGCTGTTGACCGTCGCGAGGGTCGCCGCCGCGGAGGCGGCGGCCGACCCGTCGAACGACACGGACCAGGAGAGGTCCCCCGAGGCCGCGATCGAGCGCGGGGTGGCGAGCTTCGAGGCGGTGCTGGCGTTGCCCGAGAGACTGCCGGTGATCGCGCCGCTCGCGGTCAGGTTCGTGACCGAGACGGCGCCGCCGAGCGTCAGCGTCGAGCCGGACCATGACCAGACCGTCCCGTTCGTGGAGTCGTAGACCCCGACCAGGGACGAGTTGGCGAAGGCGTAGATATTCCGCCCGGTCGCCACGGCCGCCACCCACGGCCGGAACTCCGAGCTGCGCGCGTCGACCGAGAAGCCGGTCCCGTAAGTCGAGACGATGGGCCCGGACAGGTAGGCGCCGGCGCTGGTCAGGGTCCCGGAGGCGGTCAGGCTCGCGATCGACACCGTCCCGGCGAGCGTGAAGGTGGTCCCGTCGTAGCCCCAGACGTTGCCGGAGGCGCTGTCGAAAACGCCGACGCCCGAGGCCGAGGCGTACTGGTAGACCTGTCGACCCGCGCCCGTAGTGGCGAGCCAGAGGTTCTTCGCGGTCGCGGAGGCGTCCACGGACAGGACATTGACCGCGCTCGTGGTCAGCGTGCCATTGACCGTGAAGGTCGAGCCGTTCCAGAACCAGACCGCCCCGGCAAGGCTGTCGTAGACGCCCGTGCCGGCGGAGCTGACGGTCGCGTAGATGTCCCGGCCGGTGGCGATCTGGGCCGTCCAGGGATGCCGCTCCGCGCTCCGGGCGTCCATTTGGAGCCCGTCCACGTAGCTGCTGACCAGTGGCCCGGACAGGTAGGCCCCCTGGAAGGAGGGCGCGTCCGTGGCCCCCAGGCCGAGCGCAGAGGCCCCCGCGGCCGCGCTGGCCGCGGTCAGGACAGCCCGGCCCGGGGTCGTGCTGTCCGTCACCTGCACCGCCGGGATCGCGACCGTGGCCGCGGCGGTGGCGTTCCCGGCCCCGTCGAAGGAGATGGACCAGGAGACATGCCCGGTGGCACTGATCGTGCGCGCGGTGGCGAGCTTGGTCGCGGTGTTCGCGTTTCCGGCGAGCGACCCGGAGAAGCTCCCGCTGATCGTCCCGGACGCGACGAGGTTGACGACCGAGACGGTTCCCGCGAGCGCGAAGGTGGAGCCGTTCCAGCTCCACACATTGCCGGACGTCGAGTCGTAGACGCCGACCCCGGCCGGGCCGGCATACTGGTAGACCTGTCGACCCGTCGCGGTCTGGGCGAGCCACAGGTTGACCGTCCGGCCCTGCGCGTCCGCCTTCAGCACGTCGACGGCGGGAGAGACGATGGTCGCGCCGACGTGGAACCCGGTCGCCGGGGTCCAGTACCAGACGTCGCCGTAGGTCGAGTCGTAGACCCCGACCGACGCCGCGCTGGCGAAGGCGTAGGTGTCCCGGCCCGCCGCGACGGTGACGACCCAGGGGTGGACCTCGTGCGCGGTCGCGTCCGCGCGGATGATGTCGACCGCACTCGAAGTGAGCGGGCCGGCCGCGCTGACCGCGTTCGCGGTCAGGACGCCGCCGACGATGAACTGGGTCCCGTTCCAGCCCCAGACGTTGCCCTGGAGGCTGTCGTAGATCCCGACGCCGCTCGCGCCAACGTACTGGTAGGTATTCCGCCCGGCCGCGACGGTGGCGAGCCAGGGGTTCTTCGCGAGCGCGCTGGCGTCGATCGAGAGGACGTTGACCGCGGGCGTCGTGAGGGAGCCCGTGACCGCGAAGGTCGAGCCGTCCCAGGCGTAGACGTTGCCCGCGAGGCTGTCGTAGACGCCCGTCCCGGTCGAGGCGACCCAGGCATAGATGTTCCGCCCGGTTCCGGTCTGCGCGACCCAGGGGTGACGCTCTCCGGTCCGCGCGTCGAACTCGAAGCCGTCGACGTAGGACGACACCAGGGGGCCCGAGAGGTAGGCGCCCCGGAATGCGGGCGCGTCCTCCGGGCCCAGGCCGAGGGCCGCCGCGCCGGCCGCCGCGTCCCCGGTCAGGACCGCGAGGCCGGACGGAGAGGCGTCCGTGATGTCGGCCGCGCGGGTCATGCCGGGCGGGCCGATCGGCCCGCGCTCGCCCGTGTCGCCCTTCTCGCCCCGCTCGCCAGGAGCGCCGGGCGGGCCGATCGGGCCCTGCTCCCCCTGTGGCCCGACCGGGCCGACGAAGCCGGGCAGGAACGGCTGACCCGGAGCCTGCCCGGCCGCGGGGCGCGTGACGGTCAGGCTGGTGATCACCGATCAATCCCTCGCTCGATCAGGGCGGTCCCAGTCACGACCCGGCGCGTCACGCCGTCCGCGAATGCCCGAATATCGAAGACGTATTGTCCGGCCTGGCCCTCCCGCATCTTGAGGACAGGGCAGAGGATCCCGAGCACAGTGCCGTCGCCGCCGACGACGAGGTCGGCGCGCGGCACGCCCGTCGGCGTGATCAGGCTCGGAGAGGCTAGATAAAAATACGCGGCGCCGTCCGTCGTGCCGCGCACGGTGCCGCGAAACATGATCCCGTCGAGCGGGATCGGAACATTGCTCGCATCGGGAAACTGCAATGCATCTCGCCAATCCTCGTTGAGTGCGGTCGTGACTGCGACTGTCAGCAACGGAAGGTCGAGGATCCGGGTCGGCATAACTTGCCTCGTGGCGTGCGAGATGGCACGGCGCCGCCCGAGGAGGGCGGCGCGCGGCGATCGAGAGGCGGGCTCAGTTGAGGGCGACGGAGCGCCAGGCGCCGCCGACGTAGACCCACAAGCGGTTGCCCGAGCTGTCGAGCTGCACGGGCGCGAAGCCGGCCGGGATCCCGACCGGCGCGCCGGTCGGCGCCCCGGCCGTGACCGGGAGCGCCGGCCACCCGTCCGTCGAGGCCGTGGTCATGCCAGAGCGCCCGAGGGCGACCGCGCCGCCGTTCGGGTTGACCATGAGCGGCCGCGTCGTCGAGCCCGGCTTGGCCGCCTGCACCCACGCGTAGGACCCGGCGAGCACGCCGGCGAAAATCCCGTCGTCGGTGGCCGCGCCCGCGCCGGCGCCGAGCTGCAGGCACGCGCCGCCGGCCTGCGCGTCGGAGAACGGCCGGGTCGCGCAGACCACGGACAGCGGGGAATTCGGGCTGGCCGTGCCGACGCCGAGGCTCGCCCCCGCGAGCCCGAACGGCGCCCCGGCCGCCATCACGGAAAAGTGCGCGCCCGTGGCGAGGTTGTTGAGCGCGCCCGAGACGTTGCCGCTCAAATCCGCCGTGATGCTGTAATAATCCGAGGCCCCCGCGGCAATGTCGATGCCGTATTTTTGGTTTTCGTCATGGTTTGCCATGCCGTAGACCGGGCCGACGCGACCGCCGGTGAACGACCAGTGCGAGACGCCGGCAGCAACGTAGACGCCGCTGTAAGTGTTATAGGCTTTGCGCGAGTTAAAACCGATTTGATAGTTTGAGAAATCAACATGCGCGCCGCCCTCAAGTCTCGCGCCCTCGCCGCCGTTGTTGATCGAGCGGCCGCCGACGAAGCTGAGCCCGGAGGTTTGCTGCGGCGTGCCCTTGATCCGGATCCCCGGATATCCGGTCTGCGTGCCGTTCGTCGCCGTCCAGAGGTTCGCGAACGCGAGCGTCGCGACGTTGCCGGTCCCGGCCGGATCGATCAGGAGGCCTTCATACGTCGAGGTGTCGAGGTAGGTATTGACGACGTGAAGTGCCTGCACCGACTGGCCGGACTGCGGATTGACCAGGATCCCGATCCCGCTCAACAAGAGGTCGCCGCCGACGAGCTGCGTCCCGCCATTGTGGCGGATTTCTATTCCCGCCCGGGTCATGCTGCCGATCGTCGGCTGCAGAACCATCACGTCGGCCGCATACGTGCCGAGATCCTGGAAACCGATGCGAATTCCGACGTAACCGCCGCCGGCGACGAGGTTCGCGACCCGGGTCAAAAACGCGTTCGGCCCGCCGTAAATATCGAGGCAGACGTACACGTTGACCGCGCACGCGACGTTCTCGATCTGCGCATTATAGGTGTTGCGCAGCGCGATCGTCGCGCCGGTCGTGCGCGGAACGGACGAAGTAAAGTTGATGTTTCTGACCCGCACGTGCGCCGGATTGACCGGGGCCGAGCCGTCGCCAATCTTGAACACGTCGCCGTCAAAGGTCGAATTGATGCACGACGGGTTCATGCCGTCGCCTTCAAAGGTCAAATTCGACTTCATGACCGTGAAGGGCAGACTGAGCGCGTAGCAAGCGGCCTGCGCGGGAAAGATGACCTTGCCGCCGTTGGGCCCGAACTTCGCCACGGCGCGCGCGAGCGCGTTGTCGATCGTGACCTCGCCGGGCGCCAGAAAGTCGGTGATGTAGCTGGCGCGGCCGAGGACCGCCGCGATCGTGTTGAGGGCGGTCGCGCCGGTCGGCTTGACGCTCACGCCCGAGCAGTCGCCGGTCTCGACGCACGTGCGCGCGGCCGTGACCGGGCGCAACAAGGCCGCGTCGCCGAGGCTGCCGTCCGGGTTGCGATAGAACAGCTTGCGGTCGGCGACGTTGATCGCGACCTCGGCCGTGCCGAGGGGATAGGCGCCGTCGAGCGCCGGGGCGGCGCCGGGCGCCGTGTAGCGGCGCAGGTCGGCCGCGCGCGCGGGAGCGGCCGCCGCCGCGAGTGCGGCGAGCGCCAGGACGATGATGCGGAGCATGGATGCCTCAGACGGCCGGGGGATTGAGAACGAAGGTCGTGAGCTGCCCGGCCCGGCGGGCGGCGATCGAGTAGGTCGGCGGCGTGGTCGAGGTGTCGGCGACCAGCGACCATTGCCCGTCCTGCAGGTCGGCGAGCGCGGGCGGTCCGCTCTTGGCGAGCGCGCGCCCGATCGGCGGGAGCTGGCCGGCGAGGGATTGCGCGAGGGCCGCCTCGTAGGCCGCGAGCATGGCGGCGATCGCGCCGTCGCTGCGGGTGAGCCAGACCTCGAAGCTGGTCACGATCACGTCGCGGCTGCTGGCGCCGCGGATCGTGCGAATGAGGTCGCCGGCGAGCATGTCCGGCGGCGGCGGCGGCGAGGGCGGTTCGCGCCCGGTCGGGGCGACCGCGCCGACGTCGACCTCATACCGCGCTTCCTCGTCGGTGAGCGCGATCTCGGAGCCGATCGCGACCTCTTGGCCGGCGACCCACCCGCCGGAGGCCGCCAGGACCGTGTAAAGCTTCGTCGCCATCGCCGGTTATTCCTCGCTCTCGCCGCGATCATCTTCGCCGGCGCCGCCCTGCGGCTGCTTGAGACTGAGGGTTGTCTCGGCGCTGCCGCGCGTGACTTTGTGCGTCACGCTCTCGATCCGGTACGTGCCATCGATCCCCGGGCGCGTGCCGCTCAGGACGCACGTCCCCTCGGCGCGGGCCGCGACGTCGAGCAGGATCGCGACCTCGCCCGAGCCGCCCTCGCGCTCCGACTCGGCCTTGCGGCCCCGGCCGTGATCCTTCGCGTGATCCTTCGAGGCGCGCGGCGCGGTCGGGAGGTCGAGGACCTCGGGCGCGCCGGGCGCGTCGCCGATCTCGACGTCTTCCGTCTGCCACTTGGCGGCCTTGCGGTCGTAGTAGCGGACCCTGGCCTTCGCGTAGCGCGGCCGGGTTTCCTTGGGGGAAATCCTCCAGGTCAGGAGATTGCCCGGCCGGGTCGCCTCGACGCTCGGCATGGTGCCGCCGGCCGGCGTCGCGCCGGCGCCGCGGGCCGCGAACACCGCCGTATCGCCCTGTATTTTGAAGGTGGCGCCGAGTTCACCGGCGAGTTCCTGGCCGAGCTGCAGAAAGCTGCGGCCCTCGGTCGACCAGTACGCCCGCTTGATCGCGCCGAGCTGCTTGTCGACCTTGACCCCCGAGAGCCCCGCCTCTTTGGCCGCGTCCCTCAAAAACTCCTCCAAGGTCGCGTCATCCTTGTGTTTGTGCAGGCGTTGCTTGGCCTTGCCGCGCTTGTCGACGCTCTTGCACGAGACCGAGAGCGTCATCACCCCGCCGCGCGAGCCCGAGGACTCGGCCGAGTCGACCACGCCCTTGAAGACGGTCACGCCCTCTAGGGCGATCTCGACCGGCGAGCCCTTGCTCGGGAAGCGGACCTGGCCGTCGGTGTCGTCGAATTCGAGCGTCGCGGTGTCGGAGCTGCCGCCGGCTTTGTCCGTGACCTCGATCGAGACGAGGTAAGGGTTCATCGCCGACGACGCGTCGGTGCCGTTGACGCTCACGCGCCATTCCGTCGCCAGGACCATGCGGGGCCTCGATCAGTCGAACAGGGACACGACCTTGCGGGGCGCGCGGGTCGTCGCCCGCGGCGGGTCGGGGAGCGTGACCCGGGTCCGCAGCGGGATCTCGGGCCCCTGGCCGGCGAGGCCCGGGTTCAGTTTCAGCGCCGCCGCCAGCATGGCCGCCGTATTGCCGGCCCGGCCGTAGGCGCGCCACAACAGAAGGTCGAGCGTGATCCGCCGACCTTGCACAGTCACAGTCTGCGGCATGACTTTATCCGAACAGCGACAGGACGTCGGAAATCAGACTGGCGCCGGCGGCCTCGCCCGGATCGTCGACGCGCTCTAACTTGATTTCGTATTTCACCTTGTAGGCGACGCCGGTCGGCGCGATCGCGTCGCCGTGGGTTTCCTTGATCGAGGTGATCACGAACCAGCCGAGCGCGTAGCCGTCGCCGCGCAAAACGAACTGCTCGGTCGCCCCGTCTTTGAGCGCGCGGGCGGCCTCAAGCTCGCTCAGGCCGCCCACGTGGTAGGGCAGGAACTCGCCGCCGAGGGTCAGCGTGTCGTCGCCCGCGCCCGCGACCTCGAAGCCTTTGCGCCGGCTCAGCAAGTCGTGCTTTGAATAATCGAACGTGTCCTCGCGCTCGACACTCGTCACGCTGAAAGGAAACGTGTCGAATATCAGTGGACCAATCATATATTGCACGGCGCGCCCCTAAGTCATGCGAAGTTATCGGAGAGCGCGCCGCGCACGTTCAGACCGGCCGAGGACCCGGCGGCCGAGGACCCGGCGGCCGCGGCCGGGCGGGCGGCGGCCGCGGCGTTGACCCGGCCGATCGAGGCGTTCGCCCCGGTGGCGGCCGAGGCGACCTGGCGCAGGATCGCGAGCGCCCGCTCGCCCTTGGCGATCAGCGCGTCGAGACCGCTGGCGTCGACGTCCGGCTTGACCGTCGCGGCGGTGATCTCGGCCAACTTGCCCTTGGTCTGGTCGCTCTTGGCGTCGAGCTGGTCGAGCCCGGCGGTGTCGACCTTCGGGGCGACCGTCTGAGCGTCGAGAGCCGAGAGCCCCTCGCGCACGCGCTTGAGCCGCTCGGCCGCGCGATCGCCCTGGTCGGCCGGGCCGCGCGTCAGGCCGGGCACGGCCGCCGGCGCCGGCGCGAGCCGGGCCCGCTCGACCTGGCGGTCGATCTGGTCGGCCGGGCCGCGCGCCCGCTCAACTTGGCGGCGAGGCGGCTCGGCTGAGCCCGGCGCGGCCGCCGGCGCCGGCGCGAGCCGGGCCCGCTCGACCCGGCGGTCGATCTGGTCGGCCGGGCCGCGCGCCCGCTCAACTTGGCGGCGAGGCGGCTCGGCTGAACCCGGCGCGGCCTCCGGTGCCGGCGCGCGCTTGTCCCGCACCGCCCGGCGGTCGAGCTGGTCGGCCGGACCCTCGCGCCGGCCCGTGAGCGCGTCGCGCTCGGCCTGCAGCCCCTTGATCCGCGCCTCGGCCTTGCCGACCTCGGCCGTGGTCGCCTTCGCGCGCTCGGCCCCGGCGTCGCCGTCGACGATGTCGGCGAGCTTGCCGATGACGCGGTCGAGCATGCCCGGCTCGGGCGCTGGCGCCGTGAGCCGCTCGATCGTCGCGCGCTCGGCCGCGATCCGCTCGTCGAGGTCGGCCACGGTGCCGCGCTTGCGCTGCGCCTCGGCCAACTCGCGGGCGATCCGCGCGGTCGGCGTCTCCTCGCCCCGGAGCAGGGCCGGGAGGCCGCCCTCGTTCACGGCCTCGGCCGACTCAAGCTTGGCCCCGACGAGAGCCCCGACGCTCAGGGTCCCGGCGGTGATCGCCCCGCCGATCACGGCCGAGGCCGCCGCGAGCACGCCGCCGCCGGCGGCCGCCCCGGCCGCGGTGCTCGCCGCCCCGCCGGCCGCGCCGCCGAGCGCCAGGCGCCCGGCCGCCGCGGTGAGCGCGGTCGCCGAGGCGCGCAGCGAGATCGCCGCGCCGATCAGGCCGAGCGTCCCGGCGCCGGTGGCGATCTTGCCGCCGAGCCAGGCGAGCGCGCCGGCCGCCGCGAGCGCGGGCCGCGGCAGCTCGGCGAGCCCCTGCACCGCGTGCGCGGCCGCGTCGGTGAGGTGGGTCAAAAAGCCCCCCTTGCCGCCGTCGTCGAACGCGCGGCCCGCCGCCGTTTCAAGGTTTTTGATCGACCCTTCGAGGCGCGACATCGCGCCGTCGAACCCGCTCATCCGCTCTTTCGCGATCTTTTCCGAATAGCCCTCGGAATGCCCGAGCAATTCGTCGAGCATGTGCCTAAATTCTTCGGGGTTGCCGAGCGCGTTCGCGATCCGAGCGCCCTGCTTGCTTCCGAAGAACGCGTTGGCGAACGCCGGATTGCCGACGATTGCCTTCATGAGGTCGCCGACCATGGCGTTCGCGTCGACGCCGCGCATCGACGAGTCCCGGAACCGATTGGCGAGCCCGGCGATCGACTTTTTCGATTTCGCGTCGTCGCCGCCCAGATTATCCGAGAGAAGTTTCAGCACGGCCGGCGTGAATTTCGACGGGTCCGCGATCATCTTCTTATCGGTGAAAATCTTGTCGAGGCCTTGCGTCGTGCTCTTGTCGAGCTGCACGCCATACTGCGCCGCGACCGTGCGCTTAAAGGCCTCGGTGTCGATCTTGTCGGGGTTGCGCTGGTAATTCTTATAGTCGAAGCCATTGGCAAGCATGGCTTCTTTCGCTTTGCGGGTCGGCGACAACGCATTCGCGACCAGCGCCCGAAATGCCGTGCCGGCCTGGTCGCCTCCCATATTGGCTTTCTTCGACATCGCGCCGAACGCGAGCAGGGTTTGCTCCGAGAGCCCCGCCATTTGCGCCGGCTGCGCGCCGTAAGTGTAGGTCTGCGAGATATCCTCCGGCGTCATGCCCGAGATTTTCGCGGCCTTGACCTGCACGTCGGCGGTTTGCTTCGCCGATGCCATCGCCTCCTCTAAGGTCGCGATCGGCTTCTTAAAGCCGAAAATCGCGCCCTCCATTTGCCGAACGGCGGCCGGTAGGCTCAGGTCGAGCGACATGCCGAGATTGGCCGCGGGGCTCATCAACCCCATGACGGAGTCCCGCTTGAGGCCGCGCGCGGCCAGCTCGCGCTGCGCTTCGAGCACCTGCACGTCGTTGTATTTCGTGCTGGCGCCCATGTGGATCGCCTGTTCGATCAGGGGCTCTTGCTGTTCGTCGGTGAGCCCCATCACGGCCTTGGCAAAGTGCCGCTCTTTGTCGAATTCCCTATAGGTGTGCAGGACCGCGTGCGTGCCCTCGTGCACTTTGTGGCCGACGTAGAGGCCGCCCATGCTGGCGAGGGTCTTGGCCGCGTCGCGCCGGGCGGTCGCGTGCTCCTCGGCGTCGCGGGCGCGCTTGGCCGCGAGGGCGAGCGCCTCGTCGCGCGCGTCGCGGGCGGCCTGGCCGGCGGCGCCCATGCCCGAGACCATGCGCCGGCTCGCCTCGGCGGCCGCGAGCTGGCGCTGCGTCGACTGGCTCATTTTCGCGGCGACGTCGTGCGTCGCCTGCGCGAGCTGCCCCGCGCCCTTGCCGGCCGCCCGGAGCAAGCCGGGCTGCTTCGCGAGCTGCGCGTTCGCCGCGGCCGTCGCCGAGGCGAGCCCGGTCTCGGCGCCGCGCGCGCCCTCGACGGCGGCGGTCGCGCCGCCGAGGCTGGTCGCGAGGCCGCGCGCGGCCTGCTTTTGCTCGGTGTGCTGGCGCTTGAGCGCGGCCAGCTCGCGGGTGCGGGCGGCCGCCGCCTGGCGGGCCGCGCGCAGGCGCGCCTCGGCCGCGTCGACCTCGCCGGAGGCCTGAAACGCCGCGTAGTTCGCCGAGCCCGAGGCCTTCGAGCGCCGGAAGAACGCGACCTTGCGCTCGGCCGCGGCCAGCTCTTTCGCGGCCGCCTCGGCCGCCTGGCGCGCCTGGCGCATCTTGGCGCCGAGGCCGTCGAGCCCGGCGGCCGCGTTTTTCAGGCGCGCCAGGCCGTCGCCGGCGCCGGCGAGGTTGCGCAGCGCGCCGGCGGCTTTGCCGGCCGGGCCCGAGACGTCATCGGTCAAGCGGATGACGAGCGAGGCAACCTTGTTCGCCACGGCCTAGCCTTTCGGTCTCGCGCTGCGCCGCTCGGCGCACAGCCACTCGCGGCAAAAGTCATCCCAGGCGAGCGCGTCCAGCTCGACCCGGGTGCCGCCGATCAGGTCGATGATGTCCGCCCGGTACTCTCGCCAGCGGGCGGGCTGGAATTCGCGCCCGCGGTCGCTTCGAGAAGCGCCCGCAAGCGGGAAGGCAAAAAATCCGCGACGCGCCCCCAAATCCGCACGTCGTCGTCGTCGTCGAGGACGGCGAGGACCTCGCGCGGGATCGGCGATCCGTCCGCGGCGTAGAACACGGGCAAAAGCCCCTCGCCGCCGGCGGCGAGCGCGTCGAGGTAGGCCCCGACCTCGCCGGCGGTCGGCCGGCGCAGCACGACCTCGGCATAGGTCCGGCCGGCGTAGGCGACGGGATAGTCGAGCGGGATCGCCTCCGAGCGCGCCTTGCCGCCGACGAACACCGGCGGGGGCGGCGCGGCAGGGGCCGGCGCGGGCTCAGGCTTGGCCGTGGGCGACCGTTTGCGGCCGCGCCGGCCCTTGGGCGCCTCGGCGGCCGGCGCGGCCGCCTGCGGCGCGTCCTGGCCCGCCGGCGCGTAGTCGCGCGCGAGGGTCTCGAAGCTGTCCATGGTTCTCCTCCCCTGCGAGGGGCGGCGGCGCGGTCGGCCGCCGCCCGCCCGTGTCAGACGCCGAGCGCGGCGCGATACTCGGCGAAGACGTCGACGCCGCCCGAGAACCATTCCCGGGTGTAGAAGCTCCACTTGAAAATCTGCTCGTTATTCACGACCAGTTCGTAATACGTGACCTCGGTCATCGCGTGATCGCAGTCGATCAGCTCGCCGGGGCTGTGCTCGCCCGGCGTCCACTCCGAGACAATGCCCTGAATGGTCGCGCGCAGCGGGAGCAGCTTGTTCGTGCGCTTGTTCCGCAGGGACGCGGCGAACGTCCACTTGTCGTTGACGCCAGCCGAGAACCCGAACTTGGTCAGCACGTCGAGGTCGACGCCCTTCACCGAGAACTTCGGCTCGATCGCGTCCGCCATCGGCAGCGAATAATTCACGGTGCCGATGCCGCCGCCCGCCGTATGCTCGGCGGTCTTCCGCTTGATCGGCGGCAGCGCCATTTTATTGAGCGTGAACACGCGCGTATCGTCGCCGTCGTCGGCCCGACGCACGTCGACTTCCTCGATAATCAGAATATCCTGAGCCACGGCAGGCTCTCCTTACGGCGGGAGGGAGGCGGGGCCCGCGCCGAGGGGCGGCGCGGGCCGGCAAAATCAGACCGTGGCGCTCATCGGCCCGGCGTTGGCGATCACCGTCGACACCAGCGCGTCGAGGGCCGGGCGGTACTTCCGCACGTCGTTCTGAGCGACGAGGAAGATCGGCGCCTGCTGAATATAGCTCTGGATGCGCAGAAGGCCGTTTTCGACCTGGTTGGCCGAGTTGAGTTCCTTCGTAAAGGCGATCTTGTAGCCGAGGATGTCCGGCGGATCGTTCTTGACGTGGTCGAGCATCGCGAAATTCAGCGAGGCGAGCCAGCTTTCGAGCACGCGCGGGGTCATGCGCTTGCCGAGATACTGGCGGGTGATCTGCAGCTCCTCGACGTCGATGTAATCCTGGCCGCGGACCTGGTGCATCTGCGTCCAGTTCTCGGAGATGTCGCAGGTCTCCCAGCCCAGGAACACGAACCCGGCCTCACTGATCGCGTTCTCGTTCGCGCTCTCGCCGCGCACGATGATCGCGACGTCGCCGGCAAGCATGGTCTGCCCTTCCGTCGAGCCGTCGATCAGCGAGAACGCGACCGGCCGGCTCACGTCGGCGATCCCGTAGACCGGGCGGTTGCAGATGGTGTCGAACGGGCGGCCGCCGAGGTTGTTGTCCGCGGCGATCGCCAGGCCGATCGCGACCGAGCTGGCCGGCATGGTGGTGAGGACCAGCGACCCCGCCACGGACTTGTACGCGCGCACGGCGAGCCCGATCGGCATCATGCGCATAGAGCTGCAGGTCGCGCGCGCCGCGATCGCGGCCTCGGCCGAGCCCGGCGCCACGTCAAAGAAGTTGAACGCGCGCAGGGTGTCGAGGATCGGCGGCAGGGCGGCCACGACGGGGTTGGCGACGCCGGTGCCCTCGGGCTGCTGCGCGGTGTAGCCGGGCACGCCGACCAGGCGCGGCACCTTTTTGACGACCTCGCCGCAGGTCAGGAGCGCGTACAGGCCCGTCGAGCTGCCCGCCGAGCCGACGACGTTGGCGAGCGTCTGGGTCAGCTTCACCGCCGGATCCGAGCTGGTGCCCTCGGCGACCCGGATCACGATCATATCCGCGGCCAGGCCGCGGAGCTGCGCGTTCACGAGCCGCACGGCGTCGGCCAGGTAGCCGCTGCCCAGCTTCGAGACGTAAGCGGTGTCCGTGCTCGAAAAGCGCACGGGCGCGTTGAGCGGGAAGACGCTCGCGTCGGCGTCCTCCGAGGTCGAGACCAGCGCGGCCGCCGAGAAATCGGCGCCGGCGACCGCGATCGGATCGTCGGTGGGCCGGGTCGCAACATAGCCGAGGGTGGGTGCAGTCACGGGCGGGGTCTCCACACACGAAAAAGCCGCCCGGCGAGGGCGGCGCGAGGGACGAAGGGCGCGCCCGGCTCACCCGGGCGGGCGGGACTCAGGCGGTCGGCCAGGTCGCGGCCTCGAAGGCCGCCACGGCGGCCTCGGGCGTGGCGGCCGCGGCGATCGCGGCCTTGGCCGCGAGCCGCGCCGCGCGGATGGCGGCGCCGGCCTCGACCCACGCCGCGGCGGCCGCCCGCGCGGCCCGGGCGACGCCGAGCACGTCGGTGGCCGGGGCCCCGGTCAGCGGATCGATGTCGATCCCGATCGAGGCGGCCAGCATGGGATAATCCGAGGCCTTCACGGCGCCGGAGCTGGCGAGCGCGGCGCCCGCCTGCGCGCGCACCTCCTGGTACTCCATGGCCTGCCCGGCGCCGGGCGTGACCAGGGCGAGCCGCAGGGCCTCCGCCTTGGCGTCGACCAGCGCGGCGAGCTTGGCGCGCACGGCCGGAACGATCACGGCGTCGGGCACGCCGCGGGCGCGCAGAAAGGCGACGGGTGCGTCGCGGAAGCTCTCGGCCCCGTGATCGAGACTGAGCGCGGCGAGGACATCGGCGGAGGTCTGCGGCATGAGCGCGGGATCCTGTCGGGGGCGGGGGATCACGCCGAGGTGAGGCTCGACGTGTAAACGCTGTAGTTGTTCGGGTTGACGCCGGCCGCCACGCCGGAAAAGACCCGGCCCGCGGCGTTCGCGCCGAGCGACCCGCTGAAGTAGAACGAGGAGTGGAAGCCCGCTTCGGTGCGGATCAGCTTGGCAAGACTTCCGGACGGGGCCGCGATGGTGACGTTGTTCGCGTTGATCTGCCCGGAGGTCTGGATGCAGTACGGGAACGTCACGTCCGATGACGGGTTCGGCAGCATGATATCCAGGTAGCCGAAGGTGATATTGGCCGTGCCGGCGATGAACCCGCCCGGAACCCGGCCGTAGAACGGCAGCGGCGAGTTCAGCGCCTCGTTGCGGAAGGTCAACTGGCGCTGAGCCGACGCGTAGGGGGTCGAGTTGTCGGGCGTGTCCAGGGTCGCGCCGACGATCGTGATGTCAGAGTACAGTGCGCGGTAATAATTGAGCTGCACATCGCCGAGGCAGATGATTTCGGTCTTGCCGTCCAGGTAAAGGTTCTCGATCGCCTTGTCGAGGCTACGGTAGGGCGCTTGCAGTGCGCCGGACCCGGTCGTATCGGACCCGTTCGAGGGGTCGACGAAGATCTGAAGCGACCGCGGGCGGTTCTGAAAGTTGTTGATGATGTTTGTGATGTTGGTCACGTTGGTCGCGCCCTGGGCCACGACCTGATTGTAGAGCGTCTGCCACTGCGCGAGCGCGGCATTGACCGCGGTCGTGGCATCGGTCAGGGCGTCGACTACCGTCGTCATCTGCGGAGTTCCTTCGGATCAGAGATGAAAATCGCGCCGCAGCACGAAGCGAATGCCGTCGCGCCAGGATCCCGCCGAGGCGCCGAGCAGCTCGGCGATCGCCGCCGCCCATTCGGGGATTTCCGGCTCCAGGACCGCGAGCGTGAGCGCGTTGGTGGGGATCTGGTCGAGGACGAGATCCATCGAAAACGCCACGTCGGCGAGGGCGGTCTTCGAGGCCAGCACGAACCCCGGCGTCGGATCCGACCAGAGCGCGAGCAGCGTGCCGTCGCTCAGGTAGAACCCGACCTCTCGGATCGCGTACTCCGAGGGGCTCGACGTCTTCGGCACCTCGGCCAGCACGCGAAACCTGGCCTGGCCGGGGGCGCCGAGCTTCGAGCCCGAGATCACCGGGACCCGGATCACCTCGTTCTGCAGGGCCGTCGCATCCTTGCTCGGCGTATACCCTGCGTAAATGAGGCCGGAGGCGACGCCGCGGCCGACCGCAACCCGGTCGACGACGGCTTGCAGGCCGTCGCCCTGCGCGCGCACGCACGCGGCCAGGCCCGGCCGCGTGAGGGTCAAAACCAGGGGATCAGACATCGAGGTTCACCAGCATGAGGCGGATCGAGGAGCGGGCGACGAGGAGGCCGGCGGCGCCGACCGTGGCGGTGCAGCGCTCAAGCGTGTCGGCGTAGGCCGCGACCCGCACCCGCGCGCGGGCGACCGCGCCCGCACCCGCGCCGAGCTGCGTCGACAGCCCCGCCGCGAGCGTGAGGTCGAACGCGCGCGAGACCGGCTTGGCGCGCACCAGGGTCCCGTAAATGATCTTGACCGTGCGCGGGTCGATCAGGTTGCCGCCCGAGTAGAGCGGCGAGTGCACGTGCGCCGTGATCTTGAACGTGTAGGGTTTTCCTTGCGGGGATTGCTGCCACCACTCGGAAATCTCCGCGTCCATGCCGTAGGCGGCGAGCGCCGCCCGGGTCGCGAGCGGCGTGCCCTTGTAGGCGTGGACCTGCGGGGCGTGCGCGATCACGCTCCGGCGCACCGCGTCCGGCCAGTCGGGATCCCAGACGTCGGCCGACCGATCCCAGGCGAGATATGGCTCGATCGCCTCCGGCGTCGTCGCCGGATCCTTGAGCGCGGCGAGCTGCGCCGCCTCGGCCGCGCGATCGTCGAGGCGCGCGTCGGTGTCCATGAGGGCGCGCTCGCGCGGCGTGCCCGGCTGCAGCTCGGCGCGCTTGACGGGGTCAGTCATCGACGACCTCGACCGTCACGGTGATTCCCGTGCAGTAGGGGGCGCAATAGGCCGCCTCGGGCGCGGCCGGGCTGATCGGGCCCGCGTTGAGGTCGCCGAGCGGCGCGAGCAGGTCGACCTGCTCGACCAGGATCGCGCCCGAGCTGTCGGGCACGTAGGCCGCGCCGTAGAGCATCTGCAGCAATTGCGCGGCGCCCGGGCGGTGCTGGCGCGCGGCCTGCGCCGCCAGCCGCCGCTCGGCCGCCGCCTGCACGAAGCTGCGATCGGCGCCGCCGCCGACGTACAGCACGGCCTCGATCCGGTAGGGGATGACCGAGACCGAGGACACGGTCACGAAGTCGGCGACCGGCCGGCGATCGTCGGCGCGCAGGGCCGCCTGCACGGCCGCGATCAGCTCGCCGGACGCGGTGCCGTCGCCGGCGGCGGCGACCAGCGGCACGTGCACGTGCCCGAGCGGGGCGAACGGATTATCCGGGTCGCCGCCAAAGCTCATCGGCCCGTAAGCGGCCGCGGCCTTCACGCCGGGCACGCCGAGGGCGAAGCTCACATAGGCGCCCTCCGGGCCGGCGCCCGAGAGGCTTTCCGGCGCGAGCTGGATCCGGGCGCGAAACGCGTCGTCGCCCTCCCAATCGGTCGCCGCGTCCGTGCCGTAGACGTAGGGGCGCGGGCTGGCGACCAGCGGCAGGCGGGCGACCGCCGGCGTCTGCGTCGCGCCGAGGTGATCGAGGTACGGGCCCCAGCTCGTCGCGAGCAGCACGGCGCGGGTCGCGTCGTCATACGCCGCATAGACGAGCGCCTCGCGGTAGGCGCCGGCGCCTTGGATGATCGCGACCGTGTCGGTGCGCAGGGACCCGACGTCGTAAGGGATCCCGGCCTTGTTGAGCCGGGCCGCGACGTCGGCCATGCGCGCGGCGAAAATCGCGTCCTCGGTCGGCGGCGCCGGGAGGTCCGGCAGGCGCGACAAGTCAATGTCGGTGAAGCGGGTCACGCGGCGGGCTCCGGCAAGAGTTTTACGCGACGCGCGGCAGTCGCACGAGCAATGAGCCGTCCTGCGCGAAGATGTCGAGCGAGCGCGGCCCGCCCTCGACCGTGGTATCGCCGAGATGACCGCGCGGGCGATAGTAGCAAATCAGCGTGAATTTCAGTTGGCCGAGCGTCACCGCGTTGACGGTGTTCCCGGCCGCCGAGACCCGCACGACCTGCAGGCGGGGCTCCCAGGTCGCGACCGCGAGCACCAGGAGCATGCGGTAAGCGCCGATCAGCGCCGGCGTGATGCGCCGGCCGAGCAGCTCGGACAGGCCGGCGCCGAACCATCGCAGCATGACCCGCTCCCCGAGGCGGGTCGCGAAGATGGTCTGCACGGCCTGCGCCACGTGATCGAGGTCGCGCAGGGGCTCGCCCGTCCAGCGATCGAGGCCGCACGAGGCCATGTCAGGCCCCGGCCGAGGGGCGGCGGCCGTGGGGCCCGCGGGCCTCGCCGGCGGCGGGCGCGGCCTCGTCGGCGGCCTCGCCGAGCGGCGGCAGCGCGGCGCGCTCGGCCTCGGTCAGGCCGGCGATCGGCTGCGCCTCGGCCTCGGCGCTGGTCGCGACCAGGTGGCCGAGATCGACCTCATAGGCGACAGCGGCCGGGTGCGCGCGCACCAGCTCGCCCGGGATCACCGGCAGGCCGCGCAGGCGGGCCGGGGCGGTCTCGGTGACGCGATAGAGGGTCTTTTCCATGAGGGGGTCTCCTGCGATCAGGCCGGAACGTCGGTGGTCTCGGCGCCGGATTTCACGCCCGTGTGCTTGTGATCCGCGCCGATATTCTTCGCCTCGTGCTTGACGGTCCCGCCCGTGAACTGATGCGTAGATCCGTCGATGACGAAGGTCGTAGACCCGACTTTCAGAGTGATCTTCTTCGCTTCGACGACGTATTCGCCGCCCTTCTCGGTCGCGGTCATCCCGTTCAGCTTGTGGAACGTGGTCGTATCCGCGTCCGGCGAGGGGTTTTTCTTCTGGTCGGAGTGATCGAAGGGCAGGACCGTGCCCTGCTCCAGGTCGCCGTTGGGCGCGAGCCCGATCACCTGCTCCCCGACCTGGGGCAGGTAGCGGGTGCGGCCGGAGCTGTCGGCCGGCTTCATCCACGGGCTCTTGTCCTCGTCGCTGTCGCCGCGCTTAAAGCGGACGCCCTTCTCGTGGTCGCGCTCGGTCACGGGCCCGACCCGGATGAGGTTGGCGACCCGGGTCTCCAGCGCCTCGTGCCGGCGCTGGAGCGCGAGGTGCGCGGCGAGGAGGTCGCGGATGGCGGCTTCCAGGCTCATGGGGCCTCCTGCGTCTCGACGAGGTCGCCGCGCGCAGTCCCGATCGCGATCTGGCTGACCACCGGCTCGGCCTCGGCGCCCGGGAGCGCGCCCAGGCCCACGCCGTCCATCACCGGCCGGGTCTGCCCGAGCGCCCGCTGCGTCGCCTGCCAGTCCAGCAGCGGCGAGCCCGTGAGCAGGCTCGCGAGGAGATCCGCGAACGGGCTCAACTCGGCATCCCCCCGCATCAGGGCCACGAGTTGATCCCAGGGCGGGGGCACCGCGTCCCGCCCCTGCTCCGGCTCGAGGAGCGGGTCGACCGTGATGATGATCTGGCGCGCGGCAAAGCGCACGCCGTTCTCGGTCGAGGCGCCCCGGCGGGTGAGAAGCTTGCGCACCTCGCCCCGGAAGGTGCGGTAGAGCTCGGCCCACGGGTTGGTCGGGTCCTTCAGGGCCGCCCGTACCTGCCAGGCCATGACGTCGAGGACCGCCTCCATGGCCGCGTCGGAGTGCTGCATCTCGAGCTGCACCGTGCCCGCCTCGATCTCGACCGCCTTGGCGAGCGCCATCTCGATCACGACGTCGAGGTCGCGCTTGCGGTCGCGGGCCCGGCCCGGCAGGGGCGCGCGCTGGTCGTCGTCGATCGACACGACGATCAGCGGCTGGGGCTCGTCGGCGGCCAGCAGGTCGAGCGGCGTGACGAGGCTGTCCTTGACCCGGCCCTCGGCCAGCGTGGCGCCGTGGAGCGCCCGCTTGAGGCAGGTGCGAATCGCGAATCCGGTGAGGCTCACGGGGCAACTCGCACGAGGGGCCAGGTCTGGTCGTCGAGGTCGCTCGGCCCGCGCTTGACGAGCTCGTAGACGGGCTCGCCGGGCCGCTCGGTGAGCGTGATGCGGTCCCCGGGCCTGAGGGCGTGGGGCAGCCCGGCGAGGACGCTGGCGGGAAACCACAAGGCGGCCGGCGCGCCGGCCACGCGCGTCATGCCGTTGAGCTCGGTGCCCCGGCGCACGCCCTGGAGCGTCTCCTCGCCCGGCTTGAGCGAGAAGACGCCCCGGACGAGCGTGGACCCGCGCAGCGGGTCGGGCGTGCGGGCCGCGAGTTCCCCCGCCCCCGTCATCGGCGTGACCAGGACGGCCTCGCCGAAGGTGCGCGCGACGACGGTGTCGGCCGCCGCCATGGCGCGGGCGAAGGGCGAGGGCATGGCGGGCTCAGAACGACCCGTTGAGCCGCACCAGGCCGGTGGTGTCCGCGCTCTGCGCGGCGAGCGCCGCCACGCCGATCTTGGTGTTGGCGCCGGAGGCCGAGGACGTGGTGGCGACCTTGTTGGTGGCGTCCCAGTAGAGCGCGGCGCCCTGGGTCCAGGCTTGGCTGCCCGCCTTTGCCAGGGTGTAGATGCCCCCGCAGGCGATCTCGATGGCATCGCCGATGCCGCCGGAGGTCGCGGCGACGCCGAACATCGTACCCTGCAGGATGAGGTCGCCCGAGGCCGCAGCGGCCGCGAGCGTGACGGTCATGGTGTGACCGGACTTCAGGAAGTTCTTCATGGAGGTTTGGGCTCTCGGACAGGAGGGAGCGGACGCGGATCGGCCGCCCCGCAGACAGGGCGGCCTTATCGCGCTACGGAAGCGTCAGATCAGTTCGGATTCTTCTGGAAACCACGCCAGTCGATGACCTTGGCGCCGACGTCCTGGCGAACCTTCACTTCGATGCCATCGACGTCGAAGCCCATCTTCGTCTCCGTGTAGAGACCCTCCTCGCCCTCCAGGTAGGCGAGCTCGATCAGGTCGATGATCGCCGGATCGGCGGCCAGGTACCAGTTCGAGGCCGAGGCCACGTCGAGGCGCGGCTCCGAGATGGGCACGAGCTTCTTCATCGTCGAGGTCACGACGTCGCCCGACTTGGTCGGGAAGATCTGACCGAGGAACTGCTCGGTCACGGTCTCCAGGGCGGTCGGCACCACGATGTAGGTCGGCGTGATGTTGAGCAGCGTCTTGCCGTCGAGACCGGTTTGCACCCGCATCGCCTGCCGCATCGCGCCCACGGCCGCCGTTGAGATCGCCGCGGCGGTGGCGAGGTTGCCGTGGCTGGCGTGGAACAGGGTGACGTTGTCGCCCATGGCCGGGTTGGCGGTGATTTGGCCCCAGACGAGGTCGCTCTCGAGATTCGCCGCCGCGACACCGAAGGCGCGCGGGATGCGGGTGAAGGCGTCGAGGTCGTCGTTGACGAGGACCTGGCGGGTGATCGCCACGATCTTGCCGTAGGTCGAGATGGCGTACTTCTCGGCCGCGTCGCCCATCGCGCCGCGCTCGAACTCGCCCTTCTCGTTGACCTTGGCGAGCTTCGGCGCCTCGCCGAGCTGGACGCGGCTCACCGACTTGAAGTCCGGCACGGTCACGACGCGCACGAGGGGCCGGAAGGTCTGCGGGGCCGCCTGGTAGCCTATGCGCAGGGTCTTGTTGGCGACGTTAGCGAGCACGTTGGCGAAGTCCGAGGTGGACAGCATGCCGCCGGAGCGGCTCGCCGTGGCCATCCGGGACACGTCCGAGCGGGCTTCGAGCAGCAGCCCGGCCCGCTCCTGCTTCGACATCCCGCGGGTGCGGAAGCCATGAGCCTCCAGGAGGTCGCAGCCCATCTCCAGGATGGTCATGCCGCGGTACTGACGGCCGTGCTCGGTGAGCTCGATCGCGCGGGGATCGTGGCGGTGCAGGAGCGCATTCTCGATCGCCGCGCCGCGCTTCTCCTCGTCGGTCTCGCCGGTGATGCGGGCGCGCTGGGTCGGCCGGGTCATGGTCCGCTCGGCCGCCGTGGCGAGGGCGTCGAAGGCCTGACCTCGGAAGGCCTCGACCGTGACGTTGCCCGTGATGGCGGCCTGGATCTGCTCGGTGGTCAGGCCGGCGCGTGTGCCGATGTCGAGCAGGGTGGCGGAGCGCTCGCGCTCGATGCGGCTGGCATCGGCCGGCGGCGTGGGGGCAGGAGCGGGCGCGGGCGCGGGCGGGGTCGCGGGTGCCTCCAGGGCGCGGATCTCGGTACGCACGGCGTCGAGCTCGCCGACGAGGGCGGCGTGCTCGCCCTCGACCTTGGCGCGCGCCTCGGTGCTCAGGCCGTCGACGAACTCGCCGAACTTCGCCGCGACGCGGCCGACGAGGTCGACCTCCTGGGCCCGCAGGGCGGCCAGCGCCAGCGGGCCGGCGTGGACGAGGCTGTGGCCGTGCAGGAAGGCCGAGAGGTCCGCGAGATGGGGATGGGCCGCGAGCGCGGCCGCCTCGGGAGCGACGAGGCTGGCGACGGCGAGGCAGGCGAGCGAGAGGGCGGCGCCCACCGACAGGGTGGCGACCGCTCGGGTGGAGCGCATCATGATCAGGGTCCGTGGTTGGCCGGGGCGCAGAGCCGGTCCCCTGCGGCCCCGGAGAGAGCGCAGGCGGCGTTTCGAAGCGGAGTGGTCGTCAGGCCCGGAGACCGGCCTGCCGGGCGCGCATCCGCATGCGGGCGCGGGCGAGGTCCGCCGCGTGGCGGACCGCCACCGCGTCGGCGGCGGGATCGAGAACGGTGAGCGGCATGACGAGCGCGTCCGCCGCACGAGTCTGCGCGCCCATGTCGGCCGGCACGGTGACGAAGGAGAGCTCGTAGGGCTGCCAGCGCTCGATGACCCGCCGCTCGATCTCGCCGGCCTTCTGCGGCGACACCACCCGGACCTGGGTGATGAAGTAGCCGACCGAGATGTTGCGGACGATCTTCTGCTGGGCCAGCGCCAGCAGCCGGTCCGAGCGCTCATCGGTACCGGGGGTGGGAAACCGCAGCAGCGCCCGCCCCTCCCCGGCGGCGAGCCACGCCCGCTCGACGACGCCGCGCTGCGATTCCGTCGACCAGGACGAGTGGCTGTCGAGGACTGGGGCGCCCGCCTGCAGGCGGCTGAGGTCCACCGCCTCCTCCGAGACGACGAGCTCCTCGTCGAACGGCACGGCGGTGTCCCAGCCGGTCCAGCGCTGGCGACGCACGGTGGCGCCGGTCGTCCACACGACCTCGATCGTGCGGGCGTCGGCGTCGACGGCGCCGAGCGGCGCGAGGCGGGTCTGCAGGGGCAGGCCCTCGGGGCGGCGAACGGTCATGGGCGGGTAGCCTCGTGCGGGGCGGCCTAGTCGGCCGGAGCCTTCTGCGGCGCGGATCCGTCCTCGCCGCCGGGGGATTGGGCTACGCCGAGCTGCGAGGTCCGGCGCGGGTCGATGTCGAGGACGAGGTTGCCGGGCTGCGCGTCGAGGAGGGCGAAGAAGGCGGTGGTGTCGGCCACCACCTTGCGCCAGTCCTCGCCCCAGGCGCTGATGAAGCGCTGCGGCGTCATCCGCCCGGCCCGGACCGCCAGGATGTCGGCCTCGAGGTCCTTGCGCGGGTCGATCGGCTCGACTGCCGGCATCACGAAGTCCCAGCGGTAGGGCTCGCGGCGGGACCGCAGGACGCCGGCCAGGATCGCCGCCTCCGTCCACCACGCCGTGACCCGGCGCATGAGCTGGGGCACCAGGATGAGCTCCTGCTCCTGCTCGACGAGGCGCCGGTTCTCGACCTTGCCGGCCCGCAGGCTCGAATAGTTCGCCTGCCGGAGATCGCCGGTGAGCTGGTCGTAGGTCAGGCCGACGCCGGCCGCGAAGTCCATCTTGGCCGCGAGGCTGACCGGTTCGAACTGGCCCGAGCCCGTGGGCTGGGCGAAGGCCACCTCCTCGCCCGGGTTAAGATAGTTGATCATCCCCGGCGCGAGCTTCTCGATCTTACGGCGGCCCGACTCGCCTTCCCTGAGGACTTGTCCGAGTGAATTGGGCTGCTGGCCATCCGGCTTGACGAAGGCGGCGAAGCAGGCCTCGGTCTTGGCCTTGACCAGCACCGCGTCCATGAGGTCGGCGAGGTCGCGCGCGGTCATCAGCACCGGCGCGAACACCGGCACGCCGCGCACCTGGCCCGGGCGCAGGGGCCGGTAGAGGTGGATCACCTCGCTCGCCGGCAGGAAGGTCGAGACGAAGGGCGAGCCGTAGAAGTTGAAGTCGCCCGGGTGCTGGGTGTGCAGCCAGTAGCCGGTGCGGCGGTCGAAGTCGCCCAGGCCCACGCCGAGGCGGGAGTGGTGGCCGTCGAAGATCCCGAGGTCCCGGGCGGTGTCGAGGAAGTCGCCCTCCAGCACCTGCAGCTGGAGCGGCACGCGCGGCCCCTCCCCGATCCGGCGCGGGATCCGGCGGATCACCGCCTCACCGCCCTCGTTCATGGTGCGGTAGGAGGCGACCTGCTGGCCGCCGAAGTCGAGGATGCCCTCGACGTCCGACTGGGCGCACCAGTCCGCCCACTCCTGCCGCACCTGGTTGTCGATGCGGTCGGAGCCGTTGTCGGGCACGGCGATGATGCCAGTGCCGATCGCGTGGGCCGTCTTCACGTCGAGGACGCGGGCGCCGGCGGCCGTGTTGCGGGCGAGGTCGCGGGAGCGGTTGCGCAGCCGCGCGAGCGCCCAGGCGAGCTCGACGTTGGCCGAGGTCGCGGCGCCCTGGAAGGACTCGCTGCGCCGGCCGACCTTGGCGCCGTCGTAGGCGCGCGCGTCCGCCATCAGCCCGAGCGCGTGGGCGCGCGTCACCGCCGCCCGCGGCGCCACCCAGGCGAGCGCGGTGAGGGCCTTGGTCGCCAGCGACATCGTCAATCCCGGGAGAAGCTGGCGTAGGTCGTGCGCAGCGGTTCGGGCTTCAGGCCGAGGCTCGCGGCGACCTCGTCGCGCACCGAGCGCATCTCGGCGAGCGAGCGGTAGTAGACTTCTCGCCCGTCGGCGAAGCGCACCTTGCTCGCGCCCGTGGCGATCGCCTGGTTCAGCGCGTCGAGGTCATCGGTCGTCCAGGCCATCGGGGCGCCTCAGAACCAGTCGGTGGAGCGGTCGAACCAGGTCGGCTCGGCCGGTGCGGGTGGCGGGGCCGGCTCGGGAGCCGGGGTCGGGGCGGGTGGCGGCCGCTCGGCGCCGGACGCGCTCAGCTTCTCCGTCTCGACCCTCCGCTTGGGCGTGAAGAGGTCGACGTGCGTGAGCTCGTCCGGCAGGCCGCGGGACCGCGCGAGCGCGGCCCATTCGTCAGGGCTCATCGACGATAGGCCGAGGTACTCGGCCAGTGCGATGGCGTAGATGCGGCAATCATGCAGATGGTTGTCGGTCGATTTCTTCCAGCGGCGATCGACCACCTGTCCCTTGACAATCACGTCCTCAAGCTGCTCGGCCGTGATCTGCCGAAAGTAAGTCTCGTCCTGCCACATGCCGAAGTGGCAGTAGCCGGGCGGATCGACGATCTCGCCGGAGCGGATGCCGCGCTTGTGCAGGGCGTTGTAGAACCAGGACTTGAGGCCCCAGGTCCCGATCGGGTGGAGATGAACCCCGCCCTTGATCTTCCGACCATCGAGGTCGACCTCAACCTCGCGGCGCTGCCCGATCGGTGGCTTCTTCCATCCCGGCACGCCGTCGAGCGCCAGGATCATGTCGCGGCCGGTGTCGAGGTTGATCGTGTTGTTCAGCCGGACGAAGCCGTAGACGGCATTCGACAGGTAGCCGGTGTCGATCCCGAGCGCGTCGACGGCCCGCGTGCGCCCGAAAGCGTCGGGGAAGCGCCGCCGCAGCGTGCGGTCGAGCAGGACCTGGTAGACCTCCGCGCGCGGGTCCGAGGGGTCGCCCGGGATGTAGTCCGCGTCGACCGTCCAGCTCTGTCCGTCCGCCCCGAAGGCCGCGACCTCGTACCAGATGCCGCGCATCTGCACGTCGGCCGCGGCGACGAGGAGGAGCCCCTCCGGCGGCACGTGGTGGCGTTTGAGGCTGTCCTCGCGCCGCTCCATGAGCTGGACGTGGTCCGGCGCGTCGCCGCGCTGGCGGTAAGGCAAGCCGAGGGTGAGGTTCGAGAAGTCCTTGCGCCCGCTCTCGCCCTTCTTCTCGTTCCGAAGCCAGTCCTCGGCGATGGCCTCGTAGCTCATCATCAGCGAGATGAAGGCGTCGATGTGGAACCCGGGGTGTCGGCCCTCCTCCTCGATCGAGGCGATCCAGCGCCCCCCGCGCACCGCCACGACCCGCTCGGCCTCGCTCAGGAGGTGGCCGCAGCGGCACTCGTAGCGGCTGCGGTGCGGGTGTGCCGCGTCGATCCGGAGCCGTGCGAAATCGTGGACGAAAAGGTTCTCGCAGGCCGGGCAGGTCACGTTCCAGAAGCGCTGGTCGGAGCGCTTGAACGAGCGGTCGATCCGGCAGTGCCCGGCCTTCTCCCCGTTCTCGTCACCCGTGTCGATCTCGGGCGTTGAGATTTCCAGGATCTTCCAGTCCTTGGTGGCCCGGAAGGCCGTGAAGCGGCCGAAGAACAGGTCCTCCGGATCGCCGAAGCCCGGGATCATCGCCCACTTCGACAGCTCGTCCTTGACCCCCTTCTTCGTCGTCTTCGACGAGAGGTCCATGACCGAGTTGGCGTTGCCGAGGGCGATGTAGCCGCCCGGGAACTTCTTCTCGTAGGTGGTCGAACCCGAACCGGAGCGGCTGGTCTGCGGCTCGATCACGACCCGCCCCGTGCGCCTCTGCCACGCATCGATCAGAGGCTGGAGCTTCTGCCCGTTGATGTCGCGCAGGGCGTCGATGCCCGGCACGCCGTAGAGCGTGTTCTCCGGCTCCTGGTCGGCGATGTAGAGCATCCAGCCGAGCCCGAGGATGGAGGCGCCCGACTGCTGGCTCTTGCGGATCGTGACGAGGTTGCAGGGGTGCTCCTCCCCGAGGCAGTCGGCGATCTCGGGCAGGTACGGCGCGCCCTCGGCGCTCCAGAACTGGCCCTTCCGGGGGCCGTCGATCAGCACCAGGTTCTCGGACAGCCAGCGCGACACCGACATCGGCGGCCTGGGCCGCATGTCCTGGCCGATCCGGCTCCACACCGTCCTGGCCGAGCCCGGCAACGTGCCCATCCGCTACTCCACCGGCACCTCCTCGTCCGTCACCGGCGCCTCCGCTGCCATCGTCAGGAACGCGGCTGCGATCTTCTCGCGCAGCCTCGCCGCCGCCTTCTTGAGCTCGACGCGCAGGCGGTGCACGTCGTCGAGTCCGAGTGCGATCGCGATGCCCTCGGCCTCCTGCGGCAGCCGGTCGATCAACCGGGCCATCTCGGCGGTGGCCTGGGCGACAGCCGACTCGTACTTGTCCCGGCGCAGCAGCGTCCTGCGCAGGTCACCCACTTCGATGCGGCGCTTCTCGACGTCGTGCCAGGCCTTCTGGCGCAGGGCCTCGTCGTAGCTGTCGCTCAGTTCCACCAAGGGCGGTTGGGGCGGCTTCGGCGCCTGCGCCTTCGAGGGGTCCCCGAAGCGTCCGCGCAGGTGGTCGTACTCGACGACGTTGAGCGCGGCGATCCGGCCCCGGCCGTCGCGCGCCACGGTGAGGCCGTGCTGGACGACGAGGTCGCGGGCCATCTTGAGCACCGCCTCGCGGGTGACGCCGTCGCGCTCCGCGATGCGGGCGGCCGGCCACATCACCTCAGGTGTGGCAACGTCGGTTGGCACGTCTGGCAACCCTGGCAACCGTGATTTTCGACCAGCCTCACTGGCAAAAGCCCGGGGTCTCTCGCCCGTGGGACCCGATCGGCCGGGGAAGGACCCTGACGTTACGCAGCGGGAGAGAGTCCGGGTCGAGCGGCCGAGGTCAGACGCCCAGCACCCGCCCTAGCTCGTGCGCGACGCGGGCTTCGAGGTCGCGATCGACCACCGCTCGCCACGCCGCGACCGAGGCCCCCCTCACCATCTCGTCGGGCAGGTAGAGGCCCGCGCGGACGACCACGAACCGGTCCATGCCGCCCTTGCCCTTGGTGGCGTGCTGCGTCGTGGTCTTGCTGCCGGCCCGCTCGAAGACCTGGCCGTTCCAGTTCGGTTTGGCGACCCGGTGCGGCCACCAGCCGGCCCGCATGAAGGTGTGGGCGAAGACCTGCCGGCGACTCCAGGGTGCGGCCGAGACGCCGGGCCGCGTCTCCCGGGCCTTGAAGTACTTCAGGCGGATGTCGCCGCCCTTGGCGTCGGTGCGGTAGACGAGCGCGCCGGGGCTCGCCTTCGTCACCTTGAGCGCCTTGCCAATGGTCGTGCGCGGCAGGCCGGTCTGGGGGACGAGGGCGCGGGCCGTGGCAGTCTTGGCCTTGTCGCCCGTGTGGTTCGCCGCCCGGGCGAGCACCAGCGGGGCTTTCGCCCCGGCCGCGGCGAGGCCGTTGCCGAAGCGGGCGAGCGGTGCGGTGTCGAGGCGGATCGAGAGGCTCATGGCTACATCTCGGCCCCCGGAACGCGAAAACCCCGGCGGGGTGCGCCGGGGTTCGCTTGAGTCATTCTGATGGCAGACAGAGGAGAACCAAGCTCCAGCCGCGCTGTCAAGCTGCCCTCAGGCTGGGAGGCAAGTCACGTGGATCATAGGAGAATTTCGGCGCGGCGCAGGGCGACGCGGGCGCGACGACTGTGCACGAGGCGGTGCAACGACCCGCAGTTGGCTGTGGACAACGCGGCGCTTGGGCCGGTCGCCCGTCTCCCAGGGGCGCATCGGACGGTCGCACGGCTCCAGCGCGAAGCCGGTGAGAGCCGGGGCGAGATCCTCCCAGAGGAGATCGAGGGCCGAGCGCCAGAGTTCATACTGGCCCCGCGCGACGATCGTGTCGGCCGGATCGGGATCAAGGTAGGGCCTCTGATAGGCGCCCGGCAGCGGATAGCACCGCTTATCCATGCCGTTCACCTCGATTTCGAACGGGCCCGCCTCCCCGATGATCGTCTCACGCCGAAACCACGCGGGCTTGCCGTTCGCGCCGAGCACGAGTTTCACCTCCGGCCGATCCCCCTCCCAGACCGGACAGCGGCCGAGGAGCGCGCAGCGGCGCACGAGCTCGCCGGGCGTGTGGAAGGCACGCAGCTTGCGGCCGCCGGTCTCATCCACGTGGGTGAGGCTCGCGACCGCCCGTGCCACCGCCGCCGCGCCAAGGGCTTCCGGCGCACCGAGATCGCGGATCGGGTTCCAGCCCTCCGGGAGATCGAAGCTGCAGGCCTCGAGGGCCTTCACCGCCTCCGCCGCCCGGAGCGCGTCCGGATGCGCGTCGTCGCGGGCGTAGCGGTCCGGGACGACGCCATAGCGGTTCTCGGAGGCGTCGACCCGGGTGCCGAGGGCGCCGACCTGGAGGACGCCGCCCCAGGGGCCGCCGTAGCCGGCCGGACCCTCCAGGGCGTGGTCCGCCTGCACCTTCGGGAGCTCGTCCCGGTAGGCCCAGCGCAGGAAATCTTCGATCCCGATCCGCTTTCGCATGGCGCAAACCCCTGTCCGCAACGCTGGGGATGGTTCGGCGGGGGTTCTGACCAGTTGAAAAGCAACCCCCGCCGTAATTTTTACGATACCTTTCAAAAGTTTAAGAGTGATTGGCGGAGGTGGCGGGGGTTTTTTCTCACGCTACATATGAAATTTGTCTCGGTGCTTCGGCGCGCCAAGATCCCACCCCTGAACCCCGCACGATTCCTATACGCGTGGAAAACCCCCGCCACCCCCGCCGGGGCACGGCTATCTCGCTGATGCTTTTCAGGAATTCGCCTTAAGGCAGCGCCCGAACCCGCCCCGGAACTCACGCCGCAACCCCCGCCACCCCCGCCGGATCGCCGCGCCGCGGCGGGGGTTCGGGGCGGTCAGTGCCCGAAGTCTTCGGGCTTGCGGGGCTCGCTCGGACGCAGTGGCACGCTGTGCAGCTCGCAGTCAACGTAGTAGTTGCGCCCCTCGATCTCGCTCTTGGCGAAGCGCTGCTTGAGCGTGCGGCCGAACTTGGTCTGCGAGCGCGTGCGCTTGGCGTTGGCGAGCGACCAGGACACGTAGGCCTGGTACATGTCGTTCGCCTGCACCCGCTGGCCGGGCGCGGCGCGGACGCAGGCGGCAAGGAACTCGCCGATCGGGTCCATCTCCTCCCGATACTCGGTCGTGGCGCCCTGGATGCTCGGCGCAATGGCGAGGCCATAGGTGAGGAAGTCGCGGGCGCCGTCGATCAACCAGTTGAGAATGCCGGGCGCCTCGAGGTCGATGAGCTCGCTCACGAACTCCTCGAAGTCGCGCTGGCGCTCCTTCGGCAGGGTCTGATCCCAGTGCACGACGAGGAGGCGGCGCCAGATGCCGTTGTCGGTGCCGTCGACGGTCGGGAAGCCGTTGCCCGACATGTGCGGTGTGGCGAAGCTCTGGAACTCGAAGTAGCCCTTGAACAGGGTGCGCACGGGCAGGGCCTCGCCGCCGGTGAGGCGCTTGATCAGGTCCTCCTGCAGGGGCGCGTCGGCCTTGAGCTCGGTGATGCGCACGAAGCGTTTGCCGTAGAGCCGCACGAGGTCGGGCGAGGCCGCACCGGCCGAGCGCTCGGAGGCCCCGACGATGGATTCACGCGGCAGGCCCACGGCCAGGCCCGGCCCGAGGAGGCGCGAGATCGTCTCGAGGAACACGCTCTTGCCGTTGGCGCCGAGCCCGTAGTGGAACATCACGTACTGGACCGGCAAGCCGAGCAGGCCCAGGCCAGCGAATTGCTGAACCGTGCGGCGCTTGTCAGCGTCCGGCAGCATTTCCTCCAGGAAGGCATGCCAGCGCCGCGCCACCACGGTCTCGTCGTAGGCGACGGGCACCACCGCGGTGATCCAGTCCGTGCGGGTGTGGTCCGGCACGGCGTGCAGCTCGACGCGGTAAACCCGGGCCGCCGCCCGGTAGGCCTCCTCGTCGAGCCCGTCGTGCGCCTCCTCGTCGAGCGCTCGCTTGAAGCTCAGCGTGTGCGTCAGCGTCGCGAAGGTGAGCCGGCCCGGGTTGAAGTGGTCGGGCGAGCGCCGCAGGTGCGGGGCAGCGCATTCGAGTGCGGATTCCATCCGGTTCTTGTTCTTCGAGGTGACCGCGAAGGTGCGCCGCCGGCTCCTGCGCTGGTCGAGCGCCTTCTCGGCCCGGGTCTTGGCGTCGATCGCGGCCCGGTCCTCGTTCGTGCGCTCCTCAGCCTCCTTCTTGAGGGCCGCCTTGCCGCGCTTGATCGCCTTCAGCTCGTCGGGCGTGTGGGCGAGGTAGGCAGCCTCGAGGCCGATGCGGTCGCCGAGCTTCTGGGCGATCATCCGCACCCGGGCGGCACCGGCCGCGAGATCCCAGTGGGTGCCGGTCCAGCCGAGCCAGTCGCCGCCGGGCGTGCCCTCCTGGGCCATCACCACGAGGTCCTGGCCGAAGTGGCGGCGCAGGCGTAGGCCGTTGTCGGTG
Source organism: Methylobacterium sp. WSM2598 (assembly GCF_000379105.1). Classification (GTDB taxonomy): domain Bacteria; phylum Pseudomonadota; class Alphaproteobacteria; order Rhizobiales; family Beijerinckiaceae; genus Methylobacterium. The sequence continues at coordinate 3,146,132 of NZ_KB900609.1, read as the reverse complement.
TCGGAGTGGTCGAGGCCGGCGCAGGACTCCACGACGCTGACGTCGACCGCACCGAGGCCGACGCCGGACGGCTCCTCCCCGTCCTCGGCGAAGTCGTCGGCCGCGGGGTCGAACGCCTCCCGGTCCTCGGGTTCCGGGCCGCCGGCGAGCGGGGCGGGCGTGAAGGCGCGCGCGATGCGCTCTGCGGGATCGTCGGACACGGGCGGACTCGCGGAACGAAGTACGGAGAATTGGTCAGACCTGGAGTGGGCCGACCCGGCGCTCGGTGGCGTCGCCGGAGGCGGCGAGCACGGCGCGGGCGAAGGCGCGAGCCTCCGAGCGCTCCAGGGTGAGGACGAGGGTGGTATGGCGGCCCTCCCCCGCCTCCAGGGTCAGATCGAGGTTGACGCGACCGTCCTGGGTGGGGACGGGCGAGAGGGACCAGGCGACGGCGCTGGGGAGGAGCGCGGCGGCGAGGTGAGCGGTGTCAGGCATGGGCCTCCTCCGGAGGGGCGGGGTCGCGCGGCGCCTCCGGCTCGGCAAAGAGTTCGCAGAGCATGGCGGCCGGGATCTGGAGGGTGACGGTGAGGAGAAGCTCGAAGGTCGCGGCTTGGATCACGAGGAGCTCGAGGCGGGAGTGGCGGTGCTCCGTCATGCGGCGCGCGCCTTCAGCGCCGCCGGTCCGCCGTACCAGCCCGCCTTCTGCAGGGCCGCGAGGAGGTGGCGCGCCTGCTTCTGGGCCGAGGCGTCGAGGCGGCTCTCGCCCCAGCCCTCCCGGCAGAGCAGGACGAAGAGGTCGAGCGCCTCGTGGACGGGCGAACCTTCCGCAAGGTCGAGGTGGCCGGCGTCGATGAGATCCGCCACGAAGTAGTAGAGCACCATCGCGAGCTTCAGGCCCGCCTGGCTATCGATGCTCCTGACCGCCTCGAGAGCGGCGCGGGCGCTTCGGCGCAGGATCTTGAGGCGCGCGGGCTTTGGAAGGTCCGCGACCACGGCACCGAGGCTGTCGGCGAGGATCGCCCGGAGTTTGCCGAGCGCTTGGCGCGCGAGGGCCGGGTCTTCCCCTTCATCCGAGGCGACCACGAAGCCGTCGCTGTGGACGAGGCTCACCAGGAGGTGGGTGGGGATCGCGAGCTCGACGCGGGCGCGGTCGGTGAGATGGCGGGGCATGTCAGGCGGCCTCCGGGGCGGGCAGGCTCGCGGTCGTCGTCGCCGGCTCCGGCCACGCGACCAGGATGTGCTCCAGGCCGAGCATCAGGGCGGCCACGCAATCGTGGCGGCCGTCGATGACCTGGAAGCGCTCGCCGACCCACTCGCCGCGCGGGCAAGGCCAGGGCTGGTGGTCCCCGAGTTGGAGGCGGCGCTGGTAGGCGCGATCGACGTCGCCGATCGCCATGCGGGCGCGGCAGCCCAACACGATCTGGTCCACGTGCACGTAGCCGGTGACGACGCGGCGGCCGGGCGGGACGGCGAGGGAGCGGTCTTCGGCGAAGAGGATCGGGGTCATGCGCCCAGTCCAACCTTGAGGGTTGTCGGTGACACGTCGACCGCGATGAGGTTCATCACGTCCTGTGGGGTCGCGTCCCGCCAGCGCACCGGATCCGGGTGCGGAGCGCTGGTCCTCTCCTCAAGCTGGAGGATGACCCTGGCGCCCTCCGGACGAAGCCGGTAGCGGCCGGTCACGTGGAATACAGGGGCGCACGGGTAGCCGGGCATCACGCCCCCTCCCCGTTCAACACCGCCGCCAAGGCAGACTCCCGCCCGATGCACTGGCGCAGGAGCGCCTCCGTGCTCTCCGCCATCGCCAGGGTGACGCGCGCCTGGGCCAGCTGGACCGCAAAGCACTGAGGCGTGGTGCGGTCGGCCTCCGGATCGCGGCGGGTCGAGCGGTCCTCGTAGAGGCCGGAGGCGAGCAGCTCCGCGTGGAGGAGCGCGTCGCGGGCACGGACGAGGTGCTCCACGGCGACCTCATGGAGCTGCGCGAGGCTGAACCCCCCGAGCACATCCGTGAGGCCACGGCGCGGGGCGATGGTGATGGCGGCAGGAGAAGGCGCGACCGGGATGGGGCGGAGCTGGCGCTCCTCGTCGGAGCGACGGCGGCGGGCTGCCTCAGCGGCGGCGCGCACGGTCTGGGCAAGCCCCGGCAGGATGCCCGAGAAGCTCGGCGCAGGCGCGGGGCTGCGCGCGCCCTCCCCTGCCCCAGGCCGCGGCCCGGCCCGGCGCAGGCCTCCGGGCGCGGCGCTGGGAGCGGGCATCCGGTCGATCATGATGGTCGTGGAGACGGGCGGGGCGTAGGGGGCCATGATTCAGGCGGCGCTCCTCAAGACGTCGTTGAAGTCCTGCCCCTTGGGCGCGGGGGCGATGTGGACGGTGAGCCCCGGGCGGGCGAAGCGGCGGGCGGCGCGCTCCATCGCGAGCCCCGTGGCGAAGGGGTCGGAATCGCCGTCCTGGCAGAGCCAGAGCTCGGTGACCGAGGGCGGGATCGGGATCGCCGGGCCGGGGTCGTTGGCGGGGATGCCGTTCGGGACGCGGCGCGGGCGGGCGCGGCCGGCGCGATCGACGTGCGTCTCGCGCGGGTGCGCCAGCGTGCCGGCCGCGCGGCCGGCGATGTTGCCGAGCGAGACGCCGGACCAGAAGGCGCAGCCCTCGACGAAGTCGGGGCGCAGGCGCCGCAGGGCCTCCCAGGCCGAGAGCACGGTCTCGATGCCCTCGCCGAGCACCAGGCGCACGGGTTCCGGGTGGCGCACGAGTTCGATCCGGCCGCCGCCGATCGAGCCGCGGGCCTTGCGGGCTGGGACGAATTCGCCGGTGGCGGGGTCGGCGAGGCGGAGTTTCCCGTCGGGAGCCGCGAGGTCGATCCAGGTGGCGTGAAGCCCGGTGAAGCGGCCCTCTGGCGCCAGGATCGCGGCGAGGAGGGCAGGCCCTTCGTGGATCACCTCGGCCTTGGGACCGCCGTGGGCGAACAGCGGGTGGCGCAGCGCGCAGCGCAGGTGGGCGCCGGGCGGGGCCGTGAGGCGGCGCAGGGCAAGATAGGTCTCGGCCGGCGTGCCCGCGAGCGGAAGCGCGGCGCGCCAGAGGCGGTAGAGGCGGCGGCGCTCGGCCTCGCGGAAGCGCGCGGAGGCCTGGGCTTCGGCGTCGGCCTTGGCGGCGATCTCGGCCGCGCGGGCCTCCTGCGCGGCGCGGCGCGCGGCGCGCTCGGCCTTGTTTTCCACCTCACGGCCCGGCGCGGGCCGCCCGGTCAGGATCTCGACGGCGCGGGGGAAGTCGCAGCCCTCGGCGTAGCGCACGAGATCGATGACGTCGCCGCTCTCGCCCGAGCCGCGGCAGAGCCAGACCCCATGCGGGCCCTTGCCGGGGCGGATCGCGAAGCGGTCGCTGCCGCCGCAGACCGGGCAACGCCCGACCCATTCGCGGCCGGCGCGCTTGAGCCAGGGCGCATAGGCCTTCGCCCGCGCGACGAGGTCGACGGCGCGGGCGTCCGCGATCCAGTCCTCGTGGGCGAGCGGGCGCATGCGGTCAGCCCTCCACGCACGCCGCGGCCGGCGAGGAGCCGCCGCGGATGAGGGCGGCGCGCAGCGCGTCGCCGTTGACCGGCAGGCCGTCCGAGGGCGGGACCTTCGCCTCGGGGTAGAGAGTCGGGCAGTGCTGGTAGAGGTCGGCGAGGGAGAGGAGGTCGCGCCGGGCGATGTCGCGCCGCCACGCCCTCAGGTCGGGATCCTCGCCGAATGCGTCGGCCGGTAGCGCCTCCGCGCGCTTGCGCAGCGCAGCCGCCATCATCTTCGCGCCCTGCCCGCCCGGCGGCGGAGCAGCGCGGAACAGGTCTGCATTCGGGAAGTCGCTTGCGACCCGGCCGCGGTGAAATGCAGCCTGGACGGTCACGACGGGACGGGCGGTGGCCAGCGGGGCTGCGGGGCGGGCGACGGCCGCGAGCTGCTGGGCTTCGGCCTTCGCGACGATGGTGGCGCCGATCGTCGGGACGGTGGCAGAGGGGCGGCGCTGGGGCGGAGTGGGGGGTGCCGGCGGGGCCGGCGCGGGCGCCTGGCGCTCGGCCGCGTCCGGCCGGGCCGCGCGGCGGACGTTTGCCTCAGGTGCCTTCGCGGGCGGTTGCGTCTCCGCCCGCAGGCGATCGTAGGCGGCGATGTCGACCCCCGCGACCCGGCCCTGGGTGTCGCGGACGACGGCAAGGCCGTGCCGCTCGACCAGCCGCTTCACGTGGAAGGAGGCGGCAGCCGGCGTGACACGATCGCGGCGGGCGATCTCGGCGATCGGCCGCATGGTGACGGCGGGGACGGCGGGCGCCAATGCGACGGGCGGTGGGGACGAAGCGGGCTCGACAATCGGCGCGGCCTCGGTGGTCAGACCTTCCACCGCGGCGAGCGTGGGGCTGACGAAGACGGGATCGGCCAGAGGGCGCGGGGCGTGGGCGCGTGCGCCCTGGTCGGCGAGGAGGCGGGCGCGGGTCTCGTCGAGGGCGGCGAAGAGCGCGTCGAGGTCGAGGGGCGCGGCGCAGACCGGGCAGCACGGGGCGGGTGGCGCGGCTGCGGCGAGCGGCGTTACCGGCACCGCCTCGGCGGCGGGCACGGGCGCCGGGCGAGGCGTCGGCGCCGCGCGGCGGATGTCCTTGGGCGACCAGACGGGGCGGGGCTTGGCCATGCTCACCTCCGGGCCAGGAGAGAGGTCGGCCGCCCCTCGCCCGTGGCGACCAGGAGGTGCCCGGCGATTGGCAGTGGCGCCCGGCGCGGATGCGGGGCCGCGCAGCGGGGGGTGTCCCGGTAGGGCGCGGGGCTGTGGGCGTAGAGGTCGGCAAGCGCCTGCAGGCCCTGCGCGGCGCCGACCAGGCGGTCGCGCTCCTCGGCTTCCTCGTCGGTGAGGCCGCGCTGGGCGACGCAGGCGCGGCGCAGGAGGTACTCGGCTTCCTCGCGCAGGAGGGCCGCGTAGGCCGGAGCCTCGGGCGAGCCCGGCGGCGGAGCGCAGGCGAGGAGCGACGCGGGCACGGCCACGCGTCGGACGACACGGTCGGGTGACATCGAGAGCCTCTGAGAACACGCTCCGCCGCGTCCGGGCGGGTGGCGGTGGCCGGGTGCCCGGTGATCCGGGTCTGGCGGCTGTTAGGTGGTGGGCGACGGCGGAGGGGCCGGCGCCGGGGTGTCGCGGTCGGGCGGGCCGGTGCCGGGTGGGGGATAGAGGGCGTCGGCCTGGGCGCGGTGGAGGCGCGCCCGCGCCATCGCCTCGTCACCGCGCGCGCGCTCCCGCACGGCAACGGCGTAATGCGCGGCGGCGGTGCTCCGCAGGTCGCGGGCGCGGGCGCGGTACCAGAAGGCGAGGAGCCATCTCATCGCCGCTCAGACCTCCGCCCCTGGGTGAGCCAGACGCCCCAGCGCGTTCGCCGATTGCCGCGCCTCACGAGCCGCGCGCCGGAGCTGATCAGGATCGACCCGACCGCCCGCCGCATCGCAGCGGGCAGCCAGGCGCTCCAGAGACTCAGCCACCGCAGCGAACGTCTGGCCGTGGTCCGCCATCTCGCGCTGGCGCTTGGTGTGGGCGGCACGGATGGCATCCATCTCCTCCGCGCCAATGCGGCGGGCCTCCCGCCGCCAGATGTCTTCGGCGCGTCCATAGCGCATGGGCTCCTGGAGAAACGCGGACGCGCGGCGGGCCGCACGGTCGATCGCCGCCTTCACGGAATCGCCGGCCGGGCGGGGCTCGGCGAGGTCCCGCAAGAGGGCGGACGCCTCATCGATCGTCGTCATGCGGCGGCCCTCGGAAGGGCGTTCCGAGCGCTCGGAATCTTTTTCCGAATTCTCGGAGAAGAATTCCGACATCTCGGAAGCCTCCTGTGGTGAACTGTTAACACCACAGCGGAGCGGCCCTGGCGGGCCGGATCAGAAGAGGAGGCGAGAAGGTGGTGGTGACGCGCACGGCGGGCTCTGGCGGGCACGGGCCGGGCGCGACGAGGATCGACCCCAAAGAGGCCGGAGCCATGAAGGCTCCGGCCAGTCAGGGAGGAAACGCCCGATGAGGGCAGCGTCCCGGCCGCCGTGTCACCGGCCGGGACCTCGGACCGGCGCTGGCGGGCGCCGGAAGCGGGGGGAAAGGGGTGATCGGCCGGGTCCTTACGGAGCTCGGCCGACCCCGCGACCATCGGAGCTGCGACCCAACCGATGGAGCGAGCGGTGGCAGAGACGGTGTTCGGAGACGGCGAGATCGCGGCCTGGGGTGACGCGCTGGAAGGCAAGCGCCCCCGCGAGATCGAGGAGATCGAGTGGTTCGGTTTCCCCCAGGTCGAGAGCTTTACGGCCGCACTCACGAACGTGGCGATGGCGTTCCGCTTCGTCGATCGAGACGGCAAGGTGATCGACTGCCTGATGAACCCTGTGGTGGCGCGCGCAGTCGCGGTGACGATTCTCAACGGCGGGATCGAGGCGGGATGGCTGGACGCGAAAGGCACCGTCATCGCGCCCCTCCGGCCGAAGGAGCATTGATGAGTTGAGCGACGAGGGTGCCGTGGATCGGCTCGGCGCGCGTGGGTGCGCGGGCGCCGAGCCAGGCCGCACCGAGAGGGAGGGGAAGCGGGCCGGGTCCGAGCGGGGACCCGGCCGCCCCTGCGGTCGCCCCCCGGCCGGCGGGTGACTGGGCGGGCAGCGACCGAGGCGAAGGGCCGAGGGGCCGAAGGAAGCGCCGCCGGAGCATCACGCCGCCTCCCGCTCGCGCGTGACCCGCGGCCGGGGCAGGCGCGTCGCCTCGAAGGTGGCGCGCAGGGCCGCAATCTCGCGCTCGAGGCGGCGCAGGTCCCCGGCCATCAGACCAACCGCGAGGATGGCGCCCATGACGCCTCCTCCGAGGAGGCTGGCGAGGGCGATGAGGGCGGAGAGGGTGGCGGGGGAGAGCATCACGCCGCTCCTGCTTCAGCAGGGGTGGGGGTGGGCTCAGGACGCTCGACGCCCGCGGGCCACGGCACGTCGGCGGGCCAGTGGTCGGCGAACCATTGGCAGGCGCGATCGTAGGTGCGGATCCGGAACGATGCAGCAGGCGCGTCGCCGACCTTGTCGAAGAAGCGCCAATCCCCGCATGCGGCCTGCGCCACCGTCGTCGAGGACGTGCCCGTGTGGGCGCAGTACGCGTCGCGGAGGGCAAACAGGTGGTCGCGGAGCGTCTGTTCCATGGCCATCAGAAAACATCAGATTTTGCTGACGGTCAATCAGAAACTTCCGGCTAGGTGGAATGCCCGAGCTATCGGATAATTCCGATATGAACACGCTGAAGGAACGGGTGGACTATCTCTTGAGGCTGCGCGGCCTGTCTCAGGCCGATGCTGGCAGGCTCGGCGGATTTAAAAATCCTGCGTTCATCAATGATTTAGTCATCGGCAAGAAAAGGAGCATCCGGGGCGAGAGCGTGCCGAAGCTCGCTCGCGCTCTGCGGACGAGCGAGGACTTCATCCTCGGAAAGACACAAGACCCCGACGCCGGGGTGGCGGCCAACGACTCTGGCCCGATCTTAGGCGCCAAGGCGCCTCCAATAACTGATCATAAACCTCCGAAGACAAGACCAGAAGCGGCCGGCGGCGACTCGAGCCATCCAATCCTCACCCGTGTGCTTGAGCGCATGGCCGAGGTTGGCCTCTCTGAAGACGACCTTTCGGAACGGGCGAAGCTGTCCGACCCCCTCGATCACCTGCGGCTCTCGTTGCAGGCGGTGGCGGGCAAGCCGCGGCTCGACATCGCCCTCCTCAACACCCTTGCGAAGCCGCTCTCGACCACAGCCACATGGCTCATCACCGGCATCGGAGCCGGGCGGCCGGGAGTGCCGGCGGCGATCCTCGCGCCCGCTCTCACGGATCCGCCCGCCGAGGATGAGGTGGTCCCCTCAACCAGCCGGATCGTCGACGCCGTGTTTGGAGGTATCGTGGAGGCTGGCACATTCCGCGAGGTGGATGAGTTCTCCGACGTTGCGCCGCCGCGCGTGTCCGCCCTTGCGGATGATGAATATCCCTACGCCCGGATGTTGGTCTTTGACGTGCGGGGCGATTCGATGGACGCGCTGCGCCCTCAGGCGATCCCCGATGGGAGCCGCGTTTCGGGTCTTGATTTCGAAAGCCTCCGCGGCCGCGTCGCGCTCTACACGGGGATGGTGGTAGTGATCGAGCGCACGCGCGACGGCGGCCACCTGCGCGAGCTGTCGGTAAAGCAGCTCGAGATGTACGAGGACCGGTACGAGTTCCACCCGCGGTCGACGAACGAGCGGCATAAGCCGATCGTCGTGCCGCATGAGCGCGACCCGGACGACGGACAAGAAGTGCGCCTGCTCGCGTGGGTGCGCGAGATACGTCACCGGGTCTGAGACGCAGCCCGCCAGATCATTAGGCGCCGTCTGCAAAATGTCCAAGGACCCGGCCTTGTCCAGAGCCGCACGCTTGACAAGCAAATGGAATATTTCTGATCATGTGGCGCACCATAGCGTCAATAGACTTGGGATCAAGGCGCCGCATGCCAAGAGTTATATGCGGGTAAGTCTCGTTACCACAGCCAAAGCAGCGGACCCGAAGCTTTCTTCTGTGCTCGACAAGCCCTCCGACACAATCCACCCCCACAACCATGCCGAGCATCCATGCGCGCGTCTGTTCACATTCCGTTCTCATTCCGCGGCCATGTCAAGGCGGGCGGAAGCACCATCAACGCACGACCGCGGCCGCTGACCGTAATCGCGGCAGTCGCGAGCGCTGTCGCGTTCACGACGCCCGCGCGAGCTGCGGATGAGTGCGCCTTTCTCACGGAGCAAGTTGCGCGGGCGACCGAGGCGACGGCGGTCGACCGCACGCCGGGGGGCGGGTGTGCACTTCAAGATCTGGTCGGATCGGTCGATCATGCTGACCTGCTACCCTTATTTCGGTGTCGACGCGCAGTGGGGCTCCCGCCTTCCGCCCGAGGTGTTCTTTCGCGCTATCGCCAAGGCGGGCGAGATGGTGACGGGACAGCCGGCCGCCGCTCTGGAGGCCGCCTCGCGCCGCTGCTATCGCCGCGCGCTCGCAACGCCGAACGACTACGACAACGTTGAGGTGCCCGGCGCCCGGGTCTGGTGCAGCACGGATCGCGACAACCCGTATTTCAGCGTCGATATTCGGCGCCCACAGGGAAAGTGAGGCGAGGTATGATCCGTGGCCCTTTTCTGAGCGCTACCTGCCTCATTTTCAGCATCGCCGCCGCGCATGCGGCTGAACTTACCATCGCTTTCGCAGACGCCGGACCAGCCGTCACAGCGGCCTCGACACGCCTCGGCGATCATCTCGACTGGGGTGCGGCAGAATGTGGAGAGCCGAAATATCTCAGGAACGTGTGTGTTTGGGAACTCGGAACGAAGTTCAGCTTTACAGCGAGCGCCATGGGTGAGGCGAGCAGGGCTCTCATGCTCGTGACGCAGTGGCGCAAACCAGATCTCTCTGACCCATCTGAGACCAAGGCTTTTCGACTTGCCTGCGACGCGCTGGTGGCGGCCCTGAGGCCGACTTGGTCCGCATCGCAGGTCCGCCAGTTCACGACTCGCCTGCGCGGCAAGATGCGCGCAGATCGATCGGTGGTGGATGGGGGCATTCGCTTCTCTTTCTACACATGGCCGGAGACGCTCACCTGCGAGGCGCAGCCGGACGCGTGATCTTCCTGATGCGTCTGAAGCCGCAGCAGCGCAGCCATCAGAAAAATCTGCTTTCTGATTGACTATCAGAAAAAACTGACACAGGATCTTGCCCATCGCCCGCCAGCGATGGAGCCCGCCCCGTGTCCGCGCCCCCTGATGTTCCCGCCCTTCCGGGCGGAGGTAATGGTCCGTCCGATTCTGTCGTGATCGGGCCCCGGGCGGGAGGCGGCCCGATGAGCGCCGGCCGTCCTCCCCTCTCCGGCGCCGATGTCGTCCGGGCGTTCCTCGGCAAGATGCTGGCGGAGTGCCCCGGCCCGATCCTGTCGGGGGCCGTGGTCTACCGCGCCTATGTGGGCTGGTGCCGGCGCGAGAGGACTGCGCCGCTCGGCTCCGCGGCCTTCCGGGACGCGGTCGCGGGCCTCCTGGCCCCGGGCTCGGTGACGCCGCAAGGCGCGCTGCTCCGCCACACCTTCAAGGACCCGATCGCCGGCTTCCTCGCCACCGACACCAGGCCGGCGCCCGGCTTCTTCCTCTCCACAGGCGCCCTCTACCGCCGCTACGCCGACTGGTGCACCGACACGGGGGAGCGGCCGCTCACCCCTGGCCACCTCAACGTCCGGGTCGCGGCCCTGCTCGGCCAGGACCTGACCCGGCTCGACGGCGCGCGCGGCCCGACCTGGCTGTGGTCCGGTATCGCTCTCGACGACGGCCTGCCCGTCGAGGCGGTGGCCCCGGGCGATCTCACCGATGCGGCGGAACTGCGCGCTCTGCCGGCGGATGCGCGGGAGGTGGCGTGATGGAGGCCACAGCCCCTGAGATGGTCACGGCGCTCCGCGCCTGGAGGGCTCGCTCAGTGCCCGCCCGTCTTCGGCGTGCAGACCTGCGCCTCGGCATCGAGCAGCGTCTCCCTCAACATCGTCGCGACCTGCGTGAATGCGACCCCGGGCGTGACCCCATCGGGGAGAGGCTGCTGCAACTCCGTGAGGTCCGCCACGACGCCCCGCATCAGCTCCCGGTTGACCAGCGCGAACCCGCCCGGCACCGCCGTCTCATAGGCGAGCGCCAGCCGCAGGAGGGTCTGCTCCAACAAGCCGTAGGCCACCTCCGCCTGCATGGCGCGGTCCTCGGCGGAGGGCTCCTCGTCACCTTCGGGGAACTGCTGATTCGCCATGGTCTGAAGCGTAGGGGAGGCGCCTGATGCGCACCACCCCGCGCTTCACCCGCCAGCAGGTCCTCAGCGCCTACGCGCTCGGCCGCTCGGACAGCTTCGCGGACCTGCCCTGGTCACTGCCGGCGTTCGTCCGAGAGCACGATCGCCTCGGTGGCACGGAGCGTCTCGCGCAGCTCCATCGCGATCTCCACCAGGACGGTGTCCGCCGCGACCCCATCGGGGAGTTTGTATTGGAGATCGCGAAGATCGGCGACGACGTCGCGCATCAGCGCGCGGTTGAGGCACTCGAACCGGCCCGGGGCTGCCCGCTCGAAGGCGAGCGCCAAGGTCTGATAGGCGCGCTCCAACAGGCAATAGGCAACCTCCGCCCGCAGGGCGCGCTCCTCGGGGCCGTGGTCGCACTCGGTCTCGCAGCGCTGCTGGTCAGCCATGACCTGAGACATAGGGAGGGGCGTTGATGCGCACCACCCCGCGCTCTCCCCTGACGCCTTCGCAGAAGCTTGCCCTCCTGGAGTCCCAGGACCACGTCTGCCCGCTCTGCGGTCGGGAGATCTACCCGGGCGACCGGCCCCGGCATGAGCATCTGCGGGCGCTCGGCCTCGGCGGCACGAACGCCTTCGCCAACCTCGCCATGGTCCACGGCCGCTGCGCCGACGTCAAGACCTTCGGGCCCGAGGGCGACCTGACAAAGATCGCCGACGCCAAGCGCATTAAGCGCAAGGCCTTCGGCTTCGAGGTGCCTCGCCGCCCGATGCCTGGCGGCCGATCCGACAACCGCAAGCGCACCATCGGCGGCGGTGTCGTCGACCGCGCCACCGGCCTCCCCTTCCCTCGCCCGCACGTCTGATCGCCCCCGCCCGCCCGAGGTCGCCCCGCCATGTTCTGCCCCCAAGACGCCCACGCCCGCACCACGGTCCTGCAGGACCTGCAGGCCCATCTTGCCGGGATGCACCTCCCCGGCGGCTCGGTCGACACGTGGCTCGAGGAGGTGCCGACCTTCTGCCTCGGCGCCATCCGCCATCCCGACCCGCGCGACACCGCCCAGGCGCTCCTGATCCTGGTCGGGCGCTGCCGCGGCGCACACCTCATCGACCCGCTCGTCGATCCCTTCACGGCCGACCTCACCAACGTCGCCCAGGCGCCCCGCGCCTATGCGGCCATCAACCGCTGGGCACAGCGCATCCTGGCCCGCGACGGGCTTCAGGTGGCGTGATGGCCGCCCAGCCCTGGATCCCCTCCCGCTCCGGCCTGCCCATCGACCTCGTCAGCCCCAGCGAGACCCAGGTCGACTTCCGCGACGAGGCCTGGGCGCTCGCCCACCTCAACCGCTACGGCGGCCACCCAGACACGCCCGTGTCGGTCGGCCTGCATCTCCTGATCGGCTTCGAGATCCTGGGCGACCTGGGCGAGCACGCGGTGAAGCCCTGGTGGCTGCTCCACGACACTCACGAGACCCGGATCGGCGAGCGCACCTCTCCGACGCTGGTGGCCGAGTGCGCGATCGCCGCCGAGATATACGGAGGCACCTTCGCGGAGCAGCTGCGTGCCGTGCGCCTCGCCTTCGCGGGCCGCCACGACGCCGCGATCCATCGCGCGGCGGGGCTCCCCCTGCCGACCGCCGCCCAGCGCGAGGTCATCCGGCGCGCGGATCTGATGGCGCTCGCCACCGAGCGCCGGGACTTCCTGCGCCGGGGACCGGCCGCCCTGCGCCGCCCCTGGCTGATCGACCAGCTCGGCATCCCCGAGGGCCGCAAGGCCTGGAGCTTCATCGCCCCGGCCGACGTCGCGGCCTGCCTCTACCGCCTCTTCCAAAGCCATCTGCCGGCGCTGATCGCCGGCCGCGCCGCGTAAGCCCGAGTCCCCTGCCATGCCCCGCTGCCCACACGACGAACACCGCACCCTGGTCGCCTTCGCCGACTGGCTGGAGGCCGACCCCGACGCCGGCTTCGTGGTCGCCACGATCCAGCCCGGCACGCCGGAGACCGGCGGCCTCACCCGGATGGGGGATGTCGGTTGCAGTCCGGTCGAGCTGCTCCTGTTCGCCTGCCGCCTCCTGGATCTCGTCTCGGACCAGCTGCGCGCCGGCCCGGCGAGCGAGGTGGACCGACGCGTGGTCGGTTCGATCGAGACGGCGCTCGCGGCCCTCGGCGTGCGCGCCACGGAGATCGCGGCATGAGCGGCTCCCTCAACCGCGCCACCCTCGTCGGCCACCTCGGCAAGGATCCCGAGACCCGCACCACCCAGCGCGGCGACAAGGTGGTCACCCTGCGCCTCGCCACCTCAGAGTCCTGGAAGGACAAGGCGACCGGGGACCGCCGCGAGGCCACCGAGTGGCACACGGTGGTGATCTTCAACGAGCCCCTCGCCCGGGTCGCCGAGCAGTACCTGAAGAAGGGCGCCAAGGCCTACGTCGAGGGCCAGCTCAAGACCCGCAAGTGGCAGGCCCAGGACGGCTCGGACCGCTACAGCACCGAGATCGTCATCGGCCAGTACGGCGGCACCCTGCTCCTGCTGGATCGTGCCGAGCGCACCGCGCCGGACGAGGGCGCCTACGGCAGCCCGCGCACCCGCGAGCCCTCCTACGCCGACGCCCGCAACGGCACAGCCCGGCCGGCGCCGCAGCGGCCCGCCGACCTCATCGATGACGACATCCCCTTCTAGGACCGGAGACCCGCGCATCCATGGCCGCCCCCTCGAAAGTCGCCGCTGCTCTCTCCGCCCCCGATCGCCTCGACCGCATCGCCCACATGGCGCGCGTGATGCGCGAGCGAAAAGCCGCCGACGGCGCCTGCACCTTCGCCCACCTCGCCGCAGCTGGGTTCTCGGAGGCGGAGATCGAGGCCTACCGCGACGACGCGCGTCAGATCCTCTCGGGCCGCCCGATACCGATCACCCTGCCTGCCGGCCGCATCGAGGGCCTCGCCCTCGTGCGGCAGGCGCAGGTGGTGCGGGCCCGCCGGGAGGCACCCGCATGCTGACCGAGCACGAGTCGGACGCCGGGATCCCGATCACGTGCGGGCTCGGCGTCTCGGCCGAACGCGGCTACGTCGTCCTGGTGCGCATCGGTGAGGAGCGCCCGGCCGGCTTGACGCCCGCCGAGGCGCTCCAGTTCGCCGACCTCTGCATCGCGCGCCACCGCGCCGTGGGCGCGATCCTCGCCGAACGCCTCCGCCACCATGCAGCGCTCGCCGCGCAGCTCAACGCCGATCCGGCCGCGTGCGCCCACCTCCCCCAACTCGCCCAGCCCGCCGCGGGGCGGGCCTGAGCTGTCCCCGCCCCTCTCCCGCCTCCGGAGACGCCCGATGGCCTCCTCTGTCTCACCATCCCTGCAGCGCACCGCCGACCTCGTCTGCGCCTACGTGACCAAGAACCCGATCCCGGCCGCCGAGCTGCCGGCCCTGATCGCGCGCGTGCACGACAGCCTCATCGCCCTCGACGCGCCGCCCGCGCCCGAACCGGCACCGCTCGTCCCGCCAGTCCCGATCCGCAAGAGCGTGACCGAGGACGCCATCATCAGCCTTGAGGACGGCAAGCCCTATCAGTCGCTGAAGCGGCATTTGACTGCCCGTGGTCTGACGCCTGCGGCCTACCGCCAGAAATGGGGCCTGCCGCCGGACTACCCGATGGTCGCGCCGGCCTATGCGGCGCGGCGCTCGGAGGCCGCCAAAGCGAACGGCCTCGGCCGGCACCGTGACGTGGCCTGACCATGACCAACCTCGTCACTGGCCGCCCCTCCTGGACCATGTGGACGGGGCGGCCGACCCTTCGCGGTCAAGTGCGTCGGCACTCGCTCGCGAACCGATCAGTCACAGGCTCGCACGTAGCGGTTCTTCAACGGATTGAAGATCATCTCGCAGTCGCCGTAGCCGCCGTAAGAACTCATGAGGTACCCACCGGCCGCGCCGCCCCAGCCGATGGGGTAGAAGCCGCCATGCCGGTGGAAGCCGCCGTGGCCCCACCCGCCATGGTGGCCGCCGAACCCGCCGGGGTGCGGTTCACCGACCGCGATCCCGCGGCCTCGGCCGAAACCGCGTCCACCGCTCCCGCCACGCGCGTCAGCACCACTCATGCCAGCGGCCAGCGTCGCGAGGGCGAGGCTCGCCATCATCATCGTCTTGATTGCTTTCATGTTTTATCTCCCAGGTTGGGAGAATTACCCTGCGCTTGGCAGCATCTCGCGACTGTGATGCGTCTCACACTCGCCGGGCGACCTGCATGACCTTCCCCATCCTCGCCGGTCTCCGCGTTCGCCTTCCCCTCGCCCCGAGCGAAAATCCCGACGAGGTCGGCGTCGTGCGCTGCGCCGACGGCCACGAGGTCTTCACCGTCAACACCGCGGGCTCCTGGCCCAACGCGACCGCTCACGCGGTGGCGGCCTTCCTGGTCGCCCGGATCAATGCTGATGCGCCCCGCACGCCGGCCGAGAGCGCCGAGGTCCTGCGCTCTGCCCTCGGGTCTATCCGGGCGATCCTGAACTCCGTCGCGGAGGAGAGCGAGGCGGCGATGGCTGCGTTCCAGGTCGCAGAGGATGCGCTGGCGGAGGTCGTGCCCCTGCAAGCGCCGGAGCCGTCCGCATGACCGCGCCGGTGCGTTTAAACTCACCCGCTCCGAAGGCTCAGGAACGGGAAACAGCCCCGCTTCCGGCGCCCCGGACCTGCCTGGAGTGCGGAGAGCCCTTCCGCCCCTCCATGCGCCACGGCGAGTTCTGCGCCCCGCCCTGCCGCCAGCGCTTCAATAACCGCCGGCTCCAGCGCGG
The DNA here is from genome assembly GCF_000379105.1 of Methylobacterium sp. WSM2598. Taxonomy (GTDB): domain Bacteria; phylum Pseudomonadota; class Alphaproteobacteria; order Rhizobiales; family Beijerinckiaceae; genus Methylobacterium. The sequence continues at coordinate 3,130,596 of NZ_KB900609.1, read as the reverse complement.
GGCGGAGGTCTACGACCTCTGGATGGCGTTCCGCTTTCAGAGGTCTCTCGCCCGCGCCCTCAAGCTCCTCTCCTGCCTCAACCGCCTCGCTCACCTCTACCGCCAGGAGGACCTTGCGGAGCGGGCCGGGCGCTCGTCCTGGCGGGCGCCCGAGGTGGTACTGGCGGGCCGGCCGTACCTGCGGGCGGTGCGGCTGGTGCAGCGGCGGAGGGCGCGCGATGCCTAAGACCGCACCCCAAGCCTGCGTCATCCGCTTTCGCGTCGAGCCGGGCGACGTGCCGCCGGAGAAAGTGGCGCGCCGGCTGCACCTGACCCTTGCGGCTTTCGAGGCCTGCAAGACGCGACTGTTCCTGCGCGGCTTTCCACGGCCGGACCCGGACACCGGCATGTACGACCTGGAGGCCGTCGACCGCTGGCGTCACCGCCGACATCCGACCCTGTTCCCCGAATTGACCGCCGCCGACGAACCGCCGACATCTAAGGCGCCCGCAAAGAGCCTGGGAGCGATTGCGCGTGAGGCCGAGGAGCGGCGCCGGAATGGTTGACCTGCCGCGCCACGTCCGCGGCCGTCCGAATCCGACCGGGCGGATGTACTACTCCTACGAGAAATTTCGCGGCACGCCGCGGGCGTGGCCGGTGGTACCGATCCCGGACGATCCGCGGGATGACGCCTTCTGGCGCCGATGTCGGCAGTGCGAAGGGCTGAGCGCCGAGCGGCGGGGCGAGCACTGGACGTGGACTTGGACCGGCGCGACCGGGCGCGCCCATCCACTGCCGGCACCGCGTGGCGAGGGCGGGCCCGCAGCGTTCTGGACGGCTGTCGACGCGGCCGAGCGGCGCGACCGCACGGCGGACGGGAGCGAGCGCAAGACCTTCGGGGCGCTGATCGACCTCTACCTCGCTCATCCCGCCTACGCGAAGCTCTCGGAGCTGACGAAGCGCGACTATGACCGCCACCTGCGGGTGATCCGCCAGGACTGGGGCGACCATCCGGTGGCGGCGCTGACGGCCGTCGACGCGCAGGAGGCGATCGATGCGCGCGCCGCCACACCGGCCGTGGCGCGCTATTACCGATCCGTCCTCTCGAAGCTCCTGTCCTTCGGCATTCCGCGCGGCTTCTGCACGGCAAACGTCGCTAAGGGTACCGAGAAGGTCGCGCACACGGTCGAGCCGCACGTGCCCTGGACCGACTGGGCGTTCGAGGCCTTCTTCGAGCACGCCCGCCCGGGCCTTCACCTGCCGGTGTACTCCGCGCTCTACACGGGCCAGCGCTCGATCGACGTGATTCCCATGCGCCGGCCGGCGGTGGGCGCCAACGCGATCGAGATGATCGCCCGCAAGACGGGCGCCCACGTCTTCGTCCCGATCCACTCGGAGTACCGGGACATCCTCACTCACATGCACATCGACCATCCGGCGCTGCACCTGCGGGAGGATGGCCTGCCTTGGACGCTGGGGGCCTATCGCACGGCCTGGCAGCGGGACTTCACGGGCATCAATGCCAAGGGCCAGCCCACCACGGCGTCCCCGGCCAAGAGGGCGGCGATGGCACGCCTGCGCGAGGCGGGATTCGTCTTCCATGGCCTGCGCAAGAACGCCGTCAACATGCTGCTCGAGGCCGGCAACACCGAGGCCGAGGTCTCGGCGATCGTTGAGATGAGCGAGCAGATGGTGCGCCACTATGCCCGCGACGTGAACAAGCGCCGGCTTGCGGTGAACGGGATGCGCAAGCTGGAGGAGGCGTGGAAGGAGACCCGCGCCAACCTGTTCGGCACCGGCCACTCGACGCACCGCTGAGGTGGCGTTTGGACACACGTTGCCAATTCTTGGACACAGGCCGGCACTGGCCGCAGCCAGCAAAATCGACAACCCCTTGCAAAGTAAGGAGAATCTGGTGAGCGCGCTGGGACTCGAACCCAGGACCTACAGATTAAAAGTCCGTTGCTCTACCAGCTGAGCTACGCGCTCGCTTCCGCGCGGGCCCGGCGCGGGGAGCCCGGTGATCCGTGAGCGGAGCAGGCGCCGATGTAGGGGGTTGACGCCGCCGGGTCAACCGCCGAACGAGGGGCGTGACCCGCCCCGCGCCCCCGAGCGATCCCCGTCCCGACCCCGCGCCGCCCGCCGCCTGGCGCCGCTTCCTCGGCCTCGCCCTGGGCACGGCCGCCGCCGCCGGCGCGGCGGCGTTCGTGTTCATCGCCGCGATGGACCCCTACGGCCTGCGCGCCGCGCCCGGGCGCCGGCCGGGGCCGGTCATGGACCTCAACCAGCGCTTCATGTACCCGCAGATCGTGCGCGGCGGTGCCTTCGACGCCGCCGTGTTCGGCACCTCGACGGCGCGGCTCCTCGACCCCCAGGCGCTCGGGCGCGCCTTCCCGGGGCGCTTCGCCAACCTCGCCATGAACGCCGCGACGCCGTGGGAGCAGATGCAGCTCGCCCGCTTCTTCCTCGGCCGGGTGCGGGCGCGGGCGGTGATCCTCGGGCTCGACGCGAGCTGGTGCGACCCCGCGGCGGACGAGAAGCGGCTCACCTTCCGCCCCTTCCCGCCCTGGCTCTACGGCGAGGATGCGCCGTGGCGCGGCCTCCTCGCGCAGTGGAACCTCCAGAGCCTGGAGATCGCCGGCCGGGTGCTCCTGCACCGCCTCGGGCGGATGCGCGAGCGGATCCGCGGCGACGGCTACGAGGTGTTCACGCCGCCGGAAGCCACCTACGACGCGGCCCGCGCCGCCGCGCACATCCGCGCCATGGCCGCCGCCCAGCTGCCAACCGCCCCGCAACCTGCTGCTCCTGGCCGGACCTTCCCGGCCCTCGTCTGGCTCGACGGGTTCCTCGCCGCGGCCCCCTCCGACGCGCTCAAGGTGGCGGCCTTCATGCCGGCCCACGTCGCCGTCCAGCCGCGGCCGGGCTCGCCGGAGGCCGCGCAGGAGGCCGCCTGCAAGGAGGAGGTCGCGGCGATCGGCCGGCGCCACGGCGCCACGGTCGTGGATTTCCGCATCCCCTCCCCGGTCACGGCCCGGGACGCGAATTACTGGGACGCCCTGCATTACCGGCTGCCCATCGCCGAGCGGGTGCTCGACGGGCTGCGGCGGGCCGTCGCCACGGGCGCGGACGATCCCGAGGGCGTCTACCGGGTGCTCGCCCGCCCGCCCCAAGGCTGACCGGCGCGCCGCCTCCCTCATCCGACATCCGGTCGATGGCTTCGCCATCTCCCATATCGGCCATGCGGATGTCGGCTTCGCTCAGGCGCCGCGCTCAGGCGCCGCGCAGGCGCGTGATCCGGGATCCGCTTCGATCAAGCGGATCCCGGATCAGCCGCCCGCCCGGTCGCGCTCGGCGCGCGCCCAGCCCTCGCGGGTCTCGCCGACGAAATCGTCGAGCCGCCCTGCCGCGATGGCCCGGCGCAGGCCCGCCATCAGGTCCTGGTAGTAGGACAGGTTGTTCCAGGTGAGCAGCATCATGCCGAGGATCTCGCCCGCCCGCACGAGGTGGTGGAGATAGGCCTTGCTGTAGAGGTGGGCGGCCGGGCAGGCGGAATCCGGGTCGAGGGGCGCGGCGTCCTCGGCGAAGCGGGCGTTGCGCAGGTTCATGCGGCCGTGCCGGGTGTAGACCATGCCGTGCCGGCCGGCGCGGGTCGGCATCACGCAGTCGAACATGTCGATCCCGCGGCGCACCGCCTCCACGATGTCGTCGGGCGTGCCCACCCCCATCAGGTAGCGGGGCTTGGCCGCCGGCAGGTGGGGCTCCACCGCCTCGATCATCGCCAGCATGGTGCTCTGCGGCTCCCCCACCGCCAAGCCCCCGATGGCGTAGCCCTTGAGGTCGAGGCCGACCAGGGCCCGCGCGCTCTCGACGCGCAGGGCCGGGACGTCCCCGCCCTGCACGATGCCGAACAGGGCCCGCCCCGGCTGCTCGCCGAAGGCGATGCGGCAGCGCTCGGCCCAGCGCAGCGACAGGCGCATGGCGCGCTCGATCGCCGCCGGCTCGGCCGGGAGCCGCACGCACTCGTCGAGCTGCATCTGGATGTCGGAGCCGAGCAGGCCCTGGATCGCGATCGAGCGCTCGGGGGTCAGCACGTGGGCGCTGCCGTCGAGATGCGACTGGAACGTCACCCCGGTCTCGTCGAGCCTGCGCAGGCCCGACAGGGACATGACCTGGAAGCCGCCGGAATCGGTGAGGATCGGGTAGGGCCACTGCATGAAGGCGTGGAGCCCGCCGAGCCGCGCCACCCGCTCGGCGCCGGGGCGCAGCATCAGGTGGTAGGTGTTGCCGAGCACGACGTCGGCGCCGAGCGCCTTCACCTGCTCGGGATACATCGCCTTGACGGTGCCGGCCGTGCCCACCGGCATGAAGGCCGGGGTGCGGATGACGCCGCGCGGCATGCGGATCTCGCCGGTGCGGGCGGCGCCGTCGGTCGCCGCGACGGTGAAGCGGAAGCTGTCGGTCATCGGCCCTCGGCCCGGAACAGGAGGCTCGCGTCCCCGTAGGAGTAGAAGCGGTAACCCTGCGCGACGGCGTGCGCGTAGGCCGCCCGCATCGTCTCGAGCCCCGCGAAGGCGCTCACCAGCATGAACAGGGTCGAGCGCGGCAGGTGGAAATTCGTCATCAGGACGTCCACCGCCCGGAAGCGGTAGCCCGGCGTGATGAAGATGTCGGTCGCCCCCGCGAAGGGCCGGATCGTACCGTCGGGCTCGGCGGCGGATTCGAGGAGGCGCAGCGAGGTGGTGCCGACCGCCACGATCCGCCCGCCCTCGGCGCGCGCCCGGTTGAGCCGCGCCGCCGTGCCGGGCGTGATCTCGCCGATCTCGGCGTGCATGCGGTGGGCCTCGGTGTCCTGCGCCTTCACGGGCAGGAAGGTGCCGGCCCCGACATGCAGCGTGAGGCGGGCCTCGCCGATCCCGGCCGCGCCGAGCCGCGCCAGGAGGTCGGGCGTGAAGTGCAGGCCCGCGGTCGGCGCCGCCACGGCCCCGGGCTCGCGGGCGTAGACGGTCTGGTAATCGGCGGCGTCGCGGGCATCCGCCGGGCGCCGGCCGGCGATGTAGGGCGGCAGGGGCAGTTCCCCGAGCCGCGCCACCGCCTCGTCCAGGAAGGCGCCCGCGAGATCGAAGGCCAGGGTGATCTCGCCCTCCTCCCCGCGCGCCGCCACCGTCGCGTCGAGGTGGCCGAGGTCGCAGGCGCTCCCGTCCCGGCCGCTGCCGAAGCGGATGCGGTCGCCCTCGCGCAGGCGCTTGCCCGGCCGGGCGAAGGCGCGCCAGCAATCCGGCCCCTCGCGCCGGTGCAGCATCGCCTCGACGCGGACGCTCGACCCGTCCGGACGGGCGCGCAGGCCGCGCAGGCGGGCCGGGATCACCCTGGTGTCGTTGAAGACGAGGCAGTCGCCCGGCCGCAGCAGGGCGGGCAGGTCGCGCACCCGGGCCTCGGCCAGGGGGTGGCCCGGCGCGACGCGCAGCAGGCGGGCCGCGTCCCGGGGCTCGACCGGGCGCAGCGCGATCAGCGCCTCCGGCAGGTCGAAATCGAACAGATCCACGCGCATGGGGGCCAACAGCACGGATCGGCCCTGCGGATCAATGCCCGGTGGCGCGGCCGGCGCGCCCGCGCCATCTAGAGGCAGCCGCGAAGGAGGGATCCTGGCGATGTCGAACCATCCGACGCTCGATGCGGAGCTGGTGACCTGGTGGGAATGCGAGGCCGAGCGCCTGGAGGCGCTCGCCGCCTCGGCCCATTTCGGCTTCCTGCGCCGCCACTACGCCCGCAAGGCGGCCGCCGCGCGGGCGCGCGCGCAGGTGAGCCGCGTGCGGGAGGAGGCGCGCCGGGGCGCCCCGGCCGTCTCCTGAGCCTCGCCGCCGGCGCCACCGGCGCGGCGGCGATCATCCCGCCCCGCTTCCGGCGGGGGCTTAGCCCCGGCTAAGACATGTGCCGTGGCCTTCCCGGGGGAGCGCCGCTTATGAGGCCGGCGCCCCGCCCGGCCGGGGCGTCGCCGATGGAATTCGTGAGATGGAACGCGCGCAGGCCGCGGCCCTGGTGAGCACGGGGCTCGGGATCGTCGTGCTCGCCCTGAAGTTCGGCGCGTGGTGGCTCACGGGCAGCCTCGCGCTCTACTCGGACGCGCTCGAGAGCATCGTCAACGTCGTGGCGGCCGCCACCGCCTTCGTCGCCCTGCGCGTGGCCGCCCAGCCGGCCGACCAGGAACACCCCTACGGCCACCACAAGGCCGAGTACTTCTCGGCGGTGATCGAGGGGGCGCTGATCGTGGTCGCGGCGATCATGATCCTGAAGGACGCCTACGAGGCCTATCTCGCCCCGAAGGCGATCGACCTGCCCCTGCTCGGACTGGCCGTGAACGGCGCGGCGACCGTCGTCAACGCCGCCTGGGCTTGGATGCTGCTGCGCCGCGGCCGGGCGTGGCGCTCGCCGGCCCTGGTCGCGGACGGCCGCCACGTGATGTCCGACGTCGTGACCTCGGTCGGCGTGCTCGCGGGCGTCGGCCTCACCACCGCGACCGGCTGGCTCCTCCTCGACCCGGCCATCGCCGCGCTGGTCGCGCTCAACATCCTGTGGTCGGGCTGGGGGATGGTGCGGGACTCGGTCAACGGCCTGATGGACCAGGCGGCCGCCCCCGAGATGCTGGAGCAGATCCGCGGCCTGATCTCCGAGCACGGGGCGGGCGCCCTCGAGGCGCACGACGTGCGCACGCGCCACGCCGGCCAGGCGACCTTCATCGATTTCCACCTCGTCGTGCCGGGCGAGATGACGGTGGCGGAGTCGCACGCGATCTGCGACCGCCTGGAGGAGGCGATCGAGGCCGCGCTGCCCGGCGCCGTGGTGTCGATCCACGTCGAGCCGGGCGACCACGCCAAGCAGCGCGGCGTCCCGGTGCTGTAGCGGCGCACCGCCGTCCGCGCGGGCCGCGCCGGCGCCTCAGCGCGCCAGCACGCGGGCGGCGTCCTTGGTGGTCTCCACCGCCTGCGAGACGCTCTCCACCGCCTGCGAGATCGCCACGATGTTCTGCGCGAAGGCGCTCACCGCGCTTGCCGCGTCCTGCATGCTGGCGGACATGTCCCGGGTCACCGCGCTCTGCTCCTCCACGGCCGCGGCCGTGCGCACGACGTGGTCGCGCATGGTGCCGACCGAGCCCTGGATCTCCTGGAGCGCGTCGACCACCTGCTGGGACACCGACTGGATGTTGCCGATCTCGCCGGCGATCCGATCGGTGGCGCGGGAGGCTTGGTGGGCGAGGTTCTTCACCTCCTGGGCCACGACCGCGAAGCCGCGGCCGGCCTCGCCGGCGCGGGCGGACTCGATCGTCGCGTTGAGCGCCAGCAGGTTGATCTGGCTGGCGATGCTCTGGATCATGCCGACGATGCCGTTCATCGCCGCCGCCGTCGCGGTGAGCGTCTGGGTCAGCTCGCCGGCCTGCTCGGTCTGGTGGTGGGCCGCGTCGCTGGCGCCGCGGGCCCGGCTCATGCTGGCGGCGATCTCCTGGATCGACTGCGCCAGCTCGTCGGCGGCGGCGGCCACGGATTGGACGCTGCCGGAGGTCTTGCCGGCCGCCTGCCGGGCTTGGTCCGCCTGCGCGTTCGACTCTCCGACGGCGCGGTCCACGTCGACGAAGTTGCTGTCCATCAGGCGCTTCAGCTCGGTGAGCCGCGTCACCTCCGCCGTGACGTCGCTCGCGAACGTGACGATCTTCGAGACCGCCCCGTACCGGTCGAGGATCGGGTTGTAGGAGCCCTCGATCCAGACCGGCTGGCGGTTCCGGGCGAGGCGCTTGAACTGCGAGGCCTGGTACTCGCCGCGCCGCAGCCGCTCCCAGAACGCGGCGTAGTCCGGCCCCGCGGCCACCTCCGGCTCGACGAAGATGCGGTGGTGCTTGCCCCGGATCTCCTCCAGCCCGTAGCCCATCAGGGTGAGGAAATTGCCGTTGGCCGTGACGAGGGTGCCGTCCGGCCTGAACTCCGCCACCGCCTGCGAGCGGCCGATCGCGGCGATCTGGCTCGAATAGTCCAGGTTGAGCAGGCGCTCCCGCGCGTCGCTCCACTCCACGACGTAGCCCAGGCGCCGGCCCTCCCGGCACACCGGCGAGACCAGCAGATCGAAGACGCGCGTGCCGACCCGGATCGTGGCCGCGTGCGGTTCCTCAAGGGCGGCGAGCATGCGCCGCTGGTGCGACGGATCCGTGTGGAAGACGTCGATCGTGCTGCCGATCAGCGCCGCCGCATCGAAGCGCGGCAGCTCGGCCTTGATGTCGGCCTCGGCGGCCCGCATGAAATCCTGCAGCGCCGGATTCATGTAGGTGATCCTCATGTCGGCGTCGGCGATCATGACGTTGGTCCGCAGCGCCGCGAGAGCCGCACTCTCCATCCGGTTCCGGCTGGGCCTCCGGGCGTGTGTCCACATTCCAAGACACTCCATTCCTCGGCATGAAGCGAATGAAATCCTGCATCGCCCCGATGCTGCGGCTTCCGATCGCCGTGCCGAGGCATTATTGCAGCGCATCCATGAACATTCCGCTAATCCGCGCCGACTCGGAAGCTATGATCCTGTTATGAATTAAATATCAATCCACGGCGGGTGATACTGTCTGTTTTATCAATGCATAGAATTGAGGCATCATGCAGGAAATTGCATCCTGGTTCGACGGATCTGTCCGCGGCGGAGCGACCGCGATCCGGCGATGAGATGCACTTCCCTTAGGGAATGCGGCGCGCGGCCTAGCGCGGCCGCGCGGGCCGGCGGGATCGTGCCGACGCACCGGGCCGCCGCCCCTCTTGCTTCGCCGACCCGTGCCGATGGCGCGACGACGGGTCGAGAACGAAGCCCGGCGGTCGTGAGCCGTGACCGCCGGGATCAGACCCGCCGCACGGCCCCCTGCGCCGCGCTGGTGGTGAGGAGCGCGTAGGCGCGCAGGGCCCGCCGAGACCTTGCGGCGGCGCGGCGGGCTGCCAGCCGCGCGCCTCCTGGGCGGCGCGCCGCCGCTCCAGCTCGGCCTCGTCGACCGCGAGGTGGATGCGCCGCGCGGGGATGTCGATCTCGATGCGGTCGCCCTGCCGGACGAGGCCGATCAGGCCGCCCTCGGCCGCCTCCGGCGAGACGTGGCCGATCGAGAGGCCGGAGGAGCCGCCGGAGAAGCGCCCGTCGGTCACCAGCGCGCAGGATGTGCCCAGTCCCTTCGCCTTCAGGTAGCTCGTCGGGCAGAGCATCTCCTGCATGCCGGGCCCGCCGCGCGGCCCCTCGTAGCGGATCAGCACCACCTCGCCGGGCCGCACCCGGCCGCCCAGGATGCCCTCCACGGCGTCCTGGCTCTCGAAGACGTGGGCCGGGCCGGAGAAGCGCAGGAGGCCGGCATCGACGCCCGCGGTCTTCACGATGCAGCCGTCGCGGGCGAGGTTGCCGGAGAGCACCGCGAGGCCGCCATCCTGGGCGTAGGCGTGGGCCGCGTCGCGCACGACGCCCGCCTCCCGGTCGAGGTCGAGGGCCTCGGCGCGCGCCTCCTGGCTGAAGGCCTCCTGGGTCGGCACGCCGCCGGGCGCGGCCCGGTAGAAGGCGTGGACCGCCGGGCTGTCGCTGCGGCGCACGCCCCAGCGCGCGAGGGCGGCGGCGAGGCTCCCCGCATGGACCGATCCGGCCGTCGCGTCGATGAGCCCGGCCCGGTCGAGCTCGCCCAGGATGCCCATGATGCCGCCCGCCCGGTGCACGTCCTCCATGTGCACGTCGGGCACCGCGGGGGCGACCTTGCACAGGACCGGCACAAGCCGCGACAGGCGGTCGATGTCGCCCATGCCGAAGGCCACCCCCGCCTCGTGGGCGGCGGCGAGGAGGTGCAGCACCGTGTTGGTCGAGCCGCCCGTGGCGATGTCGAGGGTCATGGCGTTCTCGAACGCCCGCTTGTCGGCGATCGCGCGCGGCAGCACGGAGGCGTCGTCCTGCTCGTAGAAGCGCCGGGCGAGGTCGACGATCAGGTGGCCCGCCTCGACGAAGAGGCGCCGCCGGTCCGCGTGGGTCGCCAGCACCGAGCCGTTCCCGGGCAGCGCCAGGCCGAGGGCCTCGGTCAGGCAGTTCATCGAGTTCGCCGTGAACATGCCCGAGCAGGAGCCGCAGGTCGGGCAGGCCGCGCGCTCGATCACCTCCACCTCCGCCGCGGCGACGCGGTCGTCGGCGGCGGCCACCATGGCGTCGACGAGGTCGATCTTGCGGCGCTGCCCGCCGAGGACGACCTTGCCGGCCTTCATCGGGCCGCCGGAGACGAACACGGTCGGGATATCGAGGCGCAAGGCCGCCATCAGCATGCCGGGGGTGATCTTGTCGCAGTTCGAGATGCAGACCATGGCGTCGGCGCAGTGCGCGTTGACCATGTACTCCATGGAATTTGCGATCAGCTCGCGCGAGGGCAGCGAGTAGAGCATGCCGTCGTGGCCCATCGCGATGCCGTCATCGACCGCGATGGTGTTGAACTCCTTGGCCACGCCGCCCGCCTGGGCGATCTCGCGGGCGACGAGCTGGCCGAGATCCTTCAGGTGGACGTGCCCGGGCACGAACTGCGTGAAGGAATTGACCACCGCGATGATCGGCTTGCCGAAATCGGCGTCCGTCATGCCGGTGGCGCGCCAGAGGCCGCGGGCGCCGGCCATGTTGCGGCCGTGGGTGGTGGTGCGGGAACGGTAGCGGGGCATCGGTCGGTTCCGGGAGACGCGCGCCTTCTGCGCGCGGGCGCGGCCGGATTCGGCGCGCCCGGATTCAAGGCGGCGCGCCCGCCGGCCGCCTCAGTAATCCTGGGGGACCGGCTCGCCGCTCTCCAGGCGAAAATCCTGCGGACGGCCCCAGACCACGAGGCCCGCCGGCCCGCCCGCCGTCACCCGCACGTTCCAGGCCGGGCCGCCCGCGACCGGCCTCACCGCGCCCAGGCGCAGCACGGCGAGGCCGGGCTTGGCGACGAGGCAGCCGTTCTCGGCCAGCCAGCCCGGATCCTGCGCCGCCTTGGCGGCGACCGCGAAGCTGAAGGGGGAGACGCAGAGGAGCGCGCCCTCGCGCACCTGCAGCCGCCGCGGCCGGGCGCCCTCCTCCGCCGCGGCCGCGAGCGGCACGCCGATCACGCCGAGTGCGATCAACCCCCGCCGCATGGTCCGGTCTCCGGCTGTCCCGCGGAACGTCACGGCTCGCAATTGCAATGGTCAACTAACACAACTCGAAGGCGCAGGCACGCGCGCGGCCGCCCGGGCGGACGGCTTGCCGGGCGCGCGCCGGCCCGCTACGCCCCGGCCGGGGGACCGCGGGAGCCATGCCGGTGTCGCACGACGGGAAGACCGGCCGATGACGGGCGCCGGCCAGGATCCGGGCGGTCTGCGCCGCGTGGTGGCGATCGTGGCGGCCCTCAACCTCGGCTATTTCGGGGTCGAGTTCGCTGTGGCGCTCGCCATCGGGTCGGTGTCGCTCTTCGCCGACAGCGTCGACTTCCTGGAGGACGCCGCGGTCAACCTGCTGATCCTGGTGGCTTTGGGCTGGCGCGCGCGCCTGCGCGCCCGGGTCGGGATGGCGATGGCGCTGATCCTGCTCGTGCCCGGCCTCGCCACCCTGTGGACGGCCTACGAGAAGTTCGCCGCGCCGGTGCCGCCGGAGGCGGTGGCGCTCTCGCTCACCGGGCTCGGCGCGCTCGCGGTCAACCTCGCCTGCGCGCTGATGCTGGCCGCCTATCGCGGCCACAGCGGCAGCCTGACCCGCGCGGCCTTCCTGTCGGCCCGCAACGACGCGGTCGCCAACGTGGCGATCGTGCTGGCGGGCCTCGTGACGGCCTTCCTGTGGCCCTCCGCCTGGCCGGACCTGCTGGTCGGGCTCGGCATCGCCGCCATGAACGCGGACGCGGCCCGGGAGGTCTGGGAGGCGGCGCGGGAGGAGCACCGCGCCGAGGCCTGAACCCGCGGCGGCGGGAGCCCCGGCGCGCGGACGCGTCCCCCCAGCGGATCACTCGACGGTGACGGACTTGGCGAGGTTGCGGGGCTGGTCGACGTCTTTGCCCAGCACCACGGCCGTGTGGTAGGCGAGGAGCTGGATCGGCACCGCGTAGACGATCGGCGCCACCACGGCATCCAGCGCCGGCATCCGCAGCGTCGCGAGCGTCTCCAGCCCCGCCGCGTCCGCCCCCGTCGCGTCCCCGATCAGCACGATCCGGCCCCCGCGCGCCGCCACCTCCTGCATGTTCGACACCGTCTTCTCGAAGATCGGGTCGTGCGGCGCGATCACGATCACCGGCACCGCGTCGTCGATGAGCGCGATCGGGCCGTGCTTCAGCTCGCCCGCCGCGTAGCCCTCCGCGTGGATGTAGGAGATCTCCTTCAGCTTCAGCGCGCCCTCCAGCGCCATCGGGTAGGCGGTGCCGCGGCCGAGATAGAGCACGTCGCGCGCCTTCGCGATCTCGCGCGCCAGCACCTCGATCTCCTCCTCGCGCTTGAGCGCCTCGGCCATCAGGCCCGGCACCGTGATCAGCGCGTCGATCAGGCGCCGCTCCTGCGCCGGATCGAGCGTGCCGCGCGCCCGTCCGGCCGCGATGGCGAGGCAGAGGAGGACGGTGAGCTGGCAGGAGAAGGCCTTGGTCGAGGCCACCCCGATCTCCGGCCCGGCGAGCGTCGGCACCACCGCCGAGGCCTCCCGGGCGATCGTCGAGGTCGGCACGTTCACCACCGCCAGCACGTGCTGGCCCTGGGCCTTGGCGTAGCGCAGGGAGGCCAGCGTGTCGGCGGTCTCGCCCGATTGCGAGATCACGAGGGTCAGCCCGCCCGTCTCCAGGGGCGGCTCGCGGTAGCGGGTCTCGGAGGCGACGTCGATCTCGACCGGCAGCCGCGCCAGCTGCTCGAACCAGTACTTGGCCACCAGCCCGGCATAGTAGGCGGTGCCGCAGGCGGTGATCGACAGGCGGGTGAGCGAGGCGAAGTCGAAGGGCAGCGCCTCGGGCAGGCTGATGCGGCCGGCGGCGAGGTCGACGTAGTGGGCGAGCGTGCGGCCCACCACCTCGGGCTGCTCGTAGATCTCCTTGGCCATGAAGTGGCGGTGGTTGCCCTTGTCGACCAGGAAGGCCTGCGTCGCGATCCTCTGCCGGGGCCGGGCGACCACCGCGCCCTGCCGGTCGCGGATCTCGGCGCCCTCCCGGGTCAGGATGGCCCAGTCGCCCTCGTCGAGATACGTGATCTCGTCGGTGAAGGGGGCGAGCGCCAGGGCGTCGGAGCCCAGATAGGTCTCGCCCTCGCCGAAGCCGATGGCGAGCGGCGCGCCGTGGCGGGCGCCGATCAGGAAGTCCTCCTCGCCGGCGAACAGGAAGGCGAGCGCGAAGGCGCCGCGCAGGCGCGGCAGCACGGCCGCCACGGCGGCGACGGGGGAGAGGCCCTCGCGCATGGCCTGGGTGACGGCCTGGGCGACGACCTCGGTGTCGGTCTCGGTCTCGAAGACGCAGCCCTTCGCCTGCAGCTCGGCCTTCAGCTCGCGGAAATTCTCGATGATGCCGTTGTGGACGACCGCGAGGCGGTCGGTGGCGTGCGGGTGGGCGTTGGTCTCGTTGGGCCGGCCGTGGGTGGCCCAGCGGGTATGGCCGATGCCGATCGCGCCCGAGAGGGGGTACTGGAGGAGCTTGAGCTGCAGGTTGGTGAGCTTGCCCTCGGCGCGGCGGCGCTCCAGGCGGCCCTGCTCGAGAGTCGCGATTCCTGCCGAGTCGTAGCCGCGGTACTCGAGCCGCCGCAGGGCGTCGATCACCTGTCCCGCCACGGCCTCACGGCCCACGATACCCACGATGCCGCACATGCTGATCGCCTCGTTCCTGGTCGGCGGCGCCCCGATCCGGGACGGCCGGCCGCCTGTGCACCCGCCCGCCGCAAGCGCCGGACCGCCCGCGCGCGGGCCCTCAGGCGGGCCAGTCTAGCCGCAGCGGCCGCCCGCCCGCCAGCCCATCCGGGCGGGCGCCTCACTCGCGCACGAGCCGCCCGCTGTAGACGACCGGCCCGGTCGGGTTGCCGGAGGGCGAGCCGCCGGGCGGCTCGACCGTGACGGCGAGCATCGCGCCGTCGAGGGCGGCCCGGTCGGCGGCGGGCAGGACGAGCCGGGTGCGCGGCGCGTCGGCGACGAGGCCGAGGGAGCGGGGCGAGGCTCCCTGCGCGACGAACCAGAGTTCGAGGCTGCGCTCGCGCGGCGCCTCGGCGGCGAGGGCGCGCACCTGCACGATCCCGGTCCGCGCGTCGAGGCCGACGACGAGGGCCGGCAGGTCGCCGCCGCGGTCGATCACCGCCAGGTAGCGGGCCTCGGGCGGGTCCGGATGCAGGCCGTCGAGGGCGATGACCAGGGCGAGGCCCGCCGCGAGCGCGCCCGCCGCGAGCGCGATCCGGCGCCAGCGCCGCAGGGCCGGCACCAGGTCGGTCGCGGGCGCGGCGGCGGGCCAGCGCTCCGGCAGGGCGTCGCGGATCGCCGCCCACAGGCCGGCGCTCGGCACCACGGGCGGCACCGCCCCGGCCAGGGGCCCGAGCCGCGCCTCCCAGAAGGCCTGGGCCGCGGCGAGCTTCGGGTCGGAAGCGCGGTCGCGCTCGAAGGCGGCGCGCTGCGCGGCGTCGAGGGTGCCCAGCACGTATTCGGCGGCGCGCAGGTCGGGATCGTCGCTCATCCGGCCCGCTCCAGGCCGCCGCGCAGGATGCGGTCGCGCCGCGCCGGCTCCAGGATGCGCAGGCCGTGCAGGAGGGCCTCGCGGTCGAGGATCTCCGCCTCGCCGTCGCGCGGAGCGGCGATGCGGGCCTGCCAATCCTCTCCGTCCTCACCCTCCGGCATGGGGCCTCCGTCCTGCGGCGGACGACGTCGATGGCGCGATGGCGCGCGACCGCGCTGAGCCGCGCCATCGGGTTCCCGGTCTCCGGCACGGAGGTCGCCGCGCCCTGCCAGATATGCAGGATGACGCCGAGAAGTTTCGATGCGGTGAGGCCGGAGAGCGCCCTCAGCGCCGCCTCGTCCCGGCGGGCGGCCCGGCGCGGCCCTCCCCCGGCGTCAGGCCGACGTTTCCCGCCCCGCGCCCCGCGCCCCGCGCCCCGCCCCGCGCGCCCGGGCGCGGCCCGCGGCCGATGCTCCGGGCCGACCCGCCGCCACGGTCCCATCCTCGCCCGGCCTACGTGGCCGGCTGGACGTCCGGCGGGTTCTCGGCGGGAAGGTGACCGAGATCCGCCTGCCCATAGGCCTGGTGCCGGCTCCGCAGCGAGCCGCGGGCCTGCTGCAGCGGCAGGAAGGCCGAGAAGCCCGTCGCCCGCGGGTCGCTGTAGATCGCCTCCATGCCCCCGCGCATGTGATAGGTCTCGTGCCAGATCGCGGTGCCGCCGCTATCCTTGAGGAAGTTCATCCACCAGGTCCGGTGCGGCTCCGATTTGGCGAAGCGCTCCAGGCTTTCCATGTCGCGCCAGTACCAGCGCATGCCGACATGAAGCGGAAAGAATCCGTAGATGATGTTGTTCTCGTAGTGCAGCAATCCGCCCGGTCGGCCGAGTCCGGCCTTCTCGATCGCCGGGCCGAGGCCGAGCAGAGTCTTCAATCCGAAGAGTGCGCGGACATGCATCCCGAGATACATGACGACGAGATCCGGATACCCGGAGAAGTCGGGGACTCTGCCGGTGTCAGGGCGTCCGATCATGGCCCTTCTCCCCTCCCTGCCGCGACGAGGAGAGTACAGGCATCGGGCAGGTTCCGCCACCGGGCGCGCCGACCCGGTGGGCCGGCCCGGACGGGCCGCGGCCCTCCCGGGCCCGGCCGTCTCAGCCCCTGTCCTTGTCCTTGGCCTTGGCCCAGCCGGGCTTCACCACCTGCCGGCCGCGGCCGAGGGCCAGCGCCTCGGGCGGGACGTCGTCGGTGATCACCGAGCCCGACCCGACATAGGCCCCCTCCCCGATCGCCACCGGCGCCACCAGCGCCGAGTTCGAGCCGACGAAGGCCCCCGCGCCGATCACGGTGCGGTGCTTGCGCAGGCCGTCGTAGTTGCACGTGATGGTGCCGGCCCCGAGATTCGCCCGCGGCCCCACCTCGGCATCGCCCACGTAGGAGAGGTGGTTGACCTTGGCGCCCGCGCCGATCGCGGCGTTCTTGACCTCGACGAAGTTGCCGATGCGCGCCCCCGTCGCCAGCACGGCGCCGGGCCGCAGGCGCGCGTAGGGGCCGATGACCACCCCCGGCTCCAGCACCGCCTGCTCCAGGTGCGAGAAGGCGTGGATGACGCAGCCGTCGCCCACGCTCACGCCCGGCCCGAACACCACGTGCGGCTCCACCACCACGTCGCGGCCGAGCCGCGTGTCGTGGCTGAGGAAGACGGTCTCGGGGGCGATCAGGGTCGCGCCGCCCAGCATCGCGGCCCGCCGCAGCCGCTGCTGCAGGGTCGCCTCGGCGGCGGCGAGCTGGACCCGATCGTTGACGCCCTGCGCCTCGGCCTCCTCGACCGGCACGACCGCGACCCGCCCGCCCGCCCGCACGGCGAGGGCCACCGCGTCCGGCAGGTAGTACTCGCCGGCCGCGTTGGCGTTGCCGATCCGGTCGAGGAGGTCGAGGGCGAGCCGCCCCGACAGCGCCATCAGCCCGGCATTGCTCAGGCGGACCCGGCGCTCCTCGGGGCTCGCATCCTTCTCCTCGCGGATCGCCACCACCCGGTCGCCCTCGGTGAGCACCCGCCCGTAGCCGGTCGGGTCGGCGGCCTCGAAGGCCAGCACGGCGAGGGCGGCCCCCTCGGCGAGGGGCGCGCGCAGGCGCGCGTAGGTCTCGGGCCGGATCAGCGGCGTGTCGCCGAAGGCCACCAGCACGTCGTCGTGGCCCGCCTCCAGGGCGGCCCGGGCCGCCAGCACCGCGTGCGCGGTGCCGAGGCGCTCGGCCTGAGGGAAGACTTCCGCGCCCGGCGCCGCCGCCGCCACCGCCGCCGCCACGTCCGCCCGGCCGGGCTCGGCCACCACCGCGAGGCCGGTCGCCCCCGCCTCGCGCACCGCGGCGAGCACGTGGGCGAGCATCGGCCGGCCGGCCAGCGGGTGCAGCACCTTCGGCAGGTCGGAGCGCATGCGCGTGCCCTTCCCGGCCGCGAGGACGACGCAGAGGAGCGAGCGGGCGCCCGCGGGTGTCGGGGTCGAGGTCATCGGGCTCATCGTCGAGTGGCGCTCCGCCCGATCTAGCCGGATCCCGCGCCCGGGCAAAGCCGAGGCCCGGGCCCGGCGGGAGCGGCCCCGGCACAATCTTAACGTCCAGTTCAGCCTCCGTCGTGGTAAACGGCGCGGGAGCCCACCCCCGGAACGGATGCATGACGCGACGACGCCCCGCCTCGCCCCGGCCGACCCACGCGCGAGAGATCCAGGCCCCCGCCCGCGACGCGGCGGCCGGCCTCGACCGCCGCGCCGTGCTGGCGCTCGCCGGTGCCTTCGCGGCGGGCGGCGCCCTCGCGCCGACGGGCGCCCGCGCGGAGGATCCGCCCGCGCCGCCGGCGCTCGGGGACGGCGAGCGCTTCGACCCGGCCGCGGTGGTGGCCCTGGCCCGGGCGCTGGCGGCCAAGCCCTACGCAGCCCCGCCCTCCGCCCTGCCGGACGCCTTCGGCAAGCTCACCTACGAGCAGTACATCGCGATCCGGCCGAAGCCCGAACTCCTGATCTGGCGCGGGGAGGGCCGCGGCTTCGTGGTCGAGCCCCTGCACCGGGGCTACCTGTTCACGAACCCGGTCAGCCTGCACACGGTCGAGGACGGGATCGTCCGGCGCATCCCCTACGACCGCGACCTGTTCGAGTTCCGCAAGACCGCCCCGCCCGAGGCCGGCCGCGACCTCGGCTTCTCGGGCTTCCGCCTCTACGGGAGCTTCGGGGGCGGGCCGCCCGCCGATTGCGCGATCTTCCAGGGCGCCTCGTTCTTCCGGGCCCTCGCCGCGGGCCAGAGCTACGGCATCACCGCGCGCGCCCTCACCCTGCGCCCGGCCGAGGCGCGGGGCGAGGAATTCCCGCTCTTCCGGGCCTTCTGGCTGGAGCGGCCGGGCCCGGCCAGCACCCAGATCGTGATGCACGCGCTGATCGATTCCGACTCCGCCGCCGCGGCCCTGCGCATGACGCTGCGCCCGGGCGACGCCACCATCGTGGACATCGAGGCGACCCTGTGCCCGCGCACCAGCCTCGACCATGTCGGGCTCGGCGGCATGACGGGCGCCTACCTGTTCGGCCCGGCCGACCACCGCAACACCGACGACGCCCGCCCCGCCGCCCACGAGATCGGCGGCCTGCAGATCCGCAACGGCGGGGGCGAGGCGCTCTGGCGGCCCGTGCAGAACCCCGAGACGCTGCAGATCTCCTCCTTCCTCGACCAGGACCCGAAGGGGTTCGGCCTCGTGCAGCGCCACCGCGACTACGCGGATTACCAGGACGACGTGCAGCACTGGGAGCGCCGCCCGAGCCTGTGGATCGAGCCCTTCGGCACCTGGCAGCCCGGCCAGGAGCAGCGCGGCTGGGGCCCAGGCGCGGTCCAGCTCATCGAGATCCCGAGCGAGTCCGAGGTCAACGAGAACATCCTGGCCTATTGGCGGCCCAAGGAGCCGATCGCCAGGGAGACCGCCTTCACCTTCCGGCAATACTGGTGCTGGGACGTGCCGGGGGCGCCGCCCCTGGCGCGCTGCACCGGCACGCGGATCGGCAAGGGCAGTTCGGGCAAGCGCCGCCTCTTCCTCGTCGACTTCGCGGGCGACGCGCTCTTCGCCCCGGAGGTGAGGCCCGAATCCCTGAAGCTCGCGGTCACGGCCTCGCCGGGGACGATCGTGCAGCCCAAGCCCGACGCGCCGCCGGTGAAGCGCGACCCGCAATTCCGCCCCCTCCTCTATCTCTATCCCGAGCGCAAGACGGTGCGCGCCGTCTTCGAACTGGACCCGGGCGGCGAGACCGCCTGCGAGATGCGCCTCGTCGTCAAGAACGGCGACCAACCCGTCAGTGAGACATGGCTGTTTCGTTGGACCCCGTGATGCCGCGCGCCTCCGGCGCACCGGCGGTGCCGCCCGAGGCGCCCCTCGCCATGCCGGTGCAGGACCTGCGCCGCTGGTCCCCCCTCGCGGCCCATCGCGGCGCGGCGCATCCGAGCCCGAGGGCCGCGCGGCTGTTCGTGTTCGGGGCGGCGGCCCTGCTCACCGCCTACGGCGCCTACGAGATGTACGAGGTCGTGACGGTGGCGGGCAGCGCCACCGTCCTGCAGCTGCTCCTGCTGCTGCTGTTCACGCTCAACTTCTCCTGGATCGCCCTCGCCTTCACCTCGGCGCTGCTCGGCTTCGGGGCGCTGCTGCGCCGCCGCCCCGCGGCCGCGCCGCGCGGGCCCCTGACGCGCCGCACCGCCGTCGTGATGCCGGTCTACAACGAGGCCACCGCGCGCACCTTCGCGGCGATCGAGGCGATGCGCGAGTCGATCGAGGCCACCGGCGAGGGCGCGCGCTTCGACTACTGGATCCTGTCGGATTCGACCCAGGCCGATGCCTGGATCGCCGAGGAGCGGGCCTTCCTCGCCCTGCGCGAGCGGCTCGGGGCCGGGGCGCGCCTGTACTACCGCCACCGGCCGAAGAACCACCACCGCAAGGCCGGCAACATCGCCGACTTCGTCACCCGCTGGGGCGGGCACTACGACCACATGCTGGTGCTCGACGCCGACAGCCTGATGAGCGGCGAATGCGTGGTGCGGCTCGCCGCCGCCATGGAGGCGGATCCGGATGCCGGCATCGTCCAGTCGCTGCCGCTCATCATCAACCGCAACACCCTGTTCGCCCGCGTGCAGCAATTCGCGGCCCGGATCTACGGGCCGGTCATCGCCACGGGCCTCGCCCTGTGGTCGGGGCGGGACGGGAATTACTGGGGCCACAACGCGATCATCCGCACCCGGGCCTTCGCGGAGCAGTGCGGGCTGCCGGACCTGCCGGGCCGGCCGCCCTTCGGCGGCCACGTGCTCAGCCACGACTTCGTCGAGGCGGCGCTGATCCGGCGCGGCGGCTGGAGCGTGTCCATGCTCCCCGACCTCGCCGGCTCCTACGAGGAGAGCCCGCCCTCGCTGATCGACATCGCCGTCCGCGACCGGCGCTGGGCGCAGGGGAACCTGCAGCATTCCCGCATCATCGCGGCGGCGGGGCTGAAGCTCGCCTCCCGCCAGCACTTCGCGACCGGCATCGCGGGCTACGTCGCCTCGCCGCTCTGGGCGGCGCAGCTCGTGGTCGGCATCGCGCTCGCCCTGCAGACCGCCTATATCCGCCCGGAATATTTCCCGAGCGAGTTCCGGCTCTACCCGGTCTGGCCGCGCTTCGACCCGGTGCGCGCGCTCCAGCTCTTCGGGCTGACCATGGGCATCCTGCTGGCGCCGAAGCTGTTCGGCCTGATCCTGGCGCTCCTCGACGCGACGGTGCGGCGGGCCTGCGGGGGGGCGCCGCGCCTCATCCTGTCGGCGCTGATCGAGACCCTGCTCTCGGCCCTGATCGCGCCGATCGCGATGCTGATCCAGTCGGGCTCGGTGCTGCAGATCCTGCTCGGGCGCGACACCGGCTGGAACCCGCAGCGCCGCGACGACGGCTCGATCCCGCTGCGCGACATCGTCCGGCGCCACCGCTGGCACACGCTGCTGGGCCTCGTCTCGGGGGCGGCCGCCTTCGCGATCGCGACCTCGCTGTTCCTGTGGATGTCGCCGACGATCCTCGGCCTCGTGCTGGCGATCCCGCTCTCCTGGGCGAGCGGCCAGCTGGCCTGGGGCCTCGCCCTCAAGCGGCGCGGCCTTCTGATGACGCCCGAGGAGCGCGCGCCGCCGCCGATCGCCGTGCGGGCCCGGGCGATCGAGGCCGAGAACGCCGCCCGCGGCTTCGACGAGGCCGACGCGCTCTGGGCACTCCACGCCGAGCCGGCCCTGCGGGAGGCCCACCTCGCCATGCTGCCGCCCCCGGCGTCGCGGCGCCGCGGCGCGATCGAGGCCGAGCGGGTGCTGGCCGAGGCGAAGCTCGGCGAGGCCGTGAGCGTCGGCGAGGCGGCGTCCTGGCTCACCCCGAAGGAGCGGATGGCGGCCCTGCACGCGCCCGCGCTGGTGGCGCGGCTGGCGGAGCTGCCGCGCTAGGGCGCGGGACCGCGGCGGGAGCCCGGAAGCGACCCGGCGCGCCCCGCCCGCTGCCGGATCCGCCCGATCCCGTCGGGACGGCGGCCCGGCCATCCCGGATTGTCGACATCAAAGGCTTGGCGACTCAGAGGCTTGGCCAGTCAGAGGCTTGGCGACGATCCGAGAACGGAACCAGCGGTCATGTCTCATGATACCAAATCCGCTTGATCCCTTCGGGATTGCGGATTTGGGCTTCGCTCAGGCGCCGCGCAGGCGTGTGATCCGGGATCCGCTTCGATCAAGCGGATCCCGTATGGCCGCTGATTTCAGAGCGCCTCGCCGCGCATCAGCCGCGGCTGTGCGCCGCGCAGGCCCGCCGCCTCCCGGATGAACAGGCGCTTGAGCGCGGGCAGCCGGTCCACCAGCCCGAGGCCGAGGTCCCGCGCGAGGCGGACCGGCAGGGCGTCGTTCGAGAACAGGCGGTTGAGCCCGTCCGTCGCCGCCCCCATGGCGAGCGTGTCGGCCCGGCGGCTGCGCTCGTAGGAATCCAGCACCTCGGGCCCGCCCGGATCGAGGCCGAGCCGCATCGCGTCGGCGAGCACCTCGGCCAGCGCCGCCGCGCTCTTGAGGCCGAGATTGAGGCCCTGGCCGGCGATCGGGTGGATCAGGTGGGCGGCGTCGCCCAGGAGCGCGAGGCGCGGGGCGTGGAAGCGCCGGGCCATCCCGAAGGCGAGCGGGTAGGCGCGCAGGCCGGTCTCGAGGGCGATCCGGCCCAGGGTCAGGCCGAAGCGGCGCTCGACCTCCGCCAGGGCCTCCTCGGGCCCGCCGCCGAGCAGCGCCGGCACGTCGGCCTGCCGCTCGGTCCAGACGATCGAGGAGCGGTGGCCGAGGGACCCGCCCGGCGACAGCGGCAGCACCGCGAAGGGGCCGGAGGGCAGGAAGTGCTCGATCGCCCGGCCCTCGTGGTCGCGCTCGTGCGAGACCGTCGCGACGATGCCCGATTGCGGGTAGGACCAGCCGATCCAGCTGATCCCCGCCGCCTCCCGCAGGCGCGAGCGCGCCCCGTCCGCCGCCACGACGAGGCTCGCGCGCAGGGCGCGCCCGTCCGCGAGGCGGGCCGTGATCGCGTCGCGCTCCGGCACGGCCGCCGCGACCGGGTTCGGGTCGAGCACCGCGCCGGCCGCCTCCGTGGCCCGCCGCAGGGCTTGCAGGAGGGCGGCGCCCTCCACCATGTGCGCGAAGGGCTCGCCCTCCTCCACCTCGCCCGCGAAGGTCAGGAAGGCCGGCCGCACCGGGTCGGACAGGCGGCTGTCGGTGATGACCATCTCGCGGATCGGCTGCGCGCCCGCCGCCACCGCCTCCCAGACGCCGAGCCGGGCCAGCATCCGCCGCCCGCCCGCCGCCACCGCGTAGGCGCGCAGGTCCGGCTTGGCGCGCGGATCGGCGGCCCGCGCGAAGGCCGGGTCGCAAACCGTGATCCGCACCGCCTCGCCGAGGGCGCGCCGCAGGCCGAGCGCCAGGGACAGGCCGGGCAGCCCGCCCCCCGCGACGACGATCTCCCGATGAGGCCGAGCCCGTTCCGCCATGCCGCCCTCCCTGCGCCGCCCCCCCATAGCATGCCGGGCGCGGCGCCGCCGCTTGACGGGCCGCGCGACCCCGCGCCAGATCGCCCCTCCCCGCCCCCGGGCGGCCGAACGGACGAGCCCGAGCGGACAAGCCGATGACGCGTGCGGTCGACGACCTCCTCGCCCTCCTCGATCTGGAGCAGCTGGAGCAGAACCTGTTTCGCGGCCGCTCGCCCAAGGACCGCTGGCAGCGCGTCTTCGGCGGTCAGGTGATCGGGCAGGCCCTCGTGGCGGCGACCCGCACGGTGCCGGCCGAGCGCCGGCCCCACTCGCTCCACGCCTATTTCCTGCTCGGCGGCGACCCGCGCGTGCCGATCATCTACGAGGTCGACCGCATCCGCGACGGGCGCAGCTTCACCACGCGGCGCGTCAACGCGATCCAGCACGGCCGCCCGATCTTCTCGATGTCGGCCTCCTTCCACCTGGAGGAGCCGGGCTTCGACCACCAGCTGCCGATGCCGGACGTGCCCATGCCCGAGGCCCTCGGCGACGAGAGCAGCCTGAAGGCCACGATCATGCCGGGCATGCCCGATCCGGTCCGGGCCTATTTCGAGCGCGAGCGCCCGATCGAGCTGCGGCCCGTCGAGTTCGAGCGCTACGCCGCGCCCGCCCCGCGCGCGCCGCGCTTCCACGTCTGGATCCGCGCCACCGGCCCGCTGCCCGACGACCCGGCCGTGCACCAGAGCGTGCTCGCCTACGCCTCCGACATGACGCTGCTCGACACCTCGCTCGTCGCCCACGGGCGGACCGTCTTCGAGCGCACGATCCAGCCCGCGAGCCTCGACCACGCGCTGTGGTTCCACCGGCCGTTCCGCGCCGACGAGTGGCTGCTCTACGCCCAGGACAGCCCGAGCGCCTCGGGCGCCTGCGGCTTCGCCCGCGGGCTGATCTTCACCCGCGACGGCACCCTGGTCGCCTCCGTGGCCCAGGAGGGCATGATCCGCCCGGTCCGCGAGGAGGCCTGATCCGTTTTCCGGAAGATCACTTCCGGAAAACGGATGCCAAGCCCGCGCGGCGCCTGAGCGAGGCCGACATCCGCATGGCGAAGCAAGCAATCGGATGTCGCAGGAGGCCGGGCCGGCGCGCCGCCCCGGCCCGCTTTTGCTTAATCGATTTGCAACTGCTTATATTTTGTTCAGTCCTGCCGGCCCGATCGGCTTCAATCTCCGCAATCGGCTCAGGAACCGGGCAGCTTGTCCGTAAGGCCCGGTGCCGACGCTGGCACGTTCCTTGATACGCCGGGCCGCGAACGGGAGCGCAGCGACCTCAGTGCTCCCCGCTCACGCGTCCGTCCGGATCCTCACGGGGCGGACCGGGCGCCAATCGGAAAGGGGGCACGACCCATGAAGATCGTCATGGCCATCATCAAGCCGTTCAAGCTGGAGGAGGTCCGCGACGCCCTCACCAGCATCGGCGTGCACGGCCTGACCGTGACCGAAGTCAAGGGCTACGGGCGGCAGAAGGGCCATACGGAGATCTACCGCGGGGCCGAGTACGCGGTGAGCTTCCTCCCCAAGCTGAAGATCGAGGTGGCGGTGGCGGCCGACCTCGTCGCCAGCGTCGTCGACACGATCGCGGCCGCGGCCCGGACCGGTCAGATCGGCGACGGCAAGATCTTCGTGCTGCCGCTCGAGAAGGCGGTCCGCATCCGCACCGGCGAGACCGACGCGGACGCGCTCTGACCCGCCCCGCCCGCGAGGCGCCCCTGCCACCTGACCCGCTTGTGACGAGACCGATCGGGAGTTCCGTTTCCATGAAGCTTCGCAACCTCTTGGCTCTCGGCCTGGGAGGCGCCGCCCTGGCGCTTCTCCTGGTGGAGCCGTCGCTGGCGCAGACGCCGGCCCCCGAGGCCGCGCCGGCCGCGGCCGCCGCGCCGGTGCCCAACAAGGGCGACACCGCCTGGATGCTCGTGTCCTCCGCCATGGTGCTGCTGATGTCGGTGCCGGGCCTCGCCCTGTTCTACGGCGGCCTCGTCCGCACCAAGAACATGCTGTCGCTGCTCACTCAGGTCTTCGCCATCGTCAGCCTCGTCGGCATCCTCTGGGTGTTCTACGGCTACAGCCTGTCCTTCACCAACGGCGGCGGCCTCAACGACTTCGTGGGCGGCTTCTCCAAGGCGTTCCTGAAGGGTGTCGACGCGAACGCCACCGCAGCCACCTTCTCGAACGGGGTCTACATCCCCGAATACGTCTACATCTGCTTCCAGATGACGTTCGCGATGATCACCCCGGCGCTGATCGTCGGCGCCTTCGCGGAGCGGATGAAGTTCTCGGCCCTGATGCTGTTCATTACGCTGTGGGTGACCTTCATCTACTTCCCGATGGCGCATATGGTCTGGTACTGGGCGGGCCCGGACGCGGTCGGCAACGCCGCCAAGGCGCTCGCCGCGGCGACCGACGAGACCGCCAAGAAGGCCGCGCAGGACGCCCTCGACGCCGCCAACGCCGATGCGGGCATGCTCTTCAAGTGGGGCGCCCTCGACTTCGCGGGCGGCACCGTGGTGCACATCAATGCCGGCATCGCGGGCCTCGTCGGCTGCCTGCTGATCGGCAAGCGCATCGGCTACGGCCGCGACCTCCTCGCCCCGCACTCGCTGACCATGACCATGATCGGCGCCTCGCTCCTGTGGGTGGGCTGGTTCGGCTTCAACGCCGGCTCGAACCTGGAGGCCAACGGCAGCGCGGCGCTCGCGATGCTCAACACCTTCGTGGCCACCTGCGCGGCGGGCCTGTCCTGGCTCTTCGTCGAGTGGGCGGCCAAGGGCAAGCCCTCGCTGCTCGGCATGCTGTCGGGCGCGGTGGCCGGCCTCGTCGCCGTCACCCCGGCCTGCGGCTTCGCCGGCCCGATGGGCTCGATCGTCCTCGGCCTCGTGGCGGGCGCCGCCTGCTTCGTGATGTGCTCGGCGGTGAAGAACGCCATCGGCTACGACGACAGCCTCGACGTGTTCGGCGTGCACTGCATCGGCGGGATCATCGGCGCCCTCGCGACCGGCATCCTGGTCAACCCGGCCCTCGGCGGCACCGGGGCGCCCGACTACGCCACCAAGCCCGGCGAGATGGTCGCGGCGGCCTACGAGTTCGGTCCCGCCTTCCTGTCCCAGGCCAAGGCGGTCGGCTTCACCATCCTGTGGTCGGGCATCGGCTCGGCGATCCTCTACAAGGTCGTGGACCTGATCGTCGGCCTGCGCGTCACCCAGGAGGAGGAGCGCGAGGGCCTCGATCTCGCCGATCACGGCGAGCGCGCCTACAATTACTGAGATCGGGCGCCGCCCGGAACGGGCGGTCCCTCACGGCGGCGCGAGCCCCGGTCCTCACGGGCCGGGGCTCGCCTCGTTGAGGGGCCGCCCCGGATCGGCGGCGGCCCGCCGTCGCTCGCCCGCGACCCGGCTGCGGGTCGCCCGCGACCCGGTTGCGGGTCGCCGCAATGTTGTCATGGAATCGCCGCGCGCGGACCCCGATCTGTCGCGATCGGTCGGGCGGCTGGACCGATGTTCGGCCCTCGGCCCCGCGGCGGTGCGCGGCCGATACGGGCATTGTCGGCGATCCATTAGCCTTAAACGCGCATTAAGGCGCGCGAACCTAGGATCGGGCAGGTCCCGCGTACCCGGTATCGCTCCCGCATGCGTTCGCTTCGCCGCTCGGCATCGCCCTACGATGCACTCGTCGACACGCTCCGCTCCTTCCTGAAGCGGCGCGTGACCGAGCTGGCGGGGCTCTCGCTCCTGCTCGGCGCGGTCGCCTTCGTGCTCGCCCTGGCAACCTGGTCGATCGACGACCCGAGCCTCAACCACGCCACGAGCCGCCCGGCCCGCAACCTCCTGGGTTCGGTCGGCGCCGTCGTCTCCGACCTCGGCATGCAGCTGATCGGGTTCGGCTCCCTCGCCCTCTCGCTGCCGCTGGCGGTGTGGGGCGTGCACTTGCTGCGCACGCACCGGCTCGGCCGCCTGCGGGCCCGGCTCGGCCTCTGGCTGGCCGGGGCGGGCGCGGCGAGCGCGGTGGCGAGCGCCCTGCCGCCGACCGCCCGCTGGCCGCTGCCGAGCGGCCTCGGCGGTGTCGCCGGGGACGGGCTGCTGGCCGCCGCCAAGGCGGTGCTGGGCCCGCTCGGGGCGGTCGCGGGCTTCGGCTTCGCGGCGGCGGCGGTGATCTGCGTCACGGCCGCCTGCAACCTCTCCGAGGGCGATGCCGAGGAGGATCTCGACCTCGACCTGCCCCCGCCCACGCGGGTCGCGGGCCGCCGCCCGGCCGGGCGGCGGCCGGCCGAGGAGGAGGGCGTGGGCTTCGGGGTCGCCAGCCTCGACGCGCTGGCGCAGCTGGTCCTGGGCGCCCGCGATCACGTGGCCCGGCAGGTCGGCACGTGGCGCGCGGCGCGCTCGGGCGCGGCGGTGGACGAGGCGGACGAGGCCTCCCCGGCCCTCGCGGCCCGGCGCGCCTTCGCGGAGGGCGACGAGGCCCTGTGGGACGAGTCCCCGGCGGCGCCCGGCCGGCGCGAGCCCACCTTCGACGACCCCCGGCCGGCGCCCGCCCCGCCGCGCGCGCCGGCGCCCGAGGCGGCGCCGCGCACCCGCGTCGCCCCGCCCCCGGCGCCCCTCGCCGGCCGCCGGGCGCCGCCCCCGCCCCAGGCGGAGCCGGGCAGCTACGAGATGCCGGCCATGGCGCTCCTCGCCGAGCCGCGCAGCCCCGCCCCGAGCGCCGCGGTCTCGACGGACGCGCTGGAGCAGAACGCCACCCTGCTCGAATCGACGCTGGAGGATTTCGGGGTGCGCGGCGAGATCCTGGCCGTGCGGCCCGGCCCCGTCGTCACCCTCTACGAGCTCGAACCGGCGCCGGGCACCAAGTCGTCGCGGGTGATCTCGCTCGCCGACGACATCGCCCGCTCGATGTCGGCGATCTCCGCCCGCGTCGCCGTCGTCCAGGGCCGCAACGCCATCGGCATCGAGCTCCCCAACGCCAAGCGCGAGACCGTCTACCTGCGCGAGATCCTCAGCAGCCCCGCCTTCGCCGAGACCAAGCAGAAGCTCGCCCTCTGCCTGGGCAAGAACATCGGCGGCGAGGCGATCATCGCCGACCTCGCCCGCATGCCCCACCTGCTCGTCGCCGGCACCACCGGCTCGGGCAAGTCGGTGGCCATCAACACCATGATCCTCTCCCTCCTCTACCGCATGAAGCCCGAGGAGTGCCGCCTGATCATGGTCGATCCCAAGATGCTCGAACTCTCCGTCTACGACGGCATCCCCCACCTGCTCTCGCCCGTGGTGACCGACCCCAAGAAGGCGGTGATCGCCCTGAAATGGGCGGTGCGCGAGATGGAGGAGCGCTACAAGAAGATGTCGAAGCTCGGTGTGCGCAACATCGACGGGTTCAACGCGCGGGTGGCGGAGGCGCGCGAGCGGGGCGAGGTGATCACCCGGACGGTGCAGACCGGCTTCGACCGGGAGACCGGGGAGGCGGTGTACGAGGACGAGGTGATGGACCTCGGGGCGCTTCCCTACATCGTGGTGATCGTGGACGAGATGGCCGACCTGATGATGGTGGCCGGCAAGGACATCGAGGGGGCGATCCAGCGGCTGGCCCAGATGGCGCGGGCGGCGGGGATCCACCTGATCATGGCCACGCAGCGCCCGTCGGTGGACGTGATCACGGGGACGATCAAGGCGAACTTCCCGACGCGGATCAGCTTCCAGGTGACGAGCAAGATCGACTCGCGCACGATCCTGGGCGAGATGGGGGCCGAGCAGCTGCTGGGCCAGGGCGACATGCTGTTCATGGCCGGGGGCGGGCGCACGACGCGGGTGCACGGCCCGTTCGTGTCGGACGACGAGGTCGAGGCGGTGGTCGCCCACCTCAAGCGCCAGGGCCGCCCCGCCTACCTCGACGCCGTCACGGCGGACGAGGAGGAGGCGGCCGAGGCCGCCGCGGCCGAGACCGCGGTGTTCGACCAGGGCAGCTTCGCCGATCCGGGGGCCGACCTCTACGAGCAGGCGGTGGCGGTGGTGCTGCGGGACAAGAAGGCGTCGACGAGCTACATCCAGCGTCGGCTGCAGATCGGCTACAACCGGGCGGCCTCGCTGATGGAGCGGATGGAGAAGGAGGGCATCGTCGGCCCCGCCAACCACGCCGGCAAGCGCGAGATCCTGGTCGAGGCCGAGGATTGCGACGCCTGAACCCGGGCGGCGGGCGCGCGGCGACCGCCCGCGCCCGCGGATCCCGGCCTCCTGCGCCGGGACGGGACCGCGCGGGGCGGTCCGGCATGGACCGGCGGTGATCCGCGACGACCGCCGGCCTCGGGAGCTTCCGGATCCCGCCGGGGGCCTTTGGATCCCGCCGGGGGCTGCGGACTCCCGCGCTCAGGCGGCCGCGCGGTCGTGGCGGCCCTCCTTGACCTCCTCGATGATCTTCGCCGAGAAGGCGTCGAGGTCGCCGGGATTGCGGCTGGTGATGATGCCCTTGTCGGTCACCACCGCCTGGTCGAGCCACTCGGCCCCGGCATTGACGACGTCGGTCTTGATCGACGCGTAGGAGGTCATCCGGCGGCCCTTGGCGGCGCCGACCTCCACGAGGAGCCAGGGCGCGTGGCAGATCGCGGCCACCACCTTCCCGCTCGCCAGGAAGGCGCGCAGGATCTCCAGCGCCTTCGGCTCGAGCCGGAGCTTGTCGGGGTTGATCTGTCCGCCGGGCAGGACCAGGGCGTCGAATCCGGCCGGGTCCACGCTCTCGATGTCGGCGTCGACCTTCACCGGGCGGCCCCAATCCTTCATGTCCCAGCCCCGGATCGCCTCGGGGGTCTGGCGCGACTTCGGCGCCGCCACCGTGACCTGCGCGCCGGCCTCGCTCAGCTTGGCCTTCGGCACTTCCAGTTCGGACTGCTCGAAACCGTCCGTCGCCATGATGAGGATCTTCGCCTGCCGGATATCGGGCATGCTGCGTCTCCGCGGGTTGAGGGGTTCGGCGGGGCAACCGACGCAGGGGCAGGCAGTTCCGGCCTGCGGCCGTTTGGCCCCCACCCCGGTTCCCGACCGGCGCACCCGACACCGCGCCGGAACCGCCCGGACAGCCCTCGGTTGTTCCCCGACACGCGAGACAGGAGGCCCGCCCATGGCCAATCCCGGTCTGCCCAATCCCGGCGGAACGCCGCCGACCGACGTGCCGCCGCGTCCCCCGGACGAGCTGCCCGATACCGGCCCGACCGGGCCGCGCAGCCCGTACCCGGTCAACGATCCCGGCGTGAGCGACCCCAGGGGACCCGGCTCCGAGCCCGACTACCTGCCGGGCGCCCCGACCGATCCCGGGACGCGCTTCTGACGCCTCAGGTCAACGGCCCGGGATGCAGACGCATCGGGCCGTTGACCCTCCCGGATTGTCGACACCAAGCCTATGGCTTGGCGCGAAAGATGGCTTGGTGCGGGAGCTAGCTTGGCGCGAGAGCTAGCTTGGCGCCAATTCGAGAACCGAACCGGCGGTCATCAGACATGAGCGCCGGGATCAGTGGCCGCCATGCGACGTGCGTACGTCGCGCGGCGCGTTCAGGATCTCGGTGAGGCTCGTCGCCACGTGGCGGGCCTCCTCGTCCGTGAGGCGCAGCTGGAAGGGCGGCAGCGCGCCGGCCTGCAGGGCCACCACCGCCTGGCCGCTCTCGTCCGTCCCCACCTCGATCACCGGCGAGGTGACGTCCAGCATCGCGACGTCCTCCTCGCTCATCTCGCTGGCCGCATCCCCCTCCTCGCCCTCGTCGATCGCGGTCAGGAGCTGACCGACCGCGCGCACCAGCGCGCGGGCCGCCCGCGCATCCATGATCACCGCGGTGGCCTGATCGTCCTTCTGGAACGAGAGCTGGATGTTGGAGCCTTCGAGGGAAACCGAGATACCCGCCATGAACGATCCGAGTGTCAGCGCACCCGTTCTATATGGGGAGTGCGGCACGGAAGCGACAGGCAAGGTCGCGGAGCTGGCCTGAACCGCGTGCACGGGCGAAACGGCGGGCCGCCTCCCCGCGTTGTCGGGGCGGAGCCCCCGCCGGAGAGGCCCGCGCGGGCTCCGCCCGCCGCCGCAGAGGGAGGCCCCCATGGCCCGCACCACGCCCGCGCAGAAGCAGACGATCGAACGGGTGATGCACGCGTTCAAGGAGGGCGACCTCGCCCAGAACGGCGGCCGGCCCGTGACCGACCCGAAGCAGGCCATCGCGATCGCGCTGCGCGAGGCCGGCGCCTCCAACCAGCAGAGCCCGGAGGCGAACCGCGCCAGCTTCCGCCGCACCCGCCGCGAGGAGAGGGCGGCCCGGGCGCGGGCGAGCCGCGCCGAGCTCTACGCGGAGGCGAAGCGCCGCAATATCCCGGGCCGGTCCCGCATGAGCCGGGGCGAACTGGAGCAGGCCCTCGATCGTTGAGCCAGGATCCGCCCCGCGAGGGCCCCCTCCGCGAGGGGCCCACGCCCCGCGGGGCCTCACGAAGGCAGGCGCATGAGTTCGAAGCAGCCGAAGACCACCACCCCCACCGATGCGGACCTCAAGGGCAATCCCGGCATCGGCACCAGCAAGGGCATGACCCGGGCCGGCGCCGATCCGGAGGAGCTCGAAGGCGACAACACCGTCGAGGGCGACGTCGCCAACGACGTCACGCCCCAGGGCGGCATCGACCCCAACCAGCGCGGGCGCACCAATCCGTGAGCCGCTCGGCGCGTCCCGCGCCGCGCCGCGCGGCCTTGTTCCGGCCCCATACGCTCCCTACATGGGGTTCAGCGAATCGGGCCGACGACTTGCGCCTGATGCAAGCCGGGCCGGTCGGCCCATCGCTCTCCCCACCGCAGACGCCGTCGCGCCGAACAGCCCGTCAGGCCGCTTCGGTCGGGGATTCCTGCACGAGACGAGGACGACGTTAGTGAATACCGGAACTGTCAAGTGGTTCAACGACCAGAAGGGCTACGGCTTCATCCAGCCGGATGACGGGGGCAAGGACGTGTTCGTCCACATCTCCGCCGTGGAGCGGGCCGGCCTGCGCGGACTCGCCGAGGGGCAGAAAGTCTCCTACGAGCTGCAGACCGACAAGCGTAGCGGGAAGGTCGCCGCCGCCAACCTTCAGGCCGCCTGAGGGACGTGTTCCCGGCGGGCCGCTCGACGGCCCGCCTCCCAAGCGGCGGGCCGCCCGGCCCGTCCGCGGGCGGTGCGCCGCCCCGGCGTCGAACAGTTCCGGCGCCCACCAGGACGTCACAGGCGCTCGCTCACGAGCGCTGCAATGAGACAAGAAAAGACATCATGATATTCGAGTACACGCGGCGCTGCGGCGCCCCCACCGTCTTTAACGACGGCGTCACGTTCCATGTCGACCAGATCAGCCGCGTCCATGACGGCAACGGACCGGTCGACGTGAGTCACCTCATCGACAGGAGCTACGGCTACCACTCGTCGCGCGAGCTGCGCTGGCACCTCGCGGAGCGCTTCGGCCTGACGCCGAACGCCGTGGCCCTGCGCGAGGCGCACTGACCTTCCAAGAGACTCCTCCCCGAGAGACTCCTCCCACGAGGACCCGGATCATGCCCGAGGCGGGCCGGCGCGGGGCGCCGGCCCGCCTCTTCGCGTGAAGCGGACCTTCCTGCCCCGCGCGGCGCGGGCTCATGCCGCAGCGTTGCTGGTGCCGGCATCGGTCACGCGGGTCGCGAACGCGATGACGTTGCTCGCCTGAAGGGCCGAACCGCCGGATTCGCGCCCCTCCGACAGATGTTGCGTCCGCTGGGGCCCCGCGAATGCGATCCAGCGGGCGATCTTGCCCTTGGGATTGCGCTCGTGAACGCGCTGCATCCGCCGACGGGCCCAGGGCGGCACGGGACCGAAATCGCTCAAATCTGCCTCCATTCACCACGTTGCCAGCAGAGGCGATTGACATGTCTCCGTCATCACCCATTTGGGTGACTGACCTTGAACTAATCCGATCGGCTTCGGCCGCAGCCGGGCCTTCGCGGGTCGGACTAGGTCGAAGGTATGAGGCGCCGCGGGTCGGCGCCGGGACGAACGAGCAGAGGACAGCCTGATGACGGCGGAGAAGACTGGAGATGGCGGGAACGACGTCGCGCTCGCGAGCGACATCGTCTCGGCCTACGTGACGCGCAACGCGGTGCCGCCCACGGCGCTGCCGGAACTCCTGAGTTCCGTGCACGCGGCCCTGCGCGGTCTGCGCCACGGCGTGGCCGCCGAGCCCGAGAAGCTCGTGCCGCCCGTCTCCATCCGCAAGTCGGTCACGCCGGACTACATCATCAGCCTGGAGGACGGCCGGCAGTACAAGTCGCTGAAGCGTCACCTCGCGACGCGCGGCCTGACGCCCGAGCAGTACCGCCGCAAGTGGAACCTGCCGCCGGACTACCCGATGGTGGCGGCGAACTACGCGGCGCAGCGCTCCGAACTGGCCAAGAGCATCGGCCTCGGCCTCAAGCGCCGCCCGGCGGCCGCCCTGCGCGCCGCGCCGGACTCGGTCGTGACCTCGGCGGCGCGCCGCCGCCGGAAGGCCTGAACCCGGCCGTCGCGGCCGGCCCCGTCCGGTTCCGGCCCGGAGCGGCCCGGATTCGCGGCGGATCGGCGGACGATGCCGCGTGCGCCGAGCCTCAAGGCTCGGCGCCAGCGATCCGGGACCGATCGACCGGGCCGGGGCGCCGATGGGCTCAGGGAGCCGGCGCCCGCGCCGGTCCGCCCTCGGCGAGGGCCGCGCGCAGGGCGGCGCCGATCGCGTCGAGGGCGCGGCCCGCCTCCGGCAGGATGCCGGCCATCCCGTAGAAGTGGTGGATCATGCCGGGGTGGCAGGTGTGCCGCACGGGGATGCCCGCCCGCGCGAGGCGGGCCGCGTAGGCGGCGCCGTCGTCCCGGACCATGTCGCATTCCGCCGTGTGGATGTGCGCCGGCGGCAGCCCGGCCAGGGACGGGGCCCGCAGGGGCGAGAGGCGCGGATCGGCCGGATCGGCGCCCGCCGCGTAGGCGGCGATGTCGTGCGCCAGCGTCGCCCGGTCGAGACCGTGGCCCTCCCCGTAGAGGCGGTAGGATTCCCCCTCCCCGGCCGCGTCCAGGACGGGGCAGAGCAGGAGCTGCAGGGCGATGGCGGGCCCGCCCGCGCGCGCCGCCTGGCACAGGCCCGCCGCGAGGTTGGCCCCGGCCGAATCCCCCCCGACCGCGAGGCGCGTCGCGTCGAGGCCGCGGGCCGCCGCGAGGCCGGGCAGCGCCGCGAGCGCCGCGAGCGCATCCTCGCAGGCCGCCGGGAACGGATGCTCGGGCGCGAGCCGGTAGGTGGTGGCGAGGAGGGCGCAGCCGCTCGCCGCCGCGAGGCGCCGGGCGATCCCGTCATGGGCATCGAGGCTGCCGCCGACGAAGCCGCCGCCGTGGAAGTAGAGCAGGACCGCCCCGGTCGCCTCCACGGGCCGATAGAGCCGGGCGGCCAGGGACCCGGCCGGGCCGGCGAGGTCGAGATCCTCGACCGCGGCGACCGGGACCGGCGCCCCGGCCAGCCGGCCGAGCCCCTCCAGGCTCGCGCGCCGGCCTTCGAGCGTCGTCGCCCGCCCCCCCACGAAGGCGATCACCTCGAGATAGCGGCGAAGCCGCGGATCGAGCGCCATTAATCTTAATCCTCCGAAGTGTCGCCCACCTCCTCATTGTCCTCGGAGAAAGTGGAGGGCGAGATTGCGGCCAGACATTCCTTAGAAACAATGGCGGCGATCCGGCATTTTCCGCGGATCGGATTCAGGGTTCTTCAACGGCGTCATGTCACTGTTCGGTGTCGAAGGAACCGAACGGTGCATCGCGGGCCGGCCTCTTCCCCGGAGAGCGCCCGCCCTGCGCGCAACGCCGGAAAGCGCCCGGAACCGCAGAGGAGGTTCAAGATCATGTCGCTGCCGCCGATCGTCTACTGCCCCACCGAAGTCGCGCTCAAGTCCGCCCCGATCAATCCCCACTGGGTCCGGTCGGGAACGCCGGAAGCCCGCAACGCCCTCCTGTCGCGCAGCGCGGACGGCATGGCGAGCACCCTGCTCTGGGACTGCACGGCGGGCGAGTTCGTCTGGCACTACGATATCGACGAGACGCTCTACTTCCTCGAAGGCTCCGCCATCATCGGCGACGCCGACAACCCGCCCCGGCGCTACGTCGCGGGCGACGTGCTGTTCCTGCCCAAGGGGGCGATCGCGCACTGGCAGGTGGATTCCTACGTCAAGAAGGTGGCCTTCTGCCGCCGGGTGCAGCCGAAGCTGGTCGGGGTCGCGATCAGGGGGGCGGCCTTCCTGAAGCGCAAGCTCACCGGCGGCGGGATCCCGGCCCCGGTCTCGATCGGCGCCTGACGCAACGGAGCCATGCCGCGGCGGCGCGCGGGCCGGTCTGGACCGCCCCGTCCTGCGCGGGTCTGATGGCGGGCTCGCACCACGCGCCGCGGGGCGCCGATGACGGAGACGACTTTGTCCGAGACAACCTGGACCTTCTTCGAGGATCAGTGGCATCCGGGCAATGTCCGGATGATGGGCCCGCGCACGCACGGCGCGTGGCTCGGCTCCACCGTGTTCGACGGCGCCCGCTCCTTCGAGGGGGTGACCCCCGACCTCGACCTGCACCTCGCCCGGGTCAACCGCTCCGCGACCGCCATGGGCCTGAAGCCGGTCGTCGCCGTCGAGACCTGGCGCGACCTGGTGCGCGAGGGCTTGGCCCGGTTCGACGCGCGCACGCCCCTCTACATCCGGCCGATGTACTGGGCGGAGAGCGGCTTCGCGGGCGGCGTGCGCTTCGATCCGGAATCCACCAACTGGTGCCTGTGCCTCTACGAGGCGCCGATGCCGGTGCCGGGGCGGCTGTCGGTGACGCTCTCGCCCTTCCGCCGGCCGACCGCCGAGACGGCGCCGGTCGAGGCCAAGGCCGGCTGCCTCTACCCGAACGGGGCGCGGGCGCTGGCGGAGGCCCAGAGCCGCGGCTTCGGCAATTGCCTGGTGCGCGACGCGCTCGGCAACATCGCGGAATTCGCCAATGCCAACGCCTTCCTGGTGCGGGACGGCGTCGTCGCCACGCCGGCGGCGAACGGCAGCTACCTGGCGGGCGTCACCCGCAACCGCGTCATCGGCCTGCTGCGCGAGGCCGGCGTGACGGTGGCCGAGACCACCCTCACCTACGCGGATTTCGCCGCGGCGGACGAGATCTTCTCGACCGGCAACTTCTCGAAGGTAATGCCGGTGACGGGGATCGACGGGCGGGAATTGGAGCCCGGCCCGATCTACCAGCGGGCGCGGGACCTCTACTGGGCCTACGCCCACGGCGGATAGGCCGCGGAGCGCCTTCCGAGGCGGAATGGCCCAGGACCATTCCCCTCGGATTCGCGGTTCCGCAGCCTCGCCCAGCGCGCCGGTGACCGCCTCGGCGAGCGCGGCTCAGGCCACCGCCCGGAGCGGCCCGGTCCGGTCGTGGAAATCCGGGCCGTTGACCGTCCTCGCGACGTAGCCGGCGCGGATCACGAAGTCGCCGAAGCGCTCGCCCGGGATGCGCTCCCGCGCGTAGGCCGCGAAGAGCGGGTCGAGCAGGGCCGGGATGTCCGCCGCCGCCACGTCGTCGGCGTAGAGCTTGGACAGGCGCGAGCCGTCGAAGGCCGCCCCGAGATAGACGTTGTAGCGCTCGGGGCCGCGGCCGACGAAGCCGATCTCGGCGATGAAGGGCCGCGCGCAGCCGTTCGGGCAGCCGGTCATCCGGACGGTGATGTCCTCGTGCCGGAGGCCGTGCGCCGCGAGGCGCTCCTCCAGGCGGGTGAGCAGGTCCGGCATGAAGCGCTCGCTCTCGGCGAGGGCGAGCCCGCAGGTCGGCAGCGCCACGCAGGCGAGGCTGTTGCGGCGCAGGGCGCCCGCCCCGATGGTGAGGCCGTATTCCGCGACCAGCCGGTCGATCTCGGCGCGCGCCCCCGCCGGCACGTTCGCCACGATGACGTTCTGGTTGCCGGTGAGCCGGAAATCGCCCTCGTGGATCTCCGCGATGCGGCGCAGGCCCGAGAGGTAGCGCGGCCCGCCCTCGACGTCCCTGATGCGGCCGGACGGCACGTAGAGGGTGAGGTGGTGGCGCCCGTCCTCGCCCTCGACCCAGCCGTAGCGGTCGCCGTTGCCGGTGAACTGGAACGGCTTCGGCTCCCGCAGGGGCTTGCCGACCCGCCGCTCGACCTCGGCCCGGAAGGCCGCGAGGCCGTAGCGCTCGATCGTGTACTTGAGGCGGGCGTTCTTGCGGGACTTGCGGTTGCCCCAGTCGCGCTGGACGGTCATGACCGCCTCGGCCACCTTGAGGGCGTCGGCGGGCTCGCAGAAGCCCAGCAGGTCGGCGGTGCGCGGGAAGGTGTCGGGCTCGCCGTGGGTCATGCCCATGCCGCCGCCCACCGTCACGTTCCAGCCCTTGAGCGCGTTCTTCTTGTCCAGGATGGCGATGAAGCCGAGGTCGTGGGCGAACACGTCGACCTCGTTGGAGGGCGGCACCGCCACCACGGTCTTGAACTTCCGCGGCAGGTAGGTCCGGCCGTAGACCGGCTCCGCCGCCTCGTCCTCGCCGCCCGCCACGCGCTCGCCGTCGAGCCAGATCTCGCGCCAGGCGTTGGTCTTGGGCAGGAGCGAGTCGGAGATGTCCTTGGCGAGCCGGTAGGCGGCCGCGTGGGCGCCGGTCTGGGCCGGGTTCGTGGCCGCCATCACGTTGCGGTTGACGTCGCCGCAGGCCGCGATCGTGTCGAGCAGCACCGCGTCGATCGCCTGCAGGGTGCGCTTCAGGTTCGACTTGATCACGCCGTGGTACTGGAAGGTCTGGCGCGTCGTCGCCCGCAGGGTGCCGTTGGCGTAGGTGCGGGCAATGTCGTCGAGGGCGAGCCACTGCCTGGGCGACACCACCCCGCCCGCGATGCGCAGGCGGATCATGAAGGAGTAGGCCTTCTCCAGCTTCTTCCTGGTCCGCTCGGGCCGCAGGTCGCGGTCGTCCTGCAGGTACATGCCGTGGAACTTCACGAGCTGACCGTCATCCTCCGAGATGGCGCCGGTCGCGTGCTTGAGGAGCCCGTCCGCCAGGGTGCCGCGGAGGTAGCCGCTCGCGATCTTGATGTGCTCGTTCGCCGACAGGGCGGCGGCGCGGGCCGCCTCCGCGTCGGTGATCGGCCGCTCGGCCGGCGGCGTCTCGTAGGCCCGCGCGGGGGCGGGGGAGGCGGTCTTGGTGTCGTCCATGGCGGCGATCCGTGCCAGACGCGAAACCCCTCTCGGGCGGGAGAGGGGATGCCGCGATCGTCGTGGGAAACAGGGTGTCGTGCCAGCGGTCACGTCTCATGACCGCCGGGTCCGTTCTCGAATGGTCGCCGAGCCATTTGTCGTCGAGCGGCCGGCTCGTGTCGACCCTTCGAGAGGCTCAACGGCCCGATGCGGCGGCATCCCGGGCCGTCCGCATCAGTAAACGTCCTGCTGGTAGCGCTTGGCCTTCTCCAGGGCGGCCACGGCCGCCTCCGCCGCCTCGGGCGACAGGGCCCTCACCTCCGCGTAGGCCCGCACCAGGGCGGCCCGCACGTCCTTGGCCATCGCCTTGGCGTCGCCGCAGATGTAGAAGTGGGCGCCGTTCTCCAGCCACTCCACCACCTCGCGGCGCTGGGCGTAGAGCCGGTCCTGCACGTAGATCTTCTCGGGCTGGTCGCGCGAGAAGGCGACGTCGATGCGGTGGAGCGAGCCGTCCTCCAGGGCGTCCTGCCATTCGAGCTGGTACAGGAAGTCGTGGGTGAAGCGGCGGTCGCCGAAGAACAGCCAGTTGCGGCCCGGCGCCGCGGTGGCGCGGCGCTCCTGGACGAAGGCCCGGAACGGCGCGACGCCCGTGCCCGGCCCCACCATGATGATGTCCGTCGCCGGGTCGGCCGGCAGGCGGAAATGCCTGTTGGGCTTCACGCGCACCTTCAGCTTGGCGCCGGTGCGGATGCGGTCGGCGACGTGCACCGAGGCGACGCCCGTCCGGGCGCGGCCGTGGCTGGTGTAGCGCACCGCCGCGATCGTCAGGTGGGCCTCGTCCCCCACCTCCTTGCGCGAGGAGGCGATCGAGTAGGCCCGCGGCGGCAGCGGCCGGGTGATCTCGGCGAGGCCCTCGGCCGAGAGCTTGGCCGGGTAGGTCTCGAGCAGGTCGATCAGGTGGCGGCCCTCGATCCAGGCCCGCACCTCGTTCGCCTCGAGGAGGCGGCGCGCCTCCGCGTGGCCCGTCGCCTTGACGAAGCGCTCCACCGTGGCGGCCGAGAGCGTGGTGATGTCGCGCTCCGCGAGCAGGGCCCGGCGCAGCGCGTCGTCGCCCTCCAGGCCCGCCGCCCTCAGGATCTCCTCGACGAGGGCCGGGTCGTTCTCGGGGTAGAGTTCGAGGGAATCGCCCGGCTCGTAGGCCGGCGCGCCGTCCTCGAAGGCCAGCGCGAGGTGGACCGTCTCCTTGTCGGAGCGCGAGGAGTTCAGGTTGACGTGCTCGATCACCTCGGCGGTGACCGGCTCGCGGCTGACCTCCGGCGCCTCCCCGGGCGCCGCGCGGGCGAAATCCACCGCCACGACGTTGCCGGCGGGTTCGGCCGGGGCCAGGGCCCTGAGCGCGTCCTTGATCCAGCCGGCGGCGGGCTTGTCGAAGTCGAGGTCGCAATCGACCCGCGGAAGCACCCGCCGGCCGCCCAGCGCCTCGAAGCGCGCGTCGAGGCGCTTCCCGACCGCGCAGAACTCCGCGTAGGAGGTGTCGCCGAGCGCCAGGACCCCGAACTCGACCCCGTCGAGGCGCGGCGCGCCCTCCGCCATGATCTCGTTGTAGGCCCGCACGGCGCGCGCGGGCGGCTCGCCCTCGCCCCAGGTCGCGGCGATCAGGACGACCCGCTTCTCCCGCGGCAGGGCGGCGACGTCGAGATCGGCGAAATCGACCACCTTCGGCTTGAAGCCGGCCTTGCGGGCGAGCTTGGCGACGTCGCCCGCCAGCTTCTCCGAGTTCCCCGACTCGCTCGCGAACAGGATCGTCAGCGGCTCGGCCGCCCGCGGGGGCGCGGCGGGCTGCGGGGCCTCGGCGGGGGCGCCCGCGGCGGCGTCGAGCCCGGCCAGGAAGCCGGTGAGCCACGCGCGCTGGAGCGGCGTCGCCGCCCCCAGGGCGGCGTCGAGATGGGCCCGCTCGGCATCGCCGAACGGGGCCGTGCGGGGGAGAAGGGCGGATCGAGACATGCCCGCACCATGTGTGGCCAGGGCGGCCCCGAGTCAATGGGAATGTTCTTTTTAGAGAACGGGCCGGCCGGAGATCAACCTCACCGCCGCGCCGTACCGCGGGAGAAAATTATTTCCCCCCGGTCGCGGCGACCAGCGCGGGCGTGAAGGGCGCGGTCGGGAGCGGCAGCGCCGTCGTGCTCTTCACCTTCTCCATGGCGAAGCGCGAGGTGACGTTCTTGAGCGGCAGCGAGCCGATCAGCCGCTTGTAGAAGGCGTCGTAGGCCTGCATGTCCGACACCACGACCCGCAGCATGTAGTCGACGTCCCCTGCCATCCGGTAGAATTCGAGCACCTCCGGCATGGCGGCCACCGCCGAGGCGAAGCGGTCGAGCCACTCGCGGGAATGGTCGCTCGTCTCCACGGAGACGAAGACCGTGAGGCCGAGGCCGAGCTTGACCGGGTCGAGCACCGCCACGCGGCGATCGATCACCCCGTCCGCCTCCAGGCGCTGGATGCGCTTCCAGCAGGGCGTCTGCGACAAGCCGACGCGCTCGCCGATCTGGGCGATCGAGAGCGTCGCGTCCTGCTGGAGCAGGGCCAGGATCTTCAGGTCGATGGCATCCACGCGGGAAGCTCCGGTTTCTTGGAAGGATGTGTGGCCGGCTGCCGGGCTTCGGAGAAGAACATTCTCGCTCCGCCACCGTCCAGGGCCCGCGCGGCCCGCCTGACGCGCCTCGGCCGCGCCGCGGCGCAGCGAAACCCCGTGTACGCGGGGCCCCAAGCCTTGACACTGTTCGGTATAGCGAACACTTAGCGGGTCCGACAAGGCGCGTTCCGCTGCGTGTCCCCCGCAGCGGGTCCCCGCAGCGGGTCCCCGCAACGAGTGCCCGAAACGAGTGCCCATGACAGACGCCCTCGACCGCGCGGCGCAGGAGCTCAGCCTCGCGCTCGCCCCCCTCGACATCGCCGCCCGGCTCGCGCTGATCGACCGGCGCGTCGAGGGCCGCCTGGTCTTCACCACGAGCTTCGGGCTCGAGGACCAGGCGCTGACGCATCACCTGCGCATGGCGCGGTCGCGGGCCGAGATCGTCACCCTCGACACCGGCCGGCTCTTCCCCGAGACCTACGACGTCTGGGCCGAGACCGAGGCCGCCTACGATGTCCGCATCCGCGCCTACGTGCCCGACCGCGAGGCCGAGGAGCGCTTCGTGGCGCAGCAGGGGATCAACGGCTTCCGGCACTCGGTGGAGGCAAGGCA
This sequence comes from Methylobacterium sp. WSM2598, assembly GCF_000379105.1. Lineage (GTDB taxonomy): Bacteria > Pseudomonadota > Alphaproteobacteria > Rhizobiales > Beijerinckiaceae > Methylobacterium. Next base: position 3,089,515 of record NZ_KB900609.1, on the reverse strand, counting down.
GGCCTGCTGCGGCCTGCGCAAGGTGGTGCCGCTCGGCCGCGCCCTCGCGGGCGCCGCGGCCTGGATCACCGGGCTGCGCGCCGGCCAGTCGGCGAACCGCGCCGAGACCCCGCTCGCGGAGGCCGACGCGGCGCGGGGTCTCATCAAGATCAACCCGCTCGCCGACTGGTCGCGGGAGGACGTGGCCCGCGTCGTCCACGAGAATTACGTCCCCTACAACGTCCTGCACGACCGGGGCTTCCCGTCGATCGGCTGCGCGCCCTGCACGCGCGCCGTGAAGGTCGGCGAGCCCGAGCGGGCCGGGCGCTGGTGGTGGGAGCAGGAATCCAAGAAGGAGTGCGGGCTGCACGTCGCCGGCGCCCCGGACCGCGGTGCCACCGCGCCGGCGCAATCGTCCGTCAGCCTGCCCTCGTCGAAGCCGGAGTTGGCCGCATGAGCGTCGCGCTCAGATCCTTCGCGGAGACCTCTCCGCGCCTCACCCACCTGCAGCGCCTGGAGGCGGAGAGCATCCACATCATGCGGGAGACGGTCGCCGAGACCGAGAACCCGGTGATGCTCTACTCGATCGGGAAGGACTCGTCGGTCCTGCTGCACCTCGCGCTGAAGGCCTTCGCGCCGGGCCGGCTGCCCTTCCCGCTGCTGCACATCGACACGACCTGGAAGTTCCGCGAGATGATCGCCTTCCGCGACCGGCGCGCGAAGGAACTCGGCCTCGACCTCCTGGTCTACACGAACCCGGACGGGCTCGCCCGCGGCATCGGCCCGGTGAGCCACGGCTCCGAGGTCCACACCGACGTGATGAAGACCCAGGCCCTGCGCCAGGCGCTGGACAAGCACAGGTTCGACGCGGCCTTCGGCGGCGCGCGGCGCGACGAGGAGGCCTCGCGCGCCAAGGAGCGCGTCGTCTCGCTGCGCACCGCCCAGCACCGCTGGGACCCGAAGCGCCAGCGCGCCGAGCCCTGGCACCTCTACAACCTCAAGAAGAGGCGCGGCGAATCCCTGCGCGTCTTCCCGCTCTCGAACTGGACCGAGCTCGACATCTGGCTCTACATCGAGCGGGAGAACATCCCGATCGTGCCGCTCTACTACGCGGCCGAGCGGCCGGTGGTGCGCCGCGAGGGTCAGCTGATCATGGTCGACGACGCGCGCCTGCCGCTGGAGCCGGGCGAGACGCCCGAACTGCGCAAGGTCCGCTTCCGCACGCTGGGCTGCTACCCGCTCACCGGGGCGGTGGAGAGCGAGGCCGCGACCCTGCCGGAGATCATCGGCGAGACGCTGGCCGCCCGCACCTCCGAGCGCCAGGGCCGGGTGATCGACAAGGACGGGGCGGGCGCGATGGAGCGCAAGAAGCAGGAAGGCTACTTCTGATGACGGTGCACCAGTCCACCCGCGCCTTCGGCTACGAGGCCTTCCTCGCCGCCCACCAGCGCAAGGAGGTGCTGCGCTTCATCGCCTGCGGCTCCGTCGACGACGGCAAGTCGACCCTGATCGGGCGCCTGCTGCACGACACCAAGCAGATCTTCGACGACCAAGTGAGCGCGCTGGAGCGCGATTCCCGCCGCCACGGCACGCGCGGCGGCGAGATCGACCTCGCGCTCTTGGTCGACGGCCTGCAGGCGGAGCGCGAGCAGGGCATCACCATCGACGTCGCCTACCGGTTCTTCTCGACCGAGCGGCGCTCCTTCATCGTCGCCGACACGCCCGGCCACGAGCAGTACACCCGCAACATGGCGACCGGCGCCTCGACGGCCGACGTCGCGGTGCTGCTCGTCGATGCCCGCAAGGGCCTGAGCCGGCAGACGCGGCGCCACGCGCTCCTGGTCTCGATGCTGGGCATCCGGCGCGTCGTGCTCGCCGTCAACAAGATGGACCTGATCGGCTGGTCGGAGACCCGCTTCGAGGCGATCGCGGGCGAGTTCCGCGCCTTCGCGGCCCCGCTCGGCTTCGCCGACGTGACGGCGATCCCGCTCTCGGCCGCGAACGGCGACAACGTCGTGCTGCCGGGCGCCGCCGCGCCCTGGTATGCCGGCCCGCCGCTGCTGCAGCACCTGGAGGAGGTGCCGGCCCACGCGGAGGAGGCCGCCCCCTTCCGCATGGCGGTGCAGTGGGTGAACCGGCCGAACCCCGATTTCCGCGGCTTCTCCGGAATGATCGCCTCGGGCCGGGTGGCGCCGGGCGACGCCGTCGCGCTGCTGCCCTCGGGCCAAGCCTCAACCATCGCGCGGATCTTCACGGCGGACGGCGACCTCGACGAGGCCGTGGCCGGCCAGTCGGTGACGCTGGTCCTCGCCGACGAGCGCGACGCCTCGCGCGGCAGCGTGATCGCGGCGGCGGGCGCCCCGCCGCGGGTCGCCGACCGGCTCGACGTGCGCCTGTTCTGGGCGCGGGAGAGCGAGGTCGCGGCAGGCGCGACCCTCGTCGCCAAGATCGGCACCGCGACGGCGAACGCGACCGTCGAGCGCATCGTCTCGCGCATCGATCCCGAGACCGGCCTGTCGGAGCCCGCCGAGCGGCTCGCCGTGAACGACATCGGCGACGTGGTGCTCAGCCTCGACCGGCCGGTGGCGGTGGACGCCTACCGGGAGAACCGCGACACCGGCAGCCTGATCCTGATCGACCGCGACTCCACCGACACGGCCGCCCTCGGCCTCGTCCAAGTCCCGGCCCAGGGCCCGGCCCAGAGTCCGGCCCAAGGCCCGGCGCGAGACCCGGTCGCCGCCCGCCGCGGCGGGTTCCTCTCCGGCCTGCGCCGGCTGTTCGGGGCGAAGGGGCTCGCGCTCCTCGCCGGGGCGGCCCTCCTCGGCCTCGCCGCGCCCGCGCGGGTCGAGGCGCAGGCGGTGCTGCTCAACGTCTCGTACGATCCGACCCGGGAGCTCTACCGGGCGATCGACGCCGCCTTCGCGGCCGAGTGGAAGCAGAAGACCGGCGAGAGCGTGACCGTGCGCGCCTCCCACGGCGGCTCGGGCGCGCAGGCCCGGGCGGTGATCGACGGGCTCCCCGCCGACGTCGTGACGCTGGCCCTCGCCAGCGACATCGACGCGATCGCGGCCCGCACCGGGAAGATCCCGGCGGACTGGCAGAAGCGCCTGCCCCACAACGCGACGCCCTATACGTCGACCATCGTGTTCCTGGTGCGCAAGGGCAACCCGAAAGCCATCAAGGACTGGAACGACCTGGTGAGGCCGGGGATCCAGGTGATCACCCCGAACCCGAAGACCTCGGGCGGCGCGCGCTGGAACTACCTCGCGGCCTACGCCTACGGGCTCGCCCAGAACGGCAACGACGACGCCAGGGCCAAGGCCTTCGTGGCGGCCCTGTTCAAGAACGTGCCGGTCCTCGATACCGGCGCGCGCGGCGCCACGACGACCTTCGTGCAGCGCGGCCTCGGCGACGTCCTGATCGCCTGGGAGAACGAGGCCTTCCTGGCCGACGAGGAGTTCGGGAAGGGCAAGTTCGACATCGTCGTCCCCTCGCTCTCGATCCTGGCCGAGCCGCCGGTGGCGCTCGTCGACGGCAACGTCGACCAGAAGGGCACCCGCCGCCAGGCCGAGGCCTACCTGCAATTCCTGTACGGCAAACAGGCCCAGGCCCTCATCGCCAAGAACTTCTACCGCCCGCGCGACGAATCCGCCGCCGCCAAGGAGGACCTCGCCCGCTTCCCGAAGCTGAAGCTCGTCACCATCGACGACACCTTCGGCGGCTGGGGCAAGGCGCAGAAGACCCATTTCGACGATGGCGGCGTCTTCGACGCGATCCTGAAGGCGCGGCAGTGAGCACGGCCTCGGCCCTGGGATCGCCCGGCGCCGGGCCGGCGCCGGCGGCGCGGGCCGCCCGGCGGACGTTCCGGCAGCCGAGCGCCCTGCCGGGCTTCCGCCTGACCTTCGGCTTCGCCGTCGCCTACCTGAGCCTGCTGGTGCTGATCCCGCTCGCGGTGCTGCTGCTGCGCGCCTCGGCGATCGGCCCGGCCGGCCTGTGGGCCCTCCTCACCGACGCGCGCAACCTCGCGGCCCTGCGCACCTCCTTCGGCCTGTCGCTGGCGGCGGCGGCGATCGACGCGGTGTTCGGGCTGCTCATCGCCTGGGTGCTGACCCGCTACCGCTTCCCCGGCCGCCGGGTGATCGACGCGCTCGTCGACCTGCCCTTCGCGCTGCCGACCGCGGTCGCCGGCATCTGCCTCGCGACGCTCTATTCCGGCAACGGCTGGCTCGGCGCGCCCCTGGAGGCGCTCGGCCTCAAGGTCGCCTACACGCCGCTCGGCATCCTGGTGGCACTCGTCTTCGTCGGCCTGCCCTTCTGCGTGCGCACGGTGCAGCCCCTGGTCGCCGAGATCGACAAGTCGAGCGAGGAGGCCGCCGCGATCCTGGGCGCGTCGCGCCCGCGCGCCCTCGCCACCGTGATCCTGCCGCCGCTCCTGCCGGCCGTGCTCACCGGCTTCGCCCTCGCCTTCGCGCGGGCGGTGGGGGAGTACGGCTCGGTGATCTTCGTCGCCGGCAACCTGCCCTACGTGTCCGAGATCGCGCCGCTCCTGATCGTGATCAAGCTGGAAGAGTTCAACTACACGGGCGCGACCGCGATCGCCGCCGTGATGCTGCTGATGTCGTTCGGGGCGCTGCTCACCATCAACCTGATCCAGGATCACAGCCGGCGGAGGTTCGGCCATGTCTGAGCCGGTCTCCCGCCCGGCCTACCTGACCGAGCCGCGCGGCGTGCGCCTCGCGCTCGTCCTGGCGGCCCTGGCCTTCCTCGCCCTGTTCCTGCTGCTGCCCCTCGTCGTGGTGTTCACGGAGGCGCTGAGCCGCGGCCTCGCCACCTACCTGGCGACCTTCGCGGAGCCGGACGCGCAGGCGGCGATCCGCCTGACGCTGCTAGTCGCGGTGATCGCGGTGCCGCTCAACGTGGCGTTCGGGATCGCCGCCTCCTGGGCCGTCGCGAAGTTCGACTTTCGCGGCCGCAACCTCCTGATCACCCTGATCGACCTGCCCTTCTCGGTCTCGCCGGTCGTCGCCGGGCTGATCTACGTGCTGATCTTCGGCTCCCAGGGCCTGTTCGGGCCCTTCCTGCAGCGCCACGGCATCGAGGTGATCTTCGCGGTGCCGGGGATCGTGCTGGCGACGGTCTTCGTCACGTTCCCGTTCGTGGCGCGCGAGCTGATCCCGCTGATGCAGGACCAGGGCACCACCGACGAGGAGGCCGCGTTGACCCTCGGGGCGAGCCCCTGGCGGGTCTTCCGGACGGTCACGCTGCCCAACATCCGCTGGGCGCTGCTCTACGGCGTCCTGCTCTGCAACGCCCGTGCGATGGGCGAGTTCGGTGCCGTCTCGGTGGTCTCGGGACGGATCCGTGGCCTCACCAACACCATGCCGCTCCACGTCGAGATCCTCTACAATGAGTACAACTACGTCGCGGCTTTCGGGATCGCCTCGCTCCTGGCTCTCCTCGCCCTCATCACTCTGGCGGGGAAGACTTTCCTGGAATGGCGCCACGCCGACGCCCTTGCGGGCCGGGGAGCGCACTGAGATGGTGGCGGGCTACGCCGACGCCCTCGCCGCGCCCCGCGTGCAGGCCCGCGGCGGGGAGGCCGCGGCCGCGCGCACCATGAGCAGCACCGGCACCGAGGTGCGGGTCGAGGGCATCGTCAAGAGCTACAGCGGCGACGGCCCGGCGGCCCTCGAAGGGGTGAGCCTGACCATCGCGCCGGGCGAGCTCCTGGCGCTGCTCGGCCCCTCGGGCTCGGGCAAGACCACGCTGCTGCGGGTGATCGCGGGGCTGGAGATCCCGGATGCGGGCCGGGTGTTCTTCGGGCCGCGCGACACGACCGACGTGCCGGTGCAGCGGCGCGGCGTCGGCTTCGTGTTCCAGCACTACGCGCTGTTCCGGCACCTGACGGTGTTCGAGAACATCGCCTACGGCCTGCGGGCGCGCGAGCGCGCGCGGCGGCCCTCCGAGGCCGAGATCAAGCGCCGGGTCGGCCACCTGCTCGACCTCGTGCAGCTGCCGACCCTGGCGGGGCGCTACCCGGCCCAGCTCTCGGGCGGCCAGCGCCAGCGCGTGGCGCTCGCCCGGGCGCTGGCGGTCGAGCCCTCGGTGCTGCTCCTCGACGAGCCCTTCGGGGCCCTCGACGCGCAGGTGCGCAAGGACCTGCGGCGCTGGCTGCGGGAGATCCACCGCGAGACCGGCCAGACCACGGTCTTCGTCACCCACGACCAGGACGAGGCGCTCGAACTCGCCGACCGGATCGCGATCCTCAACCTGGGCCGCATCGAGCAGGTCGGCGCGCCGCACGAGGTCCAGGACGACCCGGCCTCGCGCTTCGTGATGTCCTTCGTCGGGGAGACGGCGCGGCTCGACGCCGAGATCCGGGCGGGCCGCGTCCATGTCGAGGGGCGGCCGACCCTGGCGGCCTCGCCCGACTGGCCGGAGGGGCCGGTCGATCTCTGCCTGCGCCCCTGGCACATGAGCGTGGGCCAGGGCGAGGCGGCCCTGTTCGGCACCGTGCGCGAGTGGCGCCGCACCGCCCGCGGGACGGTGGCGGAGATCCAGCTCGACGGCGCCGACGGGGCGGTCGAGGTCAAGGTGACGGAGGTCTACCGCAAGGGCGACCGGGTGGCGCTCACGGCGAGCGAGGCCCGGGTGTTCCCGCGGGGCTGATCCGGTTCGCTGCCGAACCGACCGGCGCGAGGCCCCTCGCGGCGGGCGGGGTGACGGGGCGCCCGCCTCCCCTCACCCGGCCTGCGGCTCCAGTTCCCGCGCGATCGCCGTGATGACCCGCGGGTCCGTCGGCTCGACCGCGGTCGCGAAGGCCGCCGCCACGTGGCCGTCCCGCCCCACCAGGTACTTGTGGAAGTTCCAGTGCGGCGTCTCGCCGGGCCGCTCGCCCGCGGCCCAGCGGTAGAACGGGTGCGCCCCCGGTCCCGTCACCGAGGTCTTGGCCACGACCGGGAAGGTCACGCCGTGGGAGCGCCGCATCGCCTCCCGGATCGCGGCGCCGTCCAGGGGCTCCTGGCGCCCGAAATCCCCCGAGGGCACGCCGATCACCGTCAGCCCGCGCGGGCCGAAGCGCGTCCAGAGCTGCTGCAGCCCGGCGAGCTGCGGCGCGAACCCGCAGGCCGTGGCCGTGTTGACGACGAGGATCGGCTTGCCTTCCATCTCCGCCAGGGCGAGGACGGTGCCGTCCACCGTCTCGAACGAGAACGAGGCGGCCGTCAGGCCGGTCGGGGAAGGGGCGGCCCGGGCCGGCAGCGCCAGCAGGCCGCCGAGCAGGGCGAGCGCCTCGCGGCGGGCGATCGACATGGTTGGGGTCTCCGCATCGGATGACCCGCGCAAGATCGGCCGGGGCGGCCGCGCCGGCAAGGCGTCGGCGCCGCGCTCACGAGAATGTTGACCGCGCCCGTCCGGCAAGACCGGCCAAGCTGAGCCGTAGCGCGGCGCAGCACGCCGCACGATGAACTTTCCGTTCCCGGCCACGTTGGTGCGAGAGCGACGCTCGCGGAGACGATCATGGACCGGCACGAGATCCTGGACTATTTCGAGCACCGGCGCGACGGGGGATGGGTCTGCACCCGGCCCTTCACCTTGACCACGCGGCGCGAGAGCATCCCGATCCGTCCCGGCATGCGCTTCGCGTACGGCATGCGCGTCGGCGGCGTTGATCTGGCGGAATACCTGGAGCAGCTGGGCTCGCAATTCGGCTCGTGAGCCGGCCGATCCGGCTCTTGAGCCGGCCGGGGTGACGCAAATGCGCGACAGCCCGGGCAAACCGCCCGGGGGCGGGGCGATGCACTTTTGAACCGGTCCAAGGTCATCGTATAGGCTCGTCCGATGATCGCTGCCGAGCCGCCGGACGAGTCCACCGCGCCCACCACCCGCTGCCGCATCCTGGCGACGGCCGCCCGCTTCTTTCAGGAGATCGGCTACCAGAAGACCACGGTGGCCGACATCGCCAAGACCCTCGGCATGAGCCCGGCCAACGTCTACCGCTTCTTCGACTCGAAGAAGGCGATCAACGAGGCCGTGGTCGAGCGCCTGACCGGCGAGGTCGAGGCGATGATCGCCGCGGTGGCCGACCGGCCCGGCCCCGCCTCCGAGCGCCTGCGCGCGATCATCCACACCCTCCACCGCGACAGCGCCGAGCGCATCACCGCCAATCCGCGCATGCACGAGATGGTGGAGGCGGCGATGACCGAGAGCTGGGGCGTCTGCCACCACCACGTCGACCGCATCACCGCCGTGCTGGAGCGGGTGATCACCGAGGGGGTCGCCGCGGGCGAGTTCCGGGTGGGCGATCCGGCCCAGGCGGCCCGCTACGTGCAGACGGCGATCCTGCGCTACTGCCACCCGGTCCTGATCCAGCGCTGCCCCGGCGACGTCGCCCCGCCCCTCGACGGGATGATCGACTTCCTGCTGGCGGGCCTGCGGGCGGCGTGAGCCGCGGCGGCTCACGCCTCCAGCGGATAGGCGGCCTCGACCACGTAGGGCCCGCCCCCCACCGAGTCCCGCGACGAGTAGAGCACGACCCGCTCCGCCGTGAAGGCGAGCGGCGCGAAGACGCCCTGCTCGGCGAGGTACTGCGCCACCCCCTCGCGGGTCGCCTGCCGGCGCAGCCGCGCCAGGGTGACGTGGGGCGTGAAGCGCCGCGTCTCGGGCTTGAGGCCGAGGCGGCGCATCAGCCGCTCCTGCTCGGCCCGGACCTCGTCGAGGGCCGGCGAGGGCGCGACCCGGGCGTGGACGGAATGCGGCCGGTCGCCCCCGAAGCTCGCGAGCCCGTCGAGGACGACGGGGAGCGCCCCGCGCGGGCGGGTCTCGCCCAAGCCCTCGGCGATCTCCTCGGCGAGCCCCCCGTCCACGTCGCCGATGAAGCGCAGGGTGATGTGGTAGTCGGCGGGCTCGACCCAGCGGGCGCCCGGCAGGCCGAAGCGGTGGCGGCTGAGCGCCGCGCCCGTCTCGGGCGGGATCTCGAGGCCGGTGAACAGGCGCGGCATGGAACTCTCCGTCCTCTCGGTGCGGGGCGCCGCCGGGGCGCGTCGCCGGGCGCGGTCAGGGCGCCTTGCCGAGGCGCGCCGCGAAGGTCTCGACGGTGGGCAGGATGCCGGCGACGATGCGCTCGACGCCCCGGGCGGTCGGGTGCAGCCCGTCCGCCAGGGTCAGGCCGCGATCACCCGCGACCCCGTCGAGGAAGAACGGGTAGAGGACGAGCCCGTAGCGCTCCGCGAGGCGCGGATAGATCGCGTCGAACCGCGCCACGTAGTCCGGGCCGAGATTGCGCCCCGCCTTCATGCCGGCGAGCAGCACGGGGATGCCCCGCCCCCTCAGCCGCGCCACGATGGCGTCGAGGTTCCTCTCGGCGACCGCCGGGTCGGTGCCGCGCAGCATGTCGTTGGCGCCGAGTTCGAGGATGACGCCGTCGGTGCCCTCCGGCACCGACCAGTCGAGCCGGTCGAGCCCGCCCGTGGTGGTGTCGCCCGACACGCCCGCATTCTCGACCGTGACGGCGAGTCCCTTCGCCTTCAGGGCGCGCTCCAGAACGGTCGGGAAGGCCGCCTCGGCCGGCAGGCCGTAGCCGGCCGTGAGGCTGTCGCCGAGCGCGACGAGGTGCAGCGCGCGCTCCGCGGCGCGGGCGGGGGCGGCGGGGAGCGTCATCGCGGCGCAGAGGAGCAGGCAGAGGAGCGGGCGGAGGACCGGGAATGTCGCGAGACCGCCATGGTCGCGGCCTAGGCGCTGGCGGAGGCGGCGGCGACCGACCATATCGGTCGGGCGCCCGCCCGCGCGGTCGTCCGCGCGGTCGTCAATGCGGCTCAACTCTCATCCCTCCGGCGTTCTCCGCGACGCCCCCCACAGATCGGCGACGGATCCATGACCGACAAGGCCAGCGCACCGGCCATCGCCCTCGACGGCGTCGAGCTCAGCCTCGGGCGGGGCGCGGCGCGGGTCCACATCCTGCGGGGCATCTCCCTCGCGGTGGCGTCCGGCGAGGCGGTGGGCCTGGTCGGACCCTCGGGCTCGGGCAAGTCGACCCTGCTGATGACCATGGCGGGCCTGGAGCGGCCGGATTCCGGGCGCGTCCTCGTCGAGGGCACGGACCTGTCGCGGCTCGACGAGGACGCCCTCGCCCGGTTCCGCGGACGGCGGATCGGCATCGTATTCCAGTCCTTCCACCTCGTGCCGACGATGACGGCGCTGGAGAACGTGGCGCTCCCCCTCGAACTCGCCGACCTGCCGGACGCGCAGGCGCGGGCCGAGCGGGACCTCGCGGCGGTCGGCCTCGCCCACCGCCTGCACCATTACCCGGCCCAGCTCTCGGGCGGCGAGCAGCAGCGGGTCGCCATCGCGCGGGCGGTGGCGCCGGACCCGGCGATCCTGGTGGCCGACGAGCCGACCGGCAACCTCGACGAGGCGACGGGCGCCGCGATCGTCGAGCTGCTCTTCGCCCTCAAGCGCGACCGCGGCGCCACCCTGGTGCTGGTGACCCACGATCCCGGCCTCGCCCGGCTCTGCGACCGCACGGTGCGCCTGCGCTCCGGGCGGATCGAGGCCGCGGCGGCGGCGTGACCGCGTGTCGGCCTCCCCCGCGACCGCGCCGTCCTCCCCCGCGCGGGGAGGGACCATCGCCCGGCCGTCGCCGCGAGGCCGGCCCGGGCGGCGGGGCGTGATCCCGCCCGGGCCGCTTGCTGCCCGCGCCCTTGCCGCCCGCGCCCCTCGCCCCCGCAGGGCATCCCCAGCCTCCCGCAGGACACCCCCATGCACGGCAGCCTGCCTCCCCTGAGCGCCCCCGGGCGCCGCCCGGCGGTCCCGTCGCGGCTCCCGCTGATCCTGCGCCTCGCCCTGCGCGAGCTGCGCGGGGGGCTCGGCGGCTTCGCGGTCTTCCTCGCCTGCCTGGCCATCGGGGTCGCGGCGATCTCCGGCGTCGCCTCGGTGTCGCGCTCCCTCACCCGGGGCCTCGCCGAGCAGGGCCGGACCATCCTGGGCGGCGACCTCGCCTTCGGGTTGATCCACCGGGAGGCGAGCCCGGCGGAGCGGGCCGTCCTGGAGGCGAAGGGCCGCGTCTCCGTGGTGGCCTTCACCCGCGCCATGGCGGTGGCGGGGGAGAAGGGCGCGGCGCTCGTCGAGCTGAAGGCCGTCGGGCCGGATTACCCTTCCTCCGGCGACCTCGTCACCGCGCCGGCCCTCCCGCGCGAGACCCTGCTGGCGGAGCGCGACGGCGCCTTCGGGGCGGCGGTCGATCCCGCCCTCCTCGCCCGCCTCGACCTCAAGATCGGCGACCGGGTCACGGTCGGGAGCGCCACGATCGCGCTCAGGGCCGTGCTGCAGGCCGAGCCGGACAAGATCGCCAACGGGATCGGCTTCGGGCCGCGCCTGCTGACCAGCGAGGCGGCCCTGCGGGCCTCGGGCCTGCTCCAGCCCGGCAGCCTCAACCGCTGGGTCTACCGGGTCCGGCTCGCCGATCCCTCCGACGCGGAGGTCGAGCGGGCCGCGGACGCGGTGCGCGCCGCCCTGCCGGAGGCGGGCTGGGAGATCCGCTCGCGGCTCAACGCCGATCCGCGCTTCGCCCGCAGCGTCGAGCGCTTCACCCAGTTCCTCACCCTGGTCGGGCTCACGGCCCTGATGGTGGGCGGCGTCGGCGTCGCCAACGCGGTGCGCGGCTTCGTCGAGCGCAAGCGCGCCTCGATCGCCACCCTGAAGAGCCTCGGCGCCCCCGGCGGGCAGGTCGTCGCCCTCTACCTGACGCAGGTCATGCTGATCGCCGCGATCGGCATCGCGATCGGGCTCGCGGTCGGCACCGCCCTGCCCTACGGGCTCGTCCTCGCCTTCGCGGACCTGCTGCCGGTGCCGCTCACGCCCACGCTCGCCCCCGGCGAACTGGCGGTGTCGTCCCTCTACGGGTTCCTCACCGCCCTGGCCTTCGCGATCGGACCCCTCGGGCGCGCCCACGACGTCGCGGTGTCGGGGCTGTTCCGCGACACGGTCGATCCCGAGCGGCGCTGGCCGCGCCCGCGCTACCTCGTCGTGCTCGGCCTCGCCCTCGCGGGGCTGGTGGCGCTCGCCCTCCTCACCGCCTTCGACCGCCGGGTCGCCCTGATCTTCATCGTGGCGGCGGGCCTCGCCTTCGGCCTGCTGCGGGGCGTCGCCCTCGCCCTGATGGCGCTGGCCCGCCGGCTGCCGCGCCCGCGCGGCGCCGCGCCGCGGCTCGCCCTCGCCAATCTCCACCGCCCGGGCGCGCTCACGCCCTCGATCGTGCTCTCGCTCGGGCTCGGCATCACGCTCCTGGTGGCGCTGAGCCTGATCGACGCCAGCATCACCCGCACCCTGACCCGCTCGCTGCCCTCCCGGGCGCCGAGCCTGTTCTTCCTCGACATTCCGGGCCGGGACGCCGCGGCCTTCGACCAGTTCCTCGGCGGCGAGGCGCCGCGGGGCAAGATCGAGCGGGCGCCGATGATGCGCGGGCGCATCGTCGCCCTCAACGGGCGGCCGGCGAGCGAGATCAAGGCGCCGGAGGACGCCGCCTGGGTGCTCGACGGCGACCGGGGCATCACCTACGCGCAGGACCTCCCCGACGGCTCGCGGGTGACCGAGGGGGCGTGGTGGAATCCCGAGCAGGCCGCGACGCCGCTGGTCTCCTTCGACGACCAGCTCGGCCGGGCCCTCGGCCTCAAGGTCGGCGACAGCGTCACGGTCAACGTGCTCGGCCGCAACCTCACCGTGAAGATCGCCAATCTGCGCCACGTGGAATGGCGCACCCTCGGCATCAACTTCGTGATGGTGTTCTCGCCCGGCACCTTCCGGGGGGCGCCGCACGCCGACCTCGCGACCCTGACCCTGCCGGAGGGCCCGGACCCGGCCCTGGAGGCGAGGATCCTGCGGGAGGCCGCCCTGCGCTTCCCGTCGGTGACCAGCGTGCGGGTGAAGGACGCCCTCGACGCGGTGAACGACATCGTCGGCAAGCTCGTCTTCGCGATCCGCGGCGCGAGCGGCGTCGCCCTCGTGGCGAGCCTGTTCGTGCTCGCGGGCGCGCTGGCGGCGGGCCACCGGGCGCGCCTCTACGACGCGGTCGTGCTCAAGGTGCTCGGGGCGACGCGGATGCGGCTGCTCGGCGCCTACGCCCTCGAATACGGGGTGCTCGGCCTCGCCACCGCCCTGTTCGGCCTCGCCGCCGGCACGCTCGCCGCCTTCGTCATCGTCACCCAGGTGATGCGTATCGATTTCCGGCTCGATCTATCCGGGGCGCTCCTCGCCTGCGCCCTCGCGGTGGTGGCGGTCGGTCTCGGGCTCGCCGGGACCTTCAGGATCCTCGGTCAGAAGCCGGCGCCTTACTTACGAAATCTGTGAGCGTTTAATCCCTCGAACCGGCTGCGGCCGATTGACGGCCCCCTTCTCTGGGGTGCGGGGCCGGCACCGACCCTTGTGCGGACAAGCCCGGCCTCTCATATTCGGCGCACGACGCCCGGTTTCGGCGTCCGAGGATCGCGTGAGCCTCGATCACGAACTCCCACGCTAGAGAGCTTCCGAAGGAATCTCCCATGGCATTCGAGAACAGCCCGTTCCGGCAGGGCGGCGCGACCGGGTACGGAGCCCCCTCGGGCTACGCCCGCGGCCAAGTCGAGGTCGACCAGGGCCTGCGCGCGTTCATGCTCGGCGTCTACAACAACATGGTGCTCGGCCTCGCCGTCTCGGCGCTGGTCGCGCTCGGCGTCAACAAGCTCGCCACCACCGCCGTTCCGGCGGAGGCGGCCCGCAACGGCGCCGGCCAGATGGTGCGGATCGGCGGCCAGTACCTGACGCAGTTCGGCATCACCCTCTACACCACGCCCCTGATGTGGGTGGTGGCGCTGGCGCCGCTCGCCTTCATCTTCTTCTTCTCCTTCCGCATGGACCGGATGTCGGCGGCGAGCGCCCGCACGACCTTCCTGGCCTTCGCGGCGGTGATGGGCGCCTCGCTCTCCACGCTGCTGCTCCGCTACACCGGGGCCAGCGTGGTGCAGGTCTTCTTCATCACCGCGGCGGCGTTCGGCGGTCTCAGCCTCTACGGCTACACCACCGCGCGCAGCCTGTCGGGGATCGGCTCGTTCCTGGTCATGGGCCTGATCGGCCTCGTGATCGCGAGCCTGGTCAACATCTTCCTCGCCTCGAGCGCGCTGCAATTCGCCATCTCGGTGATCGGCCTGCTCATCTTCGCCGGCCTGACCGCCTACGACACGCAGAAGCTGAAGGAAATGTACCTGTACGGCAACTTCGACCAGGAGGCTGCCGCCAAGGTCTCGGTGTTCGGCGCGCTGACGCTGTACCTGGACTTCATCAACATGTTCCAGTTCCTGCTCGCCCTGATGGGCAACCGGAACGAGTAACGCTCGCATCTCTGCGGGGCCTCGCGGACCCCGGCCGCCCCCGGCGGCCGGGGTTTTTGCTGCGCGGGGGCGGTCGGGCGGGGCGCCGTTGCGGGACGCCCGCGACGGGGTGATCGGCCCCCGGCCGACCGCGCCCGCTCGCCGGCTCCCTCCCCGCCCGCACCTGGGCGCGAATGCCGCAATCGTGGGACGGTGTTTTCGCCTCCCGCCCCCGGAGCGCGAGCTTTCTTCCGGACGGATCCGCTTCGGAAGAACAAAATTGGCGATATCGTCAGGTCTACTCGCCGCGGACCGTCGCACATTCCCGTGCTGCGCCGTCTAGATATCGCGCGAAGTCTTGATTCCCCCTGCGGTCGCCTTAAGCGAGAGGGCTGTGTTCGGGTCTCCGAACACGGGATCCGCGATCCCGGACACCCTCGAAGGACCTGCCCCATGCGACGCAGAGACCTCCTCGCCGGCGCCTCGGCGCTCCTCGCCGCCGGCGGCCTTCCCGCCCGCGCGGCCGCGGCCCTCCCCAGGGAGCTGCGCCTCGGCTTCCAGAAATCCGGCCTGTTCGTCTCGGCCCGCCAGCGCGGCGTCTACGAGGCGCATTTCCGGCCGCTCGGCGTCCCGGTGCGCTGGGTCGAGTTCCAGTTCGGCCCGCCCATGCTGGAGGCGCTGAACCTCGGCGCCATCGACTTCGCCACGGTGGGCAACGCCCCGCCGATCTTCGCCCAGGCCGCCTCCGGCAACCTCCTGTACGTGGCCGCCCAGGAGGCGGGCGGCGAGGCCGTGATCGTGCCCGAGGGCTCGGGGCTGCGCAGCCTCGCCGACCTCAGGGGCCGCACGGTCGGGGTGCCCAAGGGATCGAGCGCCCACGCCACCCTGGTGGCGGCGGTCGAGAAGGGCGGCCTCGGCTGGGGCGACATCAACCCGGTCTACCTCGCCCCCGCGGACGGCGTCGCGGCCTTCGCCCGCGGCGCGATCGACGCGTGGTCGATCTGGGATCCCTACCTGGCGATCGCGGAGGGCAAGGGGGCCCGCGTCCTCGCCCACAACCACGAGGTGGCGAACCCGCACAGCTTCTACCTCGCCAACCGGGCCTTCGCCGAGACCTACCCGGAGGTGGTCGGTCAGATCGCGGACGTGCTGGCGCGGGAAGCCGCCTGGGCCGAGGCCAACCGCGACGCCTACGCGCGGACGTTGCACGAGGCGCAGGGCATCCAACTCGAGGTCGAGGCGGCGATCGTCGCCCGCACCCGCTTCCGGATCAAGCCGATCGACGAGGCGGTCCTGGACGGCCAGCAGGCCACCGCCGACCGCTTCCACCGCCTCGGCCTGATCCCGCGCGCGATCCGGGTCCGCGACATCGCCTGGGCCTGGATCCCCAAGGCCTGATCCGCGCCGGCCGGTTAACGAAATATTGCGTCGCGCCGGCGCGACGCAACATTTCGCCCCGAACCGCCGCGTCCGACGCAAAATCCCGGACATGGCCGCCCCCTATACGCAGCTCAGCTTGAAATCAGGGACGGAACGGGGCGGGGGCGGTCATGATGGGCGTGGCGAGACTGATCCTGTTGGGCGCGATGCTGGCGGCCGGCATCGTCGTGATGGCGAACGGGCACGGGCCGCGCCCGGCCGCCCTCAGCCATGCGGCGCCGGCCCCGGCGGCGCCGGACGCCTGCGCGGGCGCCGCCTGGCCCTACCGTCCGGCGGCCTGCACCGGGACCGCGCCGCGGCCCGCCGTGCGGGTGATCGGCGCCGCGCCCCTGCGCCTCGCCGAGCGCTGACGCCGATGCCCCATTTCAGCGCCGACCTCCTGGAGGGCGACCCGGACGGCGCCGCCCTCCTGCGCGAGATCCTCGGCGCCGGCGCCCGGGACCGCTGCAGCGCCTGCGCGCCCACGCCCCTCTTCGCCGCCCCGCCGCCCCCGCCGCCGAACGGGCGCGCCCCGCGCGCGCCCCGCCCGGAGGGCCGCGCCTCGCGCCCGCGGGTCCGCCGCCAGCTGCGCGAGCGGCGCGCCGGGCTCGCGCCCCCGGCCTGACCCGCCCCCGCGCCGGGCGGCCCTGCCTGGCACTCCCGAACAGGGAGTGCCAAAATTTTTTCGGCGCCCCCTTGAACGGCGGTGTCCGCGCTCCCAGCTTGGCGGCGGCCGGGCGGCTCAGGCGAGAGCCCGGCCCTGTACGACATGGTTGAGAAGCGCTGGAGACACTCGATGACGTTCCAACCGCTCCATGATCGCGTGGTGGTCCGCCGCATCGACGCGGAGGAGAAGACCAAGGGCGGCATCATCATCCCGGACACCGCCAAGGAGAAGCCCCAGGAGGGCGAGGTCGTCGCCGTCGGGCCGGGCGCCCGCGACGAGGCCGGCAAGCTCGTCCCCCTCGACGTGAAGGCGGGCGACCGGGTGCTGTTCGGCAAGTGGTCGGGCACCGAGGTCCGCATCGACGGGCAGGACCTCTTGATCATGAAGGAATCCGACATCCTCGGCATCCTGGTGGCGACCGAGGCCGTCAAGAAGGCCGCCTGAGCGGGGCCTTCGATCCACGTCATGTCTCCCGAGGAGTGACATTATGGCAGCCAAAGACGTTCGTTTCTCCGCCGATGCCCGCGAGAAGATGCTGCGCGGCGTCGACATCCTGGCCAACGCCGTCAAGGTGACGCTCGGCCCGAAGGGCCGCAACGTGGTGATCGAGAAGAGCTTCGGGGCTCCGCGGATCACCAAGGACGGCGTGACGGTCGCCAAGGAGATCGAGCTCGCCGACAAGTTCGAGAACATGGGCGCCCAGATGGTGCGCGAAGTGGCCTCGAAGACCAACGACCTCGCGGGTGACGGCACCACCACGGCGACCGTGCTGGCCCAGGCCATCGTCAAGGAAGGCGCCAAGTACGTCGCCGCCGGCATGAACCCGATGGACCTCAAGCGCGGCATCGACCTCGCCGTCGCCGCCGTCGCCGAGGACCTGAAGCAGAACTCCCGCAAGATCACCCGCAACGACGAGATCGCCCAGATCGGCACCATCTCGGCCAACGGCGACGCGGAGATCGGCCGCATGCTCGCCGAGGCGATGCAGAAGGTCGGCAACGAGGGCGTGATCACGGTCGAGGAGGCCAAGACGGCCGAGACCGAGCTCGACGTCGTCGAGGGCATGCAGTTCGACCGCGGCTACCTCTCCCCGTACTTTATCACGAACGCGGAGAAGATGATCGCCGAGCTCGAGGATCCCTACATCCTGATCCACGAGAAGAAGCTGTCGTCGCTGCAGGCGATGCTGCCGGTGCTCGAGGCGGTGGTGCAGACCGGCAAGCCGCTGCTGATCGTGGCCGAGGACATCGAGGGCGAGGCGCTGGCCACGCTGGTGGTCAACAAGCTGCGCGGCGGTCTGAAGGTGGCGGCCGTGAAGGCGCCGGGCTTCGGCGACCGGCGCAAGGCGATGCTGGAGGACATCGCGATCCTGACCGCCGGTCAGATGATCGCGGAGGATCTCGGCATCAAGCTGGAGAACGTGACGCTCCCGATGCTCGGGCGGGCCAAGCGGGTGCGGATCGAGAAGGAGAACACCACGATCATCGATGGGGCCGGGGAGAAGGCGGACATCGAGGCGCGGGTGGCGCAGATCAAGGCGCAGATCGAGGAGACGACCTCGGACTACGACCGGGAGAAGCTGCAGGAGCGCTTGGCGAAGCTGGCCGGGGGCGTGGCGGTGATCCGGGTCGGCGGCGCGACCGAGGTCGAGGTCAAGGAGAAGAAGGACCGCGTCGACGACGCCATGCACGCGACCCGCGCGGCCGTGGAGGAGGGCATCGTCCCGGGCGGCGGCGCCGCCCTCCTGCGCGCCAAGGCCGCGGCCCAGGGCGTGAAGAGCGACAACGCCGACGTCCAGGCCGGCATCAACATCGTGGTGCGGGCCCTTGAGGCCCCGATCCGCCAGATCGCCGAGAATGCCGGCGTCGAGGGCTCGATCGTGGTCGGCAAGGTCGCCGAGAACGGCTCGGCCACCTTCGGCTTCGACGCGCAGAACGAGACCTACGTCGACCTGATCGAGGCCGGCATTGTCGACCCCGTCAAGGTCGTGCGCACCGCCCTGCAAGACGCCGCCTCGGTGGCCGGCCTGCTGGTGACGACCGAGGCGATGGTCGCCGACGCGCCCAAGAAGGAGGCCCCGCCGGCCATGCCGGGCGGCGGCGGCATGGGCGGCATGGGCGGCATGGGCGGTATGGATTTCTGAGCCGTCCCACCACCGACTCGGAGCGAAGGGCCGCCGCGAGGTGGCCCTTCTGCGTTCCGGCCCGCCGGCGGTTGACAACCATCATTAACCATGGTTCGGACCGCTGCAGCTTATGGTGGTTTTCCTGGACAAGAAAATCTTTCTCTTCGGTTTCCGTGCCCTCCATGTCCCCAGGTGTCCAAGTTCTCGGGGCTTTTCGCAGTGCCCGGGTTGAGGCAGGATCGGGCAGCTCTGGGCGTTCTGCTCGGCGTTTGTCACGGAATTTGCATCGAAATCTTGCGGCAGGCGGGGGATGGTGGGGGATGGCGGCGGCCCGCGCCCCGGCTCCGGCCTGCCCGCGCGGCCCGGCGCCGGAAGGGGACGATGATGTCTAAGCGATCGCTCGATCTCTCTCGCGAGGTTCTCCAGGCCATCCACCGCACGGCGACGCCCGAGAATGTCCGCGACCAGCTCCTCAGGACCCTGGCGGGGGTGGGCGTCGAGCACGTGCTGCTCGCCACCCTGCGGATCTGCGACGCGGTGCCCTGCGATCGCCGCCCGACCGTGTTCGCCGGCACCTACCCGGACGAGTGGGCGCGGCGCTACTATGCCCGGGACTACATACTCCACGACCCGGTGGTGCGCGGCGTCGGCGAGCGCGGCAGCGGCTTCGCGTGGTCCGATCCGGGCCTCTGCGCCCCCGACGACCGCGCCGCCCGCCGCGTCCTCGACGAGGCGGGCGAGTTCGGCCTGCGCGAGGGCTTCACCCTGCCGCTCCTGACCCTGGAGGGCGACACGGCGGGCGTCAGCTTCGTCGGCGAGAAGCTCGACCTCAGCCCCGCCGTGCGCGGCATGCTCACCCTCGTGGGGACCTACGCGCTCGGTCAGGTGCTGCTGCTCGCCAAGGGCGAGACGGGCCCCCTCGCCGAGCCGCTCTCCCCGCGCGAGCGCGAGAGCCTGCAATGGGCCGCGGACGGCAAGTCCGACCAGGAGATCGCCGACGCCATGGGCATCTCCGCGCACGGCGCGATCCGCCACCTGCGCGCCGTGCGCCGCAAGCTCGGCACCACGAGCCGCGCCCATGCGGTTGCATTGGGATTGCGACTCGGTATCATCAGTTGAATTCCCAAAGTACAAGTTCTTGGACTATGGCGGCCCGCTGCCATGCGTAGAAGGGACTCCGCACCACCGGAGCCTCCCGATGATTCACGTTGTCGATGCCACCAACATCCACCTCTACGCGGCCGAGATGGAGCAGGCCTACCGGCTCCGCCACGACATCTTCGTCAAGGACAAAGGCTGGAGCGATCTGAGGAGGCCGGATCAACGGGAGGTTGATCAGTTCGATGACGAGCACGCGGTTCATCTTCTTGCCATTCAGGAGGATGACCTTGTCGGATACTCTCGCCTCCTGCCGACCACGCGGCCCTATCTGCTCTCCTCCGTCCTGCCCGAGCTGTGCGACGGGCCCGCGCCGTCGGCGCCGCACATCTGGGAATGGGGCCGGATCTGCGTCTCGGACCGGGCCCGCATCTCCGGCCGACGCCTGAACCCGGTCGCGCTCGCGCTGACCACCGGGATCGTCGAGTGGGGCCTGCCGCGGGGCGTCTCCCGCTTCATCTCGCAGAACCCGACCTCCTGGCTCCTGCGCCTGATCCAGCTCCACTTCCGCGCCTTCCCGCTCGGCCTGCCGCGGGTGATCGAGGGCGAGGAGATCATCGCCGTCGAGGCGGGCTTCGACGAGCGCACCCTGCGCCAGCTCCGGGCCGTGCGCGGCGCCGACCGGCCGGTCCTGGCCGCCGCCTGACCCCCTCGCCCAGTCCAGCCCCCGCCAGGAATCCCCCGATGCACCGCGATTCACCCTCCGCGCGCCCGCTCCTGCCCGAGGGCGCGCGCCGCTCCGACGACGTCCAGGCCGAACTCGCGATCCTGCGCGCCGCCGCCGCAGCGATCGACCTGCAGTTCCTCCCCGACCCGGCGGTGGCCGGCCGGCCGGCCGTCCAGGCGCTGATCCGCGCCGCCTGGGAGGTGTTTCGCGAGTCCGGCCGGGACGATGCCAGCGGCGAGCCCAAGCTCAACTGATGGAGGACGGGGCGGAACCCTGCCATGCCGATCCGGCATGGGAGTCCCGGCGCGGCTCGACTTAAGCTCGCGGTCCGCGGGGCGAGGCCGCGGGCGCGGCGCGACGCCGCGCGCGGGGCCCTCCCCGCGGAGGGAGGCGCCAGCGCGCCGGCGCGGGTCTCTCGCGTCCAGCCAGGGGATGCGACGAGACCGTGACGAAGGACGCGCCCGCCCGGGCCTCGCTGCCGCTGCTCGTCGCCGTGACGATGACCGGGACCGTGGCGCTGCACATCTTCGTGCCGGTGCTCCCGGCCGCGGCGGCGGATCTCGGCACCTCGCCGGTCGTGGCGCAGCTGACGATCACCCTCTACCTCGTCGGCCTCGCCTGCGGACAACTCGTCTACGGCCCCCTCTCCGACCGCTACGGCCGCCGCCCGGTGCTGATCGCCGGGATGGCGCTCTACCTCGCGGGGCTGCTCCTGGCGATCCCGGCGCGCAGCATCGGCGTCCTGGTGGCGGCGCGGGTGCTGCAATCGCTCGGGGCCTGCGGCGCCCTCGTGCTCGGCCGCGCCATGGTGCGCGACGTCTCGACCGCGGAGGACGCCACGCGCAAGCTCGCGCTCCTCACCATGGCGATGACCCTGACGCCCGCCCTCGCGCCGGCGATCGGCGGCGTCGTGGGCGGGGCCCTCGGCTGGCGGGCGGTGTTCGTGCTCCTCGCCGCCCTGGTCGCCGTCCTCGGCACCCTCGTGCTGCGCGGCCTGCCGGAGACGAACCGGCACCCGGTCGCCCTGCCGGGCCTCTCGGCCGTCGCCGCCTCCTACCTGCGCCTCCTCGGGGCGCCGGTCTACCGCGCCTACGTGGTGGCGGGCGCCTGCGCGGGGACGAGCCTCTACGCCTTCCTGGCGGTGGCGCCCTTCCTGCTCGGCGAGCGGCTGGGCCGGACGCCGCAGCAGGTCGGGTTCGACTGCCTGCTCGTCGTCGCCGGCATGGTGGCGGGGGCGTGGATCGCCGGCCGCCTCGCCGGGCGGATGCCGATCCGGCGCGCCGCGCGCCTCGGCAACGGCCTGTGCTTCGCCGGGGCGCTGGCGCTGCTCGCCGTCGATCGCGGCGGCGCGCTCGGCGTGGCGACCCTGATCCTGCCCCTCGTCCTCTACGCGGTCGGGATCGGGCTCCTCGGTCCGAACGCCGTGGCGGGGCTGATGAATGTCGACCCGCACGCCGCCGGGGCCGCGTCGAGCCTCTACGGCTTCCTGCAGATGACCCTCGGGGCCGCGTTCACGGTCTCGGTCGCGGCGTGGCACGACGGCACCGCGACGCCGGTCGCCGTGACCCTGCTCGCGGCGGCCAGCCTGGCGGCCCTGGCCCTCCGGCGGGGCTGAGGCGGGCCGGCCCCGATCCCGGTCGTGCAGCCGTCGCCCGCCGCCGCGGCTTTTGCTTGGGCCGTCCTGACTTCGCCCCAGTGCCGAGCCGGAGGATTATGCAAGCCTTAGGAATTGATCGGCAAAGCTCGACGACGAGCATCTTCGGTTTCTAGGCTGCACTCGCGGCAACCGGGGCGTGAATCGCGATCCGGGTGCTTCGACGTTGGGGAATGGCGCATGCCCGATCTGAGGTCCGCGGAACCCGGGGACGCATCGGCGCCGCACGACGTCCCCGGTCATCCGACCGGCCCGCGGGGGCCGGGCCCGATGCGGTCCCTTCTGGCCGCGGCATGGTCGGCCCTCGCGCGGGGCGCCGACGACGCCCTGCGGGCGCGCGGGCTCGGCGCCGAGGCGGCCGACCCGCTCCGGGACCGCATCCGCGTCGCGCAATTCGCCGAGATCAAGAAGCAGATCCCCGCGCTCTACGCCTGCCTGACGGCGAACGCCGTCGCCGTCGCCTTCACGCATGCGCGGCTGGCGCCGCCCTGGCTGACGGTCGGGGTGCTCGCCCTCCTGGTCCCGATCTGCATCGGCCGCGGCATCCACTGGTACCGGCTCGACGCCGGGCGGGTCGACGCGGCCGAGGCGGCGGCCCGCATGCGCCGGACGGTCGTCCTCACCGCCTTCCTGTCCCTCGCCTTCGTGGTCTGGGCCGTCATGCTCGACGGCTACGGCGGCCCCTTCGAGCGCGGCCACGTCGCGCTCTTCGTGGCCATCACGGTCATCGCCTGCATCTTCTGCCTGATGCACCTGCCGGCATGCGCCCTCCTCGTCACCGCGATCGTCACCGCGGCCTTCCTGGCGCACTACCTCACGACCGGCAACGCGGTCTTCGGCGCCATCTCGCTCAACCTCGCTTTCGTGGTGATGGTGATGGTGCGCGTGCTGCGCGCCAACTACGACTCGTTCCTGAAGCTGATCCATTCCCAGGCCGCCCTGATCCGCAAGCAGGAGGAGATGCGGCTCCTGGCCGAGGAGAATTTCCGCCTCGCCCACACCGACAGCCTCACGGGGCTGCCGAACCGGCGCTACTTCTTCGCGGCCCTCGACGGCCTGCGCGACGGGCCGGACCGGGCGGAGCTGGCCCTGGCGATCTTCGACCTCGACCACTTCAAGTCCATCAACGACAGCTACGGGCATTCGGCCGGCGACCGCGTCCTCGCCGAGACCGGCCGCCGCCTGGGGAGCCTCGCGGGGAAGGCCGTCAGGGTGGCCCGTCTCGGCGGCGACGAGTTCGGCGCCCTGATCGACGCGCGGGCCCTCGGCCGCGACGTCGCCGCCTTCTGCCGGGAGGTCTCGGACCTGCTGAGGCAGCCGTTCCGCGCCGGCGACATCCTCCTGTCCCCCGGCTGCTCCTGCGGCGTCGCCTTCGCCAGCGCCGCCGACCGCGACGGCGCCGCCCTGTTCGACCACGCCGACCACGCCCTCTACCAGTCCAAGCAGCATCGCCGCGGCGCCGTGACGGTCTACTCGAAGGAGCAGGACGACCTGATCCAGGCCGAGCGCGCCGTCGAGGCGGCGCTGCAGGCGGCGGGACTGGAGGCCGAGCTGGAGCTGCACTACCAGCCGGTCTACGACCTGGCCTCCGGGTCGGTTCGGACGGTGGAGGCGCTGGCGCGCTGGCGGAGCCCGCTCCTCGGCGCGGTCCCGCCGAGCCGGTTCATCCCGGTCGCGGAGCGCTGCGGCCTGATTCACCGGCTGACGCTCCTGCTCCTGGAGAAGGCGCTCGGCGAGATCGACCACCTGCCGCAAGCGGTCGGCCTGTCCTTCAACCTGTCCTCGCACGATCTCAGCTCGCCCGAGGCGACCGACGCGATCGTCGCGCTCATCCTGCGCAGCGGCGTCGCGCCGAGCCGCCTGACCTTCGAGCTGACCGAGACGGCGCTGATGGCCGACCTGGAGGCGGCGGGCCGCTCGGTCGGCAAGCTCCGCGCCCTGGGCAGCCGGATCGCCCTCGACGATTTCGGCACCGGCCATTCGAGCCTCGGCTACGTGCACCGGCTGGGGCTCGACCGGATCAAGATCGACCGCAGCTTCGTGGCGAGCGTCGACACGCCCACCGGCGAGGCGATCGTGAAGACGATCCTGCACCTCTGCACGTATCTCGGCCTGGAATGCGTCGCCGAGGGCGTGGAGACGGAAGAGCAGCTCGACCGCCTGCGGGGCTTCGGCTGCCGCCTGGTCCAGGGCTACCTGCTCGGCAAGCCGGCGCCCCTGCGCGAGCTCTGCCCGACGCCCGGCTCCGGCGGGATCCTGCCGCGGTCGCGCGCCGCCTGATACCGGACCCGCTTTGATCAAGCGGATCCCGTATGCCAAGCCCGCGCGGCGCCTGAGCGAAGCCGACATCCGCATGGCCGAAATCGGAGATGGCGAAGCCATCAACCGGAGGTCGGATGACGGCTCAGGACCGGCTCCGCCCCGCCCCGCCCCGCTTCGCCTCCCGGCGGCAGCGATCCGAGCAGTAGCGCACCTCCTCCCAGACCCGCTCCCACTTGCGCCGCCACGCGAAGGGCCGGCCGCATTGGGCGCAGATCTTCTCGGGCAGGTCGCCCTTGCGGCGCATCGGCGGCACGGCTCAGCGGCCGGTCTGGCCGGCCTCCGCCAGCGGCAGCGTGCTCCAGCGGGTGATCTGCACGAAGCCGTCCCGGGCGGCCACCAGCACGTGGCGGCGGTGGCGGTGCACGATCGCGCCCGGCGCGTAGCGGTGCGGCTCGACCCAGCCGTCGGCCGCCGCCACGAAGACCCGGGCGTCGTTGAGCCGCGCCACGGTCTCGATCGTCCCGAAGGCCCGCACCTTGCGCAGCACCGCGGCGACGGGCTGGCGGAAATCGAGGGTGCGGTCCGCATCCGTCACCCGCGGCCAGTAGGAGCCGTCGCCCTGCGGCTCCGGGGCCCGCCAGCGGGCGGGCAGGTCGCGGGCGATCGGTCCGGCGGCCAGCCGCATCGCGGCGATCTGGCAGCGGGCGAGCAGCGTCTCGTGGGTCTCGCCGGGCGAGAGCGGGAAGAGCTCCTGGGCGAGGATGTCGCCGGTGTCGAACCCCTCCTCGGCGAGGACGTGGGCGGTGACGCCCCAGGTCTCGTAGGAATCGAGGATCGCCTTGAACAGCGGGTAGGGGCCGCGGCCGGTCGGCAGCGGCGAGGGGTGGAAGTTGAGCGCGTAGCGCACCCGGCCCGGCCAGCCGGTGATCAGCCAGGGATAGCCCGCGACGACGAGCGCCCAGTCGCGGCCGTGCTCCTGGGTCAGCGCGTCGAGATCCGCCGGCCGCACCCGCGAGAGCTGGATCGGCACGCGGTGGCGGCGCGCCAGCGTCACCACGCTGTCGTTGAAGTCGTAGATGCCGTCGCAGGGCCGGGTGAAGAGCTTGATCGGCTGCCAGCCGGCCCCCGCCAGGGCCTCGAAGACGCCGCCGAGAAAGTCGATCCCCGCGAAGGCGAACTTCATGCCCCTGGCTCCCCCGGATCGCCGCCGGCCCCTGCGGCAGTTCAGCTCGGCTGACCCGAGCCCGTCCCGCCATACCTAGCGCCGGACGCGGGCCAAGGGGAGCCGCAAGGCGCGCGGCAAAGGGGGGCGGCATGACGGGCGGGGCGGCACGGGTTCTGATCTTCGGCGGCACGGGCGGGATCGGCCTCGCCGCGGCCCGGGCGCTGCGGGCGCGCGGCCGGCCCCTCCACCTCGTCGCCCGCGACGCGGGCCGGCTCGCGGCGGCCGCCGCCGAACTCGGCGACACGACCGTGACGGCGGGCGACGTCACCGACCCGGCCACCGCCGCGCGCGCCGCCGCGCAGGCCGGGGACGCGCTCGGCGGCCTCGTCTACGCGGTCGGCAGCATCACCCTGCGGCCGGTCGCGCGGCTGCGGGCGGAGGAGATCGAGGCCGATTTCCGCCTCAACGCGCTCGGCGCCTTCCTGGCCGTGCAGGCCGCCGCGCCCGCGCTGCGGGAGGGGGCCGGGACGGGCACGAGCGGGGTCGTGCTGTTCTCCACGGTCGCGGTCGCCCAGGGCTTTTCCGCCCATGCCAGCGTGGCGATGGCCAAGGGCGCCGTCGAGGGCCTCGCCCGCGCGCTCGCGGCCGAACTCGCCCCGAGCGTGCGCGTGAACGTCGTCGCCCCCTCCCTCACCCGCACGCCGCTCGCCGCGCCGCTCACCGCCAACGAGACGGTGGCGAACGGCATCGCCGGCATGCACGCGCTCCAGCGCCTCGGCCGGCCCGAGGATGCGGGCGGCCTCGCGGCCTTCCTGGTCGGCGAGGAGGCCGGCTGGATCACCGGCCAGGTGATCGGCGTCGATGGCGGGCGCTCGCGCGTCCGCACCAGGGGCTGAGGCGCCGTGCGGACGCTGCGCTTCGTGCTGGGCGACCAGCTCCACCCGCGCCTCGCCGGCCTGACCGACCTCGACCCGGCCCGCGACGTGGTGCTGATGGCCGAAGTCGCCGAGGAGGCGACCTATGTCCGCCACCACAAGCAGAAGATCGCGCTCGTCCTCTCGGCCATGCGCCACTTCGCGGCGGAGCTGAGGGCGCGCGGCGTCGCGGTCGACTACGTGGCGCTGGAGGATGCGGGCAATACCGGCTCCTTCGGTGGGGAACTCGCCCGCGCGGTCGCCCGCCACCGGCCCGACCGGGTGGTGGTGACCGAGCCCGGCGAGTGGCGGGTGCTCGCGATGATGCGGGATTGGTCGGAGACGCTCGGCGTTCCGGTCGAGATCCGCGCCGACACCCGCTTCCTCTGCCCGCGCGAGGCCTTCGCGCGCTGGGCGGAGGGGCGCGCGAGCCTGCGCATGGAGACCTTCTACCGGGCGATGCGCCGCCGGACCGGCTTCCTGATGCGGGACGGCGCCCCGGTCGGCGGGCGCTGGAACTTCGACCAGGAGAACCGCCGCAAGCTTCCGGCCGATCACCGCCTCCCCGCGCGCCTGCGCTTCCCGCCCGACGCGGTCACCCGGGAGGTGATCGCCCTCGTGGCCCGGCGCTTCCCCGGGCATTTCGGCGATCTCGACGGGTTCGGCTGGCCGGTGACGCGGGAGCAGGCCCTGGCGGCCCTGCGCCACTTCCTGGACGAGTGCCTGCCCGCCTTCGGCGACTACCAGGACGCGATGCGGGCGGGCGCCCCCTTCCTCTACCACGCGCTGCTCGCGCCCGCCCTCAATCTCGGCCTCCTCGACGCCGAGGAGGTCTGCCGGGCGGCGGAGCGCGCCCACGCGGAGGGGCGCGCGCCCCTCAACGCGGTCGAGGGCTTCATCCGCCAGATCCTCGGCTGGCGGGAATACGTGCGCGGCCTCTACTGGGCGAGGATGCCGGATTACGCGGCCACCAACGCCCTCGGGGCGGCGCGCGACCTGCCCTGGTTCTACTGGTCGGGCGAGACGGCGATGCGCTGCCTCGCCGACAGCGTCGCGGCGACGCGGGCCCACGCCCACGCCCACCACATCCAGCGCCTGATGGTGCTCGGCAACTTCGCCCTCCTCGCCGGGATCCGGCCCGCCGCGCTGGAGGAGTGGTTCCTGGTCGTCTACGCGGATGCCTACGAGTGGGTGGAACTCCCGAACGTCCACGGCATGGCGCTGTGGGCGGACGGGGGCCTGCTCGCCTCCAAGCCCTACGCGGCCTCCGGCGCCTACATCGACCGCATGTCGGATTACTGCCGCGCCTGCGCGTACGACGTGCGGCTGAAGAGCGGGACGCGGGCCTGCCCCTTCAACTACCTCTACTGGGCCTTCCTGATCACCCACGCGGAGCGGCTCTCGGGCAACCCGCGCCTCGCCATGCCCTACCGCACCCTCGCGCGGATGCCCGCCTCCCGCCGCCGGGAGATCCTGGCCGATGCCGCGCGCTTCCTCGCGGGGCTCGACGGGTCAGAGGGGCAGCCACAGGCAGGTCGCCAGGAAGAGGCCGGGACGCCGGACCTTTTCCTCGTAGAGCCATCCGGCTGAGACCCGCCCGTTGGCCTCGCCGAGGGCGAAGTCGGTGAGGTGGAGGCCGAGCGACCACTTCCGGTAGCCGGTCGCGTCGGCGTAGAGGGCGGCCTCCGGGCCCAGATAGGCCGGGCCCGCCCGCCATCCCCAGGAGACCCGGCCCCAGCCGTCCCGGCGGGCGCTGCCGGTGATCGCCGTGACGGTGAGGAGGGTCTCGGGCGTCGGCCGGGCCCAGACCTCGGCGTGGAGGCGCAGGCCGAAGCGCAGGGCGCGCCGCGGCGCGCCGCCGGTGCCCAGCGTCTCGAAGGACATCTCGGGACCGACGAGGACCGCGACGACGCCCCATTCCCGCAGCCACTGCCAGCCCCCCAGGGCGTTGGCGAGGACGGTGTGGCGGAACACCCGCGGCGGGCGCCGCCCGTCCGGGGCCGGGCGCCCGTACCAGTCGCGCTCGCTCCGCAGGCCGGTGCCGAACCCGCCGAGCAGGACGAATCCGTCGCTGACGAGGCCGCCCGGCGCGGCCTTGACGCCCGCGTTGACGAAGGTGGAGCGGCCCGCATCGAGGCCGCCGAACAGCACCGCCCGGACCTCGTCCCGGCCCTCGGCCGCGGCCGCCTGCGCCCAGAGCAGCGCGCCGCAGGCCGCCGCGAGATCGCTCCATCCGCGAAGCTGATTCGGGCCGCGCAAGGGACGATCCGGTGCGGTGCGGTGCAAACCGATGGAAAAGTCTTTTCCATCGTCTTTCGAGTCAACCCTCTTCCGTTAGGAAAATCGCAAGATGTCGGAACGAATCGGGATCGCCGCGCCTTCCTCAGAGGAAGTCCGGCGCGCGGCAGGGCCGGCGCGGGGCTGCTAGCAATCCCTCGCGGATGCTGCCAAAGCCTTGTTTTTGCACGCGAAAGCCGATTTTTGGTCTTGAGCTTAACGGTGCCTTCGCCCCATCATCGGACCGTTAGCCGGCAAGTTGCGCGGCCGCGATCGGTTCGGCCGAGGAAGGAGGTCCGATGGTTTCCAGGGAGTTCCTGCGTCAACTCGAGGGCTATGGTCTGACCACCGCGCAGATCCTGTACCGCATGCCCGACCATCCCGGGGTGCTGCAGACCTACGTCTGGCAGGATTACGATCTCGCCCCGAAATTCCCGGTCCTGCACGATTTCCTGGCGTTCTGGGAGCGCGAGCTGGAAGGCCCGCTCCATTCGGTGCGTGTGTCCCATTCGCAACTCATCAAGCCGGCCGAGTTCCGGACGGTGAACGGCGTGCTCACGCTGCACTGAACCGGGGGGCCTGCCTCAGGAAAGCCCGGTTGCTCGGCTGAAGACGGCCCGGTTGCCCTCTCGCGGGGGCGCGAGGATGGCTGCGGATGACGAGCACGCGCGCGCGGTTGGCGGCGGCGCCCCGGGAGCCGGTCGGGCTCCTGGACCGGGACGACGAATGCGACGCATCGCCCGCACGACGGGCGGTCGGGTTGGCCGAGGGGAAAGAACAGGTTAGAGCGGGCGCCGCGACCGAGGCAGCGGACGGCACCCCCTTGACCAAACCGACGCGAACCTCCGACGTCCTGACGGTGCTGGCCGCGCAGGAGGCCGACCGTCTCACGGTCGGGGACATCGTGGCGGTGCTGCGCGACCGGGCCTTCGCCCTGCTGGTGGTGCTGCTCGGCCTGCCGAACTGCCTGCCGATGCCGCCGCCGATCCCGCTGATCTGCGGGCTGCTGCTGGCGCTGGTGGCGGCCCAGATCGCGGCCGGGATGTCGGCGCCCTGGCTGCCGCGCGCCCTGCTCGGCCGCTCGATTGCCCGCTCCGACCTGCAGCGGGCGGTGGCCCGGGCGGTGCCGCTGCTGCGGCGCCTGGAGCGCTGGTCGCGCCCGCGCATGCGCGTCTTCGAGAACGAGGTCGGCATGCGGGCGATGGGCCTGCTGCTGCTCACCCTCGCGCTGGTCCTGATCGTCGCCGCGCCGATCGTCGGGCAGATCCCGCTCGGGCTCGCCGTGTCCCTGGTCGGGCTCGGCCTCGTCGAGCGCGACGGGATCGTGGTGATGGCCGGGCTCGGGGTCGGGGCGCTCGGCGTGCTGCTGAATCTCGGCTTCGTCTACGCGGTGTTCAGCGCCGTCGTGGGCCTGTTCAGCCTCGGAATCGCCTGATCCGACATCCGACGGATCGCGTCGCCATCTCCCATTTCGGCCATGCGGATGTCGGCGTCGCCCAAGCGCCGCGCGGGCGTGTGATCCGGGATCCGCTTTTCGGACGTGATCGTCCGGACAGCGGATGATTCATCTCAGAGCGGAGCGTTCGGGGATCGCGCGAGGCCGGCGAGGGTCTCGGGCGTGTCGACGTCGAGGAGGATCCCGGCCTCCTCGACCGGCCATTCCCGCACGTCCCTCCGCCCGGCGAGGAGCGGCCCCGCGCCCCGGTCCCCGGTGAGCGCCGCGAGCTCCGCCGCGAGCCGGCGGCGGTTGAGGAGCACCGGGTTGCCGCGCCGCCCGGCGCAGACCGGCACCACGGCCGCGTCGGTCCCCGCGAAGGCCGCCGCGAGGCCGGCCAGCAGCGCCGGGGGCACGCGCGGCATGTCCCCGAGCAGGATCATCGCGCCCTCCGCCGCCTCCGGCAGGGCCGCGAGCCCGGCCCGCAGGGAGGTCGACAGCCCCTGCGCGTAGGCGGGATTGCGCACGAGGACGAGGTCGAGGCCGGCGAGCGCCGCGCGCACCGCCTCCTCGGCGTGGCCGAGCACCGCGACGACCGGCCCGATCCCGGCGCGCAGGGCCGCCTCGGCGGCGTGGCGCACCAGGGGCACCCCGTCGAGCGGCGCCAGCAGCTTGGGCGCCGGGCCGAAGCGGGTGCCGCGGCCGGCCGCGAGCAGCACGAGGCCGACCGGCGGGCTCACGCCCCGTCCTCCGCCTCCGCCGGGGCGCCGCCCTCCCGCGGCTGCGGCCGGGAGACGATCTCCATCAGCAGCCCCCCGACCCCCATGCCGACGAGGTCCGCGCGCCCGACCGGGATGCCGGCGAGCAGCCGGTGCAGCACCCAGTCGAAGCCGTTCTCCTTCGGCGAGCGGGCGCAGCCCGGCGCCCCGATCACCGGGACCTCCCCGAGGCGCCCGAGCAGCAGGAGGTTGCCGGGATCGACCGGCATGCCGAGATGCTCGACCCGCCCGCCCGCCGCCGACAACCCGGCCGGGATCACGTCCCGCCGGTCCGCGATGGCCGAGGCGCCGAACACCACGACGAGGTCGGCCGGCGCCGCCACCGCCTCGCGCAGGGCGGCCGCGACGGATTCGGCCCGGTGCGGCACCCGCGTCTCGGCGGCGAGTGCGGCGCCGGCCGGCGCGAGGCGCTCCCCCAGGACCCGCAGCGTCTTGTCGACGACGCTGGGCTTGAGGCCCGGCAGCAGGGTGGAGACCACCGCGACCCGCCGCAGGCGATAGGGCGCCACCGCGACGGCCGGGCGGGGGACGGCCTCGCGCGCCCGGCGCAGGACGTCGCCCGGGATCGCGTAGGGGATGATCTTGACCGTGCCCACCATCTCGCCGGCGACGACGGGCTTGAACGGGGCGAGGGTCGCCAGGGTGACGGCCTCGTCGACCCCGTTGACGGCCGCGATCGCGCCGCCGTCGAGCACGAGCACGCCCGCCGCGGCGGCGTGGAGGTTGGCGCGGCCGGTGAAGGGAGGGGCGAGCTCGATCCCCTCCCCGGCCACGGACGCGGCGATCGTCCGGGCGGCCTCGTCCTCGCCGACGTCGCCCGGCTCCGGCGCCGCGACGACGACCTCGGCGATGCCGGCCTCGGCGAGGCGGCGGACCTCCTCGGCGCCGATCCGGCTGCCCTTGCGCAGCACCGCGCCGCCCGCCCGCACCGCGTGGGCCGAGATCAGCCCGACGGAATCCGCGACCGGGACGGGACCGAACCTCATCGGCTCACCTCACGGGCCGGCGCGGCGCAGGGCCGCGACGATCTCGGCGAGGATCGAGACGGCGATCTCGGCCGGGCTCACCGCGCCGATGGCGAGGCCGATCGGGGCGCGCAGCCGCCCGATCCGCTCCTCGGACAGGCCCGCCTCGCGCAGCCGCTCGACCCGCCGGGCGTGGGTCTTGCGCGAGCCGAGCGCCCCCACGTAGAAGCACTCCGCCGCGAGCGCCGCGACCAGCGCGGGATCGTCGATCTTCGGGTCGTGGGTCAGCGCCGCGACGGCCGTGTAGGCGTCGAGGGGCGGCAGCCCCGCCAGGGCCTCGTCCGGCCACAGCGCCACGAGGGGCACGTCCGGGAAGCGCTCGGGCGTCGCGAAGGCGGTGCGCGGGTCGATGATCGTGACGTCGAGCTCGACGAGGCGGGCCATCGGCGCCAGCGCCTGGCTGATATGGACCGCGCCGACGATCACCAGCCGCGGCGGCGGCACCTGCACGGTCAGGAAGACGGGCCCGCCCTCCGCCTCGGCGAGGCCGCTCCGGCCCGTCCGGAAGCGGGGCAGGAGCTCGGCCGCGAGCGGGTCGGCGGCGGCCTCGGCCTCGCGCACGAGGCGCTGCGCGGAGCCGTCGAGGGCGGTCACCAGGATCGCGGCGCGGCGCGCGGCGCGCTCGGCGTTGAGGGCCTTCAGGAGATCAAGCTGCATGGCGTTCCCCGCGCCGGACCCTCGCCGGGCTCCCCCTCACGCGACCCGCTCCACCAGCACCCGGATCCGCCCGCCGCAGGACAGCCCGACCCGCCACGCGGTCTCGT
The DNA here is from genome assembly GCF_000379105.1 of Methylobacterium sp. WSM2598. Classification (GTDB taxonomy): domain Bacteria; phylum Pseudomonadota; class Alphaproteobacteria; order Rhizobiales; family Beijerinckiaceae; genus Methylobacterium. The sequence continues at coordinate 3,056,889 of NZ_KB900609.1, read as the reverse complement.
CGGCGACGCCGAATTCCAGCACGCGCGGGCGCCCCTCCTCGATCACCTCCAGCGCCTCGGTGATCACCGCGCCCTCGACGCAGCCCCCCGAGACGGAGCCGAGGAAATTGCCCTCCTGGTCGATCGCCAGGTGGCTGCCGACCGGGCGGGGCGCCGAGCCCCAGGTCTCGATCACGGTGGCGAGCGCCACGCCGCGCCCGGCCTCGCGCCAGGCCTGCGCGGCCGAGAGGATGTCGGTGTCGGTGGAGAGCATCGAGGATCTCCGGCGCCCCGCCGCGGGCGCGCTGCCGAGAAGGTAGGCATCAGCCGGCCCGGCGCAACCAAGCGCGCGGGTCGTCGGCGCGGACCGGCCCTGCGCCGAGCGCGCGGCAGAGATCCTCCATCGCCGCGAGGCTGTGGATCGGCCGGAAATCGTGGACGTGGGGCAGCATCGCCCGGATGCCGGCCGCCCGGGCCTCGAAGCGGTCGAAGCGCAGGAGCGGGTTCAGCCAGACGAGGCGGCGGCAGGAGCGCTTCAGCCGGTCCATCTCGAAGGTCAGTTCCGGCGTCACCTCGCGCTCCAGCCCGTCCGTGAACAGCAGCACCACCGCGCCCCCGCCGAGCACCCGGCGGGACCAGTGCCGGTTGAAGGCGTGCAGGGCCGCGGCGATGCGGGTGCCCCCCTCCCAGTCGCGGGCCCGGGCGCTCGCCCGGACGAGCGCCTCGTCCGGGTCGCGCCGGGCGAGTTCGCGGGTGATGTTGGTGAGCCGCGTCGCGAAGACGAAGCTGTGCACCCGGCGCCGCTCGCCGAGGGCGTGCAGGAAGTGGAGGAAGAGGCGCGAGTACTCCGCCATCGATCCCGAGATGTCGGCGAGGGCGACGATCGGCGGCGGCCGCACCCGCGGCGACCGGAACGCGAGGTCGATGCTTCCCTGGGCGCGCAGGGTGCGCTGGAAGCTGCGCCGCGGGTCGATCCGCCCGCGCGCCGTCGGGGCGAAGCGCCGGGTGCGGGCGGCGTCGTCGGGCAGCGCCAGGGCGGCGATCAGGCGGCGGGCCTGCGCCACCTCCTCGGTCGACATCTGGGCGAAGTCCTTGGCCTTCAGCACCTCGCGCTCGGAGACCGTGAGGGTGGCGCGCAGGGCCGCCTCGTCCTGCTTCGGCCGGGGCCGGGGGGCGTCGGGCGCGAGCGCCTCGCGCACCCGCAGGGCCCCGGCCTTCGGCGGCTCGCGCCCCCGGGCCGGCGCGACCGGCGCCATCTGGGCGATCAGCGCCTCGATGAGGTCGCGCCGCCGCCAGAACAGGCGGAACGCCTCCTCGAACAGCACCGAATGCTCGTGCTTGCGCACCAGGACGGCGTGGAGCGTCCAGTAGAGGTCCTCGCGGCTGCCGATCCGGGCCGCCACCACGGCCTCGACCGCGTCGATGACGTCCCCGGGCCCGACCGGCAGCCCGGCCCTGCGCAGGGCGCGGGCGAAGTGGGCGATGTTGTCCGGCAGCCGGCCCGTCATCGCGCGGCCGACCGCACCTCGTCGAGGAGCGCCTTGGCCCGCCCGGCCTGCATCGCCGCGATGTCGTCCTGGTACTTCAGCAGCACGCCGAGCGTGTCGGAGACCAGGGCGGGATCGAGGGCGACGGCGTCGAGCTCGACGAGGGCGGTCGCCCAGTCGAGGGTCTCGGCGACGCCGGGCGCCTTGAACAGGTCCTCCTTGCGGATCGCCTGCACGAAGGCGACCACGTCGCGGGCGAGCGCCTCCCCGGCGCCGGGCACGCGCCGGCGCAGGATGGCGAGTTCGCGCGCCGCGTCCGGGTAATCGACCCAGTGATAGAGGCAGCGGCGCTTGAGCGCGTCGTGGATCTCGCGGGTGCGGTTCGAGGTCAGCACCACGATGGGCGGCTCGGGCGCCCGCACGGTGCCGAGTTCCGGGATCGTGACCTGGAAATCCGACAGGATCTCGAGCAGGAAGGCCTCGAAGGCCTCGTCGGTGCGGTCGAGTTCGTCGATCAGCAGCACCGGGGCGCCGCCCTCCCCCGGCTCCAGGGCGCGCAGGAGCGGTCGCCGGATCAGGTAGCGCTCGGAGAAGAGTTCGGATTCGAGCCGGTCGCGGTCGACCCCGCCGCCCGCCTCCGCGAGGCGGATCGCCATCATCTGCCCGGCATAGTTCCACTCGTAGACCGCCGAGGCGACGTCGAGGCCCTCGTAGCATTGCAGCCGGATCAGCGGCCGGCCCAGGCTCGCGGCCAGGACCTTGGCGATCTCGGTCTTGCCCACGCCCGCCTCGCCCTCGAGGAAGAGCGGGCGCCTCAGGCGCAGCGACAGGAAGGCCACCGTGGCGAGCGCCCGGTCGGCGACGTAGCCGGCCGCGGCGAGGAGGTCGAGGGTGGCGTCGATCGAGGCGGGCGGGGTCATGCGGTCCCTGTCTCCGGGTCGGAGACCGGGACGTAGCGCGTCACGAGGATGCTGTCCGCCCGCTCGCGCATCGCATGCGCATCGAACCCTGCCTGCATGTGCAGCAGCGTATCCATGCTGACGCCGAAGGCCTTCTCCACCCGCAAGGCCATTTCGGGCGACAGGCTCGCCTTGCCGTTGAGCAGGTCGGAGAGCGTCGCGCGGCGGACATCGAGGATGTCCGCCGCCTTGCCGACCGAGAGGTCGAGCGGCTCGATCACCTCCGCGCGGATGAACTCGCCGGGATGCGCGGGTTTCATCCCGATCCGGATCGGCGGCTCGGCCATCGATGGTCATCCTCCAGGTCGAGGTTGTAGATCTCGCCCTCACCCATGTCGAACGCGGTGCGCCAGGTGCCGGAGGCCGAGACCGACCGCGTGCCGGCGCGACTCACCCCCGAACCGATCGATCCGCCGCCCATGCGCGGTCCTGCCGGACAGGGCTCACGCGGCCGCGCCCCGCGGGGCGCGCGCCCTCACCGGCCCGTCGCGGCCTGCACGGCCCGGCGCGCCATGACGCCGATCAGGTGCGCCCGGTACGCGGCATCCGCGTGGAGGTCGCCGATCAGGTCGTCCGCCGAGGCCTTGAGCCCGTCGAGGGACTTGGCCGAGAAGCGCTTGGCCAGGGCCTCCTCGGCCTCCCGCCAGCGGAAGACCCCGTTCGCGCCCGCCCCGGTGACGGCGACGCGGATGTCGCTCGGGCGCTTGGCCACGAAGACGCCGACCAGGGCGTAGCGGGAGGCCGGGTTGCGGAACTTCTCGTAGGCCGCCTTGTGGGGGATCGGGAAGGAGATTGCGGTGACGATCTCCCCCTCCTGCAGGGCGGTCTCGAACAGCCCGCGGAAATACTCCTCGGCCGGGATGCGCCGCGTGTTGGTGATGATCGTGGCGCCGAGCGCTAGGCAGGCGGCCGGGTAGTCGGCCGAGGGATCGTTGTTGGCGATCGAGCCGCCGATCGTGCCGCGGTGGCGCACCGCCGGGTCGCCGATCAGGCCGGCGAGTTCGGCCAGCGCGGGGATCGCCTCCCGCAGCTCGGGCGAGTCCGCGACGGCGCCGTGGGTCGTCATGGCGCCGATCGTGACCGCGCGGGGCGTGCGCTCGATCCCGGCGAGGTCGGGGATGGCCCCGAGATCGATCAGGTGGCCGGGCGCGGCGAGCCGCTGCTTCATCGTCGGGATCAGGGTGTGGCCGCCGGCCACGAGCTTGGCGTCCTCCTGCCGGGTCAGCAGGGAGACCGCCTCCTTGAGGCTCGCGGGGCGGTGATACTCGAAGGCGTACATGGGGCGGGCTCCCGGTTCACTCGGCGGCGACGGGTTCGGGCTGGCGGGCGGCCTGCGCGGCGCGCCAGACCGCCAGCGGGGTTGCCGGCATCGCGATGTTCTCGTGCCCGAGGGCGTCGGTCAGGGCGTTGATCACGGCGGCGGGCGCCGCGATGGCGCCGGCCTCGCCGCAGCCCTTGATGCCGAGCGGGTTGGACGGGCAGGGCGTCACGGTCATCCCGACCGCGAAGGAGGGCAGGTCGGCGGCCCGGGGCATGCGGTAATCCATGAAGCTCGCGGTGACGAGCTGGCCGTCCGCGTCGTAGACGGCGCCCTCGAACAGGGCCTGGCCGACGCCCTGCGCGATGCCGCCATGGACCTGGCCCTCGACGATCATCGGGTTGATGACGTTGCCGAAATCGTCGACCGCGGTGAAGCGCTCGATCGTGACCTGGCCGGTCTCGGGATCGACCTCGACCTCGCAGACGTGGACCCCGGCCGGGAAGGTGAAGTTGGTCGGGTCGTAGAAGGCGCCCTCCTTGAGGCCGGGCTCCAGCTCGGCGCCGCTGAACTTGTGGGCGACGTAGGCCTGCAGCGCCACCTCGCCGAAGCTCAGGGAGCGGTCGGTGCCGGCCACGGCGAAGCGGCCGTCCTTGAACTCGATGTCGCCCTCGGCGGCCTCCAGGGCGAAGGCCGCGACCTTGCGGCCCTTGGCGACCACCTTGTCGAGGGCCTTGGCGATGGCCGACATCCCGACCGCCCCCGAGCGGGAGCCGTAGGTGCCCATGCCGAACTGCACCTTGTCGGTGTCGCCGTGCACGATGCTGACGCTCTCGATCGGCACGCCGAGCCGGTCGCTGACGAGCTGCGCGAAGGTGGTCTCGTGGCCCTGGCCGTGGCTGTGCGAGCCGGTCAGCACCTCGATCGAGCCGGTCGGGTTCACCCGCACCTCGGCGGATTCCCACAGGCCGACGCCCGCCCCCAGCGCCCCCACCGCCTGCGAGGGCGCGATGCCGCAGGCCTCGATGTAGGAGGAGAAGCCGATGCCGCGCAGCTTGCCGCGCCGCGCGCTCTCGCGGCGCCGCCGCGGGAAGTGCTGGTAGTCGGCGGCCTCCAGCGCCTTGTCGAGGGAGGCGACGTAATCCCCGACGTCGTAGGTCATGATGACCGGCGTCTGGTGCGGGAAACTCTTGATGTAGTTGCGGCGCCGGAAGCGGGCCGGGTCCTGCCCGATCTGCCGGGCCGCGACCTCGACGAGGCGCTCGATCACGAAGGTCGCCTCCGGCCGGCCGGCTCCCCGGTAGGCGTCGACCGGCGCGGTGTTGGTGTAGACGCCGTCGACCTCGCAGTAGATCGCCGGGATGTTGTACTGGCCCGACAGGAGCGGCGCGTACAGGTAGGTCGGGACCGAGGAGGCGAAGGTCGACAGGTAGGCGCCGAGATTGGCCGTGGTGTGGACCCGCAGGCCGAGGATGCGGCCGTTCTCGTCGAGGGCGAGCTCCGCCCGGGTGACGTGGTCGCGCCCATGCGCGTCGGCCAGGAAGGCCTCGGTGCGGTCGCTCGTCCACTTCACCGGCCGGCCGACCTTCCTGGCGGCCCAGACGCAGACCGTCTCCTCGGCGTAGATGAAGATCTTGGAGCCGAAGCCGCCGCCGACGTCGGGCGCTACCACCCGCAGCTTGTTCTCGGGCGCGATGCCGATGAAGGCCGAGAGGACGAGCCGGGCGACGTGGGGGTTCTGGCTCGTCGTGTAGAGGGTGAAGGCCTCCTCGGCCTCGTCGTACTCGCCGATCGCGGCGCGCGGCTCGATCGGGTTGGGCACCAGGCGGTTGTTGACGATGTCGAGGCTGGTGACGTGCCTGGCCCGGGCGAAGGCGGCCTCGACGCTCTCCCGGCTGCCGAGGTGCCAGCTGAACACCACGTTGTCGGGGGCGACGTCGTGCACGGCGACCTCCGCGCCCCGCGCCCGGGCGGTCTCGACCACCGCGGGCAGCACCGCGTAGTCGACGCTGATCGCCTCGGCCGCGTCGCGGGCGGCGGCCAGGGTCTCGGCCACCACCACGGCGACGTGGTCGCCCACGTAGCGCACCTTGCCCTGGGCCAGGGCCGGGTGCGGCCCGGCCCGCATCGGGCTGCCGTCCTTGGAGTGGATCATCCAGCCGCAGATCAGGCCGCCGACCTTGTCGGCCGCCAGGTCCTCGCCGGTGAACACGCCGATCACCCCCGGCATCGCCCGGGCCGCGGCGGCGTCGATGCCGCGGATCTCCGCGTGGGCGTGGGGCGAGCGCAGGAAATAGGCGTAGGCCTGGCCCGGCCGGTTGAGATCGTCGACGTAGCGGCCCTTGCCGGTGATGAAGCGCTGGTCCTCCTTGCGGCGCACGGGGGCGCCGATGCCGCTCGCGGTCATGTTCCCTCTCCCGTCCCTCGTCGATGGCGTTCCTCGCGGGTCCCCGGGCCTCTGGCGGGCCGGTGAACCCCGCGCGCTACTCGGCGGCCTGCCGCAGGGGCGGCTCGCCGCCCATCGCGGTCGCGCCGGCCGCGATCGCCTTGACGATGTTGTGGTAGCCCGTGCAGCGGCACAGGTTGCCCTCGAGCTCGTGCCGGATCGTGGCCTCGTCGAGGGCGTGGCCCTTGCGCCGCACGAGGTCGACCGCCGTCATGATCATCCCGGGCGTGCAGTAGCCGCACTGGAGGCCGTGATGCTCGCGGAAGGCCGCCTGCATCGGGTGGAGGGCGCCGCCGGGCTCGGCCAGCCCCTCGATCGTGGTGACCTGCCGGCCGTCGGCCTGGACCGCCAGCACGGTGCAGGCCTTCACGGCCTGCCCGTCGAGATGCACCACGCAGGCGCCGCACTGGCTGGTGTCGCAGCCCACATGGGTGCCGGTGAGGCGCAGCGTGTCCCGGACAAACTGGACGAGCAGCGTGCGCGGCTCGATCTCGGCGGTCACGGCCTTGCCGTTCACCGTCAGGCTGACGGAGCTCATGGTGCTTTCCTCCTCGTCGGCCTGCCCGCCGGACCCTTGCGGCGGATCCTTCGCGCCGGGCGCCCGGGCCGGCCACCCTCTTGTTTCGGAATCGTTCGAAAACGAGTGTCAACCGGCCGCGGCGGGCGGTCAAGGCGGGCTTTGGGGGACTCTCGGGTGCCAAATGGCGCGGTTTGTGCCGGCGGGGGGCGGATCGGCGCGCGGCCGCGACGCCCGCGTCCGCGGCGTCATCCGCGCAGCTTGCTCACCAGGGAGATCGCCCGCCCGACCGCCTGGTCCATGTTGTAATACCTGTAATCCGCCAGCCGCCCGGCAAAGTGAACGGTCTTGGCGCGGTTCAGCAGCACGTACTCCCTGTGCAGCGCCTCGTTGTCGGCCCGCGGGATCGGGTAGTACGGAACCGTCTCGCCGGGGCGATGCGGGATCGGGTACTCGATCGCCACCATCGTTCTCGGGCCGCTCTCCCCGGTCAGGTGCTTCATCTCCGTGATGCGCGTGAAGCGCTCGCCGTTCGGGTAGTTGACCTGCGCGACCGGCTGGTGCAGCGGCTGATCGTAGACCTGCACCTCGAATTCGAGACTCCGGTAGGGTAGGACGCCGAGGCGATAATCGAAGAATTCGTCGATCGCGCCCGTGAAGAGAACATTCTTGTAACGAACGCGATCTCTGACGTCCCGCCACTCGGTTGCCAGGCTGACCTCGATCAGGCGCGACGCGAGCATGCGCTCGAACATCCTGGTGTACCCGGCGCGGGGCATCTTCTGGAAACTGTCCTGGAAGTAGCGATCGTCGTACGACACCCGGACCGGCACCCTATTGGTGACCGACGCGTCGATCTCGTCCGGCCGCAACCCCCATTGCTTGCTGGTGTAGCCGAGGAAGACGTGCTCATACACGTAGTCCGCGCATTCCCTCAGCAGCCCGTCCTGCTCGGATCTGAGCGCGAGGATCGTCGTGTTGGCTCCGAAACCGTACCGCTCGATCATCCTCTGTTTGATCCGGGCCGCCTTGCCGGCCGGAAACACGATGTCGAGCGAGGTGAAGTTGAACGGGATGGGGACGAGCCGGTTCTCGATCAGCGCGACCGCGCGGTGCTCGTAATCCCGCCACTCCGTGAAGCCCGAGAGGTAATCCGCGATCCGCGGCGCGTTGGTGTGGAAGATGTGCGGCCCGTAGCGGTGGTGCAGGATCCCGTCCTCGTTGCGGGCATCGTGCGGGTTTCCGGCGACGTGATCCCTGCGGTCGATCACGAGGACCGTCTGGCCGTGCACGCGCGCGAGGTGCTCCGCCGCCACCGCCCCGACGAAGCCGGCTCCGACGATCAACCAATCCACCATGACCATGCTCCGGTCGATCCGCCCCTGTCCGATCGCCCGGCCGGGCCGGCGGGCGGTCGCGCGGAACGAGGGCCGCGCCCGGTTCTCGTTCCTGCCGCGAGGCCGGCGGCGAGCCGGCATCGCGCCGCCCGGGGAGGCCCGGGCCGCGCCGCGTCGGCGGATCCGTCCGCCCCCGCTACGCCGGGGAGCCGCCGGGCGCGGCCGCGCCCGCCCCTCGGCCCGGCTCCGGCGCGGGTCGCAGGCTGTCCCGGACCAGCTGGTCGAAGCTCACCTCCTGCCTCGGCCGGACCTGCGCGTATCCCGCCAGCAGGCGCGCGATGAAGGCGTCGCGCGACGGCCCGTCCAGCCCGTACTCGGCGCCGTCGGTGCCGATGCCCCCCGTGGCGACGGCCGGCCCCTGCCGGAAGGCGTATTTCGCGAGGACGCCGTTCAGGTCCGCCAGCGGGTCGATGCCCTGCGCGGCGAAGTAGCCGTGCATCGGACCGCCGACCGGCCGGTCGTGGAGGACCGGCGTCTCGTCCACGATCGCGATCCTGTCCCGCGCGGAGACCAGCCGCGGCCAGAGAAAATCGAGTCCCCAGCCGCTGCGGTTCTCTCCGAATGACCCTTCCACCGTGCGGAGGAAATCTCTCGCGAAGCACGGCAACATGATCTCGACGAAGTTCGAGAATCTGAGTTTGAAGAGCGGGTTGCGCAAGGTGACGGCGTGGCTGAAGAAGCTGTCCTCATGCAGCGCCGGTTGGCTGAGTTCGAGCCCGTACTCCTCCGTAATCTCGAAGAAGCGGTTGAGTGTGGCGGTATCGGTCTGAATGTCGTCGTCTGCCAAGACGATGCGTTCGTATGAATAGACCGTGTCCCTGTATTCTGAAAGTAATGCGGCGACCGCCGTGAACTTCGATACCGGCATGACGTGTTTGAAGACGAATTCGTGTCCGAGCTGCTCGGGATCGGCACCGTAATAGCTGATCGCCAGATCCCAGTTGCGATGGGGGTCGCGCAGCCATTCCGGATGAGCCGAGCGATCCCCGGCCCTCACGATCACCAGATTTCTCGGCATGGCCCTCTCGGATCGGCAGCGATGCCCGGATCGACGCCCGCTAACTCTGCGTCAGAAATAGGCTGACGGCGCAGGTTTCGGCAATCGGACCACCCTGCGGCGCCTCGCCTCAAACCGGGCCCGCCGGTGTCGCCGGCGAATTTCAAGGGGGAGCGGCCCGGGCGCGCCGCGCCGCCGCCCTCGCGCGTTGCCGCGGTCCCGGGGCGCGCCCGGCCCCGCGGCGGGCCTCGTTCCGGCCCGCCCGCCGGCCGCCCCCGCGTTCGGGACCGCCTCGCCTCAGCCGGAGGCCTGCCCGCCCTGCACCTCCTTGGCGAAGGTCTCGAAGAAGCCATCCGCGTATTTCTTGGCCACGCCGTTGATCAGGCGGCCGCCGAGCTGGGCGATCTTGCCGCCCACGCTGGCATCGACGTCGTAGGTCATCTTGGTCTGGCCGCCCTCGACGGTTTCGAGGCGCACCGAGGCGCCGCCCTTGGCGAAGCCCGCCACCCCGCCCTGGCCCTCGCCGGAGATGCGGTATCCGTTCGGCGCGTCGATGTCCGAGAGCGTCACCCGGCCCTTGAAGGTCGCCTTGACGGGGCCGACCGCGACCTTGGCGGAGGCCTGCAGCTCGTTCTCCCCAACCTTCTCGAGGCTCTCGCAGCCCGGGATGCAGCGCCGCAGGACCTCGGGGTCGTTGAGCTTCTCCCACACCGTCCGCTGGTCGGCGGGCAGCACCACCTCGCCGCTCATCGTCATCGCCATCGCGCGCGTTCCCCCGGGGTTCCGTTCTCGCCCGACGATAGCGAAGCCCCCGCGCCCAAGCCAGCACCGCAAGCCAGCGCCGCGAGCCGGCGCCGCAAGCCAGCACCGCAAGCCGGCGCCGCGAGCCGGTGCCCCGACGGCTCCCGATCCCGCGCCCGCCTCCGCCCGATTGTGGAGTGGTGCGGCGCTTGCTAAGGATTTTGCCAAGGACCGCCCGTCACCCGGACATCGGGGGCGGGCTCTCGGAAGGCAGGGCCGCGACGCGCAAGGTCCGCGGGTCCGGGTTGGAGATCGCATCCGCATGGAGGTGTTCGCGCAGCAGCTCATCAACGGGCTGACGCTGGGGTCCATCTACGGCCTCATCGCCATCGGCTACACGATGGTCTTCGGCATCATCGGCATGATCAACTTCGCGCACGGCGACGTATTCATGCTCTCGGCCTTCATCGCGCTGATCGCCTTCCTGCTCCTGACCACGGTGCTCGGCATCGGGTCGGTGGTGGTGGCCCTCATCCTGGTGATGATCGTCGCGATGGCGCTCACCGCCCTGTGGGGCTGGGCGATCGAGCGGATCGCCTACCGGCCCCTGCGCGGTTCCTTCCGCCTCGCCCCCCTGATCTCGGCCATCGGCGTCTCGATCTTCCTGTCGAACTTCGTGCAGGTGGTGCAGGGTGCGCGCAACAAGCCGACCCCCCCGATGCTGCGCGACGTGATCGTGCTGTGGACGGGCGAGAACGGCTACGCGGTCGCCCTCTCCTACAAGCAGATCCTGATCATGGCGGTGACCGCGATCCTGCTCGCCGGCTTCTGGTACCTCGTGCAGCACACGTCCCTCGGGCGCGCCCAGCGCGCCTGCGAGCAGGACCGCAAGATGGCCTCGCTCCTCGGCATCGACGTCGACCGCACCATCTCGCTCACCTTCGTGCTCGGGGCGGCGCTCGCGGCGGTCGCCGGGACCATGTACCTGCTCTATTACGGGGTCCTGTCCTTCTCGGACGGGTTCGTGCCCGGCGTGAAGGCCTTCACGGCCGCGGTGCTCGGCGGCATCGGCAGCCTGCCGGGGGCGGTTCTGGGCGGGCTGATCATCGGGCTCATCGAGACCTTCTGGTCGGCCTACTTCTCCATCGAGTACAAGGACGTGGCGGCTTTCTCGATCCTCGCCATCGTGCTCATCTTCATGCCCTCCGGCATCCTCGGCCGGCCCGAGGTCGAGAAGGTCTGATGAGCGCCCCCGCCCCCGCTCCCGCCCTGGCGGCCGGCTCCGGCGCCGCCCGCCCCGGCCTCGACGTGGCCGGCATCGTCAAGGACGCGGCCCTGTTCGCCCTCGTGACCCTCGGCCTCTGCGTGCCGGTGGTCAGCTACCGCACCGCGCTCGGCGGCGAGACCGGCGGCCTCTACCTGACGCCCCGCTGGGGCCTGGTGGCGCTCCTGTGCGGCCTCGTCTTCGTCGGGCGCATCGCCCAGCGGGTCGTGCTCGCCAACCGCGAGGCCCGCCGGGCGCTCACGCCCTCGCCCCGGCAGGCGACCGAGGCGGTCGGCGCGGCCCCGAACGCCGCCCAGAGGATCAGGGGCCTCGCCCTGCCGGCCTTCCTGGGCGTCGCCCTGGCGCTGCCGCTCCTGGCGGTGCTCGGCACCGGCGGGCTCAACGAATCGCGCTACTGGATCGACCTCGCCATCCTGGTGCTCACCTACGTGATGCTGGGCTGGGGGCTCAACATCGTGGTGGGGCTCGCGGGGCTGCTCGACCTCGGCTACGTCGCCTTCTACGCGGTGGGCGCCTACACCTACGCCCTGCTCTCGACGACCTTCGGCCTCTCCTTCTGGATCTGCCTGCCGCTGGCCGGCCTGCTCGCCGCCTGCTGGGGCATGCTGCTCGGCTTCCCGGTGCTGCGGCTGCGCGGCGACTACCTCGCCATCGTGACCCTCGCCTTCGGGGAAATTATCCGCCTCGTCCTGATCAACTGGACGGACTTTTCGGGCGGCGCCGCCGGCATCTCGTCGATCCCGCGGGTCACGTTCTTCGGCCTGCCCTTCTCGGCGGACGAGGACGGCTTCGCCGCGACGCTCGGGATCGCCTTCAGCCCGATGCACCGGGTGGTGTTCCTCTACTACCTGATCCTGGCGCTCGCGCTCCTCACCAACGGGGTGACGCTGCGCATGCGCCGCCTGCCCCTCGGCCGGGCCTGGGAGGCCCTGCGGGAGGACGAGATCGCCTGCCGCTCGCTGGGCATCAACACCACCAACACCAAGCTCACCGCCTTCGCGCTCGGGGCGATGTTCGGCGGCTTCGCGGGCTCGTTCTTCGCGGTGCGGCAGGGCTTCGTGAGCCCCGAGAGCTTCAACTTCCTGGAGAGCGCCATCATCCTCGCCATCGTGGTGCTGGGCGGGATGGGCTCGCAGATCGGCGTGGCCATCGCGGCCGTGGCGATGGTGGCGGGGCCCGAATTGCTGCGCAACCTCGGCTTCCTCAAGGCCGTGTTCGGCGAGGGCTTCGACCCGAGCGAGTACCGCCTGCTGCTGTTCGGCCTCGCCATGGTGCTGATGATGATCTGGCGGCCGCGCGGCCTGATCTCGGAGCGGGCGCCCTCCGTGGTCCTGAAGGAGCGAAAGGCCATCGCGGGCTCCCTCGTGAAGGAGGGGCACGGCTGATGTCCGCCCTCGCCTCCCCCCGCCTCGCCGACCCGGTGCTCACGGTCGAGCACCTGACCATGCGCTTCGGCGGCCTCGTCGCCGTCAACGACCTCTCCTTCGTGGTCGGGCGCGGCGACATCACCGGCCTGATCGGCCCGAACGGCGCCGGCAAGACCACCGTGTTCAACTGCATCACCGGCTTCTACAAGCCGACCGAGGGCATGATCACCCTGCGCCACCGGGACGGGTCGAAGGACCTGCTGGAGCGCCTGCCCGGCTACGCGGTCAACCGCCGGGCGCGGGTCGCCCGCACCTTCCAGAACATCCGCCTGTTCACCGGCATGACGGTGCTGGAGAACCTGCTCGTCGCCCAGCACAACCGGCTGATGCGGGCCTCGGGCTTCTCGATCGCGGGCCTGCTCGGGCTGCCGGTCTACCGCGCGGCCCAGGCGGCGGCGGTGGCGCGGGCGGTGGAGTGGCTGACCCGCATCAACCTCCTGCACCGGGCGGACGACCCGGCGGGCGACCTCCCCTACGGCGACCAGCGCCGGCTGGAGATCGCCCGGGCGATGTGCACGGACCCGGTCCTGCTCTGCCTCGACGAGCCCGCCGCCGGGCTCAACCCGCGCGAGTCGCTCGAGCTCAACGGCCTCCTGCGGGCGATCCGGGACGAGTACGACACCTCGGTGCTCCTGATCGAGCACGACATGTCGGTGGTGATGGAGATCTCCGACCACGTCGTGGTGCTCGATTACGGCACCAAGATCGCGGACGGCACCCCGGCCGAGGTGCAGAGCGACCAGAGCGTCATCGCCGCCTATCTGGGCGTCGAGGACGAGGAGGTCGAGGCGGTCGAGGCGGAGGTGGGCGTATGACGCTCGACACCCTGGCGGGCTTCGCGGCGGCCTCTGCGATCCTGCTGGCGATTCCCGGCCCGACCATCCTGCTCGTCGTCTCCTACGCGCTCGGCGGGGGGATGCGGGTGGCCCTGCCGGCCGCGACCGGGGTCGCCCTCGGCGACCTCACCGCCATGACCCTGTCGATGCTGGGCCTCGGCGCCCTGCTGGCCGCCTCCGCGACCCTGTTCACGGCGCTGAAGTGGCTCGGGGCCGCCTACCTGATCTGGCTCGGGGTGCGGCTGTGGCGGGCCGGCGGGCGCCTCGACGCGCCGCCGGGGCGGGCGGCGGTGCCGCCGGTGCGGGCGGCGGTGTCGCCGGGGCGGGCGGCGGTGTCGCCGGGGCGGGCGGCGGTGTCGCCGGGGCGGGCGGCGGTGCCGCCCGCCAAGATGGCGGCCCATGCCTGGCTGGTGACCGCGCTCAACCCGAAGAGCTTGACCTTCTTCATCGCCTTCCTGCCCCAGTTCCTCGATCCGCGAGGGGACCTCTTGACCCAGATGGCGGCCTTCGAGACGATCTTCGTCGTCCTCGCCTTCCTCAACGCGCTCGGCTACGCCCTGCTGGCGGCGCGGGCGCGCGGGCTCTTCGCCGCCCCCGCGCGGGTGCGCCTGTTCCACCGGGTCGGCGGCGGCCTGCTCATCGGTGCGGGGCTCGCCGCCGCGAGGGCGACGCCATGACCGCCGAGCCCCTGCGCAAGCACGACCTGCGCGCCCGGGTGGCCGGCGCCCGCCCGACCCTGCTCAGCGTGCGGGGCGTGAAGACCTATTACGGCAACATCATCGCGCTCAAGGGCGTCGACCTCGACGTCGCCGAGGGCGAGATCGTCACGCTGATCGGGGCGAACGGGGCCGGCAAGTCCACCCTGATGATGACGATCTTCGGCAATCCGCGGGCGCGCGAGGGCACGATCACCTATGCGGGCCAGGACATCACGCGGATGCCGACCCACGAGATCGCCCGCCTCAACCTCGCGCAATCGCCCGAGGGCCGGCGCATCTTCCCGCGCATGACCGTCTACGAGAACCTGCAGATGGGCGCGGCGGTGAATGGCGGCGCCCATTTCGCGCAGGACCTGGAGCGGGTCTGCGCCCTCTTCCCGCGCCTGAAGGAGCGCCTGCACCAGCGCGGCGGCACCATGTCGGGGGGCGAGCAGCAGATGCTCGCCATCGCCCGCGCGCTGATGAGCCGGCCGCGGCTGCTGCTGCTCGACGAGCCCTCGCTCGGGCTGGCCCCGCTCATCGTCAAGCAGATCTTCTCGGTCATCAAGGATCTCAACGAGCGCGACGGCATGACCGTGTTCCTGGTCGAGCAGAATGCCTACCACGCGCTGAAGCTCGCCCATCGCGGCTACGTCATGGTGACCGGGACCATCACGATGAGCGGCACCGGCCAGGACCTCCTGAACGATCCTTCCGTGAAGGCGGCCTATCTCGAGGGGGGCCGGCACTGATGCAGGGCATCCTCTACGAGGAGAGCACGGTCTGGCTCTTCCTGCTCGTCACGGTGCTGATGGGCGGCTGGGCCGCCTGGATGCTGGCGCGGGGCATCGCCCTCGGCTGGCGGCCCTACTGGCAGGCCGTGCTGGGGCTCCTGCTCCTCGGCGCCGCGGTGCGCTTCATCCACTTCGCCCTGTTCGAGGGCACGCTCCTGTCGCCGCACTACTACGCGGTGGACACGCTCGTGCTGCTGGTCGTCGGCTCGGCCGGCTACCGCGCCACCCGCGCCCGGCAGATGACGACCCAGTATCGCTGGCTCTACGAGCGCACCGGCCCCCTGAGCTGGCGCGAGAAGCCGGGCGCGGGGGCATGAGCCACCCCGCCCGCGCGCACGAGGTCCGGGGATCGCCCCCGGTTCACCGGCCGAGACGGCCCAAGCCGAAACGGCCCAAGCCGAGACGGCCCAAGACGCGGACAGGTCCGATCCAGAGGAGTCCACGATGAAACGCATGCTGTTGCCCGGCCTCGTTGTGGCCGCCGGTCTCGCCTTCGCGGGCTCGGCCCAGGCGCAGATCAAGATCGCGGTCGCGGGTCCCATCACGGGCGCCAACGCGGCCTTCGGGGCCCAGCTCAAGAACGGCGCCGTCCAGGCCGTGGAGGACATCAACAAGGCGGGCGGCATCCTGGGCCAGAAGATCGTGCTGGTCGACGGCGACGACGCCTCCGATCCCAAGCAGGGCGTCTCGGTCGCCAACAAGTTCGCCGCCGAGGGCGTGAAGGCGGTCGTGGGCCACTTCAACTCCGGCGTCTCGATCCCGGCCTCGGAGGTCTACGCGGAATCCGGCATCGTCCAGATCACCCCGGCCTCGACCAACCCGAAATTCACCGATCGCAAGCTCTGGAACACGTTCCGGACCTGCGGCCGCGACGACCAGCAGGGCGCGGTGGCGGGCGCCTACCTGGCCAGCCACTTCAAGGGCAAGAACGTCGCCTTCGTGCACGACAAGACGCCCTACGGCCGCGGGCTCGCCGACGAGACCCTCAAGGCCCTCAAGGCCAAGGGCGGCAAGGACGTGCTGTTCGAGGGCATCAACCCGGGCGAGAAGGACTACTCGGCCCTGGTGTCGAAGTTGAAGCAGGCCAAGACCGACGTGGTCTATTTCGGCGGCCTGCATCCCGAGGCCGGCCTGATCGTGCGCCAGATGCACGACCAAGGCCTCAACGTCCCGCTGATGAGCGGTGACGGCATCACCGACAAGGAATTCGCCCAGATCGCCGGGCCCGGCGCGGACGGCACCCTGATGACCTTCTCGCCCGACGCGCGCAAGAACCCCAACGCCAAGGACGTGGTCGCGGCCTTCAAGGCCAAGAACATCGATCCGGAGGCCTACACCCTCTACTCCTACGCCGCCTTCCAGATCCTGAAGGCCGCCATGGAGGAGGCGAAGTCGACCGACGGCAAGAAGGTCGCCGAGATCATGCATTCCGGCAAGCCGTTCAAGACCGTGATCGGCGACATCGCCTACGACAAGAAGGGCGACATCACCCGTCCCGACTACGTCATGTACGTCTGGAAGAAGGCCGCCGACGGCCGGATCGACTACACCGGCAACGAGCTGACCCAGTAAGCAGGGGCGGCTCCGGCCCGGCCAGCGAGCCCGGCGCCCCGCGGCGCCGGGCTCCATTTTCTCACGATCGGTGGACTTCGCCACCGGTGCGGCTTGCGCCGTCCTCCGGCCGACCTTACATGCACTCTCGCGTTCGACGGACTCAAAGCCCCCGGGCCCTCCCGCCGTGCTCCTTAAGCCTCGACCGCTCGCGCTGGATTGGATCGATACGCATCCCGGGACGCCGCCCGCGACGGCTGCCGGGCGGAGAGTGTGGATGGCGAAGGAAGAGTTGATGCAGTTCGAGGGTCTCGTGCTGGAGATCCTGCCGGACGCGCGCTACCGCGTGCAGCTCGACCAGGGTCACGAGATCGTGGCCTACACGGCCGGCAAGATGAAGAAGAACCGCATCAAGACTCTGGCCGGCGACCGCGTCACCGTCGAGATGTCGCCCTACGACCTGGAGAAGGGCCGCCTCGTGTTCCGCCACAAGGACGAGCGCTCCTCCGGCCCGCGCCCGCCCTTCCGCGGCGGCAGCCAGTTCCGCCGGCGCTGAGGCGCCGACGCCCGTTCCCCTCCACCGCGATCGGCCGAGCCGGGGTTGTCCGAGACCCTGGCCTTTCGGCGTTCGGGAGGCCCTGCCGGAGGTTCCGCCATGACCCGCCCCCTCGTGATCGCCCCGTCGATCCTCTCGGCCGATTTCGCCCGGCTCGGCGAGGAGATCCGCGACGTCGTCGCGGCCGGGGCCGACTGGATCCACGTCGACGTGATGGACGGCCACTTCGTGCCCAACATCACGATCGGCCCGGACGTGGTCCGGGCCCTGCGCCCGCACACGCGGGCGCCCTTCGACGTCCACCTGATGATCGCCCCGGCCGATCCCTACCTCGAAGCCTTCGCAGGGGCCGGCGCCGACACGATCACGGTCCATGCCGAGGCGGGGCCGCACATTCACCGCTCCCTCCAGACGATCCGCGCGCTCGGCAAGCGGGCGGGCGTGGCGATCAACCCCGGCTCGCCGGCGAGCCTGGTCGAGCCGCTCCTCGACTTGGCCGACCTCGTCCTGTGCATGACCGTCAATCCGGGCTTCGGCGGCCAGAGCTTCATCGGCTCGGTCTGCGAGACCGTGGCGCGGGTGCGCGCCATGGCGGGCGGGCGGGCGATCGACATCGAGGTCGACGGCGGGGTCACGGCCGAGACGGCGCCGGCCGTCGTGCGGGCGGGCGCCAACGCCCTGGTGGCGGGGTCCGCCACCTTCCGGGGCGGGCGCGACGCCTACGCGGCCAACATCGCGGCCATCCGCCGGGCGGCGGAGGACGCGCGCGGCGCCTGGGTCTGAGGGCGGTCCAGGGCGGGAGGGCCTCCGGGCCCCTCAGGCGAGCCAGGCCCGCAGCCGCCGCACCGCCTCGTGCGCCTCCCGCTCCCCGCCCGCGAAGGAGAAGCGCAGGTAGTGGTGGCCCTCGGCGGGATCGAAGTCGAGCCCCGGGGTGGCGGCGACGCCCGCTTGGTCGAGCATGCGGCGGCAGAAGGCGCCGGCATCGTTGGTGAGCCGCGCCACGTCCGCGTAGAGGTAGAAGGCGCCGTCCGCCGGATGCGCGTCGCCGAGGCCGAGGCCGGGCAGCTCGTTGAGGAGGAGCGCCCGCGCCCGGGCGTAGTCGGCCTTGACCGCCTCCAGCTCCTCGGTGGCGTCGAAGGCCGCGAGCGCCGCCACCTGCGACAGGTAGGGCGCCGAGATGTAGAGGTTCTGCGCCAGCCGCTCGATCGGCCGCACCAGGGCGTCCGGCACCACCATCCAGCCGATCCGCCAGCCGGTCATGCAATAATACTTCGAGAAGGAATTGATGATCACCGCGTCCGGGTCGCTCCGGAGCGCGGTCGCGGCCGGGACCCCGTAGGTGAGGCCGTGGTAGATCTCGTCGGACACGAAGGCGAGGCCGAGCGCCCGGCAGGTGCGGCCGAGTTCGGCGAGGTGGACCGGGTCGATCATGGTGCCCGACGGATTGGCCGGGCTCATCACCAGGAGGCCGGAGAGGGGCTGCGCCGCGTGGGCCTCCCGCACCATGGCGGCCGTCGGCACGAACCCGTCCTCCCCCCGCAGGCGCAGCGCCACCGGCGCGAGGTCGAGGGCCTCCAGGATGCTGCGATAGGCCGGGTAGCCCGGCGCCGTGATGGCGACGCGCCCGCCCGCGTCGAACAGGGCCAGGAAGGCGAGGACGAAGCCCGCCGAGGAGCCCGTGGTCACCACGACCCGCTCGGGCGGCACCGACACCCCGTAGGTCTCCGCGTAGTGGCGGGCGATGCGCTCGCGCAGGGGGGCGATGCCGAGCGCCTCCGTGTAGGGGATGCGGCCCTGCGCGAGGGCGGCCTGCGCGGCCAGGATCGCGGGACGCGGCGCGGGCGCGGAGGGCTGGCCGACCTCCATGTGCACCACCGCCTCGCCGCGCCGCTCCTTCACGGCGGCGGCGGCGAGCACGTCCATGGCCAGGAACGGGGCGACCCGCGCGGCGCGGCGGGAGAGGAGGGAATCGCTGGGCATGGGCGGTCCGGGTGGTGGGGCGCCCCGCACCGGCCGCCGGGGGCGCGCCGGGGAGGCGATCCGGGCAGATAGGGCGTTGGCGCGCGGCCGCGCAACTCCGCCCGCCGGCCCGGCGACGCGACCGTGATTTGCCGCACGCCGCGAAACCGCCTAACCACGCCAGTAGAGCGAGTCCGCGACGGAGCCGTCCGACGCAGGACGCTGGGCGCCCAAGGACGAAGAGACGAAGACCCCAACGAGGACGATGATGCTGCCCCTCCCCCGCCTCCTGCCCGCCCTCGCCCTCACGGGGGCGCTCGCGATCGCCGCAGCCCCGTCCCGCGCCGAGGCGCCGATGACGGACGCGCAGCGCCAGGCCATCGAGGGCGTGATCCGCGACTACCTGCTGAAGAATCCCGAGATCCTGCAGGAGGCGATGACCGAGCTGGAGAAGCGCCAGCAGGAGGCGCAGCGCCAGGCCCAGGCCAGCGCCCTCAAGGAGACCCGCGACGTCCTGCACGATGCCGCGTCGAGCTACGTCGCCGGCAACCCGAACGGCGACGTCACTCTGGTCGAGTTCTTCGATTACAATTGCGGCTACTGCAAGCGGGCGCTCGGCGACATCCAGACCCTGATGAAGGCCGACCCGAAGCTGAGGGTGGTGCTGAAGGACTTCCCGGTGCTGGGTCCCGACTCGGTCGAGGCGAGCAAGGTGGCGCTGGCCGTCAAGCAGCAGCTCAAGGGCGACAAGCTGTTCGAGTACCACACCAGGCTGCTGGAGAGCCCCGGCCGCGTGAACGGCGACCGCGCCATCGCGCTGGCCAAGGAGATGGGCCTCGACGTCGCCCGCCTGCAGAAGGACATGCAGACCCCCGCGGTGCAGGCCGCGCTGCAGGAGAATGTCGGGCTCGGCGACAAGCTCGGGCTCTCGGGCACGCCGGCCTTCATCATCGGCGAGGAGATCATCCCGGGCGCGGTCGGCGCCGAGCCGATCCGCAAGACCATCGCGGGCGTGCGCCAGTGCGGCCACGCGACCTGCTGAGGCGCGCTTCCGCTCTATCCCGTCCCCCCCCGATCGGCTAAGAGCGCGCTCGCGGCGGCCATGGCCGCCGCCGGTGCGGCGCGCGGCCAGCCCGCGCGAGGTCGCCGCGCGCCCTTTCGCCAACCCATTGATTGCAGCGCATGTCCAAGCACGATCCGTTCGATCCCGACCTGGTGCGCCAGCTCGCGACCCTGATCGCCGAGACCGACCTGACCGAGATCGAGGTCGAGAAGGGCGACCTGCGCATCCGCGTCGCCCGCGAGCGCGCCGCGGTGACCGCCCACCTGCCGGTCGCGGTCGCGCCCGCCCCCGTCGCGGCGCCGCCCCTTCCTGCCGCCTCCGTCCCGGCCGCCGCGGAGCCCGACCCGAAGGCCCTCGCGGCCCATCCGGGCGCGGTGCTCTCGCCGATGGTCGGCACCGCCTACCGGCGGCCCTCGCCGGAGGCCAAGCCCTTCGTGGAGGTGGGAACCCGGGTGGAGAGCGGCGCGCGCCTCCTCCTGGTCGAGGCCATGAAGACCTTCAACGACATCGTGGCGCCGCGGGCCGGCACCGTGACGGCGGTCTTCATCGAGGACGGCCAGCCGGTGGAGTTCGGCGAGCCCCTGCTGGTGATCGAGTGACGGCGCCCCGATGTTCGACAAGATCCTGATCGCGAACCGGGGCGAGATCGCGCTGCGGGTCCTGCGCGCCGCCAAGGAGCTCGGCATCGCGACCGTGGCCGTGCACTCCACCGCCGACGCGG
The DNA here is from genome assembly GCF_000379105.1 of Methylobacterium sp. WSM2598. Classification (GTDB taxonomy): domain Bacteria; phylum Pseudomonadota; class Alphaproteobacteria; order Rhizobiales; family Beijerinckiaceae; genus Methylobacterium. The sequence continues at coordinate 3,036,218 of NZ_KB900609.1, read as the reverse complement.
ACGCCATGCACGTGCGGCTCGCCGACGAGAGCGTCTGCATCGGGCCGCCGCCCGCCCGCGACAGCTACCTCAACATCCCGTCGATCATCGCGGCCTGCGAGATCACCGGGGCGGACGCGGTCCATCCGGGCTACGGCTTCCTGTCCGAGAATGCCCGCTTCGCCGAGGTGCTCGGCCATCACCGCATCGCCTTCATCGGCCCGAAGGCGGAGCACATCCGGGTGATGGGCGACAAGATCGAGGCCAAGCGCACGGCGACCCGGCTCGGCATCCCCTGCGTGCCGGGCTCCGAGGGCGGCGTGTCCGACCCCGACGAGGCGCGGCGCGTCGCGGCCGAGATCGGCTACCCGGTCCTGATCAAGGCCGCCTCCGGGGGCGGCGGGCGCGGCATGAAGGTGGCGCGCAGCGAGGAGGACCTCGAGACGGCCCTCGCCACCGCCCGCATCGAGGCCAAGGCCGCCTTCGGCGACGACGCGGTCTACATCGAGAAGTACCTGGAGAAGCCGCGCCACATCGAGGTGCAGGTGCTGGGCGACGGGCGCGGCGGCGCGATCCACCTCGCCGAGCGCGACTGCTCCCTGCAGCGCCGGCACCAGAAGGTCTGGGAGGAGGGCCCCTCCCCGGCCCTCAACCCCGAGATGCGCGAGCAGATCGGCAGCATCTGCGCCCGCGCCATGCAGGAGCTCGGCTACACGGGCGCCGGCACGATCGAGTTCCTGTACGAGGACGGCGCCTTCTACTTCATCGAGATGAACACCCGGATCCAGGTCGAGCATCCGGTCACCGAGATGATCACCGGGATCGACCTCGTGAACGAGCAGATCCGGGTCGCCGCCGGGGCGCCCCTGTCCCTGCGCCAGGAGGACGTGCGGGTCGAGGGCCACGCCATCGAGTGCCGCATCAACGCGGAGCACCCGGCGACCTTCCGGCCCTCCCCCGGCACGATCACGTATTTCCACCCGCCGGGCGGGCTCGGCGTGCGGGTCGATTCCGCCGCCTTCCAGGGCTACCGGATCCCGCCCCACTACGATTCCCTCGTCGGCAAGCTCATCGTCCACGGCCGCACCCGCACCGAGTGCCTGATGCGCCTGCGCCGGGCGCTCGACGAGTTCGTGGTGGACGGGATCGACACCACCCTGCCGCTGTTCCGCACCCTGGTGCGCAACCCCGACATCCAGAACGGGTTGTACGACATCCACTGGCTGGAGGAATTCCTGAGGACCGGCGGACTCGACGTGGCCTGACGGGGCGGGACCCCGCTGGCGGGGCCGGAGCCCCGCTGGCGGGGCCGGAGCCCCGCTGGCGGGGCCGGAGCCCCGCTGGCGGGGCCCGGAGCCCGCGGCCATTTGCAAGGGCCGCCCGGCCCGTGGAGAATGCCCCCTCCTCTCGACCGGAAGCCCACGATGCACGGCAGCGTCTTCGTCGAGATCACGCCCGAGATCCTGCTCAAGGCCTACGCGGCGGGCATCTTCCCGATGGCCGAGGACGCCGACGACCCGGCGATCTACTGGGTGGAGCCGCGCGAGCGGGGCATCATGCCCCTCGACCGGTTCCACGTGTCGAGCCGGCTCGCCCGCACGGTGCGCTCCGACGCCGTCGAGGTCGCGGTCGACCGCGACTTCGACGCGGTGATCGCCGCCTGCGCGGCGCCGCGGCGCGACAGCGCCCGCACCTGGATCAACGGCCGCATCCGCGCCCTCTACGGCGAGTTGTTCGACCTCGGCTACTGCCACACGGTCGAGGTCTATGCCGGCACGCCGCGCAGCCTCGTCGGGGGGCTCTACGGGGTGGCGCTCGGGGGCGCCTTCTTCGGCGAGAGCATGTTCCACTTCGCCCGGGACGCCTCGAAGATCGCCCTCGTCCACCTCGCCGCGCGGCTCAGGCGCGACGGCTACCGCCTCCTCGACGCGCAATTCGTGACCAGCCACCTCGCGCAGTTCGGCGCCGTCGAGGTGCCGCGGCAGGTCTACAAGCGCCTGCTGCGCGAGGCGGTCGAGCACCCGGCGCGCTGGGACCCGGCCCCGCTCGCCGGGGCCGAGGCGGTGGCCTGGCTGGCGCGCCGCGAGCCGGGCCGGTCCGGGCCGGGATAATCCGGCAATTCGGCCGAACAAATCATCCCAAAAAAAGCTCCGCCGGCGGTGAGACATCGGCGGAGCAGGTCATCGACTGTGCCGAGAGCGGACCCGGCCCGACAAGAGTGGCACGCGATCCCGCGCTTGTACAGGGATGACCGTGGGGGAGCGGCGACCGGGGCGGGATCGGATCGCTCACTCTTCGAGACCGAGCAGCTGGAAGCTGGTGCGCAGTTCCTCCGACATGGGCAGGTTGAGCCGCGCGCCGTTCGGCAACCGCTTGAGGAACCACCGCTCGTAGAGCCAGCGCAGCTCGCGGGTGCCGGCGAGGCGCGCGAAGGCGGCGTCGACCACGCCCGCGAGCGCCGGGTCGTCCTTCCGGAACATGATGCCGTAGGGCTCGAAGGAGAGCTTGTCGGGCAGCACCGTGAAGCCCCGGCCCGCCTCGCCCGCCGCCGCGATCAGCCCGGAGAGGAGCACGTCGTCGAGCGCGAAGGCGTCGGCGCGCCCCTCCCGCAGCAGGGCGAAGGACTCGGCGTGGTCGCGCCCGGTCAGGACCTGCGCGTCGAGCCTGAGCCGCGCCAGGAGCGCGCGCAGCGCCGTCTCGTTGGTGGTCCCGGCCGTGACGACGACGCGCTTGCCGGCGAGGTCGCGGTAGGAGGCGATGGCCGAGCCCCGCGGCACCAGGAGCGTCGTCGCGCTCACGAAGGTGACGGGCGAGAAGGCGACGCTGCGCCGCCGCTCGGCATTGGCGGTGGTCGAGCCGCATTCGAGGTCGATCTCCCCCGAGAGCAGGGCCGGGATGCGGCTCTCCGAGGTGACCGGGACGAAGCGGATCCGCAGGTCGTCGCGGCCGATCGCCCGGCCGATCTCGTCGACGATCTCCTGGCAGAGGTCGATGGCGTAGCCGACCGGGCGCCCCTCGCCCCGCCCCTCCTCGACGAACGAGAAGGGGATCGAGCTCGTGCGGTAGCCGATCGCGACGACGCCGCTCGTCGCCGCCTTCCGCAGGGTCCCGGTCAGCACCTCGACGGCGCGGGCCGGCGCCGCGGCGGCGAGCGCCCCGGCCAGGAGGGCCGTCAGCGCGAGGGCGCGAAGCCTCCTCATGATCACTCGGCCGGCTCGGGCAGCGGGCTGACGTCGCGGTCGAGGCGCTGGTCGCTCCGGCTGAGCTGGCCTTCCCACTTGGCCACCGCGACCGTGGCGACGCTGTTGCCGAGCACGTTGGTGGCCGAGCGGCCCATGTCGAGGAACTGGTCGATGCCGATGATCAGGAGCAGGCCCGCCTCCGGGATCTGGAAGGTCGAGAGGGTCGCCGAGATCACCACCAGCGACGCGCGCGGCACGCCCGCCATGCCCTTCGAGGTCACCATCAGCAGGAGCAGCATGGTCAGCTGCTGGCTCAGCGTGAGCGGGATGTTGTAGGCCTGCGCGATGAACATGACCGCGAAGGTGCAGTACATCATCGAGCCGTCGAGGTTGAACGAGTAGCCCATCGGCAGCACGAAGCTGGTGATGCGGTTGGGCACCCCGAAGCGCTCGAGGTTCGAGAGGGTCTTGGGGTAGGCCGCCTCGCTCGACGCGGTCGAGAAGGCGAGCACGAAGGGCTCCTTGATCAGGTCGAGCAGGCGCCGGATGCCGCCCCCGCCGACCAGGGCGAAGCCGGCCAGCACCAGCAGGCCCCAGAGCACCGCGAGGCTGAGGTAGAACTCGACCATGAACTTGCCGTAGGTGACGAGCACGCCGAGGCCCTGGGTGGTGATGGTGGCGGCGATGGCCGCGAACACCGCCACCGGCGCGAACATCATCACGTAGCCGGTGATCTTCAGCATCACGTCGGCGAGGCCCTCGATCCCGTGGGCGAGCGCGTGGCCCTTCTCGCCGAGGGCCGCGAGCGCCACCCCGAAGAAGACCGAGAAGACCACGATCTGCAGGATCTCGTTGTTGGCCATCGCCTCGACGGCGCTCTTCGGCACCAGGTGGGTGACGAATTCCTTCAGGGAGAGCGAGGCGGCCTTGAGGTTGGTCGAGGCCCCGGCATCCGGCAGCGGAAGGTTGAGCGCCTCGCCGGGGCGCAGCAGGTTCACCATCACGAGGCCGAGGAGCAGCGAGCAGAGCGAGGCGCCCACGAACCACAGCAGCGCCTTGCCGCCGACCCGGCCCACCGCTGCCGTATCGCCCATGTGGGCGATGCCGACCACCAGCGTCGAGAACACCAGCGGGGCGATGATCATCTTGATCAGCCGCAGGAAGACGTCACTGATCAGGGAGATGTAGCCCGATATCTCCTTCGACGTCTGCGGATCCGGCCAGGTGATGCTGCACGCGTAACCGACCGCGATGCCGAGCAGCATGCCGATGAAGATGTAGGTGGTCAGGCGTGAGGATCGCATCGGGTCCCTCCCGGACACGGCCGCGCGGGGCGCAGAGCGTGACTTCAACCCAGAGTTCCAGCAAGGCGCGCACCAGACGGTAATCGCGGCTGTGCTGCGGAGTTCCTGAGCCGGGAGGGGCGCGGTCTCGGAGCGCCCGCCGGTCCCCGGGCGCGGCGTCGGCGGCAGGCGCCCGGGACGGGGATGCCGGAGGAAGGCCGGCGCCGCGCGCCGGCCTTCTGCGCCGTCACATGTTGACGTAGTTCGGCCCGCCCGGACCTTCCGGCGTCACCCAGTCGATGTTCTGGTTCGGGTCCTTGATATCGCAGGTCTTGCAATGGACGCAGTTCTGCGCGTTGATCTGGTAGCGCGGCGCGCCGCCCTCCTCGATCCACTCGTAGACGCCGGCCGGGCAGTAGCGGGCCGAGGGGCCGCCGAAGACGTCGTGCTCCGAGCGCTTCTGCAGCTCTGGATCCTTGACCTGGAGGTGGACCGGCTGGTCCTCCTCGTGGTTGGTGTTCGACAGGTAGACCGAGGAGAGCCGGTCGAAGGTCAGGACCCCGTCCGGGCGCGGATAGGTGATCGGCTTGACGTCCTTGAGCGGCTTGGTGCAGGCGTAGTCCGGCTTGCCGTGGCCGAGCGTGCCGAACAGCGACAGGCCGGCGAGCTCGTTGAGCCACATGTCGATCCCGCCGAGCCCGACCCCGACCAGCGTGCCGTACTTCGACCAGAGCGGCTTGACGTTGCGCACCCGCTTGAGGTCGTAGCCGATCTCGCTGTCGCGCCAGCCCCGATCGTAGGCGGTGATCTCGTCCTGGCGCCGGTCCGCCGCCACGGCCTCGTGCAGGGCCCTGGCGGCCAGGATCCCCGACAGCAGCGCGTTGTGCGAGCCCTTGATGCGCGGCACGTTCACGAACCCCGCCGAGTCGCCGACGAGGCAGCCGCCCGGGAAGACGAGCTTCGGCACCGATTGCCAGCCGCCCTCCATGATCGCGCGGGCGCCGTAGCCGATGCGCTTGGCGCCCTCGAACACCTCGCGGATCATCGGGTGGGTCTTGAAGCGCTGGAACTCCTCGAACGGCGACAGGGTCGGGTTCTCGTAGTTCAGGTGCGTGACGAAGCCCACCGAGACGAGGTGGTCGTCGAAGTGGTACAGCCAGGAGCCGCCGCCCGCCCGGTTCGGCAGCGGCCAGCCCATCGTGTGCTGGACGAGGCCGGGCCGGAACTTCTCAGGCTTGACCTGCCAGAGCTCCTTCACCCCGAGCCCGTACTTCTGGTGGTCGGAGTGCTGGTTGAGCTTGTAGCGGTCGATGACGCGCTTGGTCAGCGAGCCGCGGGCGCCCTCGGCCAGGACCGTGTAGCGGGCGCGCAGCTCCATGCCGCGGGTGAAGTCGTCGCGCGGCTCGCCGCTCCTGGCGACGCCGAGGTCGCCGGTCGCCACCCCCACCACGGCGCCCGCCTCGTCGAACAGCACCTCGGCGGCCGGGAAGCCCGGATAGATCTCGACGCCGAGCTCCTCCGCCTTGCGGCCGAGATACTTGGCGACGTTCGAGAGCGACCCGACGAAGTTGCCGTGGTTGGACATCAGCCGCGGGAAGGCGATGTTCGGCAGGCTGATGCCGCCCGCCGGCCCCAGGAACATGAACTCGTCCTTGACGACCTCGGTCCTGAGCGGCCGGTCGGGATCCTGGCGCCAATCCGGCAGCAGCCGGTCGAGTCCGATCGGGTCGATCACCGCGCCCGAGAGGATGTGCGCGCCGACCTCGCCGCCCTTCTCCACCACGACCACCGACACGTCGGTGCCGGCCTCGGCGGCGAGCTGCTTCAGGTGGATCGCCGTCGCGAGCCCCGCCGGGCCTGCCCCCACGACGACCACGTCGAAGTCCATCGCCTCGCGTTCCGGCAAGTCCATCCCCGTCCTCCTTCGCGCCCCTCATCCCGCGGGAGCGAGATGGTTCACATATAAACCAGATAGGTCGGGCTCAAGCGGTCCGCACTGGCCGGACCGTGCGACGCCGCGCCCTCCGGCGCAAGCCGACCAAGGACGTGGCGCGCGCCGTGCCGCAGGCGGCCGCGTCGCGAAGACCGTTGTCCACAGGCGGGCGGCTCGCCACATCTCTCCCATGACGGACGACCGCGACCTCCTCGCCTACCTGGATTTCCACGTCGCGGCGGGCGTCGACGCGGCGCTGGACGAGGCGCCGCACGACCGCTTCGCGGAGAGCGCCTCCCGCGGCCGGCCGGCCTCCGAGTCTCGCCCGGCGCCCGAGTCTCGTCCGGCCCCCGAGCCTCGCCCGGCGGCCGAGCCCGTCCCGGCGCCGGCCGCCGCGCCGCGCCCGCCCGCCCGGGCCAGCACCTTCGGCCGCTCGGCCGCGGCCGAGCCCGGGGAGGCGGCCGGGGACGCCCGGGAGCTCGCCCGCACGGCCGCCACCCTGGAGGAGCTGGAGCAGCTGCTCGCCCGCTTCGAGAGCTGCCCGCTGCGCTTCACGGCCAAGAACCTCGTCTTCGCGGACGGGGAGCCCACCGCGCGGGTGATGTTCGTCGGCGAGGCGCCCGGGGCCGACGAGGACCGGGTCGGCAAGCCCTTCATGGGGCGCTCGGGCCAGCTCCTCGACCGGATGATGGCGGCGATCGGGCTCGACCGCACGAACGCCTATGTGGGCAACGTCGTGCCCTGGCGCCCGCCGGGCAACCGCAACCCGACCCCGCAGGAGATCGCCACCTGCAAGCCCTTCATCGAGCGGCAGATCGCCCTGGCCGACCCGGACATCCTGGTCTGCCTGGGCGGCGTGGCGACCCAGACGCTCGCCGCCACCAAGGACGGGATCCTCAAGTCCCGCGGGCGCTGGTTCCCCTACCGCACGGAGCGGCGCGAGATCCGGCTGCTCGCGACGCTGCACCCGGCCTACCTGCTGCGCCAGCCCCTGCAGAAGCGCCTCGCCTGGCGCGACTTCCGGGTCCTGCGCGCCGCGCTCGACGCCCGGGCCTAAGCGGAACCGTGTTGGGCGGCGTCGATTACTCTTGAGCCCGGGGGCCGGCCCGCGTAGCCGTCCTGCCGGAACCGACGGGTGACGGATCATGCGCTGGGAAGATTTTCGGACCTCCGAGAACGTCGAGGACCGCCGCGGCGAGGGAGGGGGCGGCTTCGGCTTCCCCGGCGGCGGGGCGGGCGGCCTCGGCATCGGCACCATCGTGATCCTGTGCATCATCGGCTGGGTCACGGGCATCAACCCGTCGATCCTGATCGGCGGGGCCGAGATGATGAACCGGCCGCGCGCGCCGCAGGAGCAGCGCTCGGACGCGCAGCGCCGCACCGGCGCGCCCACCGACCAGACCGGCCGCTTCGCCGCCAACATCCTCGGCAACACCGAGGATGTCTGGAAGGAGGTGCTGCCGAACCAGACCGGGCGCCCCTACACGCCGACCACGATGGTGCTCTACCAGGGCGGCACGCGCAGCGGCTGCGGCCAGGCCCGGGCCGCCATGGGGCCGTTCTACTGCCCCCTCGACAAGAAGGTCTATCTCGACACCACCTTCTTCAAGGAGATGGAGACGAAGTTCCGGGTCAAGGGCGACTTCGCCTACGCCTACGTGATCGCGCACGAAGTCGGCCACCACGTGCAGGACGTGCTCGGCATCCTGCCGAAGGTGCAGAAGCGCCAGCAGCAGCTCGACGAGCGGAGCGCTAACCAGCTCTCGGTGCGGGTCGAGCTGATGGCCGATTGCCTCGCGGGCGTCTGGGCCAAGAACTCGGACGAGCGCTTCAACGCCCTGCAGAAGGGCGACATCGAGGAGGCGATGGCGGCCGCCAACGCCATCGGCGACGACCGCCTGCAGAAGCAGAGCCAGGGCTACGTGGTGCCGGATTCCTTCACGCACGGCTCCTCGGCCCAGCGCATGCGCTGGTTCCAGACCGGCTTCCGCAGCGGCCAGACGCAATCCTGCGACACGTTCCGCGCGGCGCAGCTCTGAGGACGCGGTCGCCGGGAGGGCGCGGGTGCCTCGCCCGGACCCGGCGCGCGTCGGCGACACGGATCATCCCCAAGGATCATCCCCAAGGATCACCGCCATGGCCCTCGACACCGGCCGTCCCTTCATCCCACTGCGGATCGCCGTCCTCACCGTCTCGGACAGCCGCAGCCTCGCCGAGGACCGCTCGGGCGACACCCTGGTCGGCCGCCTGACCGAGGCCGGCCACGGCCTCGCGGCCCGCGCGATCGTGCCGGACGAGGTCGAGGCCATCCGGGCGCAGGTGCGGGCCTGGATCGCCGATCCCGCCGTGGACGCGGTCATCACCACCGGCGGCACCGGCTTCACCGGCCGGGACGTGACGCCCGAGGCCCTGGAGCCCCTGTTCGAGAAGCGCATGGACGGCTTCTCGGCGATCTTCCACCGCATCTCCTACGACAAGATCGGCACCTCGACCCTGCAGTCGCGGGCGACCGCGGGGGTGGCGGGCGCCACCTACATCTTCGTGCTGCCGGGCTCGCCCGGGGCCTGCCGGGACGCCTGGGACGGCATCCTGGCCGCCCAGCTCGACTACCGCCACCATCCCTGCAACTTCGTCGAGATCATGCCGCGCCTGGACGAGCACCTGCGGCGCGGCGCCGGCTGACCCGCGGCGCTCCGCCCCGGCGCCGGAGCCTCGCGTCGCGATCAGGAACCCGGAGCAGGACCCGGCGGCGGCGCGAGCCGATCCTCCCCGAGAGCAGCACCCGATCACGTTGCAATCAGGTGCTGCTCTCGATCTTTGATCTTGCCGCATTTTCTGCGACGAACCGGCATCCACTTCGTCGGAAAATGCTCTAGTCGCGCACCAGCGCGCCGCCGAGGCGCCGCACCGGCCTGCGGCCCGCGAAGGGCAGCCCGGCCGCGAGCGCGTCGCGCCGCACCACGTCCCCGGCCCGCACCCGCCGGGTGCCCGCCAGCGCCTCGATCCGGGCGGCGAGGCGCTGGGGTAGCGGCGCGTGGGCGCGCCGCATCCGCCCGACCAGGAGGTCGGGCGCCGCCGTCCCGGTGAAGCGGTCGAGGGTGCGGATCCAGCCCTCCGCCGGCAGGTCGCCCGCCTCCAGGCAGAGCAGCCAGGTCCGGCGCGCCACCGCGGCCGCCGCGGCCCAGGGGTCGGCGCCCCGCGCCACCAGGGTGGCGCCGGTGCGGTCGGCCACCAGGGCGAGGTCGCGGTCCGCCGCGTCGGCCGCCACGATCACCGCGTCGCCGACCACGCCGGCCGCCACCCCCTCCACCAGCGCCGACAGGGTGTCGGCCAGCGCCTCGATGGCGCCGGGCCGCCCCGATTCGACGACGTGGATGACGGCCGTGATCATGGCGCGCCCTTAACCTACGCGACGTCCGGCGTCCTGCCTCGATGCGCGGCATTTGCGCGTGTTCTCTGTTTGTTCTAGAGGGAGCCGTCGGAAACGGGCGGGGAGAGGGCCGTGGCCGGGACGGAGGGGGGTGATCGGGGCGACCCGCGCGCGCGGGAGGAGCTGCGCCTCGCCGCGTCGACCCCGGCGGCCGCGCGCCGCCGCGGCCGGGGGGCCACCGCCAACCCGACCGGCCGCTTCGAGCCGGCGCGCCGCGAGGCCTTCGCGGATGGCTGGGAGCCCGACGAGGACCTGCCGCCCCTGCGCACCGAGGTGATGCTCGAGCGGGCGCGCACGATCATCACCCGCAACGATTCGCCCGACATCGGGTTCGACCGCTCGATCAACCCCTACCGGGGCTGCGAGCACGGCTGCGTCTACTGCTTCGCCCGGCCGAACCACGCCTATGCGGGGCTCTCGCCGGGGCTCGACTTCGAGACGAAGCTCTTCGCCAAGCCGAACGCGGCCGACCTGCTCGCGCGGGAGCTCTCGGCCAAGGGCTACCGCCCGCGCGTGATCGCCCTCGGCACCGCCACGGATCCCTACCAGCCGATCGAGCGGCGCCACCGCATCACCCGGGCGGTGCTGGAGGTGCTCGACCGGTTCAACCACCCGGTCGGGATCGTCACCAAATCCGACCTCGTGCTGCGCGACCTCGACCTGCTGCGGGCGATGGCGGCGAGGGGCCTCGTCCGGGTCGCCGTCTCGGTGACGACGCTCGACGGCGATCTCGCGCGGCGCATGGAGCCCCGCGCGCCCCGCCCCGGGAAGCGGCTCGCCGCGATCCGGGCGCTCGCGGCGGCCGGCATCCCGGTGGCGGTGCTGATGGCGCCCCTGATCCCGGCCCTCAACGACCACGAGATCGAGGCGGTGCTCGCCCGCGCCCGCGAGGCCGGGGCCACGGAATGCGCCGGCGTGCTCCTGCGGCTGCCGCACGAACTCGCCGACCTCGTCCGCGACTGGTTCGCCGCGCATTACCCGGGACGGGCGGCGCGGAGCTTCGCGCTCCTCGGCGAGGCGCGGGGCGGGCGGGCCTACGACGCGACCTTCGGCCGGCGCTTCACCGGCACCGGTCCCTACGCGGAGCTGCTGGCCGAGCGGGTGCGCCGGGCGGCCCGCCGCCTCGGCTACGGCGAGGGCCGCGCGCCCCTGCGCACGGACCTCTTCGCCGTGCCCGCGCCCGAGGGCGGGCAGTACCGGCTGTTCTGAGTCGGCGGGCGGCGCCGGCCCGCGGGGCCGCACCGACGCCACGGTGGCCGCGAGCCTAACCTATTTGGCGTATGGTGGCGTTTCGTAACCCGAACTAACTTTCTGTATCGGAGTGAATTCCAACGTTCTTTGGCTGGGGCTTGCCATGATGCAGCAGCATGACGGATGCGGCCATGCCCAGCACCATCATATTTGAAGCAATCAAGAGCGCGTCCTACGGCACGACGGAAGACTCGCAGCTGGTCTGGGCCGATCGTGCCCTGGTCGCCCTGCTGGTTCCGGCAGGAATGCGGTGGTACCTGCAGATGGGTCTCGGACCTTGCGACCGGGAAGGTCTTCTGTTCGACACGCTCGAGGCGGCCAGGGACTGGGTCCAATCCTGCCTCGACGGCGGTGCAATCAGAACTGCCAATTGAGCGGAAGCCCGGACCCCCGCCCTGGGCGGTGCGAAATCGCACAGGCGGTCAGTCGACTTTTAAAGCCAAGCGACTAGCTGTTGTCCTGATGAGACTTGGGGGGCTCAAGTGCTAGTCGGGACGCCTCTTCTGAAGGCGCTTGACCGTATATGCTGCGGTGGCGTCGTCATTTCGACGAGCGGTAAGGTTCTGGCCGTCAATGAGGTCGCCCGGAAGATATTGGATCAGGAGACGCGCAGCGTCATCGGACTGCATTTCGACTGCGATATCAGCGGGCGCGACGCCATAAAGCAGCTGCTGTCGCGCGGCAAGACACGGGTGCAACTCGAAAGTGAGAGCTGGGTGCTGATTGATCGCCCAGGCCAGCGTCCGCTGATCATGCACGCGACGCCCGTTCCGGTGCTCGGGGAGGATGGGCCGCACTCGGTGCTGATCCTGGTGGACCTCGACGACAGCACCCGCCCGAGCACGGCGGCCCTGGAGCGGATCTTCGGACTCACGCCCGCCGAGGCGCGCCTCGCGGTGAAGCTCACGCGCGGCGACACGCTGGCCGAGATCGCCGAGCAGCACGGCCTGAGCGTCCACACGGTGCGCACCCAGCTCGCCGCCGTCTTCAGCAAGACGAATACCAGCCGGCAGGCCGAGCTGGTCGCGCTGGCCCTGCGCCTGTCGATCCTGCCCTGATCCGGGATCCGGTCGATCCAGGCGGATCCCGGATCACGCGCGCGGCGCTTGAGCGAGGCCCACATCCGCCATCCCGAAGGGATCAAGCGGATCACCAGCCCGCGCGGCGCCTGAGCGAAGCCCACATCCGCCATCCCGAAGGGATCAAGCGGATGTGGGATGAGAGGGCGACGATCGCTCGACGCCCGGCGCCCCCGTCCGGCTCGGCTCTGTCCCGAAGGCGAGAGCGTGGGGCGGGACAGGCGTGGCAGCCACATCCCCCCTGGTGATCAGAGTTCCGAAGGCGGTGCGCGATCGCGTTCACGGACGGAATCCGGCGCCGTTGCCGGACCGCTGCGCGGCGCGCCCTGCATGAGGGGGACGGATGCGTCGTTCTCGGCCTCCGCGCCCCCTCCCGGAGCGCCCGCCCCCCGGCCGGCCGGGCGTCGGATCACTCGTCCTCCGGCAGGACCGCCGCGTCGGACAGCGCCACGATGCGCCGGTCGAGGGAGGCGATGGCCTGATCCGCCGCCCGGCCCCGCCCCGCCCGGCACTGCGCCTGCGCGGCCCGATAGTCGAGCAGCAGGGCGTTGAAGTCCGACTGGCCCGGTGCCGCGGCGACGCGGGCGCGGCGGGCGATCTCGCGCTCGAACCAGGGCCGCACGTGGTGCTCCATCGCCGCGCAGGGCTCCGGGAACCGGAGCCCGGCGGTGGCCTCGGAGACCGGCGGAGCGAGCAGCATCGTGGCCCAGAAGGCGGCGGTGGCGAGCGCGAGGGCCGACCCGGACACGCTCAGGACGGTTCGCCCGCGGCGCTCCTCCGGGGTGACCGGGCAGGGCGGCTGCCAGGCGAGCCGAACCGGCACCGGGCCGCGCTCCGGGTAGCAGTGGGAGATGTGGGACGAGCCGTCGCGATGACGGTGGAAGATGGGCGTCTGCACCGCGCGTCCTCCCTCGATCAGGTCCGCCGCCACGATCCCGCCCGGAGGGGGCCGGCCCCGCGGGACGGGGCGGACCGGTGGTGGTCGCGGCTGCGGATCGGCGGCGGGTGAGCGGGCGCGGTCCCCGCCGCGCTCCGGTCGCGCTCGGCGACCGTCTCACCCGCCCGGTCCCCGGCCTCGCGCAACGGTGCGGTCCGGCCGTGGGAATGCTCATTGGGATGGCACCGAAATCGAACGAAGTAAAGCGTCCAGTCGCCGCAGCGCCATATTGGCAGCGGTTGCCTCGTGTCCGCCCTCGAATGAAATACGGGAGCGTCATCCATTTGGATGAGGGACGGAAACGATTTGCCGATGACAGGTGCCTGACGGATGCGCAGCTGGCAGCGGTGACGACACCAGCGTCGGATGCGGGGCGGGCGCGGCTCAGCCGAGTTCGGTGAATCCCCGATCGATGCCGAGCTCGGCCGCGAGCCAGCGCGCGAAGGTGCGCAGCGGCGCGCGCCGCCGGGTGGCGGCCGGGAAGACGAGGTGGTGGCCCACATAGGTGACGTCCCGGGCGCGGTCCCGGAGCGGGGCGACGAGCCGCCCGCTCGCGAGCTCGCGCTCGGCGAGCAGGGTCGATTCGAGGGCGACGCCGAGCCCGTCCGCCGCCGCCGCGATGGCCAGGAAGCTGCGGTCGAAGCGCACGCCGAGGGGCCGCGGCGCCGGCAGGTCGTTGCGGGCGAACCAGAACGGCCAGCGCACGAGCTTGTTGTCGCTCTGGATCAGCACCTCGCCGAGGAGGTCGGCGGGCTCGCGGATGCGGGCCGCCCGGACGGGGTCGCAGAGGGGCATCACCGTCTCGGTGCAGAGGGGGACGACCACCAGCCCCTCCCCGCGCGGGGGGCCGTAGACGATGTCGGCGTCGAACTCGTCGGTGGTGAAGCGGGCGTAGTCCATGCCCGCGGCGAGGCGCACCTCGAAGCCCGGATGGTCGGCGAGGAAGCGGGCGAGGCGCGGCGTCAGCCACTGCGCGGCGAAGCTCGGGGCGCAGTGCAGGCGCAGGAGCTGCGGCCCCCTCGTCGCCACGAGGTCGAGGCCCCGGTGCAGTTCCTCGAAGGCGCGGCCGACATGCTCCAGCAGGGCCTCGCCCGCCGGCGTCAGCGAGACCCCCTGCCCCGCCCGCTCGAACAGCGCGACGCCGAGCGCCTCCTCCATCTTGCGGATCGCGTGGCTGACCGCGCTCGCCGTCAGGTTCAGTTCAGCCGCCGCGGCCTTGAAGGAGCGGCGCCGCGCGGCGGCCTCGAAGGACCGGACGGCGGAGAGGGGCACCGGGAGCGTCATGCGGCGACGATGGGCCCGCGCCCGCGCGCTGACAACGGCTCCGCCCCATGGAGGTTGTGACAAGCGCGGCGGATCGGGGTATGCGGGGCGAGAACGCTCCCCGAAGGGGATGCCGGTGCGGCGACGGGGCGCGCGAGACATCAGTGACGGGGGAGGCGCGGCCGGGTGCGGCGGCTGCGGCCGCTTCTCCCGCGACGCGAGGGACCCGATGACGACGACCGAGCGCTCCGACCCCGCCATCCGGCACGACTGGACCGTCGCGCAGGTGCAGGCGATCCACGACATGCCGCTCCTCGACCTCGTGCACCGGGCCTCCCTCGTCCACCGGGCGCATCACGACCCTTCGGACATCCAGCGGGCGAGCCTGCTCTCGATCAAGACCGGCGGCTGCCCGGAGGATTGCGGCTACTGCTCGCAATCGGCCCACCACAAGGAGACCGGCGTCGCCCGCCAGCGCCTGATGCCGGTCGAGGCCGTGCTGCGCGAGGCCGCGGCGGCCAAGGCGGCGGGCGCCACCCGCTTCTGCATGGGCGCGGCGTGGCGCAGCCCGAAGGACGGCCCGGATTTCGACGCGGTGCTCGCCATGGTGCGGGGCGTGCGCGGCCTCGGGATGGAGGCCTGCGTCACCCTGGGCATGCTGACGCCCTCCCAGGCCGAGCGCCTCGCCGAGGCGGGGCTCACCGCCTACAACCACAACCTCGATACCGGCCCGGACTACTACGACAAGATCGTCTCGACCCGCAGCTACGAGGACCGGCTCGCGACGCTCCAGGCGGTGCGGGATGCCGGGATCGGCGTCTGCTGCGGCGGCATCATCGGGATGGGCGAGGGCGTGACCGACCGGGTGGCGATGCTGCAGGTGCTCGCCAACCACGCGCCGCACCCGGAGAGCGTGCCGATCAACGCGCTCGCGGCGGTGCCGGGGACGCCGCTCGGCGAGCGCCCGCCGGTCGATCCCTTCGAGATGGTGCGGATGTGCGCGACCGCCCGCATCGTGATGCCCCGCGCCCGGGTGCGGCTCAGCGCCGGGCGCCGGGCGCTGTCCCGGGAGGCGCAGGTGCTCTGCTTCCTGGCGGGCGCGAACTCGATCTTCTACGGCGAGCGCCTGCTCACCACCGCCAATACCGACGCGGACGC
The DNA here is from genome assembly GCF_000379105.1 of Methylobacterium sp. WSM2598. Classification (GTDB taxonomy): domain Bacteria; phylum Pseudomonadota; class Alphaproteobacteria; order Rhizobiales; family Beijerinckiaceae; genus Methylobacterium. The sequence continues at coordinate 3,020,723 of NZ_KB900609.1, read as the reverse complement.
GGACGCGCAGCTCCTGCGCGACATCGGCGTGCCGGTGCCGGCGATCTCGGCGCTCGAGGCGGCGGAGTAGCCCGGGCGGCGCCCCGGGGCCGCCCGGCTTAGGGGCTCGGCTTGCCGGCGGCGACCGGGGCCGCGGGCGGGGGCGTGGTCCCGGTCACGTCGGGCTGGAGCAGCGAGACGGTGATCGCCCGGGTGACGTGCTCGGCCATGCAGCGCTGGCCGAGATCCGCGAGCCGGAAGCCGCTGCCGAGCAGCCCGTCGCCCTTGGCGTGCAGCGCGAGGTAGCGCATCGCCTCGAAGCGCAGGACGAGCGGCACCTGCTTCTCGGCGGCCACGCGCTGGATCGCGCGCACGAAGCTGTTGTAGTAGTCGTCCTGCGCCAAGCTCGCGGTGTATTGCGGATCCACCAGCACGACGTCGATGTCGTGCGACTTGATCCAGTCGATCGTGTCCGCCAGGGAGGACGCGAAGGCCTCGACGTCGACCCGGGCGAGCGCGTCGTTGCTGCCGACCTGCCAGACCACGAGGTCGGGCTCGATCTCCGCCACGATGTTGCGCACCCGCTCGGTGGCGCCGTAGGTGATCTCGCCCGGCAGGCCGCGGCTGTCCACGTCGACGGTCACGTCCGGCAGGGATTGCTCCAGGGCCGATTCGAGCTTCACCGGGTAGGTGACGGCCCCGAGCCCGCCCGAGGTCGAGCCGAGCGAGAGGACGTGGATCGCCCGCTGCTCCCGCAGGGCCTTCTTGACGGCCCGGAGCTTGGCCAGGGTGTAGAGCTTGGAGCCGGGGACCCGGCACTCGGGCGACAGGCTCGGGTCCGGCACGTCGGGGCCGGGCGCCACCACGGTCGCGGCCGATCCCGGCCGCGGGGGCTGCTGGGCCTGGGCGGCGGCCGTGCCGAGCCCGACGAGCCCGAACCAGCAGGTCAGGCCGATGCGGGCGACCGAGGGGAGCGCGAGCGCCATTCCACGAACCATGCAGTGAACGCGAGTACAAACAGCCCCGATCCTACGACAAGAACATCGACGGCGAAACCGCCTCCGGTCCAGAACCTGACGAGTTGCGCCGCGAGGCTGCAGATCGACCCGACCGAGAACACCGCGAGGGAGTTGCGGCCCAGGGCGGCGAGCTGGCGCCCGAGCCAGGGGAGCCGGGCGTAGATCCACTCGAATGCGCCCTGGAAGGTCAGCAGCACGCCGATGAAGTGGATGAGTCGGGCCGGCGGCTGGTAGGACTTGTCGAAGGTGAAGAGGAGCCGCGGCTCGGGCACGAGGAGCGGGTCGGGCCGGATGTGGAACCACGCCAGCACCGCCCCGATCACCACGACCGCGATCCCGAGCGGGCGCAGGCGGCGGCGCCAGACCTGGAAGCTCTCCGATTCGCGCCGCCACTCGTGGGCCAGGAAGCCGAGCACCAGCAGCAGCTGCCAGCACAGGGGGTTGAAGAACCAGTGCCCCTCCCCCGGCCAGGACGGCAGGTTGATCTCCCAGACCAGCGCCGCGAGGTAGAGGGCGAGGGAGGCGGCGAGCGCCAGCGGCCGGCTCAGCCGCGCCGCGAGCACGAAGAGCGGCGCGAGCCCGAGCAGCACCACGTAGAGCGGCAGGATGTTGAAGAACCCGAGCTGGTGCAGGAGGGTGACCCAGCCGAGGGTGGTCTGGACCGGGTCGGTGAAGACCGGCCCGGCATTGTGCCACTCGAGCAGGAGCGGGTTGTCGAGGAGGAGGGCCGCCGCCGCCAGCATGGCGAGGGCGAGGGCCGTGATGACGATCTGCGCCCGGTAGACCTCGACCATGCGCGAGAGCAGGCGCAGCAGCGTGCGGCCGGCCGGCTCCAGCGCGCCGCTGCGGCCCCGGATCGCGATCCCGATCGACCAGCCCGCCAGGAACACGAACAGCTCGGCCGCGTCCGAGGTCCCGTACTGCGAGTAGGTGAAGCTCTCGAAGACGTTGCCGGGGATGTGGTTGATGAAGATGGTGATCAGGGCGAGGCCGCGCCAGAAGTCGATTGCGTTCGGGTCGCGCGCCATGCCGGTCCAGTCCTCGCCCTCTCGCGTCGCCGCGTCCGGCCCCGCCCGGGCCGGCGGGGCGACCGGAGCCCGCGCCGCAGGCCGGCGCGGTGCGCTTCCTCACTTGACGATTCGGTCGAGCCGGTTGTTGACGAAGAAATACAGCTCCTTTCCGCCGGGCTCGGCGTAGAGCACCTGCACCTCGCGCTGGCCCCGCCCGCTCTCGCCGACGAGCACGTCGGTCGGGGGCGCGCCCTTGAGCCGGACCAGCTCGCACTCGCCGATGCCCGGCGCGATCGCGGCGGCGCCCGCCGGCACCGGTCCCGTGCAGGTGCCGTCCGGAGCCAGCACCGGCCCCGCATAGGCGGGCGGGGCGGGCGGCGCGATCGCCGCCGCGGGGGCCGCCCGGTCGGGGTTGCCGCCGCAGCCAGAGAGCAGGGCCGCGCCGATCGCGGCCAGCGCCCGGCCCCGTCCCCGGCGGCTTCGTCCCCGGATCCTCGTCATCGTCCCTCGCCGCTTCCCTGCCGCGCCGCCAGCGCCGCCTCGTAGAGGCGCAGCGCCTCGCCCCGGAGCGCCGCCCGCGAGGCCTGGCGGGAATAGAACATGTGGCCGCCCGGGAAAACCGCCAAGCTGAGCCGTTGGCCCGGACCGTAGGCGGGGATCTGGTCGAGGATGAGCCGCGAGGCGAAGTAGGGCGTGACGAGGTCCGTGTAGCCGTGCGCGACCAGCACCCGCAGCGACCCGTCGAGGGCGAGGGCCTGCCTGAGGTCGCTCACCACCTCCGGCGGGGTGCGGCCGGAGCCCCAGTTCCACTGGCGGTTCACGCCGGTGCTGAGCAGCTCGTAGCGCAGATTCGTCACCCGCCAGTTCAGGGTGCGGGCGGTGAGGTCGACGATCGCGCTCGAGAGGGGCGCCTGCATGGCGGAGAGGAGCGGGTCCTCGAAGCCCGCATGGGCCGCGTTCGGCTCCGGGTCCCAGCCGGTGACGCCGGTGTCGTAGGCGCTGGCGACGCGCCCCTCCGCCCGGCCGCTCTCGCGCTGGTAGCTGCCAGTCGAGATCCGCCCGGCCTGCCGCCGCACCAGGTCCGGGTCGAGCCCGGTGAGCGCCGCGACCCGGCGGGCGAGCCGGTCGCGCGCCGCGCCGTCCCGCGGCCCGCGCAGCAGGTCGCTCAGGTACTCGCCGGTGGCGTAGGATTCGGCCTCCGCCAGCGCCCCCGGGTCCGGGCTGCCGCCGCGGCGCTCGATGGCGGCGGCGGCCAGGGAGGGCAGCCGGGTGACGTCGCCGAGGGGATTGTGCCGCGGCGGCTGAAGCCAGCCGAAATCGAGCACGGGCGAGAGCAGAACGAGGCCCGAGAGGCCGACCCCGACGTCGTCCTGGAGCTTGCGGGCGATGAGCGGGCCGCGGAAGCCGCCGTAGCTCTCCCCGAGGTAGAATTTCGGCGAGGTCAGGCGGTCGTTGGTGCGCAGCCAGCGGGCGATCGCCGCGGCGAGGACCGAGGCGTCCGCATCGACCGAGAAGTAGCGCTTGGCGTCGTCCCCGGCCGCCCGGCTGTAGCCGGTGCCGACCGGATCGAGGAAGACGAGGTCGGTGAAGTCGAGCCAGGTCTCGTCGTTGGGCAGCGGCACCGGCGCCGCCGAGGGGCTGATGCTCGGCCCGTCGAGGGGCAGGCGCCAGGGGCCGACCGCCCCGAGATTGAGATAGGCGGAGGCCGCGCCGGGACCGCCGTTGAGCGCGAAGGTGACGGGCCGCGTCGCCCGCGGGCGCTCCGGCAGGGTGAAGGCCGTGAAGGCGATCTCGGCCTGGAGCTTGCCGGCCTCGTCGACGAGGGCGAGGCTGCCGGCCGTGGCCGTGAAGGCGAGGCTGCGCCCGTCCGAGAGGGCGAGGCTGTGCTGCGTCACCGCGTCGGGGGGCAGCCTGCGCCCCTCGGGCGGGCGGGACTCGGGCGGGCGGGACTCGGACGGGCGGGACTCGGACGGGCGGGACTCGGGCGCGCGCGATTCCTGCGCGCGCGGGTCCTGCGGCCGCGGCTGCTGCGCGAGCGAGGGGCCGGGCGCTGCCGCGGCGAGCGCGGCGAGCAGCATCAGGATGCGGATCATCGGGTGTCCTCCGGGGCGGTCCTCATACCCGATCCGATAGACCCCCTCGGGATGGCGGATCGGGGCTTCGCTCACGCGCCGGGCGGGCGCGGGATCCGGGATCCGCTTCGATCGAGCGGATCCCGGATCAGGCCTTCTTCTGCCAGCGGCCGGTCTCGTCCTGCTGCCAGTAGGCGACGCTGTGCCCGGCCTCCTTGGCGGCGCGCCACTGCTCGCGGGCCAGGAGCAGCGCCTCCTGGTCGCTGCCGTCGAACAGGACGCAGATGCGCTCGTAGCGTCCCGCATCGGCGGGCAGGGCGGCGCCCTCGACCAGGAAGCGGATCGTGGCGCCGTTCGGGTTCGCGTCGCGCAGGGTGAGCACGACGGGCTGCGTGCCGGCGTCGGGTTCGCGGTCGGTGCCGTGGGGCAGGAAGCTCTCCTCCGAGAAGGTCCAGAGATGGTCGTCGAGGGCGGCCAGCCGCTCCTCGCTCGCCGCCTGCACGACGACGCGCCAGCGCCGCTCCAGGGATTTCTCCAGGAGGTTCGGCAGCACCGATTCGAGGGGCTGGCGCTGCATGTGGTAGAAGAGAATCTCGGTCACGCCGGCAAGATAGGGTGCGGGCGTGGCGGGGTCAGGGCGCGATCACGTGCGGCACGAAGCGCGCCCGGTTGCCGGTGATGAGGTCGCGGCTCGCGCGCAGGCACAGGCCCGACGGCGCCTCGCCGATGATCCAGCTCCCGGCGAGCACCCGCTCGCCCGCGAAGGCCGGCAGGTCGACCAGCGCCTGGCGGACGTGGCCCTCCGCCCCGTAGGGTCCCTCCTCGCGGGCCAGCACGGCGCCGTCGCGCACCATCAGCACGTTCGCCCCCTCCCGCGACAGGATCGGCTTCTTCACGAAAGTCCGGCCGAGGGACGCCTTGGCGGGATCGTCCTCGAAGTAGCACGGGAGCAGGTTCGGGTGGCCGGGCGCGAGGCGCCAGAGATGGGGCAGCAGGCCCTTCGTCGAGAGCACGGCCTTCCAGGGCGGCTCCAGGAAGCGGGTCGGCGTGCCCGGCAGCGCCGCCCCGAAGGCGTCCCGGAAGGCCCATTCCCAGGGATAGAGCTTGAACAGGGTGCCGAGCGCCTCGCCGAGCCCGTCCGAGAAGGCGCCGTCCTCGCGCAGCGACACCGAGGCGAGGGGCACGAAGCGGGTGGCGAGCCCCGCCTGGTGGGCGCAATCCTGCAGGTAGGCGACGGTGCCGCGGTCCTCGGGCGCGTCGGGCATGCAGGTGAAGGCGACCGGCCCCCCGATCGCCGAGAAGCGGGCGATCAGCCGCTCGTGGACCGCGTTGAATTGATCGCTGCCGGGCGGCAGCAGGCCCCGCGCCAGCAGATCCTCCAGCCACAGCCACTGGAAGACGCCCGTCTCGTAGAGGGCGGTCGGCGTGTCGGCGTTGTATTCCAGGAGCTTCGCCGGGCCGGTGCCGTCATAGGCGAGGTCGAGGCGGCCGTAGAGGGGGGGGTCGCCCCGCCGCCAGCTCTCGCGCACCGCGTCGAAGGCCGCTTCGGGCAGGCCCAGGGAGGCGAGGATTGCCTCGTCCGCGACCGCGCGGGCGACGAAGTCGAGGCAGAGCGCGTGGAGCTCCGCGCTCGGCGCCTCGATGTCGCGCTCGATCTGGTCGAGGGTGAAGGCGTAGGCGTGGCTCTCGTCCCAGTAGGGCTCGTCCGCGAAGGTGTGGAAGGCGAAGCCCGCCGCCGCGGCCCTGTCGCGCCAATCCGGCCGCTCGCCGAGGTCGAGGCGGCGCATCAGGCCCCTCCCCCGCCGGATCCTCCCCCGTGCCCCCCGGCCACCGCGCGGCCGGTGCCGCCGAATCCCCCGCTCGCCACCATCCGGGGCGTCGTCGCGGCGGTGCGGGCGACCGCGGAGGAGACCCGCGCGCTGCTCGACCCGCTGCGCGAGGTCCAGATCCGCCCGCCGCTGCTGGTGCAGTAGCTGCCCGCGAAGCCCCCGCCCCCGCCGCCGCAGGGCCGCGTCTCGTGGCGGAAGAGGGGCTGGACCGGGATGGCCTGCTCGGCCGTGCGGCCGATCATGAAGCCCGAGAGCAGCGGGATGAAGTGGCCCGCGGCCTCGGTCGCCACGAAGCCCCCGGCCGTGCAGCCGCCGCAGCCGTGATGCGCCTCGCAGGCCGCGTTCGTGTCGTAGCGGGGCGCCACGCGCGGGTAGAGGGCGCGGGCCTCGCGGTCGGCGGCCTCGCAATCGTCCCGGCTGCGCAGGCCCTGGCCCAGGCAGGTCGCGACGTCCCGGTAGACGAGGGTGTCCTCCTCCCGCTGCGACGGGTCGCGGCGGGCGAGCCCGTAGGCGGTGGCGCCGGCGCCCAGCAGCAGGGCCAGCGAGACGACCTGGGAGCGCTTGAGGTCCGGCATCTCAGTAGGTCATCGCGGCGGCGTTGACGATGCCCGCCGCGAGCGAGGCCGCGGCCAGGAAGATCGCGGGCGCGGTCTCGCCCGCCGCGATCTGGCGCGACAGGCCCGGCAGGACGAGCCGGACCACCCAGTAGACCGCCATCTGCACGATGAGCGCGACGAGGCCCCAGACCGCGCAGTCGAGCAGGCCCTGCGCGTTGTAGATCGCCACCGCGAGCGGCAGCGTGAAGGCCACGAGGCTGCCGCCGAGCGCGATCGCCGCCGCCGTCACCCCGGCGCGGATCAGCGCCAGCTCGTCATGCGCCGTCGCCAGCATGTAGACGACGAGGTAGGCCGCCACCAGCCCGGCGGCCACAGCCGCGTAGGCCAGGAAGGCCCCCAGCCCGGAAATCGACGCCAGCATCCCGGCTCCCCTCGGCCGCCTGCGACCTCGGGGATACTGGGTACACCGGCCGGCGGTCTCATGCCACATCCGCTCGATCCCTTCGGGACGGCGGATGTGGGCTTTCGCTCAGGCGCCGCGCGGGCGCGTGATCCGGGATCCGCTTGGATCGACCGGATCCCGGATCAGACCAGCCGGCTCTGCACCACCGCCGCCTCGATGAAGGACTTGAACAGCGGGTGCGGTTCGAAGGGCCGCGACTTCAGCTCCGGGTGGAACTGCACCCCGATGAACCAGGGATGGCCCTCGACCTCGACGGTCTCCGGCAGGAGCCCGTCCGGCGAGGTGCCGGAGAAGCGCATCCCCTTCGCCTCCAGCCGCTCGCGATAGGCCATGTTGACCTCGTAGCGGTGGCGGTGGCGCTCCTGGATGACCGTGTCGCCGTAGATCCGCGCGATGCGCGAATCCGGGGCGAGCGCCGCCGTGTAGGCGCCGAGCCGCATCGTGCCGCCGAGATCGCCCTCGGCCGCGCGCTTCTCCAGCTCGTTGCCGCGCATCCACTCGGTGAGCAGGCCCACCACCGGCTCGGGGGTCGGGCCGAACTCGGTCGAGTTCGCCGCCTCGATCCCGGCGAGGGAGCGCGCCGCCTCGACGACCGCCATCTGCATGCCGAAGCAGATGCCGAAATACGGGATCTTCTTCTCGCGGGCGTAGCGGGCCGCGCGGATCTTGCCCTCGGCGCCGCGCTGGCCGAAGCCGCCCGGCACCAGAATGCCGTTGAGTCCCTCCAGGAACGGCGCCGGATCCTCCCGCTCGAAGATCTCGGCCTCGATCCATTCCAGGTTGACCTTGACCCGGTTGGCGATGCCGCCGTGGGTGAGCGCCTCGATCAGCGACTTGTAGGCGTCCTTGAGGCCCGTGTACTTGCCCACGATGGCGATCGAGACCTCGCCCTCGGGGTTCTTCACCCGCTCCGAGATGGTGCGCCAGCGCGCGAGCTTGGGCGCGTTCGCGGCCTCGATGCCGAACAGGGCCAGCACCTCGCGGTCGAGCCCCTCCTCGCCGTAGGAGAGCGGCACGTCGTAGATCGACTCGACGTCCCGGGCCTCGATCACCGCCGATTCGCGCACGTTGCAGAACTGGGCGAGCTTGCGGCGCTCCTCGCGCGGGATCGGCCGGTCGCAGCGGCAGAGCAGGATGTCGGGCTGGATGCCGATCGAGCGCAGCTCCGCCACCGAGTGCTGGGTCGGCTTGGTCTTCAGCTCGCCCGCCGAGGGAATGTAGGGCAGCAGGGTCAGGTGGATGTAGGCGCACTGGCCGCGCGGCAGCTCCTGGCCGAGCTGGCGGATCGCCTCGAAGAACGGCAGGCCCTCGATGTCGCCGACCGTGCCGCCGATCTCCACCAGCACGAAATCGTAGGCCTCGTTCCCGTCGAGGACGAATTCCTTGATGGCGTTGGTGACGTGCGGGATCACCTGGATCGTGGCGCCGAGATAGTCGCCGCGCCGCTCCTTGGTGATGATGTCGAGGTAGATGCGGCCGGTGGTGATGTTGTCGGCCCGGGTCGCCGGCACGCCGGTGAAGCGCTCGTAATGGCCGAGGTCGAGGTCGGTCTCGGCGCCGTCGTCGGTGACGAAGACCTCGCCGTGCTGGGTCGGGCTCATCGTGCCCGGATCGACGTTGAGGTAGGGGTCGAGCTTGCGCAGGCGGACCTTGTAGCCGCGCTCCTGCAGGAGGGCCGCGAGGGCCGCCGAAGCGAGGCCCTTGCCGAGGGAGGACACCACGCCGCCGGTGATGAAGACGAACCGCGTCATGGGGCCTGCTCCATACAACGGCGGGGCCGAAACGCCAACCGCCGGGGCTCAAACGGGACCGGATCCGGGCGGCGGGGCCGGCCGGATCCACGTGCGGGATCGGGGCGGGCGCGGGGCCCGCCGCTCGTCTCGGCGAAGCGGGGACTCCGTCCGGCTCAGCGCGACTGGGGCGCCGCCGGGGCGGCGGGCGCGGCCGGGGCCGCGGGCGCGGCGGGCGCCGGGGCGGCCGGGGCCGCGGGCGCGTCGCCCTGCTGCTGGCGCAGCTGGTCGAGGAGGTTGCCCGAGGGCGGGGCCGCCGGCTGCCCCGCCGGGGCGCGGGTCTGGCCGGCGCCCTCGAAGATCGAGCGCGGCGCGGCGGTGCGGTGCGACAGGATCGCCAGCACCATGCTGGTGGTGAAGAACAGGGCCGCCAGGATCGCGGTGGCGCGGGTGAGCGCGTTGGCCTGGCCGCGGCCGGTGAGGAACCCCTGCGTGCCGCTGCCCCCGCCGCCGAGGCCGAGACCGCCCTCGGAGCGCTGCAGCAGCACGACGGCGATCAGCGCGAGCACGATGATCAGGTGGACGACGATCAGGACGGTCTGCATCGGGTTTCCAGGGGCGGCACCGCCGAGGGAGCGCCAACGTGCCTATGGCCGGCGCGCCGCCAGGGCGCCCGGGCCTCGAATTCGGGGGGTCCGTACACGAGAACGCCCGGCAGGCCAAGCGCGGCGCGGTGTCGTGGGGCGGGATGCCCTGCCGCGGCGCCGACCCGTCCCGCTCAGGCGTAGGCCGCCGCGATCCCCAGGAAATCCTCCGCCTTGAGGCTGGCGCCGCCCACCAGCGCCCCGTCGACGTTCGGCACCGCCATCAGCTCGGCGGCGTTCGACGGCTTCACCGAGCCGCCGTAGAGGATGCGCAGCCCCTGCCCCTCGGCCCCGAGCCGCTCCGTGAGGTCGCGGCGGATCAGCCCGTGCACCTGCGCCACGTCGGCGGGGGTGGGCGTGAGCCCGGTGCCGATCGCCCAGACCGGCTCGTAGGCGATCACCGTGTCGGCGGCCCGCGCCCCCTCCGGCAGCGAGCCGGCGAGCTGGCCGCGCACCACCTCGAGGGTGCGGCCGGCCTCGCGCTCCGCCCGGGTCTCGCCGACGCAGATGATCGCCACGAGCCCCGCCCGGTGGGCGCCGAGCGCCTTGGCGCGCACCTCGGCATCCGTCTCGTGCTGGTCGGCGCGCCGCTCCGAATGGCCCACGATCACGTGGCTGGCGCCGAGATCCGCCAGCATCTCGGCCGAGATGCAGCCCGTATGGGCGCCGCTCGCCGCCGCGTGCACGTCCTGGCCGCCGATCCGCACGGGCGAGCCCGCCGCCGCCTCCGCGAAGGCGCCGATCAGCGTCGCGGGCGGGCAGACCAGCACGTCGGCGCGCGAGGCCAGCGCCGGCGACAGCCCGGCGATCACCGCCTCCAGGACCGCGCGCGAGGCCCGGGTGCCGTTCATCTTCCAGTTCCCCGCCACAAGCGGACGCGGTCGCTCGCCTGCCATGCCGTCCCTCCGATCCCGTGCGTAGCCGGTAACAGACACCCTCAGCGTGCGCAAACCGCGACGGCGCCCGGCCTTTCCGCCGTGGCGCGGATCGGCTATCGCGTGCCCTTCGGATAAGAGGCGCCCGCGCGCAAGCGGCCGCCGGCTCGTCGAGGACGTCGATGCTTCAGGGGTTCCGCGCCGCCAGCGAGAGCTGGCTCGGCAAGATCGTCATCACGGTCGTGTTCGGCCTCCTGATCGCGGGCCTCGCGATCTTCGGCATCGGCGACATCTTCCGGGGCGGCGGCACCGCCGCGGTCGCCACGGTGGGGAGCACCAAGATCTCGGCCGAGGCCGTGCGCAGCGCCTACCAGAACCAGATCCAGCGCCTCGCCCGGCAGGCCCGCCGGCCGATCACCCCGGACCAGGCCCGGGCGCTCGGCCTCGACCGCGAGGTGCTGAGCGCCCTCGTCACCGAGGCGACCCTCGACCAGAAGACCCGCGAGCTCGGGCTGCGCGTCGGCGACGACGCGGTGATCCGCCTCATCAAGGAGGAGCCGGCCTTCAAGGGGGCGAACGGCGCCTTCGACATCGGCGTCTTCAACGACACCCTGCGGCAGGCCGGCCTCAGCGAGGCGGCCTTCGTGCAGGAGCAGCGCGCCGTCGCGGCCCGCCTCCAGCTCGCCGAATCGCTCACCGCCGACCTGACGGTGCCGCTCGCGGTGCGCGACGCGATCCACCGCTACACCACCGAGCGGCGCTCCGCCGCCTTCATCCTGCTGCCCGAGAGCGCGGCGGGCGAGATCCCGGCGCCCACCGAGGAGGAGGCGAGGACCTATTACGAGGAGCACAAGGGCGGCTTCCGGGCCCCGGAGATCCGGGGCGTGACCATCCTGGTCCTCGACCCGACCACCCTCGCCAAGCCCGACGCCGTGACGGCGGAGGAGGCGCGCGCCCGCTACGACGCCGACAGGGGCCGCTACGGCACGCCGGAGAAGCGCACGATCCAGCAGATCGTCTTCCCCAACGAGGCGGACGCCGCCGCGGCGCTCAAGCGCATCCGCGACGGCGAGGCGCCCTTCGAGTCGATCGCGGGCGAGCGCGGCCTCGACCCCAAGAGCCTCGATCTCGGCACCTTCACCCGCGCGGAGCTGTTCGACCCGGCCGTGGCCGACGCCGCCTTCGCCCTGCCGCAGGGCACGGTGAGCGAGCCGGTCAAGGGGCGCTTCGGCACCGTGCTGCTGCGCGTGACCGCGATCGAGCCCGGCAGCATCAAGCCCTTCGAGGAGGTGGCCGACCAGATCCGCACCGAGATCGCCCGCGAGCGCGCCCGGGACGGCCTGGAGAAGGTGCACGACGCCATCGAGGACCAGCGGGCCGGGGCCAAGCCCCTGACCGAGATCGCCCGCGAGCGCGACCTGCCCCTGGTCACCGTCCCGGCGACGGACGCGCAGGGGCGCGACCCGAAGGGCCAGCCCGTCGAGGGCCTGCCCGACAAGGACGCCGTGCTGCCCGCGATCTTCCGCTCCGAGATGGGCGCCGACAGCGAGGCCCTGCGCACCCGCGCCGGGGGCTATCTCTGGTACGACGTCACCCGGATCGACCCCGCCCATGACCGCCCCCTCGACGAGGTGCGCGACCAGGTCGCCGCCCAGTGGAAGGCCGATGAGGTCGAGAAGCGCCTCGCCGCCAAGGCCCGCGAGGCGGCCGAGTGGCTCGACAAGGGCGAGACGATCGAGGCCGTGGCCGCCGCCTACGGGGTGGAGGCGCGGCATGCGAGCGACCTCGCCCGCGGCCGGGCCAAGGACGGCCTCACCCCGGAGAGCGTCGGGCGCATCTTCGCCACCGCGGTCGGCAAGACCGGCTCGGCCAGCGCCGGGGACAAGGTCAGGGCCGCCTTCAAGGTCACCTCCGCCACCGTGCCGCCGCTCCCGTCGGGGCCGCAGGGCAGCGTCGAGCAGCAGTACCGCCAGGCGCTGGCCGACGACGTCCTCGCCGAGTACATCGCCGACGCCCAGAGGCAGGCCGGCGTCTCGGTGAACGAGGCCGCGTTCCGGCGCGCGATCGGCGGAGAATACTGATCCCGCGGGCTCAGGCCCCGAACCTCCGGCGCAGGGCCCGGCGCCCTCAGCCCCTTCCCCGGCTCGACCCATGCTCGTCACGCCCCCGCTCGACGCCGCGCAAGCCGCCCTCGCGGCCGGCACGCCCGTGCTCCTGCGCACCACGCTCGTCGGCGATCTGGAGACCCCGGTCGCGGCCTTCCTCAAGCTGAGGGCGGGGCGCGAGGGCGCGGCCTTCCTGCTCGAATCCGTCGAGGGCGGCGCCGTGCGCGGGCGCTACTCGATGATCGGCCTCGACCCCGACCTCGTCTGGCGCTGCGGCGGCGGCCGGGCCGAGCGGGCCGACGCGCCCGCCCTCGACCGCTTCGTCCCCGACGACCGCCCGCCGCTCGAGAGCCTGCGCGCCCTCATCGCCGAGTGCGCCCTGCCGCGGGACCCCGCCCTGCCGCCGATGGCCGCGGGCCTGTTCGGCTATCTCGGCTACGACATGGTGCGGGAGATGGAGCGGCTCGCCCCGCCGAAGCCCGACCCGATCGGCGTGCCGGACGCCATCCTGGTCCGCCCGACCGTGATGGTGGTGTTCGACGCCGTGCGCGACGAGATCGCGGTGGTCACCCCGGTCCGCCCCGCGGCGGGCGTCGCGCCCCGCGCCGCCTGCGAGGCCGCCCTCGCCCGGCTGGAGGCGGTCGCCGAGGCGCTCGAAGGGCCGCTCCCCGTCGAGGCCCGCGCCAACCCGGCCGAGATCCCGGCCCCCTCCCCGGTCTCGAACACCGCGCCGGAGGCGTTCCACGCCATGGTGGCGCGGGCCAAGGAGTACATCGCGGCCGGGGACATCTTCCAGGTCGTGCTCTCGCAGCGCTTCGAGGCGCCCTTCGCGCTGCCGGCCTTCGCGCTCTACCGCGCGCTGCGCCGGGTGAACCCGGCGCCCTTCCTGTGCTACCTCGATTTCGGCGCCTTCCAGATCGTCTGCTCCTCGCCCGAGATCCTGGTGCGGGTGCGCGACGGCAAGGTCACGATCCGCCCGATCGCCGGCACCCGCCGCCGCGGCGCCACGCCCGAGGAGGATCGGGCGCTCGCCGAGGAACTTCTGGCCGACCCGAAGGAGCGGGCCGAGCACCTGATGCTCCTCGATCTCGGCCGCAACGACGTCGGGCGGGTGGCCGAGATCGGCAGCGTGTCGGTCACCGAGTCGTTCTTCCTGGAATATTACAGCCAGGTGATGCACATCGTCTCGAACGTGGAGGGCCGGCTCGACCCGCGCCACGACGCGCTCGGCGCCCTGGTGGCGGGTTTCCCGGCCGGCACCGTCTCGGGCGCCCCGAAGGTGCGGGCGATGCAGATCATCGACGAGCTGGAGCGCGAGAAGCGCGGCCCCTACGCGGGCTGCATCGGCTATTTCGGCGCGGACGGGCAGATGGACACCTGCATCGTCCTGCGCACGGCCGTGGTGAAGGACGGCCGCATGCACGTCCAGGCGGGCGCCGGGATCGTGCACGATTCCGATCCGGCCTCCGAGCAGCAGGAATGCGTCAACAAGGCGAAGGCGCAGTTCCGGGCCGCCGAGGAGGCCGTGCGCTTCGCCGCCCAGGCGCGGCGGGGGCAGTGAACCGAATGCCGGTCATCCCAGGGCGAGACGTCGGGACCCATGCGCGTCGTGTCGAACAAGGCCCTGGTCGCGTTCGCGGCCCGTCACCCGGGTGCCGGCGCTCCGCTGCAGGCATGGCGCAGGATCATCGAGGCCGGCGATTTCGGCACCTTTGCCGACCTGAAACGCAGCTTCAACGCCGTTGACCGCCTCGGAAAATTCCACATCTTCGACATAGGTGGAAACAAGTTCCGGCTCATTGCGACGGTTCACGACAATTTCTGAAACCGGCCCCCTCGCGCGCCGGCCCGCCCGCTTCGCGGCATCGCGGCCCCCGGCTGCCCCTTGACCGCGCCCGGCCCACCGCCCAAACCGGCCCGGACCGCGAGCGCGAGCCATGGCCGACATCCTCGTCATCGACAATTACGACTCCTTCACCTGGAACCTCGTGCACCTGATCGGGCCGCTGGTCTCGGGCATCACGGTCCTGCGCAACGACGAGATCACCGTGCCGGAGATCCGCGCCCGCGCCCCGGACGCCCTGGTGCTGTCGCCCGGACCCTGCACGCCGAGCGAGGCCGGCATCTGCCTCGACGTGGTGCGGGAGCTCAGCGACGAGATCCCGCTCTTCGGCGTCTGCCTCGGCCTCCAGGCGATCGGTCAGGCCTTCGGGGGCGAGGTGGTCCGCGCGCCCGCGCCGATGCACGGCAAGGTCTCGACGGTGGAGCACCGCGCCACCGGGCTCTTCCGCGGCATCAACGGCCCCTTCGCGGCCACCCGCTACCACTCGCTCATCATCGAGCGGGCGAGCTGCCCGCCGGACCTCGTGGTCACGGCGGAGGCGGACGGGCTCATCATGGCGCTCGAACATGCGAGCCGGCCGGTCCACGGCGTGCAGTTCCACCCCGAGAGCATCCTGTCCCAGCACGGGGCGCGCATGGTGCGGAACTTCCTCGATCTCGCCGCGGCCTGGAACGCCGCCCGGCGGGGTGACAAGCGCGCCGCCGCGGTGCATTGACGCCCCGACAGGAAAGCCGCGCCGAGACATCAAGGCCCGTCATGGATTCGTTCAAGCCCTACCTGGCGAAGGTCGCCACGGGTGCGGCGCTCACGCGCGAGGAGGCCCGCACCGCCTTCGACCACCTGCTCTCCGGCGAGGTGACCCACGCCCAGGCGGGCGCCTTCCTGATGGCCCTGCGGGTGCGCGGCGAGGCGCAGGACGAGATCGTGGGCGCGGCGGGCGCCCTGCGCGAGCGCATGGTGCGGGTGGTCGCGCCCGCGGGCGCCATCGACATCGTCGGCACCGGCGGCGACCATTCGGGCAGCTACAACGTCTCGACGCTGGCCTCCATCCTCACCGCCGCCTGCGGCGTGCCGGTGGCCAAGCACGGCAACCGCGCCGCCTCGTCGCGCTCCGGGGCGGCCGACGTGCTGGCGGCGCTCGGCGTCAGGCTCGGGCTCGATCCGGAGGGGCTGGCGCGCTGCCTGGAGGAGGCGGGCCTCTGCTTCATGTTCGCCCAGGCCCACCACGCCTCGATGCGGCACGTGGCGCCGGTGCGGGTCGAACTCGGCACCCGCACCCTGTTCAACCTGCTCGGGCCGCTGTGCAACCCGGCCGGCGTGGCGGGCCAGCTGCTCGGCGTCTACGCGGGCTCGCTGGCCGAGCCCCTGACCCGGGTGCTCGCCGATCTCGGCAGCCGCCGGGTCTGGACCGTGCACGGCTCGGACGGGCTCGACGAGATCACCACCACGGGCCCGACCGCCGTCGTGGCCCTGGAGGACGGCGCGATCCGCCACTTCACCATCGACCCGCGCGAGGTCGGCCTGGCGCTGGCGAGCCCGGAGGACCTGCGCGGGGCGGATCCGGAGCACAACGCGGCGGCGCTGCGGGCCGTGCTCGACGGGGCGCGCACCCCCTATCGCGACATCGCGGTGCTCAACGCGGGCGCGGCCCTGGTGGTGGCGGGCGCCTGCGCGGGCCTCGGCGAGGGCGTGGCGCGGGCCGCCCAGGCGATCGAGACCGGGGCGGCCCGCGCCGTGCTGGCGCGCCTCGTCGCCGTCTCCAACGCCTGACCGGTCAAGAGGGGGTTGCCCGTGTTCGAGCCGAAGAGCCCTGCGCCCGCCGACCGGCCGGCCTCCGCCGCCCGCCCGGACGTGCTGGCCCATATCGAGGCCTACAAGCGCCGCGAGATCGCCGAGGCGAAGCTGCGCGTGCCCCTCGCCGAGCTGGAGCGCCGCGCCGAGAAGGCCGACCCGCCCCGCGGCTTCGCGGAGGCGATCCGGGCCGATCTCGCGGCGGGCCGCCCCGCCCTCATCGCCGAGATCAAGAAGGCCTCCCCCTCCAGGGGGCTGATCCGCGCGGATTTCGACCCGCCGGCGCTGGCCCGCGCCTACGCGGAGGGCGGCGCCACCTGCCTGTCGGTCCTCACCGACGAGCCCTCCTTCAAGGGCCGGCCCGAATACCTGACGGCGGCCCGGCAGGCCTGCCCGCTGCCGGTCCTGCGCAAGGACTTCCTGTTCGAGCCCTACCAGGTGGTGGAGGCCCGGGCCTGGGGGGCGGATTGCATCCTGGTCATCATGGCGAGCCTCGACGACGAGGAGGCGGCCGCGCTCGTCGCGACGGCGCACGACCTCGGCATGGACGTGCTGGTCGAGGTGCACGACCGCGCCGAGCTGGAGCGGGCGCTCCCCCTCGGGACCCGGATGATCGGCATCAACAACCGCGACCTGCGCACCTTCGAGGTCTCGCTGGAGACCGCGCTCGCCCTGCGGCCCCTGGTGCCGGAGGACCGCATCGTGGTGGGCGAGAGCGGCATCGCCGGCCATGCCGACGCGCAGCGGCTCGCCCGGGCGGGCATCCGCACCCTCCTGGTCGGCGAGAGCCTGATGCGCGAGGCGGACGTGACGGCGGCGACGCGGCGGCTGCTGTTCGGGGAGCCGGCGGGTTCGTGACCGTCGCGCCGATCGGCCCGCGGCCGATCCGGCCCTCCCTCGGCCGGCGCCGCGCCCCATCTCTCCGACGGCACGCGGTCGATCCACGGAGCGGTACCCCATGGCGAGCCTGACCCACCTCGACGCGACCGGCGCCGCCAACATGGTGGACGTCTCCGACAAGGCCGCGACGGCCCGCACCGCCCGGGCGGAGGGCGCGATCGTGATGCGGCCCGAGACCCTGCGCCTCATCCGCGAGGGCGATGCCAAGAAGGGCGACGTGCTCGGCACCGCCCGGCTCGCCGGGATCATGGCGGCCAAGCGCACCCACGACCTCATCCCCCTCTGCCACCCGCTCCTGCTGTCCAAGGTGCGGGTCGAGTGCGAGCCCGACGCGGCCCTGCCGGGCATCCGCATCACCGCCGAGGTGAGGGTCCAGGGGCCGACCGGGGTCGAGATGGAGGCGCTCACCGCCGTCTCGGTCGCCTGCCTCACCGTCTACGACATGGTCAAGGCCGCCGACCGGGGCATGCGGATCGAGGGGATCCGGCTCCTCGAGAAGAGCGGCGGCCGCTCGGGCTCCTACGCGGCGGATCCCGCGTGAGCGCGCTCCTGCCCGTCGCGGAGGCGCTCGCGCGCATCCTCGCCGGCGCCGCCACGGTCGCGGCCGAGACGGTGCCGATCGGGCGGGCCGCCGGCCGCACCCTCGCCGAGGAGGTGCGGGCCCTGCGCACGCAGCCGCCCTTCGTCACCTCGGCCATGGACGGCTACGCCGTGCGCAGCGCCGACCTCGCCGGGGCGCCGGTCACGCTCCGGCTCATCGGCACCAGCGCCGCCGGGCACGGCCTGCGCGGTCCGGTCGGCCCCGGCGAGGCGGTGCGCATCCTCACCGGCGCGCCGATGCCGGAGGGCGCCGACACGGTCGTCATCCAGGAGGATGCGGAGGCGCGGGGCGAGAGCGTGCGCCTCCTCGTCGCGAACCCGCCGGGGCGGCACCTGCGCGGCAGCGGCCTCGACTTCCGGCAGGGCGACCTGCTCCTGCCCGCCGGCACCCGCCTCGACGGGCAGCGCCTCGCGCTCGCCGCCGCGGGCGGACACCCTTCGCTGCGCCTGCGCCGCCGCCCGCGGGTGGCGATCCTGGCGACGGGCGACGAGCTGGTGCGGCCCGGCGAGCCCGCCGCCTGGGACCAGATCGTCGCCTCGAACGGCCTCGCGCTCGCGGCAATGGCCGAGGAGGCCGGGGCGGAGGCGGTCGATCTCGGCATCGCGGGCGACCGCTTCGCCGACCTCGAAGCCGCGATCGGCCGCGCCCGGGAGGAGCGGGCCGACCTCCTCGTCACCCTCGGGGGCGCCTCGGTCGGCGACCACGACCTCGTCCAGTCGGCGCTGGTGCGCCAGGGCCTCGCGCTCGGCTTCTGGCGGGTGGCGATCCGGCCCGGCAAGCCGCTGATGCACGGGCGGCTCGGCCCGATGGCGGTGCTCGGCCTGCCCGGCAACCCGGTCTCGTCGGTGGTCTGCGGCCTCGTCTTCGTGCGCCCCCTGGTCCGGGCGCTCCTCGGCGATCCCGAGGCGGGGGCCGACCGCAGCGAGCCGGCGATCCTCGGCCGCGACCTGCCGGAGAACGACGCCCGGCAGGACTACATGCGGGCGCGGCTCGAACCGGGCGGCGACGGGCTGCCCCGCGTCCATCCGGCGCCGCGCCAGGATTCCTCGATGCTCTCGGTGCTGGCCACCGCGGAGGCGCTGCTGGTGCGCCCGCCCCACGCCCCCGCCGCGAAGGCGGGCGAGCCCTGCCGGATCCTGCGGCTCGACCGGGCCGGCTGAGCGGCGGGCCGGCGGGCGCCGCCCGGCTCCGCCCCTATTGCCGCCGGATCGCGCTCGTCGGTTCCCCCTTGTCGAAGGCGGTGATCGCGGCCCGGCACTGGGCCGACAGGCGTCCGCGGTTGCGCTCGAAGCAGCGCTCGACCTCGGGACTGTCCGGGTCGGCCCCCGCGCAGAGCCGGAAGTAATCGCTCGCGCAGTTCATCTGCAGGCCCGGATCGTCGCGCTGCGCGAGGGCCGGCGTGATCGTGAAGGTGAGGAAGGCCGCGAGGGCGGCCGAGGCACGAAGCGACGAAACCAAGAGAGAATCCCCGATTGCAGGTCGGGTCCTAAGGTTAGGAGGGGGACCGGCCCGGGCAAGCGCATCCGCGCCACAGCGCCGCGGCGTCTCTGCCTCGTCCGAGCCCGCCGCGGCGCGCGCGGCTCCGACGCCTCGCTCGCGCGCCCGTCCGCCGGCAGAAATCCTCCTCGACGGCGAAGCTAAAGGCAAAGTTTCTCGATTAAGATTGGCTGAATATCTTTTTCAGATCTCATTAAAGCCGGGGTCTTTAGTGCGGCATCGGAGACCGAATGCGGCCATCGACGCATTCATGACGGAACACGAGGGAAGCGGCGAGGGGACGGGGTCGGCCGGGTGAGGATCCCCGGCCCGTCCCTCGGGGATCCCGCTGCCGCGCGCCGCGGCCGCGGCGGGACCGGGGAGCGGTGCGGAGGAGGAAGCCCGATGACCGGCGTCGACCCCGAGATGCGCGGGCTCCTGCTCGGGGCCATCCCGGCCCTGCGCGCCTTCGCCTACTCCCTCACGCACGACCTCGACCGCAGCGACGACCTCGTGCAGGAGACGCTGGTGCGGGCCTGGACCAAGGCCCACACCTTCGCGCGCGGCACCAACCTGACGGCGTGGCTGTTCACGATCCTGCGCAACGTCTTCTACTCGGAGCAGCGCAAGCGGCGGCGCGAGGTCGAGGACGTGGACGGGGCGCGGGCGGCGCGGCTCTCGGTGCTGCCGGCCCAGGAGGCGCATCTGGAGTTCGGCGCGTTCCGGGCCGCCCTCGCCGCCCTGCCGCCGCAGCAGCGGGAGGCCCTGGTCCTGGTGGGCGCCCAGAGCTTCACCTACGAGGAGGCGGCCGCCATCTGCGGCGTGGCGGTCGGGACGATGAAGAGCCGGGTGAGCCGGGCGCGGGAGCGGCTCGCCGAGGCGCTCGGCCTCGAAGGGCCGGAGGAGCTCGGCCCGGACGCGGCCACGCGGGCGGCGCTCGGCGAGCCCTGAGCGGACCGAGCCGGCCCGGCGTTGCCGCCGCCCCTCCCGCCGTGCTAGAGCGACGTCCGTTCCGGGTCGACCGGGTTTCGCGCTAGATCTTTGTTTTCTTAGCGCATTTTCTGCGTCCGACCGACATCCGCGGCCGTGGATGATGCGCCGGCGCCTCACCCGCGCCGGCCCCACGGACGTCCTCGCAGGGGTCAGCCACGTGCCGAAGCGCCGGATCAAGCTCCTCGCCAAGCTCGGCCGGAAGATCCGGTCGGTGTCCTGGCGGTTCGGGAGGGACGCCTTCGACCCCGACTTCTACGCGCAGCTCTATCCGGACCTCTCCGGCCTGAAGCGGCACGCCCTGCGGGAGCACTACGTCCGGCACGGCCGCGCCGAGGGCCGCTTCCCGACGCGCGACGCCTACCTGGCGGACCTGACAACGCGCCACGGCGCGCTGCCGGAGGATTTCAACCCCGGCCTCTACGGCGACCTGAATCCCGACCTCGCCCGGCGCTTCACGCGGGACTGGCAGTTCACCGCGCATTTCCTCAAGCACGGGCGTGAGGAGAAGCGGCTCTACGCCCTCGACATCGCGGCGGAGGCCGAGACCTTCGCGCGGCTCGCCGGGGCCGAGCCGCGCGAGGGCTTGGCGCTGTTCACGGGCTTCCTCGCCGCGCACGGCCTGGCGCCGGGCCGCTGGCTGCGGCGCTTCGACCTCGCCCAGTTCATCCACCTGAACGCCGACTGGCTCCCTGCGCCGCCGCGGACCCGGGCGGAGGGCATCCGCCTCTTCGTCGAGCAGGGCATCGACCGCCTCGCCCCGATCCGCACCGACGCGATCTTCGATCCGGCCTTCTACCGGGCGACCTACCGGGTGGAGGGAGCGGCCGACGACGCGGCGCTCTACCGGCACTGGCTGCGGCAGGGCATCGAGCAGGACTTCGCGCCGAACGAGGCGGCCCGCATCGCCCTGCTGATCGGCGAGAGCGCCTTCCCGGCCGCCTTCGCGGTGGAGACCTATCGGGCGTCCCTGCCCCGCGGCGCGATGAGCCGCACCGACCTCTTGGAGCACTGTCTCGACCACGGCTTCCCGGAGGGCCGCCTGGACGTGGTGACGGGGCCGGAGGCCGCGGCCTTCCTCACCCTGGTGGGCCTGCGCTGCCTGCTGCGCCAGCGCTTCGCGCTCGCCCGCCGGGCCTACGACGAGGCGATCGCGCGCGGCGGCCCGACCGCCCGCCGGCTGCACGGCCGCGGCGAGGCCGCGCGGGCCCTGGGCGACCTCGCCGCCGCGGCCGCCGATTACGCGGCCGCCGCGGCCGACCCGCGGTCGAGCCTCTGGAGCCACATCCACGCCGCCGAGTGCCTGGCCGCCACCGGAGATCTGCCGGCCGCCTGCGCGCAGATCCGGGCCTCGTCGCCGCGCTGGATCAAGGACGCGCGCTGGCGCGAGGCGGGGCTCGGCATCCTCGGCCGGGCCTTCGACGCCGCCTGCGAGGCCGCCCGCGCGGAGTACCGCCAGGGCCGCCGCGCCGAGGCCGACGCCCTCCTGGACGAGGCCCTGAACCGGCTCGCCGCCGACCTCCCCCTCGCCGCCCCCTTGCCCGTCCCCTTGCCCATCCCCTCGCCGCGGCCGACCGTCGCCATCCTGGCCAACCTCGATCTGCCCCAGTGCGTCCACTACCGCGTCGAGCAGCGCCGCCGCCAGCTCGAGCACGCCGGATGGACCGTCCGCGTCTTCCCCCCCGACCAGGCCCGGGCCTTCCGCCAGGCCCTGCACGCCGCCCGCGCCGCCCTCTTCTACCGCCTCCCCGCCTTCCCCGACATCCTCCACAGCATCCTCTACGCCCGCGCCCTCGGCCTGCCCACCTTCTACGACGTCGACGACCTCATCTTCGACGCGCGCTGCTACCCCGACCCCTTCGACAGCTTCGAGGGCCAGATCTCCCCCGAGGACTACGTCGGGCTGCAGTTCGGCGTGCCCCTGTTCCGCTTCGCCCTCGCCCAGTGCGACGAGGGCCTCGCCTCCACCCCGGCCCTCGCCGAGGCCATGCGCCCGCTCCTGCGCACGGGCCGCTGCCACGTCCTGCGCAACGGCCTCGACCAGCGCAACGCCCCCTTCCTCGACCGGCCGGACCCCGCCCCCGCCCGCCCGGAGGCGCCCGTGACGCTGTTCTACGGCTCGGGCACCAAGGCGCATAACCGCGACTTCAACGCCCTGGCCGGCCCGGCCCTGCTGCGCCTGCTGGAGCGCCACCCGCAGCTGCGCCTGCTGATCGCCGGCCACCTCACCCTCGATCCCGCCTTCGCGGCCCACCGGGACCGGATCCGCCGCCTCGGCTTCACCGCGCAGGTGGAGGATTACTGGGAGATCCTGTCGGGGGTCGACGTGAACCTGGCGGTGCTCGCCCCCGGCGCGGCGGCGGACGCCAAGAGCGAGATCAAGTGGCTGGAGGCGGCGGTGGCCGGGGTGCCCTCGGTGGTGAGCGGGACGCGCACCTACCGGGAGATCCTGGTCGAGGGCGAGGACGTGCTGTTTGCCGACACGCCCGAGGAGTGGGCCTCGGCGCTGGAGCGGCTGGTGGGGGATGCCGGGCTGCGGCGGCGGATCGGCCTGGCGGCGCGGCGCAAGGCGCGGCGGGATTACGGGCTGGCGGCGGGGGCGGGGCGGGTGGCGTCCGTGCTGGCGCGGCCGGCGGCGCCCGCCGTGGCGGCGGCGCGGCCGCGGATCCTGCTGGTGAACGTGTTCTTCCCGCCCCAGACGATCGGCGGGGCGACGCGGGTGGTGCGCGACAACCTCGACCACTTCCTGGCGGCGGCGGGGGAGCGCTACGCCTTCGCGGTGGCGGCGAGCGACGAGGGGGTGCAGCCGGCGGGCCGGGCGCGGCTGGACGGCTACCGGGGGGTTCCGGTGCTGCGGCTGTCGACGCCGCTGGAGCCCGGGATGGACTGGCGCCCGTTCAACCCGGCGCTGGGGGCGCTGTTCGGGGAGTTCCTGGACCGGCTGTGCCCGGACCTGGTGCACTTCCACTGCGTGCAGCGGCTGAGCGGGTCGGTGGTGGAGGCGGCGCAGGCGCGGGGCCTGCGGCACGTGGTGACGGTGCACGACGGCTGGTGGATCTCGGACCACCAGTTCCTGCTCGACCGGGACGGGCAGGTGGTGCGTCCCTCGCCGGACCTGCTGGAGGCGGCCTCGGACGCGCCGCACGGGGCGGGGGCGCAGCTCCTGCGGCGGCGGCGGCTGGGGCGGCTTCTGTGTGGGGCGGACCGGGTGCTGGCGGTGTCGGAGAGCTTCGCGGGCCTGTACCGGGCGGCGGGGTTCCCGGAGGTGCGCAGCGTGCCGAACGGCCTGTCGCTGGGGCGGGTGCCGGCGCGGCGGGCGGGGCGGGGTCCGCGGGTGCGGCTGGGCCACGTGGGGGGTCTGGAGGCGCACAAGGGGGCGCCGCTGCTCGAGGTGGTGCTGCGCACGACGCCGTTCCGGTGCCTGGGCCTGACGCTGGTCGACCTGTCGCGGGAGCCGGGCTCCGCGAGCGAGGAGGTGTGGGGGACGACGCCGGTGCGGATCGTGGGCCCCGTGGCGCAGGAGGAGATCGGGGGGTTGTACGGGGAGCTTGACGTGCTGCTGGTGCCGTCGCTGTGGCCGGAGAGCTTCGGTCTCGTGTCGCGGGAGGCGCGGGCGTTCGGTCTGTGGGTCGTGGCGAGCGACCGGGGCGCGGTGGGGGAGGAGGTGCGGCCGGGGGTGGACGGGTTCGTGATCGACGTCTCGACGCCGGGCCCGCTGCGGGAGGTGCTGGGGGCGATCGACGCGGATCCGGCGCGGTTCCAGGCGCCGCCGCCGCCCGGCCCGCCGCTGCGCCGTGCGGCCGACCAGGGCGACGACCTGCTGCGGCTCTACGACGAGATCCTGGGTACGAAGCGGCCGGCCGCGGGGCGCCCGGCGGCCGAATAGGCCGCCGGACCGGCCGCGTCATGCCGACGGTCACGGCTCATGACCGCGGGTTCCGCGCTCCGTCGGATTTCGGACCGACGGCCCGAAGCGTCAGCGTCCTTCGCCGTCGGCGTCAGGCCTCGAGGTGGCGGCCGGGCAGGAGCCGCCAGAGCAGTCCGCCCCTGAGGCCGAGCAGCATCGAGGCGACGTAGAAGCCCCCCGCCGTGAGCACGATCGCGGGCCCGCTCGGCAGGTCGCCGTAATAGGAGACCAGGAGGCCGGCGAAGCTCGCCGCGAGGCCGATGCTCATGGCGACCGGGATCAGCCCGGAGAGATCGGCGGCCCAGAACCGCGCGCTCACGGCCGGCAGCAGCATCAGCCCGACGGCGAGCAGCGTGCCGAGCGCCGCGAACCCGCCGACGAGGTTGAGCACGACGAGGCCCAGGAAGGCGTAGTGGACCGGCGCGCTCGCCCGGCTCACCGAGCGCAGGAAGAGCGGATCGACGCATTCGAGCACGAGGGGCCGGTAGGCGGCGGCGAGCCCGAGCAGCGTGACCGCCGCGATCGTGCCGAGGAGCAGCAGCGCCGCGTCGTCGAGGGCCAGCACCGTGCCGAACAGGATGTGCAGGAGATCGACCGAGGTGCCGCGCAGCGAGATCATCAGCACGCCGGCGGCGAGCGCCAGCAGGTAGAGGGCACCCAGGCTGGCATCCTCGCGCAGCTCCGTCGCCCGCGAGACGGCGCCGGCCAGGAACGCCACCGCGAGCCCCGCCGCGAGGCCGCCGAGCGTCATCGCCGGCAGCGACAGCCCGGCCAGCAGGAAGCCCGCCGCGGCGCCGGGCAGGATGGCGTGGCTCATCGCCTCGCTCATCAGGCTCATGCGGCGCAGGGTGAGGAAGACGCCGACCGGGGCCGCGCTCACCGACAGCGCCACGCAGCCCGCGAGCGCCCGGCGCATGAAGGCGAAGTCGGTGAAGGGGGCGGTGAGGAGGTCGATCACGCGGCGTGCTCGCAGTCCTGAGGCCCGCTTGCCTGCGGCCCGCTTGCTAGCGCTCCCTGCCCGTGCGAGGCCGCCGCGGGAGGAGCATGGTCGTGCGCGCCGTGGGCATGTGCGTGGCCCGGGGCGGGCGGGCCGTGCGGGGCGCCGCCGCGGCAGACAGGGGCGGCCTCGTCCCAGGCCTCGCAGAGCTGGCGCGCCCGGCGCAGGTTCGCCGCCGTCAGCACCGCCTCGGTCGCGCCCCAGGCCACGACCTCGCGGGCGAGCAGCAGGGCAGAGGGGAAGTGGCGCTGCACCTGCTCCATGTCGTGCAGCACCGCGATCACCGTGCGCCCCTCCGCCCGCCAGCGCTCCACCAGCCCGAGGAGGTCGGCGGTGGTCCGGCCGTCGACGGCCGCGAAGGGCTCGTCGAGGAGGACCGCGCGCGCATCCTGCAGCAGCACGCGGGCGAACATGGCCCGGCGCAGCTGGCCCCCCGAGAGGGTGCCGATCGGCCGCCGCTCGAAGCCGGTCAGGCCGACCGCGGCCAGCGCCTCGTCCCGCGCGGCGCGGTAGGGCCGCAGGCTCCGCCAGGGCCCGACGCGGCGCCACAGCCCCATGGCCACGAAATCGTCCACGCTTATGGGGAAGCCGCGATCGATCTCCGCCGCCTGGGGCAGGTAGGCGATGTCGCGCCGCCGCAGGCCCGGATGCTCGATGCGCCCTTCGAGGGGCGCGACCTCGCCGATGATGCCCTTGAGCAGGGTCGATTTGCCGGCCCCGTTCGGGCCGATCACGGCGAGCGCCGCCCCGGCCGGCACCACCCCGTCGAGATGGTGCACGGCCGGGTGCCGATCGTAGCCGAGGGTGAGGCTCCGGAACGCCAGCGCGCCCGCGGCGAGGGATGCCGTCATGCGCCGATCGCCCAGGCAATCACCCCCCAGACCCCCGCCGCGAGCAGCCCGGCCAGGGCGAGCCGCGGCGCGAGCGCGAGCCCGAGCAGGGAGCGGGGCGGAGCGGATCCCGGATTGCGGTGGGCGGACCCGTGCGGCAGGGCTTCCATCGCGGCCTCTCCTCGTGCGATCGGGGCGGAGGGCTCGTCGCCCGCGCAGGTGCCGTCCCGGCCCCCATCTGCTAGACGGGCGGGGCGCCCTTGACGGCCGGAACCTGTTACACTGTAACATATCGGGCGTGTCAACCGGAGAGCGGAGATGAGCGAGCCTGCGGGGACGGACCATGGCTGCGGCGAGGGCCGGGCGGGTCTGCGCGCGCGGGCCGAGCGCCTCTGCCGCGAGCGCGGGCTGCAATTCACGCCGCTGCGCCAGCGGACGCTGGAGGTGATCGCCGGCGAGGCGCGCCCGCTCGGGGCCTACGACATCGCCGAGCGCCTGAGCGCCCCGGGACGGCGGGTGGCGGCCGTCTCGGTCTACCGCGCCCTCGACTTCCTCACCGAGAACGGCCTCGTGCACCGGATCGCGAGCCGCAACGCCTTCGTGCCCTGCGAGCACGCGCATCACGAGGGCGAGGGGGTGGTGTTCCTGATCTGCCGCGCCTGCGGGGCGGTGGACGAGACCAGTTCCGAGGAGATCGAGCGCGGCCTCGACCGCACCCTCGCCCAGGCGGGCTTCCGCCCGGCGAGCCGCATCGTCGAGATCGAGGGCGAGTGCGGCGCCTGCCAGGAACGCGGCGCTGAGCGCGGCGCGGAGCCCGGGGCGGAGCCGGGCAAGGCCTGATCCCGCGCGGGGCGCCCGCCCGGTCCGGCCGCCCAGCCCGCAACCGTGAGGACGCCAAACTTTCGCGCCCGTCAGACCTGCGGCGGATGGGCGCATGCGCGCCCGGCCCCGGCAATCCCGCGGGCCCGGTTTCCTAGCGCAGAAATACTCCTCACCAGTAGTGTCACGGGCCTTCCACCCTCCCCGCGAGATCCCGCGCGGCCTCCCGAGACGCGTTGCAAGACAACGGCTTGGGATTGAGTCCGGCCCGTCTCCCGAGTGGGCGCTTTTCGCCCTTCTTCCCGCCGCCGGATCTCACGGACGGCCGCGATGATCCCGGTATACCAGAGCGCCGGGCCCGAAGGACGCGGAACCGAAGCGATTTCTTCCTGTTGAGGGCCGGACCAACGCAGCGGAAGAGGCGGAAGGCGGAACGTGACCGAGGGCGTGGAGCGATCGGATTTGCGGCAGATCATCGCCGGACTGAGCGAGGGCGTGATCCTGGTCGAGCCGGATGAGCGGATCACCTGGGCGAACGCGGCCGCCCTGGCCATGCACGGGGCCGGGAGCCTCGACGAGCTCGGGCGCAGCGTCGCCGATTACCGGGCGCGCTACACGCTCCGCGACCGGAACCACCGCGCCCCCGAGCGCGACCCGATCGAGCGGGTGGTGGCGGGCGAGACCATCCGCGACGTCGTGGTGGAGGTGCGGCGCGCCGACGATCCCGAGACCGGCTTCGTGCAAAGCCTGCGCAGCCTCGTCGCCACGGACCGGGCCGGCCGGCCGAGCTGCCTCGCCCTGATCCTCAAGGACGTGTCCGGCGAGGTCGAGGCCGAGGAGCGCTTCGAGAAGACCTTCAACGCCAACCCGGCGCCGGCCGTGATCTGCCGCCTCTCGGACCTGCGCCACGTCAAGGTGAATGCGGGCTTCCTGAAAATGACCGGCTACGCCCGCGAGGCGGTGATCGGGCGCAGCGTCTACGAGGTCGACGTGCTGGCGGGTGCCCAGAACCGCGACCTCGCGATCCAGCGCCTCAACGAGGGGGCGACGATCCCGCAGATGGAGGCCTGCCTCGACCTGCCGGACGGCTCGACGCGGTTCGTGATCGTGGCGGGCCAGCCGATCGAACTCGGGGACGAGCCCTGCATGCTGTTCTCGTTCGCGGATCTCGAACTGCGCCGCAAGGCCGAGACGGCCCTGCGCCGGAGCGAGGAGCGCTTCGCGAAGGCCTTCCGGCTCACGCCGGTCCCGACCGTGCTGGCCCGGGCGTCGGACCTCGCCGTCACGGCGATCAACGAGGCGTTCACGCGGGTCTTCGGTCTCGGCGAGGATCGGGTGATCGGGCGCTCCCCGGCGGAGATCGGGCTCTTCGCCTCCGAGGCGGACCGCCTCCGGGTCGAGGAGGCGATCCGCCGCTCCGGCTTCGTGCAGGGGCTCGACGCCTGCCTGCGCCACGAATCCGGCGCCGCGCTCGACTGCCTCGTCTCGGCGGAGCGGATCGAGATCGGCGAGGAAGCTTGCGCGCTCCTCGTCCTGCAGGACAATACCGAGCGCAAGGCGACCGAGCGCGAGCTGTTCGAGGCGATCGAGACCGTGATGGCCGACACGTCCTGGTTCAGCCGCGGCCTGATCGAGAAGCTCGCCAGCCTGCGCCGGCCCGGGCGCGACGGCCAGCAGGACGGCGCGCCCAAGCTCACCGCCCGCGAGCGCCAGATGCTGTCGCTGATCTGCGCGGGCCTCGACGACGGGGCCATCGCCCGCCGGCTCGGCCGCTCCCGCAACACCGTGCGCAACCACGCCGCCGCGCTCTACCGCAAGCTCGGCGTCCACAAGCGCACGGAAGTCATCCTGTGGGGCTGCGACAACGGATTCCCGCTCGGAAGCACCGCTACGCAGTCGTCTTCATACTAGTACATTTCTACTATTGAAGATCGATGCGGCGTTTCTACATGATGAGTGCGCGCAGTTCTTGCCGGTGATCCGGAATAACTGTTGGGCAGACCATCAAGACATCCGGTCAAGGTCGCGGAGTGACCTGGACACGGTCGGTCGCGGCGTGTCGCCGATCGCGGCGCGACGCCTGCAGCAAGCGAAGGAGAGAGACATGGTCGATACGGATCGCATCACCGGGGCCGCCCGGGAGCTCGGCGGCAAGGTGCAGGGCGCGGTCGGCGACCTCGTCGGGTCGCACCGCGACTCGGCCGAGGGCCGCTTCCGCGAGGCGCAGGGCCAGGCGGAGAACCTCTACGGCCAAGCCAAGGACGCGGTGCGCCACGTCGCCCAGGAGGCGGCGGATTACGCCGAGGACGCCTACGCGCAGGGCAGCGGCGCCCTGCGCCACGGCCGGCGCGAGGTCGGCGCCCAGGTCGCCGAGTACCCGGTCGCCGCGCTGCTGATCGCCGGGCTGGTCGGCTACGGCCTCGCCCTCCTGGTGCACGGGCGCCGCTGACGGCGCCCCCCAACTCTCGCCCCCAAATCTCGCCCCACGACTCGGAGCATCATCGTGGCTTCCTCCTCCACCCTCCCGTCCCTCGCCGCGAGCGACACGCGGGCCGTCGCCCTCAACCAAGTGTCCTGGGGCGCCGTGATCGCGGGCGCCGTGACGGCGCTGGTGGCGCAGATCATCCTCAACATGGTCGGCCTCGGCATCGGGCTCGCCAGCCTCGGACCGAGCGCCGCCGACAATCCGGCCGCCTCGACCTTCTCCCTCGGGGCGGGGCTGTGGTTCGTGGGCTCGGGGATCGTCGCCTCGCTGGCGGGCGGCTTCATCGCCGGGCGCCTGTCGGGCAAGCCGCTCGCCGGGGCGGCGGGGCTGCACGGCCTCGTCTCCTGGGCGGTGACGACCCTCGTGGTGCTCTACCTCCTGACCTCCGCGGCCGGCAGCCTGGTGGGCGGCGCCCTGACGGGCGTGGCGACCACGCTGGGCGGGGCCGGCACCCTCGTGGGCGGCACCGTGCAGACGGCCGCCCAGGCCGCGAACCCCCTCGAGGGCATCGAGGAGAAGGTGCGCCAGCAGGCGAACGGGCAGGACCCGCAGGCCCTGCGCGACGCCGCGGTCGCGGCGATGCGCGCCGTGCTGACCGGTGATCCGGCGCAGAAGCAGCAGGCCGAGGCCCGCGCCGCCGACGCCCTCGCCAAGGCGCAGGGCATCCCGGTCGAGCAGGCCCGCCAGCAGGTGCAGGATTACGAGACCCAGTACGCGCAGGCGGTCGCGACGGCCAAGACGAAGGCGCAGGACGCCGCCGTCGCGGCGAAGTCGGCCGCCACGCAGGGGGCCTTCTCGGCCGCCATCGCCCTGATCCTCGGGGCCGTCGCGGCCTTCCTCGGCGGTCTCGCCGGCAGGGTCTCCCCGCTCGCCGCCGCCGAGGCGCATCGCCTCTGATCGGCGGGAGGCCCGCGGGGCCGACGGGCCCCGGGGCTCCTTCCCGGCCGCCGCGCGGCCATCCCTCCCTCACTTCCGGAGACACGCGATGAGCAGCACCACCGACAAGCTCAAGGGCCTCGCGAACGAGGCGGTTGGCAACGCCAAGCAGGGCGTCGGCCAGATGACCGGCAATGACAAGCTCGTGGTCGAGGGCAAGGCGCAGGAGCTGAAGGGCGAGGCCCAGCGCGCGGTCGGCGAGACCAAGGACGGGATCGCCTCCGCGGCGGACGCGATCAAGAGGAAGCTCTGACCGGATCCCGGCCGGCGGTCCCCGCCGGCCCCTTCCCTCTCGCGGACAGGATGGACGACATGAACAGCGACGGGCTTCACGGCGGCGCCCGCCACCTCAAGGGCCGGGCCCAGACGGTGCTCGGCGGCCTGACCGGCGATCCGGGCCGGCAGGTGCGCGGGGCCGTGAACCAGGTGCTCGGCGGCGCGCAGTCCGCGTACGGCCAAGCCCGCGACCGGGCCGAGGATTGGATCGACGACGGGGCCGCACTCGCCGGCGAGGCGCGCAGCCGCGGCGCCGCCTACGGCCGCCGCGCCCTCCGCCACGCGGAGAACCACCGCGCCGCGACGCTCGTCAGCC
>NZ_KB900609.1:2802773-2982773 GCF_000379105.1 Methylobacterium sp. WSM2598 | reverse complement strand
TTCACCTCCGGCGAGGCGGCCCGGCTGATCGGCGTGGCGGACGGCTACCTCCGGCAGCTCTCCCTCGCCGGCAAGGGGCCGGAGCCCGAGGTCGGGCCGGGTGGGCGGCGCTCCTACAGCCTCGACCAGATCAACGATCTGCGCCGCCTCCTCGATGACGGCCCCAAGAGCAAGGGCTACGTTCCCCACCGCGCCGGCGGCGAGCATTGCCAGGTGCTGGCGGTGGTGAACTTCAAGGGCGGCTCGGGCAAGACCACGACGGCCGCCCACCTCGCCCAGTACCTCGCCCTCAAGGGCTACCGGGTGCTCGCCGTCGACCTCGATCCCCAGGCCTCCCTCACCGCCCTGCACGGCTACCAGCCGGAATTCGACGTGGAGGCGAACCAGACCCTCTACGCGGCGATCCGCTACGACGAGGCGCGCCGCCCCCTCGCCGAGGTGGTGCGGCGGACCTACTTCGCCGGCCTCGACCTCGTCCCGGCCAATCTCGAACTCATGGAGTTCGAGCACGACACGCCCAAGGCGCTCGCCGATCCCGGGGCGGAGCCGTTCTTCGGGCGCATCGCCACGGTGCTGGGCAGCGTCGCCGAGGCCTACGACGTCATGATCCTCGACTGCCCGCCCCAGCTCGGCTTCCTCACCCTGGGCGCCCTCTGCGCGGCCACCGCCATGCTGGTGACGGTCCACCCGCAGATGCTCGACGTGATGTCGATGTGCCAGTTCCTGCTGATGGCCTCCGACCTGCTCGGGGTGGTGCAGGAGGCCGGCGCCGACCTGGAGTACGACTTCCTGCGCTACGTGGTGACGCGCTACGAGCCCTCGGACGGGCCGCAGACCCAGATGGTCGCCTTCATGCGATCCCTGTTCCGCGAGCGGGTCCTCACCCACACGATGCTGAAATCGACCGCCGTCTCGGATGCGGGCCTGTCGAAGCAGACCCTGTACGAGATCGGCCGCGAGAGCTTCTCGCGCGCCACCTACGACCGCGCCATCGAGGCCCTGGAGGGGGTCAACGGCGAGATCCTGGCCCTGATGCACCGCGCCTGGGGACGCCCGGCATGACGACCCGCAAGGACACGCTCCGCGCCGCCCTCACGGCCCGCGCCCGCGAGTTGCCAAGTGGCAACCCGGCACCGGCCGCCCCCGCCGCGCCGGCCGAGGCGCCGGCGGCCCCGCCGCCCGAACCGGTCCGGACCGCGGTGCGCTCCGGCGCCGTGGGGGCGATGGGGCGGGCGCTCGGCCGCATCGCCACCGCCGCCGAGGAGGCCCGCGCCATGGTGGCCGCGGGAGACAAGGTGGTGGAGATCGATCCCGGCCTCGTCGACCCCTCCTTCGTCGCCGACCGCCTCGGGATCTCGCCGGAGGACCACGCCGCCCTGACGGAGCAGGTCCGGACCCGCGGCCAGCAGGTGCCGATCCTGGTGCGGCCCCACCCGACCCAGCCGGGACGCTACCAGGTCGCCTACGGCCACCGCCGCCTGCGGGTCGCCGCCGAACTCGGGCGCCCGGTCCGCGCGGTGGTCAAGGCGCTCAGCGACGAGGACCTCGTCGTCGCCCAGGGCCAGGAGAATTCCGCCCGCACCGACCTGAGCTACATCGAGCGCGCCGCCTTCGCGGTCACGCTCGAGGATCGCGGCTTCGCCCGCAGCGTCATCATGTCGGCCCTGTCGATGGAGAAGTCGCAGCTCTCGCGCCTGATCGCCATCGGCCGCGCCGTTCCCGCCCGGGTCCTGGCCGCGATCGGCCCCGCCCCGCGCACGGGCCGGCCCCGCTGGGCCGCCCTGGTCGAGGCGCTGGCGCGGCCCGACGCGGACCGGATCGTCGAGGCCGCGCTCGCGGCCGAGGACTTCGCCCGCGAGGAATCCGACGCGCGCTTCGCCCGGCTCCTCGCCGCCCTCACGGCGCCGCGCTCCGAGGCGCGCGGGGTCTCCGTCACCTCCTGGACCAACCCGGCCGGGCGCGCGGTGGTGCGCATCGACCGCTCCGCCCGGCGCACCCAGCTCACCGTCGACGAGGGAGCCGAGCCGGAATTCGGCGCCTTCCTGGTCGAGTCGCTGCCCGACCTCTACGCGCGGTTCACGGCCCGCAAGTCCGGCCGGGCGGAGTGATGCCGCGCCCGTTCGGTCCAAGCCATGCCCGAACGGTAGCGGGTCGCTTACGTTGAGAAACGACCTGGATTGTCAAACGCGCGCAGCTCAGCTTACGATCGACCAAAGTCCGGGGCGGTGGTCGCCCCGGGACTGCGCTTGGGGAGCGCGGACAACAATGGGATCGCGTGTGCCGCCCGACCAGACTGGTCGGATCATCTTACCGTGCGAGGCGGATGACGAGCCGCCCCCCGAGGGCGGGTGCAGCCTGGCCGGATGGGTCTGCCCCGGGATCCCGGATGGGATCCTGGCGGCGCTCGGCCCGCGGGCGGTGCCGCGCTGCGGCGCGGCGCCCCTGCCGCCCGACCAAGTCGCCGCCCTGAACCGGTCGCTGCGGGATCAGCTCGCGGGCCTGCGCGCCTCCGCCGAGCAGCTCCTCGACGCGATCGACCTCGCCGACCCGGCGATGGAGGGGCACCGCCGGTCGCTGGCGCGCCTCCTGCGCGACATCGAGCGGCTGCTGGCCCCGGTCGGGCCCGGGAAGGCCTGAGCACCCTTCGCCGGGATGGTGGCCGGTTCGGCGGCCGCGACGATGCGAGATCGACGGCGCGAGCCGGGCTGCGCGAGGCACGCCGGCCGAGCGCCCGGCGTCGGATCGAGGCGGAGGCGAGGGCGAGCGCGTCGAGGGCCGAGACCAGCCGCGCCCGCGTGGCCGAGCCGCCGAGGCAGATCCGGACTGCCTCCGGCGCCTCCCCGGAGACGCAGAAGGCTTCGCTCGACACGGACGCCGATCCCGCCGGCCCGCACCTGGCTGGCGAAGGCCGACCGGGTCCACCCCTCCGCACCACCGGGCCAACGCGTTCATCGTCGATACCTGGACCGTCTAAGCGGCGGTCGCCCGATGGCCGCGCCACGGAGCGTCAGGGCCGCCGCGGTCCAGATCGCGCCCGACCTGGCGCGGCCGGAGAGAGCCCCGGAGCGGGTGCTCGCCGCGATCGGGGAGGCGGCCGGGAAGGGGGCCCGCTTCGTCAGGTTCCCCGAGACCTTCGTGCCCGACGACCCCGACTTCTCGTTCGTGGCGCCGCCCGTCCGGCAGGGCCCGGCGCATCTGCGCCTCTCCGCCGCCCCGGTCCCGGTCGGCGACGATTGCGCGGCGATCCCGGTCGGCGACGGCCACCTGCTCCTCGCCGCCGCGGGAGGCCACGACGGCGTCGTGGCCTCCGATCCGTATTTTGCCGGCTATTGCGGCGTGATGGTCAATCTCGGCGACGTGGCGGCCATGGGCGGGCGGCCGCTCGCGGTGGTGCCGTCTGGGCGCGGGGCGGGGAGGGCGCCGACTCGGTGCTGCGCGGCCTCGCCGACGCCGCCCGCCGCAACGGCGTACCCGTGGTCGGCGGCCACACCAACCTGCGCAGCGAGGCGGGCCACCTCGCGGCGGCGGTGCTCGGCCGCGCGACCCGCCTCCTCGCCAGCTTCGACGCCGGGCCGGGCGACGTGCTCGCCGTCAAACCCGCCGACCGGGCCGCGCGGGTGGCGCGCTTCGCCGCCCGGGGCATCGCCGCGGCGGCCCTCGGCGCGGTGGACGGGAGGGGCGGCCCGCGCCGCGCGGGGGAGGGGGAGGCGATCGTCTGGGATT
The DNA here is from genome assembly GCF_000379105.1 of Methylobacterium sp. WSM2598. GTDB lineage: Bacteria > Pseudomonadota > Alphaproteobacteria > Rhizobiales > Beijerinckiaceae > Methylobacterium. Next base: position 2,979,050 of record NZ_KB900609.1, on the reverse strand, counting down.
TCGGGGAGAGCCCCCTGATCGGCTGCGCCCCGCCCGGGAGGGTCGCCCGGTGAGGGACCGTCCCCTGCGCATCGCCGTCCTGGCCCATTCCACCAATCCGCGCGGCCGGTCGCGGGCGACGCCCACGACCTCGTTCGCGCGCGTGACCGGCCACCTCACGCATTTCGCTCCCGACGAGGTCGCCCGCTTCGACGTTTTCCACGCGCAGGACGGGATCAGCGCCAACGCCCTCGCGACGCTCGCGCTGCGGCGGCTCGCGGCGGGTTTCCAGGTGGCAACCGCCGATTCCTGGCGGGCCTGCGCCCTGCGCCACGCCGAGGCCCACGCGTCCCTCGCCCGGCCGGAGGTGCCGCATGCCTGAGATGCGCCGTCGCATCCGCTGGCCCGGCGGGCCGCCTCGCCGCCGCGGCGCGCTCTCCCTCCGGCCGTCCCCGGCCTATGATGACCCTGCGAGAGGAAGACCTGCCCGATGTCCCACCTGCATGACGGCTACTTCACCCAAGGCCTCGACGCCGATCCGGACCTCGCCGCGGCGATCCGCGGCGAACTCGCCCGCCAGCAGGCCGGGATCGAACTGATCGCCTCGGAGAACATCGTCTCCCGGCTGGTCCTGGAGGCGCAGGGCTCCGTCCTCACCAACAAGACGGTCGAGGGGCTGCCCTTCGCCCGCTACTACGGCGGCGCGGACTTCGCCGACGCGATCGAGGACTTGGCGATCCGGCGGGCCGCGCGGCTGTTCGGCTGCCGCTTCGCCAACGTGCAGCCGCATTCGGGCTCGAACGCCAATGCGGGCGTCTTCCTCGGCCTCATCGCCCTCGGCGACACGATCCTGGCCATGGACACCGCGGCGGGCGGCCACATCAGCCACGGCCACCCGGCGACCCTGACCGGGCGCGACTACCGGATCCTGCGCTACGGCGTCGACCGGGCGAGCGAGTGCGTCGACCTTGACGCGGTGCGGGCCCTCGCCCGCGCGCATCGGCCCCGGATGATCGTGGCGGGCGGCTCGGCCTATCCGGGCGCCCTCGACTTCGCCGGGTTCCGCGCCGTCGCCGACGAGGTCGGGGCCCTCCTGATGGTCGACATGGCGCACGTGGCCGGGCTCGTCGCGACCGGCCTCTACCCGCACCCGTTCCCGCACGCGCACGTGGTGACCTCGACCACCTACAAGTCCCTGCGCGGCGCCCGCGGCGGCTTCGTGCTGTGGAACGACCCGGCCCTCGGCGACCGCATCCAGTCCGGCATCTTCCCGGGCGTGCAGGGCTCGGTGATGCTGCACGCGGTGGCCGGCAAGGCCGCCTGCTTCGGAGAGGCGCTGCGCCCGGAATTCCGGGCCTACAACCAGGCCGTCCTCGACAACGCGCAGGCGCTGGCGGCGGGGCTCGCCGCGCAGGGCCTGCGGCTCGTCTCCGGCGGCACGGCGAGCGGGCTGATGCTGGTCGACCTCACCGGGATCGGGACGACCGGCGACGTGGCGGCCAAGGCCCTCGAACGGGCCGGGCTCGCCGTGAACAAGAACCTGATCCCCTACGACCCGCGCCCGCCGGAAGCCCCCTCGGGCCTGCGGCTGTCGGCCAATGCCGGCACGACGCGCGGCTTCGGCCGGGCCGAATTCGCGGTGATCGCGGGCTGGATCGGGCGGATCGTCCGGGCGCCCGCCGACGCGGATCTCGCCGGGCGCGTCCGCGCCGAGGTCGAGGCGCTCTGCCGCGCCTTCCCGATCTATCCCGGCGCCTGACCGCGGCGCGAACGCGCCCGCGCGACGCGCCCGGGGGGACGCGTCGCGCGGGCGCAGGGAGGGCAGGGGCCTTGCGCCTTCAGCGCACGTGGTGGCGCCGGTGCATCCGCTGATGGCGCATCATGCGCTGCTGGCGAGGGGCCATGCGCATCGCGGGGGTGCCGCCGGGAGCGCCCATCGACCGCTCGCGGCCGGCGAGCGGACCGCCGGCCTGCTGGCCGCTGTTGTTGTAGGGCGAGCCACCCTGCGCGAGGGCGGGGACCGCGGTGGCGGCGGCGAGCACGGCCGCGAGCGCGAGGGTCTTGAGCGTGGTCATGAAGTCGTCCGTGATGCGCGACCCGGCCGTCGGGCCGCTCCCACGAGGAGACGCGCATGGCCGAGATTGGTTCACGCCGCGGACCGCTTCTCCCGCAAAAAATCGTCGGCGGAGAAGATCCTACCCCGCCCGGTGAACGAGGCGGCGCAATCCCTCGGCGAGCGCGCGCAGGCGCGGGCTGCGCTTGACCCGCCGCTTGAGCCGCACCCGCAGCCGCATCCCCGCGGCGAAGGCCCGTCCCCGCGCGCTCACCGGCACGCACGCGTCGACGAGCGCGATGACCTCGTCGCAGATCTTGGATTTGTAGGGCGCCTCGCCGACCCCGAGGTCGAGGGCGACGCGGCCCCGGGCCGCCTGGTCGCGCACCAGGGCGTGGAGCAGCAGGTCCCCGGGGCTGAACCGCGCCAGCGCCGGGTCCGGGTCGAAGGAGGTCAGCATGGCGCTGAAGCGGCGGGCATCCACGGCGCCGATGAAGGTCGCCAGCACGTGCCCGTCCGCCTCGCGGCGCAGGGCGTGACATTCGAGGGCGGCCGGCCGGGCCGGGCCGGGGCGGCAGGCCGCCGTCAGGAAGGCGCGGTCCGCCTCCTGCGCGAAGGGGTTGGGCAGGCGCAGCTGCGCGAAGCGCACCGCCTTCTGGGCGAGGTAGGCGCCGATCACCGCCTCGGCCTCCTCGGCGGTCGCCGCGACCACGTGCGCGACCGGGCCGTGGGCGGCGGTCAGCCACTTCTCCTTCTGGCGCAGCTTGCGGCGGGCATCGCCGCTGAACAGCCGCGCGACCGTCTCCTCCGGATCCGGGCCGAGGCGCATGCCGTAGCCGTCGCTCGGCGAGGGCGTGCCGCCCTCCGCCAGGGGATTGACCGTGTCCGCGAAGGCGCGCGGCTGGTGGGCGAAGGCGTAGGCGTCGATGCCGTGCGCCCGGCCGAGGCGCACCAGGGCCGCCCGCACCGTCTCCGGCGGGAGGGCGGCGGCCTCCCGGCTGGCGAAGACCGGCATGTGGAAATTCGCGTGCCGCTCGCCGACGATGCGCGCGACGCGCAGGCCGCGCTCGCGGCGCACCGCGAAGGGCAGCAGGAGCCGCGGGCGGCCGCACGGATCCCGCAGCACCGCGATCAGCGGGCGGGCCCGCGGCGCGGTGGCGAAGTACGCCGCGGCCCAGTCGAAGCGCTGGTAGGGCGTCATCACGACGGTGGCGGAGCCTTCGAGGTCCCGCCACGGGGCCTCGGCCGCGTCGAGCCGCGTGTGGACCTCGGCCAGGAGGCGGGCCTCCGCCGTCCGCGCCGGTCCCGCCCTCGGCAGTTCGATCACGAGCCCGACCATTCCTCCCACCGTCCCGCCTGCGGCCGCCTGGCCGACCGAAAACTAGCCGATCCCTCGACCGGCCAGGGTCGTTTTCGCGCGGCATCGGTAATGAATCGTTTGGGCCGACATCTTTCGCATCACGAAGTACATTGCCGCAAGGGAAAGATCTATCGCTTGGAAAGATGATGCCGGCGGACCCACAATCGGTCGGCGCGGAGCCGGCCCGCTCGGGCCGGGCGAGCTTGGGGATGCTGCGGCGGGACTGTCCGTTGCGCGAATCGCGGCGGCCCGGCCGGGCACCCGCCATCCCGTTACCCTTCCGCAAGCCCGCCCGTGGGATGAGGATGCGTCCGGGGCGTCGCGGCCGCGCCGCGGAGCGGGGCGGGCGCCGGTGGCACCGCGTTCCGCGGGGGATCCGGCCCGCACGGTCGCCCGCATGCTCGCCGCCGAGACCCGCCTCCGCCTGTTCCGCGCCGGCTTCGCCGCGATCGCGGCGACCCGCGCCGACCGCTGGCTCGCCCCCGCCGCCCGCGGCTGCGGCGTGATCCTCACCTTCCACCACGTGCGGCCGGAGCCGCCCGGGCCCTACGCGCCCAACCAGCTGCTCGCGATCACGCCCGCCTTCCTCGACCGCGTGCTCACCGCCCTGCGGGCCCGCGGCTTCGACCTCGTCGGCCTCGACGACCTGCCGGGGCGCCTCGCCGCGCCCGGGCCGCACCCCTTCGCGATCCTCACCTTCGACGACGGCTACCGCGACAACCTCGAGCACGCCCGGCCGGTCCTGCGGCGCCACGGCGCGCCCTGGACGCTCTTCGTCACCACCGCCTTCGCGGAGGGCACGGGGCGGCTGTGGTGGGTCGAGCTCGAACGGGCGATCGACCGGCTCGACCGGGTGCGCCTGCCGGAGGCCGGGCTCGACCTGCCCGCCGCCGATCCGGCGCAGAAGAGCGCGGCCTTCGCGCAGGTCTATCGGGTGCTGCGGGCCGGCCCCGAGGCGCGGCTGCGCGACGCCGTCGCGCAGCTCGCCCGCGCGGCGGATCTCGACCCGCGCGCCATCACCCGGGAGCTCTGCCTGGACTTCGAGGACTTGCGGGCGCTGGCGGAGGAGGAGCCGGACCTGACGATCGGCGCCCATACCCTGACCCACCCGATGCTCGCCAAGCACGGGGCCGAGACCGCCCGGCGCGAGATCGCGGAGTCGCGCGCCCTCATCGCGGCGCGGCTCGGGCGCGTGCCGCAGCACTTCTCCTTCCCGGTCGGGGATCCGACCTCGGCGGGGCCGCGGGATTTCGCCCTCGCCCGGGAGGCGGGCTACGCCACCGCGGTGACGACGCGGCCGGGCCACCTCTTCCCGGACCACCGGGCGCACCTGCACGCCCTGCCGCGGGTCTCGGTCAACGGCTGCTTCCAGAGCGACGCGGCGCTCGCGGCCCTGCTCTCGGGCGTGCCGTTCCTGGCCTGGAACCGCGGGCGGCGGCTCAACGTCGCCTGATGGTCAGCGGCGGCGGTGGCGGCCGCTCGCCACCGCGAAGCTCGCGCTCTGGCGGCCCCGGTGATAGCGCCGCGCGGCGCGGCGGCGGCCGCGATAGGCGGGGGCCGGCTCGGCCTCCGCGGCGGCGCCGGCGGCCGGCAGGCGCACCTCGGTGGTCTCCGCCGGCAGCGCCGCGCCCTTGGTGGGGGCCGCGGGCCCGAACAGCGACAGGCACTGGTTGTAGGCGAGGTCGCCCCGGATGCGCTCGCAATCGGCCACCGAGCGCGGCGCGCCCTGGGCGAGGGCGGGTGCGGCGAGCGGGCCGAGGAGGAGAAGCGTCGCGAGGGCGTGGCGCATGGCCCGGAGAAGCCTTGATCGGGAGGAGAGAGCCGAGGGGCACCCCTTCGGGGGCGCCGCCGGGCTGTCTCGCCGACGAGTGCGGCGAAAAACCGGCCGTCGCGTCAGGCGGCGTCCGGCCGCACCATCCAGCGGATCAGCGGCATCAGCGGGAAGATCCAGAGGACGCCGAGCGCCGCGTAGAGGACCGACTGCACCAGGGGCGGCGTCTCGGCGATGCGGCTGTCGGCCAGCGCCATGGCGAGCGGCGCGTAGATCATCACGAAGGCGATCATCACGATCGTGCCGATGAACGAGCGGGTGCGGCGGCGCATCGCGGGTCTCCGGAAGGGGAGGGGACTGGCGGGCCATCGCCCGCCCGAGTGGCCGCCCGCCTAAGCGAGCCCGGGGCGGCCCGCAACCCGCGGCGGGGCCGCAGGCCTGCCCGGGTGCGGCACCGGCGAGCGTTGCGCGGTCGTCCCGCCCGCGCGTAGAGGCCCGCCATGACCAGCGCCGCCCTGAAGCCTCTCTCCGTCGCCCCCGCGCGGGACCGCGCCGCGTCCCGCCCGCGGATCGCCGTCCGCCGCTGGCTCTTCCTGATGGCCGCCCTGGTGGTGGCCATGGTGGCGGTCGGCGGCGCCACGCGGCTCACCGGCTCCGGCCTCTCGATCACCGAGTGGAAGCCGGTGACCGGGGCGGTCCCGCCGCTCTCCGCCGAGGCCTGGGCCGAGGAATTCGCCAAGTACCGGGCGACGCCCCAGTACGACATCCTCAACCGCGGCATGTCGCTCGCCGAGTTCCAGGTCATCTACGCCTGGGAATGGGGCCACCGCTTCCTCGGCCGGCTGATCGGGCTGTGCTTCTTCCTGCCCCTCGGCTGGTTCTGGTGGACGGGCCGGCTCGACCGGCGCCTCGGCCTCGGCCTCGTCGGCCTCGGCGTGCTCGGCGGGCTGCAGGGGGCGGTGGGCTGGATCATGGTGGCCTCGGGCCTGCAGCCCGGCATGGTCGCGGTGGCGCCGATCAAGCTCGCCGCGCACCTGACGCTCGCGAGCGCGATCTTCGCCGGGCTGGTCTGGCTCGCCGCCGGGCTCGACCGCCCGGCCGAGGCGGCGGCGCCGCGGCGGCTGCGCCTGACCGCCCTCCTGCTCCCGGTCGCGACGCTCCTGCAGATCGCCCTCGGCGGCCTCGTCGCGGGCTCGAAGGCGGGGCTCACCTACAACACCTGGCCGCTGATGGACGGGGCCTTCATCCCGCCGGTCTCGGGCCTGTTCGCGGCGACGCCCTGGATCGAGAACTTCGTCGACAACGTCGCGCTGGTGCAGCTCAACCACCGCCTCGTCGCCTACGCGCTGCTCGCCCTGGCGCTCCTGCACGCCCTCGACGCCCGGCGGGCGCGGCCGGGCAGCGGCGCGGCGCGCCGGGCCGCGGCGCTCGCCGGCCTCGTCGCCGCGCAGGCGATGCTCGGGATCACCACGCTCCTCCTGGCGGTCCCGCTCTGGGCGGGCCTCGCCCACCAGGTCACCGCGATGCTCGTGCTCGGCATGGCCGTGGCCCATGCCCGGATCGGCACTCTGGCGCGCGGGTGACGCTGCGCCGCAGGGTGACCGGCCCCGGATTTGATGGTTTCCTGGAACGTGGCGGCGCGCGGCCGCCGGCGGAGCCCCGGAGCCCCCCATGCGCCCGACGACCGGACACGCCGATGACGGCCGGCCGCCCTCCCTGAACTGGTCCTACTCGCCCCGGGAATTGCTGGCGGACGGCATCGTCCACGTGATCGGCGTGACCTTCGCGGTGATCGGGGGGCTCGCCCTGGTGGTCACGGCGGCGCTCGCGCGGCTTCACCCGGGCGAGAAGCTCTCGGTCGGCGTCTACGCGGCGGGGCTCGTGGCGATGCTGAGCGTCTCGGCGGCCTACAACATGTGGCCGCTGGGACGGCGGAAATGGCTGCTGCGCCGGGCCGACCACGCCACCATCTTCCTGATGATCGCCGGCACCTACACGCCGCTCGTGGCGCTGGTGGGGAGCGGCGGGGTCGCCTGGGGCCTGCTCGCGGGGATCTGGCTCGTGGCGGTGGCGGGCATGGCGATCAAGGTCGCCCTGCCGGGCCGGTTCGACCGGCTCGCGGTGGCGCTCTACCTCGCCCTCGGCTGGAGCGGGGTCGCGGCCTACGATTCGGTGATCGGCCAGCTCGTCCCGGACGCCTTCGCGCTGCTCGCGGGCGGGGGCCTGCTCTACTCGGCGGGGGTGATCTTCCACCTCTGGCACCGGCTGCCGTTCCAGAACGCCATCTGGCACGGCTTCGTGCTCGCCGCGGCGGCCTGCCACTACGGGGCGGTCTTTCGCAGCATGATGGAGGCGGCGGCCTGATCCGGGATCCGCGTGATCGAAGCGGATCCCGGATTACACGCCCGCGCGGCGCCTGAGCGCGGTGCCTGAGCGACGCCGACATCCGCATGGCCGAAATCGGAGATGGCGAAGCAATCGGCCGGATGTCGTATCACAGCGCCTCGATCCCCAGCTCGAAGGTGATGCAGACGCTGTTGCGCCCGCGCGCGAGCACGCCCTCGTGGATCGCCCCGGCGACGTCGACGACGGCGATGTCGAGATGGGCGCGCAAGCTCCCGTCCGGGTCCGCCTCGACGCGCCCGTCGCGGATCAGCACCTCGCTCGCGTCGGTCGGCACGACGCGGCCGTCCGCGAAGGCCGGCCGCACCAGGCTGCCGAGGCCCCGCACCCGGGCGCGGCGCAGGCCGTGTTCCCGGCACGTCGCCTCGACGGCCAGGAACAGGTCCTCGTTCGGCTGAACCTTCAGGAGGATGCAGCCGCCCCCGGACGGGCCCTGCGCGACCGGCGTGAAGAGCGCGAAATTCGTCTCCGCATCGGGCAGCACGCGCCACGCCGCCTCCGCGCTGCCCCAGGCCTCCGCGCGCGGCGGCGCGCGCACCACCACCTCGCCCGGCAGCAGGTGGCCCGCCCGCCGCCGGCCATCCGCCTCGATCCAGGTCCCGTGGACGTGCAGGAACGGCGCGCCGTCGCGGGTGCCGAAGGTCGCGCTCGCCCGCTCCAGCCGCGTCTCGCCCGCGGGCCGGAAGGTCTCGCTGTAATAGGCCGCGTGGGACGGCTCGGTGGAATGGGCCGGCATCACGTAGGCGAAGGGCGCGAAGGCGCCGCCGTCGAGGTGCAGCGTCGCCCCCGCCATCCCGGCCGCCCGCAGGGGGGCGGCGAGGGCGTCGAGCAGCGTCGCCCCGGATTCGGGCCCGAAGGCCGCGCGCCGCAGCGCGCCCGAGGCCGCGATCCGGCGCTCGGGCCGGACCGGGCCGGGCTGGGCGAGGAAGGCCCGCGCGGGCCGCGCCGGGTCAGGCCGCATGGCTCGGCCGCCCGCCGAGCGGCAGCAGCCCGGCCGCCTCGAGATCCTCGCGCACCATCGCCTTGGTGATCTTGCCGTAGCCGGATTTCGGCAGGGAGGGGCGCAGGAAGACCCGCTTGGGCATCTTGTAGCGGGCGACCTTGCCGTCGAGGTAGTCGAGGATCTCGGCCTCCGTCAGGGAGGCGCCCTCGCGCGGCACGCAGACCGCGACGCCGATCTCGCCCCAGACCGGGTCGGGCACCCCGAGCACCGCGGTCTCGGCCACGGCCGGGTGGGTCAGGATCTTCTCCTCGATCTCGCGCGGGTAGATGTTCGAGCCGCCCGAGATGTACATGTCGGAGGCGCGGCCCGTGATGGTCAGGAAGCGCTGCGCGTCGAGGAAGCCGAGGTCGCCGGTCCGGAACCAGCCATCGCGAAACGCCTCCGCATTGGCCTTGGGGTTGTTCCAGTAGCCGGCGAAGACCGCCGGGCCGCAGACGCAGATCTCGCCGGTCTCGCCGGGCGGCAGGGCGCGGCCCTCCGCGTCCTGGATCTGCACCTCCATGCCGGTGCGCTCGATCCCGCAGGTCCCGATCCGCACGCCCGGCCCGTCCTCCGGGTCGTGGAGGTGGGGCGGCAGCACCGTGATGTTGCCCGTCACCTCGCCGAGCCCGAAATACTGCACGATCACCGGGCCGAGCACGCCGAGCGCCCGCTTCTGGTCCTCCCGGTACATCGGCGCCCCCGCGTAGATGACGTAGCGCAGGGAGGAGTGGTCGTGCGCGGCCACGGCCGGGTGCTCGACCATCATCTTGAGGATGGTCGGCACCGTGAACATGTTCGTGACGCGGTGCTGGGCGACGAGCCGCCAGATCTCGGCCCCGTCGAAGCGGTCGGAGCCGGGCAGCACGGTCGTCACCGCGCGGGCGACCTGGGCCAGGGCGTGCACCCCCGCCCCGTGCGAGAGCGGCGCCACGACCAGGGAGACGTCGCGCTCCGGCCGCGTGTCCGGCATCAGGTCGCAGAGGTGGTTGGTGATGACGAAGGCCATCTGGCCGTGCGTGAGCACCGCGGCCTTCGGCTTGCCGGTGGTGCCCGACGTGTAGAAGAACCAGCACGGATCGTCGTGCTCGACCGCCGCGTTCGCCACCGGCGCGTCCGGTGCCCCGGCGAGCAGCGCCTCGTAGGCGAGGCCCTCCGCCTCGCCCTCGCCGAGGGTGACGACGAGCGACAGGTCCGGCCGCGCCGCCCGCACGGCGGCGACGTGGCCCGGATTGTCCGCCTGGCACAGGAAGGCCCGCGCGCCGGATTGCTCGGCCAGGTAGGCGACGTCGCCCGGCATCAGCCGGTGATTCGTCGGCACGAACACGGCCCCGAGCCGGAAGGCCGCGTACATGATCTCGAGGATCGGGTTGCCGTTGCGGGCATGGACCAGCAGGCGGTCGCCCTTGCCGATGCCGCGGGCCCGCAAAGCCGCCGCGAGGCGCGAGACGCGGGCGTCGAAGGCGGCCCAGCTCCAGGTCCGCCCGCCCCAGTCGATGGCGATCCCCTCGGGGTGCCGCTGCGCCGCCTGGGTCAGGCAGTGGGCGAGGTTCATCACCCGGCGGGACATCGGGGTCATGGGGCGCCTCCCGGCTGGATCGTCGTTGGCGTCGGGGCCTCAGGGCCCGTCCGGCGCCCCGTTATGGCACGGGGCGCCGCCGAGCCGGAAGCTGCGGCGGTGATGGGGGGAGGGGCCCTCGCGGAGCAGGGCGGCCCGGTGGGCGGCCGTGCCGTAGCCGGCGTTGCGCGCCCAGGCATAGGCCGGGTGGCGCCGGGCGAGGACCGCCATCAGCCGGTCGCGCAGCACCTTGGCGAGGATCGAGGCGGCGGCGATCTGGGGCACGAGGCGCTCGCCGCCGATCACCGCCCGCACCCGCCCGTCGAGGCCGGGCGGCCGGTCGCGCCCGTCCACCGCCACCGGGCCGGCGAGGCCGAGCCGCAGCACGGCGCGGGCCATGGCGTCGAGGGTGGCGGCGCGCACGTTGATGCGGTCGATCAGGTCCCGCGACGCCCCCGCATAGGCGATCCGCGCGAGGGCGGGGAGCCGCGCGGCGAGCCGCGCGCGGGTCGCGGCGTCGAGGCGCTTCGAATCGTCGAGGGCTTCGAGGAGGTCGGGCGGCAGGGCCGCCGGATCGAAATGGACCGCCGCCACGATGACCGGGCCGCAGAGGGCGCCGCGCCCGACCTCGTCGCAGCCGATCAGCGCCGGGTAGCGGGCCGCCTCGCGCGCCAGGAAGGGGCGTTTCATCCGACATCCGGTTGATGGCTTCGCAACGCGGATGTCCTCTTCGCTCGGGCGCCGCGCTCAGGCGCCGCGCAGGCTTGCGACACCCGATCCGCTTCGATCAAGCGGATCCCGTGTCACTTCTCGGTGCACAGCCCCGCGGCGGAGAGGCGGCGGTGGTAGCGGGGATCGCAATCGGTGGCGAGGAAGGAGGCCCACTCGGAGGGCGAGCCGTAGAAGGCGTTGCGGTCGACGTCGCCCTGCACGCCCGGCACCCGCCCCGTGGACGTGAATTGCCAGAGCATCCAGTCCCGGTTGGCGAAGCGCTGCTCGGGCTCGGCCGCCGTCGAGCGGACCCAGTGCGGGTAATCGGGGAGTTCGCCCTCCAGCACGTCGCGGTGGAAGGTGATGTCCGTGTAGATGATCGGCCGCTTGCCCGTGTAGGCCTCCATCTCGCGCAGCATGGTCTGCGTCATCGCGAGGGCCTGGGGCTTGGGCAGCTTCTTGGGGCAGGAGGTCGAGTGGCCGTTCCACTCCACGTCGAGGACCGGCGGCAGGGCGGTGGGGTCGTTCGGCACGTTGCGCTTGAACCACGCCATCTGCTCCTCGGGGGAGCGGCACCAGTACACGAAGTGGTAGGCGCCCCGCGGCACGCCGGCCCTGGCGGCGCCGGCCCAGTTATCGCGGAAGCGGTCGTCGAGGTGGTCGCCGCCCTCCGTCGCCTTGATGTAGGCGAATTGCGTGCCCGCCGCGCGGACCGAGGCCCAGTCGATCGGCCCCTGCCACTTCGAGACGTCGATGCCCTGGATCGGACGCTGCTTGGCGCGCGCCACGCCCGGATGCGGCTTCACGTCCCCCTTGGTCGGGTAGAAATCCGTCGAGCCGGCGCAGGCGCCGAGCAGCGCCAAGGTCAGGCCGACCGCGAGGCGCTTCAGCCAAGCGGATCCATGCGTGGCGAGGGAGGTTGGATTCGACTCCAGCGGCATCGACGCGCGACCTGAACTGACGCAGAACACAATGGCTATTCGATGCCCCGGGGCAGGTTAATGAAGGCTTGACAGTATCGCAGGCGATTTCGGGAATGCGTTGCGCGAGCGCCACATCGGGCGCCGCGACGGGCGGGGCGGCGGCGCCGGCGGGGTTCCCGGCCCGGGGATCTGCGAGGAATCACGGGTGGATAAGGTTCTCTTCACCATCGGCTACGAGGGCGCGGATTCGGAGCGCTTCGTGGCCGCGCTCGCGGGGGCGGGGATCGGCCTCCTCGCCGACGTGCGGGCCGTCGCCCTGTCGCGCAAGCGCGGCTTCTCGAAGAGCGCCCTGCGCGACCGGCTCGCGGAATCCGGCATCGGCTACGCGCATCTGCGCGGGCTCGGCACGCCCAAGGCCGGCCGCGAGGCCGCCCGCGCCCACGACGCGGCCCTGATGCGGCGGATCTACTGCGCGGAGGTGCTCGACACGGGCGCCGGCGAGGCCGCCCTGGACGACCTCGCGGCGCTCGCGGCCGGCGCGCCGACCTGCCTGCTCTGCTTCGAGCGCGACCCGGAACGGTGCCACCGCCGCGTGCTGGGCGAGCGGCTCGCCGATCGGGGTTTCCGGATCGTCGATCTCTTCGCCTGAGGGCGCGGCCCGGCGAGGGGCCGCGCGCCGGAGGCCTACTTCTTGCGCGCCTTGCGGGCGGCGTAGCGGGCGTCGCGGGCGGCCTTCTGCTCGACCTCCGCGGCGCGCTGGCGCTCCGCCTCCTCCTCGGCCTCCCGTTCGGCCCGGGCGCGGGCCTCCGCCTCCTCGGCCGCGCGGCGTTCCGCCTCCGCCTTGCGCTTCGCCTCGCGCTCCGCCTCGCGGGCGGCGCGGGCCTCGGCGATGCGCTGGCGCTCGGCCCTGCGGGCCTGCGCCGCCGGGTCCTCCTCGGCCGCGCGGGTCTTGAACTTCTCCAGCATCGCCTGCTTCGCCTGCGCGGAGGCGCCGCGCCGGGTGTCGAAAAGCTGGTCCTTGAAGCCTGCCATCGTGGGGGTCTCGTGCGAATCCTGTTCGGGGGGCGCCGCGCGCCCGGGTCACTGAAGAAGTCCTGTAGCGCCCGCGGGGCCGGTTTCAAAGCCAAAGCATCGCGTCCAAGTGGACGCGGCCGGGCCCCGCTCCCGCAGGGAGGACTTGTCAAGGTTTCGCCGCGATCATGCGCCGGCCGCTCATGCGCTGCTGGCGGGGGGAGACGGATGCGCGCGCTCGTGCTCGACGATGCCGAACTCAACAACCTCCTCATGGTGGAAGCCCTGCGGCCGATCGCGGATTGCGCCCCGGACGCCTTCACGCGCCCGGCGGAGGCGCTCGCCCACATCCGCGCGCACGGGCCCGAGATCGGGATCGTGCTCACCGATTACGAGATGCCCGAGATGGACGGCCTCGCCTTCATCCGGGCCGCGCGGGCGATCCCGGGCTTCGCCCACGTGCCGATCGTGATGGTGACGAGCTTCGACGCGCGGGCGCTGCGGCGCGAGGCGCTCGAGGCGGGCGCGACCGACTTCGTGAACAAGCCCTGCGACCCGCTGGAGATCCGCGCCCGCGTCACCAACCTGCTGGCGCTGAGCCGCGCCTATCGCGAGCAGGAGGAGCGGGCGGCCTGGCTCGCCCGCGAGGTGGCGGCCGCGGTCTCCCTGGTGGAGGCCCGCGAGCGCGAGATCGTCACCCTGCTGATGCGGGCCGCCGAGCACCGCGACACCGATACCGGGGACCACGTGGCGCGGGTCGCCGGCTATGTCGGGCTGATCGCCGAGGCGATGGGCTTCCCGCCCGACCGCGGCCGCCTGATCAGCCTCGCCTCGACCATGCACGACGTCGGCAAGATCGCCATCCCCGACGCGATCCTGCTGAAGCGCGGCCCCCTCAGCGCGGCCGAGCGGCGGGAGATGGAGCGCCACGCCGAGCGCGGGGAGCGCATGCTGGAGAGCAGCTCTTCCGAGGTGGTGCGGCTCGCCGCCGAGATCGCCGGCACCCACCACGAGCGCTGGGACGGCACCGGCTATCCGCGCGGGCTGAAGGGGGAGGAGATCCCGCTCTCGGGCCGCATCGTCGCCGTGGCGGACGTGTTCGACGCCCTCACCAGCGCGCGGCCCTACAAGGCCGCCTGGTCCCTGGAGGCGGCGCGCGACCACGTGCGGGCCCAGGCCGGCACGCATTTCGACCCGGCGGTGGTCGAGGCCTTCCTCGGCCGCTGGCCCGCGGTCGAGGCCCTGGCCCTCGGCGGGGCGAAGGCCGCATGAGGCGCGCCACCCCCCTGGCGACCCGCCTCGGCCGGGCGGTGATCGGCGCCGTGCTGGTCGCCCTGGCGGTGAGCACCGCGCTCGGCGTCTGGCGCGAGGCGACGCGCTACGTCGCCGACAAGCGCGACTCGCTGCACGGCATCGCCAGCGTCTTCGCGAGCGCCACCGCGCGCGCCGCCGCCGAGATGGATGCGGCGGGGGCCCACGCCACCCTGCGGGCCATCGCGGACGAGAAGGGCGTCGTCTACGCGGCGCTCTCGCTGCCGGGCGGCGCCACCCTGGCCGAGCAGGGCACGGGCCTGCGCCTCGCGCGCGACCTCGACCTCGACCGCGAGCAGGGCGTCTCGCCCTTCGACCTCCTGTGGACGCGCACCGTCCGCCTGAGCGTGCCGGTGCGGGAGAACACCGTGGTGGTCGGGCGCGTCACCCTGATCGCCGAGACGGCCGACCTGGTCGAGCGCCTCTACGAGGTGCTCGCCAACGCCGCCATGACGGCGGGCCTCGCGGTCCTGGTCGGGCTCGCGGTGGCGTGGCGCCTGCAGGCGGCCCTGACCCGGCCCCTCGCCACCCTCTCCCACGCCATGACGACCGTGCGCGAGAACCACGACTACGCCCACCGCGTCACCGTGGTGGCGGAGGACGAGGTCGGCGCCCTCGCGCGGACCTTCAACGGCCTCCTCGACGCGGTCGACGAGCGCGACCGCCGGCTCGCCGCCCACCGCGCCCGCCTGGAGCAGGAGGTGAGCGACCGCACCGCCGACCTGAGCGAGGCCAAGGAGGCGGCCGAGGCCGCCAACGCGGCGAAATCCCGTTTCCTGGCCACGATGAGCCACGAGATCCGCACGCCCATGAACGGCATGCTGGTCATGGCCGAACTCCTCGCCTCGGGCGACCTGCCGGCGCGCCAGCGCCGCTACGCCGAGGTGATCGCCCGCTCGGGGCAGAGCCTGCTCGCCATCATCAACGACATCCTCGACTTCGCGAAGGTCGAGGCGGGCAAGCTCGACCTCGAGCGGATCCCGGTCGACCCGGCCGAGGTGGCCGACACGGTGGTGACCCTGTTCGGCGAGCGGGCGCGGGGCAAGGGGCTCGACCTCGCGGCGCTGGTCGCCCCCGACGTGCCGCGGGCGATCGCCGGCGACCCTGTCCGGCTCGGCCAGGTGCTCGGCAACTTCGTCAACAACGCGCTGAAATTCACGGAGGCGGGCCACGTCCTCATCCGCCTGGAGATGCGGGAGGGCGGTGCCCGCCTGCGCCTCTCGGTGACCGATACGGGGATCGGCATCCCGGCCGAGGCGCTCGGCTCCCTGTTCACCGCCTTCTCCCAGGCCGACCAATCGACCACCCGCCGCTTCGGCGGCACCGGCCTCGGCCTCTCCATCGCCGAGCGGCTGGCCGCCGCGATGGGCGGGCGGGTCGGCGTCGAGAGCCGGGTCGGCGAGGGCTCGACCTTCTTCGCCGAGATCCCGGTCGAGGTGCTGGAGCCGGCCCGGCCGGTCCGGCGCGATCCCGCGGTGCTGCCGCGGGTGATGGTCGCGGCGCGGGGGGACGCCACCCGGGCGGCGCTGCTCTCGGGCCTCTCGGCGGCGGGCTTCGTCCCGGCGGACGAGGGGCCGGCCCACGCGATCCTGGACGCGGCCGAGCTCGCGGCGCGGGGACGCCCGCCGGGCGCCGGGCGGGTGCTGGCGCTCGCCCCGATGGGCGATGCGCGCGGCGCCGAGGTGCTGGCCGCTGGCCTCGCCGACGAGGTGCTGCGCTGGCCCCTGGCGCAGGCCGAGTGGCGCCAAGCCCTCGCGGACCTGGCGCGGGGCACGGCCCTCGCGGCCGCGGCGGAGCGCCGCGAGGCGGCGGCCGCGTCCCCCGCCCGCTTCCCGCGGGCGCGGGTGCTGGTCGCGGATGACAGCCCCGTCAACCGGGAGGTCGCGGTCGAGGCCCTCGCCCGCTGCGGCGTGACGCAGGTCGTGACCGTGGAGAACGGGCGGGAGGCGGTGGAGGCGGCGGCCGGCGGCGGCTTCGACCTCGTCCTGATGGACGGCAGCATGCCGATCCTCGACGGGTTCGACGCGGCGCGGGCGATCCGCGCCCGCGAGGCCGCGACCGGCGGGACGCGGCTGCCGATCGTGGCGCTCACCGCGCACGTGATCGGCGAGGGCGCCGAGGCGTGGCGGGAGGCGGGCATGGACGGCATGCTCGCCAAGCCCTTCACGCTCGCGGATCTCGCGCGCCTTCTCGGCAGCCTGCTCCGGGAGGACGGCCCGCCCGCCGCGGCGCCGGAGCCGGCATCGGCCGGGGCGCCGGGCGATGGCGCCGCTCCCCAGGCCCTGCTCGATCCCGGCACGCTGGCGGGGCTCGACGAGATGGCGCAGGCGAGCGGCCCGGCCTTCATCGCCCGGCTGCTCGGCCTGTTCCGCGAGCACGCCCCGAAGGGCCTCGCCGCCCTGCGCGAGGCCGCGGACGCTCCCGCGGCCGCCCGGGCCGCGCACGGCCTCAAATCGATGAGCCTCAATGTCGGCGCCTCCGCCCTCGCCGCGCGCCTCGCCGAGATCGAGCGGGCGGCCCGGGGGGAGGATCGGATGCCGGAGGCCGCGATGCTCGACGGCCTCGACCCGCTCCTCGCCGGCACGCTCGCGGCGCTCGACGGGCATTTCCGCGCGCTGCCGCGAGCGGCGTAGGGGAGGGGGCCTCGCTGCGCCGGGCGGGATCGCGCGGCGCGGTCGCGCACGCGTCACGCACCGCCCGCCCGCGCGGACGGAGCCGCCCGGGCGCGAAGCCCCGCGGAGGGCGGGCGCCGCGCCGCCATCATCCGGCATTCCGACGCGGATCCCGGCGGACCGATCTCACGATGACACGGCGCCTCTCCACGGAAACGGTCGCTCCCGCCGCCTGTATCATTTCTTCCCCAAGGACATGGTAAAGACTTCGTTGCGCGCGGGCACGCGTCTGGCAGGGCTCCCGGCGGCCGAGATCGGTCGTGCCAATTCGGGAGCATTCCACCATGGCGTCGGCGCTCAGCCCCGTCGCGCGCAGGTTCGGACAGAGGCGGCCGGCCCAGGATCCGGCGCCCTGGCCGGGCGTCGATCCGGCGACGGCCCTGCGCCCCGCGGCCCTCGCCGGGATGGAGCAGGAGCGCCGCGCCGCGCCGGTCGCCCTCGGCTCCGCCGGTCCTGTCCGGACGGCCGGGAGGCGCTTCGTCCCCTGGCCGCCGGGCCTGGTGCGGGCCGCCGAGATCGGCGGCCTGCTCCTCGTCCTGGCCGCCGGGATCTACGGCCCGCCCCTCGTCGAGTGCCGGATGATGAAGCGCCAGGGCCTGTTCTACGCCGACATGACCGTGCGGGCCTGCCTGCGGGAGCGCGTGGCCGAGCGCTACAGCCGGGCGGAGGATCGGTTCACGCAGATCATCCGCGGGCTGTGATCGCCGGGCCCCGCGCACCGGACCGGAGCAGGGGATCGCCCTCAGCCGAACTGCTCGCGCAGGATGCGCTCGTCCATGCTGTGGCCGGGATCGTGCAGCATGACGAGGTCGGTCGAGCGGTCGAGCTGGGTCTCGACCCGGGCGACGCGGCGGAACTCGGTGTGGTCGGCCACCGCCGCGACCGGGCGGTATTCCGGGTCCTTCACCTCGATGCGGATGCGGGCGTGGTTCGGCAGGAGCACGCTGCCCTGGCGCCGCGGCCGGAAGGCCGAGATCGGGGTGAGCGCGATCAGCTGGGCCGAGATCGGCAGGATCGGGCCCCCGACCGAGAAGTTGTACGCCGTCGAGCCGACCGGCGTCGCCGCCAGCACCCCGTCGGCGATCAGCTCGGGCAGGCGCACCTGCCCGTCGATGGAGATCTTGAGCTTCGCGGTCTGGTGGGTCTGGCGCAGCATGTAGACCTCGTTGACCGCCCGCGCCGTGTGGGTGAGGCCGAGCACGTCGGTCGCCACCATCAGGAGCGGGTGGACCACGCTGCGCTGCGTCTGCTCCAGCCGGTCGGGCAGGTCGTCGAGGTGGAACTCGTTCATCAGGAAGCCGACCGTGCCGCGGTTCATGCCGTAGATCGGCTTGCCGCTGCCCATGAAGCGGTGCAGGGCCTGCAGCATCAGGCCGTCGCCGCCCAGGCCCACCACCACGTCCGCCTCCTCGGGCGGCACGTGGTCGTAGCGCTGCATCAGGAGCGCGGCGGCCTCGCGGGCATCGGCCGTCGGGCTGGCGATGAAGGCCATCCGGTTGAAGCGACGCGCCATGCTCGACTCTGCCCCGCTTGACGCCGGGGCGCCGCTCCCCGCTCACTCGGGGCCGGATCCGCCGTCACCCGGAGACGCATAGCATGGAGCGCCCGCTGCTCGTCTACACGACCTTTCCGGACGAGGAGACCGCCCTGGCCGTGGGCGAGACCCTCGTGCGCGAGAAGCTCGCCGCCTGCGTCAACGTCCTGCCCGGGATGCGCTCGGTCTATGCCTGGAAGGGCGCGGTCGAGCGCGGGCAGGAGGTGGTGGCGCTCGTGAAGAGCCGCGAGGGGCTGGCCGAGGCCCTGAGCGCGGCGCTCAAGGCCCGCCACCCCTACGAGACGCCGATCATCCTGCACCTCACCCCGTCGGGCGCCGAGGCTGGGACCCTGGCCTGGCTCCTCGCCGAGACCGGCGCCTGACTCCTCCGGGGGCCCGGCCCGTCAGGCCGGGCCCACGCCCCATTGCAGCGGGACGAGCTCGTAGCCCTCGCCCGCCTTCGCGATGTGGCCCGCGGCCGGGAACGGGGCGTGGTAGAAGGCCACCGCCAGCCGCTCGGAGGCCGCCATCTGCAGCATCCTGTGGCGGGTGGCGCGGGCCTGGTCGGCATCCATGTCGAAGATTGCCGACCAGTCGGGGTTGCGCACGAACAGGGCCGGGTGGTTGGTGACGTCCGACATCACCAGGAGCCTCGCCTCGCCCGAATGCAGCGCGAAGGCGGTGTGGCCCGGCGTGTGGCCGCGCGCGTCGAGGGCGGTGAGGCCGGGCAGCACCTCCTTGCCCCAGGCGTAGCGCTCGACCCGGATGTCCTTGGGCTCGAAGGCCCGCTGCACGGCGCCGAGGGTCGGCTTCAGGGCCTCCGGCGGGTTCGCCCGGCGGCCGTCGTCCATCCAGAAGGCCGCCTCGGGCTCGGGCACCAGCACCTGCGCGTTCGGGTAGGTGAGGCTGCCGTCCTTGCGGCGCAGCCCGAGGATGTGGTCGGGGTGGAAGTGGCTGATCACCACCGCGTCGATCTGGCCGGGCTGCAGGCCGAGCGCGTCGAGGGCGCGCAGGACCCCGCCGGTGGAGGCCGGGCCGTTATCGGCGAAGCCGGTGTCGATCAGCACCCGCCGCCCGCCGAGGTCGAGGAGCAGGGGCGTGAAGGTGATCGGCAGCGCGTCCCTGGGCAGGAAGGCGCGCTCCAGCGCGCCCTGCACCGCCTCGAAGGGGGCGTTGCGCACGAAGGACGCGTCGATCGGGCGCGCGACCATGCCCTCGTGCAGGGCGGTCACGGCGGCCTCGCCGACCGCGTAGCGGTAGAGGGCGGGCGGCGGCGCGGCGGGGGCGGCGGCGGCCGGCCCGCCGCCGAGGCCGGCGGCGCTGCCGACCGCCGCGGGCCCGGCGGCGAGGAGCGTGCGACGGGTCATCGACATGGCTCAGGATCCCGGTGAGGACGGGCGGCAGGTATCGCGGCCCGCGCCGACGTCAAGGTTCCTCAGCGGTTGGCGCGGGCGAGCGCGGCGTGGAGCAGCAGGTTCACGCCGGGCAGCGTCTCGGCGAGGTCGATCGCCTCGGCCTCGTTGTGGGTGATGCCGCCCTTGCAGGGGGTGAAGATCATGCAGGCCGGCGCGACCCGGGCGACGTGGTAGGCGTCGTGCCCGGCCTGCGAGCGCAGGTCCATGGTCGGGACGGCGAGCCGTGCGGCGGTCTCGCGCAGGAGCGCGATCAGCCCGTCGTCGAACTGGAACACCCCGAAACCCCATTCCTCGGCGATCCGGATCGCCGTGCGCGAGCGTTCGGCGCAGTCCGGCAGGGCCGCCCGCAGGGCCGCCTTCATGGTCTCCAGCCGCTCCACCTCGGGGGCGCGCATGTCGATGAACAATTCGGCATATTCCGAGAGGGTGCCGGGCAGGTTCGGGACGAGGTCGAGGCGGGCGGCGGTGGCCTTGGCGTCGGCCTCCGCGTGGGCCCAGCCGATCTCGTTCACCGCCACCGCCACCATGGCGGCGCCGACGAGCGCGTTGTGGCGCTCCGCCATCGGGGTCGGGCCCGTATGGGCGGTCTCGCCCTCGACGGCGATGCGCATGCCGCAGCTCGGGAAGCCGCCGGTCACGATGCCGACCGGCACGCCCGCGCGGTCGAGGGCGGGTCCCTGCTCGATGTGGAGCTCGAAATAGGCGTCGATCGCCCGCCCGCCGACCGGCTCGGGGCCGCGATAGCCAATTCCCGCGAGGGCGTCGCCGAAGCGGATCCCGTCGCGGTCGACCCGGCCCTCGACCCATTCGGGACTCTGCTGGCCCGACCAGGCGAGGGAGCAGAGCATCGGCGGCGAGAAGCGCGCGCCCTCCTCGTTGGTCCAGTTCACCACCTCGATGCTGCGGCGGGTGGAGAGGCCGAGATCGTCGAGGGTGCGCAGCACTTCGAGCCCGGCGAGCACGCCCAGGATCCCGTCGAAGCGCCCGCCCGCCCACTGGGTGTCGAGGTGGCTGCCGATGACCACGGGGGGCAGGTCGGGCTCGGTGCCGGGGCGGCGCAGGACCATGCTGCCGAGCCGGTCGATCGACAGGGCGTAGCCGCCCTCCTCGGCCCAGGCCTTGAGCCGGTCGCGCATGACCCGGTCGGGCTCGGTGAGGGTGAGGCGCCGGATGCCGCCGCGCGGCCCGGTGCCGATGCCGGCCGAGACCATCAGCGTGTCCCAGAGCCGGGAGCCGTTCACGGAGAGGTTGGTCGCCATCGGGAACTCGCTATGGGCTGGCGGGAATGCGGCCGGGCGCATGCGAGGAGCGTGCCGCGAGGGCAGGGCTGCGGCGCGGGCGCTCCCGCATGCGGGCCTCCGTCCTACCGCTCCAGGGAGGCGGCGGCCAGTGCCGCGCCGAACCCGATGAGGACCGCCCCGAACGCGCGGTCGATCCAGCCACCGGCGGCGAGGAGGATCCGGCGCAGGCCCGGCTGCGAGAAGAGCAGTGCCACCAGCGCGAACCAGAGCGCGTGCGCCGCCATCAGAAAGGCGCCGTAGGCGAGCTGAACGCCGGGCGGCGTCTCCGGCCGGACCACCTGCATGAACAGGCTGACGACGAAGACCGAGGTCTTGGGATTGAGGGCGTTGGTGAGGAAGCCGGTCCGCAGGGCCGCCGCCGCCGACGGGGCGGCGCCCGCCTCCGGCGCCCGGGCGCGCGGTCGCGCCGCCAGCATCCGCAGGCCGAGCCACACCAGGTAGGCGGCGCCGGCGAGCTTCAGCGCCGAGAACAGGATCATCGACTGGCGGATGACGAGACCGAGGCCGAGCAGCGTGTAGGCGACGTGGACCGCGACCCCGAGGCCGATGCCGAGGGCCGTCAACAGGCCGGCACGCCGGGAGAGCACGAGGCTGTTGCGCGAGACCATCGCGAAATCCGGTCCCGGGCTGATCACCGCGAGGGTGGTGATGACGATGACGGCGAGCCATTCGGTCACGGCGCTGTCCTGTGCGGGGGAGAGGGGCTATCCGTGTCCTAGCGTCACTCCCGCGGGCCTCATAACGATGGTTTCTGACCGTGACGGTGAGCCGGACTCACGGATCGTGCCGGCCCGGCTGCCGCCGCTCGGCGCCCTGCGCTGCTTCGAGGCGGCGGCCCGCCTGGAGAGCTTCACCTGGGCGGCCGACGAACTGCACCTCACCCACGGCGCCGTCAGCCGGGCGGTGCGGGCGATCGAGGAGGATCTCGGCCTGCCTCTGTTCGAGCGGCGCAGCCGGCGGGTCCGCCTGAACGCGGCCGGCGCGATCCTGCACCGGGCGGTGGCCGAGGCGTTCGCGACGATCCGGTCGGCGACGCGCGCCCTGCGGGCCGAGGCCCGGCAATCGCCGCTGGTCCTGTCCTGCGAGCCGACCCTGCTGATGCGCTGGCTGATCCCCCGGCTGCCGGCCCTGCAGGCGGCCCATCCCGACCTCGCGCTCCACCTCGTCTCCGGCGGCGGCACGCCCCGCTTCGAGGACGGGCTCGACCTCGCGCTCCGCCGCAACGACCATCCGCCGGCACCGGGCGCCCACGCGGCGATCCTGTTCGCCGAGAGGGTGGGCCCGGTCTGCGCCGCCGCCCGGGCCGGCGACTTCGTGGCGGAGACGGGCGAGGGACCGGCCTTCCGGCCCGGGACGCCGCGGCTGCACAGCCGCACCCGGCCCGCGGCCTGGGCCGACTGGGCCGCGCGGAGCGGGCGCCCGGCACCGGACGGGCCGGAGCACCGGTTCGAGCACTTCTCCCTCAGCCTGCAGGCCGCCGCCGCCGGGATCGGGGTGGCGATCGGACCCTGGCGGCTCGTCTGCGACGACGTGGCGGGCGGCCTCCTGGCGGCGCCCTTCGGCTTCGTCGCGGACGGCACGGATTACCGCCTGCTGGCGCCCCGCCCGATCGCGGCGGGCTCGGCGCAGGCGCGGCTCGCCGCGTGGCTGCGCGATTGCTGAGAGGCCGGAAGGGACGAGCGCGGGGCCGCGTTCAGTGCGATCGGCCGCTCTCACGCATGCTGCACGAAGGCGAGGTCCCGGTCGCTCGCATCCCCGTGGACGAGCCGCGTGAGTTCGTCGACGAGGCTGATCTGCCCGTGCTCCAGCTTGTAGAAGGCGATGACCTTCACCCGCACCGCCTCCCCGGTCCGCTTCAGCGCGTGGGCGACATGCACGGATGCGGCCGAGGCACCGTCGCACACGATCTGCTCGATGCCGATGTCGAGCCTCCGCAGCGTCGTGCGCAGTGCCCGGAGGTGATCGAGGAAGCCTTCCCGGCCGAACTCCCTGCCATCCACCCGCTGCACGTAGCCGGGCGCGAAGAAGGCGGCGATCTCCTCGACGGGCCGGTCGAGATCGCAGAAGGCCTCGAACATCGCGCGGATCAGCGCCGTCCCTTCCTCGGATGTCATGAACTCGCTCCTTCCGCCCGACCGCGAACCCGTTTCGGCGGGTCGGCCGCCCTGCGGCGCCATGACCCAGGGTCAGGTCTAGACCGCTCGCCCGCGCCCGAGCAACCGCTCCCGCGCCGCCGCGTAGTCCCGCTTCAGCCGCGCGATCACCTCCGCGGCCGGCAGCACCTCGTCGATCGTGCCGACGCCCTGCCCGGCGCCCCAGATGTCGCGCCACGCCTTGGTCCGCCCGGAGCCGAAATCCATCCGGCTCTTGTCCGCGTGCGGCAGCGCGTCGGGGTCGAGCCCGGCCGCCGCGATGCTGGGCTTCAGGTAATTGCCCGGCACGCCCGTGAAGAAGGGCGTGTAGACCACGTCCGCCGCGCGGGTTTCGACGATCATCTCCTTGTAGGCGGGGGCCGCGTTCGCCTCGGCGGTGGCGATGAAGCGGGTGCCCATATAGGCGAGGTCGGCGCCCATCGCCTGGGCGGCCAGGATCGCCGCGCCGGTGGTGATCGCCCCCGACAGGATCAGCGGCCCGTCGTAGAAGCGGCGCACCTCGCCGACCAGCGCGAAGGGGCTGAGCGCCCCCGCGTGTCCGCCCGCCCCGGCGCAGACCAGGATCAGCCCGTCGACCCCGGCCTCCAGGGCCTTCTCGGCGTGGCGCACGGTGGTCACGTCGTGGAAGACGAGGCCGCCCCAGCCATGCACCGCCGCCACCACCGTGTCCGGTGCCCGCAACGAGGTGATGATGATCGGCACCCGGTGGCGGGCACAGATTTCCAGGTCGTGATCCAGCCGGTCGTTCGAGGCGTGCACGATCTGGTTGACCGCGTAGGGCGCGACGATCCGGTCCGGCTCCGCCGCCTTGGCGGCGGCGAGGGCCTCGCCGATCCGGGTCAGCCACCCGTCGAGGGCCTCCTTCGGCCTCGCGTTGAGGGCCGGGAAGGAGCCGACGATGCCCCCCAGGCACTGCGCGATCACCAAGTCCGGCCCCGACACGATGAACATCGGCGAGGCGATCACGGGGAGCGCCAGGGCGCCGGCGAGGCTTTCGGGGAGGGCCATCGGGGTCGTTCCGCAGGGTGACGCGCGAGGCTTGGCATCGGCCCCGGCCGCGGTCAATCGGCCGAGGACGACGCCGGTCGGGGCGGGCCGGACGCTGCGCCGCGGGCCGCCGCGGGCGGACGTCCAGCCGCGACGCGACCGCGCGGGACCTGCACGCCGGCGCCGAGGAGGGCGGGACGCCGGCCGGCATGGTCGTGCACGGGCCCGATACGGGTGATGGCGACGAAACCCGCGAGCGCACCGGGAAGGCGCCGCCAGCCTTCGCGGCCAGCATCGGCGTGCCGGTCTCGACTCGTCGGCAGCGGGAGCACCGCCGTCGGCAGCCTCAAGGGCCGGCGCGGGTCCTCCTGGCTCTTCCGGAGAAGAACCCGCGCCTCGCCGAGGAGACGTTGGGTGCGCCACCCGCGATCGCGTCCGCCGCATCGGTTGCGCATCATTCCCGCCGCCGAGAAGGTGACCCCTTCGGCGAATGATGCTTATACCAACGGCTCAGGATGCGGACGCATCGAGCCGTTGACCCATCTCGAATTTTCGATTTCAAGCCAAAGGCTTGGCGAAAATTCGAGAGCACCACCACCGGTCATGGGAAATGACCGGTGGTATTAGAACCCCTGAAGCGTCGTCAGAGCGAGGAGTCGCCCCCTTGTCCGAACCCACCTGTGCCCCCGAGGCGGTCGGCCTCTGCGCGGAGCGCCTGGAGCGCGTCGACGGCTGGATGCGCCGCTACGTGGAATCCGGCCGGCTCGCCGGCCTGTCGGTGACGGTGGCGCGGCGCGGCGAGATCGCCTTCGCGCGGGCGCACGGGCTCTGCGACCTCGCCCGCGGCCGCCCGATGGCGCGGGACACGATCCTGCGCATCTACTCGATGACCAAGCCGCTCACCTCGGTGGCGGTGATGATGCTCTACGAGGAGGGGCGCTTCCAGCTCGACGATCCGGTCACCCGCTTCCTGCCGGAATTCCGCGGCATGCGGGTGCTCACCGGCGGCAGCCGCCGGAAGTGGGAGAACGTGCCGGCCGAGCGCGACATCACCATCCGCGACCTCCTCACCCACACCTCGGGCCTCACCTACGGCTTCATGGAATCGACCCTGGTCGATGCCATGTACCGGGACGAGGGCATCGACTTCCAGACCGCCGAGACCTCGCTCGCCGAGGTGGTGGCCAAGGCCGCCTCCCTGCCGCTCCTGTCCCAGCCCGGCGCCGAGTGGAACTACTCGATCGGCACCGACGTGCTCGGGCACCTCGTCGCGGTGGTGTCGGGCCAGCCCTTCGACGCGTTCCTGCGCGAGCGCATCATCCGCCCGCTCGGCATGGTCGACACCGATTTCCACGTCCCGGCCGAGAAGCTGGCGCGCTTCGCCTCGAACTACGCCCACGGGGAGGGCGGACGCCTGACCCTGATCGACGACGCCGTCGAGGGACGCTACGCGCATCCGCGCAGGGTCGCCTCGGGCGGGGGCGGGCTCGTCTCGACGGCCGCCGACTACGCCCGCTTCTGCCGCTTCATCCTCAACCGGGGCGAACTCGACGGCGTGCGCCTGCTCGGCCGCAAGAGCGTCGACCTGATGACCACCAACCACCTGCGCGGCGACCTCGCCGATATGGGCCAGCCGCGCTTCTCGGAATCGAGCTATGCCGGGATCGGCTTCGGCCTCGGCTTCTCGGTCATGCTCGACCCGGCCAAGGCGCAGATCCTCGGCACGCCGGGCGAGGTCGCCTGGGGCGGCGCCGCCTCGACGGCCTTCTGGATCGACCCGGCCGAGGAGCTGTTCGTGATCCTGCTCACGCAGCTCATGCCGTCCTCGGCCCTGCCGCTGCGGCGCGAGCTGCGCGTCCTGACCTACGCGGCGCTGGTCGATCAGGCGGGGCCGACCGCCCGCCGGTAGAGGTGCCAGGTGGCGTGGCCGAGCACCGGCAGCACCACGGCGAGCCCGACGAACAGGCTCGCCATGCCGACGACGAGGAGCGCCGCCACGATCACGCCCCACAGCGCCATGGTGCCGGGATTCTCGCGCATCAGGGCCATCGAGGTCTCGATCGCCGTGCCCGCATCCGTGTCGCGGTCGACCAGGAGCGGGATCGACACGGCGCTGACCGCGAGCGCCAGGAGCGAGAAGGCCGCCCCCGCGAGGTTGCCGACCACGATCAGCGCCCAGCCCCGCGGCGTGGTGAGGACGTCCGTCAGGAAGGCCCCGGCCGAGGCGTAGGCCGCGCCGCCGAAGAGCGCGCGGTAGATCCCCATCGCCACGACGAGCCAGGCGAGGAAGATCGCCGTGAGGACGAGGCCGACGCCGAGGATCGCCCGCGGCGAGCGCCGGGTCAGCGGCGCGTAGGCCTGCACCCAGTCGGTCTCCTGGCCGCGCTCGCGCCGCCGGCTCATCTCGTAGAGGCCGATCGCCGCGAAGGGCCCGATCAGGGCGAAGCCCGAGGCGAGGGGGAAGAGCAGCGGCAGGAGATCGTTCTCGAAGACCGCCGCCGCGAGGATCACCCCGGCGATCGGGTAGATCATCACGATGAACAGGACGTGCGTCGGATTGTCGAGGAAGTCCCCCCAGCCCTTGGCGAGGGCGGTCCGCAGGTCGGCCGGGCCGATCCGGTGGACGGCGGGGTGATACGCCCTGGTGACGGGCGAGAAGGCTGGAGACACCGTCATCGCAAATCCTCCGCGGGGACGGGCGCGCGACGGCCGACGGGCCGGGATGGTCGGGGCGGTCAGGGCATCGCTTGCGCCGAGGGGTCCTTCAGGAACCGGCACCGGGTGGCGGGCCGGACCGGGGCAGCCTAATCCAGCGCTCCCGATCGCACCATGGGGGGAGCGCGGGCGCGCGCGCCCCGGGCGGCGATCACGTTGTCTCGATCGCGCGCCCCACTGAGCGGTGCGCGCCCCCTTTCCCACATCGACCTCCGCTGACCCTCCGATCGCGCAGGCCCGAACGCGCCCGGAAAGGCCAGCGGCGCCATTCCTCAGGACATCCGGCGCACAGGCTGCTCGTGCTCCCCCGCCCCGCCGCGGCGACCAGCGCCCGGGTGCAGGCCTTCGGAGGGGGCGTTCAGCGCCTTGTGCCTTGCGTCCACGCCTCCCTGCCCGCGGCTGTCGGAATTCATCGCGTTCGCTGTCCGCGCTTTGCTGCGTGCCGTGAAAAATGTCATATTTGGTACCGGCACGTATAGAGATGCTGATATGTGTTACGACTGTTCATACTTTCGTTTTTGTGCAGCCATGATAAACAATAACTTGATATTCACGCGCTGAGATGCATCGCTGTTATTAAGGGAAGAAACTGATCTGCGCTCACGGCATTCAAGCGCGATACGTAAACAAGGCTAAAAATGCGGCTGAACGATAAGTCGATCATCTTGATAGGGAAATTATATTTTCGTCCTCGTCGACGAGGACGAAAGTCAATATCGCCTTAATAAGCGTCCTTGACATGTTACACGGCACGAGCAGAATGCGACCGCAAGAACATATGCGCAGCTGAGATGGCCGACGAGAGTCGGGCGTTCACCTATTATGCCTAACAGAAGATCGGGCTCAAAGATGGGAGGAGGAAGCGATGCGCTACTTTGCGGTAGTTCTGGCTTTTTTCCTGAGCGTTTTATTGCCTTTCGTATTTGTTGCAATTCGTGAAAGCGTCAAACGCCAAAGACAGGAAACCATCAAAGATCTTCAAGCCGTATTCCACTTGCCCGATGCTGCGGGCAGGTATGACATTGTGCCGTCATTCGAATTCGTTAAATACAAATATTTCCTCAAAAGAGCTGATAGCGATTTTAACAATAGAGATGATTTTCGTATGATACATTGGCTGGCCAGTGCCATACCTCTCGTAATGGTCTGTACGTTCGTAAATATCACAGTGATTTCGCTGATAGTCAAATTCCTTCCAGTTGCTCAGCAAGATTTTGCTATTGTCGGGCTAAAACAAGATGAGGCTATACCATTGTATATTTGGGTGATAGTCTCCGCATATGCCGGAGGCTTCATCTTCATGCTTCGCGCGCTCTATCGAGCAATTAGCAATTTTGATCTCAGTCCACTTTCATTCGTAGGCGCTTGTCTTAATCTCTCTACAGGAATTATCATAGCGCTCATATTTGTATTTGGATTAATGCACATCTCACAAGCATTCAAGTCCGATGCGCAATCCGCCCTCGCCACCGGCATGATCGGGGCTTTCCGAGACTCCTTCACTTTCGGAGCAGTCATCATAGCATCCTTCGCGGTTGGCTTCATGCCCGAACTGGCGACGCGAAACATCTTGTGGTCGAGCAGACTACGAAACTACAAGAAGGATGATATAAAAGTCTACAAAAGTTTCGCAGCGATTCCTGTCGAAGTCATAGATGGAATTGACACCGAAATAAGAGACAGGCTTGCGGATTTCCATATAAATGCTGTCCAAAACCTAGCAGCCGCAAATCCCCTCATGCTGTTCGTAGAGACGCCTTATGGAGTGTATCAGATCATGGATTGGGTCGCGCAGGCTCAACTTTGTTGTTCCGTGGGGCCTCAGACGCTCGTTAAACTTTGGGATCTAGGGATACGTACGATATTCGACCTTGAGCGGGCAGCGCTCGATCCGGCTTGCAAGAATACAGCCCTGCTCCGCGCGATAGGCTCAATAATCATGAACGCCCCGGAAAACAACCAAGATGAAAACATGATTATCGCGGATATTCGCCTTCGTCTCGAGCATCCGCACGTTCAGAGGCTGCGTCAGCTCTTCATTCGCGTGCGAGACCGGTTGGGCAACGACTCTCAGCGCCTCCCTCCCATCGAGGATTGCCCGCTGGTCGGCGACACGAAATGTCCCTTCGTCAGGTCCGGAATCGCGAACGCTGCCTGATCCGGGCTTCGCCTGATCGAAGCGGAGCCCGGACCAGCAGGATCGCGCAGCCCTTGAGCGAAGCCGGAATCCATCATGCCCGAAGGGGTCGAGCTGATTTGAAGTGATGAGTCGAGCTTACTCGGTTTTCAGGCGCAAGCTCCGGATCCAAGGTATTGATGCGCGTTCTTGGTCGATGCCGAGAGCTTGCTCTTGCCGCTCCGGACGTACGCCAGCTGGCCAGCTTCGCTGATCCGTCCGGCGGCTGACCGGCGCTCACATCGAGTCGAACGGGCGCGTGGGTCGCACCAGCAGGGCGGCGTAGGGCTCCCCGAGCCCCGCCGCCGCGACCAGCGCCCGGGTGTAGGCCTGCCGCGGGCGCGCCAGCACCTCCAGGGTCTCGCCCCGCTCGACCTCGCGCCCGTCGCGCAGGACCAGCAAAGTGTCGGCGAGCGCGCGCACCACCGCGAGGTCGTGGCTGATGAACAGGTAGGCGAGGCCGTGCGCCGCCTGCAACTCGCGCAGCAGCGCGACGATGTCCCGCTGCACCGTGCGGTCCAGCGCCGAGGTCGGCTCGTCGAGCACCACCACGCGCGGCCGCAGGATCATCGCCCGCGCGATGGCGATGCGCTGCCGCTGCCCGCCCGAGAAGGCGTGCGGGAAGCGGTGGCGCCAGTCCGGATCGAGCCGCACCGCGGCGAAGGCCTCCGCGGCCCGCGCGTCGCGCTCGCGGGCGCTCAGGCGCGGCGCGTGGACCCGCAGGCCCTCGGACACGATCTCCCCCGCGGTGAGCCGCGGCGAGAGCGAGCCGTGCGGGTCCTGGAACACCGGCTGGAAACCCCGCCGCAGCGGCCGCAGCTGCGCCCGGCCGAGCCCGGTCAGGTCCCGGTCCTCGAAGCGCACGATCCCGGTCGCGGCCGGCTCCAGCCGCAGCAGCGCCCGCCCGAGGCTCGACTTGCCCGAGCCCGATTCCCCGACCACCCCGAGGGTCTGCCCGGCCCTGAGCGCGAGGTCGAGGCCGGCGAGCGCCACCCGCGGCGGCGCCCGCCGCAGCAGCCCGCCCCGCCCCGGATAGGCGACGCGGAGCCCGCGCGCCTCCAGCACCAGAGGGGAGGAGGCCGGGACCGGGCCCTTGCGCCCGGCGGGCTCGGCCGCCACGAGGTCGCGGGTCTCCGGCGCACGCGGCTCGGCGAAGAGCCGCTCCGTCGGCCCGCACTCGACGAGGCGCCCGCCCCGCAGCACCGCGGTGCGCTCGGCCATGCGCCGCACCAGGCGCAGGTCGTGGCTGATGAACAGGAGCGCGAGGCCGAGCCGGGCCTTGAGGTCGGCCAGCAGCGCCAGGATCTGGGCCTGGACGGTGACGTCGAGCGCCGTGGTCGGCTCGTCCGCGATCAGCAGGTCGGGCTCGCAGGCGAGCGCCATGGCGATCATCACCCGCTGGCGCTCGCCCCCCGACAATTCGTGCGGGTAGGCGCCGAGCCGCGCGGCGGCGTCGCGCAGCCCCACGAGGCGCAGGAGGTCGAGGGCGCGGGCGCGGGCCTGGGCGCGCGTCAGCCCGCGATGCGCCCGCAGCGGCAGGGCGATCTGGTGCCCGACGGGGGAGAGCGGCGGCAGGGCGCTCATCGGTTCCTGGAACACCATGCCGATCCGCGCGCCGCGGATGCGGTCGAGATCCGGGCGGGGGAGGCCGATCAGCTCGGTGCCGTCGAACAGGGCCGAGCCCGTCACCCGCGCCGTCTCCGGCAGCAATCCCATCACGGCGAGCGCCGCCTGGCTCTTGCCCGAGCCGGATTCGCCCACGAGGGCGAGCGTCTCCCCCCGCCCGAGGGTCAGGTCGAGGCCCGACAGGGCCGCCCCCTCGCCGTAGGCCACCGACAGGCCCCGGAGACTGAGGAGCGGCGCCACCTCAGGCGCCCCGCGGATCGAGGGCGTCGCGCAGGCGGTCGCCGAGGAGGGTGAGGGCCACGAGCGTCGCGACCAGCGCGGCGGCGGGCGCCAGCAGCATCCAGGGCGCGCTCTCGATGCTGCGGGCGCCGTCCGCGATCAGCACGCCCCAGCTCGTCATCGGCTCCTGCACGCCGAGCCCGAGGAAGGACAGGAAGCTCTCCAGCAGGATCACCCGCGGGATCAGCAGGGCCGCGTAGGCCAGGACCGGCCCGAGGGCGTTCGGCACCACGTGGCGGCGCAGGATCGCGCCCGTGCCGAGCCCGAGCGCCTCGGCCGCCCGCACGTAATCCTGGCGCCGGATCGCCAGGGCCTCGCCGCGCACGATGCGGGCCATGTCGAGCCACTCCACCGCCCCGACCGCCACGAAGACCAGCGCCAGCGAGCGGCCGAACACCACGACGAGCAGGATCACGAAGAACACGAAGGGCAGCGCGTACAGGATGTCGACGAGCCGCATCATCGCGGCGTCGACCGCGCCGCCGAGATAGCCCGCGAGCGCCCCGTAGGCGACGCCGATCCCCAGCGCCACCGCGGTCGCCAGGAGCCCGAGGGC
Source organism: Methylobacterium sp. WSM2598 (assembly GCF_000379105.1). GTDB lineage: Bacteria > Pseudomonadota > Alphaproteobacteria > Rhizobiales > Beijerinckiaceae > Methylobacterium. The sequence goes on along the minus strand of NZ_KB900609.1, from coordinate 2,947,574 downwards.
GAGCGACACCCGGCCGCCCACCAGCACCTGGGTGAGGAGGTCGCGCCCGAGCGTGTCGGTGCCGAGGAGGAAGCGCGTCTCGCGCACCGGAACCCGCAGGGACAGGCGGCGCCCGTCCTCCGCCCGCCCGAGCAGGGTCGCTGGGGCGAACAGGTCGGAGCGCGCGAAGAAGCCGAGCACCCGCGCGTCGATCGGCCGGTCGGCCGCGAGCGTCACCCGCACGGCGCCGGGCTCGAGGGCGATCTCCTCCGCGCGCACCCGCATGCGCAGGGCCAGCCGCTCCAGGGCCGGGCCGATCGTCCCGGGGCGGGGATAGACCTCCAGCGAGGGCGGCGTGCGCGGGTAATCGTAGGAGAGGCGCCCGAAGGCGTGGCCGGTGAGGAGCGGCCCCGCCGCGCAGGCGAGCCCGATCAGGATCAGCACCGCGAGGCTCGCCAGGGCCGCGGGGTCGCCCCGCAGCCGCCGCGCCGCCGCGGCCCACAGGGAGAGGTCGGGCGGCGGCCTCATGCCCGGCGCACCCGCGGGTCGAGGAGGGCGAGGCCGATATCGACCAGGAGGTTGAACAGGATCACGAAGCAGGCCACCAGCACCACCGTGCCCATCACCAGCGGGTAGTCGCGGTTGAGCGCCCCGTCCACGAAGGCGCGGCCCAGTCCGGGCAGCCCGAAGATCGTCTCCACCACCACCGAGCCGGTGAGCAGCCCCGCCGCGGTCGGGCCCAGATAGGAGACCACCGGCAGCGCCGCGCCCCGCAGGGCGTGGAGGGCGATCACCCGGCGCGGCAGCCCGAGCGCCCGCAGGGTGCGCATCGGCGGGGTCGCCAGCGTCTCGGCCAGGGCGGCCCGGGTGAGCCGGGCGATCACCGCCACCTGCGGCAGGGCGAGCGTCACCACCGGCAGGACGAGGTGGCGCGGCGCGCCGCCCTCCCAGCCGCCGACCGGCAGCCAGCGCAGGCCGAGCCCGAAGGCGATCTGGAGCAGCGGCGCGACGACGAAGCCCGGCACGGTCAGCCCGAGCGTGCCGAGCAGCATCACCGCGTGGTCGAGGGCGCGGCCCCGGCGCGCGGCGGCGAGCCCCCCGAGCCCGACGCCCGCGATCAGCGCCAGCGCCAGCGCCAGCCCCCCGAGGGTCATCGACACCGGCAGGCCCCGGGCCAGGAGGTCGCCGACGCCCATGTCCCGCACCGAGAAGGACGGTCCGAGATCCCCCGACAGGAGCGCGGCGAGGTAGCGCCCGTACTGGACGAGGAGCGGCTGGTCGAGCCCGTAGACCCGCCGCAGGTTCTCCATCGCCGCGGGGGCGAGCGGCCGCTCCAGGTCGAAGGGCCCGCCCGGCGCGACCCGGGCGAGGAAGAAGGACAGGGTCACGACCAGGAACAGGGTCGGGACCGCCTGGGCGAGGCGGCGCAGCACGAAGCCGGTCATCGGGGCGGGCCCCCGCGGGGCGGGGCGCTCATCCGTCCAGCCAGAGGTAGCGGGTCGGGGAGACGCCGCGCAGGTTGGGCACGATGCCGCGCAGCCGCGGCGAGACCATGTGCTTGTGCCGGTAGTGCAGCAGCGGGATCCAGGGCAGGTCGGCGAGGAAGACCTCCTCCGCCCGGTGCAGCAGCCCGGCCCGCCGCGCGAGATCGACGGTCCCGGCCGCCTCGCGCATCAGCGCGTCGTAGGCCGGGTTGGCGTAGTGGCCCGAGTTGAAGCCGTCATTGTCGCTCTCGACCAGGAACAGGAAGTTCTGCGGGTCCGCGTAATCGGCGATCCAGGCGTAGCGGGCGAGGTCGAACGGTCCGCCGTCGCGCAGATGCGCGAAGTGGGTCTTGGCATCGGTGTTGACGAGGCGCGTGCTGACCCCGAGCGGCTGCCACATGTCGGCGATCGCCACCATGGTGTTCCGGTTGTTGTCGGTGGTGTTGTAGCGGATCTCGACGGGCAGCGGCCGCCCTCCCGGCCCGTATCCGGCCTCGCGCAGCAGCGCCACCGCGCGGTCCTCCCGCTCCAGGGGCGAGAGGTCCCGGCCCGGCATCTCGGGGGGCGGCAGGGCGTTGTCGAGCCCCGCCGGCGTCAGCGAGTAGGCCGGCAGCATCGACTCGCCCCAGACCGCCTCGGCCAGGAATTCCCGGTCGATGGCGAGCGACAGGGCCTGGCGGATCCGCCGGTCGCCGAGCGGCGCCCGGCGCAGGTTGACCATCAGCACCAGCACGCCGAGCGCCGGCGCGAGCCAGACCTGCTCGCCGAAGCGGGCCTTCAGGGCCCGGATCTGGTCGGCCGGCAGATCGCTCAGGGAATCGATCTCGCCGGCCGCGAAGCGCCGCACTGCCGCCGCGAGGTCCGGGGTCGGGATGTAGGCGATCTCGGGGATCCGCACGCGCCCGGCCTCGCGGAAATGCGGGTTGCGCGCCGCCGTGACCCGGTCGTTCGGCACGAAATCCGTCAGCCGGTAGGCGCCGTTCGAGACGAGCAGCCCGGGCCGGCTGAAGGCGTCGCCGTGCCGGGCGAGCGTTGGCCGGTGGATCGGCGAACTCGCCTGATGGGTCATCAGTTCGAGGAGGTAGGGGGTCGGCTGGGCGAGCGTGATCACCACCCGGCGCGGATCCGGCGCCGCGACGCCGATCCGCTCCACCGGCGCGGCGCCCCGGTTCGCCGCCTCCGCCCCGCGGATCGGGAACAGCACGTTGGCGTATTTGGCGCCGGTCGCCGGGTCGAGGATGCGGCGGAACCCGGCCAGGAAATCCTCCGCCACCACGGGGTCGCCGTTCGACCAGCGCCCGTCCGGGCGCAGGGTGAAGCTCCAGGTGAGGCCGTCCTCGGAGGTGGTCCAGCTCTCCGCCGCCCCGGGCACGATCCGCCCGGCCGCGTCGTAGCAGGTCAGGCCCTCGAAGAGGTCGAGGAGGATCGTGGCCTCCGCGAGGGTCGAGGAGCGGTGCGGATCGAGGGTTTCCGGATCGGCGTCGTTGCCGCGCCGGTAGAGGGCCGGCCCGGCCGCGCGCGCGCCGCGCGCCGCGGCCCCGAGGATGGCCCCGCCGCTCGCGGCGAGGAGGTCGCGGCGGCGCATGGCCGGGCGCATGGCCGGGCGCCCGCTCAGGCGCCGGTCTGGGCCTCGAACCCGGCGGCCTCGATGCCGGCCACGGCCGCGGTCTCGTCGTTGTCCGAGGTGTCCCCCGAGATGCCGACCGCGCCGATCACGTGGCCGTGGCGCTTGATCAGCACCCCGCCCGGCACCGGGACGAGCCCGGCCGGCCCGGCGAGGTGGGTCACCGCGGCGACGAAATAGGCCTGCGCCTCCGCCCGGGCGCCGATCGCCCGCGAGCCGAGCCCGAGGGCGAGCGCCCCGTTCGCCTTGCCGGCGGCGATCTCGGCCCGCTTCAGGCTGGTCCCGTCCTCGACGGACGCGGCCTTGAGCGCGCCGCGGGCGTCGAGCACCACCACCGCGAGCGGCTTCAGGTCGAGGCTGCGGGCGGTGGTGAGCGCCGTCGCCACGATGCTCTGGGCGGCGTCAAGGGTCAGGTCCGACATGCGATGTCCCGCTGCGAGGGGGCGGGCCGCGGCCCGCGATCGCCCCTGATCGCACAGCGCGCGGCAGGCGTCACCGGGTGGGGGAGGGGCCGGCCGACGCTCGCTCCCCGGAGCGGACCCGGATTCCGCTCAGCCGGCGAAACGGTCAGCCCGGCGCATCAGAACGGCGCGTAGTCGCCGCCATCCGTGATGACGTCGAGCGCCCGCTCGACCGAGGTCACCGCGTCGAGGAGCATCTGGACCGAGCGCTCGGTCTCGGGGCGCGGCCGTCCCAGGCTCGCCGTGCGGGCGCCGATGTCGTGCAACTGCTCGGCGATCGCCACGAGGTCGGAGACCACCGCGGCGACCTCGCGGGCGGAGACGTCGGGCGCCGTGCGGGCGCGCAGGGGAACGACATTGCTCATCGGCCCCGAATGTCGCGCAAAGGCTGCCCCCGCGCCAGGACGGAATCGCGGCTCTCCACGGGATTCCGGCGGCCGCGGCGCCCCGGCCACGCCCGCCGGCAAACCGCGCCGGCCGCCGCGCCGCGCCTTGACCGCGCCCCGTTCCCCCGCGAGGAGGGCGGCTCGCCGTCCGGCAGAACCGTCCCACAGGACCGACCGATGAAGCTCCCGCTCCTCCTCGCCGCCGGCGCCCTGGCCGCGCTGCTCCCCGCCTGCACCAGCATGGAAGCCGACCGCTCCGCCTTCAGCGAGACCTTCAGCACCCAGAACTACGTCCGCTCGAACGACACCAACGGCACGCAGCGCCGGCCGGACGTCAACCGCGCCTTCACGCAGCCCACCGTCCCGACCATCGGCAATCGCGGGCTCTGATCCGGGATCCGCTTGATCCAAGCGGATCCCGGCTCACGCGCCTGCGCGGCGCCTGAGCGCGGCGCCTGAGCGAAGCCGACATCCGCATGGCCGAAATCGGAGATGGCGAAGCCATCAACCGGATGTCGGATGAGCCGGGCGCTCGGCAGAATCGCCTGACGCGAGTCTGCCTCATTCGGTTTTCGCATCATGTTTCGCTGACGCGGACCTTCGGTTCGCCGCCGAACCCGGGGCCGCTTCGGCGCATGATGCGGGGGACCGATCACTCCTTGGCGAGCGCGTCCGCGAACGCCGCGATGCGGTTGCGGGCGTAGGTCGGCAGGCCCGCGCTGATCGAGTTGCCGGTGTTGAAGGAGGAATTCCCCATCAGCACCTGGGCCGGCAGCAGGTTGCGCAGCACCGGGACGCGCTCGTACTCCTTCTTGCGGTCGAGCACGTCCGCCTTGATGCCGAGCGCCATGGTGGCCGTCACCACCGTCTTGCCCGGATCGCCCGCGGCGGGCTGCAGCACCGCCAGGAACTTGCCGAAGCGCAGGATCTGGTTCACCCAGAAGATGTTCTGCTCCATCGCGCCCGCCACCGGAGCGTCGATCCGGGTGAGGCTCGCGAGCTTCCCCGCCTCCTCGGGCGGCAGGACCCGCAATTCGCTCTGGAACGAGACGAACTCGGCGATCTTCTTGCCGCCCTCCTCCAGCTTGTTGGCGAGCTTGACCCCGAGCGGCAGCTTGCCCTCCAGGTCGTAGCGCGACTCGATGCAGAGCGTGTCGGGCGCCGCGCACCACGGCCGGTCGGGCCGGCGCGCGAAGGCGGCCGCCGGGTCCCTGGTCGGCGTCGCGTCGGCCGGGTTGAGGGCCCTGTGCTTGATCGCCGGATCCATCCGGCCGAGGAAGCCGAGCGAGGCGAAGCGCTTGAGGTCGATGCGGTCGGCCGGGCGCGGCACCACGAAGCGCGCCTCGGCGAGGTAGACTTTCAGCGCCTCGTGCCGCGCCTTGGTGGTCCCGTTCACCGTCACCTTGTAGTCGGGCTCGACGTAGTCCGGGTAGGGCGAGAGGATCGCCTTCTGCACCGGCTGGTTGCGGCTCCACTCGGCGAAGGGGGTGAGGCCGCTCTCGGGGCTCGACGGGTTGTCCCGGTGATCGGTGAACAGGATCGTGTTCGGGGCGATCCCCCCGGCATCGAGGCCCGCGAGGCTCGGCACGTCCTTGGTGCGGTACTGGGCGAGGACCGGCGTCGCCGTCAGGGCGACGAGAAGGGGCGCGGCGACGCGGAGGCGGGCCGTGAGGCTGTGACGCACGGGCGGGACTTCCTTGAGATTCGGGGGCCGGGGGGCCGCACCGTCAATAGGTCGGATCTTCCCCAAAGAGATAGTCGGGATCGCGGCGGCGCGGCCGGCGGTAGCCGTCGTCGTCGCCGAAGGGCGAGCGGGCCGAGGGGCCCGGCCAGATCGGCTCGGGGGCCGGCACCGGCTGCGCCCGGCGGATCGGCGGCGGGCCGCCGAAGAGCTGCCGCCCGATCTCCCCGAACGGGTCGTAGCGGTCGTCGTCCGGCTGCCGCACGTCCGCCGGACGCCGCGCCTCGTCCCGCCGCCGCGGCTCGTCGAACGGGTTGGCGTCCTCGGGCCGGCCGCCATCCACCACGTCGCCGTCCTGGTCGACGTCCGGCCGCATGGCGTAGACCGATTCCTGCGGCACGAGGCTGAACCGGGTGTCGGCGAGGCGTCCGTCGGGCTGCAGGCGGAAATGCTCCATGAAGCCGCCCCCCGCCACCCGGCTGCCGGAATAGAGGTCGATCGGCGCGTCCGCGATCAGGCGCCGCGCCTCCGGGCTCGGCGGGGCGAGGGGTGATTTCGGCACCCCGTTCGCCCAGGCGGCCTGGAGGATCTGGGCGAAGACCGGCACGGCGAGGTGCCCGCCGGTCTGGCCGCGCCCGAGCGTGCGGCGCCGGCCATCCGCGTTGTCGTAGCCGATCCAGACCACGATGGTGATCTCGTTGGTGAAGCCCGCGAACCAGGCGTCGTTCTCGTCCTCCGAGGTGCCGGTCTTGCCGGCCACGTAGGGGGCGAAGCGCGCGAGGGCCGCCGCCGTGCCGCGCTGGGTCACGCCCTGGAGCAGGCTCTTGATCTGGTAGAAGGCGACCCGGTCGGCCGAGCCGATGCGGGCGAGCGGGCGCTCCGCGTGCCGGTAGACGGAGGTCTCGCCCTGCGCGACCGATTCGAGGGCGTAGGGGCTCGGCCGCTCGCCCTCGTTGGCGATGGCCGCGTAGAAGGCCGCGAGGTCGATCATCCGCACCGGCTGGGCGCCGAGCACGAACGGGTAGTAGCGCTCGCACTCGGCGTAGAGCTGGGCTTCGAGGGCGATGTCGCAGACCCGCTTCAGGCTCTGCTCCGGCCGCTCGGCGATGCCGCCGCGCAGGAGCTGGGCGGTGACGAGGTTCTTCGAGTGCTCCAGGCCGCGCCGCAGCGTGGTCGGGCCGGAGCCGCCGCCCTCGTAGTTCTTGGGCGACCAGGACTGGCCGACCCCGCCGATCGGCGGCAGCGTCACGGCCGCGTCCATCACCAGCGTGTTGGGCTGCAGCCCGGCATTGAGCGCCGCCAGGTAGGTGAGCGGCTTGAGGGTCGAGCCCGGCTGGCGGACGCTCTGGGTCACCCGGTTGAGCTGGCTCAGCGGGTAGGAGAAGCCGCCCGCCATGGCGAGGATGCGCCCGGTTCGGTTCTCCAGCACCACGGCCGCGCCCTGGACCTGGGGGCGGACGCGCAGGTCGGCCCGCGGCGCGCCCTTTCCCTCCCGAAGGGCGACCCGCACCACGTCGTAGGGGGCGAGCCGGCCCCGGGCGAGGCCCGGATTGAGGCTGGCGACGCGCCCGTCCGCGAGGCCGACGCGGGGCGCCGCGCCCTTGGCGCCGGTGTCGAGCACCACGGCGAGGGGCCAGTGCACGTCGTAGAGCGGCGCGCGGGCGCTCTCGAGCGCACGCTGCCAGGCCGGTTTGGGCCCGGCCGGCCTCGCCGGCGCCTTCGCGGCCTTGCCGCCCTTGGCCGGTCCGCCCTTGGCCGGGCCGCCGCCGCTGGCCGGACCGCCGCCGCTGGCCGGGCCGCCGGCCTGCTGCGCGGCGGGCGCCGGCTCGGGCGGTGCCGCCGCGGCCGGCGCGGCGGCGGCCTCGATGCGCTTGACCGCGTCCGCGAGGTTGAATTCCGGCCCCTCGAAGCGGGAGCGGCCGGTCGCCGCCTCGTAGCGCGCCAGCGCGTCCTGGAGGATCGACTCGGTCGCGGTCTGAAGCCCGGCATTGAGCGTCGTGCGCACCGTGTAGGCGTTGGCGGTGAGCGCGTCGAGGCCGGCGAGGGAGCGCGCCTCGCGGCCGAGATGGTCGACGTAGTAGAAGCCGGCCTCCTGGCGCGTGCGCTCCAGCGGCACGAGGCCGAGGTCGCTCCGCAGCGCCTCGTTCATCGCCGCCTCGTCGATCACGCCCTCCTCCTTCATGCGGGAGAGGACGTAGGCGCGCCGCTCGCGGGCGCGGTCGGGATACTTGTCGGGGCTGTAGTAGTTCGGTCCCTTCGGCATGCCCGCGAGCAGGGCCGCCTCCGGCACGGTCAGGTCCTTGACCGACTTGCCGAAGTAGCTGCGCGCGGCCATCTCGACCCCGTAGGCGCCGCGGCCCAGATAGATCCCGTTCAGGTAGAGGCCGAGGATCTCGGGCTTCGTCATCACCTGCTCGGCGCGGACCGCCACGATCATCTCGCGGATCTTGCGCTCGTAGGTGACGTCGTCGCCCACCGACAGGTTCTTCACCACCTGCTGGGTGATGGTGGAGCCGCCCGCCGGCCGGCCCGGCGAGGCGAGGTTGCCGATGAAGGCCCGGATCACCCCGCGCTCGTCGATGCCCCTGTGGCTCTCGAAGCGCTTGTCCTCGGCGGCGATGAAGGCCTTCTGGACCAGCACGGGGATCTGGGTGATCGGCACGGCGATGCGCCGCCCGTTCGGCTCGGCGGTCTCCGAGAAGCGATTGCCGCGCCCGTCCAGGATCGTGCTCACGCCCGGCAGCCGGAGGGTCTTGAGCGCGCTCGCGTCGGGCAGGCCCTCCACCGCCCTGTTGTAGAACTCGATCACGGCCTTCGCCTCGAAGGGGGCGTTGGGCGGGTTCTCGTTCTTGCAGAACTGCTTGTAGCTCGTGTTGAGTTCGCCGATGTCGAGGCCGTGCAGGATCTTGGCCTCGCCCGCGATCGCCTTGGGGTCCTCCATCGCGGTCGAGATCAGGTCGTCGAGGTTGATGTCCTCGATGTCGAAGGCCTTGCGCATGTGGGCGCAGCCGTCGCGCAGGATGCGCACCACCTCGGGCCCGTCCTTGGCGGGATCGAACTGGGTGCGGATCGCCTCCGGCCGGGTGGTCGCCTGGCTGAGCGTCAGCGCGGTGGCGAAGAGCTTGATGAGGATCGCGTTCATGGACCTTGCGCCCGGCCGGTCAGGGCTGACGCGGCAGGAAACGGCCGGGGACCTGAAGGGGACCTGTACAACGCGGCCCTTTTAAGGTCGGGTCCCGCGGGTCGGGAGGCTGCGATGGCCCGCGGACAGGCGTTGCGCGGGCCGGATTGGGCGCCGGGCAGGAGCCGCGTGCGGCCGCGAGCGGGCCTCCCGGCGGCCCGGACGTCGCCGGCGCGACACGAATCCTGTTTCCGGTCCCGAACAGCCTCCAGAGCGGCACCCGATCACGTTGCAACCGGGTGCCGCTCTAGATCTTTGATCTTGCCGGATTTTCTGCGACGAACCGGCATCCACTTCGTCGGAAAATGCTCTAGGCTGCCGCACCACCGAGCAGAAGGGCTCCGCGATGGCCGACCTGAGCCGCCCGCGCGCCACCTACGCGGCCGCCGTCGCGGCCCGCGCGGGGACCCGCGATCCCGCCCTGATCCGCGCCTTCGCGACCGTGCCGCGGGAGGCCTTCTGCGGGCCCGGACCCTGGCGGGTGATGGGCGAAGAGGGGATCGAGTGGGTGCCGGCCGGGGATCCGGCCGGGCTCTACCGCGACGTGCTGGTGTCGCTGCTCCCGGAGGAGGGCATCAACAACGGCGAGCCGAGCCTGCACGCGACCGCGCTCGCGGCGGCGGCGCCGCGCCCGGGCGAGCGGGTGGTGCAGGTGGGCGCCGGGGGCGGCTACTACACGGCGATCCTGGCCGAACTGGTCGGGCCCGGAGGCCGCGTCGAGGCCTACGAGATCGAGCCGAGCCTGGCCCGGATGGCCGCCGCGGCCCTGTCCGCCTATCCCCAGGTGCGCGTGCAGGCCCGCTCCGGGACGGAGGGGGCGCTGCCGGAGGCGGACCTCATCGTCGTCAATGCGGGCGCGACCGAGCCGCTCGCCCCGTGGCTCGACGCCCTCTCGGAGACCGGGCGCCTGATCGTGCCGCTGACTCCCGACCGGGGCTGGGGCGGGCTCCTGCTCGCGGGCCGCCGCGGCCCGGGCGCACCCGCCGAGATCCTCGACGCGCGCTTCCTGTCGCGCACCCGCTTCGTGCCCTGCCTGGGGGCCCGCAGCCCCGAGGGCGAGCGCCGCCTCGCCGCCGCCCTGGCCGGGGGCGGGATGGAGCGGGTGCGCAGCCTGCGCCGCGGACCGGTGCCCGACGACGAGGCGTGGCTCGCCGGGGAGGGCTGGTGGCTGTCGCGGCGCGCCCCGAGCGACCCGGATCGTCCCGTCGCTCAAGCGGGCGGCTCGCCGCCCGGCGCCTGACCCGCGACCGGGCGGCCGGGACGCTGCAGCCATCCGGCCCTCCCGGGGGACCGGCGCCGTCGAGGAGATCGACCCCCGCGCAGGTGGGGGCGATCCGCCTCGCGCCGCCCGCGCTCAGGGCGTCAGGGTGGCGCCGTCGAAGGTGACGTAGGTCGCCTCGCCCACGCTGTCGGCGCCGAGCGTGGTGATCGTCACGGTGATCGGTCCGCGGTCCCAGAGCCCCTTCGCCTCCTGGGCCGCCAGGATCGCGCCCACCTCGATGCGCAGGTCGGCCCGCGCCGGGGCGGCGTGGTCCGCGTGCCCCGTCCCGTGCCCGTGGGCGATCGGCAGGCCCGTGGCGAGGTCGAAGTTGAAGAAGTTGAGGGTGGTCACGTAGTAGGGGTCGTTGAGCTGCGGCGCCGTGCCCTTGGGCAGGTTCACGAAGACGCTGAGGGGGGCCGGCGGGCGCCGCCGCAGCCTCACGCCTTCGAGGACGAGCGTGGCGGACCCGCCGTCGCGCGCGACGGGGCTCGCGGCGCGGGGCTCGACTCCCGCCGCGCCCGGCTCCGGGGCGAAGGTCACGGTGGCGCCGCCGGCCCCGACCGCGAAAGCCTTCGTGCGCATCGCGGCCTCCACGATCGCGGGGGCAGGCCGCGGCGCGGCGCTCGGGGAGAGCGCCGCGACCTGGACCGGCGACGGCTTGACCAGCGTGTCGTAGCCGTAGCCGAGCTTGGCCGTGTCGATCGCGTCGCCGAGTCGAACCCGGACGAGGTCGCCGGACCCGTCCACGAACCAGGCCGGCTGATCCTTCCAGGTCGACTCGCTCGGCTGCATGGGCAGGTCGCCCCAATTGTAGGTCGAGCCGGGCAGCGCCTCCCAGGAGGCGTAGAGCCGGTCGACCTGGCAATGGTGGACGAAGAAGATCGGATCGCCCGCCGCCGAGGGGATGTTGCCCATCCACCCGCCCACGCCGAGGTGCACCATGTCGTGCGGCGCGTTCTCGAGCCGCCCGGTCATGCCGAGCGCGGCGTAGCCCGGCTGCGACGGACCCATGGGGATCGCATTGGTGTCGGAGGGGAACATCTCCTTGGTGGAGAGGGCCGGGATGTAGTTGATGAGGGAGAACGGCATGTAGCCGCCCGCGTTCATGGCGACGTTCTGCGCGCCGTCGCCCTGCGGGGTGGAGAAGCCGACCCCGCGGTCGTCGAACATCAGCGAGGGATAGTCCTGGTTCCGGAACCCCGGCGGAAGCTGCAGCGTCGCGTTCGGACCGGAACCGTAATTCCAGTAGGGCAGCAGGAAGTTCGGATCCTTGCACATCACCCGGCACACGCGCTCGAAGTAGTACATGTACCAGCGATGCCAGGTCGCGAAATAGGGGCTCGCATGCGTGCAGGTGCCCCAGCACTTCAGCGCCGCCTCCTTCCAGGCGGCGGCCGGGCTGCCGGCGGGCGGGTTGCCGTAGATCTCGTCGATGCGGGTCTTCAGCGCGGGCGTGCCGGACGGGAGCCCTCCGGAAAAGGCCGGGTCGAAGGGATTGGCCGGCACGGCGTGGATGTAGGACTGGAAGGTCCAGCTCTGCGGCTGCGGCGGGTAGTTGATCGCCGGGTCCTGCATCGCCTGCACGGCGGCGGCGTAGAGCGCGAGCATCTTCTTTCCGGTCGGCGAGGCCAGGTCCGGGCGCAGGCGCGGGCGCAGCACCTGCGCATCCGCCCCGCCCGTCGCCGCGATCATGCCCGCCGCCACTCCGCCTGCGATCACCTCACGCCGGGTCGCCGTCATGTCAAGTTTCTCCGCCATGATCTTCCAGCCTTTTGCAGACGAACGATCTCTCTTCATCGCAGAAATAGGTTTTCCTGCGAGAATGATTGCGTTCATATTCGATCCAGGTGATTATTTCGTCCCGGATCTGGATATTGCCAGCCAAATATTGTAGATTTCATTCTCACACTGAAGCAAGAATCCAGCGATGGCGTGACATATCGTGTGCACACAAACGCCGAAGTTGTTCCGTGTTGGTGAGACTTACCTAAGGTTACGACTAGGAGAACCTACTGCGAGCGACGACGATTGACAACCGACGATCGTTCGCGGCCGCGAAATTTCCAGGATCGGTGGCGGTGGCCGGGGCCGGGCGGCCTCGGGGCGCCGCGAGGCGGCCTTGCGGGCGTCTTTCCGGGCGCCTTGCCGGGCGTCTTTCCGGGCGCCTTGCCGGGCGCCTTGCCGGGCGCCTTGCCGGGCGCCTTGCCGGGCGCCTTGCCACGCGAGGTGCTCCGCGTCAGCTTCTCGGCTAAAAGACCGGGAGCCATCTCCGCCGACGGATCTCCATGCCGAGCACGCCCCGCGCCGCCATCATCCCGGTCACGCCCTTCCAGCAGAACTGCACCCTGCTCTGGTGCGAGGCGACCAAGCGCGCCGCCGTGATCGATCCCGGGGGCGACCTCGACCGGATCCTCGCCGCGATCGAGAAGGCCGGCGTCACGGTGGAGAAGATCCTGCTCACCCACGGCCACATCGACCATGCGGGCGGGGCCGCGGAGCTGCGCGAGCGCCTCGGCGTCACCATCGAGGGGCCGCACGAGGCCGACAAGCCGCTCCTCGACCGGCTGCCCGGGACCGGCGCCGCCTACGGCATCGAGGGCGCGCGCGCCGTCACCCCGGACCGCTGGCTCGCCGAGGGGGACGTGGTGACGGTCGGGGACCTCTCCTTCGACGTGCTGCACTGCCCCGGCCACTCCCCCGGCAGCGTCGTGCTGGTGAGCCGCGAGGCGCGCTTCGCCCAGGTGGGCGACGTCCTGTTCCGCGGCTCGGTCGGCCGGACCGACCTGCCGGGCGGCGACCACGCCGCGCTGATCGCCTCGATCAAGACCAAGCTCCTGCCGCTCGGCGACGACGTCGTCCTCATCCCCGGCCACGGGCCGACGAGCACGATCGGCCAGGAGCGCCTCGACAACCCCTTCCTTCAGTGAGCCTTCGCCCCATGGAGCTTCGTCCCCTCGGCCGCTCGGGCCTCTCCGTCCCGCCGCTCTGCTTCGGCGGCAACGTCCTCGGCTGGACCGCGGACGAGCCGACCTCCTTCGCCATCCTCGACCGGCTGCTCGACCAGGGCTTCACCTTCATCGACACCGCCGACGTCTACTCGCGCTGGGTGCCGGGCCACGCCGGCGGCGAATCCGAGACGATCCTCGGGCGCTGGATGGAATCGCGCGGCTGCCGCGACCGCATCGTGCTCGCCACCAAGGTCGGCATGGACATGGGGGAGGGCCCGGCGGGCGAGGCCCGCAAGGGCCTGAGCGGCGCCTCCATCGCGCGCGCCGTCGAGGAATCGCTGCGCCGCCTGCGCACCGACCGCATCGACCTCTACCAGTCCCACGAGGACGATCCCGAGACGCCGATCGAGGAGACGCTCGGCGCCTACGACCGGCTGATCCGGGCCGGCAAGGTGACGGCGATCGGCGCCTCCAACTTCTCCGCCGCGCGGCTGCGGGAGGCCCTCGCCGTCGCGGCCCGGACCGGCCTGCCGCGCTACGAGTGCCTGCAGCCGGAATACAGCCTCGCCGAGCGCGGCTACGAGGCGGAGCTGGAGCCGCTCTGCCGCCGGGAGGGGATCGGCGTGATCTCCTACTTTTCCCTGGCGGCCGGCTTCCTGACCGGCAAGTATCGCGCGGCGGGGGCCGCCGCCGGCCGCGCCCGCGAGGGGCGCGTCTCGCCCTACCTCACCCCGAAGGGCTTCGCGCTCCTGCGCGAGCTCGACGCGGTCGCGCAGGCGCACGGCGCCACGCCCGCGCAGGTCGCGATCGCCTGGCTGGTGGCGCGGCCCGGCCTCACCGCGCCGATCGCCAGCGCCACCTCGGTGGCCCAGCTCGACGAGCTGATCGCCGGGGCGCGGCTCACCCTCGACCCGGCCGCCGTCGCGCGCCTCGACGCGGCGAGCCGGGGCGGCCTCAGGGCCTGAATTTCCGCCCCCTTAACCGGGGATTGCGATACCGGTCCGGGCGCCCCTGCGGCGCCCGAAACCGGTGCAATCTCAACGCGGAATGCTTATCTAAGACTCGACAATTGTTGCGGCGGCGCTCCCCCTTCCGGCGTCCCACGCCCCCGGCGCCCGCCCGATCAGGAACCGACATGGCCGAACCCGCCCGCGATCTGACCCCCGACACCTACGGCGCCGATTCCATCAAGGTCCTCAAGGGCCTCGACGCGGTGCGCAAGCGGCCCGGCATGTATATCGGCGACACCGACGACGGCTCGGGCCTGCACCACATGGTCTACGAGGTCGTCGACAACGCCATCGACGAGGCCCTGGCCGGCCACGCCACGCTGGTGACCGTGACGCTCAACCCGGACGGCTCCTGCACGGTCTCGGACAATGGCCGCGGCATTCCCACCGACATCCACGCGGAGGAGGGGGTCTCGGCCGCCGAGGTCATCATGACCCAGCTCCACGCGGGCGGGAAGTTCGACCAGAACTCCTACAAGGTCTCGGGCGGCCTGCACGGGGTCGGCGTCTCGGTGGTGAACGCGCTCTCGACCTGGCTGCGCCTGCGCATCTGGCGCGGCGGCCAGGAGCACGCGATGGAGTTCCGCCACGGCGACGCGGTGGCGCCGCTCGCCGTCGTCGGCCCGGCCGGGGACCGGCGCGGCACCGAGGTCACCTTCCTGCCCTCGACCGAGACCTTCTCGATGGTCGAGTTCGACTACGCGACGCTGGAGAAGCGCCTGCGCGAACTCGCCTTCCTGAATTCGGGCGTGCGCATCGTGCTGACCGACGCCCGCCACGCCGAGCACAAGCGCGAGGAACTGGTCTACGAGGGCGGCGTCGAGGCCTTCGTGCGCTACCTCGACCGCACCAAGACGCCGCTCGTCGCCAAGCCGGTGGTGGTCCGCGCCGAGCGCGACGGGATCAGCGTCGAAGTCGCCCTGTGGTGGAACGACAGCTATCACGAGACGGTGCTGCCCTTCACCAACAACATCCCGCAGCGGGACGGCGGCACCCACATGGCGGGGTTCCGGGCGGCGCTGACGCGCCAGATCACCGGCTACGCCGAATCCTCCGGCATCGCCAAGAAGGAGAAGGTCACGCTCACGGGCGACGATTGCCGCGAGGGCCTGACCGCGATCATCTCGGTGAAGGTGCCGGACCCGAAATTCTCCTCGCAGACCAAGGACAAGCTGGTCTCCTCCGAGGTCCGCCCGGTCGTCGAGGCGGTGCTCGGCGAGGGATTGTCGAACTGGCTGGAGGAGAATCCGGGCGAGGCGCGCACCATCGTGGGCAAGGTGGCCGAGGCCGCCGCCGCCCGCGAGGCCGCCCGCAAGGCCCGCGAGCTCACCCGCCGCAAGGGCGCCCTCGACATCGCCTCGCTGCCGGGCAAGCTCGCCGATTGCCAGGAGCGCGACCCGTCGAAGTGCGAGATCCTGCTCGTCGAGGGTGACTCGGCCGGCGGCTCGGCCAAGCAGGGCCGCGACCGCACCTTCCAGGCGGTGCTGCCGCTGCGCGGCAAGATCCTCAACGTCGAGCGCGCCCGCTTCGACAAGATGCTGTCGAGCCAGGAGATCGGGACGCTGATCACGGCGCTCGGCACCGGCATCGGCCGCGAGGAGTTCAACCCCGACAAGCTGCGCTACCACCGCATCATCATCATGACGGACGCGGACGTCGACGGCTCGCACATCCGCACCCTGCTGCTCACCTTCTTCTTCCGGCAGATGCCGGAGCTGATCGAGCGCGGGCACCTCTACATCGCGCAGCCGCCGCTCTACAAAGCCTCGAAGGGGCGCTCGCACCTCTACCTGAAGGACGAGCGCGCGCTGGAGGATTACCTGATCGACGGCGGCGTCGAGGGCGCCTCCCTGCGGCTCGCCACCGGCGTCGCCTTCGCGGGTCCGCAGCTCAAGGCGCTGGTCGACGAGGCGCGCGGGGTGCGCACCATCCTGCACGGGCTCCACACCCGCTACGACCGCACCGTGGTCGAGCAGGCGGCGATCGCCGGGGCGCTGCGCCCGGCGCTGGCCGAGAACCCGGCCGAGGCGGAGGTCGTGGCCGACGAGGTCGCCCGGCGGCTCAACGCCCTCTCGGACGAGATCGAGCGCGGCTGGGAGGGCGAGGCGCGGGCCGGCGGCTACGTCCTGTCGCGGACCCTGCGCGGCGTGCGGCAGGTGGCGGTGCTCGACGAGGCGCTGATCTCCTCGCAGGAGGCCCGCCGCCTCGACGAGCGCACGGATTCCCTGCGCCAGATCTACGACGCGCCGGTCACCCTGCAGCGCAAGGGCGAGGAGGTCGTGCTGCACGGCCCCGTGGCCCTGTTCGAGACCACGATGGCGCTCGGCCGCAAGGGCCTCCAGCTCCAGCGCTACAAGGGCCTGGGCGAGATGACCGCCCAGCAGCTCTGGGAGACGACCCTCGACCGCGACGTGCGCTCGCTGCTGCAGGTCAAGGTCAAGGACACGACCGACGCCGACGACCTGTTCGTGAAGCTGATGGGCGACGTGGTCGAGCCGCGCCGCGAGTTCATCCAGGAGAATGCGCTGAACGTCGCCAACCTCGACGTGTAGCCCGCGTCAGGACCGGCGCGGCTGCCCGGCGCGGCCGCCCGCCGCGACCCGGTGCCCGGCCGGCGCGGGCCGGAACCGGCGGCCCGGGGGCCCGAGCCGGAGGGTCGCGCCGTCCCGCACCGCGCACCAGAGCGCCGAGCGGATCTCGCGCGAGGCCCGCGCCCGGACCAGGTAGGCGGCGATCCGGAGCGGCAGGGCCAGCAGCATCCGGGCCTTGAGGCGCGCCGGCACGTGGGCGAGCCGCAGCAGCGCGAGCTGGTTGCGGATCGCCGTGTAGACGCGCGCGGGCGGCTGGTCGGCGAGACGCAGCCCGAAGGGGAGCCGGATCACCCCGCGCCCGAGGGCGTGCGCCATCGGCTCGTCCTCCGCCCGCCAGACCGTGAACCCGGCGGCGGCGGCCCGCAGGCACCACTCGACGTCGATCCCGTCGATGAAGAAGTCGCTGCGGAACGGGCCGACCGCGTCGAGGGCCTCGCGGCGGATCAGCGATCCGGACGAGATCGCGAAGGCCACCGGGACGAGGCGGCCCTCCGCCGCGCGGCCGGCGAGCGGGGGCGGCGCCTTCAGGGGCGCGCCGCCCGGCCCGACCGGCCGCGGCCCCAGCAGGGCCGGCCGCTCGCCCGCCGCCTCGAGCGCCGCGAACCCGGCCCGCAGGGCGGCGACGCAGCCCGGCCCGGGCAGGCTGTCCTGGTCGAGGAGGAGCACGAAGCCGAACCCGCCCGCCCGCGCCCGCGAGGCGAGCCCGTTATAGGCGGCGCCGAGCCCCTCGTTGCCCGCGGCGCGCCGCACGCGCAGCGGCGTCGGCCCGGACACCTCGCCGAGTTGCGCCGCGAGGGCGTCCGGCAGGTCGGAATTGGCGACGATCAGGATCTCCTCGACCTGGGGCGCGATCCGCCCGACGAGCCGGGTGAGTTCGAACGGATCGGGGTGATAGGTCACGATCCCGGCGAGCACGCACCGGTTGGCGGTCATGGGATGAGCTCCGTCGCGGCGCCGCGCGCCCTCGCATGACCTTACGTCAGTTTGGCGCTGGGGCCCAGAGCGGCGCTCGCGCGCCGGCGCGGCGGGCCGGCCGCCCGGTCCCCCGCGCCGGGGGCCTCACGGAATGCCGAGATGCGTCAGCAGCCGCCCGTAGGCGGCCCGGTTCGCCGGGTGGCAGAGCTGGCTGTCGAGGTAGGCCTGGACGGCGCCCGACAGCCACCAGCTCATCGACAGGTCCTTGATGCGGTCGACCGACCCGCCGCCCCGGGCCGTCTCCGGCGCGCGCGCGAGGGCGCAGCCGGGTTCCTTCGCGCCCGGCGCCACCGCGTCGTAGACCTGGAACGACAGCACCTCCTCGACCGCCGATGAGGCGTGCTGGGCGGTCCAGAGGGCGACCGCCGCGTGGCCGTCGCGGGTCGCCAGGATGGTCCTGAACGGGGCCAGGAGGCCGTCGACGAATTCCTGCCGCCGCGGCGAGCGTTGCGCCACGTCGCCTTCGCCGGAGGATTCCGAGGTCGGGTTGTTGGTGACGTGCAGGATGACGGCCTTCGGGAAGCCCGGCCACACCGCCTGCATGGCCTCGGCGAGCTGGCGCGCCGAGGTCAACCCGTCATTCTCGAAGTAGCCGCCATCGACCAGGAGGTCGACCGCGTCCCCGAGCGACCCGGCCGCCTCGGCGCGCCTGCGGATCACGGCGTGGGGCGAGATCACCGGGAAGCGGGCGCTCGCCGTCGCGGCCGAGGACAGGCGCAGGGCCGCCACCGCGCCGGTCGCCGCCGGCGCCCCGTCCGCGCAGCTTCGCCCGGCGCCGAGGGTCTCGAACAGGTCGACGGCGGTCGGGAACAGGGGCGCGTCCGCGCCCCCGTCGCACCGGAACGGCAGCAGGTCGGAGACGAGGGAGCGGCGGCCGTCCAGCACCGAGGTCGTGTTGAGGATGAGGCGCGGCGCCCAACGCTCCGGCCCCGCCGGTTCCTCCCCGAGCGCCCGCGCCAGCCCGCCGTCCCGGCTCCCCTCCGGCCCGACCAGCGCCCGGTACTGGTCCTCGAAGGCCCTCTCCAGCAGGACGGCCCGGTCGGCCATTCCCACGAGGTCGTGGAGCGGGAAGCCGAACAGGTCGCGGAAGGCCAGGCCCACGAAGGGACGCGACAGGAAGTCCCCGGCGGTCAGGGCCTGCAGGCACTCCTTCCAGGTATAGGGCCCGGTCGGGCGCGCGTCGTGGCGGAACCAGGCGCGGCCGACCCGCCCGCAGGGCGCGCCGCCGTCCGGCCGGGCGTCGTCCAGCGCCGCCCGGATGAAGGCCGCGCCGACCGAGCCGCCCGACACGCCCGAGATCGCGAAGAGCCGCCGGCGCAGGTCGACGCGCTCGTCCGCCAGGATGTCGCCCACCACGGTGGCGGTGAAGAAGGCGGCCCGGCTCGCCCCGCCCGCGCTCGCCAGGATGACCGGCCGCGCCCGGCAGGGTTGCGGGTCGTCCGGGCGGCAATTGAGGCGCAGCCAGCGCTCCATCGCCTCCCTCAGCCCCGGGCGGACCGTCCCGGGCCCGTCGAGGCGCCTCAGGTCGTGGAAGTCGCGGACGGCGCCCGTCCCGAGGAAGAGGCCGAGGACGAGGAGCGCGATCACCGGTAGGCGCAGGGCGTGCGAGAGCGCCGACAGGAAGGCGAGCAGCGACACGGGCAGGCCCAGCATCAGCACCACGAACAGGGCGCGGGGCGTGACGGTCTCGAGCAGCCCGGGCAGCGCGACGGCGATGCCCCAGACGCCGACCAGGAAGGCCAGCAGGAGGAAGGCGACGGCGTCCCCCCTGACGCCGGCCCCGCCGCCGCGCCTGCGCCGCCCCTCGGGCGTCGCGAGGGCGAAGAACCAGAACGGGGTCGGCTCGCTGAGGAGGCTGCCGCCCTCCCCGGTGACGACGTCGTGCAGGTAGGCCGGCCAGGGCTCCCGGCGCAGCCCCGGCTCGGCCAGCCGCCGCCGCAGCACCACGTAGGCCGCGTACAGCACCGCGACGACGGCCAGGAATCCCAGGAGGCGCCGCGGATCCGGCAGGTCGAGGGCCCTTCGCGCCGGGGCGAGGTCGGCGGCCGCGCCCGCGATGCCGAGCCACACCGCGGCGAGGCACAGGAGGCCGAGGAGGCGCGGCACCCAGGCGGCGGGCCAGCGGTAGCGCTCGGCGAGGGCGTGCCGGCAGGCCCCGGCGAGCGGCAGCGGGGTCCCGGGCTCGGCCCAGGCCTGCTGCTCCAGCACCTTGCGCGCCGCGTAATGGACGATCAGGGCCCAGGCCAGGACCATGGCGAAGAACCCGGTCCAGTAGAGGCCGTAGGGCTGGCTCTCCATGAACAGGTCCCGGGCGGGGCCGGCGAGCGTGAACAGGACGAGGCCGGCAAGGGCGCTGGCCGCGCTCGCCCGGCAGACCCAGAGCACCCGCAGCCAGCGCAGGACCCCGTCCCAGGCCCGGGAGAGGGGCGCGCGCGGCCCGTCGTCACGGTGATCGCTGGCGTGACCCATCGGCGCTCCCTCGCGTCGGGCCGCGCGGCCGGGTCCGGCCCGCCGCGCGCCCCTCAGGGCCTTTCGAGACTGACCTTCGCCGCGGGCTCTCGGTCTCGGACCGGCATCCGCCGAGGCGCCGCCCGCGCAGGCCCGAACAGGGGAGAGCCCCGCAGCGATCCATGCCGCAGAGGCGCCGCCCTTGCGCCCGCCCATCATCGATGCTGCGCGACGAGAGTTTCGCCACCGCGCCCGCGAGAACCGAGGTTACGCCCGTATCGGACGGTGTCAACAGCTGCCGAAGCAACGCGTCGCGGGAGAAGTTTAGTGCGCGAGACCTTCCCGCCTCGCCGCAGAGCCGCTCCCTTTCCGGAGAAATCCTCAAGTCGGGGCGTGATGTTGTGGTTTCGTCCGCATCGGCCACGAACGAGAATGGATTACCCGGCCGATCTCCTCGATGATCTCCGCAAGATCTCCGTACAGGTCGGCTCAATCCGGCACGGTGATGCTGTCGAGTTCCTCGGGCGGCTTCGGATATTGCGGGTTCATCGCTTCGAGCGTGTCCGCGATGGTGCGCGCCACGATGAGGTTGCGGAACCACTTCTGGTTCGCCGGGACCACGTACCAGGGGGCGTGGTCGGTGGCGCAGCGCGTGAGCGCGTCCTGGAAGGCGGCCTGGTAATCGTCCCAGGCCTCCCGCTCGACGAGGTCGGCGGGGTCGAACTTCCAGCGCTTCTGCGGGTCCTTGAGCCGGCTCTCCAGCCGGCGTTTCTGCTCGTCGCGGGAGATGTGCAGGAAGAACTTGAGCACCGTGGTGCCCGACAGGGTCAGGAGCCGCTCGAAATCGTTGATGAGGCCGTAGCGCTCGCACCAGACCGGCTCGGGCACCAGCTTCTTGACCCGCACGATCAGCACGTCCTCGTAGTGGCTGCGGTTGAACACCGTGATCATGCCGCGGCCTGGCGTGTGCTGGTGGTAGCGCCAGAGGAAGTCGTGATCGAGCTCCTCCCGGCTCGGCGTCTTGAAGGACCAGACTTGGCAGCCCTGCGGGTTCACCCCTTCGACGACGTGCCGGATGGTGCCGTCCTTGCCGCCGGTGTCGATCGCCTGCAGCACGACGAGCAGGCTGCGGTGGTGCTCGGCGTAGAGGCGCTCCTGGAAGGCCTGGATCCGGGCCCGCTCGACCGCGAGGGCGGTCACGGCGGCCTCTTTGTCGGCGTCCTTGGGCGCGTTCGGGTCGATGGCCGCGAGGGAGAAGGGCGCGTCCGGCCGCACCACGGCGAGGCCGGGCCCGGGCACCGGCCGGGCGGCCGCGTAGGCCGCCATCGAGCCGGGGCTCCGCGCCTCGAATTCCGCCGCCGCGGCGGCCCAGGCGGAGGAGTGCGGGTGCGGCCCGTGCGGCACCGGCGCCGGCTCGGGCTTGCGGTTGGGCTTGTTCTTCGCCATCGGGGAGCGTGCACCGGGGAGAGCGGGATGCGATCGTTAACGGAACCGTCCGGACGGCGTTCCGCGCCGGGGAGCGGCCGGGAATGAGCCGTCCCCCGCTCTACTTTGTGCGCCATGGCGAGACCGATTGGAATGCCGAGGGCCGCCTCCAGGGCCAGCGCGACACGCCCCTGAATCCGAGGGGCTTCGCCCAGGCCGAGGCGGTGGGCGAGCGCCTCGCCGCCCTGCTCGGCGCGGGGGCGCCGGAGGCCGCCTACCTGGCGAGCCCGCTCACGCGCACCCGCCAGACCATGGAGACCCTGCGCCGCCGGCTCGGGCTCGCCCCGGAGGCCTACGCCACCGATCCCCGTCTGAAGGAACTCGGCTTCGGGGCCTGGGAGGGCCGCACCCTGCGGGAGATCCGCGTCGCGGACCCGCGCGGCTACGCGGCGCGCAACCACGACCGCTGGGGCCATCGCCCGCCGGGGGAGGGGGCGGAGAGCTACGCGATGCTCCTCGCGCGGGTGCGCCCGGTCCTCGACGGCCTCGACGGGCCGACCGTGATGGTGGCGCACGGGGGCGTCGCCCGGGCGGTGCTGGTCGCGGGCGGGCACGCCTCGCCCGCCGAGGCGCCCCATCGCGACATCTGGCAGGGCCGCGTGCTGGTCATCGACGCGGCCGGCCCTCGCTGGATCTGATGCGCGGCGGATCGGCACGCGGCCCGGACCGGAGAGGTCCGCCGGACCGGACAGGTCCGCCGGACCGGACAGGTCCGGATGACGGGGCGGGGCCGCGCGAATGCGGCGTGGCGGGTGGACGGCCCGGCGCCCGAGAGGGTAAGCCACCGCGGCCCGGGGCCGTTCATCGGAGGGACATCCGGCCGGATGATCCTGGGCCGTTGCGCGACCGCGCCAGAATCGTACGAATTCGGGTCGCGCGCGTTGCCTCGCAGGCCGGACCGCCCGTGAGCACGCGGGACGCCGTCCCGGACGGGGCGGCGCGCATCGGCCCGGGGCCGTGGAGCAGAGCATGAGTCAGACCGCCGGGATCGCCCGTTCGACCTCCGCCGAGACCGCTCACCGGGCGGTTCTGCGCGGCGCCGCGCGGCCTGACCTTCTCCGCGACGAGGTGCTGGCCGAGCTGTTCCGCGACACGGCGCGCCGCCGCGGCGCCCATCCGGCCCTCATCGACGGGGCGAGCGCCCAGAAGACGCGCCTCTCCTACGCCGAGGTCGATGCCCGCTCGGACGCGATCGCGAGCGGGCTCTCCGCCCGCGGCATCGGCCCGGGCGACGTGGTCGGCCTGTGGATGGCGCGCTCGCCCGAGCTGCTGGTGGCGCAGATCGGGATCACCAAGGCGGGCGCCGCCTGGCTGCCCTTCGACGCCGAGGCGCCGGCCGACCGCGTCGCGGTCTGCCTGGATGACGCCGCCGCCAAGGCGATCCTCGTGTCGGAGTCCCTGAAGGGCCAGGCCCCCGCGGGCACGCAGGCGCTCACCCCGGCGGAGATCGCCGGCGAGGCGCCGGGCCCGGCCCCCGACCTGCGCGCCGCGGGCCTGACGCCGGAGCATCCGGCCTACCTGATCTACACCTCGGGCTCGACCGGCGTGCCCAAGGGCATCGTCATCAGCCACCGCAACATCTGCCACTTCCTGCGCTCGGCCAACGACCTCTACGGCCTCGCCGAGGACGACGTGGTGTTCCAGGGCGCCTCGGTCGCCTTCGACCTCTCGATGGAGGAGATCTGGGTCCCCTACCTCGTCGGCGCGACCCTGTTCGTGGCGAGCCCCGCCATGATGGGCGACGCCGAGGCCCTGCCCGGCCTCCTCGCGGCGAACGGGATCACGGTGCTCGACACGGTGCCGACCCTGCTCGCCCTGATGACGCAGGACGTGCCGAGCCTGCGGCTGATCCTGCTCGGCGGCGAGGCGCTGCCCGAGCCCCTGGTCGCCCGCTGGGCCACCCCGACCCGGCGGCTGTTCAACACCTACGGGCCGACCGAGGCGACCGTGGTCGCCACCGCGGCCGAGATCCGGCCGGGCGACCCCGTCACGATCGGCGGGCCGATCGCCAACTACACCGCCTATATCGCGGACGAGCACCTCGCCCTGGTCGGCCCGGGCGTGCAGGGCGAGCTCCTGATCGGCGGCCCCGGGATCGCCGCGGGCTACCTCGCCCGGCCGGAGCTGACGCGGGAGAAGTTCATCCCCAACCCCTACGGCGGCGACGGCTCCGACCCGGTGCTCTACCGCTCGGGCGACGCCGTCTCCCTCGACCCGCAGGGGCGCATCCTCTTCCACGGCCGCATCGACGACCAAGTGAAGATCCGCGGCTTCCGGGTGGAGCTCGGCGAGATCGAGGCGCGGATCCGGGCGCAGCCCGGGATCGGGCAGGCCGCCGTCGTGCTGCGCCAGGACGACGGGGTGGACCGGCTGGTGGCCTTCCTGGTGCCGGAGCGCGGGGCGGAGATCGAGACGCCGCGCCTGCGCGCGGCGCTCGCCGCGACCATGCCGCCCTACATGGTGCCCGGCCATTTCGAGGTGACGGCCTCGCTGCCGATCCTGGCCGCCTCCGGCAAGGTCGACCGCAAGGCGCTGCGCGCCGCGCCCCTCACCGCCCCGGCCTCCACGGGCGAGCAGGAGGAGCCGGCGAACGAGACCGAGGCGGCGCTCCTCGTCGCGGCCAAGCGCGCCTTCGGCAACGTCGCGATTCCCTTCGAGGCGGATTTCTTCTCCGACCTCGGCGGCCACTCGCTCCTCGCCGCGCGCTTCGTCGGCGCCGTGCGCGAGGTGCCGGTCCTGGCCTCGATCACCCTCCAGGACGTCTACGCGCACCGCACCCTGCGGGCGATGGCCGAGAGCCTGATCGCGCGGACCGGCGGGGTCGGCACCGAGGCCGCAACGCGGGATCTCTCCTTCGCGCCGCCGCCCCTCCGGCGCCGCTTCCTCTGCGGCCTCGCCCAGGCGGCGGTGCTGCCCTTCATCATCGCCCTCTCCACCGCGCAGTGGCTCGGCATCTTCGTCACCTACCTGCTGATCACGGGCGGCGACCTCGGCTTCTTCGAGGAGATGGCGGTGCTGCTCCTCGTCTATATGGGGCTCAACGCGGTCACGGCGCTCACCGCGATCGCCGCCAAGTGGCTGGTGCTCGGCCGCACCCGGCCCGGGCGCTACCCGCTCTGGGGCACCTACTATTTCCGCTGGTGGCTGACCCAGCGCCTGACGCCCCTGGTCCACGTCAAGTGGCTGCAGGGCTCGCCGATGATCCGCATCTACCTGCGGCTGCTCGGCGCCCGGATCGGCGAGGACGCGATCATCTCGGACATCGACGTCGGGGCGGCGGACCTGCTCAGCGTCGGGCGCGGCGCCTCGCTGGGCGGGCGCCTCGTCATCGCCAACGCGGAGATCGTCGGCGACGAGCTGGTGATCGGCCCGGTCGTGATCGGGGAGAACGTCGCGGTCGGCACCTCCTGCGTCATCGGCCACGGCGCCCGGCTGGAGGATTTCTGCGAGATCGGCGACCTGACGACGGTGCCGGCCGGCACGGTGGTGGGCCGCGCCGAGATCTGGGACGGTTCGCCCGGCCGCAAGGTCGGCACGGTCGACCTCTCGGCCATCCCGCAGCCGCCGCCCGTGTCGAGACCCCGGCGCGCCGCCTTCTTCGTGACCTACGCGGCGCTGCTCGCGGGCGTCCCGGCCATCGGCCTGCTGCCGATCTTCCCGGCCTTCTACATCTTCGACCAGATCAGCGACTCGCTCGCGACCCTGACCGACGTCGACTACCACCTCTACCTGCCGCTCCTGACCTGGCCGACCGCCATGCTGATGACGGCCGCGACGGTGTTCCTGATCGCGGCGATCCGCTGGCTGGTCCTGCCGCGCCTGCGGGCCGGCAGCTACCCGGTCGACAGCGGCGTGTACCTGCGCAAATGGGCGGTGGCGCTCGCCGCCGAGGTGATGCTGGAGACGCTCTCCTCGCTCTTCGCCACGGTCTATATGCGGGCGTGGTACCGGCTGATGGGGGCCGGGATGGGGCTCGGGGCCGAGATCTCCACCAACCTCGCGGGGCGCTACGACCTCGCCGAGGTGGGCGCGCGCAACTTCATCGCCGACGAGGTCGTGTACGGCGAGGAGGAGGTGCGCCACGGCTACATGCACCTCGCGCCCGTCAGCACCGGGTCGCGGGTCTTCGTCGGCAACGACGCGGTGGTGCCGCCCGGCACCGTGATCCCGGACGACGTGCTCATCGGCATCAAGTCGAAGCCGCCGGGCAACGCGCGGATGGGCCCCGGCGAGACCTGGTTCGGCTCGCCGCCGATCAAGCTGCCGACCCGCCAGAAGGTCGATCTCGGCCAGCGCCAGACCTTCGAGCCGGGGATCTGGCCGCGGATCGGGCGCGGGGTGTTCGAGGCCTTCACCTCGTCCTTCTCGCCGATGCTGTTCATCACCTGCGCGATCATCGCCATCGATTTCGTGTTCTACCCGGCGATCCTGGCCGGGGACTGGCTCGGGCTGGCGGTGAGCTTCGTGGTCACCAGCGTGGTGATCGCGGTGGTGCAGACGCTGGTGGTGATCGCCGTGAAGTGGCTGCTGATGGGCGCCTACCGGCCGGGCATGCACCCGATGTGGTCGTGGTGGGCGATGCGCACGGAGGCGGTGGCGGTGATGTACTGGGGCCTCGCCGGCCGGGTGCTGCTGGAGCACCTGATGGGCACGCCCTTCCTGCCCTGGGTGCTGCGCCTGTTCGGCACCCGCACGGGCCAGGGCGTCTGCCTGCTCGCCACGGACATCACCGAGTTCGACTGCGTGACGATCGGGGATTATTCCGCGATCAACCGGATGTCGGCGCTCCAGACCCACCTCTACGAGGACCGGGTGATGAAGGTCGGGCGGGTGGCGCTCGGGCGGGGGGTGACGGTCGGCGCCTTCGCGACGGTGCTGTACGACACCGAGGTCGGCGACTTCGCCCGGCTGCGCCCGCTCACCGTGATCATGAAGGGCGAGTCGATCCCCTCCGACAGCGAGTGGGAGGGCTCCCCGGCCGTGCCCGTCGTGCACGCGCCGGCCGAGCCGGCCGAGGCGGCGCGGGCCGCCTGAGGGCGGGTCCCGCTCCGGCCGCGGCATCCGGAGCGGGCGCGGCCCGGTCAGGACCGCCAGACCAGGCTGCCGCGCAGCCCGTGATCCGCCGCCCGCGCCCCGACCTGCCCCGCGCAGGACAGCCCGACCGTCGGCGCCGGCGGCCCCGGACGCGGTGGGCCGGGCCGGCGCCGACAGGCGCGGTCGGCCCTGGCCGAATCCCTCCGATCGGCTTAACCCGCGCGCAATCCCCCGGCCCCTAAACTCGCCATTGCGGCGGCGCATCGCCAAGTCGCGCCCACCAGGTGTTCCCCATGGCGGCCGGGGCCTCTCTCAGCGACGCGTCGGCTTCCGTGGCGGGCCTCGCGCGCATGGCCGTCGCGGTGTTCGGCGTGCGGGTCGCCGCCGCGGGCTGCGCGCTCCTCGCCCAGGTGCTGATGGCGCGGGCCATGGGGCCCGCCGAGTACGGGATCTTCGCGGCGGTCTGGGTCTGGACGGCGCTCCTCGGCCACGCCTCCACCTGGGGCCTGTCGCAGGCGGCCTCCCGCTTCCTGCCGGAATACCGGGCGACGGGGACGGCGGCGCGGGGGCGGGGCTTCCTGGTGTTCGGGGCCGCGCTCTCCCTGGCCGCCGGGACGCTGCTCGCCGGGACCGGAGCCGCCCTCCTCGCCCTCGCGCCGGGCCTCGTGGAGCCCGGCCTGCGCGGGCCGCTGCTGCTCGGCGCCCTGGTCCTGCCGCTCGTCGCCCTGCAGGATTTCTGCGAGGGCGTCGCGCGGGGCCAGACCTGGACCCTGCTGGCCATCGCGCCGCCCTACCTGCTGCGGCAGGCGCTGCTAGCGGCGGCGATGCTGGCCGCGGTGGCCGCGGGGGCGCCCCCGCTCGCCGCGACCGCGGTCGCCTGCATGCTGGCCGCCACCGCCCTCTCCCTGGCGCTGCAGGGGGCCGCGCTCCTGGGGCGCCTCGCGCGCCTGCTGCCGCCCGGCCCGGGCGCCTATCCGTGGCGCGGCTGGATGCGCACCGCGCTGCCGCTCGCCCTCGTCGACTTGGCCGGCTCGGGCTTCAACTTCGCGGACATTCTGGTGCTCGGCTTCCTGCTGCCCCCCGAGGCGGTCGGGCTCTACTTCGCGGCGACCCGCCTCGTGCAGGTCGTGGCCTTCGTCGCCTACGCGGCCTCCGCGGTCGCGGCCCCGCGCTTCGCGGAGGCGCAGGCCCGGGGCGACCGGGCCGGCCTCGCGCGCCTCGTGCGGCACTGGGCGCGCCTGACGTTCCTCGCCGTCCTGGCGACGGGGCTCGCGATCCTGGCCGCGGCGCCCGTGCTGCTCGGGCTGTTCGGCGCCGATTTCCGGGCCGGGCTGCCGCTCCTCGCGCTCCTGGTCGCCGGGCACGCCCTGGCGGCCGCCTTCGGCCCGGCGGAGGACGTGCTGAGCATGCTCGGGGCCGAGCGCCTCTGCGCGGCCCTCACGGGCGCGCTCCTCGTCCTCACGGTCGCCCTGATGCTGGCCCTGGTGCCGCCCCTCGGGGTGCTCGGGGCGGCGCTCGCCGCCGCCCTCATCGTCGCGCTGCGCGGCCTCCTCCTGGCCCTGGCCGCGCGGCGGCGCCTCGGCCTCGCCACGGCGGCCATCGGCCCCACCCGTCCCGAGGCCGCCCCGTGAACGCCCCGTTCTCCCCGCGCGGCGCCTCCGCCTCGCTCGCGCCCGAGATCGTCCCGGCCGCCTCCCTCGACCCCGCCGCCTGGGACGCCCTCGTGGCGCGCGCGGCGGCGCCCTCGCCGGATTACGGCCGGCGCATGATCGCGGCCCACCTCGCCCACGGGCTCGCCCCGCCGGACCTCGCCTGCGTGGTCGTCCGGGACGGGCCGGCGCTGCTGGCGCTGCTGCCGATCCGGCCCGCGCGCCCGATGCTGCGAAGGAGCGCCGCGCCCTTCACCGCCCCGCTCATCACGGCGACGGCGCCCCTCGTCGCCGAGGGCCCCGCTTTCGCGCCCGCCCTCGCGGCGCTGGTGGCGGGCCTCGCGCGCGTCTCGGACAGCTGGCGCTGGCCGCTCCTGCCCGCGGGCACGCCCGCCGGCGCCGGGCTCCTCGCCGCGATGGCGGAGGCCGGCTGGGGCGTCGAGACCGTCTCGCGCTTCGCGCGGCCGGTCCTCGACCGTTTCCCGGACCACGCCGCCTGCCTCGCCGCGGCGCCGAGCCGCAACCGGGTCAAGGACCTGCGGCGGCGGCGGCGGCGCCTCGACGCGCTCGGCGCCGTGCGCGTCGAGACGGTCGGGCCGGCGGGCGACCTCGGCGCCGCCTGCGCGGCCTTCCTCGCCCTGGAGCGGGCCGGCTGGAAGGGCCGGGTCGGCACCGCGCTGGCGAGCCGCCCCGCCACGGCCGCCTTGGCGGCCGATCTGTTCGGGGCGGGGGAGGGGCCGGTCACCGCCCGGGCGGACCTGCTGCGCCTCGACGGCGTGCCGATCGCCGCGAGCGTGGCGCTGACCTGCCGCCGGACCGTGTTCCTCCTGAAGACGGCCTACGACGAGCGCTACGCCGCCTTCGCGCCCGGCGCCCTGCTGGAGGCGGAGATCGTCCGCGCCCTGCACGAGGGATCCGAGGCCGACCGGCTCGATTCGGCGACGCAGGACAGCCGCGTCCTGGCGGACCTCTATCCGGGGCGCAGCGAGATCGTCGGCTTCGCGGCCTCGGCGCCGGGCGGCCCGCCGGTCGCCGCCCTGGCGGCCGCCCTGCGGCGCTCGGGGGCGTGGCGCGCGCGGGCGGCCGCCCTGCGGGCCTGGCTGCGACGGGCCGCCGCGCGGGGCTGATGCGGGGCGGAACCTGCCCGGCCCCGGCGGTCGCTCGCGGCGGATCTCGCCCTACGGTTCTCGCCTGATCGGTCCGGCATCGCCGTCCGACGCCCATCCGGCGCCAATCAGGACAGACCGCCGAGAGCCAGGATCGCGCTCAGGCCCGGCGCAAGTCCGACCCGGTCGGGCGGAGATCGCGTCATACGCCATCCGGTTGATCGAAGCGGATCCCGGATCACCCGACACGGGGCGGACGGCCCCGCGCCCCGTCGCTGCGCGAATGTCGGATCACGCCCCGTCAAGGACCTGCGCCGCGAGCCTCACGCGGCGGAGAGGGCCGAGAGGAAGCCGCTCACCTCGCGGGTGAGGGTGTCGGAGCAGTCCGACACCGCGTTGGCGGCCTCCAGCACCCGGGCGGCCGCGTCGCCCGTCAGGCCCGCGCCGCGGTGCAGCTCGGTCACGGTCTGCGTCACCTGCGCGGTCCCGGCGGCGGCCTCCTGCGCGCTGCGGGCGATCTCGCGGGTCGCGCCGCCCTGTTGCGAGACGGCCGCCGCGATGCCGCCCGCCGCGTCCGACATCGTGGCGATCACGCGGCCGATGCGGCCGAGATCCGCCACTGCCGCCCGCGTGGCGGCCTGGATCTCGCCGATATGACCGGCGATCTCCTCCGTTGCCCGGGAGGTCTGCCCGGCGAGGCTCTTCACCTCGGCGGCGACGACCGCGAAGCCGCGGCCCGCCTCGCCGGCCCGCGCCGCCTCGATCGTGGCGTTCAAGGCCAGCAGGTTCGTCTGCGCCGCGATGTCGGAGATCACCGCCACGACGCGGCTGATCCGCTCGGCGCTCGCCGCCAGCTGCTGCACGCTGGCATCGGTGCGGCGGGCATCCTCCTGCGCCTGGCCGGCCACCTGCGAGGAGGCGTCGACCCGCTCGACGATCTCCTGGATCGAGGCCGACATCTCCTCCGTGGCCGCCGCCACGGTCGCCACGTGCGACGAGGTCCGCTGCGCCGCCCCGGACACGATCTGCGCGTCGCGGGTCGCCACGTCGGCGGTCTCCACCAGCGTGCGGGCCTGATCCTCCATCGCCCGCGCCGCCGCCGCGACCTGCCTCACCAAGCCCCCGACGCTCTCCTCGAAGCGCTGCCCGAGGGCGGCCTGCTGCGCCCGGCGCTCGGCGCTCGCCCGGCGCTCGCCCTCGGCCTCCCGGCCGCGCAGGGTCTCGGCCTCGCGCATCGCCTCGGCGAAGACCGCCATGCTGGCCCAGATCTCGCCGATCTCGTCCCGGCGCCGCACCGCCTGCGGCAGCCGCACCTCGCCCGCGGCGAGGGCCCGGATCGCCGCCGTGACCTGCTGCAGCGGCCGCCCGATCTGGCGCTGGGCCACCAGGGCCCCGAGCGCGACCGAGGCCAGCGCTCCGCCGAGGGCGAGCCCGAGCAGCAGCCGCATGCGGTCGTCGGCGAGGCGCCGCGCCTGCCCCTCGATCGCCGCGACGGAATCCTGGCTGTGGGCGGTCAGCGCGTCGATGCTGACCTGGAAGGCCTTGCGGTTGGCCCGGTTCGCCTCGTTGTTGCCCTGCAGGGCCGCGGCCTGGGGCGAGACCTCGCGGGCGAGCCGCACCGTCTCGAGCCGGAAGCTCCGGAAGGCCGCCGCCCCCTTGACCACCGCCTCGAGCAGGGGCCTTTCCTCGTCCGGGACGAGGGGGGTCCAGCGGGCGAGGAGCGCGTCGACCGCGTCGAGCGAGGCCACGAGCCCGTCCGCGAAGGGCCGCGCCTCCGCGACGTCCTTCGCGGCGTAGATCCCGCGGGACTCCATCACGGCGGCCGTGACGAGGCGGTTCAGCCGCTCGCTGTAGAGCGCCCGGGTCGAGGTCGCCCGCACCGCTTCCAGGTCGCCGCCGACCGCCGCCAGGAAGTGCACGGCCAGCGCCGCCACCAGGAGCGTCACGCCCCCGAGCGCGCCCATGAGGGCGAGCAGCTTGCTTCGGATCCGCATAGGCAAGACCAAATATCGATACAGACGGATCCGGTTCTATCGGCGACTGTTTGATAAAATGTAACTCATCTGAACCCTTCAGAAGTCGTCGCGCCTAGTTCGATGCAGGCGCGCTTCGAAGATTAGGGCCGCGGCGGCGCAGACATGGCAGGTCTCCGATGCGGCGCGGACAAGACCAGGCCGCCTCAGCAACGGAAGCGGGAAGGCAGACCATCCGGCCTGACGGAGCGCTGCCGGCCGCCGCGACGCGGCCTGGACTGCCCCGGCCGCCGCCCTCAGGCCTCGTGCCAGCCGACCCGCGCCCCGGGCTTTGAGTCGGTCGAGGCGAAGTAGGGCTTGATGTCGAGGAGCGGGGTCCCGTCGAGGCAGTCGAGGCCGCGCACGGCGAGCCGGTGCCCGGCGATGCCGAGGAGGTCGACGACCGCGAGGGCGATCGGGTTCGGCCGCGCCGGCGAGCGCAGCGCGAAGGTGCCGCGCGGGCCGGCGGCGTGGCGCGGGCGCTGCACCAGCAGCGAGCGCGGCGCCCGGTCCATCCAGTAGAGGAGGATCAGGTGGGTCGTGCCGTCGAGGGCGAGGAGGCCCGGGGCGAAGCGCGGGTCGAGCTCGACCGTGCAGGCGGCGTCCGACTGCGCCGCGTTGCGCGGGCATTCCTCGCGGCGCGTCCAGGGGGTGCGCAGGCGCCCGATGAAGTGGAGGCCGGCGTCGAATTCGGCGGGGAGGGGGATGCCCTCCTCGCCGGGGCGCAGGCCGAACTCGCCGCTCACTTCATCAGCACCACCTGCGCGTCGCCCTTGCGGCGCAGGACGTTGACCGTCACGTCGGGGCCGTGGCGGTGGAGCAGGAGGTCGACGCGGGAGGGGCCGAGCTTCAGGTTGCGGATCAGCACCCGGTCGAGGAAGCCCGGCAGGATCGGGTCGCGGAAGCGGATCCGGTTGCGGTCGTGGCGCAGTTCGAGGCCGAGGCAGGCAGCCAGGAAGGCGAAGGGCGCCGCGGCCGCCCAGGCCTGCGGGCTGCAGGCCACCGGGTAATTGGTGGGCCCGCGCTGGTTGCGCTGGCTGAAGCCGCAGAACAGTTCCGGCAGCCGCCGCCCGTCCTGGTAGAGCGACGCGCCGTGCTGGCCCTCGAAGACCCGCGCCGCCGCCGCCTTGTGGCCGTAGCGGGCGAGGCCCAGCGCCACGATGGCGTTGTCGTGCGGCCAGATCGAGCCGTTGTGGTAGGACATCGGGTTGTAGCGCGCCTCGCCCTGCGCGATCGTGCGCACGCCCCAGCCGTTGAACCCGTCCTTGGACATCAGCACCTCGGCGACGCTCGCCGCCCGCTCGGGCAGCGCGATGCCGGTGAAGAGGGCGTGGCCGGCATTGGAGGCCCGCACCGCGCAGGGGCGCTTCTCCCCGTCGAGGGCGAGGGCGTAGGTGCCGATCTCCGGCAAGTAGAACGCCCGGTCGAAGGCGGTCCGCAGGCGCTCGGCGGCGTCCTTCAGGCGCTCCGACAGGGCGACGTGGCCGAGCACGCCCGCGAGCTTCGAGGCGGCGCGCTTGGCGGCGTAGACGTAGCCCTGCACTTCGCAGAGCGCGATCGGGCCCTGGGCCATGCGGCCGTCCGCGTGGAAGATCGAGTCGTGGCTGTCCTTCCAGCCCTGGTTGGCGAGGCCCTTGTCGGTCTCCCGGGCGTACTCGACGAAGCCGTCGCCGTCCCGGTCGCCGTAGGTGTCGATCCATTCGAGGGCGGCCAGGATGTTCGGCCAGATCGCCTGGACGGTCGCCCTGTCGCCGGTCTGCTCGAAATACTGGCCGGCCAGCATCACGAAGAGCGGCGTCGCGTCGATCGTGCCGTAGTAGAGCGCGAAGGGCACCTCGCCGAGATTGGCCATCTCGCCGTGGCGGGTCTCGTGCAGGATCTTGCCCGGCTGGGCATCGGCCGCCGGGTTGTTGGTCCTCGCCTGGGTCGCCGCGAGGTAGCGCAGCACGCCCCTGGCGATGTTGGGGTCGATCCAGAGCGTCATCATCGCCGTGATGATGCCGTCGCGGCCGAACACCGTGCTGTACCAGGGGATGCCCGCGTAGGGGTAGATCCCGTGGGTCGTGCGGGTCGCCAGCATGTAGAGGTCGGCGGTGGCCCGGCAGGCCGCCTCGTTGAACTGGTCGTTCGAGCTCTCGATGGTGGTGATGTCGGCGGTGGCCGCGCGCAGGTCGCGGCGCGCGTCGCGGTAGGCCAGCGCGAAGGCCATGCCCTCGCCCTTGGCGTGGCCCTCCTCGCGGCGCGGGTTGGGGTAGACCGGGGAGGAGGTGGGCAGGGCGCTGCCGGTCACGGCGACCAGCGCGTCGGCCTTGACGTCGCTCGCATCGAACACCGCCCGCACGAAGATCGAGGCCCGGCCGCCGGGGGCGAGGCGGATCTCGAACTCGGCCCGGTGCGGCTCGATCACGGTCGGGGCGGGGCCGAAGCGCAGGCGGGTGGTGCGCAGCCGGTTGTCGAGGCCCTGGTAGCGGAAGGTGACCTCGTCGGGCCGCGTGACCACGACGCTGCGCTGGCCGCGCCGCTCGCGGGTGGCGCCGCGGACCTCGAACAGATCGCGGAAATCCGCGTCGAAGGTCAGGGCGAGGCGCAGGTGCCGGGGCCGGGTGTCGTAGTTGCGCAGCCCGATCCGGTCGTAGCAGGTGCCACGGAACATGAACTTGGTGCGGTCGAGGGCGATGATCTCGCGCGGGATCGAGGTCTCGTCGCCCGCGTCGAGGCGGATGTCGGGCGTGGTCATGTCGACCGAGAGCGCGCCGTTGTCGTCCTGGATCACCGAGCCGAGCAGGAGCGGGCGCTGGCCCTCCACCGTGAGCTGGAGGCGCGACAGGAACCGGGTGTCCTGGAAGTACAGGCCCTCGGGCCCGGGGAAGACCCCGATGTCGCCGTAGCTGTCCAGCACCGCGAACGCGTCGCCGTGCTTGAGAGAGCGCAGGGGCCGCTCGACCAGGGAGGTCTGGGCCTCGATGTGGTACTGGGGCAGGGGCTCGTCGTCGGGGACGCCGGGAAAGGGGCTCCTCTCCTGCACGGTCGCGGCCATCGGGGCGGGTCTCCAGGTCTCGAGGGCAGGACGCGTCGGGCGCGCGGCCCGAATCACTGCGCCCCCATAGGCCCGCCAATGTGGGCCATCCTGCGGCTCGCGCCAGGGGCAGGAGGCCGCGAGGCGGCTTTCCCGACCTGGGCCCCCGGCTCAGACGCCGTCCGGACGATCACGTCCGGACGGCGATCACACGCACGAAGGCCCGGCCTCCGCGGGAAGGCCGGGCCTTTCGCCGTCCCGTGCGGGACGGATCGGGTCAGAGCGGCCAGAGGCCGGCCGGCTTCGCCCCGTGCACGCCGTTCGCGGCGCCCGCCCCGATCTCGGGGCGCCGCCCCGGCAGCTTGATCGCCGCCGCGTCGGCGGCGAGCAGCGACTCGTAGGCGTTGAGGTAGGTGTTGGCCATCACGGTCGCGGTGAAGCGCGTGTCGAAGTAGCGGCGCACCGCCTGGCGGCTCATGCCCTTCACGGTCTCGACGGCGGCCACGGCCTCGTCCATGGACTCGACCAGGACGCCCGACACGCCGTCCTTGATGACTTCCGGCACCGAGCCGTTGCGCCACGCGATCACCGGCGTGCCCGCCGACATCGCCTCGATCATCACCAAGCCGAACGGCTCCGGCCAGTCGATCGGGAACGCGAGCGCCAGGGCGTTGCCGAGAAACTCGTGCTTCTGGTCCTCGTTGATCTCACCGATATACTCGATGAGCGGGTGATGGGTCATCGGCTCGATGACCTCGTCCCAGTATTCCTGGTCGGCCTTGTCGACCTTGGCGGCGATCTTGAGCTTGACGCCGGCGCGCTTGGCCATCTCGATGGCGCGGTCGGGGCGCTTCTCGGGCGAGATGCGGCCCAGGAAGGCGAGGTAGCCGCCGTCCCTCGGCGCGGCCGAGAAGCGGCAGTTCTCCGTCGGCAGGCCGTGATGGATCGTCGCCAGCCAGTTGGCGTTCGACGGCATCGGGCCGCGCTGGTGGTCGGAGATCGACACGAGCGGCATGCCCGTGAAGGTCCGGTAGACCGGCATGAAGTCCGGCACGTCGAGGCGCCCGTGCAGGGTCGTGACGCACTTGTGGTTCAGGTCCTCGAACAGCGGATACTGCAGGAGGTCGATGTGGAAGTGGATGATGTCGAATTCGTCCGCCCGCCGGCGCAGGTGGTAGAGCATGGCGAGGTGGCTCGCCACGTGGTCGCGGATGCCGGCGAGGCGCAGGCCCTCGGGGGCGCAGGCGACCAGCTTGGCGCTCGTCTCCGAGTCGCCGCTCGCGAACAGGGTCACGTCGTGGCCCTGGCGCACCAGCTCCTCCGTCAGCCACGAGACCACACGCTCGGTGCCTCCGTAGAACTTGGGCGGCACGGCCTCTGCGAGGGGGGCGATCTGGGCTATGCGCACGACGAATTCTCCTGAGACGCCAATCGTTGGCGGGATCAAGCACGATCGGGCCTGAGCGGGACATGAACAGAACCGCGACGCCACGCTTATGGTTCCGGTGCGTCGCACAAGACGAGGGGCGGCGCGGCGTCGTCCCCGCTGCGCACAGGGCGCCCCGGGTCCCTGCCGCCCGGCGCGGGCGCCGCGGCGCCCGGCAAGCCGTGATTGCGGGCCGGGATCGGCTGTGCTAGAGCGCGCGCCTCGACCGAACCGCCCGGCCGTGAGGGCTGCCGTGGCGGTTCGCTTCGCTCCACGCAACCGATGCGCGTGACGGTCGGGCTCCTCCGGAGCCCGGTCCCCGCGCGTTCAGGAGAGCCAAATGCCCAAGCTCAAGACCAAGTCGGGCGCCAAGAAGCGCTTCAAGATCACCGGGACCGGCAAGGTCCTGTACGCCCAGGCCGGCAAGCGCCACGGGATGATCAAGCGGACCACGAAGCAGATCCGCAACCTGCGCGGCACGACCACCCTGTTCGAGGGCGACGCCGCCAACGTGAAGAAGTTCTTCCTGCCGAACGGCTGAGAGCTTCCGAGCCGCGATCCGTCTGTTTCGTAGAATTGTTCAGGAGATCATCATGGCACGCGTCAAGCGCGGCGTAACGAGTCACGCCAAGCACAAGAAGGTGCTGAAGGCCGCCAAGGGCTATTACGGCCGGCGCAAGAACACGATCCGCATCGCCAAGCAGGCGGTGGAGAAGGGCCTCCAATACGCCTACCGCGACCGGAAGAACCGGAAGCGCAACTTCCGCTCGCTGTGGATCCAGCGCCTCAACGCGGCGGCCCGGGAGCACGGCCTGACCTATTCGCGCCTGATCGACGGGCTCGCCAAGGCGGGCATCGTCGTGGACCGCAAGGCGCTCTCCGAGCTCGCCATCCACGAGCCGGCGGCCTTCGCGGCCGTGGTCGAGCAGGCCCGGGCGGCCCTGCCGGCCGAGACCGCGCAGGCGGCGTAGCGGCGGCGCTTCCGGGGGCTCGGCCCGCCCGGGGGCTGCATGGTTCGACGGCCCGCCCTCGCGCGGGCCGTTTCCGTTTGGGCGGCGCCGCGCGCCGCGGTTTGGGCGGCGCCGCGCGCCGCGGTTTGGGCGGCGCCGCGCGCCGCGGTTTGGGCGGCGCCGCGCGCCGCGGTTTGGGCGGCGCGCCGCGCGCGAGGCCGGGCGGCATCGCGGCGGCTTGACCGCCCGTGCCTCGCGGGGCAGGGCATCCGGCGCGATCCGGCAGGGACACGATGACCGATCTTCACAGCCTCGAATCCGACCTCCTGGCGCAGGTCGAGGGCGCCGCCGACGAGGCCGCGCTCGAAGGCGTGCGGGTGGCCGCCCTCGGCAAGAAGGGCGCCGTCTCCGAACTCCTGAAGACCCTGGGGAGCCTGTCGCCCGAGGAGCGCCGGGAGCGCGGCCCGCTGATCAACGGACTTCGCGACCGGGTCCAGGGCGCGATCCTGGCCCGCCGCGAGACGCTCGCCGAGGCGGCCCTCGCGGCGCGGCTCTCCGCCGAGCGCATCGACGTGACGCTCCCGGTGCGCGAGGGCCCCGAGACGCGCGGGCGCGTCCATCCGATCACCCAGGTGATCGACGAGATCACGGCGATCTTCGGCGACATGGGCTTCGCGGTGGCCGAGGGGCCGGACATCGAGACGGACGACCTCAACTTCACGGCCCTGAACTTCCCCGAGGGCCATCCGGCCCGGGAGATGCACGACACCTTCTTCCTGCCGCCGGGCCGCGACGGGACGCGCAAGCTCCTGCGCACCCACACCTCGCCGGTGCAGGTCCGCACGATGCGCAGCCAGCAGCCGCCGATCCGGGTGATCTGCCCCGGCCGCACCTACCGGCACGATTCCGACCAGACCCACACGCCGATGTTCCACCAGGTCGAGGGCCTGGTGATCGACCGCACGGCGACGCTCGCCCACCTGAAGTGGATCCTGGAGGAGTTCTGCAAGGCGTTCTTCGAGGTCGAGAGCGTGAAGATGCGCTTCCGGCCCTCGTTCTTCCCGTTCACGGAGCCCTCCGCCGAGGTCGACATCCAGTGCTCGCGCAAGGGCGGGGAGATCCGCTTCGGCGAGGGCGACGACTGGCTGGAGATCCTGGGCTGCGGCATGGTGCACCCGAACGTGCTGCGCCAGTGCGGCCTCGACCCGGACGAGGTGCAGGGCTTCGCCTGGGGCATGGGCATCGACCGCATCGCGATGCTCAAGTACGGCATGCCGGACCTGCGCCCGTTCTTCGAGGCGGACGTGCGCTGGCTCGACCATTACGGCTTCCGGCCCCTCGACATTCCGAGCCTCGTCGGCGGGCTCACGGGCTGAGGGCGGCGTCGCGGTTCCCCGTCGCCCCCCGCCCGGACGCGCAAGTCCCGACTCCCTTCCAGCCAACGGCCGGCGCCCCATGAAATTCACCCTCTCCTGGCTCAAGGACCACCTCGACACCGACGCGTCCCTCGACGTCATCGTCGAGACGCTGACCCGCATCGGGCTCGAAGTGGAGCGCGTCGAGAACAGGGCGGCGGACCTCGCCGCCTACCGGATCGCCGCCGTGCTCACCGCCGAGCCGCATCCCAATGCCGACCGGCTGCGGGTCTGCACCGTCGATCTCGGGGACGGGGCCGCGCCCGTCCAGGTCGTCTGCGGCGCGCCGAACGCGCGGGCGGGCATGCGCAGCGTCTTCGCGCCGCCCGGCACCTACGTGCCGGGCAAGAACATCACCCTGTCGGTCGGCACGATCCGGGGCGTCGAGAGCCGCGGCATGCTCTGCTCGGGGGCCGAGCTCGGCCTCTCGGAGGACCACGACGGCATCCTCGACCTGCCGGCGGACGCGCCCGTGGGCGAGACCTACGCGGCCTATGCGGGCCTCGACGACCCGGTGATCGAGATCAACCTGACGCCGAACCGGCCCGACTGCACGGGCGTCGCCGGCATCGCCCGCGACCTCGCGGCGGCCGGGCTCGGGCGGCTCAGGCGCGAGACCCTGCCGGCCCTGCGCGGGGAGGGGCCCTGCCCGGTCGCGGTGACCCGCGCCCTCGCCCCCGAGGACGGCCATCTCTGCCCCCTCTTCGGCCTGCGGCTCGTGCGCGGCGTGCGCAACGGCCCCTCGCCCGAATGGCTGCAGCGCCGCCTCAAGGCGATCGGCCTGCGGCCGATCAATGCGCTGGTCGACATCACGAACTTCATCACCTTCGACCGCGGCCGGCCGCTCCACGTCTTCGACGCCGCCAAGGTGAGGGGGGACCTCACGGTGCGCCGGGCGCGCGAGGGCGAGGAGCTCCTCGCCCTCGACGGCCGGACCTACCAGCTCGACGACGGGATCGTGGTCATCGCCGACGCGGCGGGGCCGGAATCGATCGCCGGCATCATGGGCGGGGAGCCTTCGGGCTGCGACGAATCCACCACCGACGTGCTGATCGAATCGGCGCTCTGGGACCCGCGCACCATCGCCCGGACCGGGCGGCGGCTCGGGATCATCACGGATGCCCGCTACCGGTTCGAGCGCGGCGTCGACCCGGCCTTCACCCTGCCCGGCCTCGACCTCGCGACCCGGATGGTGATCGAGCTCTGCGGCGGCGTCCCGACCGAGGCGACGGTCGCGGGCGAGAGGCCCGAGACCGACCGCGTCATCGATTTCCCCTGGACGGAGGTGCGCCGCCTCTCGGGGCTCGACCTGCCGCGGCCCGAGATGAAGGTGACGCTGGAGGCGCTGGGCTTCCACGTCTCCGGCAGCGGCGACCGGGTCAAGGTGCTGCCGCCCTCCTGGCGGCCGGACGTCGAGGGCAAGGCCGACCTCGTCGAGGAGATCGTGCGCATCGCCGGCCTCGACCGGATCGAGCCGAAGCCGCTGCCGCGGGTCGAGGCGGCGGTGATCCGCCCGGTCCTGACGGTGCTGCAGAAGCGCACCCGCCTCGCCAAGCGCGAACTCGCCGCGCGCGGCCTCGTCGAGGCGGTGACGTGGTCCTTCATCGCCAAGGCGGATGCCGAGGCGTTCGGCGGCGGGCGGCCGGACCTGGCGCTGGCGAACCCGATCGCGGCGGACCTCTCGGACATGCGCCCGAGCCTGCTGCCCGGCCTGTTGCGGGCGGGCCAGCGCAACGCCGACCGGGGCTACCCGGACGTCGCCCTGTTCGAGGTCGGGCAGTGCTTCGCCTCCGACGCGCCCGAGGGCCAGACCATGCGGGCGGCGGCCCTGCGGCGGGGCAGCGCGCGCGCCGCCGGCGCGGGCCGGCACTGGGACGGCGCGGCGCGGCCGGTCGACGCCTACGAGGCAAAGGCGGATGCGCTGGCGCTGCTCACGGCCCTCGGCGTGCCGGTCGGCGGGCTGCAGGTCGTGGCCGGCGGGCCGGACTGGTTCCATCCCGGCCGCTCCGGCACGCTGCAATTCGGGCCGAGGACCCCGATCGGGCATTTCGGCGAAGTGCATCCCCGGGTGCTCAGGGCGCTCGACGTGAAGGGACCGGTCGTCGCCTTCGAGATCGTGCTCGACGCCCTGCCCCTGCCCAAGCACCGGCCGACCAAGGTCAAGCCGGCCGCGAAGCTCTCGGATTTCCAGCCGCTGAGCCGCGACTTCGCCTTCGTGGTGGGCCGCGACGTCGCGGCCGGCGACATCCTGCGCGCCGTGCAGGGGGCCGAGCGGACGCTCGTCGCGGGGGCCGAGGTCTTCGACGTCTACGAGGGGCCGGGGATCGGGGCGGACCAGAAGTCCGTCGCGGTCGCGGTGCGGCTGCAGCCGGTTGACCGCACCCTCACGGAGGCCGACATCGAGGCGGTGAGCGCCCGGATCGTCGCCGAGGTGGCGAAGAAGACCGGCGCCACGCTGCGGGGCTGACGCCCGGCGCCGGGCGGGTCCGGGGAAGGGGCGATGACGGACGCGAGCGCCGGGAGGGGGCCGTGAGCGCGCAGATGCTGCGGCTCGACCATTTGGTGATCGTCGCCCCGACGCTCGCCGAGGGCGAGGCGCATGTTCAGGCGTGCCTCGGGCTGCCGATGCGGGCCGGCGGCCGCCATCCCCAGATGGGCACGCACAACCTCGTCCTGCGGCTCGGGGACGACCTCTATCTGGAGGTGATCGCGCGCGACCCAGAGGCACCGGCGCCGGCCGGGCCGCGCTGGTTCGGCCTCGACGACCTGGACGCGGTGCGGGCGGCCTGGGCGCGCGGGCGGCGGCTGCGCACGCTGGTGGCGCGGACGGGGGCGATCGCCGCGGTCGCGGCCGCGCATGGCGCCCTGGTGGGGTGCCCGGCGCGGATCTCGCGGGGGGAGCGGTCCTGGCTGTTCGCCCTGCGGCCGGACGGCACCCTGCCGGAGGACGGCGCCGTGCCCAGCGTGATCGACTGGGAGGGGCTCCCGGGCCCGGCCGGCGCGATGCCGGAGGCGGGGGCGCGGCTCGTCCGCCTCGACCTCGCGCATCCCGAGCCGGACCGGATCGCGGCGCTGCACGCGCGGCTCGGACTCGTCGACCCGCCCGCCTTCCGGGCGGGCCCGGACTTCGCGCTGCGGGCGCTGGTGCGCACGCCGGCGGGGGAGCGCGTCCTCACCTGAGGGGGCTCGTTCCCGGGTGCCCGTCGGCACCATGCGTCGGGTCGCGGAACCGGGCCGCCGCGGTGCAGCGCCCGCGCCCCCAGGTGTCCGCGCAGCTTACCCCTCTGATAGAGGTCAACTCAGGACTGAGAACAACCCGGCCCTGGCTCGGCACTGCATCGCGGCCACACGGGCCGCCCGTGACTCCGCCCTGAGTTCCGCCGCTTGGTCGAGAAGTCCCTGCTCGGTCAGGTCAGCCGCAAACCGCCAAAGCTCGCCTGCAATCCAGTCGTTCTTGATGGCTCTGAAGAGCAGGTTGCCCTGAGAAGGCTGCGAGAACCCGTGCGCGTCGTGTGAAGGCATGAAGCACCCCCGTCTGGCACGTTGCTAAGCGCCACCTTCCGAGATGCGCCTGGGCCAGTAAGGCTGCAGTCGGGTGCTGGTTCCATGACAGGGCCGCCCTCAGAATGTTTATCATACCGTACCTTCGGTGGATGGTGGCCGCTCTGAGGAGTCTCATGCTGACCTCGCAGACATCGTCCGCCAGCTTGAGGTCAAGGCTGCCGGGGTCTATGCCGGCAAGGGGCGCCCTGCATGGGGGCCTGCTGAGAAGGTCAGGGAGCTTCACGCCACCGGAACGGGTCCGGCCGCCATCGGCGAGGAACTCGGCATCGGTCGCGGGTCGGTGCACCGGGCGTTGAACCCGGAAGCTGCGTGATGGTGGCTGGACAGGAGCTTGAGGCGAAGCAGGCGCCTACCTCATGCGGCTGCCAGCCTCATGCGGCCGATCGGCCTCCTTGGCCTCAGGGCGCCTGAGCACGACACCGCAGGCGCCCTCCACGGTTGACCTCGCGCAGCCGGAGGAGGGTCAGCGTGGCTTCTGCCGACCAACACCTATCCACTTCAGGGCCGAGCTTCTGGGCCGTCCTGGGCCTCGCAGCGGTGTTCTTGTGCCTGAGCGGCCTGTTCATCGCAGCCCCGACCGCCGGAGCTTCGATCTTCGGCATACCGGCTCCTGGCAATGTCTCTGATGCGTACCTGCGTGCCATCGGTTTCCGAGACGCCGCCCTGGCCCTCTATCTGGCCGGGCTCGTCTGCTTCTCCTCCAGACGTGCGGTGGGCATCGTCCTGAGCGCAACCGTCCTCATTCCGGTCTGTGATGTCGCCCTCGTCTTGTCGGTGGGCACCGCCGCCTGGTGGCAGATCGGGCTTCATGCCATTAGTGCAACTATCTTGATCGTTATGTCTATCTGGGTGCTGAGATGAGGGATGAAACGGGTGTATTGGCCGCCGTAAGCCTCTAATCTGCCTCACATGTCGTCTATTATGTGCCTAATGGCTCTCGGAGGACGGCTACGAATCTTGGGGTGCATATGTCACGTATGTGCCGCGCACTGGGCGGTTCATTCCCGGCTGCGTCACGGTTCAGTCTGTACGGCAAGGCTGACACGGCGCGTCTACGGAGGGCATGGGGCGGTCCGATCAGGTGGGCGTTGCGGAGGCCGTCCTGGGCTCGTACCGGCGCCTCGCGGGGGCTCGTGTCGAGAAGGACAGGGAGAGCCCGCTGTGCGGGCAGTTGGAGGCACGCTGGGCCATTCGCGTCAGTCACGCTCAGGGCATCGTGGACGGCTCCCACCGGGGGCAGGTGGGCTATGCCTTCGAGGGGCGGGCTGCGCAGGACGTGCTTAGCCAGCGAGGGCTGTGACTTGGCGCTGCGTGAGCGGGGACGGTCCCCTGCTTCGCGCATCCCAGACCTGCGTCGGGGCAGCGTCCGCGCCAGCCTGACGGGTCCGGGCTTCAGCCGGCTCCCTGGTCCTGAGTGAGACGAGCACCACCGCAACG
Source organism: Methylobacterium sp. WSM2598 (assembly GCF_000379105.1). Classification (GTDB taxonomy): domain Bacteria; phylum Pseudomonadota; class Alphaproteobacteria; order Rhizobiales; family Beijerinckiaceae; genus Methylobacterium. Next base: position 2,904,451 of record NZ_KB900609.1, on the reverse strand, counting down.
ATCTTCACCGTGGCAGAGGCATCGGCCACGGGGAGCGAGACTTGCAGTGCCTCAAGCTTGAGAAGGTCGGCTGGGGTGCGCTGGCGAAGATACCAGACCCCGATGCGGAGTCCGTCCCGCGGCGTGCCATCGGGACGGCCATGCGGAGGACCGCTGTGCAGGAGCGGTCAACCCCGGAAGCCAATGTCTGGCACCAACCTTTTGGCCTGCAATGGCTTTCAAGGATGGTGCGGCCGAGAGGACTCGAACCTCCACTGGCTCCAATTATCTCTTCGCAGACAATAACTTAACGTGTTGAACCAACACCACTGTGTAGGAGTGCGGTGCAGGTGTCAAGAACGGGACGACCCGTGCCTGGAGGCACTGCTTCAAGACACTGGCGCGGGCGGCCAGGATTGAAGACAGCGTGGCCGATGCCATCGTTGGACTCGCACCAGAGAGCGAAGGCTGATGGCACGGTGACGCTGGCGACGATGCACGAAGCTATGTCCCGCATCCCTATTCCGAAGTGTTAGGGCGTGAACTCAGCAAGCTTGACGTTCGCAAGGACCGCTTCCGACTCTGAAGAGCCACCCGATATGCTCTCGACGAAGGGACGCTGACAGCGGCATAGCGGACCTTTGAAGGGTCTCTGCCGCGAGTACGGGCAGCGCGGATTGATTTGGCTTAATGCGGACGCATGGATGCCCGGCTAGGATGTCCGGTCCTCACGGAGCACTCCGCCGTACCTTTCAGACCAATCGTACACTCGAACCAGCCGTGCCCCGCCACGTTGAGTCTGATGATGCCCACAGAGGAATGATGAACAATCAAGCTTGGTTCACAGTCGAACAGGCCCGCCAGACTGAAGCGTGCGGTGTCTGGCTCGACTGTATGAAATGTGGCCACAGCATCTCCATGCCGCTCGACCGGTGGCCTGCGACTATGCCTGTGAGGGATGTCGCCCGGCACCTACGATGCAAAGCGTGCGGTAGCGCGAACGTCGAGACTTGGCCGGACTGGAGTGGGTCTCGGCCACAATACGACGCCTAGGTCTGGCGCCCTGCTGGCGCGCGCAGCCAACCCATTCGCATAAGCCTCAGCACGTAACGAGAGAAGGATGGCTACCGAGGGAAGCGAGGGGCTCAGGAAGGCCTACAGGGTCCGCTCAGTGGCCGCTCAGGGCCACCTCTGGCTAATCGAACAGGACGCTGGCGAGCATATCGGCTGGCACCCTGACACAGCTCGGCATCGCCGCCAGGAAGCCCTCAGCGAGGACGCTTGGGGCTACGGCCTCATTCCTATCGGCAAGGGCGGCCACCTGATGATGACTGTCGTGGAGCGGGAGGCCCTGAGCGAGCTGCTGAAGGGCACCAGGGAGCGGCAGGCCAGGGCGTTCAACCGATGGCTAGACAGTCTTGCTCCAGAAGCTTGACCGGAGCTTACTGTTAACTCTGTTGTTGAACCAGAGTAGATGCCCGCTATATACTAGTTAGGTGCGTATTGCGGACCTAGGCAGAGTCCTCAATCAGCATATCCAGTATCAAGATGCAGCTCAGCCCAGACAGACTTAAGCTTCTATCGAAACGCCTGCTAGACTTGATGGCAATTTACTGGGATATTCTGCAGGAGGAAGGACCCGTAGATGCTGAGGTCAAGGCAGCTATCAACAGAGAGATAGCTCGGGCTGAAATTATAGCCCATATAGCTGACACTATGTCCCTCCCAGCGTCTCCGGAGGAACTGGCCGAACTCAGACGCTTAATCGAGGAGATTAAGTCATCTGAGTTGATGGTGGCTATAACAGAACATCTAATGGGGGAAGTCTAGGCAATCTCAACACTAGATGGCCCTTTAGAGCCGCCAGGGCTGACCGTACACGGCCGTTTAGAGTGTCCAGGCTACTACCCTACCTGAAATCAAGAACGGCCGTCCTAGGCCACTACCCTGGCTCCAACCATGGCCGGTCTTTCTTTGCTCGCGGCGTGGCCGACCTCCCTTGCCGTCTCAGCTACCTTTGAACACAGGACGCTCGCCCCCGGGGCCACTCAGGAGCCCGTAGAGACTCCTGACAATGACCGACACCACCACCTTCAAGTTCGCCGGCCTGGATTTCCGGTGCGTGACCACTCATCCGAGCGACCACGTCTAGATACCAGCCCCCTGCAAGCGCCGGATTGCCTCGTGGATTAAAGCGCGGTGCCTCTGCCACTCGGTCAGAGTGGCCTTGAAGATGCCGAGGAGCCGTTCGGCTTGAGCCGTGTCGCGCCCTTCAGCCCACAGCCGTTCTATCCTCAGCTCCAGCTCCGTGATGCGCCTCTCACCCGCGGCAATGTCCTGCTCGGCCTGGGCGAGGTCCGCCTTCTCCTTAGCGAGCTGCGCTTCTCATCCGGCAGGAGCATCCATGCCAGATAACCCATGTTAATCCGACGTTGTTCCCACTCCACATTGAGCGCCGGGCGCTCCGAAAGTCCGAATTTGTGATGCGGCGGTCGATGCGCGCTCACGAGGCCACGGAGCCCCCATGAGCAGTCCTGAGATTGCGGACCTAACCGTGCAGGGCTACGACTCCGATGACCCGGAGGGTTCTTCCAGTGGGCACACCAGGAGCGCCCCCGGGAGATGAAGGCGGCCATGCACCGTCACGGGACGGAGCGTGACCCTCGCGGTTACGATCCACCATCACTTCCGAGAGCGCTTCAGCACCTCAGCCGACTGAGCAATGACCCTCCGAGATTTCCTGACGTGTTCCTCGCCGTCCTCTGCGGACTTGTGCGTGGCATCAATGAGCTCTCGCGTCTGCTCAGGGGTTAGCGGCTTCACCGGTACCGAGGGGTTGGTGGGTTCGGATGGTACGTCGGGGTTCATCGGGAAGCCCCCATGGTTGCTCCTGGTATTATCGCCCGTCTCGGGCGACCTTGCCAGACGATGTCAGGAATTGCGCGCCCATGCTCGTCGGTGCGAGGGTGCTCGCAGAAGGTAGGGAGGCACCATCTTGACCAGCCAACCCCTTGCGGGATGCCGCGTGCTCGTTGTTGAGGACGAGTACTTCATCGGGGATGACCTGAAAAAGTTTCTGACGGCAGCGGGAGCGACCGTCATCGGACCTATTCCCCAAATAGACCAAGCCATGAATCAGGTTAGGGCGGGCGAACTTGAGGTAGTAGTCTTAGATATCAATCTGCGTGATGAGATGTCATTTTCTGTTGCAGACGAACTGAAACGGCGGGGCATACCGTTTGTCTTCGCTACAGGATACGACGCGTGCGTAATACCTGATCGTTTCGCAGACGTGAAGCGATGGGAAAAGCCCTATGATCTAGAAGACCTCGTCGCTGGCATCGTGGGCCTGTGCCCTAAGACGCGCTCCACATAATTGTCTGCTCGGCCGTGCGTCGCCAGGACGGAGTTTCACTGCCGTCGTCCGGTGCGCAGCCTACTTAGCCGTGCTCTGAGCCCACCATGAGCAGCCTGGAAATCGCGGACCTTACCGGGAAGGAACACCGGAGCGTGGTGAGGGACATTCGCGTGATGTGTGAGGAGCTTGGCGTCTCACTGCTCACTTTTGAGCGGTGCTATCGAGCCGGGAACGGGCGAGACGAACTCTGCTGCTACCTCCCTAAGCGAGCCGGGAAGGCAGAGGGCCCAAATGTTCGTGGCAGATACGTGAGACGGCATTCGACAGACGAGCGTTGGCCTGAAGTCCCCCGTGGGGGCTCGCGCGATGACGTGTGGGTGCGCCAGCGCGGCTTCGTACAGGCATCACTTGCCCGCGAAGACCGGGCGCGTCATGCACCGCTGCGCAGGGCTGTAGCTCCCGCGAGTGTCGCTCTGCTCCCAGCAGTGAGGAGCCCGGCGCTAGTCCGCTGCGCCGCAGGAACTGACGATGCCGACCGCCAGACAGCGCGTCTCCACCCGAGCTAGGCGCCACATCACGGTGAACCCTGTGGTGACGCTCTGAGGTGACATGCTTTGGCGTCACATCGGGGTTTGACATGCTTCGAATGTGACGCCATCTTCTAGCGGTCTTAGACCCTGAGGTGACGCATGGCTCGCATCGGATATGCTCGTGTCTCAACCCTCGACCAAGACATTGAGAGCCAGATTGCCCGGCTCAAGGCGGAAGGATGCCAGCCAGTCAGGTCGGAGAAGGTGTCAGGAGCGAGCCGGGACGGGCGGACGGAGTTGGCGGCCATCCTCGACTTCATCCGGGAGGGAGACGAGTTGGTTGTCACGCGGGCGGACCGCCTTGGCCGTGACACTCGCGACGTGCTCAACATCGTCCACGAATTGGACCAACGTGGAGCCTTCCTGACCGTCCTAGACCCACACGTCTCCACGAGTGGCGAGACTGGGCGGATTGTGCTGACCGTGCTGGGCATGGTGGCTCAGATGGAGCGCCGGTTCATCAAGGAGCGGCAGCGAGAGGGCATCGAGGAGGCGAAGGCCAAAGGCGTCTACAAGGGCGGGACACGGCGTACCGATAGAGCCGCTGTGAGAGCCATGCACGCTGAAGGTAAGGGACCAGCCGAGATTGCTAGGACGTTCGGCATCTCACGGATGCAGGTGTACCGCATCATCAGGGACGAAGCCGGACAGGCAGTGCAATGAATGTGCCCTTATGACTGTGGACATGTGGAGTTGTTCCGTCCCTGTGCGTCAGGGGACGGCCACTAATCTCAGGAGTATGAATGTCGAGAGTATGTCGCGCACCGGGTTGTTCATCCCCGGCTGAGTCACGGTTCAGTCTTTACTGCAAGGCCCATAAGGCGCGTCTACGCAGACATGGGGCGGTCGACCAGGTGGGTGTTACGGAGGCCGTCCTGGGCTCGTACAGGCGCCTCGTGAGGGCTCGTGTCGAGAAGAACAAGGAGAGCCCCCTGTGGGGTCAGTTAGAGGCGCGCTGGGCCACCATCGTCAGCCACGCTCAGGGCATCGTGGACGGCTACCATCGGGGACAGGTGGGCTACGCCTTCGAGCGACGTGCTGCGCAGGAGGTGCTGAAGCTCGCGGCCGATGTGCAACCCAAGGCGGTCGTAGAGACTGCACTGGCCATGTTCCTCCTGCTGGAGGCGGAGCCTAGACGGTTTCGGTCTGACGCTGGCTTCCGGGCTCAGCTTGTCAGGAGGGTACGCGGCCTCACGGACATGAACGTTGGGACCTACTGGGACGACGAGAGCGGGACGGTGAAGCGCGTCTACAAGGAGGTGCCACCACGGGCCATCGTCGTGATGGGGCAGTGGCTTGCAGAGGCATTCGGGGGCGCACGGACGCATATGGCGAGACTTGAGGAGAAGGATAGACAGGAGCGGGAGAGCGCTCGCCAGGACTTCCATAAGGCTCTGGAGGAATTGCGATGATGAAGTCCGAGGTTCGTACGCTTTCAATCAATGCCATTGCACGAGACATCAAATACCAAGTCAGGAAGAAGGTACATCCACAGACGGTCGAGCAGTATCGCCTAGTCTACAAATCCGGGAAGGCAATGCCTCCTGTTAAGGTGGCCTTGGTTGACGGCGTCTACGTCCTTGTTGACGGTTGGCACCGAATGGCTGCCCTGGAGCGCAACGGCCATGAGATGGTCGAGGCTGAGGTGTCGGAGATGTCTCGTGATGAGGCTCGCTGGTATGCTGCCAAGGCCAACACTGAGCACGGCCTTCCTCTGAAAAGGTCGGAGAAGAGGGAGGTATTTCGAGCCTACGTTAGGACCAATCAGCACCTTGGCAAGCGCAAGGGCACTTTCAAGTCGTATCGAGACATGGGAGCCGAACTGGGCTATCCATTCGGTACAGTGCGGACTTGGATGATGAAGGACTTCCCTAAGACTGCGCGCAAGATAGGCGGCCACGATTTCGAGGGGACTGGCGGCCTACCAGATAGGCCAGAAGTCAGTGATGCCTTACGCCACTCTGCGGACGCTTTAGAGCAACTTACCAGAGCCTTTCAGAGCACGAGCGATGCCCGGGAGCGGGGTGCCATCATCGACATGATTGAAACCGACTTGGCGAAGATGAAAGGGAGCGGGAACTGGGCCGAGAAGGAGCCTGATGATTTTTGAGTTTTCTTTGATGTTTCAGTGGCTTAAGGCGGAAGCCGTTTAGAGCGAACACTTCTAGGCAACGGCTCCAGTATTAAGCCACTGAAATCGTGTGTGTTTACTCCTTTAGGTGGGCACGTCTCCACGATTGACGACCGGGACCCCAGGGCCATCCTGAACGCTCAGTTCGGGTCGGGCATCACCACTAAGCAGGTGGATGGCAAGGTCATCATCGTCTTCCCCGGTGGGAAAGAGATGTCGTTCAAGGGAGCACTGAAGGCTGGCCTGATTAGCGTCAAGGGCGCCTGAGGAAGACACCTCACTTCCATCGTCAGCAGCCCCCTTGTGGTCTCCTACCCGCGTCTGATGCGGTTGAGAGGCGGCTAGTAGCCGTAGCGGTCTCGGGAGCGGGGGCGGTCGTAGTCTCCAAAGCGGGTGCCACGATAGCTCCGGCGCTCCTCATAGTAGCCGTAGCCACGCGGGCGGCCGTAGTCATAGCCGAAGCGCGGGCCGCGATGCCCCCAGCCTTCCCCCCGCCCCTCGTGCTTCCAATGCTTGCCGTGTCCGCTTTCGTCCTTCCAGGGGTCGGCTGATGCTACGCTTGCCGAGGCCATCAGACTCACACCCACGGCGGCAGCTAACCAAAACGCCTTCATGTCGGGTTCCTCCATCACTCTTGGCGCAAGGAACGTCAGGCAAGGCAGGCGGTTCAAACCAGACCAGCCCGGAATGTCTTCTAACCCCCGTAGCGGTCCCTCACACGGTGAGGCGATTGAGTTCAGAGTCAGGCTCTTCCCCGCTTCACGGTCTTGAACCGCTCCCGCCCCTCCATCCCGTTCCACTCCTCCGTGAGGGCACAGGCCTGCTGCTTCACCACGAAGGAGGCGGCCAAGGCCCATCCGTCATCGCGGTCCAGCACGTCCCACACGCTGCTGGCCTCGAACAGGAGAGCGTTGAACTCGGCCACTGGGTCGAAGGGCTCAGGGCTGGTCATCATCCCACCAGGCGGCGCCACCACGACCAGGGGCGCTGTATCACGGGCTCACTCTCCGGGGGAGGCAAGGCCCTGGTCAGGCGCTCTGCCTGCTCCCGCCGGTGGTCCGCTGCCAAGATTGTACCTGGGAAACCGCTCCATCGCACCTGCCAGCATCAACAGAGAGGGCGTCTCGTACTGCCTTCCGACCGTAGCTACACGATGCCCCGTGATGGCATCCCTGATGCGCTCCTCAATCCCAGCCCCTAGAGCCCGCGTCTTCCACGTGTGACGCCAGCCATGGTTGGGGTCCACCTCAGTGTCTAGCTTCACGGCCTCTCGGACCCACTTCGCAACCTTCTGTGCTCTGAGTTCGCCAGGGGGCGTGCCGTTAGCCTTCGTGTGTCGCTTTGGATCGTAGAACAACGGACCTGTGCCCTTAGCCTTCACGAACCTTAGGAAGCCTTGTTCGACTAGATGGGGGTGGACAGGCACGGTCCGCGGGCGCCCGCCCTTGGTAACTCTTAGGTCCACCACAGGGACAGCACCTTCCTCACGGACGTCCTCTGCCCGGAGGTGAGTGAGTTCGGAGATGCGGGCGCCCGAGTAGGCGGCAAGCCAGGGGCACCAGCGTTTCGCTGCTGAGAAGGTAGGGTTCCTGGGGTCATCCGGGACGCTCAGAGCTGCCTTCAGGATGGCCGAGACCTCAGCTTCGCGGAACGTCCGTTCCCTTGCAGCGACACGCTTTGGCTCATCAAGGCGGACACCGCTCACAGGGTTGGTATCGACCAGCTTCCCGGCTGGGCGAGACATAGCCCACTTAAAGATGGAGCTTGCGGCCACCAAGTCATTCTTGTTAATCGCACGCACGCTCACACCCTCACTGTCCCGACGATGGACAGCCCAGGCGTAAACCTCATCTGGAGTCAACATGCGGGCATCCCCGCCCTTGGTGAAATCTGCTAGAGACCGGAGGCTAGCGCGGTACCGCTTGAGCGTGTTTGCTGCCTTCTTATCTTCCTGGTAAGCGAACCACCGCTCGTACAGGTCTGAAACTGTGAGAGCGTCCCGAGAGCCTGCGTGCTTCACCTCCGGTGCTTGAGCCTGTGCGGGAGGAGTCCACTCAGGGAACCGGGAGGCTTGTGGGTCGGGGCGGTAATCCCCATCCGCGTTTCGCCCAAGCTGCTCCGAAGCCTGCACCAGGGCACGGTCTACCGCTTCGATGAGACGGGTCCTGCTGGCCTCATCGGTGACCACGCCCTTGGCGGTGAGAAGGCCGTCCACACTCTCACCGACCCACTGTTCAAGCTTGCCCGCATCACGGGCTTGGCGGTGCAGGCGAAGCACCTGCTGTCAGACTTCAGGCTCACCCGGCTCATCAGAGAGCGTGCCCACGAAATCGTGGTAGGCGATGCCAGCGAGGGCTGTGATTTGGCGCTGGGTGAGCGCGGTCGGTCCCCTCCTCTGTGCATCCCAGAACTGCTTCAGGGCAGCGTCCGCAACAGCGTGACGGGTCCGGGCTTCAGCCGGCTCCCTGGTCCTGAGCGAGACAAGCACCATCGCACCGATCCTCACCGTGGCTAACGTATCGGCCACGGGAACAGTGACTTGGTGTCCCTTGAGATTGAGAAGGTCGGCGGGGGTGCGCTGTCGCAGATACCAGACCCCCGATGCGGGGTCTTTCCAAGGGCGTGCCATCGTGAGGGCCATGTGGTGGACCGCTGTGTAGGAGCGATCAACACCCTAAGCCATTGTCTGGCACCAACCTTCTGGCCCGTAAAGGCTCTCAGGATGGTGCGGCCGAGAGGACTCGAACCTCCACTGGTTGCCCAACTAGCACCTCAAGCTAGCGCGTCTACCAATTCCGCCACGGCCGCGGAGCGCTTCCTCGTCGGCAGAGCCGGCGGTTCGGGGGTGAAACCCGTCGAAGCGGCGCAGCCAATAGCAGATCGAATCCGGGGTCACAAGCGTCCCGGACCGAAAATCGTCCGGGCCGGATCACGGCGGGGTCGGGGCCTCGCTCAGGAGGGCGCCGGCGCCCTCGCCGACGCGCACGCCGGGCTCGCGCACCACGTCGGCCTTGCGGATCAGCTCCGTCACCTCCACGGAGATGCGGTTGCCCGTCACCACGATCTGCCCGCGGGCGATCGGGTGGTCGTTGGCCAGGATATCGACCATATCGGAATCGGTCGCATCGAGTTCGATCACCGCGCCGCGCCCCATGCGCAACAGCATGTGGATCGGCATCCGGGTCCGGCCGAGCACGACCGTGAGATCCACCTTGAGCTCTTCGAGAACCGCCACGTGCTCCGCCCCGCCACGCCACACGGATCCGAGCTTTTCGCCAAGAGGGTGAAGCCTTGGTAAACGCCCGCCTCTCCGTGCTGCCGCACGCCCTGCCGCCCCCGCCCGGCGCGCCGCCCGTCGAGTGGGCGGTGAGCGAGGGCCTCACCGCTTACCGGGAGGCCGAGGCCGCCATGGAGGCCCGCGCCGCCGCCATCGCGCGGGGCGAGGCGCGCGAGCGCGTCTGGCTGGTGGAGCACCCGCCCCTCTACACGGCCGGCACTTCGGCCAAGGAGGCGGACCTGGTGGCGCCCGACCGCTTCCCGGTCCACCGCACCGGGCGGGGCGGGCAATTCACCTATCACGGGCCGGGCCAGCGGGTGGCCTACGTCATGCTCGACCTCAACCGGCGCCGGCCCGACCTGCGGCTCTACGTGGCGGCCCTGGAGACGTGGCTGATCGCCACCCTCGACGCCTTCACGGTGCGGGGCGAGCGGCGGGAGGACCGCGTCGGCGTCTGGGTGCGCCGGCCCGAGAAGGGGGAGGGGGTCGAGGACAAGATCGCGGCGATCGGGATCCGGGTGCGCCGCTGGGTGACCTTCCACGGCATCAGCCTCAACGTCGAGCCGGACCTGACCCATTTCGACGGGATCGTGCCCTGCGGGGTGCGGGCGCACGGGGTCACGAGCCTCGTCGATCTCGGCCGCCCGGTGACGATGCCGGAGGTGGACGCGGTGCTGCGCGCGCGCTTCGAGGAGGTGTTCGGCGAGACGATCCTCGCCTGAGGCGCCGCACCCGCGCCGAGGGCGCCCAACCCGCGCCGGGGCGCCGGATTCGCGCCGGGCGGATCAGGTGCGCTGCGCGCCCGCGTTGCTCGGGGCGGTGTGGTCCGGGTCGGCGGGCCGGGGTGCCGTGGTGCCGGTGGTGCCCGGATCGGCGGGCCTGACCCGCTCGGGCAGGGTCTGAGCCGGGGCCGGCATGTTCGGCGCCTGCTCGCGGCTCTTCTGCGGCGTCTCCGTCGCCTGCGCCAGCATGGCCGCTCCGAGCAGGCTCAGCACCAAGGTCGTTCGTCGGTTCATGAGCTTCATGACAGGTGTTCCTCCGATCTGTCCGAGTAATGGCCGGCGCCGACCTCCGGTTCCGAGCGGCCGGACCGGCGCGTCAGCGCGCGGGCCGCGCCTGCGGCCGCGCCGGCACTGGCGCACGCGGGGATGCGGTGCGGTCCGGACCGGCGCGGCGGCCCCTCCGCGCCGTCGCGGCTGACGGGGGGCACCGTGGGCCTCGCGATCCAAGGCTCGGCCACCTTCAGCGCCTGCGGGCAGCACCGTCCGCGCCTCGACCGCTGGTGGTCGGACGCGCCCCGCGCCCTGGTCTGCGCGGCCAATCCGAGCCGGGCGGATGCCGCGCGCCAGGACCCGACCAATTGCCGCCTCGTGGCCCTGCTCCGGGGCCGGCCGGGGATCGGCGGCTACACGCTCGTCAATGCCGAGGACCGCATCACCCCGCATCCGGAGGCGCTGCGCCGCTGGCTCGCGGGCCTGCCCCCCGCGGCCCGCGCGGCGCGGCGCGAGGCGAACCTCGCCGTCATCCGGGCGCTCGCCGCGGCGGCGCCCCTGCGCGTCGCGGCCTGGGGGACGCTCCTGGCGCCGGGGCCGGACCAGGAGCGCCTCGTCGCGGCGCTCACGCTGGACGGGGCGCACGACCTCTACGCCTTCGGGCTGACGGCCGAGGGGGCCCCGATCCACCCGCTGGCGCGGGGGCGCTGGCGCGTGCCCCTCGGGGCGCCGCTGGTGCTCTGGCGCCGCGGCTCCGGCCGGGCCCGGCCCTTCCCGGAAGAAGCGTCGCATCCGGCCGCGCCCGGGCCCGAGGACGGGCCCTCCCGCCCGTGAGGGCCCGTCAGGGCAGGGCGCTGAGCCGCTCCTGGGCGCGCGCCCCCTGGGCCGCGGCGAGCCAGCCGGGATCGGCCCGCAACGGGTCGAACCGGGTCGGCTCGGCGCCGAGGCGCGGCGCGCCGACGAGGAGCGGCCGGCCCGCCGGGGCCGGCAGCGCCAGGGAGAGCCGCGTCGCGCCCTCCGCCAGGGGCGTGCGGGCGAAGAGGGACGGCTCGGTCGCGATCACCGGCAGCGGGATGAGCACCGGCGCGGGCGGGGGAGGCGCGGCGAGGCGGACGCGGTGGGCCGGGATCGTCACCACCTCGTGGCCCGCGAAGGCGAGCGCCTCCGGCCGGCTGACCTCGCCGAGGGGCGCGCCCCGGCGCAGCAGCGCGGCGAAGACCGGGTGCTGGCCGCCATCCGCGTAGGTGGTGCGCACCGCCTCGATCCCCCGCGCCACGAGGTCGCCGAGCCTCGCCTCCTCGGCGGCGTAGTGGGCCTGGGCGGCCGCCTCCACGGCCGGGTCCGGATAGGGCGCGAAGGCGTAGCGCCCGCCCGCGACGGTGACGAGCGGCTCGCGGCCGGTTGCCTCGAAGCGGTCCGCCCCCTCCTTGAGCTGGCGCCAGAAATCGATGTTGGGGTCAAGGCGATGCCGCGCCAGCGCGGCGGCGCTCATCCGGAACGGATAGGCCTGGAACTGGAAGGCGGCCTGCCCGCCCGCGAAGGCCTCGCGGGCGAGCGCGAAGATCTCGCCCACCTGCGCATCGGTCATGGCGAAGCACCCGGCCGAGGAGCAGGTGCCGTGCACCATCAGGGCGGATCCGGTGCCGCCATGCGCCCGGTCGTAGGCGTTCGGGTAGCCGACGTCGAAGGACAGGTAGTAGCGGGAATTCGGGTTCATCTGCGCCGGGCGGATGCTGTAGAACCCCTCCGGCGCCTGGCGGTCGCCGCTCCTCCGCTTGGGGCCGAGCTGGCCCGACCAGCGGCAGATCGGGAAGGTCTTGAGGTGCGCGAAGCGCCCGTCGGCGCCGCGCGTCCAGACCTCGATCTCGGCCTCCTTCTTGAAGGCGCGCATCAGGATCGGGGCGCCCGGCGCGGTGCCCCGCGCGGCCATCAGGGCGAGGGTCGGCCCCGGGATCGGGGCCAGGTGCTTGGCAGAGAGGTGCTTGGCAGGGAGGTGCTTGGGGGCGGGCGCGGCCCGGCCGGGGCCGGCCGGCAGCAGCGCCAGCGCGGCGGCGACCAGCGCCGGGATCCTCGCGCGAGACCTCGCCATCCGTCCTCCCGCTCCCCCTGCCGCCGCGGGGCTCTCGCACGCCATCGTGGGGATCTTGGGGCAGCCCGCGCCCGGCTCAGCCGGACAGGAGCGCGTCGAGCCGGTCGATCACCCGGACCGGGGGCAGGTCCGCGTACTCGTCGGGACGGCCCGCGCGGTTGACCCAGACCGGCGCGAGGCCGAAGGCGCAGGCCCCCGCCACGTCCCAGCGGTTCGAGGAGACGAACAGGATCTCCGGGGCGGCGAGTCCGAGATGCGCGGTGGCCAGCGCGTAGGCGCGCGGACTGGTCTTGAAGATCCCGGCCGGATCGACCGAGAGCACGGCGTCGAGCAGCGGCCCGAGCCGGGCGGCGCGCACGGCCTCGTCGAGCATCGGCCCGTCGCCGTTCGACAGGATCGCGGTCCGCAGCCCCCGCGCCCGCAGCGCTTCGAGGGTGGCGGGAACCTCCGGATAGGCGTCGAGGGCCCGGTAGGCGTCGAGGAGCGCCGGCCGCAGGGCCGGATCGACGCCCGGGTGCAGGGCGAGCGCGGTGTCGAGGGCCTGCTCGGTCAGGCGGCGGAACGGGGCGTAGCGCCCGATCAGCGACAGGACCCAGCTGTATTCGAGCTGCTTCTGCCGCCAGGTCTCGGAGAGGCTCGCCGCCTGCGGCCCCAGGCCGGCGGCGTGGCGCTGCACGGCGGAATGCACGTCGAACAGGGTGCCGTAGGCGTCGAAGACGACGGCGCGGACGGGGTTCATGGCAGGGAGCGAGGGGGAGGGCGAGAGGATGGGAGCGGGCATCGGCGACCTCGAATGCGGGAGCGGGCGGCAGGCCGGTCCCCCGGGACCGATCCCAGCATTCGCCGGGCCCGGTCGCAAAGGCCGCCCTCGGGCCCGGGTCAGGCCGCGCCGGAGCGCATCTCCCCGCCGGCCTCGCCGCCCTCGGCGATGAAGACCTTGAGCTCGTCGAGCGACGTGAACCGGTACTTGCCCCCCGGCGTCTGCGCGTCGATTGTGCCGTCCGCGTACATCACGTAGGTGTTGCCCCCCGACGCGTAGGTGCCGACGATGGCCGGCTCCTCAGGGGCAGCCGGCTCCGGCGCGGTCTCGGCGGCCTCGGCGGAGGGCGCCGGCGCGGGGGAGTCCGGCGGCGTCTCCGCCGGCGCGGGCTCCGGCTCCTCGGCCGGGTCGGGCTCGGCCCGGGTCAGGCGCAGCTCGGGTGCGGCCGCGTCGGCCGCGGCCGCGTCGGGCGCCGCGGCCGGAGCGGGCGCCGCGAGGGCCGCCGCCCCGGCCACCCCCGCCCCGCCGAGGGCCGCCGCGATGGCCGAGGCCGCCGCGGGCTCCGGCGCCGTCCCCTCGGGCGTGCTGGTTCCGGCGTTCCCTGGGCCCGCCGGGGCGGGACCGGCCGTCTGGAACGGCATCGCGGGCGGGGGCGGCAGCGGCTCCGCCGGCCGCGTCGCGGGGCCGGGGCCGGGAAAGGAGTGGGGTTCCGCGCGCGGGCCGGACGCGGCGGGCTGCGCCAGCAGGCGCTCGATCCGCGCGAGGCGCGTCACCGCCACCGCGAGGCCGAGGAGCAGCGCGCCGCCGCTGGCCCCGACCGTGCCGGCGATGACCATGGTCCAGCCGATCTCCAGCCGCACGTAGGGAATGCCCTGCACCACCGAGGCGAGCCCGCCCAGGATCATCAGCAGGGCGAGCGCGAACAACGCACCGATCATCACACCACTCGAACCGCGCGGCCTCGCCGCCTACGGCCGAGATTAAGCGCCCGCGGCGGGTTTTCAAAACCGGGCCGGCCCGCTCGCCCGGCCGACGGCCCCCGCGGCACGTTGCCGGAGGCCGCCGCGCGACTTACCTAACGCCCGGATCCCGCGCCGCAGCGAGGCTGCCGGCCGGCGGGTCCGCCGCCCTCTTGATGCGGAGACACACCATGGCCTTCACGCTGCCCGAACTGCCCTACGCCTACGACGCGCTGCAGCCCTACATGTCGAAGGAAACCCTTGAGTTTCACCACGACAAGCACCACAAGGCCTACGTCGATACCGGCAACAAGCTGCTCGAAGGGTCGGAGCTGGCGGGCAAGTCCGTCGAGGAGGTGGTGAAGGCGTCCTACGGCCAGAACCAGCCGCTCTTCAACAACGCGGGCCAGCACTACAACCACATCCACTTCTGGCAATGGATGAAGCCGAACGGCGGCGGCGCCATCCCGGGCGCGCTCGAGAAGAAGATCGCCGAGGATCTGGGCGGCGCCGACAAGTTCAAGGCGGATTTCATCCAGGCCGGCGTGTCGCAGTTCGGCTCGGGCTGGGCCTGGCTCGCGGTCCGGAACGGCAAGCTCGAGATCATGAAGACCCCCAACGGCGAGAACCCGCTGGTGCACGGGGCCAAGCCGATCCTCGGCGTCGACGTCTGGGAGCATTCCTACTATATCGACTACCGCAATCGCCGTCCCGACTATCTCAAGGCCTTCATCGAGAACTTGGTGAACTGGGAGCACGTGGAGAAGATGTACCACGAGGCGATCGCCTAAGGACCCTGAGCCGGCAAGCCTGCCGGATCCGTCGCCCGCCATCGCCGCGCGCGGCGCGGCATTCCCCCCTCCCCGCTGCCAAGATGCGCGGGGAGGGGCCGTCCCGCGATCATCGGACAATTCCTCGCCAGCGGGTCGATCGCTTCCGAGGTCGCGCTGCCCCGCTTTGCCGACGAGGTCGGCGCTACCGTCGCGCCGCGCGCGGATGGAAGTTGCTCGCGACCCGGCATCCGGAGCCGGCAGCCGCCCGGAAACGGACCGGCCGTGCACTCGCTCCGCCGGTCCGGCGGTGCGCGCCGGCCAGCCCCGTGGCGGCGTCCCATTCAACCCACCTCCCTGCGACGGCGAAGCGCTTCCGGTGAAAATCGGGCCCGCCCGTCGATGATCCACGCGCGGAGCAGGCTGGGATCACCGCCCCATCCGCTCGCGGTCTGGCGTCCATGTCTTTGGGGAATGTGAAGCATTTCCATGTGCCGTCCGGCATCCGGGAAGAAATTGTTCCTATATTCAGCTACCGTCATTGGGCCTGCTGGAAGTATGCGGCGCGGAATGTCCGTCGGCGCTTGCCATCCGGCAATTCGGCCATTATGAGGTCCCTGACCTCTCAGTTGTCGCGGGATAGAGATCTTTCTATTCCTGGCAATGATGTCAGTCTGCCATCGACAATCTGGTGTCATGCGCAAGACGAAAGTTCTGTGACATTTTCTATATGCAACAGACATCTATGTCATATGGTGGAATATGCACTACGATCAAGCTGATTTCGCAGATCCGCGCATGAATAACTCATCATTGCAGTATCAATGCGCCGGATTTGAGCCTTCGGTCAGCGTCGTCATATCAACCTTGAATCGTGCGACGTTGCTTGAAAAGACTTTGCGGGCGCTTCTGCAGCAAAACTACAGTAATTTTGAGGTCGTTGTAGTTAACGGCCCCTCAATCGATCACACAGAAGATGTGATATCAGTCTATAAGGAGAATATCGTCTTAGGAAGAATTGACGAGGCCAATCTTTCCCGCTCCCGCAACACGGGTATCAATCTTTCATCGGGCGAGTTGGTGTTATTTCTGGACGACGATGCCTTCGCCGAACCAGATTGGATTGTCAACATCGTAGAACCGTATGGTGATCACGAAGTCGGCGGAGCCGGAACGCGAGTGTATGACCATACCGGCTTCGAATGGCAAGCGAACCCATTCGTCGTCGACAAATTCTACCGTCCGGATTTCGTGCGGCGCCCGCCACTCTGGGCGTTTGAATTCTCCGATTCCGCGACGATTCCCCACCTCCTCGGTGCATCGAGCTCGTTCCGGCGCTCGGTCCTGCAGGAGGTCGGAGGATTCGACGAGGAGATCGAGTACTTTCTCGACGAGTCGGAACTCTGCCGTCGCATCGTCGAACGCGGGTACAAGATTCGACTCGTGGATTCCGGCGCCAGTGTCCATCATCAGTTCGCATCAGGCATCACGCGCGACGAACGCAGGCTCCTCACCCACCCCTACCCGGTGGTGAAGAACAAGTACTACGTCGCCCTGTCCGACTGGCGCCGCAACGGCGGACCGATTACCGAGTACCTCCAGGCCTGCGAGACGTGGCTGAGGGAGTTGGTGGACGGCGCGCGCTGGCAGGCCGCCCATCACGGCATCAGCTGGGCGGAGTATCGGTCCTTCCTCGCGGACGCGGAGCGGGGCGCCTCGGACGGGCGCCGCCGCGCCCTCGAGCAAACGCGCAAATCCGTGGCGATCAGCCCCGCCCGACCGGAGGCGATCCGTAAGTTCCCGGTCATCCACCCCGAGGGCGGCCGCCGCACGATCTGCTTCATCTCCCGCTGGACTCCGCAGCGCTCCCCCGGCGGGATCGCCCGCTACATCTGGGATCTCGCCACCGGCTTCGCGCGGAACGGCCACGAGACGCACCTGATCACGGCGACCGATGGGCCTTCGCGGATCGAGTTCCACGAAGGCCTCTGGATCCGCCACCTGTCCGAAGCGGGGCTGGCTCCCGGCGGGATCGCGCAGCCGGTCGCGGAGCGGATCGGCGCGCTGCGGTCGGGACCCGCACGGGCCAACGTGGCGTGGTCCAAAGCAGCGCATCAGGAAGTCCTGCGGCTCCGGCGAGACCGCTACATCGACATGGTGATCGCTCCTGTCTGGGACCAGGAAGGGCTCTACTGCGTGCTCGATCGTCGGCTGAACACGATCGTGTCGATGAATACCACCTTCCGGCGCTTCGCCGATCTCGAACGGAGTTCGCTCGATCGCGAGACGCTCGAGGAGCTGTCGACGCTCGAAGACATCTACGTCCATTCCGCGAGGCTGTTTCACGCCAACAGCCGGTCGTCGGCGGACCACCTGAAGGACGATTTCGGCATCGCTCCGTCCGCCAGGATCGTGACGGTGCCGCACGGGGCCGCGGATATCGAGCCCGCATCCCTGGAACGGGTGGCGAAGCGGCGCGCGGATCCGGATGGGATCGTTCGCGTCCTCTCCGTCAGCCGCCTGGAGCGCCGAAAGGGAACCGACCTCTTCCTCTCGGCCTGTGCGAAGCTGCTCGCCCGGCACCTCAACGTCGAGGTCGACGTCGTCGGCCGCGATTCCTACGGGCAGGATCCGACGCGCAGCCTCCGGCTGCAATTCGAGCGGCGGCGCGGTGATCTGGCGGGACGCGTCCGCTTCCACGGCCAGCTCTCCGACGCCGAGGTCGTCGCTCTCTACGAGCAGGCGGACATCTTCTGCGTCCCATCCCGCTACGAGTCGTTTGGGATCATCTTCATCGAGGCGATGCGCTACCGCCTGCCCGTCGTCGCACTCGACGTCGGCGGCGCCCGCGACATCGTCGAGGACGGCGCGACGGGCATCCTCTGCGGGGCCCGGTCCGCCGAGGTGGAGGCCGCCCTCGACCAACTCGTGACCGACCGGCCCCGGCGCACGCGCATGGGGGATGCGGGCCGCGACCGCTATCTCAGGCTCTTCGAGAACGAGCGCGTGATCAAGTCCTCGCAGGTGGCCTTCGCCAGCCTGGTGGGACCGGCCAACCTGAACAATCGCGCCTAGACGGTGATGATGATGCCGCGCAACAACTTCACCCCGCGCATCTCGATCATCACGGGTGTCGTCCATCGCGGCGACGCCATGAGCGAGACGGTTGCGTGCGACCTCGACGCGCTCGACATGCTTTCGGTCCGCGAGCGCCGCAATCTCGATGTCCAGATTTACTGCATGTCCTCGGACCTGATGGACACCCGCGTCCGCGTCGTCAACGATTGGCGCCAAATTTTGAAGGAAGAGCATTTCGCGACTTCAGATTTGTATTACTTTCATTTTGGTGTTTACAATGACGTCCATAATTGCATGAATCATACCCGACGGGACGCCAGACTCGCCATTTTTTTCCAGGGCATCACTCCACCTCAGTACTGTCCACCTCAGGCCGAGGATCTCATCTATCGCTCCTTTCAGCAGATCGAGAATTTCCACGTCGCCGATGCTGTTTTCGCGGCGTCGGAATACTCGGCAAACCAGCTGCGCGCGTACGGACTCGCGCGCCCCGCCACGGTAGTCCCGCTGTTCGGCCCCAATGCCGGCGCCATGGGTGAGGCCGGCGAAATAAGTTTCGAGGATGCCGGACGACCGCTGCACCTGCTCTATTGCGGGCGCTTCGCCCGAAGCAAGGGCGTGACGACCCTGCTGGAGGCCCTTGCCCTTGCCGAGCCGGCCCTCGCGCGCCCGGTCACGGTGACGCTGGCCGGCATCACCGAATTCTCCGACCAAGCTTACATCAGGGAGGTCGACGACTTGGCGCAAACGCTGCCCGAACGGGTCGCGCTGCGCTTCAAGCTGAACAGCAGTTCCGCCGAAATCCGGCGACTCTTCGCCGAGGCCGACGTCTTCGTCCTTCCCTCGTTCCACGAGGGGTTCGGCATGCCGGTCGCGGAAGCGTTCCTCGCCGGCACGCCGGTCATATGCACCACGGCCGGGGCCCTGCCGGAACTGACCGGCCACCTGGCCTCGACCTTCACGGCCGGCAAGGTCGAGGAACTGGCAACCTGCCTCTCCGGCTTCTGTGCCGCCTTCGAGGCGGGCGAGGTCGCTTGCGACAGGGGGCGGATGCCGCGCGAGGAATGGCGCTCGGCGGTGAAGCAGCATGCCGCCCGCTTCACGCGCGACGCCTACATCGAACGGATCACCGCCCGGCTCTCACCGCTCCTGGTTCCGACCCCGAGCTGGGCCGAGACCCGGCGCAGGGCGCTGCGGCCGGCCGCGTTGCCCACGAAGGGCGACGTGGCGGCCGATCCGATCGGCCCGGCGATCGTGGGAGCGCTGACGGCGGCCCGCGCCCTGCGCCTGGAGACCGAGATCGAGGAGAACCTCCGCCACCTCTTGCGCTGGGCCTTTCCGGTCGAGCAATCCGCCAGCGACGTGGAGTATTGGGTCGGGGTCTATCGGGAACTCGGGCGGGACGGCTTGATCAGCAGGTTGGCCAGTGCCGCGGAGGTCCGCTCGTCCGCGGCCGCGCGGCAGGCCGGCATCTTCGTTCGCGGGTGGGTCACGGCCCGCGCCGCGGTCCTGGACGAGCCCCCCGAGCCCCCGGCGGAGCGGAACCTGAACCGGGAACTCGAGATCGCCCTGCTGGCGGACGACGTGAATCAGAGCCCCTACCCCTTCCTCTTGCAATGTTATCGCCTTGTGCTCGGGCGCGAGCCGGACGAGGTCGGGCTCGCGCATCACCTGGAACTGCTGCGCGGCAACCGGCTGACGCGCCGCGACATCGTCGACGCGCTGAAGAACTCTGCCGAAGCGCTGGCGCAGGCGCGCGCAACCGCGGGCGGATCCGCCGCCCTGCCGAGGAGCTGACGCGAGGGCGCCGAGCGGCGCATGCCGGCCGGATCGCGCCTCTCCTCAGGACGTGTCGCGCCCGGCACGGCGGCCGCTCGACGTTCTCCCCGGGTCGCGCCCTCCTGGGGCCCGTCCGGCGCGGAGCGACCGGCAGTCCCGGCCCGCGCCGCCGGCCGGCCTCGCACCCTCAGGCGGCGCCGTCCGGGCCGCGCGCTCCGGGGGCTGGCGCGAGGCGCAAGCCCTCCCGCTCCAGGAAGGTCGCGAACCGCTCCGAGGCGAGGTAGGCGAGCTCCGCCGGCCGGCTCGCGACCACCGGGTCGAGGGCCCGCAGGGCGTCGTCCGCCTCGCCCGGATGGCACATGACGAGGGGCGCCGGGCCGAGCCGGGCGAAGGCCCGCTCGAAGGACTCCGCGAACCCGCTGCCGGGCGCGAAATCCGAGAAGCCCGAGAAGCCGCGGTTGGTCGGGAACCCCGCCCGGACCGCCGCGCGCCGGAAGCCGAGCGCGAGGGCGCGCACGAGCCCGGCCTTCGGGGCCGAGGGCCGGGCCAGGAGGGCGGCGAGGCGGTCGCCCGGATCGCGCAGCCAGGTCCGCCCGGCCAGGCCCCGCCGGGCGAGCACCGCGAGGAGCGCGCCCCGCAGCCCGGGCAGCACGTGCACGTGCTGGTGCCCGTCGACGAAGTCCGGCGGGCGGCCGAGGGCCCGCTCGAAGGCGTCGAGCTGGCGGGCGATCTCGCCCTCGGTCTCGGCGGCATCGAGGGCGCCCGCGAAGGCCGCCCGCATCAGCCGCCCCAGGGACGGCAGGGCGCCGCCGGGGGCGAGCCGCGGCATCGGCCCGAGCGGCGCGCCCGCCGTCAGCGTGAGGTGCAGGCCGAGCCCGACCCGCCCGGCGACCTCGCGCAGGGGCGGGGCCGCCGGGGCGAAGGAGGGCAGGTTCGTCATCGACCCCGTCGCCGAGATCCGGCCGGCCCGGGCGAGGGCCAGGATCCCGCGGCTCACCCCGGGGCTCAGCCCGTAATCGTCGGCGCAGAGCACGATCGGTCGCCGTTCAGGTGGCATGCGCTACAGCATTCCCTTGATCCGGCGCGCGGCGCCGGTTCTTGATCCCGCGCGAGGCCGGCCTTGCCCGGCACAGACATCGAGGAACGGCACCGTGGAGCTGTTCAGGCCAAGCGACCCGGTCGACCTCAGCGTCGTCATACCGGTCTACAACGAGAGCGCCAATGTCGGGCCGCTCCTCGCCCGCCTCCTGCCCGTGCTGGAGCGCATCGGCCCGGCCTTCGAGGTGCTGTTCGTCGATGACGGCAGCCGCGACGCCACCGCCGCGGTGATCGCCGCGCACCATGCGGGCGAGCCGCGCATCGGCGCGGTCTCCTTCAGCCGCAACTTCGGCAAGGAGGTCGCGATCGCGGCCGGGCTCGACCACGCCCGCGGCCGCGCCGTGGTGCTGATGGACGCCGACCTCCAGCACCCCCCGGAGCTGATCGAGACCTTCGTGGCGCTCTGGCGGGAGGGCAACGTCATGGTCTACGCCCAGCGCATGGACCGGGACGGCGAGAGCCGGCTGCGGCGCGGCTTCGCGCGGCTGTTCTACCGGCTCTTCGCCACCTTCGGCGAGATGCCGCTGCCCGAGGGGGCCGGGGATTTCCGGCTGATCGACCGCAAGGGCGTCGAGGTGCTGCGGGCGCTGCCCGAGCGCGCCCGCTTCTCGAAGGGGCTCTATTCCTGGATCGGCTTCCGCTCGGTGGGGGTGCCCTACGCGGTCGAGGCGCGCCACCACGGCGAGACCAAGTGGAGCTTCCGCAAGCTGTTCCGCTTCGCCTTCGACGGCATCACCTCGTTCTCGACCGTGCCGCTGCGGGTCTGGACCTATCTGGGCGGGGCCATCGCGGCGCTGGCGTTCCTCGCCGCCCTCTACTTCGTGGGCGAGTACCTGTTCCGCGGGCCGAACGTGCCGGGCTACGCCTCGCTCATCGTGTCGGTGATGTTCTTCTCGGGCATCCAGCTGATGTCGCTCGGCATCATCGGGGAGTATATCGGGCGGATCTTCGCGGAGGTGAAGCGGCGCCCGCTCTACGTGGTCGCCGAGCGGATCGGCCCGGCCGCCGCCGCGCAGGCCGCGCCGTTCCCCGACGATCGCCGCGCTCGCGCCACCTTTCCGGGGGCAGTGTGACCGGGCGGGCGCCGTCGCGCCCGCATCAGGACGAGTCGTGTCGATGATCCGCAGCATCCTCTCGGTCGGCGGCTGGACCCTGGTGTCGCGGGTCACGGGCTTCCTGCGGGACGTGGTGATGGCCGCCGTGATGGGGGCCGGCCCGATCGCCGACGCCTTCGTGGTGGCCTTCCGGCTGCCGAACCACTTCCGGGCGATCTTCGGCGAGGGGGCCTTCAACGTCGCCTTCGTGCCGACCTATGCGGGGCTGGACGGGGCCGGGGAGCGGGAGGACGCGCGGCGCTTCGCGGACCGCATCTTCACCCTGATGCTGCTGATCCAGGTCGCGCTCCTCGCCCTGGCGCTGCCGATGATGCCGCTCGTCGTGCGGGCCCTCGCCCCGGGCTTCGCGGAGGAGCCGGAGAAATTCGCCCTGGCGGTCGCGCTCACCCGCATCACCTTCCCGTACCTGCTGTTCATCACCCTGGTGACGCTGCTCTCGGGGGTGCTCAACGCCCGCAAGCGCTTCGCGGCGGCGGCGGCCGCCCCGGTCCTGCTCAACCTCTCGCTGCTGGCTTCCCTCGCCCTGGCCTTCCTGTTCCCCAACGCCGCCTACGCGGCCGCCTGGGGCGTGGCGGTCTCCGGCGTGCTGCAATTCCTGCTCGTCTGGGGCGACGCCGTGCGGGCGGGGGTGGCGCCCCGGCTCGCGCGCCCGACCCTCGCCGATACCGGCATGGTGCGCTTCTTCCGCATGCTCGGGCCGGCGGTGATCGGCTCGGCGGGGGTGCAGATCGCGATGTTCGCCGACACGATCATCGCCTCCTTCCTGCCCGCCGGCGCGGTCTCGGCCCTCTACTACGCGGACCGGCTCTACCAGCTGCCCTTCGGGGTGATCGGCATCGCGGCCGGCACCGTGCTGCTGCCGGAGATGAGCCGGCGCCTCGCCTCCGGCGACGCCGCCGCGGCCCACGCGGCGCAGAACCGCGCCACCGGCTTCTCGCTCGCCCTCTCGGCGCCGTTCGCGGTGGCCTTCCTGCTGGTGCCGGACCTGATCATGACGGCCCTGTTCCAGCGCGGCGCCTTCGACGCCGAGGCGGCGGCCCGGGCCGGGGCGGTGCTGGCCGCCTACGGCCTCGCCCTGCCGGCCGCGGTGCTGATCCGCAGCATCGTGGCGAGCTTCTACGCGCGCCAGGATTCGCGCTTCCCGGTCGTCGCCTCGCTGACGGCGGTCGCCCTCAACGTCGCCCTCAAGGTGGCGCTGACCGGCCCGCTCGGCGTGACCGGCCTCGCGCTGGCCACCGCGGCGGGCGTCTGGGTGAACGTGCTGATGCTGTTCCTGGTCGCCCGCCGCCGCGGCTGGACCGCCCCGAGCCGGGCGCTCGCCGTCACGGCCTGCGGGGTGCTCGCCGGCTGCGCCGTGCTGGCACTCGGCACCCTCGGCGGGCTGCCCCTGCTGGAGCGGCTGATGCCGCCCCTGCCGCGCTTCCGCGAGCTCGCGATCCTCTCGGCCCTCGGCGGCCTCGGCCTCCTCGCCTACGCGGCGACGCTGCTCGCGGCCCTGCGCCTGTTCCGGGTGCCCCTGCGGCGGGTGTGATCCGGGCTCCGACCGGTCCGGCGGAGACCGCTCGGCCTGCGCGGCGGGCGCCGTCCCCGGGCGGGGGAGCGGCGCGGCCCGCGCCGCGTCGGCCGGGATCCCGGCGCGGCGGGCCCGTGCGCGGCGAGGCGGGCCTCGCCGCGCGAAGCACCCTCCGTCCGCCGCAGGATCCTCTCGCGACGCCGGGTGCGGCCACGCCCTTCTCCTGCGCAAAGACGTTCTGTAAAAAGAACGTTCTCGTTGATCTTTCGGTCCATCGGATCGACAATCCGGCCGCGTTGCCGCTCCCGGAAGGAGACCCCGATGCACGGGTCAGCCGCGATCCCGCCTCCGGTGGACGGGCGCCACCACCTCGTGGTGGGTGCCACGGCCGGTGCCCTCTGTCTCACCTCCCACCTGCTGCGGCGCGATCCGCGCGCGCAGGTGACGCTGGTCGAGGGGCGCCCGGACCTCTGCCGCCTGCTGCGCCGGGAGGATTACGCCGCGATCCTGAGGACCGGCGTCGCGGACGGTGCGCGCTGGTGGCCGGAGGGCGCGTCGACCGCGTCCGAGCCGCGCGCGAGCGGCGCGCTGCGCGAGGCCGCCACCCGCCTCCACGTGGCGGAGGGGGTGTGTCTTCGCCTCGGCCGCACGGTCGGCTGCGTCGCGGCCCTCCTCGACGACGGCACCACGATCCTGGCGCGCACCGCGACGGTGACGGCGGCCGCTCCCGCGCCGCCGCGCGGCGTCGAGGCATGCGGGCCCTTGCGGGTGCTGCGCCTCGACCCCGCCGACCTGCCTCTCGGCACCGGCGTTGCCTCCCTCGCCCGCTGGCTGCGGCGCGTGCTCGGCGAGGCGCGGGCGCGCGGGATTCCCTGGACCGAGGCGGTGGACGGCGTGCGCCTGCATGCCCCGGCGCTCTGGCACCACCTGCCGCCCGCCGCGCGAGGCAGCCTGCTGCGGCACGGGCGGCGCGCCTTCGACGCGCTGGCGCGCCGGCCGGCGGAGATCCCGGCGGCGCGGACGAACCACCCGTTGCTGGCGCAGGTGCGCGCGGCCGGTCCGCAGGACGCGCTGTTCTCCGCGGACCTCTCCGACCTGATGCCCTACGCCCCCGTGCCGGACCTCCTCGACCTCGACGCGGCCTGCGCGTGGCTCGCCGCCCGCATCCTCGACGGCGGCGCCCGCGGCCGGTCGCGGCCCGTCACGGCGGCCGTCGGCCGCGCCAGCCCCTGATCCGACATCCGACGGATTGCGTCGCCATCTCCCATTTCGGCCATGCGGATGTCGGCCTCGCTCAAGCGCCGCGCGGGCTGGTCATCCCGAATCCGCTTGATCCCTTCGGGATGGCGGATTTGGGCTTCGCTCAAGCGCCGCGCGGGCTTGTCAGACGCTGTCCGGACGTGATCGTCCGGACGGCGGATGAGGCGGATCAGATCTGGTAGGTGATGCTGCCGCCCTCGTCCGCCGCCGGCAGGTCGCGCATCTGCGCGAGCGTGAGCGTGTCGAGCACCCCCGCGATGCTGTTGCGCACCTCCAGCATCACGAGGCGCACCGCGCAGGCCCCCTCGTCGGGACAATCCTCGCAGGGGCGGTAGGCCGTGCGGCTGGCGCAGGGAACGGGGGCGAGCGGCCCGTCGAGCACGCGCACCGCGTGGCCGACCCGGATCTCCTCCGGCGGCCGCGCCAGGGCGTAGCCGCCGCCGGGCCCCTTGCGGCTGTGCACGAGGCCGGCATTGCGCAGCTCGCCCAGGATCGCGTCGAGGAACTTCTTCGGGATGTTGTTCGCCGCCGCGACCTCGGCGACGCCGATGCGGGTCCCCGGCGGCAGGGCCGCGAGGTGGACGAGCGCCTTGAGCCCGTACTTTCCCTTGTTGGTGAGCATCCCGGCTCCGCGCGGCCCCGAGGAGGATGACGTTGTCGATGGGCTCGCCGAGCGTCCCCGGCGCCGTTCCCGCGTCAGCGCAGGCCGAAGCCGAGCCGCTCCAGCGCCGCCCGGATCCTGTCGCGGCCGCTCAGCGCCTCCGGGCCGCGCACGCGGTCGAGGGCCGCCCTCGTCCAGCCCACCGGGGCCAGGCGCTGGCCTTCCTGGAAGGCGGCGAGCGTGCGGTCGTAGGCGGCGACCGCCGCCGGGTCGGCGCCCGCCCCGTAGCGCTCCCTGTGAAGGACGAGGCTCTGAGGCAGGCGCGGCTTCACCGAGGCCGGGCGCGCCGGATCGGCGTGACCGACGCAGTGGCCGAACACCGCCAGCACGTTCGAGGGCAGGCCCAGGATCTCCGCCACCGCCGCCGGATCGTTGCGCAGCGCCCCGATATAGACCGAGGCGAGGCCCAGGGATTCGAGCGCGACCGTGGCGTTCTGCGCCGCGAGCGCGGCGTCGATGATGCCGACGAACAGCGTCTCCAGATAGGCGAGCCCGTCGGTCGGGCGGTCCTTCTCGCGGCCGATCGCGGCGAGGCGCGACAGGTCGGCGAGCCAGACCAGCACGAGGGGCGCCTCGACCACGTGCCGCTGCCCGCCCGCCACCGCGGACAGGCGCCGCTTGGTCTCGGGGTCCTCCACCGCGACCACGCTCCAGGTCTGGAGGTTGGAGGAGGAGGCCGCCGACTGCGCTGCCGCGACCAGCGTCTCCAGCGTGTGCGGGGGCAGGGGATCGGGCCGGTAGGCGCGCACGGAGCGGTGGGCGAGGAGCCCCGCCAGCGTGTCGTTCCAGGCGACCGGGAGGTCGGCGCCCGCCGGCCCGTAGCGCTCCGCCAGCGCCGCGCGCGATCCCGTCCCCACCATGCTCGACCCTCCCTGCCCGGGCGGAAGCCTAGCGCAGCGGACGCCTCGCGGGAATAGTCTACTTTGTATAAAGACTATTAAGATTCAGGCCGGCCGACCCGGCTCCGTCGCGCCGCGTGGGGCGGTGCAGGGGGATCGAGCGCGCGTGCGCGACGGGCGGGCCTCGCGGCGGGCCTCACGGGAAGAAGCGGTTCGCCGGCCGCGGCAGCCCCAGGTGCTCGCGCAGCGTGCGCCCCTCGTACGCCGTGCGGAACAGCCCGCGCCGCTGCAATTCCGGCACAACCTTGCCGGTGAAGTCGTCGAGGCCCTGCGGCACGTCCGAGACCATGATCGTGAAGCCGTCGCTCGCCCCGGCCTCGATCCAGGCCTGCATCTCGTCGGCGATGCGCCGGGGCGTGCCGACCATCGCGAGGCCGGCGTAGCCGCCGAGGCGCTGCGCCAGTTGGCGCACGGTCAGGCCCTCGCGGCGGGCGAGGGCGATCGCCCGCTCGCGCCCGGTCTTCGACTGGTTGGTCTCCGGAATCGCGGGCAGCGGCCCGTCCGGATCGAAGGCGCCCGCATCGACCCCGAGCGCGATCGACAGCGCCGCGAGGGCGCTCGCCTCGTGCACGAGGCCGTCGAGGGTGGCGCGCTTCTCGCGCGCCTCCTCGTCACTGTCGCCCACCACCACGAAGCAGGCGGGCAGGATCTTCAGGTGTTGGGGATCGCGCCCGATCCTCGCCATCCGCCCGCGCACGTCCTCGGCGAAGCCGCGGCCGTCCTCCAGCGTGGCGGCCGCACCGAAGATCACCTCGGCGGTCTCGGCCGCGAGCTGGCGGCCCGCCTCCGAGGCGCCCGCCTGCACGATCACCGGCCAGCCCTGCACCGGCCGCGCGACGTTGAGGGGACCGCGCACCGCGAGGTGCTCCCCGCGATGGTCGAGGACGTGCATCCGCTCGGGGGCGAAGAACACGCCGCTCTCCACGTCGCGCAGGAACGCGTCGTCCGCGAAGGAATCCCACAGGCCCTTCACCACCTCGACGAACTCGTGCGCGCGCTCGTAGCGGTCGGCGTGCTCGGGATGGTGCTCCAACCCGAAGTTCTTCGCCGCGTCCGGGTTCGAGGTCGTGACCACGTTCCAGCCCGCCCGTCCGCCCGAGAGGTGGTCGAGGGAGGCGAACTTGCAGGCGACGTGGTAGGGCTGGTCGTAGGTGGTCGAGGCGGTGGCGACGAGGCCGATCCGCTCCGTCACCACGGCGAGCGCGGGCAGCAGCGTCAGCGGGTCGAACGACGTCACGGTCGCCGAGCGCTTGAGCGCCTCGATCGGCATGTTCAGCACCGCGAGGTGGTCGGCCATGAAGAAGGTGTCGAACTTCGCCCGCTCCAGCGTCTGCGCGAAGCGCGCGAGGTGCGCGAAGTTGAAGTTCGCGTCCGGGTAACCCCCCGGATAGCGCCACCACGCAGTGTGGATGCCGACCGGGCGCATGAAGGCGCCGAGATGCAGGGTGCGGGCTCTCGCCATGGCGGTCTCCGGGCGCGCCGGGAGGCTCACCGGCGTCGGGCTGCGGATCGGCGGGAGCATGGCGGGGCCAAGCGCCGCGTCAACCGGGATGGTCTTCTGTCGGAAGAGGTTGGGCGAGACGGCGGATCTCCGGCGCCCGCCGGGACCGCGCCGCCGGGTGGCTCGGCGGCATCGCGCGGGCGGCCGCCCAGCCGTGCCGCGTCGGGCAGGGCTGATCCGGGATCCGGTCGATCGCAGCGGATCCCGGATCACGCGCCCGCGCGGCGCCTGAGCGATGCCCGAATCCGCCATCCCGAAGGCATTTTGGCGGATGTGGTGTGAGGCTCGACGCGGAAGGGCTCACGCCCCCGGCCAAGCCGGCACGAAGCCGGGGAGGGTCCGCCTGATGAAGGCCTTCACCTGCGGGTCCTTGCAGGTCTCGACGAAGCGGCGCAGGCGGGGATCGTCCTTGCGGTCCTCGCGGGCGACGAAGCGCAGCACGAACTGGTCGTCCGCCGCCCGGTCAACGAGGAGGGCGGTGTTCGGGTCGCCCCCCGCCGCGAGCGGGCAGGTGAGGTTGACCATCGCCGGCGCGACGTCGTGCGCTGCGCCGGCTGCCACGGCGCGGCGGGGGAAGGCGGGGCGGCGGACCGGCTCGTGGGCGGGCGGGGCACGCTGGCGGGCGCCGAGCCGGTGCGGACCATCGGCAGCTTCTGGCCCTACGCCACGACCCTGTTCGACTGCGTGCGCCGGGCGATGCCCTTCGACGCGCCGCAATCCCTCTCGGACCCCGAGGTCTACGCCGTCTCGGCCTGCCTCCTGCACCGCAACGGCATCCTGCCCGGGGACGCGGTCCTCGACGCGCAGAGCCTGCCCCGCGTGGCCAACCCGAACCGCGACGGCTTCGTGCCCGACGCGCGGCCTGACGTGCCGGCGGGCCGTTAGCGGCAGCGCGATGCGGCCCGCTCGATCCGGCCGATGCATCCGCGCGCGGTCCCGCGGACCGCCTCGCTCATCGGTCCGATGCCCGGCCCTCGGCCTCCAGGCGATGGATCACGTCGAGGATTGCCCGTCGATGGTGCTGCCATTCGGCCAGCGTGGCGCCCAGCATCTCCAAAAGCTGCTCTGCCTGGGCGGTGTCGTGCCCCTCTGCCCGAAGCCGCCTGATCCTGAGATCTTGTTCGGCGACGCGTCGCTCACCCGCCACGATGTCCTGCTCGGCCTTGACGAGGCCCGCCTTCTCGCGGGCGATGCGTGCGTCTCGTTCGGCAGGCGCATCCATGCCGAACAACCTGTGCCAATTCAGCCGGGTTCCTCCCCCGGCGGATCTCACGGTTATGGGCCCCGCGGGCGTCGACCGTGATCCGAGCGAGGAGGGGGAGGACGCGCCCGGCGCGCCGGCCGCGCGGTCGCCTCCGGACCCGCGGGCGCACCGCTGACGGCGCGCGCCCGCCATGGCATAGTTCCGGCCTCGGCCGAAGCCTGAGCGAGGCGAATGCATGATCTGGGGCCCGCGGCGCCCGCCGGCCGGAATCCGGCCACGACCGTGAGGGTCGCCGCGCCCGAGGCGCAGGCCGGACCCCTCCCGGCGGGCGCCCGCGCCGGGCGTCGCCGGCGCATCCCGCTCTCGGCCAAGCTCGCCGTGGCGCTGGTCGGCCTCGTGACGGTGGTGCTCGTCGTCAACGGCGCCGTGAACCTGCTGCTGAACTACGACGAGGCGAAGCGGACCGCGATCCGGGTGCAGCAGGAGAAGGCCCACGCCGCCGCCGCGCAGGTCGACGCCTTCATCGCCGAGATCGAGAACCAGATCGGCTGGACCACCCGGGCGGAGTGGCGCCGCATCCCGGTCGAGCAGCAGCGCTACGACTTCATCCGCCTGCTGCGGCAGGCGCCCGCCATCACCGAAGTGTCCTACATCGACGCGGCGGGGCGCGAGCAGCTCAAGGTCTCCCGCCTCGAACCCGACGCGGTCGGGAGCGGGCGCGACCTCTCGCAGGACGCGCGCTTCCTGCGCGCCATCGGCGACAAGGTCTGGCTCGGCCCGGTCACCTTCCGGCGGGGGTCCGAGCCCTACATGACGATCGCCATCGCGCATGCGGGCAGGAATCCGGGAGTCACCGCCGCGGAGGTGAACCTCAAGCTGATCTGGGACGTCATCGCGGCCATCCACGTCGGCGAGAAGGGCCACGCCTTCGTGGTGACCCAGCAGGGCCGCCTGATCGCGCATCCCGACCTCACCCTCGTGCTGCGCGACACCGACCTGTCGCAGACGCCGCAGGTGCGCCGGGCCCTCGACGGCGCGGCGGCGGCCCCCGAGATCACCCGCGACCTCGGCGAGCGCTCGGTGCTCACCGCCCACGCGCCGATCCGGCGCATCGGCTGGATCGTGTTCGTCCAGTCGCCCCTCGCCGAGGCCATGGCCCCGGTCTTCACCTCGCTCTACCAGACCCTCGGCCTCCTCGGCCTCGGCCTCCTGCTCGCCAGCATCGCCGGAACGCTGCTCGCCCGCCGCATGGTGGTGCCGATCCGCCGCCTGCAGGAGGGGGCGGAGCGCCTCGGGGGCGGGGACCTCTCCGAGCGCATCGCCATCCGCACCGGGGACGAGATCGAGACCCTGGCGGACCGCTTCAACCTGATGGCCGTCCGCATCCAGGATTCCTACGAGACCCTGGAGGCCAAGGTCGCGGAGCGCACCCGCACCCTCGACGAGGCGCTGCGCCAGCAGACCGCCACCGCCGAGGTGTTGAAGGTGATCAGCCGCTCGGCCTTCGACCTCGACGCCGTGCTCGCCACCCTGGCCCGCTCGGCCGCCGAATTGTGCGGCGTTCCCAGCGGACTCGTGGTCCTGCGCGAGGGCGACGCCTACCGGATCAGGGCCGGCGTGGGCCTCGCGTCCGACGGCCCGGCGCGGTGCGACTGCCCCGAGAGCGGCGGGATTCCGTGCGGCAGGGGAGCCCTCTGCGGGGAGATCCCGGCCGGGACGGCCCTCGCCGCGATGGTCGCCCGGGTCGCGGGGTCGGGCCGCGTGGAGCAGGACGAGGAGCCGGCCGGACCGGACGGGGGAGGCCGGGCCTGGCTCGGCGTGCCGCTCCTGCGCGACGGCCCCGTCGAGGGCGTCTTCGTCCTGGCGCGGGAGGGGCCGGGCGCCTTCCCGCCCCGGCAGGTCGAGCTGGTGCAGACCTTCGCGGACCAGGCGGTGATCGCGATCGAGAACGCGCGGCTGTTCGCGGCCCTGCAGGAGCGGACGCGGGACCTTTCGTGCTCCCTGGAGGAGCTGCGCGCGGCCCAGGACCGCCTCATCCAGTCGGAGAAGCTCGCCTCGCTGGGCCAGCTCACCGCCGGCATCGCCCACGAGATCAAGAACCCGCTCAACTTCGTCAACAATTTCGCGGCCCTGTCGGCCGAGCTGGTGGACGAGCTGCGGCAGGCGCTGGCCGGCGCGCCCCTCGCCGATTCCGTGCGGGGCGAGGTCGACGAACTCGCCGGCCTCCTCAAGGGCAACCTCGCCAAGGTCGTGCAGCACGGGCGGCGCGCCGATTCGATCGTCAAGAACATGCTGCTGCACTCGCGCGAGGGGACGGGCGAGCGGCGCGAGGCCGACCTCAACGCCCTGGTGGAGGAGAGCCTCAACCTCGCCTATCACGGCGCAAGGGCGGAGAAGCCCGGCTTCAACGTGACCCTGGAGCGCCGCCTCGACCCCGCCGCCGGGACGGCCCTACTCTACCCCCAGGAGATGACCCGCGTCCTTCTGAACCTGATCACCAACGGCTTCTACGCCCTGCGCCAGCGCGGGAGCGAGACCCCCGGCTTCGCCCCGACCCTGGTTGCCGCCACCCGGGACCTCGGGGATAAGGTCGAGATCAGGATCCGCGACAACGGCACGGGCATCCCGGACACCGTCAGGGCGAAGATGTTCACCCCCTTCTTCACGACCAAGCCGGCCGGGGAGGGCACGGGACTCGGCCTGTCGCTGAGCTACGACATCGTGGTGAAGCAGCACGGCGGCACGATCGAGGTCGCGACCGAGCCGGGCGCCTTCACCGAGTTCACGATCACGCTGCCGCGCGCCGGCGCCGCGGCGCCTCCGGGGAGGGGACCATCGGGGAGGGGGCCATGAGCGTGCTGATCCTGGTCGTCGACGACGAGCCGGACGTGGCGGAGCTGTTCCGGCAGCAGTTCCGCCGCGACTTGCGCGCGGGCCGCTTCACCCTCGCCTTCGCGCAATCGGCCGAGGAGGCGCTGGCCCGCATCGCCGCGCCGGGCGACGCCACGCTGATCCTCGTGCTCTCGGACATCAACATGCCGGGCACGACCGGCCTCGACCTCCTGCCGCTGGTCAAGCAGGCCTGCCCCGCGGTGCCGGTGATCATGATCACCGCCTACGGCGACGCCCAGACCCGCCGGGTCGCGCAGGAGCGCGGGGCCGAGACCGTGCTGGTCAAGCCGATCGACTTCGCGGCCCTGCGGCAGGAGATCGACCGCCGCCTGGCCGGTACCGCCGCATGAGCGCCGCGCCCGCCAAGATCCTCGTCGTGGACGACGAGCCGGACCTGGAGGCGCTGATCCTCCAGACCTTCCGCCGCCGGATCCGGGAGGGCACCGTCCGCTTCCTGTTCGCCCGCGACGGCGTCGAGGCGCTCGACCTCCTGACCGAGCACCGGGACGTCGACCTCGTCGTCTCGGACATCAACATGCCGCGGATGGACGGCCTCTCGCTCCTCGCCAAGCTGCAGGAGGCGGACGAGAAGCTCTCGACCGTGATCGTCTCGGCCTACGGGGACATGGCGAACATCCGGGTCGCGATGAACCGCGGCGCCTTCGACTTCCTGACCAAGCCGATCGACTTCGCCGACTTCGAGACCACCGTCGACCGGACGGTGCTGCATGTCAGGGCCCTGCGGGAGGCGCGCCGCCGCCAGGCCGAGGCGGAGCGCGCCCACGCGACGCTGTCGCGCTACTTCTCGCCCAACCTCGCCGAGCGCTTGGCGGCCGACGCCTCCTCCCTGGCGGCCGGAGGGCACCGGCGCGACGTCGCCTCGCTGTTCACGGACGTCGCCGGCTTCACCACGCTGGTGGAGAGCCTCGACCCGGCGCTGATGGCCGAGCTGCTGAACGGCTACCTCGCCACGATGACCGGCCTCGTCTTCCGGTACGAGGGCACCGTCGCCAAGATCGTGGGCGACGCGATCCACGTGCTGTTCGGCGCCCCCGGCGAGCAGCCGGACCATGCCAGCCGGGCGGTGGCCTGCGCGCTCGCCCTCGACGAGGCCGCCCAGGCCCTGCGCGCCGCCTGGGCGGAGCGGGGCGTCAGCCTCGGCGCGACGCGCATCGGCGTCCATGCCGGGCCGGCGATCGTCGGCAATTTCGGCGGCGACCGCTTCTTCGACTACACGGCCTACGGCGACACGATCAACATCGCGGCGCGGCTGGAGGCCGCCAACAAGGTGCTCGGCACGCGGATCTGCGTGAGCGCCGCCGTAGCGGAGCGGGCGGAGGCGTTTCGCGGGCGGCCGATCGGCGACCTGCTCTTGCGCGGCAAGTCGGCCCCGCTGCGGGCCTACGAGCCGCTGAGCGAGGCCGCATACGCCGATCCGGCCACCGCCCGCTACGCGCAGGCCTTCGCGAAGCTCGCCGCCCAGGATCCCTGCGCCACGCAGGCCTTCGCGGCGCTGATCGGGCAGCGCCCCGACGACCGGCTCGCGAGCTTCCATCTCAGGCGCCTCCTCAACGGCGAGACCGGCACCCGCATCGACCTCGGCGGCGCCTGAGCGGCTTCGCCGGGCGCCGTTCCGCTCCGGATATTGCGCCCGCATCCTTCCTGCCGCCCGCCCGGCGGCCCTCTCGGCGGACGATGCCGCGCCCTTCGGGCGCGCCGCGGCGCAGCATCCCTCGCGACGCCGCGCCGAGTTGCGGCCGCCCCTGCGCCGGGACATCTTGTGAAAGCTTCGGCACGACAGAATTCTGCGGGACCGCGACTGGTCTCGTCGGATCGGGCCGGCAAGGGAGAGGGGACATGGATCGGCGTCGATTTCTGTCCGGCCTCGGCCTCGCCCTGGTGCGACCGCGCGGGGCCGCGGCGCAGCCGGCCCCGCTCCCCGCCCTGGGCCTCCTGTGCAGCGAATCGCCGGAGCTTTGGACCTCGCGCGTCGACGCCTTCCGGGCCGGGCTCGCGGAGGCCGGATACGTCGAGGGCCGCGACGTGCGGTTCAGCTACCGCTGGGCGCGGGGGCGGAACGACCGCCTCGACGGGATGGCCGAGGATCTCGTGCGCGAGGGCGTCGCCGTCATCGTGGTCCTCGGCAACACGACCTCGGCGCTCGCCGCCAAGCGCGCGACGGAGCGGATCCCGATCGTCGTGCGGATGGCGGTCGACCCTGCGAGCATCGGGCTCGTCCAGAGCACGAGCCGGCCCGGCGGCAACCTGACCGGCTGGACCACCCTCGGCGCCCAGATCGGGCCGAAGCAGCTCGAGCTCCTGCGGGAGCTCATCCCGCCCGGGGTGGTGGTCGCGGTTCTCGTCAACCCGACGAACCCGATCCTGGCCGACCGCCAGGCGAGGGAGGTTCCCGAGGCTGCCCGCGCCCTCGGCTTCGAGCCGCTGGTGGTCACGGCGAGCGGCGACGCCGACATCGCCGCGGCCTTCGCGCGGCTGAGCGGCGCCGGAGCGCGCGGGCTGATCCTCGGCGCGGACACGTTCTTCAACAGCCGCAACGACCTGATCGCCGCGCAGGCGCGCGACGCCGCCGTGGCGGCGATCTCCGCCTACCGCGAATTCGCGCTCGCGGGCGGCCTCATGAGCTACGGCGGCAGCGTCGCCGAGGCGTCGCGCCGGGTCGGCGCCTATGTCGGCCGCATCCTCGGCGGCGAGCAGCCCGGCGACCTGCCCGTGCAGCAGATCAAGAAACTCGACCTCGTGCTCAACCTGAGGACGGCCCAGCACCTCGCCATCAAGATCCCGCTGCCGGTCCTCGCCCGCGCGGACGAGATCCTGGAATGAAGCGCGGCGTCGCCCGGGCGACGGATCCGCATCGTCGATGATCGGGGACACGCCCATGCCGGACCGGACCGCGCCGTATGCCCGGGACCCCGCCCGAGACCCCGCCCCGCCCCTCGCCGGAGGCGTCGCGCGGCGGCACCTGCTCGGGGCCGCCCTCGCGGCCGCCCTTTCCCGCGCCGGCCTCGCCCGAGGCGACGGCGCGCCGGTGCGCATCGGCTGGCTGACCGCGCAGCGCGCCGCCAGCCTCACGCCCTACATCGCCGCCCTGCGCGACGGGTTGGCCGCGGAGGGGCTCGAGGAGGGGCGCAACCTCGCCATCGCGTTCCGCTACGGAGACGACGATCTCGGCCGGGTCCCCGCCCTCGCCGGGGAGCTGGCCGCCGCCAAGGTGGCGGCGCTCCTGGTCCAGGGCGCCGCCGCCCCGATCACCGCCGCGCTGCGCCTGCCGGTCCCGCTCGTCTACGTCGTCAGCGGCGATCCGGTGGCGGCCGGCCTCGCGGAGAGCTACGCGCGCCCGGGCGGCGGCATGACCGGCGTCACCCTGATGGCGGCCGAGTTCAACCGCAAGCGCCTGGACCTGCTGCGCGAGATGATCCCCGGCCTGCGCCACGTGGCGATCATCGGCAACCCGGAGCATCCCGGCGAGCAGCTGGAGCGCGCGGTCTCCCTCGACGCCGGGAGCCGGCTCGGCCTGCGGATCGACTACCACGCCACCGGGACGCCCGAGGACCTCGCCGCGGCGCTGGCGCGCCTGGCCGCCGCGCCGCCGCAGGCGCTGTCCGTCTTCGCGGACGGCTTCACCCTGCAGAATCGCCAGCGCATCATCGAGGCGGCCGCCGGCCTGCGCATCCCGGTGATTTCCGGCTGGCCGAGCTTCGCCGAGAGCGGCGCGGTCTGCACCTACGGGCCGCGCATCGCCGCCTCCTACCGGCGTCTGGCGAGCTACATCGCCCGGATCCTGAAGGGGGCGCGGCCCGGCGACCTTCCGGTCGAGCGCCCGGACGTGTTCGAACTCGTGATCAACCTGAAGGCGGCCCAGGCGCTCGGCCTCACCGTCCCGACCGCGATGCTGGCCCTCGCGGACCGGATCATCGAGTGATCCGCTGTCCGGACGATCACGTCCGGACCGCGGGTGAGAAGACCGCGCGGCCCGTGAGCGGAGCCGACATCCGCATCGCGAAGCGATCAACCGGATCCCGGATCACACGCCTGCGCGGCACCTGAGCGAAGCCCCAATCCGCCATCCCGAAGGGATCAAGCGGATTGGGTATGACACGGCATCCTGGTGATCGGTTCAGCACGGGAACCGGCCAAAGCCGTCGTTGCCTGTCCGATGTCGGCCCTGCCGCACGGCGAAGCCGATCCCGTCGCTCGCGCACCGGACGGCAGGCCCGAGAACCCGGCCGGATCCGGCCGCCGGAACCCTCAGAGCTTGGCCAGGGGATTGAGGGCCACGTTGCGCTTCGGCAGGGGGGCCAGCATGGTCAGGCGCAGGCCGTCCGGCGCGTAGTCGATCGCCACGTTCGCCTGGACCTGGGTCGAGAGCACCCGCTGCAGCAGGCGGGAGCCGAAACCCTGGCGGGTCGGCGGCGCCACCGGCGGCCCGCCCGACTCGCGCCACTCGAAGCGCAGCACGACGCGGTCGTCCTCGGGCTCCAGGGACCAGCGCACCCGCACCCGCCCGGCCCGGCCCGAGAGGGCGCCGTACTTCGCCGCGTTGGTGGTGAGTTCGTGGATCGCCATGCCGATCGGCAC
The DNA here is from genome assembly GCF_000379105.1 of Methylobacterium sp. WSM2598. Taxonomy (GTDB): domain Bacteria; phylum Pseudomonadota; class Alphaproteobacteria; order Rhizobiales; family Beijerinckiaceae; genus Methylobacterium. Next base: position 2,867,950 of record NZ_KB900609.1, on the reverse strand, counting down.
CGCGATCTCGGAGGCGAGGTCGACGGCCGGGCCCTCGAGGGTGACCCGCCCGTCCGCCTCCGGCGTCATCGGCCCGTCCGCGTAGGGCGTCAGCTCGTTCTCCAGGAGGCCGCGCAGGGAGGCCGTCTGCCAGACATCTTCGGTCAGGACCGAATGGGTGTGGGCGAGGGACATGATCCGCCCGACGAAGGCCTCGTAGAAGCTCTCGATGCTCGACGCGGTGCGGGCGGTCGAGCCGACGATCGCCTGCACGGTGGCGAGGGTGTTCTTCACCCGGTGGTGGAGTTCGCGGATCAGGAGCGTCTGGCGCTCCTCGGCGAGGCGCCGGTCGGTGATGTCGGCGACGACCCCGATCAGGCGGCGGGGCAGGCCGCCCGGGTTGTCGCGCTCGAAGCGCCCGGCCATCTCGATCGTGCGCCACGTCCCGTCGCTCGCCCGGCGGATGCGCCCGGTGGCGTGCAGCACGCCCTCGCCCTGGAGGGCGTCCGCGACCGCGGCCCGGAACGGCCCCTTGTCCTCCGGGTGCATCACCTCGCGGAAGAACTCGGTCATGCTGATCGTGCCGTCCTGCGGGCGGCGGCCGAAGATCTCCCACATGCGCTCGTTCTCCCAGAGCGCCTGGTCGTCGAGGAGGTGCCACTCGAAGATGCCGAGCGCCGCCACCGAGGTCGCGACCCGCAGCCGCTGCTCGCGGTCGTGCAGGGCGCGCCGGGCCTCCTCGCGGGCGGTGACGTCCTGGACGACGCCGATCATGCCGACGACCGCCCCGTCCGGGCCGAGCTGGGCGCGGCCGCGGACCGAGATCCAGACCTCCTGGCCGTCCGGGGGGCGGCGGTAGCGCAGGTCGACCGCGTAGGCCCGGCCGAGGGGCGCGGCCTCCTGCACGAGGGCGCGGGCGCGCTCCAGGTCGTCCCGGTGCAGCCGCGGCTCCAGGGTCTCCGCGGCGACGGAGGGCCCCGGGGCGAGGCCCAGGATCTCCGCGGCCCGCTCCGAGAGGGTGATCTGGCCGCTGGCCCGGCTCCAGCTCCAGTCGCCGAGCCCCGAGAAGGCCAGGGCGAGGCGGGTCTGCTCGGCGCGGGCGGCGGCGCCGTGATCCTCCGCCGGCTCGACGGTCAGCACCCGCTGCCCGTCCCGCGACGGGCCGGCCCGCACCGTCACCCAGACGGTGCTGCCGTCGCCGCGCCGCCAGCACTGCTCGATCCCGGCCCCCGACACGGGATCGGCCGGGGCGCCGGCGGCATCGACGAGGTCGGCGAGGCGGCGGCCGAGCAAATCCTCCGGCGCGGCGGCGAGCAGGGCGCAGAGCCGGGCATTGGCCGCGACGAGGCGATCGTCCGGGCCGGACAGGCAGGCGATCCCGACGGGGGCCGCCTCGAAGGCGAACCGCAGGAGCGCGTCGCCGGTGTGGCCCGGGGCCGGCGCGTCCCCCGGCCGGTCGGGCTGCTGGTCAGGCCTGTGGTCCAAGGCGCGCCCCACTGGTCTCACGCCGGGTCCGGCCGGCCCCGCCGGGTCCCCCGGCCGTCTGGAGAGGCGATCCACGCGCTCCTCGCACACCCGCGTCCGGTCGGCCCACCCGCGGGCCGCGTCGTCTCCCCGCCGCACCGCCCCGGTCGCGAGGCTTGGGCGGCGCGGATGATGACCGGCATGGCCGGCAGCCACAAGCTCCCTCGCGGAACCGCCGCCCGCGTCAGACCCGCGCGAAGCTGAGATAGGTCGGCCGGCGGCCCTGGGCGACGGCCTTCGCCTCGTAGCGGGTGCCCGGCCAGTCGGGCCAGGGCCGCGTCCACTCGTCGGCCCGCGCGGCGGTCCAGCGCAGGAAGGGGCTGCGGGCGGCGCGCACCAGGGTCCAGCCGGCGTAGTCGTCGATGTCGCTGGCGAAGCGGAAGACGCCGCCGGGGCGCAGCACCCGGGCGATCTCCGCGAGGCTCTCGTCGGAGACGAAGCGGCGCTTGCGCTGGCGGCGCTTGGGCCAGGGATCGGGATAGAGCAGGAAGAGCCGCTCCACGCAGGCGGCGGGCAGCCGCGGCAGCAGCTCCATGGCGTCGCGGTCCCAGAGCCGGACATTGGCGAGGCCGTCGTCGTCGACGGCGCGCAGGAGCTTGGCGACGCCGTTCACGAAGGGCTCGCAGCCGATGAAGCCGGTCTCCGGATGGGCGCGGGCCTGGGCGGCGAGGTGCTCCCCGCCGCCGAAACCGATCTCCAGCCACAGGGAGGCGACCGGGTGCGGGAACAGGCCGGCCGGGTCGATCGGTCCCTCGGCGGGCAGGCGCAGGCGGGGCAGGAGCGCGGCGATGCGCTCCTCCTGCCCCGCGCGCAGGCGCTTGCCCTTGCGGCGGCCGTAGAAGGCGCGGCCCCGCTCGGGGGCCGCCTCGGTCTCGTCGTCGGTCATCGAACTCTGGCGCTGCGGTGCGGAGCCGCCCCGTAGCACCGGAGGCGCGGCTCAGGCCAGGGCCGACTTCAGGGTCGCCACGAGGTCGGTCTTCTCCCAGGAGAAGCCGCCATCCCGGTCGGGCTCGCGGCCGAAATGGCCGTAGGCCGAGGTGCGGGCGTAGATCGGCTTGTTGAGGCCGAGATGCGTGCGGATGCCGCGCGGCGACAGGTCGAGGATCTCGCCCAGCACCTTCTCCAGCTTCGCCTCCTCGACGCGGCCCGTGCCGTGCAGGTCGACGTAGATCGACAGCGGCTTGGCGACGCCGATCGCGTAGGCGAGCTGGATCGTGGCGCGCCGCGACAGGCCCGCCGCCACCACGTTCTTGGCGAGGTAGCGCGCCGCGTAGGCGGCCGAGCGGTCGACCTTCGTCGGGTCCTTGCCCGAGAAGGCGCCGCCGCCGTGGGGCGCCGCGCCGCCATAGGTGTCGACGATGATCTTGCGCCCGGTCAGGCCGCAATCGCCGTCCGGGCCGCCGATCACGAACTTGCCGGTCGGGTTGACGTGCCAGACGGTCCGGTCGGTGACCCAGGAGCCGGGCAGCGCCGCGCGGATGTAGGGCTCGACGATGGCGCGCACGCCCTGCGAGTCGAGGCTCTCGTCGAGGTGCTGGGTCGAGAGCACGATCTGGGTCGCCTCGACGGGGCGCCCGCCCTCGTAGCGGACCGTGACCTGGCTCTTGGCGTCGGGGCCGAGCTTGGCGGCCTCGCCGACCCGGCCCTTGCGGGCATCCGCGAGGTCCTTGAGGATCTTGTGGGCGTAGTAGATCGGTGCCGGCATCAGGGCGGGCGTCTCGTCGGTCGCGTAGCCGAACATGATGCCCTGGTCGCCCGCGCCCTCGTCCTTGTTGCCGGACGCGTCGACGCCCTGGGCGATGTCGGCGGATTGCGCGTGCAGGTAGATGGCGACGTCGGCGTTCTTCCAGTGGAAGCCGTCCTGCTCGTAGCCGATATCCTTCACGGCGGCGCGGGTGAGCTCCTCCAGGCGCGCGAAGGTGACCGAATCGGGCCCGCGCACCTCGCCCGCGATGACGATGCGGTTCGTGGTGGCGAGCGTCTCGACGCCCAGGCGCGCCTCCGGCATCTCGGCCAGGTAGGCGTCCACGACGGTGTCGGAGATGCGGTCGCAGACCTTGTCCGGGTGGCCCTCGGAGACCGACTCGCTCGTGAACAGGTAATCGGAACGTGCCATTGCTGAATAAACCCCCTGTCAGGCCGGGCGTGTCCGTCCGATCGTCTGCCCGACGCCTCCGGTTGGGGCGTTGTGGCAGCCGACAAACAGGAGGTCAACCCGACGAACCGGAGTTGTTCTCTATACCGAACGGGGCCGTGGTGTCGAGGGCGCGGTCGAGGGCCCTGACCACGGCGGCGAGGCGCCGGCGATCGTCGGTGAGGAGGTGCGCATCGGCCGCGCGGGCGACGGCCCCGGCGAAACCCGTCCAGGATTCCGCTCCGGCGAGCGGCGGCTGGGGGCGCTCCCGCAGGCCCGGCCCCGTCCCCTCGTCCCGCGGCATTCCCTCGAAGAAGTACCCGATCGGTACGTCGAACAGGCGGCCGACCGCGTCGAGGTCGGCGGCGCTCATCCGGTTGGCGCCCTTCTCGTACTTGCCGAACTGCGACGCCGAGATGCCGAGGCGCCCGGCCACCACGTCGCGGGGGATCTTCGCCTTCAGGCGCAGCTGCTCGATGCGCTGGCCGATATGCGCGTCGCGCGCGTCAGCGGGTTTGCCAGCCATGGGGGCTCGCCGTAGGGGGGCGCGGGCGGCGCCGTCGCGGAGGATGTCCGGATTGTTGATTCCCGATGGTTGACGAAAGGTAAACGCTCGGCGGTGGAACCGGTGCGGGGCGGGAGAGGCCGACGTTTATCCGGTGCCGACAGGCCGACCATCTTTCGATCCGGCACCACCACTTCGCGACGATACAAGAGTGTTTCGAGGCCGCGAGCCTTCATCGGCTTGTTCTTTATCGAATATCTGGCTGAAAGAACGGGCTTGCATCGTCTTGTTCGCCGCCTCGGCGGAGAAAAGAGCAAGGTGCCAAACGCGATATGCGATCGTTTGCTGACAATACGGTCGGTAAAACACTCGGACGGCGCCGCCATGGCTGCGCTGAATCGATCAACATCACGGCTCTTGGCCTCCCCTGGACAGAGGGGTCGGCCGATTGATCCTCAGCCTCCGAGGCTCCTCCTGGCGATCGGCCTCCATGCGGACGTGAGGGTCCCGCCCGAAGACCGCGTCCCCGTCGATCTCGGTGCCGGCGGCGAAGCGGGACCATGACGGCCCGCCGCATCGGGGATGATGTGGATGCAACGATCCGGTGCCGTGCTGCGCGGCGGCGTCGGCCCGCAGCGCAACGGCGTGGCGTCCCCGGCAGGGCTCGAACCTGCGACCCCAGGTTTCATCCCACTTCGGCTTTCGCCGCCGCCTTCCGGCGTTCGTGGGCTGGACTATCCCTTCACCGTAGGCCCGAGAGCCCTTAGGTGCCGCCCGTCTAGTCTCTACACCTTCCCGGCCGGTGGGCCGGGCTTGGCTCGGGATCGGCGTGATCCGGGATCGACGCTTTCCCCGACTTTGAGCGGATCCGCCGCGCGGTTTCCCGGCGCGACGCCCAATTGCGGTTTAGGAAACCTGTGCTCTGTCCAGCTGAGCTACGGAGACCCACGGCGCGTGCATAGCATCTCGGAGGCACGCCGCCAACCGGGAGGCGAGGGAAGGCGGGCCGGCCTCGCCGCGATCCTCATCCTCGCCCTCGGCGCCCCGCAGGCCGGCGCCCGGCCCGCCGCGGAGGAAACCTGCGGGGGCCGGGTCGCCCGGGAGGACAGGCTCGCGGGCGTGGCGCCGAGCGGCGAGCTGCGCCTCGCCTCGGGGCGGACGGCGCGGCTCGACGGGGTGCGGCTCCCGGCGGATCCGAGCCTCGCGGCGGCCGCCCGGGCCTGGCTCGATGCCCGCAAGGGGCAGCGCCTCGCGACCCGGGAGGACCCGGCGCCGGACCGCTGGGAGCGGGTCGCGCTCGACGCGGTGGCGGAGGAGCCGGGCGGGGACCCCGTCGACCTCGCGGGCGGACTCCTGGCCGCGGGGCTCGCGCTGGTCGATGCCGGCGAATCGGATAGGCTCTGCCGGCCGGGACTGCTCGCCGTCGAGGCGGCGGCCCGGCAGGCCCGGCGCGGCCTCTGGGCCGGCGACCTCCCGCTGCGGGCGGAGGACGCCGCCGTCCTGGCGGCCCGGGTCGGGCAGTTCGTTGTTGCGGAGGGCCGGGTGCGCAGCGTGGGCGAGCGGCGCTCCCGCACCTATCTCAACTTCGCCCCTTTCGGAGAGGAAGGTCTGACGGTCACGGTGACGAAACGCACTTGGCGGACCCTGCTCGAACGTGGTTTGACGGCGGCCGCGCTTCGGGGGCGGCGCGCGCGGGCTCGCGGCGTCGTCGAGCTCTGGCGCGGCCCGACCCTCGACATCGGCGCGGCGGAGATGATCGAGATGCTGGACGAGGAGCGGGCGCAGCGCCGTTGATCGCAATGGACGGGCTCATCAGGCGCAACACGATCGAGGCGGCGCTCCGCGCCGCGGGGGCGCTCCGCGCCGCGGGAGCGCTCGGCGCCACGATGGCGCGCGCCGCGGCGCGAGGCGGCGTCGCGGCGCTCGTCCTCGCGGCGGCCTCCTGCGCGGGCGACCAGACCGGAACCCTCACCCCCGTCTCCGTGACGGTGCCGCCCGAGGCGCCGCGCGCCACCGGCGGGCGCGAGCGCGGCGGGACGGATGCGGACCACGCCAAGCTCGTCGCCTCCTTCGGCGGCGAGTACCGGGCGCCCGCCGCCCTGCGGCTGGTCAGCGAGGTCACCGACCGGCTCGTCAAGGCGACCGAGCGCCCGGACGAGACCTACGCGGTCACGCTGCTCGATTCCCCCGCCATCAACGCCTTCGCGCTCCCGAACGGCCGGCTCTACGTGACGCGCGGGCTGCTCGCCCTCGCCAACGATTCCTCCGAACTCGCCGCCGTGCTGGCGCACGAAATCGCCCATGTCACCCTCCGGCACGCCAATGCCCGCACCGAGATGGCTCTGCGCTCGGAACTGGTGAGCAAGGTCGTGGCCGACGTGCTCAAGGACCCGGCCACCGGCGCCCTCCTGCAGGACCAGTCCCGCTTCGTGCTCGCCAAGTTCTCGCGCGCCCAGGAATTCGAGGCGGACCAGACCGGCGTGCGCACGCTGTCGCGGGCCGGCTACGACCCGTTCGGGGCGGCGCGCTTCCTCACCAGCCTCAACCGGGCCACGGCGCTGCGGGCCGGCAGCGGCATCCCGACCGAGCCCGACCTCCTCGCCACCCATCCGAGCACCCCCGAGCGCATCACCCAGGTGACGCAGGCCGCCCGGCGCATCGGCGCCCCCGGGCTCGGGGCGGAGGAGCGCAACCTCTACCTCGCCTCGATCGACGGCATCGCGTACGGCGACAATCCGGGGGACGGGCTGGTGCGCGGGCGCCGCTTCGTGCATCCGCGCCTCGGCGTCACCTTCGAGGCGCCGGACGGCTTCGCCCTGGAGAACACCGCCCGGGCCGTGCTCGGCACCACTCCGGAGGGCCATCGCCGCCTGCTCTTCGACGCCGTCGAGACCCATGCGAGCCAGGGGCTGGAGGAGGTGCTGCGGGCGACCTGGACCGACGCGATCGAGGCCGGTAGCGTCGAGAACCGCATGATCAACGGCTTCCCGGCCGTGACGGCGGCCTCGAAGGGCAAGGACTGGTTCTTCCGCCTCGCCGCGATCCGGGTCGGGACCAACACCTTCCGGATGATCATGGCCGCCAAGGGCGCGACCGACCCGCGCGACGGGTTCGAGCGCTGGCTCGCGAGCGTCGCGGCGGTGGGTCCCGAGGAGGCGCGGCGCCTGCGGCCGGCGCGGATCCAGGTCGTGGCCGCCGCGGCCGGCGACACCGCCGAGGCCCTGGCGCGGCGCATGGCGACGGGCGACCGCCCCCTCGACTATTTCCTGGTCATCAACGGCCTGGAGCGGGGCGCGGCCCTGCGGTCCGGGCAGTCCTACAAGCTGATCGTCGAGTAGGGCCCGGTTCCGGGGGCGTGATGCCGCACGCCCTTCTCGGGGTGGGACGGCCCGCGCTATCTGCTGCGGGCCGAGAAGCGGACCCGCGAGTCCGCCCGGCCGAACCGGAGGAACCCGATGCCCATCCGCCCCGCGCCGGCGCTCGCCGCCGTGCTCGCCCTGTGCAGTGCCGCCGCCGCCCAGCCGATCCGCAACGCGCCGCCGCCGCGGGCGCTCGAGACCGCGGCCTACGTCTTCGCGGCGGCCAATGTCTGCGGCTACCGGATCGGGGTCGAGCCCTTCGAGACCCTGCTCGGCCGCTACAACGTCACGGTCGAGGACGTGCGCCCGCCGCGCGGCCCCTTCGGGGCGAAGGTCCAGGCGATGTTCACCCTGATGTCCAACCAGATGATGGCGAACCGGGAGGAGGCCTGCCGGATCGTCGCCACCGAGTTCGGGCCGGAGGGCAACGTCGCCAAGGGGATCCTGCTGCCGGCGGCCGCGCAGGCGCCCGGGGACGGCGCCCCGGCGGCCCCCGCCGAGGGCGCGCCCAGGATCGTGCAGTAGCGCCCGGCCGCCGCCCTTCGGCCCGGCCCCTCGGGGGCCGGGTGCGCGGCCCCTCAGCGGGGCCGGGTGCGCGGCCCCTCAGCGGGGCCGCGCCAGGAGGTCGGCCAGGGCGGCGCTCAGGCCGACGCTCTCGCTCGCGGCCGGGAGGGTGCGGCCGGTCCGCAGCGCGGCGGCGGCGAGCGCCATGCGGGCGCCGGCCTCGGTCGAGCAGATCAGCGGCACCGGCACGTCGGGCTGGAGGCGGGCGGCGAGGCCCGCGAGCGCGGCCCCCCCGAGCACCACCACGTCGGCCCCGTCCTCCGCCGCGCAGGCCCGGCAGGCGGCGGCGAGGCCGGCGAGGGCCGCGTCCGGATCGCGGGCGATCTCGCCCCCGGTCGGCGCGACGGTGCGGATGCCGGCGATCCGCTCGGACAGGCCGAGGGAGGCCGCGAATTCCTGCAGCATCGGCCGCCAGGCCGCGCCGCCGGTGACGATGCCGACGCGCCGCCCCCGGGTGCAGGCGAGGTGGAGCGCTCCCTCCGCCATGCCGATGACCGGCGCGGGCGAGACCTCCTTGAGGGCGAGGAGCCCGGGATCCCCGAAGCAGGCGAGGTAGACCGCGTCGCAGCCGCCGCCATGCTCGGCCAGGGCGTCGAGGGCGGCGTGAGCCGCGATCGCCGCGGTGGCCCGCGTCGCCACGTAGCGCCCGCCGAAGCGGCCCGTCGCGGCGACGATCTCGACCTCCGGGGCGAGGCGGCGCACGACCCCCGCCACGAGGTCGGTCACCCCCTCGGTGGTGTTCGCGTTGATGAGCAGCAGGCGCACGGGTCCGCCCCGCTCACTTCTCGACGAAGGCCTTCTCGATCACGAAGTGGCCGGCCTCGCCGTGGTTGCCCTCGACGTAGCCGCCCTCGGCGAGCAGGGCGCGGGTGTCGCGGATCATGTCCGGGCTGCCGCACAGCATGAAGCGGTCGGTCTCGATCGACATCGACGGCAGGCCGACATCCTGGAACAGCTTGCCCGAGGTGATCAGGTCGGTGATGCGGCCGCGGTTGCGGAACGGCTCGCGCGTCACGGTCGGGTAGTAGATCAGCTGCGCCCGGACCATGTCGCCGATCAGCTCGTGGTTGGGCAGGTCCTGCGTGATCGTCTCGCCGTAGGCGAGTTCCTGGACCTGCCGGCAGCCGTGGACGAGGACCACCTTCTCGAAGCGGTCGTAGGTCTCCGGGTCCTTGATGATCGACAGGAAGGGGGCGAGGCCGGTGCCGGTCCCGAGCAGGTAGAGGTGCTTGCCGGGCAGCAGGTTGTCGAGGACGAGGGTGCCGGTCGCCTTGCGGCTGACGATGATCGGGTCGCCGACCTTGAGGTGCTGCAGCTTCGAGGTGAGCGGGCCGTTCGGCACCTTGATGGAGAAGAACTCCAGCTCGTCCTCGTAATTGGCCGAGACCACCGAGTAGGCGCGCAGCAGCGGCTTGCCGTCCTGCTTCAGCCCGATCATCGTGAACTCGCCGTTGCGGAAGCGGAACGACGGGTCGCGGGTCGTGCGGAAGCTGAAGAGCGTGTCGGTCCAGTGGTGGACGGACAGCACACGCTCCTCGTTGAAGTTGCTCATCGGGCGGATTCCTGGGTCGTCAACCGTGTGCCGGGTCTTCTCGCACCTGCGGCAGACCCGTCAAGGTGCCGGAGGACGCACCGGGTCTGCACGTGGCTCAAGGGCCCGCGTCGGAAGGCTGCCTGCTGGAATCGTTCCGCGGCGACGGTGCGGCGTCGCACCGGACCGGCCCCGCCCCCGCACCGGGGAGCGGGGCCGCCGCGCTCAGGCGAAGTACTGGCCGCCGTTGATGGTCAGGGTCGAGCCGGTGATGAAGCCGGCGTGGTCGCTCGCCAGGAACTCCACCGCGCGGGCGATCTCCTCGGCCTCGCCGAGGCGGCCGACCGGGATCTGCGGCAGGATCTTGGTCTTGAGCACCTCCTCGGGCACCGCCTTGACCATCTCGGTGGCGATGTAGCCGGGGGCGATCACGTTCACGGTGATGCCCTTGTTGGCGTTCTCCTGGGCCAGGGCCTTGGCGAAGCCGATCACGCCGGCCTTGGCGGCCGAGTAGTTGGTCTGGCCCATCTGGCCCTTCTGGCCGTTGATGGACGAGATCAGGACGATGCGGCCGAAGCCGCGCGACCGCATCCCGTCGATCACCGGGCGGGTGCAGGTGAACATCGAGTCGAGGTTGGTGCGGATCACCGCCTGCCACTGCTCGAAGGTCATGCGGTGGAACATGCCGTCGCGGGTGATGCCGGCATTGTTGACCAGGATGTCGACCGGGCCGAGTTCCGCCTCGGCGGCGCGGATGCCGGCCTCGCAGGCGGCCGGATCGCCGACGTCGAACTTGAACACCGGGATCCCGGTCTCGGCCTTGAAAGCATTCGCGGCCTCGTCGTTGCCGCCGTAATTCGCCGCCACCTTGTAGCCGGCGTCCTTCAGACCCTTCGAGATCGCGGCGCCGATGCCGCGCGTTCCGCCTGTGACCAGTGCGACGCGTTCTGCCATGTGCCTCTCCTTGAGGGAACCGTGTCCTTCCCTAGAGAGCGGCGGGCGCTTCGAGAAGAGCCCGCACGTCCCTTATGTGTTGGTATTTTGCCGGCCTGACCGAAGCCTTATCCTGCTCGCGGCCGGGCCGCGAGGGAGAGAAACTCCCCCGCGGCGGGCAATGCGGTCGCGCCGCTCAGCGTTCCACGCACATGGCGACGCCCATGCCGCCGCCGATGCAGAGGGTGGCGAGCCCCTTCTTGGCGTCGCGCTTCTGCATCTCGTGCAGCAGGGTCACCAGCACGCGGGCGCCCGAGGCGCCGATCGGGTGGCCGATCGCGATGGCGCCGCCGTTCACGTTGACCTTGGAATCGTCGAAGCCGAGTTCCTTGTTCACCGCCAGCGCCTGGGCCGCGAAGGCCTCGTTCGCCTCGATCAGGTCGACGTCCTGCGGCTTCCAGCCGGCCTTCTCCAGGGCCTTGCGGGAGGCCGGGATCGGCCCGGTGCCCATGACGGCGGGATCGACGCCGGCCGTCGCCCAGGAGGCGATGCGGGCCAGCGGCTTCAGGCCCCGCTTCGCGGCCTCGGCGGCCGACATCAGCACGATGGCGGCGGCGCCGTCGTTGATGCCCGAGGCGTTGCCGGCCGTGACCGTGCCCTCCTTGGAGAAGGCCGGGCGCAGCTTGGCCATCGCCTCGACGGTCGCGCCCTCGCGGATGTACTCGTCGGCATCGACGACCACCTCGCCCTTGCGGGTCTTGATGGTCACCGGGACGATCTCGTCCTTGAAGCGGCCCGCCTTCCTGGCGGCCTCGGCCTTGTTCTGCGAGCGGGTCGCGAAGGCGTCCTGCTCCTCGCGGGTGAGCTGCCAGCGCTGGGCGACGTTCTCGGCGGTGTTGCCCATGTGGTAGCCGTTGAAGGCGTCCAGCAGGCCGTCCTTCAGCATCGTGTCGACGAGGGCGAGGTCGCCCATCTTCTGGCCGCCGCGCAGGTGCTGGGCGTGCGGGGCCATCGACATCGATTCCTGGCCGCCCGCCACGATGACGGTGGCGTCGCCGTTGGCGATCTGCTGCAGGCCGACCGCGACGGTGCGCAGGCCCGATCCGCAGAGCTGGTTGAGACCCCAGGCCGTCGCCTCCTGCGGGATGCCGGCGGCCATCGCCGCCTGGCGGGCCGGGTTCTGGCCCGCGCCCGCGGTGAGCACCTGCCCGAAGATGACCTCGTCCACGTCCTCGGGCGACACCTTGGCGCGCTCCAGCGCCGCCTTGATGGCGATGGCCCCGAGCTGGTGGGCCGGCAAGGTCGCGAAGGCGCCGTTGAACGAGCCGACCGGCGTGCGCGCCGCCCCGACGATGACGATGTCCTGCTTCTCTGCCATGCGCACCTCCACCATGATCGCCCGCGCTCGCGAGGCGTTTAGGCCGATGAACGCCTTGCTCCGGGCGAAGTCAAGCAGCCTCTGAGGGGGTGGCGGAGTGCGGACCGGGCATGGTTTGCGTGGACACCGCGCAGATTGCTATTTTCGCCAGCACAGGAACGCCTTAAGGTCTCAGACCGGAACATCGCCCGTGTGCGGGCCCGGACGGCGGCGCTCCGCCGGCCGCATCTTGACCCAGAGGAGAGCCCGTCGAGATGGCGGACAGCGGCAAGTCGACACCCACCGTCATCAAGAAGTACGCCAACCGGCGTCTCTACCACACCGGCACGTCGACCTACGTGACCTTGGAAGACCTTGCCGCCATGGTTCAGGCCGGCGAGGATTTCGTGGTCTACGATGCGAAATCCGGTGAGGACATCACGCGCTCGGTGCTGACGCAGATCATCTTCGAGCAGGAGAACAAGGCAGGGGCGGAGAATCTGCTCCCCGTCGCGTTCCTGCGCCAGCTGATCCGGTTCTACGGGGACAGCATGCGGGCGCTGGTGCCGAGCTACCTGGAATTCTCGATGGATCATCTGGCGCGCGAGCAGGATGGCCTGCGCGAGAAGATGTCCCAGACTTTCGGGGCGAGCGCCTTCCAGCACGCCATGGAGGAGCAGGTGAGGGCCAACATGGCCTTCTTCAGCGAGGCGATGCGGATGTTCACCCCCTTCACGCCGGGGGCGCCGACCGAGAAGCCCGCCGAGGCCGCGCCGCCCGCGGCCCAGCCCGGGGCCTCCCGCGGGGAGCTCGACGACCTGCGCCGGCAGATGCTGGAGATGCAGAGCCGGCTCGACGCCCTCGCCAAGAAGTAGGCGGGGCGCGGCACCCGGCCCGCCGCTTGCGCGTTGAGCCTCCGCGGGGAAGAGGAGGCGCGGCGATGTCCCATTCCGAGACGGAGAGGGCGGGCGAGGGAACCCGGGCGCTGGTTCCGGTGGGGGAGCCGCCGCCGCGGCGCGCCGTGCCGGAGCGCCCGCTGGCGCCCTTCCTGGTCCAGCTGCTCGACGGGACCGCGGGCCTGCTGCGCCCGCCGCGCCAGCGCCGCAGCCGCGAGGCCTCGGCCCGCTACGAGGCCGGCGCGCGCGCCGGTGCCAAGTAGCGCCGGTGCCAAGTAGCGCCGGTCGAGGCACGCGGCCGTCCGGTGACGCCTGCGCCAAGTGACGCCTGCGCCAAGTGACGCCTGCGCCAAGTGACGCCTGCGCCAAGTGATGGCGCCAACGCGCGAAGCCCCTCACCCGGGCGGGCGAGGGGCGGATGGCGTCAGCGAGAGATCCGCGGGGCGGCGCGCCCCGGGCCGTTCCTCACGCCTCGGTCTTGACCTTCAGCACCTGCCGGCCGCGATACATGCCGGTCTTGAGGTCGATGTGGTGCGGGCGGCGCAGCTCGCCCGAATCCTTGTCCTCGACGTAGGTCGGGGCCTTGAGGGCATCGGCGGAGCGGCGCATGCCGCGCCGCGACGGGGAGGTCTTTCGCTTCGGAACGGCCATGACACGTCTCTTGCAACAAAACGGGCGCGGGGCTGCCCCGGGCGGAGCTGCCGCGCACCCCTGATCTCATCGGAGCGCGGCTTATACAGAGGTGGATCGGACCTGGCTAGCCCGTCCGGTGGATTTCTCGGACCGCCCCGCGATGTTAAGGGCCGGTTCAAGCGTCGCCGGCCCAGATGCGCGGGCCGGTCAGCATCCGGCGCGAGCGACCCGCGGAGGTCCTTCATGATCCAGACCCGTGCCTTCTCCCGCCTCGGCCGCGTCCTGGCCGCGGCGACGCTCCTCGCCGCGACCGTGCCGGCCCTGGCGCAGGCGCCCGCCACCGCCCCCGCCCCCAAGCCCGCCCCCGCGGCGCCTGCTCCGACGGCCAAGCCCGGCCCGGCCCCGGCCCCGTCGGCGGCGAAACCCGCCGCCGCTCCGGCGGCCAAGCCCGCCGCGGCGCCGGCCGCCGCCCCGGCCACGACCCCGCCGGCCAAGGCCGTGCTCATCGACATCAACAGCGCCACCAAGGAGGAGCTCGACACCCTGCCGGGCATCGGCCCGGCCCGGGCCGAGGCGATCATCAAGGGCCGGCCCTACCGCGGCAAGGACGAGCTGCTCTCGCGCAAGATCATCCCGACCAACGCCTACGAGGGCATCAAGGACAAGGTCATCGCCCGCCAGAAGAGCTGAGCCGGCGCCCGCTTGCGGGCGGTGGGGGAGGGTGTTAGGCGCCGGGGAGCCGCCGCACCGCCGGCGGCGCGCGCCCGGATCCGACATCCCATGCCCCACCGCCTGCACCGCGGCGACCTGCCCGACGATTACGCTCCGGGCCCGGCCATCGCGGTCGACACCGAGACCCTCGGCCTCGAGCCCCACCGGGACCGCCTCTGCGTGGTCCAGATCTCCCGCGGCGACGGCGAGGCCGACCTCGTCCAGATCGCCAAGGGCGGGCCCGAACCCGTGGTGCTCAAGCGCGTCCTGACCGATCCCGCGGTCACCAAGATCTTCCACTTCGCCCGCTTCGACCTCGCGGTGCTCTTCCACCGGCTCGGCGTGATGCCGGGGCCGATCTACTGCACCAAGGTCGCCTCGCGGCTCTCCCGCACCTACACCGACCGGCACGGGCTCAAGGACCTCGTGCGGGAGTTGCTCGGAATCGAGATCTCCAAGCAGCAGCAATCGTCCGATTGGGGCGCCGAGACGCTGAGCCCCGCCCAGATCGAGTACGCGGCCTCGGACGTGCTGCACCTGCACGCCCTGCGCGCCAAGCTCGACGCGATGCTCGCCCGCGAGGAGCGGACCGCCCTGGCCGAGGCCTGCTTCGCCTTCCTGCCGACGCGGGCGCGGCTCGACCTGCTCGGCTGGGACGAGGTGGACATCCTGGCGCACAGCTGAGCGGCGGCGCGCCTCGGCCACAACTTCGACACCGGAGCGGGGCATCGCAACCGATGGACCTGCCGGCGTCGCGGCAGCGGATCCCAGCCGGAGCGCGTTCGCCTGTGGGCAGTCCCGTGATGCAAGCCGTCGAGATCCCGGGCCTCGCCGCGCCCGCGCTCGATTCGCGGCGCCTGCGCGCCCATCGCCGGGCGCAGGCGCACAGCGCGCGGGTGCGCTTCCTGCGGCGGGCGATTCCCCTCGGCTCGGCGGCGGCGATCCTGGCGGTGGCGGCGGTGACCTGGCTCGACCCGTTCGGGGCGCTCGGGGTGACCGTGACCCTCGGCGAGGTCAGCGTCTCGGGCTCGAAGGTGACGATGGAGCGCCCGCGCCTCACCGGCTACCGCGGCAAGGACGGCCGGCCCTACGAGGTGACGGCCCGCGCCGCCCTGCAGGACGTGCGCCGCCCGACCGTGATCGAGTTGCAATCCATGCGCGGGCAGATGCAGTCCGACGAGGCCGGGACGCTCTCCCACCTGGAGGCGCAGAGCGGCGTGTTCGACACCCAGCGTGAATCGCTCGACCTCAGCCGCAGCATCCGGCTCTGGACCGACAAGGGACAGGAGGCGCGCCTCTCCTCCGCCCAGGTGAATTTCAAGGCCGGCACGCTGACCTCCCGCGAGCCGGTGAGCGTGACGCTGCCGAACGGCACGATCCAGGCCGACGCCCTCGACGTGGTCGAGAACGGCAAGACGATCTCGTTCATCGGCAACGTGAAGACCGTGTTCGACGGGGGCGTGACCGGGTCGGGTGGGCCGGCCCTGCGCACCTCCGCGGCCGAGGTGAAGGACGACCAGCCGTGACCTGCCGCCGCGCCGCCCTCGCCGCCCTGCTCCTCCTCGCGAGCCCGGCCCTGCCGCACGCCGAGGCGCCCAGGAAGGAGCGCAATTCCGGCTTCGGCGCCTTCGGGAGTTCCGGCAAGGAGCCGATCAAGATCGACGCCGACCGGCTCGACGTGTTCGACCACGAGAACAAGGCGGTCTTCGCCGGCAACGTGGTGGCGGTGCAGGGCGAGAGCACGATCCGCTGCTCCAGCATGACCGTCCATTACCAGCGCAACCGCGACAAGGGCGCCAAGGACGAGGCCAGGGCCGAGGAGGCCAAGCCCGCTGAAGCCAAGCCCGCTGAAACCAAGCTGGCCGAGACCAAGCCGGTCGGGGCCAAAGGCGCGGATACCAGGGCCGCCGATCCGAAGGGGGCGGAGAGCAGGACCGGACAGGCGAAGCCGGCCGCGAGGCCCGCCGAGGTCAAGCCTGCCGACACGCGGGCCGCGGAGGCGAAGCCGGTCGACCCGACCGACAGCGGGGCGATCCGGCAGGTGGTCTGCGCCGGGCCGGTGACGGTGGTGAACAAGGATCAGGTGGCGACCGGCGACAACGCCGTGTTCGACAAGGCGGCGAACCGGGTGATCCTCACGGGCAACGTGGTGCTGAGCCAGTGCCAGAACGTCACCCGCGGCAACCGCCTCGTCTACGACATGAATACCGGCCGGGCGAACATGGACCCGACCGCGGGCGGGCGCGTCTCGGCGATGTTCGTGCCGGGCGGCAAGGACGAGAAGGCGGGCAAGCCGGCCGGCTGCCCGGCCCCGGCGG
The DNA here is from genome assembly GCF_000379105.1 of Methylobacterium sp. WSM2598. Classification (GTDB taxonomy): domain Bacteria; phylum Pseudomonadota; class Alphaproteobacteria; order Rhizobiales; family Beijerinckiaceae; genus Methylobacterium. Next base: position 2,851,506 of record NZ_KB900609.1, on the reverse strand, counting down.
GCCAGGCCGGCAAGCCCGCTCCGAAGCCCCGCGCCCAGGCGAACTGATCCGGGATCCGGTTGATCCGAGCGGAGCCCGGATCACGCGCTCGCGCGGCGCGTGAGCGACGCCGAGATCCGCCATCCCGAAGGGATCGATCGATTTTGGGATGAGCGGCCGGGCACGATCCGCCCGCGTCGCGCCGGAAGGTTGCCGCCGCCCTGGACGCCTCCCGACCGCGCTAACGCCGCCGCGCCACCAGGAACAGCCGTGGGAAGGGCAGGAGCACGCGCCCATCCGCCTGCGGCGGGTAGGCCTCCGCCAGGGCCGCCTCGTAGCGGGCGAGGAAGGCCGCCTGATCCGCGGGGTCGAGGGGGTCGAGGAAGGGGCGCAGGCCGGTGCCGCGCACCCACTCGACGATGCCGCGATGGCCCGCCAGCGGATGCACGTAGGTGGTGCGCCAGAGATCGACCGTGCAGCCCGCCGCCGAGAGCCACGCGTCGTAGTCGCGGAAGCTGCCGAGCCGGGTGCGGGCGGCGGCGGCCTGGGCGAGGCGCTCCGCGAAGGGCGCCTCGCCGGCGATGCGGCGCATCAGCCGGTGGGACGGCTCCTCCAGGTTGTCGGGCATCTGCACGGCGAGGCAGCCCCCGGGCGCGAGCATCCGGGCGAGCCGCGCCAGCAGCCCCGCATGGTCGGGCAGCCATTGCAGCACGGCGTTGGCGAAGAGCAGGTCGGGCGGCTCCGCCGGGGTGAAGCCCGCGAGGTCGGCCTCGACGAAGCGCACGGCCGGCAGGCGCTCCCGCGCCGTGGCCAGCATGTCGGGCGAGGAATCGAGCCCGGTCACGGCGGCCCGGGGGAAGCGCGCGCAGAGCAGCGCCGTGCTGTTGCCCGGGCCGCAGCCGAGATCGATCACGCGGGCGGGAGATTCGAGCGGCACGCGGGCGAGCAGGTCGGCCGCCGGGCGCGTCCGCTCATCGGCGAATTTCAGGTATTGCGCCGCATTCCAATCCGCCATGGCCGCCTCCCTGAACGCGACTTTACAGGGACTTCCAGGTCAGGCCAACGCATCATCCGGACGAACACCCGGATCGTCGTCCTCTCCCGCCGGGAATGACAGGGGCAGGATTGACGGCCGGCAGGGTCGCGGGGGGGCAGCCGGGGTCAGGACGCGTCCGGCTCGGCCGCGCCACCGGCCCCTCGGCCGGTCGCTCGGCCCGTTGCCTGGCGGGGCATTTGGCGGGGCGCTTGGCTCGGCACTTGGCGGGGCGCTTGGCTCGGCACTTGGCGGGGCGCTTGGCTCGGCACTTGGCCGGGCACTTGGCCGGGCATTTGGCCGGGCAATTGGCGCAGGGCGGCCGCGACCGCCTCGGCACCGGCCTCCTGCGCCTTCAGGCGGCGCTCCAGGCGGCGCAGCTGCGGGTCGAGATGCGGGGGCAGCACGGGGTCGCCGAGGTAGTCCGGCTTGTCCCCGTCGCGGTGATAGGAGGCGCGCAATTGCCGGGCGAGGTGATCGCGCACCCGGGGAGGCAGGACGGGCCGGTCGTCCTGCGCGTCGCTCTCCCGGGCCCTGCCGGGATCGCCCTCTTCGCTCGAGGTCATCCTGGTTCCTCCGTGGAGCCGGTCCGGGACACCCGCACCGGCGGGGGCGCGAAACGGGAAGCCCCGGCCCGCCGGGGAGGGCCGGGGCTTCGGCGCCGCCCGGGGGCGGCGCGCTCGGTCGGCGGTCGGGCCGTCAGTCGAGGATCTGGACGACGCGGCGCGAACCCGGATCGACCAGGACGACGCGGTCGTTGACCACCGTGTAGCGCCGGCCGCGCACGCCGTACTCGGAGGGGACCTCGTAATAGGTCACGCCCGAGGAGGGCAGCACGGCGCCGACGCGCACGTCGCCGTCGTAATCGTAGGAGCGCACGCGGCGGTTGGTGACGTATTCGCGGAACCGCGGACGCTCGTCGATGCCGAGCAGGCCGCCGACCGCGCCGGTGGCTGCCCCGACCGCGCCGCCGACGATGCCGCCGATCGGACCGGCCGCGTCCGCGCCTTCCTCGGCGCCGCGCTCGGCCCCGCGCACGAGGCCCTGGGCCTGGGCGGCCATCGGCAGGGTGAAGGCCAGGGCGGCCGCCGCCAGAAGCGTCTTGGTCTTCATGGGAAATTCTCCGTTTCGGTCCAGTCCACCCCGGTCGAGCGGGGCGGGATTCGGCCGGGGTAACGCGGCGACGCGCGGAACGGTTCAGTGGAAAATCGCGGCACCGCTGCGGGAAGGGCGGGCGTTTTGCGCGCCTGCGCGGGGCCGGGCGCTACTCCTTGGGCATGGCCGACTGGATCAGGCGGTCGGTGCCCAGATCCTCTTCGTCGTAGCCGAGAAGTTCGGCGAGCCGGCTGCGCGCGCGGCTGACCCGGCTCTTCACGGTGCCGACCTTGCAGTTCATGATCGCCGCCGCCTCCTCGTAGGAGACGCCCTCCGCCCCCACCAGCACCAGCGCCTCGCGCTGGTCCGGCGGCAGCTTGGCCAGCGCGCTCTGCAGGTCCTCCACGTCGAGCCGGTCGCCCTGGTGGGGCGCCGTGGCGAGGCGGGCCGCGTAGGAGCCGTCCTGGTCCTCGACCTCGCGCACCCGCTTGCGGTGATCCGAGTAGAAGATGTTGCGCAGGATGGTGAACAGCCAGGCATTGAGGTTGGTGCCGGGCTGGAACCGCGCCCGGTGCTGCCAGCCCTTCAGCAGCGTGTCCTGCACGAGGTCGTCGGCCCGCGCGGCGTTGCTGGTGAGCGACAGGGCGAAGGCGCGCAGGGAGGGCACCGCCTGCAGCAGCCCGTCGCGGAACTCGGGCCGGACCACCTGGCCCTCGGCGGCGAGGGCCGCCTCCAGCCGGGCGACCAGCTCCGCGAAGCGCCCGCTCGGATCCTCCGCCCCGAGCGTCTCGTAGGCGACCCGCAGCTGGTTTCCGAGATGGCTGCGGATGCTGGCCGAGAGGCCGGGCCGCGACTCGCTCTGGCGGTCGTGCGCGCTGTCCTGCGTCATGGGCCTCCGCATCGGGTTCGGCACGGCGGGCGGGGCACGCCCGCACCCTTCGACAGATGGGTCGCGCGGCGGCTGTGGAAAGCCCGGGCGCGCGGGGAGACGACGCCTGGACGGCGCCCTCCCGCCGCGCCTCCCTGCCGGAGCGCCGGGCATCCTCCCGGCGCCATCGCCCGACGGACCGCATGACCCGCGCCGACCACGCCGCCTTCGCGGCCGCTTTCTCGCCCTTCGCGGATCTCGCGGCCGCGCTCGCGCCGCACCTGCCCGAGTGCCGCGACGGGTCGCACGACCTCGCGCACCTGGTCCGGGTCTGGCGCAACCTGCGGCGGATCCGGGAGCGGGAGGGCGGCGATCCCGAGATCCTGGCGGCGGCCTGCCTCCTGCACGATTGCGTCGCCGTCGAGAAGGACGCGCCGGACCGCGCCGACGCCTCGCGCCGCGCGGCCGCGCGGGCCTCGGCCCTGCTCGCGACGCGGGGCTGGCCCGCGCCGCGGATCGGGGCGGTCGCCCACGCGGTCGAGGCCCACAGCTTCTCGGCCGGGATCCCGCCGGCCACGATCGAGGCGATGATCCTGCAGGACGCGGACCGCCTCGACGCGCTCGGGGCGGTCGGCGTCGCGCGCTGCTTCTACGTCGCGGGCCGGATCGGCTCCGCCCTGTACGACAGCGCCGATCCGGACGCGCGTCGCCGGCCGCGCGACGACCGGCGCTTCGCGCTCGATCACTTCGAGACGAAGCTCCTGCGCCTGGCCACCGGCTTCCAGACCGCGACCGGACGGAGCATGGCGGCGGCCCGGCACGCGGAGATCGCGCGCTTCCTCGCTGCCTTCCGGGCGGAGATCGGCGTGGCGGGAGCGTGATCGGGCACGGCGCGCGACCCGGGCCGGGATGGGCTGTGCGCCACCGCACGGTCGCGCGCCGCGCGCCCGGGCAGGCTGCACCCGCTTGACGACCGGCAGGGCGAGGGAGAGCCCATCATGGGCACGAGATTCTTCAAGCGGCGCGCCACGGAGCCGCTCTCGGCCGAGCAGATCAACAGCCTCGACCTCATCGAGGAGGCGGCCAAGGAGGACTTGTCCTTCGACGAGCTCGACGAAGTCGCGGCCGGCTTCGGCTTCGCGGCCCCTCCCGAAGCCCAGGACCCCTCCGCGACCGCATCGCCGAACTTCGGCGGACAGGGGCCGCGGCGCGGCTGAGGGGCCGCGCCGAAAAGCCCGCCGCCCGCCCCCGCCGATCCGGCTCAGCCTCCGACGCCCGCCCCCGTCTCGTCCCCGTCCGGCACGCCGAGGCGGAAGGCCAGCACGGTGCCGGGCGCGAGGTCGATCCAGCGCTCGTCGCGGGTGAGCGGCTGGGTCGCCACCACCGTCACGATGTCGTCGGGCGTGGTCTCCTCGGAGAAGTTCACGCACCAATCCTCGTCGATCAGCGTGGCGGTGCCGAACGGCGCCCGGCGGGTGAGGTAGCACAGACGCTTGCCGCAATGCGCGTAGAGCGTGCGGCTGTCGGTGAGCAGCATGTTGAACACGCCGAGCCCGTGCAGCTCCGCCGAGAGGGCGCGCACGGCGCCGTCGAGCAGGGTCGGCCTCGGCAGCGTCTTCCAGCGCGCTTCGAGCCGCCCCAGCATCCAGCAGAAGGCGTGCTCGCTGTCCGTGGTGCCGACCGGCTTGAACCGCTCGAGCGGCAGCCGCTTCACGCCCTTCAGTTGCCCGTTATGCGCGAACGTGAAGGTGCGGCCCCACAATTCCCGGCTGAACGGGTGGGTGTTCTCCAGGGAGACCCGGCCGCGATTGGCCCGGCGCACATGCGCCACCACGATGCGGCTCTTGATCGGGTATTGGCGGATCAGCCGGGCGATCTCCGAGCGGGCGCTCGCCTGCGGGTCGTGGAAGCTGCGGCAGCCGCGCCCCTCGTAGAAGGCGATGCCCCAGCCGTCCCCGTGCGGCCCGGTCTCGCCCCCGCGCCGGGCGAGGCCCGCGAAGCTGAAGCGGATGTCGGTGGGCACGTTCGCGCTCATGCCGAGCAATTCGCACATCGCGCGGACCTGACGAGGGAGGGGGGCACCGGGCAAAGGGTGCGCACTCTCCCCGAAGCCGATGACGCGCGCAATCCCGGCCGGTCCCGCTTCATCGAAATTTCAAAGTACATCAAAAAAAATCTCTTTGCATTCGTGATCAAGCGAAAAATACTGAATGACGGGCGGGTGCGACGCGCGCCGCCGCGGCGCGCGGGCACCTCGCGCGACCCGTTCCGCCAACCACCGGATCCCAGGGAGAGACGCCGCAGATGACGTCCGTTGCCGCCACCCGGGCCCAGGCCCCCGCGATCGCGGGCCGCTGGCTCCAGCTGACCCTCGGGGTGATCTGCATGGTCGCCGCCGCCAACATCCAGTACGCCTGGACCCTGTTCGTCCCCGAGATCCAGAAGACCTTCGGCTGGGACCGCGCCGCCATCCAGGTCGCCTTCACCCTCTTCGTGGTCACCCAGACCTGGCTCACGCCGGTCGAGGGCCACTTCATCGACCGCTACGGGCCCAGCCGCGTCGTCATGGCCGGCGGCCTCTTCACCGGCCTGGCCTGGATCATCAACTCCTACGCCACGTCCCTCAGCGGCTACTACCTCGGCGCCGTGGTCGGCGGCATCGGCGTCGGCTGCGTCTACGCCACCTGCATCGCCAACGCCCTCAAGTGGTTCCCCGACCGGCGCGGCCTGGCCGTCGGCCTCACCGCGGGCGGCTACGGCGCCGGCTCGGCCCTCACCATCCTGCCCATCGCCAGCATGATCGCCGAGGGCGGCTTCCAGCAGGCCTTCTTCGTCTTCGGCCTGATCCAGGGCGCCCTGATCATCCTGGCCTCGGTCGGCCTGCGCGCGCCGGGCCGGAGCGAGGTCACCTACTCGGCGAGCGTGCTGCAGAGCCGGCGCGACTACACCCTGCCGGAGGCCCTGCGCACCCCGGTGTTCTGGGTGATGCTGCTGATGTTCACCTGCACGGTGACCGGCGGGCTGATGGCGGTGGCCCAGCTCGGGGTGATCGCGCAGGATCTCGGCGTCAAGAACTTCCAGGTCAACCTGTACTTCGTGACCATGGCGGCGCTGCCCTTCGCGCTGATGCTCGACCGGATCATGAACGGGATCTCGCGGCCGTTCTTCGGCTGGATCTCGGACCGGATCGGGCGCGAGAAGACGATGTTCATCGCGTTCTCGCTGGAGGGGCTCGGCATCGTGGCGCTGGGGTATTTCGGCTCGAACCCGTGGGCGTTCGTGATCCTGAGCGGGATCGTGTTCCTGGCCTGGGGGGAGGTCTACAGCCTGTTCAGCGCGACGGCGGCGGACACGTTCGGGTCGAAGCACATCGGGAAGATCTACGGGGTGCTGTACTGCGCCAAGGGTCTGGCGGCGCTGCTGGTGCCGGTGGGCAACCTGCTGATGCAGGCGACCGGGACCTGGGCCACGGTGCTGTACACGGTGGCGATCCTGGACCTGATCGCCGCGACGCTGGCGCTCGCGGTGCTGCGCCCGATGCTCAGGCGCCACCACGCCGCCAACGGGGTCGTGCTGCCCGAGGCCGCCCATTGAGGCCCGCGCCGCCCCGGACGTCCGGGGCGGCGCCCGGCCGGACGCCGCGTCATCATACGCCATCCGGTTGATGGCGTCGCCATCTCCGATTTCGGCCATGCGGATGTCGGTGTCGCTCAGGCGCCGCGCAGGCTCGTGAGCCGGGATCCGCTTCGATCAAGCGGATCCCGTGTCACACCAGGAGGTCGAGCACCTGCTTCTGCATCTCGTTGGCCTGGCGCAGGATTGCGACCCCGACCGAGATCTCGGTCCCGGCGGTCGCGAGCGTCACGGCGGCCGGAAGCACGCCGCCGGACTCGCCGGCCGGGGCGGTGGCGACCTGCGCGGCGGCCGCGTCGGCGCGGCGGGTCGCGGCGAGAAGGCCGGACGTGGCGGTGGCGACGGCGTCGATCATGGGCGGGCTCCCCTCGCCGCTGAGCCAAGCACGCCGCCCCTAACGCCCGGTAACCGGAACGCGCGGATCCGCCGAATCATGCCGACGGCTCAGGATGCCGACGTATCGAGCCGTTGCTCCGTCCCGAATTTTCGATTTCGAGTCAAAGGCTTTTCGATTTCGAGTCAAAGGCTTGGCGAAAATTCGAGAGCAGCGCCACCGGTCATGTCGAATGACCGGCGGTATCAGCCCGCCCGACCGAGCGGCGCGCAGCGGAAGGCGCCGTAGCCGGCCCGGGCGAGGCGCTCGGCCAGGGCCGGCAGCACGGTCTCCATCTCGGCGGCGAGCGTGAAGGGCGGGTTCACGGCGATCAGGCCGCTGCCCGAGAGCCGCGTCGGGTCGTCGGGGCGGTCGATCAGGAGGTCGATGCGCAGGGCCGGGCGGTCGAGCGCCGCGGCCAGGGCGGCCGCCATCCGGTCGACCGCGCCGATATCCTTGATCGGGTACCACGCGAGGTAGAGCCCGGTCGGCCATTTCGCGACCGCCTTGGCGAGGTCGCGCCCGAGCCGGTCGATCTCGCCCGGCACCTCGTAGGGCGGATCGATCAGCACGAGCCCCCGCCGCTCCTTCGGGGGAATGAGCGCGGGCAGGGCGGTCCAGCCGTCGAGCGCCATCACCTTGCTGCGCCCGTCGCGGGCGAAGCGCTCCCGCAGCAGGGCGCCGTCCGCCGGGTGGAGTTCCACGAACACGCCCCGGTCGCCCGGGCGCAGGAAGTGGCGGATCAGGGCCGGCGAGCCCGGATAGGCGTCGGGTCCGTGCCGCGCCCGCACCGCCGCCACCGCCTCCCGGTACGGGGCCAGCAGGGCCTCGACGGCGTCCGGGAACGGCGCGGCGAGGCGGCCCCAGCCGTCCTGCCACTCGCCCGTGCGCGCGGCCTCGTCGGCGGCGAGGTCGTACCAGCCGATCCCCGCATGGGTGTCGACGGCCCGGAACGGCGTGTCCTTGCGCAGCAGGTAGGCCAGCACCCGGGCGAGCACGCAATGCTTGAGAACGTCGGCGTGGTTGCCGGCGTGGAAGACGTGGCGGTAATTCACCCGGCGATCCTACAGGATCGCCCGGCGGATGTCGGCGAGGGTCTCGGCCACGTGGCGCAGGAAGCGGGCCGCCGCGACGCCGTCCACCACCCGGTGGTCCCAGGACAGCGTCAGGGGCAGGATCAGCCGGGGCTGGAAGAGCGCGCCGTCCCAGACCGGCTCGATCCGGGCCGGCGCCGCCCCCAGGATCGCGACCTCGGGCGCGTTGATGATCGGCGTGAACCCGTCCCCGCCGACGCCGCCGAGGGAGGAGACCGAGAAGCAGCCCCCCTGCATCGCCTCGGCCTTCAGGGTGCCGGCGCGGGCCTGCGCGGCGAGCTCCGCCATCTCGGCCGCGATGGCGACGATGCCCTTGCGGTCGCAGTCGCGCACCACCGGCACGACGAGGCCGCGCGGGGTGTCGGACGCGAAGCCGACATGGACGTAGTCCCTCAGGATCAGGTCGCCGCCGTCCAGGGCGGCGTTGAAGCGGGGATGAGCCCGCAGGGCCGCCGCCGCCGCCTTCAGCAGGAAGGCCGTCATGGTGACCTTGACGGCAGGCTGGCGGGGCTCGCCGTTGAGCTCGCGCCGGAAGGCCTCGCTCTCGGTCACGTCCGCGTGGTCGAAGTTGGTGACGTGCGGGATGGTGAGCCAGTTGCGCGCGAGGTTCGGCCCCGAGAGCTGCTGGAGCCGCGAGAGCGGCTCCCGCCGCACCGGCCCGAACTTCTCGTAGGCCACCTGCGGCCAGGCCGGCAGGCCGGCCCCGATGCCGGTGGCCGGGACCGGCGCGGGCGGGGCCGGCGGGCGGGCAAGGCTCCCGCGCACGTAGGCCTGGACGTCCTCGCGCAGGACCCGGCCGGCGGGGCCGGTCGCCGGCACCGCGTCGAGGGGCACGCCGAGTTCCCGCGCATAGGCGCGCACCGCCGGGGTGGCGTGAATCGAGGCCGCGCCGTCGGCGGGCAGCGGGTCGGCGGCGGGCGGCTCGGGCGGGCTGGGCGGCTCGGGGTAAGCGGGGCGCGGCGCGGCGGGGGCCGCCGCGGGCGATTCGCGCGGCGCGGGGGCGGGGGCCTCGCCGGAGGTGTCCAGGGTCAGGATCGGCGTGCCGGCCGAGACCTTGCTGCCGATCGCGACGAGGAGTTCGGCCACCACGCCCGCCACCGGCGAGGGCACCTCCATCGTGGCCTTGTCGGACTCGAGGCTGATCAGCCGGTCGTCCACGGCGATGCGGTCGCCGGGCTTCACCAGGATCTCGACGATGGGCACGTCGGCGAAGTCGCCGATGTCGGGGACGGTGACGGGCAGGCGGGTGCTCATGCGGCGGGGTTCGGGTGAGAGGCGCGGGAGGCCGACGACGCGGCCGCGGGGTCCCCCTCCGGGGAGGAGCCCTGGGGTCCCCTCCGGGGAGGAGCCCTGGGGTCCCCTCCGGGGGAGGGACCCCGCGGCGATGCCGGCGAGCGGGTTGCGGAAAGCTGGTCGTGAGCGGATCACACCGTCCAGGGCGGCGGGGCCTCGGGATCGAGCCCGTAGCGGGCCACCGCCTCGGCCACCTTCGCGCGCGGCAGCGCGCCCTCGTCGGCCAGCGCCGTCAGCGCCGCCACGACCACGTGCTGCCGGTCGACCTCGAAGAAGCGGCGCAGCCGGTTGCGGGTGTCGCTGCGGCCGAACCCGTCCGTGCCGAGCGCCACGAAGCGGCCCTCGACGTAGGGCGCGATCAGCTGCGGATAGGCCCGCACGTAGTCGGTCGCCGCGATCACCGGGGCGCGGCCCGGCAGGAGTTCGGCCACGTGGCTGCGCGGGGCCGGCGCCTCCGGCTTCAGCCGCGCCGCCCGCGCGGCCGCCTGCGCGTCCCGGGCAAGTTCGCTGAAGCTCGTGGCGCTGAACACCGTCGCCCCGATCCCCCATTCCTCGGCGAGCATCCGGGCCGCCGCGATCACCTCGGGCAGGATCGCACCCGCGCCGAGGAGCCGCACCTCGCCCTCCTGCCCGAAGGCGGCGCAGCGGTAGAGGCCGCGCAGGATGCCCGCCTCGACCCCCGCCGGCATCGAGGGCTGGGCGTAGTTCTCGTTCATGGCGGTGACGTAGTAGAACTCGTCCTGCCCCTCGGCCATCATCCGCCGGGTGCCGTGGTCGAGGATCACCGCCATCTCGTACGCGAAGGCGGGGTCGTAGGCGCGGCAATTCGGGATGGTCGAGGCCACCAGCAGGCTCGACCCGTCCTGGTGCTGCAGCCCCTCGCCGCCGAGCGTGGTGCGGCCGGCCGTCGCCCCGATCAGGAAGCCCCGCGCCCGCTGGTCCGCCGCCGCCCAGATCAGGTCGCCGACCCGCTGGAAGCCGAACATCGAGTAGTAGATGTAGAAGGGCAGCATCGCCAGCCCGTGCACGCTGTAGGACGTCGCCGCCGCCACCCAGGACGAGATCGCCCCCGCCTCGGTGATGCCCTCCTCCAGGAGCTGCCCGTCGCGGGACTCCTTGTAGTACAGCATCGAGCCCGCATCCTCGGGCTCGTAGAGCTGGCCCTGCGGCGAGTAGATGCCGACCTGCCGGAACAGGTTGGCCATGCCGAAGGTGCGGGCCTCGTCGGCGACGATCGGCACCACCCGCGGCCCGAGCTCCTTGTGGCGCAGCAGGCCGCCGAGGATGCGCACCGCCGCCATCGTGGTCGACATCTCCTTGCCGTCCGCCTCCAGCGCGAAGGCGCTGGTCGCGGCAAGGTCAGGCACCGCGACCGGGTCGGCGGTGCGGCGGCGCTTCGGCAGGACGCCGCCCAGGGCCTGCCGGCGCGCGCGCAGGTAGCGCAGCTCCGCGCTCTCCTCCGGCGGCCGGTAGAAGTCGAGGCGCTCGACCTCCGCGTCCGAGAGCGGCAGCGCGAAGCGGTCGCGGAAGGCCTTGAGCGCGTCGGTGTCGAGCTTCTTGGCCTGGTGGGCGGTCATGCGCGACTCGCCCGCCCCGCCCATGCCGTAGCCCTTCTTGGTCTTGGCCAGGATCACGGTCGGGCGGCCCTTCGTGGCCTTGGCCGCCGCGAAGGCGGCGTAGAGCTTGCGGAAATCGTGGCCGCCGCGCTTGAGCCGGTCCACGTCCGCGTCCGACATGTGCGAGACCAGCGCCTTCACCTCCTCGTCCTCGCCGAAGAAGTGCGCGAGGTTGTAGGCCCCGTCCTTGGCCCCGAGGGTCTGGTACTTGCCGTCGACGGTGGCGGCGAAGCGGCGCAGCAGGGCGTGGTTGGTGTCGCGGGCGAAGATCGCGTCCCACTCCGAGCCCCACAGCACCTTGATGACGTGCCAGCCGGCGCCCCGGAAGGTGCTCTCCAACTCCTGGATGATCTGGCCGTTGCCGCGCACCGGCCCGTCCAGGCGCTGCAGGTTGCAGTTGATCACGAAGGTGAGGTTGTCGAGCTTCTCGCGGGCCGCCAGGGCGAGGCCGGCGATCGATTCCGGCTCGTCCATCTCGCCGTCGCCGAACACGCCCCAGACGTGGCGGCCCTCGGTGTCGGCCAAGCCGCGGTCGCGCAGGTAGCGCATGAACCGCGCCTGGTAGACGGCGTTGATCGGCCCGATCCCCATCGAGCCGGTCGGCACCTGCCAGAAATCCGGCATCAGCCAGGGATGCGGGTAGGAGCAGAGGCCCGACCCGGCGATCTCCTGCCGGTAGTGCCGCAGGTTCTCCTCCGAGAGCCGCCCCTCCAGGAAGGCGCGGGCGTAGACGCCCGGGGCCGAGTGGGGCTGGAAGAAGACGAGGTCGGCGCCCGCCCCGGTCGCGTCGCCCGCCTTGAAGAAGTGGTTGAAGCCGAGCTCGAAGAGCTCGGCCGCGGAGGCGTAGCTCGCCACGTGGCCGCCGAGTTCGCCGTAGGCCATGTTGGCCCGCACCACCATGGCGAGGGCGTTCCAGCGCATGATCGAGGTCAGGCGTTCCTCGAGGGCGAGGTCGCCCGGATAGGGCGGCTGCTTCTCGAGCGGGATCGTGTTGCGGTAGGGCGAGTAGGGCGGCGCCTCGTCGACGAGGCCGATCGCCTTGGCCTTCTCCTCCAGCCGGTCGAGGAGGAAGCGGGCCCGCTCGGGCCCGGCATGGCGCACCACCGATTCGAGGGAGGCGAGCCAATCGGCGGTCTCGCCCGGATCCGGGTCGGCGACGCCGCGGGGCCCCACGATCGGCGTCGGGTTGGGCTTGGCGCTGGCGCTCATCGGCTCTCCTCCCGGGATCTTCGCATCTTGAAAAACGGCATTGCGCATGCGGGGGCGAACTGCAAGCGCCGGACCGCGGCCGGCGCGTCAGGCGCGGATCTCGGGGCCGAGCCGCGCGACGGCCAGTCTCGGCACGGCGAAGCCGACCAGGTTGGAGATCGCCATGCCCCGCATCGGGCTCTCGACGGCCGCCGAGAGGTTCCATGCCGCCACGAGATCCAGCCGCGAGCGGAAACCGACCTGAACGTCCCCCGTTCCGCAGGCCAGGGCGTCGATCCCGACCTGGGTCGTCTCCGAGAGGGACGGCGCATCTCGTCCTCTCGGCCGCCCGCGGCGCGTCGTCTCGTCCAATGCCGTGCGGGGCTCGGCTCGGCAAGGATCCGCGGCGGGATCGCCGCGGGTCCGCGCCTGATCGCTACCGCAGCTCCGCCTGCCTCTCCACCTGCGCGTCCCGCGGCAGAGTCGTCTCCCACAGCGACCCGGAGCGGGCCTTCGCGTAGCCGTCCTCGAACAGGCTGCGCATGTAGGCGGTGTCGAAGCCCTGGTCGGCCGCGACCTCCGGGATGCCCCGGTCGATGTAGGTCAGGTTGAAGCCGATCCCGTTGCGGCGGGCGAAGGCCGCGGTGCTGGCGAGCGTCGCCCGCGAGCGGGCGCGGCCCACCGTCGAGAGGGTGCGGGACGCGATGGAGAGGGTCCGGTTCTGGACGAGGTCGAAGCTCGGCTCGATGCGGCCGTTGATCACCACGTAGATGTTGGGCTTGCCGCGGCCGCGGACGATGCGGGAATCCTGCGACAGGAAGGATTCCGGCAGGGTGAAGACCGGCGTCGCCACGGCGCCGTCGACGTGCATCTCCTGGAAACCGTGGCTGCCCGCCTGGGCGTCGATCAGCATCGGCGGGAAGACCGCCGGCACGCTGGCGGAGGCCGCGAGCACGTCGCGGAACAGGGCGACGGCGTTCGGCTGGCCGCTCGCGGCGATCGCGCCCATGTCCCAGATCACGGCGCGCTGCGCGTCGAGATTCGTCGTCACGACGAGGAGCCGGCGGCCCTTGCGGTGCTCCTCGGCCACCTGGGCGAGGATCTCGGGCGTGACGTAGCGCCCGACGAGGTCGCGCAGGCGCTGGTCCGCGAAGAGCCCGTCGCCGAGCAGGATGTTGAGCGGGTTCGGGGACTGGACCAGGGTCGAGGCGATGCCGCTGGTGTAGATCTCCCGCAGGGTCGGGTCGTAGGCCGGTCCCAGGAAGGCGAAGGGTGCGATGAGGGCGCCGGTCGATACCCCCGAGACGAGGGTGAAGACCGGCCGCCGGCCGGTCTCGCTCCAGCCGTTGAGCACGCCCGCCCCGTAGGCGCCGTCCCCGCCGCCGCCCGAGAGGGCGAGGTAGGTGAAGGGCTCCTTCTGGGCGACGGCCGCCCGGCTCACCTCCGCGAAGGCGGAGGCCGGGGCGTCGGCCCAGTAGCGGATCGTCGGCGCCTGGCCCGGCACCGTGGCGACCGCGGCCTCCGCGGCCGTGTAGGGCGCCCGCGGGATCGAGGAGCAGGCCGCGATCGGCGCGGCGACCAGCGCGGCGAGGAGCCCGCGCACCGGATGCGATCGATGGAACACCGGGAACTCCGCCGTCAGGCTCGTGCGCCGCCCCGGCCGGACTCTGGGGGAGCCGGCCCGGAATGGCAACGCTTATGGCAAAGCTTGAGGACGGAAAGGGTTCCCTCGGGCCGGGGCGTGGCGGCGATGCATCGGCGGGAGGGGGGCGGACGAGCGCCCCTCCGCGAGGCCGGCCCTCAGCCCTTCCGGCGCCCGAAATCCGGCTCCGCCGTCTCCTGGCCCATCGCCACGATGCCGCGGCGGATGGCGCGGGTGCGGGTGAACAGGGCGTGCAGCGCGTCGCCGTCGTCCCAGCGGATCGCCCGCGCCAGCGCCGCGAGGTCCTCGTTGAAGCGGCCGAGCATCTCCAGCACCGCCTCCTTGTTGGTCAGGAAGACGTCGCGCCACATGGTCGGGTCGGAGGCGGCGATGCGGGTGAAGTCGCGAAACCCGCCGGCCGAGAACTTGATCACCTCGGACTGGGTCACGGTCTCGAGATCCGCCGCCGTGCCGACGATGTTGTAGGCGATGAGGTGCGGGACGTGGCTGGTGATGGCGAGCACGAGGTCGTGATGGGCCGCGCTCATCGTCTCGACCACCGAGCCCATCCCTTCCCAGAATGCCCGCACCCGCGCCACCGCCGCCGGATCCGTGCCCTCGGGCGGGGTGAGGATGCACCAGCGGCCCTGGAAGAGGGTGGCGAAGCCCGCATCGGGCCCGGATTGCTCGGTGCCCGCCACCGGGTGGGCCGGCACGAAGGCGACGCCCTCGGGCAGGTGCGGCGTCACGGCGGCCACCACCGCGCCCTTCACCGAGCCGACGTCCGACAGGATCGCGCCCGGCCGCAGGGCGCCCGCCAGCGCCGCCGCGACGGGCCCGACCGCGCCGACCGGCACGCACAGGATGACGAGATCGGCCCCGGCCGCGCCCTCCGCGGGGTCGTCCGTGGCGTGATCCGCGAGGCCGAGCGCGCGGACGCGCTCCAGCACCGCCGGGTCGCGGTCGATGGCCACGATGGTCTCCGCGAGGCCGTACTGGCGCGCCGCGCGGGCGATCGAGGAGCCGATCAGCCCGAGCCCGACCAGGGCGAGCCGGCCGATCCGCTGGGGGGCCTCACGCATCGGGGTGGTCCTTCACGAAGGCGCGCAGGGCCGCGATCACCGCCTCGTTCGCCTCGGCCGAGCCGATCGTCATGCGAAGCGCGTGAGGCAGGCCGTAGGCGGCGACGCGGCGCAGGATCAGGCCGCGGGCGGTGAGGAAGGCGTCGGCCTCGGCGGCGCCGCGTCCCGGCGCGTCGGGGAAGTGGATCAGCACGAAGTTGCCGACGCTCGGCGTCACGGACAGGCCGATCTCGGTGAGCGCGCGGGTCACCTTCGGCAGCCATTCCTCGTTGTGGGCCACGGCCGCCGCGATGTGGGCGTCGTCCGCCACCGCGGCGGCGCCCGCCGCGATGGCGGGGCTGCCGAGGTTGAAGGGGCCGCGGATGCGGTTGACCGCGTCCGCCACGGCCGGCGGGGCCACCATCCAGCCGATCCGCAGGGCCGCGAGCCCGTAGGCCTTCGAGAAGGTGCGGGTCATGACTACGTTCTCGGATTCGGCCACGAGTTCGAGCCCGGCCGCGTAGTCGTTGCGGCGCACGTACTCGGCATAGGCCGCGTCGAGCACCAGCAGCACGTCGCCGGGCAGCCCGGCGTGGAGCCGGCGCACCTCGTCGAAGGGCAGGTAGGTGCCGGTCGGGTTGTTCGGGTTGGCGAGGTAGACGATGCGGGTGCGCGGCGTGACCGCGGCGAGGATCGCGTCGACGTCCGCGGTGTGGTCGCGCTCGGGGGCGACGACCGGCGTGCCGCCCGCCGCCAGGATGGCGATGCGGTAGACCAGGAACCCGTATTCCGAGTAGATCCCCTCGTCGCCCGGCCCCATGAAGGCGTAGGTGAGGAGCGACAGCAATTCGTCCGAGCCCGCCCCGCAGACGATGCGCGCCGGGTCGAGCCCGTACTTGCCCGCGATGGCGCGGCGCAGGGCCGTCGCGCTGCCGTCGGGGTAGAGTTCGAGGTGGGACGCGGTCTCCCGCATCGCCGCGACCGCGGCGGGGCTCGGCCCGAGCGGCGTCTCGTTCGAGGACAGCTTGTGGAGCTTCACCCCGGCCGGCGCCGCGCTCTTGCCCGGCACGTAGGCCTCGATCGCGAGGACACCGGGGCGCGGGACGGGGCGGAGGGCGGCGGACATGACGGGTCTCGGCAGCTTCGACGGAAGCCGCCCGTCTAGAACATGTCGGCAGCCAGGGGAACAGCCGCGGCGGCGGGCCTCCCCGGACGCCGGAGCCGGCCGCGACGCTGCGGCAGGGCCGCGACGCTGCGGCAGGGCCGCAGCCGCGGCGGCTTGCCCGGCGGCCACGGGGTTGGCTAGGCTTCCTCCGAACTCGGGAGGACGCCCATGTGCCGCATCTTCGCGGAGCAGCCGCCGGAGAACTACGCCTGCGAGACCCGCTCGCTGCGCATCGGCGGCCACTGCACCTCGCTGCGGCTGGAGACCGCCTTCTGGACCATCCTGGAGGACATCGCCCGGCAGGAGAATCTCAGCGTGGCCAAGTTCGCCACCAAGCTGCACGACGAGGTGATGGAGCGCCACGGCGAGGTGCGGAACTTCGCCTCCCTGCTGCGCTGCTGCTGCCTGATCGCCCTCGCCCGGGGCGGGACCGGGCGGTTCGGGGCGCCGGTGCTGATGGCGGCGGAGTGACGGGGGCGGCCGCCCCCGTCCGGGTCGCCGCGCGGGCCTGCGCGCCAGCCGGCCCCCTCGGCGCCGGGCGGCCGGACGGGCTCGCCTCTCCGGCGCGGGAGCGGCGGCGCGGCCCCATGGCGGTCCTTCCCGCATGAGGTCCGTCCCGAGAACCAGCGTCGAGCAATGGGCCGTGCTGCGCGCCGTGGTCGAGGCGGGCAGCTTCGCGCGGGCGGCGGAGCACCTGCATCGCAGTCAATCCTCGGTGAGCTACGCCGTCGCCCAGCTGCAGGAGCGCCTCGGCCTCGCGCTCCTGGAGAGCGAGGGGCGCCGCGCGATCCTGACGGAGGCCGGCCGCGCCCTGCTGGCCGAGGCCGCGCCGCTGATCGACGACCTGGTCCGGCTGGAGGAGCGCAGCCGCTTCCTCGCCGCCGGGCACCAGGCCGAAATCCGGCTGCTGATCGACAGCCTCTTCCCGCGGCAGCGTCTGTGCGACGCCCTCGCGGCGTTCCGCGACGCGCACCCGCATGTCCGCGTCGACCTGCGGGAACTCGTGCGGCAGACCGCCCCCGACCCGCTCGACGCGCCCTTCGACCTCGCCGTCACGGTCTGGGATCCGCGCGCGCGGGCCTGCCGGCGCTTCCTCACCGTCGAGCTCTTGGCCGTCGCCCATCGCGACCACCCGCTGCACGCGCGGGGGGGCGGCCCGCTGACCCAGGCCACCCTGTCGCGCCACTGGCTCGTGTTCATCCAGGGGCAGGGCTGGCCGGGGCAGGGCCGGGGCCGCGCCACGGAGGGGCCCGCCCCCGCCGAGCGGCAGATCTGGCACGTCGACACGGTCGAGGCGGCCGTGGCGGTGGTGTGCCGCGGGCTCTGCTACGGCTGGCTGCCGCGCCATCTGGTGGCCGAGGACATCGCCGCGGGGCGACTCCTGCCCCTGCGGCTCGCGGCCGGCAGCACGCGGCTGATCCCGCTCGGCCTGATCCACGCCGACGAGGAGCAGGCCGGCCCGGCGACCCGTGACCTCGCCGGCCTGCTGATGCGCGACTGATCGCCGATCGTCAGTTCTGCCGCGCGGCGTACCCGTCCGGCAGGTCGGCCGGCGCGCAGGCGATCACCTCCTGGTTGTCGATGCCGCAATCCTCTAGGAACGTGACCGAGGCGAACTCGTCGACCACCAGCTTCGGGTAGGTCGGGCCGGCATCGCGGTACTGGCGCATCCTGTCGAGATGCTCGTTCTGAAAGCAGACGGTCCGCTTCGGATCCTGGGCGATCCATTGCGGGAAGAAGATCACGCCGTGGATGCGGCGCTCCTCGAAGTTCACGGCGACGCTCACCGTCGTCCCGGTCGGCTCATCCCAGGAGATCTTCACCACCTCGTCGGAGAGTCGGACGATATGGGCGACCTGATCGCGAACCCAGCGGCCGCCGACGATGCCGCTGTGGATGCGGTAATCGATCGTCCGCTCGTTCTTGATATACATCTCGTACTGCCAGCCGTTCTCATAGGTATAGATGAAATGCTTGCCCAGGAAGGGGGCAATCTCTTCTCTCCTGGTGGAGGCAAACAGGTCCGACATCGCAATCTCCTCGGCTCGGCCCGGCACGGGCATCGCTGGGGAGAGGGCTACCATCGAGATTGTCGGGTCAAAAGCGCAATTTCCGGCGGTTTCTCATCGGGAAATCCGATGATGGCGGGCCGACGCGCCCGGGGGCCTCGGCGACGCTCCTCCTCGTGCGGATCGGCGCCGGCCGCGACGCGGCCGATCCGGCCCGGGCGGTGCGATCGCCAGCCCGGGCCCGCTCGCGCGGCGCGGCCCGGATCAGATCTCCCGCCGCTGCATCGCGCCCGCGATGTGGTCCGCCTGCCGCAGCGCCAGGGCCACGATGGTCAGCGTCGGGTTGCAGGCCGCGCCGCTGGTGAACTGGCTGCCGTCCGAGACGAACAGGTTCCCGACGTCGTGGGTCTGGCCGAACTTGTTCACGACGCCGTCGCGCGGCCGCGCGCTCATGCGGTTGGTGCCCATGTTGTGGGTGCTCGGATAGGGCGGGGTCGGGTAGGTCACGGTCGCGCCCACCGCCTCGTAGACCGCCGCGCCCTGCCGGTAGGCGTGGTCGCGCATCGCGACGTCGTTCGAGTGGTCGTCGAAGTGGACGTGCGCGACCGGCATCCCGTGCGCGTCCTTCTGCACCGGGTCGAGGGTGATGCGGTTCGACTCCTGGGGCATGTCCTCGCCGACGAGCCACATCCCGGCCATGCGCGGATACTGCTCCATGGCGCTGGTGAAGCTGCGCCCCCAGGCGCCCGGGTTGAGGAAGGCCGCCATGAAGGGCAGGCCGAGGGAGAGCGTCTCCATCTCGTAGCCGCCCGCGAAGCCGCGCGACGGGTCGTGGCGCGCCTCGTCGCGGATGATGCCCGCCATGGTGGTGCCGCGGTACATGTGGACCGACTTCTCGAACACGCCGTAGACGCTGCCGGTCATGTGCCGCATGTAGTTGCGGCCGACCTGCCCGGAGGAATTGGCGAGCCCGTCCGGGAACAGGGACGAGGCGCTGTTGAGGAGGAGGCGCGGGCTCTCGATCGAGTTGCCGGCCACCGCGACGATGCGGGCCTTCTGGCGCTGCAGCGTTCCGGTCTCGTCCGCGTAGACGACGCCCGTCACCTTGCCGGAGGCATCGTGCTCGATGCGGAGCGCCATGCAGCCCGGGCGGACCTCCAGGTTGCCGGTCGCCTCGCCGCGGGGGATCTCGGCGATCAGCGTCGACCACTTCGCCCCCGACTTGCAGCCCTGGAAGCAGAAGCCGATCTGCTGGCAGGCGCCGCGGTCGTGGCGCTCCTGGCTGTTGATCGCCATCCGGCCGGTATGGACCTCCCGGTAGCCGAGGCGGCGGGCGCCGGCCTCAAGCACCTTGTAGTTGTTGTTGCCGGGCAGGCCCGGGATGCCGTTGGTGCGGGTCACGCCCATCCGGTCCTCGGCCTTCTCGTACCAGGGGTCGAGTTCGGCCCGGGTGATCGGCCAGTCGAGCAGGTTGGCGCCCGGGATCGCGCCGTAATGGTCGCGGATGCGGAACTCGTGCTCCTCGAAGCGCAGCGAGGCGCCGGCCCAGTGCACGGTCGAGCCGCCCACCGCCTTGACGATCCAGGCCGGCAGGTTGGGGAAGTCCCGCGCCACCCGCCAGGAGCCGGAGGTGGTGCGCATGTCCGTCCAGGCGAGCTGGGCGAAGCTCGCCCACTCGTCGTTGACGAAATCCTCCATGTTGTGCCGGGCGCCGGCCTCCAGGATCACGGTCCTGATGCCCTTGAGCGCCAATTCGGTGCCGAGCGTGCCGCCGCCCGCGCCCGAGCCCACGATGACGACGAGCCCGTCGTCGTTCAGGTCGAATCCGGCCATGGTTTCCTCCGCTGGCGCCGGCGGGCCGCGTCGTCCGCGGTCTCGCGCCCGGGCGCGCCTCATTCTTCGTTGGCGTCGGGCGGCCGGTCCTCAGACCTTCGGCAGCCAGTCGATGTCGTTGAAGCCGCGGGCGATGTAGCCGCCCTTGTCGGCCGAGGAGCCCTCGTAGCCGAACTTCGCCCACAGGTCGGGCTGGTTGTAGAGCGAGACGACGAGGTCGGCCCGGAGCGCCTTGAAGAAGGGCGTGTGCGCGACGGCCTGGAGCAGGACGACCCGGTCGGCCTCCCAGCCGACCTGCGCGTAGGGCACCTTGTGGCGGGTGCGGGCGTCCTCGTCGAGGCGGCGGATCCCCTCGGTGAGGAGCTGCCGCGTCGCCGGGTCGGCGGCGGCCTTGGCGTCCCAGGGCTTCACGGCCGCGATGTAGGAGCTGTCGGCGAGGAAATCGTGCGGGTAGATGTCCCGGGCGATCTTCACCAGCGTCTTGAGGTCGGAGGGGGTCAGGGCGGCGGCGCCCTCGGCCCAGGCCTCCTCGACGCAGAGGCCCGCGCCGGAGGCGATGGCGGCGGCCGGGGCCGCCGCGGCGGCGGATTGCAGGAAGCTGCGCCGGCTCACGCGCCGGCGCGGATCGACTTCTCTCATGGGGTTTCCTCCGGATGTAGTGTTGTTTGGAATCGGCGGCTCAGCCGAAGCGCCCGCCCTTCTGGATGACCTCGATCCGGTAGCCGTCCGGGTCGGTCGCGAAGAAGAACCGGGCGAGCGTGCGGCCCTGGTGCTGGAAGTCCTTCACGGGGGTCGCGGGCAGGCCCTCGCGCACGAAGCGCGCATGCTCGGCCTCGACGTCGTCGACCACCACCGCGAGGTGGCCGTAGCCGTTGCCGATCTCGTAGGGCTCCTGCCGGTCGAAATTGACGGTGAGTTCGAGTTCGAAGGGCGAGGCCGGGTCGCGCAGGTAGACGAGGGCGAAGGTGTCGAACTCGAACCGGTCCGCGACGTCGAGCCCGAAGGCCTTGGCGTAGTAGTCGCGCGAGCGGGCCTCGTCGCGCACGCGGATCATCGAGTGAACGGGCTTGGCCATCCGGGGACCTCTCCTGAGGGAACCGGCCCTGCCGGCCGGCGCTGGGCGGGAGAGTAGCGCGGCGCCGCGGCCCGTGGTGGTAGCCGGCTGTGGCGGGGAGGGGCGGCGCGCGGGGCGCCGGCGGATGCGCGCCCTCGGGCGGCGAGCGCCTCCGCGCTTCTCTCGAGCGGATGCCAGCGCCGGGCCCGCCCGATCCGCCGGGACGGCGCCTTCGGGACGGCGCCTTGCCGAGGTGAGATCCGCTTCGGTCGCGCGGAGTCCGGATCAGCTGCCGCGATACACCGTGTAGCTCCACGGCGTCGCGATCATCGCCACGTGGTAATGGCCCTCCGGCTCGTCGATGCCGAAGCGGATCGGCACCGTCTCCAGGAAGAGGGTGTCCACGGAGGGGGCGACCCGCTCCCGGAAATAGGGGCCGATGTCGAACTCGATCTCGTAGCGCCCGACCCGCAGGGGCGCCCCCGAGAGGAGCGGCGTGTCGGTGCGGCCGTCCGCGTTGGTGGTGCGGGTGTCGAGCAGGGTGCGGCCGGCGCGGCCGAGCGCGTAGAAGCGCAGGGCGACCCCGGCGGCGGGCCGCCCGCCATGCGTGTCGAGCACGTGGGTCGAGAGCTTGCCGGTGGTCGGGGGCGGGCCCGGCCCGTCGACCCGGTCCACGAGGCGCAGCCGCGCGATGTGGCCGATCTCGGTCAGCGCCGCGGCGAGTTCCGCCTCCGGCGCGCGGGCGAGCCGCGCCTCGAACCCGTCCAGGATGGCGTCGAGGCTGCGGCGGCGGACGCAGAGCACGAAGGGGAAGCCGAACCGCGCCCGGTAGGCTGCGTTGAGGCGCGCGAAGGCCTCGGCCTCCGCTCCTCCCAGCCGGTCGAGGCCCGCCCCCGCGTGCTCGGCGGCGGAATCGGGCGCGAGCGCCCCGGACCCGGCGAGGTCGGGGAAGCCGCGCACCAGGGCGCGCTGCGCCTCCGGGTCGGCGGCGCGGATGGCCTGCGCCAGGGCGGCGTCCAGGGCCGCCACCGTCGCGAAGGGGCGGGCCGCCGCGGCCCGCTCCCCCACCCAGGACGCCCCCTCGAACAGGTCCCCCGCGAAGGCGGCGAAGACCTCCGGCGGGGCGGCGTTGAGGACGTCGAGCGTCGTCCTCATCGGCCCACCGTGCACTCGATCTGGCCGTGCGGCTCGTCGGTCGCCACGAAGACCTGATTGTCGTTGTCGAGGCCGAAGCGCGCGAGGTCGACCAGCAGGTAATGCTTGTTCGGGCAGGCCATGCTGATCGTCTCGATCTCGGGCACCGCCGCCAGCGCCGCCCGGCCCATCCGGTAGAGGCTGTCCTGGATGCTGTGGCTGTAGGTGGTGGCGAAGACCTTGAGCAGGCTGTCCAGGATCCGCGCATTGGCGGCCGGGTAATCCGCCGGCGGGCGGCCCCACAGCCAGGACGCCTCCATGCTGGTGGCGGCGAGCCGGTCGTGCGTCTCGGAGAGCGTCGTGTAGGGGTCCTTGACGTAGTTGGCCCAGCCCGATTCCGTGGTCTTCAGGAAGGTGAAGCCCGAGAGGCCGGACTCGATGGTGAGCGCGCCGCCCCGGGCCATCGTCACCTTGGCGACGGAGGTGCCGTTGCCGTCCAGGGTGAAGGCGTGCGGGTGGGGCTCCCCGTCGAGTGCGAGCCTGGACCAGCGGGTCTCGTGGGCGGTGACGGTCGCGGTCTCGACCATCGCGTAGGCGTCGATCAGGCGCCGGGCCACCGCCCGGCAGAACTCCTCCGGCGCCAGGGTCATGCTCTCGCGGGCCACGATGTTCACGACGTTCTTGACCGTGTCGGTGGAGACCGTGGTCGAGTTGTCCGCCCGGGTGAAGGCCGGGTCGAAGCCGCCGGTCAGCATGGCCTGGACGGTGAGTTCGCGCACCTCGTGGCGCGCCCCGTCCCGGTGCACCCGCATCACGCGGACGCGGCCCTTGCCGTAGGTCTTGTGCAGGAGGGTCATGGCTCGCTCGGTCTCCCGGGTCGCTCGGGCGGGTCATACGACATCCGACTGATGGCTTCGCCATGCGGATGTCGGCTTCGCTCAGGCGCCGCGCTCAGGCGCCGCGCAGGCTTGTGATCCGGGATCCGCTTCGATCAAGCGGATCCCGGATCAGACGTGCTCGGCGACGGCCGCCACCGCGGCGGCGTCGCGGCGCGCGGCCTCGGCGCCGCCGAGCCCGTTGAAGAAGGCGTTGAGCAGCACCGCCGCGATGGCGGAGAGCAGGATGCCCGATTCGAGGAGCGGGTGCAGCGCGTGCGGCAGGTTGCGGAAGAAGCTGGGCGCCACGAGCGGGATCATGCCGAAGCCGACCGCGATCGCCACCACGAACTGGTTCCTGGGCCGGGTGCGGAAATCGACCGCCGTGAGGATGCGCGCGCCGGTCGCCGCGACCATGCCGAACATCACGAGGCCGGCGCCGCCGAGCACCACCTGCGGCACGGCCTCGACCAGGGCCGCCATCTTGGGCAGCAGCCCGAGCCCGACCATGATCAGCCCGCCCGCCACGGTGACGAAGCGCGAGCGCACCCCGGTGACCCCGACGAGGCCGACATTCTGAGAGAAGGACGTGTACGGGAAGGTGTTGAACAGGCCCCCGAGCAGGGTGCCGAGCCCGTCCGCCCGCAGGCTGCGCGCGAGGTCCTCCCGGTCGACCGGCCGGCCCGTCATCTCGCCGAGCGCCAGGAACATGCCGAGCGACTCGATCATCACCACCACCATCACCACGCACATCGTGGCGACGGGCACGAGGCGGAAGGTCGGCAGGCCGAAATGGAAGGGCAGGACGAGGCCGAACCAGGGCGCCGCCGCCACCTTGTCGAGGTGCATCAGGCCGAGGGCGGCCGCGAGGAGCGAGCCCGCCACGATGCCGACCAGCACCGCGACGTTGGCGAGGAAGCCCTCGCCCCACCTGATGAGGGCGAGGATGACGAGGAGGACGAACAGGGCGATGCCGAGCCCGGCGAGCTGGCCGTAGGCCGGGTTGGGGAAGCTGCCCGGCACGCCGTCGACCACGCGGGTGAGCGTCGGCAGGCCGCCGCCGGCCCAGTTGATGCCGACCCGCATCAGCGAGATGCCGATCACCAGGATGACGGTGCCGGTGACCACCGGCGGGAACAGGGGCAGGAGCCGGCCGACATAGGGGGCGACCAGGAGGCCGAAGATCCCCGCCCCGATCACCGCGCCGTAGATGCCGAGGAGCCCGATCTCCGGGGCGGCGGCCATCGCGAGCATCGGGCCGACCGACGCGAAGGTCACGCCCATCATCACCGGCAGCCGGATGCCGATGCCCGGGAGCCCGACGCATTGCACCAGGGTGGCGAGGCCGCTGGCGAAGAGATCGGCGCTGATCAGGAAGGCGACCTCCTCGGGCCGCAGGGTGAGGGCGCGGCCGATGATGAGCGGCACCGCGACGGCGCCCGCATACATCACCAGCACGTGCTGCAGCCCGAGGGGGACGAGCCTGGCCAGCGGCAGCCGCTCCTCCACCGCATCGGCCGTCCGTGTCGTCATGGCAGCACCCCTCTCGGCAATCGACCGGCCGGTGGCGCCGGTCTCCTTACGGAAGCGCCGGCAAGGAGCGTGCCAGGGATGGGGCCGCGCGGTGGCGGATTCGTTCAGCGTCTCGTGGCAAGATGCGACGCCCGAGTCACGGTGAAAGAGTCGAGTGCCCATGCGAACCATCGTCTACGCCGACGGCGGCTGCGACCCCAATCCCGGCCCGGGCGGCTGGGGCGTCGTGATCCTGGCGCCGGAGGGCCCGGTCGAGCTCTGCGGCGGGGACCCGCGCAGCACCAACAACCGCATGGAGCTGACGGCGGCGATCAGCGCGCTCGAGCATTTTCCCGAGGGCGCCGCGATCGAGATGCGCTGCGACAGCCAGTACGTGGTGAAATCCGTCACCGAGTGGCTGCGCGGCTGGAAGGCCAAGGGCTGGCGGACCACGACCGGCGAGGTGAAGAACCGCGACCTGATGGAGCGCCTGGACGCGCTCAACGCGCGCCGGGACGTGCGCTGGGTCTGGGTGCGGGGCCACGCGGGCGAGGAAGGCAACGAGCGGGCCGACCGGCTCGCCGCCGAGGGCCGCCGCCGGGGCCTCGGGCTGCCGCCCCGCGAGGACGCGCCCGCCGCCCCGGCCCCGAGGCCCGAGGCGCCCCGCGGCCCCTCGCTCCCGATCGACGGCGCCCTCGGGCTGCTGCTCAGCCGCGCGGCGAAGCAGGCGGGCGTGACGCCCCAGGCGCTCATGGAGGAGGCGGTGCGGCTCGCCCTCGATCTCGGGCCGGAGGGCGTGGCGCGCGTGCGGGCGGAATTGCGGGCCCGCAAGGCGCCCGCGGCGTGAAGGCGCCCGCGGCGTGAGCGCATCGGCGGCGACGGGGTGACCGGCCGCGCCGGGGGCCCCGACGGGCCGCCGGGTCGCGGGATGAGGCAAGCGGCCGCTCTCGCCGCTCAGCCCAGCGCCTCCGCCACCGCCTGCCCGCAGGCCCCCGTGTCGGCGTTGCCGCCGAGATCGCGGGTGCGCAGGGTGCGCTCGGACAGGACGCGCTCGATCCCCGCCACGATCTCGGCGGCGGCCTCCCGCTCGCCGAGATGCTCCAGCATCATCGCGCCCGACCAGATCTGGCCGATCGGGTTGGCGATGCCCTGGCCGGCGATGTCCGGGGCCGAGCCGTGGACCGGCTCGAACAGCGACGGGAAGCGGCGGTCCGGGTTGATGTTGCCGGAGGGCGCGATGCCGATCGTGCCCGTGCAGGCCGGCCCGAGATCCGACAGGATGTCGCCGAACAGGTTCGAGGCCACCACGACGTCGAACCGGTCCGGGTTCAGCACGAAATGCGCCGTCAGGATGTCGATGTGGTACTTGTCCCAGCGCACCTGCGGGTAGCGGGCCGCCATCGCCTCCACCCGCTCGTCCCAGTAGGGCATCGTGATCGAGATGCCGTTCGACTTGGTGGCCGAGGTCAGGTGCTTCTTCGGCCGCGACTGCGCCAGCTCGAAGGCGAAGCGCAGAACCCGGTCGGTGCCGTGGCGGGTGAAGATCGATTCCTGCACGGCGAATTCCCGCTCCGTGCCGGCGAACATCCGCCCGCCCGCGTTGGAATACTCGCCCTCCGTGTTCTCGCGCACGACCCAGAAGTCGATGTCGCCGGGCTTGCGGTGGGCGAGCGGGCAGGGAACGCCGGGCATCAGCCGCACCGGGCGCAGGTTCACGTACTGGTCGAAGTCGCGGCGGAACAGGATCAGCGAGCCCCACAGCGAGACGTGGTCCGGGATCTTCTCCGGCCAGCCGACCGCGCCGAAGAAGATCGCGTCGTGTCCCTCGACCTGCGCGCGCCAATCCTCCGGCATCATGCGGCCGTGCTTGGCGTAGTAATCGTAGGAGGAGAAGTCGAACCAGCTCTGCTCGAGGGTGAAGCCGTGGCGCTTGGCCGCCTGCTCCAGCACGCGGATCCCCTCCGGCACCGTCTCCTTGCCGATCCCGTCCCCGGGGATCACGGCGATGCGGTAGTGGCGGGGCGTGGCGGACATGGCGTGTCTCCCGGATCGGTTTGCTCCCCGGCCTCGCGCATCCGGGCGCGCCGGTCAATCGCAAGCCGCGGGCTCAGCCCACCTCGCCGACCGTGGCGGCCCGCTGTCGGTCGAGTTCCTCGCTGTAGCGGCGCAGGGTGTGCTTCTCGGTGAGCAGGCCGATCACGCGGGCGTGCTGGGGGCTCTCGACCACCGCCAGGGCCTCGCTCTCGGAACTGTCGAACAGCGCGGCGGCCTCCTTGGCGTTCATCTGCGGCAGCAGCACGTCGGTGTGGCAGCGCAGGATGTCGGCGACCCGCATGGTGCCGGCCTTCTCGTCGATCGGGGCGGCGTGCGCCTCGGGCACCAGCACGATCCCGGCATAGAGCCCGGCCTCGTCGGTGGCGACGACCTGGCTCACGGAGCCGAGCGGGAAGGCGCGCCGGAAGGCCGCCAGCGTGGTGTCGGCCCGGACGGTGCGCACCTCCCGGCGCATCATCTGGCCGACCGTGAGGCTGCGGATCCAGCCGATGTCGTGGGCGCTGCGGATGCTCTCGCCCCGCAGGTGGAAGCGCCAGGTGGCGAAGGAGTAGCCGAAGGTCTTGCGCACCGTGAGGGAGGAGGCGATCACCGCCGCCAGCACCAGCGCGGTCACGGCGAAGTCCCCGGTCATCTCCAGGGCCAGGAAGGTCATGGTGAGCGGCCCGCCGATCACCGCGACCGCGAGCGCGCTCATCCCGACGATGGCGTAGGTGGTGGGCGGCAGCGCCGTGGCGATGAGCGGCGGCATCAGGATCGCGTAGGCCTTGCCGGCGACGGCGCCGAGGAAGAGCGAGGCGAAGAACAGCCCGCCCCGGAAGCCGGTGCCGATCGAGACCGCGGAGGCGAGGGCCTTGGCGCAGAACAGCCCGATCAGCGCGCCCGCGCCGAGGACGGGCCCGTCCTGCGCGAGGTTGAGGTGGAGCGCCCCGTGCCCGGCCGAGAGCACCTGCGGCGAGGCGGCGAGCGCCAGGAGCCCGACCAGGACGCCGCCGAGGGCCGGGCGGGCAACGGTCGGCACGCCGCTGCGGCGCACGCTGGCCTCGATCAGGGTCACCCCCTGCATGATCAGGATGCCGAGGCCGGCGCAGAGGAGGCCGAGCCCGAGCGTCGGCAGGTAGTCGGCGGGGGTCACGGGCGGGGTCGGGTCGAGGGTGATGGCGGGCGGATGCGGCAGGACGGAGCCGGCCACCAGGGCGCCGACCAGGGCCGAGACCACGACCGGGGTGAGGGAGGCGACCGCGTAGGTCCCGATGATCAGTTCGAAGGCGTAGAAGGCGCCGGTGAGGGGGGCATCGAAGGCCGCCGCGATGGCGGCGGCCGCCCCGCAGCCGACGAGCACCCGCATGTCGGAGCGCCGCAACTCGAAGCCGAGCCCGAGGCGGGAGGCGAGCCCGGCCGAGAGCTGGGTGTAGCCGGCTTCCAGGCCGACCGAGGCGCCGCAGCCGTTCGAGATCAGGTTCTGGAGCGCGACGAGCACGGAATCCCGCAGGCTGAGGCGCCCGCCATGCAGGGCGTTGGCCTCGATCGGGTCGACCACCGGCCGCCCCGGCCCGCGCCGGAGCCGATTGCCGAAGCGGAGGACGAGGCCGAGCAGCAGGCCGCCGAGGGCCGGCGCGGTGAGGACGAGGAGGGCCGGCAGGGCGGGCGCGGCGCTGAGCCTCCCGTCCGCGGAGAGGCCGAAGATCAGGCGGTGGAGCCCCTGCGTGGCGAAGGCCATGGCGCTGACCGCGAGCCCGGCGAGGCAGCCGACCAGGATCGCGAGGCCGACGAGCCCGACCTCGCTGCCGCGCACCAGGGCGCGCAGGCCGCCGGGGGCCTGGACGACGGGGCCGTCGGTGAGGGAGCGTCGGAGGGTCTCGGGCTTCGCCGTCATCGGGCCGTGGGGGCGGGTGGCGGGCGTCCGGGCCGCGGGGCGGGACGGCACCGGGTGTTTAGGGGGATGCGGCGCCGAGGTCGACGGGTTTTCGCGCCGCGTCCTGCGATCACGGGCGGCCGCATTTCCGGACCGGAATCGCCCGCGCCCGCTTGTCAGCGGCCTCCGCCCGGATTACACAGCGCCCCACGTCGGCCGCCATAGCTCAGTTGGTTAGAGCGCTAGATTGTGGATCTAGAGGTCCCCCGTTCGAGCCGGGGTGGCGGTACCACCTAATTCAGATTTACTTTCAGAGCCTTACATAGGGTCGCCTCGCTGGGCGGCTATCGCGTTTCTTCGATGTGACGGCACCGTGACGGCACGAAATACACCGATCTGATCGACTGCGGCATTCAAGCGCGCCAGGACTGCGTCCACGAGGCGGTGCGGTTTGAATGCGAGTGGAAGGCTGGCGGCTGGATGAGGGTAGCGGCTGCTCACGCTTGCTCGGCGATCAAGTTGGAATGCGAGAGGCATATCGCTCAGGCTTGCAAACTTTTAATCTGCAGGTCCTGGGTTCGAGTCCCAGCGCGCTCACCACAGATTTTGCCCGCCCGGTCAATGACTTGGCGGGCTTTTTCATGACCCTCCCTTGCCCTTTCCGTGTTGCAACGGCGTGCAACTCGACTCCTGAATTTACAACGGGTTACGACCGGGCGTCGGAGGCTCCATGCAACACGGATGCAACACGAAGCCAGCCTTCTCAGCGCTCCGGAGGCAGCTCACAGGGCTCCTCTCGTCATGTCGGTCGAGCAATGCGCCGGCTCTCACAGCGCCTCAGGACGGGCGTGGGCGACCATCTATCGGACGTGCTGGCCGGGGCGCAGGGGAGGGCGAACTGCCCACCATGTAGCCGCCGCTCGCTTCTCAAGCAGTGAACTCCGGCCCAGTCCTGGTGCGTCCGGGAGCGTCCCGGCGTAGCCTGCCGTGTGGCTGCGGAGGGCGAAGCTCATGGGTCCCGCACTGCTTCTTGAGACGCTCGAAGCCCGCATGACTGCGGTCGCCCAAGCCCTCGAGCACTTGACCTCGGGTGGCAATCCCGCGGCCGAAATCGAGAACGTCCGAGCCCAGCTTCTCGAGATCCTGCAGCTCGTCGAGCGTGATCCCGGCATCAATGCCGCGGCGGATGATCTCTACTCCTGCGCCCGCGCGTACGCCGCAGCGGAGGCGGATGAGCCAGGGGTAATGGGCCGCCGAAAGCGGCTCCTGAACGAGGCGTACTCACGGCTCTGGCACAGGCTCGGAATGGCGCACCTGGGCTCGGATGGTGTGAGAACGGCACCGGAGTGAACGAGTCGGCCGAGCTGATACCAATACGCCGCGACCAGGGGCGGGTCGACGTTCGACGGCCTGCCAATGTTCACCAACCATTCCGGGCTTGCCCAGGCGGTGGCCGGGCCGGATCACTCCCGGCTTGTTCGGCTATGCGCCACTTCCAGACCTTCGAGCGGTGAAGCCGGGAGGGCCGCTCGACATCCAACAGCGGCCCTTCGAAATCGGCAGTTGCACCTCTGGCACTGCCGCCGATTCGCGTAAGGGCGGCATATGGAACGCGAAACGACCTCTCGGGGCAGTTATCCTGAGTTTCTCGCGCAGGGCTCGGCGGCGCTCGCAGTAGAGATCTGACCTTGCCCCCTGGCCTTCCCTCATTCTGAAGCTAGCGGTCTCGAAGGCGCGCTTGTCGATGCGCGCGGTCTCCTCGACGACGGGGAACAAGGTCGTCTCGCCGGCCTCGACCTGTGCGCCCGAGACCGTCCCGACGGCTCCCGGCCCGGCCAGGCCAAGCTGTCGCCGCTTCTCATGACCGGCGCTGCAGTGGGCCGAGCCTCAGCCCCGTCAGGGTCGGCTCGACCGCACCCAGCCGGCCGCCGAACCACGACGCCACGGCACCGAGCAGGAGAGCGAGGAAGCCGAACAACGCACCACGAGAGACAGCCTTGCGCGTGACCTCGGCGGCCCGCCTGGCCTGCTCCTTGGCGTTGTCGACCGCCTGCCGGTACTGCTGCTCGTATTGCTGGACTTGCTGCTTGGCTTGGTCGGGCGAGATGTTCTGCGCCTTGGCCAGCGCGTCGGCCGCCCGGTTCCGAGCCGCCTCAGCCTGGGCCTGGTCGCCGGTCACGGCCGCGCGTACCGCCGCAACCGCAGCATCCTTGGCGGCGGCGGGATCCTGGCCGGCCGAGGCTCCACGCACCGACTGCTCGATGGACGAGAACGGGTCACTGACCTTCGACAGGGACGGCGCAGCCGCCTGTGCCGCCGTTTGCACCGCGCCGCCGGCCGTGTTGGCAAGCCCGCCGGCGACGCTGCTGAGCGAGTTGAAGGCACCGCCCAGCACGCCACCGACCGTCGAGGACAGCAGGTAGAAGATCACCAGGGTGGTCAGCGCCCAGGCGGTGAGACCATGCCAAGCCGCCGTGTTCTCCTTCGGCTTGCCCGAGAGCCGGCCTGCCGCGTAGGCACCGGCGAACGAGGCGATCACGCCCGAGAGCGTCCACCAGATCCCCGCCCCAATCGAGAAAGTAGTCGCCGAGGGATTATCGCCGCCGGCTGCGTCGAGCGAGGCCGCCCCGATGCCGAGACCCAGCAGGTTGATCAGCAGCTGCACGACGAGAGCGACGACGACGCCCGCGAGGACCGCGCCCCAGGACACCTGGTTGAGCATGATCGAGCGCACGTCCTCGGCCGGCGTTGCCGGGCTCGTGTGCGGGGCGTCGTGGTCACCGCGGTTGCGCGGGGTGTCAGGGCGAAGATTGTCAGCCATGGCCAGCTCCGAATTGTGATGCTCGGCCACACGCTGTGGCGCCGTTTCAGAAGCGAAACGGCCCGACTATGAGGAAGTTCGTTTTCCTTGACGGAAATGAACGGTCAAGATTATTATGTGCCGGGGTGAATGAGCTACGCTGGGACGACGTAATCGTCCTGTTCTCGGCCGATGATTGTATAAGGTTTGCATGAGTGAACCGGTCTGCGACGCGGCTGAGCCGAGTGCCATTTCTGGAGAGGGCTGGGGCAGCATCCTGCGGCGGCTCGCTCGCTCGCTGACAGGCGAGGACATCTGGCTGCGCTCGGCGGGCGTCGCCTTCTACACCCTGCTGGCTGCTGTTCCGGCCCTGGCCGTCCCGGTCTCGGTGTACGGCCTGGTCGCCGATCCGTCCGCCGTGCGCGATCCCATCCAGATGCTGGGCGGGTTGCTGCCGCCCGAGACAAGCCGCTTCCTGGCCGATCAGATGCAGGCCGTGGCAACCAGCTCCAAGGCGAACCTCGGCGCGGGGCTCGGCGGCGCTGTTCTCGCAGCACTCTGGGGTGGTCGCTCAGGCGCCTCCGCGATGGTTGCCGCCGTTACCGTGGCTTACGGCGAGCGCGAGCAGCGCAGCTTCTTGCGACGCGAGCAGGTGGTCCTCACGGTCGGGCTGACGACGCTCGTGTTCGTCGCGCTGGCCTTTGTCCTGGTCGCGTTCCTACCGCTCGCGGTCGCTGCGATGGAGATGACGCGTGAGCAGCAGACGCTGATCCGGCTCGGACGCTGGCCCGGGCTCGCCGCCCTGATGGTGCTGGGTCTCGGCCTTCTCTACCGATCTGCGCCGAGCCGGCGACCGGCCAAGTGGCGGTGGGTGAGTGCGGGTGCGGTCGTTGCCACCGGCCTGTGGCTCGCAGGCTCGGCCGGGTTCTCGTTCTATGTGGAACGCGTCGGCTCCTACAACCACGCCTTCGGCACGCTTGGGGCAGTGATGCTTCTGCTGACCTGGCTGTTTCTTTCAGCGTTCGTGGTCCTGCTCGGTGCGGAGCTGAATGCGGAACTGGAGCGTCAGACGACGCGGGACACGACCGAGGGTGTGGAGCGGCCGGAAGGCCAGCGTGGGGCCACCGCAGCCGACACGACAGCGTGAGGCGGAGTAACCAGATGCCGCATGGGAGGATTGTGGGCTGCAAGTGAATGTAGCTGTTCTACAGGCGGCAAACCAACCCTGCCAGGCCGGGGCCGCCGGCGCTCGCAAAAGCGCGCGTATGGAACGAGAGAAGCCCGCCCAGGATAAGAGGCGGGCTGAAGGTCGCGACTGGTGCAGCGATCGCGTCTCCGCTGTTGAGCGCTTCCGCAACGGCGACATCAAGCACATCCCAATCGTAGCCGCAATCTTAGCACTGTAACGTCCAAAATATCTTCGCCGGTCCTCCGACCAGATGCTGATCGGGTTTGCACTGGGACGTAACCGAACCAGCGCGTGCAGATGAGCTGACCGCGGTATGATCAAGCTGTGGTACGCTTGCCTTCAAGGAGGCCGGGGATGCGGGACGAACTCCGTCACTTGATCAGCGTGATCTGGAGGGCATCGTTCTGGATGAAGGGTTCGCGCGCGAGCTGGCCGAGATCGAGCACCAGTGTCAGCAGGACGGCAATCCGTCTGTCGCGTGCGGGATGCAAGCTCTCAGCCGCATGCACCGGGTCAAGGGCATAGAAGGGCGCGCCAAGCTTGCAGGGCTCTGCGCGCAGTACGCTCACATCCTACACGAGAGCGCCTAGAGGTCCGGGATCCTCATCGCGCCACCCGATGGCGTGTCTCAGCCCCTTGCCGAGTGCGTCGCGGCCTTGGTGAAGGATCGCCGTGGTCGGGATATCCAGCCTGAGCGTTGCCCTCGACACGTGCCGAGCCTGGGGCCGTGGGCCACGCGAACGGGGCGGACGAGCCCTTCGCGTGGGTGGCGAGCCAGAGGACGTGCCGGCGGCCGCTCGTCCCGTTCGAGCGCACTCGGATCTCGTCCACCTCGAAGCCCGTGTTCTGCAAGCGCGCCTTGAACTTGCGGTCCGGGCTGCCCGACCACACAGCCAAGATGCCGTTCGGGCGCAGCGCGTAGCGGGCGCGCTTCAGGCCCCAGACATCGTAGAGGCGGTCGTTCTCCGGGCGCGTCAGCCCGTCGGGTCCATTGTCGACATCGAGCAGGATAGCATCGTAGTCGGCCGGCACCTGCTGGATCACGCGCTTGACGTCGTCCTCGCGCACTTCGACCCGCGGATCGTCGAGGCTGCCCTCGAACACGTGGCTCAGCGGACCACGCGCCCACGCCACGACGGCCGGCACCAACTCTGCCACGACGATCCGTGCGTCCGGTCCCAGCGCCGTGAGCGCCGCGCGCAACGTGAAACCCATCCCAAGCCCGCCGATCAGGATCTTGGCCCGTGGGCGATCCTGCAGACGAGCACAAGTCAGGGTCGCCAGTGCGGCCTCGGATGTGCATTCACGATTGCTCATCAACTCGATGGAGCCGACGCAAATCTTGAACTCATGACCGCGCTGCATCAGGCGCATCGGTTCGCGTTCGCCCGGAATGGCGACGCTATCCAGTTGAACCCATTCGATCACAGGAGGGAGCCTCGGATTGGCTTGAGGAGGAGTGCTGTCCAGCAGAGAGCCGTTGATGGCCACGAAAGCCTGATCGTGCCAAGCTGTCAGCGATGACCGACAGCAGCCTGTACCCCTTCGCGATCGAAGTTTCACCGCTCACTAAGCCTAAGGGCCACTTCGGCTGGGCGATCCGCAAGCACGGCAAGCTCCTGGAACGGTCTGACCGGCCGCATGAGAGTGAGGCCAAGGCACACGCTCAGGCGCTCGCGGCGGTGGAGCGGGCAATCCGGGGCGAAGATACCCGCCGGCGCTGAGCGTGCGTGCTACCCACCAGGGATAGGCTTCCATGACCCCGCCTAATGAGCCGAGCCGGAAGGCCCTCTTCGGCATCGTCGGCCTCGACGACGTTCTGGGCGGCGGCCTCACCCGCGACCGCCTCTACCTGCTCGAGGGCGAGCCCGGGACAGGCAAGACCACGATCGCGCTGCAGTTCCTGCTCGAGGGCGCCAAAGCCGGCGAGGTGGGCCTCTACATCACCCTCTCCGAAACCAAGCAGGAGCTGTGCGACAACGCCGCCTCCCACGGCTGGAACATCGACGAGCACATCAGCGTGTCCGAACTCGTTTCGCCCGAGAGCCGCTTCGAGGAGAGCCAGCAACAGAGCCTGCTCTACTCCTCCGACCTTGAACTCGGCGAGAGCACGCACGCCATCCTCGAGGCCGTCGAGGCGCACAAGCCTGCCCGCATCGTGCTCGACAGTCTGTCGGAGATGCGGCTGCTTGCCGGCAGCTCCCTGCGCTACCGCCGGCAGATCCTGGCCCTCAAGCACTACTTCGCCGGCCAAGGCGCCACCGTGCTGATGCTCGACGACCTCACGGCCGACATCTTGGACAAGTCCGTTCACAGCGTCGCCCAGGGCGTCATTCACCTGGAGGAGCTCGCACCCGAGTACGGGGCCGAGCGGCGGCGGCTGCGCATCGCCAAGTACCGCGGCCAGCGCTTCCGCGGCGGCTACCACGACTTCACCATCGCGACAGGCGGCGTGCAGGTCTTCCCCCGCCTGATCTCGCTGGAGCACAAGACCACCTTCGCGCGCACCCAGCTGGCGAGCGGCATCAACGAACTCGATGCTCTCCTGGGTGGCGGCATCGAGCAGGGGTCGAGCACCCTGATCCTGGGACCGGCCGGCACCGGCAAGTCGCTGCTGGCCATCCAGTACGTGCGCGCGGCCGTCGCCCGCGGCGCGAAGGCGGTGATGTTCGTCTTCGACGAGGAACTGGGCGTCCTGTTCGACCGGACCCGGCAGATGGGGATCGACCTCGAGGCGCTGTGCGACCAGGGACGGCTCTTCATCGAGCAGGTCGACGCCGCCGAGCTGTCGCCGGGCGAGTTCGCGCATCAGGTGCGCAGCTGCGTCGACAGGCACGCGGTGAAGACCGTGGTGATCGACAGCCTCAACGGCTACCAGGCCGCGATGCCGCAGGAGAACGCGCTGATCCTGCACATCCACGAGCTGCTGCAGTACCTCAACCGCCAGGGGGCCGCGACCTTCCTGACCGTCGCACAGCACGGGCTGGTCGGCGACATGAGGACGCCGGTCGACCTCACCTACCTGGCCGACACGGTCGTGTTGCTGCGCTACTTCGAGGCGCTCGGGCAAGTCCGGCGGGCGATCTCGGTGGTGAAGAAGCGGACCGGCACGCACGAGGATACGATCCGGGAATATCGCATCGGCTCGTCCGGTCTGACGATCGGCGCACCGTTGGTGGGCTTCCAGGGCGTGCTACGGGGCGTGCCGGTCTTCGTCGGCAAGGAGAAAGACCTCGGCTCGTTGCAGAGCGACGGCGCCTCGTGACGACCGAGGAGGACCTGCTCTCCGAGCGAGCGCTGATCCTAGTGCAGTGACTCATTCGGATGGTGCAGCGGTGCCGTTGACGGCGTCGAGGATGGCGGCGGCCGGCTTGGTCCAGACGAAGGGCTTGGGCCTGTCGTTGTGCTCGGCGATGTAGCGATTGATCGCGGCCTGAAGGTCCACGATCCCGCTGAAGCTGCCACGCTTTAGCCTGCGCCGGGTCAGGGCCGAGAAGAAGCCTTCGACCGCGTTCATCCACGAGGCCGAAGTCGGAGTGAAGTGGAAGGTCCAGCGCGGATGCCGGGCCAGCCAAGCCCGCACCTTCGGGTGCTTGTGGGTGGCATAGTTGTCCAGGATCACGTGGATTACCTTGCCGGCCGGCACCTCGGCTTCGATGGTGTCGAGGAAGCGCAGGAACTCGTCGTGGCGGTGCCGCTGCATGCAGCGGCCGATCACCGTGCCGTCCAGCACGTTGAGCGCCGCAAACAGCGCCGTCGTGCCGTGCCGGACGTAGTCGTGGGTCTGGGTCTCGGGGCGGCCCGGCCTCACACCTCGGCTCGGGCGGGTGCGCTCCAGGGCCTGGATCTGGCTCTTCTCGTCCAGCGATAGCACCACGGCGTGGCGCGGCGGATCCATGTACAGGCCCACGATGTCCTCGACCTTCTCGGCGAAGGCAGGATCGTTCGAACGCTTGAAGCTGCGCACGCGATGCGGCTGCAGGCGGTGCGCGTCCCAGATGCGCTGGACGGAGCGCAACGAGATCCCGACGGCGTCCGCCACGGCCCGACCTGTCCAATGAGTGACCTCGCCGGGCGGCTCGGAACAGGTGAGGGCGAGCACCCCGGCGACGGTGTCGGCGGAGTGGGGCGGCTTGCCGGGCGGGCGGGTCTTGTCGCGCAGCAGACCCTCGACACCCTCCTCGGCGTAGCGCTGCTGCCAGCGCCAGACGGCGGGCCGGCTGACGCCCGCCTGCCGGGCGACTTCCAGGACGGGGAGGCGCTCGGCCGAGAGCAGGACGATACGGGCGCGCTGGATGTGCTTGAGGGGCCGCGCCCGATCGGTGACGATGGCGGACAGACGCGTTAGGTCGGTGGCACTCGGGATCACACACACAGTCTGAGCCATGCCTCAGACTCGCACGGCTCACGCCTCCGGTGAACCCTCTGAATGCGTCATTGCACTAGCGCCTATCGGCCGTGACGCCGTTCTCGCCCAAGCCCTCCTGGCGGAGGCAGGGATCCGCGCCATCTCCTGCAGCCACCTCCACCAGCTGCCCGGGATGACCTCGGAGGGAGCCGGGCTGGTGATCATCGCCGAGGAAGCACTCCGGGAGGGTGATCTCTCGCCGATCAGCCGCTTCGTTGCCGGTCAGCCAACCCTGGTCGGATCTCCCCTTCGTGCTGCTCACGCGGCACGGCGGCGGCGCTGAGCGCACCGCGAGGGCGCTGTGGCTGTCGGAGGTGCTTGGCAACGTCATCTTCCTGGAGCGCCCGGTTCATCCAACGACGCTGGTGAGC
The DNA here is from genome assembly GCF_000379105.1 of Methylobacterium sp. WSM2598. GTDB lineage: Bacteria > Pseudomonadota > Alphaproteobacteria > Rhizobiales > Beijerinckiaceae > Methylobacterium. Next base: position 2,814,374 of record NZ_KB900609.1, on the reverse strand, counting down.
GTGGTGCGGACGGCGCTGCGTGGGCGGCGGCGGCAGTATGAGGCTCGGGCCCGCCTTGAGGAACTGCGCGAGAGCGCGGCCAAGCTGAAGGAGGCTTTGGCCGCTGAGAGGCGCAGCGCGCAGCATCAGCGACTGCTCCTCAATGAGCTGAACCACCGGGTGAAGAACACGCTGGCGACGGTGCAGTCGATCGGGAGCCAGACGCTTCGCAATGCCGCCACGGCGATGGAGGCGCAGGAGGCGCTAGAGACGCGGCTGCTGGCCCTGTTACGTGCTCACGACGTGCTGATCCGGGAGAGTTGGGAGGGAGCTGACCTGTCGGAGATCGTGACCCAGGCGATTGCACCCTACGACCAGGGTAGCAGCCGGTTCCGGGCGATTGGGCCGGAAGTGCGCCTGTCACCGCGCATGGCGTTGGCTCTGTCGATGGCGTTCCAAGAGTTGTTCACCAACGCCGTGAAGTACGGCGCCCTCTCGAACGGGGTGGGAAGCATCACGATAGCCTGGTCAGTGATCAATGACGCTGAGGCTCCGCGGCTCGTGCTCCGCTGGGTCGAGCAAGGTGGACCTGCGGTGGTGGTGCCTAAGAGTCCGTCCGATAACTCAGGTTGAGCGGGCGATGCGTCGGATGAGGATCATGACAGCAGCCGCGTAGAGGAAAGCCTTGGCCGAGGCGAGGGTGGCCTCCGGATCTTTCCAGAGGCGGCGGTTGCGGCTGATCCAGGCGAAGAAGCGTTCAACCACCCACCTGCGGGGATGCACGGCGAAGCCGACCTATCCGGCCGGCTTGCGCACGATCTCGACCGCGATGAGGGTCGCCGCTGCGGGCGCGTCTCCGGCGTAGCCCGCATCCGCGAACGCCTTGGCGATGAACGGAAACAGGCGGCGCGACAGGCGCAGCACCGGGCCCGCGCCATCGCGATCCTGCACGTCCGCGGGCTGCGGCTCCAGCACGAGGGCGCGACCGTCCGTGTCGACGAGCGCCTGACGCTTGCGGCCCTTCACCTTCTTGCCCGCGTCGTAGCCGCGTGGGCCGCCGCTCTCGGTGGTCTTGATGCTCTGGCTGTCGAGCACCGCGGCCGTGGGTGAGGCCTCCCGCCCGGTGCGCTCCCGGTCCGCGATCACGAGATGATGGTTGATGCGCGCAAACACCCCCTGATCGCGCCAGCGGCTGAAGGAGCCGTAGGTGGTCGAGCGCGGCGGCAGGTCCTTGGGGATCAGGCGCCAGGCGATGCCGCCACGCAGGACGTAGAAGATCGCGTTCAGGATCTCCCGCGGTGTCCAGATGGGTGGGCGACCACACGGGGCCGGGGCAGGAAGGAGCGGACCGATCACGGCCCACTCCGCGTCGGTCAGGTCGGTTTCGTAGCGCAGGCCCGTGCGGCTATGCTGCCGCCGGGTGGTCGGGGTCCACATGGCAGGTCCGGGTCGGGCTTCAGCACCCTCCCGGAATCACCGCCATCCCGGCCACTCAACCCCCCAAGCGCCCTTATCGGACGGGCTCTAAGCGGCGCGGGTTCGGTTCGCGGCTGATCGAACGGAACTTGGCCCGTGATCTCGATGGCTCGGTCGAGATCGCGTTCATCACGTCCGGAGTGACCTGCAGGGTTGATGCACCGCTGTCGTGAGCGGGACGACTCACCGGCGGTGTGACGTGTCTCTGAAAGGTATCCCCATTCGAGGCGCGGCCGTGAGACGCTTTTCGCGTCGCAAGAGGTTGTCTTCCGACTTACGAGACGGCGCGTGGACGTGGTCTGAAGCCATACCAGAGGCTGGGCCGGCGGGTCGCGAATTTCGAAGGGATGCAACCTCGCACAGGCGACTTGCCGAGAAGCTTCTCAGTATGAACGAAATATCCTCATCCGTGAAAAACGGTGAAGATCTAGTTCAAAGGGGTCTGACCCCAAACGCAGCATCATTACTCGTTCCGTACATGTTGGAAATATCACTCGCCGTTTGTTTCGAGAGCGTATGGCTAGAGACGAGGTCTTTCAAAATATCTGTCAATTCCTGTGATGTCACTCGATTGACTTGCAGGCCGCCAATCAGCCTGTCAGCGATGCCCATCATAACCAATTCGTGCTTTATTTGGGCTGTTGATGGTATTGGTAGTCTGCGTCCGAAGCGCTTGGAAGGCTGCATGATCGTTCTCCTTATTGTCACATCTTGACAGGTCATTCTGGGGGCGACCCCGCCCTGAACGGCTTTATCATTTGTCTACCGCTTAAGGGAACGACCTTACGGATGCAGCGTTCCGTCAAATCGAGAAAATTGTTGCGTATGAGCGGCTTGAAACGGCAGCAGCATGCTGTTGAACTCCGTCTGACCTGCTGCGGTACTGACGCGAGCACGGCGAACAACTTCTCGGTCGAACCACGGCCGGAGTACGTGATCGAGCTGCACACATCGCGCCTCCGGCTGTACGCCATATGTGGCTCCGGACTTGAGCGGAGCCATTAGCATGGTCGACCAGAACGCGCCTGTGGCGAGGGCGCAAGCGGAGCCGCACACGCCCAGTACAGTCCTGAAACGTTGGTTTGAGCCGGCTACACAGCTCGAACTTTGCCATGCAAAACGATGCAACAAGCTGATGAATTCAGGATGACAGTAGGAAACGCGCGAATATCCGCCGTCGTGCATTTGCGAAATCGGCTTCTGAGTTGGGAGATTTCCTTGTTCGGAAGCTTTCCTTGCGAAGCGCCATACGCGTTCGTACGTTGCTTCAAGATCTACCCATGCCTGACAGGCAGATGCAAACATGTCGAACTCATTAAAATCCTATGCGGTTGCACATCACCGGCAGCAAAATCAGAACGCATCGCACTCCGATTGGTGGATGTACTAGCAGTGTCTCGTCACCGCTGGTCCCATGGATCATCGATAATGCCGTGAAAGCGGGCGACCGCATCGCGGAGTGCCTGAGCACCACCCCTCAGCTGGTCTCCTTCGACCCAGAGTTCGCGCGGTGTCTCGGAAGCACTCATACGCAGGACGTTGACAGCTCTGGTTCGGATGGGAAGATTCAGATCTGTGTTCCGATTGAGACTAAAAATTAGTCCACTACCTACCTTATTACACATATTGCTGACACTAGAAATTTCTTTCCAGGCTATCCAATCTGTCGATATGCGCCTGTCAAATATTCCTCTGATGCCGACTGAAACAACGGTTCCAAAGCTTAGAAGATCAATCGCAATAACTACCGCATAGATACCGAAGAAAAAAACTCCAAATATTACGGTAAATTCGCTCACCCCACCTGCTTTCATACTCCCCAGTCCGTCCCTACCTAGGCGAAAATAAATCATTGTGACAGCCGATACAAAGCACGAGACGACTATAAGTAGGCTGAAAAAGCCCCTCGATTTAGATCTTGCAAAATCAATTTGGCCTGTGTCGGGCACGAAGAGCAACCTTCCTTTATTGAGCACATTACCACATCCTGAGCCTTTAGATATAAGTTTCTATAAAGCAGGTGATGTTCAAGCTTCAGCACGAAAATTATGAAGTGCGCAAGTGGAAATATCAACGCGAAGCGCTTGAATTGATTGGCCAATCCTCTCAGGGCATCATAGGGCGACGGGGAGCTCGACATCGCCTCTCGAACCGATGGTCGGTTATGATGCGGTGAGTGACACATGCTGGCCGAGCTGACGGCGACGAGTTCGGCGATCCGATGCTCCACGTCGGCGAGCGTGTCCTCGGCTCTCCTGATGTGCGTTCCTCACGCTTGTAGCAGGCGGAGGGCGCGGAGCCGCGCGAGGTCGCCCTTGATGGTGCCAAGCCGGGCCTCGGCGCGGGCGGCATTGTGGCCGTGCGGACAGCGCTGGGCCACCACGAGGCCAAGCAGGGTGCGGCAGCACTCCATCGTAGAGATGCACTCCTCGATCGAGGCGATTAGGTCGGCGGCCATCTCCGGGCTCCCTGGCCGGGTGTAAGGGCGCTCTCTCTCAGCCCCGCCTCTTCCGCGCGACCTATGTCTTGAGAAATATCCACGGACGATGGATCGATGTGATACGATGCCTTCCTACAAAGGATGTCGTCATGACCAGCTCTGATCAAATCGACATTAGAAATTCAGCTCCGAAAATTGCCGCAGAATTCTTGGTGGGCGCAGCTGGTTTGGTTTTGTGTATTGCATTTCTGTATATAAGACCGGGACAGAATGGCTCGAATAGTATGACATACGGCGTGATAGGAGAATTTGCTTCAATATTTGGCGCGATACTGTTCGGTTTTTATTGTGCTATAATTGTGAAGAACGTGATTTTCAAGGGTGTAGTTATTTCCGTAGGACGTAGGGGAATATTTGATAGGAGAGTTTCGACAGGATGGATTCCCTGGAACGCAATACGGGACATTAGTGTTGTAGATCGACACACACAGAAAGTTCTTTTGTTTAAACTCTCCAGAACCGACGAAGCTGTGAAGGCCCTTCGAAGGAAGATGAACGATGTCGTGAGAAATAACGCGTCCGGAACGCCACAAGAATTTTACGTCGGAGCAGGCGCCCTAACGGGCGGCTTCGCGGGGCTCCGGAGCGCGGTGACCCGTTTCCACGATATCGTTTGAGCGTTTCTGGTCATGAATCAGAGGCGACTGCGGGAGAGGCGACTGCGGGGTGAGGTCGATGGCCTCGCCGTAGACGAGACACTCGGCGCGGGCGGTGAAGAGGTCGGTGATGCGGACGGTGCTCATTTGGCGGCCTTCAGGATTTCCGGCATCGTCTCGGCCGAGACGGCGGCGTTCCGCCCGCAGGCGTTGAGCATCGCGTCCTAGTGCCGTGATGCGCTCGCGCTCGTCCGTCGTTGGGCCAGCCCGCAGGCCCTGATGACATTCGGACTGGCGCACCCAGTGCCTGAGTGTCTCGCCCGAGCAGCCGATCTTGGCGGCGGTCGACTGGATCGCAGCCCACTGCGAGCCGTGCTCGCCCTGGTGCTCTCGGACCATCCGGACCGCCCCCCTTCTCCCTCAGGGGAGAAGGGGGGTGTGCTTCGTCATGGCTCCATCCTCTCAAGGGGTGGAGCCTCCGATAAAACCCGGGGCGGTTCAGCGCTGGCCGACGTGAGAGGGCCCGCGCGGGGCAGCATGCCCTCTCGGTGCCTCTCAGCGATGTCTGGCGGCCAGGCACCGGCCCCGCGGCACCAAGGCGGTCCGGGGCAGCGCCTCGTCCCACCACATCCCAAGCCCTCGCATTTGCACACGCTCAGTCGAGCTTAGTGTTGGGTCGCGCTCCTGGCACGCGCGTGGGCCAAGAAAAAGCGCACCATCTCCCGACTGGCATCGGGACCGCGCGGGTCGGTGTACGAGCCGCCCGCGCTGCCACCGGACCAAGCATGGCCGCCGCCGTGCAACACCCACTGCTCCAGGATCCCTCGCCCGCCACCATCGGAATGGACCGTACGCGTATAGGCCATTCCCCCTGGCGTCTCGCCGCGCATCACGGCTTCGGCCAGCGTCGTGTCGGATTTTGCCTGTGCGATGACATGGTCCCCGTTGACGGGATTGACCGTTCGATCGCCGTCGCCGTGGAAGACGATGGTTGGCACTGCCGGCCCGTCCCGCCTCGGCTGAACCGCACCGCCTCCATTCATGGCGGCGAAGGCCGACGGCATGTCCTTGGCGGCGCCACACGCCAGCCCCGAGTGCACGCCGACGGCCGCGAACAGATCGGGATAGGTCGCCCCCATGATCGCCGCAGCCGCACCGCCCGCGGACAGACCAGCCACGTAGACCCGGGTGGGATCGGCCGAGAACTCCTCCACGACGGCTGTCGTGATGCCGGCGATCAAGGAGGGCTCCCCCCCGTGGCGCGTCTGGTCTGCGGTGTTGAACCAGTTCCAGCACTTCTGCATGTTCGCCGATTGGGGCTGGCGGGGATAGGCGACTAGGAAGGTGTGTTCCTCGGCCAGGTCGTTCATCCGCGTGCCAACGGCGAAGTCGTCCGGGTTCTGGGTGCAGCCGTGCAGCATGACCACCACCGGGAGTGCCTGACCGGTGTAGCCGCTCGGGACGAACACCTTGTAGGTCCGGCTGCCCGCGGCATTCGCGAAGGTCCGCTCCTCGAACCGGGCACCCTCCGGCACGGGTACCACAGTCGGACGCCCGGACCCGAGGCCCTCTCCCAGGCCGGAGAAGGCACGCGGTGTGGCGAGGCGATCGCGAAATGCCTGCATGGTCTCGGAAAGGTCGGGAAAGCCTCTGGGCTGGTCGGCGCGCGCAGACCCGTCAGCCGATTGCCCCTCCGCCTCGCTCGGTGCCGTCCAGGCGCCCTTCGGTCCTGCGGGAGCCACCATGTCGATGGTCGGCCAGGAGCGCTTGGGAGTCCGATCGCGCCTCATCGCCTTCCACTCTGGGGCATCGTTGCTCGTGCGCGGCGCCGTGCGACCCTGCAGCAGCGCCATCGCCTCCGCGAGCTTGCCCGCCTGGGTGAGACGGGTCACCTCGGCCATGTCGATCTTGTCGAAACTGTTCATAGTCATGATCTTTCGATGCCTGGAGCAGCCGGGAGCGCCGGCCAGAGGCGGTATGGTGTGAGACGTCAGGTGATCCGGTCGGCGAGCGCGGCTTTCACCGCAGCGCTCGCGTGAAAGGCGCCGAGCACCTGGACCGAGGCGATGGCCGCGCGGGCGAGGTCGGGCGTGACGTCGTCGGCGATGCTGGCGAGGCCGAGAACCTGGATGTGGAGGGGGCGCCCGCTGTCCCGCGCCGCCTCCAAGTCCCGCCGGGAGAAATGCGCCAGGCCCAGGCTGAGCTGCCTGCGCGCCACGGAGGTGCGGATCGCCTCCTCCTGCCGGTCGAGCTGGTTGCGCACCGCCGTGCGGATGAAGTCGGCGCGGTTGGCGTAGAAGCCGTCGCGCACCATCAGGTCGACGCGCCCGAGATCCACGAAGCCGAGGTTAACGGTGATCTTCTCGCTGTCGGGCGTCCTGGGCCGCAATTCGTGCAGGTTGCCCGTCATGTGTGCCATCTCCTGACCATCCGATTGGATGGAGAGGAGATGGTGGCCCGCGGTGCGGACGGCAAGGGGGCCGTCCTCTCGCGGGTCGGTCCCTCTCGCCCGCGGGGTCGCTCACCGGGCGGTGACGCTGACCGCGACGCTCATGCCCTGGAAGGCGTTCGTTGCGCCAAGAAAGCTGCCGGCCACCGGCATGGCCTGCCGGATGTCGCGGGCGACGGCGACCGGGATCAGGTTCGCACCGCCCATGCTGCCGTTGGTCGGATCGAACGTGATCCAGCCCGCGCCCGGCACGTAGACCTCGCCCCACGCGTGCGTCGAGCCGGCATTCGCGGAGCCCACCAGGATCTGGGTCGGATCATGGAGGTAGCCCGAGACGATCCGGGCCCCGAAGCCGAGGCTGCGCACGGCTTCGACGAACACGGTCGCAAGATCTCGGCAGGACCCCTGAGCGATGGACAGGGTCTGGCTCGGCGACTGCGTGCCTTCGTCCTCGCGGACCTGGTATGTGACGCTCTGGGCGACACCGGCACTCAGATCCTGCAGCAGCGACAGGGTGTCGGTCGGGTTCCTCGCGATAAAGCCCTCCGCCCAGGCTCTCAGCCCTCCATCGTCAGGGTATTGTTGAACCGTCAGGAGGCCGAGGTCGCCCCACTCGTCGTCGGAGTAGCGGAAGGGGTAGGAGATGGCGGAAGCAGCGATCGGAAAGACCGGGTAGGCTGCAGCCGAAAGAACGACTTGCGCGACGCTCTCGATCACGAGCGTATCCGACGGCTGGCTGAACGTGGCCGTTGCCACGGCATTGCCGAACACGTCGTTGGCCCAGCTCAGCGTGGCTCCGGGCGTCAAAGTGATGTTGCTGGTCACCAAGCGCACGTCGAGGTTTTCGCGCGGTCGCAGCATCAGCCGATGCGGCCCGAGGGTCACGGGGTAACGGTAGCGGTAGATGGTTCGGTGCTGGATGTGCAGGTCGACCATCGCTTGCTCCTCGTGCCCGCCGGAACAGCACGGATGCTTTCGGCCGCGATCCTCGTCACCACGCCTCCAAACCGATCGGTCTGTTCCGGCGCTCCTCGAAGCTGCGGCTTGCGACGCCTCCGCTCTAAGGGACATGGACGAGGACGGCTACCATGGTGGTCACGCCAAGAAAGATTGTCTAGATGACGGACTTCTCGATTGAACTGAGCGTTGCTCCAGGCCGAACGTGCGGCCAATGCACGGTCTGTTGCCGAGTTTTGGAGATCAAGGCACTCAGCAAACCCGTGGGTATCCTGTGTCGGCATAACACTGGCACGGCGTGCGGGATCTATCACGAGCGCCCGGAGGCATGCGCGCGGTGGCACTGCCTCTGGCGCAAGATCGGCGCCTTGCCGGATGAGCTACGGCCCGATCGGGCGGGAGTGGTGTTCTCGTTAGAGAGTCAGCCACCGGTCGCAGATGCTCCCGAGGGGACCTGTATCGTGGGTCGCGCCGTGGACGAGGTGCGAGCGTTCGGTCAATGGGAGGCGGTCGAAGCGTTCGCCATGTTCATCCGAGAGGGATCATTGCCGGTGTGGAGGGTGTTTGACCGATCTGCGACCTTGCTGCACCCGGGTCGGCATAGCTTGACCGGGTGACGCACCACCCCGGCCATTCCTGGGAACGCACGAACCTGCTCTGGGTCCAGGGTTGTTCCAATAGGGTTTGCTCCTGTGGAACGTTCCAGTGCGGCTGGATCGTGGTGCAAGCAAAACGACGGTTTTTCAGCCACTTAAACCTGTAAAGATTGCGTGTCAGGAAATCAAACGGGTGCTTCCGCATGTATCCTTTGAAGCGGTGTTGTGCCGACGCGGCCTATGGGACCGACTGCGACAGGCAACTCCCGATCCGCAGCAGAAGCTCATTGTGAGGCTTCGCAGCCGGCGCAGGGCTCTACACCAGCGCCTATGGCGGACACGGGGCGGTCATAGCAGGGCGAAAGCGTGCAAGTCGGGGAGTGGCAGATCATGTCGCGCTCTCGACGAGCCATCATCTTGAGCGCACTCTAGGCTTCGTGGAGCGGGCTCGTGGTGGAGCATCCGGAACGCGTGGAGCGGCGCCTGGCAGCTATCTTTGCTGCCGACGTAGCCGGCTATTCGCGTCTGATGAGCGAGGCCGAGGTTGTGACCCTCCGCGCTCTGATGGCGCATCGCGAGATCATGGAACGTCTCATCGCTGAGCACGCGGGACGAGTCGCAAACACGGCGGGCGATAGTCTCCTGGCTGAATTTCGAAGCGTAGTAGATGCCGTCGAATGTGCCGTGGCTGTGCAGGAGCGACTCGCCGAGGCGAACGCCGGCGTTGGCGAGGAGAGAGCGCTTCGCTTTCGGATCGGTGTACACGTGGACGACGTGGTTGTCCGGGGGGGTGATCTGCTGGGCAATGGCGTGAACGTGGCGGCGCGCCTAGAACAGATCGCCGAGCCTGGCGGGCTGTGCATTTCGGGAAGGGCCTACGAGGAGATCGAGGGAAAGCTGGAGTTTCCTTTTGAGGACCGAGGCGAGCAAGAGGTCAAAAACATAGCTCGCCCTATCAGGGTCTACGCGTTGGCGGGAGCTACTGTAGATCCGAATGCATTGAAAGAATTTCCAATCCCCGACAAACCCTCAATCGCAGTGTTGCCTTTCACGAATATGAGTGGAGATCCCGAACAGGACTATTTCGCGGACGGCGTCGTGGAAGAGATTACGGCCGCTTTGTCGCGAGTTCGGTCGTTCTTCGTCATAGCCAGAAACTCGACCTTCACCTACAAGGGTAGGGCCGTCGACGTCCGCGAAGTCGGTCGGCAGCTTGGCGTCCGCTACGTGCTGGAGGGAAGCGTCCGTCGATCGACTAATCGGCTGCGGATCGCCGCCCAGCTGATCGATGCAGCCGACGGCCACCACATCTGGGCCGACCGGTGCGACGCCGAGATGGCGGACATTTTCGACCTGCAGGACCGCGTCACCGAGGCGGTGGTTGGAGCCATCGAGCCGACGATCACCCTGAGCGAGATCGAGCGGATCAGGCGGAAGCGCCCGGACAACCTGAACGCCTACGAGTGCGTCATGCGGGCGCTGCCCGCCGTCTGGTCGCAGCACGCTGATGACACGAACGAGGGCCTTCGGCTGGCAGAGCGGGCCATCGCCCTGGATCCGAGCTACCCACTTCCGAAGGCGCTCGCGGCGTGGTGTTACGCCCAGCGCGTCACCTACATGCGGACGCCAGTTCCGGCCGAGGACCGCGAGAGAGCACTCATGCTGGCGCAGCAAGCGGCATCCCTCGACAACGATGATCCGCTTGTACTTACGGTCCTGTCGGCGGCCTATAGCTTAGTCCGCGAGTACGACCTCGGCCTCACCGTCATTGAAAAAGCTCTCAGACTGGACCCCAACTCGGCCTGGGCATGGACCCGAAGCGGCTATCTGAACGTCTACAAGGATCGGCCCGAGGTTGCGATCGAGCACTTCCAGCGCGCGCTCCGCCTCAGCCCAGTCGATCCTATGCGCTTCAATGTTTTCTTTGGGTTTGGAAGTGCTAATTTCGCTAAATCCGACTACAATGAGGCAGCTCGCTGGGCGAGTAAAGCTATTGAGGAGAAGCCGACCGCAGTCTGGGCATATCGTCTCCTGACAACTTCTTATGCCAATGCCGGTCGCCTGGATGATGCGAGAAGTGCTCTAGGAAAGTTCTTGGAGGCTTACCCAGGCATGACGGTAGCGAAGGCAGTCGAAGCGACGCCGGGCAGTGCCGATTTCAGAAGCCGTTATGCTCATGGTCTACTGGAGGCAGGTCTACCTCCCTGAGCATTGACAAAAGGGGTAGCTGCGCCGGCTTGGCCGCCGTAGCATGTCCAGAAAACGACCGATTCCTCACGGCTCGGGAAGCCGCGCCGGCTGACGCGCTTGACGCGTGAGCACGGCGTGCCGGCGGATGTCGGGGAAGTGTGACGGGAAATCAAATGTCGGGAAAACCCTCGCAACCGGACATTCCTGACAGCTGCTGCGAGAGGCTGCCTCGGGTCATGAGCCCAACTGGGTGGGCTTCAGCAAGGCAGTTGCGGGCAGCGTGCGGCACCGTCAACGGCCAAGACGCTCGATCAGCCATCCTTAACGTCATACTCGGAAGGGGTGCGATGAGAGGAGATGGCGTCAGTGTGGATGACCATCGGCCGGCATGAGGTCGTCTCCCCACTCGCTGCCCTCACCGGCTGTTCGAGCCGTCTGCTGAGCTGCTGCTTTCTTTCCAAGCTTCTTCGCGGGCGCGGGCTGGCCTGCAGCCGCTGTGGCGGCCGTCAATTGCAAGACCTTCCGGATCGCCGGCAAGCTGCCTGCTCGTGCTTTGGCGAACAGCAAGCCGACTGCTTCGCGACGGCGGCGAGCATGGCCGTGCAGGAGAGCATCGCGATAATCACGCTGCAGGCGAGCTACCGAGATCCGAAGTGCCGCGGCGATTGTCTCCGGTTTCTCGCCCACGGCGGTCATTTCCTCCACGACGAGCTCAGGGTCAGTTGCTGGGACAGGCGGGGGCGACGGCTTACGTCCCGCACCCAGCCTTGCACCCCCGCGCCCATTGCCCAACGACTTTGTCATCGCAGTCTCCCTACGATCAAGCGCATCAGCGGGAAAAAAAGATCTGCGAATGAG
>NZ_KB900609.1:2468364-2802673 GCF_000379105.1 Methylobacterium sp. WSM2598 | reverse complement strand
CATGGCAGACGCCAATCACAGCCGGCGTGTTGGTGATCCGGAGGTCGTGCTTCTGGACGCTCCGGGTACGCGAGCGTTCTGGGCCCTGCGCTTCCAGGAGCCTGCCGAGAAGATCGAGCAGGCAGTCGAGGAAGTCGGAAACGATCCGGCTCGCGTCGCCCAGCATCTCGGGAAGCCCTGGCCGTACGAGAAGAGCGGCATCGTCTGATACCGCCGCGCTTATGAACTGATCTGTTTGAGGTACGGGTAGGCGCAGAGGGTCTTGATGCGGCCGGTCTCTGCCGCGAGCGCGGTCCACGCCCGGCAACACGCCTCCACGACGGCCTCATAGTCGGCCAGGAGCCGATGAGAGAGGGAGCGCTCGCGCAGGTAGAGCCAGACACGCTCGACCGGGTTCAGCTCTGGGCTGTAGGGCGGCAGTGGCACGAGGGTGAGGTTGGGCGGGATCGTCACCGAGCGGCGATCGTGCCAGCCAGCGCCGTCCAGCACCATCACAGCGTGGGTGTCGGCCGGGATGCTGGCCGCGAAATCGGCCAGGAAGCGGTCCATGGCCTGAGTGCAGACGCGCGGCAACACGAGGGCGAAATCCTCGCCTGTGGCGGGCCGGACGGCCGCGAAGATGGAGGCCGAGGCGAAGCGCTTGTCGCACAGCCCTGGCGGACGTTGGCCGCGCACCCACCAGCGGTGGCCGGTCCGGCCCTTCTGGCCGACACGAGCCTCGTCCATGAACCAGAGCGCGGTCGTCTTGTCCGGATGAGCGTCGCCCGCCGCCGCTAGGGCCGTGCGAAGCCCCTTTTGGCGAAAGCAGCAGCGGCACGAGCGTCCCGCTTCGGGTGAACGGGCCTGGCCTTCTGCTTCGACAGCCCGAGCCGACGCACGACCCGCGACATGGATTGCGGGCACATGGTCTTGTCGAACCGCTCCTCGATGAAGCGGCAGAGGTCCGGCAGCGTTCAGTTCGACGGCTCCCCTTGCTCGGGATCCGGCCCGACCAGGATGCGCTGCACCAGCACCGCCTGCTCGCCCTCGCTGAGGATCTCCCGCCTGTGGCCGTGCGGACGATCCACCAGCCCGGCCAGCCCCTCGGCATTGAACCGGATCACCGCGTCGCGCAGGGCCTGCCGCTCCATCCCGGCCGCCCGCGCCGCCTCGGCGCGGCTCATGCCTTCCAGCGCGTTGGCCACGGCCAGGAGGCGCTGCATCGTGCGGCGGCGGGGCTCACGCCGGGCCAAGCGACGCAACGCGGCGGCGCTCGCGAGGTCGGTGCGGATCGTCAGGCCCGGTCGTGCCATCGCAGCCTCCAGATGCACAGGCAGCAGGCCAGCACACACGTGCCTCACGACCAACTCACGTTCGAGTCAACGCCAAAGCGCGGCGGTATGAGACACCGATCTGGAGCCTACGCGGCCAGAGCCGCGGGTGAAAGCTGTACGGCGCGAATGGCTGCCGGTGGGCGGAACCCATGTCGCTCGATCAGCCACGTCTCGTTATAGACATCGCGGAACGCCAGCAGCGCGCGGCGGAGATCCTCGACCGTGTCGAAGCGCTCCACCCAGAGCAGGTTCTCCTTGAGCGTGCGAAATATCAAGCAAGCCTATGCTCCCTCCAGCTTGTGATCAAACTCTAATACACGCAGAAATGTTCAGAGTTTTTATCTCACGCTTCCGCTTTTTCGACAGCATGCGCGGTCCCGTTTCCTATCAGCGGCTTCCTTAATCCCGATGCCGTACCCCTTCGGGCTAGATCCTCTATCGGGAGGGGGCCGTGGCTGATCCGAACGAAGAAGGGGCTCCTAACGAGCACCAGGAGTCCCGTGTCGGTACTGCTGTCTGATATCAGGGCAGATTGTGTCGGCTCACGCCGCGCCGTGAAGAACGCAGTGCACGCTACCCTTGCCGATGTCGAGTTGTGCGACGATGGCGCATATTCTGAGACCCTGAGCGCTCAAGCCCCTAATCTCGGTGCCTGGCGCGCGGTGGGCTTACGGCCCTTCGCCGATGGAACTGGAACCGCCTGAGCAATGTCGAGGTTTCGGGCCGCGGCACCCCACGTGTCCTCGCTCTCAGGGGTGTCGCCACCGGGCCGGGATAGGAGCGGTATCTGACTCGGCCCGCTGCTCTCCGTGGCGCGCAAGTAGAAGCCGGCGCGGGATGCTCGGCTGGCTGGTGAGGGGGCATTCGGGAAGAAATTAATGCCCGGATCGATTGCGCCACGCGGGCGGAGGTCCCGAGCTACGCCGCACGCTACGGCTTCAGCGCCCGGCGCACTGACTTGCGGCTGATCCCGAGTTTCTTGGCGGTGGCAGACGGCTCAACGCCCGCAGCGTGCTGCTCACGCGCATGGTCGGCCGGGATCGTGGATGAGCGGAGTCCGCCCTAACAGACGCCTGCAACCTTCGCCTTGGCGATGAACCTCGCGCCGGCCCTCCAGCATCATCTCCCGCTCGAACTATACCATACCGCCGAGCACGTTGTGCATGAGCTTGCCGACAGGCGTCGCGCTGCCCGACGCCGCTCAGCGATAGGAGAGGCTCGATATGTCAGCCGCCCTGGCGATGGCCATCAGCTTCCGGGTGCAACGGGCGTAATAGGTTTTGCGCCCGCGCAGCGGGGCCTGCTGAGCCCGCGCGCGATGGGGTCTGCTGAACCGCCGTCGAGCGCCGCAAACGCGTCCTGGTGGCGCCGCAGATGGGACCGCAGCCAGGGTGCGTGGTCACGGGGCGGGATCCGCTTCAGATGGGCTGCCGTGAGCGCTCTCATGCGGCGATGGCCTCCCGCGGCCGGAACATAGCCAGCACGGCGCCATCGACGTCGGCGAACCGCCCAATCGCGTGAGCGTCTGGCGCACAGGCGAACGCGGATGCTGCACCGGAGCGAATGACTCGGCCGCGTACGGCACCGTCGCTGGTCGCGACGAGGAGTGACATTTGAAAAATCTATTTGTCAGTGCTGTTCTATCGCAGAACGTGATGCGTAAGAGATTGCTGCCCTGTGGGTTGAATCTGGCTGGGGGGCGCCGCGATCGAAGCGTGCCGCTCGCTAGCGCACAGTTGTGCCCCGCCCGCGTGCGAGCCGCCCAATTTTTCGAGCTGCCACTTCCCTGGGGAATCGATCCGTCTCCGAAATTCGCGATGAGGTCCGAATTGCGCGCCTCCCGTGCATGTGTGAAAGGACACTCGCAGCCGACATTTTCATTTCCGGAAAATGCCGCATCGGTCGCCCCGGAATTGCTGTGCTGTCCGATTTCGAATTCGAGCACGTTGCCAGCAACTGCCATGTCGCGTTCTCAGCAGCACTTTGACTGAGTCCGCATCGGCCTTTGAATGAATTCACAAGCTACGGCCTCGATACTCGCTTGGCGAGGTCGGATCCGCCCGGTCACTAGGATGCCCTTTCCGAGCACGACGTTGATCAGTGGCGGTCGTTCGGGGCTGGGCTGGCCGGAGGGGCCGCAGGCGAGACAAGCTGGCCATCCAGATCTGCCCAGCGTGGGAGCCCGCAGACAGCAGAAATCCGATGGGCAAGGTATCGGCCGTAGCTTCCGGAATCAGCGCATCCCGATCCAGGAGAATGAGCTGAAACCCGTCACAGGTTATCCGGGCCGCCGATTTATTCTGCCCCGGACGGTTCGGACGGCAGGAAAGGAAGAGGACGGGATCCCGGTCCGGCCGGTGAGAGCCGATGCTGCGCCGGTGTGCTTCCAACCCCTATACACCCTATACACCCGAGATATATATAGTGCTCCGGTTTCCGGGGTAGAGGAACGCTTTGACCGCTACAGGAAGAAGGCCCGCAATCCGCCCATTGCACTCCGGTTTCCGGGGTAGAAGTACTCCGGTTTCCGGGGCAGGCTAAAATCCGCAGATCCTCATTTGTTTACCGCCGTCCTGAGCGGCTTGGGATCGGTCGGAAGGGACTCGGGCGGAGGCGACTTCGTCTTGGCGCGCTTCTTCTCGTCGGCCTCCTTGGCCCGAGCAACAGCCTCGCGTGCGTCCCCGAGGGTCTTGTGCCGACGCCACTCGTTCGTCGGGGCCGATCCCTCGTGGTCGCCGAGGTAGGTCAAGCGAAAGGTAGCGGGCGCGCCCTTGTACTCGCCCCACGACCGGTGGCCGTTGCTGGTGCGGCGAACGAAACCCAGGACCTCCAACTCGATCAACGCGGGCCGGACGCTATCCTTGTGGAGTCCCACGCCAGTGAAGTTCCGGTGCGTGACGGGGAGCATGCCGTTCTTGAGGCCCTTGTGGCCGACGTGCTCGTGCGCGATGCGCATCAGCGCCTTGAGCGCCGCACCAGACATAGCTGCCCACGCCGGGCTCTCCATCATCTCGGCCGTGATCCAGGCGAAGGGAGCGGGCGGTGAGACGTATTTCTTGAAACGGCTGTTCGCCAGCTTGCCAGCGGAACGGCCCGTTGCGTCCACCTTGTGACCGGTGAGGTGCCCGTTGTCGCTCACGCGGCTCCCCCCGGCCGACATGGCGCGAAGCCCACGAGCTCGCTCCGGATCGCCCGCTCAAGGGCGATCACCTCGTTCTCGACAATATTCGGGTCAATGCCCCGCCGCTCCATGGTCTCCCGCTGTGTCATAAGCTGACGTCGGAGGTAGTTCTCGGCCCTGTTGCTGGTCATAGTGGCCGCATTCCAGGCGTGCTTGCGCACGAAGGCACGGTTCCGCGTGCGCGGGAAGGGGATGACGATTGCGGTCATGCGGCGGCCCTCCATTCGCTCAGGGCACGGATGTCAGCGTCGAAGTTATCAGGATTTGCCGGGTGGCCTGCAGGGCGGTGAACTTGGCCACTGAACAAAGAGCCCCTAACACAACCCGCCTTCTCCCCCGCTAAGTGGTTAAAATTTCAGGAGCGAAGGCGGTTTAGGTAGGTTCTCTAAATAAGGCGTAGCTGTGTGTCCCCACGGCGCTCTCGGACCCACGAGTCGATGATTGCCTTGCCACCTGACGCCAGCCACTCCCGGCTGGCGAACGAATCGAACACATAAGCAGATGAGGGTCCGAGCGAGCCCACTTTCACCGGCATGCCGCGCTGGGCGTGAAAACGCCGAAGCCGGTTTGAGACCCGGCGGGCGAGGCCCCGAGTCCCTTGGCGATCCGTACAGCCAGCCATGCGGAGAACATCTCCGGCGGTCACACCTATGACAGTCGCGAACGGCCCTTCGATCCGCAGTTCGCGCAGCAGCCCCGGGAGCGTTTCCTTGACTGCTCGAACTGCTGCCTCCTCCGCCTGCCGCTCGACCACCCTCATGTCGAATTGAATAGGGCTCGCCCGGGGTACATCGACGATGTGGGAGTGCATCGCCTCCATGTGCCGCCGGACGACCGTGTTGCACCACATATGGAGGTTGGCACTGAGATATTTGGCGTAGGCCATAGCAATTTGCCAGTGCGCCCACGTCCCTTGCTCGTGGCCGCCTTTCTGGGATCGCACTAGCCCGATGTGGGTATTTCCCATATCGATCACGACGTTGAGGGCGTCGATGAACCGCTGCGCATCTACTGACCGGAGCCATTCGGAGGGCCGCCTATCTGATGGAGACCCGGCCGCCCTCCACATGTCCGTGAGCGATAGCATCTCGCCGTGCTCATGGATCATCACGCCGCCATATGCCAGCGGCAGAGGGCTTACTATACTGAAACAGGGCTTGGTAACGAGTTTATCGTTCATCTTGCCACCATTTTGATCGATAGTACCGGTTCTCTACGGATATGGCGACCGCAATGCAGCAGAGAGCCTTGCTCTACGCAGGAAAAATACTATACGCTTGGTTGGCAATGTGCAATTATTGCACATTGCCTCGGCTTAAATGGCAGTGCATCCCCTATCGAATTCTTTTACTTGTATAATATAGCATCACCAAGGATTACATAAGAAATATGATCTTCTGAAGAGATATTATTGCTCGCAAGTCTCAGATCACGCTTTAGTATTTCAAGAGATGATTCTTGCTGTTCAAGTACAAGCTCCATAATAATATTCTTGTTACCGGTGGTTTGCATCAAATTTCTCATACAATATAGAGTTTCTTCAATCATCTCTATGATTTTAATTTTGAGAAGATAGTCCGCAGACTGGTTTTTCATTTTCGATTTCCTTTTCACAGATAGAGCATCTTTACCGCTTTGGCAATTTCTTGAGCAGATTTGTGCGACTAAGAAAATTTGCACAGACTTATCGGTCATCTAGAGCATCAGACAGAGGTCGTTTTTAGTGGTTCTATAATCGTAGAGATCATGAGCGCACTCCGGTATCCGACGTAGATCGGCGCCGACTGCAGGCTAGCCAGCTGTCCAAGGCGGACAGCTCGTACCGGACAGTGCGGCCGAGCTTGATGAACGTTGGACCAGTGCCATAGACGCGCAGCTTTTCGAGGTAATTTGCGCTAACGGAAAGGTATCTTGCAGCTTCTGGCGTCCTTAGCAGCCGACCTGAGGAGGCAATTTCAACGGCATTCACAATCGACATGATTGCATCCTTTCTGCTGAGAGACGCTAGTCGAGACATAATCGATAAGAAAACGGGCGCACCACCCCGGTCAATAAAGCTCGTTTGACCGCAGAGACGCAGCGAGAAATCCCTGAATAGCACGTCCGGGCTGCCTTCGGCCGCCTTCTACAAATTCGGCCTCCGCTTTTTCAGCGTAGCGCGATAGAGTCTTAAGAGTTTCAGCAACCAACATCAAGCAATATAAACGATACAGAATGGTTGTCAAGCCGTATACCGCTTATGCAAAGAGAAATATTCTGCGGGAGCATGCCCATCAAGTGCAGCCGCGATTCTTGTGGCAATCCGTTGTGACGCAATTCTTAGCGGGTCGCTGTCTAAATGTGCGTAGCGAGCCGTTGTGCTGGACTGCGTGTGGCCCAGCAGCTTGCCAACGATCGGCAGGCCCATGCCGCCGCCCGCACCGACGCTGGCGAACGAATGGCGGAGGTCGTGGAGTCGAACGCCGGCCAGACCGGCCACACGCGTGAACGCTGCCCAAGGTTTCGCGAGGTCGGCGCGAGGCTTGGTGGGGTCAGTGCCAGCGATGACGAAGGCTGAAGCGCGCGGTAGGCTGTGCAGAATCGACAGGGCAGGGGCGTTCAGCACGACCGCCCGCCGTCCGGTCTTTGAGGTCGGCAGCAGCAACATACCAAGCTCGAAATCAATATCGGACCAGCGGAGATGCAGGATCTCGCGGAGTCGGCAGCCAGTGAACAGCAGCAGCCGCACAGCGCCGGTCACATGCGGGCTGTAGACGGCCCGCGCGCGGTCGTCGATCGCCCGGTGCTTGGAGAAAGGCTTACTCGGGTCAGCGCTCCAGGGCAGGCCGATCGTCTCGGCCTCACGCAGCACTGCGCCGAGGCGTTGCAGCTCGTCGCTGCTGAGGAAGCGCTCGCGGGCTTCCTCACCGAACTTCAAGATGCCGCGGGTCGGCAGGTCGAACCCCTTGGGCACGAACTGACGGCGGACAGCGAATGAAAAAATGCTGGAGAGGGCTGCCACGACACGGTTGGCGGTGACGGCCTTGCCGCCCTGGCCGATCTTGCGGTGGAGCCGGTCCACATCCGCAAATGTAATCTCGGCCGCTTTGCGCGAGCCCAGTACGGGCGCGATGTGCGTGTCGACGTAGATGCGATATAGCGCTGCGGTGCTGCGCGCGAGCTTCGGCGCTACGGCCTCCGTGAGCCACAGCTCAGCTACGTGAGAAAGCGTCAAAGCCTCGCGTGCTGCCCGGCGCTCGGCCGCAGGATCCTTGCCGCTGCGGGCAGTCGCGAGCTTCTCGCGCGCAAGCCGGCGGGCTTCCTCGGGTGTCAGCACGCCATACGGGCCGAGCGACAGGCGCACGCTGCGGACTCCGCGGCCGCCGGCACCGGGCCGGTACTCTATAAGGAAGGTCTTGCTGCCTGAGGGCGCCACGCGGACACCGAAGCCGGTCAGCTCGGTATCGTAGACCACAAAGGGCCGATCTGCCGGCTTCAGGTCATCGACCACACGCTTGGTGAGCTTCGCCTTTGCCACCTGACCCTCCACAGTAGGCTCCATCTGACGGCACCCGTGACGGCACCGCGACGGCACCAGACTCGGAAGTCAGCGAAACTTCGAGGAAGGACAGTGTGGTCGAATTTTTAGAAATGCAATGCACAGCATGTAATTAGGCAAGCTCAGGGCAGAAACAGGAAAAAGGAGAATTAAGATTGTGGATCTAGAGGTCCCCCGTTCGAGCCGGGGTGGCGGTACCACGGATCTCCCGCAGCACTGATCATCCGACGACTCTTGCGCGTGAACGGTTGGGGCGGTCAGCCGCGATGCTGCCCCACCTGCCTGCTCCGCCCTTCACCGAGGCTGCGCCGGGTAACGACCCTCGCACCCGCGGCGTCGCGTGGCCCGGCTGGGCCCCCGGCCCGATCGCGCGGGCGGGTCGAGCGAGGATCGGCGCAATCCGGGACGCGTCCCGAGAGCCCTTCCCGAGCGCCCTTCCCGAGAGCCCTTCCCGAGCGCCCGCCATCCGAGAGGCCCGCCATGAGCCCAGCCTCCGCGCCCGGCGCATCCTGCTCTTCGTCAACATCGCGCACGCGCTCGACCACTTCGTGCTGCTGATCGACTCCACCGCCGTGACCGGGATCGCGGCCGCCACGGGCCTGAGCTACGGCGCGCTGATCGGGCTCGCCACCGGCAGCGTCGTGGCCTTCGGCCTCTGCGCCCTCACCTCGCCTGCCGCTCCTCGCCGGGCTCGTCCCCGTCCGCGCGACGCTCGACGGGAAGGTGGTCGTCAGCGACGCCATGGTGGCGCGCTCCATCTCGCCGCGGCACCGACGCGGGCCTACAGCCTGCGCGACTTTCTCGGCTTCATCGTCAGCGGCTTCGCCGTGCCGATGACCGCGCTCCTGCATCATCTCGTCGGGCGGCTTCCGGCTGGTGCTGGCCGCGGCCGGCGCCGTCGCAGCCGTGACCTTCGCGACCGCGGTGGCGTTCCGCACCCTCGCGCAGCGCTCCGCCCCGCCCCGGCGGCCGCGGCCGAGTGAGGAAAGCCGGGACTGGCGCCGCCGCGGCCCCTGTGCCACCCCTCGGGCGGACGAACCCGCGCCCCGGGAACGATTCCCCCGCGGCCGCGATTCGCCCAGGCCCCGGGAGAGATGCGATGCCTGAGTCCGAGCCGGCCGACGAGATGACGCAGGAGGAAGCCTTCCAGATCCCCGACGAGGTCGCCGCCGCGCTCACCGAGTTCGCGGCCGTCGAGCAGCTGAGCCGGGGGCAGGCGATCTGCACCATCCTGGCCGATTACCTGCGCCTGAAGGGCTACCTGAAGGGGGCCCCGCGCGGATGAGGCGCGACCGGCCTTGCGCCGCGCTCCGCGCCGCGCTCCTCGGCGCGGGCGCGACGGCCGCGGCGGCGGCCGCCGCCCAGGAGCGCTCCCTCGTGCTGCCCCACCTGGAGGGCGAGCGGCAGGGCACCATCGTGGGCCGGGCCGTCGCCTGCGGGGCGCCGGAGGCGCAGACGCAGCGCGCCGCCCGCCTCGCCGCGGAGCGCATGCGCCGCGCCGTCGGGCAGGGGCCCTGGCAGGACCGGTTCCTGCCCGCCTTCAACGACGCAGCCAGCCTCGCCGCGCAGCTTCCGCCGACCGCCTGCGAGGAGGCGCTCGCCGCCCTCGCCACCCTGACCCGGGACGCGCCCTGAGGGATGCGCCCCCGCGGGCGGCTCACGGTCCGACGCTGCGCAGCTGCATCTCCAGCCGCGCGACGTCCTCGCGCAGACGGTCGAGATCCCGGCGCGCCGCGGCGTCGGCGGGCGCGGCCTCCGCCGCGTCCCGCGCCGCGCGCAGCGAGACCCGCTTCGCCGTCAGGGCGTACTCGATCTGGGCGCGGGCTTCCTCGGGTGTCCGGGAGCGCATGGATTCCCCCTCGTCGGGCCGCGACGATCCGTCCCGGCCGCTGCCGGGAGAACGGCCGACGCGCCCGCTTGCTCCCGCCGGCCCACGCCGCCCCCGCTCCGGGCGCGGGATGCGACGCGACGCCGCGCCGCTCAGGAGGGGAGGGCGGCGGAGGGACGGGATTGGGCGTAGAGGCTCGCCCCGGCATCCGGGCCGACCACCCGCACCAGCGTCGCCTCGTCGCAGGTCCCGGCGATCCGCAGGCCGAGCCGGTGCAGGTGGCCCTTGTCGGAGCAGTAGGCGGCCAGCCGGGCGCGGCCCGTCTCCGGCATCTGCGCCACCAGGGCCTCCACGTCGCGGTCGCTCGCCCGGTGCAGCGCCGCCAGCAATTCCAGCGGGATCGGGTAATGCGCGAAGGCCTTGGGCATAGGCCGGACCTGATTGTGCGCCATGGGCCACCTCCAGCGAATCGGAGATGCCAGCGTCGGCCAATATGGTTACCTGCAGGTTAAGACGAATGCCGTCTTTCCTGACCGCCTCCGTACTTGACCTTGGGTCGCGAAGAGGCCATCAACAACGTAAGTAAATACGGAAGGTTGGCGTCCGGGCCGATACGGTGGCGAGGCGGAATGATTGATGCCGAGACTGTCAACCGGCGCGGCGCGAGCGAGGCGGAGATCCGCCGCGCCCTCGCGGAGTGCCTGCACAGCCAGACCTTCCGGCGCTCCCCCAAGCTCGCCGCCTTCCTGACCTTCATCGTCGAGGAGGAACTGGCCGGGCGGGGCGAGGCGATCAAGGCCTACACGATCGCCACCCGGGCCCTGAACCGCGCGACCAGCTTCGACCCGGCCAACGATCCCAGCGTCAGGGTCGAGGCGGGCCGCCTGCGCCGGGCGCTGGAGGAGGCCCAGGCCGAGGATGGCGGGGAGCGGCCCTTGCGCATCCACGTGCCGGTGGGCGGCTACCGGCCGGTCTTCGAGGTGCGCGAGCGCGCCGCGGGCGCACCGGAGGGGCCGCCCCTGCCGGTGATCCCGATCCCGGCGCCGCCGCTCCCGCCGGCGCACCTCCCGGTGGCGGCGCCGCTCTTCGATTCCCGCGGGCAGGCGATCATCGCCGGGCTCCTCGCGGCCATCGTCGTCCTGCTCGCCGTCGACGTCGCCTTCCACGGCTACATGGCGGTCACGGTGCGCGGCGCCGCGCCGGACCCCGAGCGCGCCGGCTTCACCCGCACCGTCCCGGACGCGCGCGACGCCGCCCGCGCCGCGCTGGACGAGGTCCAGACCCGCTGAGATTGATCGCGCGGGGCGGGACCGGTAGCGTCCCGCCGGGACCATGCCGGTCCCGGCGGGATCCTGCCGGCAGGATCCCGTCCCGGGCGCGCGGCCGGCCACCACCGGCCGGTTGACTCTCGCGCTGCACTGCAACATAGTCCTGCTGCGCTGCGGTAAGCCGCTTCTCGCCGGACGCAGGACCTTTCGGGGAAACGACCATGAGCAACAAGGGCTTCGAGATCCCCAACGAGATGCGGGAAACGGCCGAGAAGGGGCTTCAGCAGGCCAAGACGGCGCTCGGCAACCTGCTCGGGACGGCGCGCAAGGTCGCCGAGTCGGTGCAGACCTCGACCGAGACCGCGCAGACCAAGACCGGCGCCGCGGTGACCAAAGGTTTCGATTACACCGAGCAGCACCTCGCCGCCACCTTCGAACTCGCCGAGAAGCTCGTGCGGTCGAAGAACCTCAAGGAGGCGATGGACCTCCAGGGCGAGTACATGCGCAATCAGATCGCCGCGCTGCAGACGCAGGCGAAGGAATTTACGAATCTGACCGAGGATGCGGCCAAGCCCTCCTCCGAGAAGGCGTAACCGGCCAGCCGGGCCCCGCGGCGCCATGCGCTGGGGTCGGGCGCCGGCCGCCGGTCGGGTGCTCCGGCCGTCGGCCGGGGCAGGGGTGTGAACGAGCGTGAGATCCGCGATGACGACCGGACGCAAGGACCGATCCGCCAGGCCCCCTGGCAAGCCCCTTGGCAAGCTCCTTGGCAAGCCTCCTGGACGGACGCGGAGCAAGGCCGCGGCCACGGGCCTGCAGGGGCACCAGACCGCCCAATCCGCCCCCGCCGACGCGCAGATCGTCGCGCCCTCCGCGTCGGTGGCCGACACGGAGAGCAGGATGACTCCCTTCGAGGAAGTCCCGGCCGCGGATACGCCCGTCGCGGAACCGGCGCCGGTCGCCGAGATGCCCTCGTTGGCCGAGACGACCTCGTTGGCCGAGACGCCTCCGGCGCCCGAGGCGGAGGCCGCGACGGCGCCGCTGGCGCCCGAGGCGGTCGCCGCCGCTCCCGAACCGGCCGCCGAGGATGAGGCCGCCGACCTTCCGGTGATCGAGGCCGCCGCTCCCGGCGTGGGCGCGGAGGAAGAGCCCTTCGCCGAAGAACCCGCCGCGGAAGAACCCGCCGCGGAGGAACCCGTTGCGGCGGTCTCCGCCGCGCTGGCTGAGACCGCCGCGGAGGCGGCGGAGGCCATCGCGGAACCGGGACCGAAAGCCGAACCGGAAGCGGCCGAGCCGGCCGGCTTCGCCGCGTTCGAGGCGGTGAACGCCCGCGTTCTCGTCTTCGTGCGCGGGGAATTGACGGCGACCTTCGCCTTCTGGAACGCGCTCCGCGAGGCCCAGAACCCTGGCGAGGCGGTGCGGCTGCAGATCGACGAGGCCAGCCGCAGCTTCGCGTCGATGCTGGCCTTCTGGAACGACCTCGCCCAGTACGCGGTCCGCAGCGTGCTCGACCGGCGCGCGGCCTGAGGGACCCCGCGATGCTTCCGCCGTGGCACGCGGCCGTGCTGCTCGCCATCGAGTCGCAGACGGTGATCGCCCTGCGCCTCGCCGCCATCGCGGCGGGCGGCCCGGCCGCCCGGGTCGAGGTGGAGCGGATGATTACCGAGAAGATCGGTGCCGCGGTGGAGGCCGCCGACACCCTCCTGGGCGGCGGATCCCCCGACGCGGTGATCGCCCGCTACCGGGAGCACGTCCAGGCCAACGCCGAGCGGCTGCGCGGAGAAGCCACCGCGGGGTGAGCGTCGCCCGGGACGCGCCGGGCCCCGCGGGGCCCGGGCCGCGATCCGCGCGCGCCGGCGCGCCCCTCGCGGCGCCGGCGGCGACGAACGCGGCCCTCCCGAGAGCAGCCCGGCGGAACCGCCCCGGCGGTCCCACCGCCCCGCAGGCGTGAGGCCTCCAGGGCCGTTCCCCGGCGGAGACAGGCGTGCGCAGGGAGGGCGACGCCGCCCGCGAGACGGGATCCCGCCGGGCGTCGCCGCCGCGCTCAGTTGATCTCGCAGAACCCCGTGCCGCTGCCGAACACGCGCCCGCCCGGGCACCAGGGACGGGCGGGCTTGGCGGGGGCGGCGGGGGCAGGCACCGGCACCGTGGTGCCGGTGGTCATCGGAACCGGGCCCCCGTCATCCGCAGCGGCCGTGCGGATCGGCGGCGCCGGGCTCGCCGGCCGCGGCGCCGGCGCGGGGCTCTCCGCCCGGCCGAGGTGATAGATTCCGAAACCGCCGCGCCGCACCTTGGCCTGCGCCGCCGCCGGCAGGCAGCCCGCCGCCACCGCGACCGCGATGAGGAATGCTCCGCGCATCATCCCCTCCTGAACGTCCCCGCCAGGATGCCCCGGAGGTCTTAACGCGGGCTCGCGGAGATCGCGCGATTTCGCGCGATTCCGGGCGCCGCGTGGGCAGGGCCCGCGCCGGCGCTCAGCCCGCCTTGCGCACCGGCTGGGCGGCCAGGACCGCGTCGGCCGGCCGCCCGGTCAGCTCGGCCCGGTGGTCGAACCGGGCCGTGTAGCTGCCGACCCCCGCGGTGATCGAGCGCAGCTCCACGATGAGCCCGCTCATCTCCGCCTCCGGGATCAGCGCCTCGACCTGGTCCCAGCCCGGCCAGCCGGGCCGTGCGTCGAAGCCGAGGATCTGCCCCCGCCGCGCCGTGACGAGCCCGGTTGCCTTCGCGGTCGCGGTGGACGGCACCGCGAGCGCGACCGCGAGGATCGGCTCCAGCAGCACCGGGCCGGCCTTGGGCAGGGCCTCCTCGAGGGCGAGGCGCGTCGCGGCCTGGAAGGCGGCGTCGGAGGAATCGACCGCGTGCGCCGCCCCGTCCGTGAGGGTCACGGCGACGTCGACCACCGGAAAGCCCAGGGGCCCGCGCGCCATGCAGGCCCGGGCCCCCGCCTCGACCGAGCCGATATATTGCCGTGGCACGGCGCCGCCCACGACCTCGTCCTCGAAGAGGAACCCCGCGCCCCGCGGCGTCGGCCGTACCGTGATCGCCACGTCGGCGAACTGGCCGTGGCCGCCGGTCTGCTTCTTGTGGCGCGCCCGGGCCGCGGCCGTGCCCCGGATCGTCTCGCGGTAGCCGACCTTGGCGCGGTCCGTGTCGACCCCGATGCCGAAGCGCGAGGCGAGCCGCTCCACCGCCACCCGCAGGTGCATCTCGCCCTGGCCGGTCAGGCGCATCTCGCCGAGATCGGCGTGCTGCTCCAGCGCCAGGGCCGGATCCTCCTCCAGCACCTTGGCCAGCGCCCCGGCGAGGCGCACGTCGTCCTTGCGGTCGCGGATGCGCAGGGCGACGGCGTGGACCGGCTCGGGCCGCGGCAGCGCCACCAGGGCCGGCGGCACCTCGCCGCCCGCCTGCAGCGTCTCGGCGGTCGCGACGGCGTCGAGCTTGGCGAGGCCCGCCACCTCGCCGTCGCGGGCCTCGGCCACCCGGGCCCCGGCCGCGCCGGTGAGCGCCGTGAGGCCGGCGATGCGCCCGCCCTGGCCCCCGCTCCCGGTGACCGCGTCGCCCTCGCGCAGGCTCCCGCGCAGCACCCGCGCCACCGAGAGCTTGCCGCCGAAGCCCGAATGCAGGGTCTTGATCACCTGGGCGAGGGCCGGCCCCATCTCCGCCACCCCGAGGCGGGCGCGCGTCTCGATCAGCCCCGGCGCCTCGTGGCGCAGGGCCTTGAGCAGGCGCGTGACCCCGTTGCCGTGCTCGGCCGCGCCGAACAGGACCGAGACAACCTGCCCCTCGCGCAACTCCCGCGAGAGGTCGGCGAAGACCCGGTCGCGGGCGGGCTCGATCTCGGAGATCAGGTCCTCCATCAGCGCGTCGTCGTGGTCGGCGAGGCGCTCCAGCATGGTGAAGCGCTCGGCCTTCTCGCGCGGCCACTCGCCCTCGGGCAGGTCGACCACCTCGCTCGGCGCCTGCTCGCGGTAGATGAAGGCCCGCTCCAGGGCGAGGTCGATGAAGCCGACCGCGGTCTCGCCCTGCCAGAGCGGGATCTGGCGCAGGAGCAGGGGCACCCGCGAGGCGGGCTGGAGCAGGGCCAGCGCGTCGCGCAGCGAGCCCGGCGCCGCATCCGCCTTGTTGATGAACAGGAGCCGCGGGATGCCGGCGGCTTCGAGGTCGCGCAGGCACAGTTCCAGGGCCGGGCGCTTGCGCTCGTCCGCCTCGCAGACCACCACCGCCGCGTCGCAGACCGGCAGCACGGCCCGCACGTCGTGGGCGAATTCCACCGAGCCCGGGCAATCCACGAAGGTGAAGCTGTCGCCGAGGAACTCGACGCTGGCGACGGCCGGCTCCACGCTCATGCCGTGCGCCTTGGCCTCCGCGGAGGTGTCGCCGACCCGGTTGCCCGAGGCGGCGCGGCCGGGGCGGTCGATCGCGCCCGTGCGGTGGAGGATGGCTTCCAGGAGCGCGGTCTTGCCGCTCTGGAAGGGTCCGACGATCGCGATGCACCGGGTCTGCCCAGCCACGTGACGCCTCCTCGTCTGAGTGTGCCCTCTCGGCGAGCACTTGGATCGGAGTTAAGCATCATTCGCCGAAGGGGTCACCGGTTCGGCGACGAAATGATGCGGGGGCGCTTCGCTCGGGCATCGGGCGGGCGTTCGGGCGGGGCCGGCGGTGCCCGGACCCGCCCCGCCGGACCCTCCTCCATTCGGAGGATGGAATAGCAGTCACATTTCTCTATAACTCCGCACAACACCGATAAAGACCGCCGAGCGATCGCGCCTGCCACTTCGAATCCCAGTTGAGCTGATCATTCTCGGGTCGATCTGGTCTCTTTCGCAAGTGTATTGCGCAATAGATCTTGCGTTGCGAGGCAAGATTGCAGGTATCGCGGTCGCTCGACGGTTACCAGGGAGGATTCCAGCGACGCCGCCCCGACCGGGAGGAGACGGGATGTCGATGGATGCGGCCCACGGGCCGAGCGAACCGGACCGCCACCCCGCCCCCGACGCCCTGCGGGGCCTCGCGGCGGCGGGCGCTCCCGGCCGCCTGCCCCGGCCCTGCCACGGCCTCGCGCCCGCCCGCCCCGCCCTGCCGCGGGCCGCCG
Organism: Methylobacterium sp. WSM2598; assembly: GCF_000379105.1. Classification (GTDB taxonomy): domain Bacteria; phylum Pseudomonadota; class Alphaproteobacteria; order Rhizobiales; family Beijerinckiaceae; genus Methylobacterium. The sequence continues at coordinate 2,786,456 of NZ_KB900609.1, read as the reverse complement.
GCGCGACCGCCGTCCCCGCCGAGTAGACCTGTCCCGACCCGGAGACCCGTCATGCCCAACATGATGTTCGTGTTCCGCCTCGGATGGCTCGCCTGCCTGGCGCTGATCGCGCTGGCGATCGGCTTCTCCAGCGCCCGCGGGCTCGGCGCGCCGCATCCCCGCGGCGGCCCCGCCCGGCTCCCGCCCCGGGCGGAGGCGCCCGACCCCTGCGAGATCCTGCCGACCGGCGACATCGCCTCCTGCCGCTGAGGATTGGACAGGCGCCGCGCGCCGTCGCATGGTCCCGCCCCACGACGCGGCGGGAGGCGCGATGACGGAGGACGGAACGGGCGCCCGCCCGCTCACCGGGATCACGGTGCTGGCGCTCGAACAGGCGGTGGCGGCGCCCTACTGCTCGTCGCGGCTGGCGGATGCCGGCGCCCGGGTGATCAAGGTCGAGCGGCCGGAGGGCGACTTCGCCCGCGGCTACGACGACGCCGTGAACGGGCTCTCGACCTACTTCGTCTGGCTCAACCGGGGCAAGGAGAGCCTCGTCGCCGACATCAAGGACCCGGACGACGCCGCGCTCCTGCACGCCATCCTGGCCGAGGCGGACGTGTTCATCCAGAACCTCGCCCCGGGCGCCGCGGCCCGGGCCGGGTTCGGCGCGGGCGCCCTGCGGGCGCGCCATCCCCGCCTGATCACCCTCGACATCACCGGCTACGGCAGCGGCCACGCCTACGCGCAGATGAAGGCCTACGACCTCCTGGTCCAGGCCGAGAGCGGGCTCGCCGCCATCACGGGCCACCCAGCCGGGCCCGGCCGGGTCGGCGTCTCGGTCTGCGACATCGCCTGCGGCATGGCCGCCCACGCCGCCGTGCTGGAGGCGCTGATCGGCCGCGAGCGCAGTGGGCGCGGCGCGGCGCTCGAAGTGAGCCTGTTCGACGGCATGGCCGACTGGATGAACGTGCCGCTCCTCTACTACGAGGGCACCGGCCGGGCGCCGCAGCGGGTCGGCCTCGCCCATCCGTCGATCTGCCCCTACGGGGCGTTCCGCACCGCCGATGACGGCCTGGTGCTGATCTCGATCCAGAACGAGCGCGAGTGGGCCGCCTTCTGCGCCGGCCTGCTCGGGGAGCCGGACCTGCCGGGCCGGGAGGGCTTCCAGTCGAACACGGTCCGGGTCGCGAACCGGCCGGCGGTGGATGCGAGGGTGGCGCGGGCCTTCGCGGCCCTCACCCGCGACGAGGCGGCGGCGCGGCTGCGCGCGAGCGGCACCGCCTACGGCTTCGTCAACGAACTCGCCGACCTCGTCGCCCACCCGGCCCTGCGGCGCGTCGCGGTCGAGACGCCGGCGGGGACGGCCCTGATCGTGGCGCCCCCGGCGCTGATCGACGGCCGCGCCCGGCCCCTCGGGCCGGTGCCGGCGATCGGCGCCCACGGGGCCGCCATCCGGGCCGCGTTCGGCGCCGCCGCCCGCGGCCGTCCCGGCCCCGGCGCGACCGGGATCGGGCGCCCGGAAACTGGCCCATGAACTGGCCCATGAACTGGCCCATCACCCCGCGGGAGTGCCGATGACCGAGGAGACCTATCCGGAGATCCGCGAGGCGGTCGCCAAGCTCTGCGCCCGCTTCCCCGGCGAGTACTGGCGCGCCCTGGACCGGGAGATGGCCTATCCGACCGAGTTCGTGGCCGCGCTGACCGAGGCCGGCTACCTCTCGGTGCTGATCCCCGAGGAGTATGGCGGCGCGGGGCTGCCGCTCTCGGCCGCCGCGGCGGTGCTGGAGGAGATCCAGCGCGCCGGCTGCAACGGCGGCGCCTGCCACGCCCAGATGTACACGATGGGCACGCTGCTGCGGCACGGCTCCGAGGCGCAGAAGCGGCGCACCCTGCCGGGCATCGCCGAGGGCCGCCTGCGGCTGCAGGCCTTCGGCGTCACCGAGCCGACGAGCGGCACCGACACGGCGGCCCTCAAGACCACGGCGCGGCGCGAGGGCGACCACTTCGTCGTCAACGGCCAGAAGATCTGGACGAGCCGGGCCGAGCACTCAGACCTGATGCTGCTCCTTGCCCGCACCGCCCCGGTGCCCGAGGGCGGCAAGCGCACCGAGGGGCTCTCCGTCCTCCTCGTCGACATGCGCGAGGCGCTCGGGCGCGGCCTCACCATCCGGCCCATCCGCACGATGATGAACCACGCCACCACGGAGGTCTTCTTCGACGACCTGCGCGTGCCGGCCGAGAATTTGGTCGGCGAGGAGGGCCGGGGCTTCCGCTACATCCTCTCGGGCATGAACGCGGAGCGGATCCTGATCGCGGCCGAATGCGTCGGCGACGCCAAGTGGTTCATCGCCAAGGCCGGCGCCTACGCGCGGGAGCGGCGGGTGTTCGGCCGGCCGATCGGCCAGAACCAGGGCGTGCAGTTCCCGATCGCCGCCGCCTACGCCCGCATGCGGGCCGCCGAGCTGATGGTGCGCGAGGCCCTGCGGCTCTACGAGGCCGGCGCCAATCCGGGTCCGGAGGCGAACATGGCCAAGATGCTGGCGGCCGACGCCTCCTTCGAGGCCGCGAATGCCTGTATCCAGACCCATGGCGGCTTCGGCTTCGCGGAGGAGTACGACGTCGAGCGCAAGTTCCGCGAGACGCGCCTCTACCAAGTGGCGCCGATCTCCACGAACCTGATCCTGTCCTACCTCGCCGAGCACGTGCTCGGCCTGCCGCGGTCCTACTGATGGACGCCGCCGCCCTCGATCACCTGCGCGGCTGGATCGGCCGCACCCGGGTCGTCGAGGACCTCGTCACGCCCCGCCTCGCGGCGGAGTACCGGGCGACCCTCGCGCCGCACCTCGCCGCGGTGGGGGAGGGGGAGGCACCCCTCGCCCTGCACTGGTGCCTCGCCCCCGAGACGCCGGAGGCCGGCACGCTCGGGCCGGACGGCCACGCCGCCAAGGGCGGCTTCCTGCCCCCGGTGCCGCTGCCGCGCCGGATGTGGGCGGGGGGCGAGGTCGAGACGCTGGCGCCCCTGCGCCTCGGCGACCGCGTGGTCCGCCGCGAGACGGTGGCGGACGTCGCCTTCAAGGAGGGCCGCAGCGGGGGCCTCTGCTTCGTCACCGTGCGGCACGATTACGAGACGCCGAGCGGCGTGGCGATCCGCGAGCGGCAGGACATCGTCTACCGGGAGGCGGCCCGGCCCGGCGAGCCGGCCGCGCCGCCGCCCGCTCCGGCGCTGCCCCCGCCCGACCTCGCCTGGGCGGTCGAGGCCTCGCCGGTGCTGCTGTTCCGCTACTCGGCCATGACCTTCAACGGTCACCGCTTCCACTACGATCACCCCTACGCGACGCGGGTCGAGGGCTATCCGGGCCTCGTCGTGCACGGGCCGCTGCAGGCGAGTCTGCTCCTCAACCTCGCGGCGACGCTGCTCGGGCGGGTGCCGGGCCGCTTCCGCTACCGCGGCGTGGCGCCCCTGATCGCCGGCCGGACCTTCCGGGTGGAGGGGCGCCGCGCGGCGGGGGGCTTCTCCGGCCTCACCGCCGACGCGGACGGCCGCCCCTGCATGGAGGCCTCCGCCTGACGCGGGGGCCTTGAGCGATCGTCGCATTGCGTCGTCGCACCGCCCCTGCCAGGGTCGGGCGCCAGAACAGGCCGGAAATCGGCCGATCGACGAGGAAACGCCATGTCCCGCACCGACGGCCGCCTGCGGCCCCTCTCCCGTCGCGCGCTCTGCGCCGCGGCCGCGCTCGCGCTGCTCGGGGGCCAAACCCTGCTCGGGGGGCAAGCCCTCGCGCAGGGCCCGATCGTCCTCAAGTTCAGCCACGTCACCGCTCCCGACACGCCCAAGGGTCGCGGCGCCGACAAGTTCAAGGAACTGGCCGAGAAATATACCGGCGGAAAGGTCAAGGTCGAAGTCTACCCGAACTCGCAGCTGTTCAAGGACAAGGAGGAGGTCGAGGCGCTGCAGCTCGGCGCCGTGCAGATGCTGGCGCCCTCGCTGGCGAAGTTCGGGCCGCTCGGCGCGAAGGAGTTCGAGGTCTTCGACCTGCCCTACATCCTGCCCGACAAGGCGGCCCTGCGGCGCGTGACCGAGGGGCCGCTCGGCCGGCGCCTGTTCGAGAAGCTCGAGACCAAGGGCATCACCGGCCTCGCCTACTGGGACAACGGCTTCAAGATCATGAGCGCCAACAAGCCGCTGCGGCTCCCCGCGGATTTCCGCGGCCTCAAGATGCGCATCCAGTCCTCCAAGGTGCTGGAGGCGCAGTTCCGCGCGCTCGGGGCGATTCCCCAGGTGATGGCCTTCTCGGAAGTCTATCAGGGCATGCAGACCGGCGTGGTGGACGGGTCCGAGAACACGCCCTCGAACATGTACACGCAGAAGCACCACGAGGTGCAGAAATACGCGACCCTCTCCGACCACGGCTATATCGGCTACGCGGTGATCACGAACAAGAAATTCTGGGACGGCCTGCCGCCGGAGGTGCGCGGCCAGCTCGAGAAGGCGATGGCGGAGGCGACGGCCTACGCCAACGAGGTCGCGGGCCGGGACAATGCCGATGCCCTGGAGGAGATGCGGAAGTCCGGCAAGATCACCTTCCTGACCCTGACCGACGAGGAGAAGGCGGCCTGGCGCAAGGCCCTCGAGCCGGTCACGGCCGAGATGACCAAGCGCGTCGGCAAGGACGTGATCGAGGAGTTCCAGCGCGAGGCGCGCACGCAGTAGAGCATTGTCCGACGAAGCGGATGCCGGTTCGTCGAAGACGGTGCGCCGAAATCAAAGACCGAGAGCCGCGTCCGATGGCACCGTGATCGGGCGCTGCTCCAGAGCATTTCCCGCTGACGTGGATGCCGGTTCAGCCTAGGAAATGCGGCACACGCCAAGACCTGGAGCGGGCTTCCGGTCTCGCTCCGAGCGAAGCCTGCTCTCGCCGCCCTCCGCGCTCCCTCCCGCGCGGCGCGGGGCCTCTCCTCCGGGGAGGTCCCGCGCCGGACGCCCCGCCCCGGTACCCCCGCATGATCCTGCTGCGCGTCCTCGACCGCCTGGAAGAGATCCTGATCGCGAGCCTGATGGCCGCCGCGACGCTGCTCATCTTCGTCGCCGTCGTCCACCGCTACGCCTCCGGAATCCCGGCCCTGTTCCCGCTCACCTCGGCGATCCACCTCTCCTGGGCGCAGGAACTCTGCATCTACATGTTCGTGTGGATGGCGAAGTTCGGCGCCGCCTACGGCGTGCGCACCGGGATCCACGTCGGGGTCGACGTCCTGGTCAACCGGCTCGCCCCGGGCCTGCGCCACCGGGTGATCCTGTTCGGGCTGCTCTGCGGGGCGCTGTTCACCGCGACCATCGGCACGATGGGCCTGAAATTCGTGCTCGGCCTCGTCGACACCGACCAGACCTCGCCCGATCTCGAGATCCCGAGCTGGATCGTCTACCTCGCCATCCCGCTCGGCTCCTACCTGATGTGCTTCCGCTTCCTGCAGGTGGCGTGGCACTTCGGGCGCACGGGCGAATTGCCCCACCACGATCCGGGGCACGTCGAGGGCGTGGTCGAGAGCCCGCAGGCCGCCCGCGACCTCGCCGCCGAGGAGCGCGCGCGATGAACGCCGCCATCATCTTCGGGCTCCTCGTCGCCCTGATGCTCACCGGCATGCCGATCTCGATCGCGCTCGGCCTCTCGGTGCTCACCTTCCTGTTCGTGATGACGAGCGTGCCGATCGAGGCGGTGGCGCTCAAGCTGTTCACCGGGATCGAGAACTTCGAGATCATGGCGATCCCGTTCTTCATCCTGTCGGGCAACTTCCTCACCCATGGCGGCGTCGCCCGGCGGATGATCAACTTCGCCACCGCGATGGTCGGCCACTGGTACGGGGGGCTCGGCCTCGCGGGCGTGATGGCCTGCGCGCTCTTCGCGGCGATCTCGGGATCGAGCCCCGCGACCGTGGTGGCGATCGGCTCGATCATCCTGCCCGCCATGGTGGCGCAGGGATTCCCCAAGAAGTTCGGCGCGGGCGTGATCACCACCTCGGGGGCGCTCGGCATCCTGATCCCGCCCTCGATCGTCATGGTGATGTACTCGGTGGCGACGAGCGGCGCCGTGGTGTTCGGGCCGGACGGCAACCGGGTCTCCTCGGCCTCGATCTCGACGCTGTTCGTGGCCGGCGTGGTGCCGGGGCTGATGCTGGCGGGCCTGCTCGGCCTCACCACGTGGTACCGCGCCCGCCGGAACGACTACCCGCGCCTGCCCCGCGCCTCCTGGCGCGAGCGCTTCGTGGCCTTCCGCAAGTCCCTCTGGGGGCTGCTGCTCATCGTGCTGGTGCTCGGCGGCATCTACACGGGCGCCTTCACGCCCACCGAGGCGGCGGCGGTCAGCGCCGTCTACGCCTTCGTGATCGCGGTCTTCGTCTACCGCGACCTGACCTGGCGCGACGTGCCGCGGGTGCTGCTCGATTCCGCCAACATGAGCGCGATGCTGCTCTACATCATCACCAATGCGGTGCTGTTCTCGTTCCTGATGACGAGCGAGCAGATCCCGCAGGCCATGGCCGGCTGGATCACCCAGGCCGGCCTCGGCTGGGTGGTGTTCCTGCTCATCGTGAACGTGCTGCTGCTCGTCGCCGGGAACGTGATGGAGCCCTCCTCCATCGTGCTGATCATGGCGCCGATCCTGTTCCCCATCGCCGCCAAGCTCGGCATCGACCCGGTCCATTTCGGCATCCTGATCGTGGTCAACATGGAGGTCGGCATGTGCCACCCGCCGGTGGGGCTGAACCTCTACGTGGCCTCGGGCATCACCAAGATGGGCATCACCGAACTCACCGTCGCGGTCTGGCCCTGGCTGCTGACGATGCTGGTCTTCCTCGTCATCGTCACCTACGTGCCGGCCCTGTCGCTGGGGCTGCCGCGGCTGCTCGGGATGCTGTGATCCGGGATCCGGAATGCGAGCCAGAGCGGACTGGCGCTGCCGGCGCTGGCCCCGGGGTCCGGCCAGTACAACCTCGGCGGCAGGGGCGATTATCAGTACCTTCAGGTGATCTACCCGTTCACCCCGATGCCGTCCGTGTTCGCCGCGCTGCTGAGCGGGGGCGTCTCCTACAACGGGGCCCCCGCCTCCGCGGCCGTGGCGACGGCCGCGTTCCGCAACGAGCAGTACGATGCGGCGGGGTCGCGCAGGCGCGGGGCGCCCCGGCGCCCGCCTCTGGGGCGACGCGGCCGGCGTCGCGGCGATCGAGTTCGCCGCGGCGCTGCCCGTCCTGCTCGTCGTCATGGCGGTCGGGCTGCAGGTCGCGCTCTACGTCAACGCCAAGCGGAGCGTCGAGCGCCTCGCGCGCACGATCAGCCAGATGATCTCGCAGGCGGTGCCGCCCGCCGGCGCCGCCACGGCGACCGTGAACGCGGCGGACATCCGCTTCGGCTTCGACGCGGCCATCGTCCTGTTCCCCTACGTCCTGGCGGACGCCGCGCGGCAGGGCATTCCCTGGCAGAGCAACATCGCGATCAACGCCGCCGGCATCGCCTTCACCAAAGTGGCGTCGGGCTGCAGCGACCCCACCGACCAGAGCGCCTGCTACGTGGCCAACGTGGTCTGGACGAGCAGCGGGACGGGGGGATCGACCTACCGGCCCTGCCTGGTGGCGCAGCAGCCCGCCGGCAACGCGGCGCCGCCGAGCCCGACGACCCTGCCGCGCTCCGTCTTCGGCCCGGCCTCGCTGGTCGTCGTCGACGTGGTGTTCACGTTCCGGCCGACCTTCGGGGCGACCTACGTCCGTCCGCGCGGATCGCCCACTCGGTCTACGTCCAGCCCCGCTACGCCGCGCTGGTGAGCTACGACCCCACCAACACCGACGGGATCGCCGAGACATGTCCCGGCTACTGAGCGCGCTGCGCCGCCTCGGGCGCTGGGCCGCCCGCGCCCGGCGGCCGGACGGCAGCGTCAACATCCTGTTCGCGCTGAGCCTGATTCCCGTGCTGGGCCTCGTCGGCCTCGCCGTCGATTACGGGCTGGCGGCGGCGGACAAGACCACCCTCGACCACGCGGCCGACACGGCCGCCCTCGCGGCCGTGGTCACCGCCAAGAGCTACATCGCCGCCAATCAGGGGCAGGCGAACCTGACCGCCAACGCGATCGCGGCCGGCCTCGCCCAGGCCGCCAACGTCTTCGCGGTGAATGCCGGCAGCGTGCCGTTCGCGCAGGTCACGCTCCAGCCCCCGCAGCTCGTCCGCTCCGGCCAGACCCTGACCGCGACACTCAGCTACGGCGCGACCATCCAGAACAGCTTCGGCAAGCTGCTCGGCACCCCGACCACGCTGCTCGGCAATTCCGTGACCGCCTCGGCGGATCTGCCGAGCTACCTCGACTTCTACCTGCTCGTGGACGTGTCGGGCTCGATGGGCCTGCCCGCGACGCCGGGCGGCATGACCCAGCTGGCGAGCGTCAACAAGGACATGTGGTCGGACTATCAGCAGGGATGCCAGTTCGCCTGCCACTTCCCGGGCTTCACCGGATGGGGCTTGGCCGCGGGCAAGATCCAGCTGCGCTCGGACGCCGTCAACGCGGCCGTCTGCTCGCTGATCCAGCGCGCCTCCACCCCCGCGGTGCCGAACCAGTACCGGGTCGGGATCTACCCGTTCATCAACCAGATGGCGACGCTCGTGGGGATCACCGGCAGCGTCGCCAGCCTCAACGCCGCCGCCCAGTGCGCCCTGTCCTGGCCGCTCGCCTTCACCAACCTGCTCGATACGGGCACGACGCAGCTGTTCGCCTACGGCGATCCGACCACCGGCACCGGCAGCGGCGGCACCCATTTCGAGGTGGTGATGCCGCAGCTGCAGGCGGCCATCAAGGCCTTCGGGGACGGCTCGTCCTCGACCTCGCCGAAGCCCTTCGTGTTCCTGATCACCGACGGCATGCAGAACGGCCAGCACTACGGCGCGCCGGCGAACGGGACATACGCCTATCCGGGCAATCCCTCGTCGTTCTGGGGCTACGCGGATGCTTGGTGGGACGGGTCGCAGCCCTCCCAGATCGACCCGACCGTGTGCGCCGGACTCAAGAGCGCCGGCGCCACCATCTCCATCCTCTCCATCCCGTACAACCCCATCACCTTCGTCAACAACGGGGGCGGCGTCGCCTGGGAGAACAACCGCGTCAACGGCTTCAGCCCGACGCTGGCGACGCCCCTGAAGGCCTGCGCCTCGCCGGGCTTCTTCGCCACGACCAACACGCCGGCCGACATCACGGCGTCGCTCAACGCGATGTTCGACCAGGCGCTGCGGGTCGCCCGCCTGACGCGGTGATCCGGCCCGCGCCCCACGGCGCGGTCGGGCGGGGGCGGGCGCGGGCCGCCATGCCGCCGCGCGCGATGCCGGCGAAGCGCGGCACGCCGCGCATCCCCTCGCTCCCGCCGCTCCCGGAGGTGCAAGAACCTCGACCCCGAGGACCGCTTCCTCCCGGCCCGACGCGGCCGCCGGGCGCTGCCGCCACGAAGCTCGCCTCGGCCGCCGAGGCCCCGGCGACGCGCCCTCCCGATTACTGCGTCAGCCGGAACTTGGAGAGCGAGTTGCCGATCGCCTGGAAGGCCGGCTTGAGGTCGTCGGCGGTCAGGACGTTGTAGAAGAAGCGCCCGTCCGTCGCGCAGGATTTCAGCATGTCGGCGTTCCCGTCGATCACCCGCACCGTGTAGACGATGATCCCGGCCGCCTTGGCGGCGCTGCAGGCGGCCAGCGTGCGCGCATCGATGGTGGCGACGTTGGCCGCGGTGGTGGTGCAGCTGGTGACGGGGAAGAAGAAGAACCAGGTCGTGGTGCAGGACTGGCCGCTCTTCTCCCAGCGGTTCTCGGTGTTGAGCCCGTCCGTCAGCACGATCAGGACCTTCTGGACGCGGCTGTCCGTGAGGGAGACGGCCGAGGAGAGCGGACCGGCGGGCGTCAGCGCCTCCATGCCCCAGGCCACCCCGATGCCCACGTTGGTGTTGCCGCCCGCCGTCATGCCGTCGATCGCCGTGTTGAGGGCGGCGTAGTCGGTGGTCAGCGGGACGATCGGCGACAGGGACGACGTCTCATCGCACCCGCCACGCATTACCCTAAGTCAGACAAGTATATTGTATAACTCAGACGTTAATGATCCAGTTCAACGGCAATCGACTAGGACAGGATCTGAATTAACTAATCATCAGCTATGAAGCATTGATGGATCCCGATCTCCCGCCGGACGCGAGGGCGGAGGCGCCGGGCGCAAGCGAATCATGGTGAGCGGGGTTCGGCGGCTCCGACGCCTCGTCAAGGGCGCGTTAAGGAAACTTTGCCATCGTTGCCGCCGTGCCCGACCGCCCGATCGGGACGCTCCGGGCTCCCGGCCCCGGCCCGAGCCCCGCTTCCTGACGAGGATCCGATGCCCCTCCTGCGCTTCCGCCCGTCCCCCGCCGGCCTGCTCGCCGTGGCCCTCGGCGGCCTCGCCCTGTTCGGCTGGGGGGCCTTCGGGCTCACCGCGTCGCGCCAGCGCGGCCTCGAGGCCCAGCTCGCAGAGGTGCAGGGCGAGCGCGACGCCCTCCAGGCGTGGCAGAGGCAGTTCCGGGACGCCGAGGCGGAGCTGCGCGAGGTGCAGGGCAAGGTCGCCGCCACCCGCGAGGAGATCGCCCAGGTCGCCGCCGCCCGCGACAAGGCCAAGGCGCAGTTCGCGGCGACGCAGCGGGACCTCGCGGCCCTCACCAAGCGCCTGGATCAGGCCCGCGACAAAGTGTCGCAGACGGGGAGCATCCCGGCGGCGGAGCCGGCGAAGAAGCCGAGCCGCTGATCCGGCGCCGCGGCCGGCCGGGGCGGCGCGCCGATGGGGCGCCGCGGGCCGGTCACGCCGGCGCGGCCAGTTCCGCCACGGGACCCTGGAGGGCGGCCTCGGCCGCGCCGCGCGACGCGGCGGAGGCGACGAGGGCGGCCCAGCGCATCGCGACCTCGTGGAAGAGCGTCAGCCGGCCCTCGCTGTCGTAGCGGCGCCAGCCGCAGCGCGGCCCGCCCTCGGCCCCGACCTCGTCGTAGGTCTCGTAGCGCGCCACGAGCCGGTCGTCCCGGTCGTACTCGCAGTGGAACCAGCACTGGCCGTAGACGCGGCCGCCGCGGCTCAGCGCCCCGGCAGATTCGAGCCGGTGATCCGCCGGGATCCGGAAGATGCTCGGGAAATCGGGCAGCCCACGATCCATGGTGATGCGCCCTCCATTGCTGCGGGCCGAGCCCGACCGACCGAACGCGGCCGGACGAGTTGTGCACCGCAGCAGAACCGAGTCAAGCGGCCGCTCCCGGCGGACTTTGCGCAGCCTCGGGAGCGCCTCAGCGGCCCCGGGACGCGATGGCGTCGGCCCAGGCGACGGCGCGGCGGGCCATGCCGATGTGCTGGCGCTCGAACATGCGGCCGTTGATCTGGATCGCGCCGCGCTTGGCGTTCTCCGGCCGCTCGAAGGCCGCGATCACGCTGCGGGCGATCTCCACCTCGGGGTCGGTCGGCGTGAAGGCGAGGTTGGCCGGCTCGACCTGGTTCGGGTGGATCAGCGTCTTGCCGTCGAAGCCGAGGATGCGGGCCTGGCGGCACTCCTCGCGCAGCCCCTCGACATCCGCGAAGTCGTTGAACACCCCGTCCAGGATCGAGAGGCCTTCGGCGCGGGCGGCGGCGAGGGCCATCATCAGCCAGGGCATCATCGGGGCGCGGCCGGGGACGATCTGGGTCCAGGTGTCCTTGGCGAGGTCGTTGGTGCCGAGCACGAAGCAGGCGAGCCGCGTGCCGGGATTGCGCCGGGCCGCCGCGATCGCCTGGATGTTCAGGATGGCGGCGGGCGTCTCGATCATCGCCCAGACCTTGATGTGGGCCGGCGCGTCGAGGGCTTCGAGCCGGTCGGCGATGCTCTCCAGCACGGCCGGCGAGGACACTTTCGGCATCAGGATGGCGTCGGGGCCCGCCTCGATCGCGGCCTTCAGGTCGGCCTCGCCCCAGGGCGTCTGGGGGGCGTTCACCCGGATGATCAGCTCGCGCTCGCCGTAGGACCGGCCGCGCACGGCGGCGCAGACCTGCTCGCGGGCGACGTCCTTGGCGTCCGGCGCCACCGCGTCCTCCAGGTCGAGGATCAGCGCGTCCGCCGGCAGGGTCCTGGCCTTCTCCAGGGCCCGGGGATTCGAGCCCGGCATGTAGAGCACGCTGCGGCGCAGGCGGAGATCGGTCATGGCGTGAATCCTCCTCGGTTGCGCGCTACCTAGCGGAAAAATTGTGCGCTGCACACCGGCCGCCCTCGCCCGGGCCCCGCCCGGCGGGATCCGTCCCGGCAGCCCTCCGCCGACCGGGTGCGCCCGGCCCTACTCGGCGGCGATCCGGGCGGGCGCGAGGTCGAGGGGGAGCGCCGCGACGCCGCCGAACACGGCGGCGAGGCTGGCCACCAGGGCCTCGAAGCCCGGCCGCGGGGTCAGCGTGCGCTCGTCCATGTAGAGGGCGCGGTTGATCTCGACCTGGAGGGCGTGGCGGCCGAGCGCCGGCTCGCCGTAATGCTCGGTGATGAAGCCGCCCGCGTAGGGCTTGTTGCGCACCACCCGGAAGCCCTGCGCGCGGAAGGCCGCCTCGACGCAATCGGTCAGGACGTGGGCGCAGGCGGTGCCGAAGCGGTCGCCCAGCACCACGTCGACCCGCGGCCCCTCCTCGCGCCCCAGGCTCGTCGAGGGCATCGAGTGGCAGTCGATCAGCACGACGTGGCCGAAGCGGGCCGCCGTGCGGGCGAGGAGGCCGCGCAGGGTGCGGTGATAGGGCTTGTAGAGGGTCTCGATCCGGGCGGTCGCCTCCTCGACCGGCAGGCGGGCGCGGTAGATCTCCTGGCCGTCCGCCACGACCCGCGGCACCGTGCCGAGCCCGCCCGCGACGCGCATTGAGCGCACGTTCGCGAAGGGCGGCAGGCGCCCGTCGAACATGCGCGGGTCGAGCTCGTAGGGCTCGCGGTTCACGTCCAGGTAGGCGCGCGGGAAGCAGGCCCGCATCAGCGGCGCCCCGAGCGCGACCACCGGCGCGAACAGGCGGTCGACGAAGGCGTCCTCCGAGCGGCGCAGCGAGACCGCGTCCAGGCGCGAGGCGGCCAGGAAGGAGGGCGGGTAGACCGCTCCCGAATGCCCCGTGTTGAACACGTAGGGCAGGCTGTGCCGCTCCGGCTCGTCGACGACGAAGGGCGGCGCGAAGAGGCTCTCGGGACCCGGGCCGCTCATCCGGCCGCCCGGGCCCGCGCAACGGGGAGGGAAGGGGGGCACAACCTCATCCGGCTAATGTGACGCTCAGGGTCCGGCCTGTCCACTGGTGCGGCGGGCCGCGCGCCGGGTCCGGGGCGCTCAGGGCGCCCGGGGCGGAAACACCCGCTCGGGCGAGCCGAGCCGGTGCCGCAGCCCGTCGAGCAGGCCGCGGGCGACCGCGCGGCGCACCTCCGGCGCGAGGCGGTGATGCGCGAGGTAGATGCCGATCCGGGCAGGCAGCAGCAGCAGGGTCCTGGCCTTGTGGGCGCGCGGCACGTGCGGCAGGCGCAGCATGGCGAGCTGGTTGCGCAGGAAGGTGTAGAGCCGCAGCGGCGGCTGGTCCGTGAGGGTGAGGCCGAGGGGCAGCCGGATCACGCCCCGGCCGAGGGCGTGCTGCATCGGCACGTCGGAGGCCACCCAGACCGAGAAGCCGCCGGCCCGCGCCCGCATGCCCCACTCGACGTCGATCGCGTCGATGAAGAAGTCCGCCCGGAACGGACCGACGGCCCGCGCCGCCGCGCAGGCCACCAGGGAGCCCGACGAGAAGGCGAAGCCGGCCCGCCGCAGCGGCGTGTCGGGGAAGCGCGGATCGGGCGCGGCGGCGGTCCCGAGGGGGCGCCCTCCCGGCGCGACCGGCTGGGCCGCCACGATGGCGGGCCGCTCGCCCGCCTCGGCGAGGCACCGCCAGCGCGCCGCCAGGGCCGCGACCGCCCCGGGCGCGGGCAGGCTGTCCTGGTCGAGCAGGAAGACGAAGGCGCAGGCCCTCGCCTCGGCCTCGGCGAGGAGCCGGTTATAGGCCGCCCCGACCCCCTCGTTGCCCGCCGGCCGCAGGACCAGGAGGGGCGTGCCGCCCGCCTCCCGGCGCAGGGAGGCCTCCTCCTCCGGGGCCAGGGGGGAGTTCGCCACCACGGCCAGCGCCCCGAGGCCGGGCGCCACGGCCGCGACGAGGCGGCGCAGCTGCGCCGGATCGGGATGGAAGGCCACGATCCCGGCCAGCACCGTCGGCGTCGCGTCCACTGTCCTCTCCGCCCCTCCAGTGGCGCCCGGGGGGCGCGGTCGTGGCGCCCCGGGGGGCGCGTCGCGGCGCCCGGGACGCCGCGGGCGGCCTGGCACGGCCGGTCCCGCGCATCAACCCCGTGTTTACCAAGGCGCCTCTTTATGGAAAGAAACCCTCGAATCGGCAGCCGGGACCAAGCTCGATGAAGATCCTCCTCGCGGAAGACGACAACGACATGCGTCGCTTCCTCGCCAAGGCCCTGCAGAATGCCGGGTACGACGTCGCGTCCTTCGACAATGGCCTGTCCGCCTACAACCGGCTGCGCGAGGAGCCGTTCGAACTCCTCCTGACCGACATTGTCATGCCCGAGATGGACGGCATCGAGCTCGCCCGCCGCGCCACGGAACTCGACCCGGACATCAAGGTGATGTTCATCACCGGCTTCGCCGCGGTGGCGCTCAACCCCGATTCCAAGGCGCCCAAGGACGCCAAGGTGCTCTCGAAGCCCTTCCACCTGCGCGAACTCGTCAACGAAGTCGAGAAACTGATGGCCGCCTGAGGCGGGCGGCTTCCGCCGGCGCGGGAAATCTCTATATCCGGCCGCTGAGGAAGAGCCCGAGAGCCGCCGGATGCAGCCCGTCACGATCTACACGACCAGCTGGTGCCCCTACTGCGCGGCGGCGAAGTCCCTCCTGCGCGAGAAGGGCGCCGCCTTCACGGAGATCGACGTGGAGGCGAGGGCCGGGGCGCGGCGCGAGATGATCGACCGGGCCGGCGGGCGCACCAGCGTGCCGCAGATCTTCGTCGGCGCGACCCATGTGGGCGGCTGCGACGACCTCTACGCCCTCGACCGGGCCGGCCGCCTGGAGCCGCTCCTCGCCGGCTGAGCGCGGTTGAGCCGACCGGGCGCGCGGGTCTAGGGTGGGGGCCCGATCCCCCCTCCGCGCGAGCCCCCCATGACCGCTCCCCGCTTCGTCGCCGCCTGCGTCCAGATGCGCTCGGGCCGCGACCCGGCGCGGAACCGCGACGCGGCCGTGGCGGGATTGCGCGAGGCGGCCTCGCGCGGCGCGCACTTCGTCCAGACGCCCGAGATGACCTCGCTGCTGGAGCGCGGCCGCGAGAACCTCTTCGCCAAGATCACGGCGCCCGAGGAGGACGTCACCCTGGCGGCGCTGCGCGAGACGGCGTGGGCGCACGGGATCGTGGTCCAGGTCGGGTCGCTCGCCGTGCGCAGCGGCGACAAGGTGGCCAACCGCGCCTTCCTGATCGGGCCCGAGGGCGAAATCCTGGCGGCCTACGACAAGCTCCACCTCTACGACGTCGACCTGCCGAACGGCGAGAGCTGGCGGGAATCGGCGACCTACACGGGGGGGAGCTGCGCCGTCGTCGCCGACCTGCCCTGGGCGCGGCTCGGCATCGCGATCTGCTACGACCTGCGCTTCCCCGCCCTCTACCGGGCGCTCGCCGAGGCGGGGGCCGAGATCCTGACCGCCCCCGCGGCCTTCACGCGCCAGACCGGCGAGGCGCATTGGCACGTGCTCCAGCGCGCCCGCGCGATCGAGACCGGCTCCTTCATGATCTCGGCCGCCCAGGGCGGACGCCACGAGGACGGCCGCGAGACCTACGGCCACTCGCTCATCGTCGATCCCTGGGGCCGCATCCTGGCGGAGGCCGAGGGGGCGGAGCCGGGCGTGATCCTGGCGGAGATCGACCTCGCCCTGGTGGCGGAGGCCCGCGCCCGCATCCCGGCCCTGCGGCACGCCAAGCCCTTCACGGTCGAGGTCGCGGCGCCGCGCCGCGGTTGACGCGCCGAAAATTCGACCCAGTCTCGCGCGAATGGCCGGCGATTTCCGGGCGCGGCCCCTCGCGCGCGCGGGCCCTCATCCCGATATTGTGGTCATGATCCGTTACGCCCTCTCCTGCGAGACCGGCCACGCCTTCGAGAGCTGGTTCCCCTCCGGCGATTCCTACGACGAGCAGGTCGCCCGCGGCCTCGTGACCTGCCCGGTCTGCGGCAGCCCCAGGGTGGCCAAGCAGCTGATGGCCCCGGCCCTCGGCCGGCGCGGCAACCGCGACGCGGCGGGTGTCCCGGCGGTCCTCCCGGCGGAGCGCGCCCCCGCCGCCCCGGAGCCGGTCCGGCTGACGTCCGAGCCCGAGGCGCAGCTGCGCGCCATGATCCGGGCGCTGCACGAGCACGTCGCCCGCACCTCCGACCATGTCGGGCCCCGCTTCGCCGAGGAGGCGAGGCGGATGCATTACGGCGAGGTCGAGCACCGGGCGATCCACGGCGAGGCGAGCCTCGCCGAGGCCCGCGCCCTCCTGGAGGAGGGCATCGCGGTCCAGCCGCTGCCGCCGCTGCCGGACGAGCGGAACTGAGCCTCATTCGGCCGGCCGGGACCGGCCGGTGCCGAGGCGGTCACCGGTTCGGCGGCGAAGACGATGCAGGAACGGGAATCGGGCGGAGTGGCCCCCCGCGACCCTGCTCAGCCCCCTGAGGGGCGCCCCGCCCGCACGGCCCGCAGGGCCGCCGCCCCGGCGAGCGCCGCGAGGCCGACCGAGATCAGGGCGTTCCAGCCCGCGAAGGAGAGGCCGAGGAAGCGCCACGCCGCCTCCGTGCAGCTGACCACCCGGATCCCGTCGAGGCTCTTGAGAAAGTCCTTGACGTCGGCGGGGCCCGGGCCGCTGCCGCCGCCGCAATCGCTCGGACCCGGCCAGAAGCCCCACTCGGCGCCGGCGTGGTAGGCGCCGAGGCCGGCGCTCACCAGGAACAGCAGCGCGAGCCCGCCGAGGAGCCAGCGGGCGAGGCGCGCGGGCACGAGGAGCGCCGCCGCCGCGAGCGGGAGCGCGAGGTAGTAGGGCTGGCGCTCGATCAGGCAGAGCTTGCAGGGCACGTAGCCGAAGCCGTGCTGGAAGAGCAGCGCGCCCCCGACCGCTGCCGCCGCCCCGGCCAGGACGAGGAGCGCCGCCGGCCGCGGTGCGGTGAGCCTCGCGGCGAGCGCCGCCGCGCCGTCCCCGGACATGGATCCTCCTTCGGACATGGATTCGTCCTCAGAACAGGTAGCGGAAGCCGACGAAGCCGATCACGCCGACCGCCACGACCGTGGCGGCCACCGCGTTCAGGTGCCGGTCGAGCACCGCGCGGATCCCGACGCCGTAGCGGCTCACCAGCCCGGCCAGGATGAAGAACCGTGCGCCCCGGGTCAGCAGGGACAGGAGCGTGAACCAGAACAGGTCGTAGCCCGCGAAGCCCGACGTGATGGTGACGAGCTTGTAGGGGATCGGGGTGAGGCCCTTGAGCAGGATCACCCAGTGGCCGTGCCGGGCATAGGCCTCGCGGAAGGCCTCGGCACCCTGGGACAGCCCGTAGAGCTTGAACAGCCACTGGCCGAGGGAATCGTACAGGAGCGCCCCGATGGCGTAGCCCGCGAGCCCCCCCACCACCGAGGTCAGCGTCGCGACGAGCGCGTAGGTCCAGGCCCGGTCCGGCCGGCTCACCACCATCGGCACCAGCATCACGTCCGGCGGGATCGGGAAGAAGGAACTCTCCGCGAAGGAGACCGCCCCGAGCGCGTAGGGCGCGGAGGGGCGCGCGGCGAGCGCGAGGATCCACTCGTAGAGGCGGCGGAGCATCGATCGGTGAGCCTGCTGAGGGTGCGGGAGCGCCCTTTCAGCACAGGATTGCGGCGCTGGCGAGGGCGCCCGCGCGGCGCTGGCGAGGACGCCCGCGCGGCGCTGGCGACGGCGCCCGCGCGGCGCTGGCGAGGACGCCTGCGCGTCGGCCCCCCGGCTCCTCCCGCACCCGCCCGCCATCCCGATGGAGCAGATCGCACCTCTATTCCGAAGGGTCAGATTTTGCACTTGCTGACAAAGACAATCTACTAGACTGTTCTCCGTTGCCGCCTTCTGGCTGCGCTGCCAACACATCCAGTCCATCCCGGCCCTACCGGCGCGGCAGATATGGATCGTTAATGAACCGGTGGCAGGTTCGTTCAAGTTGAGCGGAAAGGGGAGGGTTTCGCTGTGCGGAGCGATGCCGATTTGGACGGTCGCCTGACGTTTCTCGAGATCGACGCCGCCACGGCGGCGATGCTGCCGCGACTGTGGCCGGCGATCGCCCCCGAATTGCCGCGGATCATGGCGCGTTTCTACGACAAGATGCTGCGGACGCCGCACCTCGCCGGGATGATCGGGACGCAGCAGACGCGCCTCGTCGCGGCCCAGTCGGCGCATTGGGAGCAGCTGTTCAGCGGACGCTTCGACGCCGGCTACGTGGACAGCATCCGGCGGATCGGGCGCGTCCACCACAAGATCGGCCTGGAGCCGCGCTGGTACATCGGCGGCTACGCCTTCGTGCTGAACGCCCTGGTGCAAGTCCTGGTCGAGCGGGCCGGGCTCCTGGGGCGCGGCGGCCTGCCGGCGCGGATCGCCGCCCTCAACAAGGCGGTGATGCTCGACATGGACTTCGCCATCTCGGTCTATCAGGACGTGCTCCTGGAGGAGCGGCAGCGCAAGGGCGAGGCGCTGGCCGGGGCGATCGCGCATTTCTCGGGGGCGGTGACGTCGAGCCTCTCCGTCTCGGCCGAGGCTGGCGCCGCGCTGGCGCGCAACGCCGACACCCTGACGACGACCGCCGCGGAGGCCAGCAGCCTCGCCGACGAGATGACGGGCGCCGCGAGCCAGACCGCGTCGAACATGCAGTCGGGCGCGGCGGCGGCCGAGGAGCTCGCCGCCTCGATCCGGGAGATCGGCGAGCAGGCCGGCCGCTCCGCGGAGGTGGCCCGCCGGGCGGTCGACAGCGCCCGCTCCACCGAGGAGACCGTGTCGGGCCTCGCCGAGCAGGCCCACGCCATCGGGCAGGTGATCGACCTGATCAGCCAGATCGCCGAGCAGACGAACCTGCTGGCGCTCAACGCCACGATCGAGGCGGCGCGGGCCGGCGAGGCGGGCCGCGGCTTCGCGGTCGTCGCCGCCGAGGTGAAGAGCCTCGCCGGGCAGACCGCCAAGGCGACGACCGATATCGGGACGCGCATCGGCGCCATCCAGGAGGCGACGCGGCGCAGCGCGTCGACCATCGAGGACGTCGTGCGCATCATCGGCGAGGTGAGCACCATCGCCACCGCCATCGCCTCCGCGGTCGAGGAGCAGACGGCGGTGACCTCCGAAATCGCCCAGAACGTCCACCAGACCGCCTCGCACGCGCAGGTCGCGGTCGGCAGCACCGCCACGCTGCGCGACCGCACGGCCCGCGCCGCGGCGGCGGCCCTGGAGGTCGAGCAGGCGCGCGACACCCTCGACCGCCAGCTCTCCCGGCTGCGCAGCGACATCGCGAGCTTCCTGGAGACCGCCCGCGCGGCCTGAACGCGCCGCGACGCTGGCCGAAAATGCCGCTGCGGCGGCCGGGGCGGATTGACTTTCCGCCCCCTGCCGGTACACAGGCAGCCCTCGCCGGACGGCGCCACGCGTCGCCCGGCCTTGGCGCTTGGTCTCGGGCCGCGCCGCGAATCCGTCACCCCTCGATACCGCGGCCGGCCGGAGCCGGCGCGTCACCGTGAGACCAGACCGATGAAGATCCGCAATTCGCTGAAGTCGCTGCGCGGCCGGCATCGCGACAACCAGCTCGTGCGCCGCAAGGGCCGCGTCTACGTCATCAACAAGACCCAGAAGCGCTACAAGGCCCGCCAGGGCTGAGCGTCCTGCCGGCCCCGCCTCCGGGCGGGGCCGCACGGCCCGGAGAGCGGCCGCACGGCCTGGAGAGCGCCGGCCTCGGAGAGGCGCACGGCCTCGGAGAGGCGCACGGCCTCGGAGAGGCGCACGGCCTCGGAGAGGCCGCGGCAAGCCATCGCGTTGACCATCCGGCCCCGGCGCCGGAGCATGGCGTCATGCAGCGCCCCGTTCTCGCGACTTGCCTCTCGGCCTTCCTCCTCTGCGGGCTCGCGCCGGCCGGCGCAGTGGCTGCGGCTCCGCCCGAGCCCGGCGCCCCGGCCAAGGAGGCGCCCCGCCCGCCCGCCACCCTCGACGATCTCTTCGCCCGGCTGAAGGCCGCCAAGGACGACGCGGAGGCGCGCGGCGTCGCGCAGCTCATCGAGCGCCGCCTCGACCGCTCCGGCAGCGACACGGTCGACCTGCTGGCCAGCCGCGCCGGGCAGGCCCTGAAGGACAAGGACGCCGCGCTCGCGGTCGAACTCCTCGACCGCGTCGTGACCCTCGAACCCGGCTGGGCCGAGGGCTGGAGCCGGCGCGCGACCGCCTTCTACCTCCTCGACGATCAGGCGAGCGCGCTCGCCGACCTGCACCGGGCGCTGCAGCTGGAGCCGCGGCACTTCGAGGCGTGGTCGGCGCTCGCCCACCTCTACATGGCGAGCGACGACAAGGAGCGGGCGCTCGCGGCCTTCCGGAGGGCCGAGGCGATCTATCCCCGGATGGGCAAGCTGCGCGAGGCGATCGAGCACCTCGCCCCCGCCATCGACGGCCGCGACTTGTGATCCGAGCATCGGTCGACCGCGTCGCGACGCGACGTGCGGCGTCGCGCGGGCGTGCGGGGCGCCGATGGGTCGCGCCGCATGCGTCCCGGCGATGACGGGCGGCGCCGGACGCGGGTGCGCCGCGTGCTGATCGGGCTGGTCGGTGCGCTGCTGGCCATCGTCGCAGCCCTGCTCGCCGCCGGCTTCGCCGCGACCTGGTTCATCACCCGGCAGGTGGAGGCGCGCTACCCGCCCGCCGGCCGGCGCGTCGCCCTGGCCGGCGGCGCGCTCGCGGTGCTGGAGGCCGGCCCGGGGGAGGGGCGCCCGAGCCGCGGCACCGTGGTGCTCCTGCACGGCGCCTCCGCCAACGGCATGGACCCGATGCAGGCCTTCGGCCGGCGGCTCGCCGGGGACGGGTTCCGGGTGCTCGCCTTCGACCGGCCGGGCTTCGGCTGGAGCGACCGCATCGCCGGGAGCGCCGCCGCCTCGCAGGCCGTGCAGGCCCGGCTGATCGCCGAGGCGCTCGGGGCGCTGGCGGTGGGCCCGGCCACGATCGTCGGCCATTCCTGGTCCGGCGCGCTCGCGGCGACGCTCGCCCTCGACCATCCGGAGCGGGTCTCCGGCCTCGTCCTCCTCGCCCCCGCCCTCTATCCCTGGCCGGGCGGCGCGGTGCCGGGCTACGCGGGCTGGTACCGGTCGGTGCCGGGCCGGGCGCTCCTGGCGCTCGCCACCCACACGGTCGCGGCGCCCCTCGGGCTGAGCTATCTCGACCGCTTCGCCGCGGCGGTGTTCCGCCCGGACCCGCTGCCGCCGGGCTACGTCGACGAGGCGCGCGTGCCGCTGGTGCTGCGGCCCGCCACCTTCCTGGCGAACCTGCAGGATCTCGACGGCCTGTACGGCTTCCTGGCGGCCCAGAGCCCGCGCTACCCGGAGATCGCGGTGCCGACCACGATCGTGGCCGGCGACGCCGACCCGGTCGTGCGCACCCCGGTCCATGCCGAGCCGATGGCGCGCGCGGTGCCCGGGGCGCGGCTGGTGGTGCTGCCGGGCATCGGCCACATGCTCCACTACACGGCGACCGACGCGGTGGTCGCCGAGATCGAGGCGGTGGCGGCGCGCGGCCGGGTCGCGGCGGATTAGGCGGGCGCCCGGAGGGGCGGGGTTCCCCCGCCCGGGGCGGCCCCTGCTCAGGCCTTGGCCGCGTGCTCGCGGGTCACCTGCGCGATGCGGATCAGGTTGGTGGCGCCGGGCGTGCCGAAGGGCAGGCCCGCCACGACGATGACCCGGTCGCCGACCTTGGCGAAGCGCTCGCGCACGGCGAATTTGCAGGCGCGGAACGACATGTCGTCGATGTCGCTGGCGTCGTTGGTGACGATCGGGTGGGTGCCCCAGGCCATGGCGAGGCGCCGCGCGGTCTCGCGCTTGGGGGTGAGCGCGATCACCGAGGCGTTGGGGCGGGCGCGGGCGAGGCGCAGAGCCGTCGAGCCGGAGGCGGTCCAGGCCATGATGGCGTCGAGGCCGAGCGTGTCGACGATCTGGTGGGCGGCGAGCGCGATGGCGTCGGAGGCGGTGGCCTCCGGCACGGAGCGCTGCGCGGCGATGATCGACCAGTAGATCGCGTCCCGCTCCACCTGCTCGGCGATGCGGTTCATGGTGGCGACGGACTCGACCGGGAAACTGCCCGAGGCGCTCTCGGCGGAGAGCATCACGGCATCGGCCCCCTCGTAGACCGCGGTGGCGACGTCCGAGACCTCGGCGCGGGTCGGGACCGGGGCGCTGATCATCGATTCGAGCATCTGGGTCGCGACCACGACGGGCTTGCCGAGGCGGCGCGCCCCGCGGGTGATGCGCTTCTGCACGCCCGGCACCTGTTCCAGGGGCATCTCGACGCCGAGGTCGCCGCGGGCGACCATCAGCCCGTCCGAGACCTCCATGATCCCGTCGAGATGGGCGAGCGCCTGGGGCTTCTCGATCTTGGCCATCACCAGGGCGCGGTGTCCGGCGATCTCCTTCACCTCGGCCACGTCCTCGGGCCGCTGCACGAAGGAGACGGCGATCCAGTCGATGTTGGCGGCGAGCCCGGCTTCCAGGTCGAGGTGGTCCTTCTCGGTCATGGCGGCGACCGGGATGGTGGTGTCGGGCAGCGAGACGCCCTTGCGGTTCGAGATGCGCCCGCCGACGAGGACGCGGGTGACGGCCCGCCGGGGCGCCACCTCGACGACCTGGAGGCGCAGCTTGCCGTCGTCGATGAGGACCGTGTGGCCGGGCTCCAGGGAGGAGAGGATCTCGGGATGCGGCAGGTGGACCCGGGTCGCGTCGCCCAGCGCCTCCTCGCCGTCCAGCACGAAGCTCTGGCCCTTCTCCAGGATCGCGGCGTCGCCCGCGAACTTGCCGACCCGGAGCTTGGGCCCCTGCAGGTCGAGCAGGATGGCGATGGGGCGGCGCAGGCGCTGCTCGATCGAGCGGATGACGGCGACGCGCTCGGCCAGCCGCTCGCGGGGCAGGTGGCTCATGTTGAGGCGGAAGACGTCGGCCCCGGCCTCGAACAGCTTCTCGATCACCTCCGGATCCTCGGAGGCCGGGCCGAGGGTGGCGACGATCTTGGTGCGGCGGGCGCGCTTCATGGCAGGTCCGGAGAAGGTGCGGGCGGGGCGGCGGGGAGTGTCCCCTGGGCGCCGGCGGGCGCGACGCGGCCGGCCCGGCGAGGCGCAAGTATACCAGTTCCGCGCCGGGCGCCTCCCCGGCCGTTATGGGGAGGCGCCGCTCACGGCCCCGCCCCGGGCCGCCCCGGATCGGTGAGCTGGATGGTCCAGCTCTTCTGCTCGCCCGTGTCGACCTCGAAGAAGCCGTTGCGGTCGAAGCCGCGGGCGAGGCAATCCTCGACGCCCCGGATGGTGAATTCGCGGTCGCGGGTGCACATCAGGGAGCGGCCGCTCCACTCGCCGCCGCGGTCGTAATCGACCGCGAAGACGTAGTAGTAGCGGGCGGCGAGCGCCCCCTTGAGCAGGGTCTCGCAGGCCTTGCCGGAGAGGTTCCACCAGCCCTCCGTGACCCAGCCCCCGGCATCCCGGTAGCCGAGGGCGACGCCGACGCGGCTGCCGGTCATGTTGCACATGCGCAGGTCCGCGCGGGCGGGCGCCGCGCCGAGAAGCAGCGCGGCGGCCCCCAGGGCCGTCGTGCGGGTCGTCCTATCCCACCAGGATGATGCGGCAATCATTGACGTTGGTGCGCGTCGGCCCGGGCCGGACGAGGTCGCCGAGCCGGTCGAAGAACGGGGTCGAGTCGTTCTCGGCCAGACTGGCCCGCGGGTCCAGCCCCAGCGCGGCCGCACGGGCGAGGGTCGTCTCGTCCACGATGGCGCCCGCCGGGTCGGTGGCCTCGCCGCGCCCGCCATCGGTGCCGTCGGTATCGGCCGAGAGGCCGGCGATGCCGGGCGCCCCGTCGAGGGCGACCGCCATGGCCAGCATGTATTCCTGGTTCGGCCCGCCCTGGCCCTCGCCGCGGATCGTCACGGTGAGTTCGCCGCCGGAGATCAGCGCGACCCTGCGCCCCTCCGCGGCCATCCGGCGGGCGAGCGCCGCGTGCTCGGCCGCGACCTCGCGCGCCTCGCCCTCCAGGTCGGCGCCCAGCATCACGGGTTCGTAGCCCGCCTCCTGCGCGGCGGCCGCGGCGGCCCGCAGGGCGTCGATCGGCCGGGCGATGATGCGGTACTCGGTGCGGGCGAAGAGCGGGTCCCCGGGCTTGGGGCTCTCGTTGGCCGGATCGGCGAGGAGCGCCGCCGCGGCAGGCGGCAGCGGGATGCCGCGCCGCTCGCAGATCGCGCGGGCCTCGGCCAGGGTCGAGGGATCGGGCACGGTCGGGCCGGAGGCGATCACCGCGGGGTCGTCCCGGGGCACGTCGGAGATCGCCAGCGTCAGCAGCTTGCCGGCCTTGCGGGCCGCCAGGGCGAGGCGCCCGCCCTTGATGCGCGAGAGGTGCTTGCGGACGCAGTTGATCTCGTCGATCGCGGCGCCCGAGCGCAGGAGCGCCTTGGTGATCCCCTGCTTCTCGGCGAGCGTCAGGTCGCCCGCGGGCGCGATCCAGTTCGCCGAGCCGCCGCCGGAGAGCAGCACCAGCACGAGGTCGTCCGGGCCCGCGGAGGCCGCGAGGGCGAGGCTGCGGCGGGTGGCGTCGATCCCCGCCTGGTCCGGCACCGGGTGGCCGGCCTCCACCACCGCGATCAGGCCGGCGGGCTCGCCGTAGCCGTGGCGCGCCACGGCCTGGCCGAGGAGCCGGTCGGGGCCGAGGCCGTGGGCCTCGCGGTAATGCCGCTCGGCCACCGCCGCCATGCTGGCCCCCGCCTTGCCGGCGCCCAGGATGATCAGGCGGCCGGCGGGCGGCGGCGGCAGCTCGGGCACCAGGCAGCCGCGGGGATGGGCCGCCGTGACGGCGTCGTCGAGGAGACGCAGCAGCAGCGCGCGGCGCGCGTCGGCGGGGGAGGGGGAGGCGGTCACGGGGCGGATCCTCGCTCGTTCTGCGTCATCGTGGCGGAGGCGGTCGGCGGTCCCGGGGGCGGGCGACCGCGATGCCGATGAGGATGAGGCCGCCGCCCAGCACTTGCGGCCCGCTCAGGGCCTCGCCGAGGACGACCCAGCCGAGGGCCGCCGCCGCCACCGCCTCGAGGAAGATCACCAGCGAGGAGAAGGCGGAGGACAGCCGCCCGAGGGCGACGGAGAGCAGCCCCTGGCCGGCGGCGTGGCTGAGCAGCGCCAGGGCGACGAGGCCGGCGGCGGCGCCCGGCGAGCGGGGCAGGATGGGCCGCGTCTCGGCGAGGAGCACGACGCCGAGGAGCAGCGCGGCGGTGACCGCGGAGGCCACGAAGGTGACGCGGGCGGCGCCGAGCCCCCGCGCCCGGGCGCGCTCGACGGCGAGGAAGTAGAGGCCGAAGAAGACGGCCGTCAGCGCGCCGTCCCGGTCTCCGGCGAGTCGCCCGGGATCGATCCGGATCGATTGCCCGACGAGGGCGGCGCCCCCGGCGAGGCAGAGGGCGAGGCCCGCCAGGGTCGCCCGCGCCGGGCGGCGGCCGAGGCCGAGCCAGGCGAAGAGCAGGACGAAGACCGGGGCGGTGGTGGCGAAGAAGGTGGCGTTCGCCACCGTGGTGCCGAGGATCGCCCGGTGCCAGAAGACGAGATCGCCCGTGAAGGCGAGGCCGGCCAGGAGGGCGGCCGGGGCGAGGGCCTGGCGGCGCAGGCGCGGGCTGCCCGCCTCCTCGGCGCGCATCCAGCCGTAGAGGGCGGGCAGCGCCAGGGCGACGCGCCAGAAGGCGCTGGCGAAGGGCCCGACCTCGGGGCTGACGAGCCGCACCAGGATCGGCGACACGCCCATGGCGAGGGCGCCGAGGAACAGGGCCGCGACCGCCAGGCCCGCGCCCTCCGCCGCGCCCTCCGCCGCGCCCGGCCCGGCGCCCGGGGGCGCCGTCCGCGCGGCCGCGGCGAGATCGGGGGAGGGGCAGGTCATCGGGCGAGGGGCTCCGGCCGGAACGGGGTCCGCGAAGCACTATGGCATGTCGGCGCGCCCGTCACCCTGGCGGCGGGGCCGCGGGCGACGAAGGGGGCTCGGCTCTTTTGGGGGAGGGGGTCCGCCGTCCGCTCCCGGCGCCTCAGCGCGCGCCGTCGACGATGCGGATCGAGAGCTCGGGCAGGCCCGCGACGCGGCCGACCAGCAGGTCGCCCGGCACCACCGGCCCGACATTCTCCGGTGTGCCGGAATAGATCAGGTCCCCGGCCTTGAGCTCGAACGCCTCCGACAGGTGGGCGATCTGCTCGGCGACCGACCAGATCATCTGCGACAGGTCGGCCTCCTGCCTGACCTGTCCGTTGACCGTGAGCCGGATCGCGCCGCGCGTGAGGTGCCCGACCGCGGCGACCGGGTGGAGCGGCCCGATCGGCGCCGAGCGATCGAAGCTCTTGCCGATCTCCCACGGTTTCTTCTGGTCGCCCATGCCGCGCTGGAGGTCGCGCCGGGTCATGTCGAGCCCGACCGCGTAGCCGAAGACGTGGTCGAGGGCGCTCTCCTTCGACAGGTTGCGCCCGCCCGATCGCAGCGCGGCGACGAGTTCGATCTCGTGGTGGTAGTTCCGGGTCAGGGACGGGTAGGGGTGATCGACGACCGCCCCGGCGGGCACGATCTGGACCGCGTCGGCCGGCTTCTGGAAGAAGAAGGGCGGCTCGCGGGCCGGATCCGAGCCCATCTCGCGGGCATGGGCGGCGTAGTTGCGGCCGATGCAGTAGACCCGGCGCACCGGGAACACCTCGGCCATGCCGGCGATCGGCAGGCGCGCCTGCGGCAGGGGAAACAGCGGCGCGGCGGAATCCTGCGCGGCAGCCGATCCCGACGCCGCGCCGAGCGCCGCGGCGGCCGTGACCCGGAGAGCGTCCCGCCGGTTGTGCGTCATCGTCCGTCTCCCCGAGGCCGATCCGGCCCGATCGCGGCCAACCCCGCGCGCCCTCCGCGCGTTCCGGTCCGGGCATCGCCCGAAACGGGCCGCGGCTCAACCCCGCCGCGCTCCGCGCGCATTCCCCCCGGCGGACACGCGAGAGGATGGAGGTCGGGCCCGAGGGGTGGTACCGGTCGCGGCAGCGCGCGCGCCTTCCCGCCACCGCCCCGAGCCGCCATGCCCGATCCCGTCCCGAGCCAGCCCGTCGAGAGCCTTGCGGGGGATGCCGCCTGCGGGCTCATCCTCCTCTGCGACCACGCCTCGAACGCCGTGCCGGAGGATCTCGGCTCCCTCGGGCTCGACGCCCCGCATTTCGAGCGGCACATCGGCTACGACATCGGCGCCGCCGCGGTGACGCGCGCGCTCAGCCGCCGCCTCGGGGCGCCGGCGCTGCTCACCACCTTCTCGCGCCTGATCATCGATCCGAACCGGGGCCGCGACGACCCGACCCTGGTCATGCGCCTCTCCGACGGCACCGTGGTGCCGGGCAACGCCCGGATCACGCCGGAGGGCGTCGCCGCCCGGATCGCCCGCTTCTACGACCCCTACGACCGGGCCATCGCGGCGGCGGTGGCGGCCGGGCGCGATGCGGGGCGCCCACCCGCCCTGGTCGCGGTGCACAGCTTCACGCCGGCCTGGCGCGGGGTGCCGCGCCCCTGGCAGGTCGGAATCCTGTGGGACGGGCGCGACGGGCGCGTCGCGCGGCCGCTCCTCGACGGCCTGCGGGCGGACCCGGCCGGGCTGACGGTCGGCGACAACGAGCCCTACGCGGGGGGCCTGCCGGGCGACACGCTCGACCGCCACGCCGGCGCGCGGGGCCTGCCGAACGCCCTCATCGAGATCCGCCAGGACCTGATCGCCGACGAGGCGGGCCAGGCGGAATGGGCCGGGCGCTTCGCCCGGCTGCTGGCGCCGCTGATCGCCCGGTGAGGCGATGCGGGGCGCGGCGACGGCCCGGCGGCCCGCGCCCCGGACGCCTCCCGCGATCCCGGCACGGCCTTCGACGGCGCCTCGGAGCCCGCCGCGACGCCGCGGGACGTTCCCTGCGCCGATGGCGGATCGCCGGATGGGCTTGGGCGGCGGGCCCGGCGCGCCTACATCCCGCCGCGAGGGCCACGCCGCCAGGGATCCGGGACATGACGCAGATCGACGAGACCGCCCGCACCGAACTCGAAGCCGCGGTGTTCCGCCGGCTCGTGGCGCACCTGCGGGGGCGCACCGACGTGCAGAACATCGACCTGATGAACCTCGCCGGCTTCTGCCGCAACTGCCTGTCGAACTGGATGAAGGAGGAGGCGGATGCCCGCGGCCTGCCCCTCAGCAAGGACGAGAGCCGGGAGCAGGTCTACGGCATGCCCTACGAGGAATGGAAGGCCAAGCACCAGAAGGAGGCGAGCGCCGAGCAGCAGGCCGCCTACTCGGCGCGCAACCCGGGGCATTGAGGCGCCTCGCCCGGCCCCGGCCGGGCGAGTCCGCGGCAAGAACTCGGTAAGGTTGAGAGACTATCAACCCTGGCGAGGGCGCGCCTCGCGGAGCGCCGATCCGGCAGAGGAATTCGAGCCATGGCTGCATCCCCCGTGCTCGCGGTCGACAACTCGTCGGTCGCCGCCGACCAGCTCAAGAGCATCATCGAGCGCATCGAGCGCCTGGAGGAAGAGAAGGCCGGGCTGGCGGGCGACATCAAGGACGTCTACGCCGAGGCCAAGGCGAACGGCTTCGACACCAAGGTCCTGCGCAAGATCATCTCGATCCGCAAGCGCGACCACGAGGAGCGCCAGGAGGAGGAGGCGATCCTCGAACTCTACATGCAGGCCCTCGGCATGGTCTAGAAAGGTCCGGGAGGCGCGAGCGCCGGTTCTCCGGACGGATGGACGGCCCGGCAACGGCGTCGGGTTCGCCAGCCGCGTCCCGCACGGCGCGGGCGACCCGGAGCTGCGGCGCGGTCACCCCTCGCCGGACACGCCCGCGGCCATTCCACCGAGGGGTCGTCCCGGCGTTGCGTCCGGCGCCGAAGCGGTCTGCGCGTCGGCGCGTGCGGCTCGGAGATCCGGCCCGCTCCGGGCGAGCGGCCGCGACACTGGCACGCCGAAATAGATCCGGTCGAGGTCGATCTCGAAATCGACCGCGTCGAAGCGCAGCACGTCCTGCGGCGTGATCAGCACCTCCAGGCGCCAACCCTCCTCGGTGCGCTGATAATGTTCGACGCGCATCTGGTCCTGGTAGACCAGCGCGAGGTGCCGCAGGGTGGGCAGCGACTTGTGGAACGCGAGCTTGCCGCCGCAGTCGTGGTCCATCGTCGAGGGCGACAGCACCTCCACCACGACGAGGGGATCGGTCACGTAGGTCTGGTTCTGGCGCGGCCCCAATCGGACGACGATGTCGGGCCTGGTCTTGTCGCGGCCGCGTCCATCGTCGGAGCGCTGCACGCGCATGCCGCCCTGATAGCTGCGGCATCCTGCGGCATCCATGGCGAGCTTGAGAGGGGCCCCGATATTCCCGGCGATCTGCTCGTGATCCTCCGTCGGGTTGCTCATCATCACGAATTCGCCGGCGACGAGTTCCCACTCGCGCTCGTCGCGTTGCGCCGCCACGAACGCGTCGCAGTCGGCGATCGTCAGCGCCGGGAATCGGTGAGCCGCGTCGGCCATGGTGCCCTCCACGGGTCCAGGCTACCCCATTCCGCGGCCATGCCCCAAGGCGGGCGCTGCCCCCCCGACGATCACCGCGCCGCCGGCAGCGCCCGCTGCAGCCGCACGCGGATGGCCGCCCCCGGCTCGGCCAGCGGGAAGGCCGCCGCGGCGAAATCCGGCCGGCCACCGCGGCCCGCCCCGTTCGAGAAGCCGTAGGGCTCGCGCGGCAGGCCGAGCGGGGTGCGGGCGAGCCGCCCGTCGCCGTCGAGGTCCTGGAACACCGCGACCGCGTAGGTCCCGGGCGGCACCTGCGTGAAGGCGAAGCGCAGGGCGGGCGCCCGCGCCGGAGCGTTCTGGCCGATGCGGCACGAGCCCTCCGAGAGCCCGCCGGTGCACAGGGCGACGTAGACCTCCCCGGCCCCCGGCTGCACCCCCTCGACGTCCACCGTGAGCTCGGCCGCGACCGCGCCCCCCGACGGCAGGACGAGGGCCGCGAGCAGGGCGGCGAGGGCCGCGCGCGGCGCGCCCGCCCTCACGTCGCCTTCCCGCTCGGCGCGACTTCGAGCGGCGGCGCGAGGTCGGGCAGGGAGCGCCGGCCCTGCCGGGCGAGGTCCTCCAGCAGGAGCCGGGCGGTGATGCGCGCGCCCTCGTAGATCACCGGCAGGCCCGAGCCCGGATGGGTGCCGCCGCCGACCAGGTACAGGCCGCGGCCGAAGCGGTTGTGCGGCCGGAAATACAGCATCTGCCCGAGATCGTGCGACAGGTTGAACGTCGCCCCCTCGTTGACCGCGAACGCGTCGCGCCAGTCGGTCGGATCGACGATGCGCTCGTAGCGGATGCGCCGCTCGATGTCGGTCAGGCCGAGCAGCTTCAGCCGGTCGAGGACGAGGCGGCGATACTGGGGCCGCACCGTCGCCCAGTCGATGTCGGCGCGCAGGTTCGGCACCGGGACCAGCACGTAGAGGCTGGTATGGCCGGGCGGCGCCATGCCGCCATCCGTGAAGCCGGCATGCTGCACGTAGAGCGAGGGCTGGCGCGGCAGGATTCCGGTCGAGATCTCCGCGATGTTGCGCCGGTACTCCTCGGCGAGCAGGATCGTGTGGTGGCCGAGGCCCTCCGGCATCCGCCCCTCCAGGCCCAGATAGAGCATGAAGGTCGAGCAGGAGAGGCGCGCCCGGTCGAGCTTGGCGTCGCGCCAGCGCGGCCGGTGCCGCTCGGGCACCAGGGCGCGCACCACCTTGGCGAAATCGCCGTTCACCACCACCGAATCGGCCGGCAGGCGCTCGCCCCCGGCCTCGACCCCGACCGCGCGGTCTCCCTCGAACAGCACCCGGTCGACGGCGGTGCCCAGGCGGATGTCGACGCCGAGCCGCCGGGCGAGCCCCGCCATCGCCTCCGAGACCGCCCCGCAGCCGCCCACGGGATGGAAGACCCCGTGCTCGTATTCGAGGAAGCTCAGGATGGTGAACAGGCTCGGGCAGCGGAACGGCGACATCCCGAGGTACTTGGTCTGGAACGAGAAGGCGAGGCGCACCCGCGGGTCGGCGAAGTAGCGCTTTAGGTCGCGGTCCACGGTGGCGTGCGGGCGCAGGAGCGGCAGCGCCCTCAGCATCGGCGCCGAGACCAGGCTGCGCAGGCTGTCGAAGGGCTGTTCCAGCACCGGCCGGAAGGCCTCGAGCTTGGCGCGGTTGTCCGCGAGGTAGCGCGGCACGTTGGCGGCGTCGGCCGGCGCCATGCGGGCGATCTCGGCCTGGAGCCGGGTTACGTCCGAGGTGGCGCGGATCTCGCCGCCGCCCTCGAAGACGAGGTGGTAGAGCGGATCGAGCCGCTCCAGCCGGACGTGGTCCTCCAGCCGCTCGCCGCAGGAGGCGAAGATGTCGGCGAGGATGCGCGGGTAGAGGAAGAAGGTCGGCCCGATGTCGAATCGGTAGCCGCCCGGCGCCGTCACGGTGCGGGTGCGCCCGCCGACGCAGTCGTCCTTCTCCACGACGGTGACGTGGACGCCCTCCCGGGCGAGGAGCAGCGCCACCGCGAGTCCGCCCGGCCCCGCCCCCACCACCACCGCACGCCGCCCGGACAGGGTGCGGTAGCCTTCACGCGGCTGAAGCAATCCTTCGCTCCTGAGCGTCTGGTCCGGATGCACCGGCCGTTTCCCCTACGGCCTAGTTTGGCGCGCCGGACGAGCGCGGCAATTGCCGCTCTTTGTCGCGCATGCTGGGGGCGTGACAGGATTGCGCGCCAGTGGCCGGGGCGCATCATCGCCTCCGGGGTCCGGCGGGGCGGCGATGGACATCGAGGAGAGGCTGCGCGAGCGGCTGCGCAAGGCCGAGAGCCTGTTCGCGGGGGCGGCCACCTCCGGCGAGCGGGATGCCGCCGAGGCGGCGGTGCGGCGGCTGCGGGCGCGGCTCGCCGAGACCGCGCGGGCGGAGCCGCCCATCGAGCTGAAGCTCACGGTGCCGGACGCGTGGTCGGCCCGGCTGCTCATCGCCCTGTGCCGGCGCTACGGCCTGCGCCCCTACCGCTATCCGCGCCAGCGCCGCACCACCGTGATGGTGCGGGCCCCGCGCTCCGTCTTCGACGCGGTGGTCTGGGCGCAGTTCACCGCCCTGCACGAGGAGATGCTGGCCTTCTTCGAGGAGACCACCGAGCGGCTGATCCGCGAGGCGGTCTACGGCGACGCCGCCGACGCCGAGACCGTCCCGGAGGCGCTGCCGGGGCGGTGATCCGCTGTCCGGACAATCACGTCCGGACAGCGGATGCCAAGCCCGCGCGGCGCGTGAGCGCGGCCGACATCCGCACGGCGACGCAATCCGTCGGATGTCGTGTGAGGCGCGTCAGGGACCGGAGAGGCGCGGCGCCGCGATCCGGTGCAGCGCCACCGCCCCCGCCGCCGCCACGTTGAGCGAATCGACGCCCGGCGCCATCGCGATCCGCACCCGCCGGGCCCGCGCCATCAGGGCGTCCGGGAGCCCGGTCCCCTCGGTGCCGAGCAGGAGCATCGCGCGGGGGAGGGGCGGCAGCTGCGCGATCTCCTCCCCGCCGCCGGGGGTGAGGGCCAGCGGCACGATCCCGTGCCGCTCGCAGAGGGCGAGCAGGGCCTCGCCGTCCGGCAGCCGGGCGAAGGGAAGGGTCAGGCAGGTGCCGGCCGAGACCCGGATCGCCTTGCGGTAGAGAGGGTCGCAGGTGGCCGCGTCGAGCAGCACCGCGTCGGCCCCGAAGGCGGCGGCGTTGCGGAACAGCCCCCCGACATTGTCGTGGTTGGCGAGGCCCACCAGCCCGAGCAGCAGGGCGGGCCCCGGCGGCACCAGCGACTCGGCCGGCGGGGTCTCGCCCGATCGCCCGATCGCCAGCACGCCGCGGTGGATCGGGAAGCCGGCGAGCGCGCTCATCACCGCGCGCGGCGCGAGGTAGACCGGGGCGTCGGTCAAGGCGGCGAGGGCCGGCCGCAGGGAGGCCAGGCGCTCGGGCGAGAGCAGGACCGACTCGATCCGGAACCGGGCGCGGCCCGAGAGCAGGACCCGCAGCACCACCTCGCCCTCGGCGACGAAGCGGCCCCGGCGCCCGACGAGGTCGCGCTCGCGGATCGCCGCGAAGGCGCTGAGCCGCGGGTCGGCCGGATCCTCGATCGGGATGGGCTCGGGCACGCGGTCGGCTCGCGCCGGTCAGCCCTTGGCGCGGGCCGCGAGCGGATCGGCCTCGGCCCGGGTCGGCACCTTCACGAGCGCCTCGCCGTCCAGCACGGTCTCGCCGCCGACGCTGCAGGTGCAGGTGAGCCGGGCGCGGCGGCGCTCGGGGACGAGCTCGGCCACCTCGACCGTGACCTCGACCGTGTCGCCGATGCGCACGGGCGCGCGAAAGTTCAGGCTCTGGCTGATGTAGACCGCCCCCGGCCCGGGGAGGCGCGTGCCGAGCACGGCCGAGATCAACCCGGCCGTGTAGAGGCCGTGGGCGATGCGGGTGCCGAACGGCGTGCGGGCGGCGAAGTGCTCGGAGAGGTGGATCGGGTTGCGATCGCCGGTGATCTCCGCGAAGCCGACCACGTCGGAGGACGAGATCGTCTTCGACAGCGTCTCGGACATCCCGACGGCGAGATCCTCGAAGTACAGAACGCGCAGTTCGGGCAGCATCGGCGTCTCTCCCACTCGCGCAAGGTTTGCGCCCGCTGCGGCCTCGCACAGGATCCGACCCGAATCCAGTGCCCGAAGGTCGGGGCCGGGCCCGCCGCCGCGGGCTTGGTGCGGCGGGCTTGGCGCGGCGGCCGGGCGCGGGGCATAGACGCGGCCCGATCCCGCGACGGAGCCACGCGATGCCGCGCCACGCCACCGCCGACGACGCGCCCGGGCCGCTGCGCCTGTTCGTGCTCTCCGACCTGCACCTGGAGCGGCGCGACCCCGCCGCCATCCCGCCCCCGGCGGAGCCCTTCGACGTGCTCGTCTGCGCGGGGGACGTCTGGGAGGGTCAGCCGGAGCGGGGGCTCGCGGTGCTGCTCGGCCTCGCGGGGGAGCGCCCCGCGGTGCTGGTGCCCGGCAACCATGAGCACTACGCCCCGGCGGGCGATCCGCGCACCGCCCCGGCGCTCCTCGCCGCCCTCGCCGCCGAGGTGGAGCGGATCAACGCCGCGGCCGGGCGGACCCGCATCGCGCTGCTGCGGGCCGCGGAGGCCGCGGTGATCGCGGGCGTGCGCTTCGTGGGCGCGACCCTGTGGAGCGACTGGGCGCTGGCCGGGCGCTGGCTCGCCCCCGACGCGCCGGGCCGGCCCGCCGACCCGGCCGCCTACGCGGCGGCGCGCATGACCGACCCGCTCACCGGCTCGCGCGAGTTCCGGGCGATTCGGCTCGCGGACGGGGCGGCCTGGACGCCCGCCGCGGCGATGGAGGCCCACGCGCGGGACCGCGCCCTGCTGGCGGCCGCCCTCGCGCGGCCGCATGCGGGGCCGACCGTCGCGGTCACCCATCACCCGCCGATCGCCGAGGCCGCCGACCGCTACCGCGACGCGCCGGGCGTGCCCTGGTGGGTGCCGGCCTTCTACGCCACGACGGTGCTGGCCGACCTCGCGCCCGCCCATCGCCCGGCGCTCTGGGTCTCCGGCCATTTCCATGCCGGCCACGACCTCGCCCTCTACGGCACGCGCTGCGTGGCCAATCCGGTCGAGGGCGGGACCTTCGATCCCCGCACGGTCGTCGCCGTGTGAGCGGGGGCCGCCGCCCCGGCCGGGTCAGGCGGGGAGCGGCTGCCCGGCCCGTCCGACGCTGGTGTAGGAAAAGCCGTGCTTGCGCGCGTCCTCCGGCCGGTAGACGTTGCGCAGGTCCACCAGCACCGGCACCGCCATCACCCCGCGCAGCCGCGCGAGGTCGAGCGCCCGGAACGCGTCCCACTCGGTCACCAGCACCAGCGCGTCCGCGCCGTCGGCGCAGCCGTAGGGGTCGCTCGCGTAATCCACGTCCGTGAGAAGCGGGCGCGCCTGCTCCATCCCCTCCGGGTCGTAGGCCCGCACCCGCGCCCCGGCATCCTGCAGCCCCGCGATGATCGAGAGCGAGGGCGCGTCGCGCATGTCGTCGGTGTTGGGCTTGAAGGTCAGACCCAGCACCGCGATCGTCCTGCCCCGCACCGAGCCCCCGCAGGCCGCCACCACCTTGCGCGCCATCGCGCGCTTGCGCTGGTCGTTGACCGCCACCACGGTCTCGACGAGGCGCACCGGGCTGCCCGCATCCTGCGCCGTCTTGACCAGCGCCAGCGTATCCTTGGGGAAGCACGAGCCGCCGTAGCCCGGGCCGGCATGCAGGAACTTCGCGCCGATGCGGTTGTCGAGCCCGATTCCGCGCGCCACCTGCTGCACGTCGGCCCCGACCCTCTCGCACAGGTCCGCCATCTCGTTGATGAAGGTGATCTTGGTGGCCAGGAAGGCGTTGGCCGCGTACTTGGTGAGCTCGGCGGTGCGCCGGGAGGTGACCAGGATGGGGGCCTGGTTGAGGTAGAGCGGGCGGTAGAGCTCGCTGATCACCTCGGCCGCGCGGGGCTCCTCGGCCCCGATGACGATGCGGTCGGGCCGCTTGAAATCCGCGATGGCGGCGCCCTCGCGCAGGAATTCCGGGTTGGAGACCACGGCGAAATCGGCCTCGGGCCGGGTCTCGCGGATGATGCGCTCGACCTCGTCGCCGGTGCCGACCGGGACGGTCGATTTCGTCACCACGACCGCGTAGCCGTCGAGGGCTCGGGCGATGTCGCGGGCCGCCTGATGCACGTAGGTGAGGTCGGCGAAGCCGTCGCCGCGGCGCGAGGGGGTGCCGACGGCGATGAAGACGGCGTCGGCGCCCGCGACGCCCTGGGCGAGGTCGGTGGTGAAGGAGAGGCGGCCCTGGCGGACGTTCTCGGCCACCAGGGCGTCGAGGCCGGGCTCGAAGATCGGGATGCGGCCGGCGTTGAGTGCGGCGATCTTGTCGGGATCCTTGTCGACGCAGACGACCGCGTGGCCGAAATCGGCGAAACAGGCCCCCGAGACCAGCCCGACATAGCCGGACCCAACCATCGCGACCCGCATGGCCCCATTCCTTTGGTAGGCGTTGCAGACGCCGGATAGCAGCCCTCCCGGGTCCGACTCAAGGCTGGCGGCCCGGCGGCCGCCGCGCGGGGCGGGGCGATCATCGGGGCCCGGCGAATTGGCGCGCCGGATCAACTCGGCTAAGGAGACGGCCGCGCTCCTCGCTGACCGGCCCCCTGCACCGAAGTCAGCCCGTCGCGCGACGCAAGGAAATCGTCCGACGCAATGCAGCAACGACCGAATGGGACGCCCCGGCGCACCCCTCGCATCCGGGTCCTTCAGGATCCGGTCACACGGCGTGCCGGCCTCGCAACTTGTCGATCCCGGAGCGACGCGGCGGGCCGGCCGGGCGACGCCGCTCGAGCGATGCTCCTGCCGGCGCGCGCCCTCCCGGCCGCCTGACGGCTGCCATCGCGGGACCCGGTTCGATCCGGGCGAGCCCCGCCAGCCCCGTCGCGATTCCCTCCCGAGGCCAGACATGACGACGAACGACACCGCTCCCCCTCAGCGCAAGCGCGTCGCCGGCTGGGTCACCACCGTCTACGCGCGCGGCAGGACGCCGAAATCGGCCGTCAGGTCGAACATCGACGTCGTCGAGGGCCGGCGCATCGCGGGCTGGGCCTAT
This sequence comes from Methylobacterium sp. WSM2598, assembly GCF_000379105.1. Taxonomy (GTDB): domain Bacteria; phylum Pseudomonadota; class Alphaproteobacteria; order Rhizobiales; family Beijerinckiaceae; genus Methylobacterium. Next base: position 2,749,520 of record NZ_KB900609.1, on the reverse strand, counting down.
GACAGCTCGCGCGCCCACGCCGCCCTGACCGTCGAGGCGACCTCCTCCGCGGGCCAGCGGGCGCGCGCCACCGCCGACATCTTCCGGCAGGATCTGCGGGAGGCCGGCATCGGCAACGGTGCCCATTGCTTCGAGATCGACCTCAGCGGGTGGACGCAGGAGGCGGGCGAGGTGACCGTCCGGGTGGTGGAGACGCAGGACGTCCTCGGCGTCTTCCCCTTCGACACGGGCCCGCTTCCCGCCTCGCCCGCCCGGCGGGAGGAGTCCGCGCCGGCGTCCCGCTGGCGGTGGAACATCGACCGGGTCGATTCGCGGTCGGTCCTGGGCTGGATCCAGGACACGCGCAGCCCTTCCGGCGCCGTCCTGCTGCAGGCCCTCGGGGAGACCGGCAGGTCGGTCCTGATCACGGCCGACCTTTACCGCGCCGACCTGGAGGAGGCCGGGATCGGCGACGGCCGCCACGGTTTCGAGGTCAACCTCGCCGAGGTCGGCGCGCGGAACGCCGTCACCCTCCTCATCGCCGAGACGGGCGAGCCCCTCACCCCCGCGCCGATTCCGACGAGCGCCGTCGCGGTCGTCAAGAGCGGCGGGATCTCGGACCAGATGAAGGTGCAGCTGCGGATGGCGCTCGTCGAGATCGCCGCGCTCGCGCGAGACCACGGCATCGAGACCGCGGCGTCCCGCGACTGAGCCCCCGCCGCCCTCCGACGACCGATCAACCCGCAGGCACCCGATGAGCAGCTCCCCCATCCTCCAGGTCGCCAATCCGGAGCGCGACCCGGAAGGTCTCATCACGAAGTACGTTCAGTTCGAGAGCTTCCGCCTCGTGCGGGACCACCACCTCGACGACATGACCGGCTCGCTGCAGGATCGGCTCAAGGTCCTGATGTGGTACCTGACGGACTACCAGGCGCACCGCAAGGCGCAGGGCACGCGCTTCGAGATGCCGCTGTCGCGCGCGCAGGTGGCGTTCCTGAACCGGCCGATGCCGCTCGCCGGCCTGTCGCCGGCCGTGACCGTCGCCCTCTACAATTCCGTCGTGCGGGAACTGCCGAGCCACCTCAACCTGGCCGATGTGCGCGTGCTGCGCGAAGCCGTCTACTGGTGGTGCTTCGAGCGGACGATCGACGCCAAGCTGCATCGCGCGCTCGTGACGCGGGAGCAGATCGCGGTCCTGCAGGCGCCGTCGAGCGCGCCGTACGCCGACTTCCCCTTCAACATCTTCATGGAGATCCAGTTCGAGCGCGACCGGGCCAAGCTCGACCTGACCAGGGACAAGGCCTCGGACCGCGCCGCCTATCTCTGCTACCTGATCCTGTCGAGCTACACGCGGCCCTACCTCAGGAGCTTCCTGCCGGGCAGTCAGGTCCGGCAGCTGCTGCGGGCGAGGGCGGAGGCCGCCTCGCTCTTCGACGAGATCATCGCGGCCGTCGCCCTGCCGCCGGGCGCGCCGCCCTCCCGCGTGGCGGCCCTGCGCGGGCAGGCGGAGGCCCTCGCGGCCAAGCTGGCGAGGCAGGGGGCCGGCGAGAGCACGGCCGAGGTTCGGGATTACGGCGAGTTCCTGCTGCCGAAGCGGGATTTCCCGCGCTCCCACCCCGAACCCGGCGTCGCCCTGATCGGTCCGCTCCTCCAGACGTCGGGCCTCGGCCAGGCGACGCGCATCTCCTACGAGATCCTGACGGCCGCCGAGCGCGTGCGTCCCACCGCGCTGCCCTTCGGCCTCGACAACCCGGCGCCCATCGGCTTCGCCACCGAGCTGAACTTCGAGACCTTCACCGCTCCGCGCGAGATCAACCTCATCCACCTCAACGCCGAATCGATTCCCCTGGTCTACGCGTTCGAGCAGCGCGAGATCGTGGCCAACAGTTACAATATCGGATATTTCTTCTGGGAGCTGAATCAGATCCCGAAGTGCCATAATCTGGCGCTCGATCTGCTCGATGAGATCTGGGTCTCTTCGGAGTACAACCGCGAGATCTACGCCCGGTTCACCGACAAGCCGGTGGTGAACGTGGGCATGGCGGTCGAGCCGCTGCCCGAGGTGGAGGCGATGGACCTCGGCAGCCTCGGGCTGGAGCGCGACGCGACAATCTTCCTCACCACCTTCGACTCCTTCTCCTTCATCGAGCGCAAGAACCCGCTGGCCGCCGTCGAGGCGTTCCGGCAGGCCTTTCCGCTCGGCACCGAGGCGGTCGCCCTCGTCATCAAGACCCAGAACAGGACCCGGGTCGGCGATCCGCACCAAGTGGCGATCTGGAGGAAGATCGACGACGCCTGCAGGGCGGACCCGCGGATCCTGATCGTCGACGAGACGCTCAAGTACAGGGACCTCCTCGCCCTCAAGAAGGCCTGCGACTGCTACGTCTCGCTGCATCGGTCCGAGGGCTGGGGCTTCGGCATGATCGAGGCCATGCAGCTCGAGCGGCCGGTGATCGCGACGGCCTATGGCGGCAACATGGATTTCTGCAGCGAGGAGAGCGCCTACCTGATCGGGTACGACCTCGTCGGGGTGCAGAGGGACGAGTACATCTTCGTCGAGCGCGGCAGCGTCTGGGCCGATGCCGACCTCCGGCAGGCCGCCGCCGCCATGCGCCACGTCGCGACCGACCGGGCCGCGGCGCGCGCCAAGGGCGTGAGCGCGGCCCGTCTCGTCAAGGCGCGTTTCAGCATCCCGGCGATCGCGAAGCGCTACGGCGCGCGGCTGGAGGAGATCCGCGCCGCGCCCGCGCGCCGCCTGGCCGCCTCGTGACGGGCCGCAGCGGGCGGGTCGCGCATTGGTCCCGACCGGGGCAAGGGGCCTCTGACGCAGAGGCCGGCGCTCTTGCGGGGCCGGTACGAGGACGAGATGACGGCCGCGGCAAGCCCGCAGACGAGCTTAGCCATTGCACTTGACTTCATCGGGAGCCCTCCATACCGAGGGCCCGAATAGCGGCAAGGGGAACTGAGATGACACGCAGACGTGCCTTGATCACCGGAATTACCGGCCAGGATGGGGCCTACCTGGCGCAGCTTCTGCTTGAAAAAGACTACGAAGTCTACGGTATTGTCCGTCGGTCGAGCCATGCTGGTGTTTATGATCACAGGCTGAAGTGGCTCGGCGTTGCCAAGGACGTTCACCTCATCGACGGCAATCTGATCGATCTGTCGAGCCTGCTGCGCATCGTCCAGCAGGTCCGGCCCGATGAGGTTTACAACCTCGCCGCACAGTCGTTCGTCACCTCGTCCTGGCAGCAGCCGATCCTCACCGGGCAGGTGACCGGCCTCGGGGCGACCAACCTGCTCGAAGCGGTCCGCATCATGGCCCCGCAGGCGCGCTACTACCAGGCCTCCTCGTCGGAGATGTTCGGCCTGATCCAGGAGCAGGTGCAGAGCGAGCAGACCCCCTTCTACCCGCGCTCCCCGTACGGCGTCGCCAAGCTCTACGCGCACTGGATGACGATCAACTACCGGGAGAGTTTCGGCCTGCACGCCTCGAACGGCATCCTGTTCAACCACGAATCCCCGCTGCGCGGGGTCGAGTTCGTGACCCGCAAGGTCACGGACGGCGTCGCGCGCATCAAGCTCGGCCTCGAGACGGAACTGCGGCTCGGCAACATCGACGCGAAGCGGGACTGGGGCCACGCCAAGGACTACGTCCGGGCGATGTGGCTCATGCTGCAGCAGGACGCGCCGGACGACTACGTGGTGGCGACCGGGCGCACCACCACCGTGCGCGACATGTGCCGGATCGCCTTCGACCACGTGGGCCTGACCATGGACGACCACCTCCGGATCGACGAGAAGCTGTTCCGCCCGGCCGAGGTCGACGTGCTCCTCGGCAACCCTGCCAAGGCCGAGCGCATTCTGGGCTGGAAGCCGGAGATCTCGCTCGAGGAGATGATCACCGAGATGGTCGACGCGGACCTCGCCCGCCTGCGCGCCTCCGTCTGAGCCGCCCTGCCGAGGCTCTGGCGTGAAGCGCATCCTGATCACCGGCGCGACGGGTTTCGTCGGCCGCCACGCGGCCGCCGCCTTCCTCGACCGGTTCGGCGCCGGCGCGGAGATCGTCGGTCTCGGCCGCGAGGCCAGGCCGGCGGCGCTTTCCGCCGGGATCGGCTACGTCGCGGCCGACCTGTCGGACGGTCGCCGCACGGCGGAGTGCCTGCGCGAGGTCGCGCCGACGGACATCCTCCACCTCGCCGCCCTCTCCTCCGTCTCGGACGCCGCCGCGCGGCCGGTCCGGGCCTGGAGCGAGAACGTCGGCACGGTGCTGAGCCTCGCATCGGCGCTGGTCGACCACCTGCCCGGGACGAACCTGTTCTTCGTGAGTTCCGGGGAGGTGTACGGTCGGGCCTTCCTGTCGGGACAGCCCGTCGGCGAGGCGGTCCGGCCGGAGCCGGCGAGCACCTACGCCAAGACGAAGCTCGTCGGCGAGCAGATCCTGACGGACGTGCTGGGCCGGGCGGGGTCGCGCCTGGTGATCCTGAGGCCGCTCAACCACATCGGCCCGGGCCAGAGCGAGCGGTTCGTGGTCGCCTCGTTCGCCGCGCAGATCGCCCGCATCGAGGCGCAGCTGGTTCCGCCCGTGCTGGAGGTCGGGGACCTCTCGGCCCGTCGCGACTTCCTGGACGTCCGCGACGTCGTCGAGGCCTATGCGGGTCTGGTCGCGGCCGCCGACACGCTCGACCGATGCAGCATCTTCAACATCGCCTCCGGCCAGGCGCGGTCGATCGGCAGCCTGCTGGAGACGCTGGCATCCCTCTCGCGCAGGCCCTTCGAGGTGCGGGTGGCGCAGGAGCGGCTGCGCCCCTCCGAGATCCCGACCGCCTGCGGGGACGCCTCGGCGCTGGCCGCCCGCACCGGCTGGGCCCCGAAGCGCTCCCTCACCGAGACGCTCGCCTCCGTTCTCGACCACGCGCGGGCGGAGGTCCGCCACGGCTGAGCATCGCGGGCCGACGGGGCGGCGCCGCGGGGGAGGAGTGGATCCGGCGGGACGGATCGCCGGAGACGATGGAGCGGGAGCGGCGCCCGAACCGCCCTCGCGGGAGAGTCCCTGGATCGGACCAGGCCTCTGATTTGCAAGCGCTTTCCGGCGAACCGAAATCCGCTTCGCCGGAATGAACCCTTCAATTACCTTACGACGAACGGGAGCCTCCCGGGGAATCGGCTCACCGGCAGGGCCCTCGGGCCCGCCCTTGAACGGCAGGATGAGAGTGATGACGTTTCCGAAGCCGCATGCATCGCTGGCCCCGAACAGCTTCGCGTTCGAGTCGCTTCCGCTCGTGGCCCCAACCGGCTTTCGCGAGTACGACGCGCGGTGGCTCTTTCCCAAGGACCTCAACCTCATGGGGGTGCAGGCGCTGGGGCTGGGCCTCGGGACGCTCATCCACGAGATGGGCGTGCGGCCCGACATCGTCACCGGCCACGATTTCCGCGCCTACTCGGCCTCGATCAAGCTCGCCCTCATCGCCGGCATGATGGCGGGGGGCTTGCGCGTGAAGGATATCGGGCTCGCCCTCTCGCCCATGGCCTATTTCGGGCAGTTCGCCCTCGATTGCCCCTGCGTGGCCATGGTCACGGCCTCCCACAACGACAATGGCTGGACCGGCGTGAAGATGGGCGCCGAGCGGCCCATGACCTTCGGCCCCGCCGAGATGGGCCGCCTGAAGGAGATCGTGCTGGCGGGCGCCTTCAAGTACCGCGACGGCGGCGCCTACGCCTTCGTGCCGGACTTCGCCGCCCGCTACCAGGCCGACCTGCTCTCGCGGACCAAGACGATCGGCCGCAAGCTCAAGGTCGTGGCCGCCTGCGGCAACGGCACGGCGGGCGCCTTCGCGCCGGCGGTGCTGGAGGCGCTCGGCTGCGAGGTCGTGCCCCTCGACACCGAGGCCGACGCGACCTTCCCGCGCTACAACCCCAACCCCGAGGACATGGCGATGCTGCACGCGATCGCCGACACGGTGCGCGAGACCGGCGCCGATGTGGGGCTGGGCTTCGACGGCGACGGCGACCGCTGCGGGGTGGTCGACAACGAGGGCCACGAGATCTTCGCCGACAAGGTCGGCGTGCTGCTCGCCCGCGACCTCTCGCAACTGCACCCGGGCGCGACCTTCGTCGTGGACGTCAAGTCGACGGGCCTGTTCGCCTCGGATCCGGAGCTGCGGGCGCGCGACGTCAAGGCGGATTACTGGAAGACCGGCCATTCCTACATCAAGCGGCGGGTGAACGAGCTGGGCGCGCTGGCCGGGTTCGAGAAGTCGGGACACTTCTTCTTCAACGCGCCGATCGGCCGCGGCTACGACGACGGGCTGATGACGGCGATCACGGTCATCGAGATGCTGGACCGCAATCCGGGCCGCAGCCTCGCCGACCTGTACCGGGCGCTGCCGAAGACCTGGGGCTCGCCGACGATGTCGCCGCACTGCGCCGACGAGGTGAAGTACGGGGTGGTCGAGAAGGTGACGGCCCGGGTGCGGGCCATGATGGAGCGCGGCGAGCCGATCGGGGGCGCGCGCATCACCGACCTCGTGACCGTGAACGGCGTGCGCGTGGTGACGGAGGACGGCACCTGGGGCCTGGTGCGGGCCTCGTCGAACAAGCCGGAACTCGTCGTCGTGGTGGAGAGCCCCGTCTCGGAGGCGCGCCTGCGCGCGATGTTCGAGGGCGTCGACGGGGTGCTGCGCGAGAATCCGGAGGTCGGCGCCTACAATCAGACCATCTGACGCCGCGTCCGGGCCCGCGCCGGCGGCGGTCTCGCGCGCCGGCGCGGGCCCGCATGCGGGCCGGCAGGTTCCTCGGCGCGCGCTTCCGACCTATGAAGGCCGCAAGCCCGCGAGACATCGACCCGTCGGCGCCCACCGCGCCGCGGGCCCTTCCCTTGATCGATACGGAGACGGTGACGCCATGACCACCCTCATCCATCCGGTGATCCTCTGCGGTGGATCGGGCACACGGCTGTGGCCCGCCTCCCGCGAGAGCCATCCCAAGCAGTTCATCCCCCTGGCCGAGGCCGAGCGCTCGTCCTTCCAGGCCACCGCCCTGCGCGTCGCCGACGGCGCGGTCTTCGCGCGGCCGACGGTCATCACCGCGCAGGACGCGCGCTTCATCGTCGGCGAGCAACTCGCCGCCGTCGGCCTCTCGGCCGAGATCCTGCTCGAGCCGCAGCGCCGGGATTCGGCCGCCGCCGTGGCGGTGGCGGCGCTCAGCGCCGCGCAGAGCGAGCCCGAGGCGCTGGTGCTGATCCTCGCGGCCGACCACGTGATCGGCGACACCCCGGCCTTCGTCGCCGCCGCCAAGGCCGCCGCCGTGGCGGCGCGGGCGGGCTACATCATGACCCTCGGCATCACGCCGACCGCGCCCGCCACCGCCTACGGCTACGTCCAGCCCGGCGAGAGGCTGCCCGGCGAGGCCGGGGCGCAGGGGGCCTGCCACGTGGCCCGCTTCCTGGAGAAGCCCGACGCGTCCCGGGCCGCCGGCCTGATCGCCGAGGGAGCCCTCTGGAACAGCGGCTACTTCCTGTTCCGGGCCGACGTGATGATCGAGGAGCTGCGCGCCCACGCCCCGGCCGTCCTGGAGGCCGCCGAGCAGGCCCTGGAGAAGGCCCGCCGCGACCTCGACTTCATCCGCCTCGACCCGGAGGCCTTCGGGCAGGCGCCGCAGATCTCGATCGACTACGCGGTGATGGAGCACACGGCCCGCTCGGGCGTGCTGCCGGTGCGCTTCCCCTGGTCGGACATCGGCACCTGGGGCGCCCTCTGGGACGTGTCGGAGCGGGACGCCTCCGGCAACGCCCTGCGCGGCCGCGTGGCGGTGCGCGACACCCGCAACAGCCTCGTGCACAGCCCCGAGGAGATCCTGACCACGGTGGTGGGCCTCGACGACGTCGTGGTGGTAGCGACCCCGGACGCGGTGCTGGTGACCTCCCGCGAGGCCGGCGCCGGGGTCAAGGCCCTGGTGGAGGATCTGCGGGCCAAGGGCGCGCCCGAGGCCGACGCGCATCGCCTGATGTACCGGCCCTGGGGCTCCTACCAGCGCATCGACATCGGCGACCGCTTCCAGGTGAAGCGGATCACCGTGAAGCCGGGCGGGCGCCTGTCGCTGCAGAAGCACTACCACAGGGCCGAGCACTGGATCGTGGTGCACGGCACCGCCGAGGTGACCGTGGACGACGCCGTGACCCTCGTCCACGAGAACGAGGCCATCTACCTGCCGATCGGCTGCGTCCATCGCCTCGTCAATCCGGGCAAGATCCCGCTCGAACTGATCGAGGTGCAGGTCGGCAGCTACACGGGCGAGGACGACATCATCCGCATCGAGGATGTCTACGGCCGCCAGAGCTGAGCGGCACGCGCGAAACCGGTCACCGGCCGGGCCGCGGACCGGATCACGCGCCCGCGCGGCGCGTGAGCGAGGCCCCCAGCCGCCATCCCGAAGGGATCTGGCGGATGGGGGATGAGAGGCCGAGCGGATCCGCCCACCATGCCGGTCCGCTCGGCACGAGACGTTGCGCGGCGTCGCGCGGCGGAGGGACAGCGCCGCCTGCCTGACCATCACCGGGACGGTGCTGATCCTCCGGCAGGGCGAGACGCTGGCCAGGATCGAGATCGCGCCGCCGCGCTGATCGGGCCCGCCCCCGCCCGGCTCCGCGCGGGTCCGACCTCGCCGCGGGCCCGCCGGGTCGCGGTGTCGCGCGGGCCTGCCTTGGTCCGCGCGTCGCTCTCCACGGGCTCGCCGGGTGCCGGACGCCCGGCCCGCGTCGTACGGCGTCCGACGGATTGCGTCGCAATATGCGGATGCCGGCGTCGCTCACGCGCCGCGCGGGCCTGTCATCCGCTGTCCGGGCGATCACGTGCGGACAGCGGATGACAGGCGCCCACATGGCCGGACGGGATCGACGCCTCGACCGGCGGCGCGGAGCGCCTGGCTGCGGATCGGGGGGATGCGGCGCGGAGAAAAGGATGGCTCCCCGAGCAGGACTCGAACCTGCGACAAGGCGATTAACAGTCGCCTGCTCTACCAGCTGAGCTATCGGGGATCACGCCGGGGCGCCTCTGTAGGCGAAACACGCGGCCCCGTCAAATCGATCCCGCGGTCGGAGCGCCCCATCCGCCCCGCCCCCCGGCCGCCGGGATGCCCCTGTACTCCTCCCACCCGGTCACCAATAACGGGTCGCGTCCGCCCGTCTTTGCCCCGCGCGGGGCCGGCGATTGACACGGAAACCTGTCCGAAGCCGCCAGCGATTTGGAACAGCCGTATCGCTCTGCTGCGCTCCGATGTGAATATGCGAGAATTCCTGTTGACGTTCCGCGACAAACACTACACTGCTGTGTCGGGCGCAAGCACAGGAACAGATTCATGAGCGAGACCGGGGCAGCAGCCATCGACCTCAGCGGCCTGACGAGCGATATCGTGTCGGCCTACGTGTCGAGGAACAGCGTTCCGAGCGCGGAGCTGCCGGCGCTGATCCGCAGCATCTACGACGCCCTCGTCAGTACGGGGAAGGCGCCGGCACCGAGCACCCAGGAGAGCGCGAAAGCGACGCCCGCGCAGATTCGCAAATCGATCAGCTGCGATCATCTCGTGAGCTTCGTCGACGGCAAACCTTACAAGTCCCTGAAGCGGCACCTGACGAAGCACGGGCTCACGCCGGAGGAGTACCGGGTCAAGTACGGTCTGCCGCGCGACTACCCCATGGTCGCCGAGAGCTACGCCAAGCAGCGCTCGGAACTCGCCCGCACCCTGGGCCTCGGCCAGATCCGGCGCGACCGCGCGGCCCGGGCGAAGGCCGAGGCGCCCGCGCCGGACCCGGTCGAGGCGCCGCAGGACGTCGCGCCCGCGAACCCGGATTCCGCCGCGGAGGCTTCGGGGAAGAAGCCCCGGCGCGCCCGCGCCGCCAAGGCGGCGGCCGAGTAGCACCCGGCGCGCGGCGGGTGCGCCGCGCCGCCGTCTCGGGCGCGTCCGAGACGGCGGGCCCGGGAGGCGGGACTGCACGCGGACCCCCCCGCGGCCCTGTATCCCCGCAGGCTCGACTGATCATCGGCCGCGCCGACCTTGATCTCTCCTCGGCAGGACTGGACCGGCCGCCCGCTTCCACCTTGACGGCCGCTGCGGCTTTGGCCGACAACGTGGTCGCCGCGATGCGGGGTGGCGGCGTCCGAGGGGGGCGATGCGCGCCGCGATCCTTCCGATCCTCGTCCTCTGGACGCATGGCGCCGCCGCGACCGAACCGCTGCCCGCGGTCGAGTCGCGCACGGATTACTCGGAATTCCGCATCGCCCTGGCGCTGCAGGGCTGGAAGCCCGACCGGCAGGCCAAGGCGCGCGAGAAATGCGTGAGCGGCCGGACCCGGATCTGCGAGACCTACGCCGAGACGATCAGCTGCCAGCGCACCACGCCCTCGCGCTGCCTCTTCCTCTGGAACAAGAACCAGACCCAGATCGAGATCGAGACCGTCGGCAGCAAGCCGCAGGTGATCAAGGTCGAGCAGATGCGCTGCCGCGCCGGCTGCCTGCCCGAGGAACCGTCCTGGCCCACGACCGACCGCTGAGGCGGGCCCGGCGAGGGCCGGGGGACCCATGGGGGACCCATGGGGGGCCGGATGGCCGGGCCGACGCCGGGGCGCCGGCCCGGAGCGGCTCAGCCCTGCGGGCCGCCCATCATCGCCTGCATCTGGGTGAGCTGCGCGATGTGCAGGCGGATCAGCGGCAGGGCGCCGCGGGCGATGCGGCGCAGGGCCGGATCCTCGCCGGCCTCGGCGTAGGAGCCGTGGATCGCGAAGGCCTCGCGGTGGCCCTGGAGGGAGGCGCCGACGAAGGCCGCGTCGTATTGCGGCCCGCCCTGCATGCCGGCGAGCTGCGCCTGGATGGCGGCCTTCTGGGCGTCGCTGGTCATCGGGGCGCCGGCCGCCCCGCCCGCGCCCGGCGCCCCGAGGACGCCCGCGGCCACGCCGGCCGCGGCCCCCGTCGCCGCGCCCGCCACCGCGAGCGGGGCCGCCACGAGGCCGCCGACGAGGCCGCCCGGCCCGGGCGGCGGACCGCCGGCCGCGACGGCGGCCCCGGCGCCACCCGTGTAGGCGTCGATCCGGTTGGCGAGGTTCACCTGCTCGACCACCTCGGCCCGGGCGAATTTCCTGACCCGCGGGTTGCCGGTCTTGGCGAAGGCGTCGCGGGCGGTGCTCTCCAGGAACAGGCCGCCCTTCGTCGCCATGGCCAGGTAGGCCCCCGTGGGGACGGCGCCCCCCGGGAGGGGCTGGGCGAGGGCGGTGCGGGTGACGGCGAGGGCGGCGGTCGCCGACAGCAGGCTGACCAGGACGTCGCGGCGGTGCATGGAACCTCCGGGATGGGGCGACGCTTCCGTGCTCCCAGCCGGTTGTCCGGGGCCGAGCGTTCGCCGACATAATCTTGCCGGGGTCGCGCCTGTTCCTCACATCGCGACGGCGATCCGGGCCGGGTGCCCGGATCTTGCATCGCGGTCGACCGGGCCGGAGGGGCCGGCTCGGCCCCGTGGCGGACCGGGAGCGGGCGCGCAGCAGAGCGGGAGACATGCGGCGATGAGGGATCGGACGTCGCCTTTCGCCCCGGTGGAGGAGCAGGTCCAGCGCGTGCTGGCGGCCTCCGTGGCGCTCGCCCAGCACTCGGTGCTGCTCGGCGTCGCGCTCCAGGCGGCGTGGCTCGACGCCTGGATGCGGGCCGTCCTGGAGGCGCAGGACGCCTGCCGCACCTGGCGGACGCAGCAGGAGCGGCGCACCCGCCTGGTGCGCCGCGGCGTCCCGGATCAGCTGGCCCGGCAGGGCCTGCGGCTGGTTCCGGGCGCGGGCCGGTGACGCGTCCCGCCGTTCCGCCGCCCGGCACCATGCGCCGAAGCGGTCGCGGGCTCGCCGGCAGGTAGGATGCGGGCGCAAGAGCCCGTGCGGGCAAGAGCCCGTGCGAGATTGCGGCCCGCCGCTCCGCACAGGTCCGGAACCGCGCGCGGCCGCCCGCTGTTGATCGCTGTTGACGGGAGCGAAAGGGCCTCGCCCTCCGGCGCGCCGCGTGCGACAGCGCACAGCGGCCGGCGCGTCCGGCGGTGTACCGAAATTCGAACGGACACGCTTGGCCCGCGGCAACCCTTCGGACCCTCGCGACTTATCTATGGCAGGAGCGCGGTGCGGCGGCGAAGCTGCCCGCCGCGCCGACACCCTCTCAGGAACAGGATGCCTCCCATGCGCGCGCTCCTCGGCGCCCGGCTGACCCTGCTCGCCGCCCTGATCGCCGGTGCGTGTCTCGGCGCCGGTCCGGGACTCGCGGCCCCCGCCGTCGACAAGGCGCCGAAGGCCCAGGGCCGCAGCGCGGCGGTGCGCGACGTGACCGTCACCGCGACCGCTCCCGAGGAGGGCGCGGACGACGCCACCTGCACGACCTCGCGCAAGCGCCTGTTCGTCGAGGGCGAGGGCTGGATCGTCCGCCGGGTCACGACCTGCCGCTGAGGGTCAGAGCAGGCCGAGATCGGCCGGCGCGACCCCCGCGAAGACCCGGCGCAGGGCGGCCTGGTCGAGCCCGTAGAGGCGGGCGAGCAGGCCCGCCAGCAGCGCCCGGTAATCGGTGAGCACCGGGTAGTCCCGGTTCTGGAACAGGTGCGCCTCGTCGGCCGGCACCTGCGGGCCGGCGATCCGCCCGCCCCGCACGGCGCCGCCCAGGACCCAGTAGACGCTGCCGTGGCCGTGATCGGTGCCGCGGTTGCCGTTCTCCCGGAAGGTGCGGCCGAATTCCGACAGCACCACGACCACCGTGCCGGCCCAGCCCGGGCCGATCTCCTGGGCGAAGCCCGCCAGCCCGCGCCCGAGCTCGCCGAGCCGGTCGGCGAGGTAGCCGCTCGCCCCACCCTGGTTCACGTGCGTGTCCCAGCCGCCGACATCGACGAAGCCGAGGGTGAACTGGTCGCGCATCAGCCGGCCGATGCGCCGCGCCGCCCGTTCGAAGCCCTTGGGCGAGACGGCGCCCCGGTCCGCCTGCATGGCGTGCTCCGAGACCGTCTGGTAGACGGCGTCGCGCACGCGGAAACCCTCCTCGACGGCGCCGGCGAGCGGGCTCTCCCGGTACATCGACGCGATCAGCCGCGCTTGGCGCTCGTCGATGCCGGGCTTGCCGACCTGGTGGATGGCGACGTTGGGCACCGGCTCGCCGCCCCGGAAGATCAGCGGCACCTGCTCCGCGAAGGCGACCGGCCGCGCCCGCGTCAGCTCGGCGGCGAGCCGGGCCATGAAGCCCGAAGTGTAGTCCCGCGCCGCCCCGGCCGCTTGGCCCATCTCGATCGTGTCCTGGGTCTCGAAATGGCTGCGCGTGACGTCGTCCGTGCCCGCGAAGGGCACGAAGGCGGCCTGCCCCCTGGCGAAGAGCGGCAGGATCGTGTCGCGCAGGGCCGGGTGCAGGCTCCACTCCGCGTCCAGGGGGAGCGCGGCGGCGGGATCCGCGGCGGAGGGCCGGGCGAGGGCGAGCGTCGGCCGGGCCCGGTAGTAGAAGTCGCTGCCGGTCGGGATCACCACGCCGGCGGCGTCGTAGGCCCCGCGCAGGAAGACGACGAGCAGGCGCGCATCGGCCCTCGGCGCCGCCCAGACCCGGCCGGCGACGGTCGCGGTTCCGAGGGCCAGGGCGGCGCGCAGGAGGTCGCGGCGGTGCATGGGCGGCTCCCGGCTCAGCGCATGAATTCGGGGGAGGACAGGAACAGGGTGTTCCACTCCTGGGGCGAGACGGCCCGGGCCAGCGCCGCGCGGGTCGGCTCGCCGAGCATCCCGGCGAGCGTCGAGAAGTAGAGGGCGTTCTGGACGAGGGGGAAGGCCGGCTCCTCGGTCGCGTCCGGGCCGGGCGGCCGGAACAGCCCGGCCGGGCCGGAGCCGATCTGGCGCGCGACCTCGAAGCGGGCGACGAGCTGGCCCGGCCCGTTCCAGGCCGCGGCCGCCAGCGGGTAGCCGTCCGGCGTCGAGCGGTTGAACAGGCCCTCGCCGAGGCGGGTGAGCCAGCCCTGGACGGGGCCGGTATTGAGGATCACCCGGGTGTCGTAGGCGAGGCGCAGGGCCGAGAGCACGTAGCGCATCGGGTCCTTGAAGGGCGCGGCCGCGCGGGTGAGGTCGGGCGACTCGGCCAGGGCCGCGACCGTCGCGGCGATGTCGCCCCGCGTCCGGACGAACACGGCGGCGAGGCGCTCCACCAGGGCGTCGGGCGGCTCCGCCCCGGTCAGGGCGGCGGCGAGCATCCGCGAGACGTGGCGGGCCGTCGCCGGCTGAGCCGCCAGGAGGTCGAGGGCCTCCTCCACCTCGGCGAAGCCGCGGCCCCGGATGGTGTGGCCGAGCAGGACCTTGTCGCCGTAATCGTGCCGCGCCGGGTTGAAGATGAACACTCCGTCCCGGATCAGGTCGGCGCGGCGCTCGGGCGGCAGCTTCGGGTCCTCGGGGCGCGCGTCGAGGCCGATTCCGGTGAGGATGCGGGCGAGGGCCTCCACGTCCGCCTGCGTGTAGCCGGAGCCGACGCCCATCGTGTGGAGTTCCATCAGCTCGCGCGCGTAGTTCTCGTTGAGGCGGCCGGCGGCGTTCTCGGCATTGTCGAGGTAGCGCAGCATGGCCGGGTGGCGCAGCGTCACCCCGAGGAGGTCGCGGAAGCGGCCGAGGGCGTGGGGGCGGATCGCGGCGTCGACGTAGTCGCCCACCATGGCGCGCAGGTTCGCCTTGCCCTGGTGGACGTTGAAGCGGTTGAACCAGATCCAGGTCAGCCGCTCGCGCAGCTGGTCCGGGCTGGAGAGGGCGCGCAGCAGCGTCGCCGCGACGGCGTCGCGCAGGGCCGCGTTCAGCGCCTCCTGGTAGGCCTGCAGCGCCGCCTTGCGGGCCTCTGGGTCCGGCAGGGCGCCCGCCGCCCTCTGCTGCGCGTCGAGGGCGACGATCCGCTCGCGCAGCGGCTGCCGCGGGGTGAGGGCCTCGACCTGCGCCTGGGCGGCCGGCGGCAGCCGGGGCTCCGCCCGAGGGTGCAGCTGCGCGGCGAGCCAGCGGGCCCGGCCGAGGGCGCGCAGCTCCGCGAAGCCGGACGGGGTCACGCCCCAGGTGAGCGCGTTGAGGAAGGCCGCGTCCTCGTCCGGGGAGGCGGCGCGCGCGGGCGCCGCCCCGGCGAGGAGGAGGAGAGCGACGCAGAGGCCCGCCGCGACCCGGTTCCGCTGCCCCGCCCGCACCATGGCCATCCTCCGCGCGGCCGGCCGCCCGGGGGCGGCCCGAGATCCTGACCCTGAGGCAAAGAACGGTCACATTGCGGCATCCGGCGGCCGCGATCCTCACGATCCCGTGTGCGCGGGGACGGCCCCGCGCCGGACGCGGCGGCGTTCCGTCGGCCGACGGGGCGGAGGAACCGGGCCTCCCCCCGATCCCCGGCCGCCGCGGCGCAGGGCAACGACGAGAGCCCCGCCCCCTCGGGGGGCGGGGCTCTCCGCGCCGGGGCGCGTCAGGCCAGGATGTCGCGGTCCTTGGTCTCGGGCACGAACAGGAGGCCGATGACGAAGGTCATCATGGCGATCACGATCGGGTACCAGAGGCCGTAATAGATGTCGCCGGTCTGGGCCACCATGGCGAAGGCGGTGGCGGGCAGGAGGCCGCCGAACCAGCCGTTGCCGATGTGGTAGGGCAGGGACATCGAGGTGTAGCGGATCCGGGTCGGGAACAGCTCGACCAGGGCGGCGGCGATCGGGCCGTAGACCATCGTCACGTAGAGGACGAGGACGGTCAGCACCGCCACCACGGTCAGCTTCTGGCCCGAGAAGATGTCGACCGGGTGCTGGGCCCTCACGATCTCGGGGTTGTTGGCGCCCGGATAGCCCGCCTCCGCGAGGGCGGCCGGCACTGCCTTGGCGAAGGCCGGGTCGCTCACCGCGAAGGACTTGCCGGCCACGGTCACGCTGGTGGGCGTGCCCGCCGGCACCGCCTCGGTCCGGTAGTTCACCGCGTTGCGGGCGAGCAGCGCCTTGGCGACGTCGCATTCCTTGGTGAACTTGGCCGTGCCGACCGGGTTGAACTGGAACGAGCACTCGTCCGGGTTCGTCCTGACCACGACCTCGACGCTGGATTGCGCCGCGTAGAGCTTCGGGTTGGCGTTGGCGGTCAGCACCTTGAAGAGCGGGAAGTAGGTCATCGCCGCGATCAGGCAGCCGCCCAGGATGATCGGCTTGCGGCCGACCCGGTCGGACAGCGCGCCGAAGAACAGGAAGCCGCCGGTGCCCAGGACCAGCGACCAGGCGATCAGCACGTTCGCCGTGTACTGGTCGACCTTGAGGATGCTCTGGAGGAAGAAGAGGGCGTAGAACTGGCCGGTGTACCAGACTACGGCCTGGCCGGCGGTGAGGCCGAGCAGGGCGAGGAGCGCCCACTTGGCGTTGCGCCACTGGCCGAACGCCTCCGAGAGCGGGGCCTTCGAGTGGGTGCCCTCCTCCTTCATCTTCTTGAAGGCGGGGCTCTCCTGCATCTGCAGGCGGATCCAGACCGAGATGGCGAGCAGCACCACCGAGACCAGGAAGGGAATGCGCCAGCCCCAGACCTGGAAGGCGGTGAGCGTCGTCGTGGTGCCGTCCGGGTTCTGCGTCACGGTCGGCGGGTAGGCCGCGTTCACGTAGCCCTGGGTCGACAGGATGATGATCAGCGAGAGCAGCAGCCCGAGCGTCGCCGTCGTCTGGATGAAGGAGGTGTAGAAGCCGCGCCGGTTGCGGGGCGCGTGCTCGGCCACGTAGACGGCCGCGCCCCCGTACTCGCCGCCGAGCGCCAGGCCCTGCAGCATGCGCAGGGCGAGCAGCGTCACCGGGGCGAGCCAGCCGATGCCGTAGGCGGCGAGCGCGCCGTAGGAGGGCAGGAGGCCGACGCAGAAGGTCGACAGGCCCATGATCAGGATGGTGATGAGGAAGGTGTGCTTGCGCCCGACCATGTCGCCGAGCCGCCCGAACACCAGGGCGCCGAAAGGCCGCACCAGGAAGCCCGCCGCGAAGGCGAGCAGCGCGAAGATGTTGCGCGTCGCCTCCGGGTAGGCGGAGAAGAACTGCGCGCCGATCACCGCGGCGAGCGAGCCGTAGAGATAGAAATCGTACCACTCGAAGACGGTGCCGAGGGACGAAGCCAGGATGACCCGCTTCTCCTCCCGGCTCATCGGACGGGCGGCATCGACCGCCTGACCGACCGCGGTTGCTGTTGCCATGGGGGCGTTCCTCTGTCGTGCGAGCCGCCTGTCCGCCGGGGCGCCTGCGCGTCCCGCCGGGCGGCTCTGTCGCCGCGCGATCTCGATCCGAGCGGGCGCGGTCGGGGCCGGTGCGCTCCGGCCTCCGCTGCGCGTCCCGTCACGGCCGCAGCCTTAGGGTTAGCCCGGCCGGGGACCGAACCCAATGCTCCGTTCGTCGTCAGACTTTCGGATCATCCGGCGGCTCGCGGGGCGAACCGGGCGGCTCGCGGGGCGAACCGGGCGGCTCGCGGGGCGAACCGGGCGGCTCGCGGGGCGAACCCGGCAGTGCCGGGGATCCGCCGCGGTCCGAGCGCCGGAGGGAGAGACGATCCTCCGCCCGGCAAGCATTCCGGCAATCCGGCGCCCGGCTCTCTGCTCCGCGCGACTTTCCGATCGTGGCGGACCGCCGGCCCACTCCTCCGCGCCGAGCTTCCGGCCCCGATTCTCAGCTCGCCGGAATCCCGTATCACAGGTTGTATTTTGTGACTTTGAGCTGAATTTTGCGCCTCGATCAGTTCCAATGTCCAGGCTATTCGCACGTTATTTGTGACGCGATCGGTCAACATTCGATCGCAGATCGTTTCACTCCGTTTCTGAATTTTATGTCTCGGCAACATTTCCGGCCAGGATTTATGCCCGCTTTTCACAGGCCGTTAACCATTCGAATTGGTGCGTTCCGATTAAACGCCCGTTAACTTTCCTCCGTCGGCGGATGCGGGGGCGGTCCTGCCGACGAGGACAGCACGACGCGGGATTTGATCGCATGAGCCGCACATCCTCCTCAGCCTGGCGGGATACAACCCGGACGACGCGGAAGACGTCGCGGGCTCCGGCCGCGTCGATCGCCGCGGTGGCGCCGGGACGGGCCGCCCCGTCGGGCTCCGCCTCCCACCGGCTGCCGGTCCGATCGCGGGAACGGCACGACGCCGACGTCGCGCGCGACGTGAGGCGCGCCCTCGACCAAGTCCACGCCATCGCGCTGGCGGACGGCTACGATCCCTTCATCGCCGAGCTCATCGACTTCCTCGGCGTGATGCGGGATTCCTTCCGCGACGGGACGTGGCGGGAGGCGGTCGTGCCGGCGGCGCGCGGCCACGGGGTGGCGGCCCTCGTGCACGAGGACCCGTTCACCCGTCACTCCTTCGCCCGGCCGCGGGGCTATCCGGGCGATGCGGGGCTGCTCGACTTCGTCTACCGGCATCCGGCCGCGCGCGCCGCGGAGGAGGCCGCCACGGCGGGCGGGCGGGCCGTGATGGCCCACACGGTCAACGTCACGGCCTGCGAGGCGGTGCGCCAGCGCCGGGAGATCCTGGCGGGGCGGATCGACGAGGCCGCCCGCCGCCGCCCGGGGGCGGAGGTGCTGGCCATCGCCTGCGGCCACCTGCGGGAGGCGGAGAGCAGCCTCGCCCTGCGGGAGGGGCGCATCGGCCGCCTCGTCGCCACCGACCAGGATCCGGTCAGCCTGGGGACCGTCGCGGGTTACCGGGAGACCGTCTCGGCGGCGATCGAGACCCGCCCGCTCAGCGTGCGCCAGGTCCTGGCCGCCCGGCACGATCTCGGCCTCTTCGACCTCGTCTACGCGGCGGGCCTCTACGATTACCTGGAGGAGCGGCTCGCGGCGCGGCTCACCCGCGCCCTGTTCGCGCGGCTCAGGCCCGGCGGGCGGCTGCTGGTGCCGAACTTCCGCACCGGGGTCCGGGAGGAGGCCTACATGGAGGCCTACATGGACTGGCACCTCCTCTACCGCTCCCGGGCGGAGATCGAGGCCTTCGCCTCCGAGATCCCTCCCGAGGAGGTCGCGCAATTCCGCTACTTCGAGGACGAGAGCGGCCTGATCGGCTACCTGGAGATCGAGCGCCGCTGAGCGGCCCGGCCGGCGGCGCGCGAGGCGCGCCGCCCGCGCGAGGCGCGCCGCCCGCGCCAGGCGCGCCGCTCAGCCGGCGGACGACGCCAGCCGTCCGCCCTTGGCCGCCAGCATCCGCAGCGCCTCCGCCGACATCGGCCGGTTGAAGTAGTAGCCCTGGAGCAGGGCCACCCCGTACTGCTTCAGGAGCTCGACCTGGTCGGCCGTCTCGACGCCCTCGACCACGATCCGCTGCCCGGAATTCTGCACCAGCGTCACGATGTCCTTGAGCATCTTGGCGCCGCGGGGCGTGTCGCTGGCCTGGACGAAGAGCCTGTCGACCTTGATCGTGTCGAAGCTGATCCGGCTGATGCAGGACAGGCCGGCGAAGCCGGTGCCGAAATCGTCGAGCCAGATCTGCACGCCGAGCCGCGAGAGCGCGCCGATCGCCTCGGCGACGCGGGAATCGGTGTCGATCTCCAGCCCCTCGGTGATCTCGACGGCGAGGCGGGCCGGCGCGACGCCGGTCTCGCGCAGCAGGGCCGCGACCGTCTCGACGAAGTCGGGGCGGCCGAGCTGCACCGCCGAGACGTTCACGCTGACCATCGGGATCGCCTCGGTCGCGGCGAGCTGGCGGCAGGCCTCCCGGAACGCGAAGGCGCCGAGCTCCACGATCGCCCCGGTCCGCTCGGCCACCGGGATGAAGGTCGCGGGCGAGAGCGCGGTGCCGTCCGGGGCGGTGAGCCGCATCAGGGCCTCGGCCGCCAGGATCCGGCCGGCCGACACGTCCCAGATCGGCTGGAAGACCAGCGACACCCGCCCCCGCTCCACCGCGGTGCGCACCGCCTCGGCGACGCTGTCCTGGCTGCTGACGCGGTCGAACAGCCGGCCGTCGAACAGCTTCACGCAGTTGCGGTTGCTGTCCTTGGCGAGCAGCAGGGCGCGCTCGGCGGCGGTGACGATGCGCTCCGGCTTGTCGGCCGCGATCCCCCGGCAGAAGGCCGCCCCGATGCTGGCCGTCACGGCGGCGAGGTGGTCCATCCGCGCCTCGTGAGGGATCGCCAGCGCCTCCACCTCCCGCCGCACCTCCTCGGCGACGGCGGCGACCGCCTCCGGCTCCTCGCAGCGCAGGAGCAGGATGAAGTCCTCGCCCCCGAAGCGGCCGATCCGCCCGCCGTGCCGCCTCGCCACGGCCGCCATGGCGCGCGCCATCGAGACCAGGCCGGCATCGCCCCGCTGGTGACCGTAATAGTCGTTGAACATCCGGAAATAGTCGATGTCGATGAGGACCACCCCGAAGGCCGCGCCCCCCTCCCGCCATGCCTTCCACAGGCTGTGCAGCTCCTGGTCGATGGCCCGCCGGTTGGCGAGACCCGTGAGCGCGTCGGTCGTCGACAGTTTCAGCAGTTCCTCGCCGCGCTCCGCCGCCTGCCGCTGGCGTATCTCCGCCCGCATCGCGTTGAGGAACACGCGATAACGCTCCAGGTTCAATTTCCAGTTGATAAAGATCGTCAGAACGAAGCTCAGGACGTAGAGCGACCCGATCGCGGCATAATAGTGGAACGGGAAATCGAAACACAGAAAGGCCGAGACGAAGAAGATCAGAGTGATCAGGCCGGAGGTGAGCAGCGCGACTCGGAAGCGAAAGTTGAAGAACAGATTGGCCACCATCATGAAGACGGTGCCGTAGGCAAGATAGTAGGAAACGTTGGCGCTGTGGTCGCTGAAGAAGGTCAGCAGCAACCAGGATGCGTAGCCGACGACGACGCCGAGGGCGCATTGCAGCTCGATCAGGCGGGCGTCGACGTCGCGCCTGATCTGCAGGCCGATGCAGGCGATGTAGACGGTGCCGATGGCGAGCCGCAGCAGGACTGCGTACACGATCACGTCGCCGATCAGGATCGCGTCCGTGATCGAGAACAGGATGTAGAGCGCGCCGACGAACCAGATCGCGCTGCGCGCATCCTGCCGCTGCGCCTGCCGCTGCTGCGCCTCGTACAGCCGCTTGAGCACGCTCATCCGTCGATCGCTCCAAGTCTTTGCGATCTCTGCATCGAGCAACTTGGCGAAGTCTGCTTGCATTGCGTGACCCATCATCGCCTGCACGATAGCAGTGCCGATCTCCGAAACCGTTAACGATCGAGCGACAAGCTTTGCATCTTGGCTCGACCTCTGACGCGAGGGCAGGTGCACGGGCCCGCGGGCGCGAGAGCGAGAACGAGAGCTTGCGAATTCTGCGCGCCGGAGGAGGCGGGGCGGGGATCCGCCGGGGCATTACGCACTCTGCCACGGCTGGCGCGGCTGCCGGGCGGGAACGACCATGCGGCATGTGCGATTGACGAGCGGATGTGAGCGGGAGCGTGGGATCATGCGTCGTGACCTGATCGGCCTCGGGCTCGCCGCCCTGGCGGGTCTCCTCGCCGGGCCCGCCGCGGCGCGGCCCTCCGCCCCGATCCAGGGTGCCGGCTACGGACCTCCGCAGCGGTCCGCCTACGGACCGCCGCAGCGGTCCGCCTACGGACCGCCGCAGCGGTCCGCCTACGGACCGCCCCGGGGGGGCGCCTACGGGCCTGCGGCGTCGCCGCGCGCGCCGCGGCATGACGGCCGGGCCGGACACCGCCGCGGCCGCTTCGCGGCCGACCCCTACGGTTTCGCGGGCGGCGTGGTGGCCGGCGGCGAGGCCGTTCCGCCCATCGTCACGGAGGGGCCGCTCCTCACCCTGCCACGGCCCGCCGAACTCGTGCCGACCGCCTGGGGCTACGGCACCTACGGCGTTCCCACGGTGGCGGGCATTCCGAGCCCGCCGCGGGCCGAGCCGGTCGTCTACGTCATCGACGGGGTCGGGGCGGCGCGACCGCGGGCCGGCGAGCCCGGTGCGGCCGGGCCGGCCGTCTATCGCCGCGCCCGGGACGGGTCCTGGCTGGCGGCCGGGACGGTCGAGCGCCCCGCGGCCCGGCGCGTGGGCGGCGCCCGCGTGGTGGAGATCGCGGTGCCGCGGCGCTGAGCGGAACCGCCCCACGCAATCGGCCGAACTCGGCGCCGCACCCGGCGCCCGACACGGGCCTCCTGCCGGGCCTCCTGGCCGGACGTCGCCGACCCGGCCCGGGACCTGTCTGCGCTCCGTGCAGCCTCTAGATACGGTCCGGCTCCGGGGCGGTCCTCTCCGGCGCCGGGATCCGGACCCCGTGCCCGTCCGCAGGGACCCCGTTCGCGGGGAGATCCGATGAGCGAGCCGGAGACCCGGCGAGGCGGCGTCCGGCGCGACGCCGCGCCGCCCGAACCCGGGACCGACCTCACCGGCCCCCTCCTGGCCGAGACGGCGGCCCTGCGCCGCGAGGTTGCGGCCCTGCAGGCGGCCCTGCACGAGCGCGACGCGTTCCTGGCGGCCATGGCGCACGAGCTGCGCAACCCGATGACCCCGATCCTCGGCCAGGTCGAGCGCCTGCGGGACGCGGCCGAGGACGAGGCGGCGGGGCCGCGCCTCGCTCAAGGCTTGTCCCGCCTGCACTGGCTCGTGGAGCGCTACGTGCGGCGGGCGACGACGATCCTCGACGTCTCGCGCGCCCAGGCCGGGCGCCTCGTCCTCGATCCCGCCCCGGTGGTCCTCGCCGAGGTGGTGCGCGAGGTGGCGCGGGGCGTCGAGCCCCTCGCGGCCCATGCGGGGAGCCGCCTCACGGTGGCGGTGCCGGAGGAGCTCGTCCTGCGCTGCGAGCGGGTCGCCCTCGACCAGATCCTCGACAACCTCGTCACGAACGCGATCAAGTACGGGGATTCCAAGCCGGTCGCGATCGAGGCCGAGCGGATCGGGGCGCGGGCGGCGATCCGCGTCCGCGACGAGGGGCACGGCATCCCGCCGGCCGACCAGGAGCGGATCTTCGAGCGCTTCGAGCGGGCGGCGCTGCCGGATCCCGAGCTGCGCAGCGGCTTCGGGGTCGGGCTCTGGCTGGTGCGCCGCCTCGCCGAGGCGATGGAGGGGAGCGTGAGCGTGCGGAGCGGGGCTGGTGAAGGCGCGACCTTCACGGTAACTCTCCCCCTCTATCTCTAGACGGATACCGAGACCACGATGACCGGGGCGGGTGCGAGCACGACGCGGGTCGGCGGCTACGGCGGGCTGGAGCGCGTCCCGACGGGGATCGCCGGGCTCGACGCGATCCTGGGCGGCGGCCTGTTCGAGGGCGGCGTCTACATCGTCCAGGGCACGCCGGGCAGCGGCAAGACCATCCTGGCCAACCAAGTCTGCTTCACCCACGCGGCGGCGGGCGGCAGGCGGGCGCTCTACGTGACCCTCCTGGCCGAGAGTCACGCCCGGATGCTCGGGCACATCGCGCCCCTGGGCTTCTTCGATTCCGGCGCCATCCCCGACCGCCTGACCTACCTGTCGGCCTTCCGCACCCTGCAGGACGAGGGCCTGTCCGGGCTCCTGACGCTGCTGCGCCGGGAGGCGGCCGGGCGGGAGGCGAGCCTGATCGTCCTCGACGGCGTGATGGCGGCGGAGGAAACCGCGGATTCGGCCATCGAATTCAAGAAGTTCATCCACGAATTGCAGACCCAGGCGGCGGCCACCGGCGCCACGATCCTGCTGCTCACCAGCGCGGCCACGGGCGCCGAGATGGTGGCGGCCGAGCACACGATGGTGGACGGGCTGATCGAGTTGTCGAGCCGCCCCTACGGCCGCCGGTCCGAGCGGGACCTCGAGGTGCGCAAGTTCCGCGGCAGCGGATTCCTGCGCGGGCGCCACGTCTTCCGCATCACGGATGCGGGGGTGGCGGTCTATCCCCGCACCGAGGCCCGCCTGCGCGAGCCGAGCCGGCGCGACCACCTGCGCGGGCCCAAGGTTCCGCTCGGCGTACCCGCCCTCGACGGGATGCTCGACGGCGGCCTGCCGCTCCACTCGACGACGCTCCTGGCGGGCCCCTCCGGCATCGGCAAGACCACGTTGGGCCTGCAATTCCTGGGGTCCGGGGCGGAGCCGGGCCTCCTCGTGGGCTTCCACGAGAGCGCGGAATCGCTCAAGGCCAAGGCGGAAGCCCTCGGGCTGGCCGCGGCGGCGGCGATCGCCGCCGGGGAGGTCGGGCTGATGTGGCAGCCGGCGACCGAGGGACTGATCGACGAGGTCTGCGACCAGCTCCTCGCGACCGTGCGGAACCGCGGCGTGCGGCGCGTGTTCCTCGACGGACTCGACGCGATGAGCCGTCTGGCCGAGGACGGGGACCGGATCATCCGCATCGTCGCCGCCCTGACGGCGGAGCTGCGGGCCCTCAACGTGACCAGCATCGTCACGATGGAGACCGATCTCACCGGGCTCGCCGCCGGCTTCCCGCTCAGCGGCGTGTCGCTCAGGGGGGCCTCCGCCATCACCGAGAACATCCTGCTCATGCGCTTCGTCGAGCAGCGCTCCGCGCTCCACCGCATGGTGTCGGTGATCAAGGCACGGGACAGCGCCATCGACCAGCGCCTGCGCTGCTTCGCCATCCGGGCCGGCGGCCTCGTCGTCGAGGACGGACCCGACCGCGCCGAGGCCATCCTGGCCGAGCTCCAGTCCCCCGCGGGACGGCGCGGCGGGGAGTGAGCGCGTGGCGACGGTGCTCATCGTGGACGACGAGTTCGGCATCGCCGAGCTCCTGGATTCGGTTCTCACGGATGAGGGTCACACGGTGCTCACCGCGGCCAACGGCCGCCACGGCCTCGCGCGCCTCGCCGAGGCGCGGCCCGACCTGATCCTCCTCGACTTCATGATGCCGGTGATGGACGGGCCGGCGATGCTGCGGGCGCTCGCCGAGGACGCCGCCACGGCCCGCATCCCGGTCGTGCTGATGAGCTCGATGCCCGAGACCGCCGTGCGGGAGCGCTGCCGCGGCTACACCGCCTTCCTGCGCAAGCCCTTCCGGCTCAAGGAGGCGCGCGCGGCGGTGGCGGCGGCCCTGGCGGGGGCGGGGGGAGACCCGCCCGGCCGCGACGGTTAAGGTCCCGCCCCGCTTCCGGCGGC
Organism: Methylobacterium sp. WSM2598; assembly: GCF_000379105.1. Classification (GTDB taxonomy): domain Bacteria; phylum Pseudomonadota; class Alphaproteobacteria; order Rhizobiales; family Beijerinckiaceae; genus Methylobacterium. The sequence continues at coordinate 2,724,502 of NZ_KB900609.1, read as the reverse complement.
GGGCAGGGCCGGCGTCCCGCCCGGACCCTGCGCCGGGATCGGCGCGCGGAGGATCCGACGGCGCCACGGCCGCGCTTTCCACAGCGCCACCTCACGCGCGCGTGAGAACCCGCGCGTGAGCCCCCCGCGCGTTAGACCTTTGCGGGCTCGGCGGATATGGTTCCCTCGGAACATACCCCCGGGGAGCTTAGCCATGGAGCCGGAAGGCAGCGCCGCGCGGCAGGACGGGGACGGGATCGCCGCGGCGGAACCGGCCCTGTTCGCGCGGCGGACCGCGGCGGAGGGCGGGGCCTCCGCCGCGGAGCTCGACCTCGACCAGCTGCTCGCCGCCCTCCAGGCGATGCGGGCGGGGGATTTCAGCGTGCGCCTGCCCGGCAACCTGACGGGCCGCTCCGGCAAGGTTGCCGACACCTTCAACGAGATCGTGGCCGCCAACGAGCGCATGGCCGGGCAGCTGGAGCGGGTCGGGCAGGTGGTCGGCCGCGAGGGCCGCACCCGCACCCGCGTGCGCTTCGACCTCACCCAGGGCGCCTGGGGCGAGATGGAATCCTCCGTCAACACCCTGATCGACGACCTGCTCTGGCCGACCACCGCGGTGACGCGGGCGATCACCGCGGTGGCCCGCGGCGACCTCCTGCAGACCGTGCCCCTCGACGTCGACGGGCGCGCGCTCCAGGGCGAGTTCCTGCGCTCGGCCACCATCGTCAACGCGATGATCAAGCAGCTCAGCGTGTTCACCTCGGAGGTGACCCGCGTCGCCCGCGAGGTCGGCACCGACGGCAAGCTCGGCGGTCAGGCCCAGGTGCGCGAGGTGACCGGGGTCTGGAAGGACCTCACCGAGAGCGTCAACTCGATGGCCTCGAACCTCACCGCCCAGGTGCGCAACATCGCCGAGGTGACGATCGCGGTCGCCAACGGCGACCTCTCGAAGAAGATCACCGTCGACGTCCGCGGCGAGATCCTGCAGCTCAAGGAGGCCATCAACACGATGGTCGACCAGCTGCGCTCCTTCGCCTCGGAGGTGACCCGGGTCGCCCGCGAGGTCGGCACCGAGGGGCAGCTCGGCGGCCAGGCCATCGTGCCGGGCGTCGCCGGAACCTGGAAGGACCTCACCGACTCGGTCAACGCCATGTGCGGCAACCTGACCGCCCAGGTGCGCAACATCGCCCAGGTGACGACCGCGGTGGCCCGCGGCGACCTCTCGCGCAAGATCACGGTCGACGTCTCGGGCGAGATCCTCGAACTCAAGAACACCATCAACACGATGGTGGACCAGCTGAACGCCTTCGCCGGGGAGGTGACGCGCGTCGCCCGCGAGGTCGGCACCGAGGGCCGCCTCGGCGGCCAGGCCCAGGTGCCGGGCGCCGCCGGCACCTGGAAGGACCTCACCGACAACGTCAACTCGATGGCCTCGAACCTGACCGCGCAGGTGCGCAACATCGCCGAGGTCTCGACCGCCATCGCCAGCGGCGACCTCTCGAAGAAGATCACCGTCAACGTCTCGGGCGAGATCCTGGAGCTGAAGGAGACCATCAACACGATGGTCGACCAGCTCAACGCCTTCGCCAGCGAGGTGACGCGCGTCGCCCGCGAGGTCGGCACCGAGGGCAAGCTCGGCGGCCAGGCGACCGTGCGGGGCGTCGCCGGGACCTGGAAGGACCTCACCGACAACGTCAACTCGATGGCCTCGAACCTCACCGCGCAGGTGCGCAACATCGCCGAGGTCGCGACCGCGGTGGCGCAGGGCGACCTGTCGAAGAAGATCACCGTCAACGTCTCGGGCGAGATCCTGCAGCTGAAGGAGACCATCAACACGATGGTCGATCAGCTGCGCTCCTTCGCCGGGGAGGTGACGCGCGTCGCCCGCGAGGTCGGCACCGAGGGCCGCCTCGGCGGCCAGGCCCAGGTGCCGGGCGTGGCGGGAACCTGGAAGGACCTCACCGACAACGTCAACTCGATGGCCGGCAACCTCACCGCCCAGGTGCGCAACATCGCCGAGGTCTCGACCGCCATCGCCAACGGGGACCTGTCGCGCAAGATCACGGTCGACGTGCGCGGCGAGATCCTGGAGCTGAAGGAGACCCTCAACACGATGGTCGACCAGCTCAACCGCTTCGCCAGCGAGGTGACCCGGGTCGCCCGCGAGGTCGGCACCGAGGGCAAGCTCGGCGGCCAGGCGCAGGTGCCGGGCGTGGCGGGAACCTGGAAGGACCTCACCGACAACGTCAACTCGATGGCCGGCAACCTCACCGCGCAGGTGCGCAACATCGCCGAGGTCACCACGGCGGTGGCCCGCGGCGACCTCTCGCGCAAGATCGCGGTCGACGTGAAGGGCGAGATGCTGGAACTCAAGAACACCATCAACACGATGGTGGACCAGCTGAACGCCTTCGCCGGGGAGGTGACGCGCGTCGCCCGCGAGGTTGGCACCGAGGGCAAGCTCGGCGGCCAGGCGCAGGTTCCCGGCGTGGCGGGAACCTGGAAGGACCTCACCGACACCGTGAACGTGATGGCGGCCAACCTCACCGAGCAGGTGCGCGGCATCGTCAAGGTCGTCACCGCGGTGGCGGACGGCGACCTGACCCAGAACCTCACCGTCGCCTCGAAGGGCGAGGTCGCGGCCCTCGCCGAGACGATCAACAACATGACCCGGACGCTGGCGACCTTCGCCGACCAGGTCACCACGGTGGCGCGCGAGGTCGGCGTCGAGGGCCGCCTCGGCGGTCAGGCCAACGTGCCGGGCGCCGCCGGCACCTGGAAGGACCTCACCGGCAACGTGAACCTGCTCGCCGCCAACCTGACCACCCAGGTGCGCGCCATCGCGGAGGTCGCCACCGCCGTCACCAAGGGCGACCTCACCCGCTCGATCCAGGTCGAGGCCCGCGGCGAGGTCGCCGAGCTCAAGGACAACATCAACACGATGATCGGCAATCTCCGTCTCACGACGGAGCGCAACACCGAGCAGGACTGGCTCAAGACCAATCTCGCCCGCTTCACCAACATGCTGCAGGGACAGCGCGACCTGACCACGGTGGGGCGCACGCTCCTGTCCGAACTCGCCGTGCTGGTCGAGGCGCAGCAGGGCGTGATCTACCGGGTCGAGACCGGGGAGGCCGGCGCCGGCTCCCTGCGCCTGCTCTCGGCCTACGCGGACGACGCCATCGTGGGCCACAAGGAGCGCCTCGCGCTCGGCGAGGGGCTGATCGGGCAATGCGCCCGGGACGCGCGGCGCCTGCTCGTCACCGAGGTGCCCGCGACCGCGACCCCGGTCGTCTCCGGCCTGTTCCGGGCGGTGCCGCGCACCGCCATCGTGCTCCCGGTCCTGTTCGAGGGGCAGGTGAAGGCGGTGATCGAACTCGCCTCGCTCACCGCGTTCACGGACCTGCAGATCTCCTTCCTGGAGCAGCTCACCAGCGGCATCGGCATCGTGCTCAACTCGATCGAGGCGACGATGCAGACCGAGGGGCTGCTCACGCAATCCCAGCAGCTCGCCAGCGAATTGCAGATCCGCCAGCGGGAATTGCAGCAGACCAACGAGCAGCTGGAGCAGAAGGCCCAGCAGCTCGCCGACCGCAACGACGAGGTCGAGGCGAAGAACCAGGAAATCGAGCAGGCCCGCCGCGCGCTGGAGGAGAAGGCGGCGGAGCTCGCGCTCACCTCCAAGTACAAGTCCGAGTTCCTGGCCAACATGAGCCACGAGCTGCGCACGCCGCTCAACTCCATCCTGATCCTCGGCCAGCAGCTGAGCGAGAACCCGGACGGCAACCTGTCGGAACGGCAGGTGGAGTTCGCCCGCACGATCCACGGCGCCGGCACCGACCTGCTGAACCTGATCAGCGACATCCTCGATCTGTCGAAGATCGAGTCCGGCACGGTCTCGGTGGAGGCCGAGGAGATCTCGTTCGCCAACCTGCTGGCCACCACGGCCCGCCCGTTCCGGCACGAGGCGGAGAACCGGCGCCTGTCCTTCGACGTCGAGATGGCGCCGGAGCTCGGCACCCTCGTCACCGATTCGAAGCGCCTGCAGCAGGTGCTCAAGAACCTCCTGTCGAACGCCTTCAAGTTCACCGAGCAGGGCGGCGTGCGCCTGCGCGTGGCGCCCGCCGCCGGCGGCTGGAGCGCCGACCACCCGGTGCTCAAGAACGCGCCGGCCGTCGTCGCCTTCGAGGTCTCGGATACGGGCATCGGCATCCCGCCCGAGAAGCAGAAGATCATCTTCGAGGCCTTCCAGCAGGCCGATGCCGGAACGAGCCGCAAGTACGGCGGCACCGGCCTCGGCCTCGCCATCAGCCGCGAACTCGCCAACCTGCTCGGCGGCGAGATCCAGCTGCGCAGCGCCTCCGGGGTGGGGAGCACCTTCACCCTCTACCTGCCCCTCGCCTACGGGGGCGCGGCGAGCACGATCCCGGCGGCCTCCCCGTCCCCGGCGCCCGTCCCGGCGGCGCCCGCCGGAACGGGCCTGTCCGCCGGAACGGGCTTGTCAGCCGGGACGGGTTTGGCCGCCGGAGCGGGTTTGGCCGCCAGGGCGGGCGAGTGGACGCTGGCGGTGGTCGAGGGCGGACAGGGCGACGACCGCGAGAGCCTGCAGCCGGGCGACGCGGTGCTGCTCATCGTCGAGGACGACCCCCACTACGCCCGCGTCCTGGCCCAGCTCGCCCGCGACGGCGGCTTCAAGGTGCTGATCGCGAGCCGGGGCGCCGACGCGCTGGCGCTGGCGCGGCGCCACCGCCCGACCGCGATCTCCCTCGACGTCTTCCTGCCCGACATGCTGGGCTGGACGGTGCTGAGCCACCTCAAGCAGGATCCGGCGACGCGCCACATCCCGGTGCAGATCGTCACCCTCGACGAGGATCGCCGCCACGGCCTCGCGCGCGGCGCCTACGCGTTCCTGTCGAAGCCGACGACCTCGGAGGATCTCGGCGCGGCGCTGCGGCGCATCAAGCGCTTCGCCGAGCCGCGGCAGCGGCGGCTCCTGATCGTCGAGGACAACCCGGCCGAGCGCATGAGCGTGGCGACGCTGCTCGGCCACGAGGACATCGCCATCGTCACCGCCGAGACCGGCGAGGAGGCGCTGGCGGCCCTCAGGGCCGGCGCCTTCGACTGCGTCGTCCTCGACCTGAAGCTCCCCGACATGTCGGGCTTCGAGGTGCTGGAGCGCCTGCGCGAGGACCACGCGCTGGCCGACCTGCCGGTCGTGGTCTTCACCGGCCGCGCCCTCTCGCCGGAGGAGGATGCGCGGCTGCACGCGCTCGCCCGCTCCGTGGTGGTCAAGGGGGTGGAATCGCCCGAGCGCCTCCTCGACGAGACCGCCCTGTTCCTGCACCGGGTGGTGGCGGACCTGCCCCCCGAGAAGCAGCGGATGCTGGAGCGCCTGCACCGCTCCGACGAGGACCTGGTCGGGCGCACCGTGCTCCTCGTCGACGACGACGCGCGCAACATCTTCGCCCTGTCGAGCGTGCTGGAGCGGCGCGGCATGCGGGTCCTGACCGCGACGACGGGGCGCGAGGCGATCTCGATCATCGAGGCGCGCGCCGACATCGCCATCGTGCTCATGGACATCATGATGCCGGAGATGGACGGCTACGAGACCATGCAGGTCATCCGCGCCAACCCGGCCTTCCGGCGCCTGCCGATCGTGGCGCTGACCGCCAAGGCGATGAAGGGCGACCGGGAGAAGTGCCTGGAGGCCGGCGCCTCCGACTACCTCGCCAAGCCCGTCAACACCGAACAGCTCCTCTCGGCGCTCCGCCTATGGCTCCACCGGTGACCTCCCTGCCCGGCGCTCCCCAGGGCGTCGCCCCCCCGATGGCCGCCCCGTCCCCGCGGCCGGAGGAGGAGCGCGTCAACATCCTGCTGGTCGACGACCAGCCGGCCAAGCTGCTCAGCTACGAGGTCATCCTGAGCGAGCTGGGGGACCGGCTGATCAAGGCCAGCTCGGCCCGGGAGGCGCTGGAGCACCTGCTGCGCACCGAGATCGCCGTGGTGCTGATCGACGTCTGCATGCCCGAACTCGACGGGATCGAGCTCGCCACGATGATCCGCGAGCACCCGCGCTACCAGCACGTGGCGATCATCTTCGTCTCGGCGATCCAGATCAGCGACCTCGACCACCTGCGCGGCTACGAGGCGGGGGCGGTCGATTACGTGCCGGTGCCGGTGGTGCCGGCGGTGCTGCGCGCGAAGGTCCGGATCTTCGCCGAACTCTACCGCAAGACCCGGCAGCTGGAGCGGCTGAACGCCGAGCTGGAGCAGCACGTGGCCGAGCGCACGGCCGCCCTGGAGGCCTCGACGGCGCGCCTGCGCGAGAGCGAGCAGCGGCGCAGCCTCGCGCTGGCCGCCGGCCGCATGGGCGCCTGGGACTGGGACCCGGCGACCCGCAGCTACAGCTGGGACGCGGGCCAGTACCGGCTGTTCGGGGTCGATCCGGCGGCCTTCGTGCCGACGCCGGAGGCGGTCGAGGCGCTGATCCACCCGGAGGACCGGGAGCGCCTGCGGGCGCTCGGCCGCCACGCGGCGCGCACGGGCGAGCCCTTCGACGCGGAATTCCGGATCCTGCGGCCGGACGGGGAGACGCGCTGGTGCGCGGCCTCCGCGGCGACGACCCTCGATGCCGCCGGGCGGCGGCTCAGCGGCGTCACCTACGACATCACGGCGCGCAAGCGCGCCGAGGAGGCGCTGATCGACCTCAACCGCGAGCTGGAGGGGCGGATCGAGGAGCGCACGCGCGAGCGGGAGGCGGCCCTCGCCCAGCTCTTCGAGGCGCAGAAGCTCGACACGATCGGCCAGCTCACCGGTGGCGTGGCGCACGATTTCAACAACCTGCTGATGGCGGTGCTGGGCTCGCTCGAACTCCTGGAGAAGCGCCTCGACCCGCAGGACGACCTCGCCCGGCGCCTCCTCGGCAACGCCGTGCAGGGGGCGCAGCGCGGCGCCGCCCTGACGCAGCGGCTCCTCGCCTTCGCCCGGCGCCAGGAGCTGCGCCCCGAGACCGTGGCGGTGGCCGACCTCGTCGAGGGGATGCGGGGCCTGCTGGAGCGGGCGCTCGGGCCGAGCGTCGCCCTGGAGACCCGCCTGCCGGCCGACCTGCCGCCGGTGCGCATCGACGCCAACCAGTTCGAACTCGCGCTCCTCAACCTCGCGGTGAATGCCCGCGACGCCATGCCGACCGGCGGCACGATCACGCTCGAGGGCGGCAGCGTCGCGGCGGCGCCGGGCCTGCCCCCCGGCGCCTACGTGCGGGTCGCCCTCGCCGATACCGGCACGGGCATGGATGCGGCCACCCTGGCCAAGGCGACCGAGCCCTTCTTCACCACCAAGGGGCCGGGCAAGGGCACCGGGCTCGGCCTGTCGATGGTGCAGGGGCTGATGGCGCAGTCGGGCGGGACGCTGCGGGTGTCGAGCGCGCCGGGGCAGGGGACCACGGTCGCCCTCTGGCTGCCCGCCGCCGCCCCGGTCGAGGCGCGGGAGAACCCGGCGCGGGCGGCGCTGCCGGGTCTGGCCGAGATCCCGCCCTCGACGGTTCTGGTGGTGGACGACGATCCGCTGGTGCGGCTCGGCACCGCGGCGATGCTGGAGGATCTCGGCCACGTCGCCCTGGAGGCGGCCTCGGCCGCCGAGGCGCTGGCCCTGATCGAGGGGAGGGCCGGCATCGACGCCGTGGTGACGGACCACGCCATGCCGGGCATGACGGGCCTCGACCTCGCCCGCGCCCTGCGCGCGGCGCATCCCGGCCTGCCGGTGATCCTGGCCACCGGCTACGCGGAACTGCCGAGCGAGGACGAGCTGGCGCTGCCCCGCCTCGCCAAGCCCTTCAGCCAGGATGAGCTGGCGCTGCAGCTCGCGGCGGTGCTGGCGGTGGTGACGGCGGCCTGATCCGTGCCGCCGATCGCGGCCACGCCCCGCTGCGAGGCCGCACCGGTCAGCGGACCTCCGGATCAGCCCGGCACCACCGAGAGCCCCTCGGCCGGGAAGCCGCCGCCGCGCCGCACGCAGAGCACCCGCGCGCCCGCGTGCCGGCCGATCGCCTCCGCGACGGTCTCGGGCGGGGTCGGGGCCCCTGGCGTCTCGCTCACCACCACGGCCCGCAGCGCGACCGCGTGGTGGCGCAGGGTCTCGACCGCGGTGAGCGCGTGGCTGATCGCCCCGAGATAGCTGCCGGACACGAGGAGCGTCGGGAGCCCGAGGGCCTTCAGCCAGGCGAGGCCCGTCGCCTCCGCGGTGAGCGGGCTCATCAGCCCGCCGACGCCCTCGACGAGCACGGCCGTCCCCGGCGCGGCCGCCGCGATCGCGGTCCGGCACCACGCCGCGAGGTCGTCGAGGGCGAGGCGGCGGCCCTCGCGGGCGGCCGCGAGGTCCGGCGCCAGGGGCGCGGCGAAGCGCCAGGGCGTCGTGGCCGCCACGGTCTCGGGCGTCACCGGCAGGTCCTGGGCCGCCAGGAGCCGGGCCGTGTCGCTCTCCGCGAAATCCGGATCGGCGAGGGGCGGCACGCCGCTCGCGACGGGCTTGAGGGCGAGGACGCGCCGGCCGTCCTGCCGCAGCGCCCGGGTCAGCGCCGCGGTGACGTAGGTCTTGCCGATCTCGGTGCCGGCGCCCGCGACGAACAGGGCGCTCACGCCGCGGCCCCGAGATCGAGGAGGGCCTGGGCCAGGGCGTCGACCTCCGCCTCCTCGTGCGCCGCCGAGAAGGCGACGCGCAGGCGGGCGGTGCCGGGCGGCACGGTCGGGGGCCGGATCGCCACCACCAGGAAGCCCCGCGCCTCCAGCGCCCGCGACAGGGCGAGCGCGGCCTCGGCCTCGCCGACGAGGACGGGCACGACGGCGCTCTGCGCCTCCGGCAGGCCGAGCCGGGCGGTGAAGCGGCGGGCGAGCGCGAGCGGCCGGGCGGCGCGGGCCGGCTCGGCCTCGATCAGCCGGAGGGCGGCCAGGGCCGCGGCCGCGGAGGCCGGGGGCAGGCCGGTCGTGTAGACGAAGCTGCGCGCCCGCGAGGTCAGGAGGTCGATCGCCGGCCGCGAGGCGCAGAGATAGCCGCCGTAGCTGCCGAGCGCCTTCGACAGGGTGCCCATCTCCAGCGGCGCGGTCGCGTCCGGCCCGACGACGCCGAGCCCGTGCGCGTCGTCGACCAGGGTCCAGGCGTCGAAGGCGCGGGCGAGGCCGAGGATCTCCGCGACCGGGGCGCGGTCGCCGTCCATCGAGAAGACCCGCTCGGTGAGGATGAGCGCGCGGCGCGCGCGCGCGCGCTCGCGCGCCAGCAGGTCCTCGAGGTGGCCGAGGTCGTTGTGGCGGAAGGGCAGGGCGCGGGCGCCCGCGAGGCGCGTCCCCGCCCACATGCAGGAATGGCCGAGTTCGTCGATCAGGATCAGGTCGCCCGCCCCGACGAGGGCCGGGGTGACGCCCAGATTGGCGAGGTAGCCGCTGCCGAAGACCAGCGCCGCCTCGTGGCCCTTCCGGGCGGCGAGGGCCGCTTCGAGTTCGGCGAGGATCGGGTGGCTCCCGGTGACGAGGCGCGAGCCGCCGCTGCCCGCCCCGTAGCGGTCGAGGGCGGCGTGCGCCGCGGCCACCACCTCGGGATGGGTCGCGAGGCCCAGATAGTCGTTGCAGGAGAAGGAGACGACCGCCCGGCCGTCCCGCTCGGCCCGGGCGCCGCCGGTGCGGGCGGTCGGCACGAGGCGGCGGCGCAGGCCCGCCGCGTCGAGCCCGGCGAGCTTGGCGGCCGCGAAGGCGTCGAGGCTGGGGGTGGGAGGAACCGGCATGGCGGGGCTGTGGGCCCGCGGCCGGCAGGGTGTCAAGCCGGACGAATCTGCGACCGACCGCGCGCCTGCCGGGACGGGGCCGGACGGCCGCCTCGGCCGGTGCGGCCGCCGCGCCGGTACGCCGCGGCGCCCGCCTCGAATTAATTGACTTGGTCAACTGATCGCGCCAAGCTCCGCGCGTTCAGGAGGAGCCATGGCAGAGCCCCCATCCGACGCGGTCGCCGCGGTGCGCGCGTTCAACCGCTTCTACACGCGCCAGATCGGCCTCCTCGACGAGGGCCTGCACCGCAGCCCCTACTCGCTCACCGAGGCGCGGGTGCTCTACGAACTGGCGCATCGCGACCGGCCCAATGCGGCGGAGCTCGGCCAGGATCTCGGCCTCGACGCGGGCTATCTCAGCCGCCTGCTCAAGCGCTTCGCCGCCCGGGGCCTCGTCGCCAGGACGCCCTCGGCGCGCGACGCGCGGCGCCACGAACTGACGCTGACGGCGGCCGGGCGGGCGGCCTTCGCCCCCCTCGACGCGGCCTCGCGGGGCGAGGTCGAGGCGATGCTGGCGCGGCTCGCGCCGCCGGACCGGGCGGAGCTGGTGCGGGCGATGGAGCGGGTCCAGGGCCTCCTCACCCCGGCCCCGGCCCCCGCTCCGGTGGCGATCCGCCCCTTCCGGGCGGGCGATACCGGCTGGATCATCCACCGCCAGGGCCGCCTCTACGCCGAGGAATACGGCTTCGACGACAGCTTCGAGGGCCTCGTCGCGGGCATCCTCGCGGGTTTCGTGGCGGGGCACGATCCCGCCCGCGAGGGCGGCTGGGTGGCGGAGAGCGGCGGCTCGCCGGTCGGCAGCGTCTTCCTGGTCCGGCAATCGGAGGCGGTGGCGAAGCTGCGGCTCCTCTACGTCGAGGCGGCGGCGCGGGGCTCGGGCACCGGCCGGCGGCTCGTCGAGACCTGCCTCGCCTTCGCGCGCGGCGCGGGCTACCGCCAAGTGACGCTGTGGACGAACGACGTGCTCGCCCCGGCCCGGCGCCTCTACGAGCGGGCGGGGTTCCGCCTCGCCGAGCGGGCGCCGCACCGCTCCTTCGGGCGGGACCTCGTCGGCGAGACCTGGAGCCTCGATCTCGCGGGCCGCGATCGCGCCGCTTGACACCGGCGCGCCCGCGCGCCGACTGGCCGCATGAGCGAGCCCCGCGACCACGCCCTCTGGCGCCCCTACACGCAGATGAAGACGGCCGCCCCGCCCCTGCGGGCCGCCCGCACGCAGGGCAGCCGCATCCTGCTCGAGGACGGCCGCTCCCTGGTCGACGGCATCGCCTCCTGGTGGACGGCCTGCCACGGCTACAACCACCCGGAGATTGCCCGGGCGGTGGCCGCGCAGCTCGACGCGATGCCGCACGTGATGTTCGGCGGCCTGACCCACGCCCCGGCCGAGACCCTGGCGCGGCGCCTCGCCGGCCTCCTGCCGGGGGATCTCGACCACGTCTTCTTCTCGGATTCGGGCTCGGTGGCGGTCGAAGTCGCCCTGAAGGCGGCGGCCCAGGTCTGGCTCAACCGCGGCGTCGCGGGCCGCTCCCGCTTCGCCGCCTTCCGGGGCGGCTATCACGGCGACACGATGGGGGCGATGTCGGTCTGCGACCCCGAGGAGGGGATGCATCGCCGCTTCGGCCGCTACCTGCCCGAGCAGGTCTTCTTCGACCTCCCCGACACGCGCGCGCGGGAGGCCGCCCTCGATGCCGGGCTGGCGCGCCACCGCGACGGGCTCGCCGGGGTGATCGTGGAGCCGCTGGTGCAGGGGGCCGGCGGCATGCGCATGCATCCGCCCGAGGTGCTGGCGCGGATCGCGCGGCTCGCTCGCCGCCACGGCCTGATCCTGATCCTGGACGAGGTCTTCACCGGCTTCGGCCGCACCGGCAGCCTGTTCGCCTGCGAGCAGGCGGGGGTGGTGCCGGACCTGATCTGCCTCTCGAAGGCGCTCACGGGCGGCACGATGCCGCTCGCCGCCACGGTGGCGACCACCGAGATCTTCTCCGCCTTCTGGTCCGACGATCCCGCCGCCGCGCTGATGCACGGGCCGACCTTCATGGCGAACCCGCTCGCCTGCGCGGCGGCGAATGCGAGCCTCGACCTCTTCGCCCGCGAGCCCCGCCTCGCCCAGGCGCGGGCCCTGGCGGCGCGGCTGGAGGAGGGGCTCGCCCCGCTGCGGGGCCGGCCCGGCATCGTGGACGTGCGGGTGCTGGGGGCGATCGGGGCGGTGCAGCTCGCGCCGCCCCTCGACCTCGCGGGCCTCAAGGCCGCCTTCCTGGAGCGGGGCGTCTGGGTGCGGCCCTTCGGCGACATCGTCTACCTCACCCCCTGCCTCACCATCGGCGAGGAGGATCTCGGCCTCCTGCTCGCCGCGATGCGGGAGGTGCTGGGCGCCCGCTGAGGGGCCGGCCGCGGCGGGGGCGCGACCGGGTCGGCCGCCCGGTCCCGCGCCGCGACCCTTCAGGATGCCAGCGACAGCAGCGCCCCCTCGGGCGGGGCGCTCCCCTGCGCGAACGCCACCCGGTCGCCGTCGAGCCGCGCCCGGCCCGCGGCGACGAGCGCGACCGCCGCCGGGTAGAGCCGGTGCTCCTGCACCAGGACCCGGGCCGCGAGGCTGTCGGCGTCGTCGTCCGGGCGCACCGGCACGGCGGCCTGCGCGATGATCGGGCCCGCATCGAGTTCGGGCACCACGAAATGCACCGTGCAGCCGTGGAGCCGCACCCCGGCCGCCAGCGCCTGCGCGTGGGTGTGTGTGCCGCGGAAGAGCGGCAGCAGGGAGGGATGGATGTTGACCATCCGGCCCGCCCAGGCCTCGACGAAGCCGGGGGTCAGCACGCGCATGAAGCCCGCCAGCACCACGAGCTCGATCCCGTGGGCGCGCAGCCCCGCGTCGAGGGCGGCGTCGAAGCCCGCCCGGTCCGGATGGGCCCGGTGGTCGAGGGCGAGCGTCGCGAGGCCGGCCGCCGCCGCGTGGGCGAGGCCGGGCGCGTCGGGCCGGTTCGAGGCCGCGAGCACGAATTGCGCCGGATAGGCCGGATCCTCCGCCGCCCGCAGCAGCGAGACCATGTTGGAGCCGCGCCCCGAGATCAGGATCGCGGTGCGGGGGCGCGCCGTCACAGGCCGAGCCTGCCCGCGAAGCTGACGGGGGCCTCGCCCCGGGGCGTGACCGTCCCGAGCCGGACCGGCGCCTCGCCGGCCGCGCGGAGCGCCGCCTCGACGGCCTCGATCCGCTCCGGCGCCACCACCACCACCATGCCGATGCCGCAATTGAAGGTGCGCAGCATCTCCGGCACCGCGACGCCGCCGGTGCGGGCGAGCCAGCCGAAGACCGGCGGCACCGCCACCGCGTCGAGGTCGAGGGCGATGCCGACCGCCTCCGGCAGCACCCGGGGAAGGTTGTCGGGGAAGCCCCCGCCCGTGATGTGGGCGAGCGCCTTGATCGCCCCGCGGCCGGTCGCCCGCAGCGCCGCGAGGAGCGGGCGCACGTAGATCCGGGTCGGGGTCAGCAGCGCCTCGCCGAGGCTCCGGCCCGGCGCGAAGGGCGCGGGCGCGTCCCAGGGCAGGCCCGAGGCCGAGACGATCCGGCGCACCAGCGAGAAGCCGTTCGAGTGCACGCCCGAGGAGGGGAGCCCGAGCACGAGGTCGCCGGGGGCGATGCCGTCGGCCGGCAGCAGCGCCCCGCGCTCGGCCGCGCCGACCGCGAAGCCCGCGAGGTCGTAGTCGGACCCGTCGTAGAGGCCGGGCATCTCGGCGGTCTCGCCGCCGATCAGCGCGCAGCCCGCCTGCCGGCAGCCCTCGGCGATGCCCGTCACGATCGCCGCGCCCACCCCCGGCACCAGCTTGCCCGTGGCGTAGTAGTCGAGGAAGAACAGGGGCTCGGCCCCCTGCACCACGATGTCGTTGACGCACATCGCCACGAGGTCGATCCCGATCGTGTCGTGGCGCCCGGTCTCGATCGCGATCTTGACCTTGGTGCCGACGCCGTCGTTGGCCGCGACCAGGATCGGGTCGGAGAAGCCCGCGGCCTTGAGGTCGAACAGGCCGCCGAAGCCGCCGATCTCCGCATCCGCGCCGGGGCGGCGGGTCGAGCGCACCAGCGGCTTGATCGCCTCGACCATGGCGTTGCCCGCGTCGATGTCGACGCCCGCTGCGGCATAGGTCAGCCCGTTCTCGCCCGCCATCACCCGTGAACCCTTCGGCTTTGCGCTGCCGCCCCGTGTAGCCGCTTCCGGCGCGGGCGGCGAGTCGCCGGGTGCGGGTCGCCGGGTGCGAGTCGCCGGGTGGAGGCGGCGCGCGGCTTCTGACACCATGGCGGGACGGAGAGATCGACCGCCCCGCATGACGATCCCCAACCTGATCACCCTCGGCCGCCTCGTCCTGGTCCCCTTCGTGATCGCGATGATCGGGCAGGGGGCTTGGGCGCTCGCCTTCGCGGGCTTCGCGCTGGCGGGCCTCTCGGACGCGGTCGACGGCTACGTCGCCCGCCGCTTCAACATGAAGAGCCAACTCGGCGCCTACCTGGACGCGCTGGCCGACAAGGCGCTGCTGGTCTCGATCTTCGTCGCCCTCGCGGTGGTCGGCGCGGTGCCCGCGTGGCTCGCCATCGTGATCGTCTCGCGCGACGTCATGGTGCTGGGGGCGATCCTGCTCGCGTGGCTCCTCGACCGGCGCATGGCGATCCGCCCGCTCCTGATCGGCAAGCTCAACACCGCGCTGCAGATCGTCTTCGCCGGGGGGCTCCTGGCCCTGCGCGCCTTCGGGGCGCCGCCCCACCCGGCCGAGACCCTGGCGGCGATCCTCGTCGCCGCCCTGGCGGCGGCCTCCGTGCTGGTCTACGGCCTCCTCTGGATGCGGCACATGAGCCGGGAGGAGGCGCCGTGACCCGCCCGCAGCAGCGGCTTGACCCTGGGGAGGCCGCATCCCTATCTGCGCCGGGCGGCGGGGACGCGCCGCCACGGGAACCGGGAATGCTCCAGCGCCGCGCCACGATCGGGCTCGCCGTGCTCGCGGTCGTGGTCGTCCTGCTCTACGAGCTGCGGGACGTGCTGGTGCCCTTCGTGGCCGGCGCGGCCCTCGCCTACGTGCTCGACCCGGTCGCCGACCGGCTGGAGCGGCTCGGGATCGGGCGGCTTTCCGCCACCTTCTTGATCCTGGCGGTGTTCGTGCTCGGGCTGCTGCTGGCGCTGATCATCGCGGTGCCCCTCGCCGCCCGCCAGATCGGCGCGCTCGCCGCCGCCCTGCCCGGGGTGGTCTCGCGGATCCAGGCGATCATCGCCGAGAATGCCGGGCCGCTTCTCGAGCGGGCGGGCGGGGCGGGCACGCTCCAGGACCTGCAGGCCTCGGTCGGGCGCCTCGTCGGGCAGGCCGGCAGCTTCCTCGTCAACCTCGCCGGCTCCCTCTGGTCGGGGAGCCAGGCCGTCGTCGGGATCCTGTCGCTCCTCGTCGTCACGCCCGTCGTCGCCTTCTACCTCCTGATCGACTGGGACCGCATGACCGCCACCCTCGACGGCTGGGTGCCGCCCCGCCACCGGGACACCGTGCGCCTCATCGCCCGCGACATCGACCGGGCGATCACCAGCTTCATCCGCGGCCAGAGCCTGGTCTGCCTCCTGCTCGGCACCTTCTACGCGCTCGGCCTGTTCCTGATCGGGCTCAATTTCGGCGTGCTGATCGGGCTGCTCGCCGGCTTCCTCACCTTCATCCCCTACGTGGGCTCGCTCACCGGCTTCCTGCTCTCGACCGGGGTCGCGGTGGTGCAGTTCTGGCCGGACTGGCCCTGGATCCTGGCCACGCTCGGGGTGTTCCTGGTCGGCCAGTTCATGGAGGGCAACGTGCTGCAGCCCAAGCTCGTCGGCGACGCGGTGCGCCTGCACCCGGTCTGGCTGATGTTCGCGCTCCTCGCCTTCGGCTCGCTGTTCGGCTTCCTCGGCCTGCTGCTCGCCGTGCCGATCGCCGCGGCGCTCGGCGTCGTCGCGCGGTTCGCGGTGCGGCGCTACCTGGAGAGCAGCCTCTACTGGGGCGAGGCGCCGCTGCCGGCGGCGCTCCCGCTGGCGCCGGCGCCGCTGCCGGCCGCGGCGCGGCCGCCGGCGGACCACGACGCGCGGAGCCGCGCCTGATGCCGGAGGCTCCGCGCCAGCTCGCCCTCGACCTGCCCCTCGATCCCCGCTTCGGCCCCGAGGATTTCCTGGTCGGCCCGAGCAACGAGGACGCCTACGCGCGGATCGAGGCCTGGCCCGACTGGCCCGACCCGGTCCTCGTCCTCACCGGTCCCCCGGGCAGCGGCAAGAGCCACCTCGCGGCGATCTGGGCCGAGCGGGCCGGGGCCCGCATCGTGGCGGCCGGCGCCGTGACGCGGGCCGCCCTGCCGGACCTCGCCGGAGAGCCGGCCCTCGTGGTCGAGGATGCGGACAGGCCGTCCGGGCGCGACGAGCCCGCCCTGTTCCACCTCCTCAACCTCGCCCGCGAGCGCGGGCGCGGCCTCGTCGTCACCGGCAGCGGCCCGGTCGAGGGCTGGGGCCTCGCCACGCCCGACCTGCGCTCGCGCCTGCGGCTCGCCCCCACCCTCGGCCTCGCGCCGCCGGACGAGGCCCTGCTGCGGGCGGTGCTGGTCAAGCTCTTCGTCGACCGCCAGCTCGTGGTCGATACCAGCGTCGTCGACGCCCTCGCGCTGCGCATCGACCGCTCCCTCGGCCGCGCCCGCGACGTCGTCGCCGCCCTCGACCACGAGGGGTTGAGCCGCGGACGGCGCATCACCCGCCCGCTCGCGCTCGCGACCCTGGCCGCCCTCGACGCGGCCGCCGGCGAGGAGAGCCCCTGAGGTTTCATCGAGATGTCAGACCGCGCTGTCAGGCCGCGCACCGGCCCCAGGCAAGCCGCCACCCGTCCCAGCCCCGAGGAGGCTCCCGCCGTGATCGAACCCGTCGCCCACGCCAAGGTGATCGAAGCCCCGGACGCGGTCGGGCCGCGGCCCGAGACCCCGGCGCACGGGGCCCGGCCGATCGACAAGGCGGTCGCGGCGGGACGGGCCCTGCGCAGGGAGCCGGCCCGCTTCGTCAACCGCGAATTGTCGTGGCTCCAGTTCAACCGGCGGGTGCTGGAGGAGGCCTCCAATACGGGCCACCCGTTGCTGGAGCAGCTGCGCTTCCTGTCGATCTCGGCCAACAACCTCGACGAGTTCTTCATGGTCCGGGTCGCCGGCCTGCACGATCAGGTCCGCGCCGGCGTCGCCACCCCGTCGCAGGACGGGCTGACCCCCTCCGAGCAGCTCGCCCGCATCGCCGCCGAGGTGTCGGAACTCGCCCGCGACCAGCAGCGGCGCTGGCGCGAGCTGCGCGAGGAATTGCAGGCCCACGGCATCGAACTGGTCGAGGGGATGGGGCTCTCGGCCGAGGAGGCGACCTGGCTGGAGGAGTACTTCCTGCAGCACATCTTCCCGGTGCTGACGCCGCTCGCCATCGACCCGGCCCATCCCTTCCCGTTCATCCCGAATCTCGGCTCGACCCTCGCGCTGATGCTGGTGCGGCCCCGGGACGGGCGGTTGCTGCGGGCGCTGATCCGCCTGCCGGCCGTGGTCGAGCGCTTCGTGCGGCTGCCCGACCCGGCCGGCACCGGCGCGTCCCGCTTCATCGCCGTCGAGCAGGTGATCGTGCTGTTCACGAGCCGGCTGTTCCCGGGCTACCTCGTCAAGGGCCAGGGCGGCTTCCGGGTGGTGCGCGACTCGGATCTCGAGATCGAGGAGGAGGCCGAGGACCTCGTCCGCCACTTCGAGACCGCGCTCAAGCAGCGCCGCCGCGGCGTCGTCATCCGCCTCGAGGTCGAGGCGAGCATGCCGGAGGATTTGCGCGCTTTCGTGGCCGACGAGCTGGAGATCCCGGCCGACGGGGTATTCCTGGTCGAGGGCATGCTCGCCCTCAACGAGCTGTCGCAGATCGTCTCGATCGACCGGCCCGACCTGAAGTTCAAGCCCTACAACCCGCGCTTCCCCGAGCGCATCCGCGAGAGCGGCGGCGACTGCTTCGCGGCCATCCGCCAGAAGGACTTCGTGGTCCACCACCCCTACGAGTCCTTCGACGCGGTGGTGCAGTTCCTGGCCCAGGCCGCCCGCGACCCGAACGTGGTGGCGATCAAGCAGACGCTCTACCGCACCTCCTCGAACTCGCCCATCGTGGCGGCGCTGGCCGAGGCCGCCGAGGCCGGCAAGTCGGTGACCGCCCTCGTCGAGCTCAAGGCCCGCTTCGACGAGGAGGCCAATATCCGCTGGGCGCGCAACCTGGAGAAGGCCGGCGCGCAGGTGGTGTTCGGCTTCATCGAGCTGAAGACCCACGCCAAGCTGTCGATGGTGGTCCGCCGCGAGGGCGACCGGCTCGTCACCTACTGCCACGTCGGCACCGGCAACTACCACCCGATCACGGCCCGGATCTACACCGACCTGTCCTTCTTCACCGCCGACCCGGTGATCGCCCGGGACGTCTCGCGGATCTTCAACTTCATCACCGGCTACGCCGAGCCCGCTGAGCTGGAGCGCATGGCGGTCTCGCCGCTCGCCCTCAAGGCGCGCCTCCTCAAGCACATCGAGGAGGAGATCGAGCACGCCAGGGCCGGGCGCCCGGCCTCGATCTGGATCAAGTGCAACTCCCTCGTCGACGCGCCGGTGATCGACGCCCTCTACGACGCGAGCCAGGCCGGGGTGCAGATCGACTGCGTGGTGCGCGGGATCTGCTGCCTCCGGCCCGGCGTGCCGGGCCTCTCCGAGAACATCCGGGTGAAGTCGATCGTCGGGCGGTTCCTGGAGCACGGGCGCATCTACGCCTTCGGCAACGGCGTCGGGCTGCCGAATCCCAAGGCCAAGCTCTACATCTCCTCGGCCGACCTGATGAGCCGCAACCTCGACCGCCGCGTCGAGGCCCTGCTGCCGATCCTCAACCCCACCGTGCACCAGCAGGTTCTCGACCAGATCATGCTGGCCAATCTCCTCGACAACCAGCAGAGCTGGCGGGTGCTGGCCTCCGGGGCGAGCGAGCGCATCCAGCCCGCCTCGGGCGAGGAACCCTTCAACGCGCACAGCTATTTCATGACGAATCCGAGCCTCTCCGGGCGCGGCAAGGCGTCGAAGAAGTCGAGTCCGCGGGCGCTGAGCCGGCGCGGCCAGGGTGGCTGACAGGTGGGCTGCTTCCGGTCATAAGCTGCCGCAACGACACGGCGTTGCGCCCCGCCGCAGCCGCCCGGCGCCGACGCCGCGAGGAATTCCATGGACGCGCACACGACCGCACCCGTCCCGCCGAGCGCCGCCGTGGCCGAGATCGCGCCCGGAGAGCCGGTCGCGATCGTCGATATCGGCTCCAACTCGGTGCGCCTCGTGGCCTATTCGGGGCTCTCGCGGGCGCCGACGCCGCTCTACAATGAGAAGGCGATGTGCGGTCTGGGCCGCGCCGTGGCCACGACGGGGCGCCTGCACGAGGACGGCATCCGCCGCGCCCTCCAGGCGCTGGCGCGCTTCCGCGAACTCTGCCGCACGATTCGGGTCGGGCGCATCCACGTGCTCGCCACCGCGGCGGCCCGCGACGCGGAGAACGGCCCCGACTTCCTGCGCGCCGCCGAGGAGGCGATCGGCCAGCCGATCGAGCTTCTGTCGGGCCGCCGGGAGGCGGAACTCTCGGCATTGGGCGTGGTCTCGGGCTTCTACGCGCCCGACGGGGTGGTGGGGGACCTCGGCGGCGGCTCCCTCGAACTCGTCGACGTGCGGGGCGTCGCGGTCGGCCAGGGCGTGACGACGCCGCTCGGCGGGCTCGCCCTGCAGGACCTCAGCGGCGGCTCCCTCAAGAAGGCGCGCAGGCTCGCGGCCGACACCCTCAAGCGGGCCGCGCCGCAGCTCGAGACCCTGCGCGGGCGCACCTTCTACGCGGTGGGCGGCACCTGGCGGGCCCTCGCCCGCCTGCACCAGGCCACCCGCGGCTACCCGCTGCACGTCATGCACGGCTACACGATCGCCCCGGCCGACGAGCTGAGCTTCCTGGAGGTGGTGGAGCGGGTCGACGCGGCGACGCTCGCCGCCGTCGAGAGCGTCTCGGAGGCGCGCCGCCCGCTCCTCGCCTACGGGGCGGTGGTGCTGGAGGAGATCATCCGCAGCGGGCGCCCGCGGGAGATCGCCGTCTCGGCGACGGGCGTGCGCGAGGGGCTGCTCTACGAACTGCTCGATCCGGCGCAGCGCGCCCTCGACCCGCTCCTGGCGGCCGCCGAGGAGCTCAACCGCCTGCGCGCCCGCTGCCCGGGCCACGGCGCCGAGCTCCAGGCCTGGACCGACGCCTTCATGGCGAGCCTCGACCGGCCGGAGACCTCCGACGAGCGGCGCCTGCGCCACGCCGCCTGCCTGCTCGCCGATATCGGCTGGCGCACCCATCCGGATTACCGCGGCGAGCAGAGCCTCAACCTGATCGCGCACGGCTCCTTCGTGGCGATCGATCATCCGGGCCGGGCCTACCTGGCGGTGGCGGTGTTCTTCCGCCACGAGGGCGTGGCGCCCGAGAAGGCGAGCCCGACCCTGCGCCAGTTGGCGGGCGGGCGGCTGTTCGAGCTGGCGCGGCTCCTCGGCGCGGCCCTGCGGGTCGCCTTCCCGATCTCGGTGGCGATGGAGGGGGTGCTGCCGCGCACGCCGCTCCTCCTGCGCGACGGCGCCCTGGTGCTGCACCTGCCGGAGGATCTGCGGGCGCTGGCGAGCGACCGCCTGGTCAGCCGCCTGCGCGGCCTCGCGCGCCTGGTCGGCGTCGAGGCCAGGATCGCCGTGGGCGCGTGAGCGGCGACGGGCGGCGGCTCCCCGGCGCGCGTGGACGTCCGCTGCGGGTCGCCCGCGCTTAAACCCCCGTTAGCCCTGCCGTGACACGGTGGCTGGCCGCTCGGGGAATCGTGTGGAGATGGGTCGGACGGGCACAGGCCGGTGCGGGGCGCGGCTCCTCATGGCGCTCGCGACGCTGCTCCTCGGCACGGCCGGAGCGGCGGCGGCGAAGCTCGTCGCCGTGGCGGGGAGCGAGCAGCGCAATTTCGGCCGCATCGCCCTCACCTTCGACCAGACCGTCAAGGTCACCGCCAAGGTCTCGGGCAGCATCCTGGTCATCCGCTTCCGCGAGCCGGCGGGCGGCGGGCTGCGCGACCGCCTGGCCGCCGAGTTGCCCGGCTACGTCGGCCAGATGCGCCGCGACCCGGACGGCAGCGGCCTGCGCATCGCCCTGCAGCGCCCCTTCGGCGTCAACGTGCTGGAGGCGGCCGAGAAGGTCTTCGTCGACCTCCTGCCCGAGACCTGGACCGGCCTGCCGCCGGGTCTGCCCCCCGAGGTGGTGGCCGACCTCGCCAAGCGCGCGGAGGAGGCGGAGGCGCGCCTGCGCCGGGAGGCGCTCGCGGCCCGGCCGCCGCAGCCGCTGCGCCTGGAGACCGCCGAACTCCCGACCCTGCACCGGCTGACCGTGCGGCTCCCGCGAGGGGCGCCGGCGGAGCTGGAGCAGCGCGGCCGCATCCTGGAGCTCGCCCTCCCGGGCGCCTACACGGTCGCGCCGAGCGACGCGCGCATCCGCCTGAGGCCAGCCGCCGAGGGCCTGACCGCCGAGGCCGGCCCCGACCGGGCCCGCCTCGCCCTGACCCTCGCCCCGGGCTACGAGGGCGAGGGCTACCGGGACGAGGACGGCTACACGATCGACCTGCGCAAGGCCGCGGATCCGGAGGCGCCCGAGCCGGCCGCCGCCCGCGCGGAGGCGCCCGGCCCCGCCCGGCCCGCCGCCCGGACCGAGACGCCGCCAGGCGAGCTGGTGCGGGACAATCCGGGCCGGATCGACCTGACGCGCGAGGCCCCGGCGCGCGAGAATCCCGTGCGCGAGAATCCCGTGCGGGAGGACCCGGCGCGCGAGGCACCCGCCGCGGCCGAGGCCGCCCCCGTCCCGGACCCGCGTCCCGCGGGGCCCGTCGAGGGACGCGTCGCCCGCAGCGGCGAGACGGCCCGGATCGCCTTCCCGTTCGCGGCGCGCCCGCCCGCGTCCCTGTTCGAGCGGGGCGGCATCGCCACCCTGGTCTTCGAGACGCCCGGCCCGGTGCGCCTCGACCCGGCGGCGCTGCCGCCCGGTTTCCCGGCCCGGCTCGCCGAGGCGCCGCGGCAGGACGGCGCCTACGCGGTGCTGCGCCTCGCCCTCGAACCCGGCATCATCGCCCAGCTCGCCGCCGAAGGGACCGGCTGGACGCTCGTCCTCGGCGACGGCAGCCTGCCGCCCGGCGACCTGCTCGGGCCCCAGCGCGGCGCGGACGGGGCCGGGAGGCCGGCCGTGACCGTGCCGCTCGCCCAGGCCGGCTCGGTGTTCTGGCTCACGCGCAACGGCGAGCGCGTGGCCGTCGTCACGGCGCGGGGGCCGCTCCTCGCCGGGGTGCCCAAGCGGGCCCGCTTCGTCGATTTCGAGCTGCTGCCGAGCCGCCAGGGCGTCGCCGTGCTGGCGCTCGCCGACGACCTCGTGGTCCGCCCCGGCCTCGCCGAGGTGGTGATCTCCCGGGCAGGCGGGCTCGCGGTCAGCCCGATCGCCCCCGACCCGGCCGAGGCCGGCCCGCCGCTCTCCCCGGACGGCCTCGCCGTGCAGGCCGACCGCTGGCGCATCGACCGCTCCGGCGACGTGCTCGCCCGCATCCGGGCGGCGCAGCAGGCCGCGGCGGCGGCGGACCGACCCCGCCGCTCGCCCGCGCGGCTCGACCTCGCCCGGGTGCTCCTGGCGAACGGCCTCGACGCGGAGGCCGGCGCGGTGCTCGCCTTCGCGGGCCGCGAGGACGCGGTGGTGGCCCTCGACCGCGGCGCCCGGATCCTCTCCGCCATCGCGGCCTTCCGGCTGGGGCGGGACGCGCGGGCGGCCGAGATCCTGGGCGATGCCAAGCTGGTGCGCGATCCGGAGATCCGCCTGTGGCGGGCCATGCTCGACGCGCGCGGCGGCCGCGTCGCCGGTCCGGCGGTGCTCGCCGCCCTGAAATCCACGATGCCGGTGGCGGAGGCCTACCCGGACGAGCTGCGGCTGCCGGTCCTGCTCGCCGCCGCCTCCCTCGCCCTCGATGCCCGCGACCTCACCTACGCCCAGCGCATGATCGCGGCCGCCGCGTCCCTCGGCGACGCGCCCCTGGCCCGGGATCAGGTCGCGCTGCTGCGCGCCCGGCTCACCGAGCAGATCGGGCAGGAGGCGATGGCGCGCGGCGAGTACCAGCGCCTGATCGACGGCGGCGCGCCGCCGGTGGCCGCCGAGGCGGCTTTGCGCTTCATCGACCTCGCCCAGGCGGGCGGGGCGGTGCCCCGGGAGGAGATCCTCGCCCGCCTGGAACGGCTGGCCCTGCTCTGGCACGGGGACCGGATCGAGGCCGAGACCCTGGCCCGGCTCAGCCGCGCCTACGCGGAGGCCGGGCGCTGGCGCGACGCCTTCGCCACCGCCCGCAAGGCCACCCGCCTGTTCCCCGAGCACCCGGCGACCCGGAGCCTGCACCAGGACACGGTCGGGCTGTTCGCCGACCTGTTCCTGACCGACAAGGGCGCCAAGCTCGGGCGGGTCGAGGCCCTCGCCCTCTACTACGACTTCAAGGAATTCACCCCGCTCGGGCGCCAGGGCGACGAGATCGTGCGCGGGCTCGCCGACCGGCTGGTCGCCCTCGACCTCCTCGACGCGGCCGCCGACCTCCTCCAGTACCAAGTCGACAAGCGCCTCACCGGCGCCGCGCGGGCGACCGTCGCCGCCCGCCTCGCCAGCATCCGCCTTATGGACGAGAAGCCGCTCCTCGCCCTGCAGGTGCTCCAGGCCACCCGCCTGCCGGAACTGCCCGCGCGGCTGCGCGAGGCCCGCATCCTGCTCGAGGCCCGCGCCCTCTCGGACCTGTCGCGCACCGACCTCGCCCTCGAACTCGTCGAGGGCCTGGAGGGCGGGGAGGTCGCGCAGCTGCGCGCCGACATCCTGTGGGGGGCGCGGCGCTGGCGCGAGGCCGGCGAGGCGCACGAGGCCCTGGCCGGCACCCGCTGGCGCGAGGCCGGGCCGCTCGGCGAGGCCGAGCGAACCAACGTCATGCGGGCCGCCATCGCCTACGCCCTCGCCGAGGAGGGGCTGAGCCTCGACCGCCTGCGGGCGAAGTTCATGCCCAAGATGGCCGAGAGCCCCGATGCCCGCACCTTCGCGCTGGTCTCGGCCCCGAACGCGATCCGCGGCGCCGCCTTCCGGGAGGCGGCCGGCCGCGTGATCAGCGCCGAGACCCTGACCTCGTTCCTGCGCGCCTACCGGGCGCGCTACCCCGAGAGCGCCGTGCCCGAGCGCGGGCGGCCGGCGGCCGAGCCCGGGCCGGAGGCGCGCCGGGCCGGCGGGGCGCCGCCCGGCTGAGCCGCACCCGCCCGGTCGGCCTCAGCCGCCGTAGCTCTGCACCAGCGAGCCCGCGACCAGGGTCCAGCCGTCGACCAGCACGAAGAAGATCAGCTTGAAGGGCAGGGCCACGGTGGCGGGCGGCAGCATCATCATGCCCACCGACATCAGCACCGAGGCGACCACGAGGTCGATGATCAGGAACGGGATGAAGAGCAGGAAGCCGATCTCGAAGGCGCGCCGGAGCTCCGAGATCATGAAGGCCGGGGTGAGGATCTCCAGCCCCACCGCCTCCGGCGTGGCGGGCCGCGGCGCGTTCGACAGGTCGAGGAACAGCCGCAGGTCCTTCTCCCGCACCGAGCGCAGCATGAAGGCCTTGAAGGGCTGGGAGGCCCGCTCGAAGGCCTGGCTCTGGCTGATCTGCCCGGCGACCAGCGGCTCGATCCCGGTCCGGTAGGCCTCCCGGGCGGTCGGCGCCATCACGAAGGCGGTGAGGAACAGGGCGAGGCTGACGATGACCGCGTTGGGCGGCGCCGTCTGCGTGCCGAGCGCCGAGCGCAGGATCGACAGCACCACGACGATGCGGGTGAAGGCGGTCGCCATCACCAGCACCGAGGGCGCGAGGGCCAGGACCGTGATGAGGGCGACGAGCTGGAGCGCCCGCTCGGTCACGCCGCCGCTTGGGCCGAGATCGACGGTCACGCTCTGGGCGAGCCCCGCCGTCGCGGAGCCGAGCAGGCCGAGCCCGGCGAGCAGGGCCGCCCGCCGGCCCCGCACGGCCCATCTCGCGGCGGCCCAGCTCGCCGCGCGCCGGTCCGTGATTCGTCGCGCGATCACGCGCCGCAGCGGGATCCGGTTCGGCGGCGAGCGCTCTGGCGCAGTCGGAAGGCCCATGCCCGCACCCTGGCGCGCGGCGCGCGCCGCGCGCAAGGCCGCGCCGCTCCCGCGGCCGCGCTTCTCGGCCGGCGCGGCGGGAGGGCCACAGCGCCGGACGCCCCGCGGGGTCAGCGCCGATCGAGCGGGCGACCGAGCAGCCGGGCGAACTCGGCCTCGATCTCCTCCACGGAGAACGGGTTCGGGGCCGCCTTCTTGGGCTCGGGTTCGGGCTCCGGGGCCGGAGGCGGGGGAGGCGGCGGCTCGGGCTCGGGTTCCGGCTCCGGCGGTGGCGGGACCGGTTCGGGCGCGGGGGGCGCGGGCTCATGCGCCGGCGCGTGCCCCGCCGCGGGCTCGGGCCCGTGCTCGGCCAGCGGAGCCGGGGGCACGGGCTCGGGCATGGGCTCGGGCATGGGCTCGGGCACGGGCTCGGGCTCCGGCGCGGGCTCCGGAATCGGCTCGTGCACGGGCTCCGGCGGTGGGGGCTCCGGCTCCGGATGATGCGGTGGCGGTGCGGCGGCCTCCGGGACCGGCTCCGGGACGGGGGGTGGGGGCGGGGGCGCCGGCTCGGGCGGCGGCGGCGGCGCCGGGATCACGGGCGCGACGGGCTCGGGCTCGGTCGGGCGGCTCATCACGGGGGCGGCCGGCCGGGACGGGGCGACGGCCGAGGAGGGCCGGCGGAGCGCCTCCTCAAGCTGGCGGGCCATGTCGTTCAGGATGGCCGCGTCGACGACCCGCGGCTCGGCCCCGCGCGTGCCCGCCGGGGCCGGAGCGGCCTGCGCCGGAGCGGCCTGTGCCGGGACGGCCGGCGGTTCGACGATGCGGGGCGGCATGTCGAGGGGCGGCGGCGTCTGCCGGCCGGCGCGCAGACTCGGCGGCTCGACGCGCCGGCTCGCATTCAGCCGCGGCCCCGGCCCCGGCCGCGGCGGCACGGCCGGGCGCGGCGCGGCCTCGGGCTGCAGCGCGGGCGGCGGCTCGGTGGGCGGTTCGGGTGCCCGGGGCGGGAACGGCGGGAAGGCGAAGGCCGGCTCCGGCTGGGTCGCGACCGGGGCGGGCGGCGGCACCGGGAAGGGGGCTTCCGGGAAGGGCGGCAGCGGCGGGGGCAGCGTGGCAGGTTCCGCCTCGGCGGGAAGGGCGAGGGGCGGCTCGGGGGCGGGCTCGGCCCGCTCGGCGAGGTCGGCCGGCAGCCGCGCGCCCGCCACCCGCACGATGTTGCGTTCCACCACCACGTCGTTGGGGCCGCCGACCAGAAGCAGGTGCTCGGTGTTGTCGCGGCGCAACAGGATCAGCTGCCGCTGGCGGTCGAGTTCGTAGATGTCGACGATGCCGAGCCGCGGCTGGCGGCCGCGCTGCGCCCCTCCGTTGCTCAGGTTCAGGCGCCCGCGGGCGAAGCGCTTCGCGCCGAACGCGAAGGCGCTGAGAAGCACCACCATGACCAGGAACACGATCAGGTAGGAGATCAAGGGCGAACTGTCCGGCCCGAGGAGCGAGGAGAGCAATGCACGGTCTCTCACAGGTGAGGTGCCGGGGCACCGACGCGATACGAAGGGGTTCTACCACGCGGGCGTTCCCGCCGCGCAGGCCACGTTAAGACCTCTTAACAACTTCATGAAGGGTTTGGCGACCCGACGGCAGGCGGAGCCGCCGCGGCCGCGCGCATGCTTAACCGCCTCTTAACCATGTGCCCGGCAGATTTTGCCGACCGAAGCTGGGGCCGCCCGTGCCAGTCGCCGATCTCCCCCTCGTCAGCATGCTGCGCAACCGCATGCAATGGCACCAGACGCGCCAGAAGGTCCTGGCGGAGAACGTCGCGAATGCCAACACGCCGGGCTTCAAGGCGCGCGACCTGCGCGCGCCGGTCTTCCAGCCGGACGGCAGCGTCGCGGCCTCCGGCCTGCCCGGCATCGGGGTGGAGCGCACGAGCCCGCTGCACATGGCGGGGACGGGCTTCACCCCGTCGGAGGACCGTACCCGCACCCGCTTCGACGTCGTGCCGAGCGGCAATGCCGTCAGCCTCGAGGACGAGATGCTCAAGGCCGCGGACAACCAGGCGGATTATCAACTCGCGGCCTCGCTCTACCAGAAGAGCCTGCAGCTCCTCCGCAATGCGGTCGGCAAGTAGCGCGGGCCCGGGCGCGGGCGAGTCGGGCGGAGGCGCAGCATGGACTTCATGAAAGCGATCGGCATCGCGGCATCGGGGCTTCGGGCGCAGTCCGGGCGGATGCGGGTGATCTCCGAGAACATCGCCAACGCGGATTCCGAGCCGACCCGCGCCGGCGCCGAACCCTACCGCCGCAAGGTCCCGACCTTCGCCGACCGCCTCGACCGGGAGCTCGACGCGCGCGTGGTCGATCTCGGCCGGGTCCGCCGCGACCAAGCCCCGTTCCGCACCAAGCACGATCCCGGCAACCCGGTGGCGGATGCCAAGGGGGACGTGCAGCTGCCCAACGTCAACCTGCTCGTCGAGACCGTGGACATGCGCGAGGCCCAGCGCAGCTACGAGGCGAACCTGAACGTGGTCACGGCGGCCCGCCGCATGATCTCCCGCACCATCGACATCCTGAAGGTCTGATCCCATGCCCACCAACGCCTTCGCGGCCGGTGCCTACGCGGCGATCCAGAACCTCGGCCGGGCGAATCCCGCCGCGAAGCCCGCGGCGCCGGAGGCCGGCTTCGGCCAGCTCGTCGCCTCGGCGATCGACGGGGTCGAGGCGGCGGGCAAGCGCGGCGAGCAGCAGATGATGGCGGTCGGTGCCGGCAAGGCCGACGTCGTCGACGTGGTGACGGCGGTGGCCGAGAGCGAGACCGCGCTCCAGACCCTCGTCGCGGTGCGCGACCGGGTGATCTCCGCCTACGAGGACATCATGCGGATGCAGATCTGATCCCAACGGCTCAGGATGCCGACGCATCGAGCCGTTGGTCCGTCTCGAATTTTCTATTCGAAGCCGAAGGCTTGGCGAAAATTCGAGAGCACCGCCGGTCATGAGAGATGACCGGTGTCATGAGTTGCGCACCGGCTTCGCCGTCCCTCACGGATGAAACCTGAGCGTGCATGCGATCAGAGTTTTGCACGCTGGCATAGCAAGTTTCTATTTTGGGCGGCGCGAGCGAAAGGCGCGCGGGAGAACCGCTCTCCCCTCCGGCCCCGCCGCCCTCGCGTCCCTCCCGGCTCCCGAACCTCCCGGCTCCCGAACCTCCCATGACCGGCCTCGCCATCCTCGACATCGCCCGCGACGGGATCGTCACCTTCCTGAAGGTGGCCGGTCCCCTGATGATGATCGCCCTCGTGGTCGGGCTCGCCGTGTCGCTGCTCCAGGCGCTCACGCAGATCCAGGAGCAGACCCTGATCTACGTGCCCAAGATCGTCGCGGTCTTCGCCGCCATGCTGCTGATGCTCCCCTTCATGGGCGACGCCCTGGCGGGCTACATGGGCCGGATCGCCGCCCGCATCGCCGCGGGCGGGTGAGCCCCGGGGCGCCCCCGCGTGAACCTGCTGCTGCCCGGCCTCGCCGCCGCCTATCTCCTGACCTTCGCCCGGGTCGGCACCCTCGTGATGCTGATGCCGGGGATCGGCGAGACCGTGGTGGCGCCGCGCCTGCGGCTCGCCTTCGCGCTCCTCGTCGCCCTGGTCCTGTTCCCCTTCGTGCGCCCGCTCCTGCCGCAGCAGGCGGGGACGGGGCCCGCGCTCATCGGCGTGCTGATCGGCGAGATCGCGGTCGGGCTCGTCCTCGGCCTCAGCGTGCGGGCGGTGCTCGCCGCCCTGCAGACCACCGGCACGATCGTCGCCCAGCAGCTCGGCCTCGCCTACGCGATGACCGTCGACCCGACCACCTCGGGCCAGCAGGCGACGCTCGGCAGCTTCCTGACGATGCTCGGCATCACGCTCGTCCTCGCGGCCGATCTCCACCACCTCGCCATCGCGGGCATCCGCGACAGCTACGCGCTGATGCCCCCCATCGGCGTACCGGCCACCGGCGACGCGGCGGCCTTCGCCATCCGGGCCGTCGCCCGCGGCTTCGCCCTCGCGGTCCAGATCGCCGCGCCCTTCATCGCCTTCGGCATCCTGTTCAACCTCGGCCTGGGCGTGCTGTCGCGGCTGATGCCGCAGATGCAGGTCTTCTTCGTCGCCACCCCGGCCTCGATCCTGATCGGCATGGCGGTGCTGCTCGCCAGCCTCGGCGTGGTCATGGGCGTGTTCGTGGAGGATCTCGGGCGCTGGCTCGGCGAGATCGGGAGGCCCTGAGTGGCGGGCGAGGGCGAGCAGGAGGACCGCACCGAGGAGCCGACCCAGAAGCGGCTCGACGACGCCATCAAGCGCGGCGACGTCGCCACCAGCACCGAGATCAACACGCTCCTCCTCCTCGGCGGCTTCACCCTCGTGCTCCTGGTCGGCGCCGGGAGCATCGCCCGCGGCCTCGCGGTCGAGCTGCGCGACCTCCTCGCCGGCCTGCACCAGGTGCCGGGCGACGCGGCCGGCTACGCGGCCCTGGCCCGCCGGGCGCTCGCCGCCCTCGCCCTCGCGCTGGCGGCTCCGGTGGGCGCGGCCGTCGCGGCGGCGCTGGCCGGCGGGCTCCTGCAGCATCCCCTCGTCTGGACCACCGAGACCCTCGGGGCCAAGTGGGAGCGCGTCTCCCCGGCCGCGGGCCTCAAGCGCCTGTTCGGCCCGGAAGCGTGGTTCCAGTTCGGCAAGGGCATCCTCAAGGTCGCCCTCGTCGGCACGGTGGCGGCGCTGGTGCTCTGGGGCGACCGCGACCGGCTCGACGCGCTCGCGCGGCTCGAACCCTCCGCCCTGCTGCCCGCGACCCTCGCCCTGGTGCTGCGGCTGATGGCCGGCATCCTGGCGGCCTACCTGGTGATCGCGCTCGGCGACGCGGCCTATCAGCGCCTGCGCTGGCGCGCCCGCCTGCGCATGACCAAGGCCGAGATCAAGGAGGAGATGAAGGAGAGCGAGGGCAGCCCCGAGGTGAAGGCGCGGCTGCGCCGCATCCGCGCCACCCGCGCCAAGAAGCGCATGATGGCGGCGGTGCCGGGCGCCACCGTGGTGGTCGCCAACCCGACCCACTTCGCCGTCGCCCTCCTGTACGAGACCGGCATGGCCGCCCCGGTCTGCGTCGCCAAGGGCGTCGACGTGCTGGCGCTTCGCATCCGCGCGCTCGCCGCCGAGAACGGCGTCCCGGTGGTCGAGAACCCGCCGCTCGCCCGCGCCCTCCACGCCACCGTCGAGATCGACCAGGCGATCCCGACCGAGCACTACAAGGCGGTCGCCGAGGTGATCGGCTTCGTGCTGCGCCAGCAGCGCCGATGACGTCGCGGCCGCATCGGGATTGGCCTCGTCCTGACTTGCTTTCCCGGGACTTGCCTTGCCGGGACTTGGCTTCTCGGGACTTGCCGGCCCGGGTGGCTCGGGCATAACCGGCCCGTGGCGGCGCGACCCGCCGCCGGCGGCGAAACCCATCCCCGCGCAAGCTTGGTCCACCAGGATGCGGCCGCGCGGGCGGGGGCCATCGACCGGCATGTTCAGGATGGATCACGGCGTCATGCCCGAGTTGAGTCCCCAAGCCCCGCCCGAGGCCACCGCCCTCGACCGCTCGGAGCGCCCCGGCCGGGTGAGCCTGCTCCTGCTCCTCGCCGGCCTGCTCGTCGGGGCGGCGGTGGGCCTGAGCTTCGTCGCCAACGAGCAGGCCCAGCCGCTGATCCTCGGGCTCCTGGCGGTGCTCGCCATGGCGGGCGTGTTCTCGCTCTTCGCCCTCGCCATCGGCGCCCTGCAGCTCACCGGGCAGGGAGGGCGCAACGACGTCACCAAGGCGGTGGTCGACGCCGCCCCCGAGGGCATGATCGCCGTCGAGGACGGCGCGCGGCCGATCTACGCCAACGCCGCCTACCTCGCGCTGGCGGGGAGCGACAGCTTCTCGAACCTGCGCCTCGTCGAGCGGATCTTCGTCGGCAGCCCGGACGTCTCGGAGGCGGTCTACCGCCTCGCCCAGGCCGCCCGCGAGGGGCGCAGCCTCTCGGAGGAGATCCGCATGGCACCCCCGCCCGGCGGGGGCGAGCGGGATTTCGCGTGGTACCGGATCGCGGTGCGGCCGCTGCCGCTGCCGCGCCGCCCGGTCGCGCTCTGGGCCGTCAGCGACATCACCCACGAGCGCGAGCGCCAGGAGAACGTCTTCCAGGTCCTCCAGCACACGATCGACTTCCTCGACCACGCCCCCGCGGGCTTCCTGTCGGTCGATCCGCGCGGCGGCGTCGTCTACATGAACGCCACCCTGGCCGCGTGGCTCGGCTACGACCTCGCGCAGGTCGGCTCGGGGGGCCTGCGCCTCGCCGAGATCCTGCCGGCGGCGGTGGGCGAGGTGCTGGTGGCGGGCAACGCGCAGCCCGGCGAGGTGCGCACCGACGTCTTCGACCTCGACCTGCGCCGCCGCAATGGCCACCCGCTCCCCGCCCGCATCTACCACCGCGTCGCCTACGGCCAGGACGGGCGCCCGGGCGATTCGCGCACCCTGGTGCTCAACCGCTCGGCCGGGGAGGAGACCGACGAGCCGCAGCGCGCCGCCGAGGTGCGCTTCGCGCGCTTCTTCAACACCAGCCCGATCGCCGTGGCGACGCTCGACGCGGCGGGGCGCCTCGTGCGGGCGAACGCCTCCTTCGCGCGGCTCTTCGGCACGCTGCCGCGCACCGGCGAGGGCCGCGAACTCGGCCCCTCGGCCCACGACTGCATCGCCGAGCGCGACCGCCAGACCTTCGACGGCGCCTTCCGGCTCGCCGCCGAGGGGCGGGGCGACGTCGCCCCCGTGGAGGTCGGCGTCGCCGCCCCGGGCAACCGCTCGGCCCGGATCTGGCTCAGCCCCGAGGTGCGCGCCGCGGGCGGGCCCGAGCCCGACGGCGGCCAGGAGACGGTGATCCTCTACGCCCTCGACACCACCGCCCAGCTCCAGCTGCAGCAGCAGATCAACCAAGCCCAGAAGATGGAGATGGTGGGCCAGCTCGCCGGCGGCATCGCGCACGACTTCAACAACGTCCTGCAGGCGATCATCGGCTACTCGGACCTGCTGCTGGCCAGCCACCGCCCGGTGGACCCGGCCTTCCAGGACATCATGCAGATCAAGCAGAACGCGAACCGGGCCGCGAGCCTGGTGCGCCAGCTGCTCGCCTTCTCGCGCCGGCAGACCCTGCGCCCGGAGGTGATCCATCTCGGCGACGCGCTCTCGGACCTGACGCTGCTGCTCAAGCGCCTCCTCGGCGAGCGGGTCGAGCTCGATCTCAAGCACGGGCGCGACCTCTGGCCGGTCAAGGCCGACGTGAACCAGTTCGAGCAGGTGATCGTGAACCTCGCGGTGAATGCCCGCGACGCGATGCCGAATGGCGGGCGCCTCGCGATCCGCACCGCCAACGTCGCCGCCGAGGCGGCGGGCGCCCTCCAGCTCACCGGCCTGCCGGCGGCCGATTACGTGCTGGTCGAGGTGGCCGATACCGGCACCGGCATGACGCCGGAGATCATGGAGAAGATCTTCGAGCCGTTCTTCACCACCAAGGAGGTGAACAAGGGCACCGGGCTCGGCCTCTCGACGGTGTTCGGCATCGTCAAGCAGTCGGGCGCCTACATCGACGTGAAGTCGACGGTCGGCGAGGGCACGGTGTTCGGCATCTACCTGCCGCGCTACGTCCCGATCCCCGAGGAGGTGCCCGCCCCGGAGGCGGCCCCCGCCGCGGCGCCGGCCGCCGCCGCCCCGGCGGAGGGCGCCGCCCCCGAGCGCAAGGCGCCGGCCGCCGACCTCACCGGCCGCGGCACCATCCTGCTCGTCGAGGACGAGGATCCGGTGCGGGCGGTGAACGCGAGGGCGCTCGCGGCGCGCGGCTACACGGTGCTCGAGGCCGCCTCGGGGCTGGAGGCGCTCGCCATCATCGGCGAGCGCGACACGCCGGTCGACCTCGTCGTGTCGGACGTGGTGATGCCCGAGATGGACGGCCCGACGCTGCTGCGCGAGCTGCGCAAGCGGCACCCCACCCTCAAGGTGATCTTCGTCTCCGGCTACGCCGAGGACGCCTTCCAGAAGAACCTGCCGGAGGGCGAGGAATTCAACTTCCTGCCCAAGCCCTTCAGCCTCAAGCAGCTGGTCGAGACGGTGAAGACCACCATGGCGGTGTAGCGGGGAGGCCAGCTCCCCGCGCGCCCTGCCCGGCCTTGAGGCAGCGCTCGACGCCGGTGCCGAGACCGCTCGACCGGCCGGCGAGGCTCACCGAAACCTCCCGCACCGCCTGGGCGAGCCGCCGGTCTCCCGCGCCGCCTGCGGCACGGCGACGACGGGGCTCGCGACCTCCCGGGTCGAGGCCGTCCGCTCCTCGACCGCGCTCGCCATCGCGAGGGTCATGCGGGCTCCGGTTGATCGCAGCGGATCCCGGATCAGCCGCGAGAGTTCGGTGACCGCCCCGTTGATCGCCGCCATGGCCTCGGCGCCCCCCCCGATCGCCGCCTGGAGGTCGCCGACGCGCTTGGTCATCGCATCGCGCGTGATCCGCCGCCCGGCGGGCCCCCGGGCGGGCCCCGGGCGAGGCCGGGGCGAGCGGCGGGACCCGCCTCCGGCGGCGGGGGATCGGTTCCGCCCCGCTGGCGCCGAGATGGTTCTGATATAAACTATCTCGATGACCCCCACCTCGCCGCGCTCCGCCTCCCTCGCCGCCATTCCCCCGGACCCGATGCGGATCTGGTTCCGCTTCGTCCGGCTCAACCGGCGCGTCGCCGCGGCGGTCGCGGCCGAGTTGCGGGCGCTCGGCCTGTCGATCCCGCAATTCGACGTGCTCTCCACGCTCTCCGAGCAGGAGGGGCTCACCCAGCAGGACCTCGCCGAGCGGCTCTACGTCACGAAGGGCAACGTCTCGGGGCTGGTCGACCGGCTGGTCGAGGCGGGGCTGGTGGAGCGGCGCCCGATCCCGGGCGACCGGCGCTCGCACGCCCTCCACCTCACGCAGGTCGGGCGCGACCTCGCGCGGAGCGGCATGGCGGCCCAGACCGCCTACGTGGTCCGCACCCTCGGCACGCTCCCGGCCGACGACCTCGCCTCCCTCGAGCGGGTGGTGCTCGCGTGGCGCGGCGTGGCGCGGGCGGACGAGGAGGCGCGGCGCTGACGGCGATGTTCGACGCGGTCGCCTTCGCGGGCGGGGGAAATCGCTGCTATTGGCAGGGCGGCTTCTGGGCGGCGGCGGCCGAGCGCCTGCGCCTCTCCCCCTCCCTGGTGGTCGGCGTCTCGGGAGGCGCCTTCGCGGCCTGCTACAGCCTGCTCGGGCAGGGGCGGGCGGTGATGGAGCGGGTCGCCGAGGGCTGCGCCGCCGGGACGCCGAACCTCGATTGGCGCGCGGCCTGCCGGGGCGGGCGGGCCTTTCCGGTCTCCGCCCTCTACCGCGACCTCATCGACGCGGTGCTCGGGCCGGCGGCCTTCGCGGCGCTGCGCGCCGGGCCGGCCGAGGTCAGGATCGCCCTGGCGCGGCCGCCGCGCCGCCTGCCGCTCGCCGCCGCGATCCCGCTCGGCATCCTCACCTACCAGGTCGAGAAGACCTGGCGGGCCCCCGTGCACCCGCGCGGCGGGAGAGCCCTCGGCTTCCGGGAGGAGTTCGTGTCGGTGCGCGACCTCGGGGGCGCGGAGGAGCTCGCCGCGGCCCTGATGGCGAGCGCGAGCGTGCCGCCCTTCATGCCGGTGGGCCGCGTCGGGGACGGGCCCGCCCTCGACGGAGGCCTCGTGGACAACGTCCCGGTCGCGCCGCTCGCCGGCATCGAGGCGGCGGGCGGGCGCAGCCTCGTGCTGCTGACCCGGCGCTACCGGTCCCTGCCGCAGCATCCGGGCCGGACCTACCTGCAGCCCTCCGCCCCCGTCGCCATCGGCCAGTTCGACATCACCGATCCGGACGGGATCCGGCGGGCCTTCGCGCAGGGCCTCGCGGACGGGGCGGCCTTCGCGGCCGCGCAGGGCCGCTGACCTCAGCCCTGCGCGGCGGGCGCAGAGCCGCCGAGGGGACCCCTGAGCGGCGGGGAAGCCCTGGAGCATTGTCCGACGAAGGGGATGCCGATTCATCGAAGACAATGCGGCACAACCAACGACCGAGAGCTTGCGCCCGATGGCACCGTGATCGGGCGCGGCGCTAGTGCGAGCGCTCGGTCCGGTCCGGGGCCTGCCCGGTCTTGCTGTGGCGGTGATGCGCGTCGCGCTCGCCGCCTCCGCCCGAGACGTGCGACGTGGCGCCGTTCGTCGGGCTGCCCGGCTGGGGGTCGTGCCGCTCGGGCCGCTGGGGCTCCGTCGCGTCCTGGTGGCTGCTGCCGGGCCCGCCGTGGTGGCGGTCGGTCTGGGGGGCCTTGCGCGAGGTGCTCATCGGTCCTGCTGGTATCCCTGGTTGGTGGTGTTCACCTTGGAATTGCCGGCCTGGCCGATCTTGTCCGGATCCTTGGTCTGGCTGCCGGCCTTGCCGAGCTCCGTGGGCGCCCCCTGGGCGCTGCCGGGCCCCTTGTGGGACTGGTTGGCGGGCGGAACGGGAGGAGGCTTGGCGGTCATCGGTCGTCCTCTTCTGGTTCTGGTGCCGGCCAACGTGCCCGGCGCGAGGCCTGTTCCACCCAAGCGGCCGCGGGCGGCCCGCCCCCGGCGCGCCGCACGGACCCCGTGACCGGCCTCCCGGTGCGCAGGATCTCGGCGGAGAAGGTCCCGAGCAGACCCGTCGACGCGGCCGCTCGCGCAATCCCGCGCCTGTCGATCCCGCCGCCCTCGCCGCGCGAGATCGCCGTCATTCAGATCGATCCGATGAGTACCTTGGCAATCCTCCTGGGAGCTACTTTGCGGGCGGGGACGAGGGCGCGGAATTTTAGGTTGGTCTCAACACTTCGCCGGTAGCTCAAGGAGAGACGTGATCGATCGGACGAGGCGCGTGCCCGAAACGGCGGATATCAGCGGCACGAGTCCCCCGGATCGGCCCCGGCCGGCCGGCCGGGGGCGGACGCCCGCCCCCCTGCGCCGCCTCGCGGTCGCGGCGCGCCGGGTCTGGCGGCGGCGGCCCGGATCGCAGATCGGCCGCTACCTCGCCATCACCGTCCTCGTCACCGGGGCCCTGACCTTCGCCGTCACCGGCCTGCTCGCCCTGCAGCGCCTGAACCAGGACGCGGCCGAGCGGGCGCGGACGGTGGCGCTCCTCTCCCGCGAGCAGGTGGCGCGCAAGCTCGACGGCGAGGCCGGCCTCGCCGGCGCCCGCCTCGACGGCCTGTTCCAGGAGGCCGCCCGGCAGACGCGCTTCCTCGCCCAGCGGCTCGACATCGTGAAGGCGGTGGGCAGCGCCAACCCGGTCGCCCTGCGCGAACTCCTCGCCCCCGCCGCCGTGACCGGGGATCTCGACGCGCTGATCGTCACCGACCCGAAGGGGATCGTGACCGGGACGAGCGCGGGCGACGACCTCCTCGACTTGGCGGAGGCGCTCGGCCGGGCCGAGCTCGAGTCGCCGATCCGGGAGGTGCTGGCGGAGAACAGCCGCGCGCGGCGCCGGGCGATCGGCCGGATGATCGCGCTGCCGGAAGAGATCGGGGCGCTCCTCGGGCTGCCGGCCGAGCGCCGGATCGGCGGCATCCAGATCGAGCCGGTCTTCGACGATTTCGGGGACGTGGCCGGCGCCCTGGTCGGCCTGCGCCTGCTCGCGCCGCGCGAGCCGACCTTCCTGAACTTCTCGGCCCTCACCAAGGTCGGGGTCGTCGTGCTCGCCGGGGAGCGCCCGATCTCGGCGGCCGGCGCCCCGGCCTCCGGCCTCGTGCCCCGCGAGGATCTCGGCGAGGACGACCTGCTCGTCTCGCAGGACGGCGCGCGGGTGGCGCGCTGCATGCCCCACCGCCTCACCCTCGCGGTCTGCGCCCATTCCAGCGTGGCCGAGGTCGGCGCCGCCACCCAGGAGATCCTGCGGCTCGGCGTGATGCAGACCCGCTCGCTCTTCGCGTGGTTCCTGCTGCTCGCCGCCGTCTCCCTCGGCGCCCTCGTCGTGATGGTGCTCGCCGCCGTGCGCCGGGTCACCAGCGGCCTGCCGGAACTCGCGACGGCGGCGAGCGCCGTGGCGCGCGGGGACCTCGACGTGCCCTTCCGGGCGCGCGGCCTCGGGGAGGTGCGCAGCCTCGGCCAAGCCTTCGAGACGATGCTGGCGAACCTGCGCGAGAGCCTCGGGCGCGTGCGCCAGCTCGCCTTCTTCGATCCGGTCACCGGGCTCGCCAACCGCGAGAAGATGCGGCTCGACGGCACCGCGATCCTCGGCCAGGGCCGCGGCCGCACGGCCTTCCTGTTCCTCGACCTCGACCGCTTCAAGTCGGTCAACGACACGTTCGGCCACCGGGCCGGGGACGCGCTCCTCTCCCAGCTCGCGCGCCGGCTCGTCGCCTTCCTGGAGGAGCGCCGCCGGGCGGGCGCCTGGGAGAGCGTGCTGCTCGGGCGCATCGGCGGCGACGAGTTCCTGATCGTCGTGAGCGGCGCCCTCACCCGCGACGGGTTGCGCGCGTGCGGCGAGGCCCTGGTGGCCGTGGTGAGCGAGAGCTACGAGGTCGGCAGCGCCCACATGGTGGTCGGGGCCAGCATCGGCATCGCGCTGGCGGAGGGCGAGGCCGGCTACGACGAGCTCCTGGTGCGGGCGGACATCGCCATGTACGAGGCCAAGCGGCAGGGGCGGGGCACCTGCACCTTCTTCACCGCGGAGGCGGCCCAGCGGGTGCAGGAGCGCCTCGGCATCGAGAGCGAGCTGCGCCGCGCCCTCAAGACCCGCGAGTTCAGCGTGCATTACCAGCCCAAAGTGTCCCTGGCGGACGGGCGGGTCGTCGGCGCCGAGGCGCTGATGCGCTGGCACCATCCCGAGCGCGGCGCGATCCCGCCGGGCAAGTTCATCCCGATCGCCGAGGAGGCGGGGCTGATCCCGGATCTCGGCGTCTTCGTGCTCGAGCGCGCCCTCGCGGAGATCGGGGAATTGCTGGCGCGCGGCCACGACGTCACGGTGGCGGTCAACGTCTCGGTGCTGCAGCTGGAGGACCCGACCTTCGCCCAGACGGTCGAGGACCGGCTGGCGCGGGCCGGCCTGCCGCCCTCCTGCCTCGAACTGGAGATCACCGAGACGGTGGCGATGCGCGATTCCGACACCATCCAGGGCCACGTGACGCGGCTGCGCGGGCTCGGGGTGCGGGTCTCGATCGACGATTTCGGCACCGGCTACTCGAACCTCGCCACGCTCGCGCGCGCGCCCATCGACGCGCTCAAGCTCGACCGCTCCCTGGTCGACGGCGTGGCGGGCAATCCCGAGCAGCAGACGATCGTGCGCACCATCCTGTCGCTCGCCGGCTCGCTCGGATTCGAGACCGTGGTGGAGGGCGTCGAGACCGACGCGGACCTGCGCTTCCTGGTCGAGGGCGGGGCGACGACGGCCCAGGGCTACCTGTTCAGCCCCCCGGTGCCGATCGAGACCTTCCGGGCCCTGCTCGAACCGGGCCGCCTGCAGGAGATCTGGGCGCGGTCGAACGAGCCGGCTCGGCGCCTGCGGAGCGGGTGAGGCGCGAGCCCGGCCCTGCCGCTGAGGCAACCAATCCCGCTCCCCCGCGTTGGCCCGACCGCGGCGTCGCCGCGCCCGTCCTGCCCGCGCGAGACCAAGGCCGTGAGCCCAGCCCGCCCCGCCCTCGTCGGCCTTGTCCTCGCCGCCCTCGCGGCCGCGGCGGGCGTTGCCGGGCGGGCGCGGGCCGCGGAGGTGCCCGACGACGTGCTGGTGGTCGGGCAGTCGGCCGAGCCCGCCTCCCTCGATCCCGGCGTCACCACCGCGACGAACGATGCGCGCATCCTCGTCAACCTCTACGACGGGCTGGTGCGCACCAAGCCCGGCAGCCTGGAGATCGAGCCCGCGCTCGCCGAGAGCTGGAGCCTCTCGGAGGATGGCCGCCGCTACACGTTCCGGCTGCGCGCGGGCGTGCGCTTCCACGACGGCAGCCCGCTCGACGCGCGGGCCGTGACCTTCACCTTCGGGCGGCTCCTCGACCCCGCCCACCCGGCGGCGGCGACCGGCCCCTTCCCGCTCGCCTTCCTGTTCCGCGCGGTGGAGCGGGTCGAGGCCCTCGATCCCCGGACGGTGCGCTTCACCCTGCGCCAGCCCTTCGCGCCCTTCCTGGCCAACCTCGCGACGCCGACCGGGCTCATCGTCCCGCCCGGGGCCGTGATGGCGCGGGGGAAGGATTTCGGGCGCAACCCGGTCGGGACCGGGCCGTTCCGCTTCGAGGCGTGGCAGAGCAGCCGCAAGGTGACGCTCGCCCGCAACCCGGATTACTGGGGCGGGCCGGCCGCCTCGCGGCTCGTGATCTTCCGCCCGCTCGCCGACCCGAACACCCGCGCGACCGAGATGCTGGCGGGCGACGTCGACGTCGCGGCGGAGATGCCGCCCGACGCCCTCGCGCTGTTCCGGCACCGGGCCGGGTTCTCGGTCGCGGAGGCGGTCGGCCCCCACCTCTGGTACCTGATCCTGAATATGCGGGCCGGGCCGCTGCGGGACCGCCGGGTGCGCGAGGCGGTGAACTGGGCCATCGACCGGCGGGCGCTGGCCGAGCACGTGCTGCAGGGCACGGCCGTGCCGGCGCGCGGGATCATCGCCCCGGCCTTCGCGGGCACCTACGATCCCGACCTCGCGGGCTACGGCCACGATCCCGCCCGCGCCCGCGCCCTGCTGCGCGAGGCCGGGGCGGAGGGGGCGCGGCTCACGCTCCTCGTCGCCGAGGGCGGGTCGGGGATGCTCGACCCGGTGGCGATGGGCACGGCGATCCAGGCCGACCTCGCCCGCGTGGGCCTCGACGTCCGGCTCGTCACCTACGAGTGGAACGCCTACCTGGCCCGGGTCAATCGCGGCCTCGGCGAGGACGCCGACATGGCCGACATGGCCGAGATGGCCTGGATGACCAACGATCCCGACCAATTGCCCTCGCTCGCCCTCGCGAGCGACGCGCTGCCGGGGAAGGGCGGCTTCAACGCGGGCGGCTACGCCAACCCGGATCTCGACCGGCTCCTCGACGAGGCCCGCCGCAGCACCGACCCGGCGCGCCGCCGGGATCTCGACCGGGCCGCGGAGCGCCTCGTCGTGGCGGACGCGCCCTTCGCGGTCGTGGTCCACGGCAAGCAGGCGGCGGTGGTGCGGGAGGCCGTGCGCGGCTTCGCCCTCGACCCGACCTTCACGGCCCGCCTCGCCGGCGTGCGCAAGCGCGATGGGCCGTGATGGGCCGCTACCTCCTCGGCCGGCTCGCCGCCCTGGTCCCGGTCCTGCTGGGCCTCAGCGTGATCGTCTTCCTGATCATGGCGCTGATCCCGGGCGACCCGGCACTGGCCCTGCTCGGCCCCTACGCGACGCCCGAGGCGGTCGCCCGCGTCAACCGCGACCTCGGCCTCGACCGCTCCCTGCCGGTCCAGTACCTGACGTGGCTCTCGCACGTGCTCACCGGCGATCTCGGCCGCTCGCACAGCCTCAACCGCCCCGTCCTCGACGAGGTGGCGGAGCGCTTCGCCGCGACGCTGATCCTGGCGGGGGCGGCGCTCGCCCTCGCCGCGCTCCTCGGCCTCGCCCTCGGGGTCGCGGCGGCCCTGCGGCAATCGGGCTGGGTCGACCGGCTCGCCACGCTCGGCGTGCTGGTCGGCCTCTCGGTGCCGTCCTTCTGGCTCGGGCTCCTGCTGATCCTGCTGGTCTCGGTGCGCTGGCGCCTGCTGCCGGTGAGCGGCATGCACGCGATCTACGGCGAGGAGACCCTGGCCGATCTCCTGCGCCACCTCGCCCTGCCGGCCGCGACCCTGGCGGTGGTGGCGGCCGGGGTGATCGCCCGGCTCACCCGCGCCGCCATGCTGGAGGTGCTGCGCCAGGACTTCGTCCGCACCGCCCGCGCCAAGGGCCTCGGCGAGGGGCGGATCGTGCTCCTCCACGCCGCCCGCGCCGCCCTGGTGACGGTGATCCCGGTCATCGGCACCCAGGCGGGCTTCGTGCTCGGCGGGGCGGTCTACGTCGAGACCGTGTTCCAGTGGCCGGGCATCGGCCGCATGCTGGTCGGCGCCATCGCCACCCGGGACGTGCTCCTGGTCCAGGGCGGGGTGCTCGTCGTGGCGACGACCTACGTGCTGGTGAACCTCGCGGCCGACCTGCTGCAGCGGCTCGCCGATCCGAGGATCGGCGGGTGAGCGGCCTCCTCGCCCGGCTGATGCGCAACCGCCCGGCGGCGGCGGGGCTCGTCGCGCTCGTCCTCGTCGGCGCGGTCTCGCTGGCCGCGCCGCTCCTGCCCCTCGCCGATCCCGACGCCACCGCGCCCGCCGCGCGGCTGCTGGCGCCCCTCACGCCGGGCGCGTGGCTCGGCACCGACGCGCTCGGCCGCGACCTCCTGGCCCGGCTCGTCCACGGCACCCGGGTGAGCCTCGCGGTCGGCCTCGCGGCGGCGTCGCTCGCGGCCGGGATCGGCTCGGGCCTCGGCCTCGTCGCGGGCTTCGCCGGCGGCCGGACCGAGGCGCTGCTGATGCGCCTCGTCGACGTGCTGATGGCCTTCCCCTACCTGCTGCTCGCCCTCGCCGTGGTGGCGGCGCTCGGGCCGGGCCTCCTCAACGCCCTGGCGGCGGTGGTGGTCGCCAACATCCCGTTCTTCGCCCGCACCGTGCGGGGCGTGGCCGCGACCCTGCGGGTGCAGGATTTCGTCGCCGCGGCGCGGCTCTCCGGCATGGGGCCGGCCCGCATCCTCCTCGTCGAGATCCTGCCGAACGTCCTGCCGGTGATCGCCGTCACCGCCTCGACCACGGTCGGCTGGATGATCCTGGAGACGGCCGGCCTGTCCTTCCTGGGCCTCGGGGCGCAGCCGCCGCAGGCCGATCTCGGGGCGATGCTGGGGGAGGGGCGCCGCGTCCTGATCGGCGCGCCCGCCGTGGCGGCGGTGCCGGGCTTCGCGGTCCTCCTGATCGTGCTCGCCCTGAACCTCGTCGGCGACGGGCTGCGCGACGCCCTCGACCCGCGCCTCGCCGGCGGCCCGGCGGCGCGGCCGGGCGCCGCGACCCGGGTCGCGCGCCCTCCGCTCCCCGCCGCCCCGCCCGCGGCCGGGCCCCCGCCCGCCGACGGGCTCCGGCCCGCCGACGGGCTCGCGGTCGCGGGCCTGCGCGTCGCCTTCGAGACGCCGGCGGGCCGCGCCGAGGCGGTGCGGGGCGTCGACCTCGCGGTCGCCCCGGGGGAGTGCCTCGGCCTCGTCGGGGCCTCGGGCTCGGGCAAGTCGGTGACGGCCCACGCGATCCTGCGCCTCGTCCCCTCGCCGCCGGGCCTCGTCACCGGGGGGGCGATCCGCTTTCGCGGCGAGGACCTCCTCGCCCTGCCGCCCGCCGCCCTGCGCCGCCTGCGCGGGGACCGGATCGCCTACGTGTTCCAGGACCCGCTCACCACGCTCCACCCGCTGATCCGGGTCGGGGACCAGGTCGCGGAGGCGATCCGGGCGCATCGCCGGGTCGGGGCCGGGGAGGCGGCGAGCCGCGCCGAGGGGCTGCTCGCCGCGGTCGCCCTGCCGGATCCCGGCCGCATCGCCCGCGCCTACCCGCACGAGCTCTCCGGCGGGCAGCGCCAGCGGGTCGGCATCGCCATGGCGCTCGCCAACGATCCCGATCTGATCGTCGCGGACGAGCCGACCACCGCCCTCGACGCCACCGTGCAGGCGGGGATCCTCGACCTGCTCGACCGGCTGCGCCGGGAGCGGGGCCTCGCGATCCTGTTCATCAGCCACGATGTCGGGGTGGTGCGGCGGCTCTGCGACCGGGTCGCGGTGATGCAGGGCGGGCGGATCGTCGAGGCCGGGGAGGCGGCGCGGGTGCTCTCGCGCCCGCAGCACCCCACCACCCGCGGCCTGATCGCCGCGGTGCCGGTGCTCGGGCGCGCCCGGGCGCTGCTGGAGGCGGACGAGGCCGGCGGCCGATCCGTGGCCGGAGGAACGCGCGTGAGCCCGGCCGTGGAGGTGCGCGGCCTCGCCAAGACCTACCCGGCGCGGGGCGGCCTCTTCGCCCGCGGCCGGCCGGCCGTGACGGCGCTCGGGGGCGTGTCGTTCCGGGTCGCGCCGGGAGAGACGCTCGGCATCGTGGGCGAATCCGGCTGCGGCAAGTCCACCCTCGCGCGCTGCCTCGTCGGGCTGGTGCGGCCGAGCGCCGGGTCGATCGTCATCGAGGGAAGGCCGCTGCCCGACCTCGTCCGGGCGGGGCCGCGGGTGCTGGGCCGCACGATCCAGTACGTGTTCCAGGACCCCGTCTCGGCGCTCAACCCGCGCCGGACGATCCGCCAAGCCCTGGCCGCGCCCCTGCGCTTCCTCGCCGGGCTCGACGCGGCCGAGCGCCCGCCGCGCCTCGCCGCCCTGATGGACTCCGTCGGCCTGGAGCCGGCCCATCTCGACCGCTACCCGCACGAGCTCTCGGGCGGGCAGGCGCAGCGCGTCGCGATCGCGCGGGCGCTGGCGGCGGGGGCGCGGATCGTCGTCCTGGACGAGCCGGTCGCGGCCCTCGACCTCGCGGTGCAGGCGAAGGTGCTGCGCCTGCTCGCGGATCTGAGGGCCCGGCACGGGCTCACCGCCGTGCTCATCAGCCACGACCTCGCGGTGGTGGAGGCCCTGGCCGACCGGGTGCTGGTGATGGAGGGCGGCGCCGTCGTCGAGGAGGGGACGCCCGAGGCGGTGTTCGGGGCGCCCCGCCACCCCTACACGCGCCGGCTCGTCGCCTCGGTGGCGGCCCTCTGAGCCTCCTCGCCCCGCATGGTCTTGCGCAGCAGCGCCATCGCGCTCTGGTACTTCTCGCGCTCGACGAGGCGCAGGATCGGCCGCAGCGTCTCGTGCTCGGGCAGGCCGACGCCGGCCACCAGGAGGGCGCGGTAGGCCTCCTGCCACTCGGCCATGCGGCCGGGCTCGATCAGCATCTGCTGGACGAGGTAGTAGAGCCGCTGCAGGGGGGTGCGCACCTCGTCGGCCTCGATCAGGTGGCTCGGCATCAGCAGCACGTCGACCGCGTGGATGTCGAGCGTGACGCTGTCGCTCGCCCGCATCAGGGCGCCGTTGAGGAAGAAGCGCGCGCCCTTCTTGATGAAGGCCCGCGTCGGATTCGTCAGTCCCGGCCGTGCCATGCGTCCCGCTCTCTCCCACACCCCGACGACATAGGTTGGTAACCTTGCCCGAAACTGCCCTGTGGACGGGCCGGGTGTCCACCGCCTTCGCCGGACCGGCTTAAGTCACCAGTAAGGCCGCCCATACGACCATTATAGCGTCGATGAAGGCAGCTGAAATTCGCTACCACCAAGTCATCGACCAATGTTCGATGGGCAGGTCCTATAATGTCCTGCAGACATGACGTCGCGCCATCGATCCGGTGAGAATCCGGCTTGTAATGCGTAGCGGGTTAGATCCAGGTCTTGGATCTATGGCATGAGGCCATTTGCTACTCCGGTGTGAGCCCGGATCCGATGTTGCCTATCTGCCTCACAACCCGGATCAGCTCAGATGACCAGCCTGCTCACCAACAGCGCCGCGATGACGGCCCTGACCACCCT
This sequence comes from Methylobacterium sp. WSM2598, assembly GCF_000379105.1. Classification (GTDB taxonomy): domain Bacteria; phylum Pseudomonadota; class Alphaproteobacteria; order Rhizobiales; family Beijerinckiaceae; genus Methylobacterium. The sequence continues at coordinate 2,679,970 of NZ_KB900609.1, read as the reverse complement.
CAAGAGCATCAACACCCAGCTCGACACGACCAGCAACCGCGTCTCCACCGGCCAGCGCGTCTCCAACGCTGCCGACAACGCCGCCTATTGGTCGATCGCCACCACGATCCGCACGGACAACAGCTCGCTCGGCGCGGTGAAGGACTCGCTCGGGCTCGGCGCCTCGACCGTCGACACGGCCTATAACGGCCTCAACAGCATCCTCACCGACCTGCAGAACATCCGCTCCAAGCTCCAGACCGCCACCCAGGCGGGCGTCGACCGCGCCAAGGTCCAGACCGAGATCGCGGCGCTCCAGAGCAAGATGAAGGCGACCGCCAACTCGTCGGTGTCGAGCGGCCAGAACTGGATCTCGGTGGACTCGTCGGCGAGCGACTACCAGGCCATCCGCAAGATCGTGGCCGGCTTCTCCCGCGGCTCGAACGGCGCGATCAACTTCTCGTACGTGAACGTCGATGTCGGCAGCATCAAGCTGCTCGACGCCAATGCCGGCTCGAGCGTGACCGTGGCGGCGACCCAGGCGCAGGCCTCCGGCACCACCTCGCTGACCGGCACGACGGCGTTCACCGGCGGCACGGCCGACTTCTCGGCCGCCCAGACGGTCGAGCTGACGATCACCACCGAGACCGGCAACGCGACCATCAAGCTCGACAAGGCCGCGCTGACCACCGCCGCCAAGGACCTCACCAAGGTCACCACCAACGAGTTCCTCTCGGCGCTCAACAACGCGATCAGCGCCAGCACGCTGACCACCGCGGGCGTGCCGAGCGTCACCGCCGGCCTGGACACCGCGGGCCGCCTGACCTTCACCCGGACCGCGACGGGTGCGACCAATACCGTCAAGGTCGACACGACGGCCAACAACACCGTCGACATCGGCTTCGGCGCCGCCAGCGTCACCGGCTCCGTGGCGAAGGGGACCAACGCGACCACCACGACCGGCAAGGGCCTGCTCGACACCTCGAACGGCACCTACACGGCCGGCGGCGGCATGTCGGGCTCCTACAGCGTCGTGAACTTCGACATCTCCAAGCTCGTCGGCACCAACGGCGACACCGACGTGGCCAACATCATCACCATGGTCGATCAGGTGATCGGCAAGGTGACGGACGCGGGCACCAAGCTGGGCGCGGCCAAGACGCAGGTCGACGGCCAGAAGACCTTCGTGGACACCCTGATGAAGGCCAACAGCGCGACGATCGGCACGCTGGTGGATTCGGACATCGAGGAGGAATCGACGAAGCTGAAGGCGCTGCAGACGCAGCAGCAGCTGGCGGTGCAGTCGCTGAGCATCGCCAACTCGTCGAGCCAGAACCTGCTCTCGCTGTTCCGCTGAGCCGGGATCCTCCGACCAAGCCCCGGCCCCGGCACCGCCGGGGCCGCCACGCAGCGCGCCCCGTCTCCGCGAGGAGGCGGGGTTTTTCGCGTGACGCGCCCGGAACGGGCGCTTTCCCGAGGGGGCGGGTTCCTGCGCGGGTCGGTCGCGGCGGGCGGAGCGCGGCCGCGGCCCGACGGACCGGAGCCGGATGGGGCGGTGCCGACCGGGGCGCGCCGCCGTGGCGCGCCGCGCCGGACCTCGCGGGGCGCCGTGAAGCCGCGCTTCCTCGGCCATGCCGAACCGCGCTTCATCGCGGCCTCCATCAATCGAACATGGTGAAAGCCCGAGCCCTTTTGCCATTGCGATTAAGCCACCAGTAACGGTGAGCCGGGCATAGTGGATCCATCGCCAGGGTGATCGTGATCGCACCCGCAGGAAGTTCCGGCGGCAGCTCGGCAAGCAGGTTTGTTTGAACCTGTCGACATGATGTCATTTTGCCGATCCGGTGAGAATCCGGTTTGTAATGCGTAGCGGGTTAGATCCAAGTCTTGGATCTATGGCATGAGGCCATTTGCTACTCCGGTGTGAGCCCGGATCCGATGTTGCCTGTCTGCCTCACAACCCGGATCAGCTCAGATGACCAGCCTGCTCACCAACAGCGCCGCGATGACGGCCCTGACCACCCTCAAGAGCATCAACACCCAGCTCGACACGACCAGCAACCGCGTCTCCACCGGCCAGCGCGTCTCCAACGCTGCCGACAACGCCGCCTATTGGTCGATCGCCACGACGGTCCGCACGGATAACAGCTCGCTCGGCGCGGTGAAGGACTCGCTCGGGCTCGGCGCCTCGACCATCGACACGGCCTATAACGGCCTCAACAGCATCCTCACCGACCTGCAGAACATCCGCGCCAAGCTCCAGACCGCCACCCAGGCGGGCGTCGACCGCGCCAAGGTCCAGACCGAGATCGCGGCGCTCCAGAGCAAGATGAAGGCGACCGCCAACTCGTCGGTGTCGAGCGGCCAGAACTGGATCTCGGTGGATTCGTCGGCGAGCGACTACCAGGCCATCCGCAAGATCGTGGCCGGCTTCTCCCGCGACTCGGCCGGCGCGATCAACTTCTCGTACGTGAACGTCGATGTCGGCAGCATCAAGCTGCTCGACGCCAATTCCAGCGCCAGCGTCACCGTCCCGGCCACGTCGGGTCAGGTCTTCGGCAGCACCTCGCTGACCGGCACGACGGCGTTCACCGGCGGCACGGCCGACTTCTCGGCCGCCCAGACGGTCGAGCTGACGATCACCACCGAGACCGGCAACGCGACCATCAAGCTCGACAAGGCCGCGCTGACCACCGCCGCCAAGGACCTCACCAAGGTCACCACCAACGAGTTCCTCTCGGCGCTCAACAACGCGATCAGCGCCAGCACGCTGACCACCGCGGGCGTGCCGAGCGTCACCGCCAGCCTGGACTCGGCGGGCCGCCTGACCTTCACCCGGAGCGCGACGGGTGCGACCAACACCCTCAAGATCGACACGACGGCCAACAACACCGTCGACATCGGCTTCGGCGCGGCCAGCGTCACCGGCGTCGTCAACAAGGGGACCAACGCGACCACCACGACCGGCAAGGGCCTGCTCGACACGGCGACCGGCACCTACACGGCCGGCGGCGGCATGTCGGGCTCCTACAGCGTCGCGAATTTCGACATCTCCAAGCTCGTCGGCACCAACGGCGACACCGACGTGGCCAACATCATCACCATGGTCGATCAGGTGATCGGCAAGGTTACGGATGCCGGCACCAAGCTGGGCGCGGCCAAGACGCAGGTCGACGGCCAGAAGACCTTCGTGGACACCCTGATGAAGGCCAACAGCGCGACGATCGGCACGCTGGTGGATTCGGACATCGAGGAGGAATCGACGAAGCTGAAGGCGCTGCAGACGCAGCAGCAGCTGGCGGTGCAGTCGCTGAGCATCGCCAACTCGTCGAGCCAGAACCTGCTCTCGCTGTTCCGCTGAGCCGGGATCAGCCAGCCAAAGCCCCGGCCCCGGCACCGCCGGGGCCGCCACGCAGCGCGCCCCGTCTCCGCGAGGAGGCGGGGTTTTTCGCGTGACGCGCCCGGAACGGGCGCGGCCCCGTGAACCAACGCCCGGTTTGTCCGGGATGCGCCGACGCGCGGCAGCGCGGGGGCGTGATGCGGCATGCCGCCGTCCCCCGAGATCCGCGCGGCGCGGACGGTGCGCGCGCACGGCACGGATCGGGCTGCGATCCGGTCGATCGCCGCCACGCCCGGCGGGGCGGGGAGGATCCCGCGCAGCCCCGCACCCCAGGCCGCCCGCGACCATGGTCCGCGGCCTGGACCGACACGCGCCGGGGCCATCAGCCGCGAGAGGCCGCCATCCGCGGAGAGGCCCGATTCCCTCCTCGTCGGGCGGCACGCGACCGTCGGGCGCGGACGCGATCGCCATCGCCGCGCGGCCCGCCTGGTCATCGACCAGGGGGAGGCCTGCGGGGGAAGGGCGAGCGCACCCTGGCAGCCCGCAACCCCGCCGTACGCCCTGACGGCCCTCGCCGGCGGCGCCACACCCAGCCCGTGATCCTCCTCCGGGCCGGGGCTCGCCCGCGCGAACCGTCGCGGCCCGCCGGCCCCAGGCCGCGGACTTCGCCACGCACCTGCGCCTCGCACGACGCCTCCCGACACGGCCGAAGCACCGGCCGGATCACGCCAGGCCCGGCCGCCGCGGACGCTCTGATGCTGCGCCGCACTCGATTGATGCAGGCCGAACCCGGATTGCGGGCGCCGCGGGGCACAAGAACTAGAAAGCAAAGAAAACAGTAATTCCCAAGATTTCCCGGTGAGCCGGCCGCCGGTCTTGCCCGGTGCGCAGGCGGGGTGCCGCCGCCACCTTCCGCTCGCACCCACGCATAGACACAACCTAAAACTGCTCCGATCGGCACGCCGGCACGGAATCATCCTGATATACCAAGTGGTTGCGGTACTCCAAAGATCGCGACACAACTTAAAAGAGAGATCTCCGCGCTCGGCGCATGGACTCTCGGGCAGCTCGTCCAGATCAATGATCAGTTAACCTTAAGCTTGAGACGAACGTATTCGAACGAAGAGCCGCGAGAGAGATGCAACCTTCCTTAGGGGAATCGAGGCCAAAAAGAACAGGTTGAGGAACAATTGTCTATTGGATTATTCTTCGACGTCAGCAGTGCGGAAGGGATTATGGTTGTCCCTAGACATGATGTCGTTCCGTTTCTTCGGTGAAAGCCCGCGTTTAGCGCGTCGTCGGTCGGACCTGCGATCGGTCCAAGGCATGAAGCCGGTCCGCTTCTCCGGTGTGAGCCCGGATTTGCAACCCGTTCCTTCAGTTCATCGCGAGTTCCCTCACCATGACCAGCCTGCTCACCAACTCCGCGGCGATGACCGCGCTCACCACCCTCAAGTCGATCAATGCCCAGCTCGACATGACCAGCAACCGGGTCTCGACCGGGCAGCGCGTCTCCGCCGCCTCCGACAGCGCCGCCTACTGGTCCATCGCCACCACGGTGCGCACCGACAACGCCTCCCTGGGCGCGGTGAAGGACTCGCTCGGCCTCTCCTCCTCGGCCGTCGGCACCGCCTATAACGGCCTCAACAGCATCCTCTCCGACCTGCAGAACCTGCGCGCCAAGCTCCAGACCGCCACCAATTCCGGCACCGACCGCTCCAAGGTCCAGACCGAGATCGCGACCCTGCAGAGCAAGATGAAGGCGACCGCCGATTCCTCGGTCTCCAGCGGGCAGAACTGGCTCTCCGTCAACTCGGCTGCCACGAACACCAGCTACAAAGCCGTCCAGAACGTGGTGGCGGGCTTCTCGCGCGCCAGCGACGGCACGATCAACTTCTCGATGATCAACATCAACGTCGGCCAGATCAAGCTCTACGACGCCAACTCGACCAGCATCACGGCGGCCGCGACCAACGCCCAGGTCGTCGGCTCGACCTCCCTCACCGGCACGAGCGGGTTCGGCTCCGGGGCCGGCACGGCGGATTTCAGCGCCATCAACGAGGTCTCGCTGGCGATCTCCGTGGGCGGCCAGACGGGCAACATCGTGCTCAACTCGTCCACGATGGCGACGGCTGCCAAGGACCTGTCCAAGGTCACGACCGACGAGTTCCTGAAGGCCGTCAACAACCAGATCTCCGCCTCCGCGACCCTGGCCGGCAAGGTGACGGCGGGCCTGGATTCCTCGGGCCGGCTGACCTTCAACTCGACCGCGACCGGCGCGGCCACCACCCTGTCGGTCTCCGTCGGCAACCCCTCGGCCGGCAAGGCCCTGATCGACGTCGGCTTCAGCACCACCACGGGCGTCGCCACGGTGGCGATGGTGCAGGGCAGCGCCTTCACCAACCTCGACCTCTCGACGGGCAGCAAGGCCATCACGATCAGCGACGGCACGACCTCGAAGACCATCACGCTGGACGCGGCGGCCTATGCCGCCCTGGCCACCAAGACCTCCGCCGGCAACAATGCCGTCAACGCCACCGACGTGGCGGCGATGATCAACACCACGCTCTCGGCCACGACCGCTGCCAAGGTCGCGGCGTCGGTCCAGGGCGGGAAGCTCGTCCTGACCAGCACCGACACGGCCGGTGCGGGCTCGAAGATCATCATCAGCAACGCGGACGCGGCGTTCGGCTTCACGGCGGGCACCACCACTGGCACGGACGTCCCGGCGGGCGGTGTTGTGCCGCGCACCGGGACCGGCACCGACGCCGGGGTCACCCAGGCGCAGGGCATCCTGGACACCGCGATGGGCACCTACAACGCGCAGTTCGGGGGCGGCTCCTACTCGATCGCCAACCTGGACATCTCGAAGCTGGTGGGCACGAACGGCGACGCGGACCTGAAGAACATCATCTCGGCGGTCGACAAGGCGATCGCGGCGGTGACGGATGCGGGCACGAAGCTCGGCGCGAGCAAGACGCAGATCGAGGGGCAATCCTCGTTCGTGGACACGCTGATCAAGGCCAACCAGGCGACGATCGGGACGCTGGTGGACGCGGACATCGAGGAGGAATCGACGCGGCTGAAGGCGCTGCAGACCCAGCAGCAGCTGGCGGTGCAGTCGCTCAGCATCGCCAACGGGGCGACCCAGAACCTGATGACGCTGTTCCGCTGAGCCGGAACCCGGCCCCGGCCGGGGCCGCCACGCCTCGCCCCCGCACGGGGGCGGGGCTTGCGGCGTCGGCATGCCCGCGCGCCCGTCCCGCGCGGGAGACTTCCCCACCCCCGCTCCGCGGGGGCCCGCACCCTACCGCCCCGTCACCCCGGCACCGGGAAGACCACCCCGAACCCCTCGTCGCAGACGCGCGCGAGGTGGCGGCGGCAGGGCGCGTAGGCCGGCATGCCCGGGGTGATGCGCCCGGAGGGCACCTCGCCGCGATCCGGCAGCAGGGCGAGGGGGCAGGCGGCGGGGGTGAGCTGCGCGCCGCGCCCCGCGTGCAAAGTGGTCAGGAGGCCGTAGAGCTCCCCGTGGATCGTCGGGCGGCCCAGCATGGCGAGGCGGACCTGCCCCTGCCAGTTGGTGACGAGGTAGATGGTGCCCGAGAGGTTCGGCACCGACACCTCCCCGCTCTGCGCGAAGGGCGCGTCGAGGCGCTCGGCCTCGCGGAAGACGAGGCGGCCGCCTTCCGGGTCCCACAGGATCTCGGTGCGGTAGGCGAAGAGCGCGGCCGCGTCGCCGAAGGAGGGGCGCAGCGTCAGGTAGCGGCCCTCCAGCCAGGCCACCGCCTCGCGCGAATAGGCGCCGAGGCGCTCGGGCGCGTGGCGCGCGGACGGGGCGGGGCCGCGCAGGGAGACGCCGAGCGCCTCCTCCAGCCGCACCGTCGTCGCCCGCGTGAAGGGCCGGCGGCCGGCCAGCGCCTTCTCCAGGGTCGAGAGGCTGATCCGCGCCGCGTCGGCCAGGGCCTGTCGCGACATGCGCCGGCGCGCGAGCGCCTCGCGCACCGTCTCGGCCACGCGCAGGCTCTCGCTCTCCGGCAGGTCCGTGTCGCCCGCGCCCATCCGCCCCGGCTCCCCGCGGACAAAACCGCACGGAACCGCACCCGGCGCAAGCCGCGCCCGCGCTATTCCCCGGGGATCAGCGCGGCCTCGACCAGGAGGCGCAGCGGCCCCCGGGTCGCGCCGTCGAGGGGCCAGCAGGTGGCGAGGACGAGCCGCCGCCCCGGCGCGTGCGGGTCGATGCCGGAGGCGTCGTGGCGCACCACCCGGGTCCCGGTGACCCGGAAGCGCAGGCGCACCCCGTCCCGGCGCGTCACCGCGACCGGATCGCCGGTCCGCAGCCGGTCGAGGCCGCGGAAATGCAGGTCGCGATGGGCCGCGTAGACGGCGGTGCCGGGCTCGCCGGCCTCGGGCGTGCCCGGCACGTGGCCGGGACCGAAGGCCAGGGCCTGTCCGCTGCTGGCGTCGAGGGCGACCAGGGAGCGGCCGAGGAGGGTCAGCCGGGCGACCGGCACCGTGTCGGCCCAGGGCCAGGGCCGCACCGGCCGGCCCCCCGCGGCGAGGCTCCGCGCGAAGGCCCGCTCCAGAAGCGCCTGGGCGAGGAGGCCCTTGGCCCGGATCGAGCCGGCCTGGCCCAGGAGGGCGAGGCCGGCCGCCAGCAGGAGGGCGGCGAGCGCCGCCCTCCCGGGCCCACGCCGCCCGGTCACGCCGGCCTCCGCGAGCCCGCGCCGCGCCCGAGCAGCCCGGCGCCGAGGCCGGCCAGCACGAGGCCGAGCCAGAGCAGGGCCGGCGCGTCGGTCCCGGTCTGCGGCAGGTCGACCCCGCGGCCCTCCTGCGCGGCGCGCGGGACGGGAGCCTCGGCCCGCCGCGCGCGGGGCAGCCGCCCCTCGCCGCCGAACAAAGCCGAAAAGTCCCAGCCCGCCGGCAGGTTCAGGGGCAGGTCGGCGGCCGTGAGGGCGACGCCCGGCGGTCGCCGCGGGGTGACGTCGAGGGCGACGAGGCTGGTGAGCCGGGTCGTCAGCCGGTGCGCCAGGGCGAGCCGCAGGATCGCGGCGTCGGCGGCCTCGGCGCTCATGCGGCCGGTGAGGCGGGCGGTCTCGGCCTCGCCGATCTTCGCCCGCGCCCAGAGCTTGGAGATGCCGCTGCCCTCCCGCGCCTCGGCGAGGGTCAGCACCTGCTGCCAGGGCGCCTCGCCGATCCGCCCGCGCAGGGTCAGCGTGCCGGTCGCCGCCCGCAGGCGGGCGGCGAGGACCACCGGCTCGCCCCGGTAGAGGTCGGGCAGGAGGCGCGGGGTCGCCTCGACGCCGGGCTCCGAGAAGGCGGCCGCGAGGTCGGTGACGACCGGGCTCTCCAGCTTGGCGAGCAGCTCGGCCGTGCGCTCCGCCACCTGGTCGATCGTGCCGATCGCCGTGTAGCTGCCGCCGCCGAGTTCCGCCGCGTGGGTCATCAGGTGCCCGTTCGGGGCCGAGCCGATGCCGATCATGAACAGGCGCGAGCGGCCCCGCCCGGCGCTGATCGCGGAGAAGATCTGCTCCTCGTTGCCGATCGCGCCGTCGGTCAGGAACACGATCTGGCGCACGCGGTCGCCCTCCTCGGGATGCGGGTCGGCGAGGGCGGCCCGCAGGGGCGGCAGCATCTCGGTCCCGCCCCGCGCCTCCAGGGCCGCCACGAAGGTGCGGGCGGCGTCGCGATGCGCCTCGTCGGCCGGGACCGGGGCCGGGAAGAGCAGGTCCATGGTGTCGTCGAAGCGGATCACGTTGAAGCGGTCGGCCGGGCCGAGCCGGTCGAGGGCCACGAGCAGGCTCGCCTTGGCCTGCCGCATCGAGGCGCCGGCCATGGAGCCGGAATTGTCGATCACGAAGGTGACCTCGCGGGGCCGCCGCGCCGGCGCCCGCCCCTCGGGCGGCGTCACCACGGCGAGCAGGTACTCGTCCTCCCCGACCCGCTCGCGGAAGAGCCCGACCGCGGGCGCGGCGCTGGGAGCGGCGCGCCAGGTCAGCGCGAAGTCGCGGTCCGCCGGCACGGGGCCGTCCGCGAGGGTCACCCGGCGGCTGTCGGGGCCGGTCTCCTCGACGCGGATCGCGTGGGTGGCGCTCTCCACCGTCCCCAGGGGGAAGCCGGCCCGCAGGGTGACGGTGAGCGTCACCGGGTTGACGGGCCCGTGCACGGCCGGATCGAGGACCGGCGGGGCGATCCGCGCCCGGTCGGGCACCGGGTCGCGCGCCGGCCCCTCGGCGGCCGGCCGGAGCAGGCCGGGCGCCGGGCTGTAGCGGGGCGCGACGACCAGGGGCAGGCGCAGGGCGTGGCTGCCGCCCGACAGCCGCACCGGCTGCTGGAACGCGATCTGCACCAGCACGGTCTCGCCGGGGCCGATATTGGCCACGCTGGTGGTGAACAGGTTCGGGCGCTCCTGCTCGGTGAGGGCGGCGGCGCGGCCGGACTCGCGCGCGGCCTCGTAGGCCGTGCGGGCGGCCTCGCGCGCGCGGATCTCCCCCGCGATGACGCGATCGCCGACGACGAGCGTCATCGTGTCGACGGCGGCGTCCTCCGGCAGCGGGAAGACGTAGGTGCCCTCGACCCACTGGTCGGTGGTGTTGCGGAAGACCTGGGTGAGCGTGGCGCGGGCGGTGGCGCCGCTCACCGTCACGGCGATGTCGGTCCGCAGGCGCGGCGCCTCGACCGGCGCGGCCTCGCGGGCCGGGCCGCGCAGCAGCAGCGCCCCGCCGCCCGGTGCGGCGCGGGCGCCGTCGAGGCCGCCGAGCCAGGCGAGCAGGCCGAGGAGGACGGGCGCCGAGAGGGCGAGCGCCCGGCGCAGGGCGGCCGGCCAAGCGGTCGGCCAAGAGGTCGGCCAAGAGGTCGGCCGAGCGGTCGGCCAAGAGGTCGGCCAAGAGGTCGGCCGAGCGGTCGGCCGAGCGTCGGCGCGCGGCGCGCGGGCGCGCGCCGCCGGGAGGGGCGTGAGCAGCATCGGGGAACTCCGGGTGACCCGGCCGCACGGGCCGGTCACGTGCAGGCTCGCCGAAGCGGCAGGGCGCCGCCACGGGCAGCTTCGCCCTCGTTGCGTCGCGCTCCGCACCGGCGGGCGCGCCGGTCCGGATCCGGTGCGGATCCGTGCGGGAGCGTGCGGCGCGCCGGCCCGGGACCGCCGCGCCCGGCGCGCGGCATCGGGCGGGCCGCCGCATCGTTCGATAAACCGGACAAGAGCCGGCGCCCGGCCGGTCCCGCGCCCCGCCGATCCCAGCCGAACCGGCGGCGATGCAGGAGAGTCTTCTCTGCCGGGCCGGTCGGGAAGGAGGCCCGCCTCCGAGGTCTTGTTCTTTTAAAGGAACATTTCATTGACCGAGGGCAAGTTCTGGCCGAGCATTCATCTCCGTCCGCGGTCGCTCTCCTCGTGGCGGCCCGGCCGCGCGACCGCCCCCTTACGCAGCGGAATCCCCCGATGACGCGTCCGAAACTCGTCGGCTTCAGCGCCAACCTGCAGCGCCCCTCCAAGACCCGCGCCCTCGTCGAGGCCATCGCCGAGGAGACCGCCGCCCGCGCGGCCGTCGAGGTCCGCCTCTACGACCTCGTCGATGCGGGGCCGGGGCTCGGCGCGGCCTGGACGCGCGACCAGCTGCCGCTGCCGGCCCGCCGGATCATCGACGCGATCGAGCAGGCGGACGCCCTCGTGGTCGGCTCGCCGGTCTACAAGGGCGCCTATACGGGCCTGTTCAAGCACGTCTTCGACCTCGTCGACCCGGCCGCGCTGGCGAACAAGCCGGTCGCCATCGCGGCGACGGGCGGGGGCGCGCGCCACGCCCTGGTGGTGGAGCATTCCTTCCGGCCGCTCCTCGGCTTCTTCGCGGCGCTGGCGGTGCCGAGCGCGGTCTACGCCTCCGACCCCGACTTCCAGGACGGCGTCCTCGTCGCGCCGGCGATCCGCGCGCGGGTTGGCGAGGCGGCCGGCCAGCTCGCGGCGCTCCTGCACCAAGGCGCCGGGGCGGCGCTCCTGCACCAAGGCGCCGGGACGGCGCTCCTGCACCAAGGCGCCGTAGCGGCGCATCTCGGCCAAAGCGCCGGGGCGGCGCAGCCGCCCGCCACCCGCGCCGGGGCGGGCCGGTGAGGGCCGGCGCGCCCGCGCCCGCGCGCGGCGGCCTCCCGGCGGGCGTCCTCGCCCCGGCCGCCGCGCGCCTGACGCCCTGGCTCCTGCCCGTCCTGATCCTGGTCGGCTGGCAGGCCGCGAGTTCCCTCGGCCTGGTCTCGACCCGGTTCATGCCGGCGCCCCTCGACGTGGCGGCGGCGGGCTGGCGGCTCGGCCGCACGGGCGAATTGTGGACGAACCTGTGGGTGAGCTTCCTGCGCGCGGCGGCGGGCTTCCTGGTCGGCGGCGGCATCGGCTTCGCGCTCGGCCTCGCCAACGGCCTGTCGCGGGCCGCCGACCGGCTCACCGACACGACCGTGCAGATGATCCGCAACGTGCCGCACCTGTCGCTGATCCCCCTCGTCATCCTGTGGTTCGGCATCGGCGAGGAGGCGAAGCTGTTCCTGGTGGCGCTCGGCGTGTTCTTCCCGATCTACGCCAACACGCTGCACGGCATCCGCGCCGTCGACCCGCAGCTGATCGAGATGGGGCGGGTCTACGGCCTGTCGCCGGCCAGCCTGTTCCTGCGCGTGGTGCTGCCGGGGGCGCTGCCGTCGATCTTCGTCGGCCTGCGCTACGCGCTCGGCATCATGTGGCTGACCCTCATCGTGGCCGAGACCATCTCGGCCTCGTCCGGGCTCGGCTACATGGCGATGCAGGCCCGCGAGTTCATGCTGGTCGACGTCGTGGTGCTGGCGATCCTGATCTACGCCCTGCTCGGCAAGGTGGCGGACGTGCTGACGCGCCGGCTCGAGCGGCTCTGCCTGTCCTGGAACCCGGCCTACCGGGCCGCCTGACCTCCCTCATCCCCCACAGCGACGAGCGACCATGACCGTCACCGCCCTGCGCCGGCTCGACGAGGCGGCCCTCTCCCCGGCGCCCCCGCGCCGCGCCCCCGCACCCGCCTCGGCGGGCCTCGCCGTCGGGCTGCGCGGCCTCGCGAAGTCCTTCGACGGGAGGCCGGTCCTGCGCGGCCTCGACCTCGCGATCCCGGCCGGCCAGTTCGTGGCGGTGGTCGGGCGCTCCGGCTGCGGCAAGAGCACCCTGCTGCGCCTCGTCCTCGGCCTGGAGGCGCCGAGCGCGGGCGAGGTCACCCTGGAGGCCGGCCCGCGCGAGGGGCGGGATCCGCGCCGGCTGCGCCGGATCATGTTCCAGGAGCCGCGCCTGCTGCCCTGGGCGCGGGTGCTCGACAACGTCGCGGTCGGCCTCGGCGAGGAGGGCGCCCGGCGGGCGCGCCGGGCGCGCGCCGCGGCCGCCCTCGCGGAGGTCGGCCTGTCGGACAAGGCCGGCCAATGGCCCGCGACGCTCTCGGGCGGGCAGCGCCAGCGCGTGGCGCTCGCCCGCGCCCTGGTCGGCCGCCCGGGACTCCTCGCCCTCGACGAGCCTCTCGGCGCCCTCGATGCCCTCACACGCATCGGCATGCAGGACCTGATCGAGCGGATCTGGCAGCTTCAGGGCTTCACGGCGCTGCTGGTCACCCACGACGTCGCCGAGGCGGTGGCGCTCGCCGACCGCATCCTGGTGGTGGAGGCGGGCGTGATCGCCCTCGACCTCCCCGTGACGGTGCCGCGCCCGCGCCGCCGCGGCGACCCGGCCCTCGCCGCCCTGGAAGGCCGCATCCTGGAGCACCTGCTCGGCGGGGCGGTCCCGGCCTGAGGCCGCGCGGGCCCGCGCAGGTCCGTCCCGACCGCGCGCCGCGCGAGCCCGGCACGACGCTCCTCGGCATGGCGGGTGCCGCACGCGCCGCGCCCGCTGGCCATCGCTCGCGAGGGAGAGCCTGGACGCGCCGGCGCGAGGCCCTGGTCAGGGCCGGCGCGCCGGCCGGCGCCTCGGGCCGACGGCCCGGAAACGGGGCGCGTCCGGCCGCTGATCGGTCGCGGAGCATCGCGCCGGGGCGCGCCGACGCCGCGCCTGGCGAACGGCGCTCGCGGGGAATCGCCGCCGGCCTCAGGTCCCGCGGCGGCCCGCGGTGCCCCCGTCGCGCGCCTCGCCGTCCCGGGTGGCCGGACGCTCCGCCGGCGCCGCGGTCCCGACGCCGTGGCGGCTGTCGGTGACGGGCTCCCCGGCGTGATCGCTGCCGTCCCTGATGCCGATCGCCTCCTCCCGCTCCAGCGGGTTGAGCGGTTTCCGGGTCTCGGCCATGCACCCCTCCTGCGGTTGTCCACGCGGACGACAAGCCTTGGGCGAGGGCGCGGTTCGCGCCGCGCAACCATTTGCCGCGCCATGGCCGCCCGATCTGCGCGGACGGACCGGGTGCTTGCGACAGGGATCAGCGAATCATAGATCTCTCTCCCTGCATTCGCGCTGGGGCGCGGATTGCTGCGCCGTATACGATGATTGAACCTAAGTATTCTCCAAAGAGAGAACAAAAATCATGTCGCCGGGATGGAAGACAGTCCAAATGATCGCGCTCGAGCATCAGATATCGGCCGATCATGCACTCCAATTGGTGCAGAGGGCAGAGCTGCCGTGGATCGAGCTTGATTCTTTGGTTCTCTATCACCTGGTCTCGCCGCTGGATATCAGTGGCAAGCCTGGAGCCGAGAGCGAAGCAATGCGCGGCGCCAGTGCCGATGATCCGACCGCGCCCAAAGATTAAAGAGATCTTCTGAACCCGCGGCCGAGGCAGGCGCTCGGGGCCTGAGGCGGGTCGCGCCTTCCGCGGCGGCGGCAATCCGGCGCCGCGCGGCGGGGGCGGTTCGGGTCTAGGGGCGGACGGGAGCCGGTCGCTCCGTCCGGCCTTCGGGCGGTGCGGCGGAGCGGACGGCGAGCGCGGCGAGCCCGGCGGCGGCCGCGTCCTCGGACAGCGCGCGGGCCCAGTCGGAGGCGGTGCGCGTGCGGGCGCCGCGCGCGGCGCGGCCCAGCAGGGTGCCGGCGAGGGCGCCGGCCATCCCGGCGACGGCCCCGCCTCCGGGCGAGACCCGCCCGGCCAGGGCCGCGCCGCCGGCCGCCCCGATGACGAGCCGCGCCAGGACGGAGGGCGGGATCCGGCGGTCGGGCGCGAAGGGCATCTTGTCGCCCGCCATCTCGGCCAGGGCCGCCGCGGTCGCGACCGCGCGGGCGCCCGGCCCGGCGGGGATCCACCGCGCCCGCGTCCGGCCCGAAGCGGCGGCCCAGCTCAGCGCCGCGCAGGCCGTCATGCTCCGCAGGCCCGTCGCGACGCCGATGCCGAACGAGGCGACGTGATCCCGCATGGTCTGCTCCGTGGTCCCGTGACGATCGCGGGACAAGGGGCGGGCGGACCGGATGGTTCCGGCGGCGACCGGACGGGCCGGGCCGCCGGCCGGGCGATCCCGGCCCGTCCTCCTCGCCGCGCGCCGCCCCCGGCCGAATTCGACACGGGCTCGTCGTTCTCCTCGGCGTCGGCGGACGCCGCCGAACCGTTCGCCGGCCGTCCTTGCGCCAGGGCCGGTCCGGCCAGGACGGTCGGGGCTGCGCCGCGTGCCGCGACCTTCCTCGTGGCGATCTGCGCGAATCGGCCGCGCCGGCGGCGCGGCGCCGAGGATGGCGGTCGCGGGCGGACGATTCGGGATCGCCCGGCTGCGGGTTCCACCCCCGTCGCGCGCCCCCGGCGGCGCGTTCGGACCGTCGCGCTGCGCGGCTTCCCCGCACATCCGGTCGGAGGAACCGGCCCATCGCCGTCGAGCCGGCGCATTCCGCCGATCTCGCCCGATCGTCCGGACCGGCACAACGTCCCGTTAGGTCTCGCGACGAAGAGCCGGGAGCGGCGGCGCTTTGCCGGACTCGGCGAGGCGCCCCGTTAACCGGCCACTAACCATGCGCCGGCAATTTTTGCCTACGGGCCGGAGCGGCCCCTGTGGCGGGTTGAGCGCGTCGTGCAACCGGTTCTCGATCTGATGGCGAAGTTCGGGCCGGCACGCCTCGCCGCCATGGGCGCGGTCACGCTCGTCCTGGTGGGCTTCTTCGCGTTCGTGATCCTGCGCGTCTCGCGGCCCGAACTGGGCGTGCTCTACGCGGACCTCTCCCTGCAGGATGCGGGCGCGGTGATCCGGGACCTGGAGGCGCGGGGCATCCGCTACGAGACCCGCGGCGATCTCGGGCAGACGATCCTGGCGCCTCGTGCCGACCTGCCCCGCCTGCGCATGGACCTCGCCGGCAAGGGCCTGCCGAGCGCGGGCGGCGTCGGCTACGAGCTCTTCGACAAGGGCGACGCCTTCTCGACGACGACCTTCGTCCAGAACGTCAACCACCTGCGCGCCCAGGAGGGGGAACTCGCCCGCTCGATCCGGGCGATCGGCCGCGTGCAGGCGGCGCGGGTCCACCTCGTCATCCCGGAGAAGCGGCTGTTCAACCGCGACCGGGAGCTTCCGAGCGCCGCCATCGTGCTCAAGCTCGCGGGCGACCTCGATCCCGGCCAGGTGCGGGCGGTGCGCCACCTCGTGGCCTCCTCGGTGGAGGGGCTCAAGCCCGAGAGGATCTCGATCGTGGACGAGCGCGGGCGCCTCCTGGCGGACGGGGCCGGGCGCGACGACGCGCAGGCCGTCCTCGGCCTCGACGAGCGGCAGGCCAGCCTGGAGCAGCGCCTGCGCGCGCAGGTCGAGGGGATCGTGGCGGGCATCGTCGGGGCGGGCCGCGCCCGCGTCCAGGTCGCGGCCGAGCTCGATCCCAGCCGGATCGAGAGCCGCTCGGAGAGCTTCGATCCCGAGAGCCGGGTCGTGCGTTCGAGCCAGACCCGCTCGGAGACCTCGGCCTCGCAGGGGCCCGGCGAGACCGGCGTCAGCGTCGGCAACGAGCTGCCGGGCGCCCGCGAGACCGCCCAGGCGAACGGCACCCGCGAGACTTCGAACAAGAACGAGGAGACGACGAATTACGAGATCTCCCGGGTCACGCGCACCGAGGTCAACGAGGGCGGCCGGATCAAGCGCCTCTCGGTGGCGGTCGTCATCGACGGCAGCTACCAGCCGGGGCCGGACGGCAAGCCGGTCTACGCGCCCCGCAGCCAGGAGGAGCTCGACCGCATCACCGCCCTGGTGCGCACGGCGGTCGGCTACGACAAGGGCCGGGGGGACCAGGTCGAGGTCGCCAACCTGCGCTTCGCCGACACCGCCGTCCCGGCCGAGCTTCCGGAGGAGGGGCTCCTCGCCTCGCTCCTGAAGCCCACCAAGGAGGAGGTGCTGCGCCTCGTCGAACTCGCCGTCCTGGCCCTGCTGACGCTCGTGGTGGTGCTGGCGGTCATGCGCCCGCTGCTGCGCCGCGTGCTCCCCGCCGAGGCCCCGCCCGAGCCGGCCCTGGCCGCCGTCGCGGCCCTGCCGGCCGCGGGCGCGGAGGGGGAGGGGGCGCCGGCCCTGCCCGAGAGCCCGGCGCGCCAGCTCGTCGAGTTCGCCAAGATCAACGGCAAGATCCAGGCCGAGACGATCGCGCGCGTGGCCGAGATCGTGCGCCAGAACCCGGTCGAGACCGCCGAGGTGCTGCGCGGCTGGATCCAGGACCGCTGAACCCCCGAGAGGATCCCGAACGCCCCCATGGCCGTCTCCCCGAAACCCGCCCTCCCGGACACGCTGGCCGAGAACCCGCGCCTGGCGGAGCTGCCCGGCCCGCAGCGGGCCGCGGCCCTGCTGCTGCTGCTCGGCGACGAGGCCGGCGCGCCGATCTGGCGCCTCCTGGAAGAGGACGAGGTCAAGAAGGTCTCGCACGCCATGGTCCAGCTCGGCTCGCTGGAACTGGAGACCGTCGAGCAGCTCATCGTCGAGTTCGTCTCGAAGCTCTCGTCGAGCGGCGGCGTCAGCTCGAACTACGAGCGCACCGAGGCGCTGCTCCTCAAGATCTTCCCGCCCGAGCAGGTCTCGCAGATCATGGCCGAGGTGAAGGGCGCCTCGGCCCGGCGGGTCTGGAGCAGCCTGACCCAGATCGACCCGGAGATCCTCGCCTCCTTCCTGCGCAACGAGTACCCGCAGACGGTTGCGGTGATCCTCTCGCGGGTGCGCTCGGACTACGCCGCGCGGGTCCTCACCATCCTGCCGGAGGATTTCGCCATCGACGTGCTCAACCGGATGCTGCGGATGGAGACGGTGCAGAAGGAGGCCCTGCGCCACATCGAGGAGATGCTGCGCAGCGAGTTCGTCTCGACCATCGCCCAGACCACGCGGCGCGACGCGCACGAATTGATGGCGGACGTCTTCAACGCCTTCGACCGCCAGACCGAGGCGCGCTTCCTCACCGCCCTCGACCAGAACAACCGCGGCGCGGCGAAGAAGATTCGCCAGCTCATGTTCACCTTCGAGGACCTGCTCAAGCTCGACGCCGGCAGCGTGCAGACGCTCATGCGCGCGATCGACCGCGACGTGCTCGGCCGGGCGCTCAAGGGCGCGTCCGAGCCGGTGCGGGCCTTCTTCTTCAGCAACATGTCGAGCCGCGCGGCCAAGAACCTGCAGGACGAGATGGCCTCCCTCGGGCCGATCCGCCTCAAGGAGGTCGATGAGGCCCAGGCCAGGATCACCGAGACGGCGAAGGAGCTCGCCGAGAAGGGCGAGATCATGATCGCCAAGAACAGCGCCGAGGAGGAGCTGGTCTACTGATGGCCGAGCCGCGGCGCTTCCTGTTCGACAACGACTTCCGGGTGCCGGGGGGCAGCGTGGCGCGGGCGCGCGAGGAGGCCGAGCGCGCCGCCGCCGCCGCCCGCGCCGAGGCCGAGGCCGCCGCCTCCGCGCGGGCCGCGGCGGAGCTGCGCCGGGCGATCGACGAGGCCCGGGCGGCCGGCCTGCAGGAGGGCCGCGCCCAGGCCGAGTCCCAGGTGCAGGCCCGGCTCGCCGACGCCCTCACCCGGGTCGCGGTGACGGCGGCGGGCCTGCTCGCGGCGGCCGATGCCCGCGACGCCGAGCGCGAGGCCCAGGCCCTCGACTTCGCCCTGGCGCTCGGCCGCAAGATCGCCGGCGAGGCCCTCGACGCGCGGCCGGTGGCGGCGATCCTGGAGACCGCCCGCGCGGCCCTCCAGCACCTGCGCGGCGTGCCCCACCTCGCCGTGCGGGTGAACGACGCGCTCGTGGACGAGACCCAGGCCGCCCTGGCCCGGCTCGCCCGCGAGCGCGGCTTCGAGGGCCGCCTGATCGTGCTCGGCGATCCCGACCTGATGCCGGGCGACGCCCGCATGGAATGGGCCGACGGCGGCGTCGTGCGCGAGCGCGCCGCCATCGAGGCCGCCCTGCGCGCCGCCCTCGACCCCCTTTAGACCCGGAGACGCACCCGATGGCGCCCGACGACGAACTCGGCCTGCCCCAGCTCAGCGAGGCCGACCTCGCCTACGACCCGAACGGCCACGGCCCGCTGCGCGACGGCCCCCCGGCCCCCAAGAGCGCCGCCGACCTGGAGCAGGTCTTCGACGTTCCGGTCGTGGTCTCCGCCGTGCTCGGCGCCTCCCGCATGCCGATCGGCGACCTGCTGCGCCTCGGCCCCGGCACGGTGCTGGAACTCGACCGCAAGGTCGGCGAGGCGATCGACATCTTCGTCAACAACCGCCTCGTCGCGCGCGGCGAGGTGGTGCTGGTCGAGGAGCGCCTCGGCGTCACCATGACCGAGATCGTCAAGAGCGACGGCTGATCCGGGATCCGCTTGATCGAAGCGGATCCCGGATCACGAGCCCGCGCGGCGCCTGAGCGAAGCCGACATCCGCATTGCGACGCAATCAACCGGATGTCGGATGAGCCGCAGCCCCGCCCGATCCCCGACAGACTGCGGAGTGCCCGCGATGCGCCTTCTCATCATCGGACGCCTGAACGGCGAACTCGTCACCGCCTCGAAGATCGCCATGAGCCGGGGCGCGGCCGTCACCCAGGCGGACGGCGTCGAGCAGGGCCTCACGGTGCTGCGCGCCAAGGGCGCCGACCTCGTCATGATCGACGTGGGGCTGCCGGTCCGCGCCTTCGTCGACGCCCTCGCGGAGGAGCGCATCCGCACGCCGGTCGTCGCCTGCGGCACCGGCTCGGATGCCAGGGCGGCGGTGGCGGCGATCCGGGCCGGGGCCAAGGAGTACATCCCGCTCCCGCCCGACCCCGAGCTGATCGCCGCGGTGCTGGAGGCGGTGGCGGCGGACGCGCGCAGCTTCGTCTGGCGCGACCCCGCCATGGAGCGGGTCGTGAAGCTCGCCGAGCAGGTGGCGCGCTCCGACGCCTCGGTGCTCATCAGCGGCGAGAGCGGCACCGGCAAGGAGGTGCTCGCCCGCCACGTCCACGCCAAGTCCGCCCGCGCGGGCAAGCCCTTCGTCAGCGTCAACTGCGCGGCGATCCCCGACGCGCTGCTCGAATCCGAGCTCTTCGGCCACGAGAAGGGGGCCTTCACCGGCGCGGTGGCCCGGCGCATCGGCAAGTTCGAGGAGGCCTCCGGCGGCACGCTCCTCCTCGACGAGATCTCCGAGATGGACGTCCGGCTCCAGGCCAAGCTGCTGCGCGCCCTGCAGGAACGCGTCATCGACCGGGTCGGCGGCAGCCAGGGCGTGCGCGTCGATCTGCGGGTGCTCGCCACCTCGAACCGCAACCTCGCCGAGGAGGTCCGCAAGGGCACCTTCCGGGAAGACCTGCTCTACCGCCTCAACGTCGTCCACCTGCGCCTGCCGGCCCTGCGCGAGCGCCCGGCCGACATCCTCGAACTCGCCCAGCACTTCGCCCGGAAATACGCGGAGGTGAACGGCATCCCGGCGCGGCCGCTCTCGGCCGAGGCGCGCCGCCTCATCGTCGCCAATCCCTGGCGCGGCAACGTGCGCGAACTGGAGAACACCCTGCACCGGGCCGTCCTCCTGGCCCAGGGGGCGGAGATCGGCCCGGAGGCGATCCGCTCCCCGGAGGGCGAGGCCCTCGACGGCGGGGCCGGCACGGCGGCGCGGGCGGTTCAGACGGCCGAGGCGGTAACGCGCAGCCTCGTCGGGCGCACCGTCGCGGAAGTCGAGCGGGACCTCATCCTCGACACGCTCGACCATTGCCTCGGCAACCGCACCCATGCGGCGCGGATCCTCGGCATCTCGATCCGCACCCTGCGCAACAAGCTCAACGAATACGCCCAGGCCGGGATCCTGGTGCCCGAGCCCGGTCAGGCCCGCGCGATCGCGGCCTATGGTTGAGGAGGGGCGCCGGCCCCGTCGCGGCGCCGGGGACCGGCGGTCCCGCGCGGCCCTTCGGGGCAGGCCCGGCGCGTCTCGGACGGGCCGGGGCGCCGGTCACTGGCGGTAGTGCTGGATGCGCGTCGTGCGCAGGCCGGCGAGGCCGTGCTGCTCGATCGAGTATTGCCAGCTCAGGAATTCCTCGGTCGTCAGCGTGTAGCGCTGACAGGCCTCCTCCAGGCTCAGGAGGCCGCCGCGCACCGCAGCCACCACCTCGGCCTTCCGGCGGATCACCCACCGGCGGGTGTTGGTCGGCGGAAGATCCGCGATCGTCAGGGGGCTTCCGTCGGGCCCGATGACGTACTTCACCCTCGGGCGGTGCGGCTCGGTCATGATACGCTCTTACACTCGACTGACCTGTCGCCATTCACGCTAGCCAGCCGCGTTTAAGATTGCTTGAATCGCAAAGTTAGGATGTGATTCGTCCGCCTCGGGTTATCCAAGGGCTGTGGATCACGGGTCCGATGCGCCTAGGATCCGGAGGCGGAGGTGGATACAGAGGCTTGGGCGCCGCCGATGGCCTGGACCCGGCTGAGGGGCACGCTGCGCCCGCCGATGCTCAGCATGGGCTCCGACCCGGTGACGTCCACGCTCGCGATCGTCCCCGTGACCTTGGTGTCGACGCTCACGGTCTGCCCGGTGGCGTCGGTGGCCTGGACCTTGAGCGTGTAGGTGCCGTCCGGCGCCGTGAGCCCGGTCGAGGAGCGGCCGTCCCAGGTGAAGGTCTGGCCGCCATTCGCGAGGGACTGGGTCCGCGTGGCGACGACGTTGCCCTTCTGATCCGTGATCGTCAGCACGGCCCGGGTCGCCGCCCGCGCCGCCGTGAGGGTCCAGCTGGCGGATCCCCCCGCCAGGGCGGCGGTCGCCCCGTCCGCCGTCACGGTCTTGCCGACCAGGCCGGCCGCCGAGGAGGCCGTCGCGGCCTTGCTGGCCGCCACCATCGTGTCGAGGCGGTCGTTGGTCTTGAGCTGCTGCTCGACCGAGGCGAATTGCACCAGCTGCTGCGTGAACTGGTTGGTGTCGAGGGGGTCGAGCGGGTTCTGGTTCTTGAGCTGCGTCGTGAGCAGGGTCAGGAACTGGTTGAAGTTGCCCGCGATGGTGGCGGAATCGCTCGCCGTGTTGGTCTTGGTGCCGGCCGAGCCGGTGAGTGTGCTGCTGATGCCCGTGGCCATGGCTGCCTCGCCGTTCGGGGGCTCGCGCCTCGTTCACCGGACGGTTCGGGCCCGGGCGAGGCGGTGCGGGAAGGAGAACCTGGGCGGAGCGGCGGCGCGCCGCTCCGCCTAGATGCGGATGTCGAGCCCGAGCCGCCCGCCGCGCCGGACGGGGGCGAGCGGGATCGGGTCGGATTCGGTGACGGAGCCGTCGAGGGCGCCGCGTCCCGGATCGGGCGAGCGCCCCTCCCGGCCGGGCTGGCCCTGGCCGCCCGATCCGTCCTGGAGCGAGAAGCTCAGGGCCGCGTCCGCGGCGGAGAAGCCGGCCTGCGCGAGCGCCTGCTGCAGGCTGCCGGCGTCGCGCTGGAGCAGCGCCAGCGTCTCGGGCCGCTCGACCGTGAGGTGGGCCCGGACCGAGCCGCGCTCCCGGTCGAGGTCGAGGCGCACCTCGATCCGGCCGAGCTCCGCCGGGTCGAGCCGGATCTCGAACTGGTTCATCCCGGCGAGCGAGCGCAGGCCGATCGTCATCGGCACCGCGCCGAGGGGCACCGGGGGAGGGGGCTGCGCCGGGGCCGCCTGGGCGGGCGACGCGGCCGCGCCGCCCGCCGGGGACGCGCCCTGGGGGGCCTTGGCGTCGGCGAGCGCCGCCGCGAAGCCCGCAGCGCCCGCCTCGGCCCTGCCGGGTCCCGCATCCGGGGCCGCCTCGGCCGCATCCTCGGCGGCGCGGCCCGCCGCGCGTCCGCCGCCCGCCGCTCCCTCGGCCCGCGCGCCGCCGGCCTGCGCGCCGCCAGCTTGGGCCGTTCCGGCCTGAGCCGTTCCGGTCTCGGCCGTTCCGGTCTCGGCCGTCCCGGCCTGAACCGCCGCCGGGCCGTCGCCGGCCTGCGCCGGGGCGGCATCGCCGGCCGGCGCCGCGCCGGTCGGCGGCGCGGGCGGCGTCGCGTCGGGACTCGCCGCCTGGGCGAGGGCGTTCGGAACCGCGTCGCCCCGGGCCTCGCTCCCGTCCGGGCGATCCTCCGCGTCGGGTCCCCTGCGGGACGCCCTCTCCTTGGTCGCGCGCGGCGCGTCCCGCGCGGCGGCCCGAGGGTCGGAGGCGGGCTCCCCGGTCTCCGGCCGCTCCGCGTCCCGCGGGTTCGCGTCCCGTGGGCGCGCGCCCGGACGCTCGGGAGGCCGCGCGGCCGCCTCGGCCCGGGGGCTCCCGGCGGCGCCGGACGCGCCCGGCCTGGCCGGGGCGGGCCGGCGCGCCTCCGGCGCCTCGCGCCTCTCGGCCGGGGCCGTCGCGGGGGCGATCCCGCTGCCGGCAGCGCCCGGGCGGGCCGTCCCGCCGGCGGCGTCCCGGGCGATCCGGAACGCGGCGGAATCGGCCGCGGCGCGCGGCGCCGGTCGGCGCGGAACCTCCCGCGCCGCCGCCTGAACTGCCTCCCCGGGCCTCGCCACGCTCATGCCGGACCGCTCCCTCGACCGCGTGGCGCCACGCAAGCGCGGGGCCAGACCCGATTGGCCTCCAAATATCTGAGAAGAAACGGGAAATCGACGCCGCCGCGGCGCCGCGGCGCCGCGCGCCGGCGCGATCTGCCGGGCGCGCGGCAGATCTTGCCGGGTCGCGGGCCGCGCCCGCCCTGGCAGAACGCGCCTTCCATCACTATAGGAAGGGCGGTCAGCCGGTGCCGAGAGCGTGCCCGCGGCCGCACCGATCCCCGCGCCCGATCCTCGAGGACGATGAACTCGCTCGATCTGCCCAAGGCCCCGCAGGACACCCGCGTCGTGGTGGCGATGTCGGGCGGGGTCGATTCCTCGGTCGTCGCCGGGCTGCTCAGGCGCCAGGGCTACGACGTCGTCGGGATCACGCTCCAGCTCTACGACCACGGCGCGGCCACCCATCGCCGCGGGGCCTGCTGCGCCGGCCAGGACATCCACGACGCCCGGCGGGCCGCCGAGACGCTCGGCATCCCGCACTACGTCCTCGATTACGAGGACCGCTTCCGCGAGGCGGTGATCGACCGCTTCGCCGAGAGCTACATCCACGGCGAGACGCCGATCCCCTGCGTCGAGTGCAACCGCTCGATCAAGTTCCGCGACCTGCTCGCCACCGCCCTCGACCTCGGCGCCGACGCGCTGGCGACCGGCCACTACGTGGCGAGCCGGGCCCGGCCGGGCGGCGGGCGGGCGCTCTACCGCGCCCTCGATCCGGCCCGGGACCAGAGCTACTTCCTCTACGCGACGACGCCCGAGCAGCTCGACGTCCTGCGCTTCCCCCTCGGCGAGCTGCCCAAGGACGAGACCCGGCGGCTCGCCCGGGAATTCGGCCTCGCCGTGGCGGACAAGCCCGACAGCCAGGACATCTGCTTCGTGCCCCAGGGCCGCTACCAGGACGTGATCGCGCGGCTGCGGCCCGACGCGGCGCGGCCCGGCGAGATCGTCCATCTCGACGGGCGCACGCTCGGCCGCCACGAGGGCATCATCGGCTTCACGGTCGGCCAGCGGCGGGGCCTCGGGCTCGCGACCGGCGAGCCGCTCTACGTGGTGCGCCTCGATCCCGAGACGGCCCGCGTGGTGGTGGGCCCCCGCGAGGCGCTCGCCACCTCGGTGATCCGGATCGCCGAGACGAACTGGCTCGGCGACGAGCCCCTGGCCGACCTCGACGGGATGCCCGTGGCGGTGCGGGTCCGCTCGACCCGGGAGCCGCGCCCGGCGGCCCTGCGCTGGAACCGGGCGCTCGCCTGCGCGGAGGTCGTGCTGGAGACGCCGGAGGACGGCGTCTCCCCCGGCCAGGCCTGCGCCATCTACGCGGATGACGGGCCGCGCGCGCGGGTGCTCGGCGGCGGCACCATCCAGAAGGTCGAGGCGGCGCGGCGCGAGGCGGCCTGAGCGCCGGACGATGCAGGAGCGCAGGCGTCGCGGGCGGCAGCGCCGGCCCCGCGGCCTGCCCAGGGAGAGACACCACAGATGCTGAGCGAGCCGCGGGCGGCCGGCCCGACCACCGCCCTGATGCGCAAGGCCTATGCGCGCTGGGCGCCGGTCTACGACGTGGTTTACGACAAGCTGACCGAGCCGGCCGCGCGGGACGCCGTGACGGCCGCGGTCGCCTGCGGCCGCCGCATCCTGGAAGCGGGCGTCGGCACCGGCCTCTCCCTCGGCTACTACCCGGCCGGGACCGAGCTCTACGGGGTCGACCTCTCGGAGGACATGCTCCGGCGCGCCGCCCAGAAGGTGCGCCGCCGCGGCCTCGCCCATGTCAGGGGCCTGCAGGTGATGGATGTCTGCCGGCTCGGCTACGCCGATGCGAGCTTCGACGCGGTGGTGGCGCAGTTCCTGATCACCCTGGTGCCCGACCCCGAGCGCGCCCTCGACGAGTTCCTGCGCGTGCTGCGGCCGGGCGGCGAGATCGTGCTCGCCAACCATTTCGGCCAGGCGGACGGCGCGGTCGCCCGCGTCGAGGAGATCGTCGCGCCGCTCTGCTCCAAGATCGGCTGGTCCTCGGACTTCAAGGCCTCCCGCATCGAGGCCTGGGCCGGGCGCCGGGGCGTCACCTTCGTGGGTCTGCGGCCGACCTTCCCGGGCGGCTTCTTCAAGATCCTGCGCCTGCGCAAGGCGGCCTGAGCCGCATGCGCGCGGACGAGCCGGGGCCGCCCGCGCGGGGGGCCGGGCAAGGAGCGGGGCAGGAGGTCGGGCAAGCGGCCGGGCAGGCGGCCCGGGAGGAGGTCGGGCCCGCGGCCGTGGCCCGCCCGCCCTGGCGGCGCTGGCTGCGCCTGCTGCCCCTCGCGGCCCTGGTGCTGCTCTCGCTCGGGCTGATCCTGAGCGGCGCCACCCAGTGGTTCAGCCTGGAGCGCTTCCTCGCCTCGCGCGCCTGGGCGCTCGCCATGGTCGAGCAGGATCGCCTGCGGGCCATGGCCGTGACCGCGCTCCTCTACGTCGGCACCGTGGTGGTCTCGGTGCCGGTCTCGGTGTTCATGACCATGCTGTGCGGCTTCCTGTTCGGGACCGTGCCGGGGGCGCTGCTCGCGATCTCCTCCTCGACCACGGGCGCCGTGATCGTGTTCTCGATCGGCCGCACCGCGGCCGGAGAGATGCTCCTGCGGCATGCCGGGCGCCGCCTCGCCCGCCTCGCTGCGGGCTTCCGCCGGGACGCCTTCTCGTACATCCTGGTCCTGCGGCTCCTGCCGCTCTTCCCGTTCTGGATGACCAATCTCGGCCCGGCGATCTTCGGGGTGCGCCTGCGCGTCTTCGCGCTCGCGACCTTCCTGGGGATCTCGCCGGGCGGCTTCATCTACGCGGCGACGGGGGCGCGGATCGAGGAGGTGGTGGCGGCCCACCAGGACGCCCGCGCGGCCTGCCTCGCGGCGGCCGGCACCGATTGCGACCGCGCCCTGTCGCTGCGCGCCGTGATCACGCCGGGCTTGGTGGCGACGCTGCTCGCCCTCGGCGCTCTCGCCCTGCTGCCGGTCGCGGTGCGGCGCCTGCGCCGGCCCGCCCCCTGCGACGATTGAGACTTCGATCTCTCACGGTGTCGCGCCCTAGACTGGTCTAAGTTCTTTACGGCGGCTTGTTCGCGGCGTCGCGCCAGGATAGCGCCCGTCGAGACGGTGCATTCGGGGAGGGTGGAGCTCGTTGCGTCTCGCCGATGCCATGCGGGAGCGCGGCGCCCTGGGCGCCCAGTCCAGCCGATTCGGCCTCTCCGGCCGTCTGCTGCTGCTGACGATCCTGTTCGTGCTGATCGCCGAGATCCTGATCTACGTGCCGAGCGTCGCCAATTTCCGGCGCACCTGGCTGTCGGACCGGGTCGCGGCCGCCCAGGTGGCGGCCCTGGTCCTCGACGCCGCCCCGTCCGCGAAGGTCTCGGACGACCTCGCCCGGCGCCTGCTGACCGGGGTCGGCGCCCGGGCGATCGCGCTTCGCGCCGGCGGCACCCGCCGGCTCATCACCGTGACGGAGATGCCCTCCGAGGTCAGCGAGGCGGTGGACCTGCGCGAGTCGAGCTGGGGCGACATGATCGCCGGGGCGTGGCAGACCCTCTGGCACCCGGGCGAGGGGCCGATCCGGGTGGTCGGCCACGGCATGGACGGGGTCGACTTCGTCGAGATCCTGCTCGACCCCGCCCCCCTGCGCGCCGCGCTGATCGACTTCTCCTGGCGCATCCTGATGACCTCGATGGCGATCTCCGGGATCACCGGGCTCCTGGTCTTCCTCGCCCTGCAGGTCTCGATCGTCCGCCCCGTCCTGCGCCTGACGCGCAACATCGCGGCCTTCGCGGACGACCCGGAGGACGCCTCGCGCCTGATCGCGCCCTCCTGGCGCCGCGACGAGATCGGGCTCGCCGAGACGGCCCTCGCCCGCATGGAGACCGTGCTGGCGGGCGAGCTGCGCCAGAAGCGGCGGCTCGCCGATCTCGGCCTGTCGGTGAGCAAGATCAATCACGAGCTGCGCAACCTGCTGACCACGGCCCAGCTCCTGGGCGACCGTCTGGAGGCGAGCGCCGATCCGGCGGCGCAGCGGGTGGCGCCGCGCCTGATGGCGACCCTGGACCGGGCGATCCGCTACTGCGAGGCGACGCTCGCCTACGGCCGGGCCGCCGAGCGGGTGCCGGAGCGGCGGCTCACGCTCCTCAAGCCGATCCTGGCCGACGCCGTCGACCTCGCCGGGATGGAGCCCGGGACCGACATCCGGGTGGTGGACCGCACGCCCGGGGCACTCCTGGTCGATGCCGATCCCGACCAGCTCTCGCGGGTGGTGATCAACCTCGTGCGCAACGCCGTGCAGGCCCTGGCGCTCGCCGGCACGGCCTGCGGATCGCCGCCCCTGGTCACGCTGGAGGGCCGCCGGGACGGGGAGGTGGTGACGATCCTGATCGCCGACAACGGCCCGGGCCTGCCGGAGCGCGCGCGGGCGAACCTGTTCTCGCCCTTCCAGGGTTCGACCCGACCGGGGGGCACCGGGCTCGGCCTCGCCATCGCGGCGGAGCTCACCCGGCTGCACGGGGGCACCCTGTCCCTGGATCCGACCCGCGTCGGGGCCCGCTTCCGCATCACCGTCCCGGACCGGGCGTGAGCCGCGGGCCGGGATCGTCCGGGCCCCCTGCTCATGCGCTGTCCGGACAGCGCATGACACGCCCGCGCGGCGCTTGAGGGAAGCCGACATCCGCATCGCGACGCGATCCGTCGGATGCGTATCCCAAGCCCGCGCGGCGCTTGAGGGAAGCCGACATCCGCATCGCGACGCGATCCGTCGGATGTCGGATCACCCGCCCGCCAGCACCTGCGCGGCGCGGTGCGCCCGCACCGTCACCTCCTCGGGGGTCGGCGGGTTCGCCGGGTGGTGGCTGAGGCAGTAGGGCGTGCGCAGCTTCGCGGGGCGGCCCGATCCCTCGGTCGAGAAGTAGAATTCCCCGGCCTTGAGCTTGCCGATGTCGC
Source organism: Methylobacterium sp. WSM2598 (assembly GCF_000379105.1). GTDB lineage: Bacteria > Pseudomonadota > Alphaproteobacteria > Rhizobiales > Beijerinckiaceae > Methylobacterium. The sequence goes on along the minus strand of NZ_KB900609.1, from coordinate 2,651,877 downwards.
CCGCCCCGCCGCCCTTGGCGGAGAGGATGTCGTGCGCCGCCGCGATCGTGGCCGGACTCGCTTGGCGGCCGAGGAACTGCGTGGTGCAGTTCGACACGATCTGATTGTGGATGCCCCGCGGCGCCTGCGTGGCGAGGATCATTCCGAGCCCGTACTTGCGCCCCTGCGCGGCGAGCTTGATGCCGCTGCCGAGGCTCGGCGGCTGGCGCTGGGCGGGCAGGAAGGTCTGCGCCTCGTCCATCACGTAGAGCAGCCCGCGGGGCGACGGGTGCCGCTTGATCCAGCCGAACAGCGTCATCTGCAGGCGGTTCACGAAGTCCTCGCGCGCCGCCTCGGAGGCGAGGCCCGACAGGTTGACGACCGAGATCCGGGTGCGGGCCGGGTCCCGGCCGAAGAACAGCAGCGCCGGGTCGATCACCGGGCCCTCGGCCCGCAGCAGCGGGTTCGTCGCCACGGCGGCGTGGAGCTGGTTGGCCATGCCGGCGGCGAGCCGGCCCGCGTCGCCGATCAGGCTGATCCCGTCCGGCAGGTCGGAGAGCAGGGCCGTGAAGTCCGGCAGGTCGCCGCCGCCCCGCCCGGCGAAGTAGCGCAGCGCGTCGGCCAGCACGCCCCGCTGCAGCTCCCGGCGGCCGCCCGCCACCGCGAGCGGCGCGAGCGTCTCGACCGCCATCTCGACGGCCTGGTCGCGCTCGTCCGCGTCGCCGCCGAGGCCGGAGAAGTCGGGCATCGCGGGCACGAAGAGCGGGTTGCCGGCCCGCAGGCCGGGCGTCCAGACCACCACCTCGACCTGCGCCCGGTAGCGGCCCGCCCGGGCCTCGTCCTGCGCCGTGAAGCCGACGGGCGGCTCCGGCCAGGGATCGCCGAGCCGCGAGAGGTCGTTGTTCGGGTCGACCACGATGGCCGGGAGGCCGGCGAGCGCCGCCTCCTCGACGATGCGGCGCAACAGCACGGTCTTGCCCGACCCCGAACCCGCGATGATCGCCGTGTGCCGGCGCAGCAGCGCGGTCGCGAGGTCCACGGGCTCGGCCTCCGGCGTCGTGCGACGGCCGAGCGGGATGCGGTCCGGGATCGCCTCCGCACGGGGTCCAGGAGGCGTCTCCCGGCGCGGCTCCGGCGCGCCCCTCGCCTCCGGCGCGACCTTCGCCTCCGGCGCAATCCCCTCCGCCGAGATGCGCGAGGTCGGGTCGGGATCGAACGGCGGCGCGTCCGGCGCGGGGCGGCCCGCCGCGTGCCGGCGGGGCGGGATCCTGGTCGCGCCCTCGGCGGGCGGGGGGGCGAGCGCGGCCGCCTCGCCGAGGCCCGCGGCGCGGAAGAAGCCGAGCCCGTCGAGGGGCCGCGCGGCCCGCATCCAGGCCTCGAACTCGGCGAGGCGGCCCTCGGCCACCGCCCGCGCCCGCAGAGTCTGCAGGGCGACCAGGAGGCGCAGATCCGCGTCGGCGGGGTCGATCAGCCGCCCGCCCGCCCGGGTGAAGACGTCGAAGAGCTGCTGCGTCTTGGCGCCGCCGGGCGGCGGGCCGCGCCGCACCAGGACGAGTTCGCGGTGATGCAGGCGCGTGCGGATGCCCGAGGCGGTGAGCGCCGCCCGCAGCCGCGCCTGGAACGCGATGGCGTGGCGCTGCGTCAGGCCCCGGTAGCAGATGTGGCGCTCGCGGTCGTTGTCGTCCCGGAAGATGAAGGTCAGCCGGCCGTGCAGGGGCGGGATCCGCTGGTCGGGGTCGCCCCGGTTGACGATCTCGACCCGCTCGTGCGGCGGCGCCTGCAGGGCGTAGAGGTCGAAGGCGTCGCGCAGGAGCGGGCCGATCGCGTCGTCCTCGCCGTCGAGGAGGCCGGCGATGTCGGCCGCCCGCGCGGCCGCCGCGAGGTCGAAGGGCGCCCGCGGCGTGCCCGGGTCGCGCGGCGGCGCCTCGGCGATCAGGCTCTCGCAGACCGTGACGGTCCCCCGCTCCAGGCAGGCGCGGCGATGCGCGTCGCAGCGCATCAGCAGCGTGCGCGGCATCATGCCGGAGGCGGCGGCCTCGGCGATCGCGACCTCGCCGAAGGGCCAGGTCGGGAAGGGCGGGGTGAAGCCGGCCTCCGCGTAGGCGCGCCCCAGCCGGTCGACCACGAGCGCGCTCGCCGCCCTGCGGTCGTTCATGCCCAGCAGCGCGACCGGCGGCTCGAAGCGCTCGGTCCCCGATTTGAGGCCGTTCTCCCGGATGCGCTCCCAGGAATCGACCAGGCAGGTGACCACGGTCTGGCCCCGGTGGCGGACGTCGTGCAGTTCGAGCAGCCCCGCGGTGAGCACGGCGGCGAGGTTCGGCCCCGGCTCGAAATCCTCCCCGAGGGCGGCGCTCGCCGGGCTGACGACCCCGTCGATCTGGTCGACGGCCACCAGGGTCGGGCCCGCGAGGCTCATCACCCAGGACATCCCCGCCACGAGCTCCGCCGGCGGCGGCGGGGCGCTGCGGAAGCCGAGGGCCCGGCGCGCCTCCTCGTCGGCGTCGTGCCCCTGCAGCCACGCATGGGCGAGGCCGACGACGCCGATGTCGCTCGCCCGCAAGAGGCAGAGAGCCCGGAACACGTCCTGGTGCCGGAGGGCCCGCGCCATGTCGATCTGCGTCAGCGCCCGCACCAGGAGGTCGACGACGCGGCGCGCGTCAATGTCCGGCGTGGCGAAGGCCTGCTCGACCTGCTGCTCGACGTTGAAGCGCCGGGCCACCCCGGCCAGCACCGCCTCGCATTGCCGGCGCCCGTCCGGCATCCGGTGGAGGAGGGCGGTGAGGTAGCTCAGGGCCGTGCTGCGCCAGAAATCGGCGAGCCCGAGCACGTCGAGGAGCACGAACCAGCCGCCCGCTCGCCAGATCTCCCGGCGCATCTCGCCGACGAGGTGCGTCTTCCCGATGCCGGACTGGCCGACGAGGACCGCACCCTTGAGCTTGTCCTCGGGCGCGCGGGCGCGCCGCACGAGCTCGCGCACGATCCCGGCGGCGTGGGGGCTGTTCGGCCCGGGAGCCGCCCCGGCGTCGATCCAGACGCTGTCGAGGGTGTTCACCCAGTCGAAATCGACCCGGCGCAGGGCGTCGAGGGCGTCGGTCATGGCTCGATCCAGAGGAGGTGGAAGGGCTCGCCGGCCGGGCTGAAGGCGGCCGCCCGCTCGGCGGCGTCGAGGCCGCGCGGATCGGTGATCTGCATCAGGCGGGCCTTGCGGCCCTCCCGCAGGATCAGGGCGAGGCCGGCATCGACGCTGGCCCGGTCGAGATCGGCGAGTTCCGCCCGGATGCGGCTGAGGCGGACCGCCTCGCGCCGGCGCCCGTCCGTGAGCGCGAGGTAGGCCGCCTCGATCCGCTCGAGCGGGGCGGGCGCGGGCGCCGCCTCCTGCCCCCCCGGCAGCGCCAGGCCGAGATGCGTCCGCGCCCAGTGCCGGCCCGCCTCCGTGATCGTGAGCTGCACGGAGCGCCCCCGCGGCTCCTGCGCGACGAGGCCGGCCGCCACCAGCGCCTCCCGGTCGGCCCGGGCGGCCGCCGGCTTGAGGTCGCGCGGCGAGGCGGATCCCTGCGCGTCGATCAGGGCCCGCAGGATCCTCGCCTGCCGCGCCGGCAGGGCCTCCCGCGTGGGCGCCGGGGCCTCGCCCACGAGGTCGGCGAGCGTGGCGCCGGTCGCGTCGAGGTGGCGCGCGATCAGCCCCAGCCAATCCTGCAGCGCGCGAAACGTCTCGGGCAGCGGCGCGTGCAGGTGGTCGCTCGCCCAGCGCCAGCCCCGCTCGGTCACGGTCAGCCGGAGCGAGCGCCCCTGCTTCTCCGCCGCGACGAGCCCGCGCTCGATCAGGGCCTCCCGGTCGAGCCGCGCGACCGCGGGCCGCACCTCGCTCTGCAGGGCCGAGCCCTGCCTCCCGAGCAGGCACCACAGGATCAGCCCGCGCCGGGGCGTCAGGGTCTCGCTCATCCGCTCAAGCCTCTCCTTGCGCCCGCCGGAACCGCACGACGGTGCGGATCTTCTCGATGGCCCGCTGCAGGTCGGTCTCGACCTGCGCGTTGGTGAGGCGCAGCACGAGGTAGCCGGCCACCAGGAGCTCGTAGTCGCGGTGGCGGTCCTCGGCGAAGCGCGCCTCGCCGCGGTGCTCGGGCCCGTCGATCTCCACCACGACGCGGCCCGACCGCCAGAGCTGATCGACCCGCGGCGCGCCGTAGCCGGCGAGCGCGACGGGCTCGTTGCCCGAGAAGAGCGGGCCGAGCTCCGGGTCGCGCCGCAGGGCCTCCTCCAGGCGCCGCTCCGTCCCGCTCGCCGGATGGGCGCGGGAGGGCGGCAGGAAGCGGGCGCGGGCGGGCTCCGCGGGCGCCGCCGCCGCCAGGGCGCCGTAGAGGATGCGGTCGTAGGGCGGGACCGGCGGCGGCGCGGCCGGGAGGACGAACAGGCCGGCCGCCCCGTGCAGGAGGCAGCCTTCGAGGGCGGCGATCACCGGGGCGGCCCGCGCCGGCGAGACCGGGTCGATCTCCGCCGCCAGGATCACGCCGCCGGGATCGATCACCGGCAGGAGCTGGGCGAGTTCGAAGGCCCGCGCGCAGCGGCGGAAGCGGGGCGGGCGACCGGACGCGGCGCATTTCGCCGCGGCCCTGCGCCACGGGCCCGAGACGGGCGTCGCGGCCGGAGCCTCGTCCCGGGGCCAGTCCGGCCAGCGGGCCAGGGCGAGGTCCGCGAGGTCGTCGAGGATCCGGTCGAGCACCGCCTCGGCGCTCGCGACCGGGCCCGGCGCGAGGAAGAGCAGGCTGCGCCGGCCCGCCGGTCCCTCGGCCAGGATCGCGCGCAGGGTCTCCCGGCCGAGCCCGGTCAGCGTGAGCCGCCGGCCCGGGGCGAGCTCCGCGACCCGCGCGGCGACCTCGTCCGGCCCGAGCCCCGGGGCGGGGCGCGCGGAGGTCGGGGTCGCTGCTCGCTGCGCCATTCGGCCCGCCGGATCGGACAGGCGGGGTCGCGCCGGGCGCCCTGGCGCCCCTCGGTCCCGCATTCCCCGTCCCTAGCGAACCGACGGTTATTCGGCAAGGGGCGGACGTAATCCTAGGTTGTGCGCGCCTTCAGGTTGCGCGGCGCCCCGTCAGGCGGCGGCCTCGTCCCGCTTGCCGAGCCGCTTGTCGAGATAGGCCTCGACCGTCTGGCCGAGCTCGTCGATCTTGCCGTCGAAGAAGTGGTTGGCGCCCTCGACGATCTGGTGCTCGATCACGACGCCCTTCTGGGTCTTCACCTTCTCGATCACCGGCATGACCTCGCGGGCCGGGGCGACCCGGTCCTCGGAGCCGTGCACGAACAGGCCCGAGGACGGGCAGGGGGCGAGGAAGCTGAAGTCGAAGCGGTTCGCCATGGCGGCGATCGAGATGAAGCCCTCCACTTCCGGCCGGCGCATCAGGAGCTGCATGCCGATCCAGGAGCCGAACGACACGCCGGCGATCCAGCAGGCCCGCGCCTCCGGGTTCACCGCCTGCACCCAGTCCAGGGCCGCGGCCGCGTCGGACAATTCGCCCGCCCCGTGGTCGAACGAGCCCTGGCTGCGCCCGACGCCGCGGAAGTTGAAGCGCAGCGTCGCGAAGCCGCGATTCGCGAAAGTATAGAACAGGTTATACACGATCTGGTTGTTCATCGTGCCGCCGAATTGCGGGTGCGGGTGCAGCACGATGGCGATCGGGGCGCCCCTCTGCTTGGGAGCTTGGTAGCGTCCCTCCAGGCGGCCGGCCGGGCCGGCGAAGATGACCTCGGGCATGCGTGAACCTCTTCAACGAGCGATCGGCCGGGCGAGGCATGCGGGCAGCGCGAATGCGGCGGGTCGGCCGGAGCCTTGACTCGGGGGGAGGCTCCCCTACAAGCACCCTTAGAATGGTTCTACCGCGTTAGAACAATTCTAAAAAGCCCGTGTCCGGCCCATTCGCGGCCCTCGCGCCAGCCGCCCGGCGGCGTGCGGAACGCGTGTGTCGACGGCGCCTTAGCACGGCTCCCGGGGGGCAAGGCAAAGGAAATCGGCAGGTGCAGGCAGCAGACCGCGTCTATCTCGACCACAACGCGACCGCGCCGGTGCGACCGGAGGTGGCGGAGGCGGTCGCGCGCGCGCTCCTCGACCTTCCCGGCAATCCCTCCTCGGTGCACCGGGAGGGGCGGGCCGCCCGCGCGGCCCTGGAGACCGCCCGCGCGCGGGTGGCGGGCCTCGTCGGGGCGGCGCCCGCCCGCGTGACCTTCACGAGCGGCGGCACCGAGGCGGCGAACGCGGCGCTCTCCGGCGCCCTGGCGCGGCGCGGCGCGCCCGCCCCGACCCGGCTCCTGGTCGGGGCGACGGAGCATCCCTGCATCCTGGCGGGCCACCGCTTCCCGGCCGCCTCGGCCGAGATCCTGCCGGTCGACGCGGCGGGCGTCGTCGACCTCGCCCATCTCGAGGCGCGCCTCGCGGCGCTCGCCGGGGAGGGGGTGCTGATCTCCCTGCAGGCGGCCAACAACGAGACCGGGGTGCTCCAGCCCCTCGCCGCGGTGGTCGCCCTGGCCCGGCGGCACGGCGCCGCCCTGGTCCACTGCGACGCCGTCCAGGCGGCCGGGCGGATTCCGCTGGATTTCGCCGGCTCCGGACTCGACGCGCTGACGCTCTCGGGCCACAAGTTCGCCGGCCCGAAGGGGGTGGGCGCCCTGGTCCTGGCCGAGGACGTCGCGCTCGACGGCGGTCTCGTGCGCGGCGGCGGCCAGGAGGCGCGGCTGCGGGGCGGCACCGAGAACCTCGCCGGCCTCGTCGGGATGGGCGTGGCGGCGGAGATCGCGGCGCGCGGGCTCGCCGCCGAGGCGGCGCGGCTCGCGCGGCTGCGCGACGCCCTCGAGGCGGGGATCCGCGCCCGGGCGCCGGACGCGGTGATCTTCGGGGCGGGCGCGGCGCGCCTGCCCAACACCGCCTGCCTCGGGGTGCCGGGGCTGGAGGCGGCGACCGCGCTCATCGCCTTCGACCTCGGCGGGGTGGCGGTCTCGTCGGGTTCGGCCTGCGCCTCGGGCAAGGTCGGGCGCTCGACGGTCCTCGCCGCCATGGGCGTCCCCGCCGGCCTGGCGGCATGCGCCTTGCGCGTCAGTTTCGGGTGGTCGAGCCGGGAGGCGGACGGGGATCGGTTCCTGTCGGTCTTCGATCGGCTGCTGGCCACCCTATATAAGCGTCGGGAGAGGGCCGCGTGACCGCGCACCCCGCACCGGCCGTGTCATCAACCCGCGGCCCTTGAAGCCGTCAGCGGTAGGAGACGGGAATGCCTGCAGTGCAGGAGACGGTCGATCGCGTTCGCGCCATCGACGTCGATCAGTACAAGTACGGATTCGAGACCACGATCGAGATGGAGAAGTCCGAGAAGGGCCTCTCCGAGGACGTGATCCGCTTCATCTCGGCCAAGAAGCAGGAGCCGGAATGGATGCTGGAATGGCGCCTCGACGCCTATCGGCGCTGGCTGACGATGCGCGAGCCGGACTGGGCGCGGGTCTCGTACGACAGGATCGACTACGACAACCTCTACTATTACGCCGCCCCGAAGCGGAAGGCGGCGCAGTCGCTCGATGAGATCGATCCCGAGATCCTGAAGACCTACGAGAAGCTCGGCATCCCGCTGCGCGAGGTCGAGGCGCTGGAGGGCATCGCGCCCGAGAACCGCGTCGCGGTCGACGCCGTGTTCGACTCGGTCTCGGTGGCGACCACCTTCAAGGCCGAGCTGGCCAAGGCCGGCGTCATCTTCATGCCGATCTCGGAGGCCCTGCGCGAGCACCCCGACCTCGTGCGCAAGTACCTCGGCTCGGTCGTGCCGGTGACCGACAACTTCTTCGCGACGCTCAACTCGGCCGTGTTCTCGGACGGGTCCTTCGTCTACATCCCGCCGGGCGTGCGCTGCCCGATGGAGCTGTCGACCTACTTCCGCATCAACGAGCGCGACACGGGCCAGTTCGAGCGCACGCTGATCATCGCCGACAAGGGCTCCTACGTCTCGTACCTGGAGGGCTGCACCGCCCCGCGCCGCGACGACAACCAGCTCCACGCCGCGGTGGTCGAGCTCGTCGCCCTCGACGACGCCGAGATCAAGTACTCGACGGTGCAGAACTGGTACCCGGGCGACGCCCAGGGCCGCGGCGGCATCTACAACTTCGTGACCAAGCGCGGCGATTGCCGCGGCGCCAATTCCAAGATCTCGTGGACGCAGGTCGAGACCGGCTCGGCGATCACCTGGAAGTACCCGTCCTGCATCCTGCGCGGCGACGGCTCGCGCGGTGAGTTCTACTCGATCGCGGTCTCGAACGGCATGCAGCAGGTCGATTCCGGCACCAAGATGATCCATCTCGGCAAGAACACGACGAGCCGGATCATCTCGAAGGGCATCTCGGCCGGGCGCTCGCAGAACACCTATCGGGGCCTCGTCTCGGCGCACAAGAAGGCCAGCAACGCCCGCAACTTCACCAATTGCGACTCGCTGCTGATCGGCGACCAGTGCGGGGCGCACACCGTGCCCTACATCGAGTCGAAGAACGCCAGCGCGGTGTTCGAGCACGAGGCGACCACCTCCAAGATCTCCGAGGAGCAGCTGTTCTACTGCCAGCAGCGCGGCCTCGGCGAGGAGGAGGCGCGGGCGCTGATCGTGAACGGCTTCGTGCGCGACGTGCTGCAGCAATTGCCCATGGAGTTCGCGGTCGAGGCGCAGAAGCTGATCTCGATCAGCCTCGAAGGCTCGGTGGGGTGAGGGCGGGCCCCCGTGCCCCGCTCCGCCTCGACCCGCCGGGTTCCGGTCCCCCCGGCGGGTGCCGCCTCCCGGCCCCTCCGCGGATGGCCGCCCTGCTCCCGGCCGTCCCCCTGAACGGTGAAGATTCATGCTCGAAATCAAGAACCTGGTCGTCCAGATCGAGGACAAGCGCATCCTCAACGGCCTCGACCTCACGGTGGCCGACGGTGAAATCGCGGCCATCATGGGCCCGAACGGCTCCGGCAAGTCGACCCTCTCCTACGTGATCGCCGGCAAGGCCGATTACGAGGTGCTGGACGGCGAGGTGCTGCTCGACGGCGAGAACATCCTGGAGATGGCCCCCGACGAGCGCGCCGCCGCCGGCATCTTCCTGGCCTTCCAGTACCCGCTGGAGATCCCGGGCGTCGCCACCATGACCTTCCTCAAGGCGGCGCTGAACGCGCAGCGCAAGGCCCGCGGCGAGGACGAATTGTCCACGCCCGACTTCATGCGCCGCGTCTACGGCGCCGCCGACAGGCTCGAGATCAACCGCGAGATGCTCAAGCGCGCCCTCAACGTCGGCTTCTCCGGCGGCGAGAAGAAGCGCATGGAGATCCTGCAGATGGCGCTGCTGGAGCCGCGCTTCTGCGTCCTCGACGAGACCGATTCCGGCCTCGACATCGACGCCCTGCGCATCGTCTCCGAGGGCGTGAACGCCCTGCGCGACCCCAAGCGCAGCTTCCTCGTCATCACCCACTACCAGCGGCTCCTCAACCACATCGTGCCCGACACCGTGCACGTGATGTCCCAGGGCCGGGTCGTGAAGTCGGGCGGCAAGGAACTCGCCCTCGAACTCGAGGCGAGCGGCTACGCCGAGTATCGCGGCGCGGAGGCGGCGTGACCATGGCGGAGATCACCCCCCTGCGCAATGCGGCCGAGACCGGCCTCGCCGCCCTGTTCCAGGTCCGGCGCCTGAAGCTGCCGGGCTCGGCCATCGCCCGCGAGGAGGCCTTCCGCTTCTTCGAGGCGGCGGGCCTGCCCCATCGCCGCGTCGAGGCCTTCAAGTATTCCGACCTCAGGGCGGCCCTGCGCGAGGCGGCGGCGCCCGCCGAGCCGCCGAGCCCGGAGGCGGCCCGCACCGCGATCGTGCGGGCGGAGGGCTTCGCCACCGTCGAGGCGGCGCGGCTGACCTTCGTCAACGGCCACCTCGTCCCGGCCCTGTCGGATCTCGGCGCGATGCCGGACGGCGTCGAGGTCGTGCCCCTGGTCGAGGCGCTGACCGACGGCCACGCCCTCACGGCCGAGTTCACGCCGGTGGCGCAGGCCCGCGACAATCCGATCTACCAGCTCAACACCGCCTTCATGGCGGACGGGGCCTTGATCCGGGTCACGGCCGGCGCCAGGCCGGAGCGGCCGCTGCACCTGCGCTTCGTCGGCACCGGCGCGGAGGCTTTCTCCACCGCCACCCGCACCCTCGTGGTGCTGGAGGAGGGGGCGGCGCTGACCCTGGTCGAGAGCCACGAGGGGCCGGACGGCGTCGGCTACCAGCCGAACGACGCCCTCGACGCGGTGGTCGGCGACGGCGCCACCCTGCGGCACGCGCGGCTCAACCGCGAGGGCGGCGGGGCGGTCGCCCTCTCGACCCTCTCGGTCAAGCTCGGGGCCAAGTCGCACCTGGAGACCGTGAACGTCGCGACCGGAGCCGCCTTCGCGCGCCACCAGATCTTCCTGCTCTTCGCCGGCGCGGAGGCGACCGCGCAGGTCAACGGCGCCACCATGCTGAAGGACGGGCAGCTCGGGGATTCGACGCTGCTCGCCGACCATGCCGCCCCCGGCGGCATCAGCCGCGAGCAGTTCAAGACCGTGATCGACGGCGACGCCACCGGCGTGTTCCAGGGCAAGATCATCGTCGCGCAGGTCGCCCAGAAGACCGACGGCAAGATGAAGTCCGACTGCCTCCTCCTCAGCGACGAGGGGCAGATGATGAACAAGCCGGAGCTGGAGATCTTCGCCGACGACGTGGCCTGCGGCCACGGCGCGACCTGCGGGGCGCCGGACGAGGACCTGCTCTTCTACCTGATGGCGCGCGGGCTGCCGCGGGCCGAGGCGGAGGGGCTGATGATCCAGGCCTTCCTGGGCGAGGCCATCGAGGCCGTCACCCACGAGGGCGCCCGCGCGGCGATGATCGCCGCGGTGGAGACCTGGCTCGCCGCGCGGCGATGAGCGCCGCGGCGGAGACTTGGCTCGCCGCGTGGCGGTGAGCGCCGGGATCGCGCGGGAGCCTCCCCGGAGCGGGTGAGGCGAGTCCGCGCGGTCCCGTTCCCGGGAAGGCCATCCCGGCCCCGGAGACCAGAGAGCGACACGCGATGAACGCACCCGTCCTCCCGCCCTACGACGTCGCGGCGATCCGGGCCGAATTCCCGATCCTGTCGCGGACGGTCTACGGCAAGCCCCTCGTCTACCTCGACAACGCCGCCTCGGCCCAGAAGCCGCGGGTGGTGATCGAGGCCATGACCCGCACGATGGAGACGGCCTACGCCAACGTCCATCGCGGCCTGCACTTCATGGCGAACGCCGCCACCGAGGGCTACGAGGGCGCCCGCGAGACCGCGCGGCTGTTCCTCAACGCCCGCTCGACGGACGAGATCATCTTCACCCGCAACGCCACCGAGGCCTACAACCTCGTCGCCTCGTCGATGGGCTGGGCCGGCCTGATCGGGGAGGGGGACGAGATCATCCTGTCGATCATGGAGCACCATTCCAACATCGTGCCCTGGCACTTCCTGCGCGAGCGCCGGGGCGCGGTGATCAAGTGGGCGCCCGTCGACGACGAGGGCAACTTCCTGGTCGAGGCCTTCGAGAAGCTGTTCACGCCGCGCACCCGCATGGTGGCCATCACCCACATGTCGAACGTGCTCGGCACGATCACGCCCGCCAAGGAGATCGTGCGCATCGCGCACGCGCACGGCGTGCCGGTGCTCCTCGACGGCGCCCAGAGCGCCGTGCACCAGAGCATCGACGTGCAGGACCTCGACTGCGACTTCTTCGTCTTCACCGGCCACAAGGTCTACGGGCCGACCGGCATCGGCGTGCTCTACGGCAAGAAGGAGTGGCTGGAGCGCCTGCCCCCCTACCAGGGCGGCGGCGAGATGATCCAGACCGTCACCGAGGACGCCATCACCTACAACGAGCCGCCGCACCGCTTCGAGGCCGGCACCCCGGCGATCGTCGAGGCGGTCGGCCTCGGGGCGGCCCTCGAATTCATGATGAATCTCGGCCGCGAGAGGATCGCCGCGCACGAGGCCGCCCTCTCGGCCTACGCGCATCAGCGCCTCTCGGAGATGAACGCGCTGCGCATCATCGGGCGGGCGCGGTCCAAGGGCGCGGTGATCTCCTTCGAGATGAAGGGCGCGCACGCCCACGACATCGCCACGGTGATCGACCGCCAGGGCGTGGCGGTGCGGGCCGGCACCCATTGCGCGATGCCGCTGCTCAGTCGTTTCGGCACCACATCGACCTGTCGCGCCTCGTTCGGACTGTATAATACGCGGGACGAGGTCGACGCGCTGGTCGCGGCGCTCGCCAAGGCCGAGATGATGTTCGCGTAGGGACCCCGATGACCGACACCGCGCCAGAGACCGGCTCCGCCCTGCCGCCGGACGAGCTCGACCGGCTCACCGACGGCATCGTGGCCGCCCTCAAGACCGTCTACGACCCGGAGATCCCGGCCGACATCTACGAGCTCGGCCTGATCTACAAGGTCGACATCAGCGACGACCGCCACGTGGCGATCGACATGACGCTCACCGCCCCGGGCTGCCCGGTCGCGGGCGAGATGCCGGGCTGGGTGGAGAACGCCGTCGCGGCCGTGCCGGGCGTGCAGGGCTGCACCGTCACCATGGTGTTCGACCCGCCCTGGGACCAGAGCCGGATGTCCGACGAGGCCCGCGTCGCCCTCGACATGTGGTAGCGGCCGGTCGCGGCGACCCGCCCGGTCGCGGCGACCGGCCCGGTCGCGGCGACTCGCCTGGCCGCCGGCGCCGGCGTAGGATCCGGGCGCGGCCGGCCGCCGGCCGCGCCGGAACGACGCGCGGCGGGTCCGCCACCGCCGCCAGCGAGGGGCTGACGTGTCGGATCTGCTCGCGCCCGAGGCCGCGCCGGAGGCCCCTTTCGCCCTGCTGTGGACCGCGCTCGGCGCCTCGCCCCTGCCGTCGCTGCTGCTGGGCCGCGACGGGGCGATCCGCCGGGCGAACGCGGCCGCCGCCCGCGCCCTCGGCGAGGAGCCGGACGCCCTCGCCGGGCAGGCCCTCGCGGCCCTCGGCGCCGACGCGGAGAATGCGGGCGCCCTGCGGGCGCTCCTGCGCGGCGACGTGGCCGCGAACGCGGACCTGCTCCTGCGCCGCCGCGACGGGTGCAGCTTCTGGGCCTCGCTCCACCTCTCGCCCATCGACGGCGCGCCGGACCTGCGCCTCGTCCAGTGGCTCGACGTCTCCCGCCGCCGCGACCTCGAATCCGCCCTCGCCCAGGCGCAGCGGCGCGAGGCCCTGGGCCAGCTCACCAACGGCGTCGCCCACGAGTTCAACAACCTGCTGCAGATCCTGGTCGGCTACGTCGACGGCCTGAAGCGCCGCCTCGGCGAGCACCCGGACCCCTTCGTGCAGCGCGCGCTCACCCGGGCCACCGACGCGGCCGAGCGCGCCTCGGCCCTGACCCGCCACCTCCTCGCCTTCTCGCGCAAGCACCGGCCGGAGCCGCGCGCGACCGACCTCAACGCCCTCCTGCGCGGCTGCGAGCCCCGCGCCCGCGCGATCCTGGGCGAGGGCGTCGCGCTCACCCTCGCCCTCGACGAGGCGCTGTGGCCGGCCTGCCTCGACCCGGTCCAGACCGAGTTCATCCTCGCGGTCGTGCTCACCAACGCCCGCGAGGCGATGCCGGAGGGCGGCCGCGTCACCCTGACCACCGCCAACCACGGCGGCGAGGGCGTCGCGGCGGACGGCACCCTCGGCCGCCACGTGGTGCTGACGATCGCCGATACGGGCAGCGGCATGCCCCCCGAGGTGCTGGCCCGCGCCCTCGAACCCTTCTTCACCACCCGCGAGCCCGGCCGCGGCACCGGGCTCGCCATCCTCCACGCGCTGATGAAGCGCCAGGGCGGCGCGGTCGGGCTGCGCAGCACCCTCGGCGAGGGCACGTGTCTGCGCCTCAGCTTCCCGGCCGCCGATCCGCCGCGCCCGCCCCGTCCCGGGGTCGCGGCCTGACGAAGAACACGTCCGGGTTAATCCGGGGGGCGAAAAAAATTTCGTCCTGGCGGAACTGCCCGCCCTCGCAGATGGTGCGCATCTCGGACCACCCTAGACGCTGGGTGGGGCGCCCCGCGCCCTCCCTTTTACTGCGAAGCGACGCTCCCCATATCCTGCGAGGGCGATCCTCGCCCGAGTAGACTGCGTGAGGCGAATTGAACCGATGATGACCACCTTCTCCCGCGGCCGCCGGACGGCGGCGGCCCTCGGTCTCGCGGCCCTGATGGCCGTGGCGTCGACGGCCGGCGAGGCGCGTCCAGGCGGCTCGTCGGGCTCCGGGATGGGCTCGCGCGGCTCGCGCACCTACTCGGCGCCGGCCCCGACCACCACGGCTCCCGGCATGTCCGGCCCGATCCAGCGCTCGCAGACGGCCCCCGGCCCGACCATGAACAATCCCGGCTACGCGCCGCAGCCGGCCCGGCCGCGCTTCGGCGGCGGCTTCTTCGCCGGCCTTCTCGGCGCGGGCCTGCTCGGCGCGCTCCTCGGCAGCGGCTTCTTCGGCGGCATCGGCGGCTTCGGCTCCTTCCTGGGCTTCCTGCTCCAGGTCGGCCTGCTGGTCGGCCTCGTGATGCTGGCCGTGCGCTTCTTCCGGCGGCGCCAGGCCGAGCCGGCCATGGCCGGCGGCTACGCCCGCTCCGGCCCGCCTCCGGGCCCGAACCCGATGACGGGCCTCGGCGGGGGCGGCGCGCGCCCGGCCGGGCCGCCGCAGCGCGATCAGGTCGGCATCGGCCCGGCCGATTTCGAGGCCTTCGAGCGCTCCCTGACCCAGATCCAGCTCGCCTACGGCGCCGAGGATGTGGGCACGCTCCGCCGCCTCGCGACGCCCGAGATGGCCGACTACTTCACCGAGGAGCTGCAGGCCAACGCCGCCCGCGGCGTGATCAACCGCATCGCCGACGTGAAGCTCCTGCAGGGCGACCTGTCGGAGGCGTGGCGCGAGGGCCCGACCGACTACGCCACGGTGGCCATGCGCTACGCCCTGCGCGACGTGACCGTGGAGCGCGGCTCGGGCCGCGTCGTCGCCAACGGCGATCCGGAGGCGGTCGAGATCTGGACCTTCCGCCGCGACCGCGGCGGGCCCTGGCTGCTCTCGGCGATCCAGCAGACCCGCTGACCGGCGCGCGGGGGGCCCGCAGGTCCCCCGCCCTCGCCGTTCGGGTCATCCTCCGCTCCCGCGACCGGCCTCGTCCGCGCCGTTCGCGACGCCGATCCGGCTCGTCGCGGTCCTGCCGCCGACCCGCGCCTTCTCTTGACGGCCGAGGCTCCGCCGGCGGGCCGCCCTCGCCGACGGGCGCTCACGGCGGCGCGAGCGCCCGCGCCATCGCCACGAAGCCCGCCACCGGCACCTCCTCGGCCCGGGCCGTCTCGGGGATGCCGGCGGCGGCGAGGAGCGGGCCGGGATCCGGCGTCGCGGCCCGCAGGCTCTGGCGCAGCATCTTGCGGCGCTGGCCGAAGGCCGCGCCCGTCACCGCCTCCAGCGCCCGCACCCGGCAGGGCAGGGGCGCGGCGCGCGGCACCAGCCGCACCACGCTCGACGTCACCTTCGGGGGCGGCACGAAGGCGGAGGGCGGCACGTCGAACAGGATGCGCGCCTGCGTCCGCCAGCCGCACAGGACCCCGAGCCGCCCGTAATTCGCCCGGTCGCGCTCGTCGGCCACGATGCGCTCGGCCACCTCGCGCTGGAACATCAGGGTCAGCGAGTCGAACCAGGGCGGCCACGCCTCCGCGGCGAGCCAGCCGGTCAGCAGCGCCGTGCTGACATTGTAGGGCAGGTTCGCCACGATCCGCGCCGGCCCCGCGCCGACGAGCGGGCGCGGGTCGAAGGCGAGCGCGTCCGCCTGGACCACGGTGAGCCGGCCCGGGTAATGCGCGGCGATCTCGGCCAGGGCCGGCAGCGCCCGCTCGTCGCGCTCGATCGCGACCACCCGGGCCGCGCCCTCGGCGAGGAGCGCGCGGGTGAGCCCGCCCGGTCCCGGGCCGACCTCCACCACGGTCACGCCCGCGAGCGGCCCGGCCGCGCGCGCGATCCGGCCCGTCAGGTTGAGGTCGAACAGGAAGTTCTGGCCGAGCGCCTTGCGGGGCATCAGGTCGTGCGCCCGCACGACCTCCCGCAGGGGAGGCAGCCCGTCCGCGCTCACCGCGTCCGCACTCATCCCGTCCGCGCTCACGCGGCCGGGCGGCCGGCCGCCGCCAGGCGCCCGGCGAGGCGCAGCGCCGCGATCAGGCTGGCGGGCTCGGCGATGCCGCGCGCGGCGATGTCGAAGGCCGTGCCGTGGTCCGGCGAGGTGCGCAGGAAGGGCAGGCCGAGCGTCACGTTCACCCCCTCGTCGAAGGCCAGCGTCTTGATCGGGATCAGCGCCTGGTCGTGGGTCGGGGCGAGGGCGACGTCGTAGCCGGCCCGCGCCCGGGCGTGGAACAGCGTGTCGGCGGGGAGCGGGCCGCGGATCTCGATCCCCTCGGCGCGCAGCCGCGCCACCGCCGGGGCGAGCACGTCCCTGTCCTCGTGGCCGATGCCGCCCTCCTCGCCCGCGTGCGGGTTGAGGCCGGCCAGGACCAGCCGCGGCCGCGCGAGGCCGAACCGCGCCCGCAGATCCCGGTCGACGATGCGGGCCGTCTCGACGACGAGGTCCTCGGTCAGCAGCTCCGGCACCTGCCGCAGGGGCACGTGGATCGTCACCGGCACCACCGCCAGCAGCTCCGACCACAGCAGCATCACGGGCCGCGGCGCGACGCCGTCGGGCCCCGCCGCGAGGGCGGCGAGGTACTCCGTGTGGCCGGGATGGCGGAACCCCGCCGCGTAGAGCACGTGCTTGGCGATCGGGTTCGTGACCAGGGCCGCCGCCCGGCCCTCGCGCACCAGCCGCACCGCCGCCTCGATCGAGGCCAGGGTCGCGGGCGCCGTCGCCGGGTCGGGGCGGCCGGGCTCGGCCCGCACCCGCTCGCCCAGCGGCCAGACCGGGAGCGCCCGGGAAAAGGCGGCGGCGGCCTCCTCGGGCGCGGCGGCCGCGACCGGCACGGCGAGGCCCAGGCGCGCGGCCCGCTCCGCCATGAAGTCCGGGTCGCCGATCAGCACGAAGGGCGCCAGCCCCGCCGCCTCGCGGGAGGCCCAGGCCTTGAGCGCGATCTCCGGGCCGATGCCCGCCGGGTCGCCCTGGGTCAGGGCGAGGATCTGGCGCATGGCGCGTCTCCTGCCGGCCGGGCCGTCACCGCACCGTCGTCGTGGCGATCCCGTCCGTGGTCGTGCTGGAATTCAGGTTCTGGCGCAGGTTCGCCTCGCCGAGCGTGCGCAGCTCAAGGCGCAGCAGCACGGTCTGGTTCCGCTCGCGCAGGCCCACCGCCGTCTCGATCGGCGAGGTATAGTAGCTCAGCGACACGGTCGTGCACTCGTCCCGGTAGCCGAACCCGAACTGCGCCGACGAGACGTAGAACTTGTTGCCCTTGGCGTAGACCGGCGGCGTGCCGACCGGGTTGAGCAGGTAGGCGTCGAGCGAGGCGGCGTACTGGTCGCGCACTTCGAGGTAGTGCGAGAGGTCGAGGAGCAGCGAGCCGGTGATGAACCAGTTCGGCGTGATGCTGTAGGTGGCCGCGGCCTGGATGCCCTCGCGTCGGTAATCGTAGCCGAGCGCCGGCTGGGCGGCGTAGCGGGCGTAGAGCAGCGAGGTGTCGAGGGGCAGGAAGGGCGACAGCTTGGCGAAGATGCCGGTCTCCAGCCGCTTGAGCGCGAAGGTGTCGTTGTCGAAGCGCGCCCGGGTGATGAAGCTGATGTTCTGGTTCGGCGAGACCTGGAGCCGGGACACGAAGTCCGAGCCCTGGGTCTCCAGCCCCGAATTCAGCCCGACATTGGCGATGTCGCCGCGCCGGAAGGAGTTCACGCCCGCCACAGCGATCGATTCGCCGAACATGGCGTTGAGGTGGAACCCCGTCCGGGTGGTGATGGCGTACTCGGCGCCCAGATTGGCGCGCACGCCGCCCTCGACGCGGTCGTAGCCCGAGAACTTGTCCCACTGGAACAGGGAGGTGTCGTCGAAGACGAGGCTCTGGGCGTCCTCGTTCGGCAGCCGCCCGATATGCGTCTCGCTCGGCCGCGCGATCACCTGGGCGATCGGCGTCACCGTGTGCACCCCGAGCCCGCCCAGATCGGCCACGAACGGGTAGCGGTATTCCAGCCCGACCGCCGGCGTCACCCGGCCGGAGAAGTCGACGTCGGGCGAGAACAGGTTGGTGATCTGGCTGTTCTGGTACGACCTCGTGTTCGGGTCGACGTAGAAGGCGTCGGTGCGCAGGTACGCGAAGGGCTGCCAGACCTGCCCGAACTCGTCGATGAATTCCCGTCGCCAGGAGACCTGGGTGGAGAGGCGGGTGTCGGTGCCGGCGAGGCCGCGCACCACGCACTGGCCGCGCTCGAAGACCGTGCAGGTCGGGTAGAGCGGGTAGGAGATCCCGTAGAGGCTCGGCGACAGCAGGTAGGACCGGGTGCGCGGCACCTCCTGGTACTGGGTCGCGTCGCGCGTCAGGTTCTGGAAGTTCATCTGCACGCGCACCTCGCCGCCGAGCGGGTCGGGGCCGTTGACGCGCTTGTCGTAGTCGATCACCGGGGCGACGATCGGCTGCTGCTTCTGCCAGTCGTAGGTCGACAGGCCCTTGAAGTAGTAGGCCCGCGCCTCGAACCAGGAGCGGTCGCCCTGGCCGATCAGGTAGGCGGTGGAGACCGCCTCGCGGAAATAGTCGGTGGAGATGGCCTGGTTGCGGATGCGGTAATTGTCGAGGAACCACTTGTCGGTGACGCCGACCACGTCCCAGCCCGCGCGCCATTGCGGGCTCAGGTAGAACTGGCCCGCCGATTCGATCGAGCCGCGGAACTCCCGGTCGCCCGGCCCGAGCGGCGAGGCGAGGAAGACGCTCGGCGTCGACTGGAAGATGCCGCTGAGCCGCAGGTTGTAGAAGCCGTTGGCGAGGCGCTGGCGCCACTCCAGCTGGCCGAGCACGCCCTGCTTGGTCGAGAAGGTCGGCGTCACCGTCAGGTCGTAGTCGGGCGCGATGTTCCAGAAGAACGGCGTGCCGATGCCGTAGCCGAACACGCTCGAATTCACGAAGTGGGGCGTGAGGAAGCCGGTCTCGCGCCGCACCGTCGGGTCCGAGGTGTAGAAGTAGGGCAGGTACGCGACCGGGATGCCGCCGATCTCGATCGAGGCATCCTCGTAGTAGATGCGCCGCTCCTGATTGTTGTGGATGATCCGCGCGGCCTTGACCTGCCAGAGGGGCGGGCGCTCGGGATGGTCCTTGCAGGGCTCGCAGGCCGTGTAGGTGCCGCGCTCGAAGGTGGTGGTCTCGCCGTCGACCCGCTCGGCCCGCGGGGCCGAGAACCGCACCCGCGCCACCCGCCCGCGCGGCGAGATCGTCTGCTGCAGGCGCAGGGAATCGATGAAGCCGTTGCGGAAATCGTCCGTCAGCTCCATCCGGTCGCCGGTGACGATGGCGCCGGTCTCGTCGGTGAGCCGGACGTTGCCCTCGGCGAAGACCCGGCCGCTGTCGCGGTCGTAGCGCACCCGGTCGGCCAGCAGCGTGCGGGCGCCGTAATGCAGCTCGGCATTGCCGACCGCCGAGACCGTGTTGCGGTCGTTGTCGTAGACGAGTTCCTGCGCCTCCACGAGGAGGCGCTGCTGGTTCGCGCTCTTGGAGGCGCCCGCGTTGATGCGGTCGTTGAGGGTGGGCTGGGCGCGCGCCGCGTCCGGCAGCCCCGCCGCCAGGGCGAGGGCCGGCAGCGTCGCCAGCACCGGGGAGGCCACCCGGAGGGCGCTCCTACGCACGACTCGACCCATCCCCGCACCCGTTGCCGTCGCGTCGCCCGTCCGAGGGGAAGGCATCAGCCATCCTCCTGGTACAGAAGCGCGAGCGTACCGAGCAGACTCCCTACCACGGCCGGGAACCACGCCGCCACGGGGGCCGCGACGATCCCCGAGGCGCCGAGGCCCTCCATGACCTGCCGGGCGACGTAGAGCGCGAAGCCCGCCGCCACACCCGCCAGCGCCATCCTGCCGATGCCACCAAAGCGGAAGAATCTTAATGAAACGGAGGCGGCCACCAGCACCATCGCGACGAACAGCATCGGCCGGGCGAGGAGCACCGCCCGCTGCAGACGATAGCGCGCGGCGTCGAGCCCCGCCCGCTCGCTGCGCGCGATCGTCTCGCTCAGTTGCCAGAAAGGCACGGAATCCGGGGGCGTGACGCGCTGGCGGACCTGGCTCGGGGCGAGGTTCGAGGCGACCAGGTAGGTGTCGTAGCTCTCGGGCCCCGAATCCTGAGTGAGGACGCGCGCGTCCTGCAGCTCCCAGTAGCCGTCGTGCAGGGTGGCCCGGCGGGCCTCGATCTGCTGGCCGAAGGCGCCCTGCGCGTCGAAGGTGAAGATCGTGACGCCCGCGAGCGAGGTCGTGCCCTCGATGGCGGTGCTCGCCCGCACGATCGCCTGCCCGTCGACGCTGCGCTGGCGGATCCAGAGGTCGTTGCTCAGGCCCCCCTTGGTGGAGCGGGCGAAGATCCGGGCCTCGACCTGCGTCGAGCGCTGCTTGAGGGAGGCCGCCAGGGGGTTGTAGGCCCCGACCATCAGGGCCCCGATCCCCACCGCGACGAGCACGCCCGGCTGCAGGAACTGCCAGGCCGAGATGCCGGCGGCCCGCGCCACCACCAGTTCGAGCTTGCGGCTGAGCTGGAGCAGCGCCCCCATCGCGCCGAACAGGATCGCGAAGGGCATGATCTGCTCGGCGACCGCGGGCGTGCGCAGCAGGGAGAGATGCGCGACCGTGAGCGCGCTCGCCCCGGGCGCCTCGCCGGCGCGCCGCATCAGCTCGACGAAGTCGAGGGTGTAGACGAGGGCGAAGACCGTCAGGAACACCCCGGCGATCATGCGCAGGAAGCGGGCCGCGATGTAGCGGCCGAGGGTGGCGCCGATCAGCATGGCGGCCTCAGCCGTGGCTCGGCCGCAGCCGCGGCAGCCCGGCCCCGACGTGGCGCAGCCGCAGCGCCAGGGCCGCGTTGAAGGCCCGCACCCGGTTGCCGTGGAAGGCCACGAGCAGCGCCGCGAGGCCGGCGAGGAGGGGCACCGCGTAGAGGGCGGCGGCGGCCCCGGGGCTGCGCACGGCCGCGCTCGCCGCCGCGAAGCCCGCGATCCGCAGCGCCACCACCGCCGCCACCGCCGCGGCGATGGCGAGCCCCCGCCCCTGGCGGGTGGTGCGCGGGTCGCCGAGCGCCGCGAAGGCGATCAGCGCCATCGCCAGCGGGTAGAGCCAGCTGGTGAGCCGGTCGTGCAGCTCGGCCCGGAACCGCCCCTTCACCAGCTTGTAGTAGTGCTCGTTCGGGTCGGGGAACAGCAGCTGCGCCGTCGAGCGCTCCCGCGGCTTGTAGACCGTGTCCGTGTCGGGCGGCGTGAAGGCCGCGAGGTCGACCGCGTAGCGCGCGAAGCTGATGATCGAGGCGTCGCGGCTGTTCTGCTGCTGGCGGTGGATGCTGCCCTTCTCCAGGACGAGGTAGGTCTGCCCGTCGAGGTCGAGGGCCTGCCCGCGCTCGGCCAGGTAGGTCACGCTGCGCCCGGCCTCCCGGCGGTCCTGCATGAAGATGCCGAGCAGCACGCCGCCCGGCGCGCGCTCGCGGAAGTGGAAGGTGATGCCGTTGTCGAGGCTGGTGAACTGCCCCTCCTGCACGACGTTGGCGATGAAGTCGCCGCGCACCCGGGTGAGGAGGTCGCGCAGCTCCTGGAAGCTCGACGGCAGCACCTGGATGGTCAGGAAGCCGAGCGCCGCGCTCACGATCAGCGCCAGGGTCAGGAAGGGGCGCAGGAGCTGGCGCGGCGACATCCCGGCCGCGCTCATCACGATCAGCTCGGAATCGCCGTTGAGGCGGTTGAGCGCGTGCACCACCGCCATGAACAGGGCGACGGGCGCCACGACCGTGAGGAGCGCCGGGATCGACAGGCCGGTGATCAGGAAGAAGATCAGCACGGTCTGGCCCTTGGCGGTCACGAGGTCGAGCTCGCGCAAGGCCTGCGTCACCCAGATCACGCCGGTGAGGCCCGCCAGGCAGGCCAGGAAGGCGCCGAGGGCGATGCGGAAGATGTATCGCTCGATCTGCTTCATCGGCTCGGTGCGGTCGGGCCCCCTTCCGCGGCTCCTGCGTTAAGCCGGGGGGCTTCCCCGCACAAGCGCTTTCGATGGAAGCACCCGGAACGCGGCCTTTTGCGGGCGCTCCTGTGTCCGGCGTGCCTCGGCATGCCGGGCGCGGCGAATGCGCGGCCGGGCGACGCGCGGGCGGCGCGTTGCCTTCCGGCGCGGGCCTTGGCTACACAGGGGCTTTCCGGCGCCTCCGGGTTTCCCAAGGGATTGAAAGCAGCGTCATGGCGGACGGCATCAGCATCGCGTTCGAGTCCTTCGGATCGGCCAGGGCCGAGCAGGGCAGCGACCTCGTCGTGTTCGTCGGCGAGGATCTCGCCCTCTCCGCCCGCGCCGCGGAGGTGGCGGGCGCCGGGGCCGGCGACATCCTGGCGCGGGCGGCGGCCGTCGAGCGCTTCAAGGGCAAGGCGAACAGCGCCATCGCGGTGACCGCGCCGGCAGGGCTGCGGGCGGACCGGCTGGTCGTGGTCGGGCTCGGGCCCGAGGCGGAGCGGGCCAAGCTCGACTGGGCCGCGCTGGGCGGCGTCGTGGCCGGCAAGGTCGGCGGGCGGCAGGCCGTCGTGGTCCTCGACTGGGCCGGCGGGGCCCCGACCCCCGAGGCGGCGGCGGACTTCTCCCTCGGCCTGCGCCTGCGCGCCTACAAGTTCGACCGCTACAAGAGCAAGAAGGGCGAGGGCGAGGAGGCTGGCGGGGCCAAGGTCACGGTGCTGACGGCCGAGCCCGGCGCGCTCAAGAAGCCCCTGCGCGCCGCCGAGGCGGTGGCGGACGGGGTGATCCTCGCCCGCGAACTCGTCAACGAGCCGCCGAACGTCCTCGACCCGGAGGAGTTCGCCCGGCGCACCGAGCCGCTGGAGAAGCTCGGAATCGCCGTCGAGGTCCTCGATGAGAAGGCGATGCGCCGGATCGGCATGCGCGCGCTCCTCGCGGTGGCGCAGGGCTCGGGCAAGGAGGCGCGCACCGTCATCATGCGCTGGAACGGCGCCGAGGATCCCTCGGAGCCGCCGGTCGCCTTCATCGGCAAGGGCGTGTGCTTCGATTCCGGCGGCATCTCCATCAAGGGGAGCGGCGGCATGGAGGACATGAAGGGCGACATGGCCGGCGCCGCCTGCGTGGTCGGGCTGATGCAGGCCCTCGCCGCCCGCAAGGCCAAGGTCAACGCGCTCGGCGCCATCGGCATCGTCGAGAACATGCCCGACGGCAAGGCCCAGCGCCCGGGCGACATCGTCACCTCGCTCTCCGGCCAGACGATCGAGATCATCAACACCGACGCGGAGGGCCGCCTCGTCCTGGCGGACGTGATCACCTACGTCCAGCAGGAGGCCAAGCCGAAGTTCATGATCGACCTCGCGACGCTGACCGGCGCCATCCTGGTCGCGCTCGGCCAGGAATACGCCGGGATGTTCAGCACCAGCGAAGAACTCGCGGCGCGGCTGTCGGCGGCCGGCGAGGCGACGGGCGAGAAGGTCTGGCGCATGCCGCTCGCTCCGGGCTTCGACAAGCTGATCGACTCGAAATTCGCCGACATGAAGAACACCGGCGGGCGCCACGGCGGCTCGGCGACGGCGGCGCAGTTCATCAAGCGCTTCGTGAACGACGTGCCCTGGGTGCATCTCGACATCGCCGGGGTCGGCATGAACGCGCCGTCGAGCGAGATCAGCCGCTCCTGGGGGTCGGGCTGGGGCGTGCGCCTCCTCGACCGCCTGGTGCGCGACCACTACGAGGATTGAGCTCCGCCCCGGCGGGCGCGGCCCGCCGGACCGGGACGGCGATCAGGCCCGCTCGGCCGCCACGCGCGGCCGCGGCGCGACGAGTTCGTGCCGGCGGGACCACGTCAGGCCGGCGAGCAGGACGAGGAGCACGAGCGCGGGGAGGGCCATCGGCAGCGGGTCGCCCGCCCGCAGGTGGCTCCCGACCGCGCCCGCCATGATCGCCGCGAGCAGGAAAGCGCCGAGGGCCGTCGCGCCCCGGATCCAGAGCAGCGCCGCTCCGGCGAGCTGCGCCGCGCCGACCGCGTACATGAACCAGAGCGGGTAGCCGAAGCGCAGGAAGCCCGACACCTCGAACGGGACCGCGGCGAATTTCATTCCGGCCGCGAGCACGAAGACGGCCGTGATCAGGCCCCGCAGCACCAAGCTCCCCGTCCGCATCCCGCGTCGTGTGGCGTTCATCGCGATCTCCCTCCGGGGCCAGTGGCGGCCCGGGCGGGGAGGCCTAGGGCGCGCGCGTTGCGGCGGGATGTCGTGCCGTGTTGCGTCGCGGGCGGCCGCCGGGCTGGACCGGCGCCCCGCGCGCGGCGACGATGGCGGGCCCGCGCCGTCCCGCCCGCCGCCTGGAGGCCCATGGCCGCTCCCGGAGACCACCCCGCCGCCGCCACGCTGAGCCGCCTTGACCTGAAGACGCTCCGGCTCTTCGCCGCCATCTGCGAGGAGGGCACCCTCAACGGCGCCGCGCGCCGCGCCGCCATCGCCCCCTCGGCGGTCAGCAAGCGCCTCGCCGAGCTCGAACACGCCCTCGGCTGCGCGCTGCTCACCCGCGAGCCGCGGGGCATGCGGCCGACCCCGGCCGGCGAGACGCTGCTGCACCACACCCGCCGCATGCTGGCGAGCGCGGACCGGATCGCCCTCGAACTCGCCGAGCACGCCAAGGGCGTGCGCGGCATCGTCCGGATGCTCGCGAACCTCTCGGCGATCGTGCAGTTCCTGCCCGAGGATTTGCGCGCCTTCCTGGCCGCGCAGGGCGCCATCCGCATCGACCTCGAGGAGCGCCCCAGCACCGGCGTGGTGCGCGGCGTGGCCGAGGGCGCGGCCGAGATCGGGATCTGCTCGGCCAGCGTGCCGGCCCAGGGCCTCGCCACCCACCTCTACCGCCGCGACCGGCTGGTGGTGGTGATGCGGGCCGGGCATCCCCTGGCGGACAGGGCCGAGCTCGCCTTCGCGGAGACGCTCGACCACGACTTCGTCGGCCTGCACGCGGCGAGTTCGATCCACGACAGCGTGCGGGCCGAGGCGCAGCGCGTCGGCCGCCCGCTCAGGCTGCGGGTGCACGTCCCCGGTTTCGACGCGGTCTGCCGCATGGTCCAGGCCGATATGGGCCTCGCGGTGGTGCCGGAGCGCGTCGTCGGCCTGTTCGGCGCCGCGATGCAGCTCGTCGCCGTCCCGCTCTCCGATGCCTGGGCGCGGCGCGAGCTGCGGCTGGTGACGCGGCCCGGCCGGCTCTCGCCGGCCGCCACCCTGCTGCGCGACCACCTCGCGGCCTCCGCCTCATGAGGCGGCGTTCTCCAGCGTGAGGGAGGATCCGGCCGCCGAGACCGTGCGGAACGGAGGGCCGGAGAGCCGGATCGTACGCCCTGCAGGGCGAGCGAGGTCGTCTCGCCGGCGACGCGACGCGAGCGCCCGGGCGCGCCCTCAGGCGGCCCGGAAGGCGGCGAGGAAGCTCTGGACCTGCCCGCGCAGGGTCTCGGTCTGCGCCGCGAGCTCGGAGGAGGCGTCCAGCACTTGGCCCGCCGCGCCCCCCGTATGGGCGGCGGCGTCCGAGACCTCCCGGATCGTCGCCGTCACCTCGCTAGTCCGGCCGGAGGCGCAGGTCACCGCCCCGAGGATCTCGCCGGTCGCCGCGTGCTGCTGGCGCATCGTGCCGGACACCGCCTGCGTCGTCTCGTTGAGGGAGCCGATCGTCTGGGCGATGCGGCCGATCGCCTCGACGGCCCGTCCGGTGGAGGTCTGGATCCACACCACCTGCTCGCCGATCTCCGTCGTGGCGCGGGAGGTCTGGGCCGCCAGCGCCTTCACCTCGGCGGCGACCACCGCGAAACCCTTGCCGACCTCGCCGGCCCGGGCCGCCTCGATCGTCGCGTTGAGCGCGAGCAGGTTCGTCTGCTGCGCGATGCCGGAGACGAGCCCGATCACCTCCCCGATCTTGTTCGCGGCGTTCGAGAGGTCCGCGACGATGGCGCCGGCCTGGGTCGCCTCCGTCGCCGCCCCCCGCGCCATGCTCTCGGTGCGCTCGACCTGGCGGGCGATCTCGCTCACGGAGGATGCGAGCTCCTCGGCGGCGCCCGAGACCGTGATGACGTTCTGGGCGGCCTCGCCGGCGGCCTGCGCCACCGCGGCGGATTGCCGGGCCGTGCCCCCCGCCGTGGCGGTCAGCTGCCCGGCCGTGGCCTGCAGCTCCGTCGCGGCCGCCGAGACGCGGCAGAGCACGGCCTCCACCGACGCGTCGAAGCGCTTGACGAGGTCGTCGATCACGGCGGTCCGCCGCTCGCGGTCGGCGAGCCCCTCGGCCTGCGCGCCGCGCAGCGCCTCGGCCTCGATCAGCTGGTCGCGGAAGACCTGGAGCGAGCGGGCCATCGCGCCGATCTCGTCGGGGCGCTCCGTCGACGGGATCTCGGTGCGAAGGCGGCCGCCGGCGAGGTCGTGCATCGTTCCGGTGATGGCCCGGATCGGCCCCACGAGGTGGCGCGTGACGCGCCGCGCGACCAGGCCGCCGGCGGCGGCCACCGCGGCGAGGACGGTGACCAGCGTGAGCATCGCCGCGCGCCGCGCCGCGATGAAGTCGGAGATGTCGAGCGCCATCTCGATCGTGCCGATCGCCTGTCCGGCATAGTTGCGCAGGGGGCCCGCCATCACGGCGACCGGACGCCCGTCGAGGGTCGCCTCCCGCCAGTGCATCCCGGTCCCCATCGCGGCGGCGTGGCCCTGCGGATCGAGGAGCGTCCTGCCCGGGAAGGTGGCGGCGAGCGTCGTGACCGCAGCGTCCCTCACGAGGTGCATGGCGAGGTTCACCCCGTACTGCCCCTTCATCTCGGCGAGGAAGGGCTCGCCCAAGGGAAGGCCGACATCCGCCACGCCCCGCAGGGCGCCGGCCTCGCGGACCGGGGCGACCGCGAAGATCGCGATGGTCTCGCGGCCGGGCTCGACGCCGCTCACAGGGCGCATCGCCGCGACCGCGTCCCGCACGGTGCCGCGGCGCGCCAGGACCGAGTCGCCGAACGTGCCGGGCGCGTGGTAGCGCAGGAAGGCCGTCCCGTCGGCCCGGTGGATCGTGATGAAGGACAGGTTCAGGCCCGCGCTCAGAGGCTCGAACAGGAGCCGGTAGCGCTCCAGCAGGCCTGTCCGATCGTCGCGGCGCAGCGCCTCCGCGACCGCGGGGTCGTGCGCGAGGGTCAGGGCGACGCCGAGGGCGCGCTGCGTGCGGTCGGCCATCGCGGCCGTGACGGACTTGTAGCGCTCGGCCAGGGCCGCGGCCACGGCGAGGTCGGTGGCGTCCCGCTGCTGCCGGTACGCCGCGGCACCGATGACCGCCACCGCCGCGAGCGAGCAGGCCAGCAGGGCCGCGGTCAAGCGGCCGCCGATCGACAGTCTCCCCAGGAATCGTCGAACCATCATGGTCGCTGCTCTGCTCTGTGTTCCGCGTCGGGGGATTTCGGCTGCCGGGGAGGCCCCGGACCGCAGGTTGGGAATTATTTCAAAAAGTCGACGGTTCGGATTGTTCAGTGACGAACCCTGCGTCATCAGGCCCGGCCATCAAACGTGACGAGTCCTAAGATAGCGTTATCTTGGCAGTCTGGTTACGGGCGCCGGTCTCTCCTGGGTGAGAGTTCCGGGGTCCATGTTGCGTCGCAGCAAAGACCGTCGCGCCGCGTGGCATCATAGAGAAGCCGTGCCTGAGACCTGCTTCGTCACGCCGCGGCAAGGCCATCGCGGCGCATGATCCGGCCCCGTGACAGGTGGATATCGGGCGATCTCGGTCGAATTGCCTGATCTCCGGCACTGCCCAGGCGGAGCATCGTGCCGGCAGCGCGGCGCGGCCGCGGAGCATCATTCGCCGAAGGGGTCACCGGTTCGGCGGCGAGCACGATGCGGGAACGCGACTCCCGAGCAGAAGCCCGGCGGGCCGCTCCGCCCGCCCCGAGGAGGCTCACGGTCGCGGCCCGGGGCCGGTCCCGCGCCGCCGCGCGGCCCCCGCCGGAGGACGTCCGCGTTCTCGAATCGCGAACGGTCATTGGCGAGATGCGGTTGGATCCGCGACCGCCTTCTCCGTTACGTCTTCGGCAACAGGGAAAGATGGAGGAAAGGCCATGAGCGGTCCCCTCGCGGGCATTCGCGTGCTGGAACTCGGCCAGCTGATCGCCGCGCCCTTCGCCACGCGGCTGATGGCGGAGTTCGGCGCCGAGGTGATCAAGGTCGAGCCGCCGGGACAGGGCGACCCCCTGCGCAAGTGGCGCAAGATGCACGAGGGCACCTCGCTCTGGTGGTACCTGCAGTCGCGCAACAAGAAGTCGATCGCCGTCAACCTGAAGTCGCCCGAGGGGCTCGAGATCGTCCGCGACCTCGCCCGCGGCGCCGACGTGGTGGTGGAGAATTTCCGGCCCGGCGGCCTGGAGAAGCTCGGCCTCGGCTGGGACGTGCTCTCGGCCCTCAACCCGAACCTGGTGATGGTGCGCATCTCGGGCTACGGCCAGACCGGCCCCTACCGCGACCGCCCGGGCTTCGGCGCCATCGGCGAGTCGATGGGCGGGATCCGCTTCACCACCGGCAGCCCGGACGCCCCGCCGGCCCGGGTCGGGGTCAGCATCGGCGACACGCTCGCCTCGCTGCACGGGGTGATCGGCGCCCTGATGGCGCTGTTGCGGGTGAAGACCGGCCAGGGCGGCGGCCAAGTGATCGACGTGTCGCTCGTCGAGAGCGTGTTCAACGTGATGGAGAGCCTCGTGCCCGAGTACGACCTCCTCGGCGAGGTCCGCACGCGGACGGGCGGCGCGCTGCCCGGCATCACGCCCTCCAACACCTACCCGACCCGGGACGGCGGCTACGTCGTCATCGCGGGCAACAGCGACCCGATCTTCCGCCGGCTGATGGCGGCGATCGGCCGGCCCGACCTCGCCGAGGCCCCGGCGCTCGCCAGCAACGACGGCCGCTCGCGCCAGGCCGGGATGCTCGACGACGCCATCGCGGACTGGACGCGGGCGCGCAGCGTCGAGGAGGCGCTGGCGGCGCTCGACGCGGCCGACGTGCCGGCCGGCCGCATCTACTCGGTGGCCGACATCGTCGCCGACCCGCACTACCAGGCCCGCGACATGATCCTGCAGGCCGAGCTGCCCGGCGGCGCCCGGGTGAAGATGCCGGGCATCGTGCCCAAGCTCTCCGAGACCCCCGGCACGGTGCGCTGGCAGGGGCCGGCGCTCGGCGCCCACACCGACGCGGTGCTGACCGAACTCGGCCTCGACGCCGAGCGCATCGCCCGCCTGCGCGACGCGGGAGCGGTGGCATGAGCGACGCCATGATCGTCCAGGAGGTCGCGACCCGCGACGGCTTCCAGATCGAGCCCACCTTCGTGCCGACCCCGGAGAAGATCCGGCTGATCGACGCGCTCTCGGCCTGCGGCTTCAGCCGGATCGAGGTCTCCTCCTTCGTCTCGCCGAAGGCGGTGCCGGCCCTCGCCGACGCGGCCGAAATCTTCTCCGGCATCCGGCGCCGCCCCGGCACCACCTACGTGGCCCTGGTGCCGAATCCGCGGGGCGCCGAGCGCGCCCTGGCGGCGGGCGCCGACGAGATCAATCTCGTCGCCTCGGCGAGCGAGACCCACAACCGCGCCAATATGGGCATGACCCCCGAGGCCTCGATCGCCGGCTTCGCGCGGATCATGGAGACGGTGCGGGGCGCGCCCGTCAGCGTCAACGCCACGGTGGCGACCGCCTTCGGCTGCCCCTTCGAGGGCGCGCAGCCCGAGGACAAGGTGCTGGCTCAGGTCGAGCGCTACCGCGCGCTCGGCGTCGACGGGGTGACCCTCGCCGACACGACCGGCATGGCCAATCCCCGGCAGGTGGCCCGGCTCGTCGCCCGCGCCCTCGCGCTGGTCGGGCCGGAGCGGCTGACGCTGCACTTCCACAACACCCGCGGCTGCGGGCTCGCCAACGTGCTCGCCGCCTACGAGGCCGGGGCCCGCCGCTTCGACGCCGCCCTGGGCGGCCTCGGCGGCTGCCCCTTCGCCCCGGGGGCGACCGGCAACATCTGCACCGAGGACCTGGTGAGCATGGCCCACGAGATGGGCGTGCCCACCGGCCTCGACCTCCCGGCCCTGATCGCCCTGTCGCGGGACCTGCCGCGGCTCGTCGGGCACGACGTTCCGGGCCAGGTCGCCAAGGCCGGCCGGCCCTGCGACCTCCACCCGAGCCCGCCGCTCAGGGCGGCCTGATCCGGGATCCGGTTGATCCAAGCGGCTCCCGGATCACGAGCCCGCGCGGCGCTTGAGCGAAGCCCAGATCCGCCATCCCGAAGGGATCAAGCGGATTTGGAATGACCCGCGCGGGAAGCCGCCCGTCCGAAGGCGGCCCCGCGCTCCCCCCATGCGCGACGACGCGGCCCCTCACGGGCGCGTGCGCCCATCCAAACCAGGAGGAAACGATGGCCATCGCCACCGCCGGCCCGCTCGCCGGAATCGATGAGGTCACGGAGCGGAGCGTCGTCCGCAAGGTCGCGTGGCGGCTGATGCCGCTCATCATGATCTGCTACATGGTCGCTTTCTTCGACCGCATCAACATCAGCTTCGCCAAGTTCCAGCTGCAGAGCGACCTCGGCTTCAGCAACGTGGCGTACGGTCTCGGCGCCAGCATGTTCGTGGTCGGCTACGTCATCTTCGAGGTGCCCTCGAACCTGATGCTCTACCGGGTGGGGGCGCGGCGCTGGATCGCCCGCATCATGATCTCCTGGGGCATCGCCACCGCGCTGATGATCTTCATTCGCGCGGAATGGCACTTCTACGCCCTGCGCTTCGTGATCGGCGCGATGGAGGCGGGTTTCGCCCCGGGCATCCTGTACTACCTCACCCTGTGGTTCCCGGCCTCGCATCGCGGCCGCATCACCTCCTTCATGTTCGTGGCCTCGGCCTTCTCGGGGATCTTCGGGGCGCCGCTGGCCGGCCTGATCCTCGGCGGCCTCGACGGTGCCCTCGGGCTCACCGGGTGGCAGTGGCTCTTCCTGGCCGGCGGCCTGCCCTGCCTCCTCCTCGGCGCGCTGGTCCTGACCCGCCTCGAGGACCGGGTCTCGGAGGCGCGCTGGCTCTCGGCGCGCGAGAAGGACCTGCTCGCCTCGCGCATCGCCCACCACAACCGCGACATCGGCGACCACTCGCTCTGGGGCGCGATCCGGCAGCCGGGCTTCCTGCTCATCGCCTTCGTGTACTTCCTGCTGCAGGTGGGCTCCTACGGCCTGAACTTCTGGGGGCCGGACCTGATCAAGACCGCGAGCGGCGGCGCGGCGGCCTCGGTCGGCCTGCTGACGGCGATCCCCTACATCTGCGGCGCGATCAGCATGGTGGTGGTCGGGCGCCTGTCCGACGCCTCGGGCGAGCGGCCGAAATTCGTGGCGGCCCTCGCCGTCGCGGCGGCGCTCGGCTTCTTCGCCGCCGGCCTGTTCGACCGCCAGATCGTGCCGCTGATGCTGGCGCTCGCCCTGCTCGGCTCGGGCATCATCGCCTCGATCCCGGCCTTCTGGACGCTGCCGGCGAAGCTCACCACCGGGGTCGGCGCGGCGGGCGGCATTGCGCTCATCAACACGCTGGGCCAGTTCGGCGGCATCGTCAGCCCGGTGATGGTCGGCTGGGTCAAGGACCTGACCGGCTCGACCACGCCGGCCCTCTACGGCATCGGCGCGCTCTGCCTGCTCGCCGCCATCCTGCTGCTCACCGCGATGCCGGAGAGCCTGCGCCGGAGCGACCGGGCCGCCTGATCCGGGATCCGCTTGATCGAAGCGGATCCCGGATCACGAGCCCGCGCGGCGCCTGAGCGACGCCCGAATCCGCCATCCCGAAGGGATTAGGCGGATTTGGTAAGAGCCCTCCGGCCCCCGCCCCGCATCCTTCGCCGCGGACCGCGAGTTGGTGCGGCCGGGGCGACGACCAGCGGGCGGGATTCGAGGCCGGAGCATGCTGAGCTTCACGAGTGGCGGGACGCGGATCGCGGTGGAGTGGTTCGCGGCGGGGGGCGGGCCGGCCGCCCCGGCCCTCCTCCTCCTGCACGGGGCGGACGGGCTCAGCTTCGCGGAGGGCTACCGGTTGGCGGCCCGCACCTTCGCGGCCGCGGGCTACCCGGTCGGCTTCGTGCACTACCTCGACCGCACCGGCGACCGCCGGGTCGCCTATTCCCGGCTCCGGCAGGATTTCCCGCTCTGGGCCGGGACGGTGCGCGACGCGGTCGGCTGGCTCGCGCGCCAGCCCGGCGTGGACGCGCAGCGGATCGGCCTCGTGGGGGTCTCGCTCGGCGCGGCCCTGGCCTTCGAGACGGCCGCCTCCCTGGCCGGGATCAGGGCGATCGTCGATTATTTCGGGCCCCTGCCCGAGGGGCTCGCGGCGCGCCGGCCGCGCCTGCCGCCGACCCTGATCCTGCACGGGGCGCGCGATCCGATCGTGCCGGTCGCGCAGGCCCACGCGATCGCCCGCCTGCTGGCGGAGCAGGGCACCCCCCACGAGATCCGGATCTATCCCGACCAGGGGCACGCCCTGGTCGGGGCCGCGCAGTTCGACGCCGCGGCGCGGGTGCGGCGCTTCCTGCAGCGGCACCTCAGCGGGGCGTGAGGGGGCTCCGGAGGCGCCGCGCCGCGCTGGCCTGCGCGCGGGAGATGCGGCAGAGGAGGCGCGGGGGAGGAGCCGCCATGGAGCAGCGGGACCGGGACGGGCCGTCGGGATGGCCGCGCTGGCGCCTCAGCCGGGGAGGGGTGATCCTGCCCGACGAGCGGCCGCCGCTGGGCCAGATGCTCGTGCTCGCCCTCCAGCACGTCGTCGCGATGTTCGGCTCGACGGCCCTCGCGCCGCTGCTGATGGGATTCGATCCCAACCTCGCCATCCTGTTCTCCGGCATCGCCACGCTCCTGTTCTTCGTCGTGGTCGGCGGCCGGGTGCCGAGCTATCTGGGCTCCAGCTTCGCCTTCATCGCCGTGGTGATCGCCGCGACCGGCTACGGCGGCAGCGGCCCCAACCCGAACCTCCCGGTGGCGCTCGGGGGCATCGTGGCGGCCGGGGCGCTCTACGCCCTCATCGGCGGCGTCGTCATGGTCGCGGGCCATGCCTGGATCGGCCGGCTGATGCCCCCGGCGGTGACCGGCGCGATCGTCGGGGCGATCGGCCTCAACCTCGCGCCGATCGGCGTGAAGGGCATCTCGGGCTCCGGGCTCGCGGTGGGGGTGGGGCTCTTCACGGTGGCGGCGGTGGGGCTCGCCGCCTCGCTGCCGGGCGCCGCCCGGCGGCTGCCCCTGCTGATCGGGGCCCTCGCCGCCACGCTCCTGTATGCCGGCCTCGCGAACGGTCTCGGCCTCGCCCCGCCCCTCGACCTCGCGCGGGTGGCCGAGGCGCCCTGGTTCGGCTGGCCGCGTTTCGCCGCGCCGGTCTTCGAGCCGGCGGCGATCGCGCTGATCGCCCCGGTCGCCCTGGTGCTGGTCGCGGAGAATCTCGGCCACGTGAAGGCCATCGCGGCCATGACCGGCCGCGACCTCGACCCCTATCTGGGCCGGGCCTTCCTCGGCGACGGCCTCGCCACGATGCTGTCGGGGGCCTTCGGCGGCACGGGCGTGACCACCTACGCGGAGAACATGGGCGTGATGGCGGTCACGCGCATCTACTCCACCCTGGTCTTCGCCACCGCCGGCCTCGTCGCCATCCTGTTCGGGCTCTCGCCGAAATTCGGCGCCGCGATCCTGCTGATCCCCGGCCCGGTGATCGGCGGCCTGGCGGTGGTGGTGTTCGGCCTGATCGCCGCCACGGCGGGGCGCATCTTCGTGGAGAACCGGGTCGATTTCTCGCGCACCCGGACCCTGCTCACCGTCGGCACCGCCCTGGTGCTCGGGGCCGGCGACTTCACGGTGAGCCTCGGTCAGTTCCGGCTCGGCGGCATCGGCACGGCGACCGCCGCCTCGATCCTGCTCTACCACCTCCTGCGGGACGAGCCGGATTGAGCCCGACCGCCGGGCCGGCCGCCCCGCCGGGCCCGGCAGCAATCCGCGTGCCACCTGTCCCGGCCGGCGCAGCGCAGGCACCGGTCCGGCGCCCCGGCCCGCCCCCTCCGTGCCGTAATGGCGCAGCGTCAATCGCCTTGAGCGCAACCTTTCTCAGGGCAGACCGGGCCACGGGATCGGTCCTGTTCGCTCAGAGGCCCCGCCCGCGCCCGGGACGACCGCAATCCTTGGCGCGCGGCCGCGGATCACGCGCGCGCATTACGATCGCGGCGGGCCTGAGGTCCGATTTTAACCATACCTGTTCTTGAGAGAAGCGCGCCTGACGGCCGGGTGGAACTCGCGCGGCGCGATTCTTAATTCCAAGTCTCGAATCGGATCAGACGCGCGACCGCATTAACCAACACTCAACCATACGCTCGTAAACTGACCGTAAGCGACAAGTGCGCGCATCCCCGAACCCGGGGATACCGAACGACAGGATTCCGCTCGGATGTCGTCCATCACCCTCTCGGCTGCGACGCGTCAGAACCTGCTGTCGCTGCAGGACACGGCGAGCCTGCTCGCCACCACCCAGAACCGCCTCGCGACCGGCAAGAAGGTCAACACGGCCCTCGACAACCCGACCAACTACTTCACGGCCGACGGGCTGACGGCGCGGTCGGCCGGGCTCAGCGCGCTCCTCGACGGGGTCTCGAACGGCATCCAGGTGATCCAGGCCGCCAATACCGGCATCACCAAGCTGAAGAGCCTCACCGAACAGCTGAAATCGGTGGCCCAGCAGGCGCTCTCCTCCGCCAATGCCTTCTCGGCCAAGGCCAGCGTGGCCTCGACCACCCTGACCGGGGCCACGAGCACGAACCTGCTCTCGATCGGCCCGACCGCGGCGGCGAGCGATGCCGCGATCGGCTCGCTGCCGCCCGCCACGGCCGTGCAGCTGACCATGACGGGCAGCGTCGATCTCAGCAATACGGCCGCGATCCAGGCGGCATTGTTCACGTCGAGCAACAGCCTGACGGTGACCATCGACGGGGTTCAGGTCACGGTGAACAAGGGGATCGACGACGCCAGCCCGACGGCTTTGGCCGCCTCGATCACGGCCCAGCTCAAGGCCGCCGGATCGTCGATCACGGTCGCGCCGAGCGGCGCCACCCCCAACACGCTGGTCGCCAAGGGCACGGCGGACGGTGCGCCCTTCAGCATCGGGACCGACGCCGCGACCACCAAGCTGTTCGGCACGGTCACGCAGTCGAGCAACGTCTTCGTGCCGACGGCGACGACGCTCGCCACCGGCCTCGGCTTTCAGGTCGGGGATTCCTTCACGGTGAACGGCCGCTCGGTGACGATCGCCCGCAACGACACCCTGGCCTCCCTCGCCCAGAAGGTCGGCACCGCCACCGGCGGCGCCGTGACCGCGGCCTACGACGCGGTGAGCCAGAAATTCGTCTTCACGGCGGCGGATCCCGCCACCACCATCGCCCTCGGCGACGGCGGCACCGCCACCGGCAAGGTCGCCAATCTCGGCTTCAGCACCACGAGCTTCGGGGCCGGCCTCGGGGCCGGTTCCGGCACGAACTTCAAGCAGAGCCCGCTCAACGGCCAGACCATCACGGTGCGGGTGGCGAACGGCACCGGCGTGACCCTGACCTTCGGCCCCGCCGCGGGCCAGATCTCGACCCTGACGCAGCTCAACGCGGCGCTCGCCCCGGCCAACGCGCAGGCGACCCTCGATCCCACGACGGGGCAGATCAAGCTCACCACCACCAACGAGGCCGGCGCCGACAGCCTGACGTTGATCGCCTCGCCGCCCCCGACCTCGAACAACGTCGCCAACCCGTTCAACACCGGCACGGCGATCGCCACGATCGGCGGCGACGGCCTCACGGCGCGCAACGGCCTCGTGACGACCTATAACGGCCTGCTCACCCAGATCGACCAACTCGCCGCCGATGCGAGCTTCAACGGCGTCAACCTGCTCGCCGGGGACAACCTGACGCTCAACTTCAACGAGCGCAGCACGTCGCAGCTCTCCGTGACCGGGGTCAACGTGTCCGCGGCGAGCCTCGGCCTGACGCCGGTCGGCCAGGCCGACTTCGTGGAGAGCATCGCGATCAACAAGGTGCTCGCCACCATCAACTCGGCCGCCAGCGCGCTGAAGAACCAGGCCGCGTCGCTCGGCGCGAACCTCGCCGTGGTGCAGAACCGGCAGGACTTCACCAAGCAGCTCATCACCGTGCTCGACACCGGCGCGGCGAACCTGACCAACGCGGACATGAACGAGGAAGCGGCGAATTCGCAGGCGCTGCAGACCCGCACCTCGCTCGGCACGTCGGCGCTGTCGCTCGCCAACCAGGCGCAGCAGGCGATCCTCCAGCTCCTGCGCTGAGCGCTTCCCGGCGCGCGCCGCGCGAGGGCGCGCGCCTCGCGGCCGCGCCCGCCCCGGGGCAGGGGGCGGATCGTCCGCCGCGCCGGCGGCGCCGCGCCGGATCCCGACCCATCGACGGCTCCGGGCCCGCCGCGGCTGCGGCGCGCGCGATCCGATCGTGCTCGCGGCGCGATCATCGAGAGCCGGTCGATGTCCCGCCTCCTTCGCGCCCCGCCCCTTTCCCGGGTCCAGTATTGATGCGGAGCTGACGCAAGGAAGGTCGGGTTCCGCGGCCCGGACGACGTGGGATTAAGAACGCGTTAACCATTTGGGCGCAGGGTCCCGGGGAGCCCAGCCCGAGGCCGAACGATGCCGCAGACGGATCCGCTGCTCCCCCGCCCAGCCCTCACCCATCCGGCCCACCTCGCCGCCGCGCTCGCCAGGCTGGGCCGCGATGCGGGAAGCCGCCGGGAGGTCTGGCGCCTGCTGACCGACCGCTACACGGTCGATCTGGACGCGGTGGCGGCGGCCCTGCCGCCCGAGGAGCCCGAGCCGATCTGGCTGCCGCTCAAGGGCTGATCCGGGATCGGCTTGATCGAAGCGGATCCCGGATCACCAGCCCGCGCGGCGCCCGAGCGAAGCCGACATCCGCGTTGCCGAAATCGGGGATGGCGAAGCCATCGACCGGATGTCGCATGAGCCCGCGCGGCGCCTGAGCGACGCCGACATCCGCGTTGCCGAAATCGGGGATGGCAAAGCCATCGACCGGATGTCGCATGAGCGGTCAGGCCGCCGCGGAGAGCGCGTCGTCGCGGCGCAGGGCGCCCCCGGCCACTACCGTCGCGTAGACTCCGCAATCGGCGTGGCCGAGGCGCCGCATCAGCGCCCGCGGGATCGCGAGGTCGCGCTGGCCGGTCGCCGGATCCACGTTGGTGGCCGCGCAGCGCTCCGTCCGCTTGGTCACGCGCAGGCGCAGCCCGTTCTCCGCCGCCAGCTCGGTCCCGACCAGGTCCAGCTC
The DNA here is from genome assembly GCF_000379105.1 of Methylobacterium sp. WSM2598. Taxonomy (GTDB): domain Bacteria; phylum Pseudomonadota; class Alphaproteobacteria; order Rhizobiales; family Beijerinckiaceae; genus Methylobacterium. The sequence continues at coordinate 2,614,418 of NZ_KB900609.1, read as the reverse complement.
CGCGAAGGGCGCGAGGCCGGTGACCTGCAGGTTGCCCCGGAAGCGCAGCGGGTCGACCGGCGCCCCGACCATGTCCTCGATCGCCGCCACGCTGGCGAGGTTGATGAGCGAGACGAAGCCCTGCCGCGAATCCGTGAAGCGGAACCCCTCCGGCGCCGCGAGCAGCTTCGGGGGCCCGCGCAGGGCGTCCGGCACGACGCGGCGCATCAGGGCCTCGACCGCGAGCCGCCCCTCGCGCGTGCCGAGGTCGGCCCGCAGCACCTCCCGGTCCCCCTCGCGGATCGTCAGCGTGCCGCTCGCGTCGTCGTAGCGGGTGGCGAGCCGCGCCAGCGCCTCGTCGCGCATCAGCATCAGGAACTTGATCTTGGGCTGGTGGGCGGGCGCGGCCGGGTCGAACCCGCTCGGGCCGTTCTCGATCGCGAACAGCCGGTCACCCGGGAAGTAGCGCCCGGCCTCCAGCTCCGCCGCCTCCAGCGGCTCGGGGGAGAGGCCCTTGACCGGGTAGCGGTGGAGGGCGGCGACGCGCAGCGTGACGGTCATGGCCCAGCGCTACGCCGCCCAGGCCCGCGGAGCAAGCCGCCCCGTCCCCCGCCGCGCGCATGACGGATCGGCGTCGCCGCGGCGTGCCGCCCCTTGTGTTACCGATATGTCACACCACATGCAGGTCACCGGCGGCTCGCTGCGAGCGCCGGGGGCCCCGCGCCGGAGCGGCGGGGGCGCCTGTCGGTCCGTCCGCGCCCGGTGGGGCGGGCGGTCGCGCACGAGGAGGGGAGACGAGATGAATTTCGAGAAATACACCGAGCGCGCCCGCGGCTTCGTTCAGGCCGCGCAGAATCTCGCGCTGCGCGAGGGGCACCCGCAGCTCTCGCCCGGCCACGTGCTGAAGGTCCTGCTCGACGATCCCGAGGGCCTCTGCGCCGGGCTGATCGAGCGCGCCGGCGGCCAGTCGCGGGTGGCGCTCGCGCAGACCGAGGCGTGGCTCGCCAAGCAGCCCAAGGTCTCGGGCGGCGCCTCGCAGCCCCAGGCGACCCGCGACCTGATGCGCCTGTTCGACACCGCCGAGAAGGCCGCCGAGAAGGCGGGCGATTCCTACGTCACGGTCGAGCGCCTGCTGCTCGCCCTCGCGGTCGAGAAGGACAGCGAGGCCGGCCGCGCCCTCGCGGCCGCGGGCGTCACCTCCCAGTCCCTGAACGCGGCCATCAACGCCCTGCGCAAGGGCCGCACCGCCGACAACCCGACGGCCGAGAACGCCTACGACGCGCTCAAGAAGTACGCCCGCGACCTCACCGAGGCGGCGCGCGAGGGCAAGCTCGACCCGGTGATCGGCCGCGACGAGGAGATCCGCCGCACCATCCAGGTCCTGTCCCGGCGCACCAAGAACAACCCGGTGCTGATCGGCGAGCCCGGCGTCGGCAAGACCGCCATCGTGGAGGGGCTGGCGCTGCGCATCATCAACGGCGACGTGCCGGAGAGCCTGCGCGACAAGCAGCTGCTCGCCCTCGACATGGGCGCGCTGATCGCCGGCGCGAAGTACCGCGGCGAGTTCGAGGAGCGGCTGAAGGGCGTGCTCTCCGAGGTCACGGCGGCCGAGGGCGGCATCATCCTGTTCATCGACGAGATGCACACCCTGGTCGGGGCCGGCAAGGCGGACGGGGCGATGGACGCCTCGAACCTGCTCAAGCCCGCCCTCGCCCGGGGCGAGCTGCACTGCGTCGGCGCCACGACCCTCGACGAGTACCGCAAGCACGTCGAGAAGGACGCGGCGCTCGCGCGGCGCTTCCAGCCGGTCTTCGTCTCGGAGCCGACCGTGGAGGACACGGTCTCGATCCTGCGCGGCATCAAGGAGAAGTACGAGCAGCACCACGGCGTGCGCATCCAGGATTCGGCGCTGGTGGCGGCCGCGACCCTGTCGAACCGCTACATCACCGACCGCTTCCTGCCCGACAAGGCGATCGACCTCGTCGACGAGGCCGCCTCGCGCCTGCGCATGCAGGTCGATTCCAAGCCCGAGGAACTCGACAACGTCGACCGCGAGATCGTGCGCCTGAAGATCGAGGCCGAGGCGCTGAAGAAGGAGACCGACGCCGCCTCCCGCGACCGGCTGACCCGGCTGGAGAAGGAGCTCGGCGACCTCGAGGAGCAGTCGGCGGCGATCACGGCGCGCTGGAAGGCCGAGAAGGACAAGCTCGGCCGGGCCGCGGAGCTGAAGAAGAAGCTCGACGAGGCCCGCACGGAACTCGCCTCGGCGCAGCGCCAGGGCCAGTACCAGCGGGCGGGCGAACTGGCCTACGGCATCATCCCGGGGCTGGAGCGCGAACTCGGCGACATCGAGGCCCGGGGCCCGGACGGCAGCCGCGGCAACGGCTCGGGCTTCATGGAGGAGGCGGTGACGCCCAACCACGTGGCCGGCGTCGTCTCGCGCTGGACCGGCGTGCCGGTCGACAAGATGCTGGAGGGAGAGCGCGAGAAGCTGCTGGCGATGGAGGAGGCGCTGGGTCGCCGGGTGGTCGGCCAGCGCGAGGCGGTGGAGGCGGTGGCGACCGCGGTCCGGCGCGCCCGCGCCGGCCTGCAGGACCCGAACCGGCCGATCGGCTCGTTCATGTTCCTCGGGCCGACGGGCGTCGGCAAGACCGAGCTGACCAAGGCGCTGGCGAGCTTCCTGTTCGACGACGAGACCGCGATGGTGCGCCTCGACATGTCCGAGTACATGGAGAAGCACTCCGTCGCCCGCCTCATCGGCGCCCCCCCCGGCTATGTCGGCTACGAGGAGGGCGGCGCCCTCACCGAGGCCGTGCGGCGCCGGCCCTACCAGGTCGTGCTGTTCGACGAGATCGAGAAGGCGCATCCGGACGTGTTCAACGTCCTGCTGCAGGTTCTCGACGACGGGCGGCTCACCGACGGGCAGGGGCGGACGGTCGACTTCCGCAACACGCTCCTGGTGATGACCTCCAATCTCGGCGCCGAGTACCTGGTGAACCAGCCCGAGGGCCAGGACACCGACGCGGTCCGGGACGAGGTGATGGCGGTGGTGCGGGCGCATTTCCGGCCCGAATTCCTCAACCGGGTGGACGAGATCATCCTGTTCCACCGGCTGAAGCGGGCGGAGATGGGCGCGATCGTCGACATCCAGCTCGGCCGCCTGCAGAAGCTCCTCGACGAGCGCAAGATCACGCTCGACGTCGAGCCCGATGCCCGCGCCTGGCTGGCCGAGCGCGGCTACGACCCGGCCTACGGCGCGCGCCCGCTCAAGCGCGTGATCCAGAAGTCCGTGCAGGACCCGATGGCCGAGCAGATCCTCGCCGGCAGCGTCCACGACGGCGAGGCCGTGCGGGTGCGGCTCGGGCCGGAGGGGCTGATGATCGGCGACGTGGCGGTCACCGCCGCGCGCCGGCCGGCCGGCGTGCCGCTGAACTGATGCCGGCGGCCCGGGATGCGGACGCATCGGGCCGTCGACCCTCTCGCATGCGCGAGCCAAGCCAGCGGCTCGGCGACCGGTCGAGCACCGTACCGGCGGTCACGTCTCGTGACCGCCGGTACGGGCCGGAGCGACGACGGCGAGGGCCGGTCACCGCGCGGGGCCGGCCCTCTCTGCCGTGGGAGCCGCGCCGCGGTCGCGGATCGGGATCGTGCCGCCGGCGTTCCGGTTGCTCTATGATGGCCCGGACCGGGCGAGAGGTCCTGCGAGGGAACGCGGATGGACGGCGAGGGGCTCACCTACGCGATCGGGGACATCCACGGTTGCGCCGACCAGCTCGACCGGCTGCTCGCCGAGATCGAGGTGCATCGGGCGGGGCGGCCGCGGCGCATCGTCTGCCTCGGCGACTACGTCGACCGCGGGCCCGACAGCGCCCGGGTCATCGCCACCCTACGCGCCCTCCAGGAGCGGGAGCCCGGCCAGGTCACCTGCCTGAAGGGCAATCACGAGGCGATGCTGCTCGGCGCCCTCTCGGGCGCCGACGAGCCGCTCTGGCTGTTCAACGGCGGCCGGGCCGTGCTCGCCTCCTACGGCGTGGCGCGGGTCGACCAGCTGCCCCGGGGCGACCTCGACTGGATCGCCGCCCTGCCGACGCTGCACGAGGATGCGCGGCGCTGGTACGTCCATGCGGGGTTCCGGCCCGGCCGGCCCGCCCCCGACCCGGATCCGGAGCAGCGGCTGTGGATCCGCGAGCCCTTCCTGTCGGCCGATTACGATTTCGGCAAGCACGTGGTGCACGGCCACACGCCCCTGCGCAGCGGCCATCCGGACGCGCGGCGCCATCGCACCAACCTCGACACCGGGGCGGTGTTCGGCGGGCCGCTCACCGCCGGGGTGTTCACCCGCGAGCAGGCGGCGGCGGTGACGTTCCTGCAGGTGCGCTGACCCGCAGCAGGCCCGCGAGGGCGGCGAGCGCCCAGCCGAGCATCAGGACGAGGCCGCCGGTCGGCGCCGCCATCGGGAAGAGCGGATGGCCCGCCAGCGCCCGCGCGGACAGGTCGCCGCTGAACAGGACGAGGCCGAGGACGAGGCAGGCGGCGGCGGGCCGGGCGAGGCCCGGGCGCAGGCGGCCGCTCCCGCTGAGGCCGGCCAGCGCCAGCACCGGGCCCGCGTGGACGAGCAGGAACTGCGCGGCGGTCGCGAGCGTGCCGCCGGTCAGGTGGGCGGCCGCCGCGGAGGCGGCGACGCCGAGCAGGCCCGCGAGCGCGCCGAGCGCGAACAGGATGCGCTCGGGGCGGGGCATCAGCCGCGCTCGGCGAGGAGCCGCGCCACGCTGGCCCGCAGGGCCGGGATGCCCTCGCCCGTGCGGCTCGAGGTCAGGATGATCTCCGGATAGGCCGCCGGCCGGCGGGCGAGGGCGGCCGCGGTGGCGTCGAGCCGGGACGCCACCTCGCCCTTCTTGAGGTCGTCGCCCTTCGTCAGCACCACCTGGTAGGAGACGGCGGCCGCGTCGAGCTCGTCCAGCACCTCGCCGTCGTTCGGCTTGATGCCGTGGCGGGCGTCGATCAGCACGTAGACCCGGGCGAGGTTCGCCCGGCCCTGCAGGTAGGCGTGGATCAGCTCGGTCCAGGAGGCGACCTTGGCCTTCGACACCGCGGCGTAGCCGTAGCCCGGCATGTCGACCAGCGTGAGCTTGCCGCCGAGGTCGAAGAAGTTGAGCTGCTGCGTGCGCCCCGGCGTGTGCGAGGTGCGCGCCAGCGTGTTGCGGCCGGTGAGCGCGTTGATGAGGCTCGACTTGCCGACATTCGAGCGGCCCGCGAAGGCGATCTCCAGGCCGCGCATGGGCGGCAGACCCGCCAGCGTGTCGGACGCGGTGGCGAAGTCGGCGGGGCCCGCGAAGAGCAGGCGCCCCGCCTCGATCAGGGCCGCGTCGGCCTCGTCCGGCCCCGCCATCAGCCCTTGGCCGTCTTCACCTGGGTGCGGCGCTGGAACGTCGAGCGCAGGTTGTCCCACAGCTCCACCTTCACCCCGTTGCGCCGCATGATCCAGTATTGCTGCAGGATCGACAGCAGGTTGTTCCACGCCCAGTAGATCACCAGCCCGGCCGGGAACGAGCCCAGCATGAAGGTGAAGATGATCGGCATGAAGGTGAAGACCTGGGCCTGCACCGGATCGGGCGGGGCCGGGTTCATCTTCATCTGCAGGAACATCGTGATGCCCATGACGATGGGCCAGACGCCGAGATGGAGCAGGTCCGGCGGCGTGAAGGGCAGGAGGCCGAACAGGTTGACGATCGAGGTCGGATCCGGGGCGGCGAGGTCGCGGATCCAGCCGAAGAACGGCGCGTGCCGCATCTCGATCGTGACGAACAGCACCTTGTAGAGCGAGAAGAAGACGGGGATCTGGATCAGCACCGGCCAGCAGCCCGCCACCGGATTGATCTTCTCCTTCTTGTACAGCTCCATCATCGCCTGCTGCTGCTTCACCTTGTCGTCGGCGTAGCGCTCGCGGATCGCGGTCATCTCCGGCTGGACGGCCTTCATCTTGGCCATCGAGACGTAGGAGCGATTGGCGATCGGCAGGAAGAACAGCTTCAGGATCAGCGTCACTACCAGGATCGAGACGCCGAAATTGCCGAAGAGCTTGTAGAACAGGTCCAGGGCTTTGAACATCGGCTTGGTGATGAAGTAGAACCAGCCCCAGTCGATCAGGAGATCGAATTGCTTGATGTTCAGCTTCTCGCGGTAGGCGTCGACGGTCGAGACCTCCTTGGCGCCGGCGAAGAGGCGCTGGCTCGCCTGCACGGAGGCGCCGGGCGCGACCGCCCTGGCCTCGCCGAGGCTGCTTGCCTGGTAGACCTTGGTCGCGCCCTCGTCGCGCTCGGTGAAGCTGCCGGTATAGGGCGCCTGCTGGTCGGGGATCGTCGCCGCCGCCCAGTACTTGTCGGTGATGCCGAGGAAGCCGCCGGTGGCGCCGGGCCAGGACACGCCGCGGGTGCCGGGGGCGCCGAGCGGGTTCTCCTTGGCCATCTTGTCGTAGGTGTATTCCTGGAGGCCCTTGTCGCCGACCACGCCGATCATGCCCTCGTGGAGCACGTAGTAGCCCTGGGTGTGCGGCTTGCCCCAGCGCGAGACCAGCCCGTAGGGGTAGAGCGTGACCGGGTTCGGGCCCTTGTTCTCGACCGAATCCTCGATCGTGAACATGTACTTGTCGTCGACCGAGAGGGTCCGGCGGAACACCAGGCCGGCGCCGTTGTCGAAGGTCAGGACCAGGGGCTTCTTCGCGGTCAGCACGTCGCCGTCCGCGGTCCAGACCGTGTCGCTGCCCGGCAGCGGCCCGGCATTCTGGCCGACCCAGCCGAACTCGGCGTAGTAGGGATTGGCCGAGCCCGCCGGCGAGAGCAGCACGATCTCCGGGCTCTTCGGGTCGACCGTCTCGTGGTAGCCCTTGAGGGCGACGTCGTCGATGCGCCCGCCCTTGAGCGCGACCGAGCCCCGCAGGGCCTCCGTGTCGATGCGCACCCGCGGGGCGCGGGCGAGCGCCTCGTCGCGGGCGAGCGCCGCCTGCGGGCTGCCGCCGGCGGCGCCCGGGAGCGTGCCGGGCACGGGGGCGGAGGGGCCGCCCTCCTTCGGGCTCGGGGAGGCGTTGACGCCCTGCGAGGGATTGACGCCCTGCGAAGGGTTGACGCCCTGCGAAGGGTTGACCTGGGCCGCCTGCTGCTGGCGCTGGCGCTCGACCTGCGGCGCCGTCACGAAGTAGTTCCAGCCGAGGAGCACCGCCAGCGACAGCGCGATGGCGATGATCATGTTGGTCTTGTCGTTACCCATGAAGGTCCCGCGACGGCTGCCGCCTCATGCACGAGGCCGGGCGCGCGTCAGGCGGCGTCCGGCCCGGATTCTTCTGCAAGAGGCGAGGCCGGGCGACCCGGTATCGCCTCACGGTTGTGGTTCGGGCGGCGCGGCCTCGCGGCGGGGCCGGCCCGGCTGTCCCGCCGGCTTCGGCTTCGTCACGGTGGCGAGCGCCCGCCGGATGTCGTCGACCAGAACCTCGAAAGGCGCGCCCAGGGCCTCGCGCCGGCCGATCAGCACCAGGTCGAGGGCCCGCTCCGCGTGCTCCGGTCCGATCTCGGCCGCGGCGGCCTTCAGGCGGCGCCGGATGCGGTTGCGCTCGGTGGCGTGGCCGGTCTTCTTGGTGACCGTGAAGCCGAACCGCAACCCGGTGGCGGGCTCCTCCGCCCGCCGCGGGCGCCCCTGCGCGGTCATGCGCCCGGTGTGGAAACGGCGGCCCGTGGCCGCCGCCAGGTAGTCGGGGCGCCGCGTGATCCGCCCGATCGGCGGCCTGCCGGCGCCCATGCGGCTGAGGGCCTTGGCCGAGGGCCTGGGCCGAGGCCTGGCCGGACCGCTTACGCCGACAGGCGCTTGCGGCCGCGGGCGCGGCGGGCGGCGATGACCTTGCGGCCGCCGACCGTGGCCATCCGCGCGCGGAAGCCGTGACGGCGCTTGCGCACGAGCTTGGAGGGTTGATACGTTCTCTTCACGGCGATGCCTCAGAAGGCCGGGGCCGACGATGTGCGACACCGCCGCAGCCCTCGTGGATGACTGAACTGTTCAGACGAATGGCGAGCGCCCGCCCTCGTCGGGCGGCGGCCTCGCGTCCGGCGCTGTATGGCGGAATGGCCGGGGCGAGTCAATCGCGTTGGGACAGGTGCGGCCCGGGTCTCCGGGCCCGGAGGGGTTCCGGCGGCGGGCCAAGCCGGACATGCTTGCCGGACATGCTTGCGGCCCGGGACGCGCCCGCGCAGGGAGAGACGCGCCCGCGCCCAGAAGACCGGCGCCCGCGCCCAGAAGGCCGGCGCCCGCCCCAAGGAGACCCCGCATGCTCACCGACGACGACCGCCCGCGGCCCCAGACCTCCACCCACGTGCTCGGCCAGGACCTCACGGCCCTCTCGCTCGGCGACCTCGACGCCCGCATCGCGCTCCTGCGGGCGGAGATCGCCCGGCTGGAGGAGGCCCGCCGGCACCGGCAGGCCTCGCAGGAGGCGGCGAAGTCCGTGTTCAAGTTCTGAGCGCTAGAGCGATTTCCGACGAAGTGGATGCCGGTTCGTCGCAGACAATGCGGCAAGATCAAAGATCGAGAGCGGCACCCGGTTGCAACGTGATCGGGTGCTGCTCTAGGCCCCGGCCGCGAGGTCCCGCGCCTCCTCCTCCGGCACCACGTCGACGGCGACCGTCAGGCGCTGCGACCCCGACCCGGCGATGATTCCGGCGACCGGGGCGACGTCGGCGTAGTCGCGCCCCGTCGCCAGCACGATGTGGTCGTCCTCGACCGCGACCGCGTTGGTCGGGTCGAGGCCGTGCCAGCCGTCGCCGCACCAGACCGAGACCCAGGCGTGGCTCGCATCCGCCCCTTCGAGGCGCTTCATGCCCGGGGGCGGGCGGGTACGCAGGTAGCCGCTGACATAGGCCGCCGGCAGGCCGAGCCCGCGCAGCCCCGCGATCATGATGTGGGCGAAGTCCTGGCAGACGCCCCTGCGGCCCGCGAAGGCCTGCGCCACCGGGGTCGCCACGTCGGTGGCCCCGGCGTCGAAGGTGAAGTCCGCGTGGATGCGCCGCATCAGGTCGACCGCCCCCGCGTAGAGGCCGCCCCCCGGCGGGAAGCTCGCCCGGGCATAGGCCGTCACCTCGGCCGCGAGCGGCACCCGCCGGCTCGGGCCGGCGAAGTGCACCGGGGAATGCGGCGCGAGGCTCGGATGCGCCAGGACCCGCTCGCGCACCTCCTCCCAGGCGAGGCCCGAGGCGAGGTCGGGCAGTTCCGACCGGTCGACGTCGATGCGCGACAGCGCCTCGATCCGGAAGGCCCGGTGCGGCGTCTCCACGGTGAGCGTCGTGGTCGCGTTGCCGAAGAAGTCGGCCCCGGTCGCGCGCCGGTGGGAGTGCGGCTGGATCGTGATCTGGTGCGAGAGCACGCGCTGCCCCTCGCCGGTGGCCGGCGTCAGGCGCAGGACGCAGCGCGCGTGGGTCACCGCGTCCCGGTAGGCGTAGGAGGTGACGTGGCGCAGGAGGTAGATCACGCGAGGGCCACCAGTCGCTCGGGGCGGGCGGCGTCGGAGCCCCCCGGGAAGTAGCGCGCCGCCGCCGCCTCGGCGATGGCCCAGAGGCGCGCCTCCCAGTCCTGCGCCACGGCGGGGGAGAGGGCGGCGGCCTCGGCGCTGGCGATCTCGCCCGCGAGCCGGAGCACCATCCGGGTCGGCGGCTCGGGCAGCCCGTCCTGGCGCAGGGCCGGCAGCCCGTCGAGGTGCTCGGCGAGCCGCTCGACCTGGAAGGCCACCGAGCGCGGGTTGAAGGGGTCGAGCAGCACCAAGTCGCGCACCGGCGCCAGGGCCACGCCGAGCAGGTAGCGCGCCCCGTAGGAGATGCGGGAATCGACGAGCTGCAGCAGCGTGGCGAGGTCGTCGCCGCTGGCCTCGTCCGCCGCGAAGATCTCGGCGAAGCGGCAGGTGTTGATCGCCCGCTCGATCCGCCGGCCCATGTCGACGAAGGGCCAGCCGCCGGCCCGGTTCATGTTCTCCTGCGCGAGCCCCGCCAGCGCGGCGGCGAGTTCGAGCGCCCGCTCCGCGCGGTCGAGCCACGCCGCCTCCGAGCCGGGAACGGATTGCGGCCGCTCCAGCAGGTCGTGCAGGGCGCTGAGCGCCCGCCAGGTCTCGAGGGAGAGCCGCTCGCGCAGGGAGGCGGCGTTGCGCCGCGCCGCCGCGACGTGGGCGCGGGCCGAGCCCCAGGCCTCGCGGCCCGAGAGCGCGTGGGCGGCGAGGGCGGCCGCGGGTCCGAGCGTCGTCGGCACCGCCCCCCAGCTGTGCAGGAGGTTGCGCAGCCGCGCGTGCGTGCCGAGATCCGCCTCGCTGCGCGCGAGCCCGCCCGCCCCGCTGAGCAGGCAGGAGGTGAGGCGCAGCATCGCCTCGGCCCGCTCCAGGTAGCGGCCAAACCAGAACAGGTTGTCGGCCGCCCGGCTCGGCAGCAGGCCCTGCACCCGGCGCACCGAGGGCTGCTCCAGGCGCGGCAGGGCCGCGGCGGGATCGCCGTCGCTGCCGCCCAGCACCCAGACGTCGGCGGCGCGCACCCCCGCCCCCATGGCGAGCGGCTGCACGTCCGCCTGGGCCGAGATGCGGCAGAACCCTCCCGGCATCACCTGCCAGCCCCCCGGCGTCGCCGCGGCGAAGACCCGCAGCACGAAGGGCCGCGGCACCAGCCCGTCCCCGTCCCAGACCGGGGCGGTCGAGAGCTGGACCGGCTCCTGGGCCACGAGGTCGCCGGGGCGGTCGCGCAGGACGGCGAGGAGGCGGGCGGTCTCCTCGGGGTCGCGGGCGCCGAAGGCCCTCGTGGTGAAGGCGCCCTGGGCCGGCGCCGCGGCGGGGCGCAGGGTCAGGGTCTCGACCCGCTCCAGCACCGCCTCGCGCTGGGCGCGGTCGCCGCACCACCAGGTCGCGAGGCCCGGCAGGCGCAGGGGCTGCCCGAACAGGTGCTCGGCGAGCCGCGGCAGGTAGGCGGCGAGCCAGCCGCCCTCGACCAGCCCCGCCCCCGGCATGTTGCCGATCACGCAGGCGCCGGCCTTCACCGCCTCGACGAGGCCCGGCACGCCGAGCCGGGAATCCGGCTCGAGGGTGAGGGGATCGACGTAGTCGCCGTCGACCCGGCGCCAGAGCACGTCGGCGCGCTTGAGGCCCGCCACCGTGCGCACGTAGAGCCGGCCGTCCTGGACCAGCAGGTCGTCGCCCTCGACGAGGGCGAGGCCGAGGTAGCGGGCGAGCACCGCCTGCTCGACGTAGGTGTCGCCGTAGGGGCCGGAGGTGAGCAGGCCGATGCGGGGCTCGACCCGCTCGGCGGCGGCGGCGAGCCCGTCCCGGAAGGCCTGGAAGAACGGCGCGAGGCGCTCGACGTCGAGGGCCCCGTGCACCTCCGGCAGGGCGCGGGCGAGCACCATCCGGTTCTCCAGCGCGTAGCCGACGCCGGAGGGGGCCTGGGTGCGGTCGGCGAGCACGCGCCAGCGCCCGTCCGGCCCGCGCGAGAGGTCGGCGGCGTAGAGGTGGAGCTGGCGCCCGTGGCCGGGCTGGCGCACCCCGTGCAGGGGGCGCAGGAATTCGGGGCTGCCCGCCACCGCCGCGGCCGGGATCAGGCCCGCCGCGACGAGGTGGGCCTCGCCGTAGAGGTCGGCGAGGATCGTCTCCAGCAGGCTCGCGCGCTGGGCGACGCCCGCGGCGATCTCCGCCCACTCGTCGCCCTCGATCAGCAGCGGCAGCACGCCGAGGGGCCAGTCGCGCTCCGCCGCCTCCCCGTAGACCCGGTAGGCGATGCCGGTGTTGTGGATGTGCCGCTCGGCGGCGGCGAGCCGGGCGGCGATCTCCTCCTCGGCCAGGGCGGAGAGCCGGTCGAGGAAGCCGTCCCAGGCCCGGCGGGGCGTCCCGTCCGGGCCGATCAGCTCGTCGGGCACGCCCGGGAGCGGCCGGTAGCCGGCGCTCCAGCGCGCGCGCCGCTCCGCCCGCTCCGCGTCGGGATCCGGGGCGGCGGCGAGCGAGGCCGCGGCGCTCATCGGGGCGCGGGCGCGCGCAGGTCGAGGGTGAGCGGGAATTCGCGCCGCGGCTCCTCGGGGGCGGGGGTGACCCGGCCGGGCGTGTGGCCGTGGTCCTGGAAGCGGGCGAGGCGCCGCCCCTCCGCCTCGTAGGTGTTGACCGGGAAGGTCTCGTAATTGCGCCCGCCCGGATGGGACACGTGGTAGGTGCAACCGCCCAGCGAGCGGCCCGACCACGCGTCGACGATGTCGAAGGTCAGCGGCGAATGGACCGGGATCATCGGGTGCAGCGCCGAGGCCGGCTGCCAGGCCTTGAAGCGCAGGCCCGCCACCGCCTCGCCGGAGCGCCCGGTCTCGGTCAGGGGCAGGCGCCGCCCGTTGCAGGTGACGACGTGCCGGCTCGGCACGTAGCCCTCGACGCGCACCTGCAGCCGCTCGACCGAGGAATCGACGAAGCGCACCGTGCCGCCGGACGAGCCCTCCTCGCCCAGCACGTGCCAGGGTTCGAGGGCCTGGCGCAGTTCCAGCGTGACGCCGCCGTGCTGGACCGTGCCGTAGAGGGGGAAGCGGAACTCGGCCTGCGCCCGGTACCAGACCGGGTCGAAGGCGTAGCCCGCCCCGCGCAGGTCGCCGAGCACGCCGAGGAAATCCTGCCAGAGGAAGTGGGGCAGCATGAAGCGGTCGTGGAGCGCGGTGCCCCAGCGGACGAAGCCGCCCTCCTGCGGCTCGCGCCACAGCCACGCGATGATCGCCCGCAGCAGCAATTGCTGGGCGAGGCTCATGCGCGCGTCCGGCGGCATCTCGAAGGAGCGGAATTCGAGCAGGCCGAGCCGCCCCGTCGCCCCGTCCGGCGAGTAGAGCTTGTCGATGCAGATCTCGGCCCGGTGGGTGTTGCCGGTCACGTCGACGAGGACGTTGCGGAAGAGCCGGTCGACGAGCCAGAGCGGCACCTCGGGCCCGCCCGGGGGCGGCACCTGCGCGAGGGCGATCTCCAGCTCGTAGAGCCCGTCGTGGCGCGCCTCGTCCATGCGCGGCGCCTGGCTCGTCGGGCCGATGTAGAGGCCCGAGAACAGGTAGGACAGCGACGGGTGGCGCTGCCAGTAGAGCACGAGGCTCTTCAGCAGGTCGGGCCGGCGCAGGAAGGGCGAATCCGCCGGGGTCGCGCCGCCGAGCACCACGTGGTTGCCGCCGCCGGTGCCGGTGTGGCGCCCGTCGATCATGAATTTCTGCGCGCCGAGCCGGATCTCGCGGGCGTCCTGGTAGAGGCCGGTGGTGATCTCGACCGCCTCCCGCCAGGTGCGGGCCGGGTGCACGTTGACCTCGATCACGCCGGGATCGGGCGTGACCTTGATCACCCCGAGGCGCGGGTCGTAGGGCGGCTCGTAGCCCTCGATGTGGATCGGGATGCCGGTCTCGGCCGCGGCCTTCTCCAGGGTCGCGACGAGTTCGACGTACTCGTCCGCCCGCTCGACGGGCGGCATGAACACGCACACCGCCCCGTCCCGCGGCTCGATCGCGAGCGCGGTGCGCACCGGGACGCCGGGGGCGGGGCGGCTGCGCGCCGCGGGCCGGGAGGGCAGGGGACCCCGCGCCTCCAGCGGATCCTGCGGGGCGTAGTAGGGAAACTCCTCCTGCGGCAGGGAGATCAGGGAGTTGAGCGGCAGCCGGAAGCCCACCGGCGAGTCGCCCGCCGCGAGGTAGAGGGCTCCCCGGCGCGTCTGCCACTTCTCCGAGACCCAGACCCGCCCGGCCCCGGCCTGCACGCTGGCGAGGGGCAGCACGTAGCCGACCGGCTCCGTGAGGCCGCGCCTGTAGATCCGCGCCATCCGCTCCTGGAACTCGGCGTCGCCGACCCGCGGCTGAAGCGGCGTGGTGTTGATCGGGAGTTCCGCCTCCTTGCGCTCCCAGTAGACCGGGTCCTCGAAGGTCGGCTGCAGGTAGGGCCCCAGGCCGAGCGCCTTGGCGAGCGCCTTGCCGAAGGCCTCCGCGTGCTCGATGCCGGTATCCTGCGGCCCGGCCACGCGGGCGATCAGCGCCTCGTCGCGCCAGATCGGCTGCCCGTCCTTGCGCCAGTAGAGGGCGAAGGCCCAGCGGGGCAGGCTCTCGCCCGGATACCACTTGCCCTGGCCGTAATGCAGGAGGCCGCCCGGCGCGAAGCGCTCGCGCAGGCGGCGGATCAGCTGGTCGGCGAGCGCCCGCTTGGTCGGGCCCACCGCCGCGGTGTTCCACTCGGGCGACTGGAAATCGTCCACCGACACGAAGGTCGGCTCGCCGCCCATGGTCAGGCGCACGTCCTGGGCGGCGAGGTCCCGGTCGATCCGGTCCCCGAGCGCGTCCATGGCGCCCCAGGCCTCGTCCGAGAACGGCCGCGTCACCCGGGGCGCCTCGGCGACCCGCATCACGTTCATCTCGAAGTGGAAATCCACCTCCGCGGGGTCCGCGAGGCCGGAGATCGGGGCGGCCGAGCGGTAGTGCGGCGTGGCGGCGAGCGGGATGTGGCCCTCGCCGCAGAGCAGGCCGGAGGTTGCGTCGAGGCCGATCCAGCCCGCGCCCGGCACGTAGACCTCGGCCCAGGCGTGCAGGTCGGTGAAGTCCTTGGAGGTGCCGGCCGGCCCGTCGACCGCGGTGGTGTCGGGGACGAGCTGGATCAGGTAGCCGGAGACGAACCGGGCCGCGAGGTTGAGGCGGCGCAGCACCTGGACGAGGAGCCAGGCCGAATCCCGGCAGGAGCCGCTGGCGGCGTCGAGCGTCTCGTCGGGCGTCTGCACGCCCGGCTCCATGCGCACCACGTAATTGACGCTGTCCCGCACCATCTCGTTGAGCGCGACCAGGAACAGGACGGTGTTCTTCTCCTCGGGCAGGCGCGTCAGGAACGCGTCGAGCAGCGGCCCGCCGTCGTTCGGCACCAGGTAGGGCGCGAGTTCCTCCTGCAGCTCCGCCGGATACGCGAAGGGCAGGGTCTGGGCGTAATCGTCGACGAAGAAGTCGAACGGGTTGATCACCGCCATGTCGGCGGCGATGTCGACCTCGACCCGGAACTGCGTCGTCTTCTCGGGGAAGACGAGCCGGGCGAGCCAGTTGCCGCTCGGGTCCTGCTGCCAGTTCACGAAGTGGTTGCCGGGCGTGACCTTGAGCGAATAGCTCAGGATGCGGGTGCGCGTGTGCGGCGCCGGCCGCAGGCGGATCACCTGCGGGCCGAGGCTCACCGGACGGTCGTAGGTGTAGGAGGTGACGTGGTGCAGGGCAGCCTTGATCGACACGGTGTCTCCGGAT
Organism: Methylobacterium sp. WSM2598; assembly: GCF_000379105.1. Classification (GTDB taxonomy): domain Bacteria; phylum Pseudomonadota; class Alphaproteobacteria; order Rhizobiales; family Beijerinckiaceae; genus Methylobacterium. Next base: position 2,599,169 of record NZ_KB900609.1, on the reverse strand, counting down.
GTCTGGCGGCGTCGCGGCGCGCGCGTCGGTCCTGATCGCGATCCTGGTCCTTCGGGCTTCTACACGTCCGCCCCCGGCGCGTCAGCCGCGGACGGGACGCGGGGACCGCCGCATTCCCGCGGGGCGGCGCGGTCCCCGGTCGAGGCAAGTCCCGTGCCGCCGACGGCGGAACTTTGCCGGGTTTGAGCCTTTTCAGGGCTGATCCGGGACGCGGCGCATCGCCGATGCGGCGGAGGGCGCGATGAAGATCTTCCAGTGCGAAGCCTGCGAGCAGCCCTTCCACTTCGAGACCAAGCGCTGCGCCAGCTGCGGGCGCCGGGCGGGCTACGACCCGCAGGCCGAGACCGTCGTGACGGTGAGCGGGGCCGAGGGGCCGCTGCGCGGCTCCTGCCCGCCCCATCGCCGCTACCGCGCCTGCGCCAACGCGGCGCTCGGCGCCTGCAACTGGCTGATCCCGGAGGAGGCCCCCGACTCCTACTGCGTCGCCTGCCGCCACAACCGCACGGTGCCGGACCTCTCGATCGCCTGGAACCTCACCCGCTGGCGGGAGATCGAGATCGCCAAGCGGCGCCTGTTCTACACGCTCCTGCGCATGCACCTGCCGCTCACCCTGCGGCGCGACGATCCCGAGGGGCTCGCCTTCGACTTCCTGGTCGATCCGGCCGAGGCGCAGCTGGCCGGCCCGGCGGTGCTCACCGGCCACGACAACGGGCTCATCACGGTGAACCTCGCGGAGGCCGACGACGTCGAGCGCGAGCGCCGGCGCACGCAGTTCGGCGAGCCCTACCGCACGCTGCTCGGCCATTTCCGGCACGAGATCGGGCATTATTTCTGGAACGTGCTGGTCCGCCACGACCCGAGCCTGCCGGCCTTCCGGGACATCTTCGGCGACGAGCGGGCCGATTACGGCGCCGCCCTGCGGGGCTACTACGCGCACGGCGCGCCGCAGGCGTGGCAGGAGCGCTTCGTCTCGACCTACGCGGGCGCGCACCCTTGGGAGGATTTCGCCGAGACGTTCGCGCATTACCTCCACATCGTGGACACGCTCGAGACCGCGTCGAGCTTCGGCCTGCGGGTGCGGCCCAAGCTGCGCGCCGGCCTCGCGACGACGATGGACTTCGACCCGCACCACGCGCCGGATCTCGGCCGGCTGATCGAGGCGTGGCTGCCGCTCACCTTCGCGATGAACTCGCTCAACCGCAGCATGGGGCAGCCGGACCTGTACCCGTTCCGGCTCACGCCGGTGGTGATCGGCAAGCTCTCCTTCGTGCACGACCGCATCCACGCGCGGACCGATTCGCCGGGCGCGGTCGCCGGGACGCTCAAGGCGGTGATCGCGGGCCTGCGCACCCCGATCGCGCCGCCGCGCTCGGCGTAGCGCGCGCCGCCGTCCGGCCGGACGCGCGCCGGAGGGGCCCGGCGCTTCCTTGAGGGCAGCCGACGGCATGATCGGGTGATCCGGGATCCGCTTGATCGAAGCGGATCCCGGATCACGCCTTCACGAGCGGGCAATTGCCCTTGTCGAGCGGGCGGAACGCCTCCTCGGCCGGGGTGGTGCCGATGAGCTTGTAGTAATCCCAGGGCTTGCTGCTCTCGCCGGGCGTCTTCACCTCGAACAGGTAGGAGGGGCAGAGCTTGCGGCCGTCCTCGCGGATGCGCCCGGGTCCGAAGGCGTCGTCGTCCGTCGGCATCGCCTTCATGCGGTTCACCACGTCGACGCCCGAGGCCTTGGCGGCCTTCACCCCCATGTCGGCCACCGCCTTGAGGTAGTGCAGCGTCGCGGAGTAATCGGCGATCGAGGCCATGTTCGGGTAGACGCCGCTCAACCGCGGCAGGGCGCGCCTCGTCACCGCGCGGGTGCGGTCGTTGAGGTCCCAGTAGAAGCTCTCGGTCAGGATCAGGCCCTGCGCCGCCTGCAGCCCGAGCGCGTGCACGTCGGAGAGGAACATCAGCAGGGCCGCGAGCTTCGTGCCGTGCTGGGTCACGCCGAACTCCGCCGCCTGCTTGATGCAGTTGACCGTGTCGGCGCCCGCATTGGCGAAGGCGATCACCTTGGCGCCGCTCGCCTGGGCCTGGACCAGGAAGGAGGAGAAGTCGCTGGTCGACGGGAAGGGGTAGCGCACGCTGCCGAGCACCCGCCCGTTCGCCGCCTTGATGAAGGCCGTGGTGTCCCGCTCCAGCGCGTGCCCGAAGGCGTAGTCGGCGGTGACGAAGAACCACGAGTCGCCCCCCGCCCGCACCATGGCGGCGCCGGTCGACTTCGCCAGCATGTAGGTGTCGTACATCCAGGCGATCGTCACCGGCGTGCACTGCACCCCCGTGAGGTCCGACGTCGCCGCCCCGGTATTGATGTAGACCTTGTTCTTCTCGCGGGCGACCTGGTTCACCGCGAGGCCGACCGAGGAAGTCGGCACGTCGATGATCATGTCGACGCCGTCGCGGTCGTACCATTGCCGGGCGATGCTGGCCCCGACATCGGGCTTGTTCTGGTGGTCGGCGGAGATCACCTCGACCCGGAAGCCGTTCGCGGCGAACTCGTCGACCGCCATCTGGGTGCAGGCGACGCCGTAGGGCCCGCTGATGTCCCGGTAGGGGCCGGACTGATCGTTCAGGACGCCGATCCGGATCGTGTCGGCGGCCTGCGCCTGCGGCAGGCGGGGCAGCATCGGCGTCAGGCTCGCGCCGACGCTGGCGGCGAGCACGCCGCGACGCGTCATCCTCATCCGACCTTCCTCCCTTCAGACGTTGCTTTATCGTTCTGAGCAGTCGGAAGCTTATTGCAAACGCAAGACTTCGCAACGACCGGATCGGCGCCGCGCACAACGGAGCCGGCCGGCCGCGGGATTGAGGCAGTCCGCGCGCGGGCGGGCCGCGCCGGGCGCGAGGACGGGCGCCCGACCCCGCGGCGGCCCCGCGCCGGGGCGCGGGGCGGTCCGGACCGCGGCTACTGCGCGGCCGCGAGGTTCGGCGGCGGCTCGTCCCTGCCGCGCCAGCGGTTGATGCGGATCAGGACGTGGCGGATCACCACGTAGAAGACCGGCGTCAGGAACAGGCCGAACACCGTGGCGCCGAGCATGCCGAACAGCACCGCGGTGCCGAGCGCCTGGCGCATCTCGGCGCCCGGGCCGGTCGCGATGGCGAGCGGCACCACGCCGAGGATGAAGGCGAAGGCCGTCATCAGGATCGGGCGCAGGCGCAGGCGGCAGGCCTCGACCGCCGCGGCGACCGGGCCGCGATGCTCGCTCTCCTCGATCTGGTGGGCGAATTCCACGATCAGGATCGCGTTCTTGGCCGCGAGGCCGATCAGCACGATCAGGCCGATCTGGGTCAGGATGTTGTTGTCCTGCGCCCGGAGCTGCACCCCCGCGAAGGCCGCGAGCACGCCCGTGGGCACCACCAGCAGGATCGCGAGCGGCAGCGCCCAGGATTCGTACTGGGCGGCCAGCACCAGGAAGACCAGGAGCACGCCGAGCGCGAAGACGTAGAGCGCCGTGTTGCCCACCGCCTTCTGCTGGAAGGCGATCTCGGTCCACTCGAAGCTCATCCCCTCCGGCAGGGTCTTCCTGGCCAGGGCCTCCATGGCGCCGAGCGCCTGGCCGGTCGACACGCCGGGCCGCGTGTCGCCCTGGACCGGGATCGCGTAGAACAGGTTGTAGCGCTGCACGATCTGCGGCCCGGCGATGTCGCGGATGCCCGCGAGCGACCCCATCGGCACCAGCGCGCCCGTCGAGGAGCGCACCTTCAGCCGCGCGATGTCGTCCTTCTCCAGACGGAACTTGGCGTCGGCCTGGGCCCGGACCTGGTAGATGCGCCCGAACGTGTTGAAGTCGTTGACGTAGGCGCCGCCGAGATTGACCTGCAGGGTCGAGAACACGTTGGCGAGCGGCACGTTCAGCATGCGCGCCTTGGTGCGGTCGATGTCGAGGTAGATCTGCGGCGTGTCGTTCCCGAAGGTGGTGAAGACACGGGTCAGGTTGGGGTCCTGGTTGGCGGCCGCGATCAGGTCGCCCGAGGCGGCGAGCAGGCTCGCGATGTCGGAGCCGGAGCGGTTCTGCACCTGCATCTTGTAGCCGCCCGCGTTGCCGAGGCCGCGCACGGGCGGCGGCGGGATGGCGATGATGCGCGCCTCGGTGATCGAGGCGGTCTTGCCGAAGACGTCGCCCACGATGGCGGCGGCGGTGCGCCCGCGCGCCTGCCGCTCCTTGAACGGCTTGAGCGTCAGGAACATCACCGCGCCGTTGGTGGTGTTGGTGAAGGTCGAGCCGTCGAAGCCCGAGATCACCACCGCGTTGGCGACGCCGTCGATGGTGAGCGCGCGGGTGGCCGCCTCCTTCACCACCGCGGTCGTGCGCTCCAGCGCCGAGCCCGGCGGCAGCTGCACCACCACGATCAGGTAGCCCTGGTCCTGGAGCGGGATGAAGCCCGTGGGGGTGGTGCGGGCGAGGTGGAGGGTGCCGGCGATCACCCCGCCGTAGAGGGCGAGCATCACGAGCAGCGGCACGGTGCGGCCGGTGAGGAAGCGGATCGTCGCCGCGTAGCCGTTCGCGGTCGCGTCGAAGGCCCGGTTGAAGGTGTTGGCCGCGAAGCTGCCGAGCCGCGCCAGGACGAAGCGCGACCGGCCGTGGGCGTGGTGGGGCTGCAGCAGCAGCTTGCACAGCGCGGGCGACAGCGTCAGCGAGTTGAACATCGAGATGATGGTCGAGGCCGCGATCGTCAGCGCGAACTGCCGGTAGAACTGGCCGGAGATGCCCGGGATGAAGGCGGTGGGGATGAACACCGCCGAGAGCACCAGGGCGATGGCGACGACGGCGCCGCCGACCTCGTCCATGGTCTTGTGGGCGGCCTCGCCGGGGGAGAGTCCGTCCGAGATGTTGCGCTCGACGTTCTCCACCACCACGATCGCGTCGTCGACCACGATGCCGATGGCGAGCACCAGCCCGAACAGGGTCAGGTTGTTGAGCGAGAAGCCGAGCGCCGCCATCACCGCGAAGGTGCCGACGAGGGAGACCGGGATCGCGATGATCGGCACCAGCGCGGTGCGCCAGCTCTGCAGGAAGACCAGGATCACCACCACGACGAGGACCACCGCCTCGCCGAGCGTCTTGTAGACCTCGTGCACCGACTCGGCGATGAACTCGGTCGGATTGTAGGCGATGCGGTACTCGAGCCCGGGCGGGAAGTCCTTGGCCAGCTCCTTCATCAGGCTCTGCACGGTCTCGGCCGCTTCGAGCGCGTTGGTGCCGGGGCGCTGGAAGACGCCGACGCCGATCGCCGGCTGGCCGTTCAGGAAGGACTGGGTGACGTAGTCCTTCTGGCCCATCTCGACGCGGGCGATGTCGGAGATGCGCACGAGCCGCCCCTCCGAGGCCTTCACGATCACCTTGCGGAACTCGTTCGGGTCCTGGAAGCGGCCCTGCGTCTGCACCACGAGCTGGAAGGCTTGGCTCGTCGGCGAGGGCGGGGCGCCGAGGGCGCCCGAGGCGACCTGGACGTTCTGCTCCTGCAGGGCGCCGATCACGTCGGTGGTCGAGAGCTGGTAGGCCGCGAGCTTGTCCGGGTCGAGCCACAGCCGCAGGGCGTACTCGCTGCCGCCGAACACCGTGATGTCGCCGACGCCGTTCAGGCGCAGCAGCTGGTCGCGGATGCGCAGGTAGATGTAGTTGGCGATGTAGTTCTGGTCGTAGGTGTTGTCGGGCGACAGCAGGTGAACGACCATCATCAGGTCGGGCGAGGACTTGCGGACCGTGACGCCGAGGTTGCGCACGTCCGGCGGCAGCCGCGGCGTCGCCACCGAGAGCCGGTTCTGGACCAGCACGTTGGCGATGTCGAGGTTGGTGCCGAGCGCGAACGTGATGGTCAACTGCATGTTGCCGTCGTTCGTCGACAGCGACGACATGTAGAGCATGTTGTCGACGCCGTTGATCTCCTGCTCGATCGGCGTCGCGATGGTGGCCGCCACGGTCTCGGCATTGGCGCCCGGGTAGGAGGCGCGCACCACCACGGTGGGCGGCACGATCTCGGGATATTGCGAGACCGGCAGCGAGATGTACGAGACGTAGCCGATGATCAGGATGACGATCGACGTCACCGAGGCGAAGATCGGCCGGTCGACGAAGAAGTGGGCAAACCGCATCGGAGACCTCCGGCCCGGCTCCGCCCGCGGGCGGCCGGCCGCTCTGTCGTGGCCTTGGGGGCGCGGCACCCCTCCGGGAGGGGCGCCCCGCTCGGAGGGGGCGGCGGCGCCCCCGCGTGTCGGGGCGCCGTGCGCCCCGGGTGTCGGGACGCCCGGTCAGGTCCGGGTCGGGGGCAGGTCCTTGCGGTCCGGCGTCACCTTGGCGCCCGGCCGGACCCGGGTGAGCCCGCTGATCACGATGGTCTCGTCGCCCTTCAGCCCGTCGCGGACGATCCGGTAGCCGTCGATCTTCGGCCCGAGGCGCACGTTGCGGGAGGAGACGGTGTTGTCGTCCGCGACCACGTAGACGATGCGCTTGTCCTGGTTGGCCGCCACCGCCTCGTCGGGGATCAGCACGCCCTTGTAGGGCTGCGAGGCCGGCATGCTCACCACCCCGAACAGGCCCGGCTTGATGAAGTTGTCCGGATTCTCGACCGTGGCGCGCAGCAGCACGGTGCCGGTCGATTCGTCGACGCGGTTGTCGACGAAGTTGAGCTGGCCCTTGCGGCTCGGCTTGTCCTCGCCGGTGAGCGCCACCAGGATCGGCACCGTGTGCTCCTTCTGGGTCGCGCCCATGCCGATCCGGAGGGTGCCCTGGTAGGTCAGGAAGGAGCGCTCGTCGACCGTGAACGAGAAGTAGATCGGGTCGAGCGACACGATCGTGGTCAGCATCGTCTGGTCGGTGATGACGATGTTGCCCTCGGTCACGTTGCGCTGGGAGATGCGCCCGGTGATCGGCGAGCGCACCTCGGTGAAGTCGTAGTTGAGCTGGGCCTGCCGCAGGGCCGCGGTGGCGTTGTCGACGTCGGCCTGCGCGGTGAGCGAGGCCTGCCGGCGCTGGTCGGTGACCTGCTCGGAGATGTTGCCCGAGCGGCTGAGCGTCTGGGCGCGCTCGAGGTCGGTCTGGGCGAAGGTGAGGCGGGCCTGCGCCGAGGCGAGGGAGGCCTGGGCCTGGTCGAGGGCCGCCTTGTAGGGGCGCCGGTCGATGGTGAAGAGCAGGTCGCCCTTCTTCACCACGGCGCCGTCCTGGAAGTGGATCTTCTCCAGGTAGCCGGTCACCCGGGCGCGCACCTCGACGTAGTCGACCGCGTTGAAGCGGCCGGTGTAGTCGTCGCGCTCGACCACCTCCTTCACCACGGGCTTGGCGACGACCACGGTCGGCGGGGCGCCGCCCGGGGCCTGCCCGAGCGCCCGCCCCCCCGCCGCCAGGACGAGCGCCGAGACCATCGCTGCCAGCCAGCGCCTGCGCATACTCACTCTCCCGTGTCTCGCTGCCACACGCGGCCGCCTGCCTTGAGGGAATCCGGCCAGGGGCCGGGGGGCGCGCCGGCCGCAGCGGGACCCGCGCCGGCGGGCGGCGCGCGGCCCTCCCGCGGGCCTCTCTGCCGATCCGAGCGCCGGGCCGCGGGGCGGCCCGGCGGATTGCCGTCCTACTCGACCGCCTCGCCGGCGCCGAGCCAATCCTTGAACCCGCCCGCGTAATGCTCGGTGAGCGCGACGCCCTGGCTCTGCGCGTAGGCGAGCGCCCGCGCGGAGCGCACGCCCGCCGCGCAGGAGAGCACCGGCCGCCGGCCGTCCCCGGCGATCAGCGCCTGCAGCGCGCCGAGGTCGAAGGTCGAGAGCGGATGCGACACCGAGCCCGGTATGTGCCCCCGCGCGAACTCGTCCGCCTCCCGCACGTCGATGAGGAGGACCGAACCCTCGGCCAAGCCGCGCTTCACCGCCTCGCGATCCCAATCCACGATCGTCATGTCGCCCACCCGAGTGCGGGCCCGGGCCCGCGGCCCGTTCCGCATGCTGGAGATCTGTCCGATCCACCGGTTCGGACAATGCTCCAGGTTAATCAATCTGCCCAAGATGTGCGACGCGCCGGTGCCCGCCCCGTCACCGATCGCCGCCATGGGCGAAGCCCGCCGGTGGGCGGGCTGCCGCTGACGATTGGGATTAATCATCACTGCTTAGGCTGGCAAGCGCTGCGACGTGCGGCATCGCACAGACCCTGGCCTCGGCCGGCCGGCCCGTCTATGGGCGCCCGGTCCTCTCTCGACTGGTCCTTCATGACAGATCGTGCCGTCGTCCTCGACCTGACCCGCCTCGTCACGCGCCTCGCCCAGGCGCATCCGACCGGCATCGACCGCGTCGATCTGGCCTATGCGCGCCACGCGCTCGGCCAGCCGGGACCGCGCTTCGGCCTCGTCTCGACGCCGCTCGGGCCGCGGCTCCTCCCGCGGCCGGCGGCGCAGGCCGTCGTGGAGGCCGCCGTCGCGGGCTGGGCGGAGGACGCCGCCGCCGAGGCCGACCCCGCCTACCGGGCGCTCGCGGCGCGCCTCGGCCAGGGCGTGCCGGCCGCGGCGGGCGGCGCCCCGGCGCCCCGGCGGCGGCGGGTTCAGGCGGCGATCCGGCTGCGGCTCGCCCGGATGCCCGGCATCGCCGGGCTGCCGCGGGGCGCGCTCTACCTCCACACCTCGCATCTGCGTCTCGACAGGCCGGCCCGGTTCGACTGGCTCTACGACCGCCCCGACGTGCGCCCGGTCTTCTTCGTGCACGACATCATCCCGATCGAGTACCCGGAATACGGCCGCGACGGCGAGGCGGCGCGCCACGCCCGCCGGATGCGCACGGTCTCGCGCCACGCCGCCGCGATCGTGGTGAACTCGGCCGACGTGGGCGCGCGGGTCGCGGCCTACCTCGCGGGCGCGGGCCTGCGGGTGCCCCCCGTCACGGTGGGCCCCCTCGGCGTCGAGCCCGCCTTCGCGGCCCGGGCCGGGGAGGCGCTCGCGCCCGACCGCCCGACCTTCCTCGCCTGCGGGACGATCGAGCCGCGCAAGAACCATTCCGGGCTCCTCACCCTGTGGCGGGAGCTCGACGCCCGGCTCGGCCCCGCGACGCCCCGGCTGGTGATCGCCGGGCGCCGGGGCTGGGAGAGCGAGAACCTGATCGACCTCCTCGACCGCTGCCCGGCGGTGCGGCGGCACGTCGTCGAGGTGGCGGGCCTGTCCACGGCGGGGCTGGTGCGGCTGATGCGGGGCGCCACCGCGCTGCTCATGCCCTCCTTCGCGGAGGGCTACGGCCTGCCGGTGGTGGAGGCCGCCGCCGCCGGCCTGCCGGTCGTGGCCTCGGACATCCCGGTCCACCGGGAGGTGGCGGGATCCTTCGCGGCCCTCCTCCACCCCCTCGACGGCCTCGGCTGGATGCGGATGGTCGAGGATCTGGCGGCGCCCGGCTCGCGGACGCGCCGGGACCTCGCGGCGCGGCTCGCCGGCTTCGCGCCGCCGAGCTGGGCGGACCATTTCGCGCGGGTGGATCCGATGCTCGACGCGCTCGGCTGAGCGCGCCCCGGGGCCCGGTCTCGCGGCCCCGGGGCCGCCGGGGGCTCGCGGCGGATCACGCCCTGGCGTCCCGGCGGCGGGGAGCTAAACTGGGCGGTTCCCAATCCGGACCGGAGCCATGACCGAGACCTCCTACCCGCGCGACCTGATCGGCTACGGCCGCACCCCGCCGCAGGCCGAGTGGCCGAACGGTGCCCGCCTCGCGGTGCAGTTCGTCATCAACTACGAGGAGGGCGGCGAGAACTGCCTGCTGCACGGGGACCGGGCCTCCGAGGCCTTCCTGTCCGAGATCGTCGGCGCCGCGCCCTGGCTGGGCCAGCGGCACATGACCATGGAATCGATCTACGAGTACGGCGCCCGGGCGGGCTTCTGGCGCCTGTGGCGGCTGTTCACCGCGCGCGGCCTCCCGGTGACCGTGTACGGAGTCGCGACCGCGCTGGCACGCAACCCGGAGGCGGTCGCGGCGATGCGCGAGGCCGGCTGGGAGATCGCCTCGCACGGCCTCAAGTGGATCGACTACAAGGACTTCTCCGCCGAGGAGGAGCGCGCCCATATCGGCGAGGCGATCCGCATCCACGCGGAGGTGACCGGCGCCCGGCCGCTCGGCTTCTACCAGGGCCGCACCTCGGAGCACACCCTGCGCCTCGTGCAGGAGGAGGGCGGCTTCCTCTACGGCGCCGATTCCTACGCGGACGACCTGCCCTACTGGGTGTCCGGCCCGCGCGGGCCCTTCCTGATCGTGCCCTACACCCTCGACGCCAACGACATGCGCTTCGCCACGCCGCAGGGCTTCAACAGCGGCGACCAGTTCTTCACCTACCTGAAGGACACGTTCGACCTGCTCTACGCCGAGGGCGAGCGCGCGCCGAAGATGATGTCGGTCGGGCTCCATTGCCGGCTGGTCGGGCGGCCGGGCCGGGCGGCGGCCCTGGCGCGCTTCCTCGACTACGTGGCGGGCCACGCGGACGTCTGGGTGGCGACGCGGCTCGACATCGCCCGGCACTGGATCCGCCGGCACGCGCCGGGCGACCTGGCGCCCAGCACGATGAGCCCGGCCCTGTTCCTGGAGCATTTCGGCGACCTCTTCGAGCATTCCCCCTGGGTGGCCGAGCGCACCCTCGCGGGCGGGATCGGCCCCGAGCAGGACAGCGCCGAGGGGCTGCACGCCGCGATGGTCGCGGCGATGCGCGCCGCCGATCCCGAGCGGCTCACCGCCCTGATCCGGAGCCACCCGGATCTCGGCGAGCGGGTCGCGGCGCTCACGCCGGATTCCGCCTCCGAGCAGGCGAGCGCCGGGCTCGACGCCCTCTCGGAGGCGGATCGCGGCCGCTTCCTCGACCTCAACGCCCGCTACCGCGACCGCTTCGGCTTCCCCTTCGTGATGGCGGTGCGGGACCGCCGGCCCGAGGAGATCCTCGCCGCCCTGGAGGAGCGCCTCGGCCACGACCCGGAGACCGAGCGCGAGGCGGCGCTCGCCGAGATCGAGGCGATCACGCGGCTGCGCCTGCGCCAGCGCCTGCCCGCCCGGCCCGACCCCTCGGCGGCGACGGCCTGAGGCGGCCGCCGCGGCGGCCCGTCGCGGGCGCTGAGCGGCCCCTCGGGCGGCTCGCGCCGCCCCGGACCTCCTGCGCCGAAGGGGGCGCCGGCTCGGGGCGGCCGCGATGCGGGCCGGCGGGCCGAGCGAAGCCCCCGCGCCGGCCGGGTCAGTGGCCCTCGGGCGGATCGCCCGGCGCGGCGCGGGCCCGGCGCGGCGCGATCCCGTAGCGCCGCCGGAAGGTGCGGTTGAAGTAGGAGAGGTCGCCGAACCCGACCTCGAAGGCGATCGCGCTGATCGGCTTGCGCCGCCGCGCGGGCGAGCGCAGGAGGCGCAACGCCCGGTCGAGCCGGCGCTCCAGCACGAAGTCCGAGAAGGTCCGGCCCTCCGCCTCGAACAGCTTCTGGAGCGAGCGCAGGCTGATCCCGTGCTGCTGCGCGACGCGCCGCGCCGTGATCGTGCGGTCGTCGAGGCGCAGCTCGATCTCGGCCTTGATCGCCCCGATCCGGGCCGCCGCGCGGTCGAGGGGCGCGGGGACGGGGCCCGGCGCCGGGTCGGCGCACAGGATCGCGACGAGGCCCGCCATGTGCCCGAGGGCGTGCTCGCGCAGCGCGCCCGTCGCCACCGGCAGCAGCCCCCGCATCAGGGCCGCGCCGTAATGGTGCAGCAGGGCCAAGGCCGCGCTGTCCCGAGGGAAGACCCGGAGGGAGGCGGCCACCTCCGCCATGGCGGGCGTGACGGCGCGCGCGGGCAGCGCGAGCGCGTCGAGGCGCCCCGCATCCGCGACGCGCAGGCTCGCCGGCCCCGCAAGCAGGATCGCCTCGCCGTCCTCGACGAGGACGTGGGTCCCCCCCACCCGCGCCCGGACGGCGCCGCCGTGCGGGCGCAGCAGCACGGCGCCGCCCGGCAGGACGGGGCTCGCCACCGGGAGGTCGGTCTCGGGCGTCGGGCGGAAGCAGGACATCAGCCCGATATCCGGCTCCAGGCGCAGCAAAGCCGCGGCCCCGAACGGGAGCTCCGGGGGCGGCGCGCGGCGGACGGGGGCGGTCCGGCCCGCGGCGCGGGGCGGCGCGTAGCCGCCGCCCGGCGGCGCGCCCTCGGCGAGGATCCACACCGGCGCGAGGCCGCCCGGCGGCGCCCCCGGATCCGGGTTTCGCGTGAGTCCGTCTTCCACTGCGCTCCCGTCCTAGACAGCTGTCGTCGCCCAATCCTACTAGCCAGAGAACATTACGAAAGAACACGGCCGCCGAAAATCGGCCGGAATGCAGCAAGATCACATTGTAACGATTAAAAACTGGCACCGAACATTGGGTCAGCTCCGAATGCTCCGCGAGGGCAGGGGCTCGGGACCCCGGATGTGCGGGGGAGCTTTGGAGGCATGCGAGGAACGATGCGGACCATCTTGATCTCGACGACGGCCCTGATCGCCGCGACGGCGCAGGCCGCCGCGCAGGGCGCCCCCGACGGCACCGTCGCCCTCGACGCGATCACGGTGACGGCGGCGCGGGCCGAGCGCTCGGTGTCGGAGATCCCGCAGACGGTGCAGGTCGTGGGCCGGCCCGCGATCGAGGAGCAGCTCAAGCAGAGCCCGAGCGCCTCCGCGGCCCTGGCGCGGCTGCTGCCGGGCTTCTCGGCGTCGAACCAGACGGTGTCGGGCGCCTCCGAGACCTATCGCGGCCGCGACCTCCTCGTGCTGGTGGACGGGGTCCCGCTCAACACGCCGCTGCGCGACGTCTCGCGCATCCTCTCGCTCATCGACCTCAACGCGGTCGAGCGGATCGAACTGGTGGCGGGCGCCTCCAGCCTCTACGGGGCCGGCGCCACGGGCGGCACCGTGAACTTCATCACCAGGAAGGCGGAGCCGGGGCCGCCGCGGGTCACGATCAACGCGGCGACGCGCGCCTTCACGCACGACGTCGGCGCCTCCGTCGTGCCGGAGCTCTCGGCCACGGTCTCGGGGCGCGAGCCGAGCGGCTTCGACTACGTCTTCACGGGCACCGGCCGGATGAGCCGGCGGACCTACGACGGGGCCGGCCGCGAAATGCCCTCCGACGCCATGCTGGGCCAGGGCGGCGGCGACCGCTTCGGCAGCGGGACCATCCTGGCCAAGCTCGGCTACGACATCGACGCCTCGCGGCGCGTCGAGATGTCGTTCAACTGGTTCACCTTCGACCAGACGCCCCGCTACCTGACCGACTATTCCCCGCCCTTCGCCCGCCCGCTCTTCGGCAAGCCCTACACGGGCCTGAGCGTGCTGGAGGACACCAAGTCGCTGCAGCTGCGCTACCTCGACCGCGACTTCGCCCTCGGCTCGCTCAGCATCCTCGGGTTCTACAACGACATCCAGAAGCGCTTCAATTTCAACACGTTCTCGTTTCCCTACAACGCGCAGGTCTATTATTCCTTCAATCCGAACGACCCGACGAGCCGCAACAACCAATCGACGCTGTTCTCCAACCGCGGCGGCGTGAACGCGACCGTCGACACGCCCCTCGACTGGCTCTGGCCGGGCGCGCGCCTGACCTGGGGCAGCGACGTGATCGTCGAGAAGACCCGGCAGACGCTCACGAGCGGCGAGGACGTGTTCACGCCCCTCCAGCAGGTGACCGCGGCGGGCTTCGCGCAGCTCCAGATCCCGGTCACCGACCGCCTGACCGTGCGCGGGGGCATGCGCTACGAGGCCTTCATGCTCGACGTGCAGGACTTCACGCGGCCGGCCGCCTTCGTGGCGCTCGCGGCGCGCAACGCGCTCGGCTACCAGGGCTACGTGCTGCCGGCCCTCGCGGTGACGGGCAGCCGCTTCGACTATGCGGCGCCGACCTTCAACGTCGGGGCGACCTACCGGGTCACCGACTTCGCGGAGGTCTATGCCGGCTTCTCCCAGGGCTTCGCCCTGCCGGACGTCGGCGCCTACACCCGGCGCGCGGGCCTCTCCACCGCCTTCGCCTGCCCGGTGGCGAACCCGACCTGCCTGCCCGCCGCGCGCCGGACGATCGGCTTCCAGCAGATCGCCCCGGAGGCGCAGATCGTGAACAACTACGAGCTCGGCCTGCGCGGCGGCGAGGGTCCGTGGCGCGCGAGCCTCGCGGGCTTCATCAGCACCTCGCGGGAGGGCGTGACCTTCGACCCGGTCAGCAACACGATCTCGCAGCAGCGCGAATTCATCTACGGCACGGAGGCGACCGCCGACTACGCCCTCACCGAGCGGGCGCGCGTGGGCGTGATCGGCACCTACCGGGAGGGCCGCTTCGACAGCAACAAGGACGGCCGCCTCGACAGCTGGCTGCCCAACAACCGCATCGCCACGCCCTACCGGGGAACGGTCTGGCTGAGCTACCTGTTCGACGGCGGGGTCTCCCTGCGCCTGGAGGGCGAGGGCTATTCGGGGCGCGACGCGCGCATCGACCTCGCGGGGACGCGCTACCGGATCAAGCCCGGCGCCACCATGAACGCGGCGCTCTCGGTGCCGGTCGCGGGGGGCGAGGCCTATCTCGCGGTCAACAACCTGCTCGACGCGGTCGTCCAGAACCCGTCCGCCACCTCGGTGCGCAACCTGCCGGTCTATTCCCTCGGCCGCACCGTCACGGCCGGCTACCGGGTGACCTTCTGACCATGGTGAGCCTGGAAGACGAGGGCGCGCTGCGCGTGCTGCGCTTCGTGCCGCCCCACGGCGAGCGCGACGAGGGCGACTACCTCGCCGCCCTCGCGGCGATCGCGGAGACGGGGCGCCCCTTCGCGCTCCTCGCCGTGTTCGGCGGCGAGGGCCGGCTGTCGCAGGCCGGGGAGCGCGCGCAGGCGCTGTGGTTCAAGGGCAGCCGCGCCCGCATCGAGCGGGATTGCTGGGCGATCGCCCTGGTCCGGCCGGGCGCGACGCCCCGGATGGCCGAGACCTTCCGGAAGCTCTGGTCGATGCCGCTCGCCGTCACGCAGGACGAGGCGGGCGCCCGCCGCTTCCTCGCCGCGCAGGCCCCCGGCCGCTCCGCGGGCAGGGAGGAGACCGAATGACCGCGACCGCCGGACCGCGCCCGTCCTCCCCGCCCGCCCTCGCGGCCGGGCCCGCGCCCGGCCGCGCGCGGCTCTTCGCGGTGCTCGCCGGGCTCTACGTCGCGCAGGCGATCCCCTCCTACCTGATCGCGGCGGCGCTGCCGCCGATCATGCGCGAGGCGGGGGTCTCGCGCGCCGCGATCGGCTCTCTCAGCCTCCTGTTCCTCCCCCTCGTGCTGAAGTTCCTGTGGGCCCCGGTGGTCGACCGCGTCCGCCCCTTCGCGCGCGCCCACCGGGCGGGCTGGGTGATCGTCACCCAGCTCGGCGTCATCGCCTGCCTGCTCGCGCTGGTGCCGTTCGGGCCGACGCAGGTCGGCCCGATCATGGCGGTCGGCTTCCTCGCCTCGCTCCTGATCTCCACGCAGGACATCGCCACGGACGGCTACGCCGTGAAGCAGCTGCGCGCCGAGGATCGGCCCGTCGGCAACGCCATCCAGGGCGGCTCCGTCGCCCTCGGGGTGGTGGTCGGCGGGACGCTCGGGCTCGTCCTCTACCACCGCGTCGGCTGGACCTGGATGCTGCTGACGCTCGCGGCCGCCTCGACCCTGCCGCTCGCCGCGGCCCTCGCCATGCGGGAGGGCGATCCCGCCCCCGAGGCCGGCGCGAGGCGGCCCTCGGTGGGCGCCTTCCTGCGCCGCCGCGAGGTGCGCAGCATCCTCTGGGTCGCGCTCACCTACCGGGTGAGCGAGGGCCTCGTGAAGGCGATGGAGGGGCCCTACCTCGTCGATGCCGGAGTGCCCCTCGACCGGATCGGCTACCTCTCGGGCGTCGCGGCGACGACCGCCGGGCTCGCCGGCTCGGTGGTGGCGGCCGTGCTGGTCCGGCGCCTCGGCACGGCGGCCACCCTCGGCCTGCTCGGCCTCCTGCGCACCCTCTGCTTCGGCCTGTTCGCCGCCCACGCGCTCGGCCTGGTCGCCGGCCACGGGCCGCTCTTCGGGGCGGCGGGGTTCCAGACCCTGATCCGCTACATGGAGATCGTCGCCCTCTACAGCCTGTTCATGGCGGCCGCCTCCGCGGGGCAGCCGGGCACGGATTTCACGGTCCTCGCCTGCGCCCAGCTCGTCGTCTACCTCGCCGGGTCCCTCGTCTCGGGCAAGCTCGCCGACCTCTTCGGCTACGGCGCGCTGTTCGGCCTCGCGGCCCTGCTCTCGGGCGCCGCCACCGCGGCGACGGTCGGCCTGCTGCGGCGCGCCGGCCGGGAGGCGGCGGGGTGAGCGGGCGCGCGCTCCTCCGGCGGCCGCGGCCCCGCGGGGGCGTCCGTCCCGGCGCCGGTGGGCTCCTCGCTCAGCCCGAGGCAGAGCGCGAGGGCGGCGAGGGCCACCGCCGCGCAGGACCAGAAGGGCGCGGCGGGCGCCAGCGCCAGCGCCGCGCCGCCCGCCAGCGCGCCCGCCCCCTGGCCCGCCACGTGGGCGCTCGCGAGCCAGCCGGCGGCGCGCGCCTGCGCGGCCCCGGCGGTGCGGGCGGCGATCCAGGCGGCGTAGTGGGGCGTCGCGAGCGCCGTGCCGGCACCGGCGAGCGCCCCGCCGACGACCAGGAGGCCGGGCCACGGGCTCGCCGCCATGACGGCGGCCCCGCCCGCCAGGGCGGCGAGGCCGCGGCGCAGGTTGCGCCCGAGCCCGGGGCCGAGCCGGGGCAGGAGGACGAGCTGCGTCGCGACCGCCGCGAGGGCGACGGCGGCCAGGGTCGAGCCCGCCAGCGCCGCGGCCGCCCCGGCGGAGAGGCCGAAGCGCTGCTGCACGAGCAGGCCGAGCGCGATCTGGACCTGTCCGAGCGCGAAGCTGACCGCGAAGGCGACGGCGAGGAGCGGCGCCACGCCCCGGCCGGGCCGCACCCGCCCGGCCGCGTCCGGCGCCCGGGCCGGCGCCGCCCAGTCGGGGGCGGCGAGGAGCACGAGCGGGCTCGCCAGCAGCAGCAGGACGGGCGCGGCGGGGGACGCCGCGCCCGCGAGCATCGCCAGCGACCCGGCGATCCGCCCGAGCGAGAACCCGGCCCCGAGCCGGCCGAGCATGGCGGGCCGCGCCGCCTCGGGCGTGCGCCGCACGAGCGCGGCCTGGGCGTGCGGCACCACGCCGGCGGCCCCCGCCGCGTGGACGAGCCGCGACAGGGCGAGGAGGCCGAGCGCCGCCGCGCCCTTCGTCAGGAGGGCGGCGGCGAAGAGGCCGTGGCCGAGCACCATCAGGCCGCCGAGGAGCGCGCAGAGCCGGCGCAGGCGCCACCCGGCCCCGAGGCCGCCCCACAGCGGGGCCGCGACCAGGAAGGTGAGCGCGCCCAGGAAGGCCAGCGCCCCCATGGCCGCGCCGCCGAGCCCGGTCCGCTCGCTCGCCACCGGTACCAGGGCGAGCAGCGCCGATTGCCCGAAGCCGACGCCGGAGACCGCCAGGGCCAGCCGCCACGCCGCGCCGCGCTCCGTCGGATCCTCCATCGCACGCCTCCGCCCGCTCGCGCCGCGCATCCCATAGTCAGACGCAACGTAAACATCAAGTCGTAATAATTCTATCTAGAACAATCACAAAGTGTTTTTTTGCTCGACACGCGGCTAGTTTCAGCTAGATGGGCGGCATTGCGCAGCGATACGGGGTGCTTTCCGATGGATGAACTCGGACCGCGATCCGGCGGCGAGGCGTGCCGGGTCGCGACGCGGTGCTTCCTGAACAGCCTGATGCGGGAATGGTCCGGCTGGTCGCTGCACGGCGATGGCGAGGGCGCGCCGGTCGTGGTGCGCGTCCCGCTGCCGGCGCGCGGGACGCAGGTCGAGGTGGAGGTGGCGCACCTGTCGCGGGTCGGGCAGCACGCCTTCCGGCTGCCGCTCCGCGAGCACCGACCGGGCCTGCCGCCGCGCGCGCTGGGCCTGCCCGAATTCGCCGCCATGGTGACGGGCGAGCCGGCGATTGCCGGAAGGGCGCATCGCACCAGGGCGGTGACCTTCCTGCGGCGGGTGCTCCACAGCCTCGAGGAGACGGCCGACCTCCTGGCGGACCCGGCCGCCCCCGGGGGCGCCTTCCGGGAGCGCGACCCCGCCTTCCTGGAGGGCGAGCAGGCGCTGCGCTTCGGCCACTCGGTCCACCCGACGCCGCGCAGCCGGGACGAGTTCACCCGCGCGGATGCGCGCCGCTACGCGCCCGAATACGGCCGGGGCTTCTCCCTGCGCTGGTGGTCGGCCGCGCCCTGGTGCGTGGCGCAGGGCGCCTCCCGCGCCCGGAAAGCCGCCGCGCTGGTCCGGGATCTCGCCGAGGAGGATCCCGTCTTTCCGACCCGGATCCTGGAGGAGGCGGAGGGGCGGGTGCTGCTGCCGATGCATCCCTGGCAGGCGGCGCGCCTCGCCCTCGATCCGGAGGTCGGGGCGCTGATGCGGGCCGGGCTCGTCGTCGACCACGGCGAGGCCGGCGCCTCCTGGTTCGCGACCTCGTCCCTGCGCAGCCTCTACGCCCCGGGCGCGGCCTTCATGCTGAAGGTCTCGCTGTCCCTGCGCCTCACCAACTCGGCCCGGGTGATCCGGCCGGCCGAGGGGGAGCGCGGCCTCGTGGTGGACCGGCTGCTCGCCGGCCCGGTGGGCGAGCGCGTCGCCGCGCGCTTTCCCCGGTTCCGGGTCCTCGGCGAGCCGGCCTACCTCCTGCTGCGGCGCGAGGACGGGACGGCGCTGCCGCAGACCATGGTGGTCCTGCGCGACAACCCCTTCCGCGAGGGGGCGGGACCGGCCGCGGTCCTGGCGGCCCTGTGCGAGGTCGGGCCGGACGGGCGCGAGAGCGGGCTCTCCCTCACGATCCGCCGCGTCGCGGCCCGCGAGGGGACCGCCCCGGAGAGCGTGGCACCGCGCTGGTTCCGGCGCTTCCTCGAGGTCGCGGTCGCCCCGCTCCTGGTCCTGCAGGCGGACGAGGGCCTGCTCTTCGGCGCGCACCAGCAGAACCTCGTGCTCGGCCTGAGCGGGGGCTGGCCCGACCGGGCCTGGTTCCGCGACTGCCAGGGCACGGGCTACGTGCGCGAGGCCCTGCCGGCCCTGCGCGCGGCCGCCCCGGGGCTCGCCTTCGAGGCCGGCCACCTGTTCGGCGCGCCGGAGGCGGCCCGCATCATGGGCTACTACCTCGTCGTCAACAGCCTGTTCTCGGTCGTCGGCGCCCTCGCGCTCGCGGGGCTCGCCGCCGAGTCCGACCTGATCGGCCTCCTGCGGGACGTCCTCGCGGAGCTCGCCGCGGGGCCGCTGCGCGACCGCACCTGCCTCGACCACCTCCTCACCAGCCCGACCCTGGACAGCAAGGGAAACTTCATGATCGGCTTGCGCGACATCGACGAGAACACCCAGGTCACCGACCCGCTCGCGGAATACGTGCCGCTCCCCAACCCGATCGCGGGGCGCTGAGGTGACCGTGCAGGGAAGGATCGCGGCCGGGGCCGGGCTCGCCCTCGACGTCGCGGCCGCGACGAGCCGGCACTGGCCGGCCCGGCGGGAGGGGATGATCGCGGTCCTGTGCGAGCCGAGCGACGCGAATGCCGCGCGGCTCACGGCGCGGCGGGAGGGCGCGCCCCTCGGCGGGGCGGAGCTGCGCCCCGACGGGAGCGACACGGCCCGCCTCGTCCTCGACGCCCCGCTCGGGACCCACCCGGACGACGCGGACCTCGTGGCGGTGCTCGCCGAGGCGGCCTTCCAGCGCTGCCCCGGGGCGGTGCGCCTGCGCGTCGCCGACGGCCCCGCGCTGCTCGGGCTCGCGACCGACCGCCGCGAGGGCGAGGCGCTCGTTGACCGCGCGGCCTTCCACCAGCTGCCGCTCCTCTGGGGCCGGCCCGCCGCGACGGCCTACCCGCTCCTGCGCGCGGCCCCCGGATCGGCGCAGGGGCGCCCGCTGCGGCCCCCGCGGCCGACCGGCACCTTCTACCGGCGCTGGCTGCCGCGCCTCGGGACGACGCTGTCGCTGCGGGCGATCGACCGCCGTCGCGACCTCGCCCTCTTCCACGGCTGGATGAACCAGGAGCGGGTCGCCCATTACTGGGACCTCGCCGGGAGCGAGGCCGCGCTCGATCGCTACCTCGCCGAGCAGGAGGCCGACCCGCACCTCTACGGCGTGATCGGGGCGTTCGACGACGAGCCGGTCGCCTATTTCGAGGTCTACTGGGCGAAGGAGGATCGCCTCGGGCCCCACTACGACGCGGAGGATTTCGACCGCGGCTGGCACGGCCTCGTGGGCGATCCCCGCCACCTCGGCCGGCCGCGCACGCAGGCGTGGTTCACCGCCGTCACCCACTGCCTGTTCCTCGACGAGCCGCGCACGCGCCGGATCATGGGCGAGCCCCGGGCCACCCACCGCAAGATGCTGAGCTACTGCGCCACCACGGCCTACGCGGTGCTGAAGGAGTTCGACTTCCCGCACAAGCGCGCGGCGCTGGTCTGCTGCGAGCGCGAGCGGTTCTTCCGCGAGGTGCCGCTGTGAGCGCGGGCGTGCCGCGCCCGCCGGAGGGGCAGCGCGGGCCCGGCCTCGGCCCGCTGCCGGGCGGCGCCGCGCTGTGGCTGCGCCTCAACCGCGCGGTGATCGCCAAGGCGATCAGCGAACTCGCCTTCGAGGAGGCGCTCGCGCCGGAGCCGACCGACGCGGCGGGCACGCGCTGGGCGCTGCGCCTGCCGGGCGGCGTCGCCTACCGCTTCACCGCCGCGCGCCGGATCTGGGGCAACCTCGCGATCGACCCGGAGAGCCTCCTGCGCGAGGAGGGCGGGCGGCCGGTCCCGGCCGGGGACGCGCCGGGATTCTTGGTCGACGCGCGCGAGCCGCTCGGCATCGCGCCCGACACCCTCTGCACCTACGTGCAGGAACTGTACAGCACGCTCGCGGCCGACGCTCGGATCGCCGCCGCGGGCGAGGGGGCCGACCTCCTCGCCCTGCCCGAGCGGATGGTGCAGCAAGTCCTCGACGGGCACCCGAAGGCCCCGGCGAGCAAGGGCCGGATCGGCTGGGGCTTGGCGGATTTCGAGGCCTACGCGCCGGAATTCCGGGCGGGCGTGCGGCTCGTCTGGGCCGCCGCCGACCGCGCGGCCTGCCGCCTGACGCTGGAGCCGGGCCTCGACGAGGCGGCGCTCGTCGCCGACGCCCTCGACCCCGCCGAGCGGGCGCGCCTCGCGCAGGCCTGCCGGACGCGAGGGCTCGGGCTCGACCGGTTCCTGCTCCTGCCGATCCATCCCTGGCAGTGGGACCGGGTGATCGCGTTCCAGT
Organism: Methylobacterium sp. WSM2598; assembly: GCF_000379105.1. Classification (GTDB taxonomy): domain Bacteria; phylum Pseudomonadota; class Alphaproteobacteria; order Rhizobiales; family Beijerinckiaceae; genus Methylobacterium. Next base: position 2,577,896 of record NZ_KB900609.1, on the reverse strand, counting down.
TCGCGGGCGAGATCGCGGCGGGGCGCCTCGTTCCCCTGGGGGTCTTCGGCAGCCCCTTCCTGCCGCAGCAATCGCTGCGCACCCTGGCCGGCAGCGACCCGGCCGCGCGCCTCGACGTGAAGCTCGCGCTGACGGTGCTCAACACCTCGGCGTGGCGCGGCGTGCCCGGCAAGTACATGGCGATCGGCCCGGCCCTCTCGGGCTGGCTCGCCGAGCGGGCGGCGCGCGACCCGGCGCTCGCCGGCACGATCGTCCTGCGCGAGCGCGCCGGCGCCTTCTACCCGCACCCCGTCCACGAGCGGGTGGCGGACGCGCCCTATCAGCACCGGGAGATGCTCGGCGCGATCTGGCGCGACGCCGTCGCGGCGCGGCTCGGCGCGGGCGAGCAGGCGCTGATGATGGGCGCGCTGACCAAGCGGGGCGCGGACGGACGGCCGCTCGTGAGCGCGCTCGTCGCCAGGTCCGGCCTCGGGGCGGAGGCGTGGCTGGAGCGCCTGTTCGCGCGCGTCGCGGTGCCGCTCTACCACTTCCTGTGCCGCTACGGCGTCGGCTTCGTCGCGCACGGCCAGAACGTGACCCTGGTGCTGCGGGACGCGGTGCCCTGCGGGGTCGCGCTCAAGGATTTCCAGGGCGATTGCGACCTCGTCGACCAGGATTTCCCGGAGGTGGGGGACCTGCCCGAGGGCGTGCGCGAGACGCTGCTGCGCCGGCCCGCCGCGCACCTCCTGCAGCACCTCCAGACGGGGCACTTCGCGAGCGTGCTGCGCTTCGTCTCGGACGCGCTCGCCCAGCACGACGGTCTCCCGGAGATCCGGTTCTACGCGGCGCTCGCCCGGGTGCTGCGCCGCTACCAGGCGGCCCATCCCGACCTCGCCGGACGCTTCGCCCTCTTCGACCTCTTCGCGCCGACGGTGCCGCGCGTGTGCATCAACCGCGTGCGCCTCGCCCTCGGCTACGGCGCGTCGAGCCAGCGTCCCGTCCCGCGGACGGGCAGCCCCCTCCTCAACCCCCTCCACCGGGCCGAGCAGGCCGCAGCCGCAGGAGCGCGCGCACAGTGACCGGATCTCCGCTGGATCTCGCCGGCATCGGCATCGGTCCCTTCAACCTCAGTCTCGCGGCCCAGGCCGACGCGGTCGGCGACCTCGACGCGCGCTTCTTCGAGCGCGAGCCGGCCTTCGACTGGCACCCCGGCATGATGCTGCCGGGGGTGAGCCTGCAGACCTCCTTCTTGAAGGACCTCGTCACGGCGACGAACCCGACGAGCCCGTGGAGCTTCATGGCCTACCTCGTGGCGCAGAAGCGCTTCTACGAGTTCCTGAACGCCGATTTCGCCGAGGTTCCGCGCCGGGAATTCGCCCGGTACCTCGCCTGGGTGGCGGCGCGGCTGCCGTCCCTGCGCTTCGGCACGGCGGTGCGCGAGGTGACCTTCGCGCAGGACAGCTTCGTGCTCGCCTGCGACGGTCCGCGGGCCGGCGGGCCCGTGCGCGCGCGCAACCTCGCGCTCGGCGTCGGCCTGCGTCCGGCGGTTCCGGACTTCGCCGCGAAGCTGCCGGAGCCGCAATGGTTCCACGCCTCGAAGGCCGCCTTCGCCCTCGATCGCACGGCCGGCCGGCGCGTCGCGGTGGTGGGCGGCGGCCAGAGCGGGGCGGAGGTCGTCCTCGACCTTCTCGGGCGGGGCCGCGACGCGCCCGCGCGGGTGGACTGGATCAGCCGGCGCCCGAACTTCCTCCCCCTCGACGCGACCCCCTTCACCAACGAAGTGTTCACCCCGCACTACGTGGAGCGCTTCCGCGACCTGCCGGAGCCGCGGCGGCGGGCCATCGTGGCCCGCCAGAAGCTCGCCGGGGACGGCATCTCGGCCGAGACCCTGCGGGCGCTCTACCGCCGGCTCTACGCCCTGCGGCACCTGGAGCCGGAGGGGCCCGCGGTCGGCCTCCTGCCGCACCGCGACGTGCGCGACGCGGACGCGACCGGGGGCGTCCCGCGGCTCGTGATGCGCAACGGCTTCGACGGGGGGATCGAGGTGCTTCGCACGGAGGTGGTCATCCTCGCGACCGGCTACCGCTACGCCCTGCCCGACTGCCTCGCCCCGATCCGGCACCGGCTCGCCCTCGACGCGGACGGGCGCCCGCAGCCCTCCGCGGATTTCGCGATCCGCTGGGACGGGCCCGACCATTGCCGGATCTTCGCGCTCAATGCCGGGCTGACGAGCCACGGGATCGCCGAGCCGCAGCTGAGCCTGATGGCGTGGCGCAGCGCGGTGATCGTCAACGCGCTCGCGGGGCGCCCCTGCTTCGACCTCGCTCAAGGCCCATCGCCCGTCGCGTGGTCCGGCCCGCCCGAGCGGGCCTGGCGCGTCGACGCGTCCTGCGCGGAGGAGTGAGGCCGGTCGCGGCCGCGACGGCGCGCCATCGGCCTCGTCGCTCGCCTTCGGGCCGGGTCACCTGATAGTCTCCCGGCTCCCCAGAGGGAGGAAGGCCGTGAAGCTCTACGGCAGCAGCGTGTCGCCCTTCGTGCGCAAGGTGCTGGTCGGGCTGTTCGAGAAGGGGCTCGATTTCGAGCACGTCCCGCTCCGCTTCCACGATCCTGACACGGAGTTCCGGGCGTCGAGCCCGCTCGGCAAGATCCCGGCCCTGTGCGACGGGGATTTCCGCATCGCCGATTCCTCCGCGATCCTGCACTACCTCGACGCGGCCTATCCGGGGCCGGCGCTGCTCCCGGCGGAGCCGCGGGCGCGTGGCCGGGCGGTCTGGTTCGACAAGTTCGCCGACACGGAGCTGATGGGGCCGCTGCTGCGCCCCTTCGTGCACCGCGTGCTGCGGCCCAAGGTGCTGAAGCTGCCGGGCGACGAGGCGGTCGCCCGCCGGGCGATCGACGAGGAGCAGCCGCGGCTGTTCGGCTACCTGGAGACGCAGATCTCCGGGCCCTTCCTCGTCGGCGACGCGTTCAGCCTCGCCGACATCGCGGTCGCCACCGGCTTCGTGAACCTGCGCCTCGCCGGTGAGGAGGTGGATGCGGAGCGCTTCCCCCGCCTCGCCGGCTGGCTCGCCGGGATCCTGGAGCGGCGCGCGTTCACGGCCGCGGTCGCGGCGCGCAACGGCTAGAGCATTTTCCGACGACGCGGATGCCGGTTCGTCGAGGACGATGCGGCACGATCACGGACCGAGAGCAGCGTCCGGTTGCACCGTGATCGGGCGCTTCTCTCGTGCGGCGCGACCGGGCGGGAGATGCGGAGCCGGGCGGCCGCCTCAGCGCGCCCGCGCGCTGCGGCGGTAGAACCCGTCCACCTGCGCCTGCGCCTCGGCCCGGTCGCGCTCGCTCGCCGAGGCGAGCGCCTGCTCCTGCAGGGTCACGATCCACTGATCCTTGGGGCCCTCGACGGCGTCGCGGGCGAGCGTCAGCCAGGCGAGCCCGCGCGCCCGCTGCACCGGCACGCCCTGGCCGTTCATCAGCATCTGGCCGAGGAGGGCTTGCGCGGCCGGGTGGCCCTTCTCGGCCGCGAGGTTGAACCAGCGCGCCGCCTGCCGCGTGTCCTGCGCCACGCCCGTTCCGTCGAGGTAGAGCCGGGCGAGATTGTACTGCGCGTTCGGGTCCCCGTAATACGAGGCCGCGTAGTTGAACATCTCGTAGGCGCGCTCGACGTTCGGCTGGACGTAGGAGCCCTTGATCCCGTCCAGGAAGTAGCGGCCGAGCGCCGTGAAGGCGCTCGCCACCACGGTGGCGTTGGCGGAATCGGGCCCGTCATCGGCGTTCTCGTCGGCGATCTTCGAGAAGAACTCGAAGGCCTTGAGATCGTCGTGGGGGACGCCGTCGCCCTCCGCGTACATGCGGCCGAGCTTCCACAGGGCGAGGGCGTGGCCCTGGCCCGCCGCGTATTCGAGGGCGCGCGCCGCGCCCTCCTTGTCGCCGGCATTGTAGTCGCGCACGCCCGAGCGCACGGCCTCGCGCACGTTGCGGTAGCCGCCCGCCGGCACGGGGGTGCGCGCGGCGGCGTCGAGCGCCGCCGCGGAATCTCCGGCCCCGACGCTGGCCCCGATCAGCGCGGCTGCGATCAGCACGGCGCCCAGGGTCCGGCGGCCGGGTCCCGATCCGGACCGAGCGCCGCCCTCACACATCCGCATAGGCGAGCGTCTCCTGGGCACCGCCCGGATGCGTCACCGCGCCGTTCACCGCCGGGCCGACGGTCTGCGCGTATTTCCAGAGATAGCCAGAGGTCGCCTCGTTGCCGCGCGGGGCCCAGGCCTTGCGCCGCTCGGCCAGTTCCTCGTCCGAGAGGTCGACCGTGAGCGTGCCCTGGATCGCGTCGAGGCGGATGATGTCGCCGTCCTTGAGCAGCCCGATCGGGCCGCCCACCGCCGCCTCCGGGCCGACATGGCCGACGCAGAAGCCGCGGGTCGCGCCGGAGAAGCGACCGTCGGTGATGAGCGCGACCTTGTCGCCCATGCCCTGGCCGTAGAGGGCGGCCGTGGTCGCCAGCATCTCGCGCATGCCGGGGCCGCCCTTCGGACCCTCGTAGCGGATGACGAGAACGTCGCCCTCCTTGTACTGGCGGTTCTGCACCGCCTCGAAGCAGGCCTCCTCGGTGTCGAAGACCCTGGCGGGACCGGCGAAGACCTGGCGGTCCGGCGCCATGCCGGCCACCTTCACGATCGCGCCCTCGGGGGCGAGGTTGCCCTTCAGGCCGACCACGCCGCCGGTCGGGGTGATCGGGGTGTTGGCCGGGCGCACCACGTCCTGCTGGTCGTTCCAGGCGACCTTGGCGAGGTTCTCGGCGATGGTGCGGCCCGTCACGGTCATGCAGTCGCCGTGCAGGAAGCCGTGGTCGAGGAGGGTCTTCATCAGCAGCGGGATGCCGCCGACCTCGAACAGGTCCTTGGCGACGTAGCGCCCGCCCGGCTTCAGGTCCGCGACGTAGGGGGTGCGCTTGAAGATCTCGGCGACGTCGAACAGGTCGAAGGAGATGCCCGCCTCGTGCGCGATCGCCGGCAGGTGCAGCGCCGCGTTGGTCGAGCCGCCGGAGGCCGCCACCACGGTGGCGGCGTTCTCCAGCGCCCGGCGGGTGACGATGTCGCGCGGGCGGATGTTCCTGGCGAGCAGGTCCATCACCATCTCGCCGGCCGCGGCGCAGAACTTGTCGCGGATCTCGTAGGGCGCCGGCGCGCCGGCCGAGTAGGGCAGCGCGAGGCCGATCGCCTCGGAGACGGTCGCCATGGTGTTGGCGGTGAACTGCGCCCCGCAGGCCCCGGCCGAGGGGCAGGCGACCTGCTCCAGCTCGTCGAGATCCTCGTCGCTCATCGCGCCGACCGAGTGCTTGCCCACCGCCTCGAACAGGTCCTGGACGGTGACGGGCCGGCCCCGGAAGGTGCCGGGCAGGATCGAGCCGCCATAGATGAAGATCGACGGCACGTTGAGGCGCACCATCGCCATCATCATGCCGGGCAGGGACTTGTCGCAGCCGGCGAGGCCCACGAGGGCGTCGTAGGCGTGGCCGCGCATGGTCAGCTCGACCGAATCCGCGATGACCTCGCGGGAGGGCAGGGAGGCGCGCATGCCCCGGTGGCCCATGGCGATGCCGTCCGTCACCGTGATGGTGCAGAATTCGCGCGGCGTGCCGGCGGCGGCGGCCACGCCCTTCTTCACCGCCTGCGCTTGGCGCATCAGGGCGATGTTGCAGGGCGCGGCCTCGTTCCAGCACGAGGCGACGCCGACCAGGGGCTGGTGGATCTGCTCGCGCGTGAGCCCCATCGCGTAGAGGTAGGAGCGGTGCGGCGCCCGCGCCGGTCCCTCGGTGACGTGGCGGCTGGGGAGCCTCGACTTGTCGATGGTGTGACGCGCGTCCATGGCCTGTCCCGTACTCACTGATTGCCGGATCGGTCGGTTTGCCCCGAGCCCTGATCCTCCCGCCATGCGTCCTTTTGGAGGCCGCATGACGGCGCTGAACGACACCCCTGACGGTAACTCCGCCAGCGTCGCCTGCGATCCCCCGGGGCACCCGGTTCGCCGCAGTAAATCGTTGTGGGGACAGCCGTTTAACGTGGCCGTTGAGGTGCCGTCGGTTTATGGCGGGATCGGGGCGGCAGGGGGGGCGGTTGAGGGCAATCCTGGGATGCTTTCGCGGTGTTGCGACCCCGCCACAGCGAAGCTTGCGGAGCCGGCGCAGCGGACTGGTCGAGGGGGTGGGACATGCTCAACGGGGACGCTGAAGACCTGCCCGTCGCCGGGCTGCCCATCGTCCCGCGAGATCCGCGGACGGATCCTTCTCGCCGTCGCCCCGGCGGCGCACCCCGGTCCCGGGCGCGGGACCGTAACCGGGACGGGCGCGCGGGCGAATCCGGCGCGTCACCCAAGCGCAGGCCCGCCCCGATGCGTCGATTCCTCGCCCTCCTGGCTCTCCTCGCCGTCGTGCCCGCCCGCGCCGCCGAGCGGCCGGTCGTGCTCGAACTCTTCACCTCGCAGGGCTGCTCCTCCTGCCCGCCGGCCGACGCCTTCGTGACCGACCTCGCCCGCGAGCGTCCCGACCTGCTCCCGCTCACTTTCCACGTCACCTCCTGGAACGGCCTCGGCTGGCACGATCCGCTCTCGCTGCCGGAGGCGACCGCGCGGCAGGCCGGCGACGCGGCGCGGTTCGACGGCGTCTCCTTCACCCCGCAACTCGTGATCGACGGGCGGGAGAGCGTCGTCGGATCGGACAGGGAGGCCGCCGGGCGCGCGATCGCCCGGGCGCGAGCCGCGCGGGAAAAGGCCGCCCCGGCAGGGGCCGCCCCGGCAGAGGCAGATCCAGAAGGGGCCGACCGGCAGGCCGGCCCGGCCCTGACCCTGAGGCGCGGCCCGGACGGGATCGCCGTCGCGGTCGGGGCGGGGCCGGGCGAGGGCCGGCTCATCCTCGTCGGCTTCGATCGCGCGCACAGGACCCCGGTCCGGCGCGGCGAGAATGCCGGCCGCACCCTGACCGAGTCGAACGTCGCCCGGGCGATCCGGGATCTCGGGTCCTGGCGCGGCGCCCCGCTGCGCTTGGTCCATCCGGCGCCCGCGGGCGAGGACGCGGCCATCCTCCTGCAGGCGCCGGACGGGCGGATCCTCGCCGCCGCGCGGCTCGCGCCCATCTCATGACGCGGCGGGGCGCCCCGCTCGCGCGGGCCGTCCCGCCCGCCAAAAGGGAGAGTTCGGCGATGGCACAGGACCGGCGCCACCGCGCCACGATCGAGGGCTTGGCGCGGCGCCTCGAGCCGATGCGCCGCCTCGCCCCGCCCGGGCGGCGCATCGCGGCCTGGGGCGCGGTCGTGCTCGCGATGGCGGCGGGCCTCGCGGCGGTCTCCGACCTCGGCGACCTCGCCGCGCGGGTCGCCGCCATGCCGGAGATCGGCGTGATGCTCGCCTGCTCGGCCGCGACCGCCGCGGGGGCGGCCGCGGCGGCGGTGCTGACCGGGTTGCCGGACCGCGGCCGGGGCTGGACCGCGCTGGCGCTGGCGCCGGCCGCGATCTGGCTCGGGGCGGGGCTCGCCGCGTCCCTGAGCGGCCGCGAGATGGAGCACCACCCGGCGACCCCGGCCGAGACGGCCGCGAGCCTCCTGTTCATCGTCGGCGTCGCGGTCCCGGTCGCGCTGCTCCTCGGCGAGGTCGTGCGGCGCGGCCACCCCTTGCGCCCGCGCCTCACGGGCGCCCTGATCGGCCTCGCGGCGGCGGCCACCGCCGCGACCCTGGTCGCCCTGTTCCATCCCTACCGGCCGTCCGGGCGCGACGTCGCCGCGCAGGTGGCCGCCATCGCCGCCATGGTCGGGGCGGGGTCGGGCCTCGGGCGGGCGCTGCTCGTCGATCCTCGCCCCGGCGAGCCGATGCCGCCCGCCCCTGGCCGGTCCGGGATCGGGTGAGGCGCGGCCATGGACCTCGAGACCAGGCTCTCGGCCGCGATGGCGGCGGCGCAGGGGGGCGACGCCGCCGCCTACCGGGTGCTCCTGCGCGACTGCGTGCCGGTCATCGCCGCGGCCGCGCGGGGCCAGGGCGTGCGCGGGGACGCGGTGGACGACGTGGTCCAGGACGCGCTCCTCACGGTGCACCGGGCCCGCGCCACCTACGATCCGGCCCGGCCCTTCCTGCCCTGGCTGCGCGCCATCGCCCAGCGCCGCGCCATCGACCTCGTGCGTCGGACGGGCCGCCGCCCGCAGGAGGTGCACGACCCGCTCGCCTACGAGGCCGAGAGCGACGGGGGACCGCTCCCCGGCGAGGCCATCGAGCGCCGCCAGCGCGAGGCGCGCCTCGCCCGCGCGGTCGCGGCGCTGCCGGAGGGCCAGCGACAGGCCGTCGAGCAGCTCTCCCTGCGCGAACGCTCCCTCGCCGAGGCCGCGGCCGCGACCGGCCGCAGCAAGGGGGCGCTCAAGGTGAACCTCCACCGGGCGCTGAAATCCTTGCGCGCCGCGCTCGCGCCCGACAGGGAGGACGGCCATGTCTGACGCCCCTGCCCACGAGATCCTGGTCGAGGCGCTCGCCCGCGACCTCAGGCCCGTCCGCCCGCTGCCCAGCCCGCTCCGCCGGGGTCTCGCCTGGTGCGCCGCCGCGCTCGGCCTCGCCCTGCTGACGCTGCCCTTCGTCGACGTGCAGGCCCTGCGGCTGCGCATGGGCGTGCCGGACCTCGCCCTCGCCGCCCTCGGCGCCGTGCTCACCGCCGCGGCCGCGGCGTTCGCCGCCTTCTGCACCAGCGTGCCCGGCCGCTCGCCGCGCTGGGCGCTGCTGCCCCTGCCGCCCGCCGCGCTCTGGCTCGCGGCGAGCGGCCTCGGCTGCCTGCGGGCCTGGATCGCCCCCGGGACGGACCTGCCGGATGCCGGGGAGATGCGCGGCTGCGCGGTCTTCCTAGTCGCGGTCTCGCTGCCGCTCTCCCTCCTCCTCGCGGCGATGCTGCGCCGGGCCTGCCCGCTGCGGCCGGTCCTCACTGCTGCCCTGGCGGGGCTCGCGGCGGCGGCGGCGGCGGCCGCGATCCTGGTCCTGTTCCACCCGCACGACGCGACCGGGACGGACCTCGCCGTGCACGCCGCCACGGTCGCGGTGGTGATCGGCGCGAACGCACTGGCGGGCGGGCGCCTGCTCGGCGGCGGGCGGGCGCCGCCGCCGCACGGCGGGGGCTAGAGCAGCACCCGATCACGTTGCAATCGGGTACTGCTCTAGGTCTTTGATCTTGCCGCATTTTCTGCGACGAACCGGCATCCACTTCGTCGGAAAATGCCCTAGGCGGAACGGAGACCTGCGCACCCGGCGCGGGCCCCGCGATGGGGTGCCCCAGCGATCCGGGAGATCGGGAGACGGCGATGAAACTCATCCTGGCGGCGACGCCCCTGACCGGACACGTCAACCCCCTGCTCGCGGTGGCGCGGATCGCGGCCGCCCGCGGGGACGAGGTGGTGGTGCTCACCTCCGCGGCGATGCGGGGGAGGGTGGAGGCGGCGGGTTTCCGCTGCGTGTCCTACGCGGACGACCACGCGCCCGAGTACCGCGAGACCTCGCTGCCGCCCGGGCCGGAGCGCGGCCGGCGGGAATTCGAGCGGCGCTTCATCGACAGCATGCCGGGCCAGGCCGAGGCCCTGCGCGCGCTGATCGCGGCCGAGCGGCCGGACGCGGTGGTGGCCGGGAGCCTGTTCCTCGGCGTGCTGCCGCTCCTCCTCGACCGCCGGGAGCGGCCGCCGGTGGTGACCTGCAACATCAGCTTCCTGTTCCTCGACCGACCGGACGGCGCGCCGCTCGGCCCCGGCCTGCCCCCGGCGCGGGACGAGGCCGAGCGGGCGCGCTACGCGGCGATCCGGGCGCAGGTCGACCGCGCCTTCACGGGCCCGGTCCGCGCCGCGGCGGACGCGGCGCTCGCCCGGATGGGACTGCCGGGGCTGCCGGCCTCGCTGACCCACTCGATCCTCACCCTGCCGGACGCGGTCATCCAGCTGACGATCCCGGATTTCGAGTACGATTTCGCGCCGCTGCCGCCCTCGATCCGCTTCGTCGGCGCGCTGCCCCCGCCGCCGGTCTCCGGGCCTCGTCCGGCCTGGTGGTCCGACCTCGACGGCGCCTCGCGCGTCGTCCTGGTGACGCAGGGCACCCTCGCCAACGAGGATTTCGGCGAGCTGGTCGAGCCGACGCTGCGCGCCCTCGCCGACCGGGACGACGTGCTCGTGGTGGCGACGACCGGCGGGCGGCCCCTGGACGCGATCCGGGTCCCGCTGCCGGCCAATGCGCGGGCGGCGACCTTCCTGCCCTTCGCCGAGCTGATGCCGCGGGTCGATGCCCTCGTCACCAATGGCGGCTACGGCACGGTGCTGGCGGCCCTGCAGGCGGGGGTGCCGATCGTCTCGGCCGGGCTCACCGAGGACAAGGCCGAGGTCGGGGCGCGCGTCGGCTGGTCGGGGGCCGGGATCTTCCTGCGCGAGGAGGGCCCAAGTCCCGCTTCGGGCCCAAGTCCCGCTTCGAGCCCAAGTCCCGCTTCGAGCCCAAGTCCCGCTTCGGGCCCAAGTCCCGCTTCGAGCCAAAGTCCCGCTTCGGGCCAGGAGCCCGCTGCCCTGCGCCGGGCCGTCGACGCGGTGCTCGACGCGCCCGCCTACCGGGCGCGGGCGCGCGCCCTGGCGGCCTGCTTCGCCCGGTACGACACCGGGCGCGAGATCCTGGCGGTGCTCGACGGCGTCGCGGCGGGTGGGTGAGCCCGCCCCGGGCCTGCGCCGACCGGTGCCCGCAACGCCCCCGAGGACGGGCGGGGGGCGGCGCGCCTCGCCCTACACCGTGACCTGCGTGCCGACTTCGACCACGCGCCCGGTCGGGATCTGGAAGAAGTCGGTCGCGTCGTTGGCGTTGCGGGCGAGGGCGATGAAGATGCGGTCCTGCCAGAGCGGCATGCCGGATTGCGCGGCCGGCCGGATCGAGCGGCGGGACAGGAAGAACGACGTCGCCATGATGTCGAACTTGAAGCCCTGCTTGCGCAGCAGCGCCAGCCCTTTCGGGATGTTCGGCGATTCCATGTAGCCGAACTTCATCACCACCCGCCAGAAATGCGGGCCCATCGGCTCGATGCGGATCCGGTCGGCATCGGCGAGGCGCGGCAGGTCGATCGTCTTCACGGTGAGCACGACGTTCTTCTCGTGCAGCACCTTGTTGTGCTTGAGGTTGTGCAGCAAAGCCGCCGGGGCGGTCTCGGGGTCGCTGGTCAGGAACACCGCCGTGCCCTTGACGTGGTGGGGCGGGCTCTTCTCCAGCATGCTGACCAGCTCGACCAATGGCACATCGGTCTTGCGGGTCTTGTTGAACAGGATCGTGACCCCGCGCACCCAGGTCCACATCAGCAGCAGCAGCACGCCGGCCAGCATCAGGGGCACGTAGCCGCCCTCGAAGACCTTGAGCAGGTTCGAGACCAGGAACATGATCTCGATGGCGATGAACGGCACCATGACGGCGCCGGCCGCCAGCGGCGACCAGTTCCAGAAGCGCCACAGGACCAGGAAGGCGAGGCTCGCCGTGATCAGCATCGTGCCGGTCACCGCGATGCCGTAGGCCGAGGCCAGGGCGCTCGACGAGCGGAACAGGAAGACCAGCACCACGACGCCGACCATCAGCAGCAGGTTGATCTGCGGCAGGAAGATCTGGCCGGAATGCGCCTCGGAGGTGTGGCGGATCTCCAGCCGCGGCAGCAGGCCGAGCTGCACCGCCTGGCGCGACAGCGAGAAGGCGCCGGTGATGACCGCCTGGCTGGCGATCACCGTGGCGGCGGTGGCGAGGATCACCATCGGCAGCAGCGCCCATTCCGGCACGAGCTGGAAGAAGGGGTCCGACGCGTCCGGGTAGGTCAGGACCAGGGCCGCCTGGCCCAGATAGTTGATGGCCAGGGACGGCCCCACCACCGCGCTCCAGGCGGCCTGGATCGGCCGGCGGCCGAAATGGCCGAGATCGGCGAAGAGCGCCTCGGCCCCCGTCACCGCCAGGAAGACTGCGCCGAGCACCACCAGGGCGCCGGCGCCGTGGCTGACCAGGTAGGTCGCCGCGTGCAGCGGGTTGAGGGCGAGCAGCACGTCCGGCCGGCGCAGGATGTGCGGCACCGCCGCCACCGCCATGGCGAGGAACCAGACCAGCGTGATCGGCCCGAAGAAGCTCGCCATCCGCCCGGTGCCGCGGCTCTGCACCAGGAAGAGCGGCACGATGATGGCGATCGTGATCGGCAGCACGTAGTGGTCGAAGGCCGGCGTGACGAGCTTCAGGCCCTCCACCGCCGAGAGCACCGAGATCGCCGGGGTGATGATGGCGTCGCCGTAGAACAGGGCGGCCCCGAGCAGCCCCAGCAGGAAGACGGTCCGCGAGCCGCCCAGCGCCTTGCGGGCGAGCGCCATCAGCGAAAGGATCCCGCCCTCGCCCTTGTTGTCCATGTGCAGAAGCAGCAGGACGTACTTGATGGTGACGATCAGGATCAGCGCCCAGAGCAGCAGCGAGACGGTGCCCAGCACCTCCTCCTGGCTCAGCACCCCGTCGGCGCGGCCGGGGGCCAGGGCCTCCCGGAAGGCGTAGAGCGGGCTCGTGCCGATGTCGCCGTAGACGACGCCGATCGAGCCGATGAACAGCGTCCAGAACTTCGCGTGGGTCGCGACGTGGCCCTCGGGCTCATCGACGCTGCCGGCGGGGGTGGGCGGACCGCCGCTCGGCGGGGTCAGGGATTCGGGCGGGGCGCCGGGGCGCCCACCCGCGGGTGCGGCTGACTGCGTCATAGCTGATCGAGGGTCCGCCCGCGAGCGGCAGGGGCCGCCGGGCATGGGTCAGGGCCATTCGGCGGCACGAGGCCTTTGGGGGCCGGGCGCGTGGCGAACCCGGCCTCGAAATCGCCCGGATCATAGCACGCGGCTGTGCACATGCCTAGCTTTCCGCCCCGTCCGCGCGTTGCGCCGCCGGGGCGGCGCAAGGTTACTCCGCCGCGCTCCGCCGGCCCTGGCCGAATCGGCGCTCAATGTAATCGATGACGATGGTTTCGAAATCCTTGGCAAGGGTGGCCCCGCGCAAGGTCATCGCCTTCTTGCCGTCGATGAAGACGGGGGCGGAGGGGCTCTCGCCGGTTCCCGGCAACGAGATGCCGATGTCGGCGTGCTTCGATTCGCCCGGGCCGTTCACGATGCAGCCCATCACCGCCACGTTCAGGGTCTCGACGCCCGGATAGGTCTTGCGCCATTCCGGCATCGAGGTCGCGATCCAGTTCTGGATGTCGCGGGCGAGTTCCTGGAACACCGTCGAGGTGGTGCGCCCGCAGCCCGGGCAGGCGGCGACGAGGGGCACGAAGGTGCGGAAGCCCATCGTCTGGAGCAGTTCCTGGGCGGCCTTCACCTCCACGGTGCGGTCGCCGCCGGGCTCCGGGGTGAGCGAGTAGCGGATCGTGTCGCCGATGCCCTCCTGCAGGAGCACGCCCATGGCGGCCGAGGCCGCGACGATGCCCTTGGTGCCCATGCCGGCCTCGGTCAGGCCGAGGTGGATCGCGTAGTCCGAGCGGCGGGCGACCTCGCGGTAGACCGCGATCAGGTCCTGCACCGCCGAGACCTTGGCGGAGAGCACGATGCGGTCCTTCGGCAGGCCGATCTCGACCGCCCGGTCGGCGGAGAGGAGGGCGGACTGCACCATGGCCTCGCGCATCACCGCGCGGGCATCGACCGGTCGCTCGCTGCGGGCGTTCTCGTCCATCAGGCGGGTGAGGAGCGCCTCGTCGAGGGAGCCCCAGTTCGCGCCGATGCGCACGGCCTTGCCGTACCGGGCCGCCATCTCGACGATGGTCGAGAACTGGAGGTCCTTCTTCTCCTTGAAGCCGACGTTGCCCGGATTGATCCGGTACTTGGCGAGCGCCTCGGCGCAGGCCGGGTGGTCGGAGAGGAGCTTGTGGCCGATGTAGTGGAAGTCGCCGACGAGGGGCACGTGGACGCCGATGCGGTCCAGGCGCTCGCGGATCTTCGGCACCGCGGCGGCGGCCTCGTCGCGGTCGACGGTGATGCGCACGATCTCGGAGCCGGCGCGGGCGAGCGCGGCGACCTGCGCCACGGTGGCGTCGACGTCCGCCGTGTCGGTGTTCGTCATCGACTGGACGACGATGGGCGCGCCGCCGCCGATCGTGACGGCGCCCTCGCCCTCGCCGATCCGCACGCCGACGGTGCCGTGCCGGGGCGCCGGGCCTGCGATCTCGGGCGCGGCGGAAGCTTCCATGGGTTGCATCGGATCCCTCGTGCCGGGCGGTTCCCGCTCCGGCGTCAAGCGGTTTAGCTGATCCTGCGCGCGGCCGGCGTCAAGTCTGTGACGGCGCGCACGCCTCATCCTCCCGGCCGCGCGAGGCCCGCCCGGGCAGATGGCCCCGAGAGGCCCGCCCGCTTCATGACCTATCGCCCCTCTCCTGTCGAGGCGCCGACCGGGCGGGAGGCTTGCGCCGCCTGTGCATCGCACCATCTTGTATTGCATCGCAACAATCGGTGGCAGGCCATGACCGACACGCTCGACAGAACCCGCCTCTCCGTCGCCGTCGCCTCCGCCGGCCCCGTCGGGGCCGATCCGGTCGGCGTCGAGGCCGCCCGCGATCCCGGGAGCCGCCCGGACGCGTCGCCCGGCCGGCGCCTCGCGGGGCCGCGGGCCGAGAAGGGCATCGCCCTCGCCCTGCAGGGCGGCGGCGCCCACGGCGCCTTCACGTGGGGCGTGCTCGACGCCCTGATCGAGGACGGCCGCCTCGCCTTCGAGGCGATCACCGGGGCGAGCGCCGGGGCGATGAACGCCGTGGTGATGACGCATGGCTGGCTGAAGGACGGGCCCGAGGGCGCGCGGGCGCAGCTCGAAGCCTTCTGGCGGGAGGTGAGCCTCGACGGCGACCTGCCGCGCAGCCAGCAGCGCGCCTTCGACGGCATGCTGCGCCTGTGGCGGCGCACCCCGCTCGCCGAGGTCTGGGCGAGCCTCGCCAGCCCCTACGCGGCCAATCCGCTCAACATCAACCCGCTCAAGCGGGCGCTGACCGACACGGTGGATTTCGAGGCGCTGCGCCGCGAGAACGCGCCGCCGCTCTTCATCTCGGCCACCAATGTCTGGACGGGCAAGATCGCGGTCTTCGAGGGCCGCGACCTGACGGCCGACCACGTCATGGCCTCGGCCTGCCTGCCGACCGTGTTCCAGGCGGTGGAGATCGACGGCGTGCCCTACTGGGACGGGGGCTATCTCGGCAACCCGCCCCTCTACCCCCTCTATCACGGGGCCGAGACCCGCGACATCCTGCTGATCCAGATCAACCCGGTCGAGCGGCGCGAGACGCCGCGCACGCCCCAGGAGATACGCGACCGCCTGAACGAGATCACCTTCAACGGCAATCTCCTGCGGGAATTGCGGGCGATCGACTTCGTGCAGGGATTGGTCGACGAGGGGGCGCTGGCGACCGAGGGCTACCGGCCGCTGCGGCTGCACCGGATCGACGGCAGCGGCGAACTCGACGACTACACCGCGGCGACGAAGCTCAAGGCGCAGTGGCCGTTCCTCTTGCGCCTGCGCGACGCCGGGCGCGCGGCCGCGCGGGCGTGGCTCGACCAGCATTTCGACGCGGTCGGGCGCGAGAGCAGCCTCGACCTGCGCGCCATGTACGGGTGATCCGCTTGATCGCAGCGGATCCCGGATCACGAGCCCGCGCGGCGCCCGAGCGCGGCGCCTGAGCGAAGCCGACATCCGCATGGCGACGCAATCCGTCGGATGTCGAATGACTCGCCTCGTTCCGGCGGCCCCGGATGTCGACGCACCGGGCCGTCGGCCCTCTCGCATGCGCGACACGAGCCATCGGCTCGGCGAGACACGTTCACCTTGGCGGCGATTCGAGACCGGAGCCGACGGCCGACGGACACGGCCGTCGGCGTCAGGCGCCGTCCGGCGCGAAGCGCCACACCCCGGTGCGCTTGATCTCGGCATCCTCCAGGGCGCGGCTCACCGGCACCGCGTAGGTGGCGAGCCTGTCGAGCCGCGCCGTCGGCAGGTAGGCCCGGCCCGGATCCCCCAGGAGGACGCGGGCCCCCCTCGCCTGCAGGGCGGCGAGCCAGTCGCCGACCCGGGCCGCGAGGTCGCGCTCGTAGAAGATGTCGGCGGCGAGCACGCAGTCCCAGCCCTCGTCGCGGCCGATGAGGTCGCCGGCGACGGCCCGGACCCGGTCGGCGACGCCGTTCTCGGCGGCGTTGAGGCCGATCGCCGCCAGCGCGAAGGGATCGAGGTCGCTCGCCTCGACGGCGGCGGCGCCCGCGCGCGCGGCCGCGATGGCGACGAGGCCGGAGCCGGAGGCGAAGTCGAGCACCCGGGCGCCCCGCACCGTCTCGGGGTGATCGAGGACGTAGCGGGCGAGCCCCTGGCCGCCCGCCCAGGCGAAGGCCCAGAAGGGCGGGGGCAGGCCGATCTCGCCCAGCTCCTCCTCGGTGCGGCTCCACAGCTCCGTGGCCTCGTCGGCGACGTGGAGGCGGATCTCCGGCGCGTGCGGGACCGGCCGCAGGGCGGTGTTGGCCCGGATGAAGCGCAGCGGCTCGCGCATGGCGGACGCCTCCGGATCCGGGACGGGGCGCGGCGTCACGCGAGCATCGCGGCGTGGAGGCGGGCGACCGCCGAGGCCACCGCCTCCTCGGTGAAGCCGCCCTCGAGGATGCGCCGGCGCGCGGCCTCGCCCATGGCGGCGACCCGCGCCGGGTCGGCGGCGAGGCGCGCCAGGGCGGCCGCGAGGGCGGCGGGGTCGTCCGGCGGGACGAGCCGGCCCTCGATCCCGTCGCGCACGAGGGTGCGGCAGCCCGGCACGTCCGTGGTGACGATGGCCCGGCCGCAGGAGGCGGCTTCGAGCAGGGTACGGGGCAGGCCTTCGCCGCCGCGGGAGGGCAGGCAGCCGACCTGCGCGGCCGCGTAGGCGCCGGCCGCGTCCGCGGTCGGCCCGTGCCACGCCACGCCGTCGCCGGCCCAGCCCCGCAGGGTCGCCTCCGGGATCGCCCGGCGGTTCGAGGGGTCGGGCGCCCCGTAGAGGGCGAGTTCGACCGGCGCGCCGCCGGCGCGGGCGAGGCGCACGGCCTCCACGGCGGTGTCGACGCCCTTCGACCACAGCATGCGGGCGACGAGGGCGACCCGCAGGGGCGGCAGGGGCGGCAGCGGCGTCGGCGCGAAGGCCCGCGGATCGACCCCGGCGCCGCCCACCAGGGTGACGCGGCTCCCGGCCGGGTCGAGGCCGAGGAGCGCCGCGTCGTCGGGATTCTCCACGAGGTAGCGGGTCGCCCGGGTCTCCAGCGGCCCGCGGATCAGGTGGCGCAGCGCCCCCCGGGCGAGGCGCGCGGCGCGGTCCTGCCGGGCGCCCAGGAGGCCGAGCCCGGTGAGCGCGTAGACGCGCCGGGGGATGCCGGCGAGGGCGGCGGCGGCGCCGCCCACCAGGATGCCGCGCAGCGCGACGCAGTGCACGAGGTCGGCCCGCAGGGCCTTCAGCAGCGCGGCGAGCTGGCCTGCGGCGTAGCCCGCGCTCATCGGGTTCAGGCTCGACCGCTCGGCCTCCAGGGCCACCACCTGGGCGCCCGCGGCCTCGATCGCGCCGCGATGGTCGCGCACCCGCGTCACCACCGCGACCCGGTGCCCGGCCGCGACGGCGGCCCGGGCCATGGGCAGGAAGTGCGAGGCGAAGAACCAATCCTCCGTGACGACGAACGCGATGGTCTTCTGGCCTTCGGCTGCGGTCACGCGGCTCTCCTGCTCTCGCCCGCCTCCCTAACCCGGAGGACCGCCGGGGGAAACCGCCGGCGGGCCGGAAGGTCGGACGGGACGCCTCGCCCGCGCGCCGGCGCGCGGCGGGTCGCCGCGAGGCTGCGGCGGCATCCTGCCCGCCCCGACCATCCCGCCGCAGGAACCCGCCGCGGCACGCCACGGTTGAGCATCCACCCGTTGCGTCCTGCCGAGCGAGGCCCCGCATGCCGTCGGATCCCGAGACCGCGCCGTCCGCGCCGGAGGGTCGCGCCGACCCGCGCGAGGCCGCCCGCGAGATCGGGCTGCGCTACGTCAGCGACGAGGAGCCCGGCTATCGCCGCAAGCGCAACGGGCGCGGCTTCCGCTACATCGACCCGGACGGCCGGCCGGTCCGCGACGAGGCGGTGCTCAAGCGCATCAGGGCCCTGGCGATCCCGCCGGCCTACACGGATGTCTGGATCTGCCGGCATCCCAACGGGCACATCCAGGCGACGGGGCGGGACGATCGCGGCCGCAAGCAGTACCGCTACCATCCGCAGTTCCGGGAGGCGCGGGACTCGACCAAGTTCGCCCACATGATGGACTTCGCGCGGGCGCTGCCGGCCCTGCGGGCGCGGGTGCAGGAGGATATGGGCCGGCGGGGCCTGCCGCGGGAGAAGGTGCTCGCCACGGTGGTCCACCTGCTGGAGACCACGCTGATCCGGGTCGGGAACGACGATTACGCCCGCGCCAACCGCTCCTTCGGGCTCACGACCCTGCGCGACCCGCACGTGAACGTCGAGGGCGCGGAGCTGAAATTCCGCTTCAAGGGCAAGAGCGGCAAGGTCTGGCAGCTGGCCCTGCGCGACCGGCGCGTGGCCAAGATCGTGAAGGCTTGCCAGGACCTGCCGGGCCAGGAGCTGTTCCAGTACCTCGACGAGGACGGGGTGCAGCGCGACGTGACCTCGGCCGACGTCAACGCCTACCTGCGGGAGATCACCGGCCGGGACATCACTGCCAAGGATTTCCGCACCTGGTCGGGCACGGTGCTGGCGGCCTTGGCGCTGCGGGAATTCGAGACCTTCGACAGCCAGGCGGCGGCCAAGCGCAACGTGCGCAGCGCCATCGAGCGTGTGGCCGAGCGGCTCGGCAACACGCCGACGATCTGCCGCAAGTGCTACATCCACCCGGAGATCCTCGGCTCCTACCTCGAAGGGAGCTTCCTGCTGCGGGCGCGCGACGAGATCGAGGCGGAGCTGCGGGAGGACATCCACCGGCTGCGGCCGGAGGAGACCGCCGTGCTGGCTCTGCTCCAGGGGCGGCTGGCGGCGGACGCGCCCGCCGAGGGGCCCGCGGCGCAGAGGAGTCGCAAGGGAGCGGGCAGGACCCGCGCGGCTGCCCGCCGGGCGGCCTGACGGGCCGCTCCGGCCATTCCGCGGCGGCCCCGCCTCAATGGGGGGCCGCCGCGTGGGACGAGCTGCCGTGGCGCGCGCTGCGGCCCGCCACGGCCGGCCGATGGCTCGACGGCTCGGTGTCGATCACCGGCGCGAGGCCCATCTGCCGGGCGAGCTGGACGAGGTCCTTGAGCCGCCCGGTCTTGGTCTTGCGGCGCAGGTTGAGGCGATGCGTCTCGACGGTGCGCACGCTCACGGTGAGGCGGCGCGCCACCTCCTTGTTGCTGAACCCGGCGCTGAGGAAGCGCAGCACCTCGGCCTCCCGGGGGGTGAGGCCGAGGCTCGCGGCCACCTCCTCGGTCCCGACCGCCTCCGGGACCGCGCCGCCGAGCGGCATGCCGCGGGCGAGGGCCAGGATCGCGGCGCAGATCTCCCGCGGCGAGGCCGAGCGCGCCACGAAGGCGTCGGCGCCCGACGCGGCGAGCTGGGTCAGGGTCGCCGCGTCGGCGGCCAGGAAGGCGACCAGCACCTTCAGGCGCGGGTGGCGCTCCCGCAGCGCCGCGACGGCGCTCGCGCTCCGCGCGGAGAAGACGAGGGCGACGCCGTCGAGCAGCAGGCCCCCGGAGCCCGCGCGCAGGCCGGATTCATCCAGCGTCCGAAGCTCGGGATGATGTTCCAGCGTTGCGCGGAAGGCCGCCCCGAGATCCGGCGGCTCGTCGATAATCAGCACATTCACGGCGTCACTCATGCCGTTCTGCCTCCGTCTCGGCGCGGCACACGCGCCTGGTTGACGGAGTGTGATGATCAAGCGGCGTTCCAACCGCGGCGCGGCGGACCGCGCCGCAAGGAGACTCAAGGGAAATTGTCGGTTGCTATGGTTTACGCGCGACCCGCGAGGCCGGTTCTGTCCGGCGAAGTCGGGCTCGCATGCGGGAACGTTCCGGGATGGGCGCCCGGCACCTGTGCCAGTTCGGAACGGACGGGCGATGACCGCGCCCTCGATAGGCGCTCACCGGGGGGCGGCGCTATCGTGGGCGTTTACCGAGGGGCCTCAGCCCGCGCGGGCGAGGACGAGGTCCGTGAAGGCGGAGACCACGCGGTTGCGCCCGGTCGCCTTCGCCTCGTAGAGGGCGATGTCGGCCCGCTTGTGCAGGCCCTCGATCGTCTCGCCCTCCGACCACGCGCTCACCCCGAAGCTGCAGCTGAGCTGGACCGGGCCGTGCCGGCCCTTGAAGCGCAGCTGCGTGCAGCGCAGCCGCAGGCGGTTGGCGATGGCCTCGGCCTCCTCCAGGCTCCGGCCCGGGAGGGCGACGCCGAATTCCTCGCCGCCGAGGCGCCCGACCAGCGAATCCGGCACCTCCGAGAGGGCGGTCGCCACGCCCTGGATGGCGACGTCGCCGAGGGCGTGGCCGTGCTCGTCGTTGATGCGCTTGAAATTGTCGATGTCCGCGACGACGAGGGCGAGCTTGCCATGGTTGCCCGCGCGCCCGGCGATCTCGGCCACCCGCTGCACGAAGGCGCGGCGGTTCAGGAGTTCCGTGAGCGAGTCGGTCTCGGCGAGGCGGATCAGCTCGCGCTGCATCCGGGTCACGCGCTCGGCGGCCCGCAGCCGGGCGTAGAGCTCCTCGCCGCCCGGGGGCTTGTCGATGAAGTCGTCGGCGCCGCTGTCGAGCACCTCGGCGAGGTTGCGGGCGTTGCGGGCCGAGGACATCGCGATGATGTAGAGGGGGCGGTGCGCCTCCGCCAGCAGGCGGGCCGACCAGCACAGTTCGAGCCCGGTCAGCGGCCGCACCTCCAGGCTGGTGATCAGCGCCGTGACGGCTTCGTTGGCGGTCACGTAGTCGAGCGCCTCGCGCGAATCCGTGAAGGTGTTCACGGTGTGGCCGCGCGGGTCGAGCAGCCCGCCGATCACCTTCAGCACGACCCGGCTCGGATCGACGACGACGATGTGCATGACGTCCCCTGCGCGATGGCCCGTCCGGGGCGCGGGCGGGTAGTTCTCAGTCCGCCGCACCATCGCGCAGGTTGATTAACGCCGTCTCAAGACGAGCGGGCCGGGGCGACCCAAGGGGGGATGGCCTCCGGCCCCGATTTCACCGGTCAGTACTGCCAGAAGATGCGCTGCAGCTCCTTGCTGTCACTGGTGCGCGTGAGGGCGACGGCGGTCAGGATCTTTGCCTTTTGCGGATTGAGGTCGTGGGCGACGACCCAGTCGTAGCGGTCGTCGGGCTGCTCGGCGTTGCGCAGGACGAACCCGTCGCCGACCCGCGACGAGCGGATGATCACCGTGCCGCGCTGGCGCAGGTCCCTGAGGGTGTCGACGAGGTAGCCGGCCACCGAGCCGTTGCCGGTGCCCGCGTGGATGATCGCCTTGGCGCCCGCCTGCACGGCCGCCGCGTAGGGGGAGGGGTTCATGTTGCCCGCGCCGTACACGATCGCCACCTCGGGCAGCGCGTCGATCGCCGCGATGTCGAATTCCGAGCTGGTGCCGTGCCGCTTCACCGGGGCGCGGAAATAGTAGGTCCTGCCCTCGACCACCATGCCGAGCGGCCCCCACTGGCTGGAGAAGGCGCTCGGCTTGATGTTGACGCGCTTCGTCACGTCGCGGCCGGCCTGGATCTCGTCGTTCATGGTGACGAGGACGCCCTTGCCGCGGGAATCCGGCGAGGCCGCCGTGGCGACCGCGTCCATGAGGTTGAGGGCGCCGTCGGCCGAGAGGGCGGTCGAGGGCCGCATCGAGCCCACCACCACGATCGGCTTGTCGGTCGGCACGACGAGGTCGAGGAAGTAGGCGGTCTCCTCCAGGGTGTCGGTGCCGTGAGTAACGACGACGCCGTCGACGTCGTCCCGCTTCACGAGGTCGGCCACGCGCTTGGCGAGGGTGACGAGCTGCGCGTTGGTGAAGCTCTCGGAGGCGATCTGGAAGACCTGCTCGCCCCGCACGGCGGCGACTTCGCCGAGCGCCGGCACGGCGGCGATGAGCTTATCCACCGGCACCTTGGCGGCCTGGTAGGTGGCGCTGTTGCTGGCATCGGCGCCCGCCCCGGCGATGGTGCCGCCGGTGGCCAGGATCACGATGCTCGCCTTGCGGGCGGCGGAAGGGGCGGCCGCCTCGGGCTGCGGCGCTTCGAGGGCCAGCGCGGGGGCGGCGAGGGGCAGGGCGCCGAGCAGGAGCGCGGCGAGGCACCGGCGGAGGGGGGCGTGGGGCATCGGGGCGATCTTCCGTTTGGGACCGGGAGCGGCCTTGCGGCGCGCCGGCCACCATAGCGGCCCCCGGCCCCAACGGAAGCGGGGGAATCCCGGCGCGGGCCGGGGCGGCCGCGCGGGCTGCCCGTCAGCCGAGGCAGGCCTCGATCGCGGCCCCGATCTCGAGCAGGCGCCGGTCGTGGCCGTGGCGGGCGAGCAGCATCAGCCCCGCCGGCAGGGCGCGGCCCGGCAGCGGCAGCGACAGCGCGGTGAGGTCGAACAGGTTGCCCACCATGGTGTTGCGCAGCATCAGGACGTTGGTGCGCGAGAAGGCCTCGTCGTCCTCGGCCACCGAGGCGATGGTCGGCGCCGGGATCGCGGTGGTGGGCAGGGCGACGGCGTCGAAGGGCAGCAGGCGCGCGTCGCAGGCCCGGATCAGCTCGGCCCGGGCGCGCATCATGCGCAGGTAGGCCGCCGCGCCGACCGGGCGCCCGCGCTCGATGCGCACCCGCACCCGCGGATCCATCCCGGCCCCCTCGCGATCGAGCCAGTCGGCATGGACCTCGTAGGCCTCGACCGAGGCGATGGGCGCCGCCGCGGTGGCGAGGGCGAAGCGCTCCAGCAGGTCGTCGATCGTCATGTCGGCGATGCGGGCGCCCGCCGCCGCGAGGCGGCCGAGCGCGGCCTCGACGTCGGCCGCCACGCCCGGATCCGTGTCGGTGAAGAGGAGGCCGCGGGGCACGCCGATGCGCAGGTCGGCGAGGGCGGGCGGGCGCAGCGGCGCCGGCTCCTCCCCGGCCATCACGGCGTCGGCCGCCGCGCAGGCCGCGACGCTGCGGGCGAGCGGCCCGATCGAGTCGAGGGAGGGGCTCAGCGGGAAGGCGCCCGCCAGGGGCACGCGCCGGGCGGTGGGCTTGAACCCGACGACCCCGTTGAGGGAGGCCGGGATCCGCACCGACCCGCCCGTGTCGGTGCCGATGGCGACGTCGCTGGTGCCGAGGGCCGCCGAGACCCCCGCGCCCGAGGAGGAGCCGCCCGGCAGCCGGGCCGGATCGGCGGCGTTGCCCGGGGTCCCGTAATGCGGGTTGAGGCCGAGCCCCGAGAAGGCGAATTCCGTCATGTTGGTCTTGCCGACGATCACGGCGCCCGCCCGGCGCAGCCGCGCCACGACCGGCGCGTCCGCGGCGGCGGGCGGGCTGGCGCACCGGATGGCGGAGCCCGCCGTGGTCGGCTCGCCCGCGACATCGAACAGGTCCTTGATCGACACGATGGCGCCGTCGAGCGGCCCGAGGGAGAGCCCGGCCCGGCGCCGCGCATCGGCGGCGTCGGCCTCGGCGCGGGCCTGCCGGGCGGCGACGCGGGTGAAGACGTGGCGCCCCGCCTCCTCGCCGATGGCGGCGAGGCGGCGCTCGAGGTCGTCGCGCACGGGGGTCGGGCTCGCGGGGGTCGGGTTCACGGGACGGTCTCCGAGGGGCGAGAGGGCCAGAGGCGGTTCAGGAGCAGGATGCCCCCGTTCCAGGCGAGGGTCACGAGGAGCGCCAGCGTCAGGCCGAAGGCCGCCCCCAGGCGCTCCACCGTCAGGGCGAGGATCGTGAGGGCCGCCACGAAGCCGAGGAGTCCGGGCAGGCCGAGGACCAGCACGCCGGCGCTCGCCTCCCCGCCGAGGCGCGGATGCAGGATCAGCGCGAGGCTCACCATCACGACCGGGGCCAGCGCCAGCAGACCGGCGAGGCCCGGACCCGCCACCCGGCCGGCCAGCAGCACGAGGCCGACGAGGCCCATGACGATCCCGGCCCGGATCGCCACGTCGCGGGGCCGTCCGGGCCGCCGCGGCACCGGCCGGGCGGGGCGGATCGCCCGCCCCGCCGCCATGCAGGCGAGGAGCGCCAGGGCGGCGAGGCCGGCCGCCGGGGCGAGGCCGGGCGCGAGCTGGCGCAGGGCCGTGGCGGCCGCGCCCCAGGCCAGGAGCCCCGCCCCGAGACTGAGGGCGAGCCCGCCGCGGCGGGCCAGGGCGGCGTAGACCACGATCAGGATCCCGGTCGCCGCGATGGCCGGCAGGCTGGCGACGGCGCTCGCGCGCAGGAAATCCGGCCCGTGCTCCAGGGCGAGGAACAGGTAGGCGGGCCCGGCCGAGAGCGGCAGCGTCGCGATCATCGCCGCCACGAGGGGCCCGGCGCGCTCGACCGCCCGGGCGGCGACCACCACCACGGCCGCGCTCGCCGCCATCTTGGCGGCGGTGGCGACGATCTCCGCCCCGGCTAGCATCCCCTGCCGCTCCCGCCGCCTCAGGACACGACCGGCAGCACCTTGACGTCGTAGGCGTGGCCGAGGCGCATTCCGCGCACCGGATCCTCCAGTTCGATCTCGAAGCGCGAGGCCGGCCGGATGCCCCCGATGGCCGCGAGGGTGCCGCCGAACATCACGCTGCCGGGCGGCAGGTCCGGGCCGCCGGGCCGGCGTGCCAGGAGGTCGCTCGGGCGGCGCAGGCCGGCGAGCGCGCCTTCCTGGTAGAGCACCCGCGCGCCGTCGATCGTCGCGTAGGCCCGCAGCACCAGGGCGTCCCAGTGCGGCTCGACCTCGTCGAGGCGCCACAGGCCGGTGCCGATCGGCTTGCCGCAGAGCTGCTTCGAGAGGGCGATGCCGAGCGTCTCGGCCTTGCGGTCGGTGTGGTCGGAGCCGAGCCCGAGCCAGAGCCCGTCCGCCAGCGAGACCACCACCGGCTCGGCCTCGCCGGAGGTGTCGGGACCGAGCACGACGAGGCGCGCCGCCTGCGTGAGGGTCTGGGCCGCGACCCGGTAATAGACCGGCACCGCCGAGGGGCGCGGCACGCCGATCGCCGCCAGTTCCTCGATGTGGTGGCGGATCGCCGCCTCGTCGCTCCCGGCCCAGCCGGCGATCACCACGGATTCGGGCTCGATGGCGATCCGGTCCTCGCGCCCGCGGGCGCTGCGGTGGAAGGTCAGCATCGCGGGGTTCCTCATGGAATGGCCGGTTCGGGCGCGGATTCCTCCTGCCAGCGCGCGAAGCCGAAGACCAGGATGGCGGCCAGGAGTTCGAGGCCGGCCACGACGGTGAGCCCGCCGCTGGACGAGCCGGTGAGGGAGGTCGACAGGCCGATCATGGAGGGCGCGGCGAAGCCCGCGAGGTTGCCGATCGCGTTGATCGCCGCGATGGCGCCCGCCGCGGCGGTGCCGGAGAGGAAGGTCTGCGGCAGCGCCCAGAAGACCGGGAAGGCCGCCAGGATGCCGATCGCCGCGACCGTGAGGGCCGCCAGCGCGGGGACGGCCTGGCCGATCAGGGCGCCCGTCGCCGCGAGGCCCGCGGCGGCGACCAGGCTCGCGCCGGCGCAATGCAGGCGCCGCTCCCGGCGGCGGTCGGAATGCGCGCCGTTCCAGACCATCGCGGCCGTGCCGGCGACGAAGGGGATTGCCGAGAGGAGGCCGATGGCGATCGGGTCGCGCACGCCGATCTCCTTGATGATCGAGGGCGTCCAGAACGCGATGGTGGCGTTGCCGCTGACGATGCAGAAGTAGATCAGCGCGCAGAGCCAGACCCGGCCGTCGCGCAGGGCCGCCCCGAGATGCGCCTCCTTGCCGGCCGCGCGGCCCTCCGCCGCCACCGCCGCGCTCATGGCGGCGGCGACCGGCGCGGGAAGCCAGCGCGCGCTCTCGGGCCGGTCCGGCAGCCAGGCGAGCACCGCGAGCCCGGCGACGAGCGAGGGGATCCCCTCCAGGATGAACAGCCACTGCCAGTTGGCGAGGCCGCCGACGCCCCCCATCGTGCCCATGATCAGCCCGGCCACCGGCCCGCCGACGATCCCGGCCACCGCGAAGGAGGTCATGAACAGGCCGTTGATGCGCGAGCGCCGGGCGCTCGGGAACCAGTAGGTCAGGTAGAGGACCACGCCCGGGAAGAAGCCCGCCTCGAACACGCCGAGCAGGAAGCGCACGGCGTAGAACGTCCACTCGTCGCGCACGAAGGCGAGGCCCATCGAGGCGAGCCCCCACAGGATGGTGATCCGCGCCAGCGTCCGGCGCGCGCCGATGCGCTCCAGGAGCAGGTTGCTCGGCACCTCGAACAGGAAGTAGCCGACGAAGAAGATCCCCGCCCCGAAGCCGTAGACCGCCTCGCTGAACCGCAGGTCGGTCAGCATCTGCAGCTTGGCGAAGCCCACATTCACCCGGTCGATCCAGGCCAGGATGAACAGGATCACCAGGAAGGGGATCAGCCGCAGGGTCGCCCCGCGGTAACCCTCCTCCAGCTCGGCCGCGCTCACCTCGTCTCCCCGCATCATCGCACTTCTCCCGCGCTCTTCTCCCCCCGCCCGGACGGGGCCGATCGGCGCTTGGCCTCGCAATTAGCATGCCTGTGAAATTTCACAAACCGTGCTATGGCGCGGCCGCGCTGCGGGAGCGGTGAGCGGATGAGAGCGGGCGATCCCCCCATTATCTCGGAGAACGAGCGGGCCTACCGGCGCCTGAAGGGCGACATCCTGGCCCTCCGGCTGAAGCCCGGCGAGGCGCTCAACGAGGCGGCCCTCTGCGCGGAATTCGGCATCGGACGCACGCCGGTGAACAAGGCGCTGCACCGGCTGATGCACGAGGGGCTGGTGCGGATCCTGCCCCGCAAGGGCGTCCTGGTGCAGCCGCTCTCGATGGACGAGTTCGCGCAGCTCGTCGAGGTGCGCCGGCTGACCGAGCCGGCCTGCGCGGCGCGGGCGGCCGAGCGGATCGGCGCGGCGGATCTGGCCCGGCTCGACGCGGTGCTGGCCGAGGCCCCGGCCGCGCCCTCGCCCGACCTCGACCCGATCATCGAGGCCGACCGGCGCTTCCACGCGGCGATCGCCGCGGCGAGCGGCAACCGCGTCCTGGCCGAGGTGCTGGACGGGCTGCACGGCCGATCGGTGCGCTTCTGGGCCCTGTCCCTCGGCACCGGCCAGCACCTCGCGGAGGTGGCGGTGGAGCACGCGGCGATCCGCGACGCCCTCGCCCGGCGCTCCCCGTCGGACGCCGCGGCGGCCATGACGGCGCATATCGAGTCCTTCGCCCGCACCCTCGCCGCGCGGCTCGGCTGAGGCCGGCTCCCCCTCCCGGGGGTGTAGCCGCGGGCGCGCGGCCGGGGCATAAGGGCGCCGCGGGGCGGCCCGGCCGGGCCGCGCCCATCACCGGATACCTGACCGCATCGTCCGCGCCGGATCCGGCGCGCCGCCGGGCGATGCCAGCGCGAGGCTCGCCCATGCCCGACCTGCCCTCCGGCCGATGCGCCCGACCGCGGCACCGGGGCGGAATGCGGTGGCGGGGCGGCGCATGACCGGGCCCGACGACCTCGCGGTCGAGATCCGCCTCCTCGATCCGCGTCTCTCCGGGTGGGGGTTCCCGCGCTGGGGCTCGGCGCAGGCGGCGGGGCTCGACCTGCACGCCTGCCTGGACGCGCCCCTGACGCTCGCCCCGCAGGCCGCCCCGGTCCTGGTGCCGGCCGGATTCGCGGTGGCGATCCGCGATCCCGGCTGGTGCGGCCTGGTCTGTCCCCGCTCGGGGCTCGGCCACCGGGAGGGGCTCGTCCTCGGCAACACGGTCGGGGTGATCGACGCCGATTACGAGGGGCCCCTGATGCTCTCGCTCTGGAACCGCAACCCGCCGGGCGCGTCCCGGCCGCTCACCATCGCGCCGGGGGAGCGCGTGGCGCAGCTCGTCTTCACCCGGGTGACCCGGCCGGCCCTGCGCCTCGTCGAGACCTTCTCGGGCGAGGCGGCGGCGCGGGGGGAGAGCGGGTTCGGCTCGACGGGGCGGCACTGAGGGCGCGATGGGGGAGGCCTCGACCAGCCCGCAGGAGCCCGCCGGCGCGGCCCCGCCGGCGCTGGCGCCCCCGCGCCTCGCGCTCGCGGTGGCGGCGGTGATCGACATCGCGCTCCACGCCCGGCCGCAGGCGGTCAGCGCCCGGGCGCTCGCGGCCCGCCACGGCCTGCCCCCGCGCCACCTCGAGACGGTGCTGCAGGCCCTGGTCCGGCACGGGCTGCTCAAGGGCCTGCGCGGCCCGCATGGCGGCTACGAACTCGCCCGCGAGCGCCGCCGCATCCGCGTCGGCGACATCGCCAGGGCGGTGCTGGCCCTCGGCGACGGCGAGGCGGGCAGGCCGGCGCCGGCGGCGGGGCTGATCGACCCGCTCCTCGCGGCGGCCGGGCAGGCCTTCCTCGCGACCCTCGACGCGGTGACGGTGGAGGAGCTCTGCCGACGGGCCGAGGCGGCCAGGATCTTCCCGGACCTGCCCAGCGGCAGCGATTTCGCCATCTGACCGCCAAAACATGCTTTAAAGATCGCTTCAGCAAACTCGGCGACATTTCGCTGATGCCGCCGCACCCGACGGCCCGGCATGGGATCCCAGACACGCCATGACTTCCGCCGCGGACCCCTCCGTCGTCATCGTCACGGCACGGCCGGATCCGGCGCAGCTCTCGCGCCTCTTCGCCCCCGCCTACGCCACCCTGGTCCTCGGCGAGGCCGAGGCCGCCCGCAGCGCCCTGGCGGATCAGGGCACCGACCTCGTGCTGATCGAGGACGGGCCCCGCCTCGACGCGATCGGCCTCGTGCGCGACCTGCGCCGCCTGCCGCACCTCGTGCGCACCTCCCTGATGGTGCTGGGCAGCGGCGAGCCGGCCGCGGCGCGGCGGCGCGCCCTCGAAGCGGGCGCCACCGACGTGGTGCTGCCGCCCCTCGACGGGTTCGACCTGCAGATCCGCGCCCGCAACCTCGTCGCCCTGTCCCGGGCCCAGGCGGGCGCCGCGGAGGCGGAGGACCTCGCCCGCGAGATGCGGCGGGTGCACGCGCAGAGCGCCCAGCGGGAGCGGGAGATCATCCACCGCCTGATGCTGGCGGCGGAGTACCGGGACGATCAGGCGGGCGGCCACCTCACCCGGGTGGCCGGCTGCGTCATCGCCATCGCGGACGGGCTCGGCCTCCCGGAGGAGGAGGCGAACGACATCGCGCTGGCCTCGACCATGCACGACATCGGCAAGATCGGGGTGGCGGACGCGATCCTGCGCAAGCCCGGGCCCCTGAGCGAGGCCGAGCGGGTCGAGATGATGGAGCACGCCCTGCGCGGCTACCGGATGCTGAGCGACAGCCCGTCCCGGCTCCTGCGCCTCGCCGCCGAGATCGCGCTGACCCACCACGAGCGCTGGGACGGGACCGGCTACCCGCGCGGCCTGAAAGGCGAGGCGATCCCGCTGCCGGGCCGCATCACCGCGGTGGCGGACGTGTTCGACGCGCTGATCTCGGACCGGGTCTACAAGCCGGGCTGGCCGCTCGACCGGGCCCGGTCCTTCCTGGAGGAGGAGGCGGGCCGGCATTTCGACCCGGCCTGCGTGTGGGCCTTCCTGTCGCGCTGGGACGAGGTGGTCGCCCTCGTGGAGGACCGGCCGGCGACGCGGGCGGCGTGACGGCCCGGCCCTTCGTTCCCGGACCCCGAGGGGGCCCGGACGGGGCGCGGGCTGCGCCAAATCCGCATTGCGACGCAATCCGTCGGATCACGAGCCGGCGCGGCGCTTGAGCGAAGCCGACATCCGCATTGCGACGCAATCCGTCGGATCACGAGCCGGCGCGGCGCTTGAGCGAAGCCGACATCCGCATTGCGACGCAATCCGTCGGATTTCGGATCACAGCGTCTCCAGCATCCGCTGCATCAGCCGCCGCCGCGGCGCGATGGAGGAGATCAGGCCGTACTCCCACAGCGTGTGGGCGCCGTCCCCGTCGATGCCGAGGCCGTCGAGGGTCGGCACGCCGAGCGCCGCCGTGAAGTTCCCGTCCGAGCCGCCGCCCGTCAGCGGCACCTCGCCGAGGGCGAGGCCGAGCTCCTGCTCGGCGATGGCGCGCGCCTGCGCGAAGAGCCGGCCGGTCAGGTCCGAGCGCGGATAGGGCGGGCGGTTCATGCCGCCGGTCACCGTCACGGTGAAGTCGGGCGCGGCCTGCAGGCCGCGGAGGCGCGCCACGCAGGCCCGCCCGTCCTCCTCCGTCACCACCCGCAGGTCCGCGGTGAAGCGGCAATGCTGCGGCACCACGTTCTCGGCGGTGCCGCCCTGGACCAGCCCGACCGTGGTGGTGATGCCGCGCGCGTAGTCGGTCAGGGCCTCGATCTCCAGGATCAGCCGGGCGGCCTCGCGGATCGCGTTGCGCCCCTCCGCGTGGCGGCTGCCGGCATGGGCGGGGCGCCCCTCCACGTGGATGTCGAAGCGCCCGACGCCCTTGCGGCCCGTGACCACCCGGCCGCCGTCCCGGCCGGGCTCGGTCACCAGCACCGCCTCGGCCCGCCGCCCCAGATCCTCGATCAGCCCGCGGGTCGTCGGCGAGCCGATCTCCTCGTCGCTCGTGAACAGGAAGACGAGGGGCCGCCGGGCCTGCCCGCCCTTCGCCGCGGCGATGAAGCCCTGCAGGCAGAGCCACGCCCCGCCCTTCATGTCGTACACGCCCGGCCCGTAGAGCCGGTCGCCCTCGACCCGCACCGGCAGCTCCGCCAGGGTGCCGACCGGATGGACCGTGTCGAGGTGCGACAGGACCAGGAGGGCGGGCTCCCCGGTCCGCGGCCCGGCCCGCAGGATCAGGCTGTCGCCGAGGCCCTGCGTGCCGCCGATCCGCTCCCACGGGATGCCGGTCGCCTCGGCCTCGTCGGCGACGAGGTCCATCATCCGGTTGACCCCGGCCGCGTGGTGGGTCGGGCTCTCGACCGAGAGCCAGCGGCTGATCGCGGCGACGGCCTCCTCGGGCGACGGGGCGGCGGATTCGGGGGACATCGGGGGCTCCTCGGGGACGAAAGCCTGCCCATCCCCCGCCGCCCGGCCCGCCGCAAGGGGCGATGTGGCGCAGGCCGGCCCCGGCCCGGTGCGGATCAGGGGAGCTCCCGCACCACCCGGAACCCGTTGGCGTAGTAGCGGATGTCGTGGTCGTAGCGGAAGCGCGAGCCCGAGCGCAGGAGCGCCGAGCGGGCCGTGAAGGAGCCGCCGCGCAGGACGCGCAGGTCGCACTGGCCCGTGCGCCACGCCGCGCCGTCGGTCGGCGCCCCCCGGTAGCTCATGTTCCAGCAATCCTCGACCCACTCGGCGGCGTTTCCGGCGGTGTCGAACAGCCCGAAGGCGTTGGGGCGGTACGAGCCCACCGCGACGGTGCGGTGGGACGGAGCCTGGCTGCAATCCTCGCAATTCGCCCGCCCGCTGCCCACCGCCGGCCCCCACCAGAACGGCGAGGTCGCGCCCGCGCGGGCCGCGTATTCCCACTCCGCCTCGCTCGGCAGGCGGTAGGTCCGGCGCGTCTGCGCGGACAGCCAGCGCAGGTAGCCCTGCACGTCGTCGTAGCTCACGTCGATGACCGGTCGGTCGCCGCGCCCGAAGCCGTGGTCGTCGATGTCGCCCTTGCAGCCGCCCGCGGCCACGCAGGCATCCCACTGCGCGAAGGTCACCTCGTGCCGGCCGATCGCGAAGGGGCGCCGGATCGTCACCCGGTGGGCGGGCTTCTCGTACTCCGCGTCCCCGCCCATCACGAAGTCGCCCGCCGGCACCACGACGAGTTCCGGGCAGGTCGGGCAGTCGCGGAAGGTCTCGCCCGGCCTCGGCCCCTCGCCCGCCGCGCGCTCGGAGGCCGGGGGCGGGGAGGGCGCCTCGGCCACCGGCGGCGGGCCGGCGGGCGGCGGGCGAGGCGCCGCGCCCGGCGTCGCGAAGAAGACGTCGTCGAGGAGGGAGGAGGAGACCCAGGGCACGCGCCGCGCCCCGGTCGCCCGCGCCACCGCCATCCGGGTGCGCGCGAAGCCCTGCTCGGCGCTGACGCCCGGGGCCGCGATCTGGCGCAGGAGCTCGCGCACGAACAGGCCGCCGTCGTCGGCCTCCTCCGGCGGCTTGTCGAGGGCGGCGCTGAAGATCGCCAGCGTGCCGTCGCGCATGTCGAGGGCCGCCAAGCCCTCGGGCGGGCGCCGGAACGTCTCCTCGAACGGGTTGCGCCGGGCCGCGTCCACGATGACGATCCGGGTCGCCGCCCCGCGGCGGGTGAACTCGGCGAGGATCGAGTCGAGGTCGAGCCCCTCCTGGCGCACCTGAACCTCGGAGCGCACGCTGGCCCCGACCGGGATCAGGAAATTCTGCTGGCCCGAGCGGATCGCGTAGCCGTTGTAGAAGAACACCACCACGGAGCTGCGCCCGATCCGGGCCGCGACCTCGGCGACGCGCTGCTGCATCTGCGCCTTGGTGAGATTCTCCCCGGCCTCCACCACGAAGCCGAGCCGGTCCAGCTCCTCCGCGACGAGGCGGGCGGAGCGGTTGGTCCCGAGGGGATCACCCCCGCCCGAATAGGCCGAGTTGCTGATGACGAGAGCGATGCGCGGGCTCGCTTCGAGGACCACCGCGCGGCCCTGCGCCGCCGCCGGTCCCGGCCCGAGGACGAGGCACAGGAGGAGGACGACGCTCCTCGCCGCCGCAAGCGCCGCACCGGCCGGTCCGGTCCGTCCCATGCTCGACTCGCACACCCAGGTCATCGCGCGACCCGCAGCACAGCCAACAACGAATCGCTCCGGCGTGGTAGGGAAAAACTGTGATTGCGGCATTTTGCCGCTTATCAAAGCACATCTCGACTGAACGAGGAGCAGTAAAAAGAGGCACTGTGCTTTGCGTGGGACCGATTATTGGGTGACATTTCGGCGTCGTGGCTGACCCGGAGGAGAGGGCGATGCGACTCACCAGGCTGTTGCCGGCACTGCTGTTGTTCCTGCCGCACCCCGGCATCGCCCAGGAGGCGCCGCGGGGCGGACCGTCCCCGGCGCCGGCCGGCGCGAGCGTCTACTTCGTCGACGTCAAGGACGGGAGCGTGCTGCCGACCCGGACCACGATCCATTTCGGCCTGCACGGCATGGGCGTGGCGCCGGCGGGCGTGCCGCGGGAGAATGCCGGCCACCACCACCTGCTGGTCGATACCGACCTGCCGAACCTCTCCGAGCCGATCCCCAACGACTTCAACCACCTGCATTTCGGCGCGGGTCAGACCGAGGCCGAGCTGAACCTGCCTCCGGGCGAGCACACGCTGCAGCTCCTGCTCGGCGACCACAAGCACATCGCGCATTCGCCCCCGATCATGTCGGAGAAGATCCGGGTGGTGGTGCGGGAGGGCGGCGCCGGCGGCGTCGCGGCCGGGCCGAGACCGCCGGGGCAGCGCCGGGCCTCGGCCAAGGGCGCCAAGGTCTACATCGCGAGCCCGGTGAACGGCGCCACGGTGCCGCGCACCGTCCTGGTCCGGTTCGGTCTCATCAACATGGGCGTGGCGCCGGCCGGGATCGTCAAGGCCAATACGGGCCACCACCACCTGCTCATCGACACGCCGCTGCCGCCCTTCGACCGGCCGATTCCCAACGATTTCAACCACCTGCATTTCGGCGCGGGCCAGACCGAGGCGCGCGTGACGCTGCCGCTCGGCCGCCACACCCTGCAGTTGCTGCTCGCCGACGAGGACCACGTCCCGCACGATCCGCCGATCTATTCCAAGCCGATCCGCGTCCTCGTCACCGCCTCGGGCCGGCCGCCCCGGGCGCGGGCGCCGCGGCGGGGCCGCTACGGCTGAGGCGCCCCGGGTGCGGTCCATCACATCCGCCCGGGCCGGGGGATGGAATGGTCCGCATCAGCGACAGAGGAGGCGTCCATGACCCTCACCATCCTGGACCCCCGCACGGGGACGACGGTGAAGATGTGGTTTCCCGACAAGCCGGTCGAGCCGCAGCCGGCCCCGGCGCGGATCATCCCGCATCCCGGCCGGCGGCGGGCTTGAGCGCCCGCCGCCCGGGGCGGGCTTGAGCGCCCGCCGCCCGGGGCGGGCTTGAGCGCCCGCCGCCCGGAGCGGGCTTGAGCGCCCGCCGCCCGGGGCGGGCTTGAGCGCCCGCCGCCCGGAGCGGGCTTGAGCGCCCGCCGCCGGCCGGAGCGGGCTTGAGCACGTCACAGTTGATTGCGTTCATGGCCGCAACCGGCGCATGCTGGGTCGCGGTATCGGGGCGGGGAACCGTCCATCGGGCCGGGCCCGTCCCGGAGAAGCGGGGGAGCGCGTCGCGCGGGAGCGCCGCGAGGAGGCGAGGATGTTGCGGTGGAGACTGGGACCGCTCCTGATCCTGGCGGCATGCCTCCTGACCGGGACGGGGGCCTCGGCGGCCGACCGGCGCGTCGCCCTGGTGATCGGGAACTCCGCCTACCGCTCCGTGCCGGTGCTCGCCAATCCGGGCCGCGACGCCTCGGCCATGGCGGAGATGCTGCGCCGGGCGGGCTTCGAGTCGGTCGACCTGAGGCAGGATCTCGGCACGGTCGAGCTGAAGCGCACCGTGCGGGAATTCATGCAGACCAGCCGCGACGCGGACGTCGCGGTGGTGTTCTTCGCCGGCCACGGCATCGAGGTCGCGGGGATCAACTACCTGATCCCGACCGATGCCCGCCTGCGGACCGATTTCGACGTCGAGGACGAGGGTTTGTCGCTGGAGCGGGTGATCCGCGCGATCGAGCCGGCGCGGCGCCTGCGCCTCGTCATCCTGGATGCCTGCCGCAACAACCCGTTCAACGTCGGCATGCAGCGGATGGTGAGCATCCGGGGCGTGGCGAACGGCCTCGCCAAGGTGGACCCGCTGATCAGCGACACCCTCGTGGCCTTCGCGGCCAAGGCCGGGTCGGTCGCCGACGACGGCGGCGGCGACCACAGCCCCTTCACGACGGCGATGCTCAAGCACCTCGCAGCGCCGGGCCTCGACGTGCGGGTCGCCTTCGGGCGGGTCCGCGACGAGGTTCTGCGCCTCACCGGCGGCAAGCAGGAGCCCTTCGTCTACGGCTCCCTCGGGGGCGCCACCATGGCGCTGGTGCCGGACCTCAGGGCCGCCGACCCGGAGGGCGACCCCAAGGAGATGCGGCGCGACTATGAATTCGCCGAGCGCGTCGGCACGCGGGAGGCGTGGTCCTCCTTCCTGGCCGCGCATCCGGCCGGCTTCTACGCGGATCTGGCCCGCGCCCAGGTCGCCAAGCTCACGGGCAGCCCGGCCGCGCCGCCCGCCGGCGAGCCGGCCCGCCGGCCGCTCCCGCAGACGCGGCCGGTCGGCACCGACCCGGCGACCGCCGCCGTCGCGCCCGGCCCCGCCGCTTCCCCGCCCGGCGCCGAGCACAACGGGGCCTGCCAGCGCGAGGCCCAGACCCTCGCCCGCCTGCGCGCGACCCGCGCGCCGGAGGCAGTGCTGCGCTTCGAGCGCGAATTCACCTGCGAGGCGCTGCGCCCGCAGCTCGCCCGGCTGATCGAGGCGGTGCGTCCGCCCGCACCGCCTTCCGTTCTGCCCGACCCGATCCCGCCGATCCCCGGCGAGCCGCTGACGACGAGCACGGCGCGGGCGACCCCGGGCGCCTGCGAGCGCGAGGCCCAGATCCTCGCCCAGCTGCGCAACAGCCGCGACGTGCCGGCGATCGACCGCTTCGCGCGCGACCTCAGCTGCCAGGAGCTGCGCCCGCAGCTGCAGCGCCTGCGCGAGAGCGTGGGCGAGGAGTGATCCGGGATCCGCTTGATCGACGCGGATCCCGGATCACGAGCCTGCGCGGCGCCTGAGCGCGGCGCCTGAGCGAAGCCGACATCCGCATGGCCGACATCGGAGATGGCGAAGCCATCAACCGGATCACGAGTCCGCGCGGCGCCTGAGCGACGCCGACATCCGCATGGCCGAAATGGGAGATGGCGAAGCCATCAACCGGATGTCGGATGACGCCCGGGCCGCGGCCGCCGCGCGGCGGGCGTCGCCTCACCCCCGCGCACCGAGGGCCCGCTCCAATTCGTCCTTCGACATCCGCGACCGGCCCGGGATGTTGCGGGCGCGGGCGGCCCGCAGCAGGGCGGCCTTGGTCGTGCCCTTGCCCGAATCGCGCTTCGCCGACGCGGTCTCGCGGGCCGAGGCCGTCTCGCGGGCCGAGGCCGTCTTGCGGGCCGAGGCCGTCTTGCGCGCCGCGGCTGCCTTGCGCGCCGCGGCTGTCTTGCGCCCCGAGGCTGTCTTGCGCCCCGAGGCTGTCTTGGCGGCGATGTCGGCGGGCTGGCGCGAATGCTGCTTGCCCTTGGCGGTGTCGGCCCGCTTCTTGGCGGAGGTGCGGGCGTACTCGCCCCGGCTGAGGCGCGCCCGGGCCGCCTTCGGCAGGTACCGCTCCCCGGTCTCGCCGCTCTTGGCGCCCGAGCGCGTGCCCCACTCCTCCTCGGTCCACTGGGTCAGGTGGTTGTCGGGAGATTTCGCGCCCACGTAGCCGCCGCCCGCCTCCTTGTAGTCGTGGACGGCGGCCTGCGCCTTGCGCGCCGACCATTGCCCGGGCTTGCCGCCCTTGCTCGAGCGCGTGACCTTCGCCTTCACCCGCTCCCACAGCTTGGGATCCGTTCGCTTCGCCGTGCCGGCCATGATCTGCCTCGCGTGCAATCGTCTTGGACACGGCAACCGGGCCTCGGCCCGCCCGGTTCCTCCCCGGCGGGGGAGGGGGCGGAACGGCGCGGCGTCGCGCCCCGTCGACGGGTCGACGTCACGCCCCCCGTTGACGCGCGCCCCGTTGATACGCGCCCCGTTGACTTGGCGGGCTCCTGACCCCATCCCACATCGCGTCCCGGCGTCCGATCGCGACGCCGCGCGGAGCCTGCCATGAGCCGCACAGCCACGAACCGCCCCAGCGTCTTCATTGACGGCGAGGCCGGCACGACCGGCCTGGGCATCCGCGAGCGCCTGGAGCCCTCGCACGAGATCACTCTGCGCTCGCTCCCGCCCGCGCAGCGCAAGGACCCGGACGCCAAGCGCGCCCTCCTCGCCGAGGTCGACCTCGTGGTCCTGTGCCTGCCCGACGACGCCGCCAAGGAGACGGTGGCGATGGCGGACGCGTTGCCGGGGGGCGGTCCGCGCATCCTGGACGCCAGCACCGCGCACCGGGTCGCCCCCGGCTGGACCTACGGCTTCGCCGAACTCGCGCCCGAGCAGCGCGCGGCCCTGCGGGCCTCCCGGCGCGTCGCCAATCCGGGCTGCTACCCGACCGGGGCGATCGCGCTCCTGCGCCCCCTCGTCGATGCGGGGCTGATCCCGGCCGATCACCCGATCAGCATCAACGCGGTGAGCGGCTACAGCGGCGGCGGCCGCAAGATGATCGAGGCCTACGAGGACGGCACCGCCCCGGCCTTCGAATTGTACGGCCTCGGCTTCGCCCACAAGCACCTGCCCGAGACGCAGGCCTACAGCCGCCTGACCCGGCGCCCGATCTTCGTGCCCTCGGTCGGCAATTTCCGGCAGGGCATGCTGGTGTCGATCCCGCTCCACCTCGACGCGCTGCCGGGCCGGCCGCGCCCGGGCGACCTCGAACAGGCCCTGGCGGCGCGCTACGCGGGCGAGGAGCTGGTGCGGGTGGTCACCGGCGCGGAGGAGGGGGCGCATCGCGAGCGGCTGGAGCCGGAGGCGCTCAACGGCACCGACGGTCTGGAGCTGCGCGTGTTCGGCTCGGACGCGCACGGCCAGGCGGTGCTGGTCGCGCGGCTCGACAATCTCGGCAAGGGCGCGTCCGGCGCCGCGGTGCAGAACCTGCGCCTGATGCTGGATCTCGCCTGAGGCGGGCGATGTCGGAGAGCCGCCCGCCCCTGCCGCCCTTCACGGCGGAGACCGCTTCCCGCAAGGCCCGCGCCGCGGAGGATGCCTGGAACCACCGGGACCCGGTGCGGGTCTCGCTCGCCTACACGCCCGACAGCCGCTGGCGCAACCGCGCGGAGTTCTTCTCCGGGCGGGAGGCCATCGTCGAGTTCCTGACCCGGAAATGGGCACGCGAGCTCGATTACCGGCTGATCAAGGAGGTCTGGGCCTTCCACGAGAACCGCATCGCCGTGCGCTTCGCCTACGAGTGGCACGACGATTCGGGCCACTGGTTCCGCTCCCACGGCAACGAGCAGTGGGAGTTCGACGCGAACGGCCTGATGCGGCGGCGCGAGGCCTCGATCAACGACGTGCCGCTGCGCGAGCAGGACCGCAAGTTCCACTGGCCGCTCGGACCCCGGCCGGAGGATCATCCCGGTCTCGGCGATCTCGGCCTCTGAGGCCCGCGCCGTCCGGCCGATCAGCCGGAGGTGACGGGCGCCGGGGATTCGGGCAGTTCGGCGATCAGCGAGGCGGGCCACTCGGCCCGGGACGAGGCGGCGCGCCGCCGCCGGCTCTGCGCGAGCGCCGGCGGGACCTCGCGCAGAGCCTGCTCCGACCGCCCGAGCGCCTGGGCCGAGCGCAGCAGGCAGACGATGTCCAGGTTCCAGGTCGCCACCGTGCGCGCCAGCCGCGCCTGGGTGGCGGCGCGGCTCGCGTCGAGGGCGCTCAGGGATTCGAGGATCGCTGACATGAAACGTGGTCTCGGAACGGGGTCCCGGCGGACTCGGCCGAGGCGAAGCTAGGGCGCCGCCGCGCCGCCGTCCAAGCTCTCCCCCGCGCGAGCCTCCGCCCGGGCGGGCCCCGCCTTGCGTCGGCCGCGCTCCCTGCCATGTTCGGGCGCATGACGACCATTCACGACTTCGCGCCGCGCGCCGCCGACGGGACCCCGCATCCCCTCGCCCAGCACCGCGGCAAGGTGCTCCTCATCGTCAACACGGCGTCGAAATGCGGCTTCACCCCGCAATACGAGGGGCTGGAGGCGCTCTGGCGCCGGTACGGGCCCGAGGGGCTGGTGGTGCTCGGCGTGCCCTGCAACCAGTTCGGCGCGCAGGAGCCCGGCGACGCCGACGAGATCGCGCGCTTCTGCCGCCTCACCTACGACGTGACCTTCCCGGTCCTCGCGAAGGTCGAGGTGAACGGGCCCGGGGTCGACCCCCTCTTCGACTTCCTCAAGCGGGCGCGGCCGGGCCTCCTCGGGACCCGGGCGATCAAGTGGAACTTCACCAAGTTCCTGGTCGGCCGCGACGGCCGGGTCATCGGCCGCTACCCGCCCCTCGCCCGCCCCGCCGCCCTGGAGGCCGCCATCGCGGCGGCCCTGGCCGAGCCGGAGCCGGTCCCGGCCTGACGCGACCGTCCCCCGGTCGCGCTCGACCCCGACCTGGCGGCGCGGGGCGACGCGGCGCGCTGTCCTGAAGCGCTGTCCTGTATCGGTGGCCGCATCGGTCGCGCTTGCTCCCTGCCTTGCGGACGCTCTGACGCTGGGGATCAATCCGCCGTGCGGCGAAACATCCCTATCAATACATTCCATGTCTCAGATCAGGACGCACTTTCCTGGTGACTTCGACTTTTAATCCCTGCCTCCATGTGCGCGATCGCACGCCGCGTTGCGCTGCAACATCCTATATCGGGAGTGTCGAACGAGGCGAGATCTACGGAAGATCTCGCCGAGGAACAAGGAGAGTGAGACTGAGATGAAGACCCGTATCGCCGCCGCCGTGTCCGCCCTCGTTCTCGGCCTCGCGCCGGTCTCGTCCGCCATGGCCTTCGGCCCGGGGGCGCCGTTCCAGCCCTCCCACCCGCGCGACGTCGGCACGACGGGCTCGATCGGCGGCTGGGCGCCCCTCGGCGCGCATGACGGGCCGCTCTTCGACCGCTGCGACAATCCCGCGGCCGAGGGCAACGCGCGGCAGCAGAACCGGCCGGTGAAGCAGTACGGCCAGGTCTCCGGCGGGCCGCGGTGCTGATCCGGGCCCCGCGATGCTTCTGAGAGCCTTCTCTTACGGCATGATCGGCGTGCTCGTCGCCGCGCTCGCCATGACGGCGCGCGGCTCCCTGGACGCCCTGGCCGGCCTGTGACGACCTGACCGGCACGGCCGCCCCGCGCGGGGCGGCCGTGCCTCGTTCTTGCCTGTCGACTCACCCGCAACAAGAATCTTCCCCGCCTCACCGCTGACGAGGAAGATATCTTCCGAAATCTCGAAAAATCCGAAATTGACCGAGGCAATTCGGGCTGTAATCTCTCGTTCCTGAACTCCACCCGACCGCGAGTCTGCCGCCCGGGATCTGCGGCAGGCGGCGCGCGTCGTCAGGAAGGACAGCGATGAGCGCACAGACCGACGTCCTCTGGTTCCTCCCGACCCACGGCGACGGCCGCTACCTCGGCGCGAGCGAGGGCGCCCGGCACGTCTCCCTCGCCTATCTGCGCCAGATCGCGCAGGCGGCGGACGACCTCGGCTATTTCGGGGTCCTGCTGCCGACCGGGCGGTCCTGCGAGGATTCCTGGATCGTCGCCTCGGCGCTGGCCCCGCTGACGCGCCGGCTGCGCTTCCTCGTGGCGGTGCGGCCGGGCCTGCAGGAGCCGTCGGCGGCGGCGCGCATGGCCGCGACCCTCGACCGGATCTCCGAGGGCCGCCTGCTCATCAACGTGGTGACGGGCGGCGACCCGGTGGAGCTGCGCGGCGACGGCGTCTTCCTCGACCACGACGCGCGCTACGCGGTCACGGACGAGTTCCTGCACATCTGGCGCCGCCTGATGGCGGGCGAGACCGTCACCTACGCGGGCCGGCACCTGCGCACCGAGGAGGGGCGGCTGATCTTCGGGCCGGTGCAGCAGCCCTCGCCGCCGCTCTATTTCGGCGGCTCGTCGGAGGCCGGCATCGCGGTCGCGGCCGAGCATTGCGAGGTCTACCTGACCTGGGGCGAGCCCCCCGCCCAGGTGGCCGAGAAGATCGCCCGGGCGCGCGCCGCCGCCGCCGCCAAGGGGAAGACCTTCTCGTTCGGGATCCGGCTGCACGTGATCGTGCGCGAGACCGAGGGCGCGGCCTGGGAGGCCGCCGAATCCCTGATCTCGCGCCTCGACGACGCCACCATCGCGCGGGCGCAGGAGACCCTGAAGCGCCAGGATTCCGTCGGGCAGAGCCGCATGATGGCGCTGCACCGGGGCGACCGCCGAAACCTCGTCGTCGCGCCGAACCTGTGGGCCGGGGTGGGGCTGGTGCGCGGGGGCGCCGGCACCGCCCTGGTCGGCTCGGCCGACCAGGTCGCCGACCGCATGAAGGAGTACATCGACCTCGGCATCGACCGCTTCATCCTCTCGGGCTACCCGCACCTGGAGGAGGCCTACCGCTTCGCCGAACTCGTCTTCCCGAAACTCCCCCTGCGCGACACGACCGGGACCGCGCCGCGGCGGGCCCGCAACGACGGGCCCTTCGGCGAGGTGATCGCCAACGACATCGTGCCGACGCCGGGCGCCGGGGCGGCGCCGGGCATCGGGGCGACGCGGAGCGTCGCCGAGGCGCGGCGCGTCGGGGCGCGTTGAGGGCCGCGTCGCGGCTCAGCCCTCGGGCGCCGCATCCAGGGGCCGCCAGCAGACCGGCGGGTCGTCCTCCGGCAGGGGCCCGCCGTCGCGGCGCCGCCACGCCATGGCGCGGAGGGAGAAGGCCTCGTCCTCCGTCACCACGACCTCCGGCTCGGCGAGCCGTCCCTCGACCACCGCGCCGCTGCGCAGCTGCAGGCCCACCGGCTCCCCGTCGAAGGGCGGCTCCATGAAGACCGGCCGGCCGATCCTCCGCCACGCGTAATCGTCGCTCATGCCCTGCCTCCCTGCCCTGCCTCCCTGCCCTGCCTCCCGCCCGGGACGCCGCCGCAGGATCGGCCCGGGACGGGGTCAGCGCAAGAAGTCCCCGAAGGCCCGCGGCCCGTCCGAGGTCCTCACCTGCCCGGTCACCCGCAGGCTGCCGGTGTCGATCACGCTGACGGTGTTCGATTCCCAGTTCGCGACGTAGACCCGCCGCCCGTCGCGGCTCGCCGCGATGCCCTCGGGATACTCGCCGACCTCGATCCGCGGGCCGGGCGTGAGCCCGGCGAGGTCGAAGGTGCTGACCGTCCCGCCGTACTGGTCGGTCACGAAGGCGCGGCCGCCGGTCAGCGCGACCGCGTAGGGCCGCTCGCCGACCGGGACCCGGGCGATCTCCCGCCGCGCCGCCAGGTCGATCACCGAGACGTCGTTCGAGCCGACATTGGCCGTGTAGGCCCGCTGCCCGTCCGGGTCGAGGGTCACGCCGAAGGGCCGCGTGCCCACCTTCACCACCGCGACCCGCCGGCGGGTCGCGGCGTCCACCACCGAGACCGCGTCGTCGTCCCGGTCGGTGACCAGGATCAGGCGCCCGTCCCGGGTCGCCGCGATGCCGGACGGCGAGGTGCCCACCGCGATCTCGCCGGTGACCGCGAGCGTGCCGGGATCGACCGCCCAGAGCCGCTTGGCGTACCAGTCGGCCACGTAGACCTCCCCGCTCGCCGGGTTGACCCCGACGCCGAGGGGCCCGCCCCCGAGGGCGACCGTGCCGGCGACGCGCCGGGCCGCGAGGTCGATCACCACCAGCGCCTTGCCCTCCGGCGCGGTCACGTAGGCCCGCGCCCGGTCCGGCGAGAGCGCCACGCCGGCCGGCGCGCCCGGCACCGGCAGCGTCGCCGCGACCCGGCCGGCCGCGAGGTCGACGATGTCGACCGCGTTCGCGTTCTGGGCCGTGACCACCGCCTCCTCAGCGCCCGCCGGGGCGAGCAGGCCGGCGCCGAGGAGGAGCCCCGCGAGCAGGGCCCTCACGAACCGCTCTTCTCGACCTTCGCCTTCAGGCCCTGAAGCCCGGCCTTGTAGAGGTCGCTCACCGCCTTCACGGCCGCCTCGTCGCTCAGCTCGGGCGGCGGGTCGTTGTTCATGAAGCCGCGGTAGAACGCGCCGTCCCAGCTCACGCTCGACTTGCCGCCCTCGGCGGGCTCGACCTTGATCGTCGAGGAGTAGTTGTTGACCGGCAGAACCTTCACGTCGACCTTGTTGATCCGGTACGACAGGCTCATCTGCTCGGCGTTGTACTTGTAGAGCTCTTCCTCGACGGTGGCGCCGCCCTTGAGCGTGAGGGTGCGGGTGGCCTTGACCTCGTTGCCGCCCTTGCCCTCGGTCTTCTCGACCGGGGGCAGCCAGCTCATGTCCTGGAAGTTGCCGACCACGGCCCAGACCTTGGCGGGCGGCGCGTCGATGGTGATCTTCTCCTCGACCTTCTTGCGGGTCGGGCCGTGCGCCTCGGCGGCGAGGGGCGACAGCGCGACGAGCGCCGCGACGGCGCTCCCGATCAACAGCTTCATGGGTGAACTCCTCTCACGGATCGGTGTCGTCGGCGAGGAGCCGGTCCGCCGCCCCGAGGCCGAGCGCGGCGGCGACCTTCTCCTCGATCCAGGTCCAGGCCTCGCGCTCGGCGGGGCCGGCCGTCTTGGAGACCGCGATGAAGAGGTATCGCATCTCCGAGAGCACTTTCTCGGGCGGCAGGCGGTCGAGGCGCGTCGAGAGGATCGCCGCCTCCAGCACCGCCGCCTGGGCCCGGTTGTAGCCGGTGAAGGGGCGGTGGGCCTCCTCGTGCACGATGCGGGCGCGGAAGCGCGGGCGCACCGGATCGTCCTCGACCGCGACCACCTCGAATTCCCGGTGGCCGTAGGCCTCGGCGAGGCGGCGGCCCGGGATGCGCGCGCAGGGCAGGGTGGCCCAGTCGCGCCGCCCGGTGACGCAGCCGGCGATCACCCGCATGTCGGCGGGGGCGGCGGCCGCGAAGGTCGGGTTCGCCTCCAGGTTCGTGATCGTCGGCGAGGGCCGGAACGGGGCGAGCACGAAACCGTCGCCCTCCTGGATCAGCCCGAACGGCACGAGGTGCAGGCGGTCCGCCGCCTGGGTCGTGACGATGGTCTCCAGGATCAGCGGCACCGCTCACTCCGTCCCGTCGGGCGCGCGGGCCGGCCGGCGCCCGTGCAGGGTGTGGCCGACCTCCTTGAACGCGGTGGTGTCCTCCGCCGCCGCATCCGCCGCGCAGCCCCAGTCCAGGGGCTCGTCCTGCACGTAGCGCTTGCCGAGCCGCCAGGCGAGTTCGGCTTTGGTCAATTCCCCGCCGAGATAGAAGGCGTGGCCGCCGTCGGTCGCCACGTCGAGGTCGGGGAAGAACGCCATGGCGTCGGTGCCGACCTTGTGGATCGCCCGGTTGTAGACATGGACCCCGTCCTGCGCGACCGCGACGCGGTAGTTCGGGTCGCGCACCTCGGCGGCCAGCGCCGCGATCTCCTCGGGCGTCTGCGTGTAGGGGCGCTTGTCGTGGAGTCCGAGGAGCTGGCGGCCGTAGCCCTTCGGCAGCGCCCCGTCGGCGCGGGCCGCGTACATCACCCGCCGGGCGGCGTCGTGCTCCTCGACCGTGCGTCGGGTGTGGTTCGAGACCTGCACGATCAGCACGTTGCGGATCGCCAGTTCCGAGCACAGGCCGACCAGGAGCGCCGTCACCCCGACGCTGTCCGCCTCGGTCAGTTCGGTCAGGTTGCCGGTCCCCATCATCATCTCGATGTCGGGATGGCGGCGGCGGGTCTCGTGGTAGCGCACGATCGAGGCGGCGAAGCCGAAATGGATCGGCTCCAGGATCGGGTCGGCCAGGAAGGGCTTTCCCGCCGCCCGCATCCGCGCGA
This sequence comes from Methylobacterium sp. WSM2598, assembly GCF_000379105.1. GTDB lineage: Bacteria > Pseudomonadota > Alphaproteobacteria > Rhizobiales > Beijerinckiaceae > Methylobacterium. The sequence goes on along the minus strand of NZ_KB900609.1, from coordinate 2,533,251 downwards.
TCGCGCGGTCGAGGGACTCGAGGTCGTCGGGCCGCACCGGCACCAGCACCGGCACGGCGTCGGTCTCGAAGGCGAGGTCGAGGCTGTCCTCGTTGAGGCTCAGCAGGAAATCGGCGCCCGCCCGCGCGCCCCGGGCGAGTTCCTCGCGGTCGAAGGAATCGACGCTGACCCGCAGGCCCGCCCCCTTCAGCAGCCGCACCGCCTCCTCCAGGTGCGGGAAGGGCGTGTCCGGCAGGCCGCCGAGGTCGATCACGTCGGCGCCCCGGCGGGCGAGGTCCCGGGCGCGGGCGAGGATCTCGTCCGGCGTCATGCGGGAGGCGTCGACGATCTCCGAGAAGATGGTGAGGTCGTGCCGCGACAGGTCGACCTTGCGGCCGGCGAGGCCGAGATGGGCCGGCAGGTCGACGATCTCGTCGGGCCCGCGCTCGACCGGCACCCCGAAATGGGCGGAGAGCGCGGCGAGGTCGGCCCGGCAGCGCCCCGGCAGGATGACGCGGTCGGCCCCCTCCGGCAGCGTGACGCGGCGGCGGATGATCTCCTCGGTCATCAGCGCGGCGACCTTCACGCCCGCATCCGCGATGGTGCCGGTGAAGCGCTCGCGCGGGAGCGCCGCGACGACCGATTCGAGCCGCGGCTTGGCGAGGCGCCCGGTGACGAAGACGAGGTGCTCGGTCATGGCCGGCCCGGACCTGGGCGGCGGCACCTGCGCGGGAGGGCGCGCGCCATCTCAGGCCTCCGCCGGCGCGGGCGCGCGCCAGACCCGCTCGCCGCCCGGGCCGCGCAGCCGGATCTCGCCCCGGAAGCGCCGGGCGAAGCGGGGGAAGGCCGCGTCGACGAGCCCCGCCGCGACCGGATCCTCGGCCCGCGCCGATTTCACCAGGATGCAGCGCGCCGCCCCGAGTTCGGCCGCCAGGAAGAGCGCGAGGCTGTCGGAGGTCACGTCCCAGCTCTCCGGGATGGCCGGGTGCCCGGCCTTGAGCGCGGCCGGGTCCCAGACCGGCACGAGGCCCCGCGCGAGCGCGGCCGCGGGGTCGCGCGACACCGCGAGGCGCGGTTCGAGGGCCTGGAGGATCCGCGCCATGCCGCCCATCGCGTCGAGGGCGAGGCGGTGGGCGAGGCCGTCGTCGAAGCCGAGGGCCGCCTGGGCCTCGCGCACCGCCTCGGCGAGGCCGCCGCCGCCCGGCACGATCACGGCCGCGCCCTCGGCGCCCTCGGCGAGGCCGCGCAGCAGCCCGCGCAGGCGCGGGCCATCGGCCACGAGGCTGCCGCCGAGCTTCACCACGCTGAGGGGGCGCGTCATGGCGCCGTCCTTACGCCGCCGCGGGGCGGGCCGCAGCCGCGGCGAGGCGTCGCGCGGCCTCCGCGATGCGGGCGGGGTCGAGGGCGCCGCGCCGGTCGCCGCCGCCGCAGAGCCCGCCGCGGAAGCCGAGGTAATCCGGCCCGAGGGAGGCGAGCGCCGGAACGTCGTCGAGGGCGAGCGAGCCGGCGAGCCCCGAGAGCAGCCCGTGCCGCCGGCATTCCGCCAGGAAGGCGGCGAGGCGGGGCAGGGGGGGGTGGTCGGTCAGGCGCCGCCCGTCCTTGCCGCGCGTGTCGATCATGGCGCCGCGGAACCCCGCTCGCGCGAGCGCCGCCGGATCGCCGGCCCCGATCGGGTCCTCGGCGAAGAGCACCGCGATCACCGGCGCGCCCCGCGGCAGCGCGAGGCCGCGGCACGCGGCCGGCCGCGCGATCTTGAGGTAATCCACCCCGGTTCCGCGCAGCTCCGCCAGCATCCGGGCGGCCTCGGCCGCGTCGCGGGGCTCGCCCGCCACGGCGCTGGTCAATCCGCCGGGGGAAGCGGCGACGATCGCCCGCACGGTCGCGGCGGGCAGGCCGCCGAGGGCGCCGCGGTCGGGGTCCTTGGCATCGACGAGGTCGGCGCCCCGCGCGCGGGCGAGGGCCGCCTCGGCCGCGTCGCGCACGCTGACCAGGAGCCGCACCCGCGGGCGGGCCGGGAGGGAGGGGGAATCGGGCAAGGGTCAGGACCGGTCGGGCAGGGGGTCGGCGAAGAGGCGGTTCTTCACCAGCCAGCGCAGGCCGTGAAGCCAGGTCTCGTCCGTGTCCCCGCGGATCACCACCTGGCCGCCGCGCAGCACCTTGCCGCTCTCGCTGTCCGAGATGGTGACGCTGAGGTTCATGATCTGGTTGGTGTTGCGCTGGACGTAGCCGTAGATGGCGAGGCCGGCGCCGGCCTCCCTGGCGATGCGCTCGGCGCAGCCCTCGCACTTGTAGAGCGGCGCGTCCTTGCGGATCTCCTCGGCCTTCGGCGCGAGGTCGACCGCCTGCACCGTCTCCTGCTCCGCCACCGCCCGGCGCAGCGCGTCGGTGATCAGCGCGAGGCGGCGGGCCTCCTCGGGGCGCGGCGGGCGCCCGCCCACCACGCCCGGGTCGAGGAGTTCGATGCCGAACACCGCCGCACTCCGCGGCGCGGCGAGCGCGGCGCCCGGCAGCAGCAGGGCGGCGAGGAATGGGAGGAGGCGGGCCGCACGCATCGCCGGACGATGCCACGGCGGGGGCGGCCGGCGCAACGCGGCGGGGGGCGGCCCCGTGCCGGCGGCGGCTTGGACTTTCGGGTGCGACCGCGCGCCATCCCCGTCTTAGATTTCCCTTATCGATAAAGCGTTGAGCGCACGGGAGAATTCTGGTTAGCGTGCCGCCCGCATGGCGTGCTTCCCCGGCCTCCCCCTGATCCGGACCGGCCTCCTCGCCGCGGCGCTCGCCGCGGCCGCGGGGCCGCTGCCGGCCCTCGCCCAGAAGGCTCCCCCGGCGGCGGCGCCCGAGGTGGCGCCCCCGGGCGCGGCCGAGATCCGCATCGGCCTGATCTACCGGCCGCCGGCGGCGCCCTCCTCCTACGACGCGCAGGCCGCCCCCGAGGACGAGGGCGTGGCGGGCGCCCGCATGGCGGTGCGCGACAACAACGCCACCGGCCGCTTCGTCAAGCGGTTCTACGCCCTGGAGGAGGAGGCGCTCGCCGCCCCGGCGCCCGGCGGTCCGCCCCCGCGGGATCCGGTCGCGGCCGCCCGCGACCTCGCCGGCCGGGGCATCCGCTTCATCGTGCTCGCCCTCGCCGGGCCGGAGGTGCTGGCGGTGGCGGACGCGCTGAAGGACACGGGCGTGACGCTCTTCAACGCCGCCGCGCCCGACGACCGCCTGCGCGGGGCCGATTGCCGGGCCAACGTGTTCCACGTCGCGCCGAGCCGGGCGATGCAGACGGACGCGCTGGTGCAGTTCCTGGCCTTCATGCGCTGGCGCAAGCTCTTCCTGATCGTCGGGCCGCAGGAGGGGGACCGGCTCTGGGCCGAGGCGATGCGGCGCTCGGCGAAGAAGTTCGGGCTCCAGATCACCGCCGAGAAGCCCTGGACCTTCGGGCCCCTCGCCAAGGCGCGGGGCGACACGCCGACCCGGGCGGAGGCCCTCGTCTTCACCCGCGGCCTCGACTACGACGTGGCCGTGGTGGCGGACGAGGCGGGGGATTTCGGCGATTACGTGCCCTTCCACACCGTCGACCCGCGCCCCGTGGTGGGCACGCAGGGGCTCTTCCCGACGACCTGGCACCCGACGCTCGAGGTCTGGGGGGCGGCCCAGGCCCAGAACCGCTTCCGCCGCCTGACCGGGCGCCTGATGCGGCCCCTCGACTACCAGTTCTGGACCGCGATCCGCGCGGTCGGCGAGGCGGCCCTGCAGACCAAGAGCGCGGATCCGGCCGCGATCGCCGGGCTCCTCGCCGATCCCGCCTTCGCGCTGCCGGCCTACAAGGGCGTGTCGCTGAGCTTCCGGCCCTGGGACAGGCAGCTGCGCCAGCCGATCCTGCTGGTCCAGCCGAGCTTCCTGGTGGCGGTGGCGCCCGAGCAGGGCTACCTGCACCAGCGCACGCCCCTCGACACGCTCGGCTTCGACCTGCCCGAGACGCCGTGCAAGCTGGCGAAATCGTGAGGCGCGGCCCGCGCCTTCCCGCGGCATAGCGGGGCCGACGGCCCGCAGGGGCAAGACGAAGCCCATAGGGGCAAGACGACGGACACCCGGAGAGGAACCGACATGCGCCGCCACCGGATCAGGGACGCGCTCGCCCTCGCGGCGTTGGGGCTCGGCCTCGCGGCCGCGCCGCCGGCGCGGGCCTACACGGTCTACGTGACGAACGAGAAGGGCAACTCGGTCAGCGTCATCGACTCGGCGACCCTGCAGGTGACGGCGACCTGGCCGGTGGGGCGGCGCCCGCGCGGCGTCACGATCAGCCGCGACGGCAAGGAGCTCTACGTCTGCGCCAGCGACGACGACCGCATCGACGTGGTCGACACCGCCACCGGCAAGATCACCAAGTCCCTGCGCTCGGGGCCGGACCCGGAACTGTTCATCCTGGCGCCGGACGGGAACCCCCTCTACGTCGCCAACGAGGATGACAGCCAGGTCACGGTGCTCGACGTCGAGAAGAACCGGATCGTCGCCGAGATCCCGGTGGGCGTGGAGCCGGAGGGGATGGGCCTGAGCCCGGACGGCACCATCCTGGTGAACACCTCCGAGACCACCAACATGGCCCACTTCATCGACACCCGGACGCACCAGGTGATCGACAACGTGCTGGTCGACGCCCGGCCCCGCTTCGCCGAGTTCTCGGCCGACGGGAAGTGGCTCTGGGTCTCGGCCGAGGTCGGCGGCACCGTCGCGGTGATCGACGCGGCGGCGCGCAAGGTGGTCAGGAAGATCTCGTTCAAGATCCCGGGCGTCACCGACGAGCAGATCCAGCCGGTCGGCGTGCGGCTGACCCGGGACGGCAGCCGCGCCTTCGTGGCCCTGGGCCCGGCGAACCGCGTCGCCGTGATCGACGCCAGGACCTTCGAGGTCGAGAAGTACCTGCCGGTGGGCCAGCGCGTCTGGCAGCTCGCCTTCACGCCGGACCAGAAGCAGCTCTTCACCACCAACGGCACCTCGAACGACGTCTCGGTGATCGACGTCGAGAGCCTGAAGGTGGTGAAGAGCATCCCGGTCGGGCTGCTGCCCTGGGGGGTGGCGGTCTCGCCCCGCTGAGCATCACCCGCCGGAGCGGTCGCCGGTTCGGCGGCGACGATGATGCAGGAACAAGAGGTCGGCAGAGTTGCCCCGCGCCGCTCTGCTGAGGCCGCCCCGCTTCCCCACCAGGACAGGCTCATGCACGCGCTCCTCCGCAAGGCCGCCCTCTTCGCCGCACTGTCGGCCACTCTCGCGGCCGCGCTGTCGGCCACTCTCGCGGCCACTCTCGCGGCCGCCCTCCCGGCCACCGCCCGCGACCTCGCCAAGGGCCGCACCGACTTGCCCGACCTCGTGCTCGGCGACGACCAGGGCAACGACTACGCGGTCTCCGCCAAGGACATCGAGATGGAGGCCGGCAAGTCCTACCGGCTCCGCATCACCGCCAAGGGTCAGAAGGAATACAAGTTCTTCGCGCCCGACTTCTTCCGCGGCGTCTGGATGAATCAGATCATCGTGAATCATCTCGAGGTCCACATGGCCGGCCCGCCGCACCACCTCGAATTCGACGACCAGGGCACGATGGAGGTCGAGTTCGTGGCGGTGCGGGCCGGCGAGTTCCCGTGGTTCGTGCAGGGGCTGGAGAGCCGCGGCATGACCGGGCGCTTCATCGTGAAGTGAGGGCGTTCCGCCCCGCGCCGCGGCGACCTACATCATCCCCCGACCGAGGAGGAAACCGGACCCCCATGCGCGCCACCCTGTGTCTGATCGCCGGCCTCGCGGGCGGCCTCGCGGGCGGCCTCGCGGCCGCGCCGGCGAGGGCCGACGACGCGGCCTCCTGCCGCGACGGCATCGCGATGATCAAGGCCGAACTGGCCAAGTCGCCGGCCGAGCCGCTCCAGCGCAGCCTCAGGAAGGCCCTGCGCACGGCCGAGCGCGAGCTGGGCGAGGGCGAGTTCGACGAGTGCATGGACGCGGTTCGGGACGCCGGCAAGGCCCTCGGCCGATGAGCGCCGCCTCGCCCGAGCCGGCGCCGGCGCTCGCCGTCGAGCGCGTCAGTCACCGCTTCGGCAGCCGCGCGGCCCTCGACGACGTCTCCCTGCAGGTGCCGAGGGGGCAGTTCGTCGCCCTGCTCGGCCCCAACGGCGCCGGCAAGACCACCCTGTTCTCGGTGGTCACCCGGCTCTACACCAACCAGGAGGGGGCGGTGGCGATCTTCGGGCACGACCTGCGCCGGGAGCCCTCGCGGGCCCTGGCGCGGCTCGGCGTCGTGTTCCAGGCCCGCACCCTCGACACCGACCTCACCGTCCGCCAGAACCTGCTCTACCACGCGGCGCTCCACGGCATCGCCCGCCGGGCCGCCGAGGCGCGCATCGCCGCCCTGCTCGCCCGCGTCGGCCTGATCGACCGGCGCGACGACAAGATCCGCACCCTCTCGGGCGGCCAGTCGCGGCGCATCGAGATCGCCCGCGCCCTGATCCACGCCCCCGACCTCCTGCTCCTCGACGAGCCCACCGTCGGCCTCGACCTGGAGGCCCGCTCCGACATCGTCGCCATCGTGCGGGCGCTGGTGCGGGAGGAGGGGCTCTCGGTGCTCTGGGCCACCCACATCTTCGACGAGGTCGAGCCGCAGGACCGGGTGGTGGTCCTGCACCGGGGCCGGATCGTCGCCCGCGGGCTCGCGGGCGCGCTCAGCGAGCCCTCCGGCTCCCTCGAAACCTCCTTCCGCCAGATCGTGGCGGAGCCCGGCCGGAGGCAGGTCGCATGAGTTCCGCTCCCGCCCTCCCGGCGCCCGACAAGGCGGCGTCCCGCGGCCGCCTCGACGCAACCGGCTACCTGATCTGCTTCCTGGGCATCACGCGCCGGGAGTTGCTGCGCTTCTTCAACCAGAAGGAGCGGTTCTTCTCGGCCCTGGTGCGCCCGCTGGTCTGGCTCTTCATCTTCGCGGCGGGGTTCCGCAACACGCTCGGCCTGTCGATCACGCCGCCCTACCAGACCTACGTGCTCTACGAGGTCTACGTGGTGCCGGGCCTCGCGGCGATGATCCAGCTCTTCAACGGCATGCAATCCTCGCTGTCGATGGTCTACGACCGCGAGGTCGGCTCGATGCGGGTGCTGCTCACCAGCCCGTATCCGCGCTGGAGCCTGCTCTTCGCCAAGCTCGCGGCGGGCGTGGCGGTCTCGATCATCCAGGCCTACGTCTTCCTCGCCGTCGCGGCCTTCTGGGAGACCGACATCCCCTGGACCGGCTACCTCGCGGCGCTGCCGGCCTTCGTGGCCTCGGGGCTGATGCTCGGCGCGATCGGGCTCTTCCTCTCCTCGCTGGTGCGCCAGCTCGAGAACTTCGCCAGCGTGATGAACTTCGTGATCTTCCCGATGTTCTTCGCCTCCTCGGCCCTCTACCCGCTCTGGCGGGTGAACGAGTCGAGCGCGACGCTGTACTGGATCTGCGAGGCCAACCCCTTCACCCACGCGGTGGAACTGGTGCGCTTCGCCCTCTACGGCGCCTTCGAGCCGGTCGCCTGCGCGGTGGTGCTCGGCACCGGCCTCCTCTTCTTCATCCTCGCGGTGATCGCCTACGACCCCGGCCGCGGCCTCCTCGCCCGGCGCGGCGGCCCGGCGGGCGACGCCGCCTGACACGGACGGGATCCCTCGTGACGATGCTCCGCACCCTCGCCCTCGCCGCCCTCGCCGCCGCCTGGTCCGCCGCCGCCCTCGCGCAGCCGAAGCCCGATCCCGAATGGCCCTGCCCGCAGCGCAAGGTGCCGACCCTCGGCTTCGGCGCGGTCTGGACCGGGCCCGACCCGACCCAGGCCCTGCAGGATTGGGGCCGCGACCGCGAGGCGGCGCAGCTCGCCCAGAAGCTCGCCTCGCGCAAGACGCCCCTCGACGAGGTCGATCCCCTCCTGGCCGAGTTCGCCGAGAAGGCCGGGCCGGACAAGGCCGAGCGCCTGACCCGCGTCTTCGCCGGCGTGTTCGACGTCATCAACGGCGAGCGCGGCAAGGTGGTGGCCGGCATCGGCCGCTACGCCCGCGGTCAGCGGGTCATGGCCGAGCGCATCCGCGACGAGGCCGGCCAGATCAGCGAGATCAAGACCTCGCCGGACGTCAAGGAGACGAAGGAGCTCAGCGAGCTGGAGACCCGCTTCAACTGGGACAAGCGGATCTTCCAGGAGCGCAGCCAGTCGCTGACCTACGTCTGCGAGGTGCCCACGCTGCTGGAGCAGCGGCTGGGCGAGATCGCCCGCAAGATCCAGGCGAAGCTCTGAGGCCGGCTCGCCCGCCGGGGCTCCAAGGGTCCCCTCTCGGTCCGCTCTCGGTCCCGCGCCCGGTCCTCTCAGTCCCGGACCGCCCGGTCGCCGTTCACGAGATGGTCGAGGCCGCGCGCCGCCTGCGCGCCGTCGAGGCGCACGAGCTTCGCCCCGGTGACGTCGGCCCCGGTCAGGGTGGCGCCGGCGATCCGCGCGCCGGTGAGATCCGCCCCGGAGAGGTCGGCCCCCGTCAGGTCGGCCTTCGACAGCTCGGCCCCGGTCAGGCTCGCGAAGTCGAGCTTGCCCCGAGACAGGTCGGCCCCCGCGAGGTCCGCGCGGTCGAGCTTGGCCGAGACCAGCACGGCCCGGATCAGCCCCATCGACTGGTTGCGCATGTCGGCGCCGCCGCGCACCCCGCGCAGGCGCGCGCCCGTGAGGTCGGCCCCGGTGAGGTCGCCGACGATCCGCGCCCCCGACAGGTCGGCTCCCGAAAGGATCGCCCCGCGGCCCTGCAGGGCGAACAGGCTCGCGCCGGCGAGCCGCGCACCGGAGAGATCCGCCTCCAGCGCCCAGGCCTGATCGAGCACGGCCCCGGAGAGGTCGCTGCCCCGCAGCTTGGTCCGGTTCAGCCGGGCGAGGCGCAGGTTGGCCCCGCGCAGGTCGAGGCCGGACAGGTCGAGTCCCGAGAGCCGCCGGCCCGAGAGGTCGAGGGGCCGCCCGCCCGACGCCGCGATCATGGCCTCTACGGCCTCGCGGCTGGTCTCGGGCTGCGCCATGTCGGGAGAGGTGAGATCGACGTGCCGCATCATGTCCTGCGCCGCCGCGGGCCGGAGCAGGGCTGCCGCCAGCGCGGCCGCGGCGACCGCGACGATGGGGTGCCGCATGCGCATGCGCGTCCTCCCGGATGCGAGCTCTCGCCGGCCCGCCGCGCATCTGGGCCGGGACCTGCATCCACGACAAGGCTCGCCCGTCCCCGCGCCCGCATTCTCACGCCCTTGTGACCGCTGCGGGGAGACGCCGTGGCCCCGGCTAACCCTTTGCTCGAACTGCGAACCCTGTGCCCCGCTCGGGGGTTGGTGAAGTCCTCGCGCCGAATCTGCCGAAAAGGCCGACCGGCAATCGCCTTGACAGGAGACCCCACCCATGCGCATGACCATCGCCGTGACGAGCGTCCTCGTCGCGCTGTCCGGCACCGCGCCGGCCTTCGCGACGTCCTGTGCCGAGCAGATCGCCACCATCGAGCGGCGACTCGACAGCGCGGGCGCGGCCTCCGTCACGGGAAGCACCGGCACGCAGACCGGCTCGCCCCGTGCACTTCCGACGCCGCCCGGCGGTCAGCCGAGCGATCCCGGCGTCAAGCCCGATCCGCAGAAGATCGCGCAGGCCCGTGCCCTGATCGCGAAGGCGCGCGAGCAGGACAAGGCCGGCAAGGCCGATGCCTGTGAGGACACGATGACTCAGGCGAAGACGCTGATCGGGGCGCTGCCCTGATCCGCGGAGACGCCCGCGTCGGATGAGTGGCGGATGACTTGGAGTCCGGCCCGATCCGGATCCTAGGGTGCCCGCGACGCCACGGAGTCGGTCGGCGCCAGTGAGGCCGTCCGGCGCCGCTCGCAGGACACCTTCAGATAGTTGGTGTCGCGGTCGACGAGGTTGCTGCGCGCGGCCAGCGTCTCGCCCTGCATCATGCAGGCGACGGGCGAGGGCGCGGGCGCGATCACCACGTCGAGTGCCGTGTCGCGCGAGCAATCCGGTCCTGCGAGCGTCTTGGCGCAGATCAGCGCCACCGTCAGAAAATCGGCCATACCACCTCCACCGGCCAATCCGCGGTCACGCAACCGGCGGCCCCCGGGCCGGACGAAAGCCCGCCGTACTGAACGGTGGTGAGGCGAGGAATGTGCCATTCCCGGCTAACGGAATTCCTTTGCGACCTTATGCTGCACCGCAGCAACGGCGGCCGCGCGCGGGCGGCCAGCGCGGCGCCGGCGCGGAGGGGGTGGGCCCGGGCAATCGGCCGATGGGCCGGGATGAGGCGCCGCGGAGGCAGTCTCGGGCCCGCGACGTCGGTCCTTCGCGGTGAATCTCGCCTCGGCGGTCTGCCTGCCCCTGGGATCCGGGGGCGGCGGATGATCGGCGGGTGCCGCCGCGAGGCAGCCGGCGCCGCCCGCGCCCGCTACACTTCACCGCATCTCAGAAAATCTGAATGTTGGGCGCGGAAAATCTTTCGGGGTGCAGCGGGAGCCCGCCGCGAGGCGCGGCGCGCAACGCTCGGCCGCGGCGGATCTGCCTGAGGAACGGGCAGTGCGGCGGATCGGCCGGGAGAGGAGCGCGGCCGCTCAGGGCTCCGGGGCTGCCTCCGGAACGGGCACGACCTTGCCGGGATTGAGGATGCCGTCCGGGTCGAGGGCGGCCTTCAGGCGCCGCATCAGGTCGAGGGCGACCGGGTCCTTGTAGCGCAGGAGTTCGTCGCGCTTGAGCCGGCCGACTCCGTGCTCCGCCGCGATCGAACCGCGCATGGCATGCACGAGATCGTGCACGATCCGGTTGAAGCGGGGCCACAGGGCCAGGAAGTCCGGCGCCGCCATGCCGACCGGCTGCGTCAGGTTGAAGTGGATGTTGCCGTCGCCGAGATGGCCGAAGGCGCAGACCCGCACGCCGGGCAGTTCCGCCTCGCAGGCCGCGCTCGCCCGTTCGAGGAAGTCCGGGACGCGCGAGACCGGCACCGAGACGTCGTGCTTGATCGAGGCCCCCTCCCGCCGCTGGACCTCGGACAGGCTCTCGCGCAGGTGCCACAGGGCCCGGCCCTGCGCCGTGCTGCGGGCCAGGGCCGCGTCCTCGGCGAGTCCCTCCTCCAGCGCCGCGGCGAGCAGCGCCTCCAGCGCCGCGTCCGCGTCGGGCGTCGCGGAGGAGAGCTCGACGAGCGCGTAGGCCTCGTGGTCGCCGCCGAGCGGCCGCACCGCGCCGGGGGCGTGCCGCAGCACGATCTCCAGGCCGAAGCGCGGGACGTACTCGAAGGCGGTGAGGCGCCCGCCCGCCCGTTGGCGCAGCTGCGTGAGCAGGGCCAGCGCCGCGCGGGCCGAGGCCAGCCCCACGAAGGCCGTCGCCGTGGAGTCCGGCCGCGGCGAGAGTTTCAGCACCGCGGCCGTGATGATGCCGAGCGTGCCCTCCGAGCCGACGAAGAGGTGCTTGAGGTCGTAGCCGGCATTGTCCTTGCGCAGGGCCGTGAGCCCGTTCCAGACGCGCCCGTCCGCCAGCACGACTTCGAGCCCGAGCACGAGGTCGCGTGCGTTGCCGTAGGCGAGCACCGCCGTGCCGCCCGCATTGGTGGAGAGGTTGCCGCCGATCCGGCAGGAGCCCTCCGAGGCGAGGGAGAGCGGGAACAGCAGGCCCTCCGCCTCGGCCGCCGCCTGGACCTGGGCGAGGATGCAGCCCGCCTCGGCCGTGAGCGTGGCGTTCTCCCGGTCGATCTCCCGGATGCGGTCGAGGCGGGCGAGCGAGATCACGATCCCGCCCTCCGGCACGCCGCCGCCCACGAGGCCGGTATTGCCCCCCTGCGCCACCACCGGCACCCGGGCGGCGGCGCAGGCCCGCACCGCGAAGGCGACCGCCTCGGTGTCGGCCGGTCGCACCACGGCGAGCGCCGCGCCCCGATAGAGGCCGCGGGTTTCCGCGAGGTGCGGGGCGATCGCATCGGCGTCCGTGATCACCTGGGCGGCGCCGAGGCGTCCGCGCAGGGCGTCGAGGAGGTCGGCGTGGGGGGAGTGGGGCATCGCGGTCAGAGGGTGAGGCGCCAGGATGGCGTCCCGCGGGGGCGGCCTCTAGATAGCGTGTCGGCCCGGGCCTCCCAAGTGGCCCCGGCCTCCCAAGTGGCCCGGGCCTCCCAAGTGGCCCGGGCTTGCCAAGTGGCCCGGGCTTGCCAAGTCGTTGGCCCGGCTTCTCCGAGATCGAGGCTCATGCTCTCCGTCATCCCCAATCCCCCGCGCACGGCCCTTCCCATCGAGGGGACGGACGACCTCTTCCCGGTGCGGCGCGTCTACTGCGTCGGCCGCAACTACGCCGCCCATGCCCGCGAGATGGGCGCCGACCCGACCCGCGAGCCGCCCTTCTTCTTCATGAAACCGGCCGACGCGCTGCAGGTCGTCCCGGACGGCGAGACCGTCGAGCATCCCTACCCGCCCAAGACTGCCAACTACCATTTCGAGGTGGAGCTCGTGGTGGCCCTCGGCCGCGGCGGGCGCGACATCCCGGTCGAATCGGCCCTCGACCACGTCTACGGCTACGCGGTCGGCCTCGACATGACGCGCCGGGACCTCCAGGACGAGGCCAAGAGCCTGCGCCGGCCCTGGGAGCTCGGCAAGGCCGCCGACGCTTCGGGGCCGGTCGGTCTGCTGCGCCCGGCCTCCGCGATCGGGCATCCGGCGCGCGGCGCGATCACGCTCACCGTCGACGGCGCGCTGCGCCAGTCGGGCGACCTCTCCGACATGATCTGGTCGGTGCCCGAGCAGATCGCCTACCTGTCCGCCTACTTCGCCCTGGAGCCCGGCGACGTGATCTTCGCCGGCACGCCGGAGGGGGTCGGTCCGGTCCTGCGCGGCCAGACCATGGAGGCCCGCATCGCGGGCGTCGGCGCCATCCGCCTCAAGGTGGTCTGAGTCGGATGGCGACGCGCACGCAGCGCCTGCTCGCGCGGGGCGCCCACCTGGTCTGGCGCGTCTCGCGGGGCATGACCCTCGGCGTGCGCGGCGCCGCCATCGACCGGGAGGGTCGGGTCTGCCTGATCCGGCACACCTACCTGGACGGCTGGCACCTGCCCGGCGGCGGCGTCGAGCCCGGCGAGACCGCGCTCGACGCCCTGGCGCGGGAGTTCCGCGAGGAGGCCGAAATCGAGATCGACCCCGGCGCCGCCCGGTTGCACGGGGTCTTCTTCAACAGCCGGGTCTCGCGCCGCGACCACGTCGTCCTCTACGTCGCGCCGGTCTTCGCGGTGCGCGGGCCCAAGCGACCCGACCGCGAGATCGCCGAGGCGGGGTTCTTCCCCCTCGGGGCGCTCCCGGCCGGGACGAGCCCGGCGACCCGGGCGCGCCTCGACGAGATCGCCCACGGCCGCCCCCCCGCGCCGCTCTGGTAGCCGGCGCGAAAAAAGCGGCGCAGCACCCCTTGCGCCGCCGGCCGGAATGGTGTTTATCCCGGCCATCGGCAGCGGCGCAGCGCCAACGCCGAAGAGAGCGGGTGTAGCTCAGGGGTAGAGCACAACCTTGCCAAGGTTGGGGTCGAGGGTTCGAATCCCTTCGCCCGCTCCAAAATATACTTCCTACAGTGATCGACGGCTTTCGTAAGCTGGGTCAATGCTGAGACAATGCCGGCGCGGCTGCGCCTTGTCTCCATATTGCCTGCGACGCCATGCGTGTCCCCGGCGGTACCTGGACCGCGGCGGTGGCACGTTCGCGTCCGTCCGAAGGCCGACATGCCGAGCCGCCCTGCCGCCGTTGCGAACCGGTGCATGGAGACCAGGGCGGGCTTTGGATACGGACCGGGCGAAGCCGGGCCTCGCCGACCATGCAAGATCGAGATGCGCCGACCGCGAGGGGGGATGGGCATGAGCCCGACCTGACCGACGCGTCGTGCTCGGCTGTGGGCCGCCAGGGGCGGCCGCGAACCCTCCTGACCGGTCGCAAGGCGCGCGTCCTGAAAATAGGCCGCATCGCGAACCAGATCCGCGGCTCGTCCTGCCCGATGAGGAAAGTCGCGGACGCGCCGGGCGCCCCCCATCTCGCCGAGAGGCGCGAGGGCAGATCGAAGCCGCGCGGACCCTGCCGCAAGGCCGAGTTCAGGGCGTCCGCCCGCCCTTCGCAGGCCTGTGACTCAGCGGCCGACCGATGGCTGTCGCCGGATCGCAGCCCTCCTCGAGCGCGAACGACGGGTCGGCGATCGGCCCGTCGTCACCGCCGAAAGGGCTCACCGCATCACCGGCAACACTGCCATGGAGCGGGGGGAGCATGCGCCGGTCCGCGAGAGCCGCATTCGCGATGGCGAGGATGGCGATGCGCTCGACCCGGCGCTGGTGCTCCGATGGGCGGGAGTTTGCCCGCCGGGATGGCGACATCATCCGCCTCGCCCCCGTGACGGACGTCTTCGACCGTGAGGTCGCCGGGTGGATGCGGGAAGCCGCCGGGAAGCGGTTCGCCGCGACCCGCACTCGCCGAGCCGCCGAGCACCTCTCCGACAATGGCGCTGCCTTGACCGCAAGGGGCACGGGGCTGTTCGCTCAGGCGCCTGACCTGACGCCCTGCTTCGCGCCGGTTGCCAGCCGGAGCGGCCCGTACGAGGCCTTCCTCAGAACTCTCAAGCGCCGCTCCACCCGATGTCGCGGCGTCCGGACGCCGGAACCGCGCCGCGGCTCAGCGCTGGACGGATCGAGAATTGCATCGAAGCCCATCCACGATCCGCGCTCGAAATGACGTCTCCAAGGCACCTCATCAGAGCAAAAGCGATCGAGCCGATCTGCCCGATAAAACGCGGAGAATTCCCATGCTGACACGGGACATTGTAGGCAATTTCCGCAGCTACGGACGGCAGAGTCAGACGCATGTGCATGGCTACATTCAGGCTGTTCTGCCTGTGTCCGGTGAGATGGAGATGAGCGCCGGAGGAGAAAGCAATCGATTGACTCCCTCGAAAGCGATCATCCTGGGCCCTGGAACCGAGCACAAATTTCAGAGCACGAGAAATGGCATCTTTCTGGTCATCAATATTCAGGCCGATGCGGCAGTTTGTGCCGACAAAAAGAGCGGTGGATTTGTCATAGGCGAAATCACGCCATCGCATCAAAGATTGATGAAGTTCCTCGCGGAGGAGTCTTTTCGGGCTCCCGGTGAGCTGTTCAAGTGTGCGTCCCTCTTCACGGCCATCATTGAGCTAATAAAGCAGAGTTCGCCGCGAGATTTTCCGATGCTGGAAGGCGGAAAACACTGGAATTTCGGCATATCGGAGACCGTGCAGGCGGCTGCGAGGAAGAACGGGATGTCAGAGGCGACGTTCCGCCGTGCGATCAGACGATCCTTCGGTGATTCACCGAAGCGGCTGCAAATGGAGGAAAGGCTTAGTCATGCGGAGCATCTTCTCATTTCATCGGATCGGCCCGTTTCCTCGGTCGCATTGGAGGTCGGCTTCAAAAGCCCGTCGTCGTTCACGAATGCGTTTCGCCGACGACACGGTGCCACGCCGTCAGATTTCAGAGCGGCCCGGCGGCTTGCGTCTCAGCATGCTGACACGCGCGGCGACTACGGCGCCGGAGGTGATCAGGAGCGCCGCGAGGACGAGCGTGACGGACAACGCGGCCTTGCCCAAACAGATAAGGATGAATGTTGAAAGCAGCGGTGCCGCATACGAAACGGTTCCAAGCAATTGGATATCTCCGTGCTTCACTCCGACGTCCCAAAAGTAGAACGCGGTACCGACCGGGCCGACCCCGAGCATGAAGATCGCTGCCCAGCCGAGATACGTGGTTGGAAAGACGGTTGCTTCTACGAAAAAATGGAGAAGCCAAGACGCAGCAGCGGTGACGAGGCAGAAAACAAAAACACTTTCGGTCGGTATATCACCAAACCGCCGCGACACGACGGAGTAGCTCGACCACGTGAGGGCGCAGGCAGCGGCCAGTGCGAAGCCGGTGAGGTAGGTGTCCGAGAAATCGAGCGATTGGTTGGCGATGATGAGGGCCGCGCCGCAAAAGCTGAGGAGGGCGCCCACCACATGGCCGATCCGGAAACGCTCGTTCGGCAGCAGGCTGGAAAAAAGAACGATGAGGAGCGGCCAGAGATAGGCGATCAGGCTCGCTTCCGCGGCCGGGGCCAGCCGCAAAGCGTAGAAGTAGAGAACGTGGTACCCGAACAGACCCAGCGCGCCGAAAACATAAACAGGCCATTTGATCAGACCGAGAGCTGAGAGATGACCTCGCCAAAGAGTCCAGCCAAATCCGATCAAGCCGCCAATGGTGAAGCACACGCTATTGAGCAAAAGTGGAGGGGTTGGCGTCGCCCCAATGGTCAATGCAGCCAAAGATGACCACAGAACAACCGCCAAAGAGCCGACGATTGTTGCGCGTGTGCGGTGTGTCAGCGATTTCATCTTGCGCACCGCAGTCAAGCCGCCCTGTTGATGCGCCGCGAGATAGGATCGCTGTGTGAAATGGGCCATGTGCCTGTCTGCAGGATGGTCCTGTAGCTTTCCATGCCGTTGACTTCGACGAGCGAGCGCACGCGAAGCAGGTTCAATTCATCCTTGGTCCACTCGCCGTTCGGTGCATCGTTCATCGTCGCGAACTCGTGCGAGTAGCCTTCATCCGTATTCGTGGTCGCGTAGGGCCGCAATGTCGGAAAATGCGGCGCGCCGGGAAGTGGCGTGAAGATGAAAGGGTTCATGTAGGACGCACCCGCCGCCATCAGGAACCGGCCATATTCGAACGTCCTTTCGATGTCTTCCCGTGTCTCCACGTAGAGCTTGCGACCGGCGGTAGGATTCACGAATCCGAACATCAAGCCGCCCGTGGCGTGGATCGCATTGTCGTACAAGATATTGAGGACGCGCTGTGTATAGTATTCGATTGTGTTGATCGGCGGCTTGTTGGCGGTTCCAAGCGCCTCGAGGTTGCTGCTTTCAACGGCAAGGTAGAGGCTGTAGCATCCGCTCTCACGCATTCGTTTCACCATGCGGTCGAGGGTGAGACCCGACCTCTTCGCTCTCAAGAGAGGCTCGAAGAGTTTCTCGCGACCGGTCTTCGCGAGGATGAAGTCCTCACTCACTTCCGGCAGCAGCGCAATCAACGAAAATAACGCGACGCCGCCCTCCTCAAACCAAGGCAATTTGTATTTCTCCAGAAGATCGCAGACCTTCAACGCCCATTCGGGATCGTGGAACAAATGGTCGTCTTCGACGATGAACTCAGTAATGCCAATCTCGACCAATTTGGCGAGGTACTTGTCGAAGGACACCTCGTTCATCTTGAGCCACCCTCCCTGGACTCGCGGGATCGTGCAGAACGTGCAGCGCACGTCGCACCCGATCGTCGTAAAGCCGTAGGTGAGGTGGCCATGATCGACCTGGCGCTTGCCGCCTGAGTGGAAGGGGCTGTCATAGAGGCTGAAATCGACCAAAGAATAATCCGGCTGTGAAAATAGGTCCATGGTCGGCAGAAATCCGCGAGGGCGCGTCTGGACGATTGCTCCGCCGCGGCGGAACACGATCCCTGCGACGTCCTCGATCGCGGAGTTCTTGCGGAGCGCCTCGAGCAGTTCGACAAATGTCACATCACCTTGCTGAGTGACGACGTAGTCTGCCGGGCAATCGCGCAACGCGTCTTCCGGCAAGCCAGACACATGCGTTCCACCCATGATCACGATGATGTCTTCGTCGATACCTTTGACCAGGTCAGCGAGGGCACGATTGTTGCCCCACTGGTGGCTGTAGTCGCAAGATATTCCGACGATGTGCGGCTCGAACTCCTTTATAGTCCTGCTCATCGCATCATTATTGATTCCGTAGCTCCAGATTTCGCTGCCTTCCGAAGATGTAAACGCGTGGCGCTCGTTATTCCATCCTTGATATGCTCCATCAACGATCTTGACGGCATATCCCTGTGCTTTTGCCTGTGTGCCCACGCGCAGCAGGCCCATGGGGACGCCTGCATGTTTCATCTCTTCTATGTAGGTGATGCCCTCGGCTTGCAGATCCCGCACCAGCTTGAGGTCTCTGCTCAGATGCGGCCCCCCCTTCTTGACCAGATTGTCCGCGACGACGTCGAGGGGGCGCCTGATCCGCGTATAGTGCGGGATCAGCAGCAGGATTCTGGCCTTCGCGGCCGCCGTCGGATCCGCTTTGACACGCAGCTCCGAAATCGAGTCGGGGAGTTCGCCGCCCGTGAGTTTGCGCCCGAGCTCACTTTGCAGCGATGGCCGGTTGGTGTCAGGGCGTAACGATATCCCGTCGGTCAGAAATTTAAGCACGGGCCATTCTCCATCCGACAGACTGCGTGAGTTCTTCGAAAAACGCTGATTCAAATAGGGAGGCCTTGTCATAGCCTTGCTGAGAGGCAGCGCATGGGAAGACATCGACCTTTCTGGATACGATCGGTACGGCGCCGCATCTCAGGAGATTGGCGATGGTCTTGGTCAAGTTGACCAACGATAATTGCTGCTGCCCGCTAGGATCGACGATGATTTGCGCCGCGAGGAAGTTTGACAGTTCGAGGCATCTGTGCAGCTCGGCGAGGGCAACCGTCTGTGCGACGGCCGCGATCGCGCAAGAGGCAGCCGTGCCGACATGACGGGAATCCGTATTGGCGGAGTGAGCCAGATGCAGCGCGATGATCGCGTGGTGGCCGCTGTCACGTACCTCCCGGACACGTCCCATGATCGGGCGGAAGTTCATGACTTCGTCGCCAAGGGCGTCCTGAATGTCGTATAAGACATCGATCACGCGGACGGTGCGTTTCACCTGCACGACGAAGCCCTTCGGCAAGGACGGTCGGTTCCAGGGCACCCTAGCAAGCAGGCTTGTCTTCAACTTTGAAAATGTGTTTCAAAAAACGTCAAACGCTTTACATCTCGGGCATGAAGCCGGCGCGAGCATCGGCTGCATGAAGTGGAAGTGCATGTCTGGGTTCACGCCGCGGTCGCGGGCGATGCTGCCGGAGCAGCGATGCGATCCGGCAGGCTCATTCAGGCCGACCAGTGACATCAATGCAGTCGGCCATAGTCATGCAGGGTCCGATGCCAACCTCCCGGAATGCCGGGGCATCGGACCGTCGCCCCTCTCAAGGTTTCGACACGAGCAAATCGCTTGATGAGAATCCGGAACGGAACCAGCGATCATGACGATTGATCGTTGCTATGGGAAGCGCCGGTGATGGATTTGGTGACGCGCCGCGAAGCGATCGCCGTTGCGTCGGAGGATCTGGCCTATGCGAGGTCGCCGAGTTGCGAGAGATGGTCGATGAGACCGACTCCTTCACCGCAGGCATTGATCGTATCGAAATAGTCGTGCCAACCCGATTGGGCGATGCCGGACACGAGCGCTTCGAGCGCGGCCTCGTCCCGGCAGCGCCACACGGCGTAGAAGCCGTGGGAAGCGGGATGCCGTTGGGAGGGATCGACCCTGCCGAAGGTCATCGGCTCGACGCCAGCTTTGGACAACAGCGGCATGGCGGAATCGATGGCGGAGAGGAAGTGTTCTCGTTCGTCCTGAGAAAGGGCGAGCCACGCCGGCTTGGCTGTGTAGAGTTCGATGAGATAATGAGACACGTTCTGCCTCCTCCGAGAGGATCACTGGTCGGGATGCAGCGAGCGGAGCGCGCGCCGGCAAAGATTCAGGGTGTCCGGGGTCGGGTTCTCGGCAGTCCAGCGGGCACATAACTCCCGCACCCAATCCGGACGGTCCTTGCTGGCATCGTTGAGCCAATTGCCGACCGAGTCTCGCACGTAGCTGGATCGATCGGTCCTGAGCGGCTCGAGAATGGCGAGCCCCAATTCGGGGCGGTGGCGCAGCGCCCCGATATGGCTGCACCAGACACCGCGCGGCCGCGTCGCTTCCGACGCGAACCGGCGAAGATTGGGGGATGGAGCCCCCGTCCAGTCCGCCAGGAGGGCAACGGCCCGCTCCAATTCGGCCGCGATATGCGGGCGAAGCGCCATCCAGGCCCATTCGCGAACGCCGAAATGCGGATCGTCGGCAAAGGGCCGGATCGCGTCGAGGCGGTCTGCGAGGTCGGTTGCCCCGGGCAGGCCGATCATGAAACAGCACCAGCCGCGCACCGTGTCGGACGCGTGCGTGCCGAGGTCATCGAGACCTGAAGGACCGAGATGGTCCGCGATCAAGCGGGCAGCGAGCGGCATTCGTCTTGAAATGCCGGTTGCCGCTGCCTGCCTCATTCCGGTGAGGGCGTCGCTGCCGATCGTGGGCAGCACGTGCCCCATGAGAGCTGCGAAGTCGACCGCGAGGCATTCGGTGAGCGTCCTCGCTGCCGCACCCGTATTGAGTTGCGCCAGTCGATCGGCAGGAATGTCCGTGACCTTTCGCCCTGCGGGCTTGGCCTTGCGCACCTCCACACCTCCTAGCTGTCTCGCGGCTCGGTGGCGGCATCGACGTTTTTCCAGATACGCTGGAGGAGCATGGTGAGCGCCTCGCGGTCGGCGGCCGTGAACCCGGCGAACAGTGAGGCTATCCACGCGCTGTGTTGATCGAAGAGCTCGTGGGTGATCTCCCGTCCGGCCCCCGTCAGCACGACCGCGATCTTGCGGCGGTCGTCGAGACCGGAGCGCCGCGCGACGAATCCGTCACGCTCAAGACCATCGAGAAGACCGGTGATCGTTGCCCGCGTTACGCCGGCTCTCGCCGCCAACTCGTGCGGCGACAGTCCGTCGGGTTGGCTGCGGAGAAGAAACAGCAGGACGAACTTACCTTCGGACAGGCGAAAAGGTGCGAGGCGGCTGGCGCAATCCCTGTCGATCGCATCGGCCAGCGCCAGCAGTTCGAAACAGGAGCGCATGTTGTCCGTCCCGGCAATGGACCGCCGCTCCGCCTCCTTGAGCAACGCGAGGTGCTTCCGCTCCAACCGTTTCATATGGCACCATATAATATGGCACCTAACCATCGTCAAGCGACGCGACACCCTTCGGGCGCGCCCCGTGACGCCTCCGCTGACGGTCCGTGCCCATCTGCTTTCCCTTCACCCTGCCGGGCGGAAGCCACGGCGATCTCGGAAAGCAGATCGGCGCGCCCGGCCGACGGCGCTCAAACAGGCTCCCAGCGGAGCACGACGACGGAGCAATCGCGGCCGATGCATCGCGACGGTCCTGCCTCCATTTTCTCGCCATCGAGTGCGGAGAGAGTGCGCGCACGCGATGAGTTCGGTCGAGTAGGTCAGGGATGGACGTCGGAGAGCAGCGTGAGCGCGCCCACCACGCGTGGGAATTCGCGCTTCAGCACCTCGTGAGCAAAGGCTGCGACGAGATCGTGGCGCTCGAGACCATGGGCGAGGTGGCATTCAGGAGCTACGTCGACCGGCACGGCTCGGCGGCCACGGCGAATTACCTCCGCCTGCTCGCCGAACAGGTCGAGCATGCCGACCGCGAATTCGCCGCGGCCCTGCTGCGGGGGTGAGCCTCGCCCGGCCGGCGATCCGGCGCCGGGACGCGGGCCCGGCGCGGTGCCGATCGCCGCGCGAGTCGACCGTTAACGGGATGTTAACTGGTCAACGCGACCATGGTCCGGCGAGTCGCGCCCTCGCCCCGGGACGGGCCCGGGGCCCGCGCCCGGCCGACCGCGTCCCCGCTCCCTCCGGTCCGGGGGGACGGCGCCGCGGATCGGATCCCGGTCCGGCGCGCAGAGGCCTTCCGCATAGATTTTAAGCCACTTGGCCTATGCCATCGCGGCTACACGTTTCGCAGTGTGCGGCTAGAGCATCAGCACGGGTTTTTTTCCCAACCTCCGCGTGCAAGCCTTGACTCAATCCTGAGATGACGAGGCTGAGGAATGAGCGCTCTCGCGACGACCGAGTCGGCTTGGTCAAAATCCATCCCGCTGCATCACACCGACATTCCCAGAACTTCCGCACTGATCCAACCGCACTCGAGGGGATCACTGATCCCGCGCGGCCGCGCGTTGTTCTGGGAGGGCGATACGCAGGCCCACAAGATCGAGATCGTCGAGGGTGTCGTGCGCGCCGTTCGGCTGTTCGACAACGGGAACCGGCAGATCCTGGCCTTCTTCTGGTCCGGCGACGTGGTGATGCCGTCGCAGGCCGATTGCCAGCACTTCACCGCGGAGGCCGTCACCAACTGCCGCGTCCGTCTCTCCGCGGTCTCGAACATCTGTCAGAGCGGCGAGCGGTGCGGCGTCCACCAGGTTCTCGCCGAGACATTGTCGCTGGTCTCGCAGATCAGCCAGAAGAGCGGCATGGCCCGCATCACCTCCTTCCTCCTGACGATACGCAAGCACCTGCCCAGGGATCCCAAGCTGCCGTCCGCGCAGCGGCTGCTGATCTCGCGGGCCGACATCGCCGACCACGTCGGCACGTCCCTCGAAACCGTCTGCCGCACCTTGGCGGAGCTGAAAGCGCGCAACCTGATCGACATGCCGAACCGCAAGACGATCCGGTTCCTCGACCTGCCGGGCCTCCATCACATCGCCGGGGATTGATGGGTGATCGCCTGCAGGCCTTGAGGATATTGGGTTGGGACGATGAACATCACGCGACGTTTGATCCTCGCCGACGAGTTGCCGCGCTACAAGCAAGGAGAAGACGCAGAGCCCGTGAGCGTTCCCGGCTCGCTCGGGGTTCTCTCGCCGATCATCGCCCTCGTCGACATCGTCTTCATCGTGACTCTGGGCACCATCTGCTTGTCGGCACTGAACGGGCGCGACTTGTCAGTCGCGTCGAATTGGAGCCACTGCGCGACGTCGAGCGCTGCCCTGGCGGTCACCTACTCGATCTTCGGGCAGACCTCGAACTTGTACGCGGCCCCGAACCTGCTGAAGCTCAGGTGGCAGATCCAGCAATCGTTGGCGACCTGGGTCGCCAGCTTCCTGTTCCTGTCCTTGCTCGTGTATTTTCTCAGGGTGGGGACGTGGCTCACCTACGGCGAGTTGCTGGCGGTGTTCGCCTTCGGCGGAGTCGGGGTCGTCGCGTCGAAGCTGTCGGCGGTCAAACTCTGCCGCCACGTCACCGAGCAGCGGGCCCTGAGTTCGTACCGGGTCATCATATCGGATTACTCGCTGGAGGCCGCGAGCCATCCCTATCTCCAGCAGATCAACAAGTACGAGTACACGACGCCCAAGCATTTCGTTCTTCTCGACGCCCAGGATCCGGATGCCGGGCTCGATCGGGCGCGAGATGTCCTCAAGGACGTCGTAGATTTCGTGCGGGCGCACGATGTCGAGGAAATCCTGTTGGTGATACCCTGGAACAGATCCGAATTGATCTTCGAAGTCCAGGGTCAGCTGCAGGTTCTTCCGGTCTCGGTCAAGCTCGCGCCGGATATGCGGGCCAATCAAGTGCTCTCCCACCCCGCGTTCAATTTCGGGCCGATCAGGGCGATCGAGCTTCAGCGGGCGCCCCTGAGCGTCACCGAGCAATGCGCGAAGAACCTCATGGATCGCGTCCTGGCGGCGGCCGGCCTGTTCTTCCTGGCGCCGCTGATGGCGATCGTGGCGCTCGCGATCCGGCTCGAGTCGAAGGGCCCGGTCCTGTTCAGGCAGACCCGCACCGGGTTCAACGGCCGGCCGTTCACGATCTTCAAGTTCAGAACGATGACCACCTGCGACAACGGCGCGGTGATCGTCCAGGCCACCAGGGGCGACCGGCGCGTCACGGCGCTGGGACGATGGCTGCGCAAGTCGAGCATCGACGAGCTGCCGCAGCTCCTCAACGTCCTGCGCGGCGAGATGTCGATCGTCGGGCCGCGCCCGCACGCCCTCGCGCACGACAACGAGTACAACCGCCTCATCGCGAGCTACGCGGCGCGGCACAAGATGAAGCCCGGCATCACCGGCTGGGCGCAGGTCAACGGCCTGCGGGGCGAGACGCCCGAGCTCAGGATGATGAAGCAGCGGGTCGACAGCGATCTCTGGTACATCGAATCTTGGTCGATCTGGCTGGATATCCGCATCATCCTGCTGACGGTCCTGCGGGTTCTCAAGTCTGAGAGCGCCTACTGAGCAACTCCTTGCCGAATGGGTCGTCGGTCCGGCCGCGGCTTTGATGCGCGCTGGAGAAGCCGGCCGGCATTTCCGTGCGCTCCCGCGCGGAGAGCGCGCCGGAAAGGAACCGGATCCGCGCGGGACGGGGCCGGATCCCGTCCTGAGGCGACCCCGAGGCCGACCGCCTCGGTGCCGCGTGCTCATCCGCGTCCGCAACGCCGCGCCAAACTTCGCGGCGCGGCGCGCACAAGGGAGGCTGCCGTGCCTGAACAACCGATCGGACATGATCTGCTATGGTCGAAGCTGGTGGTCATCATCCTGGCCTTCGCCGCCAGCTCGGTCGTCGGCTGGACGCTGCTCTGGCTATGGGCATTGGTGAACGTCCTGCGCCGGTTGCTGAGCTAGCGCCGCGGCGGCGGTGCCGCGGCTGCGCGCGGACCTGCGCGCGGTTCGAGAGTTCGCCGGCGACGGGGGCGCGACGCGATCCTGCGCGCACGCGCGGCCGGCGCCCGACGTCCACGGTTCAATCGAGGATTCGCCGCCCATGATCGTGTCCGAGACTGACCTTTCGGGAGTGTACATCGTCGACATCGATCCGAGGCGCGACGAGCGAGGTCACTTCGCCCGCATCTTCTGCACCCAGGAACTCGCTGAGCGAGGCCTGATCCATCACATTCCGCAAATAAGCTTGAGCTACAACATCAAGCGCGGCACTCTTCGCGGCATGCATTTCAAGTACCCGCCCTACAGCGAGACCAAATACGTGCGCTGCGTTCGCGGGAGGATCTTCGACGTGGTCGTCGATCTCCGCCCGGAATCGCGGACCTACCTGGGCCATCTCTGTGCCGAACTGTCGGCCGAGAACGGGCGCTGCCTCTACATTCCGGAGCGGTGCGCGCACGGCTTCATCACTTTGGAGGACGATAGCGAAGTGATGTACATGATCTCCGCACCTCACGCGCCCGACGGGGAGGGCGGCCTCGTCCACGACGATCCGCGGCTCGCGATTCCCTGGCCGATCCCGGTCGAGGTGATATCCAGGCGCGACGCCGAGTGGCCGGCGCTCGCCGAGGTCGAGGACGCGGTGCGGTCGCGCATGGCGCTGCGCGGCCCGGAGCCGCGCCCGATCGCGTCGCAGTCGGACGCTGCTCTCGGCCGGTGACGGTGCCGCGTTGTCTTCGACGAACCGGGATCCACGTCGTCCGACCACGCGCCGGGCGGCGGAATCGTCCCGACGCCGGCCGCGCCCGGTCGGACGGGGAGGGGCCTCGCGGCCGCGGTGCCGCGCCGCGCGCGGCGGTGAGCGCGCGCGCCCGGGCCGGAGCGGGCCGGTTCCCTCAGAAGAACGAGGGCGGCGGCCGAACCTCCTGCGGAAACCGGACCGCCGACTTGACGGCCGTCAACTCAAGCTGAGGCCCAAACAAGTATGTCATTTTCAGCAGACACTATGTCTGAACAGGAGAGGTTGGATGCTTGATCTCGAGAGCGTCGATTTGGACACCGGCAAGCACGAATCGCACACGCCTTCGAACCGGACAGCGCACTGCCGATTCTGTCAGACCAAACTCAGCAATGTATTCGTTGACCTCGGTCTCTCGCCTCTGGCCAACAGCTATCTTACGGAGAAAGATCTCTCCAAGAACGAGCCGTTTTTCCCTCTGAAGGTGTTTGTCTGCGACGAGTGCTTCCTGGTTCAGTTGGAGGAGTGGGAAGCTCCGGAAAATATATTCAGCGATTACGCGTATTTCTCGTCCTACAGCGAGTCGTGGCTGCGCCACGCGCGGGACTACGTCGAGGCGATGACGGCGCGGTTCGGCATCGACCAGACCTCCCACGTC
The DNA here is from genome assembly GCF_000379105.1 of Methylobacterium sp. WSM2598. GTDB lineage: Bacteria > Pseudomonadota > Alphaproteobacteria > Rhizobiales > Beijerinckiaceae > Methylobacterium. Next base: position 2,507,489 of record NZ_KB900609.1, on the reverse strand, counting down.
GTCGAGATCGCCAGCAACGACGGCTACCTCCTGCAGTACTTCGTCGAGAAGGGCACCCCGGTGCTCGGCATCGAGCCCGCCCAGAACGTCGCCGCGGTGGCGCGCTCGCGGGGCATCCCGACGCGGGTGGAGTTCTTCGGTCAGCGCACCGCGCGGGCGCTGCGCCGCGAGGGGCTCGAGGCGGATCTGCTGATCGGCAACAACGTGCTCGCCCACGTCCCGGATCTGAACGACTTCGTGAGCGGGCTCAGGACGCTCCTGAAGCCGCAAGGCGTGCTGACGATGGAGTTCCCGCACCTCCTCCGTCTCTACGATGAGCGCCAGATCGACACCATCTATCACGAGCACTTCTCGTACTTCTCATTGATCGCGGTCGAGAAGGTCTTCGCAGCGCACGGGCTGACGGTGTTCGACGTCGAGGAGGTGCCGACGCACGGCGGCTCGCTGCGGATCTTCGCGCAGAACGCCAAGACCGGACAGCAGCCGATCTCCGCGCGCCTCGGCGAGCTGCGCGACCGTGAGATCAAGGCCGGCTTGTCGGACATCCGCACCTACCTGACCTTCGCCGAGCAGGCGACGCAGATCAAACGCCGGCTCCGGGACTTCCTCGTCGAGGTGAATCGGGCGGGCAAGCGCGTGGTGGGTTACGGGGCCCCCGCCAAGGGCAACACGCTCCTCAATTTCTGCGACGTCGACGCCACGCTCGTCGAGTACACGGTCGACCGCAACCCCTACAAGCAGGGACGCTTCCTGCCGGGCACCCACATCCCGATCTACGAGCCCGAGCGGATCAGCGTCACGAAGCCGGACTACATCCTGATCCTTCCGTGGAACCTGAAGGACGAGATCATCGAGCAGCTGTCGTTCACGCGCGAGTGGGGCTGCCAGTTCATCATCCCGATCCCGGATCCGCAGGTCGTGCCCTGAGCCCGCCTTCGCCCGCATGGACGTGCCTCCGGCAGCAAAGTGGATCGCATGGTCAATCAAAGCCTGAGAGCCGAAAGGCCATTCGATGACGCGGCGCCGCGCCTGATGGCGTCGCAGGGCGGTTCGGCGATGTTCGACCTCGTCGCCGAACTCTACCCGATCTGCCGAAGCATCACCGGCAGGGGCGTGCGCGAGACCCTCAGGGCCCTGTCGCGCTTCGTGCCCCTGACCGTCGTCGAGGTTCCCTCCGGGCTGGAGGTGTTCGACTGGACCGTTCCGCTGGAGTGGAACATCAGGGACGCCTACATCAAGGACAGGAGCGGAACTCGCATCGTTGATTTCAATCGCTCGAACTTGCACGTCGTGAGTTACAGCCTGCCGATCAGGCGAACGGTCGGTCTCGCCGAACTCAAGACGCATTTGCATACCGATCCCCTGTCGCGCGGATCGATCCCGTATCGAACGTCCTATTATGCGCCGACCTGGGGATTCTGCCTCAGCCAGGACCAGCTCGACGGCATGCACGATGACGAGTACGAGGTTTGCATCGATTCGACTCTCTCACCCGGTCACCTGACGTACGGCGAGTTCCTGATCAAGGGTAGGTCCTCGCAGGAGGTCCTGATCTCGACCCATATCTGCCATCCGTCGCTCGCCAACGATAATCTGTCGGGAATCGCCGTGGCGACCGCAGTCGCGCAGCGGCTGAGCGAGATGGACCTGCGCTACTCGTACCGCTTCCTGTTCATCCCAGGCACGATCGGGTCGATCACGTGGCTCGCCCTGAATCACGCGCGTCTCGACCGCATCAAGCACGGCTTCGTGATGTCCTGCGTGGGTGACGGCGGTGCGCCGACCTACAAGCAGAGCCGCGGCGGCGAGGCGGAGATCGACCGCGCTTGGGCCTACGTGCTCGGTCAGGGCGGCGGCGAATTTCGCCTGCGGCCCTTCTCGCCCTACGGCTACGACGAGCGGCAGTTCTGCTCGCCTGGCATCAACCTGCCGGTCGGGTGCTTCATGCGGACGCCGCACGGGGAGTTCGCCGAGTATCACACCTCCGGGGACGATCTCGGCTTCGTCCGGCCGGCCTCGCTGCGCGACTCGGCCCTGAAGGTCATGTCCGTCATCGACGTCCTCGAGAACAACCTCGCTTACGTGAACCAGAAGCCGTTCTGCGAGCCGAGACTCGGGAAGTACGATCTCTACGAGAATGTCGGGGGAGGGAACGCCTCCGACTACCGGATGGCGCTGCTCTGGCTGCTCAATATGTCGGATGGCGCGCATTCGGTGCTCGACATCGCGAGCCGCGCGGGCCTGCCGTGGGAGACCGTGAAGGCGGCCCTGCGATCTCTGGAGGCGGCGGGGTTGCTCCGGGCCGTCGACGCGCCCGCCCTCGCCGCGGGAGCGGGCGCGCCCGGCTCCTGGTCGGCATCCCCGGTCACGGTGACGAGCGCCTGACCGGATTCGGCGTTCCGGGCGCGGCGAGGGGCGGCCGGCTGCGACCGAGTTCGGCACACGGGCACGCGCATGATCGGCCCGCGCGGCGGTGACGGTGCGGCCGGAGCCCCGAACCGCCCCCGATCACGCGTCGCGACAAGCTCTCGACCGCACGGGCGCTGAACAGGGCCAGCAATTTGACGCCCGTCAACTTCGTCGCCACCGGGCCGAATATCACTTATTGGACCGATGTGCCTGTCATGCTCACGCTTATGGCGCCGGCAGGACGGCAAGTCCCCACTCGATGTGAACTCGACTGCGAAATGACGATACGCCGACGTCGCTGCCCCCGACTTGCGGCTGCACCCGGAACTGCTGCGCATGTCACGGACACGATGCAGACAATACGTTCATGAAAGCAGAGCAAGATGAGAAAGAGCGACATCTTCGTATTTGGCTTTCGCGGATTTCCGAATGTACAAGGAGGCATCGAGACCCATGTCGAGCACTTGGCCCCCAGGCTGGTCGAGCTCGGCTTCGCCGTGACGGCCTGCAGCCGGTCGCCCTACGTGGGAACGCCGCGCGAGCGAACCTGGAAGGGTGTCACGCTGCTGAGGATCTGGACGGTCCGGCAGACCTACCTCGAGACCCTGATGCACTCGGTCGCCTGCGCCCTGGTCGCGGCCTTCCGCCGGCCGCGGCTGGTCCACGTCCACGGCATCGGTCCGGCGCTCGTCACGCCCCTGCTTCGCCTCTTCGGCTTGCAGGTCGTCGTCACCCATCACGGCGAAGACTACAACCGCGAGAAATGGGGTCGGGCGGCGCGCTCGGTCCTGGTTCTCGGTGAGTATCTCGGGATGAAGTTCGCCAACAAGCGGATCGCGATCAGCCGCAACATCTGCGATCTGATCCAGTCGAAGTACGGGCTGACCTGCGAGCTGATCCCGAACGGCGTCGAGGTTCCGGACCTGCCGACCAACGACGGACGCATCCGGGAGCTCGGCTTGCGGGCCGGCCGCTACGTGCTCACGATCGGCAGGATCGTTCCCGAGAAGCGGCAGCTCGACCTCCTCCGCGCCTTCCGCAGGGCGGGGATGGCCGACTGGAAGCTCGTCATCGTGGGTCAGGCGGACCACGCGAGCAGCTACGCCGAACTGCTCGCCTCGGAGGCGGCGGGCCACGCCGACGTGGTGATGGCGGGCTACCGGACCGGGGAGACCCTGGCGCAGCTCTACGCGCATGCCGGGCTCTTCGTCCTGCCCTCGTCGCACGAGGGGCTCCCGATCGTTCTCCTGGAAGCCTTGAGCTACGGGATCCCGACGCTCGCGTCCGACATCCCGTCCAACAGGGAGGTGATCAGTGATCCGACGAGGATCTTCAAGGTCGGGGACATCGAGGATCTGTCGACCAAGATGGTCGAGATCGTCGGCGTGTCGGTCGACCAGACGGCCCGCGAGGCCATCCGCCGCAACGATGCCAGCCGCTACGACTGGGCCAAGATCGCCCGCCGCACCGCGGCAGTCTACCGCGAACTGGCCACGGGAGGCCAAGATTCCGCGCCGACCTACCCGACCTCGGCGGGGACCGAGATCTCCGACTCCAAGCTCACCTAGAGCGGGCTTGGCTCCGGGCGCGAGCAGGCCCCGCTCCGGGCCCTCGGTTCTGCCGCTTTCCCGCGAGGCCGGCGCCGCCCTCGTCGGACGATGCGCTCGCCGCGCCGACGCGTCGATCCACACCCTGGTCCCCGGGAGGCCGTGGCCTCACCGGCCCGCGCCCCGATCCCCCGAAATGCGGACAGCGACGCATGCCTGAGCAAGACCGCCCGTACACGAGCGCGTGGGTTCGCGGCTATTTCGGCATCCTGTGCACCGCGCTGGTCGCACTGAACGGTCTGACCTTCATCTATCACGCGACGGCGATCGGGCTCTTCAACGCCCTGAGCGTCGGCGTCGGCGTGGTGCTGGTGGCGTATTCTCTCATCGTGTCGATCCTCTGCACCGACTCGAGTCACAGCGCCAAGAATTTCCTGCTGATGGCACTCATTTTCGCCACGATCAGCGCCCTGTTCAACATGACATCTTTAGTTTTGTCAGATTTCATCAAATATATCTCGGTTTATGTTTTCTACGCGGCGGGCCGGAGCGACCGATCGCCGATCCGCGGCTTCGAGAAGTTCTCCCTCCTCGTGCTCTTCGCGCTGCCGATCGTCTTCATGGCGATCGGGAAGAGCAAAGTTTACGAGATCGAGATCGCATTGCGTGGGCATCAGGAGGCGATCGGCTACATCTATAACCAGAACACCGCCGTTCTCTACTATTGCTCGATCTTGTTCGCGGCTGCTCCTATGCTCGGCCGGTACGCGATCGTGCTGCAACTCATCAACGCGGCGGTGATGACGAAGATCGGTGCTATTCTGGCGACTTTGCTTGCCGTGACGCTGTGGATCGCCGTGCCGGTCCGCAAGGAGTCGGTCCTGGCCGGGATCTTCATCGCCTTCGTCTGCGTGGCCGCGTTCTCGCTCGGAGCCTTCGATCGCGTGATCGCCGCGCTGGATAACCTCTCGCTGGTCTTCAGCATGCAGCCGCAAGCCCTGGTGTCGATGCCGTACCGGGATCTCGTCGAGCTCACCGGCTCCACCGACCTGTCCTCCTTCTTCAGGCTCATTCATTGGTCGAACATCTGGGACGTGTTCGTGTCGAACCCCGCCAACTGGCTGGTCGGATACGGCCCGGGGCAGACCATCACTCTCACCTATTCGGCGCTGGCCCCGCATAACGACTATCTGCGCGTGCTTGCCGAGTATGGCCTGCCGAGTCTCATCGTGTTCGTCTGCTTCCTCTATCACGTCTGGAAATCCCTCGGGAACGGCCCTGAGAGGGTCCTGTTCTTGGTGCTGTGTGTTTATTTTTTCTCGGAGAACCTGATCGAGAGTTTCTCCTCGATGGGTCTGTTCTTCGCCTATGCCGGGCGGACGACCCGGCGGTTGGGCGCGGAGCCCGCGCGCGAGTACGGCGCCCGCGCGCGCCGCGGGGATGAGCCGGCCGGACACGGCGCCGGCGGCCTGCTCCCGGACGGGCCCGAGCCCGCCCTGGTGGCGACCCCGACGCCTCGTCCCTGAGGCGACCCGGCGGCCGTTCGGCTCGCCGTCGCTCCCGTCCGCCGCGCCCGGCTCCGAGGCGCCGCGGACGGTGCCGTTCCCGCGCCGCCGCCTCGCCCGACGACCTCCGGCTGACCGGCTGCGAAGCAAGGCGCGCGCTGGCCGGCGCCGGCCCGCGGCCGCCCCGCACTCCGCGCGGATCCCTGGTCGCCGCTCCGCCGCGCGTGCCGGCGGCGATGGGGCCGACCCCCCCCGGCTCCGCCAGGCGGACCGCGCAGGGGAGGGGGAGGGCGGTCACCCTGGCGGGTCCTCCGCGGCCCGCGCCCCCCTTGGCGAGGCCGACGCGCGCCGTTCCTCCGGCCAGCTTGGCCGCGGCCGGTCGCCGCAGCGCGGCCGGACCGAACCGTCCCCAGAGGCGTTCCGGCAACTCCGCGCGACCGCGGGCGCGGCGCGCCGCCCCAGGCATCTCCCCATGGCAGCGGTCGCCAGATTCCGAAGCCAGCACAGGCATCTGCAGTACTGATTGTATTCTGCCGTACCTTTAGGTGGCTTACGCGCAATTCTGCCTCATTCCGGGGGCTGGTAACGAAAGGCTTGATCGTCAGTTTGGATCGATATATGTCGGCCAACGCACCGCCAAGCTGCGCGGATGCGTCATCTGGGCCGGACATGCGAGCGCCGCCCTTGCGAATACGCTCCATGTGCGTTGCGTAGCCCATCCTACGTTGCGGATGGACCTGGCCCTCCTGCACCATTCCTTTCAGGTGCACCAATTTAAATTGGAGATATCGAATGGCGTTGTCGATTAACGAGGTTCTGCGGCAAAACACGGCCGGCAACAGCGAAGCGGCGCCGCTCGGCGTGCCGACCAGCTACTCGTGGTATGACGGTGTCGACCAGTTCAGGCCCGGGGCGCCCTCCGGCTTCACCGCCGTCACGGGGTGGGGCCAAGTCTACCAGGAGGCCGGCGCGCCCGCCTACACCAGCGCGAGCGCCCGCGTGCAGGTCGCCAACACCCAGACCTTCGTCCATATCAAGTCCACCGGCGAGTGGGTTCAGGTCCAGAACCAGGCCGGCAACGCCATCGCGGGCGGCCATTTCGGGAACGACTTCGCCGGCAACACCGCCACCGCGATGCCCGTCAGCACCGGCGCGGACGGCACCGCGACCTTCGACGTGCCGTCGGCCAGCTACAACGACCATTTCTGGCCGACCGCGCGCGGCACCTTCGCGGCCAACGCCGTCGACGCCGTCTACGTGCAGATGGACATGCGCGTCACGGATCCCAACCTCCACCTGATCGCCAATATCGGGGCGGACTGGTGGCGCGACGCGTCGGCCGGGTTCGTGGACGGCTTCGCCAACAATCCCGGCTCGGGCATGAACAACTGGGTCAAGCTGACGACCGAGTGGAAGACGCTGGCCTACGTCTCGGACAACGCCGTGCTGCAGGCCGACCCGCCGCCGGTCGTGACCGGCGCCGCACCGGCTGCCACCGTCACGCCGGCGCCTCAGCCGGACACGGTTCCGACCGTCGCCGCCCCCGCGCAGCAGGACACGGCGCCGGCCATGACGCCGCCCGCGGCGGCGGCCGACGCGAACCTCCTGGTGAACGGCTCCTTCGAGCAGAGCGCGGTGGCGCCCGGCCAGGGCGCCGCCTTCGACGCGGTTCCGGGCTGGCAGGCCATCTCGGGCGGCAAGATCGAGCTGTGGAACCAGCTCAACGGGGTGTCGGCGACGGAGGGCGCGAAGTTCGGCGAGCTGGACTACCTGGGCGCCCAGGACGGCCTCACCCAGACCGTGAAGACCGCGGCCGGCCAGAGCTACGCCCTGAGCTTCGACGCGCGCAACCGCCCCGGCCTGAGCGCCTCCACCTGCAGCATCGAGGTGCTCTGGAACGACAAGCTGATCGCGACGGTGCCGCCGGGCAGCGACTGGAGCCGGTACAATTTCCCGGTGGTCGGCACGGGCCAGGACGACCGGCTGACGCTGCGCGAGGTCGCGAGCCAGGGCGGGGACGGCCTCGGAGCCCTGTACGACAACGTCAGCCTCGTCGCGACGGGCCCGGCCGCTCCGGCGCAGTCGACGGCGCCGGCGACGGTCGGCGCCGGGTCGGACCAGCTCCTGCTGCAGATCAGCCAGGACGCCTACCAGGGCGACGCGCAGTACACGGTCTCGGTCGACGGGCGCCAGGTCGGGGATACGCAGACGGCGCACGCCTCGCACGCGGACGGCAAGGCCGACCAGCTGCTGGTGCTCGGGGATTGGGGCGCGGGCGGGCACACGGTGTCGGTCAACTTCCTGAACGACGCCTGGGGCGGCACGCCGGGCACGGACCGGAACCTGTACGTGACCGGGGCGAGCTACAACGGCGCCGACGTTGCCGGGGCAGCCCACTCGCTCCACACGTCCGGGGCGCAGAGCTTCACCTTCGGCGCCTGACCGGGCCCCGATCCGGACTTCTCTCCGGGACGATCCCGGAGACCAACGGTCCGGGGCGGCACGGCTGCCCTGGACCCTCTCCGCACCGGGACGCTGCTGAAGCGCGGCGTCCCGGTGAGCCGCTGATCAGGTCGGCGGGCCGAGCGCCGTCGCCGAACCTCTTGGGCGGATCCCTTGGCCGACCGGGCATCAGCGGCCCGGTCAGGCGCCGAGCCGCGGCCCGCACGGGCTCGGGATCCGAAGTGAATCATCGCGCCTTTCCCGCCTCCCCGACGGTGGGGGCGAGGCCGAATGCGGCGGATCGCCCCCTCCCGCGGGAGGACGCGGCTGGACCAGTCCCCGGCGCAGGGAGCACCGGTTCGCCGCCCGGATCCGGCCATCGCGCGGACGCGCAGTCGCGTCCCGGAAGGTCGCCCCTCCGATGCGGAAAATTCGGTCGCATCAAGGGCCTATCACGCGGTCCGATTGCGCCGCGACCGGATCCTGCTCTAGAACAGGGCGCGATTGCACCGTGATCGACCCCGGTTTCAGAGTGTCCACGGCGCGCCGTTCTCCGCGCGAGGGGGTGGGCGGGCATCCGCAGCCGCCGCCCTCACCCCCGCGCCATCCGATCTCCCGCATCGCGCACGCCAGGCAATCCGAATGAGACATGGAGAGATCCACCGCACGGCGGCCCGGTCCGTTGTCTGGATGGCCCTCCGCGTCCAGGGACCGATTTGGGAAGCCGATTGGCCGCAATACCGGGACGGCTCCGACTGGGCGGCGGCGAGCACCGAGTCATGCCACGCGGTCGTCGTGTGGCAGCGCGCGCGCGGTTGGATCCGGCGCCGGCCGGCGCACTTCGCCCTGCTGACGATCCCGAGGAAGGGCCAGCCGCTGGTGGAGCGGTACGACACCTACGAGGCGGCGATGGCCCGCCTGCGCGAGATCGTGCCCCTGCGCGACCAGCCGTGCAGCGTGCAGCCGATCGCGGGACCCGCGCGGAGCCAGGGACCGAGCAAGCACCAGGTGCTGCGCGCCGAGGCGAGGCTGAGGAGGGCGGTGTGGATGTCGGCCTGGCGCCCGTAGCGATTCGCCGTGCCGGGGACCGCCCCCGCCGACCCGACCGGGGCCTGAGGTCGCGTTCCCCCGGCCGGCTCGGCCGCACCGGCGGCGCGGCGCCGGCCGGACCTTCGGCGGCCCGCCTCGGGCCGAGACCGGGCACGGGTGACTGGCCGGGTGCGCGGGCGGATCGGTCCCGCCGCGGGGCAGGCGCAACCGTTAGGTGCAGGTTCGCGGGTGCTGCGGCGCCGCAGGAGGGGACGCACGGGATTCCGCGCCGCCCCTGGGGAGCCGGTTCGGCGATGAAATCGGCGCGACCCGCCTCGGGGCATAGATCGACGGATCGATAGTTGCACCGGCAGGGTCGATTGATACGCTCGAGGACAATCTGCTGTGGGCCGAGCCGCAGAAGATTTTGTCTGCTCGCTAACGTGCAGCGTCATCGTTAAGTGCGGCCGCTTAGTGTGCAGTGCGAGTGGATGCCCGGCACTTGCCCGCTTATCAGCCGGACGACAAATCTCGTGTGAAATCGCTACCGCGACGCAACAATCGAGTTGATCTTGCAAAGAGTAACATCCAAACTGAAATGCGTAAACTTATAACGGCTGTGTATTTAAGTATTTACGTTGCTACCGTGGGAGAGAACCTGTCCAGACCATGCGTCACAGAAAGGTCGGTGCATGGCTAGAGTATATTTTGTAATGAGCGAACTTTGTCCACTATAGGATGCGATTGATGCCTTATTGGCATTTGTATCGCCCGCCATTCTCACGGGATAGGCAAGCTGTGCTTTTGCCGCCAGCCTTGACAAAATCTAGATCGCTGCGGATAATTTGAATGTATTAACATGGCATGTTGGCGTCAGGTGTATCGAGGACAATGAATTCAACCGCTGGTGAGGCTGAGGTGAGGTATACAGATGTAACTAGGTTTAACAAGCTCTTGGATTTGGTGCCGACGTGAAGATCGGGAGAATCGTGCCGTGCCTGAAATCTTGCTTGTCGATGAGCACAGTGTCTACCGCGTCGGCCTTCGTAATATTATTGAAGCTAACCTTGCCAAAGTCCGTATTACCGATGCCTCATCGCTCGCTCAAGTCGATAAAAATTTCCAAGCCGATCTTGTCCTAATAGATGCATTTAACTTGAGTAAGGAAGCGCTCGAACGCATCAAGGAAATGCGTGTTGCCTGCCGCAGTATGCGATTTGCCGTGATGTCATCCTCGAATGCACGCTCGGACGTCTTGAATTGTCTGTCTGCGGGATTTCATGGCTTCATTTACAAGATGCAGCCCGATAGCGAGCTGATCAGAGCGATCACGGACCTCCTCTCGGGACGGATCTACGTGCCACGATGGCTCGCGGATGGGGACGACGTCAAGCCGAACACCCCCGCGTCGATTGCCCTGCCGAGCGACCGGCTGAAGCTGACGCCTCGTCAACACGAGATCCTGCCTCTGTTGGCCCAGGGCATGTCCAACAAGGAGATCGCCAACTCCCTCAACATCGCCGCGGGCACGGCGAAGATCCACACGGCGGCGCTTCTCCGCGCGCTCGGGGCGCGAAACCGGACCGAGGCGGCCTTCATCGCGGCCAAGCTCGTGGGCGGCTCGCCGCAGACGGAGACCCGGGCCGGCAACCCGTTCATCATCAGCGGTTTCGGCGAGCACGCGGCCGGAGGCGTCGCCGTGCATTTCCGAAACGGCACCTATTTCTGAGTTCCACCCCATCGAGGTCCGCTCGACCGCGCCCCGTTTCGGGCGCGCCGCCGCTCCGGGAGGATGATCCGGTCGGGCCGACTCCGCCCGCGTGCCGGATCGCCCGCACGCGCCACCCCAGCCCGCCGGGAACCGCCCCGGGAGCCCCGCGAGGCGTGACCGCCGACGCGGCGCGGCAGGAGCGAGGGGCCGAGTCCTGATCCCGCGCGCGGGCCCCGGAGGGTCCCTGCCGGGCGCTCCTCATCCACCAAAGGTGAAGCTCTGCGGCCCGGCCCCGTAGAGCGAGTGGGCGGCCCCGGCAACGTCGGCGCCGTTGTGGCTCGCCCCGGTCACGTACAGGTTCCGGTCCGTGCTCGGCGTGCCGTCCCAGGCGTCGTTCAGGAAGTTGACCGACACCGTGTGCCCGCCCGCGCCCCAATCCCCGAGCACCAGCAGCTGGTCGGCCTTGCCGTCCGCGTGCGAGGCGTGCGCCGTCTGCGTATCCCCGACCTGGCGCCCGTCGACCGAGACCGTGTACTGCGCGTCGCCCTGGTAGGCGTCCTGGCTGATCTGCAGCAGGAGCTGGTCCGACCCGGCGCCGACCGTCGCCGGCGCCGTCGACTGCGCCGGAGCGGCCGGGCCCGTCGCGACGAGGCTGACGTTGTCGTACAGGGCTCCGAGGCCGTCCCCGCCCTGGCTCGCGACCTCGCGCAGCGTCAGCCGGTCGTCCTGGCCCGTGCCGACCACCGGGAAATTGTACCGGCTCCAGTCGCTGCCCGGCGGCACCGTCGCGATCAGCTTGTCGTTCCAGAGCACCTCGATGCTGCAGGTGGAGGCGCTCAGGCCGGGGCGGTTGCGCGCGTCGAAGCTCAGGGCGTAGCTCTGGCCGGCCGCGGTCTTCACGGTCTGGGTGAGGCCGTCCTGGGCGCCCAGGTAGTCCAGCTCGCCGAACTTCGCGCCCTCCGTCGCCGACACCCCGTTGAGCTGGTTCCACAGCTCGATCTTGCCGCCCGAGATGGCCTGCCAGCCCGGAACCGCGTCGAAGGCGGCGCCCTGGCCGGGCGCCACCGCGCTCTGCTCGAAGGAGCCGTTCACCAGGAGGTTCGCGTCGGCCGCCGCCGCGGGCGGCGTCATGGCCGGCGCCGTGTCCTGCTGCGCGGGGGTCGGCGGGGTCGGGTCCGTGGGGGCGGTGACGGTCGGGATCGTGTCCGGCAGGGGAAGCGGCGTGACGGTGGGTTCGAGCGCGGCGCCGGTCACGACCGGCGGCGGGTCGGCCCGCAGCACGGCGTCGGAGGAGCAGTAGGCCAGCGTCCTCCACTCGGTCGTCAGCTTGGCCCAGTTGTTCATGCCCGCGCAGGGATTGTTGGCGAAGCCGTCCACGAACCCGGCCGACGCGTCGCGCCACCAGTCCGCCCCGATATTGGCGATCACGTGGAGGTTGGGATCCGTGACGCGCATGTCCATCTGCACGTAGACGGCATCGGCCGCGTTGGCCGCGTAGATGCCGCGCGCGGTCGGCCAGAAATGGTCGTTGTAGCCGGCCGACGGCGCGTCGAAGGTCGCGGTGCCGTCCGCGCCGGTGCTGACGGGCATCGCGGTGGCGGTGTTGCCGGCGAAGTCGGTCGCGAAGTGGCCGCCCGCGATGGCGTTGCCGGCCTGGCTCTGGACCTGAACCCACTCGCCGGTGGCCTTGATATGGACGAAGGTCTGGGTGTTGCCGACCTGCACGCGGGCGCTCGGGTTGCTGTAGGCGGGTGCCCCGGCCTCCTGGTAGACTTGGCCCCAGGCCGTGACGGCGGTGAAGCCGGAGGGCGCCGCGGCCGTGAACTGGTCGGCACCGCCGTACCACGAGTAGCTGGTCGGCACGCCGAGCGGCGCCGCCTCGCTGAAGCCGACCGTGTTCTGCCGCAGAACCTCGTCAACCGACAACGTCATCGCTCGACCCCCATGAGTTTTTTCGAATCTGCTTTTTTTTGACGAAGCTACTCACGGTACACAGTCGAAGCTCCGCGCGAGGCGGAGCGCGACGCATCAAGCTCGCGCAAGTCATCGGCCGGTCAGGAACCGTCCGTCAGGTCGTGCCCGGCCGGCACACCGCGCCCCCGCCGGAGCGCGCCCGCTCCCGCGATCGGCCTGACGGACGGATTCTGCGGGCTGTCCAACAGCAAGCAGCCTCGGTCGTGGTTCTGAAACAATCTGTCGAAATGGTTAACAGAAGCTTAACGACAGTCAGCGACGCCTGTTTATCGCCGCCGTCGGCCAAGCGCCGGCCGTGGCATTGTCCCAGCACATCGGTGTCTCTGGGTATGCTGCCGTGGATGGTCTGGCACAGGGGCGCTCGCGCTCCCGGTAGTGCTGATCAAATCTGGCCCTGATCGGTGCCAGAAGGTACGGTCCGGTACATTTCAGCGCTCGCTGGTCTGGGCCGGGCCGCCCCGGCAGGACGCGAGGCGGCCGCGGGAGCGGGTGGACGCCGCGGCCGGAACGCCGCCCGGCTGGCGCTGCAGCGGGGCGCGGCATCGCGCGCCGAGAGGTCGCCGGTCCGGTCGCGGAGATGATGCGGGACCGGAACCTCTCGCCGCGCCCGCATCGGCCTCGCGCGGCGCGTCGGCCCGGCCGGAGACCCTGCGCGGGGCGATCATCGCGGCATCGGACCGCTCGTCGGTGTCGGGGATCGGCTCAGCGCCGCGGTCGCCGATCCGCCGGCGAGGGCGGCCGGCAAGCGTGAACGGGAGCGCGGTGCCCCGCGCGCCGCGACGGGAGCGCTGCGCGCGTCCGTCCGATCGGCAAGCCACGCTTTCAGGTCGGATGGTTCCTGCGGCGCGAGCGGGCAGCGCCGGTGGGGTCGGGCCCACCGCGGCCGCCGACGTTCCGCGACGCCGCGCCCGCCGAATCGGTGCCGGGCAGGTCGCGAACGCGGCGGACTCGATCAGGATCGATCGGCAGCGGGATCGGATCGCGCTCTCCCCTGACTGCGCAGGATAGTCCGAGTCCGGCGATCGCCGGCGGGACACGTTACCCCGACAACAACGCTCCCGCTTTGCGTGCCGTCGCGCGATCAGATGCGGCTCCTCGACCTGTCACGCTGACACTCGCCACTATTCAGGTCTCGGCGACGAACGGGATCGTCGCCACCACGGCTCCATTCTCGGACCGAATGACGAGCTGCCAGCCGCCGTCAGAGTAATCGAATTTTCCGCTGAGCAGCATCTCGGCGATCACGATTTTGGCTTGTTCAAGAATTTCTTCCAGTGAATCCGCGTCTACACCCTCCTCGTCGCGAATCAGGTTCTCGCTGTCTGACAGATCCACGTAGAAGCGCTGTGCCACATCAGCCCCCATCAACACGCACAAAAGTACCCGATCTGCGCCTACGCAGTCACTACGTAGTTTGCGATAAGCCGCAACTCACTGCCACGGTCAAGCTTGTAACGGCAACGACACCCATTTTGACGCGTTACTAGTGATGGAAGCGCAGGCGGTTTCCTGCTATATGTCAGAAACAAGGCAAAGAACTTGCTCGGGACGCTTGGAACGGAGCGACGCCATGCTCGTTTTGGCCCGACCCTCATCGGGTGCGCGAGCATGCTTGGAGAAGGGGACGGGCGATGTATATACAAGAATTCCTCGAACAAAGAATTTCAGATAGCCCTTCTTCAAAGCGAGCAGACCAAATAAAACAGCACATAAAGAAAATAATTGCAAAGACCACCAAGAGCAAAGTTCAGAACGCGGCGCAGAAAGACTGAAATCGAAACTTTGATACCCGGGGGCTCGCGGCGCGGCCCGGCCTGATCGCGCATCGAACGCCCTCCGGGCTCGGCACGGCCGGTCCCCCCCGCGTCACGTGCCGGCCGACGCCGATCCCACCCCGCCGAGCGGGCCCGCGCCATCCGCCTTCGAGGCGGCGGCTGCGGGCGCCCCGTCCCGCCCGCGCGGGCTTCGCGCCCTCGGCTCGGCCGCGCGGGCTGCCCGCCGGTCGGCGAGCGGGCGATCCGTCCGAGTGATTCGTCCGAGTGGTTCGTCCATGACGCGGCGCGCCGCCACCCTGGCCGGCCACCCTGCCGGGCGATCGCCGATCGCGGACAGGACGGCTGGTCGGGGCAGGGGGCGCGCCGGCGAGAGCGAGCGCCCGACCGGTGCGAGCCCGAGTCACGCCCGGCCCCGCGTCGCTCCGGGACGCGCCCGCCACCGCGCGGCGTCAAGCTTGCGCCGAGACACATCCGCGAAACAGAAGATTGTTGACGGCCGTCAAATCGCCGGCAGGCCGACGCGTTAGGCGTATGTCCGATGCCATGCTGGCGCCATTGTCTCCGGGGCCGGATTCGGACTGAGAATGTGAATAAAAAGCATTTTCAGAGAACTCATAGGGCGCCGAAATGATCTCAATACGCCAGGATAATCAAATACCGCCCCGGCTCAGCGCATGGTTGGATTTGGCGAGAGGCATAGCCGCAATCGAAGTTCTGTTATTTCACTCGTATCAGCTCTTGTTTCTGGAGAAAGTGCCGGGCGCGGAATACAGTGAGCCGATCAGATACTTGTATTCGTTTGTATGGATGGTGAGCCAGCACGGTGTCGCGGCCGTGATCGTGTTCTTCGTTCTGAGCGGGTATCTGGTGGGTGGGCCGGCGATCGTCCGAGCCAGGACGGGGCGGCTGAGCGCCGCGGACTACGCGGGCGCGCGCCTCTCGCGCCTCTACACGGTCCTGATCCCGTCCCTCGTGCTCTCCGCCCTCCTCTACGTGCTCTCGCAGCGATCGGCGAACTGGTCCACCTTCGCCGTTGCCCACGCCGATCTGTACCACGCGGACCGGCTGCTCGAAGCCAAACTCACGCCCGCCGCCGCGGCATGCAACGCGCTGTTCCTGCAGACCATCCTCTGCCACGAGTTTGCCGGAAACCTCGCTCTCTGGAGCTTGTCGAGCGAGGCATGGTACTACGTCCTCTTCTTCTGCTTGCTGAGCATCCGACAGAATGTCCTGTGCCCGCTGATCGCGATCTTCGTTCTTGCCCTCTTCGTCGCGTCGGAGCGGCTGGATGTCCAGGGGACCCATACCGGACTCAAGTTCTTCTTCTATTTTGCGATATGGTGCATCGGCGCGGCCGTGTACGCGATTCGCGCTCCGGGGCGGCTGATCGGCGCCGCGATCGCGCTCGGCGTCGCGGTCAGCGCCGTCCTCCTCGCGCGGGGTTTGCTGCCGTCCTGGGCCGCGTACCACCTGCAACTGGGCCTGCTGACGGCCGGCGCGATCAAGGCGCTCGAAATCCTCGACGTCGGCGTGACACGGTTGGGAAGCTGGACCGGACTCATCGCGCGGTCGAGCTTCTCACTCTACGCTTTTCACTATCCGATGCTGGTGGCCCTCAACGTCGCCTTCGCGGCGCGAGTCGTCGAGTACAATCTGACCTCAATTCTGCTGTGGGCCACGTTCTCGCTGATATGCATCATGAGCTCCTGCCTGCTGTACCTCCTCTTCGAGCGGCATTCCGGCAAGGTCCGGGCCGTCCTGACCGATATGTTGAAGCGCAGGCACTGGAGGAAGGCTCTCGTCGCGCCGCGCGAGATCAAGCCGTCGTGAGGCGAAGCGACGGAAGGCAGGTGCCGGTCACCCCTCTGCCGCGGCGCAGGGGGGCTCGCGGCGAGGGCCTCAAGGTGTGCCGATGAACGATGTGCTGACCCTCCCGCGCGTCCAGCTCAACGACGGACACGCGATGCCCCAGCTCGGCCTCGGCGTGTGGCAGATCGCGGAGGAGCGTCTTCCGGACGTGGTCGCGGCCGCCATCGGCGCGGGGTACCGCTCGATCGACACGGCCGCGAATTACGGCAACGAGGCCGGTGTCGGTCGGGCCCTGCGGCAGAGCCCGGTCTCCCGGGACGCCCTGCACGTCACCACGAAGCTCTGGAACGACGATCACGGCTACGACGCGGCGCTGCGCGCGTGCGATGCGAGTGCGGCGAGACTCGGTCTCCAGGTCATCGACCTCTACCTGATCCATTGGCCGTGCCCGCAGCGCAAGGCCTACGTCGACGCGTGGCGCGCCCTGGTGGAGCTGCGCAGGCAGGGTCGCGTGCGCTCGATCGGCGTCTCGAACTTCACCGAGGAGCACTTGGCGCGCATCGCCGACGCCACCGGAATCCTGCCCTGCGTGAACCAGATCGAGCTTCATCCTCACTTCCAGCAGCGAGGGCTGCGGGAGGTCCACGCGCGGTACGGCATCGTGACCCAGGCCTGGAGCCCGCTCGGACGCGCCGGCTGCCTCGCCGATCCCGTGCTGCGGGGCATCGCCGACCGCCACGGCCGCACGCCGGCCCAGGTCGTGCTGCGCTGGCACCTGGAGAACGGCTGCGTGGCGATCCCCAAATCGGCCTCGCCGGTGCGGCTCGCCGAGAACATCCGCGCCTTCGACTTCGCGCTCACGGCGGAGGATCACGCCGCCATCGCGTCCCTCGACCGCGCGGATGGCCGCCTCGGCCCCGACCCGGCGACGTTCGGACGGCGGCCGCGGCTCCCGCCCATGCTGCGCCGCCTGCTCCGCCGCGCCTAGAGCAGGGTTCGATCAAGTTGCAACGGAACCCTGCTCTAGTGGCTTGTCTGGTCTGATTTGATGAGTTGCGCGTTGGTGGGGCTGTATCCCGGGAGGCGCGCGATGAAGAAGTACGTTGTGACGCTCACGGCGGCGGAGCGGGATGAGCTTTCTGGGCTGGTGTCGCGCGGGAAGGCCGAGGTGCGCCGGCTCAAGCACGCGCAGGTGTTGCTCAAGGCGGACGCGAGCGCCGCGGGACCGGGCTGGCCCGACGAGCGAATCGCCGAAGGGGTCGGGGTCGGAACGGCGAGCGTGGAGCGGGTGCGACGGCGCTTCGTCGAGGAGGGGCTGGAGCGGGCGCTGAGCCCCTACCGCAAGGGCCAGCGCCTCTACGCCCGCGCGCTCGACGGCGAAGCGGAGGCTCACCTGATCGCCCTGGCCTGTTCGTCGCCGCCTCAAGGACGGGCGCGCTGGACGCTGCGCCTGTTGGCCGGCCGCATGGTTGAACTGCAGCACGTGCCGGGCGTATCTCACGAGACGGTGCGTCAGACACTCAAAAAAACACTCTCAAGCCGCACCTGAGGAAGATGTGGTGCATCCCGCCCAAGCACTCGGCGGAGTTCGTCTTCCACATGGAGGACGTGCTGGAGGTCTACTGCCGACCCTATGATCCGCGTCGGCCGGTGGTGTGCCTGGACGAGAGCTTCAAACAACTGATCGGCGAGACCCGCCCGGCGCTGCCCCCGCGCCGCGGGGCAGTGGCGCGCCACGACCACGTCTACGTGCGCAACGGCGTGGCGAGCCTGTTCCTCGCCTGCGAGCCGCTGGCGGGCTGGCGGCACGTGGCCGTCACCGCCCAGCGACGCCGCGTGGACTGGGCGCGCGTCGTGCGCGACCTGCTCGACGGGCGCTAGCGCGAGGCCGAGCGGGTAGTGCTGGTGATGGATCAACTCAACACTCATGCCCTGGCCAGCCTGTACGAGGCCTTCCCGGCCGCCGAGGCGCGCCGCTTGGCCGCGCGCATCGAGCTTCATCACACGCCCAAGCACGGCTCGTGGCTCAACATGGCCGAGATCGAGTTGAGCGCGCTGGGGCAGCAATGCTTGGCCCGGCGCATCGCCCAGGTGAACACGCTCACCCAACAGGTTGCTCGGTGGGAGGAGGCCCGCAACGCCGGGCAGACAAAGCTGAACTGGCACCTCACCGCCGGGCAAGCTCGCGACAAGCTGCGCAGCCTCTACCCATCAATTGAAGCCTGACAGGGTACTAGGTCTTTGATTTTGCCGCATTCTCTTCGACGAACCGGCATCCACTTCGTCGGAAAATGCTCTAGGGGCCGTCATGCCCGGAGGCGGCGCGTGCCCTCCGGCCGGTCCTCCATCCGCCGCGCGGACTCCTCCTCGCCGCCGAAAGCCGCGATGCCGCGGGCGGGCCGTCGTCGCTGCCTCGCTTCCCGGTCGGGACGGGCCGCTCTCGGGAGCAGGTCAGAACGACCCTTGCCCCGTTCCGGTCCCGAAGCCGTGCGAGGCCCTCGGGGCGGCCGCCCGCCACCGCGCGCCGTTCCGGGCCCAGGTCCTCAGGGCCGCGAGCGCCCCGTCGGTCTGCAGGTGAGCGAGGCTGACGGATTCGTAGTGCCGCGACGATCCGATCCGCGGGAGGAGGTGAAGGCGACCGAGGTGTCGATCGAAGACGCAGCCGTGCTCGGTCGTGACGGCGGTCCGGTACCCCGCCTCCCGCACGAGCCGGGCTTCCCGCTCGCCGCACGCCGTCCTGCCCCCGAACGGGAAGGCGAAGTGCGAGACCTCGTTCTGAAGGGTGTCCTCCAGATAGCGCTTGTTCGCCACGATCTCGGCGCGGGCCTCGCTCTCGCCCAACCGCGAAAGCTCGGCGTGCCGGTCGGTGTGGCCGCCGATGGTGACCAGATCGTTCCGGCCGAGATACTTGAGCTGTTCGACGGACAGCCCGACATTCTCGACGATCTGTCGGGTCGACACGCCGGAGACCAGGAAGAGGGGCTGCAGAAGCGGCGCTCGTCCGGTGATGTCGTCCGAGACCCAGGTGGAGATCTCCCGGTAGGCGCGAAGCTTGTCGCCCATCGTGGCGCACACGAATCGCCGCCCCATCGGGGCGATGTCGACGCGCGATGTCTCGAGTATGAGGCGCTCCAGTGCGAGCCACCAGCAGTAGAGCTCGCCGGTGATCATGCTGGTTGTGACGTAGATCGTCATCGGAGCACGGTGCTTCTCAAACACCGGAAGCGCATATTGGAGGTTGTCGACGTAGCCGTCGTCGAACGTGAAGACGATGAACCTGCGGGAATTCGGAGATCTCAGCCTGTCTTCGAGGTCCTCGATCCTGATGATGTCGATGTCGCGTCGTCGCAGATCGGCCAGGAAGCGGTCGACGAAGCGCGGGCTCGCCCGCAGGCCGGGCGTCAGGAATCTCGCCCGGTCGGGCACGACGCTGTGAAACATGTACACGGCGCCGCGTCCGGCGAAATTTCGGACGAACAGGCGAGACAGGCCGGACCGCCACGTCACGTCGATGGCCGTCCGCTCTATCTCGCGCGCGAAGTCCGGGAATGAGAACAACGTGACCTCCGTCTCGCCTGAACGGGTCTCGATCCGACCCACGAAGGCGGGCGATCGCTCTTGTCGGGACCGCGGGTCGGTCGAGCCTCGATGCCCGCGGTGCGGGGCGGGCCTCCTCGCCGCGGGGTGCGCCACGCGGCCTTCGGAAACCGCCGGGCGCGCATCCCTCACGCCGCCGGGATCGCGCGGACGGTGAGACCGCCGGTACGCTCGTCCTCGCCGGATCTGGGCGCGCTGGCGTGCGATGCGCAGATTGCATCGACCCGCCGAGCCGAAGTTGACGGCCGTCAATTGCGACCGTGCCGCGGCGCGCGACGACCCGCCGGCCGCGGGAGATCGCCGCGTCAGGGAAAATCGCTCCAGACGAACAAGTAATCGTACCCCGAAATGAAGATGAAGAAGATCAGAAATGCCGTGACCGTCAGCATGATGAGAAAGTTGCTCCGGTCCGCGGCGCTGGAGCGCCGCCTCCTGGCGCTGATGACGAAGTAATCGACGCCGTAGCGCGCATTGATCAGCCACTGCGACCGTCGGCGGCGGCGGCCATGGCGGCCGCGGGGAGGCTCCGCCGCCACCTTGGCCGGGTGCCGCCGACGATAGAGCTCCTGCCAGACGTCGCGCGGAATCGCGAGCCAGGCGCAAAGTGAAGCGGCACAGTCGGCGGCCAATCTGGAATGACGCTTCATGATGGATCGCTTCCGATCGCGCAAAACACGGCTCGCCGACCGGACCTTTTTATTCGGTCAACGTAGCACGCCGACCGAAGGAAGCCGAGGGGCTGATGGCTCCCGCCGGTGGGCCGGCCCTCATCGTTCGGAACCAGGACCGTCGCGCGATCCGATGCGGAGGGCGCGCCCGGGTCGGCCGCGCGGCGCGCCCAGGGGCGCGGCCGTGCTGGCGGAGGACGGCCCGATGGCGCGGCCGCGCGCTCCGGCGACGCCGCGCCAGCCATCGCGGAAGCGAGCTCGCGCCACCGTTCGCAAGCACAAACGGATCCGCACGCGAAACGGACCGTCCGGCGCGCGCTGCTCGGATTTGACGCGTGTCAATATCAACCAGTGCAGCCCAGCGTATACGATGCCGAGAAAGCTGCGCCGTCGTTTGCGTGCTGAATGCGATGCTTGGATGCGACGGGCCCGGCGGATTTGGCCTGCAACTGTCGGCAATGGCTGGGAAACAGGAAGAGTAGTTGGACGATAATCGGCAAGGCCACTCCACCGGAATGACATCGAAGAGCCGGAGCAGAACGAGCTCGCATCAGTCACGACGGAGGAGATCTGGGGGGCCAAGCCTGAGATGAATCGTCGGGTCACCGCGCGGACGACCTCCCGTCCGCTCGCAAGTCATCAACTCACGATCTGAGGTGCGCATCACCATGTCCGTTCTGGTTGAGAAAATCGCCGCGACAATCTCGGGGCGCAATCGCAAGGCGAAATTCGACGATTTCCTGTCACGTTTCTCACCTTCTCCGGCAGATAAGATCGTCGACGTCGGCGTCAATGACGAAGAATATTCACCGTACGATAACTATCTCGAAAAATATTATCAGTACCCTCATAATATTACGGCCGTGGCGCAGTCCACTCTGACCTATTTTCCAGCGAAATATCCCGCCGTGTCTCCGGTCATTGCCGACGGACTTGATCTTCCATTCGATGACAGGTCATTCTCGATTTCTTACGCGAATGCGGTCATCGAGCATGTCGGGGAAAAGCCTGCTCAGATCCGGTTCCTCAGTGAGCTGAGACGCGTCGGAGCACGTGGCTACGTGACGACCCCCAGCCGGTATTTTCCGATCGAGCTGCATACGCGGGTTCCGCTGCTCCATCTGGTGCTGAGCAAGCAGATGTTCGACCGATTCATTCGGCTGATCGGGAAAGACTGGGCAACTGGCAATTACATGAATTTGCTGTCAAAGCAGGAACTTGCCAGCATCGCGGACAGCGCGGGCGTGAGGAATTACACGATCAGGACATCGAAATTGTTCGGATTTCCCCTCACCTACACCTTGACCTGGTAGGATCGCGGCCGGGGCAAAGCGGTCCGGCCGGCGCCGGTCGGCGGCGCACGGCCTCGGCGCGCCGCGCACGGGCGGAGCGGCGGCTCGGCGGCACGCCTCCTCCCGGTTGCGCCCGTCCGCGGGGGCGGGCTCGGCTTCCCCTCCGCGCCGGGACCGTATCGGCCGGGTCGAGGTCAGGACGGAGCGGGGACGATCATCGCGTCGCGCTGCTGGCGGCGGGGCACCCGGCCCCGCCGCCAGCCGCGCCGAGGCGCTTCCGGCGAAGATCGAGCTCTGGGAGACCTGCCGAGGCGGTGCGCCGGCCGGGCCGCCAGGCCGGAGGGCGCGCGCCTCGCCCGGCACGACCCCGTCGAGAATCCCGGCCGGTCCGGCGCGACGACGCCCCCCGGGCCGTCACCGGCGAGGGCTGCCGTGCCCGCCGAGGCCCCGGCGGACGATTCCGGCGCGTCCGTCGCGGGCCGCCCTTGGCCGAAGCGCGCCCGGCTCTCCGGTGCAGCCCCCGGCGCACCGCCCGGTCCGACCGCCCGGCGGGCCCGGATTGCGTGCTGCCGCGCCGGGAAGGGGCTGCGCGCGGCGCAGACCGCGGCAGGGAGCGATCGGGCATCCGCCCGCGGGGCGCTCCCGCGATCGCCCGGGCGGGGCGGAGCGGCCGTGCTCAGGGGGCTCTGCCGCCGAACAACAGGACGTGGCGCTGGATCGAGACCGCACCGAAGGCGATCAGGATCGCGGCCCCGGCGCCGTAGAGGCCCGCGACCGGCAGCAGGATGACTTGGCTCGCCAGCAGGCCCAGCACGGCGGCGCAATTCGTCACGGTGGTGATGCCGTCCCGGTGGGCCGTGAACAGCCCCATCGCGCCGACGTCGGCGATGTTTCTCACGATGATCCCGGCCATGATCAGGGCGAGCGCCCCCGGGTACTGCGTCACGGCCTGCTGCTTCATGAGCGGCAGGAACAGCAGGACGCCGCAGACGACGATCAGGCTGAAGCCCAGCGAGGAGAGGACGGTCACCCGCATCACCGAGCGGACGAGCCGGCGGTGCTGCGCGACGCCCTCGTGGAACGCCTTGATCAGGCGCGGCCGCTCGATCTGCAGCACGGAGACGCTCACGAGATTGCTGACCGCGTTCGCGGCCGACCAGTAGAGAAAGTACACTCCCGCGAGGCGCAGCCCCAGGAAGGCGGTCACCACGTAGCGGTCGATCTGCTGGCTCGCCGCGAAGCTGAGATCGCTGACGTAGATCACGAGCGAGCGCCTGATCGTCGCCTTCATCCAGGCCGGCGTCAGCTCGCCGCTCAGGGCCGTCCGCCACGGCCAGTCGCGCGTCGCCAGCAGGAAGATGACGAAGGCCAGCGCGCTGCCGGCCAGCCAGAAGCCGAGCACGCAGGACAGCGAGCGAAACGATGGAAACAGCAGCGCGACCGGCACGTACACCATGATCCACAAGCCGCCCCGGATGAACGCGTTGCCGTTCGCCCACAGGGGTTGCTCGCGGTACGAGTAGAGCTGGACGATGTCGTTCCCCAGATGCTCGAACACGACGATCCCGCAGACGAGAACGACGAGCCAGGGCGCGCCGGTCGCGACCGTCGTCAGGACAGCCGCGACGAGGATCACGCCGTAGAGGAGAGCCACCAGGCACCAGTACGCCAGCACGCGTTCGACCACGCGCTCGAGCGAGAGCGTGACCGCGTCCCGCATGATCACCTGGATCAGGCCCAGTCCGAAGACGATCGGGCCGAACGAGGCCGCGCCCGCGGCGAGGCCGAAGATCCCCAGGGAGGCGAGGTCGAGGTACTTCCCGATGAAGAACGCGAGCCCGAATTTGCAGACGAGGATCATGCACCTCATGCTCAGGAGGAGGCAGCGGACTGCGACCGCGTATCGATCCATCAAAGAAGCCCTTCTGCCCGCCGATACACGTCTGAATCCTCCGAGGATCGTCGTTGCCGAGGTCGAGGGCTGTCGCGCCGAAGCGAGGCCTGGAGGCGGCGCCGCGCCGGCCGGTTCGTCCAGCCGCTCATCGGGACAGCCGCCCGCGGCGGGCCCGGCCTCGCCCGCATCGGGCCGGGCTGAGCAGAGTCGCCTGCGGCACGTCTGCTCAGCGTCCTCCTCCCGCATCATTGTCGCGGCCTCAGCAGAATAGCGCCCTGCGATTCTGCTGAGCCTCTTGCTTTCGCATCATTCCTCGCCGCCGAACCGGTGACCCCTTCGGCGAATGATGCTTAGCCGGCGACCCCTCCGGCGAACGATGCTGAGCCCGCGCCGGCGAGGCCGTGGCCCTGGCCGGGACCCGCCTCACTGGAGGCCCCCCGGGCTCCCGTCCCCTCGCTGACACCGAGCTCGGCGTAGAGGCCGAGCACGCGCGACCGGTAGGCCTCGGGCGAGAAGTCGCGGGCCGCCCAGGCGCGCGCCGCGGCGCCCAGCGCGGCGACCCGTCCCGGCGGCATCGCGGCGAAATCCGACAGGGCGTCGGCGAGCGCCGCGACGTTGCCGGGCGGCACGAGCACGCCCGTCTCGCCCTCCCGGATCAGTTCGGGGATGCCCGCGATCCGGCTGGCGATGACGGGCCGGCCCGCCGCGTAGGCCTCCAGCACGGAGACCGGGGCATTCTCGTTCCACACGGACGGCAGCACGGCCGCGCGCGCGGTCCGCAGGAGGGCGGCCAGGCCCGGCCGGTCGAGGTGACCGGCGAAGTGCACGTCGCTGCCGAGCGACTCGGCGAGTTGCCGGAAGCTGTCCTCGTCGGGGCCGCGCCCCGCCAGGGTCAGCGGAACGCCGGCCTGCGCCGCCGCGCGCAGCAGCGTCTCGATGCCCTTGAGCCGGTCGAGGCGCCCGAAATAGACGAACCGGTCGCCGATCTCGGGGGACGGGTCGTAGTGGGACGGATCGACGAAGTTCGGAACGTGGGCGACCTTCTCGCTCGGCCAGCCCGCCTCCAACAGTATGTCGCGGTAGTAGCGACTGGGTACGACGAAGCGGCTCACGTTCGACGCGTAGAGGCCCAGCAGCCGATGCAGGGAGGTTTCGAGCGCGACGAAGCCGGAGAGCAGGCGAGACCCCTTGAGGCAGCGGTAGCGCACGGCATTGTACAGTTTCGCGCCCTGGCATGCGCGGCAGACCTGGCCGTCGCGGAACGCCGTGTAGGCGGGGCAGACCAGCTTCATGTCGTGCACCGACATCACGATCGGGATCCCCCGGGCCCGCATCAGCGGCAGGATCGAGGGCGAGAGATGGTGGTAGATGTTGTGGATGTGGGCGATGTCCGGCCGGAACCGATCGAGCAGCTTCGCCAGCCGGGACCGGGCCTGCAGGGAATACATCACGCGGCCGGCATTCGTGATGCTCCGCCCCACCCCGTAACGGCGTCCGAGCTCGATCTCGTCCACGAAGTACGACGCCCATGGGGTGGGCAGATTCTGAGGATGCTGCATCGCGAAGGGCGCAACCTCCCAACCCGCCGCCTCGAACAACTCGTTCTGCTCGAGAAAGACGACGTCGGCCCCGCCGCGGCGGTAGAAGTAGTTGTTCACCGAGAGCAGGCGAAGACCTGACCTGGACATGCAGTGCACCTCTGCGAGCCGCGAGACAATCCGCGCGTGAGGACGATCGGGAGGGGCGGGCGACGGACCGCCCGACCGGGAACCGGGGCCGGCCCGTCCGGCCGACGGGGCCGACCGGGCGCCCGCTGGCCGCGACGCCGCGCCGCGCCGAAGGGGCACCGACCGGCAGCCGCCGCGCGGCCCGGCCCCGGCGGCCGGGCCGCGTCGCCCGGCCCGGATCCGGCGCGGCCGGCGCCTACTCGGCGGCCTCGGGCCAAGCCTGTTCCTTCAGCTGCGTCCAGTGGAGATGCCCGTCGAGCTGGTCCGTCACCTGCAGGCTGCGCAGCTCCGACAGCCGCGTGTAGGGCGAGGCGTTGAACGTGGCCGCGTCGAGCTGGATCCGCTCGAACACGGATTTCAGCTGCCGCGCGCCCCGCTCCGCGCTCCAGCGGCACCGGAAGCGCGGCATGCGCTGCGCGATCTTCGCGAAGGAGACGCGGTAGCTCCGGCTGTCGGGTCCGCTCGGTCCGAAGGTGACCTCACAATTCTGGAAGACGCGACCGACGATCTCGGCGATCTCCCGGATCGTGTAGTTCTGATCGTCGTCGCCGACGTTGAACGCCTCGCCGCTGACGTTCTCGCGCGGGGCCTCGAGCGCGCACAGGATGGCTTGGCAGATGTCCTCGATGTGGACGAGGGGCCGGCACGGGCTGCCGTCGCTCATCACGCGGATCTTGCCGGTCGTGAACGCGAAGCCCGCGAGGTTGTTGAGGACGAGGTCGAAGCGCTGCCGCGGCGATGCCCCGAAGGCCGTCGCGTTGCGCAGGAACACCGGGGTGAAGGTCTCGTCCGCGAGCCTGCGCAGGTCGTTCTCCACCATGATCTTGCAGCGCGCGTAGGCCGTCTGGGGATTGACCTCCGACGTTTCGACCCGCGCCTCGGCGCCGGCCGCGCCGTACACGCTGCAGGACGAGGCGTAGATGAACCGGCGCACGCCGGCGAGCTTGCACTTGCGCGCGAGCTCGACCGAGCCGCGGTGGTTGATCTCGATCGTGACCTCGGGATCGTTCTCCCCGAGCGGGTCGTTGGAGAGTTCGGCGAGATGCACGACCGCGTCGAAGCCGGTCAGGTCCGCGACCGTCACGTGGCGGGTGTCCTTCGAGATCACCATCGGCCGGGTGCGTCCGTCGTCGAACAGCCATCCCCGCCGATAGAACCCGGAATCCAGACCGACGACGTCGTGCCCGCTCTCCAGCAGCTTCGGGCCAAGCACGGCGCCGATATAGCCGTCGGACCCAGTGTACAAAATACGCAATGCTGCCTCCTTTAGATCGCGCTGACCGCGTGGATCGCTTCCGAAGCACCGGCTGGCGCGGAGGCCGGGCGCTGCTTGTTCCAGATGCACCAGGGCGGATTGCCCTGATCCCAGAGCTCCTGCAGGATCATCTTGTCGCGGAGCGTGTCCATGTTCTGCCAGTAGCCGCGGTGCCGATAGACCGCGAGCTGGTCCATGGCGATGAGGCGCGCGAGCGGCTCGTTCTCCCAGCTGGTGCCGTCGCCGTCGATCGTGTCGAGGGCTTCCGGCTCCGCGACGAAGAAGCCGCCGTTGATCATCTGACCGTCGGCCATGTCCTTCTCGCGGAAGCCGGCGGCGCGCGGACGATCCTCCGACAGGTTGATCGCTCCGAACCGGCCGGGCTGCCGCACCGCCGTCACGGTCGCCAGCGCGCTCTGCTGGTGGTGGAAGGCGATCAACTCGGAGATGTTCACGTCCCCGACCCCGTCGCCGTAGGTCAGGCAGAAGGTCGAATTGCCGAGATGCGGGCGCACGCGCTTCAGGCGGCCCCCCGTCATCGTCTTCTCGCCGGTGTCGACCAGCGTCACCCGCCACGGCTCCGTCGGCTTTCGATGGCATTCGATCACGTCATTCCGAAGATCGACGGTGAAATCGCTGTCATGTTTGGCGTAATTCAAGAAATAATCCTTGATCACATTCCCCTTGTAGCCGCAGCAGATCACGAAATCGTTGAGACCATAATGTGAATAAATCTTCATAATGTGCCAAAGCATCGGCCTGCCGCCGATCTCGACAAGTGGTTTGGGGATGACGCTGGTGTGTTCACTGAGGCGGGTGCCGTATCCACCGGCAAGGATGACAACTTTCATCTGTTTCCCCATCCCTGGCGAGGTGATCTCAATGCGGCGGCCGAGTCGCGCTGTCGGCCGGAGATACGCCAGTGATGCTGATGTAACTGGTCCCGCGATGCACGAACCTGACGAACGTCAACTCGTCGCCGGCAATCGGATGTAGACCTCGGCTGGGTCTCGGCTCGCCCCTCGACGGCGCGCCCGTTGAAGCTCCCGCGTGAAGGTGTCTGGACGCCGTTTTGAATGGAGACTCATGTGCATTCGCGTCGCTACAGTCCTGGACTCATTTTCGCTAGCACTCCCTCCATTTTGTGGCGCCGTAAGAGTATAATCGTCGTATCGATCTTCGCGACCTCGTTGGCCGCGTTCGTCTATTACTCGGCAGTCGGTGAGCGGTACGAGGTCTACACGCTCGTGCGCGTCGGGCAGGGCATCAAGGACAAGAACAACACGGGGAGCACGCTGGGCGATTCGGTGGACCTCAGCGCCCGCCTCGACTCGATCGGCCGCATCGGGTCCACCGACCAGGTCATCTCGGAGGCGCTCGACAAGGTCGGACTGCAGCGCCTGACCATGAAGGGCGACACGACGCTGCTGGGTCAGTTCCGGACATGGCTCTCCGCCGCGGCGCTGAACGGGCTCGAAGCCGCCTCGACCTACGTGCTGAGCCTCGAGGCGGCCCGCCCGGTGAGCGGCCTCGTCGAGCAAGCCCGCGCCTTCGTCCGCGAGACCATCGCCAAGCGGCAGCGCAAGCGCGACCCCGCCCAGGTCCGGGCGGAGGCGGTCGCGGGGTTGCGCGACCTCATCTCGGCGCGGCAGGAGGGGCGGTCCGACCTGCTGCGCATCTCGTTCCGCTTCCCGGACCCGGAAGTCGCCCCCAAATTCGTCAACGCGCTCGCCGAGGCGCTGGTGACCGTGCAGGCGAGCCTCGTCCAGATCCCCGGGGCGGACGAGTTCTTTCAGCAGCAGGCCAAGCGGCTGGAGGAGGAGGCCCACAAGGCCGCATCGGATCTGAAGAACTTCTCGATCGCCGCCTCGATCTACTCGACGACGGAGCAGAAGGCGCTGCTCCTGAAGCGGGCCAGCGAGCTCGACGCGCTGATCGCCACCACGCGCGGCGCGATCGTCGACCGCAAGGGGCAGAAGCAGGCGATCCTCGACCAGCTCAGTCTCATGAAGCCGGTCACGCAGTCCCGCACCGTGTCGGCGATCGTGGGCCGGCTCGGCGGGCGCGACACCAAGACCGGGCAGGGGAGCGACCCGATCCCGGCCTTCGAGGAGGCGCCGCCGCTGCTCCTCGTCCGCGTCTACCAGGACGCGATGGCCAACCTCCTGAAGCTCAATTCCGATCTCAACGGCGCGGTCAGCCTCGAAGCGCTGCTGCAGAAGGAGTTGACGACCGTCAATGGCCAGTTGAGGGCGATCACCGACAAAGAGGCGGAGTACGAGCGCCTCAAGCGGGTGCTCGCCCGCGCGGCGAGCGCCGCCGACTTCTACGGAAACCGCATGATGGAGGAGCAGATCAGCGCGGCCAGCGCGAAGAAGGCGCAGCTGTCGAGCATCCGCGTCGTGCAGCAGGCGGACCGTCCGACGTCCCCGCTGTTTCCGCAGGTCCAGCAGCTGGTGCTGCTCGCCCTGGCCTTCGGGTTCGTGCTCGGCTCCGTCATCGCCGTGTTCCTGGAGATGGACAGCTTCGAGAGCTACGACGACGTCGATGATCAGCTGCTTCTGTCCGCGCGGAGCGGGCAGCTTCCCAGGCGGATCGCCGCGGAGTGATCGCGACCCGCTGACGCCGCCGGCGTGATGGTCCGCGGTCGCGCGGCGCCGGCTTGAGAGGGAGGACAGGATGTCGGGTGATCGCGCTCAGTCGGACGGTGCTCCGCCGTTGTTCACGATAGCGATCCCAACCTTCAACAGGGCGCACCTGCTTCGGGACTGCCTCGCCTCGGCCCTCGCGCAGCGCTTCCCCGATTTCGAGGTCGTCGTGTCGGACAACGCGTCCAGCGACGCGACCGGGCGGCTGCTGGAGGACGTCGCGGATCCGCGCCTCAGGTTCGTGCGGCAGGGGCGCAACATCGGCCTCATTCCGAACTGGAACGCCTGCCTGAGCATGGCGAGGGGCCGGTACACCGTCGTGCTGAGCGATGACGACCGGGTCGAGCCGGACTTCCTCGAGCGCTGCGCGCGGCTGGTGCGGCAATCGCCCGGCCTCCCCGCGATCATCGGGTTGAGCAACCTGCACTCGCTGGCGAGCGCGCGGACGCGTCCGGCGCGGCGGAGCGCCGCCCTGGCGACGGGGATCTGCCGAGGGCCGGACCTGCTCCTCGAATACCTGAGCGACAGCATCTCCGTGACGATGTGCAGCGTCGCCCTTCGCACCGACCTGCTGCGGGAGCGGGGCGGCTTCTCGTCCGAGCTTCCCCACATGGCCGATGTGGCGGCCTGGGCGCCGTTCCTGTTCGCCGACGCGGTCGGCTTCATCAACGCGCCCTGCGCCACGTTCGCCTACCATGCGGGCTCGGAGACGTCCCGCCTCGCCGTCGAGCGGCGGTTGCGTGACGGCGCGAAGCTCGTCGACCTGTTGTCGACGGTGGCGGATGAGCGCGTCTCCGACGACCGGCTGCGCCGCGACATCAAGGACCACGCGCGCCGGTGCTTCGCGCGGCGGGGGTTGCAGGCCCTGGCGGACCCGACCCTGGCCGAGGCGCGGGCCGCGCGGTTGCGGGCCGGATGGAACCTGCGGCGCGACCTCGGCGCCCGCGACTTGGTCTACGCCTCGGGCTTCGTGGCCAAGGTCATGTGTCCGGGCTTCCTGGCGGATTTCCTCAGACGCCATCGTCCCGGGGCGCAGGCGGCCGCCTGAGGCGGCCCGCGCGGACGGGCGGTTCGCGGCATTCGTGACCTGGCACGGGAGGTTGGACCATGGCGAGGAAAGCCGTTCCGGGCTGCGAGGGGCGCGCTCGGGCGCCGCGCCCGTGGCCGGGCCTCCGGCGGCGCGTCGGCGCGCGGTGCCGGCGCGCCGCGGCGTGGCTCGCGATCGCAGCCGCCGCGGCCCTGCCCGGCGCGACCGCCGCCGCCGCCCTGTCGATGAGCGAGGCGCTCCGGCAGAATTCCAAGGGGAACAGCGAGGGCGAGCCCGCCGGCGTCCCTATCAGCTACGATTGGTATGCGGGGGTCCAGAAGGCCCGCCCGGCCCCTCCGCCGGGCTTCTCGGCGGTCACCGCCTGGGGACAGGTCTATCAGAACAAGCGCAGGCCTTCCCTCGGCGGCTTCGACGGCAAGGTCGAGGTCGCGCGCGTGCGGACCTACGTTCACGACCGGATCGAGAGGACCTGGAGACAGGTTCAAGCCTCGGAGGCCGACCCGATCGCGGGCGGGTTCTTCAGAGCCGATTTCACCGGGGGCGGCGCGGGCCCGATGCCGATCAGCCGCGGGGAGGACGGAACGGTCTCCTTCGCCGCCCCGCCGGAGGGGTCCAACAACCACTTCTGGCCGGTCACGCGAGGGACCTTCCCGGCCGGTTCCGTCGACGGCGTCTACGTGCAGATGGACCTGCGCGTCACCGATCCCCGCCTCGGCCTGATCGCGAATGTCGGGGCGGATTGGTGGCGCGACGAGACCGCGGAGTTCGTGCAGGGCTTCGCCAACAATCCTGGATCCGGGATGAGCAACTGGGTCGAACTCAGGACGGAGTGGAGGACGCTCAGTTACTGTTCGTCGAACGAGCTGTTGTTGTCCGATCCGCCCCCGCCGGTGAGAGCGGAGGCCTCGCATCGGCCGCGGGCGCGCCGCTGAGGCGGCCGCTCGCCGCGTGATCGGCGCCGATCCGGTGATTCGCGGCTCTCTGGCAGGGTGTTGGCTATGCACGCCGATGTGCGGAACAAGCTGCTGGTCTCTCTGCCGCCGGATGAGCTGCGCGGGATCCTGCCGCTCTGCGAGGAGGTCCCGGTCGAGGTCGGCGAGAGGATCATCGGCGCCGACGAGACGATCCGGTACGCGTTCTTTCCCGAGAGCGGCTTGCTGTCGGTGTCCTTCGACGCGGGCGGGCGCGGATGCCTCGACATGTCCGTGGTCGGGCAGGAGGGCATGGTCAGCACCGCGTCGGTGCTCGGGGTCGGACGCACCCCGCACGAGGTGCGCGCGCGGGTCGGCGGCACCGCGCTGCGGATCGCGGTCGGGTCGCTGCGTGAGCTGATCCTCCGGAACGCCGTCCTGCGCCTCACCCTGATGCGGTACGTGCAGGCGACGATCGTGTCGGGTCACCAGACGGCGCTCGGCCTGCACCGGTGCAAGCTCGAGCAGCGCTTGGCGGCCTGGGTGCTGCAGGCCGCGGACCGGTTGCCCGGGGACGACATCGAGATCACGCACGAAGTGCTGGCCCAGGTGCTGGGAACCCATCGCCCGGGCATCACCGCGGCGTTGCAGAAACTCGTGAGGGGGAAGGCGATCGCCGCGGGGCGCCGGAAGCTGACCGTTCTGGACCGTGCGCGCCTCGCGATGATCGCGGGCGCCGGCTACGGCACCGCCGAGCGCGAATACGCGCGGCTCATCGCCCCCCTCAGCCCCGGCCGCCCGTCATCCGAGCCGGTGGCCAGCAGCCGGACGGCGGATTGCGCCGAGGAGCTGTGACGGCGGGGCCGGGCGCCTCGCGCGTCGTCCCCGGGCCGCGGCATCGCCGCGGGCGCGGACGGGGGCGGTGACCGGGAGCGCGCCGCGGCGCCCCCGGCCGCCGGTCGCCCGCGTGAGAGGGGGTCTGCTGGCGGAGCAACGCGGGTCGTCCAGCAAGGCGCGTGCCGCCGGGGCCGGATGCCTCATCCCAGATCCGGGCGATCGCTTCGGGATAGCGGATTTCGGCTTCGCTCAGGCGCCGCGCGGGCTCGTGACACGCGACCCGCTTCGATCAAGGGGATCCCGGATCATCCGCTGTCCGGACGTGATCGTCCGGGCAGCGGATGACCGGTTCGGACGAGGCTGCTCAGGGCGCCGGATCGGCGCCGAGACCGGCCGGCATGAACGGGTGGCCCGCGTCGACCAGCGCGCGATCGATGCTCTCGATCGCGCCCAGCACCTTGGTGAGCGCCTCGACATTCGAGAGGTCGAGATCGTTCGTCGCGGCGATGCGCCGCGCGAGCGTCAGCCGGACCCGGGCAAGGGCCTCGCGGGCCCGGGTGAGCGCGTCGCGATCGTCCGGGGTCATCGCTCGCCCGGCGCGTCCCAGGCGATCGCTTGGCCCCGACGCTCAAGTCGAGCGCCCTCCGCTCCGCGCTGGCCCACGAACCTGTGCCCCTGGAACAGGGAAAGAGCGCCCATCATCATCACGGCGCCCATGATCAACAACAACTCCATCTTCGTCCCCGCTGAGACCGGCTCCTTCGGGAACCAGGAGACCAGTAGAATGTGCCGGACATGATTGCTGCAACCTGAGCCGTTGTGAATAAGTTGGAAACCACAAAGAATCCACAGCTGATGTTGTGAATCGGCAACGCTGAGGCGGCGGCTGCGGTGCGGCGCGGGTGGAGAGGATGCTTGGCGCCGCGCGGCTTCGATGCCGCGATGACCTGGATTGCCGGCACAATACGGAGGCCGCGAGGTCCCCAGCCTCGCGCCCGACTCGGAAGACCTGACCGTGCGCCAGGGCCGATCTCGCCGCGGCGGACTGCCGTGTCGCCCGGGAGCCCGGCCGCGCGCCGCGCGCCTGCTCGACCCGTCGCGGGCGCGCCTCGGCGCCGGCTCAGCCGCGCGCGACGGCGAACAGGGCGGCTGCCACGGCGAGCAATCCGGCGAGGCCGGCGGGAATGATCAGGGCGTAGAGCTGCAGCGCGTGATAGGCCACGGCGCCGCAGAGCGCGCCGAGCAGGAGCGCGGCCCAGACCGCCGCGTCGCCGACCCAGCCGAGGGGCGCGCCGGTGCCCGTCAGCGCCGCCGCGAGGTTCTGCCCGAGGCTGTGCAGCGCGCCCGTGACGAAGGTGGTGCCGGCGCGAAATCCCTTGACCGACCCGAGCACGGCATTCTGCGACCCCATGGCGAGCGCCATGAACAGGGAGGCCAGGCCGAGATCCGGGATCGCGAGGCCGAAGGCGAGCGCGCCCAGGATCAGGAGCGCCTCGTAGGCCAGCACCACCGGGCTGGACCATCGGGGCGCGGTGAGGATCGACAAGCCGCTGCCGAGGGTCGAGCCGGCCAGGAACATCAGCACGAGGAGGGCCGGCATCGCCACGTGGTCGATCGGGCCCTGGCCCAGGAAGACGGCGAGCTGGGTCGTGTTCCCGCTCATGAACGAGGTGTAGAGGCCGCTCAGGCGAATGAACCCGAGCGCGTCGACGTAGCCGGCGAGCCCCGTGAGCAGGAGCCCGAACGCCAGTTGCCAGGAACGCGTCATCGGCCCGAGGGGGTGAGCGCGACACGAGCTTGCCGCGGGTCGACAACTTGCCGGCGGCGCTCGCGGCTCCGCGGCAGCGTCGGACGCGCGGCGCCGCCCCGCCCTTACCGCAGGCCGTACACGGCCTCGAGGTGGACGGCGAACAGGCCGATCCCCGACGCGGCGATCAGGAGCGTGAGCCCCGCGCAGAGGTCGCGCAACCTGTTCGTCGCGCGGAATGCGTTGTCGTTGTCCGCAGGCTTCGGCGCCGCCGTCACGATCACATCACCCACCGACAGCATGACGAGTGCCTTCGCGCTCCGGGCGAATTCGGATCGGGCCGACGATAGCGGCGCGCCGTGGTGGCGTCATCCCCGCCCGGAGGGGGAGGGCGGGCCCCGTCGCTCGTCCTACGGGCAATCCGGGCCGGAGGCTGCGATGGCCCGCAGGACACCTGTCCACGACCCATGACAATCTCTAGAGCAGCACCCGATCACGTTGCAACCGGGTGCCGCTCTAGATCTTTGATCTTGCCGCATTTTCTGCGACGAACCGGCATCCACTTCGTCGGAAAATGCTCTAGGGTGCCGCTCCCTGAGGCGGGGAGCAGCGACGTGCAGACACCAGGATCCGGGGCCGCATCCTTCTTCGACGAGTACGTCAGGCGCGTCTTCCCAGCGCGCAAGGCCGCTGCCGGGGCGGACTGGGCCTGGCCGGGAGACGAATGGGCCGACGCGGCGCTGCGCGAGGCGACCTGGCGGCGGATCGTCGGGACGAGCGATGCGGCGGGGTGGCGCGAGGTGGTCGAGATCGGCCCGGGATCGGGCAAGTACACCGAGTGGGTGCTCGCCCGCTCGCCGGCCCGCGTCACCGCCTACGAGATCAGCGCGGCCTTCCTCGACGCGCTGCGTCAGCGCTGCGGCGAGGCCGCGGCGCGGGGGCGGCTCGACGCCCGCCTGATCGACTGGACCGACAACGAGGGCCTGCTGCGCGACTACGGCGGCCGGGTCGGATCCGCCGACCTCTGGCTCGCGATCGACGTCCTGATGATGATGGATTTCCAGTCGGCCCTGGTCTACCTGATCTCCGCGGCGGCGATGCTGCGCCCCGGGGGGCGGCTGGTGGCGACCTTCGCGGATGGCGGGAGCGAGAGCGGCGTCGAGCGCATGCTGCGCGACGCGGGCCGCCACTCCGCCTTCGACGATTCCCCCTGCACGCGCTTCCACTGGATCGACCGGACGCTGCTCGAACGGCTGCTGCCGCGCCTCGGGTTCGGCAGCCTCACGATCGAGCACGGGCCGGAAGGCGGGCTCGACATCGCGCGGCTCTATCTCCAGGCCGAGCTGACCGACCCGGACGCGGCCCGGGCGCTGCTCCCGCGCCTCGCCCCGGTCGGGGATTCGACCAATCGCCGCCGGGACTGATACCAACGGCTCAGGATGCTGACGCATCGAGCCGTTGCTCCATCTCGGATTTTCGATTTCAAGCCAGAGGGTTGGCGAACCAGAGGGTTGGCGAATCAGAGGCTTGGCGAAAATTCGAGAGCCGCACCACCGGTCATGAGAAATGACCGGTGGTATGACTCCCCCGGCCTCCTCTTCCCGCGTCGGGCGGCCGCATCCCGGCCGCCGAGCGCCCCGCCGCCGCGAAACCCCGCCATGACCCCGCCATGACCCCGCCGACCGCCGGACAGGTCCTCGCCGGAACCGTCGTCGACGACCACGCGGTCGCGGCGGACTACCCGGACGCCCGCCGCGTCGCGATGCGCGCCCTGCAGCTCTGGCCGGACTTCCGCTGGACCACGCAGGAGCTCGTGAGCTTCACGGCGCGCGACGTTCTGGTGACGAGCGCCTTCGTGCCGATCGACACCCGGCGGAGCCGGATGTTCCTCAACCAATCCTACTCGGGCGTCGAGACGATCTTCCCGACCCGGTTTCGCGTCGAGGAGGGCCGCTACCGGCTGGAGGGAACGCCCGTCCCCTGCCCGGGGCGCCACATCGTGCTGGGCGGCCCGATCGACGGCGTGTGGTATCACTGGCTGTTCAACTGGTGCCCGCGGCTGCTGCTGCTTGGGCAGCTGCGCCCCGACCTGCTGGCGTGCGCGGACCTGCGCATCGCCGTCCATCCCCTCGCGCTGCGGGAGCCGTACCGGGCCGTGCTGGACAGTTTCGGCCTCCCGGCCGAGCGCTTCCTGGTCCTCGATCCCGGCCGGGACCACCTGCTGGAGGAGGCCTGCCTGGTCTCGTTCCTCGACCAGAACAGATTGTATCCCGAGATGATCCGGGCTTTCGCCGCCCATCTCCTCGCCGCGTGGGGGCTCGACGGGGCGGGCGATCCCGGGCCGGGGCCGGCGCGCGGGCCGCTCGCCGCGATCGTCCGCCGCTTCGCCGGCCCAAACCTCGGCGCCCGCGGGCCCGCGCCTGGAGCGGCGCCGCGCGGGCTGTTCGCGAGCCGCCAGGATCTGCCCGCGCCCAAGCGGCGCATCGCCAATTTCGAGGAGGTCGCCCCGGTCCTGGCCCGGTTCGGGCTCGACGTGGTGGCCTGCGGCGGGCTGCCGGCGCGGGAGCAGGCCCGGCTGTTCCGGAGCGCCCGGGTGGTGGTCGGCGGCCACGGCTCCGACCTGTCCAACCTGCTGTTCTGCCGGCCCGGCACGCGGGTGCTGGTCTTCGAGAGCCGCTTCAGCGTCGAGGCGTTCCTCCACCGCGGGCTCGAGCAGCTCTGCGCGCTCCTCGGCCTCGACTACGTGCTCAAAATCGTGCCGACCGACGGGGAGGCCGGGCCGGGGGCGGGAACCCAGGCGCGCATCAACCAGGATTACCGGATCGACCCCGACGACTTGGCGCGGACGCTGGCCGCGCTGACGCGGTGAGGCCGGCCGCGCGGCGGAGAGCGGACGGGCGGGTTTGTGCCTTGACCTCCGCCCGGGCAGGGGTTCTAAAGGCCGCCGGACCGCCGCGGCGGTCGCGTGGTCCTCGACGCCTTCCCGATGTCGGCCGGTGTAGCACAGCGGTAGTGCAGCGGTTTTGTAAACCGAAGGTCGGGGGTTCGATCCCCTCCGCCGGCACCAACCAAATCAATGGCTTAGAGCCTATATCGGTCCGCCCATTAGGCGGCTCTCCCGTCCGGGTAACGATACGGGTAACAGCGAAGCGCTTTCACCATGGCCCGCAGTGCTGTTGGAAGGCAGGTCAGCCCGTCGTTCAAGTCGTATGCAGCCGAAGCCGCTCCTCACAGAAGCGGCCTCGAATTACTACGGGATCCACTCGCCCGCGACGGCTCGGTACCACCCATCACGTGCAGGTTGTTGATGGTGGTGAGTGCGAGGTCCCTCTCCCCGAATATGACCGCCTTTGCCTTGACGATCACTTCCTCCAGGGTCGTTGCCCGCGTTCGCTGCATTCGGCTGACGACCATGATCAACGCGGCGTCGGCCTCGTCCATGAGCACGTTGTAGGCATCCCAGGCCATTAAAATTCGGGTGTGTGCCTCCCGTACAGTGCGCAAGGGAAGCGGCCGATGTTTCTCACGCACGCGCTTCTGCCCTGATCGCCGCAGGATCGAAGCCGGCAGCCATCATCCAGCTGTCGAGGTCCGCACCGACAGCCCGCCAGCCAATCGGGCCGCCCTTGCCACTGACCGTGGCAAGGATCCGCACCAGAGCCCGGAACTGGTTGGCCTCGCTCGTCGTCGTCCGCTCGACGCCCTGGGTGCGGAACATCGCGGTAAGCGTCGCGTCGAAGCGCTCGCGCCAGAGGTTCGGGTGAGCGTCGATCTGCAGGCGCAAGTCGTCCCCATCGCTGAAGCCGAGCGCACGAGCGAAACCGTCGCCGGGACAGTCCCTCAGATAGGAAGGAGGCGGTTGAGGTGGGCGCGGGTAGCCGCCGAGAGAGATGGCGCAGGCATAGATCAAGACGCCCAGCATGTTGGGCGGGGCGGCAGCGCCTCGGGCCTGATCGGCGTGAACGGCTTCGAGCCGAGCTAGCCGGTCCGACAGCTTCGGCATCAGGATTTCGCCTTCGTGGACTGTTCGAGGGCAGCGAGGCGGCTGGCGAACTCGGTTGCCTCCACGGCCTTGAGGTGCACGTCGACCAGCCTGCCCAACTCGGCCGCTTCGGACGGGGTGAGATCGCCCTGCGCCACCGCGTCGAGGAGCGCGGCGGTCGCCTTGGTCAGGTCGGCGGCAGTGTCGATCGGTGGCAGTGCGAACGGGACCGGACGATCCCTGCGCGGCGGCACAAGCCGCTCCAGGCAGAGCCGCAGGGCAACCGTGTCGCCTGCCTTGGCGAACTCGATCGCCTTGCGGCTGATCTCCTTGGCCTCGCCATCAAAGATGACCTCAAGCGCCAGGGTCGCCCGACTGCGGGAGCCACGAGGGCGACCAGACGGATTGCCGCTCCGGCCCTTCTGAAAGCCAGCGCGTTGCTGCATGGTCATGTCCTTGTTCATATCAGCGGGGAAACAGCCGCGGGCCCATCACTCGGCGGTACAGCCCTGACCGCGCACGGTCGCGGTGCGATCTCGCCAGGGCAGATCCTTCGGCTTGCCGTTCTCGGCACCGACGAACTTGATGATGATGTCGTGCGGCTGCGGATCGTGGCCGCAGGAGCGCAGGAACTTTTGCTCCGCGCCTGCGGCGATCTCGGCGGGGGCCTCGTAGGCGAAGAGCCGGATCTTCGGGAGACGACTGCGGGTGTGGACCTCAAGCTTGGTGAGGCGGGTAAGAAGCTGCGACATGGGTCAGCCCTCACCGGACCAGGGCAGTGCAATCGCGCCATGGGAGGTCGACCGGCCAACCATTCTCGGCGCCGATGACGTGGCGCAAGATGAGGTTGGGCGCGAGGTCGTGTCCGCAGGAGCGGAGGAAGGCTCTGAACCGTCCCGGGTTTCCCGGAGGCCGTTTGGTTTGAGTCAGGCGGCCAGGGCTGGCTCCTGCGCCTGAGCATAGTAGCGCGCTTCGGCCTCGGCGGGAGGCAGGTTGCCGATCGGCTCCAACAGCCGGCGGTGATTGAACCAGTTGACCCATTCGAGGGTGGCGAACTCCACCGCCTCGACGCTGCGCCAGGGACCGCGCCGGTGGATCACCTCGGCCTTGAACAGGCCGTTGATCGTCTCGGCGAGGGCATTGTCGTAGCTGTCGCCGACACGGCCGACTGAAGGCTGCACGCCGGCCTCCGCCAGCCGGTCCGTGTACCGCAGAGCATGGTATTGGGTGGATTCAAGTGGTCGTCGCAACGGCTTGGCGGAGGGCGGTTGTGATGGCAGGTCGGCGGCGTTCGGATCGGGCACTTCGCGAGAAGCTG
>NZ_KB900609.1:2462724-2468264 GCF_000379105.1 Methylobacterium sp. WSM2598 | reverse complement strand
CAGCTTGGCAACAATCTCCTCGGGCTTGGGTCGCTTCGCCATCTCGTCCGTCCTCCTGGCTCACAAGCCATACTTCAGGGCGGACCACTTCAAGGGGGGCTGACCAGGACCGTCTGTCCTCGCACCACCCCCGCCAAGCCCATCGTCCGCATCAGCCGCGCCACCGTGCAGCGGGCGGCCACGATCCCTTCTCGGGCGAGTTGCCGCCAGACCTTCCGGACGCCGTAGACGCCGAAGTTCTCCTCGTGAACGCGCCGGATCTCGCCCATCACCGCCGCATCGGTCTTGGCCCGCGCCGGCAGCCGGCCTGGGTCGGCGCGCCGGGCGACATGGACGTGGTAGGTGGAAGGGGCGATCGGCAGCACCCTGCAGATCGGCTCGACCCCGTAGGCATCCCGATGGTCGTCGATGAACGCGATCATGTCCGCGACCGGCGGTCGAGCTCCGCCATGGCGAAATAGGCCGACGCCTTCCTCAGGATCTCGTTGGCTTGGCGCAACTCGCGGTTCTCCCGCTCCAGTGCCTTGATCCTCTCGCCCTCATCCGTGGTCGGCCCAGCGCGCAGGCCCTGATCCCGTTCGGACTGGCGCACCCAGTTCCTAAGGGTCTCGCCCGAGCAGCCGATCTTCGGCGATCGACTGGATCGCGGCCCATTGCGAGCCGTGCTCGCCCTGGTGCTCCCGCACCATCCGGACCGCCCGCTCGCGGACCTCAGGCGAGAAGGGGGGTGTATGCTTCCTCATGGCTCCATCCTCTCAAGAGTTGGAGCCTCCGGGAAACCCGGGGCGGTTCACGGCCCAGCGCTCCGAGCTGGCGAAAGCAGCAGGGCTCGGCCAGGTCCGGCGCAAGCGGTGAGCCGAGCTTGTTGATGTAGAGAAAGCCCGCCACGGCCGGACCGGGCGGGCTTAAGTCAAGCTCAAGACGCTCACATCAGAGCACGATGTTCCCCGACAACCAAATAACATTTGTGATGCGCTGCTAAACCGTCTGGTTTCCGACACTTTGAGCGGCGCGGATATCACCAAGTTAGTCCGTGTTCCAACCTAAGCTAGCGGATCCCCCCCCCTGTGCGTTCCTCAAGCCAGGGCCGTCTGCACGCCCCGCAGGCTGATCGCCGTCGCGTCGCCAGGGTTTGCAGCCGGATCGTTCCCGCCCGCCGTGACGGCGTGCTGGGCGCCTCAAACAACGTACTTTCCATACGTAGTTTCTACTGACATAGTTCTGCGCCTCCAGAACGAGTCTGCATCGCGCAAGGGGGCAGACCATGCTTAGACGTCAAGCTTTCGTAGCTGGTCGGATATGGCGCGAGGAGCACCTGGACGCAGCTCCTGATCGAAGAAACCCTCTTCTATGTTTCGCGATCGGGTTCATGGCCTTGGGCGTTAGCTCAGCCGGAACGCTTCTTGTGCTGGTGAAGTGACGCCGTCCCGGCCGTCGCGGGCGTGATTGCCGTCAGTGGCGGGAAGGCCGACTCTCTCACTTGAGGGCAATCAGCCCTTCCCACCCCGCACCACCCGCAACCCGCCCAGGGCCGGCGGCAGATCGGGCGGCTTCGGCGGCCCGGTCAGGTCGGGGAAGTAGGCGTGACAGCGGGGCACGTACTCGTTGCCCTGCACCTTGTCGGGCGGCGGATAGGGGCAGTCGTGGGCGATGCCGTCCAGCACGCGCTCAAGGGGCGTGTCGGCCCCGTACTTCTCTGCCAGCCGGGCGAGCCGGTAGGAGCCCTGCCGCGAGGGGCAGATCGCGCAGGCCACCCGCACGATCACGAACGGGTACTGCGCCAGGCAGGTGACGCGCTGACAGCCGATGCCTCGCCCTGGTGCCATGCTCCGCCTCGTTGAGAACGAAACAAGAACATAGCGCATGAGGCGCGGCTCGGGATCCAAAAGGCGGACCGTCCCCGCTCACGCGAGCGTGAGGAGCACGGGAGCAAGTACCAGTCCCACGCGTTGCTGGGGCAAGACGGCAACAAGTCGGCTCGGAGGAGCGCCATGCCGAACCGCAACTACACGGTCCGTAAGGACCGCGGTGGCTGGGGCGTTTACTGTCTCCAGACAGGCGAGCCGGTCCGGGTGAACGGGCAGGCCCAGACGGGGCTGGCGCTTGAGACAGCCACGGAGCTTGCCGAGTCATTGAGGTTGCTAACGACGACCGGAGCCGACACCGTGGAACGGCCAACCGTGGACCGCCGGTCGATCCACTAGCTTGCGGGGCGTCCAGCGCACCTCTACGGGTACGCCTCGCCCTGGAGCCTGAGGCGCGCAGCGACGGCCCGCAACCCCACTTGGTCAATCCAGCCTGCCCGCTGCGCGTCACCATGATGCCGGGCCCGCGCACTCAATGCCGCGAAGCGCTTGAGCAGGTGCTGCGTATCATCGTCTATGGGCTGACGAGCAGGCGGTGAGATCACCAGGGTTGGCGGAAGCGGACGATAGATTGCGTGCCGTCGTGAAGCCTCGGCCATCCTGTGCGTCTCTCCTGCGAGCTGAGCCGGCTCTGTACCTCCGACGGAGCAACATGGACACCCCACAAGTTGCTCTTCGCCGGGTTAAGATTGTGCTCGCCCTCGTGCGTGTGAGGCTCACCCGTTCGCGTAAGATCAATTGTGGGACCATGTGGGGCCGGGTGCTTACTTCATGATCCCTCGGGCGTGCTTCTCAGTAGCTTCCAGCATCCGATCCCACGGCTGAGCGCTCTCGGTGAACACCTCAGCTCGGGGGTTGTGGATCGACGGATCATCGAGGCTGCTCGCGGCGAGCGCGACGATGCCCGGCATCTTCTCCAGTCGGATGCTCACTGGGTTGCCGCACGACGGGCAGAATTCCCGCCACACCAGCTTGCCGCTGCCGCCGACCACCT
The DNA here is from genome assembly GCF_000379105.1 of Methylobacterium sp. WSM2598. GTDB lineage: Bacteria > Pseudomonadota > Alphaproteobacteria > Rhizobiales > Beijerinckiaceae > Methylobacterium. The sequence continues at coordinate 2,465,405 of NZ_KB900609.1, read as the reverse complement.
CGTGCTGCTTCACGGTGCCTTGCACTCGCACGGTCGCCTTCGGTACCACCACCAGGGCCGCATAGGCGCTGCCCGTTGCTCGCTGACAGTCGCGGCAATGGCAGTTCAACATGAGGACAGGATCGGCCTCAGCCTCATACCGGACTGCGCGGCACGCACACCCACCAGTCAAGCTCATGGCCATTGTCTCCCCCTGTTTGCCTAATCGGTACCCGCATCAAGGAACTTCGGCCAGCCCTCCCACAGCCCAGCTCGCGCGACTGAGAATATACCGTCTGACGCGTAATGGCCTGTACGGAACCGATTACGGAATCTGCGGACAGTTTCCGGAAGACCTCGGAGGCGGTCCGGCCGGGGCGCCAGTCGAGACCGAGTAGAACGGCTTCCCGCGACCCGGGCCGCGCTGGTGGATCATCTTGGTTGATGTACGACGGCCGGACACGTCCGCGGGGCGTGGAGGGGGTGGAATGCAACCGCTGGCAAGGACCGATTATCCGCACCACGCGTTCAGAGACTCGTTCGCGCAGGTGGACTTTCCAGAGGTGCTTGACCATCTATCATCCCAAGAGGGAAATCAGGACGCTCTGCCAGCCTCCTGATATCGCTAAGCCAGTAGATTTTGCCGCCACAGCTGATACGTACTGTGGGATTAAATACGTAATCTTGCGCAAGAAAAAACAGAACGGCCTCTGAGAGCCTCTCAAAGGCTCGTGTTCGGCTGCTGATACCAGCTTCTCTACTTCGAGTGCGCGTCTCTGGCCAATGACATACAGCGTAATGGTTCCAGTCCAATTTGTCGTGCATCGAGGTTTTCCCGGTCCGGACTGCAAATTACGGCAATACTGACCAATCTTCTCATCCCAGCAGCAGTGTCCACAGCACTCGTACCGTTATTGATTAACAGAAAATGCCAATTTTGGTGGCGCATCTCGCTCCCAAGCTTCGTGGTTTCTGCTGAGACACTTGAGAAGGAGGCGGCTGCATGACGTCAGAGCAAAAGCGGCTGATGGCTTATCTCGACGTTGTCGATGGATGGGTGACGCTTTTCGAGCTCACGGAGGATCGCTGTCTGCTGCGCGATGACGACCTGTTTGTCCTTAGTCTCGTTGCAAGAGGTTGGGTCGATCACGACGTCTGGGGCGGTGCGGTCCGCATCAACGAGGCCGGGCGCGCTGCTTTCGAGAGGGCGTAAGCGGAAGTTGTTCACCGCCTCTGTCACTGGTGGGCCCGGCAGGACTTGAACCTGCAACCACACCGTTATGAGCGGCCGGCTCTAACCATTGAGCTACGGGCCCCAAAGCGAAACCCCACCGGTCGGTTTTAATTTCACCGTCCCGGCGACGATAGCAAGTGGAGGGCTAGTTGCAACCTTCTCTCGTCCCGAAATTCAAAGGGCCGCCGGGCAGCAACGTTACCAACTGCCTCGGATCTGTAGGGACGGATCCATCGCTCGACCATCGTTGTCCTAACGCGTGGTGCTTTGCGCTCGTTTCGCGGCTCGTGCTTGGCAGCTGGGACGGCGAGAGTGCTGGGATGCTTCGACATGCCCAGCATCGATGAGCCTACGTGGTTAACACGTGGTTTATGTCTGATGGCTCCCCGGGGAAGCCCGACGCGCATGGAGCGCAGAACCGGATCGCGCTACGGACGGCGATCACGCTGACCCACCGGACGAAAAAGCCCGCCCGGTGGGCCGCCGGGCGGGCTGGTACGGTAGACAGACGTAGCGTGTTTGCCACGCGGCCAGGACTGGCCGCGGCAGCGTGATAGCTCGGCAGCCTTGCCTCGGGCTTCCCGCCCGCCCCAAGCCTGCACCCGGCCACCCCGGCGGGTGACCTTGCTCTCGTCGAAGAGCCGATCGGTCATCACCCGGGCCTGGACCTTCATGCCGTCGTGGGTGTGGACACGCACCGTGCCGCAGCCCTGCTGGGGCTCGGCATCGGCCGGAACGGTCAAAGCGATGCTGCCGTTTGGCTCCCACAATTTCGGGAGCCCTAAATAGGAACTTGCTATGCCAGCGTGCAAAACTCTGATCTAATACACGCTCAGGTTTCATCCCTGAGGGAGGGCGAAGCCGGTCTGCAACTCATATGAAGATGCTCGCTCTACCCGTCGCGCTTGCCGCCGTCGCCCTGGCGAGTGCTGCCCCTGCCGAGGCCCGAGGCTGCATCAAGGGAGCCCTGGTCGGCGGTACAGCCGGTCACGTCGCCGGCCATCATGGCGTGCTCGGAGCCGCTGCCAGGTGCGCGGTGGGACGGTGGCACGCCAAGCGCACCAGCTCGGTGACCAGGGGCTCGCGCACCAGGAACGCGTCCCACGTCTACTGATTGTCCTGCAATCGATGAGCCCGTCAGGATCGGGCGGGCTATGGGCTGACGCCCCGGCTCTACCAGTCGGGCGAGACGGCGCGGGTGGGCCGGGTGTCGAAGTGCGGGGACGCGATGATGCGGGCGGCGCTCTACGAGGCGGCCCTGGTGCTGCTCACGGGGTGGCGGGACCGCTGGAGCACGCTCAAGGCCTGGGGCATGGGCGTGGCGGTCGTGTCCCCAGGCGTGGTGTAGCTGCGGCGTGGCGGCCACGGTCACCGGGCGGGGCCGGGACGATCAGGCTGCCAGGGTGGGCAGGCTGACAAGAGGATCATCGCTGATCGGGGCGATGCTTTCCAGGGTCAGGTAGCGGGC
>NZ_KB900609.1:2457200-2462624 GCF_000379105.1 Methylobacterium sp. WSM2598 | reverse complement strand
ATGACCACCCCGCGAGAGATCCCGCCTGCTTCGGCGCTGTGGAGGGCGCGCAGACGGGCTCTCTCGCTCCCGTCGAGCTACACCACCACCAGGGACACGACCGGCGTGCCAAGCGCCGGGGCATGCAGAAGGCCGTTGTGGTGGCGGCGCGCAAGCTGGCCATCGTGCTGCACCGCATGTGGCGGAACGGGTCGGACATCCGCTGGTCGGCGGCTCAGGCGGCCTGAGACACCTGCATCGATCACCAGCAACACCGAGCTCCTCCGGCGTGGAGGAGGTCCCTGCGAGGACGACGGGAGCGGGCGAGACCGGGGAAACTGGAGCGACGGCGCCAGCCGATCGCGCGGCTTAGAGAGCTAAACAGGAAACTGGGTGACGGCGGCGGTCAGGCGGCGCGGTGATCTGGGCTCGCAGTGACCTCGGTCCCATTTCGGAAGGTGACACCCGCCACAACCTTCGGCAACTGGTTCTCGCCCTTAAGCCGCCGCCAAGTTTTTGAGGCCGCCATCACCAGCTTGAACACCATCAGCTTGGCGGTCGGGGCGAGAGCGCGCCCTTGGTGCGCACCGTGCGGTGCCGGACCGTGGCGAACACACTCTCAATCGGGTTCGTGGTCCGAAGATGATCCCAGTGCTCAGCGGGCATGTCGTAGAAGGCCAGCAGGGCTTCGCGATCCTTCGTCAGACACTCCACTGCTCGGGCGTATTTGGCTCCATATTTCTCGACGAAGACCTCATGTGAGACCTTGGACTTGGCTCGGATGGGCGCGCTGTGGATCTCGCGCAAATCAGCTTTCATCGTTCGCTGAACGGATTTCGGCACCTTGTTCAAGACGTTGGCCGTCTTGTGCAGCCAACAGCGCTGATGACACGTGCCGGGGAAGGCCTCGTCGAGGGCCGTCCAGAAGCCCAGCGCTCCGTCACCCGCTGCGATCTCGGGCGCGAGGCTGAGCCCCCGCCGCTTCACATCCACCAGCAGTTCCCGCCAGCTCTGGGCACTCTCCCGCCCCCCGACCTGAAGCCGACCAACTCCTTCTTGCCCTCGGGCGTGGCGCCGATCAGCACCAGCATGCACTCGGCCCGCTCCTCCATCCTGGCCTGCAGTAGACGCCGTCCGCCCAGACGTAGACGGAGTGGCGGGCCGCGAGGTCACGGGCTTGCCAGCGGGCGTACTCGTCCGCCCAAGTCGCGGTCAGCCGGGTGATGACAGCCGGCGACAGGTTCGGGGCGTCCTTGCCCAGGAGGGCGGCGAGTGCCTCCTGGAAGTCGCCGGTCGAGATCTCGCGCAGGTAGAGGACCGGCAGGAGAGCATCCAGGCTACGCGTGCGCCGCGCCCACTTCGGCAAGATCGTCGAAGAGAAGCGGATCCGCTCCTCAGAGCTGGTCGCGCCGCGGTCACGGATGCGCACCCGCGCGACCGACACCGAGCCGATTCCGGTCTGGATCTCGCGTTCCGGGCCGTGCCCGTGGCGCACCAAGCGAGCGCGTCCGTCCGGCAGCCGCAGGTCCTGGATGGCGATGAGGAAGGCTTCAGCCTCCAGTTCGACGGCCTGGGCAAGCAGGTGGCAGGCGCCGGCCCGCAGCACCTCCGTCAGGGGATCGTCGATCTCCTCAGGCTGACGAAGGCGGACGACGTTGGTAGAATGCTCATAGGCGTATCCGCTCTCGCTGAGAGGTCCTGGCAGGCTTCGACACCCCGCCTCGATACGCCGCCTTCATGCCAAGCGCGTCACCCATTCTCCCGCATAGCTCTGCTCGAGGCCCTTTCAGGCTGAGCTACGCCGTGCCGCAACAAACTTGCAAACACAGGCCGGCACATCGCGAACGAGAACAGCCGGCAAGAGTTTACAAGCTTCTCGAGACAACGCCGAGCGCAAGCACAGCGTACGCGCCGATGAAGAACCAAGTCCGGTACTTCATCACCGTTGGGCCGATTGTTGGAATGCGCATGTACAGGCTTGCAATGGCAAGCCCGATCAGCACGAGGGACAGCAAGAAGGTCAGAATGCGCGGTGGCGAGAGGCTGAGCATGATGTCATTGTAGCGATCTCCGGTTGAAGAGTCGTGAAGCGGTTCGGCCCCCCGCGGGCAGGACCTGCAGGAGCAAGCCGATGCCGGTTGCCGCTGACCTCTCCCCGCGCCTCGCCCGCTGTGCCGCCCTCCTTTGCTTGGTGACCGCCGCGCTGGCTGACGACGGCCGCGGGCTCAAGCGGGGTGGCGACCCGAACCAGGTCAGCATCTCGGGCCTGTCGTCAGGCGCTGCCATGGCCGTACAGTACGCCGTGGCTCATTCCGCTTCGGTGACGGCCGTGGGCGCCGTCGCCGGACCGCAGTGGGGGTGCGCCGGCGGGAGCGTGTCACGGGCGATCAATGACTGCATGTGTGGCCGGGCCGCGCTCACCCCAACGATCAACACCGCGCGTCAGCTGGCCGCCAGAGGCGCAATCGACAAACTCACCTTGGGCAGGCCCCAGTCACTGAGGCGTGCATGGGTGTTCCAGAGCCCTGCTGATGAGACGGTCTCATCGCGCTCAGGGGAGGCGGACGCAACCTTCCTAACAGCCTTCATCGGCACCGCTCCCGAGGTCGACCGCGGCAATGCCGTCGATGGGAGTGATCGAGCCGGCCACGGCATCATCGCACCCGGCGGCAGCGACACCTGCGCCTTCGACGGCACGGAAACCAGCTATGTCCGGCACTGCGGTGCGGAGGATAACGCGGGAAAGATGTTTCACACGCTGTTCGGAGAAGGCTCTGCGTACAACCCGAGCGACCGAGCAGGTGATGTTCCCGAGGCAGAGTTGTGGTCATTCGATCAGAAGCGCTTCATCGAGCAGGCCAAGGCCCGAGGCGTTTCCGTGGCGGACGACTACTACAATCCGTTTTGGTTCTGGTGGCCGGCCAGCAGCGCACGACGGCAGAATTTTGATATGGCGGAGAAGGGCTACATCTACGTCCCTCCATCCTGCCGTGCTGTCGGAAGCGCCTGTCGAGTGCACGTGGCACTGCACGGCTGCAAGCAGGATGCGAGGGTCTTCGCATCGAAGGCCGGCTACAACAACTGGGCGGAGCGCTACAAAGTCATCGTCGTTTATCCGGCGATCGTGCCAGGTGATCCGGTCGCAGGGACTGTGTGCCGTTCGCCGGCTGTCGACCCGTCGCTCGACGCGGCCTGGGCTGAGCCCAATCCGAATGGTTGCTGGGATTGGTGGGGTTACCTCGATACCTCCTCTCAGCAGGGCCGGTATCTCACCAAGGAAGCTCCGCAGATGCAGGTGCTCAGGGCTATCATCACAGCCGTGACCACGTCGCAAACGAACTAGCTGCGCATGCTCAGCTTAATTTCAGGCCATAACAGCAGATATATTCTCGTCAGCGGTTGGCACTTCGTTTGAATCCGACTAATCCAGCCGGAGCGCTCTGTTCATCTCATTTTATTGGCCGATATTAAAGCGTTGACGCTCTCAGGTCGCGTCGGCCATGGCACCGAAGATCGCTCGTGTCTCGGCCCGAGATAGCGCGCCCGTTGCCGTGAGGGTCAGACCATAGAGGGCCTGCGCACGCTCAAGCATCATGCGGGTGGTTGCGATCGGCGGCAGGTCCAGCAGGCTCGCGCTATTTGGGTTGGGATTGACAATGATCGTCGAGAGCAGGCTCCCGCCAGGCCGCTCCGGGAGCGCATTGATGCTCGACAGGGTAAGCAGCGACCAAGCAGGCGGACTGATGATCGCGACCATGCAGAGCTTTGTGCCATCGCCCACCGTACGCGGCTAGGCACCGCGGCCGCACCATTGCGTGCTTTACGCGGGCCGAAGCACAGCTGATCCTCGGCTTGAGTGACACAGCCGACTACGTGGCACCCTCAGCGGTTCCGGAACTTGCTCCGGCTATCCCTACTTTGACCGCCCCGGGCCGCTCTTAGGCTCGCGCTGGCTCGTCACCTTCGCATCTGCGCTGCCCCGCCGGGCCGCGGCGGCTTGCTGCCGCTTGTGGCCGAGGCCGCTTCTCTTGGCGAGTTCCGAGCGCTGGGCAGCGTAGTTGGCGGCCGTCATGGGGTAATCTGGCGGTAGGCCCCACTTCTGCCGGTACTGCTCGGGTGTGAGCCCGCGGCCAGCGAGATGGCGCCGAAGCGTCTTGTAGGGACGCCCATCCTCCAGACTAATGATGTGGTCGGGAGTCACCGTCCGACGGATCGGCACGGGCGGCACGAGTGGCGCCGGCGCGGGAGCGGGTGGCTGGATAAGCCGTTTAAGAGTGGTGTGCAGGGATGCGATGAGGCCTGGCAACTCGCTCACGGGAACCGAGTTGTTCGAGACGTAGGCGGCGGCGACGCTGCTGACCGTTTCGAGCATCGCACCGTCAGCTTCGGTCAATCTCTCAGGATGATCGTTCATTGCCGTTCTCCCGCTGGCATTTGCCGCATTATCCAATGGATCGGGCTACCTTTCAATAACTTATGCATCTAAATTCATGGGGCATTGCGTCAGCCAACGGCGAGACTTAACTTAACAGTATGATCAGCAAGGCTCGCCAGCGTTCGCGGCCACATCCTCAAGCCCGAGCTGCATGCACCCTGCGCCTGACCGGATCCGCTCAGGGTTCAAATGACGGCCGCAGTAGCGACGAAAATGAGCAGCCGATTATTGATGTGAAAATTCTGCGAGGGCAGTCCAAGCTTGGAGGCAAGTCCGCTATCCGCGTAAATTATATCGGTCTGCGACCGATTTGGTGGTGCTTTAATATGGGAAAATCGTTGTTATGTCGCCCCCATATTATTCACTAATAGGAGGCGGCCTGCATTTGAGCTGACGGTCGTTCGACGAGAGCGCTGCCACCCATGAAGACCTTCGGGTGTGATTATTGGGACGCCAGCCCCGGGCCAGCAATCTGCCCCACACCGGTCCAACCGCAGCCATTCTGCGGTCGTCGCTCGGTCGTGTCCTCAGGCGTGGTGTAGCTGCGGCGTGGCGGCCACGGTCACCGGGCGGGGCCGATCAGGCTGCCAGGGTGGGCAGGCTGACAAGAGGATCATCGCTGATCGGGGCGATGCTTTCCAGGGTCAGGTAGCGGGCGCGCTGGACGGCCCATTCGTCATTCTGCTCGAGCAGGAGCGCGCCGACGAGACGGAGTATGGCCGCCTCATTGGGGAAGATGCCGACCACCTCGGTGCGCCGCTTGATCTCGCCGTTGAGGCGCTCCAGCGGGTTCGTGCTGTGAAGCTTGACCCGGTGAGCGGCCGGGAAGCCCATGTAGGCCAGCACGTCGGGCTCGGCGTCGTCCATCAGGGCTGCGAGCTTGGGCACCTTGGGTCGGAGCTGATCGGCCACGCGTCGCCATTGCTGACGGGCCGCCTCGGCGTCGTCCTGGGCGAAGGCGGTGGCGATGAAGGCCGACACGACGCGCCGCCCGCTGCGGCCAGCGTGGG
>NZ_KB900609.1:2450931-2457100 GCF_000379105.1 Methylobacterium sp. WSM2598 | reverse complement strand
CATCTCGCGGCGGAACTCCGCCGGGTACGGGGGACGGGGTCTCGGCATGGCAAACACACCTCACGCGAAAGCGCTCTCGGTGCCCACCGATCCGGGGCAATCCCACAGTCCCGCCGTCGTTCCCTGGGGAGGGTTCCGCGTCCGGCTCCGGTGGCAGGTGCGGTGGCGGAATGCGACCTGGGTTCGGCGGCGTCCGCAGCCCGGCGTCCTCGTCTGCCGGCGGCAGGGGTGCTTCGCGTGGCTCGGGCATGAACGGGCTCCTTCTCGAAGACCAAGCCCCCGCCTCGGGGCGGGCAGCCCTCCCAGGCGTAACAGGCTACGGATCGCGCTACACCTCGTGCGAAACCGTTTGCGTCGACTTCGAGCGGCACAAGCGGTCCGTCAATCGAACGGATGGCGGCTGCAACCCACAACGCTAGTGGTCCAAATCTGAGATCGTGTCCCCAGGGGTGGTGTAGCTGCGGCGTGGCGGCCACGGTCACCGGGCGTGGCCGGGGACGATCAAGCTGCCAGGGTGGGCAGGCTGACAAAGGGATCATCGCCGATCGGGGCGATGCTTTCCAGGGTCATGGAGCGGGCGCGCTGGACGGCCCACTCATCGTTCTGCTCGAGCAGGAGCGCGCCGACGAGGCGGGTGATGGCCGCCTCATCGGGGAAGATGCCGACCACCTCGGTGCGCCGCTTGATCTCGCCGTTGAGGCGCTCCAGCGGGTTCGTGCTGTGAAGCTTGACCCGATGTGGGGCCGGGAAGCCCATATAGGCCAGCACGTCGGGTTCCGCCTCATCCATCAGGGCTGCGAGCTTGGGCACCTTGGGTCGGAGTTGGTCGGCCACCCGCCGCCATTGCTGACGGGCGGCCTCGGCGTCGTCCTGGGCGAAGGCGGTGGCGATGAAGGCCGACACGACGCGCCACCCGCTGCGGCCGGCGTGGGCGAGCACGGTCCTCATGAAGGGGACGCGACGCCGCTGCCAAGTCGCGTTCATCACCTTGGCGACCGACGCCTTGAGGCCCGTGTGGGCGTCCGAAATCACCAGCTTCACACCGCGCAGGCCGCGGCGCGCCAGCTTGCGCAGGAACCCGGTCCAGAACGTCTCGGCCTCGGAGGGGCCGACGTCCATGCCGAGCACCTCGCGTCGGCCATCGCTGTTCACACCGACCGCCACGATCACGGCGACGGAGACGATGCGCCCGGCTTGGCGCACCTTCACGGAGGTCGCATCGATCCAGAGATAGGGCCACTCCCCCTCGAGCGGCCGGTCGAGGAACGCGCCCACGCGCTCGTCGATCTCCTGGCAGAGCCGGCTGACCTGGCTCTTGGACACGCCCGTGCCGCCCATGGCTTGGACGAGGTCATCCACCGAGCGGGTCGAGATGCCCTGGATGTAGGCCTCCTGGATCACCGCCGTGAGTGCCTTCTCGGCCATCCGGCGCGGCTCCAGGAAAGCCGGGAAGTACGAGCCCTTGCGCAGCTTGGGGATGCGCAGCTCGACCGTGCCGGCCCGCGTCTGCCAATCCCGGTCACGATAGCCGTTGCGCTGGACCAGCCGCTCGGCGCTCTTCTCGCCGTGGGCCGCCCCGGTCAGGCCGCCCACCTCCAGTTCCATCAGCCGCTCGGCCGCAAAGCCGATCATCTCGCGCAGCAGGTCGGCGTCGGCGCTCTTCTCCAGCAGTCCGCGCGGGCTCATCATCTCGTCGGTCATCGGAGGTCTCTCGGGTTCGAGGTTGGTGCTCACACCCCGACCCTACCCGGCAACCGCCGATGACCACCCCGCGAGAGAGCCCGCCTGCTTCAGCGCTGTGAGGGCCGCGCAGACGGGCTCTCTCGCTCCCGTCGAGCTACACCACCGCCAGGGACACGACCCGTCGTCCGTCGTCGTTGCGATCCCTGGCGAATCGCGTCGAGCGCATGAGGGGGCGAGGACATGGGCAACGTCATCAAGCAGCGCGATCGCATGCGCGATCGATCACGCGCGGTGAGCGAGGCGCGGAAGCTTGCGCGCTCGGGTCAGTACGAGAACCACATAGGCATCGTGGCATTGCTCCAGGCCGAGGGGCTTGCGGCCGCCGCACCGTGTTGGTTCGCAGATGCGGCTTTTCTGGTGCAGCTTGACCGACTGCGCGCCTTCGCTCGCGCCAAGACAGTCGGAGAGCCTGTTCCCATCGTGCGTTCCACAGGCCAGTCTTCTCAGACCATGGAGGCACCGGCAGTCGTCGCTACGAGGAGATAACAGAGACCAAGTACTCAGATGTTTTTGACCAAACCAGACAAGGATCTTCGCGCGCTGGTGTTCATGCGCCAACGGGTGTCTGATTTCAAAGTGCCTTTTGCTGCGGCACCCGTCGATGGAGTGCCATAACGGTTATACATCCCGCCAATTCAGACGCTCGTGCATTCATTAGGCTGTCTTGGTCGCGTCTTTTCGTTGGTACTCCTCTGGCGGTTGCGGGTTGTTGGCTGGGTTTGTGTCATGTTTTGAGATGCGCTCGATTGTGCCGCCAACAATCAGAGGCTGCAGGTCCACCTCGAGTGCTTCCGCTTCTTCTTTGCTGTATATGGCTCTCTCGCCGATATGGATAGCAAAAGCCTTCAGGTGCTTCGCCCGTTTCACAGGATCCTCAATCGTCGCCTTGGTCCAGGCGTAGAGCGGGAAATGGTCCACGCCGTGCCGCTCCGCTTCAGCGACGTAGTCCGAAAACGCATCGAACTGGCATTTCAACGAGGCAGCATGCTTCCTCAAAACGCGGCTGAGCGGGACGAGCGCTGAACAGCTCGGATCGCTCCGAGCGGCCTCAACACTCTCATCGGGAAGGTAGATCCGCAGCTGATATTGCCAAGCGTCACTCATGGTGTGAGCCATTCGTGGGCGGAAACGGGCCGCCATCGTGAGCCTTAGCTAGGGCTGGGTCAATCTGTCCGTCAGCGATGCGTGCCGGAGGTGGGACGGCAGTGCCGCTCTTCTCTGGTCGTGACGTCACCGTGTTCAATATGCGAGTAGGGGAGGGGACCGCGCTGAGGACGAGGCCGGATCCGGCCGCCTTCTTGCTAAGTTAGTCCCGCTTACAGTTAGCGGCGACTAACTCTCTTGGTCTCCATGCGCCCTCTGCGCTCGGCGATCCCACGCGACGGGCGTTGATCTGGACGAGTGCAAACAAGAATTCAGGAGCGACGCGGGATGGTCATCTCTTATTATAAATCACAACAAAGATATGGCGCGATCGTGTCTGGCTAACGACTGGCCGTGAGGTGCTCAATTATGTTGGTGATTTCCAGGTCGCTTGCGGCTCACATCGGTCGCCGGGCAGGGGCAATAGGTGGGGCTGCGAGTGCCCCGCGGGTGTCATCGCAGGGCAGAGATGCGCCACTTCCAGACATTCGACCGGTGCCGCTGGAATGGCCGCTAAATATCCGATAGCGGCCCTTCGAAGTCAGCGATTGCCCCTCTTGCACTCCCGCCGATTCGCATCAGGCGGGCGTATGGAACACACTCCCAAGCGTCCTTCGCGAAAGTCTGGATGGACCGCTCGTTTGAGCAGGAGCGAAGAGTTTCGAAAGCGCACGCCGACGCGTGGCTCAGGCTCGCCCACGTGGGGCCAAGCCGTCGAGACCTGGCGATCGGGACGCCGGATAAACCTTGTGCCATGCAGGATTAAAGGGTGGTGATGGGTTCTAACCGGGCAGCCGGCGGCCATCGTCGAGCTTGACGATCGCGTACCAGCTACCACTTTCTGCGTTGAGAACAGGCGTAGGTCGGAGGGCACCGTGATGAACCTGAAGCAATTGCTGCTATCTGCCGGATGTTTTGCGCTATCGACGGTACCTGTCTTGGCGCAAACAAGTGTCAAGGTCGGCGTCCTGAACGACATGTCTGGCGTCTACTCGGATATTGGCGGCAAAGGCTCCGTCGTTGCAGCGCAACTTGCTGCAGAGGATTTCGCCGCAATCAGCAAGGATGTCAGCGTCGAGATCGTGTCCGCCGATCACCAAAATAAACCGGATATCGGCGCGGGTATCGCCCGGCAATGGTATGACAGGGATAGCGTCGATGCGATCCTGGACGTGCCAACGTCGTCGGTTGCGCTCGCAGTCAGCCAGATCACGCGCGAGAAAAACAAGATTTTCATCGACTCGGGCGCTGGTAGCACCGACCTGACCGGGTCGCAGTGTTCCCCCAACACTGTGCACTGGACCTACGACACGTACGCGCTCGCGAACGGCACGGGCAGCGCCATGGTCAAGCGCGGCGGTGACACTTGGTTCTTCCTGACGGCAGATTATGCCTTCGGACAATCGCTACAGAACGAGACCGCCGCAGTCGTCACGCGAAGCGGAGGAAAGGTTGTCGGCTCCGCCAAGGTGCCGTTCCCAGCCAACGACTTCTCGTCCTTCCTGCTTCAGGCGCAGGGATCCGGCGCCAAGGTGATCGGGCTCGCGAACGCGGGCGGCGACACCATCAATGCCGTCAAACAGGCCCACGAATTCGGCATCACGCAGGGCGGGCAGAAGCTCGCGGCACTGCTTTTTTACGTACTCGACGCCAAGGCACTCGGCCTCGAGACGGCGCAGGGGCTGGTGCTCACCGAATCTTTCTACTGGGACCTGAACGACGGCACTCGGGCCTTCTCGGAACGCTTCGCGAAGAGGGCGAACGGCAACATGCCGACCATGAATCAGGCCGGCGTGTACGCGGGCCTGCTGCATTACCTGAAGGCGGTCGCGGCGACGAAGTCGAAGGATGCAAAAGTCGTCATGGACTGGATGAAGGCGAATCCGACCGACGATCCGCTGTTCGGCAAGGGCACAATCCGGGCGGACGGCCGCAAGATCCACGACATGTACCTGTTCGAGGTCAAGAAGCCGGCCGAGTCGAAAGGACCGTGGGATCTATACAACAAACTCGCGACGATCCCCGGTGATCAGGCCTTCAAGCCCATGAGCCAGGGTGGCTGCCCGCTCGTCGGCAAGACCTAACGAAGGCCGGGCGGTAATTACCCACGGGGTGCGCGCGAGCGCGGCGTGACCCACAAGCGAGGCCGCTGGAGGGAGCCTGCCGCGCCTCTTGCCGGAAGCCGATTTCGCTGATTCCCTCGTGAGATGGGCCGCAGCGAACTGGAACGCCTGAGCAAGGAGGAGTTGATCGAGCTGGTGCTGCGCCTGCAGCGCCCGGAGAAGACCTCGCGCACCTCCTCCAAGCCGCCCTCCACGGATCGCAAGGAGCGGCGCGAGCAGGCCAAGCCCGGTGGCGCCAAGCCGGGTCACGAGGGGCATAGCCGCGCGCTCAGTCCCGATCCTGACGAGGTCGTCGCCCACCGCCCGGGTCAGTGCCCGTACTGCGGCGGTGCCCTGGCAGCGGACCTGCCGGCCGAGATCGTCAGCGTGTGCGAGCGGACCGAGTTGCCCGAGGTGACGCCCGTCGTCACCCAGCATCAGCGGCTGGCGGTGCGCCGCCCGTCCTGCGGGACCCGCGTTGTCGCCCCGGTGCCGCAGGCGGCGGCCAGCACGCCGTTTGGCCCGCGCCTGCACGCGGTGGCGACCTACCTGAAGACCTTCCAGGGCCTGTCCTACGGGCGTCTGCAGGCCGCGCTGGCCAACCTGTTCGGGCTGACCCTGAGCCAGGGCGGGCTGATGAACGGGCTCGCGGCGGGCCCGGGGTCGGTTCGTGGGAGGCCGTGAAGCGGCGGTGCCGACGCTGCGCCGAGCCGCAGTGGTGGCCTCGGACGAGACTGGCGTCCGGATCGAAGGCAGCAACTCGTACCGCTGGGTCTCCCGCTCGGACGAGGCGGTCGTTCATCACGCCGCCCCGACCCGAGCCGCCGCGGCGGTGCACGCGATGATGGATGGGCACCGGCCCGCGGTGTGGCTGTCGGACCGCTACATCACCCAGCAGGGGCACGGCGTGCGGCACCAGACCTGCCTGGCGCATCTGGCCCGTGACGTCGCCTACGCGGTGGAGGTCAGCGACGACCCGGTGCCGCTGCGCCTGCAGTTGTGGCTCGGGTCCGTGTTCAGCCTGGCCGAGCGCGTCATCGACTTGGCGGCCTCGACGCTCTCGGCCAAGCGCCGGGCGCGGGACTGTCAGGAATTTCGTGTGAGGGCGGCGGGTTGACCGTCAGGCCGCCATGGCCCGGGTGAAGCGCTCGCCGAAGATGACGGCGAACTGTGCCTTGGCC
>NZ_KB900609.1:2443940-2450831 GCF_000379105.1 Methylobacterium sp. WSM2598 | reverse complement strand
ACTGGTCCAAGATCGCATCAGGGATGCGGGGCGCTTTGCGTCGTGCCATCGGGAACCTCCTTCGGGTTCACTATGGCCGCCCCACACGAAATTCCTGACAGTCCCCCGGGCGCTGGAACGGCGGCTGTCCGAGATCCTGTCCGTCCCGAGCCAGTGCGATCTGACCCGCGCTCTGCAAGCCGAGATCGGCCGGGCTCGCGACCAACGGCGCTGCGCGCGGCCACCAGCGCGAACTCGGCTCTCAGCGCAGGCTCCACGAGGTAATCGCGCCCGTCCACCTGCACGATCTGCCGCCCCTCGGCCGCCAGGGTGCCGATCCCGGTGGCGGTGAGTACGCCGCCAAGGCCCGCGCCGCCGGCCCGGACCCGTTCAGCCAGCGTGCCCTGCGGCACGCGTTCCACCGCGATCTCGCCCGCGATCATCGCTTTCTGCGTCTCGGGGTTGGTGCCGATATGCGAGGCGATCACCCGCGCCACGCAGCCCGCCGAGACCAGCCGGCCGATGCCGACGCCGGGCCGGGCCGTGTCGTTGGCGATGATCGTAAGGCCGCGCACGCCCCGCTCGACCAGCGCCGCGATCGCGCGGTTCGGAGTTCCCACGGCCATGAAGCCGCCGATCATCACGCTGGCTCCGTCTGGAACCAGGTCAGCAGCCGCAGCAGGGGTCAGGCTGTTCCTCACGGGAGATCCATTCCGATGTTCTGGTGGCGCGCTGCCGTCTGTATCGGCGTCGCGCCGATCCGTTGTTCCTTGAGGTAGTGGTCAGAAAAGCGGCCGCCAGGGGTTACAGATACTCGACATTGCCATCGACACTGATGATCTGACCGGTAATATTTACTGCCGCTGGCGAACACAGGAACAACGCCATCGCCGCGATGTCATCTTCGGTCACCATTCTGCCAAGCGAGATTTTTTTGAGGTATTCGCCTTTCATTACTTCAAAGCTGACCCCAAGCGCCTGCGCCCGCGCGTCGATCACGCGATCCATCCGCGGTCCAGCAACGAGGCCCGGTAGAACTGCGTTGACCCGCACATTCTCCCGGCCAAGCTCAATGGCGAGCGACTTAACTAACCCTGCAATCGCCCATTTGGTCGAGGCATACGGCGTCCTGAACGGGTACCCGAGACGTCCAGCCACCGACGATATAGCAACGATGCTCGGCGCCTGAGAGCCTTTCAGGATGGGGACGGCGCGGCGCAAAACGTAGAACTGGCTGTTCAGATTGGTCGAGACTGTTCGCTCCCAGTCCTCCGGCTCAAGGGCCTCGATAGCTCCGGTAGGGCCGGCGATCCCGGCGTTGTTGACGATAACATCCAACCCCCCGAGCGCATCGGCAGCAGCGTCGACAAAGCGATCGACACTCTGTCTTTCGGCCACGTCTGCGACAGCGGCACCAATTGCTGGGTTGGCCGTTTTGATGTCCTCGACCGCCGAAGGGTCGATGTCGCAGACATACACGCGCGCGCCGATCTCAGCGAACGCCTTTGCGATGGTGGCACCAATCCCTGCAGCTCCGCCCGTCACTAAAACTTTCAGGCCGGGCAAGGGCTTTAGACGTTCGACCGTACTCATGGAATTCCCTCGCGTGGCAGATCGAGATGGTTCCTGCGGCGCTCCGTGGTTACGGATGACTCATACGCAGGGCGCTATCATTGTGGGGCTCAGACTCGGATTGAAGGAATTTGGCCAAGATCGGGATCAAGACGAGGCCGAGCACCGCCGTTAAAGCGATGACAGCGAAGCCAGAGGCGCTGCGACCCGTTTCTTTCTCCACGAGACCGAATATGTACGGTCCGATAAAACCCCCGATGAGGCCGATTGTGTTAATGAATGCGAGGCCCGCGGCCGCCTGGATGCCATGCAGCCGCTTCATAGCGACAGACCAGAAGATCGGCAGGATGCCACCCGCAAAGAAGGCCGTCGTCGTAAAAAGCACAAGCTGGATTGCAGGAAGCGTCGTCAGCAGAAACAAAATCGAGCTTGCGAGGAGGCCTGCTGTGATAAGGCCTAAAAAGAGCATGTCACCCGTGAAGAAACGCTTGACCCGCGGCAGGATCAGAACACCCAGAAGAAACCCAATCCCGACGGTGCTTGAGAGCAACCCGATCATCAGTGGCGTATTTGCTTGCATTTGCTGAACCATAGAAGGGACGAAAAAGTACAATCCCACAAAACCGATTTGGTTGAAAAGGTAGATGAGCGCGATCACAATCGTGCTCGGGCGCTTTATAGCGGAGATCCACTCCTTCGAGGGTGCGTGAGACTGATGGACTGTCTCTCCGCTCGCGTTGCTTTCGAGAGCCGCCGCTTCAGCCGGTGTCAGCCAACGAGCGTCTCTCGGACGGTCAGGGAAGATAAACCAAAGGACAATACCGAAAATGACGGTTGGGACACCTTCAAGCAAAAACATCCACTGCCATCCATGCAGGCCACCTAAGCCGTCCAATTGCATTAAAGCCCCGCCCAATGGATTGCCGATCGTCAAACCCATTGCGGGGGCAGTGTAGATCCAGCCGACCGCGACGGCGCGGTCTCTCTGCGCGAACCACAGCGTCGTTACATACATGAGGGCCGGAAACAAGCCTGCTTCGGCCACACCCAGCAGCAAGCGGAATGCATAAAAGGACCATTCGCCCTGGACAAACATCATCGCGGCGGAAAGCGCGCCCCAGGTAACCGCAATCCGTGCTATCCACCGTCGCGGGCCTACGCGGTGCGCCAGAAGATTGCTCGGAACTTCCAACAGGGCGTATCCCCAGAAGAAGATCCCCGCCCCAAACCCATACATGGCGGGCGTGATCCCCAAGTCAGTTTGAAATGCGGATTTCGCGAGCGCGACGTTGGTGCGATCGATGAACGAAAGGAAGTATATAAACACCATCATCGGGAGAAGATGGCGCATCACCTTCGCCGTGGCTACCCGGAGCGTCTCGTCTGCTATTGTTGTCGATGTGCTGGGCGGTGCCTTGTCCATAGCTCATTATCTCCAAAATTTGCGCCGCTCGAGATTCCAGCCGATCGCGCAAGCGTCGTGCTTCCATTTGGATATATTCTGCCTTAACGGATTGAGGTTCATAGGAGGATCACAGCGAAACTTTGTCTCTGCCCTTCAGCTTCAACATCTCCCGGGCTTCATCGGGTGTAGCGATTTCCAGGGAAAGAGCTTCAAGAATACCGCGTATCTTCCTGACCTGCTCAGCGCTCGTCTTAGCCTGAACTCCCTTTGAGATGTAGATGCTGTCCTCCAATCCGACGCGAACGTTGCCGCCCATGAGCGCCCCCATCGTTACAAATGGAAGCTGGTGGCGGCCTGCACCCAGAACAGAAAGCAGGTAGGCATCCCGGCCGAACAGCCGATCGGCTGTCATTCGCATCAGTGTCAGGTTTTCAGGATCAGCCCCAAGCCCCCCTAAAATTCCGAATATCGATTGAATGAAGAAGGGCGGTTTAACCAGCCCCTGATCTGCAAAATATGCAAGGTTATAAAGATGCCCGACATCATAGCATTCGAACTCGAACCGTGTTCCCTGGCGGCCCATCTCATCCAGGATCTGGGATATATCTTTGAAAGTATTTCTGAAGACGCGGTCTTCCATTCCTTGAAGATATTCCCTTTCCCACTCGTATTTCCATGATGAAATGCGCTCAGCGACCCTATGAATAGAGAAATTCATCGATCCCATGTTCAGCGAGCACATTTCAGGTGCCGCTTCCATGGGATAGGCGAGCCGCTCGCCCATCGTCATGCGCGTGCTGCCCCCGGTGGTGATATTGATGACAGCGTCCGTGGCAGCGGCAATAACGGGTACGAACTGACGGTATACAGCTGGATCTGGCGTCGGACGGCCGTCCGACGGGTCACGGGCGTGGAGATGGATGATGGCCGCGCCCGCTTCCGCGGCCTCGATCGACTGTTTGGCGATCTGCTCCGGCGTCAATGGAAGGTATTCAGACATCGTCGGAGTGTGCGTGGACCCCGTGACGGCGCACGAAATGATGATTTTCCGGTTCGAGCTTTTCATAGCGATACTCGCGGTGACAATAGGCCATTAGTCCTGAGCAAAGCGGTCAGCAATTAGCGCCGAAAACAATAAGTGATGAAGCTATGGAGGACGCGGGAGATCGCCCAGTGTGTGCTGGTTATCGCGACTCCCACTCACCGCGGACGCGTTCCTCTCGTCCGGCAGGTCGCGACTAACGTGGTGATCTGTCGGCAAGCTTGACTGAAGCGCAACCGCCACCGACCACCAAGTGGGGGGGACGCGGTATCGGCCCCAGGAATCGTCTTGAGTGCGGAGAAGGCGACATCCACGCCTGGTGAATGCTGAAAAGCGTTGCTGCCGGCCGACAGGCTGGCGACGTGATGGGAAAGGGGTTCAAAGCTCTTCCTCCCCAGGAATTTTAGCGCATGCTACGTCTGCCCTCTGTGGGGACCAAGGTCATTTTCGGACAGGGTCGGGTCTTTATCGGACGTGCTGGAGGGGACGGTGTCTAAGAGGCTGCCGCTGCCAAGCGAGAGGATCTACGCTCCGTACAAAATAGCCGCGCTGGTTGAAATCTTGGGCGAGCAGGGCATCCCGCCCGAGGAGGCTCTGCGCGATACGGGGGTTGAGGCAAGCAAAATCTATGATGCCTCGGCTCTTACGTCGGTGCGGCAGTACGCGGCGGTTTGCAGAAATGCACTCGCGCTATCGTGCGAACCAAGAACACCTTTTCAAGTCGGCGCGCGCCTGCATCTTTTTGCGTACGGTATGTATGGGTACGCTTTGATGTCGTGTCTTTCACTCCGGGACTACTTTAGACTCGGAGTGAAATACCATTTATTGGCTACCCCGACCCTTACAATAGAGTGGAGAGAGTACCCGAATGTGGCGGTGTGGACGTTTCCTGACGAATTTACATTTGCTCCATCCAAGGAACTTCGGCAGTTCCTGATAGAACAGCAGTTTACACAACAGGTCACTCACCTGCAGGACGTTGCCGGCCGGAGTTGCCCACCGGCCAAGGCGCATTTTTCGTACTCGGCGCCGGAACATGCCGCTATTTATGCCGATTATCTTGGCTGTCCGTGTTTTTTTGAGCAAGAACATTGCGAGTTGCACTATGATAGCGCCATTCTCGAACAAAAGCCCCAGCTTGCGCATCGGCTGACGTCCGCTCTGCTTCAGGACGCGTGCGATACTCTGATCGGAAAGGCTAATGCGTCGGCCGGTGTCGCCGGTGAGGTCTACCAGATCTTGATGAGATCGCCCGGCGTGTTCCCTGATATGGAAGATGTAGCACAGACCCTGCGTATGACATCTCGGACACTACGGCGCCGCCTCGACGCCGAACAGATATCATTTTCAGCAATTATCGATGACGTCCATCGTTCGCTGGCAACGGAATATCTGCGAATGACAAGTATGAGCCTTGAGGACATCGCGCTGCTTGTCGGTTTCAGCGATGCCGCGAACTTCCGGCGAGCCTTCAAACGGTGGACCGGGAAAAATCCAGGGGAGTTCCGTGGCGAGATGCCGCTAAGGGCGACGCACCGGCATCATGTCCCCCGTCACTCCGGTTCTTAAAGCACTTTGCTTGGCCGGAGAACCGGCATAACGACCAATTCTCACGGCCAGGGTAGGCCGCGTCCGCCGACGCACTTGATATGAGAGCTGCCCCAAGCGGCGGATATCAGCAGCCGTGTCGCGACATCAAATGTCTGGAGAGCCCTCGAAACCGGACATTTCCGACATCCGCCGCGAGGGGCCGCTTTGGGTCATTCTCACCCGTTTGAGAACGGCAGCCAGGGCCTCGTCACTGGCGCCAAGGTGGCTATAAATCTTCGTACTGTGGCGACCCACGAGCGGGCTGGGGTTCGGCATTTTCCCGACCATGCTCGCCGGGGCAGCTGTCACGGCGGCATCCCGCAGTCGTGAGACAGGATGAAACATAAAAAGCTGACATTGGGAGGACTGGCGATGCGTACAACCGTGCTGGCATTGACGATCATGCTCTGCAGTGCACCCGCCGGTGCTGGATCCTTCGTCTACGTCTCAAACGCGGAGGACGGCGACATCGGCACCTACGCGCTACAGACGGACGGGTCCTTGAAGCCGGGTGAGCGCGTCGCGGTCCAGAAGCTCGTCATGCCGCTCGCCGTCAGCCCGGACAAGCGCTTCCTGGTCGGGGCAGCGCGCTCGAAACCTTACCAGGCCTGGAGCTACGCGATCGATCGCGGCACAGGCGCATTGCGGCTGGTCGGCCAAGCGCCGCTGCCGGAGAGCTACCCCTACGTCAGATTCGACCGGCAGGGCAGGTTCCTGCTCGGCGCCTCCTACGGCGGCAATGCGATCGGTGTGAGCGCCTTCGCGGACGGCCGGGTCGGCCAGACGCTGCAGGTCGTCCCGACCGCACGCAACGCGCATTCGATCCGCACAGACAACAGCAACAAGTTCGTGTTCGTCCCACACCTCGGGACCGATCAGGTCTTCCAGTTCCTGTTCGATGCAGGCAGCGGCCGGCTGACCGCGAACACGCCGCCGGTGCTGCAGCTTGAGCAGGGCACCGGTCCGAGACACTTCGTCGTCTCGGGCGACAACCGCTTCGTCTACCTGCTGAGCGAGATGGCAGGAACCGTGACGACGCTGGCGCTCGATGCGGATACGGGCCTGCTGAAGAAGATCGACGTGGTGTCGATCCTGCCGCCCGACACCAAGCTCGTCCTCGGCGTGCCACGCGGAGCAGTCGGCACTCCAGGCGCGAACCAAGCGGCGCGCGATCCTACAAACGATATCTGGGCGGCAGTGGACTTGCTTCGGGAAAGTGGAGAGCTCTTTCCGTGAGGGAGGAGGTTCCCGATGCGAGAACCGAAGAAGCGCTTCACCCCTGAGTTTCGCGCCGAAGCCGTGC
>NZ_KB900609.1:2436715-2443840 GCF_000379105.1 Methylobacterium sp. WSM2598 | reverse complement strand
CAATCCCTGCCGGCGCCATTCCGCGCTCGGCTTCGTCAGCCCTGTCCGGTTCGAGAGGCGGGGCACCTGTTCAACCGCTCTCTACTAAACCGAAGCAAGTCCACTCCCCCGCCCCGGTCTCGGGCCGCATCCGCTGGCCGACAAGCTCGCCGGCGCCGATATCGATTGTCGCGGCCGCCCCGTCCGCCTCCACCACACGGCCGGGCAGCCGGACGTTGTTGCCGATGAAATCCGCCGCGAAGAGCGTGCGTGGGCGCGTGTAGAGGTCCGTCGGCGAGCCCTCCTGCTCGATCACGCCGCCATTGAGGAGCACGATCGTGTCGGCGACCGCCAGGGCCTCGATCTGGTCATGCGTCACCATGACGGCGGCGCGCTCCTCGCGGGCGATCAGCTCCTTGAGGAAGGCGCGCGCCTCGTCGCGCAGCTTGGCGTCGAGATTCGACAAGGGCTCGTCGAGCAGGATCACGGCCGGCTCGTAGACGAGCGATCGCGCGATCGCGACCCGCTGCTGCTGGCCGCCCGAGAGCTGGTGCGGATAGCGGCCGCCGAGGCCTGACAGGCCCAGCACCTCGAGTACGGCGTCCACCCGTCGCTTGATCTCGGCCGGCGGCTTGCGGCGCAGTTTTAGGCCATAGGCCGCGTTCTCGTACACGGTGCGGTTCGGCCACAGCGCATAGGACTGGAACACGAAGCCGAGCCCGCGCTCCTCGGCCGGCAAGTCGGTTCCCGCTGCAGCATCGAACACCTTGCGGCCGGAAATCGTGATCCGGCCGCCGGATGCGCGCTCGAGGCCGGCGGTGGCGCGCAGCAGCGTGGTCTTTCCAGAACCCGAAGGCCCGAGAAGAGCCGCGATGCGGCCGCGCTCGACGGTAAAGCCCGCTCCCTTCAGCACCTCGACCGCGCCGTAGCGCAGGCGCAGGTCGTCGACGACGAGCTCAGGCATCCAGGCGCACTCCGAGCCGCAGGGCGAGCGCGATGCCGACCGCGATCACCGCCGTGTTGATGACCGACAGGGCGGAGACCACCGCCATGTTGCCGGATGTCCAGAGGTTCACCAGCATCGCCCCCATCACCTCGGTGCCGGGCGCCAGGAGATAGATGCCGGTCGAGTATTCCCGCACGAAGAGCAGGAACGTGAGCAGCCAGGCGGCAGCAAGCCCGTGCCGGGCGAGCGGGATGACGACGTCGCGCGCCACCCGAGCCTGGCCGGCCCCGGTCACGGAAGCCGCTTCCTCGAGCTCGCGCCCGACCTGTCCGAAGGAATTCGCCACGAGCCGCAGGCCGAACGGCATCCAGACGAGCGTATAGGCGAGCCACACCGTCGCCAGCGTCGCCACAAAAGGCTTCAGCACTGGCACGAACAGGAAGATCCAGAAGATCACGAGGCCGGCCACGATTCCGGGCATCGCGCGCGGCAGGAGCACGAGATAGTCGAGTGCGCGCGTCGTCCAGCTGGCGGACCGGTGCGCTGCCAGTCCGATCAGGACATAGACGCTGACTGACAACAGGCCGCCGGGAATCGCGATGATGAGCGTGTTGATGATCGAGTTGCCGACGCCGCGCAGCGCCCCGAGCGCCCGGTAATTGTCCAGCGTGAGCACGTCCGAGACGGTGACGGTGGCGCCCCAGGAGCTGACGAAGGAGCGGAAGGTGATGCCGGCGAGCGGGACGACAACCACGAGCACGAGCCATAGCGCGATGCCGCCAAGAGCCACCCAGCGCCAGGCCCCAAGCGGCACCAGATGCGGCCGGGCCGCCTTGCCGCGCAGCGTGGCGTGCCGCTCGACCGAGCGCAGCAGCCGGCGCTGGATCAGCACGAGCGGCAGCGTGAACAGCATGATGGCAAGCACCACGACAGCCATGAGCTGGTAGGACGGCGTCCCGAGCCGGGACGTCAGCTTGTAGAGATAGGTGGCGAGCACCAGCCGCCCCTCTGGGTCGCCCAGCACGTAGGGCAGCCCGAAGAGTTCGAAGCCGATAAAGAAGATCAGGACCGCGCTGACTGCGATTGACGGCCAGACGAGCGGCAGCGTCACGCGCGTTGCCACCATCAGCGGGCGGGCGCCGGCCACCCGCGCCGCCTCCTCCAGGTCCGACGGCACCGTCCGCAGCGCCGCGCTGACATAGATGTAGACATGCGGGATATGGGTCAGCCCCACCACGAGCGCGAGCGCCACGAAGGAATAGATATTCCAGCCGATCGGCCCGACATGCGCCTCCCACCAGGTCGAGATGAAACCGACCGGCCCGGCCGCCACGATGTAGCCGAAGGCCAGCACCATCGGCGAGACAAAGAGCGGCAGGAAGATTGCCGGCTCGACCCATCGCCGCCCGGGCAGGTCGGTGCGGACGATCAGGAAGGCCAGCAGCGACCCGAGCGGCACCGCGATCGCCACCATGCTGGCTGAGAGCAGCAGCGAGTTGGCGAGCGCGCCCCAGAAATCGCCGTCGCCGAGGACGAAATGATATGCGGCGAGCGAGGGCCGCGCGCGGGCGCTGTAGAACGGCGCCGACAGGAAGCTCTGCCAGACGACCAGCGCGACCGGCGCCAGGATGATGATCGCGATGAGCGCCGCGATCAGCGCGCGCCAGCCCTGCTTGCGCATGTCAGCGGCCGGCGAGCGCCTTGGTCCACTTGGAGAAGAACGGCAGCCGCTTGGTCGGATCAAGCTCGTTCACCAGGTCCGCATTGATGGCCACCGGCTTGAGGATCTGGCCGTACTGCTTGGTCAGGCCGGCAGCGGTCGCCTCGCCCTCGACATCGGCGCGGATGGAGTAGAGCAGCGCCTTGTTGGCGATGATCGTCTGGCCGCGCTTCGAGAGCAGGTAGTCGAGGAACACCTTGGCGGCGTTCGGATGCGCGGCGGCCTTCGGGATGAAAGCAAGCCGGGTGAGGATCAGGGTGAAGTCCTGCGGGATCACCACGCCCACATTCGGATCCTGCTTGGACTTGAGCAGCGCATAGGGGCCGATCACGTCATAGGCGATGGCGTGCTCGCCGGACGCGACCTTCTCCAGCATGCTGCCGGTTGCCGTATAGGTCTTTGCCTTCGCAGCCCCGAGCCCGTGCGCCACCTTCCAGATGTCGTCGTTGATCTGGGCGTCGTGGCTCATCACGAAGAAGCCGAGCCCGCTGCGCTCTGGGTCATAGGCGGCCGCCTTCCCCGCATAGGCCTGCGCCTTTGAAGTCAGCAGGTTAGCGAGCGCGTCGCGTGTGTGCGGCACGTCGCCTTCGGGGATCAGCCTCTTGTTGTAGACGAACACCACCGGCTCGAAGGTGATGCCGTAGAGCTGGTCCTGCCACAACGACCAGCCGGGCAGATTCTTCTTCTCGGGCGAGGCGTAGGCCATGGCGGCGCCGTCGTCCACGAGCTGGAACTGCAGGTCCATGGCGGAGGACCAGACGAAGTCGGCTTTCAGCGCGCCCGCCGCGACCTCGCTCGACACGCGGCTGTAGAGGTCCGCCGCCTTCACCTCGAGATAATCGACCTTAATCTTCGGAAAGGCCGCCTGGAAATCCTCCAGGATCGAGTTCACGGCGAACTGCTCGGTGTTGGCGTAAATTACGAGGCTGCCTTCCTTCTCGGCCGCCTCGAGCGTCTTGGCATAATCAGCCGGATAGGCCGCCGGGAGCTCGGCCGCCCGCGCAGGACCGAAGCCTAGGGCCAGCAGCAGACCGAGACCAGCCGCGAATGCGCGCCCTTGCATAAAATCCTCCCTGCATGGAGCCGCGACGTCGCGCCGGCTCATCATTGCAGGCCGTCATATACGACCGCACCGTTCCGGCAAGGCGCCGTGCAACCGCCCCGCAAGCAAGCGGCGCAAGGCTCTGGGGTCGCCATGCAGGCGCATACAATGCTAGCGAGCGGTCGAGAGCGGTTGGGTCAGCTCGCAGCAGAAGGTCGCGTGAGGATGGCGGGATCGAAGACCCGTTACGACGTGCTGGTCATCGGCGGGGGGAACGCTGCTCTCTGCGCCGCCATCAGCGCCCGGCGGGAAGGTGCTTCGGTGCTGGTGCTTGAGGCGGCCGATGCGTTCTGGCGCGGCGGCAATACCCGCCACACCCGCAACATGCGCTGCGCTCATGACAGTGCGACCGAGATCCTGACCGGTCCCTATACCGAGGAGGAGTTCTTCGAGGATCTCCTGCGTGTCACGAAGGGCAAGACCGACGAGGATCTCGCCCGGCACATGATCCACGAATCAAAAGAGATGCTGACCTGGATCGCCGAGCAGGGCGTGCGCTGGCAGCCATCTCTCGGCGGCACCCTCTCGCTCGGACGCACGAACTCGTTCTTCCTCGGCGGCGGGCGCGCGATGCTGAACGCGCTCTACGACACCGCCGAGCGCCTGGGCGTCGAGATCCGCTACGAGGCGGAGGTGACCGAGCTCGAGATCGAGGACGGCATGTTCCTCTCCGCCACGATCGGGCGCGAGAACCCGGTCACCGTCCGCGCCGGCGCGTTGGTGGCGGCGGCGGGCGGCTTCGAATCCAACATCGAGTGGCTGAAGCAGTATTGGGGCGAGGCGGCCGAGAATTTTCTCATCCGCGGTACGCGCAACAACAAGGGCACGATCCTGAAACTGCTGCTCGACAAGGGCGTGCAGGAGGTCGGCGACCCGACCCAGTGCCACGCCGTCGCGATCGATGCGCGAGCGCCAAAATATGACGGCGGCATCATCACCCGGCTCGACTGCGTCGTCTTCGGCATCGTCGTCAATAACAGGTGCGAGCGCTTCTACGACGAGGGCGAGGACATCTGGCCCAAGCGCTACGCGATTTGGGGCCGGCTCGTCGCCGCCCAGCCCGACCAGATCGCCTACATCATCTTCGACGCGTCCTCTCTGAAGCTGTTCATGCCGTCGCTGTTCCCGCCGATCACGGCGGCGACGATCCCGGAGCTTGCGGCGAAGCTGGAGCTCGACCCGGCCGCCCTCGAAAACACGATCAACGCGTTCAACGCGGCCGTGCAGCCGGGCACCTTCGACGACAAGATCCTGGACGATTGCCGCACCGAAGGGCTGATGCCGCCCAAGAGTCATTGGGCGCGGCGGATCGAGACCGCGCCCTTCTACGCCTATCCGGTGCGGCCCGGAATCACCTTCACCTATCTCGGCACGAGGGTGAACCGGGACGCGCGCATGCTGATGAACACGGGCAAGCCGTCCGCCAATATGTTCGCCGCGGGCGAGATCATGGCCGGCAACGTGCTCGGTGAGGGCTATGCCGCCGGCATTGGCATGACCATTGGGGCCGTGTTCGGCCGCATCGCGGGACGGGAGGCCGCGCGCAATGCTCGCAACTAGTACGGCCACTGCCGGCACCACGCCGGATCACGCCACCGCCAGCCTCGCCGAGGCGGACCGCCTGATGACGGTGTGCAATTCCTGCCGCTATTGCGAGGGACTGTGCGCCGTGTTCCCGGCGATGGAGTTGCGCCGCGCCTTCGGGGACGGCGACCTGAACTACCTCGCCAATCTGTGCCATTCCTGCGGCGCCTGTTTTTACGATTGCCAGTTCGCTCCGCCGCACGCCTTCGACGTCAATGTGCCGAAGGTCCTGGCCGAGGTCCGCAACGACAGCTACGCCCATTACGCCTGGCCGGGCTTCCTGCAGCCGCTGTTCCGGCGCAACGGCACCGCGGTTGCCCTGCTGACGGCGCTCAGCGTCGCCGCATTCCTGTTCGGGCTGATGGCTTTCGCCGATCCGGGCGTGATGTTCGGCATCCAGACCGGACCGGGCGCCTTCTACCGGATCATGCCGCACCACACGATGGCGCTGCTTTTCGGCATCGCGTTCCTGTATGCGCTGCTGGCGATGGCCTTCGGTCTGCGCGCCTTCTGGCGCGACATCGGCGGGCCGCGCGAGACGCTGCACAGGCCGGCTTTCCTGTGGGACGCGATGCGGGACGCCGGCCGGCTGCGCTATCTCGATGGCGGCGGGCCCGGCTGCATGAACGACAGCGAGAAGACGGTGCGGGATCACCGCCGCGTCTACCACCACCTGACCTTCTACGGCTTCCTGCTCTGCCTCGCCTCGACCTCGATCGCGACGGTCTACCACTACGTCGTCGGGCACGAGGCGCCCTATGCCTGGTACGACCTGCCGGTGGTGCTCGGCACGCTGGGCGGCATCGGCCTCGTCATCGGCCCGATCGGATTGCTGCGGGCCAGGGCCGAGCGCGATCCGACTATGCGGGCGCCTGGCGGTCGCGGCATGGAGAATGCCTTCACGCTGATGTTGCTGGCACTCGGTGTGACCGGCCTGGCACTGCTTCTCCTCCGCGGCACGCCCGCGATGGGAACGCTGCTCGCCATCCACCTCGGCGCCGTGTTCGGCTTCTTCGTGACGATGCCCTATAGCAAGTTCGTGCACGGCATCTATCGCTACGCCGCGCTCGTCCGCTACGCCCGCGAACGCTACGCCTTCCACGGCCGCTCGCCTTCCGCGAAGCGCGCCCTAGCCAATCCGGACCCGGCCCCGCGCGCTAAGGCGCACCGGCCTCGTCGGCGCTTGCCGGGCGGGCGATCCCGGGCGGGTGTCGAGCAACAACAAGGCCGCAAGCAGTAATCCTGCTCGGACCTGGACTTCAGGCCTGGGCGGGAGACGCTTGGCCAAGGTGGGAGCTAACCGGCCAGCGGGGCCACCACCCTAACGTAGGGGAAATAATGAAACGCAGGACCTTTGTCGCTGGCGCTCTCGCTATGCCAGCCATTTGGGCTTCCCTACCCCAGTGGCGATGGAAGACCCGTCCGCCCGAGCTTATTCCGCTTTGGGGAGAAGGCTGGACACCCTGAATGGCCGGCTTGGGCGCGAAGGCGAACGTCGGCTTCCGGGCAGCAACTGAATGACGGCTCACCACCGAGGCTGTGTGAAAACGTGAGGGTTTTTGATAGTCTCTGCCTGACGGTGGAGGCTGGTATGGCGCGGTTTGTTTGGGGTGCGGATCGCCATCAAGTCACGCTGCTGCCGAACCGGTTGGACGACTACGTGTCCGAGGACAATCCGGTGCGCGTCGTCGACGTGTTCGTGGACGAACTTGATCTTGCGGCTCTGGGTTTTGACGGTTTGATGCCGGCCGCGACGGGCCGGCCCGGCTATCATCCCACCACGCTGCTGAAGCT
>NZ_KB900609.1:2432379-2436615 GCF_000379105.1 Methylobacterium sp. WSM2598 | reverse complement strand
CTCGCGCAGCGCCTTGGCACAGGCCGCCTCGACCGCAGGGAGCCCGTCGCCGAGGACGGCGGTGAGGATCTCGACCATCTGGCGATCGCCGTCGGCGCTGCCGGCGAGCTTGCGCCGGACCCGGTCGAGCGCGGCGGGCAGCACCCAGTCCCGGAAGGGCGCGCCGTTCCTGAGCGCGCCGGGCTTGCGGGCGAGCACGGGCACGTAGTGCCAGGGATCGTAGACGGTCTGACCGCGGCCGAAGGCACGGGCGTGATCGCCGACCACGCGCCCATCCTGGCGGATCTCGATGCGCTCGGCATAGGCGCGGACCTCGACCGGGCGACCGATCGCGGAGGCGAGGACCGAGTACTTGTTGTTGTCGAAGCGCACGAGGCAGGTCGAGGACACGGCCGCCGGCACGGCGTGGAAGCCATCGAAGCGCCCGGCATAGGGCACCAGCACCGCCCGCTCCGCCTCGAAGGCCTGCCAGATCGTCAGATCGCGCTGCTCGGGATGAGGGTGGGCCTTGGCGTAGGCGACGACCCCCGTCGAGCAGCAGGGCGTTGAGCTCCTCGTAGCTCCTCACCCGCACCCGCGGCGTGAACAGGCGCTCGCGCACCAGCCCGACCTGGTTCTCGACCTGGCCCTTCTCCCAGCCCGAGGAAGGCGTGCAGGCCACCGGCTCGACGAGGTAGTGCGAGCACATCTGCAGGAAGCGGCGGTTGTAGGCGCGCTCGCGCCCGACGAAGATCGTCTCCACGGCGGTCTTCATGTTGTCGTAGATGCCGCGCTGACAGGCGCCCTTGAAGAAGGCGAAGGCCCGATCGTGGGCGTCGAAGACCATCTCTTGGCTCTCGCGCGGGTAGGCGCGCACGAACAGCATGCGCGAGTGGCAGAGCCGGACGTGAGCGACCTTGACCGTCGTGGTGACGCCGGCGACCAGCACGATCTCGTGGCTCCAGTCGAACTGGTAAGCCTCGCCCGGCGCGAACGAGAGCGGCACGAAGGCGGGTGCCGTCACGGAGGTCTGCTCGCGCTTCCAGGTCTTGGCGTAGCGACGGACGGCATCATAGCCGCCCTCGTAGCCGAGCCCCCGCAGGGCCTCGAAGATCCGGATCAGGGTCAGCCGCTCGCGGCGCGACTTGCCGGCGTTGGCGGCCAGCATCCGATCGAGGTCGTCCCGCCACGGCCCGAGCTTGGGCAAGGGCTGCACCTCGCGTTCGTAAGTGAAGGTGGTTGCACCTGAGCGGATGACCTTGCGCACGGTGTTGCGAGAGACGTGCAGGTCGCGGGCGATGTCCTTGATCGCGCGGCCGCGGGTGAAGAACTCGCGCCGTATGCGCGCAATCGTGTCCACGCCCTTCATCCCCCCACCACCCGTCCGGTCGTCCCGAAGGGCAGTCTGCGAGAGCAAGCTTCAGGGGGTCAGAATTGGACGCCGATCCCCCGCCTCAGGGGGTCAAAGTTGCACGCCGAAACACAAATCGGATGTCGTGTAAGCCGTGCCAATCCGCCCCGATCACCGCGGCCTCTACCGGATCGACTGGCCGCAACTCGCGGCCGTGATCCGCTCCCCGCGCGAGGCCGTGCCATTCGCATAAGGGCGAGCATGGGACGAGAAGAGCCCGCCACGGCGGGGACCGGGCGGGCTAAGACGTTCATAGGCGCCCATTGATCTGTCGCCCCAAGGATCTGTCGCCCCAAGTTGGACTTGGTCCTCTCAGGCCAGCGTGATCGCGCCGAGAGGATCAACCCTGGCGGCCTTTGATGAGGCGCGGACGGTCAGCGGTAGATTAAAACGGGCAATTTGGAGTGCGTGAGAACCTTCATGGTCTCGCTGCCAATAACGAGGGCAGAAAAGCCACGACGGCCATGCGAGGCCATGGCGATGAGGTCACAGCCGCGGGCCTCGGCGGTTTCGATGATGGCCTCATACGGTTGCCGGTCCTCGACTTTCACGACCTCGCAAGAGACACCGACCCGCTTGGCTTCCTGCTCGGCCTCTGTGAGACGACGATCGGCGTCGGCATGTGCATGGCGCGTGAACTCATCCACGTATGGGTTCGAGGCCCCCAAAGGCAATGCCGGGAACCGCGCGACTACCGTGAGCACCGTCACCTTTGCACCGACAGTCTTGGCGAGCGACACGGCGTTCTTTACGGCCGAGGCGGAAATCGACGTCCCGTCAGTCGGGACAAGGATGTGCTGGTACATCGGGATCTCTCCCAGCATTCCGCGAGTCACCCTCGCGCGGTCGTTCGGGGCCGACCCGTAGGGCCCGTTCCGGCTTATAGCAGTAGGGACGACTGAGTTGTAGAGTTGAGCTTCCTGGGCCGTTTCTGAGGCTTCAGGGGGCCTTTCGAGCCTCGATCAGGGCGGACAGCTCCACCCATTCGCATAAGTCTGAGTACGGGACGAGGACGCGCCTCACGAGAAGAGTCCGGCACGGTTGGGAGGGACCGAGCAAGCTAAAGCAATGGCCGAGTCCCGATGGATCAAGCGGCGCACATAGGAAACATAAATAGTGGGACGGCGGTGCCCATCTCCGGGGTAGCGACGAAGCAAGGGAGATGACAATGCAGTATCTGAAACTTGCAGGATTATCTATCGTCGCGGCGCTCGTGCTTGGACTAGGGAGCGGAGCAAAAGCAACCCCACTCAGCAGTTCTTCGGCTGGAATTGCAACATGTGAGGTGTCCGACGGATTGGTCATCAAGGCGGTGACCAGAGCCGGAGTTGCGCATCGGTCGGCTCGAAGAACGGCCCGGCGTGTTAACCGCCGCCACGGCTACTAGCTGCGGGCTCAATCTCGCGCGCGAGAAGGCGGTTCATTCGTATAATCCCATATTCTGGTGCGCGTTATGGGGCATCCGTACAGTGTTCCGAAGGTTTCGCGCGGATCGCGAGCGGGCCGCCGCCTCGACTGTGCTAGTCTTCCGTCGCTCGCTCCGGGAGCGCACGCCCGGAGTCGAGCAGCGGGCCGGGTCCTCGGCCGCTACGAGGACCCGGCCCGCACTCGCCTCCAGTCGCGTTGAGCGTGGGTGACCGACGATCGGCTCATCCAGGGGCACGCTTCGGGTGTGACCGCCTCCTGGCCCCTCGACGTCGCCTTGGAGGCACCACCCGCGGGCCGCGGCCATCTTCCGACCCGGCCTGAAGCGCGGGCCCCCGGCTCTCTTCGGGCACAAAGAAGCGCCAGAGGGTGGGACCCTCAGCCCACCCGCTGGGCCTGCCGCAAACGCGTCCGCAGCCGTTCACGGGTCGTTAGGCATACCCGCCCAGCTTGCCGCCTCCGCCCCGGAGCCGGCCCATGATCCTCAACACCTTCGCCCTCAAGCTTAAGCACCCGGCGCGTGGCGACTTCCGGGGCCGGCATTTCGAAGCCACGCTGAAGTGTGCAGGCTGTCTCCTGGTACCTGCGCTACGCCCTGAGCTACCGCGACATCGAGGAGATGCTCCTGGAGAGGGGTCTCACGGTCGACCACTCCACCATCAACCGCTGGGTGCTCGCCTCCGCGCCCGCTATCGAGCGCCGCCTGCGCCGATTCCGCAAACCGCACTGCGGCTCCGTGCGCGTGGATGAAACGTACATCAAGGTACGCGGCCAATGGCGCTACCTGTACCGGGCCATCGACAAGCATGGCGAGGCGGTCGACTCCCCGCTCACCGCCAACCGCGACCTGGATGCGGCCAAGCGCTTGCTCCGCAAGATGCTGCAGGATCAGCCGCTTCTCGCGCCCGACCGCATCCGCACCAATGGCGCTGGCCCGTACCCACCGGCGATCGCCGAGAGCCGCAAGGAGGGCCTGCTGCGGCGCATGCCGACCCACCACGTCACCAAGCACCTGCGACAGGGGATCGAGAGCCACCACTTCCGGGTCAAGCGGCCGATGCCGCGGATGGGCGGGTTGCGGATTCCGATTGAAGTCGGCCACCGGTTCCGAGGCGAAGCCGGCCAGCGTTCCGATTTGATGTCGGCCAGCGTTCCGAGATGAAGCCGGCCACTCGGTAGCCGGCATCGGCCACGGCGCATCCCCGCGGGTCAGCAACCGCGGCATCCCAGTCCTCGAGCACGAGGAGAGCGGGATGCCGGCCAGGAGACAGCTGACCATGCGACAAATCAAACAGATGCTGCGGCTCGCCCACGATGGGGTGAGTTCGCGCGAGATCGGACGAACGCTGGGCGTGGCCCGCTCGACCGTGCAGGACAACCTCGCCCGGGCAACCGCCGCCGGCCTAACCTGGCCGCTTGGC
>NZ_KB900609.1:2400825-2432279 GCF_000379105.1 Methylobacterium sp. WSM2598 | reverse complement strand
GCGGGTTCCGGCCGTTCCGCACGGCCCGGCGCACAATCCAGGGCTTCGAGGCGATGCTGTGGCTGCGCAAGGACTTCGGGTTCGCGGGCGCGTGGACCGTCCGCGAGCAGAACCAGCTCCTCGCCTGCTGCTTTGTCTTTCCGTCGCGAACAAAGCGTGAAAGCGGGACGGCGGAGCCCCTTCTGCGGCCCGAGCCCGCGTTTGCGGCAAGCCCCGGCGGGCTCGGGCAAGGGCCACCCGCACATCATGATGGACGGCTTCCCGACCGGACCGCACGCCCGGGCCTCAATGGACGGCCTGCTCAAGGACGTCTCGATCACCCAGCGGCGGCAGGTCGGTCGGGAAGCGGTCAGTGCCGATCACCGCCTCGTGGCCGCAGCTCGATCAAGGCGGCGCCCGTCTAGGCACTGCACATGCGGTTCGGGAGCGGCGACTGGTCCGCCGCGCGCTTCCGGCGCGGGCCGCACGAAGACGCGGTAGCGCCGTGCACGCTCCACATCGGGCCTTCGAGTTGTGCTCCGTGAGGCCCGAGCTTGGTCGTCGCTCTCGCCCCCGCCCTGCATCCTCCTGCTCAGGTCCCTCACTCGACGGGCAGCCCCGGACGCGTCGCGCTCTCGATGATCGCCTCCCACGACTTGCCCGACGCGCGCAGGGACTCGATCGAGGGGCCGCTCTCGTTTCCGTAGACCCTCAGCGTGCGCTCGTAGATGCGGGTCCGGTGCGGCTCGGGGGTCTGCTCCTTGAACAGGGAGGCCAGTCGCCTGCGCTCCGCGTGCATCGCCCGTGCGATGGCCTCGGCGGAGGCGCCGCGGCGGCGCATCTCAGCCGCGTGCTCGCGCAAGTCGCGCACCGCTTGCTCGTACTGGGACCGCAGGCTCATCGACGGTGTGGCCCTCGTGACCGACGCGATCGGACGATCATGCATCGTTCTGCGTCGGCCTCCTACCGAGCCTGTGTGAAAACGCAGGGGCTGTAGAAGGATTTTCCCTCGCCCACCCTGGGGAGCGCCAGTATAGGCATCCTGACGGCATCTCTGCTGCCGCTCATGGCACCTGAACGGTGGCTGCGCAGAAGATTGTTCTAAAATTCGGAGGTGCGTCCGAGTTTTCACACAGCCTGCACCTGTAGCGGCCCTCCCGCGGCCAAGCCGAACGAGGTTCGGCCTCGACCCGACGGCGACGGCGCTTGATCGCCTCCCGCCTACCGATGCACGACACCCTTGATCTGCGGGATCTCCTCGGCCTGCCCGGCTCGGGCCGCAGCGGACCTTTTTGATTGGTGGCCCGTCAGAAGCTTGACGGCTTGTACAACTTGAGCCTTAACTTGAAGGCCAAGCAACGGGGAAAGTTCGGCTATGGGACGCACTGGATTCCTCTCGGCCGCCCTCTTTACAATCTGTGTTGTTTATCCAAATGCTACAATGGCAATGTCGTGCCCAGAACGCAACCAACAGTGCATTAAATTCTGCGATCAGAGAAATGCGGGCGGAAGAGCTTATAATTGCCACTCTCGTTGTGCTGACGCTAATTCACAATGCATGCAGAATGGATGTTATAACACGCCAATGAAGAGTGGGTGCGGCTTCTCTAAATCCTAGATCCTGACTTATCCGGCCAGGGCGTGTCCCGCCCCGTCACCCGGTCGCCGGCGGCCTGGTCCCCTCTCTGCCCATGCTCCACCCGGTGCGCTTGAAGGCGGCGGTGGATCCCGACCACATCGCACATCACCCCGACGCTCTTCGCCCCGCACGCAGAGCAGCGCGGGTGCAGGGCGATGTCGGGGAACGGCAGGCTGTCCGGGAAGCAATCCGTGCTGATCACCGCCTCGTGGCCGCATTGAGTCGCGTTGGCGTGCACGAAGGCTGTGCGGTCGCCCTCCTCGGACCGGATCCAGCCGATCGTGGGCGGCGGGATCGCGCGGCCCTGCTCGTCGTAGGCGCGGCGGGGGTTGCGGCGGCTCATAGGCGGAGACGTAGGCCGCGTCCGTTGCGCGGCGACTGCGTGCGCGAGCTACACGGATCGGGTCAGGGCGGCAACCGCGCCCTCTAAACGGATGCCAAGGACCGACCAAGCAAGCTGAAATATTCCCAAACAAATACAGGATTTCTGCTCGAATTAAATATGAGCACGCAATAAATTTGCGTTTGGCTTCGATGCTGGGTGCCTGAAACATTGTCCTGGCATGATCGAATCAGATGGTGTTGATCTGCGTTAGAATTGGCAGTTTATGACAACAATAGTAAATTGAAATTTTATAGCGCCACCATTGGTAGCAACTATCAGCTTTTCTCCACTTCATGGATAAAAATTCAGGCCAATCTATCTGCCCAAAGCTGACCTCATCTGAGAATATGATTTTTATCGACGGGTGTCGTCATGGTTAGATCATAGTAAATCTTCTCACTTTCTGCTTCTTTATCATAGTTGCTCTTTAAGATATTTATTGCATCTTGCGCGGCATAGCTCCTGCTCTCGCCGGTTCCTTCTGCAGCAGCTATGCTGCATGAAGCAAAATTGGATTTTATAAATTCAAATATTATATCAGGATCCGCCTTCATCCTTTTCATCGTGTAAGGCCACCATTCTAATATTATTATTCCAGCTTTCTTTAGCACATCCT
Source organism: Methylobacterium sp. WSM2598 (assembly GCF_000379105.1). Classification (GTDB taxonomy): domain Bacteria; phylum Pseudomonadota; class Alphaproteobacteria; order Rhizobiales; family Beijerinckiaceae; genus Methylobacterium. The sequence continues at coordinate 2,429,660 of NZ_KB900609.1, read as the reverse complement.
TGCCGCCCTCAAAAACAAATGGTTCTGCGCCTTGAACATCAATTTTTACAGCAAGCGGAGTTTTGATATGAGCGGCGAAATCATTCAAAGGAACTGCTTCGACGTTTATGACTGGTCGCAGATGTTCGCCAATATCGCCGATAAAATTGCCACCTATTCTAATTCTGTGATCTCCTAGATTTTCAGGTGCAATTTCGAACTGCAAATTTGAGTTTTCCTTGAATAAAGCGAGCCTGAAAAGCTTGTAATTTGCATGTCTACAATTTATCTTTGTGTTAATTTCTAAGTTCATAAAGTTATGCGGCTCTGGTTCGAATGCAAAACAATGAACATTTGGATATGACTGCGCAATCGGAATAGTTGTAAGACCGATATTCGCGCCTATATCTAAGTAATAACCCACCCCACCATTCTTGTCAAAAAACTCTTTTAATTTATCCACGGTCGTTTTCGCCCAGTCTCCCTTTTCAGAGTAAGCACGGTGCACTGAGAAGTCATAAGGTTGACTCACGATTGTGCCTGACACCCCTCTACTCGCTACGCCGGTGACGCCAGCTGGCCCGGCAAATGCTGCGATAGCATATCTTGCGTGCAGCCTGGCGAATTCTTGATCGTCTGCTAAAGTTTTCACAATCTGTATCTTGCGCCTCTCAGGAAGCTTCCTTACGAACCATGAGAAAAGCTGTAGAATCTGCGCTTTCATAGATCGTCCCTCGCGATTTCACGTAGTTTAAACCTATGGTCGAATTTGCGAAGGCCGCCCGGGTTGGTAGGAATGCTTCACCTATAATACTGACGTTGATCCCACCGCCGAGTTCGCGTCTCAGTCAAAAAATTTCACCTACCCGGCGCGTCTTTGTCGGTTTTTGCAACGCGCGGGTCCAGGAAAGGAGCTTTTCGCGTTTCATGGTGCTCCACCTCCATCCTCAATCTGCGGACATCGACAGCGATCGACGTCGACGCGAAGCTGACCGTCGCCTAACTCGTGGTCGGCTGGAATGCGAGGTACGCTTCGACATTCCCGGGCACCAGCGAGGCCGGTTCGCCTGCCGCGTGCAGCTTACCACGGACGAGCAAGGGCGTACCTGCAGACGGTTTTGAGCAACCCTTTGCAGCGGGACCTCGACGAGCCTGTCGCAAACGCGATCGCGCCGGCGTTCACGGGTCGTTAGGCATCCCCGCCCAGCTTGCCGCTCCGCCTCACCGCCGGGTCCGGACCCGGTCCGTCCACGGTCTAGACCCGCTCCAGGTCCGGCAGCCGGTCGCGCAGGAAAGCCGGCTTCTCGGCCCCTGCAAGGTCCGTCACCACCGCTCGCGCGCCGCCGTCGCCGAGCCGATAGAGGAGCGCGTCCGGGCCCGAACAGCGTGAAGAGCGGGACGGTGATCAGCCCGGCCCGGAAGCTCGCGAGGTGCGCGATCGCGGTCTCCGGGCTCGGCGGGAGCAGCGCGCCGAGGCGGTCGCCGCGCCGCAGGCTCTGAGTGGCGAGCCGGTTGGCGAAGCGGTTCGAGGCGGGCCGGAGGTCGTCGAAGCCGAAGTGCTGCGTGGCGCCCGCCCCGTCGAGGTCGATCAGTGCCAGCGGATCGCCGGGGGCGTGCCGGTCGCAATCGTCGGCGCCGATGATGTAGCGCTGCGGGATCGCCCAGCAGAAGCCTGCGACGAGGTCGGCATGGTGTCCGCGCGCTGCAGCATCGGCACGCTCCGCTCCCGCATCGTTCCTGCGGGGAACGGCTCGCGCGACGGCGCTGGCCACCCCTCCGATGTCCGGAACGCTCGTTCACCGATTTTCCGCCGTCAGGCGGGCGGCGGGCCTCCGGGAGCGGCTTGCCTTGCCGCCCGGGATCGGCTGTGACGGACGGGGCCGCCGCACTCCGCCGGAAAGAGCGTCGGTGCCGGCCCGGGAGGAAGTCCTTCGATGAAACGATCCGCTGCCGGCCTGCGCCGGGCCGCCCTCGCGCTCTCCCTCCTCGCCGGCCCCGCCGCGGCGCAGGTCTCGGACGATGTGGTCCGCATCGGGGTGCTCACCGACCTCTCGGGACCCTACGCCGACAGCGGCGGGCGCGGCTCGGTGATCGCGGCCGAGATGGCCGCCGCGGATGCCGGCGGCTGGATCCTGGGTAAGCCGGTCGAGATCGTCTCGGCCGACCACCAGAACAAGCCCGACGTGGCGTCGAGCATCGCCCGGCGCTGGTACGACGTGGAGAAGGTCGACGCGGTCGTCGACCTGCCGGTCACGGCCATCGCGCTCGCCGTCCAGGCCGTGTCCAAGGAGAAGAACCGCACCGTGATGATCACGGCGGCGGCGACCTCCGACCTCACCGCCAAGACCTGCTCGCCCACGTCGTCACACTGGACCGACGACACCCACGCGCTCACGGCCGGCACCGCGCGTGCGGTGTTCGAGCGCGGCGGCCGATCCTGGTACTTCATCACCGTCGACCATGCCTTCGGGCACGCGCTCCAGAAGGAGGCCACGGCCGTCGTCGAGTCGCTCGGCGGCAAGGTGGTCGGCACGTCGCGCCACCCCATCGCCACCGCCGACTACTCCTCCTTCCTGCTCCAGGCTCAATCCTCGGGCGCCGACGTGGTCGCCTTCGCCAGCGTCGGCGACGACTTCACTAAGGCAATCAAGCAGGCGAACGAGTTCGGCCTGACGCAGGGGGGGCAGACCCTCACGGGCTTCCTCGTCTACATCACCGATATCAAGGGGCTCGGGCTGCCGGTCGCCCACGGCCTGACCTTTTCCTCGGCCTTCTACTGGGACCAGAGCGAGCCCGCCCGCGCCTTCGCCAAGCGCTTCCAGGACAAGACCGGCGTGATGCCGACCAAGAACCAGGCGCTGATCTACACCGCCGTGACGCATTACCTGAAGGCGGTCGCACAGGCCGGCACGGACGAGGCGCTCGCGGTCAACAAGGCGATGCGGGCCATGCCGGTCGCCTTCTTCGGCCATCCCGCGACCTTGAGGGCCGACGGGCGGCTTCTCTACGACCCCGTCCTCTATCGGGTGAAGGGCGAGCGCGAGAGCAAGGGCCCCTGGGACCTCTACGAGGCGGTGCGCTCCATCCCGCGGGGCGAGGCCTTCCTGCCGATAAACCCGGCTTGCGCCGGGCAGAACGGGTGAGCGCGGTGGACGCGGCCGAGCGCGCCAGACGCTTCGACCTGCGGCGCCTGCCGGAGGGGTTCATCGAGGACCCCTACCCGGTCTACGCGGCCCTGCGCACCCACGCCCCAGTCCACGTCTTCGCGCCGGGGCAGGTCCTGCTCACCCGCTACGTGGACCTGGAGCGGGTCTACAAGGACGCCGCCACTTTCAGCTCCGACAAGGTCGTGGAGTTCGGGGCCAAGTTCGGTCCCTCTCCCTTGTACGCGCATCACACGACGAGCCTCGTCTTCAACGACCCGCCGCGCCACACCCGGGTCCGGCGGATCATCGCGGGTGCCCTGGCGCCGCGGGCGATCGCCTCGATGGAGGCGGGCATCATGGCGCTCGTCGACGGGCTCCTCGACGCGGCGGAGGAGCGCGGCCGGATCGACCTGATCGAGGATTTTGCCGCCGCGATCCCCGTCGAGGTGATCGGCAACCTGCTCGGCGTGCCGCGGGCCGAGCGGGAGCCGCTCCGGGCGTGGTCGCTCGCGATCCTGGGCGCGCTGGAGCCGGTCCTCGACGCCGCCACGATGGAGGCCGGCAATCGCGCCGTGACCGAATTCCTGGACTACCTGAAGCGTCTCGTCGCCGAGAGGCGGCGCCGTCTCGGTGATCCGGAGCGGGACATCCTGACCCGTCTGATCCAGGGTGAGATGGAGGGGGAGCGCCTCTCGCCCGAGGAATTGCTGCAGAACTGCATCTTCATCCTTAATGCCGGCCACGAGACCACCACCAACCTGATCGGCAACGGGCTGCACCTGCTGACGCAATGGCCGGAGGCGCGCGAACGGCTCCTCTCTGAGCCGGATCTGCTCCGCCGGGCGGTCGAGGAGATGCTGCGCTTCGAGAGTTCGAACCAGCTCGGCAACCGCATCGCTGCCAAGCCCTTCGCGCTCGGTGGACGCGATTTCCCGGCGGGTACCCAGATCACGCTCGGCATCGGGGCGGCGAACCGTGATCCGGACCAGTTTCCCGATCCCGACCGCTTCGACGTTGCCCGCGAGCCGAATCGCCACCTCGCCTTCGCGAGCGGCATCCACCAATGCGTCGGCATGACCGTCGCGCGGCTGGAGGGGCGGATCGCCATCGGGCGCTTCCTGGCGCGGTTTCCGTCCTACGCGCTCGATGGTCCGCCGCTTCGCTCGCGGCGGGTGCGCTTCCGCAGCTTCAGCCGGCTGCCGGCCCGTGTCGAAGCCTGACTCGGCAGCGCCGCGCGATGGCGGCGCGATGCGGCAGCATCTCGGGCGGTCGGTACGAGACGAGGACGCGCCCGCCCGCGCCTTCGGCGGCGTGGGGGCCGCTCCCGTCCCTGTCCGATCCCGCGGCACCCCGCGGGCCTTTGCTCGCCACGATCCCGGTCGCCGAGGCGTTCCGTTCGGAAGCCGAGGGCGGCCGCGCGCTCGACCGTGATCCGTCCCGACCAACAGGAGATCCCGCCATGAACCAGCACGGCCGTCTCGATCCCGCGGGCACGACCGCCGCGGCCCAGATCCACCCCGGCTACATGTCAGGCTTCGGCAACGGCTTCGAGACCGAGGCACTGCCGGGCGCGCTGCCGATCGGACGCAACTCGCCGCAGATTTGCCCCTACGGCCTCTACGCCGAGCAGCTCTCGGGCTCACCCTTCACGGCGCCCCGCACCGCCAACGAGCGCTCCTGGCTCTACCGCATCCGCCCCACGGTGATGCACTGGGGCGACTTCCGAAAAGTCGACGCTCGCCTCTGGCTTACGGCTCCGGCGGAGCTGGTCGACCTGCCGCCCGCGCCCCTGCGCTGGGACCCGGTGGCCATCCCCTCGGAACCCCTGTCCTTCGTGGAGGGCATCCGCACCGTGACCACGGCGGGCGACGCCGGTGCCCAGGCAGGTATGGGCGCCCACTTCTACTTCGCCACCCGCTCGATGCCGGACGAGTACTTCTCCAACGCGGACGGTGAGATGCTGGTCGTGCCGCAGGAGGGAGCGCTCCGCTGGCGCACCGAGTTCGGGATCATCGACGTCGAACCGGGCGAGGTCTGCGTGATCCCGCGCGGGGTGAAGGTCGCGGTCGACCTCCTCGGCGGGCCGGCGCGGGGCTACGTCTGCGAGAATTACGGCGGCGGCTTCACACTGCCGGAGCGCGGCCCGATCGGCGCCAACTGCCTCGCCAATCAGCGCGACTTCCTCACCCCGGTCGCCGCCTACGAGGACCGCGACGCGCCCGGGACCATGCTGGTGAAGTGGGGCGGCACGCTCTGGGCGGCGGAGATCGACCACTCGCCCCTCGACGTGGTCGCCTGGCACGGCAACTACGCGCCCTACAAGTACGACCTGCGCAAGTTCTCGCCGGTTGGGCCGATCCTGTTCGACCACGCCGACCCGTCGATCTTCACGGTGCTGACCTCGCCCTCCGAGACGCCCGGCACCGCCAACATCGACTTCGTGATCTTCTCCGACCGCTGGCTCGTGGCGGAGAACACCTTCCGGCCGCCCTGGTACCACCTCAACGTGATGAGCGAGTTCATGGGGCTGGTCTACGGGGTCTACGACGCTAAGACCGGCGGCGGCTTCCGGCCGGGCGGGGCCTCGCTGCACAACACGTTGCTGCCGCACGGGCCGGACGTTGACGCCTTCGAGAGGGCGTCGAACGTCGATCTCAAGCCGCACAAGTTGGAGGGCACGCTCGCCTTCATGTTCGAGACGCGCTTTCCCCAGAAGGTCAGCCGCTTCGCCGCTGAGACGCCCGCCCGGCAGAAGGACTACGCCGCTTACGGGCGCAAGCTCGCCAAGCACTTCGACCCGAACCGTGCCGGGGCGCGGTGATGGCCGACATCGACGCCACCCACGCCGCGACCTTGCGCTCCTGGGTGCCCGGCGCGAACGGCCACTCGGACTTTCCGATCCAGAACCTGCCGCTCGGGGTGTTCTCGCCGGGTGACGGGACGCCGCGGGCGGGCGTCGCGATCGGCGGGCGCATCCTCGACTTGCCGGCGCTGCTTGCCGCGAACCTCCTCTCGGGCGAGGCCGCGCTCGCCGCCGAGGCCGCGGGCGGGACGACGCTCAACAGGCTCCTTGCCTTGGGGGCGGGGCCGCGCCGGGCGCTGCGGGCGCGCCTGTCAGCCCTGTTCGCGGAGGGCTCGCCGGATCGCGACCGGGTCGCGCCCCTGCTGCATGAGGCCTCGTCCTGCCGGCTCCACCTGCCGGCCGCGATCGGCGACTACACCGACTTCTACGTCGGTATCCACCACGCGGAGAATATCGGCCGGCAATTCCGGCCGGACAACCCGCTCCTGCCGAACTACAAGCACGTGCCGATCGGCTACCACGGCCGCGCCTCCTCGATCCGGCCCTCGGGCACCCCGGTGCGGCGCCCGCGCGGGCAGTCAAAGCCGCCGGAGGCGGGCGACCCGGTCTTCGGCCCCTCGCGGCGACTCGACTACGAACTCGAACTCGGGGTGTGGATCGGCCCCGGCAATACTCTCGGCGAGCCGATCGCGATCGGCGACGCGCACGCGCACATCGCGGGCGTGTGCCTCCTCAACGACTGGTCGGCGCGGGACATCCAGGCGTGGGAGTACCAGCCGCTGGGACCGTTCCTCGCCAAGAACTTCGCCACGACGATCTCGCCCTGGATCGTCACGGCGGAGGCGCTCGCACCCTTCCGGATCGCGCAGAGCCCCCGGCCGGAGGGCGATCCGCGGCCGCTGCCCTACCTAACCGACGAGGTCGACCAGCGAAGGGGCGCCTTCGACCTCCGGCTCGAGGTGCTGCTGCTGACGCCCGGCCTGCGAGCGGCGGGCCTCGGCCCCCACCGGATTTCGGCCTCGAACACGCGGCACATGTACTGGACCGTGGCGCAGATGGTGGCCCACCACACCGGCGGCGGCTGCAACCTGCAGCCGGGCGACCTGCTCGGGACGGGCACGATCTCCGGCCCGGACCGCGACGCCTGCGGCAGCCTCCTCGAAGCGACCCTCGGTGGCCGGGAGCCGCTCCGGCTCGCATCGGGCGAGGAGCGCCGGTTTCTGGAGGACGGCGACGAGGTGATCCTGCGGGCACGCGGCGTTCGCGACACCTTCGCGCCGATCGGCTTCGGCGAGTGCCGGGCGGAGCTCCTTGGAGCGGCGCCCTGAAGCTCTCCGGCGATCGGCGCTCGACCTCTCATCCTACCGGCTGCGCATCCCGCTGGGGTGTCTCCGCAAAGGGGTTCAGCGCCCCGCGCCACGCGCCGACGCTCGCCCCGACCCGGCCCGTGTGCGAGGTCGCGTGCTCGGCGTTGCGGCTGATGCTCGCGGTCTCCTGCTCCTGCTGGCCGATGGCCTGCGTGATCTCGGCGGCGAGCGCGTCCAAGGTCCTCCATGGCGGCGCGGGTCGCCTGGATAGCCTGCAGGGTGCCGCCCGTCGCGCTCTGGATGCCGCCGACTTGGCGGACGATCTCGTCGCCGGCCTTCGATCTGATCGGCGCGCGCCTCTACCTCGCTCGCCACCACCGCGGAGCCCCGCCCCGCCGCCTCGATCGCGGCGAAGGCCTGCGTAGTGGCCCACCGCCGCGCTCGGAGGTCTGCTGCAGACCCCGACGATGACGCGGATCGAGCGCTTCGGCTCGGGGAGCGTGACTATACTCCGCCGAACCGGATTGCAGCGCGGCTCACCCGTGCGGTGCACCAGACGCTCTCGACTGAGACGGGCGCGAGAAAATTGTATGTCTGTAGATTATTACGAACTCACCGAAGCATCTACAAAGAATTTTGGCTGAGCCGCACGACCAACTCATCGGAACCGATTGGTGCGGGAGACCGTTGCTCATTGCGATGCAGCATGAAACCTCATACTGCCGCGGGGCCGCGGGCCTCGTGCTGTCACGGGGTCGCGGGCGCGGTCACCCGTCCCACGTCGACATCAAGAGAGCGCACGAACGCGCCGGACAACGGAAGATCCTGCAACTCAACGCCTCGAAATCACCACAAGGAACTCAGGGCCGAGTGGATTCGCCACTGCTTGAGTTCCGTGTTGATGATCTTCATCCCACCCTGCACGAGGGTTAGCATGACCACCATCAGGCAGCTGATTCAAACCAGTCCAGCCAAGGCAACCGAACTCCTTGCGAGGCTCGCAGAGACCTCCGAGAACGCGGTTAAGACGCGAGAGCGCCTGCTTGCTGAACTCAAGTCTGAGTTGGAGCTCTCTGCTCAGCTTGAAGAAGAGCACCTTTTTCCTGTCCTTCGTAAGCACAAAGAGACCAGGGAGCTTGTGGCTCAGGCTTTGAACGACAACAGACAGACCCGCAGGCTGCTGGCTGAACTTGAGCAGACGCCGAAGAGTAGTGAGGAGTTCGCCCCCAAGGTTGCTGAGCTGAGAAAGGTGTTTCAGCAAAGCGTGCGTGATGAGCGGAAGGAGCTGCTCCCGGCAGTTATGAAGGTGCTAAGCGACGAGGAGGCGCAGACCGTTGCCGGTAAGATCGAGGACGGCAAGGCCGAAGTCGAAGAGGCAAGGCGCGTTGAGGCTGAACAGCGGCGTGCCGAGCAAAAGCGGGAGCGTGACCAGGCTGAAGCCGACGAAGCCAGGCGCGTTGAGGCTGAACAGCGCCGCGCCGAGCAAAAGCGGGAACGTGATCGGGCAGAAGAGGTGCTAGCTAGGGAGAAGGAAGCTGCAGACCGCGAGCGGAGCTCCAGGGCGGCGGCACGACAGGCCGCTGAGCAAGTCAGGCAAGCGGCCGAGGTCGTCGAGGAGAGCTCCCGGACGGTAATCCGGACCGCTGCGGAGAGCGCTCAGCGCACTGCCGCTGCGCCGTTAAGCTCGGGCTCCCTATTCTGGGATGCGATGTTTGGCATGTGGGGCTTCCCGCAGGGCCGTTCCGTCGCTCGTTCGGCAACTGCCCCAGCATCCTCGACCCGGCAATCCACCCACGAGGAGGAAGTAATTCCTCTGGCGGAAGAGACGCTGATCGTCGGCAAGCATACGGTGAACAGCGGCACCACCACGGTCCGCCGCTACGTCGTGGAGAGCTCGGTTGAGCAGAAGGTGGCGCTCTATGACGAAAGGGTTGTGGTTGAACGGCGCAGGCCAGCTACCGACGCTGTAACGGGTGAGGCCTTGACTGAACTCACTGTCGAGATGATCGAGACATCCGAAGTGCCGATCGTCGGAAAAGGCGTCAAAGTGCGGGAAGAGGTCGTCGTCCGCCGCGAGCGCACGAAGCGTATCGAAACGGTGAGAGACACAGTGCGGCGCGACGAGGTCGAGATCTCGAATACGAAAGAGCGCGCAGCCAACGCGCGACCGAACTTGGCTTACAGTAACAAGTAATCTGCTGGGCCTTATGGTCTCGGATCGCGATCAATGACTTGATCGCGATCTTTCTGTTCCTGTGTGATCCGGGGTCCGCTTGATCGAAGCGGATCCCGGATCATGAGCCCGCGCGGCGCCCGAGCGACGCCGACATCCGCATGGCCGAAATCGGAGATGGCGAAGTCATCAACCGGATGCCGTATGGGGAGCTTGACAGCAGTAGCAAGACTGCTGGCGAGGTGTGCAGGTCGCATGCCGTCAACGCCATCGGCTCAGGAACCGTCATGCCGTGAGAGATGGTGCAAGCCCACCCGCGTAGCACCCGTGTGGCAATCAGCGCCGTTTCAGGCTTTTGTTCGTAAGTGCCATGTGGGCGTCGATCGCCTGCCCGATCTTGGCTCTCGCCGAGTAGTGGATCATGTGTCCTTGGCCTCGCAGTATCAGCAACGTGCTTCCGACCACGTCCTCGTGGAGACGCCGGGATTGCGCGCGGGCGTCGACGACCGCGTCCGCGTCGCCGGCCAGGATTGCGACGGGCAAATGAAGCGTCGGGTAGTGTCGCTCAAGCAGAGCCGCGGCCGCGTTCATGGTCGCGGTGTCCTCCGCGCTTGCGCGCGCCTGGGTAGGGTGGATTGAAATCGCGACCGGGAACCGCGCCATGAAGCGTGCTGGGACCGGTTGCGGCTTGAACACGTGCCGGAAGACCTGCGGTGCGAGGAGGTGTCCGATGGCGTCCGGCATCAAAGCGCGTGCGACATCGCCCATGCCCGGGACGGCGAGCGGCGTGATCAGGGCCACATCGGTCCGCCGACTCGGATAGTAGTATCCCGCCAGCAGGACCAACCCTCGCAGGTCGGATTGGGTTTGGGTGGCGAGCGCCAGCGACACGATGGTGCCCCAGGAATGCCCCACGATAACGGGCCGTTCGACGTTGAGCTGCGCCAGCACGCGCTCGAGGAGCCGTGCCTGCGCCGATGCCGTCCAGATGCGGTGCCTCGGTCGCTCCGTGTGACCGAATCCCGGCCGGTCTATCGCGATCACGCGATATTTCTTCGCGAGTTGATCGAGGAGGCCGGAGATGACGAAGTCCTCCGCCATCGTCCCATTGCCGTGGATCAGCACCACCGGCCGCCCTTTGCCGCGCACGATGTAGTGAACCCTCAGCCCGTCGACATCGACAAACCGCCCGGGTGGTCGGCTCGACGGTTCTCGCTCGAGCGCCTTCAGCATGTGCCTCGTCTGCCGAACGACTTTGGTCGGCTGCTTGGCCGCGGTGTGCGCTGCCTTCACCGTAGACCTGACGAGCTTGGCTGTGCCCGACGCGGTCCGGCGTGTTGCGCGCCGTGAATCAAACCGAAACAAAACCATTCCTCCGACCTACCGACGCCGCCTGGTGCTGCCTGTGGCTGAGAGCCGTCTTTGCCCCTGAGCCCTGACCCGAGCCAGGCATCGAGGCCTCGGCTAAGGCAGCGAGAATATCCGTGACGGCGGCACCGTGCATGCTGCGCGGCAGAATGCCGTCCCCATACAGCCCCGCAGCCAGCGCGTGGCGCGCGGGCATGCGATCGCACCGCGCGGCGGCTGCCGTGCAGAACGCCGCCATGTCCTCGTCCGGCTGCACGACAATCGCGACGCCGGCATACGATGGTCCGGCGTCGAACACCCGCACGGCGATCACGAGGTTCTCCGGCGCGGAGGCTTCGACGCGCTCGTCGAGCAACCAGAGCCGGCGCCTGGAGGCGAGAAGATCCTCGACCCACACGCCCGAGTGCTCGTGCCGGCCGGCCACCCGGAAGATCGAGAAGAACGCATCGGCGAGGCAGGGCGCCAGATCGCGCTCAGGCGAGTCCAGAGAGGCGAGGCGATCGCCCAGGAAGCCGTCGAACACGCGCCGACCGCGCTGGTTGGGCTCGACCAGGGCGACATCGCAAAGCATGTTGAAGGTCGTCTCATCCTCAAGCTGCGCCTCGTCCACGAGGTTGAGTTGCTTAGGGCCCGGTCGAAATCGGCCTTCTTGCAGCGCGGGACTGCTTGAGCGAGAACGACCTGGATGGATGCTCGGACCGGTCGATACTGCGCGAGAATGGCGTCCCGCGTTGTCGGCGTGCTCTCACCGGCCATGGTCCGTCCTTCGTGCCGATCTGGAGATGGGTCACATGAGCAGCATCCGTGAACGGTTCCGGGGCCAGTGGCGGATCACCGAGACCGGCACATGGGACAACGACTACCTCGATATGATCGAGCCGGCCTTCATCGCGTTCGAACCTGGCGGCACGGGCGAGTTCCGCTTCGGGGTGGTCGTCGCGAGCCTCGATTGCTCCTACAGCCAAACGGATGTGGGCTTCCGGTTCCATGGCTCGGATGAGGGGACCGAGGTTTGGGGCGACGGCTGGGCTGAGTTCGACCGACCCGACGCCATCTCCGGCGAGATCGCCTTCTGGAACGGTGACGAGACCACCTTCAAGGCCCGTCGTTGGCCGGGGTCATCTTGCGTCTGGGCGCTTCGAGGATGAAGCGGCGATTAACTCGGCTGATAGTCGAGAATTGCTTTCTGTGAGTGCCGGCGCCACCGCGAGGAGGGGCGGCGTCTCGTCCGCCCCAGGTTCAGCCCGTTACCATGATCGGCGTGCCGCAGACCCGCGTAATCGGCTCACGGCACGGAGCGCTAAGCATGCGGAGGAATCCCGATGGCCCAAGAAGAGTTGAATGTCTCTCTTTCGAGGCGCCTACGCTGAATGGTCCAACAGCAAGGCCGCGAATCGTCAGTGCTGGATGATCCTCCCTCGAGTTGGTGGACGCCTCTGATCCGCTCGTGGGGAGCGAGGAAGGCGTTCAATGGCGACGAAGACGCGACGGGAGTTCACCCCCGAATTCAAGCGCGAGGCGGTGGCCCTCCTGGAGAGCAGCGGGCGCCCGCAGATGCAGATCGCGGCGGAACTTGGCATCCAGCCCTCGATGCTGCGCAACTGGCGCGCTGTTCTCACCGGCGAGGCGCCCCGCTCGCGGGCGGCCGCTCCGGCAGCACAGCCCTCCTCACCCGTGGCCTCACCCGCCGAGCAGGCTGCTGAGATCGCGCGGCTGCGGCGCGAGCTGGAGCGCGCCCGCACGGAGCGCGACATTTTAAAAACGGCCATCGGCATCTTCGCGGAGACGCCGCGATGAAGTTCCGTTTCATCGATGACCACCAGGGCACTTGGCCCGTGCGCACCCTCTGCCGCGCGCTGCGGGTCTCGCCATCCGGCTACGACGCGTGGCGCTCGCGGCCCGAGGGCGGTGCGCAAGAAGCAGAGCTACCCGCAGGCCCAGTTCCAGCGCCTGCGCGCCCGCCGCGGTCCCAACAAGGCGATCTGCGCCGTGGCCGCCTCCCTGCTCACCGCCGCTTACCACATGCTCCTCGACGGGACAGCCTACATCGATCTGGGACCCCACCACTTCCGAAACGTCGATCCGGAGCACCGCGCCAAGGCCCTCGTGCGCCAGATCGAGCGGCTCGGCTTCATCTGCACCCTCACGCAGGCGGAGCCAGTTTCTATCTAGATCGCGACCTCCGCCCCGCTCGCGATGGTGGCGGGATCGAAGGCGACGCCCTTGACGAGGGCGAAGACCTCCAGGCCCGGCCTCAGGCCGAGTTCGTGCACCGCGTGCCGGGTGAGCGAGGCGGAGAGCAGGGCCGCCCCGCAGGCGATCTCGACCGTCGCGTAGGCGCCGGGCTGCTGCGCGATGGTCCGGATCGTGCCGGGCAGGTGATTGCGGGCGCTGAGGCCGCGCGGGCGCTCCAGGGCCACCAGCACGTCGCGGGCGCGCACGCGCACGCGCACGCCGCTCCCCACCGGCAGGTCCAGGCGGGGCACGGTCAGGCTGCCCACGGCGCCTTCGAGCCGCGTCAGGCCGAAATCCGGGTCGTGGCCCGCGACCCGCAGCTCCAGGAGCGCGCCCGCCTCCGCGGCCTGCGGCCCGGGCAGCAGGTCGGACCGGCGCAGGATCGCGTCGGCCGGCCCGCTCGCCGCGACCCGGCCGGCCTCCAGCACCACCACCGTGTCGGCGAGCCGGGCCACCTCCGCCACCGCGTGGCTCACGAACATGATCGGGACCCGGGCCTCGTCCCGCAGCCGCTCCAGGTAGGGCAGGATCTCGGTCTTGCGGGCCTCGTCGAGGGCCGAGAGCGGCTCGTCCATCAGGAGCAGGCGCGGATGCGCGAGGAGGGCCCGGCCGATCGCCACCCGCTGCCGCTCGCCGCCCGAGAGTCCGGCGGGGCGCCGGGCGAGGAGGGGGCCGAGGCCGAGGAGATCGGCGACCGCGCCGAGGGAGGGCTCCGCCCGGCCGGGAGCCGCGCTCCCGGACCCCGCGAACCAGCGCCCGAAGAGCAGGTTCTGGCGCACGCTGAGGTGCGGCAGGAGCCGCGCGTCCTGGAAGACGTAGCCGACGCGGCGCCGGTGCACCGGCACGCAGATCCCGGCCGCCGTGTCGAGCAGCACCGCGCCGTCCACCACGACGCGGCCCGCCCGCGGACGCAGCAGGCCGGCGACGACGTTGACCAGGCTCGTCTTGCCCGCGCCCGAGCGGCCGAACAGGGCCGTGACGCGGCCCGCGGCCGTGAAGGCGGCGTCGAGGGAGAAGTGCCCCAGCGCGTGGCTTGCCTCGACGGTGATCACGCGCCGAGCCGCCGCTTCGCCCGCCGCGCCAGCCCCTCCGAGGCGAGGAGCGCCGTCATCGAGACGGCGACGGAGACCAGGGTCAGCCGCAGGGCCCCGTCCTCCCCGCCCGGCACCTGCGTCAGCGCGTAGATCGCGGAGGGCAGGGTCTGGGTCTCGCCGGGAATGTTCGACACGAAGGTGATGGTGGCGCCGAACTCGCCCATGGCCTTGGCGAAGGCGAGCACCGCGCCGGCCAGGATGCCCGGCAGGGCGAGCGGCAGGGTGACGACGGCGAAGACCCCGAGCGGCGGCGCCCCGAGGGTGGCGGCCGCCTGTTCGAGGCGCGGGTCGATCGCCTCGATCGAGAGCCGCATCGCCCGCACCATCAGGGGAAAGCCCATCACCGCGCAGGCGAGGGCCGCGCCGGTCCAGCGGAACGAGAACACGATCCCGATCTCGGCCAGGGCGGCCCCGAACAGGCCCCGGCGGCCGAAGCCGAGGAGCAGGAGGTAGCCCGTCACCACCGGCGGCAGGATCAGCGGCAGATGCACCAGGCCGTCGAGCAGGGCCCGGCCGCGGAAGCGTCCCCGGGCGAGGAGCAGGGCGACGAGCAGCCCCGGGACCAGGCTCGCCAGCGTGGCGACGCCCGCGACCTGCAGGCTGAGCCGCAGCGCGCTCCACTCGTCGGGCGTGAGGACAGGCAGGGCTCCGCTCCGGTCGGCGAGGCGTGACGGCTCCGCTCTAGCACGGTTCTCGCATGAGGCCGCGAGGAGGAGCGCCGGATCCGGTGTCGCAGGGGCAGCGGAGTTCGGGCATCCTCGCGTCCGACGCGTCGCCCGAGGGAGGAGCCCGCATGCCGCCAGCCAGCCACGACCGCGATTTCGATCTCGTCGTCCGAGGGGGGCTGCTCGCCACCGCGGCCGAGACCTTCGAGGCGGATCTCGCGATCAGGGACGGTCGCATCGCCGCGATCGGCCGCGCGCTCCGCCCGGGCGCCGAGGAGATCGACGCCAAGGGCCTCGTCGTGACCCCGGGCGGGCTCGACCCGCATTGCCACATCGAGGAGCCCTCGGAGGCGGGCGGCGTCCAGGAGGAGAGTTTCGCCTCGGGCTCCGCGGCGGCGCTCGCCGGGGGCACCACCTCCTTCATCTGCTTCGTGCCGCAATGGAAGGGTCACCCGATCGCCCGCACGGCGCCCGGCTACGAGGCGCGCGCCCGCGCCTCGCGGGCCGATTACGGCTTCCACCAGATCATCACCGACCCGACGCCGGAGGTGCTGGAGCGCGAGGTGCCGGCCCTGGTGGCGCGTGGCATCCGCAGCCTCAAGGTCTTCCTCACCTACGATCCGCTGCGGCTGACCGACGGCCAGTACCTGGAGGTGCTGGCGACGGCGCGCCGGCTCGGCGCGCTCGTCACCGTGCATTGCGAGAATTTCGACGCGATCGGCTGGCGCATCCGGGCCCTCCTGGCGGCGGGCCTGACCGATCCGCTCCAGCACGCCTGGGCGCGCCCGCCCGTGGTCGAGCGGGAGGCGACGCACCGCGCCATCGCGCTCGCCGAACTCGTCGACCAGCCGATCCAGATCTTCCACGTCTCCTGCGACGAGGCGGCCGAGGAGATCGCCCGCGCGCGGGCCCGCGGCGTCAAGGTCTGGGGCGAGACCTGCCCGCAATATCTCACCCTCTCGACGGAGGATCTGGCGCGGCCGGATTTCGAGGGCGCGAAGGCGGTCTGCTCGCCGGCCCTGCGGGCGCCGGCCGAGCGGGAGCGGATCTGGGCGCGGATCGCGGACGGGACGCTCGACATCGTCTCCTCCGACCATTGCGGCTTCTCCTTCGCCACCGCCAAGCGCGACCCGGGGAGCAGCGGCTACGGCCAGGGCGGGGCCGAGGCGCGGCCGGACGGGATGCCGGCCTTCAACGCCATCCCGAACGGCGTGCCGGGCATCGAGACGCGGCTGCCGCTGCTGTTCTCCGAGGGGGTTTCCAAGGGCCGGATCGACCTGCCCACCTTCGTGCGCCTGACCTCGGCCAACGCGGCGCGGCTGTTCGGCCTGGCGGGCCGCAAGGGCACGCTGGCGCCGGGCGCCGATGCCGACCTCGTTCTCTGGGACCCCTCGGCCGAGCGCCGGATTCGCAACGCGGCGCTCCACCACGCCATCGACTACACGCCGTGGGAGGGGCTCGCCGTGACGGGCTGGCCCGCCACGGTGATCCGCCGGGGCGAGGTCGCGGTGCGCGACGGCGCCGTCCTGGCCGAGCCCGGTTCCGGGCGCTTCCTCGCCCGCGGGCCCTACCCGCTCGTGCGCCCGACCGGGCGGGTGCCGGACGGATTCGATGCCGCGGCCGTGCCGCCCCGGAGCTGAGGCGGCACGCACGCGCCGCTCAGGCGGCGCGCACGCGGGCGAGGAAGTCGTTCACCTCGCGGCCGAGCTGGTCCGACTGGCGCGAGAGGTCCGAGGAGGCCGCCAGCACCTGGGAGGCCGCCGCGCCGGTCTCGCCCGCGGCGGCCGCGAGCCCGCCGACATTGGCCGTCACCTCGCCGGTCCCCTCGGCGGCCTGGGCGACGCTGCGCACGATCTCCTGCGTCGCCGCGCCCTGCTCCTCGACGGCGGCGGCGATCGAGGTCGCCACCCGGCTGATCTCCTCGATCCGCCGCGTGATCGCGCCGATCGCCGAGACCGTCTGGCCCGTGGTGCCCTGGATGCGGGCGATCTGGGCGGTGATCTCCTCGGTCGCGCGCGCGGTCTGGTTGGCGAGTTCCTTGACCTCGGCGGCGACCACCGCGAAGCCGCGGCCGGCCTCGCCGGCCCGCGCCGCCTCGATGGTGGCGTTCAAGGCCAGCAGGTTCGTCTGGCCGGCGATCGCCGTGATCATGGTCACCACGTCGCCGATCTTGCCCATCGCGGCGCTGAGTTCGCGCACCGACTCGGCCGTGACGCCGGCCTCCTGCACCGCCTCGCGGGCGAGTTCGGCCGATCCGCCGACCTGCCGGCTGATCTCCCGCACCGAGGCGCCGAGTTCCTCGGCGGCGGCCGCGACGGTGTTGACGTTGGTGGCCGCCTCCTCGGCGGCGGCCGCGACGCTGGTCGATTGCTCCGCCGTCATCGTGGCGGCCCCCGCCATGCCCTGGGCGGTGGCCTGGAGCTGGCTCGCCGCGGCCGAGACGAGGCCGACGATGCTGCCGACCGCCTGCTCGAAGCCGTCCGCCATCTCCCGCATGGCCGCGCGCCGCTGCGCCTCCGCGCCCGCCCGCGCCGCCTGGCTGTCCTCCTCCAGGGCGCGCATGCGCAGCAGGCTGTCCTTGAAGACCTGGACCCCGTCCGCCAGGGTGCCGAGCTCGGTCCGCTCGCCCCGGTGCGGGATCGCCGCCGAGACGTCGCCGGCGGCGAGCGCCTGCATGGGCGCGACCACCGAGGCGATGCCCCGCGTGACGCCCCGCACGATCAGGCCGGCGAGGGCGACCGCCAGGGCGAGCCCGGCCGCGATGCCGAGCCAGGCCATGGTGCGGGCGGTGTCGTAGGCGCCCTCGCTCATCGCCTGGGCCCGCTCCGCCCCGTCGTTGGTGTAGGCGACCAGCTTCTCGAGGGCGTCCGACATCGCCCGGCGCGGCCCGATCGCCTTCGTCTCGTAATGCTGGAAGGCCGCCGCCTTCTCGCCCCGGCGCGACAGGTCGAGGACGATCTGGCGCTCGGCCTCGAACGCCTCGGCGGTCCGGCGATAGGCATCGTAGAGCGCGCGCTCCTCCGGCGCGTTGATCAGGCGCTCGTACTTGGCCTTGGCCTCCTCGACCCAGGTGCCGAACCGCACCAGGTCCTTCTCGATCGTGGCCGTGAGGGCCGGATCGGTGGCCAGGATGTGGCGGAAGAGGACACCGTTCAGCCGCGCCGCCCGCGTGTCGATCTCGCCCAGGGCGCGCACGCCCGGGAGCCAGTCCTTCTCGACGGCCGCCGATTGCTCGCGCATCCGTTGGGTGCTGACGAGGCCGAGGGCGCCGAGCCCCACGATGACGAGGCCGAGAAGCGTGAACGCAGCGATCAATTTCGTGCGGATGGACAGGGGCTGGACCGACACGACCGACTCCAAAGGCTGGCTTGGCCGCCCGAACCCAGGGGCGCACCGCCGACGCGCCATTCTTTGGATTGCACTCGTTACCAGAGAGATAATGATTACCAATGCTGAAACCCCGAGGCCGGCATTTGTTGCGGACATTATTCTTAGATCGCGCCCGGCCGCGCGGGCAGGCCTGGTGCAATGCACCAGATCGAGTGGTGATCTGGCGGCGCGCCCCCTGCGTCAACCTGAGACGATGCCCCAAGGGCAGATCAGAGAAGGTCGCGCCCGGGCGTCGGATCAGCTGGCCCGCGCCGAGCGGCGGAGCGGGGAGGAGCGCGGCGCCGCGTTGGCGCCGGTCGACCTGGGTCCTTGGTCCTAGAAATAGGAATTAAGGTACATTTCACCACTTCGCCGCGCGAACTCGGCCGAGATCCGCTCCCCCTGGGGCGAATTCATCCCTGGTTAGGATTTCGAACAGCCAATGCACGGGCGCCGTCCCGGCGCCGTCATCAGGCAGGTTTTCGATGATCCACCAGCTCGTCTATTACAGCCGCAACACCGTGCAGGGCGGCGACCGCGCGATGCTGACCAACCTGCGCGAGATCGTGTCGGCCTCGCAGCGCAACAACGGCCGGGACGGCATCACCGGCTTCCTGATCTTCGACAAGACGTGGTTCGTGCAGATCCTGGAGGGCGACCGCGCCCGCGTCTCGGACACCTACGCGCGGATCGGGCGGGACACGCGCCACAGCGCGGCGACGATCGTGACCGTGCAGAACGTCCCGGCGCGGCTCTTCCCGAACTGGACCATGGGCGGCGCGATGCGCAACCCGGAGATGCAGGAGGTCTTCCTGGCCCACGGCATCGGCGGCCCGCTCGATCCGGTCCGGATGAGCGCCCGGCAGATCCTCGGCCTCGCCGTCGATCTCGACGCCTTCGAGCGCGCCAAGCGCGAGCCCCAGCGCCTCGCCGGCTGAGGCGCCGGAACCGCGCCCGGACGCCCAAGAACTGTGCGATCTCGAACATTGTGCTGCCTCGCACCCGGCGCACAAGGTTCGAGAGGATCGAGGATTCTATCGCTTGACCGAGTTCATCAACCGCTCATAGTCTTTCTTCACACGAAACGGCGGCCCACCAGGTAAATCCCGAGCGACCTTGCGGTCGCGCGGCCGGGCGCTGCTGTGCGACGGTGAGGGAGCAGCATGAGCAAGTCGATGGTCGGAATCTGCGCCGTCCTCCTCTCGGTCGCCGCGGCGACCGCGAGCCGGGCCGAGGGCACCGCGGCGCAGAGGGCCGCCTGCACGCCGGACGTGTTCCGGCTGTGCAGCAGCGAGATCCCGGACGTGGGCCGGATCAAGGCCTGCCTGCGCCGCGAGCGGGTGAATCTCAGCAGCGGCTGCCAAGCGGTGTTCAACGAGATCGACCGCACCGCGGCGCCGGGCGCGGTCGTGCAGAACGTCAGGTCCTGACTCCGGCTTCCCGGGCGAACAGGGTTTCCATCTCGCGCCGCAGGCGGACCGCCGGGTCCTCGCTGTTGAACGAGACGTCCTCCCAGCGCACGAGGCTGCCGGCCGGCACCGGCCGGGTCAGCGTGAAGCCGTGGGCGAGGCCGATCGGCAGGCCGCCCGCGGCGAGCGAGGCGGAGGCCGGCATCAGGCGGCCGTAGACCGTGTGGCCGCCCTCGCCGTCGAGGCGCTCGCCGGCCCGCAGGTCGCGCTTGGCGGTCGCCACCACGTCGGCGCGGAACTCGCGCGTGGCGCCGGTGGGCTCGCCGCGCACCACCAGGCTCGCCACCGAGAGGCCGAGTTCGAGCCCGATCAGGTGGTAGGGCTTGTACATCGCCGCGTAGCGCCCGCTCGCGTCGGTGCGCAGCCCGTACTCGGCGAAGCAGCGGCGCACGTAGTCCGAGGGCGCCTCGATCACCACGTAGACGCCCCAGCGCAGGTCGCGGAAGACCGGGCGCCCGTCCCGCTCCAGCGAGGAGACCACCTCGACGGTGCCGGCGAAGGGCAGGGCGCCGCCCGCCTCGCGCGGGCGCAGCACGCTCGGCAGGTCGTCGACCCCGCAGGGCGGAAAGGCGAGGCCGTCCGGGCCGGGATCGAGCCGGCAGGCATTGGCGACCGCCGCCATCTCCAGGGCGGACTTGGTGCCGTCCAGGAAGGAGTTGAACATCTGCGGGTTGAAGTCCCCGGCGGCCACCTGCTCGGGCGTGAAGCCGTAATGGCCCCAGACGGTGTCGGGCGTCGAGGCGTGGTAGGCGGGCAGGTACTTGGTGCCCTTTCCGGCGCAGACGACCGGGAATCCCGCGGTGCGGGCCCAATCGACCAATTCGGCGATCAGCGCCGGCTGGTCGCCATAGGCGAAGGAGTAGAGGATCCCGGCCTCGGCCGCCTGCCGGGCGAGGAGGGGCCCGGCCAGCGCGTCGGCCTCGACGTTGACCATGACCACGTGGCGGCCGTGGCGGCAGCAGAGCAGGGCGTGGCGGATGCCGGCGCCCGGATGGCCGGTGGCCTCGATCACCACGTCGACCCCGTCGGCGGCGATCAGCGCCGCGGCGTCATCGGTCACGAAGGTGCCGCCGCCGCGCAGGGCCTCGGCGACCGAGCGGGCCGCGACCTGCTCGGCCGGCCAGCCGACCCGCGCCGTCGCCGCCCGGGCGCGCTGCGGGTTGAGATCGGCGATGCCGAGGACGTGGAGGCCCGGCGTGCGCGGCGCCTGCGACAGGAACATGGAACCGAACTTGCCGGCGCCGATCAGCGCGACGCGGACGGGCCGGCCGGCCTGCGCTCGGGCGGCGAGTGCATGATGGAGACTCACGGCGCGTTCCCTCCCGACCCCGGCCGCGCCGCTCGGCGCGCTGCGGCGGCGCTTGAGGCGGCATCATGGCCGGGAACCGCGCGGCGCGCCACACGCGCGTGAGGGCCGGCGCGCCTCACCCGACCAGGTCGCGATGATCAGGATGCCGCCGCAGCCAAGCGGCCGCGTAGCCGCAATAGGGCAGGATGCGCAGCCGCTCGCGGCGGGCCTGTGCGGCGATCTCCGCCATCAGGCGGCCGGCCGCGCCGGTGCCCCGCAGCGAGGGCGGCGCGTAGACGTACAGGATGGCGAGGCTCCCGTCCCGCCGGTCGTAATCGGCGAACACGACCTGCCCGCCCACCGCGAGCTCGAAGCGCTTCGCCTCTGTGTTGTCGCGCAGGCTCATTCCGGGCTCCGGGTCGTCCGGACAACGGGGCAGGGCGGCACCGGGTTTCGGGCGGGATCAGGCGGGGCGCGGCGCGGCCGCCTCCGCCCGGCTCCCGGGCGCCGTCCCGGCGGGACCGGCGAGGAGGCCGCGCAGGCCGGCGACCAGGTGCTCGGCGGCGACCGCGTCGAGGGCGGCCGCGGCGGCAGGCCGCGGGCGGCCCCGGTGCCAGGTCGTTCCGGTCAGCGCGAGCAGGTCGTCGCGGGCGATCAGGGCGGCGAAGTCCTGCGCCACCGCCTCGGGCGCGCGCATGAAGGGACGCCACAGCCACGCCATCAGCCGGAAGACGCCCCGGAAGTGCCGGGCGAAGGCGGTGCGCGTCATGCCCGGTTCGAGGGCGTGCACGGCGACGCGCTCGGCGCGCAGCGCGCGCGCGAAGGCGGTCACGAGCTGCAGCTGGGCGAGCTTCGTGGCGAAGTAGGTCGCGTTCGGATCGAACGGCTCGCCCCGGAAGAGGCCCGGGAGATCGTAGCGGCCCCAGCGATGCACCAGGGAGCCGGTGACGACGATCCGGGGAGAGGGGGCCCGGGCGAGGAATGGGCGAACCGCCTCGATCAGGCAGTAGGTGCCGAGGACGCCGGTGGCGAAGCCGAGTTCCAGCCCCTCGGGCGTCAGGATGCGCCGCCAGGGCTGCACCGCCGCGTTGGCGAGGACGACGTCGATGCGCGGCGCGATGGCCGCCAGATCCCCGGCCAGGGCGCGGATCTGCGGCGGGCGGGCGAGGTCGCAGCGCAGGACGAGCGTGTCCGCGGGCCAGGGGCCGGGCGGATCGGGCGCGCCGGGGCGCAGCACCAGGAGGAGGCGGTCGCCGCGGGCGGCCAGCGCGCGGGCCGTCGCGAGGCCGATGCCCGAGCCGGCGCCGGTGATGAGAACATGGTCGCGCATCGCGCCGCCCGCCATCGCATCCGCGTGACCGAGGAGCCTGCGTCATCGTGACGGGTCCGCGCCGCTGCCGCAAGGGCAGGAGGGGCCCCCGGGCGGGCGCCGCGCCGATGGACGCGGGGGAGCGATCTCCGGTATCGGATGCGCCCCGCCCCGAATCGGAGCCTCGGATGCGCCGCCTCCTCGCCCTCCTCCTCGTCGGTCTCGCGCAGGTCGCCCGGGCCGAGGAGGCCGCGCCGCCGGTGCGGGCGGATCCGGTCGCGCCGGAGGCGCCGGCGCGCCAGCCCTACCTCGCCCCCGGCGCCCTCGACACCATCGCCGTGCTGGCGCCGCCGCCGCAGGCCGGGACGGAGGCGGAGGCCGCCGACCGGCTGACCTTCGCGCGCACCCGGGCGCTCGAAGGGACGCCGCGCTGGGCGCTCGCCACCGCCGACGTGGCGGGCGGGGCGAGGGCCCTCCTGGCGGATTTCTCCTGCGCCCTCGGCACAAGCCTCGATTCGACGCAGCTGCCGGTCACCACGGCCCTGCTCGAACGCGCGCGGCTCGACGTGGCGGCGGCGGTCGAGGCGCCCAAGGAGCATTACCGGCGGACCCGGCCGCATGTCGGCAACGGCCTGCCGGTCTGCGTCGCCCGCAGCGAGCGGCTGGCGCGGAGCGCCTCCTACCCGTCCGGTCACGCGACCGAGGGCTGGACCTTCGCGCTGATCCTCGCCTCGGCCGCGCCCGCGCAGGCGACCGGGATCCTGCGCCGCGGCCGCATCTACGGGGAGAGCCGGCTCGTCTGCGGCGTCCACTGGCGCAGCGACGTCGAGGCCGGCCGCACCGCCGGCGCCGCCCTGTACGCCGCCCTGGTGGCCAGCGCCCCTTTCCGGGCCGATCTCGACCGCGCGCGGGCGGAACTCGCCGCGGTGCTCGCCCGGCCGGCGCAGCCGCCCGAGGAGGCGACCTGCGCCCGGGAGGCCGGTGCCGCGGCCGAGCCGCTCCCCTGACGGGGCGCGCAGGAGCGCGCCCGGGGCATTGCGCGAGCGGGGCGCCTCGTCCGCGCCGTCAGGCTTCGCCGCGGGACGGCGCCGCGCGGGACGCGGGCGTCGCGCGGGCCTTGCGGGCGCGGCGGCCCAGGATGTTGAGCCCCTCCACCGCCGCCGAGAAGGCCATCGCGGTGTAGATGTAGCCCTTCGGCACGTGCGCCCCGAATCCCTCGGCGATCAGCGTCATGCCGATCATGATGAGGAAGCCGAGCGCCAGCATCACGACCGTCGGATGGGCGGCGATGAAGCGCGAGAGCGGGTCGGCCGCGAGCAGCATCGCGCTCACCGCGGCGAGCACGGCGATCACCATGATCGCCACGTGGTCGGTCATGCCCACCGCCGTGATGATGCTGTCGATCGAGAAGACGAGGTCGAGCACGAGGATCTGCGCCACCGCGGCGTTGAAGCCGAGGGGCGCGGCGGCGCCGGCCTCGCCCTCCCCCGGGTCGGGATCCACGTTGTGGTGGATTTCCTTGGTCGCCTTCCAGAGCAGGAACAGGCCGCCCGCGATCAGAATCAGGTCCCGCCAGGAGAAGGCGTGACCGAGGATGGTCACGACCGGCTGGGTCAGGTGGACGATCCAGGCGACGGTGCCCAGGAGGGCGAGCCGCAGGCCGAGCGCGAGGCCGATGCCGATGCGGCGGGCGGCGGCCTGCCGCTCCGGCGGCAGCTTGTTGGTCAGGATCGAGATGAAGATCAGGTTGTCGATGCCGAGCACGACCTCCATGACGACGAGGGTCGCCAGGGCCGCCCAGGCGGCCGGGTCCGCGGCCAGCTGCAGGAGGGAATCCACGCGTCAGTCTCGCTCTGTCGGGTTGGGGCAGGTTCAGGGAATGAGAGAGGCGCGCGGCCGCCGCACCGGCGGTGGGGCGTGGATCCGCACGCATCCCGGCACGACGCGGATATGCGCCGGCGTCCGGGTGGTGATCTCGCCGTCGGTGTTCACCGGACGGGGCTTGCGCGTGTGCAGGACCACCTCGGTGGTCTGGAAGGCGCGCACGTCCGCGGCCTTCCCCTGCGTGCCGCGCCGCAGGGCCGGCAGCAGCAGCAGGAGCCGCCACCAATGCTCGACCTCCAGGCTGTAGAAGTTGAGCAGCCCGTCATCGACGCTGGCATGCTCCTCGACGGTCATCCCGCCGCCGTAATGCCGGCCGTTGCCGACCGAGACCTGGATGGTGCGCACGGTCTCGGTGACGCCGTCGTGCTCGATGCGCACGGTGAAGGGCCGCGCCCGGCGCAGCAGCCGGAAGGCCGCGAGCGCGTAGCCGAGGGTGCCGAAGCGCCGCTTCAGGTCGGCGGTGAGCGCGCCCGCGAGATCGGCCGAGAAGCCGACGCTCGCGACGTTGAAGAAGTAGTGGCCGTTGACGCAGCCGAGGTCGATGGCCCGCGACGGCACGGTCGCGATCACCCGCGCCGCCTCGACCGGATCGAGGGGCAGGTCGAGGCTGCGCGCGAGGTCGTTCGCGGTGCCCAGCGGCAGGATCCCGAAGGGAAGGCGGCGCTCCGCCAGGGCCTGCGCGGCCGCGTTGAGCGTGCCGTCGCCCCCGCCCAGGATGACGAGGTCGATCGCGTCGGACGCCTCGCGGATGAGGTCGCGGCAGTCGCGATCGGGGGAGGGCGGCGTCACCGCCTCGATCCCGCCGCGCCTCAGCTCCGCCCTGACCGCCCCGAGGTCGAGCTGGCCGTTGCGCGCCTTGGCGTTCACCACGAGAAGCGCCCGGCGCAGGCGATCAGGGCCGGCCATCGGCGCCTCCGCGGTGACACCGGCGCGGGTCATCGAAACATGGGCCGCTCACGGCGAGCGCCCTCCCGTGCGATCGTGCCGCGTCAGCACAAAGGCAGAGAAGGGGTCCGACATCACGGTCGACGCCTCGACCGCCAGAGGGGCCCGGACCCGGGTTCCTCCACAGGTGGGGTTGTGCATCGCGTTGACAAGCCCCAGCGCCACGCTTCCGCGACTGGCGAAACCTTCCGGGAACCGTCACCGTATCCTGCGACGTTTTCGTGTCGACCTCGTCTGTCCGGGTGCCGCCATGCCTGCCCCCCGCCCTTCGGCCCTCCTCGCCGGCCTTCTCCTGAACGCGGCCGCGCTCGCCGCGCCCGCCTGCGCCCAGCAGGCCAAGCCGAGCTGGGTGGATCCGCCCTCCAAGGCCGAATCCCCCAAGGCGGATGCCCCCGCCAGCGCGGCGTCCGGCCAAGCGGCGGGGAAGGCTGCACCGGCCAAGCCGGTCGCCGGGGCCGAGAGGGCGGGCCCGTCGCGCAAGAGCGCCGCCGCGGCCGAGCCGGCCAAGCCCGCGCGCCGGATCGCGCAGGAGGCGCGGCCGGCCGAGCCCGCCGCCCGCCGCGCCCGGGCCGAGGCCGCCCCGCGGCGCGAGGCGCCGCACCGGCCCGTTCGCCTCGCCATCCGGCCGCAGCCCCGGCCCGAGCCCGCAGCCCCGGCCGCGCCCGCCTCGGACAGCCGCGTCTACGGCTGGGCCGTGGCCGCCCAGGACCTGACGCAGGACTATTTCGCGACCCTGTCGCAGCCCAACCGCGTCTCCCTCGGCACGCAGACGCGGTTCTACGCGGACCGGGTCGTGTTCCACGGCCGGCCGATGACCCTGGCGGCGGTGATCGCGGAGAAGCAGCGCTTCTTCGCCCGCTGGCCGGAGCGCCGCTACCGGGCGCGGCCGGATTCCATGCGCACCGCCTGCAACGCCGGGATCGCCACGTGCCAGGTCGACAGCATGGTCGATTTCATGGCGATCAATCCCGAGCGCGGCGCCCGCTCGCAGGGCACCGTCGCGGTGCGGATGGCGGTGAGCTTCGCGGGCGGGCGGCCGGTCATCGTCGCCGAGACGAGCCGCGTCCTGTCGCGCGAGCGCGTCGCCGCCGCCGGGGAGTGAGCGCGTCTGCGCAACCCACCGCATCGGCCGCGCCCTGTCGCGCCGCGGCCGATGCGGTAGGATCGCGCGGCCGCGCCTTTCCCGGTCGAACCGGCTTGGAATGCGGCGGAAATCCGGGGTAGACGGACGGTCATGACGTCGCGTGAGAAGGTGCAGGCCTTGATCCGGGCCGAGATCGATCGGCAACGGCCCGTCGAGGTGGCCCGGCGCACGCTCGAACTCCTGGCCGAATCCTCGGTCCGCGCGATCGACGCGGCGCCCGGCTACCGGATCGTGGGCCGGGACGGCGCGCCGCGCATGCGGCGCGGGGAGGGGGCGGAGGTCCCGCTCACCCTCGCGGACCTGTTCGACGAATTGCGCCGCCAGCATCCCTCGCTGTTCCTGGCCGGGCCGGCCGCGCCACCGCCGATGGCCGTTGCGGCGCCCCCGCCGGCCGAGGCCGCGCCGGTCGCGTCGCCGCTCCCCGAGATGCCGCGCATGCCGGCGGCGGTCAGCCGCGACTGGATCAGGCTCATCCCGGAAGAGGGCGAGGCGGGACCGGCGCCGTCCGCCCCCTCCGCCGAGCCGGCCCCGGCCCCAACTCCGGCCCCAACTCCGGCCTCTGGGCCGGCGTCGCCGCGTCCCGCCCCATTCTGGCGCCGGGGCGCCGCGCGCCTGGGGAATTGGGTGGCGGCGCGGGCCCGCGCCCGGGCGGAGCGCCGAGGCGCGGCCCGCCTTCCCGCCCCGGCGCCGCCCGCGCCGGCGGGCGAGGGGCTCAAGCCCGCGGTCGCCCGCCCGACCATGCAGGTGCGCCGCCGGCGCGGGCGCGGGCCGCTCTACGCTGCCCTCGGCCTTCTCCTCGCGGCCGGCGCCGGCGCGTGGCTCTATTCCGGCGGGGATTCCGCGCCCTCGCCGCCGGCGGGCGGCGCGCCCTCCTCGAACGCGGCCCGGCGCACCACCACGGAGGCGAAGATCGCCGCCAATGCGCGCCGGGAGCCCGGCGAGACTGGCACGCTGGTTCCGGGGGAGGGCGCCGCCCCGAAGCCGACGTCGTCCCTCGCCGGGGTGGCCGAGGTCGTCGACACCGCGACCCTGCGGCTCGGCGGCCGGACGCTGCGCCTGTTCGGCGTCGAGACCGCGAAGGGGGCGCAGCCCGAGGACCTCGCCACCTACCTCGCCGGGCGGCCGGTGGCCTGCCAGGCATCGGCGGGCGGGGCGAGCTATCTCTGCAGCGTGGACGGGCACGACCTGTCGGAGGTGGTGCTCTACAATGGCGGCGGGCGCGCCACTGCCGAGGCGACCTCCGACCTCCTCGAGGCCGAGCGCCACGCGCGCACCGAGAAGCTCGGAATCTGGCGCAAGTAGCGGCGCGAGGCCGACGGGTCGCCTCACGGCGCGCCCTGCAGGATCCGCCGCGCCGCCCCGTCGAGCGCGCGCAGGCCGAGCACCAGGTCCGACTCGGCGGTGTCCTCGGCCCAGTGATGGCTGATCCCCCCGATCGAGGGCACGAACAGCATCGCGGCCGGCATCGCCCGGGCCATGTTCTGCGCGTCGTGCCCGGCCCCGGACGGCATCGTCCGCCAGCCGCCCGGGCAGACCTCCTCCGCCGCCTCCGAGAGGGCCCGCATCAGGCCCGGATCGCAGGCGGCCGGGACCGCGCGGGAGACCGTCACCAGTTCGACCGCGCAGCGCTCGCGCCGGTTGCTCTCGCGGATCAGCGCCCGCAGCTCCGCCTCCATCCGCTCCAGCACCGCGGTCGAGACGTCGCGGAACTGGAACAGCACCTCCGCCCGCCCCGGGATGATGCTGGGCGCCCCCGGATCGAGGGCGATGCGCCCGGTGGTCCAGGTGCTGGCCTCGCCGCAGACGCGCGGGAAGGCGGCGTCGATGGCCGCGAGCAGGCGCACGGCGGTGAGCCCCGCGTCGCGGCGCTCGGCCATGGTGGTGCCGCCTGCGTGGTCCTGCCGGCCCTCGACGACGATCCGGTACTGCCAGATCGCCACGATCCCGGTGACGATGCCGAGATGAAGGCCGGCCCTCTCGAGCTGCGTGCCCTGCTCGATGTGCAGCTCCAGGAAGCCGCGGTAGCGGGCCGGATCGAGGCGCAGGCGCGGCCGCCCGGCGAGGCCGGCCCGCTCCAGCGCCGCCCGCAGGGGCGTGCCGTCGGTGCGGTTGCGGGCGCCGTCGATCTCGGCCTCGCTCACCTCGCCGAGCGCCGCGCGGCTGCCGAGGAAGCCGACGTCGAAATGGCCCTCCTCGTCCGCGAAGGCGCAGACATCGACCGGGAGCCCCGCCCGGGCGAGGGCGAGCCCGGCCACGACGCCGAGCGCCCCGTCGAGCCAGCCGGCCTCGTTCTGGCTCTCGATGTGGCTGCCGACCAGGAGGTGCGGCCCCGGCCCGGGATGGCGGCCGAGCACGGTGCCGAGCCCGTCGATCGTGGCATCGAGGCCGCACTCGGTCAGCCGGTCGGCGAGCCAGCGCCGCGCCTCCATGTCCTCGGGCGAGTAGGTCGGGCGATGGACGCCGGTCTTGAACCGGCCGATGGCGCGCAGCGCGTGCAGGTCGCGCAGGAAAGCGTCGGTGTCGATGGCCTGCGGCATGGCGATTCCGTCTCCGTTCCGTCGTCCGGGGTCTTGGTCGCCCGGGGTCTTGGCACCGGGCGCGCTCGCATGCTTGATGCCTAACGCCGCGCCGGCCCCCTCCCAAGCGGGAGCACGCGC
>NZ_KB900609.1:2080825-2393325 GCF_000379105.1 Methylobacterium sp. WSM2598 | reverse complement strand
GCCCGTCCTTCGGGGGCGTTCTCGGCAAAAATACCGCCGAGGCGGGTGGGGCAGGGCAGGGGCGCGCCCGGCCGTCATCACGGGGCGGGACCTCTCGTGTAAGGGAGCCGCGATGCCTGCTCGCCGGAGAGACCGACCGTGCCATCCCCGTCCCATGATCCCCGCCGCTTAGCCCTCGCGCAGGAGATTGCCCGGCGCGCCGCCGAGAAGGCCCAGGCCTTCTTCGCCGCGCGGGACACGCTCGTGGTCGAGCGCAAGAGCAGCCCGCAGGACCTCGTCTCGCGGGCCGACCGGGAGGTCGAGGTGCTGATCCGGGAACTCGTCGCCGCCTCCTTCCCGGACGATGCGGTCCTGGGCGAGGAGGAGGGGCTGAGCGAGGGGCGGTCCGGCTTCGTCTGGGTGGTCGACCCGATCGACGGCACCAGCCCATTCCTCCACGGTCAGCCGAACTGGTGCGTCTCGGTCGCCCTGGCCGGTGCCGGCGGCATCGAGGCCGGCGTGATCGCCGCGCCGGTGCTGGGCGAGACCTACGCGGCGGCGCGGGGCGCCGGGGCGACCCTGAACGGCCGGCGGCTCGCGATCGCGCCCTCGACCCGCCTGACCTCCGGCAGCGTCGCCTACGGCGCCACGGCCCGCACGCGCCCCGCTGCGGCCGGGGCCTTCGTGGAGCGCCTCTACGCGGAGGGCGGGACCCTGTTCAACAACGGGTCCGGCGCCCTGATGCTCGCCTACGTGGCGGCCGGCCGCCTCGCCGGCTACTACGATCCCGGCCTCAGCTCCTGGGACTGCTACGCGGGCCTGCTCCTCGTCGAGGAGGCGGGCGGCGCCGCCGAGTTCGACGGCGACCTCCGCCGGCGCGGCGCCCTGCGCGCCGGGTCCAAGGCCGTGGTCGAGGACCTGCGCCGGCTCAGCGCCGGCCTCGACGACGCGGTCGGAACCGCATCGTGAGCCCGCCGCTCACCGCGAATCCGTCGCCGCCGGCCCGGGCGACGCTCGTGCCGCCGGCGAGCGTGGCGCTGAGGACCGGGATGATGTCGGCGCGCAGGCCGGCCTCGACCTGGCCATAGGTCGCGCGGCTCGCCCGCCCGAGCTGCGTCCGGATCGGGAGCGCCGGCAGCGTCGTGACGGAGGTGACGATCGTGCGCGCACCGTCGAGGAATTCCCGCTCGGCGGTCAGGTGCAGGAAGCCCGTCACCGTTCCTGCGAAGGCCGCGAGGGGCGCCGTGCGCGGCTGCGCCCCGGCCCGCGCCACCAGCGAGGCGAGATCGGTGCCGCGCACGCTCTGGGTCTGGGCCGCGTCGCCGGCCTCGGTGTAGCCGTCGACGCGCGTGGTCGCGTCGGTCAGCGCGGTGACCGGGCCGAGGCGCCGGCCGTCCGTCGCGCTGGCCCCGCAGGACGCCGCCGCGTCCGCCTCGCCTGCATCCGCCCCTTGGTTCCATAAGATCCCTTATGCGAATCGGGTGTGTAGGCGCAAAGGAGACTTGTCGTCCGACATCTGGTTGATGGCTTGGCCATCTCCCATTTCGGCAATGCGGATGTCGGCGTCGCTCAGGCGCCGTGCCGGATCGCACGACCGGCCTTCCCCGCCGGGCGGTACAATCGAAGGCCCAGAGCAGGCTTGCGGCTTCGGCCCGAGCGAAGCCTGCCCTAGCGGTGTACCGGCCCTTCCGACTTCGCCGTGCCCAGGATGCACAGCGACACCCCGACCACGCCCACGACCGTGCCCAGCGCCGATTGGTGGATGAAGGACCAGTAATAGCCCGGGCCGCCGACAGCGATCCCGGCGAGGGTCAGGAGCAGGCCGCGGAGGGAGACCGGCGGCTTGGCCTCCGGGAGTTTGGCGTGCGGCGTATAGGTCGGGGTGGCGTCCATGCGCGGCCTCGCGGAGCGTTCCCCGTCAACGCCCGGCGCGCGGCCCGGGGTTCCGGGCCGCGCGCCGTCACAGCAGCTGGTCGAGCGTGATCGGCAGGCTGCGCACCCGGATGCCCGTCGCGTGCCAGACCGCGTTCGCCACCGCGCCCGCCGTTCCGGTGATGCCGATCTCGCCCACCCCCTTGATCCCGAGGGCGTTGACGTGCGGGTCCGCCTCCTCGACCAGGATCGCCTCCAGGGCGGGCACGTCGGCATTCACGGGCAGGTGGTACTCGGCGAGGTTCGCGTTCATGATCCGGCCGGTGCGGGGATCGTGGACGGCCCTCTCGTGCAGGGCGAAGGACAGGCCCCAGATCATCCCGCCGTAATATTGGCTGCGCACGAGGCGCGGGTTGATCACGCGCCCCGCCGCGAAGGCGCCCACGAGCCGCGTGCAGCGCACCTGCCCGAGATCCGGATCGACCTTCACCTCCGCGAAGACGGCGCCGTGGGCGTGCATCGCGTAGGTCTCGCGCGCCGCCGGATCGCCCGCGCCCTTGCCCCGCCCCTCGACGGAGGCGCGGCCCGCCCGGGCCAGGATCTCCGTGAAGGCCTCGCCGCGGCCCTCGTCGTCGCGGCGCAGCAGCCGGCCGCCGCGGGCGACCACCCCGGCATTGCCGGCCCCGAAGAGCGGCGAGCGCTCGTCCGCGGTGGCCAGCGCGGCGAGTGCGGCGATCGCGGCGGCGCCCGCCTCGTGGATCGCCGCCCCGGCCGTCGCCGTGTGGGCGGAGCCGCCGGCGATGCCGCCGTTCGGGAGCCGGGAATCGCCCATCCGGAACGCGACGGCGTCGATGTCGAGGCCGAGGGATTCGGCGGCGATCTGGGCCAGGGCGGTCCAGGCCCCCTGCCCCATGTCGTGGGCGCCGATCTCCACCGAAGCCCCGCCATCCGCCCGGATCTCGGCGCGCGCCTCGGCCTCGAACATCAGCGCCGGGAAGGTCGCGGTCCCGAGGCCGCAGCCCACCAGGAGCCCGTCGGCGTCGCGGCGCTGCCGCGGCGCGCGCGGGCGCCCGGCCCAGCCGAAGCGCTCCGCACCTTGCCGGTAGCACTCGCGCAGGGCCTTCGACGAGAAGGGCCGGCCGGATGCGGGCTCGCGCTCGGCGTAGTTGCGCAGGCGGAATTCCAGCGGGTCGAGCCCGCAGGCCTCGGCGAGTTCGTCGACCGCGCTCTCCAGCGCCGCGCTGCCCGTCGCCTCGCCGGGCGCACGCATGAAGAGCGGCGTGCCGGTGTCGAGGCGCAGGGCCCGATGCGTCGTCCTGAGGGCGGGCGTCGCGTAGAGCGTGTGCGACACGCCGCCCGCCGGCTCGATGAAGTCGTCGAAGCGGCTGGTCGCGGTCAGCGTGCCGTGGTCGAGGGCGGTGAGCCGGCCCTCGGCATCGGCGCCGAGCCGCAGCCGCTGGCGGGTGGGCGCGCGGTGCCCGACCGGCCCGTACATCTGATCGCGGCGCAGCACCAGCTTGACCGGCCGCCCGGCGAGGCGGGCCGCCATAATGCCGAGCACCTGCGGCCCGGAAATCATGCCCTTCGAGCCGAAGCCGCCGCCGAGGAAGGGGCTCCGGATGTGGACGTCGTCGGGCGCGATGCCGAACAGGCCGGCGATCCGCCCCTGGGCCATCGCCATGCCCTGGCTCGGCGTGTCGAGGGTCAGGCGGTCCCCGTCCCAGGACGCCACCACGGCGTGGGGCTCCATGGCGTTGTGGTACTGCGCAGGCGTCTCGTAGGTCGCGTCGATCCGCGCGGTCGCCCGGGCGAGGCCGTCCTCGACGTCTCCGACCGCGAGGTCGGCCGGCTCCCCGACCCCGACCGCGGGCGGCGCGAAGGCAGGCCCGGCGTCGAGCCCGATCGCGGGCGGCTCGCTCTCGTAGGTCGGGGCGAGCAGCGCGGCGCCCTCGGTCGCCGCCTCCAGCGTCTCGGCGATCACCACGGCGATCGGCTGGCCGGGATAGCGCACCTCCGGGCCCTGGAGCAGGTCGAGCCGGAAGGTGAAGGGGTCGTGCTTCTCGTCGGGGTCCTGCGCCAGGGGCGGCGCGTTCTCGGGCGTCATCACCGCGACGACCCCCGGATGCGCCAGGGCGGCCGGCGCGTCGAGGCCCGCGACGCGCCCGCGGGCGATGCTGCTCGTCGCGAGCACGGCGTGGAGCAGGCCCTCCGGGTGGTGGTCCGCCGCGTAGCGCGCGGCCCCCGTCACCTTGAGGGTCCCGTCGCGCCGCGTCAGGGGCTGGCCGAGATTCGAGCCGTGGCGGAGGCGGGCGGGCTCAGGCATGGGCGTGCTCTCCGGGGGCGGGGGCGAAGACCGAGGCCGGCAGGGCCGGCAGGCGCTCCGGCGTGCCGGCGGCCGCGCGGGCGAGCGCCCGGGCGACGAGGCGCCGCGCGAGCGGGATCTTGAACGCGTTGTCGCCCGAGGGGACCGCCCCGGAGAGCGCGGCCTCGCCCGCGCGGGCGAAGACTTCCGGCCCGGGAGCCGCGCCGGCGAGGAGCGCCTCCGCCTCGCGCGCGCGCCAGGGCTTCGCCGCCACCCCGCCGAGGGCCAGGCGCGCCTCCGCGATCCGCTCTCCGTCGAACCGCAGGGACGCCGCCGCCGACACCAAAGCGAAGGCGTAGGACGTGCGCTCGCGCAGCTTGAGGTAGCGCGAGTGGCCCGCGAAGGCGGCGGCCGAGGGCGGAAGCCGGAGGGCGACCACGAGCTCGCCCGGAGCCAGCACCGTCTCCCGCTCCGGGTGATTGCCGGGCAGGAGGTGGAAGCCGTCGAGGGGCAGGTCGCGCCGCCCCTGCGGGCCCTCCACCTCCGCGACCGCGTTGAGGGCGACCAGGGGCACGCAGAAATCGGACGGGTGAGTGGCGATGCAATGCGCGCTCCAGCCGAGCACCGCGTGCGCGCGAGTCTCGCCCCCGCGCGCGTCGCAGCCCGCGCCCGGGACGCGCCGGTTGCAGGCGCTCGCCGGGTCGTAGAAGTAGGGGCAGCGCGTGCGCTGCAGGACGTTGCCGGCCGCGGTGGCGGCGTTGCGCAGCTGCGCGGAGGCGCCCGACAGCAACGCCTCGGCCACGGCCGGACAGGCGCGGGCGAAGTCCGGGTCGGCGGCGAGGTCGGCGTTGCGCACCAGCGCACCGATGCGGAGGGAACCGTCGGGCAGGGTCTCGATCCGGTCGAGACCGGGCAGCCGCGTGAGGTCGACGAGCCGCGTCGGGCGCTCGATCCCTCCCTTCATCAGGTCGACGAGGTTGGTGCCGCCGGCGAGGAAGGCGGAGCCCGCCCCGGCGCCGGCCGCCACCGCCTCCGCGATCGTGGCCGGGCGAAGGTACTCGAACCGGTTCATGCCGCCTCTCCCCGGCCCTGCTTCTCCGCTCGGGCGAGGCGCGCCCGCGCGTCGCGCACCGCCTCGGTGATCCCCGCATAGGCGCCGCAGCGGCAGAGATTGCCGCTCATGCCCTCGCGGATGCGCTCGGGATCGTCCCCCGCCAGCCCCTCGCGGATCAGCCCGATCGCCGACATGATCTGCCCCGGGGTGCAGTAGCCGCATTGCAGCGCGTCGTGGTCGAGGAAGGCCTCCTGCACCGGATGGAGCGCCCCGTCCCGCGCCACGCCCTCGATCGTCACGACCTCGGCGCCGTCGAGGCTGACCGCGAGCGCCAAGCAGGCATTCACGCGCCGCCCGTCGACCAGCACCGTGCAGGCGCCGCACTGGCCGCGGTCGCAGCCCTTCTTGGTGCCCGTGAGGGCGAGCCGCTCGCGCAGGAGGTCGAGGAGCGTCACCCGCGCATCCTCCAGGACGAGCGCGCGCGCGGCGCCGTTCACCGTGAGTGTGATCGGTATGGTCATGCCGGCTTCCTGTTCGGAACCCTTACACTAGGTGCCGCGGCGGGGCCGGCCAGCCCCGCTCGTCCCCGGCCCCGCTCCCGCGACACCGTGTCGGCCGGTCCTCGACCATTCCGGCCGCCGCGGCGCCGGCGGGAAGACCAGTTCAGACCCCGCGCGCCGCCCGCTCGCGCCGGACCGCGCAAGGTGGCGACCGGGGGGCAATGCTCCGGCACGGCGTTGCTCCACTGCATGGTCGGAATCCTGACAGTCAACGCGGCCGGCTTGCCTTTGCGGACGGCCCGTGCCACGCCCCGCGAAGGCATCGCTCGGCTTGGTCGCGGTCCGTCGATCTTTGGGGTGAGCCCGCGAGACTTGCGAGCGGCGACGGCGGGAGTTCCGGTTGAGTGAGCGTGAGGAGCCGGCCGCCGTCGCGGCCGAGCGGGTGACGGAGCTGGAGGCCGAACTGGCGCGGCTGCGCCGCTCCCTCGACGAGGCGACCCGGCGCGCCGCGGCGGAGACGCCGACGAGCCATGCCGGGCACGAGCGGGAACTGGCGGAGGCGAGGGCCGAACTCGCCCTCGCCCAGGCCCGGCTCGCCGAGCTCGAACAGTCCAATGCCGGTCTCCACGCCGAGCGGCTGAGTCTGACGGCGAGCGAGGCGCGCTACCGGCTCGCGGTCGAGAGCGCCCGCGACTACGCGATCTTCACCACGGACCTCACCGGCCGCATCACCGGCTGGAACACCGGGGCGGAGGGCCTGCTCGGCTGGAGCGAGGCCGAGGCCCTGGGGCAACCGCTCAACCTCATCTTCACGCCCGACGACGACCGCGCCGCCATCGCGGAGGCGGAGATGCGCCTCGCCGTCACCGAGGGCCGGGCCGAGGACGACCGCTGGCACCAGAGGCGCGACGGCAGCCGGTTCTGGGCCAACGGGGTCATGATGCCGCTGCGCGACGACGCGGGCGCGCTCGCGGGCTTCCTGAAGATCCTCCGCGATCGGACGGCGCAGAAGAAGGCCGAGGAGCACCAGGCGCTGCTGCTGAACGAGCTGAACCACCGGGTGAAGAACACGCTCGCCACCGTCCAGGCCTTCACCACCCAGACCCTGCGCAGCGCCGCCTCCCTGGCGGAGGCCCGAGAGGCGATCACCGCCCGCCTGATCGCCCTGTCCAAGGCGCACGACGTGCTGACGGACGAGAACTGGCAGGGGGCGGACCTCGCCCAGATCGTCGCGGACGCCCTGCGCCTGCACGGCGACGGCCAGCGCTGCCGCTGGCAGGGCAATCCGATCCGGGTCTCCGCGCGGATCGCGCTCGCCCTCGCGATGGTGCTGCACGAACTCGCCACCAACGCGACCAAGTACGGCGCGCTCTCGAACGCCCACGGGACCGTGGCGGTGACGTGGCGCATCGCCGAGGAGGACGGGGAGCCGCGCCGCGCGCCGCGCCTGAGCCTTCACCTGCGCTGGGAGGAGCGCGGCGGCCCGCCCGTCCTGCCGCCGACGCGCCAGGGCTTCGGCTCGCGGATGATCGAGCGCGGCGTCGGCAGCGAACTCGGGGGCACGGTGCGGCTCGCCTACCCGCCGGAGGGCGTCGTCTGCGACCTTCACCTGCCGCTGGAGATGGGCTGATCCGCCGTCCGGACGCTCAATTCCGGACAGCGGATGACACGCCCGCGCGGCGCCTGAGCGACGCCGACATCCGCGTGACGACGCAATCCGTCGGGTGTCGTGTGACGCCCCTCAGGGCAGGCGCGCCCGCCCGAGTCCGTCCCCCGCCCCGTCCGGGACCGACAGGTAGGTGAGCCGGTCCGGTCCGGGCGCGGCCTCGCGCAGGCGCTCGAGGCCGCGACGGATGTCCCGCCGCCCCGCGGCCCAGCGGTCGCGGATCGAGGATGGGGAGAAGTCGAGGGTCTTGGCCGAGACCTCGTCGGGTCCGCCCTGATAGGCGAGATGCAGCAGGGTGGCCCGGGCGCCGTCGGGCTCCAGCCGGGCATGCAGCGCGTAGTCCCGCCGCAGCGCGGCCACGCTGCGCCGCGTCGCGCTCGCGAAGATGAGGTCGTGCGCCCGCTCCAGCACGGCGTCGAGGCTGCGCGGGCGCGGCGCCCGCAGGCTGAACAGCTCGGCCGCGATGCAGAGGAGGTCCCGCTCCGGCGCATCCGCCAGCACCAGGTCGAGCGGCACGTTGTTGGTGTAGCCCGCGTCGCAGTAGAGGCGCCCGGCGATCTCCACCGGCGGGAAGGCCGGGATGATCGAGGCGCTCGCCAGGATGTGGTCCGGCCCGATGCCCCCATCCGCCGTGTCGAACCGCACCTCGTCGCCGGTCTCGACATCGACCGCGGTGACCGTCAGCCGGGTGTCGCCCCGGTTCAGGCGGTCGAAATCGACAAGCCGCGTCAGGGTCGCGCGCAGCGGCGCGAGATCGTAGAGGGCGACGTCGTTCGGCATCCAGGGCAGGGCCGACCACAGGCCGGGGAAGCGCTGGCGGAAGAGCGAGGGCCGGCCGGCCAGGGCCGCGAGCGCGGAGTGGAGGCCGTTATAGGTCTGGCGCAGCTTGGTGGCGCCGGTGGGTTCGCGCAGCGAGTGGACGGCCGCCTCGGCCCAGAATTCCCGCAGGCGGTCGAGGCGGGCCTCGGGCGGGTTGCCGACCAGGAGCGCGCCCGTCACCGCGCCGATCGAGGCCCCGACGATGCGGCGCGGCCGGATCTCCTCGGCGATGAGGTGCTCGCAGATGCCCGCCAGGTAGGCGCCGAGGGCGTTGCCGCCGCCCAGAACCAGGGCGACGTCCTGCGGCAGGGTTCGAGAGGGTGACGGCAAGGCGGGATCCGGGCTGAGGGCGTGTCCGGCTCAATGTCGCGGTTTCGGGCCGGTTCCCCTTCGGGAGCCGGCGGGTGCGGCGCCTCCCGCGCGCTTTCGCCGCGCATCCGCCCGCCCGTCCGGACGTTGCCGCCGCGGTCGTCGAGAGGGGCAGAGGCATGTCGCAGCCGGGTGAGCCGCCGGTCCCGGGTCGGGTCTACGAGATCCCGCCGCGCTCGGGCGTCGCCTTCGCGCTCGACCGCGGGCAGCGCCTCACCGTGATCGATCCGCAGGGGGAGCAGGTCGCGGACCTCCTGGCCTTCCGCCGCGGCGACGTGGAGGAGGTGATCTCCTCGGGGCGCACCATCGACTATGTCGGGCGCATCTTCCTGAGCACGGGCGACCCGCTCTACTCGAACCGGAGCGCCGTGCTCCTGCGCATCGTCGAGGACACGGTCGGCCGGCACGATTTCCTGCTGACGCCCTGCTCGGCCGACACGTTCCGCATCATCTACGGCGACGCGCACCCGCATCACGGCTGCTTCGGCAACCTCGCCCGGGCGCTCGCGCCCTACGGGGTGACGCCCGACCGGATCCCGGTCGCGTTCAACGTCTTCATGCACGTCACCGTGGACGGGGCGAGCGGCGCGATCGCCGTCAGGCCACCGCTCAGCCGCGCCGGCGACCGGGTCGTGTTCGCGGCCGAGGCCGATCTGGTGATCGGGCTCACCGCCTGCTCGGCGCTGCAATCGAACAACTACGCCTTCAAGCCGATCCACTACCGGGTGGATGCTGCCTGATTCCGCGGTGATCGCCCGACCGGGGGCAGGAACAACCCCTACCCGACGAGGTTGTCCCGCCGCCGTGGATGCGTCGCGCGCGATTCTTTCACCGCGTTCTGTTTTCGGCACCCGCCGCGCCAGCGCGCGGCGACGCCGTCGACGGCTCCCTCACCCTGGAAAACCTTGTCCTGCGTGCCATGACCTTTCCCGAGGATGATGCCGACCACCCCCTGGCCAACCGCTTCAGGGCCTTCCTGCGCCGCCCGGCCTTCCCCTGCGTCGGCGCGAAATCCGCCCTGCAGCGCGGGCAGCTGCGGCTCGTGGTGGCGGGCGACCTCGCGGCGGGGCGCGACGACGACCGGATCTACCCGGCGCTGCTCGCCTTCGTGGCGCGCACCCGCGAGGCGCCCGGGCTGTTCCAGAGCTTCGCGGTGCTGTTCGAGGGGCCGACCTCCCTGTCCGAGGAGGCTTTCGAGACGCATCTCTGGGCGCGCATCCAGGCCCTCTCGGACCGGGACAGCCGGGTCGGCCTGCCCTACGACCCGCGCGTGCGCGCGGACCCGGACGACCCGCACTTCGCCCTGAGCCTCGGGGGCGAGGCCTTCTTCGTGGTCGGGCTGCATCCCGGCGCGAGCCGGCCGGCCCGGCGCTTCGAGGCGCCGGCGCTGGTGTTCAACCTGCGGGAGCAGTTCGTGCGATTGCGCGCGGAGGGGCGCTACGAGAGCCTGCGCGCCGCGATCCTGGACCGGGACCTGGCCTGGACGGGCTCGATCAACCCGATGCTGGCGCGGCACGGCGAGACCTCGGAGGCGCGCCAGTACAGCGGGCGGCTGGTCGGCGAGGCCTGGACCTGCCCGTTCCGCCGCCGCGAGACCGCGCCGCGCGGCGATCCCGACCAGGTGGCGCGCGACCTGCGGGCGGGCGCCTTCCTGGTCCCGCCGCGGGCCCGCACGGAGCAGCTGTGATGATGGCGCTGGACCAGGGCAAGGAGGCGGCGCTGCTGGCGCTGGTGGAGGCCGTCCGCGCCACCGGCTACCGCTTCACCACGGTGACGCCGGCGACGCATGCGCGGGTGAACGGCCGCCCGCAGAACCGGGAGGCGCGCAACCTGCGCGACGTTCTCGGCTGGAGCCGGCCGTTCCGCCCGCACCTCCTGCCCCCGCCGCTGCTGGCGGCCCTGCGAGAGGCCGCGGCGGTCGTGCCCGAGGGCGATCTCCTGCGGCCGGCGCTCAGGCTGTCCAGCCTCGACGGCGAACTCTTCCTGCACTCGGCCTTCCCGCCGCTCGCCGCCGATTCGGTCTTCTTCGGGCCGGACACCGTGCGGTTCGCCGCAGCCGTGCTGGACCATCTCGCCGCGCGCGAGCGCCCGGTGCGGCGCGCCGTCGACATCGGCTGCGGCTCGGGCGCCGCCGGCATACTGATCGCCAAGCGCGCCCCCGGGGCCGAGGTGGTGCTGGTCGACATCAACGAGAAGGCGCTGCGGGCGGCGCGGCTGAACGCGCGGGCCGCCGGGGTCGCGAACGTGCGCGCGCGGCCCAGCAACATGCTGTCCGGCGTCGAGGGCGCCTTCGACCTCATCGTCTCGAACCCGCCCTTCATGGTCGACGCGGCCGGCCGGGCCTACCGGGACGGCGGCGGCGCCCTCGGCACGGGGCTCTCCCTCGCGGTCGTGCGCGCGGCCGCCGAGCGCCTCGCCCCGGGCGGGACGCTGGTTCTGTTCACCGGCGCCGCGATCGTCGAGGGGGCGGACCCGTTCCGGGAGGCGGCGGCCGCCGCCTGCGAGGCGGCCCGCCTCGCCTGGACCTACCGGGAGGTCGACCCGGACGCCTACGGCGAGGAACTCGACGGGCCGGCCTACGCGGCGGCCGAGCGGATCGCCCTCGTCGTCCTGACCGCCACGAGGCCGGAATGACCGACGCGACCGCGATGCCCGCCGCGCCCGATCGCGCCGCCGAGACCGAGGCCTTCCGGCGCGACGCGCTCGCCGGGCTCGGCCGCACGCCGAGGTCCCTGCCCGGCAAGTACCTGTGGGACGAGACCGGCTCGACGCTGTTCGACCGGATCTGCGGCAGCCGCGACTATTACCCGACCCAGCAGGAGATGGGGTTGCTGCCGGAGGTGGCGGCCGAGGTCGCGGGCGTGGTCGGGCGCG
Source organism: Methylobacterium sp. WSM2598 (assembly GCF_000379105.1). Taxonomy (GTDB): domain Bacteria; phylum Pseudomonadota; class Alphaproteobacteria; order Rhizobiales; family Beijerinckiaceae; genus Methylobacterium. The sequence goes on along the minus strand of NZ_KB900609.1, from coordinate 2,381,890 downwards.
GCGCCACCATCGTCGAGTACGGCAGCGGCGCGAGCCGCAAGATCCGCACCCTGCTCGACCGGCTCGAGGCCCCTGCCCGCTTCATCGCCCTCGACATCTCCTGGGACTTCCTGGTGGCGGCGATCGGCCGGCTCGCCCGGGATTACCCGGCCGTGGCGATGCGGCCGGTCCACGCCGACTACGCCCGGCCGATCCGGCTGCCGATCGACCTCGGCGGCGGCCCGGTCCTGGGCTTCTTCCCGGGCACGAGCATCAGCAACTTCGCGCCCGACGGGGCCGTGGCCTTCCTGGGGCGCGTGCGCGACACGCTCGGGCCGAGCCGCCTCCTGATCGGGGTCGATCCGACCCACGACCCGGACCGGCTCCTGCGCGCCTACGGCGGCAGCGACGGCCTGATGGCGGCGCTGCACCTCAACCTGCTGGCGCGCGCCAACCGCGAGATCGAGGCCGGCTTCGATCTCGACGCGTTCCGGCACGAGGCGCGGGTGGTGGAGGATCCGTTCCGGGTCGAGGCCCATCTGGTGGCGCGGCGGCCGACCGCGTGCCGGATCGCCGGTCGGGTCATCGACTTCGCGGCCGGCGAGAGCATCCACACCGACAATTCCTACAAGTACGCGCCGGACGCCTTCCGGGCCCTCGCTTTCGCGGCGGGCTGGGTGCCGGAACGGGTCTGGGTCGACGCGGAGGGGCTCTTCAGCCTGCACCTTCTCAGATGCGATTAAGCGATTGCGGGAGAAGGACGAAGCGGCGCACCGCGCCGGGCCGAGGCGAGCCGCGGCGGGGTGTCAGCATCGTCCCGTAACTGTCTGATCAAAAGTGACTTTCATGCACCGGAGCCGGGCGCCGATCCGTCCCGGCGGGCGGGGGTGCCCCGCCTCTGCCGCGAGGCGCCCCGGCCCGCATGGCCCGCTCCGTCGTGGACGGGCCGGGAGCGAACCCCCGCCCCGCCCCGCGGATCGCGCCGCGCGCCTCAGCGGTAGCCGTCGTAGCGCTCGCTGCTCCGGCTCATGCCGCGGGCCACGTAGTCGCCCGTGATCGAGCGCTGGCCGAACATCAGCCACGCGAGGCCGAAGCCGATCGCGCCGGCGACGAACCAGCCCGTCATCGTGGCCCCGTCCACGTCGCCCACGTAGTCGCGCCCGCGCTGCACGTAGCGCGAGCCCTGCTCGGCGACGTCGTCCCAGCGGTCAGAGGCCTGGTCGGCGAGATTGCGCGCCGCGCTCGTCGCCTGATCGTAGAGGCTCTCGCCGCCCTGGCCGCCGCGGCCCGTGGTGCTGCGGGGGCCTCCGGCTTGTGTTCCACCAGCCATGTCCATCCTCCTCCGGTCTGACGGCCGGGGACCGGGCCGGCCCCACGGCGATGGCGCCCCCACAACGCCGTGCCGCGCGACGGTGTTCCGCCGCGCGACGGAGCGCCGACGCGGGACGGTGGTGCGGAGCGGGGTGCGCGACCGCAGCGGGCGCCGTCACTCGGTCGGGGACGCGGGGGCGTCGATCTCCTCGGGGTCCGGCCCCCAGGCGCCGAGCGTGTGCGTCTCCGCCCGGACGAGATGCTCCGGCGGCGCTCCGTCCGGGCACGCCTCCGGCGGGCCCTCCGCGAGCGCCGCGAAGGCGGCGCGGATCTCCGGATCGCCGAGGGCCCGCGCGAAGGCGTCGCGGTCCGCGCAGGTGAGCCTGCGGCCCTCGAAGCGGGCGTAGACCAGCCCCGTCGCGGGCTCGGCGAAGCGGATCAGGCGCATCTTGCGGGCGCAGTCGCGCAGGAACCCGGTGTTGCGGGAGGGCGCCATCGCGTCGGCGCCCGGATAGACCTGCGGCGGGCCGCCGGCGTCGACGTTGATGCGCCGGAAGCGCTCGATGTCGAGGAGGCGGGCCGGATCGAGGATCGTCATCTCGCCGTTCCAGCCGAAGGCGACGGTGCGCGGGCGGCAGCCCTGCGCCACGCTGTTGTCCAGGAACTCCGTGTGCACCCGCCGGTCCGGCTTCAGCGCCCAGGTGAAGAACAGCCGCGGCATGCCGGTGAAGGCCTCGACGTTGTGGGCGAGGAGGTCGTCGACGGCCTTGTAGCGGCCGAAGCGCTCGCCCCGCAGCCATGCCCGCTCGACCGTCGCGTCCGGCGGCGTGATCATGAACAGCATGTAGATCCGGTCGCCGAAGCGGGTGAGGAGCTGACTCCCGTCCTCCGCCCGCGAATCCGCCGCGAAGCTGTCGAACCGGAACCGGTCGATCAGCAGGTGCGACATCCGTCCCTGGCGCGCCTTGGCCGCCATGTAGCGGTCGAGCTTGGTGTTGACGATCTCGACCTCGTGGCCGGTCAGCGTCCCCGCGTAGCGCCGCGCCGGGCCGAGCGAGGCGTAGTCCAGCAGGAACTTGCGCCAGATGTCGGGGCTGATGAGGGCGAAATCGGACCAGTCCGCGCCGATCCGCCCGGCCAGCGCCCGCTGCAGGGGCCGCATCGTGCTCTTGCCCGAGGCCGAGGCGCCCTTGACGTTCATGACGATCGGCCGGGCCTGCGGGGTCAGCACGCGGTAGCCCTCGCGCAGAGCCGCCTCCCGGAACCACGGGTCGAGGAGCCGGCCGATCTCCCGGCTGCCGTGCCCGTTCGAGACCAGCGGCGCGGCGATCCGCAGGATCAGGGCACGGTCGCGCAGCAGCCGGCCGCGCTGGCGGATGATCCCCGCCACGGCCCGGCGCAGCGCCTCGCAGGCGGCGCGCGCGAGGGAATCCTCCTCCCGCGCCGCCCGCTCGCAGGATTCGGCAAGGATCCGGAGCGCCCGCTCCTCGACCGGCTCCGCCGCGGGGCCGGGCGCCGGAGCGGCACGGAACCGCGACAGCCAGCCCTTCCTCGCCGGCGGCGGCGGCGGCGCGAAGATCGCGTCGAGGACGCGCTCCATCCGGGCGGAGGCCCGCGCGTCGACGCCGTCGAGGGCCGCGCGGAGCTCGGCGTGGCGGGGCCGGATCGCGGTCGCCAGGATCCGCTCGGTCATCCGGCGGAAATTCACCCCGAGATCCGCGTATTCCTGCCCGGTCGGGACCGAGAGGTCGGCGGTGACGCGCACCAGAACCTCGTGCACGGCCAGCCGCTCGGGCCGGAACGCGACCAGATCCTGCGGCGCCAGACCGCAGACCCCGGCGAGGTCCTCCGCGTCGGCGAGCCGGGTCGAGACGTTCTCGGGCCGAAACACCGTCGCGAGGGGCAGGAAGGCCCGCGGCAGAGTCGATTCAATCCCCGGATTCCAGGGACCGAAGGCGGTCAAGGTCTCGTCGGACGGGTCGCTGAGCATCGGCGGGGCCCTCCTCGCGAAGCGTCTCCTATTTGACACATGGTATCTGGTATGCCAACTTCCCATTGACGCCGCCGCGAGGCGGTGCAAGACCGGCCGCCCGGGTGCGCCGCGTCGCTCGGCGCCGGATCCTGTCCGGCGAGGGCGGCGCAGCCGCGAGGGCGCACCGGCGCGAGCGAGGGAGCGCCCGATGGTGAGAGAGTCGAGGTCGTTCGCGACCCGTCCGACGTCCGGACGCGTCGCGCCGGGGCCCGCCGCCCGCCCGCTCCCCGCCGCCTGCCCGAATCCCCCGCGAGACCGCCGTGGAGCCCGGATCACGCCTGCCGTGACTCGGGCCGTCTCATCCGGCTCCGGCCGGCCCCGCAACCGCTCAAGGTGAAGACACGCGCATGACCAAGGCACTCGAAGGCGTGAAGATCCTGGATTTCACGCATGTCCAGTCCGGGCCGACCTGCACGCAGCTGCTGGCGTGGTTCGGCGCCGACGTCATCAAGGTCGAGCGTCCGGGCGTCGGCGACATCACGCGCTCGCAGCTGCAGGATGTGCCCGACGCGGACAGCCTGTATTTCACGATGCTGAACTCGAACAAGCGGTCGATCACGCTCGACACGAAGAACCGGAAGGGCATGGAAGTGCTCGAGGATCTCGTGCGGACCTGCGACGTGCTGGTCGAGAACTTCGCCCCCGGGGCGCTCGCCCGGATGGGCCTGACCTGGGAGCGCATCCAGGCGCTCAACCCGCGCATGATCGTCGCCTCGGTCAAGGGCTTCGGCCCGGGCCCGTACGAGGATTGCAAGGTCTACGAGAACGTCGCGCAGTGCGCCGGCGGCGCCGCCTCCACGACCGGGTTCCGGGACGGCCTGCCGCTGGTGACCGGCGCGCAGATCGGCGATTCCGGCACCGGCCTGCACCTCGCGCTCGGCATCGTGACGGCCCTCTACCAGCGCACCCATACGGGCCGCGGCCAGCGCGTCGACTGCGCCATGCAGGACGGGGTGCTGAACCTGTGCCGGGTGAAGCTGCGCGACCAGCAGCGCCTGAGCCACGGGCCGCTCAAGGAGTACAGCCAGTTCGGCGAGGGCGTGCCCTTCGGCGATTCCGTGCCGCGCGCCGGCAACGATTCCGGCGGCGGCCAGCCGGGCCGCATCCTCAAGTGCAAGGGCTGGGAGACCGACCCCAACGCCTACCTCTACTTCATCACGCAGGCGCCGGTCTGGGAGAAGATCTGCGACGTCATCGGCGAGCCGGAATGGAAGACCCATCCCGACTACGCCAAGCCGGCCGCCCGCCTGCCCCGCCTGAACCAGATCTTCGAGCGCATCGAGCAGTGGACGATGACGAAGAGCAAGTTCGAGGCGATGGAGATCCTCAACCGCTACGACATTCCCTGCGGCCCGATCCTGTCCATGAAGGAGCTGGCCGAGGAGCCGTCGCTGCGGGCGACCGGCACGATCGTGGAGGTCGAGCACCCGGTGCGCGGCGCGTACCTGACCGTCGGCAACCCGATCAAGCTGTCCGACAGCCCGACCGAGGTGAAGCGCTCGCCGCTGCTCGGCGAGCACACCGACGAGGTGCTGCGCGAGGTGCTCGGCTACGGCGAGGAGCGGATCGTCGACATCGCCGCCTCGGGGGCGATCGGCGCCTTGCCGAAAATCGCCGCCGAGTAGGCCCTGACGCCGCGGCGCCCGCTCCCCGGGCGCCGCCCACCGGACGCGACGGCCGCCGCGCCTCCCGCGGCGGCCGAACGGGGAGGCTTGCGCGCGACGAAGCTCCCCTGACGGAGGCCTTTATGCGCATCGCACTCATCGGTCAGCAGGATTTCGGCAAGGCCGTGCTCGAGGCCTTCCTGGAGCGGGGCGACACGGTCGCGGGCGTGTTCTGCGCGCCCGACCGGGAGGGTGCCAAGCCCGACGCGCTGAAGCGCGAGGCGGAGGCCCGCGGGCTGCCGCTCCACCAGTTCCCGAGCCTCAAGAGCCAGGACGCGGCCGACACGCTGCGCGCCCTCGACGCCGATCTCGGCGTGATGGCCTACGTGCTGCAATTCGCGCCCCAGAGCTTCGTGACGATCCCGCGGCACGGGACGATCCAGTACCACCCGTCCCTGCTGCCGGCCTATCGCGGTCCCTCCTCGATCAACTGGCCGATCGCCAAGGGCGACGCGCGCACCGGGCTGAGCATCTTCCGGCCGACGGACGGCCTCGACGAGGGACCGGTGATCCTGCAGAAGACCTGCGAGATCGGCCCGGACGACACGCTCGGCGACGTCTATTTCGGCCGGCTCTTCCCGATGGGCGTTGCCGCGATGCTGGAGGCCGCCGATCTCGTGGTGGCGGGACGCCACCGGGAGGTGGTGCAGGACGAGGCGCAGGCGAGCTACGAGGGCTGGTTCTCGGCCAAGGCCGCGCGCCTGTCCTGGGACTCCCATATCGATCACCTCTACAACCTGATCCGCGCCGCCAACCCGGCGCCGGGGGCCTGGACCACCCTGGAGGGGCGCAAGCTCCAGTTCTTCGACTGCCGCAAGCACCCGGTGCGGCGGATCGCCGAGGTGAAGGGGGCGCTCGGCGAGGTCGTGGCGGTCGGCGAGGAATCGATCCGCATCACCGCCCAGGGCGGCCAGATCGAGCTGTTCAAGCTGAAGCCGGAGGGCGGGTCCAAGATGTCGGCCGGCGCCTTCGCGCGCGAGGGCGGGATCCGGGTCGGTCAGATCCTCGGGACCTGAGGGAGCCGGGGCGGCGTCCGATCGCCGCCCCCGCCGCGCGCGGGCGCCGAGCCTATCCTCCGAGCGGCGCCGGGCGCGGCGAGACGCCCTGCGCGAGCGCCGCGTCGCGCTCCGCCGCGCAGGCGCGGGCGTGGGCCGGACGCGCGCAGGCGCGCCAGGTACGCCCTGGCGAAATCCGGGACCTGCTCGTCCAGCCCCGCCATCTCGGCCAGCATCAGCGCGTAGCCGAGGCTGATATCCGCCGCGGTGAAGCGGTCCGCCGCCGCGTAGGTCCGGTCCCCGAACAGGCTGCCGAAGGCGCGCAGGCGCGAGCCGAACCAGCGGGCGTAATCCTCCACCACCTGCGGCAGGCGCCGCTCGGGCGGCTCGAAGCGGCCGTAGCGGAGCACCAGCGTCTGCGGGACGGTCAGCGTCGCCTCGCCGAGATGCAGCGCGTTCAGGTAGGCGCCGTACTCCGCCTCCTCGGGCGCGACGCCGAGGTTCCCCGGGCTGTAGCGGGCCCCCAGATAGGCGCAGATCGCCGCCGACTCCGTCATGACGGTGTCGCCGTCGCGGAAGGCCGGGATCGTGCCGAGCGGGTTGACCGCGAAGAAATCCTTGCGGTGGGCCCGCGGCGGGAAGGGCAGCACACGAGTTCGTAGGGAAGGCCGATCTCCTCCAGCATCCAGAGCGGCCGGAAGGAGCGCGCGCCGACGCAGTGATGCAGCCTGATCATGCGGTCGCCTCCCCGCGCGAGAGCATCGTCCGACGAAGGGATGCCGGTTCGTCGCAGACAATGCGGCCCTGCCAAAGACCGGGAGCGGCGACCGACGCCGCATGACCGGGCGCTGCTTGACGTCTTTGGTTCTGCCGCATGTCCTACGCTGAACCGGCATCCCCCTTCAGCGGGACATGCTCCAGCCTCGCGCGGGCGGGGCCGCATGGCAAGGCGCGCGGTCCCGCTCCTCGGGCGGATCCCCGGTGCCGGATCGATCGCCGGAGAACCGCCTCACGCGGCCCGGGCCGGGCGGGTCGGCGGCTTGTCCTCGGTCACGTCCACCGCCGGCAGCGCGTCCATGACCCGGGAGGCCGGGAAGGTCACGATCACCTCGGTCCCCTCCCGCGGCTTCGACTTCAGCTGGAAGCCGCCGCCATGCAGGTCGACGAGCCCCTTCACGATCGGCAGGCCGAGGCCGGACCCCTGCTCGGCCGTCTTGATCGCCAGAGAGCCGCGGCCGAAGGAGGACATCACGGTCGGGATCTCGTCTTCCGGGATGCCCGGCCCCGTATCCTTGATGCTGACGTACTGGCCGCCCGACGAGGTCCAGCCGACCTTGATGGTGATCTCGCCCCCGGGCGGCGTGAACTTGATGGCGTTCGACAGGATGTTGAGCACGATCTGACGGACGGCGCGCTCGTCGGCCCAGAGCCGCGGCAGGGACGGGTCGACGAGTTCCCGGAAGTTCTGGTTCTTCGCCCGCGCCCTGAGGCCCATCATGTGGCGGCACTCCTCGACCACGTAGGCGAGCTGCACCGCCTCCTCGTTGAGTTCGTAGCGCCCGGCCTCGATGCGCGACAGGTCGAGGATCTCGTTGATCAGGTTGAGCAGGTGCAGGCCGCTCTCGTGAATGTCGGTCGAGTATTCCTGGTAGGAGGGCGAGGCGTGCGGCCCGAAGACCTCGTTCTTCATCACCTCCGAGAAGCCCAGGATGGCGTTGAGGGGCGTGCGCAGCTCGTGGCTCATGGTGGCGAGGAAGCGCGACTTGGCGAGGTTCGCCTCCTCGGCGCGGCGGCGCGCCTCGTCGGAATTGGCCTTGGCCTGTTCGAGCTCGCCGAAGATCGCGTCCTTCTCGGCCCGCGATTGCAGCGCCGCCACGGTCGAGCGGAAGAGATGATTCGACAGGACCAGGAAGAAGAGCTGGGCGCCGACCGCCATGGCGACGAGCATCACGGATTCGAAGCCGCGGGTCACCAGGAGCAGGCCGAGCGTCGCGAGGCTGAGCGGAACCAGCCCCGCCCCGGCCGCGAGCGGCACGGTGGCGGCGAGCATCGTGGTCCCGGCCGCGACGATGACCAGCACGAACAGCACGAAGGTCTGGGCGTTCGCGGCCTCGACCGAGAAGGGCAGCAGCGCGAGGAGCGCCCAGGCGGTGCTCTGGGTCACCTCGCCGATCACGGCCCGCCGCCGCGAGCCGCGCAGGGCCACCGAGTCCGGCGCCTGGCGCAGGAAGCTGCGCGCGAAGACCGCGACCGCCGCGATGCTGCCGAGCACTCCGCAGAGCCACACCGCGCTCCACACCAGCGGCAGCCAGACCGCGGAGGCGGCGGCGACGCAGAGCGCGAACAGCGTCAGCGGCAGGAACGCCCCGATCCGGTAATGGGCGAAGATGCGCAGCAGCTCGTAGTCGAAGGCGCGCTCCAGCCCGATCGAGGAGGTCAGCCGCTCGCGGGCCGAGCGCACGTCGCGCGCGCGCTGGCGCCGCCGCGCCGCCTCCTCGGCGGTCGGGCCCCGCCCGCGCCGCACCATCTGGGCCGTGACTTCGGACATGGGCTCGGGTCGCGCCGCTCCTGCCTCCCGGACGGGGACGAGGACCGAGGCTTGCGGAAAATTATTAAGGTTGCCCTGCCCTGACCGGAGAAACACCGGCCTATCCCGGGCCTGCGCAACGCGCACGCGCATGTGCGGCAGCGCACAAACGCCGCGCTTGCGCCCGTGCCAGGTGTCGCGGCACACCAGCCGCGCTGGAACCACTCCAGAGTATCGTCGGAGCGTGCGATGCCGAAGCTCACCGTCAACGGCAGAACCGTCGAGGTCGATGCCGATCCCGAGATGCCGCTCCTGTGGGCGATCCGGGACCACCTGAATCTCACCGGCACCAAGTACGGCTGCGGCATCGCCCAGTGCGGAGCCTGCACCGTCCACATCGACGGCCAGCCGGCCCGCGCCTGCCAGGCACGCATCGGCGACCTCGCCGAGGCGAAGATCACCACGATCGAGGGCGTCTCCGGCAAGGTGGCGGAGGCGGTCCAGGCCGCGTGGCGCAACCTCGACGTCGTGCAGTGCGGCTATTGCCAGTCCGGCCAGATCATGTCGGCGATCGGGCTGCTCTCCGAGAACAAGGCGCCGAGCGACGCGGAGATCGACGGCGCGATGGACGGCAACATCTGCCGCTGCGGCACCTACCAGCGCATCCGGGCGGCGATCCACGACGCCGCCCGCGCCCTCGCCTGACCCCCGGAGGCTGTCCATGGTCCACGTGCTGGGCGCCAAGCGCCCCTCCGAGCGCGCCCCCGAGCGCCCCTCGGCACCCTCCCGCCGCGCCTTCCTGGCGGGCGCCGCCACGGCCGGCACCGCCCTCGTCGTCGGCTTCCATCTCGGCTCGTCCGGAGCCCGGGCCGAGGCCGCGGGCCCCGACCTCTCGAAGGTCCCGGCCAAGCCCAACGCCTTCGTGCGCATCGCCGCCGACGACAGCGTCACGGTGGTGATCAAGCACCTCGACATGGGCCAGGGCAACACGACCGGGCTCGCCACGATCCTGGCCGACGAGCTCGATGCCGACTGGGCGCAGGTGCGCACCGCCTTCGCGCCCGCGGACGCCTCGCTCTACAACAACCTCGCCTTCGGCCCGATCCAGGGCACCGGCGGCTCCACGGCCGTCGCCAATTCCTGGATCCAGCTGCGCAAGGCCGGGGCCGCCGCGAGGGCCATGCTGGTCTCCGCCGCCGCGGCCGCCTGGCAGGTGCCGGCCGCCGAGATCACGGTGCAGAAGGGCGTGATCCGCCACGCCGCAAGCGGCAAGGAGGCCCGGTTCGGCGCCTTCGCGGCGGCCGCGGCCGCGCAGCCGGTGCCCGAGACCCCGCGCCTCAAGGAGCCCGGGGAGTGGACGCTGATCGGGACCAAGCTCCCGCGGCTCGATTCCGCCGCCAAGACCGACGGCAGCGCGGTCTACGCCCTCGACATCCGGCGCCCGAACCAGCTGACCGCCGTGGTGGCGCGCCCGCCGCGCTTCGGCGCCGCGCTGAGGTCCCTCGACGACGCGGCCGCCCGCAAGGTCGCGGGCGTGGTCGACGTGGTCAGGATCCCGATGGGCGTCGCGGTCGTCGCCCGCGACACCTGGTCGGCCATGAAGGGCCGCGAGGCCCTGCGGATCACCTGGGACGACGCGGGCGCCGACCGGCGCTCCTCGGAGCAGCAGCTCGCGGAGTACAAGGCGCTCGCCGCCAAGCCCGGCCTCGTCGCCGCCAGGCAGGGCGACGCGGCGGGCGGGATCAAGGGGGCGGCCAAGGTGCTGGAGGCGGAGTTCGCCTTCCCGTTCCTCGCCCACGCCCCGATGGAGGTGCTCAACGCCACGATCGAGAAGGCGGCGGACGGCACCTACCTGATCCATGCCGGCTCGCAGTTCCAGACCATCGAGCAGGTCGTGGCGGCGCAGATCCTCGGCACCACGCCCGACCGGATCCGCATCAACACGGTCTGGGCCGGCGGCTCCTTCGGCCGGCGGGCCACCACCTCGGCGGATTACATCGCGGAGGCGGGCGCCATCCTCAAGGCGACCGGCGAGGGCCGGCCGATCCACCTCGTCTGGACGCGCGAGGACGACATCACGGGCGGCTATTACCGGCCGGCCGCCTATCACCGCATCCGCGCCGGTCTCGACGCGGCGGGCGCCATCACGGGCTGGGAGCACACGCTCGTCGGCAAGTCGATCCTGATCGGCACGCCCATGGAGGCGATGCTGGTCAAGGACGGCGTCGACGCGACCACGGTCGAGGGCGCCGCGGACACGCCCTACGCCCTGCCGGCCTATCGCTTCGAGGTGCACAACGTGCGCGACGCGGTGCCGGTGCTGTGGTGGCGCTCGGTCGGCCACTCGCACACCGCCCAGGCCATGGAGGTGTTCATCGACGAGCTCGCCCACGCGGCGGGCAAGGACCCCGTCGCCTACCGGCTCGGCCTGCTGCAGAAGGCGCCGCGGCTGTCGGGCGCCCTGCGCCTCGCGGCCGAGAAGGCCGGCTGGAGCGAGCGCCAGGAGAAGCCCGGCCAAGCGAAGCCCGGCCAAGCGAAGCCCGGCCAGGGCCTCGGCGTCGCCGCGCACGAATCCTTCGGGTCCTACGTGGCGATGGTCGCCGACGTGACGGCCGAGGCCGGCAAGGTCAAGGTGAACCGCATCGTCGCGGCGGTCGATGTCGGCGTGCCGGTGAACCCGGACGTGATCCGGGCCCAGGTCGAGGGCGCGGTCGGCTTCGCGCTCTCTTCGGTGCTGCGCAACCGCATCACCTTCCGGGACGGCGTGGTGCAGGAGACGAACTTCGACGCCTACGAGCCGACCCGGATGAGCGAGATGCCGCGGGTCGAGGTGCACATCGTGCCCTCGCGGGAGGCGCCGACCGGGATCGGCGAGCCCGGCGTGCCGACGCTCGCGCCGGCGATCGCGAACGCGATCTTCGCCGCGACGGGCCAGCGGCTGCGCTCGCTGCCCCTCGACCTCGCGGCCCTGCGCGGGGTGTGATGGCGCACCGCGCCCAGGCTTCCCGGGCGCTATCCCGGACCTGACCAGACGTTTCGAGACTTTCCCCAGCGCGGCTCCGGCCGCGCTTCTTTTTTGAGCCCCGCCCCCGACCATGACCGAATTCGACGAGGTGGCCGCCGCCCTGAGAGCCTGCCGCCTGTGCCGGGACGCGCCCCGCCACGGCGGGCCGCTCCCGGTCGAGCCGCGGCCGATCGTGCAGGGCAGCGCGACGGCGCGGCTCTGCATCGCCAGCCAAGCGCCGGGCCACCGGGCCTTCCGGAGCGGACGGCCGTTCCAGGACCCGTCCGGCCGGCGCCTGCGCGCCTGGCTCGGCCTCGACGAGGCGACCTTCTACGACCCGGCCCGGATCGCGATCCTGCCGATGGGGGCCTGCTTCCCGGGCCACGACGCGGCGGGCGGCGACCTGCCGCCGCAGCGCGAATGCGCCGAGACCTGGCGCGCCCGCCTCCTCGCCGGGCTGCCCGCCCTCGACCTCGTCCTGGTGATCGGGCAATACGCGCAGGCGTGGCACCTCGGCCGCGCGCCGGGCGGCCTGACCGGGACCGTCGCGCGCTGGCGGGAGCTGTTCGCCGAGCCCCGTCGGCCCCGCGTGCTGCCCCTGCCCCACCCGTCCTGGCGCAACAGCGGCTGGCTCAAGCGCCATCCCTGGTTCGAGGCGGAGCTCCTGCCGGTCCTGCGCCGCGAAGTCGCGCGCCTGACCGGCTGAGCGACGGTCCGGCGAGCTTGACGGCGGCGCGCCGCCGCCGGATGAGCAGCGCCCCCCACGGGTCGCGGGCGCGCCGCGCCCGGCCGCCCAGCCCGCTCGCCCCCTGATCCGGAGCCGCCCGATGCCCCAGCCCGTCTCCATCGGGATCGATTTCGGCACGACCAACACCGTGCTGGCGCTGGCCGGCCCCGAGGGCGGCGTCGAGGCGGTCACCTTCCGGCACGGCGCGGAGGAGCGGCGCACCTACCTGTCGGCGCTGGCCTTCTGGCAGGAGGGGCGCGGCGCCGCTGCGGGCACGCGGCTCGCGGGCGGGCCCTTCGCGGTCGAGGCCTTCCTGGAGGGCCATCTCGGCCTGCGCTTCATCCAGTCCTTCAAGAGTTTCGCGGCGAGCGCGGCGTTCCGGGAGACCCGGATCTTCCGCGAGCGCTACCAGTTCGAGGACCTTCTCACGGCCTTCCTGCGCACGCTCCAGCGCGATGCCGGGGCGGGGCTCGACCTCACGGGCGCCCGGGTGGTGGTCGGCCGCCCGGTGCGCTTCGTCGGCCAGAACCCCGACGAGGCGCTGGCCATGCGCCGCTACGCCGCCGCCTTCGCGCGGCTCGGCCCCGGCGAGACGCTCACCGCCTACGAGCCGGTCGGGGCCGCCTTCTTCTTCGCCCGCCGCCTGGAGGGCGCGGCCACGGTCCTGATCGCGGATTTCGGCGGCGGGACCAGCGACTTCTCCGTGATGCGGTTCTCCCGGGAGGGCGACGGGCGGCTCACCGCCACCCCGCTCAGCCACAGCGGCGTCGGCGTCGCGGGCGACGCCTTCGACGCGCGCATCGTCGAGCACCTCGTGGCCCCGCGGCTCGGCAAGGGCGGCAGCTACCGCGGCATGGGCGGCAAGGTCCTGCCCCTGCCCTCGCACTACTACGCGAACCTGTCGCGCTGGCATCAGCTCGCGCTGATGAAGTGGTCGGGCGACCTCCAGGACCTGCGCGACCTCGCCCGCGCGGCGGTGGATCCGGCCCCGCTGGCGGACTTCGTCGCCCTGATCGAGAACGACCTCGGCTTCCCGCTCTACCAGGCCGTCTCCGCCACCAAGGTGGCGCTCTCGGCGCGGGACGAGGCGGAGTTCCGCTTCGTCGGGCCGGGGACGGGGCTCGACATCCGCGCGACGCTCGACCGCGCGACCTTCGAGTCGCTGATCGCCCCGGAGGTCGCCCGGATCGCGGCGGCGGTGGACGACGCGCTCGCCGCGGCGGCGGTGCCGGCGGGGGCGATCGACCGGGTCTTCCTCACCGGGGGCACCTCGCTCGTCCCGGCGGTCCGGGCCCTGTTCACGGAGCGGTTCGGGGCCGGGAGGGTGGCGAGTTCGGACCAGTTCGAGTCGATCGCGCACGGGCTCGCCCTGCTCGGGCAAATGCCGGATGCGGAGCGCTGGGCGACCGGGCGGCTCTGATCCGCCATCCGGTTGATGGCTCCGCCGCGCGGATGTGGGCTTCGCTCACGTGCCGCGCAGGCTCGTGATCCGGGATCCGCTTGATCAAGCCGATCCCGGATCAGTCGATCCAGCCGCGCAACTCGCGCTGCACGACGTGCTCGATCACCCGCATGCCCTCCGGCCCGTCGTTGAGGCAGGGCAGGTAGGCGAAGTGCGTGCCCCCGCCCTCCTCGAAATAGTGGCGGTTCTCGCCGTCGAGTTCTTCCAGGGTCTCCAGGCAATCCGCCGTGAAGCCCGGCGCCACGATGGCGAGGCGCTTCACCCCCGAGGCGGCGAGTTCCTTGACGGTCTCGTCCGTGTAGGGCTTCAGCCACTCCTCGTTGCCGAAGCGGGACTGGAACGTCACCCGCATGCGCTCGGGCGCGTAGCCGAGCGCCTCGCGGATCAGCCGCCCGGTCTTCACGCATTGGCAATGGTAGGGGTCGCCCTTCAGCAGGTAGGATTTCGGCACGCCGTGGAAGGAGGTGAGGATCACCTCGGGCTCGAAGTCGAGCTTCTCCAGGTCGCGCCGGATCGCGCTCGCCACCGCGTCGATGTAGACCGGGTCGTCGTGGTAGGGCGGCGAGACCCGGACGGTCGGCTGCCAGCGCATCTTCATCAGGGCCCGGAAGGCCTGGTCGCAGGCGGTGGCCGAGGTGGCGGCGGCGTATTGCGGGTAGAGCGGCACCAGCAGGATGCGGTCGCAGCCCTGGTCGAGCAGCGCCTGGATGCGCCCCTCCACCTCGGGCTTGCCGTAGCGCATCGCCCAATCGACCACGACGCGCCCGCCCATGGCGGCCTGCAGCTTCTCGGCCTGACCCCGGGTGATGGTCTTGAGCGGACCCTCGTCGAGGTCGTTGTTCCAGATCGAGGCGTAGTCGCGGCCCTTCGGCCCGGGCCGCTTCGTCAGGATCACGAGGTTGAGGAGCGGCCACCAGATCGCGCGCGGCACCTCGATGACGCGCCGGTCCGACAGGAACTCCTTGAGGTAGCGGCGCATCGGCCAGTAGCTGGTGGCCTCGGGGGTGCCGAGATTCATCAGCAGCACGCCGACGCGTCCCCAGGCCACGCGCGCATGCTCCGCCGGCAGGGCGCCGGGCGCGACCGGGCTCACGGGCGTGGCACCGCGTTCGAGCACCGCCGGCTTCGTCACCTCGTTCATGTCCGTCCGATCAGGTTACGCCGGAGCCTCGCCGCGGCGTCGTTCCGCACCGCGCCTTACATAGCGCGGCGCCGGCCCGATCCAACGCGTCGAGACGCAGCAGCCCCGTGGCGAAGGTCGCGCGGCGCCCGCGCGGCGACAACGAAATCTTGACCATGACGGCGCTTTCCTGGTGACCGCGCCGCCGGCCCAGCGTCGCCGCGTCGCGCAGACGCGGGATCCCGGCCTCCGGGGCGAATCTCGGCAAGGTTGATCCGGACCACTCAGCGGTGCTCAGTCTCCCCTACGACGTCCCCGGCACGCTGCTCGCCGGGCTCCTGGCCGGGCCGGTCCTGCTCGGCCCCGGGGCGCTGCTCGCCCAGGGCCTGGCGATGCCCGGCTGGCAGGAGGCGCGCACGCGCCTCGACCGGGCCGCGCTCGCGCTCCTCGCCGGCCTCGCGGGCCTGCCCGTGCTCCTCGACCTCGCCGGGCGGCTCGGCCCCGGGGCGATGGTCGCGGCCGCGCTCGCCCTGGCGGTGCCGGGCACCGTCCTGCTGGCGCGGCCGGCCCCCGATCCCGTGCCGCGGGGCGTGCTGGTGCGGACCTTGCTCGGGATGGCGCTCTACGCCGCCTTCGCGACGCTGATGCTGGTCGACTGGCCCGTGACGGGCGGGGCCCTGCGCAGCGTGCTGATGGCGGATTACGTCAAGCACGCCGCCGCAACCTGGGCCATCGCGGAGGCCGGCACGCCTCCCTACGACCCGACCTTCCTCACCGCGGAGCGGCCGGCGGTCTACTACTACTTCTTCTACGCGCTGACCGCCGCGGTCGAGCGCCTCGGCCTGGGAGCGATCGCGGGCCGGCAGGCGGCCTTCGGGCTCGCCCTCTGGACGGGGCCCGTGCTCTTCGCCCTCGCCCGGACCGTCTACGCCGCCGCCCGCCTCGACCGGCCGCGTCCCGGCGCCTGGAGCATCGGCGCGTGGCTGGTCCTCCTCCTGCTCACGACCGGGCTCGACATCCTCGGCGTGGCCGCGATCGGCGTCCTGTCGGGCGGCGAGAACTGGCTCGCCGATTTCGAGCAGTGGAACGAGCAGGTCGCGGCGTGGCTCACCAGCGCGCTCTGGGTGCCGCACCACGTGGCCGGCCTCGTCGCCGCCATGGTGGGCCTGATGGCGCTCGCCGCCGAGGACGAGGCGCCGGCCGACCGCTCGCGCAGCCTGCGCCGGGTCGCGCTCGCCGGCCTCGCCTTCGCGTCCCTCGCCGGCCTCTCGATCTACCTCGCGATCGGGGCGGCGGCGACGCTCGCCCTCTGGCTCGGGCGGCTCGCGTGGCGGCGACGCTGGGCGAGCGTCGCGCGGGGCCTCCTCTCGGGCGCCCTCGCCCTGGCCCTCGCGGGCGCGTGGCTCGCCTCGATCCTGCGCGGCCGCGTCCTCGGCGCCGAGCCGCCCCTCGCCCTGCAGATCCGCAAGTTCATCATCGCCGACACGGTCCTGCCGCCGGACAGCGCGATCCAGTCCCTCACCAACCTGATCGCCCTGCCCCTCAGCTACGGCCTCGAATTCGGCGCCTTCCTGATCGGCACGCTCGCCTTCTGGCGCGACGGCGCCCTGTCGCGCCCGCGCAGCGAACTCGCGGTGCTCCTCGCCCTCGCCGCGCTGGCGTCGCTCCTGATCGGCTCCTTCCTGCGCTCCAGCGTCCTGTTCAACGACCTCGGCTGGCGGGTCATGCTGTTCGCGCAGCTCGCCGCGCTGCTCTGGACGCTCGCCGCCCTGCGGGCGAGCTTCGCGCTGCGCCCCTCGCCGGTCCTCGGCGGGTCGCGCCGGGCCGCCCTGGGCTTCCTCGCCTGCATGGGGCTCGGCTTCGTCGGCGAGGCCTACGGGATGGTCCAGTACCGGCGAAACTCCGTGATGACGGCCGAGGAGATCGCCCTCCTGCCCCAGGAGCGCGCCGCCTGGGACTGGCTCGACCGCAACCTCCCGGCCGGCACCGTGGTGCAGGGGCGGCCCGACCCCACCCGCAACCGGGCCTTCGGCTACGGGCTCTACGGGCGCTTCCGCACGGCGGTGTCGGATCCCTACAACGGCATCCTGTTCGGCGCCGCCAAGCAGGAGGTGGCGGCCCGCATCGCGCGCCTTTCCCCGATCTTCGCCGATCCCTCCCTCACTCTCTCCGAGGCGATGGGCCGCGCCGCCTCCGCGGGCGTCGACGTGCTGGTGGTGACGGCGCTCGATCCGGTCTTCGCGGCGCCCGGCGCCTGGCCGCGCGCCGCGACGCCCCGCCACGCCAACGCGGGCGTGATGCTGTTCGCGGTCCCGCCGGCCGCCCGCGCGCCATGAGTGTCGGGCCGGAAGATCGGACGATGACGGGCAGGTTCCTGCGCGGCCTCCTGGCGGCCGCCCTCACCTACGGATTCGCGCTCCTCCTCGGCGCGGCCCTGTTCCTGGCGGTCATCCGCCTCGGCGTGTTCGGCTTCCTGCCGATCCTGTTCTACCGCGGCCTCGCCGGGCTCGGCCTGACGCTCCTCCTCCTCGGCGCCGCGATGGCCTGGGTGACGGGGCGCCGCCGCTTCGGCCTCGACCTCGCGCGGCGGGACGCGCTCGGGGCGAGCGTCACCGCGGTGGCGCTCCTGCTCGCCTTCTTCACCCTCGGCCCGGTCACGATCGACCGCTCGATCTCCGTCTTCCTGCTCGGCCGCTTCGCCGGGGCGCCCGAGGGGCTCGAGCGGCGCGCCGTCGAGGACGCGTTCCTGCGCGTCTACGTCGCGGATTGGGCCCAGATCCCCCGACGCCTCGACGAGCAGGTGGCCTCCGGCAACCTCGTGCGCGAGGGCGACCGCTACCGCCTGACGCCCCAGGGCGCGCGCTTCATTGGCACGGCCCGCGCCATGGCGCGGCTGTTCGGGACGGATCCGCGCTTCGTCGGCCCAGCCCCGCCCTGACCGCGGGGCGTCTTTCCCCGGTCAAGAAGCTCGGCCACAGAGGGGCGGATCCTCTCCCAGCCGAAAGGTCGCCCATGCCGCGCCCCAGCCGCCGCGAGACGTTCGGCCTCGGCCTCGCCGGTCTCTCCGCCACGCTCGCGGGCGGGCCGGCGCGGGCCTTCGGCCCCGACGTCGACTTCACCCTGGTCCTCGTCAACGACATCTACCGGATGGGCGCGCGGGACGGGCGCGGCGGCTTCCCGAAGCTCGCCGCCATCGTCAAGCAGGAGCGCGCCCGCGGGGTGCCGGTCCTGGTCTGCCACGCCGGCGACACGCTCTCGCCCTCGCTGATGTCGGGCTTCGACCAGGGCCGGCACATCGTCGCCCTCACCAACCTCATCCGTCCGGACGTGTTCGTGCCCGGCAATCACGAGTTCGATTTCGGCCAGGCGGTGTTCCGCGAGCGGATGGCGGAGGCGAATTTCCCGGTCTTCGCCGCCAACCTGCGCCAGGCGGACGGGTCGCGGCTCCCGGGCCTGCAGGATGCCGAGGTGCTGGATCTCGGCGGCGTCAGGGTCGGCGTGGTCGGCATCGCCCTGCCGGAGACGCCCTCGAAGTCGCAATCGGGCGATTGGCGCTTCGGCCCGGCCCTGGAGACGCTGCGCCGCGAAGCCGCGTCGCTCCGGGCCGCCGGGGCCGAGTTCGTGGTCGCCGTCGCCCACACGGACCGGGCCACCGACCAGGCGCTGGTGGCGAGCCGCCTCGCCGACGTGGTCCTGTCGGGCCACGACCACGACCTCGCGCTCGGCTACGACGGCCGCACCGTCTTCGTGGAATCGAGCGAGGAGGCGAACTACGTCACGGCGGTCGACATCCGGATCGAGGTCCGCGGCACCGGCCAGGAGCGCCGGGCGATCTGGGTGCCGCGCTTCCGCATCCACGATTCGAGCGCGATCGAGCCGGACCCGGAGGTCCAGGCCGCCGTGGACCGGCTGGAGGCGGAGCTCTCCCGCGAACTCGACCTGCCGCTCGGCCGCACCGGGACGGATCTCGACACCCGGATCTCCACCGTCCGGGCCTCCGAGTCGACCTTCGGCAACCTCGTGGCGGACGCGCTGCGCGACGCGACCGGCGCGGCCCTCGCCATCACCAACGGGGGCGGCATCCGCGGCAACCGGCTCTACCGGGCGGGCAGCGTGCTGAGCCGCCGCGACGTGCTCACCGAACTCCCCTTCGGCAACACGACCGTGCTGGTCGAGATCAGCGGCGCGCAGGTGCGGGCGGCCCTGGAGAACGGCTTCGCCGAGGTGGGGCATCCCGCGGGACGCTTCCCGCAGGTCTCGGGCCTCACCGTCACGGTGGCGGCGAAGGCCCCGGTCGGCCAGCGCGTGATCGAGGTGCGGGTCGGTGCCGAGCCCCTCGATCCGCAGCGGCGCTACACCGTGGCGTCGAACAACTTCATGCTCGGCGGCGGCAACGGCTACGGCATGCTGGCGGAGGGCCGCACCCTGATCGGCGCCACCGACGGGACGCTCGTCGCCAACGCGGTGATGACCTACATCCGCACGCACGCGCCGGTCTCGATCGAGGCCGGGCGCATCCTGATGCGCTGAGTCCGAGTCCCGATGCGAGATGCCGACACCGTCGCGGGGGCGCTCTCCCGCTTCCGCGCGAGCGGCTCGCCCTGGCTCGCCCTGCCCTTCTTCCAGGACGGCAGCGCCGAGCGGGTCGCGGAGGCGGTCGATGCGAGGCGGGCCCAGGGCGCCGTGATCCTGCCCTCGCCCGACAGCGTCTTCGCCGCCCTGACCCTGACGCCGCTCCCCGAGGTGCGGGCCGTGATCCTCGGCCAGGACCCCTATCCGACGCCGGGCGACGCGCACGGCCTCGCCTTCTCGTATCGCGGCGCCCGGCGCCTGCCGGCCTCGCTGCGGGTCATCCTCGCCGAGATGGCGGAGGATACCGGCGCGCCGATGCCGAAGACGGGCGACCTCAGCGCCTGGGCGCGCCAGGGCGTCCTCCTGCTCAACACGGCGCTGACCGTCGAGGCCGGACAATCCGGCGCCCACCTCGCCCTCGGCTGGTCGGACCTCACCGATCAGGCCGTCGCGGCGGTCTCCGCGCGGCAGGAGGCGGTCGCCTTCCTGCTCTGGGGCGCGCCGGCCCGGCGACGGGCGGCCCTCGTCGACCGCGACCGCCACCTCGTCCTCGAAGCCGGCCACCCCTCGCCCCTCAACCGCCGGGGCGACTTCCGGGGCGCCCGGCCGTTCAGCCGGGCGAATGCCTGGCTCGCCGAGAAGGGCAGGCCCGCGATCGACTGGCGTCTGGCCTGAGGACGTCTGGTGTGAGGCTCACGGGACGGCGGGCTTCGGGGCGGCGCCCGTGACCTCGGCCGCGGGTTCCTCGCTCAGCCAGCGGAAGAGCTTGCCCCCGAGCGCGCCGCCCAGGATCGGCGCGACCCAGAACAGCCAGAGCTGGAACACCGCCCAGCTGCCGGCGACCAGGGCCGGTCCGGTGCTGCGGGCGGGGTTCACCGACAGGTTGGTGATCGGAATGCCGACGAGGTGGATCAGCGTCAGGCCGAGCCCGATGGCGATCGGCGCGAAGCCGGCCGGCGCCTTCCCGTGCGTGGCGCCCATGATGATGAACAGGAACATCATGGTGAGCACGACCTCGGCCAGGAAGGCGGAGCCGACCCCGTAGCCGCCGGGCGAGTGCGCCCCGTAGCCGTTGGCGGCGAAGCCCTTGGCGGCGTCGAAGCCGGGCGCCCCGCTGGCGATCACGTAGAGCAGCATGGCCGCGACCACCGCCCCCGCCACCTGCGCGCCCACGTAGGGGCCGATCTCCTTCGAGGGGAACCGCCCCCCGACCGCGAGCCCGATCGTGACCGCCGGGTTCAGGTGGCAGCCGGAGATCGGCCCGATCGTGTAGGCCATGGTGAGCACGGTCAGTCCGAAGGCGAGGGCGACGCCCAGGAGCCCGATCCCGACCTGCGGGAAGGCGGCGGAGATCACCGCGCTGCCGCACCCGGCGAATGTCAGCCAGAAGGTGCCGATGCCTTCGGCGACGCATTTGCGAAACATCGTGACGCCTCCCATGGGGTCCGAGCGTCGCGCGCCATCGACAGCAAGTTCACGAAAGCCTGCTGTGAGCCTTGACGCAGCACCGACCGGTTCGTGGTCCCGGGACAATACGCGAAGCGCCGAGTCAGGCAAGTGGAGGCGAGATCACGGGCGTGCGATCCGATCGCGAGCTCTCGCACGGCGATCAACTGGCCGCATTCCCGCCGGTCGCGCGAGATGGCGGGCGCTCAGCCGGGCTCGGATTCCCCGGCCACGAAGCGGAGCGTGCGCCGATGCGCCTCCTCGTCGCTGAATTGCTGCGGGGGCGACTTCATGAACCAGCTCGACGGGCCGGTGAGCGCCCCGCCGAGGCGGCGGTCCAGGGCGAGCTTGGCGCAGCGCACCGCGTCGATGACGATGCCGGCCGAGTTCGGCGAATCCCAGACCTCAAGCTTGAGTTCGAGGTTGAGCGGCACGCCCCCGAAGGCGGTGCCTTCGAGGCGGATATGCGCCCATTTGCGGTCGCTCAGCCAGGGCACGTAGTCGCTCGGCCCGACATGGATGTCGGAGGGATCCAGAGGCCGGTCGACCTGGCTGGTGACCGCCTGGGTCTTCGAGATCTTTTTCGATTCGAGGCGCTCGCGCTCCAGCATGTTGCGGAAGTCGGAATTGCCGCCGAAATTGAGCTGGTAGGTGCGGTCGAGGCGCACGCCCCGCTCGCCGAACAGGTGCGCGAGCGTGCGGTGGACGATGGTCGCGCCGACCTGGCTCTTGATGTCGTCGCCGATCAGCGGGAGGCGGCGCGCCGCGAAGCGCGCCCGCCACTCGGGGTTGGAGGCGATGAAGACCGGGATGCAGTTGACGAAGGCGCAGCCGGCCCTGAGCGCCGCCTCGGCGTAGTGCTCGGTGGCGGCCTGCGACCCGACCGGCAGGTAGGAGACCAGGATCTCCGCTCCCGCGCGCTCCAGCGCCGCCGCCACGTCGACCGGGGCCTCGCCCGATTCCGGCACCATGTCGCGCAGGTAGCGCCCGATCCCGTCGAGGGTCGGGCCGCGGGCGACGGTCACGCCGGTCGGCGCGACCTCGGCGAAGCGGGCCGTGTTGTTCGGGGGCGCGGCGATCGCCTCGGCGAGGTCGCGCCCGACCTTGGCGGCCGACACGTCGAAGGCCGCCACCACCTCCACGTCCGCCACGTGGTAGCCCCCGAGCACCACGTTCATCAGCCCCGGAACCACCTCGTCCGGGGCGGCGCCGCGGTAATAGGTGAGGCCCTGGACGAAGGACGACGCGCAGTTCCCGACGCCCGCGATGGCGACCCGCAGAGTCCTCTGTCGCAACGCACGCACTCCCCTGTCGCGAGGCGGCCCGGCGGGGCATCCTCGGGCCGAACCGACGGGCCCCGGCCCTCGCGCCCGGCGCCCCGGGGGGTAAGTAGAACACTCTCCAGGAGTATCATCCCCCCGTCGAACGCGGATGCATCGCGCCCGGCGAGGCTCGCATGCGCTGTCCAGACGTGAGCATCCGGACAGCGTACGACAAGCTCGCGCGGCGCGTGAGCGACGCCGACATCCGCATGGCGACGCAATCCGTCGGATGTCGGATCACGAGCCCGCGCGGCGCTTGAGCGAAGCCGACATCCGCATGGCGACGCAATCCGCCGGATGTCGGATCTATGCCGGCGGCCCGGGATGCCGACGCATCGGGCCGCCGACCACCTCGAAGTGGCGGCACACGCCGATGGCCTGACGAAAAATGGCCTGGCGAAAATTCCAGAACGGCCCCAACGGTCCTGCGAGGTGACCGTTGAGATCGGCTCCGGGCGGGAGGATGGCATGCAGGCATTCGACGGGCCGGAGGCCCTGGCGGCGGCGCTCGGGCAGGAGTTGGGCGTCGGCGGCTGGATCACCGTGGATCAGGCGATGATCGACCGCTTCGCGGAGGCGACCGGGGATCGCCAGTGGATCCACGTCGATCCGGAGCGGGCCGCGCGCGAATCGCCCTACGGCACCACGGTGGCGCACGGCTACCTAACCTTGTCGCTGGTGCCGCAGTTCATCGCCGAACTGCGCCGGCTGGACGGCCTGCGGCTGAGCCTCAATTACGGGCTCGACCGCGTCCGGTTCCCGGCGCCGGTCCTGGCGGGCGCGCGCCTGCGCGGCCGGGTGCGGCTCGCGGCGGCGACCCCCGTGCCGCCGCGCGGGCTGCGGGTGACCTACGGCGTCACGGTCGAGATCGAGGGCCAGGAGCGACCCGCCTGCCTCGCCGACGCGGTGGTGCTGCACCATTGGTGACGGGACGGCCCGAGGGCCGCCCGCGCGGCGGGCCGCTACTTGGCTTCGGCCGGCTTGGCTTCCGTCGGCTTGGCTTCGGCCGGCTTGGCTTCGGTCGGTTTGGCCGGCGCGGGCGCCTCGGTCTTCTCGATCTTCGCCTGCTCGCGCAGCTTGGTGATGATGTCCTGCTGCGTCTTGCGCGTCAGGTAGGTGTCGATCTGCTCCTTCATCTCGTCGAAGCCCGGCACCGGCTTGGTGCGCTTCTCCTCGACCTTGATGACGTGCCAGCCGAACTGCGTCTTGACCGGGT
Organism: Methylobacterium sp. WSM2598; assembly: GCF_000379105.1. Lineage (GTDB taxonomy): Bacteria > Pseudomonadota > Alphaproteobacteria > Rhizobiales > Beijerinckiaceae > Methylobacterium. Next base: position 2,358,513 of record NZ_KB900609.1, on the reverse strand, counting down.
CCGACACCTTGCCCTGGTCGAGCTTGAAGGCCGCCTCGGCGAAGGCCGGGACCATGCGCTCCTTGGTGAACCAGCCGAGATCGCCGCCCTCGGCCTTGGAGCCGGGGTCCTTGGAGGTCTCGGCCGCCACCTTGGAGAAGTCCTCGCCGCCCTTGATCCGCGCCGCGATCTTCTTGGCGTCGGCCTCGTTGTCGACGAGGATGTGGCGCGCATGCACCTCCTCCTCGGGCTTCAGCGTCTTGACGGTGTCGTCGTAGAGCTTGCGCGCCGCCTCGGGCGTCACGGCCTTCTTGGCCTCCCGCTCCAGGTACTCGTCGAGCAGCAGCTTGTCGCGGAAATAGGCGAGCTTGCGGGTGAAGTCCGGGCTCTCGGCGACCTTGGCCTTCTCGGCGGCCTGGGCGCCGAGCTTGAGGTCCACCATGTAGTCGACGAGGAGCCCCTTCTTCTGCTCGTCGCTCACGCCCGGCAGGGAGAGCGCCGGGTCGTCGGCCGCGACCGCGAGGTCGGCGGCCGTGACCGGGCTGCCGTTGACCCGGGCCACCACCGTGTCGGGCGCCGGGTTCGGCGCGGGCGCCGTCTGGGCGACGGCGGGCAGGGCGAGGCCGAGCACGAGGGCGGCCGTGCGCCAGGAAAGGGAAACTGTCTGCATCGGACGATCCTTGCGCCGCGAAGGTCGGGTTGGTCCCGGACGGACGCGGCGGACAGGTGGCGCAGTTCGCCCGACAACACAAGAGAGTCCCGCGGACGCAGCCCCGCGGGGGCGGAGCGGCGTCCCGGGCCCCCGTCGCGCTCAGAAGCCGGGCGCCATCACCTCGACCCGGTCGCCCCGGCGCGCGAAGGCGATCTCGGCCGGGGCCTCGTCGCGCTGCCCCGGAACCGACAGGCTGACCCGCTGGTCGGGGGCCAGGGTCGCCACGAGGCGGACGGGCCGCTCCGCCGAGGCGAGGGTCGCCACCACCCGGTACCCGTCGCGCTCGACCGTGTAGTAGGCGACGCCCCGGTAGGGGCCGAGATCGAGGTTGTGGGCGTGACCCGGGCGGAGCTCCGTCGCGCCGGCGGCGCCGGCCGAGAGGAGGACGAGGGCGAGGGAGACACGAAGGCGCATGAATCTGCTCGGTGCGGTTCTGTCCGGCGCGATGGGCGCTCCGGAAAGCCGGATGACCGGGAGACCTCAATTTATTTTAGCCATGCTGCGCCGCAACGCAAATTTTTGCATTGCCACCTTGCGGCCGCGGAATGGCAAAGCTGGACGTTGCGAGGCGCCGCGCCATCTCGGCGCGGCCGGCCGATTGGGGGGCCTCACCGATGAGCACCTATCGCTTCGACCGCATCCTCTCGCCGCGCAGCGTCGCGCTCGTAGGGGCGAGCGAGCGGCCCGGATCGTTCGGCGCCGCGATCCTGCGCAACCTGCGCGAGGCCGACTTCCCGGGACCGATCTGGCCCGTGAATCCCCGGCACGACACGGTCGACGGGCTGCCCTGCCACCGCTCGCTGGAGGATCTGCCGGAGCCCGCGGACCTCGTCGTGGTGGTCTCGCCGGCCGAGAGCGTGCCCGGCGTGGTCGCGGCGGCCGGGGCGCGCGGCTGCGGCGGGGCGCTGATCATCTCGGCCGGCCTCGGCGCGGGCGAGGGCTCGCTCGCCGAGGCGGCGCGCCTCGCCGGGCGGGCGCACGGCCTGCGCCTGCTCGGGCCGGAATGCATGGGGCTCGCGGTGCCGGCGGCGCGGCTCAACGCGAGCCTGCTCGCGCATCGGCCGCCCCGGGGCGACCTCGCCCTCATCACCCAGTCCCGGACCGTGGCGGCGGGCATCGCCGAATGGGCCTCGGGACGGGGCTACGGCTTCTCGGGCGTGCTCTCGGTGGGCCAAGCGGTCGACGTCGACATCGCCGATTGCCTCGACCACTTCTCGGCCGATCGCGGCACCCGGGCGATCCTCCTGCACCTGGAGACGATCCGCGACGCGCCGAAATTCATGTCGGCGGCCCGCGCCGCCGCCCGCGCCAAGCCCGTGGTGGTGCTGCGCTCGGGGCGGCACGAGACGGCGCGCGCGGACGGCCGGCCCGTCACCCACAGCGGCATCCTGGCCAAGCCCGATGCGGTCTACGACGCGGCCTTCCGGCGGGCCGGGCTGCTGCGGGTCAACGCGCTCCACGAGATGTTCTCGGCGGTCGAGACGCTCGGGCGTCAGCGGCCCTTCCCCGGCAAGCGCCTCGCGATCGTCACCAACGGCCGCGGCGTCGGGGCGCTCGCGGTCGACCGGCTCGCCGATCTCGGCGGCACCCTCGCGACCCTGTCGCCGGCCGCGGCCGAGCGGCTCGACGCGGCGCTCCCGCCGACCGGTCTGCCGGCGCGCCCCTGGGCCAACCCCCTCGACCTCGATGCGGACGCGGACGGCACCCGCTACGCCGCCGCCCTCGACGCGCTCATCGCCGACCGGGAGAACGACGCCGTGCTGGTCATCAACGTGCCGACCGCCCTGTCGGGCGGCGAGGCGGTGGCGGGCGCCGTGGCCGAGGCGGTGCGCCGCGGGCGCAAGGCGAGCCTGCGCGCCAAGCCGGTCTTCGCCGTCTCGGTCGGCGACAGTCTCGCGGCGACCGAGGCGCTCGGGGCGGCGGGCATCCCGCGCTTTCCCACCGACGCCGAGGCGGTGGAGGGCTTCATGCACCTCGTGCGCTACCGCGAGGCGCAGGACGACCTGATGAAGACGCCCGACTCGCTGCCCAAGGACTTCTCCCCGGACGTGGCCGCCGCCCGGACGATCGTCGCGCGGGCGGTCCGGGAGGGCCGGACCTGGCTCGACCCGCGCGAGGTGGCGGCCCTGTTCGCCGCCTACGCGATCCCGATGCTGCCGGTGCACTTCGCCGCCGATGCCGACGCGGCCGCCGAGACCGCCTGGCCGATGATCGCGGCCGGCGCCACGGTGGCGCTCAAGGTCGTCTCGCCCGACATCGTCCACAAGTCCGACATCGGCGGGGTGCATCTCGACCTCACCAGCGAGGCGGCCGTGCGGGAGGCCGCCGCCGATATCCTGGCCCGGGCCGCCCGCGACCGGCCCGAGGCGCGCGTGAGCGGCTTCGTGGTCCAGCCGATGCTGCGCCGGCGCAAGGCGCGCGAGCTGATCGCCGGCCTCACCGACGACCCGGTCTTCGGCCCGGTGGTGGTGTTCGGGCGGGGCGGCACCGCGGTCGAGGTCATCGACGACCGGGCGCTCGCGCTGCCGCCCCTCGACCTGCGCCTCGCCGCCGAGCTGATCGGGCGCACCCGCGTCTCGCGCCGGCTCAAGGCCTACCGGGACGTCGCCGCGGCGGACGAGCGGGCGATCGCGCTCGTCCTCGTCAAGCTCGCGCAGCTCGCCGCGGACCTGCCCGAGGTGCGCGACCTCGACATCAACCCGCTGCTGGCCGACGAGACCGGGGTGATCGCGGTCGATGCGCGCGTCGCCGTGGCGCCGAGCCCGGCCGCGGGGCGTCGCGACGCCGGCCGCGGCCCGAGCCACGCCCGCTTTGCGGTGCGGCCCTACCCGACCGAGTGGGAGCGCAGGATCGCGCTCGACAGCGTCAGCGCCTTCATCCGCCCGGTGCGCCCGGAGGACGAGGGCCTGTTCGAGGACTTCTTCCGGCACGTGAGCGAGGCGGACCTGCGCCTGCGCTTCTTCGCGCCGGTGCGCGACTTCAGCCACGCCTTCCTGGCCCGCCTGACCCAGCTCGACTACGCGCGGGCGATCGCCTTCGTGGCGCTCGACGACGAGACCGGCGCGATGATGGGGGCGGTGCGGCTCCACGCCGACGCCAACCACGAGACGGGCGAGTACGCGATCCTGATCCGCTCCGACCTGAAGGGGATCGGGCTCGGCTGGGCGCTGATGGGGCTGATGCTCGACTGGGCCCGCGCCGAGGGCATCCGCCACGTCGAGGGGCAGGTGCTGCGCGCCAACACCACCATGCTGACCATGTGCCGCAAGCTCGGCTTCGCGGTGGGGACGGACCCGTCGGACCCCGAGGTGATGCTGGTGCGCCTCGATCTTGCCGCCGCGAGCCCGGCCGAGCCGGTCGAGGCCGGCTGACGCGGCGAAGCGTCCCTCTGCCCGCCCGAGCGGAGCCTGCCTCCGCCATCCCGCAGCGATTGCGGCAGCCATCGCCGAGGGATCGGGCGGCTTCGGGATGACGCGACGGTCACGAACCCAGGAACGCGTCCCGGCGACGTGCGGAATTCCGATTCATGACGCAGCCGCTCCCCGGGTGCACGGGGTCCGGCTGCTGGCCGACTGCACGGCCGAGCCGCCCGCTCTCGACGATGGGTCTTGGGCCGTTGACCTTGGGCCGTTGACCTTGGGCCGTTGACCTTGGGCCGTTGACCTTGGGCCGTTGACCTTGGGCCGTTGACCTTGGGCCGTTGACCTTGGGCGGTCGAACAGGCGGACGCGTTCATCGCCTGAGTGCCATCCGCGCGTCGGCGGCCGCCGCCTTGCCATCCCGCGAAAACCTGCTATAGCCCGCGCCTCGCGTTCGCTCCGGCCGGGGGCTGAACGGACGGTGCCGCTCGCCGGCACAGGGGTTCGCGCCCCGGCGTCCCGTGTCTCCGCCTTCGAACAACCGCTCGGGCCTCTGCAGGCTCGAAGGGCTTGGCGCCGTGCGACGCGAGTGAGAACCGGCCCGAACGCCCGTCGTCAGACATCCGGCAGGACGGCTCCATTCCGACGAAAGGCCCACCATGGCTCTGTACGAGCACGTGTTCCTGGCGCGCCAGGACGTGACCTCGCAGCAGGTCGAGTCGATGATCGAAGCCTACAAGGGCGTCATCGAGTCGAACGGCGGCAAGGTCGAGAAGACCGAGATGTGGGGCGTGAAGTCCCTCGCCTACCGCATCAAGAAGAACCGCAAGGCCCACTTCACCCTGCTCAACATCGACGCGCCGCCGGCCGCCCTGGCCGAGATGGAGCGCCAGATGCGGATCTCGGAGGACATCCTGCGCTTCCTGACCATCCGGGTCGACGCGCTGGAGGGCGAGCCCTCCGCGATGATGCAGAAGCGCGACCGCGACGAGCGCAAGGACCGCGAGCGCGGCCGTCGTCGGGACGATGACGGCTACGTCGGCGAGCGGAACGAGGAGGGCTGATCATGGCATTCGGTGCTGGTGGCGGCGGGGGCCGCCGTCCGTTCTTCCGTCGGCGCAAGACCTGCCCGTTCTCGGGCCCCAACGCCCCGAAGATCGACTACAAGGACGTGAAGCTCCTCTCCCGCTACGTGTCGGAGCGCGGCAAGATCGTTCCCTCCCGCATCACCGCGGTCTCGGCCAAGAAGCAGCGCGAACTCGCCCAGGCGATCAAGCGCGCCCGCTTCCTCGGCTTCCTGCCCTACGTCATCCGCTGAGGCGGAACGACGCGCACCAACCCGGCGGTCATCGGGCCGCCGGGGTCGCTGGGGCAGAGTGGCCCCTAACCCTGCCGATCCCCGGCAGCGGGACAGCGGACCGGATTCGATGGCTTCCTCCCTCGGCATCGGCGTCGTCGCCGGCCTCGCCTCGGCCCTGCTCATCGGGGTCATCGTCACGGCGACGCCGCTCGCGCTCCTCCTCTACCTGCTCGCGCCGCTGCCGATCCTGATCGTGTCGCTGGGCTGGCGCCACCGCACCGGGCTCGTCGCCGCCGCGACCGGCACGCTCGCGCTGATGCTCGCCGCCTCGCCCCTGCGCGGCCTCGCCTTCCTGGTCTCGACGGCCCTGCCGGCCTGGTGGCTCGGCTACCTCGCCCTGCTCGGCCGCCCGTCCGGGTCCGGCGCCCCCGGCGCGATGGAATGGTACCCGCTCGGCCGCCTCCTCGCCTGGATCGCCGGCACCGCCGCGGTCGCGCTGATCCTGGTGGTGGTGATCTCCTCGGGCGATTTCGCCGCCTACGAGGAGCGCATGCGGCGCATCGCCCGCGGCGTGACCCAGATCGAGATGCAGTCGGTCCGGCCGGACGCCGAGACCCTGCCGGAGGGCGACCTCGCCCGCATCGCCGACCGGCTCTTGCGCATCGCGCCGGCCGTGATGGGCACGACCTTCACCCTGCTGCTGACCTTCTATCTCTGGGCGGCCGGCCGCATCGTCCAGCTCTCGGGCCGCCTGCCCCGGCCCTGGCCGGACCTGCCGGCGACCGCCATGCCCCGGGCCGTCGTCGCCGGGCTCGTCGCGGCCGCCGCCCTCGGCCTCGCCCCCGGCTTCCCCGGCATCTTCGGCATCGGGCTCGCGGGAGCGCTGGGGGCCGCCTTCGCGCTCCAGGGGCTCGCCGCCCTGCACGACCGCAGCCGCGGCAGGCCCGGCCGGGCGCCGCTCCTGATCGGCCTCTACCTGCTCGTGTTCCTGACCCAGGGGATCGCGCTCACCGCCCTGGCCCTGTTCGGGCTCGCCGACACCCTGTTCCGCCTGCGCCGCCGCCCCGCGGAGGTGCCCGCCCCCTGACCGGTTCCGGGCCCGAACCGGCCCGGTCCCCTCCATCCGCTGACAAGGAGTGACGACGATGGAAGTGATCCTGCTCGAGCGCGTGGCCAAGCTCGGCCAGATGGGCGAGACCGTGAAGGTCCGCCCGGGCTTCGCCCGCAACTACCTGCTCGCCCGCGGCAAGGCGCTGCGCGCCACCGAGGCGAACAAGAAGCGCTTCGAGGACCAGCGCGCCCAGCTCGAGGCCCGCAACCTGGAGCGCCGCACCGAGGCGCAGGCCGTGGCCGAGAAGCTCGACGGCCAGAGCTTCGTGCTGATCCGCCAGTCCGGCGAGACCGGCGTCCTCTACGGCTCGGTCTCGACCCGCGACCTCGCCGAGGTGCTGACCCAGAACGGCTTCACGGTGGGCCGCGAGCAGTTCAGCCTCAACCAGCCGATCAAGACGCTCGGCCTGCACAATGTCCCGGTGGTGCTGCACCCGGAGGTCGAGGTGACCGTGACGGTCAACGTCGCCCGCAGCCCCGAGGAGGCGGAGCGCCAGGCCCGCGGCGAGTCGACCACGGTGCGCGACGAGCTCGACCTGGAGGAGCTCGGCCTCGAGGTCGGCGCCGCCCTGGCCGAGGCCGGGCCGGACGCCGGGGAGCGCTGAGCGCGCGTCGGGGCGCGAGTCTGGGCGCGAGTCTGGGAAAGCCGGGAGAGCGGGGACAATCCGCCCTCCGGGCTTGACTTGTTCCGGTTTCGTTCCAGCATGGCGGGGCTCGATGCCGGCGGCATCGGGCCCCGTTTGCGTTTCCCCCGGCACGATGGTGGGGTGCGCGGCCCGCAGCCGCGGGTCGCGCTCCGCGGAAAGCTTCGGTCAACCATGCCGGTGCAAGGGTCGCCGGATCGTCCAGGGGCACGCGCCGCCCCGGGCGCAACCACACGGAGACGCCGGATGGCCATTCCCAGCACCCTGACGGCGAACCTGGAGCCCGTGCCCCAGGAATACCGGGTCGCGCCCCACAACATCGACGCGGAGCAGGCCCTGCTCGGCGCCATCCTGGTCAACAACGACGCCTATTACCGCGTCTCGGACTTCCTCCTGGCCGAGCACTTCATGGAGGAGGTGCACCGGCGGATCTTCGAGGTGGCGGTCAGCCTGATCAAGGCCGGCAAGCTGGCGAGCCCGATCACGCTCAAGACCTTCCTGGGCGACGCGGATCTGGGCGGGCTCACGGTGAGCCAGTACCTCGCGCGGCTCGCCGCCGAGGCGACGACCGTCATCAACGCCGAGCATTACGGGCGCACGATCTACGACCTCGCCCTGCGGCGGCGCCTGATCACGATCGGCGAGGATCTGGTCAACGGCGCCTACGAGGCGCCGGTCGAGACCTCGCCCCGCGACCAGATCGAGGCGACGGAGCGGCGCCTCTACGAACTCGCGGAGACCGGCAAGTACGACGGCGGCTTCCAGAAATTCTCCGAGGCGCTCACCGCCGCCGTCGACATGGCCGCCAAGGCCTACCAGCGCGAGGGGCGGCTGTCGGGCATCGCCACCGGCCTGTCGGACCTCGACGGCAAGATGGGCGGGCTGCAGCCCTCCGACCTGATCATCCTCGCGGGCCGCCCCGGCATGGGCAAGACCTCGCTCGCCACCAACATCGCCTTCAACATCGCCAAGGCCTATGCCGGCGAGAAGCAGCCGGACGGCACGATGAAGACCGTCAACGGCGGCATCGTCGGCTTCTTCTCGCTCGAGATGTCGGCCGAGCAGCTCGCCACCCGCATCATCGCGGAGCAGTCGGGCGTCGCCTCCTACAAGATCCGCCGGGGCGACATCCGCCCGGAGGATTTCTACAAGATCACCGACGCCGCCCGGGACATGCAGACGATCCCGTTCTACATCGACCAGACCGGCGGCCTCTCGATCGCGCAGCTCGCCGCGCGGGCGCGGCGGCTGAAGCGCCAGCGCGGCCTCGACCTCCTGGTGGTCGACTACCTCCAGCTCCTCTCCGGCGCCTCCAAGAAGGGCGACAACCGCGTGCAGGAGATGACCGAGATCACCACCGGCATGAAGGCCCTCGCCAAGGAGCTGGAAGTGCCGATCGTCGCCCTGTCGCAGCTCTCCCGCCAAGTCGAGTCCCGCGACGACAAGCGGCCCCAGCTCTCGGACCTGCGCGAATCGGGCTCGATCGAGCAGGACGCCGACGTGGTGCTGTTCGTCTTCCGCGAGGAATACTACGTCAAGAACAAGAAGCCGCGCGAGGGCACCGAGGAGTTCTTCACCTGGGAGGCGGAGATGAACCGCGTCTACGGCAAGGCCGAGGTGATCATCGGCAAGCAGCGCCACGGCCCGACCGGCACGGTCGAGCTCCAGTTCGACGCCGAGATCACGCGCTTCTCGAATCTCGCGCAGGGCGACCGGCTGCCGGAGCCGATGTGATCCGGCATCCGCTTGATCGCAGCGGATCCCGGATCACGCGCCTGCGCGGCGCCTGCGCGCGGCGCCTGAGCGAAGCCGACATCCGCCTTGCCGAAATGCGAGATGGCGAAGCCATCAACCGGATGGCGTATGATCCGGCTATAAGCCGGGCCGGGGACGATCCCGCCGGATCGCCCCGCCCCCTCCGCTGCGGACCAGAGGCGATGACGGCCACCTCCCCCCACGGCGCCCGCCTGACCATCGACCTTCGCGCCCTCGAGGCGAATTGGCGGCGCCTCGCCGAGGAGGCCGCGGGGGCCGAGTGCGCCGCGGTGATCAAGGCCGACGCCTACGGGACCGGCATCGACCGTGCCGGCCCGGCCCTGTGGCGGGCGGGCTGCCGCACGTTCTTCGTCGCCCACCTGTCCGAGGCCGAGCGCGCCCGCGCGGCCCTGCCGGAGGCGGTGATCTACGTGCTGAACGGCCTGCCCCCGGGCAGCGCGCCGGCCTACCGGGACCGCGCCCTGCGGCCCGTGCTCGGCTCCCGCGAGGAGATCGAGGAATGGGCGGCCTTCTGCCGGGCGCGGGGGGAGCGGCTGCCGGCGGCGTTGCACGTCGATACCGGGATGAACCGGCTCGGCCTCTCCCCCGACGCGGCCCTGGCGCTCGCCGGCGGCGCCGCGCTAGAGGATGTCGCGGCGAGCCTGCTGGTGAGCCATCTCGTCAGCGCCGAGGTGCCGGGCGACGCGGTCACGGCGCGCCAGGTCGCGGATTTCGCCAGGGTGGCGGCGGCCTTCCCGGGCCTGACGGCCTCCCTCGGCAACTCGGCCGGCACGTTCCTCGGCGCGCGGGCGCGCCACGAGATGGTGCGGCCCGGCTACGCCCTCTACGGCGGCAACCCGCGCCCCGGCGGTCCGAACCCGATGCGGCCGGTGGTGCGGCTCGACGCGACGATCCTGCAGGTGCGCGACGTCCCGCCCGGCGCGACGGCGGGCTACAACGCCCGCTGGACGGCGCCCGGTCCGCGCCGGCTGGCGACGCTCTCGCTCGGCTACGCGGACGGCTACCCGCGGGCGGGCTCCGGGCGGGCGGAGGCGGTGGTGGCCGGCCGGCGCTGCCCCGTGGTCGGCACGATCTCGATGGACCTCGTGATCCTGGACGTGACCGACGCGCCGCCGGAGGCCGCGCGGCGCGGCGCCCGCGCGACCCTGATCGGCGAGGGTCTCGACATCGACGAGGTCGGGCAGCGGGCCGGCACCATCGGCTACGAGATCCTGACCAATCTCGGGCGGCGCTCCGAGCGGGCCTATATCGACTGAGCGCCGCGGGCGCGCCGCCCGGGCCACATCCGCGCCAGCACCTCGTCGAGCCGCACGAGGGCGTGCCACGCCACCGCCAGGAAGTGGAGCGCGAGGAGGAGACCGATCGCCCAGGCCCCCCAGAGGTGGATCTCGCCCCCCAGATGCGACAGCGGCTTGTCGATGGGCACGAGCCGGGGCCAGGAGAACAGGCCGAACCAGGGCAGCGCGTAGCCGCCGGCGCCCGAATCGACGTAGCCGCTCAATGGCATCAGCAGCATCAGGGCGTAGAGGCAAAGATGGGCCGCGCGCGCCGCCGCGCCGGCGAGGCGGGACGGCCGCACCCGGAATCCGGGCGCGCCGGCGATCCAGCGGCAGAGGACGCGCAGGGGCAGCAGCACCAGCACGGTCATGCCGATCGACTTGTGCAGGTCGAGGAGTTCCCGCCGGGGCGAGGTGCCGGGCGGCAGGGTGCTCGCCCAGACGCCGATGGCGAGGGCGACCAGGATCAGGGCCGCCATGCCCCAGTGGAAGGCGCGGGGGGCGCCGGCGTAGTGGTGGGCTTGACCGTCGGGGGACATCGTGGCGATCCGTGCGTGCGATCTCCCCCGCGCTGTCCGGCCCGATTGCGGCCGCAGCGCGACGCTCAGGTTGCTGGCGCGTGACTGTTGCGATCCCGGGACGGCGGGGACATATCGGGAACATCGGCGACCTCCGGCCGCGTTCCGCGAGACGACCGTGGCGGCACCGTCGCATCCTCGCGCCGCGCCCGCCCCGGACCGCGGCGACCATCCCGACCTTCCCGCGCGAGGCAGACCATCGATGGCCAAATCCCACCAGACCTTCGTCTGCCAATCCTGCGGCGCGGTCTACAATCGCTGGCGCGGGCGCTGCGAGGCCTGCAACGGCTGGAACTCGATCGTGGAGGAGACCGGCGCCGGGACCCAAGCCGCCGGGCCGGTGGCGACGCGGCCGAGCCGGGCCAAGGGCCGGGTCTTCCCCCTCGAAGGGCTCGCCGGCGAGGTCAAGGACGCGCCCCGCACCCCCTCGGGCATCGCCGAGCTCGACCGGGTCACCGGGGGCGGCTTCGTGCGCGGCTCGGTCATCCTGCTCGGCGGCGATCCCGGCATCGGCAAGTCCACGCTGCTGATGCAGGCCTCGGCGGCCCTCGCCGCCCGGGGGGAGCGCGTCGCGTACATCTCGGGCGAGGAGGCGGTCGGGCAGGTGCGGCTGCGGGCGGAGCGGCTCGGCCTCGCGGGGGCGCCGGTCGAGCTCGCCGCCGAGACCAACGTCGAGGACATCGTCGCCACCCTGAGCCAGGGACGGCCGCCGGCCCTCGCGATCATCGACTCGATCCAGACCATGTGGACCGAGACGGTCGAATCGGCGCCGGGCACCGTCACGCAGGTGCGCGGCTCGGCCCAGAGCCTGATCCGCTTCGCCAAGACCAGCGGCACGGCGGTGATCCTGGTCGGGCACGTCACGAAGGACGGTCAGATCGCCGGGCCGCGCGTGGTCGAGCACATGGTCGACGCGGTCGCCTCCTTCGAGGGCGACCAGGGCCACCACTTCCGCATCCTGCGGGCGGTCAAGAACCGCTTCGGTCCGACGGACGAGATCGGCGTCTTCGAGATGACCGACGGCGGCCTCGCCGAGGTGCCGAACCCCTCGGCCCTCTTCCTGGCCGGCCGCGACCTCGCCGCGCCCGGCACCGCGGTCTTCGCCGGCATGGAGGGCACGCGGCCGCTCCTCGTGGAGATCCAGGCCCTCGTCGCCCCCTCGGCGCTGGGCATGCCGCGCCGCGCCGTGGTCGGCTGGGATCCCAACCGGCTCTCGATGGTGCTGGCGGTGCTGGAGGCCCATGCGGGCATCCGGCTCGGCACCCACGACGTCTACCTGAACGTGGCGGGCGGCCTGCGCATCGGCGAGCCGGCCGCGGACCTCGCGGTCGCCGCCGCCCTGGTCTCGTCGCTCTCCGCCACGCCCCTGCCCTCCGACGCGGTCTATTTCGGCGAGATCGGCCTGTCGGGGGCGGTGCGGCCGGTGGCGCAGGCGAATGCGCGGCTGAAGGAGGCGCAGAAGCTCGGCTTCGCCCGAGCGCTGATGCCGCAGGGACGCGGGGAGGCCGGCGAGCGTGGCTTCCCCGCCGAGGCGCTCGCGCACATCACCGACCTCGTGGCCGGCATCGCCTCGGGCAGGCCGGTCGGCCGCGGCGCCAAGCGCCCCCGCCTGCCGGCCTACGATCCGGAGGGGTGACCGTCGCGCGGCGCGCGGCACGGCGCGTGGAAGCGGGCCGCCCGGCCGCCGCGGACCCCGTCCGCGGGGCGCGCCTCCGGTCCGCCGGGTGACGGATCGGCCATGGCGGAGTATAGGTCTGGCGCGGCCAGGAGCAGCCGCGCCCACGAACCAACGCCGCCCGCTCCCGGTGCGTTCCTGCGATGCCCTTCTCCGTTCTCGATCTGGTCGTCCTCGGCGTGGTGGTCATCTCGGCGCTGCTCGCCGCGGTGCGGGGCTTCACCCGCGAGGTTCTGGCGATCGTCGCCTGGGTCGTGGCCGCCGCCGTCGCCTGGAAACTCCACCCCGTGCTGCAGCCGCTGGTGCAGCAGCACGTCTCCAGCGAGACCGTCTCGCGCGTCGTCGCGATCGCGGCGATCTTCCTCGGCACGCTGCTCGTCGTGTCGATCATCACCGTGAAGGTCTCGGACCTGATCCTCGATTCCCGGATCGGCGCCATCGACCGCAGCCTCGGCCTCGCCTTCGGCGCCGCCCGCGGCTTCCTCATCTGCGTGATCGGCTGGGTCTTCCTGGCCTGGCTGGTCCAGGGCAAGGTTCCGGACTGGGCCCAGCAGGCGCGCAGCCGCGAGATCCTGGACAATACCGGCCAGAAGCTGGTGGCGATGCTGCCCGGCAACCCGGACGAGCTCCTGAAACAGTTCCGCAAGCCCAAGCCCGAGGCCGACCCCGGCACGGAGGCCCCGGCCGAGGCCGATACCACGCCCCAGCGCCGGACGGATGCCACCCCTGCGCGCCGGTAGCGGCCGGCGCCTTGGCTCGGCCGCACTCCGCGCCTACATGACGAACTCGTCACCGGGCCGGTTCGGCCGACCCGGTCAATCCGTCGTGGACGAGTCGGGAACCGGCCTCGCGCCCGGGCGCCGCGTCGTCTAGCGAGGGCGGTGGCAGGGCCGGCCGCGAGGGACTTTCATCATGGCAGCACGGTGGGAATCGGGCCGGACGGCCTCCGCGGGCAGCGCGGATTTCGGCGGCCTCGACCTCGACGGCGACACCCTGCGCGAGGAATGCGGGGTGTTCGGCATCCACGGCCATCCCGACGCGGCGGCCATCGTGGCGCTCGGCCTCCACGCCCTCCAGCATCGCGGCCAGGAAGCGGCCGGCATCGTCTCCTTCGACGGGAGCGTGTTCCATTCCGAGCGCCGGATGGGCCTCGTCGGGGATTCCTTCTCGGATCTCGCCACGATCGAGCGCCTCAAGGGCCTCTCGGCGATCGGTCACGTGCGCTACTCGACCACCGGCGAGACGATCCTGCGCAACGTGCAGCCGCTCTTCGCCGAGCTGGAGACCGGGGGCCTCGCGATCGCCCATAACGGCAACCTGACCAACGGCCTGCTGCTGCGCCGCCAGCTCGTGCGCGACGGCGCCATCTGCCAGTCGACCTCCGACACCGAGGCGATCCTCCACTTGGTCGCCCGCAGCCGGCACGTGCGCATCATCGACCGGGTGATGGACGCCCTGCGCCAGATCGAGGGCGCCTACGCGCTCGTCATGCTGACGAACAAGAAGCTGATCGGCGCCCGCGACCCGCTCGGCATCCGCCCGCTCGTCCTCGGCGAGCTCGACGGCCGCTACATCCTCGCCTCCGAGACCTGCGCCCTCGACATCATCGGCGCCCGCTTCGTGCGCGACATCGAGAACGGCGAGATCGTCGTCATCGACGACGACGGCATCCGCTCGATCCGCTTCGCCGCCGAGGCGCCGATGCGGCCCTGCATCTTCGAGTACATCTACTTCGCCCGCCCGGATTCGGTGGTGAACGGCAAGAACGTCTACGCGGTGCGCAAGAGCATCGGCGTCGAGCTCGCCAAGGAGGCGCCGGCCGAGGCCGACATCGTGGTGCCGGTGCCGGATTCCGGCGTGCCGGCGGCGCTCGGCTACGCCCAGGAGACGGGGCTGCCCTTCGAGATGGGCATCATCCGCAACCACTATGTCGGGCGCACCTTCATCCAGCCGACGCAATCGGTGCGCGAACTCGGCGTGCGCATGAAGCACTCGGCGAACCGCGCCGCCATCGCGGGCAAGCGCATCGTCCTCGTCGACGACAGCCTCGTGCGCGGCACCACCTCGGTGAAGATCGTGCGGATGATGCGCGAGGCCGGGGCGAGCGAGGTGCATTTCCGCATCGCCTCGCCGCCCATCACCCATCCGGACTTCTACGGAATCGACACGCCCGAGAAGGAGAAGCTGCTCGCCGCCACCCACGACCTCGAGGGCATGCGCCGCTACATCGGCGCCGACTCGCTCGCCTTCCTGTCGATCGGGGGCCTGTACCGGGCGATGGGCGAGGAGGGCCGCGACCCGGCCTGCCCGCAATACACCGACCATTGCTTCACGGGCGATTACCCCACCCCGCTGACCGACCTCGCCGTCGCCTCGCCGCGGCGGATGGCGCTCCTCGCCGAAGCCGACTGAGACCCGATGTCCGACCTCCCGTCCGCAGAGACCAAGCCCCTCGCCGACCGCATCGCCGTGGTCACCGGCGCCTCCCGCGGGATCGGGCGCGCGGCCGCCCTGGCCCTCGCCGCCGCGGGCGCCCACGTGGTCGCGGTGGCGCGCACCCAGGGGGCGCTCGAGGAACTCGACGACGCGATCCGGCAGGGCGGCGGCACGGCGACCCTCGTCCCCCTCGACGTGACCGATTACGACGCCATCGACCGGCTCGGCGCCGCGATCCACGAGCGCTGGGGGCGGCTCGACGTCCTGATCGGCAATGCGGGCAATCTCGGCCGGCTGATGCCCCTCGGCCACGTCGAGCCGAAGCTGTGGGCGAGCGTCATGGACGTGAACCTGACGGCGAATTGGCGCCTGATCCGCTCCCTCGACCCGCTGCTGCGGCGCTCGGATGCGGGCCGGGCGATCTTCATCACCTCGGGCGCCGCGGCGAGCTGCAAGGCCTATTGGGGGCCCTACGCGGTGTCGAAGGCGGCGCTGGAGGCGCTGGTGCGGACCTACGCGGCCGAGACCGCGTCCACGCCGATCCGGGCGATGCTGGTCAATCCCGGGCCGCTGCGCACGGCGATGCGCCGGGCGGCGATGCCCGGCGAGGATCCCGAGACCCTGCGCACGCCCGAGGACCTGGCGCCGCACGTGGTGCGCCTCGCGAGCCCCTCCTGGCAGGAGACCGGGCTCATCTACGACTTTCCGAGCGACCGGGTGCTCACGCCCCAGCGCCCGGCCTGAGCGCTCAGGCGGCCCGGACGGCCGCCAGGAAGGCGCCGACCTCGCCGACCAGCCTCTCGGACTGCCCGGAGAGGTCGCGGGCCGCGTCCTGCACCTGGGCGGCCGCCGCACCGGTCTCCTCCGCCCCGTCGCGCAGGACGAGGACGTTCGCCCGGACGCTCTCGGTCCCGCGCGCCGCCTCCTGCACGTTGCGGGTGATTTCCTGCGTGGCGGCTCCCTGCTCCTCCATGGCGGCCGCGATGCTGGCGGCGTGCCGCGCCATCTCGGCGATCACCTCGCCGATCTGCCGGATGTCCCCGACGGCCGCCTGGGTGGCGGCCTGAATCTCGCCGATCTGACCGCCGATCTCGTCGGTGGCCCGGGCGGTCTGGCCGGCGAGTTCCTTGACCTCGGCGGCGACTACTGCGAAGCCGCGCCCCGCCTCCCCGGCCCGCGCCGCCTCGATCGTGGCGTTCAGCGCCAGCAGGTTCGTCTGCGCGGCGATGCCCGAGATGGCCGAGACGATGCCGCTGATCCGCTCCGCGGTCTCCGCCAGACGCCGCACCGTGGCGTCGGTGCGGCGGGCATCCTCCACCGCCCGTCCGGCGATGCGCGAGGATTGCGCCACCTGGCTCACGATCTCGTGGATCGAGGCCGCCATCTCCTCGCTCGCGGCGGCCACCGTCTGCACGTTGGCCGTGGTCTGCTGCGCGGCCCCGGCCACGGCGGCCGCCTGGACCGCGCCCCGCTCCGCGACCGAGGCCATCACGCCGGCCGTCGCCTCCATGCCCCGCACGGCGCCCGAGAGGCCCTCGCGCAGGGCCGCCACCGTCCCTTCGAGCCTGCGCGTGAGCGCGTCGAGCTGGCCGGCGCGGGCGAGCTTCGCGCGGGCCTCCGCCGCCTCGCGGGTCTCCAGTTCGCGCCGCGCGAGGGCATCGTCCCGGAAGACCTGGAGGGCGCGGGCGAGCGCGCCGACCTCGTCGCGCCGCTCGGTCCCGCCGACCGCGACCGCGAGGTCGCCGCTCGCGAGCCTGCTCATCGCCGCGGTGGCACGGCCGAGCGGGCGCGAGACGCCCCGCACGGCGACGAGCCCGAGCAGGGCGCAGGACAGCGTGAGGCCCGTCACGGCCAGGCCCAGCTGGCGCCAGGACGCGGCGGTGACGCTCTCGTGAGCCCTGTCACGGGCGGCGGCGAGTTCGCCGAGATTGGCCTCCACCCGGCTGCGAACCGCGCGGAGCGCGGCCTCGCGCGCGCGCTGCCCCTCCTTGGAGGCCAGCGCGAAGGCCGCCTCGTTCTCGTTGCGAAGCGCGAACGCTACCACCCGGTCGGCCACTGCGAAATAAGCTGCGATCTGCTGCCCGACCGCCTCGGCGGTGCTGCTCCGCGCGGGCGTGTCCGCGAGCCGCGCGAGCCGGTTTTGGGCGGCGCCGGCCGCGTCCTTCGCGGCCACGTAGCGGTCGTGGTAGCCCCGCAGCGCCGCCGGATCGGTCTCGATGATGATGTTGCGCTCCTGGATCGTCGTCTCGCCGACGGCGAGCGCGACCTCGAAGGCCCCGACGACGCGGGCCGCCTGCAGGTCGACGAGCCGCTGGGTGGTCCGGTCGAGCTCGGAGAAGACGCCATCCACCAGGCCCAGCAGACCGATCGTCACGCCGATGAGAATCAGGACTGGGATTGCAATTTTTCCCAGGATAGGAATATCATCTATGATTCTCCGCACGATACCCTCCTGGGAGCGCCGCTCCGGTGAATTAATCTTTCTTATACGGCTCGATTGCAAGTTTATGCATCGGGTATTAACAAAAGGTTATGAATTTACGTTACGTCATATGATCCCCTTGGTCGGGCCGCGGCCTGGGCGGCGCGGCCGAGCGACCGTGGCGCCGGCCCCGTCGACCCGGCCCCGTCGACCCGGTATGACGCGGTGCAAGGCGGAGAGACGCGATGATCGACGTGCGGGCGATGTGCGCCATCGGGCAGCGGGGCCAGCTCGGCCTCGACGGGCGGCTGCCCTGGGAGGGCAACGCGGATCCGCTCTACGTCGAGGACGTGACCCGCTTCTTCGCCGAGACGCAGGGCCACGTGCTGATTGCCGGCCCGAAGACGATCGAGGCGGTGCCCTCCTTCGCGTACCGGGACCGGACCATCGCCATCATCCGCTCGCACGAGGATCCGGCCGCGGTGCTCGCCCGCTACAGCGGGCGGCGGATCTTCGTCGGCGGCGGGGTGGCGGTGTGGAACGTCTACGCGCCCTTCATCCAGCAATGGGACATCACGCGCCTGCCCTACGACGGCGAGGCGGATCGCTGGTTCGACCCCGCTTGGCTGGTGGGCGGCAAGCTGCGAGGGTGACGGCGCGAGGGGATCGATTCGATGACCGCACAGGACCAGTTCAAGCGCCAGCCGCGCCGCAAGGCGGAGAAGGGGCGCGTCCTCACCGTCTCGGCGGAGCAGAAGGCCGCCTACGAGGCGCTGATGCGCGAGAAGGAGGAGCGGGAGGCCTACGCCAAGCACCTGCCCGGCGACCTGAAGCCCCGCTGAGCCTCACTCCCCCTTGTCGAACGGATTGCGCGACGTGCGCAGGGACAGCCGGATCGGCACGCCGGGCAGGTCGAACGCGTCCCGGAGCCCGTTCACGAGGTAGCGCGTGTAGGATTTCGGCAGCGCGTCGAGCTGGTTGCCGAACAGCGCGAAGTGCGGCGGCCGGCTCTTCACCTGGGTCGCGTAGCGGATCTTGATGCGCCGGCCCGACACGGCGGGGGGCGGGTTGGCCTGGACGGCCTCGGACAGCCACTGGTTGATCCGCGCCGTCGGCACCCGCCGGTTCCAGACGTCGGAGGCCGAGACGACGCCCTGCATCAGCCGGTCGATGCCCTCGCCCGCGAGCCCGGAGAGCGGCACGATCGGGGCGCCGCGCACCTGGGGCAGGAGCCGCGCCGCCTTCTCCCGCAACTCCTTGAGCAGGCCGGGCTGGTCGGCGACGAGGTCCCACTTGTTGAGCCCGATGACGAGGGCGCGGCCCTCCTGCTCGACGAGGTCGACGATGGTGAGGTCCTGCTTCTCGAACGGGATGGTGGCGTCGAGGAGCACCACCACCACCTCGGCGAAGCGCACCGCCCGCAGCCCGTCCGAGACGGCGAGCTTCTCCAGCTTGTCGTCGACCCGGGCGCGGCGGCGCATCCCCGCCGTGTCGTGCAGCTTGATGCGGCGGCCGCGCCACTCCCAGTCGAGGGAGATCGAGTCGCGGGTGATGCCCGCCTCCGGCCCGACCAGCAGCCTGTCCTCGCCGAGCATCCGGTTGATCAGGGTCGACTTGCCGGCATTGGGGCGCCCGACGATGGCGACCCGGAGCGGCTTGCCCTCGCCCTCCTCGTCGTCGTCCTCGGCCTCGGGCAGGATGTCGGCCAGCGCGTCGATGAGCTGCCCCATCCCCTCGCCGTGCTCGGCCGAGACCGGGACCGGGTCGCCGAGGCCGAGCCCGAAGGCCTCGTAGGCGCCCGCCAGGCCGGCGCCGCCCTCCGCCTTGTTGGCAAGCAGGATCACCGGCTTGTCGGCGCGCCGGACGAGCTCCGCGAAGGGCTGGTCGGCCGGCAGCAGGCCGGCGCGGGCATCGACCACGAAGAGCACCGCGTCGGCCTCCGCGATGGCGGCCTCGGTCTGGGCGCGCATCCGGCCGGCCAGGGATTCCGCGTCGGCCTCTTCGAGGCCCGCCGTGTCGATGATCGTGAAGCGCAGGTGCCCGAGCCGCGCCTCGCCCTCCCGGCGGTCGCGGGTCACGCCCGGACGGTCGTCCACGAGGGCGAGCTTGCGGCCGACGAGGCGGTTGAACAGCGTCGACTTGCCGACGTTGGGACGCCCGACGATCGCGACGATGGGCATCGACATGGGAGAGGTCCTGGGCGAGGGGCGCAGTGCAGGTGCAACGCGGAGGGCGCGGGGTCCGTCCTCTCGGACGGAGCCCCCCGCGCCGGTGGATCTCGGGACGGTCGGGCAGGCGCGGCTAGCGCGTCACCTCCGGCGGCGGCGGGGCGGCGGGCGCGGCCGGGCCCGCGTCGCTGACCTGGACCGGACCGCCCGCCGCGAGGGCGACGTAGACCTCCAGGCGCTGGCGCAATCCG
The DNA here is from genome assembly GCF_000379105.1 of Methylobacterium sp. WSM2598. Lineage (GTDB taxonomy): Bacteria > Pseudomonadota > Alphaproteobacteria > Rhizobiales > Beijerinckiaceae > Methylobacterium. The sequence continues at coordinate 2,338,826 of NZ_KB900609.1, read as the reverse complement.
GGCGGCGTCTCGCGGTCGGCGGCGATCTGGTCGAACCAGCGGCCGGCGCCCTCGAAGTCGCCCTTGCGCATCGCCGTCAGGCCCAGCATCTCGCGGGCGGTGTGGCGGAAGGCGTTGCCGGAGGCGGCGAGCCCCTGGAGCGTGTTCAGCGCTTCCGGGTCGTCGGAATCGAGGCGCAGGAGCGCCCCGCGCAGGCGCGCCGCGTCGCGCAGGCCCGGCCCGACCCCGGTATCGGCCGCGATCGCCGCGTAGGCCCTGGCGCCGGCCGCCGGATCGGCCTTGCCGGCCTCGGCCGCGGCGCGGAACTGGGCCAGGATCCGGTAGCCGTGGGGGGAATCCGCCGCGAGCGTCTCGAAGGCCTTGGCCGCCTCGCTGCCCTTGTCCTTGCTGGCGCGCACCGCCTCGTCGAAGCGCCGGCTCGCCGCCTCGGCCTGGACCTGCTGCTCGTGCTGCCAGAAGCGCCAGCCGCCGACGCCGATCACCACGAGCACCGCGATGCCGATGAAGACGCCGCTGTAGCGCTTCCAGATCTCGGCCGCGCGGTCTCGCCGGTAATCCTCGTTGACCTCGCGTATGAACTCGTCTTCTTTCATCTCGGACCCGCTCGCCGGAAGCATGCCGCGCGCGCCCGCGACAGGGCGGTCCGCCTAGCACGAACGCGCGCGGATGGCGAGGCTCAGGCCTGTCCCGGCCACACCGCGACGCCGATCAGCCAGGGATGCAGCACCCGGGCGAAGACGAACCACGCGACGACCCCGATCCCCACCGCGAGCGCGTCGTTGCGCCAGCCGGCGGGCGCCGCCGCCGGACCCGCATGGGCCTTCACCTCGTCGCGGCGCTTGACGCTGATGCGGGCCGCCACCGCCCAGGCCAGGATGCTGCCGAACAGGAGGATCGAGCCGAGATCGCCGTTGGCGAGGAGGTGCGCCGCCGCCCAGATCTTCACGCCCGCCAGCATCGGGTGCTTGAGCGCGCCCTTGATCCGCCCCGGCAGGTAGGCCGCCGCGAAGGCCACGAAGGCGACGAGAACGAGGAGGAGCGCGAGGTGGCGCGTCCAGACCGGCGGCGACCAGATGTCGATGTAGCCCTCCGACCGGTAGCGCCCGTAGCCGATGCCGAGCACGATCAGGCCGACCAGGGCGAGCACCGAGTAGCCGAGCTTGTAGGGCCCCTCCCCGACCCGCGCGATCAGGGCCGCGCGCGGCCCCCGCAGCATGGTGAAGGCGTGGGTGCCGAGGAACAGCGCGAGGCCCAGGAGGAGGACCGGCATGGGCGAAAAACTCCCTGGGCGAGCACTCCCCGGGCGAGCACTTCCCGGGCGAGGGCTCCGTGAATCGGCGCCGTCGGGCTAACCGGCCCGCAAGGAATTCTCGGCCAAGCTCCCCGCCCCTGTCCAGGTCGAGACGATGCGTCGCCTGCTCCTTGCCGCGTGGCTCGGCGTCGCGGCCTGCCGCGCCGTCGCCGAGCCGGGCCCGCCGCTCTCGGCGCTGACGCTGGTCGGTCCGGCCCGGCCGGTCTTCCGGGCCCGGGTGGATGCCTGCGACGGGCACGACGTGCCGGACGCGCCGGTGCGCGCCTTCCGGGATGCCGGGGGCGGCCTGGTGATGTTCGGGCTGCACTACCGCAACCGCGCCCTGCGGGGGCCCGACCTCGATCACCTCGCGATCGATTGCCGGATCGTGCTCGATTCGGGCCTCGCGGCCGAGCCCGAGCGCTACGACGACCGCAGCTGGGTCACCGCGACCTGGACCGAGGACGGGCGCGCGGTCGCGGCCCTCCTCCACCACGAGTACCATGCCGAGGCGCATCCGGGCCGCTGCCGCTCGGGCGAGATGATGGCCTGCTGGTACAACACCATCCTGGCGGCCCGCTCGGGCGACGGGGGCGCGCGCTTCGAGCGGGCGAGCCCGCCCGCCGTGGTGGCCGCGCCGCCCTTCCGGCAGGAGGTCGAGCAGGGCCGCCACCGCGGTTTCTTCAACCCCTCGAACATCGTGCGGGACGGGCGCTACTGGTACTTCCTCGCCTCGAACACCGGCTGGGACGGCCAGCCCTTCGGCGTCTGCCTGTTCCGCTCGGACGACGTCGCCGATCCCGGCCGCTGGCGGGCCTGGGACGGAACCGGCTTCACGGTCGCCTTCCCGGACCCCTACCGCAAGGGTGCGAGGCCGGCCGGCGCCTGCCGGCCGGTCTGGCCCTTCCCGGCCCCGGTCGGCTCGGTCAGCCGCCACCGCGGCACCGGCGCCTGGATCGCGGTGTTCCAGGCGGAGGCGGGCGGCGCCTTCCCGCGCTCCGGCTTCTACTGGACCACCTCCCGCGACCTCCTCGCCTGGGACGAGCCGCGCCTCCTCCTCGAGGGCCCGACGCTCTACGGCGATCCCTGCCGGGCCCGGGGCGACCTCATCAGCTACCCGTCGCTGCTCGATCCGGGCGCGCGGGGCCGCAACTTCGACGACGTGGGCGAGCGCGCCGAGCTGTTCTACGCGGTGCTGCGCCGGAACGGGTGCGAGATCACCTCCGACCGCGACCTCGTGCGGCGGCCGGTGGCGATCAAGGTGTGGCCGTAGGGGCGAACCGGGCCGCGCGGCGCAGCCGCTCCGCCGCCTCGCGCGCCGCGCCCTCCAGCGGGCGCGGCCGGCGGCTCTCCGCGTCGATGACCACGCAGGCCGCCTCCGCCTCCCCGACCAGGCGTCCCTCGGCGAGGATGCGGTTGCGGAACCCCAGCGAGCTGCGCCCGATCCGGGCGAGCCAGGTCCCGGTGCGCACCCGGCCGGGGAAGTGCAGCTCGCCCCGGTAGTCGATGACGAAGCGGGCGATGACGAGGGCGCAGCCCTCCGCCAGCACCGGCCTCAGATGCGCGGCGAAGAACTGGACCCGGCCGCTCTCGCAGAAGCCCGCGAAGACCGCGTTGTTGACGTGGCCGTTCGCGTCGCTGTCGCGGTAGCGCAGGACGTCCTCGGTCCAGAGGATCCGGGGATCGTCGGGCGGCGCGGCCTCAGCCATGGCGCGGAGCGGTGCCGCCGAGGTGGAAGACCCGGTGCGGCACGAGTTCGCCCCGCTCGACGTCGCCCACCGCCACCAGCACCCCGTTGCAGGTCGCGTAGGCCTTGCCGGCCACCGGCGCGTCGCGCCCGCGCAGGATCACCGATTGGCCCCGCATCAGCCGCATCGCCATGTCGCGGGAGACGGGCACGCAGGCCACGGCGTCGAGGGCGGTCTCGACGGGCCGGAGCACCGCCGCCACCTCGTCGCCCTGCGCCGCTTCGAGCGCGCCGAGGGTGCAGGACTGGTCCTCCGCGAAGGGACCGACCCGGGTGCGGCGCAGGGCCGAGACGTGGCCGAGGCAGCCGAGCGCCCGGCCGAGATCGCGGGCGATGGCGCGCACGTAGGTGCCCTTGCCGCACTCGGCCTCGATGATCGTCCGCTCCTCCGCATGGGCGACGATCGCGAGCCGGTCGATCTGGACCGGCCGCGCCACGAGCTCGACCACCTCGCCGTCGCGGGCGAGGTCGTAGGCGCGCTCGCCCTGGATCTTGATCGCCGAGTAGCGCGGCGGCACCTGCTCGATCGCACCGACGAAGCGCGGCAGCACCGCCTCGACCTCCTCGCGGGTCGGGCGGCTCTCGGAGGTGGCGACGGCGCGGCCCTCCGCGTCGTCCGTGTCGGTCTCCGTGCCCCAGGTCACCGTGAAGACGTAGGCCTTGCGCCCGTCCATCACGAAGGGGACGGTCTTGGTCGCCTCGCCGAGCGCGATCGGCAGGATGCCGGAGGCGAGCGGGTCGAGGGTGCCCGCGTGGCCGGCCTTCTTGGCGTTGAGCGCCCGCTTCACCGCCGCGACCGCGTGGGTCGAGGTCATGCCGACGCCCTTGTCGAGGATCACCCAGCCGCTGATCTCGCGGCGCTTGGGACGGTCGCCTTTGGGCCTGTCGCCCTTCGGCCGGTCACTCTTGGGTCGGTCGCCGCCGGGCCGGTCGCCCTGCGGGCGCCCGCGGTCGCGAGGCGGCCGGCCCTCGCGCGGTGCGGCCGGACTCGACCCGGCAGCCTGGTCCTCGTGCATCATCGCTTCCCGTCCCATCCAAAGCCGGGCGGACGCGGCCCGGCTCGCCGGCGCGCTCCCCCCTGGTCAATCCTCGCGGAAGCGCGCCGTTGCGGCGGCGCGGCAGCTCACGCGTCGGGATCGCCGGCGTCGTCCTGCTCGCCGCCGAGGTCCCGCTGCACCTTCTCGCTGCGCAGCAGCCGATCGATCCGCGCCGCCTCGTCGAACGTCTCGTCGCGGCGGAAGCGCAACTCGGGCGCGAACTTGAGGTTCACGCGCCGGGCCACCTCCTGCCGGAGCGCCTTGCGGTTGCGCTCCAGCGCCTCCAGCACCGGGGCCTCGTCCTGGCCGCCGAGCGGCATGACGTAGGCGGTGGCGAGCTTGAGGTCCGGCGACATCCGGACCTCCGGCACCGTGATGACGTGCCGGCTCAGCACCGGGTCCTGCAGGTCGCCGCGGCTCAGCACCTCCGCGATGGCGTGGCGGACGAGTTCGGCCACGCGCTGCTGACGCTGCGAGGGGCCGGCGGTTTCGGTCGGTTTGCGCATCGTGTCTCAATCCGGGCTTGAACCGGGGCCGCCGGGCGGCCGGGGTGACGCCTTCAGGGTTCTGAACCGACGAGCCCGGGGCGAGGGCGCCCCGGGCTCGGCAGAAACGGGGCCGCCCGGCGGGGCGGCCGAACGGCGTCAGGAGCGGATCAGAGCGTCCGCCGCTCCTCGTGCACGATGTAGCACTCGATCACGTCCCGGACGCGCATGTCCTGGTAATTCTCGAACGCCATGCCGCATTCCTGGCCGGCCGAGACCTCGCGCGCGTCGTCCTTGAAGCGCTTGAGCTGCGAGAGCTTGCCCTCGTGGACGACGACGTTGTCGCGGATGAGCCGGACGTTGGCGCCGCGCTCCACGCGGCCATCCTCGACCCGGCAGCCCGCGATCTTGCCGACCTTCGAGACGTTGAAGATCTCGAGGATCCGCGCCTCGCCCAGCCGCTCCTCGCGGAGCGTCGGCGGGAGCAGGCCCGACATCGCCGCCTTCACGTCATCCACGAGGTCGTAGATGATGTTGTAGTAGCGGATCTCGACGCCGGAGCGCTCGGCGGCCTCGCGGGCCTCCTTGTGGGCGCGCACGTTGAAGCCGATCACCACGGCGCCGGAGGCCTGGGCCAGGGTGATGTCCGACTCCGTGATTCCGCCCACGCCGGTGTGCAGGATGCGCGCCCCGACCTCCTCGTTGCCGAGCTTGTCGAGGGCCCCCGCGATGGCCTCCACCGAGCCCTGCACGTCGCCCTTGACGACGAGCGCGAACTCCTTGCGGCCGGCGCCCTCCTTGAGGTCGCGCATCATGTCCATCAGCGAGCGGCCCGAGGCGGCACCCGCCGCGGCCGCGCGCTCGCGCTTCACGCGGGCCCGGTACTCGGTGACCTCGCGGGCGCGGGCCTCGTTCTCGACCACCGCGACGCGGTCGCCCGCCTCGGGCGTGCCGTTGAAGCCGAGCACCTCGACCGGGACCGCCGGGCCCGCCTCGCGCACGTTGCGGCCGGTATCGTCGATCAGGGCGCGCACGCGGCCCCACTCGGCGCCCGCCACCACGATGTCGCCCGTGTGCAGCGTGCCGCGGGCGACCAGCACGGTGGCGACCGGGCCGCGGCCGCGGTCGAGCTTGGCCTCGATCACGGTGCCTTCCGCCGAGCGGTCGGGATTGGCGCGCAGGTTCAGCACCTCGGCCTGCAGGGCGAGGCCCTCCAGGAGTTCGTCGAGGCCCTGGCGGGTCTTGGCCGAGACCTCGAATTCGAGGGTCTCGCCGCCCATCGATTCCACCTGCACGTTGTGCTGGAGGAGTTCGGTGCGCACCCGCTGCGGGTTGGCGTCGGGCTTGTCGACCTTGTTGATCGCCACGACGAGCGGCACGTCGGCCGCCTTGGCGTGGGCGATCGCCTCGATCGTCTGGGGCATGACGCCGTCATCGGCCGCCACCACCAGCACGACGATGTCCGTCACCTTGGCGCCGCGGGCGCGCATGGAGGTGAAGGCGGCGTGGCCGGGGGTGTCGATGAAGGTGATCTTGCCGCCGGAGGGCGAGGTCACCTGGTAGGCGCCGATATGCTGCGTGATGCCGCCCGCCTCGCCTTCCACGACGTTGGCGTTGCGGATCGCGTCGAGGAGCGAGGTCTTGCCGTGGTCGACGTGGCCCATGATGGTCACGACCGGGGGCCGCGGCTGGGTGTCCTCGTCGACGTCCGGCTCGTCGAAGAGCCCCTCCTCGACGTCGGATTCCGCCACGCGGCGCACCGTGTGGCCGAGTTCCTCGGCGATCAGCTGGGCCGTGTCCGAGTCGATCACGTCCGTGATCTTGTGGATCTGGCCCTGCTTCATCAGCAGGCGGATGACGTCCACCGCCCGCTCGCTCATGCGGTTGGCGAGTTCCTGGATGGTGATCGTCTCCGGGATGACCACTTCGCGCGACAGCTTCTCTTTCTGCTCCATCTGCCGGTGGCCGGTGAGGCGCTGGGTCCGGCGACGGAAGGAGGCGAGCGAACGGGTCCGCTCATCCTCGCCCGAGGTCGCGGTGGCGATGGTCAGGCGGCCGCGGTTGCGGTCGCCGCCCGGGGATTTCGGCGTCTTGGGCGGGCTGATGATCTTGAGCGGCATGCCGGGCCGCCGGATCACCCGCTTGGTGTCGGCCTCGTCGTCCGCCGGGGCGGCGGCCGGGCGGCCGGTGGCCGGGGCGGCCCGCGCGGGCGTCGCCGCGGTCGGCTGCGCGCTCGCGGCCGGCTTCGGCTCGGGCTTGGGCTCGGGCGGCTTCGGGGCCGGCCGGGCCATGAAGTTCAGGTCGCGGGGCTTGCGCGCATCCGCCGTGAGGACGCGGCGCGGCTCGGCCGGGGTCGCGGGCCGGGCCGCGGCGGCCGGCCGGCCGGGAACCGCGGCCGGGCGCGGGCCCGGAGCAGCGGGGCGCTGGCCCGGAGCGGCGGGGCGCGGGCCCGGTGCCGCGGCGGTCGGGCGCGGCGCCGCCGCGGCGGGCCGCGGGGCGACGGGGGCCGCCGGTGCGGCAGCCTGCGCGGCGGGCGCGGGCGCCTCGAAGGCGGCGGTGGCGGCCGCAGCCCGGGCCGCCTCCTCGTTCGCGCGGCGCTCGGCCTCCTCGGCGGCGCGGCGCTTGCGCGCGTCCTCCTGGCGGCGGCGCTCCTCCTCCTCGCGCTTGCGCGCCTCGGCGGCCTCGCGCTCGCGGGCTTCCGCGGCCTCGCGCTCGGCGCGGCGGCGGGCCTCGTCGGCGGCGCGGCGGCGCTCGTCCTCCTCGCGCCGGCGCGCATCCGCCAGCGCGGCGAGGCGGGCATTCTGCTCCTGGTCGCTCAGCGTGCGCAGCACCACGCCCGAGCGGGCCGGCGCCTGGCGCGGCTCGCCGGAGCGCGGCGGGGCGCCCGAGGCCGGCCGGCTCGGGGCCGGCGCCGGTGCGGTCTCCTTCGGGGCGGCAGCCGGCGCCTGCGGGGCACCGATGACGCGCCGCTTCACTGTCTCGACCACGACCGACTTCGAGCGGCCATGGGAGAAGCTCTGGCGTACGATGCCCTGCTCGACCGGACGCTTCACCGAGAGCGTCTTGGCGGGGCCACCGTGCAGCGTCTTGTCGCCCGGATTCTTCGTCTCACTCATTCAGTTCAGATCCTGGGGGTTCTCAGCGTCCCGGGATCCGGCCTCCCGGAGGCCGCCTCCCACCTGCATCCCGGGAACGCACCCGGGAGGGGCCGATCCCATTCACTCAATCACCGGCCTTCCGGGGACCGGTCACGATCTCATTCCGTCGCCTGGACATCGTCCGGGAGGGCCGTGTCGGCGTCGCCGTGCGGCGCCAGCCCGACATCCCCCGGCGCGGCCTCCGCACCGCGGAAACGGCGGAGCCGACGCCAACGCGCGAGCAAGCCGGCCGTGCCGGCCCCCGCGGTGAGGGCAGCGTGTATCACATGATCCCGGCCCAAGGCCATGTCCAATTCAACACCGGACAGGTCGTCCACCACCGGGATCTCGCATATGGCATCGCCGTAGCGGCGGCGCAATGCCTGGGCGAGCTTGCGCCGCCCGTCCGGGCTGGCGTCGCTGGCGTGCAGGAGGGCCGCCACGCCCTCCCGGCTCGCCACGGCGCTCTCCACCTTGGTGAAGCCCGTGACGACGCAGCCCGCCTTGTTGGCGAGCGAGAGGCCCTGGCGCAGGTCCTGGCGCAGGGCCGCCTCGATCACATCCGCGAGATCCGGCGGTACGGCCGTCGCCTTGCCCTTGAAGGCGCGCTGGAACAGGCGCTTGCGCAGCGCCTCGGCGACCGCCGCGCGGGTCGCGGTGACCCAGGCGCCCCGCCCCGGCAGGCGCGCCCTCAGGTCCGGCACCACCGTCCCGTCCGGCGCGAGCGCGAAGCGGATCATCCCGGAGGGGTTCTGCGCCTCCCGGGTGACGAGGCAGGTGCGCTCCGCCCGCGCGCGGCCGCGCCCGATCCCGGCATCGAGGATGTCGGGCGGCAGATCGTCGGGCAGCGAGTCGTCGGGCGACAGGTCTTCGGGGATCGCGGCGTCCTGCATGGGGGGCCAAGGGTGGGGGGCCAAGGGTGGGGGGCCAAGGGTGGCGGGCAAGGGTGGCAGCAAGGGTGGCGGGCACGAGTGGCGGGTCTTGGATGATCGGGGAACGTCGGAGGCGCGGCGACGGATCCCATCCCTGCCGGGAGAGGCGGGGCGCCGCGCGGCAGCGGCGGCCGATCAGGTCGGCTGGCCCTCGGCCTGAGCGGGCTCGGCCTCGGCCTCGTCCTGCTCGGCCTGCTCGTCCTCGGCGGGCGCCTCCTCCGGGGCCTCGATCCAGCCGGCCCGCACGCGGGCGGCCACGATCATCGCCTCGGCCTCGGCGCGGGAGAGGTCGAACCCGTCGAGGTAGCCCGGGTGACGCACCGCCTCGGGCCCGCGGCCCTCGGTGTAGCCGACGAGGTCGTCGGTGGCGCATCCCGCCAGGTCCTCGACCGTGCGCACCTCGTTCTCGCCGAGCGCCACCATCATGGGCGTGGTGATGCCGTCGATCTCGCGCAGCTCGTCCTCGACGCCGAGTTCGCGGCGGCGGGCGTCGTTCTCGGCCTCGATCCGGGCGAGGTATTCCTGGGCCCGGCTCTGGATCTCGGCCCCGGTCTCCTCGTCGAGTCCCTGGATGTTGGCGATGTCGCCCGGCTCGACGTAGGCGATCTCCTCGACGGAGCGGAAGCCCTCCGCGGCCAGGAGCTGGCCGACCGTCTCGTCGACGTCGAGCGCCTGCATGAAGGTGTTGGTGCGCTCGACGAACTCCTTCTGCCGGCGCTCGGATTCCTCGGCCTCGGTCAGGATGTCGATGTCCCAGCCGGTGAGCTGGGAGGCGAGCCGCACGTTCTGGCCGCGGCGGCCGATCGCCAGCGAGAGCTGGTCGTCCGGCACCACCACCTCGATGCGGTCGGCCTCCTCGTCGAGCACGACCTTGACCACCTCGGCCGGCTGGAGCGCGTTGACGATGAAGGTCGCCTGGTCCTGCGACCACGGGATGATGTCGATCTTCTCGCCCTGCAGCTCGCCGACCACGGCCTGGACGCGCGAGCCGCGCATGCCGACGCAGGCGCCGACCGGGTCGATCGAGGAGTCGCGCGAGATGACCGCGATCTTGGCGCGCGAGCCCGGATCGCGGGCCACCGCCTTCACCTCGACGATGCCGTCGTAGATCTCGGGCACCTCCTGGGCGAAGAGCTTCGCCATGAATTGCGGGTGCGAGCGGGACAGGAAGATCTGCGGCCCGCGCACCTCGCGGCGCACGTCGAACAGGTAGGCGCGGATGCGGTCCCCCGGCCGGAAGGTCTCGCGCGGGATCGATTCGTCGCGGCGCACGATGCCTTCGCCGCGGCCGAGATCCACGATGGTGTTGCCGTACTCGACGCGCTTGACGAGGCCGTTCACGATCTCGCCGATGCGGTCCTTGTACTCCTCGTACTGGCGGTCGCGCTCGGCGTCGCGGACCTTCTGGACGATGACCTGCTTGGCCGACTGGGCGGCGACGCGGCCGAAATCGAAGGGCGGCAGGGTGTCGGCGATGACGTCGCCGATCTGGGCCGCCGGGTTGTGCCGGCGGGCGGTCTCGAGGTCGATCTCGCGGGCATCGTTCTCCACCTGCTCCACCACCAGGAGGTGGCGCGAGAGGCGCAGCGCGCCGGTGCGGGGGTCGATCTCGGCATGGACGTCGGTCTCGGCGCCGTAGCGCGAGCGGGCGGCCTTGGCGATGGCCTCCTCCATCGCCCCGATCACGATGGACCGGTCGATGACCTTCTCGCGGGCGACGGCGTCGGCGATCTGGAGCAGTTCGAGTCGGTTGGCGCTGACGACGGCCATGGCTGCTGATCCTTCCCTGGATTCGAGGGCGCCTCGCGGCGCGGATGCCGTTTCGTGTGCGTGGTGCGGTCAGAGGGGCGCGCCGGGCGCCTCGTCCTCGCCCTCCTCATCCTCGTCCTGCGCCGGGGCCGAGCCGCGGCGCAGGGATTCGCGGATGAGGTCGTCGGTGAGCACGAGGTGCGCCTCCCCGATATCGGCGAGGCGCAGCTCGTAGGAGGCGGGCGTCCCCTCCTTCGCGTCGGGCAGGTCGATGCGCACGGTCGCGCCCTCGGGCGCCCGGATGAGGCCGCGGAAGCGCTTGCGCCCCTCCAGCGGCACCGCGAGCTCCACCTTGGCCTCGTGCCCCGCCCAGCGGGCGAAGTCGCCGGCGCGCACCAGCGGCCGGTCGATGCCGGGCGAGGAGATCTCCAGGTGATAGGCCCGGCCGATCGGGTCGTCGACGTCGAGGAGCGGCGAGATGGTGCGGCTCACCGCCTCGCAATCCTCGACCGTCATGGTGCCGTCCGGCCGCTCGGCCATGATCTGGACCGTGCAGCCGTTCTGGCCGGTGACCCGCACCCGCACGAGGCGGAAGCCGAGCCCTTCGAGCGAGGGCTCGACGATCTGCGCCACGCGGGCGGCGACGCCGGTCTCGGTGATGAGCCGCTTCTCGGTCGCGTGATGGTCTGGGGCGTCGGTCATGGTGCTCGCCGGGGCGTCCTCGGGGAAGGGCTGGCGTTCCGCTCGCGCTCGCCCGAGGCCGCGGCAATAAAAAAGAGCGGGTCCCGAGGGGCCCACTCCCGCACCGCAGCCTCATCGACCGCGAACAGAACTGATGGCGGAGAGATAGTCCCACCGCGCGAAAAATGCAAGCAGACCGGCCACGACGCCCGCGGCGTTCGGCCGCCCGGCCGGCGCCGCCAAGATCGGGACGGAGCGCCCGCCGAGACTCCGTTGACACTCCCCCCGGAAACAGTCAATCCAGTGTGACTTCATCCAAAAGCCGGGGCTGCGGGATGAACCCTGTCGAATATCTCCGGGATTTCGCCAAGCAATACCCCACTCAGGGTGCGATTCTCGCCTCGGCAATCGCCTGCTTCGCCGCGGTGGCGCTCATCGAGCAGTTCGGGACGCGGCTCGAGAGCGCGATTCCCGCCGTCGTCTACGTCCTCGCGGTCGGGGTCGTGCTCTTTCTGCTGGTGAGATTCCTCAGCGAGCCGATCGCGCAGCGCGCTTCGGGCTGGTTCATCGCGCTGCTGATCGTCGCGTGGCTGCCGCTCTTCGTGTGGAGCCGGTCCCGGCCCGAGAATGAGCGGCTCGCCTGCGTCGTGTATTTCTGGCTACCCTGCCGCATCGCCGCCGACGCCGCCGCCTCGCAGGCGCAAGCCGCGCCGCCGGCCGGCACGCCGGCACCTGCGAAGCCGGCCGGCGCGACGGCGGCGCCGGCCGGTCCGGCCGCCGAGGCCAGGGCGAAGTACCAAGTCTACATCCAGTTCGCGGGCTTCCCGCGGCCCGCCATCGCGGCCCTCGCCAACGCCCTGGCGGCCCAGGGCTGGGCCGTGCAGGGGGCCGGTGCCGGCGGCGAGCGGGTCGCGGCCGCCGCGACCCTCGCCGAGGTGCGCTACGGCGACCCCGCCGCCAAGCCCGCCGCCGAGGCGCTCGCCGCCGCCCTCAATCAGAGCGGGATCGTCCCCAGGACCGTCAGGGCGGTCCCGCTGGCGATCATCAGGCCGAACGTGCTGGAAGTCTGGATCGGGCAGTAGCGCGGCGCCCCGCGGGCGCGCCGCGGCGGCGGCTCACACCGACAGCCAGCGCCGCACCTGCGCCTCGACCATCTCGGATCTCGGCCCGGCCTCCACCACCTGCCCGCGATCCATCACGGCGTAACTGTCGCACAGGTCGCGCGCCCACTCGAAATACTGCTCGACGAGGACGATCGCCATCTCGCCCTTGCCGCGCAGGTAGTCGATCGCCCGGCCGATATCCTTGATGATCGAGGGCTGGATGCCCTCGGTGGGCTCGTCGAGGACGAGGAGGCGTGGGCGGGTCACCAGGGCCCGACCGATCGCGAGCTGCTGCTGCTGGCCGCCGGAGAGGTCGCCGCCGCGGCGCCAGAGCATGTCCTTCAGCACCGGGAACAGGTCGTAGATCTCCGCCGGCACGTAGCGGTCGCGGCGCGTCAAGGGCGCGAACCCGGTCTCCAGGTTCTCCTTGACGGTGAGCAGCGGGAAGATCTCGCGGCCCTGGGGCACGAAGGCGACGCCCCGGCGCGCGCGATCGTAGGGGGGAAGCCGGCTGATCTCCTCGCCGGCCAGCCGCACCGCGCCCTTCGAGACCGGCTGCTGGCCCACGATGGCGCGCATCAGCGAGGTCTTTCCGACGCCGTTGCGGCCGAGCACGGCCGTCACCTTGCCGACCTCGGCGGTGAGGGAGACGCCGCGCAGGGCCTGCGCCGCGCCGTAATGCAGGTCGATCGCCTCGACGGTGAGCATGCTGCCGGACCCCCTCAGCGGCCGAGATAGACCTCGACCACCCGCGGGTCGGCCGAGACGGAATCGATCGAGCCCTCGGCCAGCACCGCGCCCTCGTGCAGGCAGGTGACGCGGCAGCCGAGGGCGCGCACGAAGTGCATGTCGTGCTCGACCACGATCACCGCGTGGTCGCGGGCGATGCGCCGCAGCAGCGCGGCGGTCGCCTCGGTCTCCGCGTCGGTCATGCCGGCCACCGGCTCGTCCACGAGGAGCAGCTTCGGGTCCTGCGCCAGCAGCATGCCGATCTCCAGCCACTGCTTCTGGCCGTGGGAGAGGTCGGCGGCCGGCCGCGCCCGGTGCGCCAGCAGGCCGGTCGTGCCGAGGATCGCGTCGATGCGCTCCGCCTCGACCCGGTTGCGCCAGCCGAACAGCGAGGCGGTGGCGCCGCGCGGCCCCTTGAGGGCGAGCAGGATGTTGTCCGCCACGCTGTGGCTCTCGAACACGGTCGGCTTCTGGAACTTCCGGCCGATGCCGAGTTCGGCGATGTCCGCCTCGTCCATGCGGGTGAGGTCGTGCACGCCGTCGAACATGACGGTGCCGGAATCCGGCCGCGTCTTGCCGGTGATGCAATCCATCATGGTGGTCTTGCCGGCCCCGTTCGGGCCGATGATGGCGCGCATCTCGCCGGGCATCAGGGTCAGCGACAGGCCGCGCAGGGCGCGGTAGCCGTCGAACGTGACCCGGATGTCATCGACGTAGAGGAGCGTGCTGGTGAGGCGCCGCTCCTGGGCGGGACCCGCCGGGGGGTCGAGGGCGATCGCCGCGCTCATGAGCCGCGTCCTTCCTCGGCGAGGGCCGGCTCGACCTCCCCCGGCGCCGGCCCGGGCAGGGTCGCCCGCGCGCGCCGGCTCCCGAGCCGCTCGACGAGCGTGCCCACGATGCCGCGCGGCAGGAACAGGGTGACGACGACGAAGAGGGCGCCGAGCATGAACAGCCAGGCGTCCGGCATCGCGCCGGTGAGGAGCGTCTTGGCGTAGTTGACGAGGACGCCGCCGAGGGCGGCCCCGACCAGGGTGCCGCGGCCGCCGACCGCGACCCAGATCACCGCCTCGATGGAGTTGGCCGGCGTGAACTCGGACGGGTTGATGATGCCGACCTGCGGCACGTAGAGGGCGCCGGCCACGCCCGCCATCATGGCCGAGACCGTGAAGGCCAGGACCTTGAAGTGGGCCGTGCGGTAGCCGAGGAAGCGCGTGCGCGATTCCGCGTCGCGGATCGCGATCAGCACCTTGCCGTAGGCGGAGGTCGTCATGACGCGGGCGACCAGGTAGGCGAGCGCCAGGGCGGCGGCGGTGAGGACGAACAGCGTCACCCGGGTCCCCTGCGCCTGCACGTTGAAGCCCAGGATGTCCTTGAAGTCGGTGAGCCCGTTATTGCCGCCGAGGCCCATGTCGTTGCGGAAGAAGGCGAGCATCAGCGCGAAGGTCATCGCCTGGGTGATGATCGACAGGTAGACCCCGGTCACCCGCGAGCGGAAGGCGAGCCAGCCGAACACGAAGGCGAGCAGGCCCGGCACCAGCAGCACCATCAGCGCCGCGAAGGGGAACCAGTCGAAGCCGTGCCAGTACCAGGGCAGGTCCTTCCAGTTCAGGAAGACCATGAAGTCGGGCAGGATCGGGTGGCCGTAGACGCCGCGCGGGCCGATCTGGCGCATCAGGTACATGCCCATCGCGTAGCCGCCGAGGGCGAAGAAGGCGCCGTGGCCGAGGGACAGGATGCCGCAATAGCCCCAGACGAGGTCGAGGCTGAGCGCCAGGATCGCGTAGCAGAGGTACTTGCCCATCAGCGAGACCGCGTAGGTGGGCACGTTCGCCGCCGAGCCCTCGGCGGTCGCGAGGTTGAGGACCGGCACCGCCACCGCGAAGGCGAGGAGGACGGCGAGGAAGACCCAGCCCTTCCGGTCGATCAGGGTCATGCTCACGCCTCCACCGCCCGGCCCTTCAGCGCGAACAGGCCGCGCGGGCGCTTCTGGATGAACAACACGATGAAGATCAGGAGCAGGATCTTGCCGAGCACCGCCCCCGCGTAGGGCTCCAGGAACTTGTTCGCGGCGCCGAGGGTCAGGGCCGCGACGAGCGTGCCCCAGAGATTGCCGACGCCGCCGAACACCACGACCAGGAAGGAATCGATGATGTAGCTCTGGCCGAGGTTGGGCGAGACGTTGTCGATCTGCGACAGCGCCACGCCCGCGATGCCGGCGATGCCCGAGCCCAGCCCGAAGGTGAAGGCGTCGATCCAGGGCGTGCGGATGCCCATGGCGGCAGCCATGCGCCGGTTCTGCGTCACCGCCCGGGTCTTCAGGCCGAAGGAGGTCGCCTTGAGGATCAGGTTGAGCCCGACGAAGACGGCGAGCGCGAAGACCACGATCCAGAGCCGCCCCCAGGTGATCGCGAGGCCGAACACGTCGACGGCGCCGGACATGTAGGACGGCGCCCCGACCTCGCGGTTGGTCGGCCCGAACAGCGAGCGGACCCCCTGCTGCAGGATCAGGCTGACGCCCCAGGTCGCGAGCAGCGTCTCGAGCGGCCTGCCGTACAGGAAGCGGATGATGCCCCGCTCGATCACGATGCCGACCGCGCCCGCCACCAGGAAGGCGAGCGGGATGGCGATCGGCAGCGACCAGTCGAACAGGCCGGGCGCCCGCTGGCGGATCACCTCCTGCACCAGGAAGGTCGTGTAGGCGCCGAGCATCACCATCTCGCCATGCGCCATGTTGATGACGCCCATGACCCCGAAGGTGATGGCGAGCCCGATCGCCGCGAGCAGCAGCACCGAGCCGAGGGAGATGCCGTACCAGGCGTTCTGGAGGTTCGCCAGGATGGCGAGGCGGAACGCGATGCCGGCGACCGCCTTGGCGCCGGCCTCGCGCAGGGCGGCCGGCGCGTCCGCCGGCAGGCCGCGCAGGATCGCGAGCGCGTCGCCGTCGCCGCGGGCCTGGAGCACCGCCACGGCGGCGACGCGCTGGGCCTCGCTCGCGTCGGGCTTGGCGAGGAGGGCGGCGGCGCGGGCCTCCTCCAGGGCGCGCCGCACGCCCGCATCGCTCTCGCGGGCGAGCGCCGCGTCGAGGGCCGGCAGGGCGGCGACGTCGCGCGCCTTGAACACCGCGTCCGCGGCGGCGCGGCGCCGGCCGGCCTCGGGCGCGACCAGGTTGAGGGTGCCCTGCGCGGCGTCGATGGCGCGGCGCACCCGGTTGTTGACGCGCACGGGCCTGAACCCCTCCGCGCCCGGCACCGCGGCGCCCGTGCGGGCGAGCGTCAGCGCGGCGCCGTCCCGGATCGCCAGGGCCCGGTCCTCGGGGCGGTACAGGAGCCTTCCGTCGGCGAGCGCGCCGAGGACGAGGCCGGCCCGCGCGTCGCCGCTCGCGGCGAGCGCGGCGATGCCGGCCTCGATCTCGGCGTAGCTGTCGCTCGCGAGCCGGGCGTAGGCGGCCTCCGCCGGCGCCGGCGCCGGCGCCGGCGCCGGCGCTTGGGCCTGGGCCTGGGCCTGGGCCTGGGCGTGCGCGGCCGGCAGGGCGGCGGCGAGGACGACGAGGGTCAGGACGAGGGTGAGCCAGCGACGCATTCGGTGTTCCGATCGTTGAACCGGGCCGCGCCGCGGATCAGGCGCGAGATCCCTCCCCGCGCGGCGGAGGGGGCCCGCGCCGCGCGGCGCGGGGGGATTGCGCATCACGCGCCGGGCCGGCCCCCGGCCCGGCGCGCGACGGTGGGGGAACGGGAGCCCGGCGGACCCGCCCGAGGCGAAGCCGCCGGGGAAGGGCGGCTCACGCGCCGCCGCACTTCTTGGTCTTGGTGTTGTAGTTGCCGCAATTGAGCTTCACCCAGTCGGCCTCGAGATCCTTGGAGCCGTCGAGCTCCTTCGACCACGCATCGCCCGGGACCAGGCCGTCCGTCTTCCACACCACGTCGAACTGGCCGTCGCCCTTGATCTCGCCGATGAAGACCGGCTTGGTGATGTGGTGGTTCGGCAGCATCTCCGACGTGCCGCCGGTCAGGTTGGCCTGCTTGGTGCCGGGCAGCGCCGCGATCACCTTGTCCGGATCGACCGAGCCGGCCTTCTCGACCGCCTTCACCCACATGTTGAAGCCGATGTAGTGGGCTTCCATCGGGTCGTTGGTCACCCGCTTCGGGTTCTTGGTGAATTCCTTCCACTTGGCGATGAACGCCTTGTTGTCCGGCGTGTCGATCGACTCGAAGTAGTTCCAGGCCGCGAGGTGGCCGAGCAGCGGCTTGGTGTCGATGCCCGCCAGCTCCTCCTCGCCGACCGAGAAGGCCACCACCGGGATGTCGGTCGCCTTGATGCCCTGGTTGGCCAGCTCCTTGTAGAACGGCACGTTCGCGTCGCCGTTGATCGTCGAGACCACCGCCGTCTTCTTGCCGGCCGAGCCGAAGGCCTTGATCGCGGCGACCCGGGTCTGCCAGTCGGACTGACCGAACGGGGTGTAGTTGATCGAGATGTCCTCGGGCTTCACGCCCTTCGACTTGAGGTAGGCTTCGAGGATCTTGTTGGTCGTGCGCGGGTAGACGTAGTCCGTGCCCTCCAGCACCCAGCGCTGAACCTTCTCCTCCTTCATCAGGTAGTCGACGGCCGGGATCGCCTGCTGGTTCGGGGCGGCGCCCGTGTAGAACACGTTGCGCTCGCTCTCCTCACCCTCGTACTGCACGGGGTAGAACAGGACCGAGTTCAACTCCTTGAAGACCGGAAGGACCGACTTGCGCGACACGCTGGTCCAGCAGCCGAACACCGCCGATACCTTGTCCTTCGAGATCAGCTCGCGCGCCTTCTCGGCGAAGAGCGGCCAGTTCGAGGCCGGGTCGACCACGACCGCTTCGAGCTTCTTTCCCAGCACGCCGCCCTTCTTGTTCTGCTCATCGATCAGCATGAGCATGACGTCCTTGAGGGTCGTCTCGGAGATGGCCATCGTGCCCGAGAGCGAGTGCAGGATGCCGACCTTTATCGTCTCCTGCGCGAACGCGGCGGTGGACGCCACCGTGCCGAGCGCGAGCCCGCCCGCGACGGCGGCGCGCGAGAGCCATGCCTTCCAGGACATCGTCATGTTTTCCTCTTCCCCCGACCTCTCGTCCGGTCGCCCCCCACCGGCAAGCGATGTGCCAATTTCGCGTGCGCCGACAGCCTAGGCCGGGGGCCCGGATTCGGTCCGAACCGCGGCCGGACGCCGGCATTGCAGCGCAAACGGGCAGGCCTGCGCCGCCGTCGAGCCCAAAGGCGCGTCACGCTGCCCATCAGGCCGGCAATTTGCCGCCGAAGTGGCGCGGCCGCCGCGATTCCGCGCCGGGACGGCACCCAGATCGGCCGATCGCGCTCGCGAGCAGGCCTCGCTCGGGTCGAAGCCTGAAGCCTGCCCGAGGTCTCCGCCTGTGCCGCGTAACCTCCGCTGAGCCGGCATCCCCTTCGTCGGGAAATGCTCTAGCTGTGCGGCCAGGGGAGACGCCGATGATCGAGGACCTCTGGTACAAGAACGCCGTCATCTACTGCCTGTCGGTCGGCACCTTCATGGATGCGAACGGCGACGGCATCGGCGACTTCTCCGGCCTGGAGCGGCGCCTCGACTACCTGGTCGGGCTCGGGGTGACGGCCCTCTGGCTGATGCCGTTCCAGCCCTCGCCGATGCGCGACAACGGCTACGACGTCAGCGACTATTACGGCGTCGACCCGCGCTACGGCACGCTCGGCGACTTCGTGGCCTTCACCCACGCGGCCAAGCAGCGCGGCCTCAAGGTCCTGATCGACCTCGTGGTCAACCACACCTCCGACCGCCATCCCTGGTTCCAGTCGGCCCGCTCCGACCCGGATTCCCCGACCCGCGACTGGTACGTCTGGTCGAAGACCAAGCCCCCGCACGCCGACAGCGGCGTCGTCTTCCCGGGGGTGCAGAAGACCACCTGGACCTACGACCGGGCGGCGCGGGCCTATTATTTCCACCGCTTCTACGATTTCCAGCCCGACCTCAACACCGCGAACCCGCGGGTGCAGGCCGAGATCCTGAAGATCATGGGGTTCTGGATCCAGCTCGGCGTCTCGGGCTTCCGCATGGACGCGGTGCCCTTCGTGATCGCCGAGAAGGGGCCGGAGGTGACGGGGGCGCCGGTCGAGCAGTTCGGGATGCTGCGCCAGTTCCGCGAGTTCCTGCAGTGGCGCCAGGGCGACGCGATCATCCTGGCCGAGGCGAACGTGCTGCCGCGCCAGGACCTCGACTATTTCGGCGAGGACGCCGACCGCATGCACATGATGTTCAACTTCCAGGTCAATCAGGGCCTGTTCCACGCCCTGGCGACCGCCACGACGGAGCGCCTGCTCGACTGCCTGGAGAAGACGCGGGCGCGGCCGGCCTCGGCGCAATGGGCGCAGTTCCTGCGCAACCACGACGAGCTCGACCTCGGGCGCCTGTCGGCGGAGGAGCGGGAGGCGGTCTTCGCCGCCTTCGGTCCCGACCCGGACATGCAGCTCTACGGGCGCGGCATCCGCCGGCGCCTGCCCCCGATGCTGAGCGGCGACCGGCGGAGGCTCGAACTCGCCTACAGCCTGATGTTCACCCTGCCGGGCACGCCGGTCCTGCGCTACGGCGACGAGATCGGCATGGGCGACGACCTCCGGCTGCCCGAGCGCGAATGCGCCCGCACGCCGATGCAGTGGTCCGACGAGCCCGAGGGCGGGTTCACCAAGAGCGCGCGCCCGGTCGCGCCGCCGATCCGCTCCGGCCCCTACGGCTACCCGCACGTGAACGCCGCGGTCCAGCGCCACGACCCGAACTCGCTGCTCAACTGGCTGGAGCGGATCATCCGGATGCGCAAGGAGGTGCCGGAGATCGGCTGGGGCGATTTCACCGTGCTGAGGACCGGGGCCGAGAGCGTGCTCGGCCTGCGCTACGAGTGGCGCAACAACGCGGTGGTCTGCCTGCACAACCTCGCGGCGGAGCCGATCGAGATCCGCTTCGCGACCGGCCTTCCCGGCGAGGGCGGGGCGCTCACCGACCTCCTCACCGGCGAGCGCAACCCCCCGGACGAGAGCGGCCGGCACACCTTGCTCCTCGAAGGCTACGGCTACCGCTGGTACCGGGCCGGCGGGCTCGACTACCTGCTGAAGCGCAGCGAGGTGTGAGCCCCTGTGACAGCGCCCGCGCGCTTGCGTAGAAGCGGCCCATGGCTCCCGTCGTCCGCTTCGCGCCCTCCCCCACGGGCTACCTCCACATCGGCAATGCCCGCCCGGCCCTCTTCAACGCGCTCTTCGCCCGGCGCGCGGGGGGCCGCTTCGTGCTGCGCCTCGACGACACCGACACGGCGCGCTCGACGCCCGAATTCGCCGCGGCGATCGTCGAGGACCTCGCCTGGCTCGGCATCGTGCCGGACGAGACCCTGCGCCAGTCCGACCGCATCGCCCTCTACGACGCGGCGGCGGAGCGCCTGCGCGCGGCGGGCCGCCTCTACCCGGCCTACGAGACGTCCGACGAGCTCGAGCGCCGGCGCCGCCGCCAGCTCGGCCGCGGCCTGCCGCCGGTCTACGACCGCGCCGCCCTGCGGCTGACGGCCGAGGAGCGGGCCGCCTTCGAGGCCGAGGGACGGCGGCCGCACTGGCGCTTCCGCCTCGATCCCGGCCCGGTCACCTGGACCGACCTCGTGCGCGGCCCCTGCCACGTCGAGGCCGATTCCCTCTCGGACCCGGTGCTGGTGCGCGAGGACGGCAGCTACCTCTACACCCTCCCCTCCGTGGTGGACGATGCCGAGATCGGCATCACGCACGTGATCCGGGGCGAGGACCACGTCACCAACACGGCGGTGCAGATCCAGATCTTCCGCGCGCTCGGCGCCGCCGTGCCGGTCTTCGCCCACCACAACCTCCTCACCACGGCGAGCGGCGAGGGCCTGTCGAAGCGCCTCGGCCACCTGTCGCTGCGCGGCCTGCGCGACCAGGGCTACGAGCCCGGCGCGGTCGCCTCCCTGGCGGTGCTCACCGGCTCCTCGGAGGCGGTGCGGGCCGTCCCCGACCTCGACGGGCTGGCCGCGCTCCTCGACCTCGCCCACGTCTCGCGGGCCCCCGCCAAGTTCGACCCGCACGACCTCGACCAGCTGAACGCGCGCCTCCTGCACGAGATGCCCCTCGCCGCCGCGGCGCCGCGGCTCGCCGCCCTGGGCATTCCGGCCGCGGCGGCGGAGCCGTTCTGGGCCGCCGTGCGGGCGAACCTCGCCACGTTCTCCGACGCGGCCGGGTGGTGGCGCGTCGTCGCCGGCCCCGCCGCGCCGCTGATCGCCGATCCGGCCCTGGCGGCCCGCGCGGCGGCGCTCCTGCCCCCGGAACCCTGGGACGCGACGACCTGGAAGAGCTGGACCGAGGCCGTGAAGGCCGCGACGGGGCTCAAGGGCAAGGCGCTGTTCCTGCCGCTGCGGCTCGCCCTGACCGGGCTCGATCACGGCCCCGACCTCTCGGGCCTGCTCCCGCTGATCGGGCGCGAGCGGGCGCAGCGGCGCCTGCGCGGCGAGGCGGCCTGAGCCGCGCGCGATCCCCGCTCCCCCTTCCTCGCAGGTGACCCCATGCCCCCCGAGCCACGGCCCCGCCGCGCCGCCCTGCGCGGGCAAGCGATCAGCTTCTCGGGCAATCCCTTCCTGCAGGCGCCGCGGGACTGCTTCGTCCACCACGAGGACGCGCTGATCCTGATCGAGGACGGGCGGATCGCCGCCTTCGCGCCCTACGATCCCGCCCTGCTGCCGCCGGGCGTGACGCCGGTCCACTACGAGAACGCCCTGATCACGGTGGGCTTCGTCGACGCGCACGTGCACTACCCGCAGGTCGGGATGGTGGGCGCCTTCGGCGAGCAGCTGCTCGCCTGGCTCGAGCGCTACACCTTCCCGGCCGAGCGCGCCTTCGCGGACCCGGCCCATGCCGAGGCCGCCGCCAGGATCTTCCTGCGCGAGATCCTGCGGGCCGGCACCACCACGGCCTCGGTCTACTGCACGGTCCATCCCCACTCGGTCGACGCCCTGTTCGCCGAATCCGAGCGGTTCAACACCCTCATGGTGGCCGGCAAGGTGCTGATGGACTCGCACGCGCCGGACGACCTGCGCGACACGGTCGAGAGCGGCTACGAGGACAGCCTCGCGCTGATCCGCCGCTGGCACGGGCGCGGCCGGCAGCATTACGGGGTGACGCCGCGCTACGCCGGAAGCTGCAGCGCGGCGCAGCTCGACTCGGCCGGGGCGCTGCTGCGCGGCCATGAGGGCCTGTTCCTGCAGACCCACCTGAGCGAGAGCCCGGCCGAGGTCGCCTGGGTGCGCGACCTGTTTCCGGCCCGCTCCAGCTACCTCGACATCTACGCCCATGCGGGGCTGGTGCGGCCGCGCGCGATCTTCGGGCACGGCATCCACGTCGGCGAGGAGGAGTTCTGCACCTGCCACGCGGCCGGCGCGGCGCTCGCCCATTGCCCGACCTCGAACCTCTTCCTCGGCAGCGGCCTGTTCCGGCTCTTCGACGCCCTCGATCCCCGCCGCCCGGTGCGGGTCGCGATCGGCACCGATATCGGGGCGGGGACCAGCTTCTCCGCCCTGCGCACGCTCGGCGAGGCCTACAAGGTCGCCGCCCTGCGCGGCGACGCCCTCGACGGGCTGAGGGCCTTCCACCTCGCGACGCTCGGGGGCGCGGCCGCGCTCCACCTCGACGACCGGATCGGCCGGATCGCGCCGGGCTACGACGCCGATCTCTGCGTGCTCGGCCTCGACGCGACGCCGTTCCTGGCCTTCCGCACCGCCCGCTGCGAGCGCGTCGAGGACCTGATGTTCGTCCTGATGACGCTCGGCGACGAGCGCGCGGTGCGGGCGACCTGGGTGGCGGGCGAATGCGTCTACGACGCCGCCCGCCGGCCGGACCCGTTCCGCTACGCGGACGGCGCGGCGGCCGGATGAGCCTCCGGCGCAGCGCCTCGCGCGTCACGGCATCAGGGCGAGCGCCTGCGCGAAGAAGTCCGGCCCGCCGAAATTTCCCGACTTCAGGGCGAGCCGCATCGGCCGGTCGACCGTGCCGAGCACCGGCACGCCCGGCGCGATCTCGGGGCCGACCCGGAAGGCCGGGAGCCCGAGCGCGTCGACCACCGCGCCCGAGGTCTCGCCGCCCGCGACGACGAGGCGGCGCACGCCGCGCCGCACCAGCCCCTCGGCGAGGCGGGCCATCGCGGCCTCGATGGCGTGGCCGGCGGCCTCGCGCCCGTGCCGGGCCTGCAGGTCCGCCACGGCCTGCGGCGTCGCGCTCGACGCGATCAGGACCGGGCCGGCCCCGATCCGCTCCGCCGCCCAGGACAGGGCCTCCTCGACCTCGTCGGCGCCCGCGAGCAGCCGCTCGGGGTCGAGGCGCCGCACCGGCATCGCGGCCTCGGCCGCCGCGATCTGGCCGAGGGTGGCCTGGGAGCAGCTGCCCGCGAGGCAGGCCGCCGGCCCGCCGACCGGGGCCCCGAGCCCCTCCGCGGCGTCGGCCGGCCGGACCCGGCCGCTCGCCACCAGCGCCCGGGCGAGGCCGAGCCCCAGGCCCGACGCCCCCGTCGAGACCGGATCGGACAGGCAGGCCTGCCCCAGCACGGCGAGATCCGCGTCGAAGACCGCGTCCGCGATGGCCGCGCCCTTGCCCTCGGCCGCGAGCGCGTCGAGGCGGGCGCGCACGGCCTCGGCCCCGCGCGCGACGGTGGCGAGGTCGACGAGCCCGACCGGATCGCGGCTCTGGCGCGCCAGCACCCGGGCGAGGTTGGAATCCCGCATCGGGTTGAGGGGATGGTCCTTGAGCGGGCTCTCGTGCAGCGGCACGGCGCCGACGAAGAGGTGGCCCTGGTAGACGGTGCGCCCCGTCTCCGGGAAGGCCGGCGTCACCAGGGCGATCGCCGCCCCGGAGGAGCGGCGCAGCGCGTCGGTCACCGGGCCGATATTGCCCGCGTCGGTCGAGTCGAAGGTCGAGCAGATCTTGAACAGGACGTGGGCCGCGCCCCGCGCCCGCAGCCAGGCCTCCGCCTCGCCCGACCGGGCGACCGCCTGCTCGGCCGGGATCGAGCGGCTCTTGAGCGAGACCACGACGGCGTCGATCCCCGGCAGGTCGAGGTCGTCGCCCGGCACGCCGATGGTCTGGACCGTGCGCAGGCCCGCCCGGGTGAGGGTGTTGGCGAGGTCGGACGCGCCCGTGTAATCGTCGGCGATGCAGCCGAGGGCGAGGCTCATCGGGGCGGAGGTCATCGGGGCGGAGGTCATCTGAACGGAGGTCATGGGCGCGCCTCCCGGTAGGGCGCGAACCAGCCGAGGCCCTCGCGCGTCCCGGCCTTCGGGTTGTACTCGCAGCCGACGAACCCCCCGTAGCCGAGCCGGTCGAGCTCCGCGAACAGGAAGGCGTCGTTCATCTCGCCGGTCCCGGGCTCGTGCCGGTCGGGCACGCTCGCGGTCTGCACGTGGCCGATCAGCGGCATCAGGGCGCGCAGCCGGGCGGTCACGTCCCCGTGCAGGATCTGGCAATGGTAGAGGTCGAACTGGAGCTTGAGGTTCGGCGCCGCGAGGTCGCGGATCAGCGCGGCGGCGAAGCCGAAATCGTCGAGGAAGTAGCCCGGCATGTTGCGGCCGTTGATGGGCTCCAGCAGGACGTCGATCCCCTCGCGCCCCAGTCGCTCGGCGGTCCAGGTCACGGCGCCGCGATAGGCGTCGCGGGCCGCGGGATCGGCCTTGTCGGCCATCCCGGCCATCAGGTGGAGGCGGCGCACGCCGGTCTCGGCCGCGTAGGCGAGCGCGGTCTCGATTCCGGCCTTCAGCTCGTCGGCGCGCCCCGGCAGGGCGGCGAGCCCGCGCTCGCCGGCGGCCCAGTCGCCCGGCGGCAGGTTGAACAGCGCCTGGGTGAGCCCGTGGCGGCGCAGGCGCTCGCCGATCGCCGCCGGCGGGTGCTCGTAGGGGAACAGGAACTCGACCGCGGTGAAGCCCTCCTCCGCGGCGGCCGCGAAGCGGTCGAGGAAGGGGAGTTCGGTGAACATCAGCGTGAGGTTGGCGGCGAAGCGCGGCATGGCTCCTCCCTCTCGGATCGGGCGGTCCGGACGGACCGGCACGATGCGCGTCCGACCGGATTGGTGTCTGCGCATCGCGCCCGCGGCCGCACCGGCGACCGCTGCGGCGCGTGATGCTCCGGGTCAGGGCAGCGCGGTGCCCGTCACCTGCGCGTAGAGCCGGGCCACGGAGGAATCGTCGTCCCGGCCCATCCCGGCGGCCGAGGCCATCAGGAACATCTGCAGGGCGGCCGCCGCCACCGGGACCGGAAAGCGCTGCGCCCGGGCCATGTCCTGGACGATGCCGAGGTCCTTCACGAAGATGTCGACGGCGCTGCGGGGCGCGTAGTCGCCCGCCAGGACGCGCGGCATGCGGTTCTCGAACATCCAGGAATTGCCCGCCGAGGCGGTGATGACCTCGTAGACCTTGCCGAGGTCGAGACCCTGGCGGGCGGCGAAGGCCATGGCCTCGCTCGCCGCCGCGATGTGCACCCCGGCGAGCAGCTGGTTGATCATCTTGAAGGCGGCGCCCTGCCCGGCGGACTCGCCGAGTTCGTAGAGCGTGGCCGCCATGGCGTCGAGGGCCGGCCGCGCGCGGGCGAAGGCCGCGCCGCTCCCCGAGGCCAGGATGGTGAGCGCCCCCTCGGAGGCGCGCTGGGCGCCGCCGCTGATCGGCGCGTCGAGGTAGAGCCGCCCGGACGCTTCCAGCCGGCCCGCGAGGCGGCGGGCCGCCTCCGGATCCATCGTGGCGCAGGAGACGAACACCGCCCCCTCGGGCATGGCGGCCGCCACGCCCCCCTCCCCGAACAGGACCGCCTCGGTCTGGGCCGCGTTCACGACGACGCTGACGACGATGTCGGCCCCGGAGGCCGCCTCCGCCGGGCTCGCCGCCCCCCGCCCGCCCTCGCCCGCGAAGCGCTCCACCACCGCCCGGTCGAGGTCGAAGCCCGCCACGGCGAGGCCGGCGCGGCGCAGCGACTGCGCCATGCCGTAGCCCATCGATCCGAGGCCGATCACGGCGGCGCGGACGGACCCGTCGGTCATCACGGCATTCTCCTCCCTGATGCGCCGTCTCGGGCCCCGGGGGGCCGCCCGCGGCGCGACGCGCGAGCACTCTGAACACGGCGGCGCCGCACGGCCAGCCCCGGCCTTCGGGGTGCTTCGTTCTGATCAGTCTAGCAACTCGTGGCAGCGCTTCCAATCTGAAGCAGCGGCCCCCGCGCACGCGTTGAGCGAGCCCGGGACTCGTGACATCGTGCAACCGCGGCGGGGCGGTGGTCTCGGCCCCGTCCGCGAGGGGGGGGCTGCATGGAGGACCTGGACGGCCGGTGCGCGCTCGCGGGCGACCCGCCGGCGGCCCGCGAGGCGGTGGCGCGGCGCCCGGTGACGCTCGCGGACGTGGCCCGCGAGGCGCGGGTCGGCGAGAGCACGGTCTCGCGCGTGCTGCGCAGCCACGGGTCGTTCTCGGAGCGGACGCGCGCCCAAGTGGAGGCGGCCGTGGCGCGGCTCGGCTACGTGCCGAACCGGATCGCCGGGACGCTCGCCTCGACGGGCTCGCGCCTGATCGGCATCGTGATCCCGTCGCTCACCAACATCGTGTTCCCGGACGTGCTGCGCGGCGCCACCGGCGCCCTCGACGGGGAGGGATTCCAGTCGGTCATCGCCGTCACGGATTACGACGACGATCGCGAGGAGGCCCTGGTCGATTCCCTGCTGAGCTGGCGCCCGGCCGGCCTGCTGATCACGGGGTTGGAGCACAACCAGGGGACGGTAAGACGCCTCCACGCGAGCGGCGTGCGCGTGGCCGAACTCCTCGACCTCGACGGGCCGGGGCTCGACATCGTGGTCGGCTACTCGAACCGCGCCGCCGGCGAGGCCAGCGCCCGCTACCTGATGGCCCGCGGCTACCGGCGCATCGCCTATCTGGGCCACGACCTCGCCCGCGACCGGCGGGCCGGCAAGCGCTACGCGGGGTTCCGCGCGGCCCTGGCCGAGGCGGGGCTCGCGCTCCACGCGGAGGAGCGCATCACGGCCCCCTCCTCCGTCGAGGCCGGACGGCACGGGCTCTCGGCCCTGCTGGCGCGGGCGCCCGACTGCGACGCGGTCTACTTCTCGAACGACGACATGGCGCTCGGGGGCTACTTCCACTGCCTCGCGGCCGGCATCACCGTGCCGGACCGGCTCGCCCTGTTCGGCTATAACGGGCTCGACGTGGGGCGGCTGATGCCCCAGCCGCTCACCACCATCCGCACCCCGCGCGTCGAGGCGGGCGCGACGGCGGCGCGCCTCCTCTGCACGGACGCGCCGGCCACCCGGGTCGATCTCGGCTTCGAGCTGATCGTGGGGGCGACCGCGTGAGCCGGGCCGCGCGATGAGCGAGACCGCCCTGCGCGAGGCGATCTGCCGCTTCGGCCGCTCCCTGTTCGAGCGCGGCCTCACCCCGGGCTCCTCGGGCAACATCTCGGTGCGCCTCGACGACGGCGGCTGGCTGGTGACGCCGACCAACGCCTCCCTGGGCTTCCTCGACCCGGCGCGGATCTCGCGCCTCGACGGCGGCGGGCGGCTCCTCGCGGGCGATCCGCCCACCAAGGAGATCCCGCTGCACGGGGCGCTCTACGACTCGCGCGCGGCGTCCCGCGCCATCGTGCACCTGCACTCGACCCACGCGGTGGCGGTCTCGATGCTGCCGGAGATCGATCCGCGCGCGGTGCTCCCGCCGCTCACCGCCTACTCGGTGATGCGGGCCGGCGCGGTCGCCCTGGTCCCCTACTACCGCCCGGGCGACCCGGCGGTGGCCGACGCGATCCGGGGCCTCGCCGGGGCCTATTCCTCGGTCCTGCTCGCCAATCACGGGCCGGTCGTGGCGGGCGACACGCTCGAGGCCGCGGTCTTCGCCACCGAGGAACTGGAGGAGACGGCCAAGCTCTACCTCCTGCTGCGCAACCTCAATCCGCGCCACCTCACCCCGGCGCAGGTGCAGGACCTCGTCGCGCATTTCGGGCTGAGCCTGCCCGACCACGACCATTGAGGCGCCGGCTTGATTTCCGGGCGCCGGCCGTGATCGGTGGGGGTCCCACGCAGCGAGAGCCCATGACCGAGCCCCTGACGCCCCGCGACCGGCTGATCGTCGCCCTCGACATGGCGAGCCGCGACGAGGCCGAGCGCCTGATCGACCGCATCGGCGACGCCGCCGCCTTCTACAAGATCGGCTACCGGCTCGGCTACGCGGGCGGGCTCGCCCTGGCCGAGCGGCTCGCCGCCTCCGGCGTCAAGGTCTTCCTGGACCTGAAGCTCCACGACATCGGCAACAGCGTCGAGGAGGGCGTGCAGTCGCTGGCGCGCCTCGGCGCCCACCTGCTCACCGTCCACGCCTACCCGCAGACGATGCGGGCGGCGCGGCGCGGGAGGGACTCGGTGCCCGGGAGCGCGCTCAGGCTCCTCGCCGTCACGGTGCTCACCTCCTACGACGATGCCGACCTGCGCGAGGCCGGCTACGCCGCCGGCGTCGCCGACCTCGTGGCGTCCCGCGCGGCCGCCGCCCGCGACATCGGCATCGACGGGATCGTCTGCGCGGCGACCGAGGCCGCCGCCGTGCGGGCGGTGATCGGGCCGGACCGCCTGATCGTCACCCCCGGCATCCGCCCGGCGGGCGCCGCGAGCGGCGACCAGAAGCGCGTCGTGACGCCGGCCGCCGCCATCCGGGCCGGGGCCGACCACCTCGTGGTCGGCCGGCCGATCACCGAGGCCGCCGATCCGCGCGCGGCGGCGCGGAGCATCGTTTCCGAGATCGCCGAGGCGTGAGCAGGGAGAGTCGAATGCCGAGAGGGTACTGGATCGCCCGGGTCGATGTGCACGACGAGGACGCCTACAAGAACTACGTCGCGGCCAACGGCGCGGCTTTCGCCAAGTTCGGCGGGCGGTTCCTCGTCCGCGGCGGCGCGTTCGAGGCGGTGAGCGGCACGAGCCGCAAGCGCAACGTCGTGCTGGAATTTCCGAGCTACGCCGACGCCCTGGCCTGCTGGAACTCGCCCGAGTACCAGGAAGCGCGGGCCAAGCAGCAGGGCGGCGCGGAGATCGACCTCGTCGTCATCGAGGGCTACGACGGGCCGCAGCCGACCCTGTCGGCGCCGCCGCAACCGGACAACCCGGCCTCCGAGTGATCCGGGATCCGCGTGATCGAAGCGGATCGCGGCTCACGAGCCCGCGCGGCGCCTGAGCGACGCCGCCATCCGCATGGCCGAAATCGGAGATGGCGAAGCCATCAACCGGGGGTCGGACGAGGCGGCGGAACCCCGCGCGGCGCGCCGCCGCGCGGGGCTGCTGGCCGTCAGGCCGCCATCGCGGCCTTGAGGTTCTCGTCGATCTTGTCGAGGAAGCCGGTCGTCGAGAGCCAGCGCTGATCGGCACCGACGAGCAGCGCGAGATCCTTCGTCATGTGGCCGGCCTCGACGGTGTCGACGCAGACCGTCTCGAGCGTGGCGGCGAACTTCGCCAGCTCCGCGTTGTTGTCGAGCTTGGCGCGATGGGAGAGGCCGCGGGTCCAGGCGAAGATCGAGGCGATCGAGTTCGTCGAGGTCTCCTTGCCCTTCTGGTGCTCGCGGTAGTGGCGCGTCACGGTGCCGTGGGCGGCCTCGGCCTCGACGGTCCGGCCGTCCGGCGTCAGCAGCACCGAGGTCATCAGGCCGAGCGAGCCGAAGCCCTGCGCCACGGTGTCCGACTGCACGTCGCCGTCGTAGTTCTTGCAGGCCCACACGTAGCCGCCCGACCACTTCAGGGCCGACGCCACCATGTCGTCGATCAGCCGGTGCTCGTAGGTGATGCCGGCCGCGTCGAACTTCGCCTTGAACTCGTTCTGATAGACCTCCTCGAAGATATCCTTGAAGCGGCCGTCATAGGCCTTCAGGATGGTGTTCTTGGTCGAGAGATAGACCGGGAACTTGCGGGCGAGCCCGTAATTCATCGAGGCGCGGGCGAAGTCGCGGATCGAATCGTCGAGGTTGTACATCGACAGGGCGACGCCGGCGCCCGGGAATTTGAAGACCTCGCGCTCGATGACGGTGCCGTCGTCGCCCTCGAACTTGATGGTGAGCCGGCCCTTGCCCGGAACCTTGAAGTCGGTGGCGCGGTACTGGTCGCCGTAGGCGTGGCGGCCGACGACGATCGGCTGCGTCCAGCCCGGCACGAGGCGCGGCACGTTCCGGCAGATGATCGGCTCGCGGAAGATCACGCCGCCCAGGATGTTGCGGATCGTGCCGTTCGGCGACTTCCACATTTCCTTGAGGTTGAACTCCTTCACCCGCGCCTCGTCGGGCGTGATAGTGGCGCACTTCACGCCGACGCCGTGCCGCTTGATCGCCTCGGCCGCCTCGATGGTCACCCGGTCGTTCGTGGCATCGCGATGCTCGATCCCGAGATCGTAGTACTCCAGAGGGATATCGAGATAGGGATGGATCAACTTGTCCTTGATGTTCTGCCAGATGATCCGTGTCATCTCGTCCCCGTCGAGCTCCACGACGGGATTCGTCACCTTGATCTTCGCCATGATCGACCAGCCTTCCCTATGCGGCGAGCGTGCCCGCTGTTGCAGCGGATGATGTCCGCCGGCAAGGACCGGGCCGTCGCGCGGTCATAGCGCGCTGCAGCATCACGGGGAAGCCGGGCGGCGCCGGCAATCGCCCACAGAAAAAGGCCCCGGCGCGGTCGCCGGGGCCGAGGAGGTCTCATCGGGAAACGCGCCCGGAGCCGCGCGGTTCCCATGCGGGCTGGCCCGCCGGCGCGCCCGCGCCTAGAAGCGCCGGACAATCCGGAACCGCCTCCCCATGTTCGAGCACCCGCCCCGCCCCGCCGTCATCCTGGTCGAGCCGCAGCTCGCCGAGAATATCGGCATGACCGCCCGCGCGATGGCGAATTTCGGCCTCTCGGAGCTGCGCCTCGTCGCGCCGAAGGGCGGCTGGCCGAAGAAGGGCGTGCGCGAGACGGCCTCGGGCGCCACCCACGTCCTCGACGGGGCGACCATCCACGCCACGGTCGCGGAGGCGATCGGCGACCTCCATCACGTGCTCGCCACCACGGCGCGAGAGCGCGGGCAGATGAAGCGGGTCATGGGACCCGACGAGGCGATGGGGAGCGTGGTGGCGCGGCAGGCGGCCGGCGAGCGGGTCGGCATCCTGTTCGGGCGCGAGCGGGTCGGCCTGTCGAACGACGAGGTCTCGCTGGCGGACGCGATCGTGACCTTCCCGGTCGACCCGCGGCACGCCTCCCTCAACCTCGCCCAGAGCGTGCTCCTCGTCGCCTACGAGTGGCGGCGCGCGTCCGGCCTCGCCACCCTGCCCTTCGACGGCGAGATGCGCTCGCCGCCGGCCCCCCGGGAGGCGCTGCTGTCGCTGTTCGAGAGCCTGGAGGGGGCCCTCGACGCGGTCGGCTACTTTCCGCCCGAGAAGCGGGGCGGGATGGTGCGCAACCTGCGCGACATTCTCCACCGCATGGCGATGACCGAGCAGGACCTGCGCAGCCTGCACGGCGCCCTCCGGGCGCTGACCCGGCGCGCCCCGGCCGAGCGGGAGCCGGATTAGAGCATTTTCCGACGAAGTGGATGCCGGTTCGGCGCAGAACATGCGGCAAGATCAAAGACCTGGAGCAGCACCCGATGGCCACGTGATCGGGTGCTGCTCTAGGGCAGTTTCGCCAGGGATTGCTCGACGTCGGCGATCAGGTCCTCGATGCTCTCCAGCCCGATCGACAGGCGCACCGTCTCGGGTCCCACGCAGGCCGCCGCCTTCTCGTCCTGGCGCAGCTGCCGGTGCGTGGTGGTGGCCGGGTGGATCGCCAGCGACTTGATCTCCCCGATATTGACGAGGTGGGAGATCAGGTCGAGGCCGCTGATGAAGGCGAGCGCCGCGGGCTCGCCGCCCTTCAGCGCGAAGGTGAAGATCGCGCCGGCGCCCTGGGGCACGTAGCGGTTCGCCACCGCCTCGCCGGCCTGGCCCGGAAGCGAGGGATAGCTCACCCAGCCGACCTTCGGATGCGCCTTGAGGCGGGCGGCCACGGCCCGCGCGTTGGCGCAGTGGCGCTCCATGCGCAGCGGCAGCGTCTCGATCCCCGTCAGGGTCAGGAAGGCGTTCATCGGCGAGAGGCCGGGGCCGAGGTCGCGCAGGCCGAACAGCCGGCAGGCCGTCGCGAAGGCGGTCTCGGGGAAGCGCTCCGACACGACGAGCCCGTCGTAATCGGGCCAGGGCTCGTTGATCAGGTTGTAGCGGCCGGTGGCGCGCCAGTCGAAGCGGCCCGCGTCGCAGACGATGCCGCCGATCACCGTGCCGGACCCGGACAGGAACTTCGACGTCGAGTGCACGACGATGTCGGCCCCGTGCTCGATCGGCCGGATCAGGGCGGGCGAGGCGAGGGTGTTGTCGACGATGAGCGGCAGCCCGTGCCGGCGCGCCACCGCGGCCACGCCCGCGACGTCGACGACGGTGCCGCAGGGATTGACGATCGACTCGCAGATGATCGCCCGGGTCCGGTCCGTGATGGCGCGCTCGAAATCCTCGGGGGTCAGCCCGCGGCTGAATTGCGGAGTGAGGGCGTAGCGGGTCTCCAGGCGGCGCATCAGGCCGAGCGAGCCGCCGAACAGCCGCGCGGAGGCCACGTAGGAATCCCCGGCCTGCAGCAGCGTCAGCAGCACGAGGAGCATGGCGGCCTGGCCGGAGCCCACCGCCACCGCCGCCTTGGCGCCTTCGAGGGAGGCGACGCGCCGCTCCAGGGCCGCGACGGTCGGGTTCGAGCCGCGCGAATAGGAGAACCCCGTCGCCCGCATGGCGAAGATGTCGGCCGCCTGCTCGTTCGACTCGAAGACGAAGCCGTTGGTGAGGTAGATCGGCTGCGCGCGCGCGCCGGTGGCCGGATCGGGGGCCGCCCCGCCATGGACGGCGCGGGTGGCGAAGGCGAGGGACGCGGGGTCGAGGGGCGGCATCGCGGCGGTCCGGGGATCAGGCGGCGCGCCGCACGCAATCGTGCAGCGCCTGGACGAGGTTGCAGGGCGCGTAGGGTTTCGGGATGAAGCGGGCGCCGTCCGGCATGTCGTGCGGCCCCGGCGTGCCCATGCCGGAGACGACGAGCACCGGGATCCAGGGCCAGCGCCGCGCCACCAGCCGGGCCAGCGCGAGCCCGTCGATCGAGCCCAGCGGCATGTCGACGTCGGTCATCAGCGCGTCGACCTCCTGGGCGCTCTCCAGCACCTGCAGGGCCTTGTCGGCGTGGGGCGCCTCGACGACCTGGAACCCCGCCTCCGCCAGCGTGTCGGCGGCCTCCATCAGCAGCAGCCCGTCATCCTCCACCAGGAGGATGACGGGGGGCTCCGGGGCGGCGCAGTCCGGCGGGTTCGGGCTCACTGTCATGGGCGGCAACGGCTGAGGGGATGGCTGGTTGCTGCCTATGGGCAGCCATCCCCTGGGTCAAGCGCGGCCGGACCGATCGCCCGGCGCCCGCGCCGCCCGTCATCCGACATCCGGTTGATCTCTTCGCGATGCGGATGTCGGCCCCGCTCACGCGCCGCACAGGCTTTTTATCCCAAATCCGCATGATCCCTTCGGGATGGCGGCTTTGGGCTTCGCTCAAGCGCCGCGCGGGCTCGTGAGACGGGATCCGCTTCGATCGCGCGGATCCCGTCTCAGCCGGCGAGGGCCTGGTCGAGATCCGCGATCAGGTCGGCCGGGTCCTCGATGCCGACGGAGAGGCGCACCACCTCCGGCCCGGCCCCGGCCCGGACCTTCTGCTCGTCGCTGAGCTGGCGGTGCGTGGTCGAGGCCGGATGGATCACGAGCGAGCGCGTGTCCCCGATATTGGCGAGGTGCGAGAACAGCTTGAGGTTCGACACGAGCCTCACGCCGGCCTCGTAGCCGCCCTTCAGGCCGAAGGTGAAGACGGCGCCGGCCCCGAGCGGGCAGTAGCGCTTGTGCAGGGCGTGGTAGCGGTCGCTCTCCAGGCCCGGATAGCTGACCCAGGACACGAGCGGGTGCCCCGCCAGGTGCTGGGCCACCACGCGGGCATTGTCCGAGTGGCGCTGCATGCGCAGCGGCAGGGTCTCGATGCCGTTGAGGATCAGGAAGGCGTTGAAGGGCGAGAGGGCCGGCCCGAGGTCGCGCAGGCCCAGCACCCGCACCGCGATGGCGAAGCCGAAATTGCCGAAGGTCTCCGACAGGACCATGCCGCCGTATTCGGGCCGCGGCTTCGAGAGCATCGGGTAGCGGTCGTCGCCCGCCCAGGAGAAGCTGCCGCCGTCCACGATCACGCCGCCGATCGAGTTGCCGTGGCCGCCGAGGAACTTCGTGGCCGAATGGACCACGATGTCGGCGCCGTGCTCGAAGGGCCGGATCAGGTACGGGGTCGCCATCGTGTTGTCGACGATGAACGGGATGTTGTGGCGCTTGGCGACGGCCGCGACGGCCGCGAGATCGGTGATCACGCCGCCCGGATTGGCGATCGATTCCACGAAGATCGCCTTGGTGCGCGGCGTCACGGCGGCCTCGAACGAGGCCGGATCGTCCGTGTCGGCCCAGACCACGTTCCAGCCGAAGTTCTTGTAGGAATGGTTGAACTGGTTGATCGAGCCGCCGTAGAGCTTGTTGGCGGCGATGAACTCGTCGCCCGGCTGCAGCAGGGCGTGCATCACCAGGAACTCGGCGGCGTGGCCGGAGGCGACCGCGAGGGCGGCGGTGCCGCCCTCCAGGGCGGCGACCCGCTCCTCCAGAACCGCGTTCGTCGGGTTGCCGATGCGGGAGTAGATGTTGCCGAAGGCCTGAAGCCCGAACAGCGAGGCGGCGTGGTCGACGTCGTCGAACACGAAGGACGTCGTCTGGTAGATCGGCGTCGCGCGCGCGCCCGTCGCGGCGTCCGGCGCCGCCCCGGCATGGATGGCGAGGGTGTTGAAACCGGGCAGGCGGTCGGTCATGGGGCGGCTCCTCGGCGGGAATGCCCGTGCTCTAGGGTGCGGGCGCGGCGGGGGTCAAGGGCGAGCCCGGCTCGCAGGGATCGAGGGCGAGCCCGGCTCGCAGGGGGGCAAGGGCGAGCCCGGCTCGCAGGGGGGCAAGGGCGAGCCCGGCTCAGCGCAGCCGCTTGCGGATCCGCGCCGCCAGCCCGTCGCGCACTTCGCGGTAGGCGTCGAGCCGCTGCTCCCGCGAGCCCTGGCTCGCGGTCGGGTCCGGGGTCGGCCAGTACTCGACCTCGGCCGCCACGGTGCGGGTCAGTTCGAGGGCGGCGTGGTGGGCCTCCGGCGACAGGGAGATGATGAGGTCGAAGTTCAGCCCCTCCCACTCCTCCAGCTCCTCCAGGGTGCGGGGCCGGTGGCGGTGCGCGTCGATCCCGATCTCGTCGAGGGCCGCGATCATGAACGGGTCGGTCGGCTCGCCGGAGCGCACGCCGGCGGATTGGACGTAGACCGAGCGGCCGAAATAGTGCCGGGCCAGCGCCTCCGCCGCCGCGGAGCGCACGGCGTTGAAGTTGCAGACGAACAGCACGGATTGCACCCGCCGGCCGGCCCTCGCCGCCGGATCGCCCGGGGCGCCGGTCACGGCCCGCCCCCGGTCGCGGCCGCCTCGCCCATCCGGCGTCAGCCCTTCCAGTGCAGGGCGAAGATGAGGGTGAAGAGGCGGCGCGCGGTGTCGTGGTCGACCTCGACCTTGCCGTCGAGGCGCTGCTTGAGCAGTTCCGACGCCTCGTTGTGGACCCCGCGCCGACCCATGTCGATCGCCTCGATCTGGCTCGGGGAGGCGGTCCGGATCGCCTTGAAGTAGCTGTCGCAGATCATCTCGTAGTCGCGGATCACGCCCCGGAACGGCGTCAGCGACAGGAGATGCGTCATCACCGGGGCGCCGTCCGCGGTCGAGATCGCGAAGGCGAGCTTGTTCTCGACGAGGCCGAGCCGCAGCGCGTAGGGGCCGCCGTCGTGGTTGGCGACGGCGAAGTGGTTGGATTCCAGTATGTCGTAGATCGCGATGGCGCGCTCGTGCTCCTGGTCCGGGTTGCCCCGCCCGATCGAGTCCTCGTCGAGCTTGACCGCCGCAAGGCGCCGGCGCGGATCGGGAGCATCGCTCGACATCGGTTCTGGTCCCCGGATTGGTCTTTGGGTCGCCGCGGCGTGGCGCTACCTGACGCGCAAGCGCGCGCCCGCGCAAGCCGGCGGCGTCAGAGGTTCAGGCGGATGGCGACCGAGCGGGCATGGCCGTCGAGGCCCTCGGCGCGGCCGAGCGTCACCGCGGCCGGGCCCAGCGCCCGCAGGGCCTCCGGCGAGCAGGACAGGATCGAGGTGCGCTTCATGAAGTCGAGGACGCCGAGCCCGGAGGAGAACCGCGCCGAGCGCGCGGTCGGCAGCACGTGGTTCGGCCCGCCGACATAGTCGCCGATCGCCTCCGGGGTGTGGGCGCCGAGGAAGATCGCCCCCGCATTGCGCACCCGCGCGCCCAGGGCCTCGGCGTCCCGCGCCTCGATCTCCAGGTGCTCCGGGGCGAGGCGGTCGACGAGGGGGATCGCGTCCGCGAGGCGCGCCACCCGCACGATGGCGCCGTAGTCGCGCCAGCTCGCCCGGGCGATCGCTGCCCGCGCCAGCGTCGCGAGCTGGCCCTCCACCGCCGCCGCCACGGCCTCCGCCAGGGCGTCGCTGTCGGTGATCAGGATCGCCTGCGCGGCCGGGTCGTGCTCGGCCTGGGCCAGGAGGTCGGCGGCGACCCATTCGGGATTGGCGCCCTCGTCGGCGAGGATCAGCACCTCGGACGGCCCGGCGATCATGTCGATCCCGACCTGCCCGAAGACCCGGCGCTTGGCCGCCGCCACGTAGGCGTTGCCGGGGCCGACGATCTTGGCGACGGGCGCGATCGTCGCCGTGCCGTAGGCCAGGGCCGCCACCGCCTGCGCGCCCCCGACCCGGAAGATCTCGTCGACGCCGGCGATCCGGGCCGCGGCGAGCACGAGCGGGTTGGTCACGCCGCCCGGCGTCGGCACCACCATGGCGAGGCGCGGCACGCCCGCGACCTTGGCGGGGATCGCGTTCATCAGAACCGAGGACGGGTAGCTCGCCGTCCCGCCCGGCACGTAGAGGCCGACGGATTCGAGGGCGGTCCAGCGCCAGCCGAGGGTGACGCCGAGCGCGTCCGTCTCCCGGTGGTCGGCGGGGCGCTGCGCCCGGTGATAGGCCTCGATCCGCTCCCGGGCGAGGTGGAGGGCGTCGAGCGCCTCGCGGGGGGAGGCCGCGACTGCCGCGTCCACCTCCGCTTGCGTGACCCGGATCGAGGCCTCGGTGAAGTCGGCGCCGCGGCCGTCGAAGCGCCGGGTATAGGCGACGAGGGCGGCGTCGCCCTCCCGCGCCACCGCGGCGATGATCGCCCGCACGGCCTCGTCGACATCCTCCGCCACCTCGCGCTTGACCGTGAGCAGGCGGGCGAAGTCGGCGTCGAAGGTGGGGGCGCGGGAATCGAGGCGCAGCATCGGGATGTCCGGAGGCGGGAGCCGGGGTCGGTCGCGCCCACTGGCAGAGAATGCCGGTCCTGTCCAGGCGGAGGATGGACGGGACCGACCCCGCGCCGGATCGCCCGGGACGGGGGCTGCCAGACCCGCGGCCGCGCGCTGCGGGGGAGCGGTCTCAGGCCGCGTCGAGCGGGATCGGGTGGACTGGGCGGCTCTCCGCCCCCCAGACCGGGCCGAGATCCCGCATGCCGGCCTCGATGCATTCGAGCTCGAGCCGGATGGCGCCGCCGCCCGCGAAGACCAGCGTCGCGGTGCCGGAGGGCGCCTCGCCGGGCTCGAAGGTGATGGCGAGGAGTTCCATCGCGGCGTCGGGCGTCTCGCGCGGGATGCCGCGGCAGCGCACCGCCATCACCCGGTCGAAATGCAGCCCGGTCAGGCGCCGCCGCGGCGGGGCGCCGTCCGGGGCGGTCCAGTCGAACCGGCGCGCCACGAGGGCGAAGCGACGCTCGCGGGGCAGGTAGGCGAGGTCGCCCGCCCGCAGGACGGCGTCCTGCAGATGGGCCGAGATGACCGCGAGGTCGTCGGCGTCGAGGGCAGCGAGCTTCAGAAGCTCCATCTCCGCGTCCTTCACTGTCGGCGTCCTTCAGGCAGGGGGCCGGCCGCCGGGCGAAGTCCGGTCCCGGGGCCTCTACTCCTGGTAGGTAGCGACGGCCCCCGCCCCGAACAACCGCCCCCGCCGGCTCACCCACCGTTCATCTCGTTGCCGTTAGATCTGCCCGGCATGACAGGAGACCACGCGTGAGACCTGTGACGCTCGCGGCCCTCGCCGCACTGACCCTCGGCGGCGGCATCGCCCCTGCCCTCGCCCAGTATTACGGCGACGGGTACGACCGCCCGCGCCGCCGCGAGTTCCGCGAGGAGTACGAGCGGCCGCGGCGCGGCCCCGAGGGCTACTATTACGGACGCGAGCGCGCGCTGCGGCGGGAGGGGTTCGGGCGCATCTGCGTGACGGCGCGCGGCAATTGCCCGACCCGGCCGGGGCCGATCAACGCGCCCTGCGGCTGCGAGATCCCGGGCTTCGGCCTGAAGCGCGGCCAGATCGGCTACTGAGGACGACGGTCGGGGCGGGCCGCGCCCGCCCCCGGCTCAGGCCCGCTCGCGCCGGATCTGGGCGCCGCAGCGGCCGAGCTTGGCCTCCAGGGCCTCGAAGCCGCGGTCGAGGTGGTAGACCCGGTTGATGGTCGTCTCG
Source organism: Methylobacterium sp. WSM2598 (assembly GCF_000379105.1). Taxonomy (GTDB): domain Bacteria; phylum Pseudomonadota; class Alphaproteobacteria; order Rhizobiales; family Beijerinckiaceae; genus Methylobacterium. Next base: position 2,300,214 of record NZ_KB900609.1, on the reverse strand, counting down.
CCCTCGGCGGCGAGGCCGGCGATCACCAGCGACACCGAGGCGCGCAGGTCGGTCGCCATCACGGGCGCGCCCTTCAGGCGCTCGACCCCGTCCACCACCGCGAGATCCCCGTCCAGGCGGATGCGGGCGCCGAGCCGGGCGAGTTCCTGGACGTGCATGAAGCGGTTCTCGAAGATCGTCTCGCGGATGCGGGACTGGCCCCGGGCCCGGGTCATCAGGGCCATGAACTGGGCCTGCAGGTCGGTCGGGAAGCCGGGGAACGGGTCGGTGGTGACGTCGACCGCCGCCACGCCCGCGCCGTTGCGGCGCACCCGGATGCCGTCCGGCAGGGCCGTCACCTCGGTGCCGGTGGTCGCCAGCACGTCGAGGGCGCTGTGGAGCAGTTCCGCCCTGGTGTCGCGCAGGATCACGTCCCCGCCGGTCATCGCGACCGCCATCGCGTAGGTGCCGGTCTCGATCCGGTCCGGCAGCACCTCGTGGCGGGCGCCGCCGAGGCGCGAGACGCCCTCGACCACGATCCGCGGAGTGCCGACGCCCTCGATGCGGGCGCCCATCTTGGTCAGGCAGGCAGCGAGGTCGACCACCTCGGGCTCGCGGGCGGCGTTCTCGATCACGCTGGTGCCCTGGGCGAGGGCGGCCGCCATCAGGGCGACGTGGGTGCCGCCCACCGTCACCTTCGGGAAGACGATCTCGGCCCCGCGCAGGCCGTTGCGGGTGCGGGCGACGACGTAGCCGCCGTCGATCTCGATCGAGGCGCCGAGCCGCTCCAGCGCCATGAGCAGCAGGTCCACCGGCCGGGTGCCGATGGCGCAGCCGCCCGGCATCGAGACCTTCGCCTCGCCGAAGCGGGCGAGGAGCGGCGCCACGACCCAGAAGCTCGCCCGCATGGTGGAGACGAGTTCGTAGGGCGCCGTCGTGTCGATCACGTTGCTCGCCGTGAGGCGGATGGTCTGGCCGGTCTCGCTGGTCTGGCCGGGGCGCTTGCCGACCACCATGTGGTCGACGCCGTGATTGCCGAGGATGCGCAGGAGCGAGGCGATGTCGGCGAGGCGCGGCACGTTGGCGAGTTCGACCGTCTCGCCGGTCAGGAGGCTCGCGATCATCAGCGGCAGCGCCGCGTTCTTGGCGCCCGAGATCGGGATCTCGCCCTGGAGCGGTGCGCCGCCCGTGATGTGAATTCGATCCATCTGCGTTCCCTGAAACGGGCCGCGCCCGTCACGCGCGGCCGTCCTGCGCCTGAAGTCGTCCCGCCCGCGCCGCGCCTCCGCGCATCCGCGCACGCCATCATCCACTCGCGGCCTTAAGGCCACGCTTCTCAACGCTCGGGCCGGTCCGGCGGATCCGCCTCGGCCGGGCGCGGCGCCTCTGCCCCCGCCCGCCCGCGGGCCTGCGCCTTGCGGCGCTTGAGGTTGTCCCGCAGCGCCGCCTTCAGGCGCTCGGCCCGGTCGTCCTTGGCTCTCTCGTCCATCTCGCGACCCATCGTCGCCGTCGCGCATTTGGCCTTCCTCCCCCGCCCCGGAGGAGTCAGATACGGCGCACCCCGCCTTACCCTGATCCAGTTACAAAGCCAGCCGGATTTGAGCGAGATCAAGGCGTGACCCGGGCAGAAGCGTGCCCCGTCGCGCATTCCGGCGAGCCGAAGGGATCCTGATGCCTCAGACCGATTACCAGGCCATCTTCCGCTCCGCCGTGGACCGCCTGCACGACGAGCGCCGCTACCGCGTCTTCGCCGACATCGAGCGCGTCGCCGGCCGCTTCCCGGTCGCCCGCTGGCGCCTGCCCGACGGCAGCTGCCGCGACATCACCGTCTGGTGCTCCAACGACTACCTCGGCATGGGCCAGCACCCCGACGTCGTCCAGGCCCTCACCCGGACCGCCGCCCGCTGCGGCGTCGGCGCCGGCGGCACCCGCAACATCGCCGGCACCTCCTCCCCGCTGGTCGACCTCGAGCGCGAACTCGCCGACCTCCACGGCAAGGAGGCCGCCCTGGTCTTCACCTCCGGCTACGTCTCCAACCAGACCGGCATCGCCACCCTGGCCCGGCTGATCCCCGACTGCCTGATCCTGTCCGACGCCTACAACCACAATTCGATGATCGAGGGCGTGCGCCAGTCCGGCTGCGACAAGCGCGTGTTCCGCCACAACGACCTCGCCCATCTCGAGGCGCTGCTGGCCGAGGCCGGCGCCCGGCCCAAGCTGATCGCCTTCGAGAGCGTCTACTCCATGGACGGCGACGTCGCCCCGATCGCGGCGATCTGCGACCTCGCCGCGCGCTACGGGGCGATGACCTACATCGACGAGGTGCACGCGGTCGGGCTCTACGGGCCGCGCGGGGCGGGGATCGCCGAGCGCGACGGGGTGATGCACCGGCTCGACGTGATCGAGGGCACCCTGGCCAAGGGCTTCGGGGTGGTGGGCGGCTACATCGCCGGGAGCGCGGTGCTGTGCGACGCGGTGCGCAGCCACGCGCCGGGCTTCATCTTCACCACGGCGCTGCCGCCGGCGATCGCGGCGGCGGCGACGGCCTCGATCCGTCACCTGAAGCGCTCGGGGGCGGAGCGGGCGGCGCATCAGCGCCAGGCGGCGCGCACGAAGGCGGCGCTGGCGGGGGCGGGTCTTCCGGTTCTGGCGACGCCGACGCACATCGTGCCGGTGATGGTGGGGGATGCGGAGCGCTGCAAGGCGGCGGCGGACCGGCTGCTGGAGCGGCACGGGATCTACATCCAGCCGATCAACTACCCGACGGTGCCGCGGGGGACGGAGCGCCTGCGGATCACGCCGTCGCCGTTCCACGACGAGGCTGACATCGCGCGGCTGACGGCGGCGCTGGTGGAGGTCTGGGACGCGCTCGGCCTGCCCCGGGCCGGCACGGTCCTCGCCGAGGCGGCCGAGTAGCGGGGCGCCGCGCCGCACGCCTCTCTCGATGCGGCGCAGGTCCGGGCCTCGCGGCCTCCGCGCGCGATCGGCAGCCTCGACACCCGGACCGCGATCCTGTCGGCCGAGCCGCTCTGCCTAGCCCCGCTCCCAGACCAGGAGTCTCCGCCCCGGCCGGCTGCCGCTCTCTCCCGACGCCCGGAAGCCGAGGGCGTGGAGCAGGCGCCACGAGCGCTGATTGTCCTCCCGGCATTCCGCCACCGGGAGGCGCCCGGGCACAGCCTGGCGCAAAGCCGCGACGAGGGCGGCGGCCGCCTCGCGGGCGAGGCCCCTGCCCTGCGCGGCGGGCGCGAACCAGTAGCCGATCTCGACCCGGTCGTCGCCGCGCAGATGCGCCCCGAGCACGCCGACCAGGGTCTCGTCGGCGCAACGCCACGCGCCGAGGAAGCGGTCCCGGCCGCCGTCGGCCCCGGCGATCAGGGCGCGCGCCTCCGCGATGGCGAAGGGCGAGGGCAGGAAGTGGATGGCCCCGGTGATGGCCGGGTCGTCGGTGAGCCGCTGCAGGGCGGGCGCGTCGGCTTCGGCGAGCCGCGCCAGCCGCAGCCGCGCCGTGCGCAGGACCGGCAGCGCCTCCAGGTCGCGGCTCACGGTCCGATCCGGGCGAGGAGGCGCTCGATCAGCGGGTTCTCGGCCGCGAAGGCGTAGTCGACGCGGCGCACGCTGACCCCGAGCGCCCCGGCCCGGGCGAGCGCCTCGGCGAGGTCGAAGACCGCCTCGCCCGGGCAGCGCAGGACGATCTCGGCCCGCCCCTCCGGCAGGCCGTAGGGCAGTTCGGCCTGGTGGGCGGCGGCGAGGGCCGCGAGGTCGATCGGGGCCGCGGGCATCCCGGCCCGGACCTCGCGGCTCGTGCGCGCCCGCTCCTCGGCGCTGATGCGGCCGAGCACCGCCTGGACGGCCGCCCGCGCGGTCGGCCCCCAGGAGGCGCCGAGCGAGGCGACGAGGTTCGCCTCCGAGCGCAGGATGACGCCGTCGTCCAGCACCTTGAGGGCGTTGGCCGTGAGGGTGGCGCCCGTCGTGGTGATGTCGACCACGATCTCGGCGCTGCCCGCGGCCGGCGCGCCCTCGGTCGCGCCGAGGCTCTCGACGATGCGGTAATCCGCGACCCCGTGCCGGGCGAAGAAGCGGCGGGTGAGGTTGACGTATTTCGTGGCGATGCGCAGCCGCTTGCCGTGGCGCAGGCGCATGTCGGTGGCGACCTCGTCGAGGTCGCTCATGGTGCGCACGTCGATCCAGGCCTGCGGCACGGCCACCACCACGGTGGCGTTGCCGAAGCCGAGCGGCGTCAGCAGCTCCACCTGGGCGCCGGAATCCGGCAGGGTCTCGCGGATCAGGTCCTCGCCGGTCACGCCCAGATGGGCCGCGCCGCTGGCGAGCTGGCCGGCGATCTCCGAGGCCGAGAGGTAGCGCACCTCCACGTCCGCCACGCCCTTGAGGCGGCCGCGATAGTCGCGGGCGCCGCTGGTCTGGGCGAGGACGAGGCCGGCCCGGGCGAAGAAGGCGGCGGCGTTCTCCTGCAGGCGCCCCTTCGAGGGCACCGCCAGGACCAGGGGACCGTCGGCACGGGTCATCGGGCGCTCTCCCGGGCGCTGAGGCGGTCGAGCCAGAACGAGCAGCCGACCGCCGGCAGGGGCTCCGGGCTGCCGAGATGCTGCAGCAGGCCGTCGTAGCGCCCGCCGCCCACCACCGGGCGCTCGCCCTCCGGGACGGTGATCTCGAAGATGAAGCCCGTATAATAGTCGAGGTTGCGGGCGAAGCGGCCCGAGAAGGTGAAGCGGTCGAGGGGCAGGCCGCTCGCCGCGATGAAGCCGTTGCGCTCCTCGAACAGGGCGACCGCCTCGCGCAGGGATGGGGCGGAGAGCCCGGCCGAGGCGACGAGGTCGCGCAGGCCGGCGGCGGCCCGGTCGGGATCGCCCGTGAGGGCGAGGTAGCCCTCGATCACCGCGCGGGCCTCGCCGCCGAGCCCCGCCCCGCCGCCCGCATGGGCCGCCGCCTTGGCGAGGAAGCGCTCGGCGATCTCGCCCGCGCTGCGCCCGCCGACCCGGCTGATGCCCGCGATGGCGAGCACGTCCTCCACGAAGGCGCGCACGCCCTGCGGGTCCTGGCCCTGGATCGCGCTGAGGAGCCCGGCATGGGCCTCCCCGACCGGGACCGGCGCGGCGATCTCGTCGAGGGAGCGCCCGGCCGCGATCGCGCGCAGGCAGCGCCGCTTGGCGGCGGGCGCGACGCCGAGCGCGTCGAGGAGCGCGGTGATCAGGCCCATGTCGCCGAGGCGCACCCGCGGCTCGCCGTGGCCGAGGCGCTCCAGCCCCTCGACGGCGAGGCCGAGGATCTCCGCGTCCGCCGCCGGCACGTCGACCCGGCCGATCGACTCGATGCCCGCCTGGTGGAACTCGTTCGGCTCCCCCGCGCGCAGACGGAAGACCGGGCCCAGATAGCTGTAATCGGCGGCCTCGGCGCCCGCCACGGCGCGGTGATGCCGGCCGACCGGGATCGTGTATTCGGGCCGCAGGCAGAGTTCGGCCCCCGCCTCGTCCTGGGTGATGAAGATGCGCCGCCGGATGTCCTCGCCCGAGAGTTCGAGGAAGGGCTCGACCGGCTGCAGCACCGGCGGCTCGACGCGCGCGTAGCCCCGCCCTTCGAACAGGGCGAGCAGCCGCTCGTGCGCGGCCGTCCTGGGTTGCGCGGCTCCGTTGCCTGTCATGTCGACCGATCCGTCCTCAGGTCCTGTACCAATCCGGGCCGCCCCCGGCGATCCTCGCGACTGCTTAGGCGGGCCCCGAGCGGACCTCCGCCCCCGCGGCTCACCCGAAATGCCGGCCCAGCACCTCGCGCAGGCGGGCGACCATCTCGGCCTCCGGCACCGAGAACTGCGCCGGCCGGGCGGCCTTCCACTCGGCGTTGCTGGCGATCGCCTCGGCGGCGCGGGCGCCCTCGATCAGGTCCTTGATCTGGACCTCGCCGCGGGCCCGCTCGTCGCTGCCCTGGATCACCACGGCCGGCGCGCCGCGGCGGTCGGCGTACTTCATCTGCGCTTTGAGGCCGGCGGCCCCGAGATAGAGTTCGGACCGGATGCCGGCCTGGCGCAGGGCGGCGACCAGGGCCTGGTAGCTCGCGATCTCCTCGCGGTCGAGCACCAGCACCACCACGGGTCCGGGCCCGGCCGCGCCCGCCACGATCGGGCTCCCGACGATCTGCAGGGCCGCGAACAGGCGCGACACGCCGATCGAGAAGCCCGTCGCCGGGACGGGCTCGGCCCGGAAGCGCCCGACCAGGCCGTCGTAGCGCCCTCCCCCGGCCACCGAGCCGAAGCGCACGGTCTGCCCGTCCTCGCCCACGACCGGGAAGGTCAGCTCGGCCTCGTAGACCGGCCCCGTGTAGTATTCGAGGCCGCGCACCACCGAGGGGTCGGCCCGCACCCGGTCGTGGCCGTAGCCCGCCGCCTCGCACAGGCGCAGGATCGCGTGCAATTCGGCGATGCCCTGGCGGCCGGTCTCGGAGCCGCCCACCACCTCGGCCCAGCCGCCGAAGAAATTCTCCCAGAAGGCGAGCCGGTCGCCCCCGTCCGTGGGCGCCGCCTGGAAGGAGACGTAGCGGATGATGCGGTCGATCGCCTCGTCCGGGAGCCCGGCCCCCTTGGTGAAGTCGCCGCTCTCGTCCCGGCGGCCCGGCCCCAAAAGCAGCCGCACCCCGTCCACCCCGAGGCGGTCGAGCTTGTCGATGGCGCGCAGCACCGTGAGGCGGCGCCCGGCCTGGTCGTCGCCGCCGAGCCCGATCGCCTCCATGACGCCGTCGAGCACCTTGCGGTTGTTGACCTTCACCACATAGTCGCCGCGGGCGATGCCGACCCGCTCCAGCGTGTCGGCGGCCATCATGCAGATCTCCGCATCGGCCGCGACGGTCGGGGCGCCGACGATGTCGGCGTCGAACTGCATGAACTGGCGGAAGCGGCCGGGCCCCGGCTTCTCGTTGCGGAAGACGTAGCCCGCCCGGTAGCTGCGGTAGGGCTTGGGCAGGGCGTCGAAATGCTCGGCGACGTAGCGGGCGAGCGGCGCGGTCAGGTCGTAGCGCAGGGACAGCCACGCCTCGTCGTCGTCCTGGAACGAGAACACGCCCTCGTTCGGGCGGTCGAGGTCGGGCAGGAATTTCCCGAGCGCCTCGGTGTACTCGATGAAGGGGGTCTCCACCGCCTCGAAGCCGTAGAGTTCGAAGCTCTCGCGGATGGTCTGCAGCATCCGCTGGGTCGCGGCGATCTCGGCCGGGCCGCGGTCGACGAGGCCGCGGGGCAGGCGGGGCTTGAGGGTGCCGGGCTTCCCGGAGCCGGCCTTGGCGGCGCTGGCCTTGGCGGCACTGGCCTTGGCGGAACTGGCCTTCGCGGAGTTGGACATGGCGGCGGACATCCGGTCGTCGTGGGGCGGCCGCTCCGGCGCGGGTCCGGCGCCGCGTCCGGCGCAGGGGCGAGGTTCGGCGGCGCGGCCGTCACGGCCGGCCCGCCGGGGCCGCGCGCCGCCTCTAGACCATTTGGACGCGGGAGGAAACCGCGCCCCCGCCCCGACTGCGGACCCGGGCGGCTTCGAGGGCCCAGACCAGGCCCAGCATCATGTGGACGTGGCGCCACTTCTCGATGTCGATCTGGAATCCCTGCAGGAAGAACATGATCAGCACCGGCACGACGATCTGGGCGTGGCGCCGGACCGGGCTCGCCTCGGCCATCAGCCGCCAGCCCACCCGCGCGGTCGAGAGGACGAGCAGGATGAAGGCGGCCCCCGCCACCCAGCCTCCGTTGGCGAAGGCGCCCAGGTAGGAATTATGCGGCTCCAGGTTGAAGATCAGGCGCCAGCGCAGGGGGCCGAAGCCCATCGGCTCCTCCATCAGCAGGCCGAAGCCGCGCATCTGGTTGCCGAACCGTCCGGTCTCGCCCTCGTCGTAATCCTGCGTGACGGCGGCGCGCTTGTGGAAGGTCTCGGCGACGCTGCCGATCGACAGCAGGCCGCCGAGGGCGAGGCCGCCGAGCACCAGGGTGACCAGCGTGCTGCGCAGGATCCGCCGCCGCAGCGCCATCGAGGCGCTGGTGCGGTAGATGCTCGACACCATGAGGGCGACCGCCACGACCGTGCCGCCCCAGGAGCCGCGCGAGAAGGACAGGAAGATGCCGGCCAGCAGCAGCAGCAGGCCGGCGAGCGACAGCAGCGGCCGCCGCGCGCGCCCGGTCATCAGGTTGTGCATCAGGTAGAGGGCACCGAGCGTGAGGAAGGAGCCGAACACGTTCGGGTCCTGGAAGGTGCCGGACGCGCGCCCGTACTTGCTGAACAGGTCCTCGTTGCCGATCAGGTCGAGGTAGCCGCCGATCCCGAGGGCGCCGGAGAACAGGGTGCTCGCCGTGTAGACCTTGAGCGCGAGCTCCACCCGGCGCTCGGTCTCGTCGGCGAAGAACATCGCGAAGAACAGGGTGGTGACGGCGAGGTAGCAGAGCTGGACCGTCCAGGTCACCGGCCGCTCCTCGTCGAGGTAGGGCAGCAGGGCCAGCACGGTGGCGCCGACGAAGACGGTGAGCAGGATGACCAGGGGCACCGCGCCGCGATGGAGCCGGATGCCGAGGAGCAGCCACAGGGCGATGGTCGGCAGCGCCACGAGGTCGTAGGGCGAGGCCTCCGAGAAGGCGAAGCACGCGAAGAAGACGAAGGCCGTGAAGAGGGCCAGGCCGAGCCCGTGCAGGACCCGCAGCAGCGGCAGCGCGGCGAGGCCCCGGTGGGGCAGGACGGCACTGGTCATCGGACGGCTCCGGTCGGACGCGCTCCGTCCGGATCCTGCCGCTCAAATCCTCTGCGCCGCCTCAAGCAAGATGGTGAAGGGAGCGTTGCGGCGGGCCCCCGCCCGGGGATGCGCCCGGGGCGCGCCGCTGCCCCGCCGCGCAGGGGGCGCGACGGGGCCGGTCGTTCGGGGAACGGAGCCGATACGCAACCTGGCTCTCCCGGAGTATCGGCGCGGGCGGTGAATCAATTCTCAACGGGACGCCAGCGGCAGCGCGGAAAGCGCCGCCGGGGCCGTTCGATAGCTCCCGCCGCGGGCGGCGTAGCGCCGGGCCAGGGCGGCGCAGGCCGCGATCTGGATCTGGTGGAACAGCATCACCGGGAGGAGCAGACCCCCGACATCCTGCCCGGCGAAGAGGACGTTCGCCATCGGCACGCCGGCCACGAGGCTCTTCTTCGAGCCGCAGAACACGATGGTGATCTCGTCCGCCCGCGAGAAGCCGAGCAGCCGGCTCGCGGCCGCGGTCAGGGCGAGCACGCTCGCGAGCAGGATCCCGTCGACGAGCAGCATGGTGGCGAGCGCCGGCAGCGGCGTGCGCGACCACAGCCCGCTCGCGCTGGCGTGGCTGAAGGCGAGGTAGACGACGAGCAGGATCGAGCCGCGGTCGACGAGGGCGGTCACCCCCTTGCGGGAGGCCAGGAGCGGCGCGAGCCGCGGCCGCAGCAGCTGCCCGAGCAGGAAGGGCGCGAGCAGCTGCAGGAGGACCTTGCCCGCCCCGGACCAGTCGAAGGCGCCCTGGGCCCGGAACAGCAGGGAGGCCAGGAGCGGCGTCAGGACCATGCCGAGGATGTTCGAGGCCGAGGCGGCGCAGACCGCCGCCGGCACGTTGCCGCCCGCCACCGAGGTGAAGGCGATCGACGATTGCACGGTCGAGGGCAGGACGCACAGGAACAGCACGCCCGCCGCGAGGGCCGGCGTCAGCAGGCTCGGCGCGAGCAGGCCCGCCGCGAGGCCGAGGAGCGGGAAGAGCCCGAACGTCGTCGCCAGCACCACGAGGTGGAGCCGCCAATGGACGAGCCCGGCCAGGGCCGTGCGCCGGTCGATGCGGGCGCCGTGCAGGAAGAACAGGAGCGCGATCGCGCCGGTCGCCACGCTGCCGAGCCCCTCCGCGAGCCCGCCGCTCACCGGCAGGAACGCGCCGAGGAGCAGGCAGGCGAGGAGCATCAGCATGAAGGGATCGGGGCGGAAGCGCGCGCGCATCGGGGGGATCCTGGCCGGGGGGGTGACCTAAAGGTAATCCTGCGGCGCACAAGGCGGAATGCTGCGGCGCGGGATTACAGCTATCACGAGACGCGATAACCTGCCCGCCGTCTATGCAGGAGGACCGGCGGTGGCGCCCCTGATCGATCCCGTCCTGCTGCGCACCCTGACGGCGGTGCTGCGCAGCTGCAGCTTCAGCCGGGCGGCCGAGCAGCTCGGCCTGCGCCAATCCACGGTGAGCCAGCACGTGCAGCGGCTGGAGGCGCAGCTCGGGCGCCGGCTCGTCGCCCGCGACACCCACTCGGTGGCGCCGACCCCGGAGGGCGAGGCGGTGCTCGGCTTCGCCCGCACGGTGCTCGACGCGCATGAGCGGCTGGAGCGCACGCTCGCCGGCCAGGCGGTGCGCGGGCGGCTGCGCTTCGGCGCCTCGGAGGATTTCGTGCAGACGCGGCTCGCGGAGGTGCTGCGCGATTTCCGGACCACCTACCCGTCGGTGGATCTCGAACTGAGCGTGTCGTTCACGCACCTCCTCGCCGAGGCGGTGGAGCGGGGCGAACTCGACCTCGTGCTGGGCAAGCGGCGCCTGGGCGAGGCGCAGGGCCTGCCGGTGCGGCGCGACCGGCTGGTCTGGTGCGGGCTCCCCGACGCGGTGCCGGCGCGCGACGAGCCGGTCTCCTTCCTGTCCTTCCCGGCCCCGAGCGTGACCCGCACGCTCGTGCTCGAAGCCTGCGCGCGGGAGAGCCGCCCCTGGCGCATCACCTGCACCTGCGCCAGCCTGAGCGGCCTGCGGGCCGCCGCCTTCGCGGGGCTCGGGCTGATGGCGCAGGCGCGCAGCCTCGTCCCGGAGGGGCTGCGGGAGATCGCGGATCCCGACCTGCCGCGCCTGCCCGAGGTCGAGTTCATCCTGGCGGGGCCCGGCCTGCACCGGGAACCGAGCCGCAGCCTCGCCCACCGGATCCTGAACGCCGACATCTGGGATTGAGCCGGCCAAGGCGCGTGACGGAGGGGAACCGGCGCGCGCCGCGGCCGTTCTCAGGGGAGCTTGGCCTTGGACCGACCGCCCGGGATGCCGACGCATCGGGCCATCGATCGTCCCGACGTCTCGATGCAAGCCAGTGGCTCGGCGACGATTCGAGAACCGACGCGGCGGTCAGGAGCAATGACCGCCGGTGTGACCCCCCTCGGCACGGAGACCCCCATGGGCGACCTGATCCGCATCATCCTCCTCGTGATCATCCCGCCGGTCGGCGTGCTGTTCACGGTCGGCCTCGGCCTGCAGTTCTTCATCAACGTGATCCTGACCCTGTTCGGCTACATCCCGGGCCTCATCCACGCGGTCTGGGTCGTGACCCGGCGCTGACGCCCGATCGCGCGCGGGCCGCCCTTCCCTCCCCGCGCGCCGTCGCCTAAATCCTGGGCGATGACGCGCATCCCCGGGAACGACGTACCGCTCGACGCCCTCGACCTCGACGACGACGGCGAGGACGCCGCGGTCGATGCCCGCGACGACGCGCCGGAGATCGATTTCGACCCGCAGGCCGGGGCCGGCCTCGTGGAGGCCGGCACCGAGGTGATCCGCCGCTTCTGGTCGACCCTGCCGCCCTCCCCCGGCGTCTACCGCATGCTCGACGCCAAGGGCGACGTGCTCTACGTCGGCAAGGCCAAGAACCTGAAGAACCGCGTCGGCTCCTACGCCCGCGGCCAGGCCCATTCGAACCGCATCGCCCGGATGATCGCCGAGACGGCCTCGATGGAGTTCGTCACCACGGTCACCGAGACCGAGGCGCTGCTGCTCGAAGCCAACCTGATCAAGCAGCTCAAGCCCCGCTTCAACGTGCTGATGCGGGACGACAAGTCGCTGCCCTACATCCTGCTCACCGCCGACACCGAGGCGCCCCAGATCGTCAAGCACCGCGGCGCGCGCCGCCGGCCGGGCCACTATTTCGGCCCCTTCGCCTCGGTCTGGGCGGTCAACCGCACGGTGAACGCGCTGCAGCGGGCCTTCCTGCTGCGCTCCTGCTCGGACAGCTACTACGAGAACCGCAGCCGCCCCTGCCTGCTGTACCAGATCAAGCGGTGTTCGGGTCCCTGCACCGGGGAGATCGCGCCGGCCGACTACGCGCTGCTGGCCGACGAGGCGCGCGCCTTCCTGTCGGGGAAGTCGACCAGCGTGAAGGAGCGCCTCGCCGCCGACATGCAGGCCGCCGCCGAGGCCTGGGAATTCGAGAAGGCGGCGCGCTACCGCGACCGCATCGCCGCGCTCGCGGCCATCCAGGGCGTGCAGGGCGTCAACACCCAGGACATCGAGGAGGCCGACGTCTTCGCCCTCGACGAGCAGGCCGGGCAGTTCTGCATCGAGGTGTTCTTCTTCCGCAACTGGCAGAACTGGGGCAACCGCGCCTACTTTCCCAAGGCCGACCGCTCGATGTCGGCCTCGGAGGTGCTCGGCTCCTTCATCGGCCAGTTCTACGACGACAAGCCGGCGCCGCGCCTGATCCTGGTCTCGCACGAGATCGAGGACGCGGAACTGCTCGCCGCGGCGCTCTCGACGCGGATCGACGCCCGGGTCGAGATCCACCAGCCCAAGCGCGGCGAGCGCAAGAACCTGATCGACTACGCGGCCCGCAACGCCCGGGAGGCCCTGGCAAGGCGGCTCGCCGATACCGCCTCGCAGGGCAAGCTGCTGGCGGCGCTGGGCCAGGCTTTCGGCCTGCCGAGGCCGCCGCGGCGGGTCGAGGTCTACGACAATTCCCACATCATGGGCACGAACGCGGTCGGCGCCATGATCGTCGCCGGGCCGACCGGGTTCATGAAGACCCATTACCGGACCTTCACCATCAAGTCGCCGGACGTGAAGCCGGGCGACGATTTCGGCATGATGCGCGAGGTGCTGCACCGGCGCTTCGCCCGGCTGGTCAAGGAGGCGCCCCGGCAGGAGGGCGAGGCCGAGCCGGCGGATGCGGACGCCTTCCCGGCCTGGCCGGACCTCGTCCTGATCGACGGCGGCAAGGGCCAGCTCGAGGCCGCCCGCGCCGCCTTGGCGGAGGTCGGCGTCACGGGGGTGCCCCTCGTCGGCATCGCCAAGGGGCGGGACCGGGACGCGGGCCGCGAGACCTTCTTCGTGGAGGGTCAGCCGCCCTTCAAGCTGCCGCCCCGCGACCCGACGCTCTACTTCGTGCAACGCCTGCGCGACGAGGCGCACCGCTTCGCGATCGGGGCGCATCGGGCCAAGCGCAAGCGCGAGCTGGTGAAGAACCCGCTCGACGAGATCCCGGGGATCGGGCCGACGCGCAAGCGCGCCCTCCTGCACCATTTCGGCACCGTGAAGGCCATCGAGCGCGCGGCCCTGGAGGATCTCGCCAAGACGCCGGGCGTCAACGCCGCCACGGCCCGCGCCGTCTACGACTTCTTCCACGCGAATGCGTGAGACGAGGCCCGGACGGTCCTTTCGGGACGCCGCGTCAGGCGCCCGCGCGGCGCCCGGGCGAGGGCGATTTCCGCCCCGCGCGGCGATCGGTCGGAAATCGCGTGACCCCGCGCGAGTCGCGGTTGACGCGTCCCCGGCCCCGTGGTTTCACCGGCCGCGATGACCATGGTCGTACCTCGGCGCCGGTCGGTCGCCCTCAACCTCGCCAATCTGCTGACCTACGGCCGCGTGGCGGCGGTGCCGGTCGTGGCGGGCCTCCTGTTCTGGCCGCAGGAGCCGACGGCGCGCTTCGCGGCCCTGGCGGTGTTCATCGCCGCGGCCATCACCGACTACCTCGACGGCTACGTGGCGCGCACCTACGCGCAGAGCTCGGCCCTCGGGCGGATGCTCGATCCGATCGCCGACAAGCTCCTGGTCGCCGCCTGCCTGCTGATGCTCGCCGCGGACGGCTCGATCCCCGGCACCTCGCTTTGGGCCGCGATCGTCATCCTGTGCCGGGAGATCCTGGTCTCGGGCCTGCGCGAATACCTCGCCGAGCTGAAGGTCGGGGTGCCGGTGAGCCGCGTCGCCAAGTGGAAGACCGCCGCGCAGCTCGTCTCCCTCGGCTTCCTGATCGCCGGGCCGGCGGGCGAGCGGATCCTGCCCGGCACCGTCACGATCGGGCTGACCCTGCTGTGGATCTCGGCGGCGCTCACCCTCTACACGGGCTGGGACTATCTGCGGGCGGGCCTGCGCCACATGATGGAGGACGACGCCCGATGAAGCTCGTCTACTTCGCCTGGGTGCGCGAGCGGATCGGCCGGCCCGAGGAGAGCGTGGAGCCGCCCGGCTCGGTCGCGACCGTGGCGGACCTCGTGGCCTGGCTCAAGACGCGCGGCGAGGAATACGCCTACGCCTTCGAGAACGAGGGCGTGGTGCGGGCCGCGATCGACAGGGTGCATGCCCGGCCCGAGACGCCGCTCGCGGGGGCGCGGGAGATCGCCTTCTTCCCCCCCATGACCGGCGGCTGATCGGCGCTGCCGGAGCGGAATAGCAGTTGAACGAAATCGCGGCTGCGCGATCTTCACCCGGACCGGCCGGGCAACGAGGATGGCCGGGTTGACGGGGAGGACGATCATGGTGCGCCTGAGGACGCTCGTCTCTGCGTTCGTACTCTGCCTGCCGGCGACGGCGGGCTTCTCGCAGGTCCGGACGGGCCCGGTGCTCGTGCACTGGGGCATGTGCGAGGCGTCGGGGGCCGTGCCGGTGCCGGCCGGCAGCTTCGGCGACCGCTTCCTGGTGGTGAACGACGAGGACAACACCCTGCGCCTCTACAGGGCGGAGGAGACGGGCGCGCCCCTCGCCCTGGCCGGGGCCGACCTCGACCCGGTCTTCGCGCCCAAGCCCGGCGGCAAGGTGAAGAAGGCCGATCTCGAAGGGGCGGCCTGGCTCGGCGGCGACGTGGTGGTGATCGGCTCGCACAGCCGGGACAAGGACGGCGAGGCGGAGGAATCCCGCCGGCAGCTCCTCGCCGTCACGCTCACCGGCGCGCCGGACGCGCCGGTGCTCAAGCGGCGCGGCGCCTCGTTCCGGGGCTTGGCCAAGGCCCTCTCGGACCTCGACCCGCAGCTCGCGGCGCGCATCGCCCTCGACGCCGACAGCAAGCCCGACCTCGCACCGAAGCGGCGGGGCCTCGCGGTCGAGGGGCTCGCGCCCACGGCCGACGGGCAGGGCCTGCTGATCGGGCTGCGCAATCCCCTCAACGCCGACAACGACGCCCTCGTCGTGCCGCTGCAGAACCCCGCCGAGGTGCTGGCGAGCGGCGCCGCGCCCAAGCTTGGCAAGCCGATCGCCCTCGACCTGAAGGGCCGCGGCATCCGCGACATCGCCTACGCGCCCGGCGCCAAGACCTACTTCATCATCGCGGGCGGCGCCGGGAGCGGCGGCGAGGCCTTCGACCTCTACCGCTGGTCGGGCGAGCCGGGCGCCGCGCCCGCGCGGGTGCCGGGCGCCGCCCAGGCGCTCGCGGGCATTCCCGACTTCCAGCCCGAGGCGCTGCTGGTCGCGCCCGACGGCAGCCGGGTCCGGCTCCTCAGCGACGACGGCGCCTCCTGCCCGGACAAGGCGCCCAAGAGCTTCCGCAGCGTCCTGCTCGACCTGAAATAGAGCCTCGTCCGACGAAGCGGAATCCGGTTCGTCGAGGACGACGCGGCAAGATCAACGACCTGGATCAAACGCCCTGGATCAAACGATCTGGAGCAGCGCCCGATCGTCGCGTGATCGGGCGCTGCGCGAGCGGCTCAGCCCGGCATCAGGGCGGCGGAAAACTCGCGCAGATTGTGGCGCATCATGTCCAGGTAGGTCGGGGCCGGACCGTCCGGCTCCGACAGCGCGTCGGAGAAGACGCGCCCGCCGGCCTTGGCGCCGCTCTCGCGGGCGATCTGCTGCATCAGCCGCGGATCGGCGATGTTCTCCAGGAACACCGCCGGGATCTTCTCCCGCTTCACCTGCGCGATGATGCGCGCGACGTCCTTGGCGGTGGCCTCGCTGTCGCTCGACACGCCCTGGGGCGCGATGAAGTGCATGGCGTAGGCGCGGGCGAAGTAGCCGAAGGCATCGTGCGTGGTGATGACGCGGCGGCGCGCCTCCGGGATCGCGGCGATGCCGGCGCGGATCTCCGCCTCGAGCGCGTCGAGCTTGGCGAGGTAGGCGCGGGCCCGATCCTCGTAGGCCGCCTGGCCCTCCGGGTCGACGCGCACGAGCGCGTCGCGGATCGCCGCCACGTAGAGCTTGGCGTTGGCGACGTTCTGCCACGCGTGCGGGTCGATCGGGTGCGCCTCGTGCCCGCCATGCGCGGGCGCGTCCTCCCGGATCGGGTTGACCCCCGCCGAGGCGACCACCACCGGCGCCCAGGTGCCGGAGGCCTTGACCAGCCGCTCGATCCAGCCCTCGAAGCCGAGCCCGTTCACTACCACGAGTTGCGCATCCGCGAGCTTGCGCGCGTCGCTCGGGGAGGGCGAGAAGGTGTGGGCGTCGCCGTTCGGGCCGACCAGCACCGAGACCGCGACGCGCTCGCCCCCGACCTGATGCACGAGGTCGCCGAGGATCGAGAAGCTCGCGACGGCCTTGAGCGGATCGGCCAGGGCCGGCGCGGCGCCGGACAGCAGCGATGCCAGCGCGAGCGCCGCGATTCTCCACTTCACCATAGGGGTCCCCCGCTTCCTCGAGCGTGGGCAGCTTAGCGGATGCGGCGGAACATGCAACGTTATTACATGGCGATGCCGCTTCTCACTCGGCCGGGACCGCCTGGACGGCGGGCTGGGCCGCCTCGGCCGCCCGCGACGCCGCGAACAGGATCCCGGCGACCATGAGGTAGGCGGCGGCGAGCGCCGGCTTCACCGCGATCCCGACCGCCGGCCCGTGCATGAAGCCGAAGAAGGTCAGCACCGCGCCCGCCAGCGCGAAGCCAGCCGCCCGCCGGAAGTCGCGCTCGATGATGAAGACCGCGACGGCGCCGAGGATCAGCCCGCCCAGGATCGAGCCCTCGCCCAGCACTTCGAGGCCTCCGTAGAGCACCCCCGCCTGGGCGAGCGTGTCGAGCCCGACCGCCGCCGCGCTGGTGCCGGCGGCGCCGAGCGCCCCGTCGATCAGGGTCTTGCCCCAGGCGGCGAGGTGCGGCGCGAAGGCCAGCACGATGGCGGGCGCGTGGTCGTGCGGCGTCTCCTGGAAGGCCTGCGCCCCGATCAGCATGCCGATGTAGAGGAGGATCGGGGCGATCGCCACGACCGGCACGAGGCTCGACAGGAGCGAGATCAGGTTGAGCCAGGCGAGCACCAGGACCACGAGGCCGGTCACGAAGGAGTAGCCGATCCGCCCGCCCATCGCCTTCCAGCCCGGATGGCCGATATAGACGGCGTTGATGAAGGGGTTGCCCATCAGGCAGCCGATCAGGCTCACGAGCCCGTCCGCCGTCAGCACGCGCGTGGTCGGGTAGGCGTCGCCCGCGACCTCGGCGCTCTCGACGTTGTCCATCGCCTCGACGAGGTCGTAGATGCCGAAGGGGATCGCCGTCACCAGGATGACGCCGACGAACTGGAAGCCCCCGAAGACGTGGTCGACGGCCGGCAGGGGCACCGCGAAGCCGATCCCGGCGAGCGCGCCGACGAGGCCGCCGCCGCTGACGCCGCCGACGTCGAGGCCGAGGAGCTTGGCGCCCCAGGCGACCACCATGCCGAACAGGATGGCGACGAGCCCGGCCGGCAGGCGGCCCGGGTAGCGCACGCCGCCGAACCACGCGAGCAGGATGATCGCGAAGGCGACGATTCCGATCACCGGGGTCAGGATCAGCTCCAGGGCCGGCCGCATGGCGATGAAGGTGACGCAGACGCCCGCCAGCGTGCCGAGCAGCGCCGCCCGCGGGGTGATGCGCCGCACCAGGGGGGCGACGAAGCCGCCCAGCATCAGGATGAAGCTCTGGATGAACACCCAGGCCAGGCCCGCCTCCCAGCCCTTCACCGGGTCGCCCGTCTGCAGCTTGATCGGCAGCATGATCACGAAGACGACGATGAACATGTGCGGCACGCTGATCCCGGAGGGCAGCGCGCAGACATCCGCGCGGCCGGTCCGCGCCGCCAGCCGCCAAGCCAGCCACGCGTAGTAGGCCGTGGAGAGGCACAGCATCAGGCCGACCGCCGGGAGGATGCGCCCGAAGGTGATCGCGTCCGGCATGCCCAGCACGAAGCGCAGCAGCCCGGTCAGCACCAGCAGGTTGACCAGGATGTTGGTGCCGAAGCCGAACAGCGCGTTCCAGTCCCCCGGCACCCAGAGCGCCGGCCTGAAGCCCGGCGGGGCACTCGTCGCCATCGCCATCCGAAATGCTCCTCTCGCCTGCGCGGCGGCAGCCTCAGGCCGCCCTGATCGCCGCGATCGCCGCGGCGGTGTTCGAGACCCAGCCGAAGATCCCGCCCTGCGCCTTGATCATGGCGAGGCCGACCTCGTGGAAGTGCGGGACGTAGGAGCCGCAGGCATCCGCCAGCACGACGCAGCGGTAGCCGCGGTCGTTGCCCTCCCGCACCGTGGTGTGGACGCAGACCTCGGTGGTGACGCCGCAGACCAGCAGGGTCGCGATGCGCCGGGCGGCCAGGATCTCGCCGAGGGCGGTGGCGTAGAAGGCGCCCTTGCCGGGCTTGTCGATCACCACCTCGCCCGGCGCCGGCGCCAGTTCCGGGATGATGGCGTGGCCCGGCTCGCCGCGGATCAGGATGCGGCCCATCGGTCCGGGCGCGCCGATCCGGGCGCTGGGCGCGCCGCGCGCCACCTTGGCGGGGGGCGCGTCCGAGAGGTCGGGCGCGTGGCCCTCGCGGGTGTGGACGACGAGGAGGCCGGCCTCCCGCGCCGCCGCCAGCACCGCCCGGCAGGGGCCGATCGCGGCCCCGAGGAGCCCGACGTCGTTGCCCAGCGTCTCGCCGAAGCCGCCGGGCTCCAGGAAGTCCCGCTGCATGTCGATGATCACCAGGGCCGTGGTCGCCCGGTCGACGGCGAGCGGTGCAGGTTCGGCATCGAGCAGGACGGACACGCGGAGATCCTCGCGGAGGGGACGGGCCGCCGCCCGCACGGTGAGGGGAGGATGGCAGCACGCGAGATCGCATGCATGACGAAAGGTTGGGCCGGGCTGCCGATAGTGGCTGCAAGTGCACCGGATTTGATCTGCTCTGGATGTGAGCGGGCCGCCCGGGCGGGGCCCGCGACGTCGCGTCCCGGGCCCGCGGCCCCCGGCGCGGCGTCGGGCCGGGCTTGACGCCTTCGGAGGGGTCGCGTCTGATCCCGGTTCGGCCGCCGCTGGCCGATCAGGGCATGGAGATGGTGCCTCGCGCTTCCGCGGTCCGGCCGCGCCCGAGACGGTTCATGACGGCCGACGATGCGGCGTGCCGCGCCTGCATCGCGCAGATGCGCGCCGTGCCCGAGAGCCTGCCGCATGGCCGGCTGATGGTGGTCGCCTCGACGCCGGTGGTGGAAGCGTTCGGGGGCGGGATCGAGACCCGCTATCTCTGCCTGGATTGCGGCCACACGCTGATGCACTCGACCGGCCGCTTCGGCCAGGGCTGGCATTAGGGCCCCGCGACATCCGCAGGCGAGGACGCGCGCCGGACACCGCACCGCGGCAAGATCATTAGTCCGTCCGGCTTAGCCTGCCCCTGCGTCCGCCGGCTGGCGGCCGCAGATGCGAATCTGATATGCCCCGGTGAGCCTCGATGAATACCGGCCCCGCCACTCGCCCTCGATTGTCCGTCCCGGACGTGCACGGTCCGCGTGTTGTCGTCCCCGGAATCGTGATCGGTCGATGCGCCTGCGGGACGGCGGACCGAGGCCGTGAAGGGGGGCGATGATGATCGAGCGGCGGGCGTTACTGAGCGGTCTCGGCGGTATCCTGGGATGCGCGCTCTGCGGAGCGGGCAAGGGCTTCGCGTCGGAGGCGCTGCACTGGAGCTATTCGGGCCCGACCGGGCCGGAGCATTGGGGCGAGCTGGACCACGCGGCGCAGGTCTGCTCGATCGGCGGGCAGCAATCGCCGATCGACATCGTCGCCTCGACCCGCTCGGACCTGCCGGCCGTCGAGCTCGCCTGGAACCCCCTCGCCGGCAAGGTGGTCAATAACGGCCACACGATCCAGGTCGACGTCGCCTCGGGCGGCACGATGGCGGTCGGGCCGGCCCATTACGACCTGCTGCAATTCCACTTCCACGCGCCCAGCGAGCACCGGATCGACGGGCGCAGCTTCCCGATGGAGGTCCACTTCGTCCATCGGGACGCGCAGTCCGGCAGCCTCGGCGTGCTCGGCGTCTTCATGGTGGCGGGCCGGCCCAACCCGGCCTTCAAGGCGCTGATGGCCGCGCGGCCCGAGCAGCCGGGAAGCGCGGTCCCGGTCCCGCCCGGCACCGACATGACCGCCCTCCTCCCGGCCGGCCGGCGCTACTACGCCTACGAGGGCTCCCTGACCACGCCGCCCTGCAGCGAGACCGTGGATTGGCGCGTCTGCGTCGACCCGATCGAGGTCGACGCGGAGGACATCCGGCGCTTCACCGCGCTCTACCCGATGAATGCGCGCCCGGTGCAGGAGCGCCACCGCCGCTTCGTGCTGGTCTCCGGCTGAGGAGCGCCCCGCCCGGGCCATGCAGCCCGGGCGCGGCAGCGCCCCGCGGGCCCGCATTGCCGGCCCGCGGCGTTCGTAGTAGCGCCGCACTCGCATTCAGTGGGAGGCGCTACCATGGCGCGTGTCGCGCGCGGGGGCCGGGCCGTCGGCGGGCCGGCGTGAAACCCTTCCCGCCCCCGGTCGGCCTCGCTGCGCCGCGCCCCCGCACGGCCCTGGCGGGGATCGCCTGGGCGCTCCTAGCCGTCAGCATCTGGGGCGGCTGGTTCGTGGTGACGCGCCGCGCCGTCGGCAGCGGCGGCAGCCTCGCCCCGGCCGACCTGGTGGCGATCCGCTTCGGCTGCGGCGGGCTCATCCTGCTGCCGGTGGTGCTGCGCCTGCGCCGCCTGTCCCGGCGCGAGGCGGCCGACGCGGCCTGGCTCGTCCTCGGCCAGGGCGCGCCCTTCGCGCTGCTGATCTCGATCGGCCTGCGCTACGCGCCGGCCGGCCACGGCGCGGCCCTCACGCCGGGCACCATGCCGCTGATGGCCGCCGCCCTCGGCATCGCGCTGCTGGGCGACCGGCCCGGACGCGTCGCGCTCCTCGGGCTCGGCCTGATCCTGGCCGGAGCCCTGACCCTGGCGGGTGCCGCGACGACGGGCGACGAACTGCTGGGCGACGCCATGTTCCTGACCGCGGCCCTCCTCTGGGCGCTCGGCACGGTGCGGATGCGCCGCTCGGCCCTGCGTCCCGTCGAGGCCACCGCCCTGATCTGCGTCGTCTCGCTGGTCGGCTACCTGCCGCCCTACTTCGCGCTGGGGCTCTCCCGCCTGCGCGAGGCCGGGGCGGCCGAACTGGCCCTGCAGGTCGCCTATCAGGGCGTGCTGGTGAGCGTCGTCGGGCTCATCGCCTTCAACCGCTCGCTCGCCCTGATCGGCCGGCGCACCCCCGCCTTCACGGCGCTGGTGCCGGCGATCGCGACCCTGCTGGCGATCCCGGTCCTCGGCGAGGTCCCGAGCCTGCCGGCCGCCGCCGCCGTCGCGGCGATCGGCCTCGGGGTGCTGCTGACGACGCGCGGCTGAGGCGGGGTCATACCCAATCCGCTCGATCCCTTCGGGATGGCGGGTTCGGGCTTCGCTCAGGCGCCGCGCGGGCTCGTGATCCGGGATCCGCTGCGATCAACCGGATCCCGGATCACTCCCGCTTGAGCAGGCGGTCGACGAGCATGTCCGACCAGAAGCCGGCCCGGAACTCCCGCTGCAGGGCCTCCGGGTCGTAGACGGTCTCGACCCATTCGAGGAAGCTCAGCCCGCGCCTCTCGCCCTGCGCGAGGTAGCTCTCGAAGAAGGCGTCGAGGATGCCGGTCTTGGCGAAGCGGAAATGCCCGAAGCGCGGGGAGAGCTGGCGCGCCGCCTCGGCCACCGGCCGGCCCTCGTGCAGGATCAGGTAGAGCGCCGCCGCGAAGCCCGCCCGGTCCGCCCCGGACTTGCAGTGCAGCAGGGCCGGGTACTCGACGCTGGCGAAGAAGTCCCGGGCCCCGAGCAGCATCTCGCGGTTCGGTGCCTCCCGCGAGCGCACCACGAATTCCCGCAGCACCAGCCCCTCGCGCTCGCAGGCCTCGCGCTGGAGCTGCCAGGAGCCGTGCTCGCGCCCGCCGCGCAGGGACACGATGGTGCGCACGCCGTGGCGCTTGAACCAGGAGAAATCGTGCGGCGCCGGCTGCGCGGAGCGCCAGACCAGGCCGCGACCGACCCGGTGCCGGTTGAGATAGGCCAAGCGCAACACGCCGTGGTCGACGAGCAGCATGTTGACCCAGGCGCGCAGGCGGCTCCGGCGTCCGGCGATCGGCTTCTCCCAGCGGGCGATGCGGGCCATGCGCCGGGCGTAGCGGGTCTCGGGCGAGAGGAAGCGGTTGAACACGCGGTCTGGATCGTTGCGAGAGACGGTCGGGCCGGCGCGGAGCCGCGGCGAGTCCGCCCACCCGCCGGTGTCCTGACAAGCCTTGCCCTGTAGCAGCCGCGTGGCGGCTCCGCAACGACGCGACGCGATGCGAGCCGGCTCACAACCGTGGCATTGCACTTGCTCGGATTCCTCCCGCATCCTGGCGGCCACACCCGCCGCGCGGGCGCCGGGTCGGAGGAGGATTCACCGTGAGCACGCAGGTCGTCAGCATCCGCCGGGCGCGGCAGCACGATGCCGGGATGCTGTCGGAGGTCTTCGACGCCGCGTGGCGGGAGGCCTATCAGGGCATCATTCCGGGCGTCGCCCTCGACCGCATGCTGGCCCGCCGCGGGCCGGCCTGGTGGCGGGCCACGCTGGGCCGGGGCCGGCCCCTGGTGGTGCTGGAGGTCGGCGAGGCCGTCGTCGGCTACGTCTCCTACGGGCGCTGCCGCGACCGCTCCCTGAAGGCGGAGGGCGAGATCGACGAGATCTACCTCGCGCCCTCCTACCAGGGGCTCGGCTACGGCACGCGCCTGTTCCGGGCCGTGCGCAACGACATGCGCGACCGCGACGTGGCCCGCCTCGCCCTGTGGTCCCTGGCGGAGAACGGGCGGGCGCGCGCCTTCTACGAGCGCATGGGCGGGACGGTCGTGGCGGAGGCCGTCGACCGGATCGCGGGCGCGACCCTGGCCAAGGTCGCTTACCTCTTCGCGTGAGGCCCCGCGCGCGGGCGCATCGCCCGGCGCACCGTCGACGGTGCCGCACGATCAGCCGTCGAGAACTGGGCCAGAGGGCCGCCCGACCGCCGTCCGCCCAAGTCGAGACCAAGCTCAACGCGCTTGTCTTGACCGGCCCGGGTCTCTAAGCACCGAGCGACCCGGGGCACGGCGCCCCGCAGGGAAGGAGTGCGGTCATGCGTCTCGACGCCGTTTCCATCGGCAAGAGCCCGCCCGACGACGTGAACGTCGTCATCGAAGTGCCGGTCGGCGGCGAGCCGATCAAGTACGAGATGGACAAGGAGGCCGGGACGCTGGTCGTCGATCGCTTCCTGTACACGGCGATGCACTATCCGGGGAATTACGGCTTCATCCCGCACACCCTGTCGGGCGACGGCGACCCCTGCGACGTGCTGATCGCCAACACCCGCGCGATCGTCCCGGGCGCGATCATGAGTGTGCGCCCGGTCGGCGTGCTGGTGATGGAGGACAATGCCGGCGAGGACGAGAAGATCGTCGCGGTCCCCTCCCGCCACCTCACCAAGCGCTACGACCGGATCGAGAACTACACCGACCTGCCCGACATCACGCTGCACCAGATCCAGCACTTCTTCGAGCACTACAAGGATCTGGAGCCCGGGAAGTGGGTGAAGATCGTGCGCTGGGGCGACAAGGCCGAGGCGCACCGGCTGATCCTGGAGGGGATCGAGCGGGCCAAGACCGGCAAGGCCTAAGCACCGGCAAGGCCTAAGCACCGGCAAGGCCTAAGGAGCGGCAAGGCCTGAGCCGGGGCCTCAGCGGGCCCGCACCCCGCCCTCGTCCCACGCGCTCCAGGCGAAGACCTCGCGACCGGCGCCGTCCGTGACCCGGACGGTCTCCGCGATCGGGCCGAGGCGCTGAGGCACCCGGGCGCGGCGAAACAGCCGCAGCGCCCGCTCGCGGGCCGCCTCGAGCCCGGAGACGCGGATCGAGGCCCGCTGGACCAGGCCTTCCGGCCCCGTGACTTCGATGTGGAAGGTCTCGCGCAACGACGGGCTCCTCGGGGGCGCCCTCCATAAGGCACCCGGACCCGTCCCGCCAGGGCCGCTCAGGTCCTGAGCACCGGCTCCTGCACGTCGCCGCCGCCGCGCCGGGCCAGGTAGGCGGGCTGGAACAGGCACATCCGCACCGCGTCCCGGTAGCGCCCGTTCACGAAGAACTCGTCCTTCAGCACGCCCTCGATCGTGAAGCCGGCCCGCTCGTAGATCCCCACCGCCCGCCGGTTGTCCTTGTCCACGTGCAAGTAGAGCTTGTGGATGTTGAGGACGCTGAACGCGTAGTCGATGGCGATGCGGGTGGCCTGCGAGGCGTAGCCGCGGCCCTGGAAGGCCGGGTGGATGGCGATCTGGAACTCGCAGCGGCGGTGGAGATGGTTGATCTCCACGAGCTCGACCATGCCGGCCCGCTCCGCCTCGGGCGAGCCCACGATGAAGCGCCGCTCGGTCTGGTTGTGGATGTTGCGCTCGTAGAGCTGCGCGAGTTCGGCGAAGGATTCGTAGGCCTCCTCGAACCAGTAGCGCATGATGCTGTCGTTGTTGTTCAGCTGGTGGACGAAGAGCAGGTCCTCGCGCTCCAGCGGCCGCAATTTCACGGTCATGGGGATCCCGGCCGGCAGGCTGTCCTCGCGGTCGGGATCCTAATCGCGCGTCGCGGTTCCGTCACTCACCCGGGACCGGCCGGACCACGCCCGGGGCGGCGCTCGTCCCGGCCCGGCGGTAGATCAGGACCGTCGCGACCAGTCCGGCGAGGCCGCCGAACGCCATCCAGAGGCCCGGCGCCGCCTTGTCGCCGGTGACCTTGACGAGCCAGGTCGAGACGGCGGGCGTGAAGCCGCCGAACAGGGCGGTGGCCAGCGAGTAGGCGAGCGAGAAGCCGGCCGTGCGCACGCTCACCGGCACGATCTCGGTCAGCGCCACCACCATGGCGCCGTTGTAGCTGCCGTACAGGAAGGACAGCCACAGCAGCACGATCAGCATGTTGAGGAACGAGACGTGGCCGACGAGCCAGAGCAGCGCCGGGTAGGCGGTGAGCGCCGCGAGGCCCGAGAGGGCGATCAGCAGGGGCTTGCGGCCGACCCGGTCGCAGAGCGCGCCCATCACCGGCAGCCAGACGAAGTTCGAGACCGCGACGCAGAAGGTGACGACGAGGCTGTCGGTCGCCGAGAGCTTCAGCACGTCCTTGCCGAAGGTCGGGGTGTAGACCGTGATCGTGTAGAAGGAGATCGTCGTCATCGCGACGAGGAGCATGCCGAGCAGCACGATGCGCCAGTTCTGCCCGAGCGAGCGCGCGATCTCGCGGCCGCTCGGCCGGTGGCGCCGCTGCAGGAATTCCTGGGTCTCCTCCAGCGAGCGGCGGATGTAGAACAGGAACGGCACGATCAGGCAGCCGATGAAGAACGGCACCCGCCAGCCCCAATCCTGCATCTGCGGCGGCAGCAGCGCGAGGTTGAGGGCGTAGCCGATCAGCGCCGCCACCATGATGGCGACCTGCTGGCTCGCCGATTGCCACGCCACGTAGAAGCCCTTGCGGCCCGGCGTCGCCATCTCCGAGAGGTAGACCGAGACGCCGCCGAGTTCGACGCCCGCCGAGAAGCCCTGCAGCAGCCGCCCGATCAGGACCAGGAGGGGCGCCGCGAGGCCGATCGTCTCGTAGGCGGGCACGAAGGCGATCAGGATCGTGCCCATCGCCATGATGCCGAGCGTGACGATGAGGCCCCTCCTCCGCCCGACCCGGTCCACGTAGGCGCCCAGGAAGACGGCCCCGAGCGGGCGCATCAGGAAGCCGGCCCCGAAGGTCACGAAGGTCAGCAGCAGGGAGGCGACCTCGTTCCCGGCCGGGAAGAACGCCTTGGAGATGTAGCTGGCGTAGAACCCGAACAGGAAGAAGTCGAACATCTCCAGGAAGTTGCCGCTCGTGACGCGCAGCACCGTGGCGATCTTCGAGGCGGACGGATCGGGGGCTGGACCTGCCACCGGGGAACTCCCTCCCTGGGCGGGACGTGCGCCATCCGTATCGCCAAAGTTGCACGTCCGATAGGGACTTTTCATCCCGCGCCCGTCCGGGAATTCCGCCCGGCGCGGCCCGGCCGGGGACAGCCCCGGCGGCGGGCGCGAGGCCCGCCCCGCGCCGCCGCCGCTCAGCCGGCCAGGGCGGCCAGCACCCGGGCCCAGCTGCGAATGCCCTTGTGGAAGCTCTTCAGGTCGTACTTCTCGTTCGGCGAGTGCACGCGGTCGTCGTCGAGTCCGAAGCCGATCAGCAGCGTGTCGAGGCCGAGGCTGCGCTTGAAATCCCCGACGATCGGGATCGAGCCTCCCGAGCCGATCGTGGCCGGGGCGACGCCCCACTCGTCCTCCAGCGCCCGCCGGGCCGCCCCCAGGGCCGGCATGTCGAAGGGCAGCGCGATGGCGCGCGAGCCCTTGTGCGTCACGACCCGCGCCGTGCAATCCGCCGGCACCCGCGCCGCCACGAAGGCGCGGAAGCTCGCCGCCACCGCCTCGGGATCCTGGTCCTCGACGAGGCGGAACGAGATCTTGGCGCTCGCCTCCGCGGGGATCACCGTCTTGGTGCCCTCCCCGGTATAGCCGCCGACGATCCCGTTCGCGTCGCAGGTCGGGCGCGACTGCACCTGCTCGATCAGCATGCGGTCGCGCTCGCCCGCCGACGCCTTGAGCCCGATCGGCCCCAGGAAGTTCTCGGGGGTCAGGCCGAGGGCGCGCCAGCTCTCCAGCACCGCGGCCGGCGGCTCGCGCACCGCGTCGTAGAAGCCCGGCAGGGTGACGCGGCCCTCGGCGTCGTGCAGGTCGGCGACGATGCGCGACAGCACGTGGATCGGGTTCGCGGCGGCGCCCCCGAACAGGCCCGAATGCAGGTCGCGGTCGGCGCAGCGCACGAACACCTCGAAATAGGCGAGCCCGCGCAGCGAGGTGGTGATGGCCGGGGTGTTGCTGTCCCACATGCCGGTGTCGCAGACCAGGGCGAGGTCGGCCCTCAGCTCCGCGCGGTTCGCCTCCACCCATTCGGGCAGGAACTGCGAGCCGTTCTCCTCCGCCCCCTCGATCAGCAGCGTGACCCCGACCGGGAGCTCGCCCGCCACCGCCTTCCAGGCCCGGCAGGCCTCCACGAAGGTCATCACCTGCCCCTTGTCGTCGCAGGCGCCCCGCGCGCTGATCGCCCGGCGCCCGTCCGGCAGCGTCTTGAGCCGCGGCTCGAAGGGGGGCACTTCCCAGAGGTCGAGGGGATCGACCGGCTGCACGTCGTAATGGCCGTAGAACAGCACGTGCGGGGCGCCGGGCTTGGGGCAATGCGCCAGCACGACCGGATGCCCGCCGGTCTCGCGCAGCGAGGCGTCGAAGCCGATCGCCGCGAGGTCTCCCGTCAGCCACTCGGCCGCGCGCCGGCACTCCGCCGCGTAGGCCGGATCGGTCGAGATCGACGGGATCCGCAGGAAGGCGAAGAGCCGCTCCAGCGAGGTGTCGAGGTCGCGGTCGATGTCGGCGAGGATCGGGTCGAGAGCGGGCATGCGGCTCCTCCATCAGGGCCGCGAAGGGGTATCCCAGAGTCTTGCCGGCTTGAACCCCGTCCGGCGCGGGACGGGGGCCGCGGCGCCGCGGCTCCCCTGCGGAACGCGGTCAGCTTGGAATCGTTATGGCTGCGATCCGACGGAACCCGGCCCCGGGGCCGGCCACCAGGGAGTTCCGAGGCGTGAGCGAGAGCGGCACCAGCGCGGACGGCGAGCGGGTCGCCGTCACGCTGACGATCAACGGCGAGGAGCGCCAGCTCCGGGTCGCCCCCTGGACCAGCCTCCTCGACCTGCTGCGCGAGGAGCTCGATCTCACCGGCACCAAGAAGGGCTGCGACCACGGCCAGTGCGGCGCCTGCACCATCATCGTCGACGGGCGGCGGATCAATGCCTGCCTCGCCCTCGCGGTGATGAGGGACGGGGCGTCGGTCACGACGATCGAGGGCCTGTCGTCGGGCGCGCTGCACCCGCTCCAGGCGGCCTTCATCGCGCGCGACGCCTTCCAGTGCGGCTACTGCACGCCCGGCCAGATCATGTCGGCCCTGGCGCTGATCGAGGAGGGAAGGGCCCGCAGCCGCGAGGAGATCCGCGAATACATGAGCGGCAATCTCTGCCGCTGCGGCGCCTACACCAACATCGTGGACGCGATCGAGGACGTGCTCAACGCCCGCGCGGGCGCCGGGCAGGAGGCCGCGGAATGAACCGCTTCGCCTACATGCGCGCCGGCAGCGTGGCCGAGGCGGTGAGCGCCCTCGCCGCCGATCCGGCCGCCCGGATCATCGCCGGGGGCACCAACCTCGTCGACCTGATGAAGTACAATGTCGAGCGGCCCGACCGGCTGATCGACATCACCCGCCTGCCCCTGGCGGAGATCGAGCCGCTCCAGGGGGGCCTGCGCATCGGCGCCCTGGTCCCGAACAGCGCGGTCGCGGAGGATCCGCGCGTCGCGGAGCGCTACCCGCTGCTGGCGAGCGCCATCCTGGCCGGGGCGTCGCCGCAGCTGCGCAACGCCGCCTCGACCGGCGGGAACCTGCTGCAGCGGACGCGCTGCTACTACTTCTACGACGAGGGCACGCCCTGCAATAAGAGGGTGCCCGGCAGCGGCTGCCCGGCGATCAGCGGCGTCAACCGCATCCACGCCATTCTGGGCACCTCCGACCAGTGCATCGCCACGCACCCCTCCGACATGTGCGTGGCGCTGGCCGCCCTCGACGCCGTGGTGCAGGTGGAGGGACGCGGGGGCCGCCGCGCGATCCCCTTCGGCGACCTCCACCGGCTGCCCGGCGACGCGCCCGAGCGCGACACCACCCTCGCGGCCGACGAGATCGTGCTCTCGGTCGACCTGCCGGCCGAGAGCTTCCCGCACCACTATACGTACCTGAAGCTGCGCGACCGCCTCTCCTACGCCTTCGCCCTGGTCTCGGTGGCGGCGGCGCTGGAGCTGGAGGGCGACACGATCCGCTCCGCGCGCCTCGCGCTCGGCGGCGTGGCGCACAAGCCCTGGCGCAACCGGGAGGCGGAGGCGGGCCTGGCGGGCCGGCCCGCGACGCCGGAGAGCTTCCGGGCCGCCGCCGACCTGATCCTCGCCGAGGCGAGGCCCTACAAGCACAACGCGTTCAAGATCGAACTCGCGCGGCGCGCGATCGTGCGCGGCCTCGCGCAGGCCGCCGCCGGCACGCCGCAATCGCAGACCGACAAGCGCATCCGCTGAGGTTCCGCCGCATGGCCACCACCCCCCTCCACGTCGGCGCGGCCCGCAGCCGGGTCGACGGTCCCGCCAAGGTGACGGGCGCGGCCCGCTACGCCGCCGAGTTCAAGGCGGCGGACCTCGCCTACGGGGTGGTGGTGTCGAGCGCGATCACCCGCGGGCGCGTCACCGCCATCGACGCCGCCGCCGCCCTCGCGGTCCCGGGCGTGATCCAGGTCTTCACCCACGAGAACCGGCCGCGCACCGCCTGGCTCGACTACAATTACCGCGATCAGGTCGCCCCGCCCGGCTCGCCCTTCCGGGCCCTGCACGGGCCCGAAATCGTGTTCGGCGGGCAGCCGGTCGCCCTGGTGGTGGCGGAGAGCTTCGAACTCGCCCGCTACGGCGCGTCGCTGATCCGGGTCACCTACGCCGAGGAGGTCCCCCACACCGACCTCGCCGCGGTTCGCGACGCCGCCTACGTCCCGCCCAGGAAGCGCTCCGGCATCAAGCCGCCGCCCGACCCGCGCGGCGATGCCGAGGGCGCCCTCGCGGCCGCCCCGGTCCAGCTGCGCCAGGAGTACAGGCAGGCGATCGAGCACCACAACCCGATGGAGCCCCACGCCACCACAATCGTCTACGAGGGCGACGGCAAGCTCACCATCCACGACAAGATCCAGGGCGTGAACAACACGCAATCCTACGTCTGCAGCGTGTTCAATCTCAAGCCAGACGATGTGCGCGTGATCTCGCCCTATATCGGCGGCGCCTTCGGCTCCGGCCTGCGCCCGCAATACCAGCTGTTCCTGGCGGTCTCGGCCGCTCTCAACCTGAAGCGCTCGGTGCGGGTGGTTCTGAGCCGCGACCAGATGTTCACCCTCGGCTATCGCCCCGAGACGATCCAGAGCGTCGCCCTCGGGGCCGATCGGGACGGGCGGCTGCAGGCGCTGCTGCACGAGGCGGTCGCCGGCACCTCGACCTTCGAGGATTACCAGGAATCGGTCGTCAACTGGTCCGGTCTCCTCTACCATTGCCCCAACGTCAAACTCGGCTACAAGCTCGCCAAGATCGACACCGCGACGCCGGCCGACATGCGGGCGCCGGGCGCGGCGACCGGCGTCTACGCGCTGGAAGTCGCGATGGACGAACTCGCCGACGCGACCGGGATCGACCCGCTGGACCTGCGGCTGCGCAACTACGCCGAGCGCGACGAGGGCGAGAACAAGGACTTCACCTCGAAGGCCCTGCGGGAGGCCTACGCGCAGGGCGCCGAGCGCTTCGGCTGGAGCCGCCGCGGCCGTGCGCCGCGCTCGATGCGCGAGGGCCGCGAGCTGGTCGGCTGGGGCCTCGCGACCGGGGTCTGGGAAGCCTACCTGATGAAGTCGAGCGCCCGCGCCCGGCTCGCCCTCGACGGCACGCTCGAACTCGCCTGCTCCACGGCCGATCTCGGCACCGGGACCTACACGATCCTGAGCCAGATCGGCGCCGACGCCCTCGGGGTCCCGCTCGACAAGGTCCGCACCCTGCTGGGCGACACGACCTTGCCCGAGGCACCCCTCGCCGGGGGCTCCTGGACGGCGGCCTCGTCGGGCTCCGCGGTGGAGATGGCCTGCCGCGCGGTGGCCGAGCAGCTCCTCGGCTTCGCCCGCCGGATCGACGACTCGCCCCTCGCCAACGCCGACCTCGCCCACGTCACCTTCGCGGACGGCGCGATCCGCCTGGCCTCGGACCCCTCCGCCAGGATCTCGCTCGCCGAAGCGATGCGGGCGGGCGGCGTCGAGAGCGTCGAGGCGACCGAGACCGTGAAGCCGAGCCTCCTCACCGGGCTGCGCTACGCCGCCTACACGCATTCGGCGGTGTTCGCGGAGGTGCGGGTCGACGAGGATCTCGGCGTGGTCCGGGTGACCCGGGTGGTGAGCGCCGTCGCGGCGGGCAGGATCCTGAACCCGAAGACCGCCCGGAGCCAGATCATGGGCGGTGTGGTGATGGGAATCGGCGCGGCCCTGGAGGAGGAGTCGATGCTCGACCACACCCTCGGGCGGTTCATGAACCACAATCTCGGCGAGTACCACGTGCCGGTGAACGCCGACATCCACGACGTCGAGGTGATCTTCGTGGAGGAATCCGACGACAAGGTGAGCCCGATCGGCGCCAAGGGCCTGGGCGAGATCGGCATCGTCGGCACGGCCGCCGCGGTGGCGAACGCCGTCTTCCACGCCACCGGCAAGCGCATCCGCGAACTGCCGATCACCCTCGACAAGATCATCGCCTGAGCGGGAGCGGTCCCGGCCTCGCCGCTCAGGCGGCCGGGCCGCGCTCCAGGCGGACCCACTCGCCGTTCGAGAGGCTGCGTCCGGTCAGCGCCTGGATCACGCCCCAGTGGCAGACGACGAGGGTGTGGGCCCAGTCGGGATGGGCGTCCATCTCGGCCAGGAACGCGGCGGTGCGGGCCTCGAACGCGTCGTGCGGCTCCTCCTCGCCGGGCCACCACACCTCCTCGATCGCCCCGAAATCGAGGTGGGGCCAGGCCGCCGCGAGCGCGGCCGAGCCGGTGCCGATGTCGCAGCTCGCCCCGAAGCGCTCGCGCACCAGCGCGGTGACCGTCACGGGCAGGCGCAGCCGCGCCGCGACCGGCGCCGCGGTCTGCAGGGCCCGCGTGTAGGGCGAGCAGAGGATGCGCCGCACGCCCTCGCCCGCCAGGGCCTCGGCGGCCTCCTCGGCCTGCCGGTGGCCGAGTTCCGTCAGCGGCGCGTCCGGGATGCCTGGATCGACCCCGGTCGCCCCGTAATGCAGGTTGAACGCGCTCTGGCCGTGGCGGAGGA
Organism: Methylobacterium sp. WSM2598; assembly: GCF_000379105.1. Classification (GTDB taxonomy): domain Bacteria; phylum Pseudomonadota; class Alphaproteobacteria; order Rhizobiales; family Beijerinckiaceae; genus Methylobacterium. The sequence goes on along the minus strand of NZ_KB900609.1, from coordinate 2,268,016 downwards.
GGATCATCGGGACTCCCTCAGGAGGCGGTCGAGGCGGGTCGCGCAGGCCGCGGCGGCGGCCCGCAGGCGCAGGGCCTCGTCGGGCGCGGCCCCGCTCTCGGCCGCGAGCGTGCAGGCGCCGAGCCGGAAGGCGAGGTAGCACAGGGTGTGGAGCCCGAGGAGGTCCGGGTCCGGCGGGCGGATCCCGGCGGCCGCCAGCACCGCGCCGATCCGCTCCGCCGCCGCGGAGGGCAGGTCGAGTTCGACGCGTGCCCCGGCCACGTCCCAGGCGATGTCCTGACAGCCGACGAGGTCGTGGCCCGCGTGGTGGTCGAGGGCGTCCGCCTTGCGCAGGCTCCCGTCCGGCAGGACCAGCCATTCCCAGGGCTGCAGGCGGGCATCGACCCGGACGGGCCGGCGCCGCTCGCCGAGGGCGGCGAGCCGCACCGCGCCGTAGGGGGAGAAGCCGCGGGCGGCCTCCTCGCCGAGGGCGGCCGCCGCGTTGTGCCGGGCCATGGCGACGAGGTCGGGCAGCGTCGCGCCCTCCTCCGGATCCGCCGGGAAGGCGGCCGCCCGGAAGGCGAGGTAGCGCCCGACCGCCTCCGCGAGGGGCAGCGGGGCGAGGGCGCCGGGCCGCAACGGGCGGGCCTCGGCGAGCCACCGCTCCACCAGGAAGCCGTGAACCAGCCCGGCGACGGGGGGCGTGAAGCCGGCCGCGTGGAGCCTCCGCGCCCGGGCGAGCGCCGCCTCCCCGGTCGGCCCGAGCCCGACGAACTTGACGAGCCAGGTCGCGCCGCCGGCCCGCGCCAGGAACTTGCGCCGCTCCAGCTGGGCGTTGACCGGCGGCCAATCGGCCTCCCGCGCGAAGTGGTGGCGGCGCCAGGCGCCGCCCGAGACCTCCTCCAGCGGCCCGTCGAGGGGCCCGAGCAGGCCGGAGACCCAGCCGGCGAGCCGGTGGGCGGGGTTCTCCGCGTCGAGCAGGAGGCGCTCGAAGGGGACCAGGTGGCGCCGCGCCCGCGCCCAGGCCCGCCGGTGGCGCGGCGCCGCCCGCGGGCCGGGCTCGCCCGGATGGCTCGGGAAGAAGGCGAGGCGCTCCGGCCCGGCCCCCCGCGCCGCGAGCGCGTCGGAGGCGGCGCCGAAGGAGCTGCCCGAGAGGCCCGGCCCCTCGTCCACGATCGCCACCTCCCCCCGGGCGGCCTCGGCGAGGGCCCGCTCGGCCCCGGGGCCGAGGGCGAGGCGCCGGTCGAACGGGTGCCCGACCGGGCGCACCGACAGCGGGGCGCGCGCGCCGAGCGCGGCGGCGACTATCGCGGCGAGGGGCAGGCCGATGCTGCGGATACCGAGGCAGGTCGTGCCCGGCGGGAGGCCGGAGCCCGCGGCGGCGGCCCCGTAGCCCTCGGGGTAGAGCGCGTAGAAGGCGAAGCCCTCGGCGCGGCGGCCGCTGATCCGCGCCGGCAGCGCCGCTCCCGCGAGGGCGGCGAGCGGGCCGGGCGCGACCGGCGCGCCCGCGCAGCCCGCCCGCCAGGAATGCCACGCCGCCCGCGCCAGGGCCATGAGCAGGGCCGTGGCGAGGTCCTGCGCCCCGGAGGGCGCGTCCTCGCCGCGCGCCGCGAGGTCCGCGTCGGCGATCCCCTGCGCGAGTTCCCCGGCCTCGATCAGGCTCCCGACCAGTATCGCGTGCCGCGCGAGGCCGGGCGGTGCCCCGCTCTGGGCGCGAAGCGCCGCCTCGATCCGCGCGATCCAGGCACCCGGATCCCCCTCCCGCGCGCGATCGCCGAAGACCAGCATTCCGTCCCGTGCCCCCGCCCGCCGCGCCCGGCCCGCTCCCTCATCGCGCGCGCCCGCGCCGGGTTCCCTGCCCGTCCCGGCCGGCCGCCCGGTCGCGCGCCGTCGATCTCCGCCGAGATGAGGTCAGATCTCGCCGCCCGGGCGAACACTTCCCGCCAAGCTGTTCGCTCCGGTGGGCCAGTCGATCGCCGTCCCGGCCGCGCGGCCTTTGCAGTGGAGGCGGTATTCGATCCGGTTCTTCTCGCCTGACCCTGCTGCCGCCCCGCGCCGGAGCGGCGGCGCGCCCTGACGAAACCGGCGCCGCAAGATGCAACCTGAGGTGAGCGGCCGATCGGGCAGCTTCGAGGGGCCGCGCGACCGCCTGGACTGTCGCTGGTCTTTCGGCGAATTGCCGCAGCGGAGCGACATTGCAGGAAGATCGGGACGGCCTCGGTGTCGACATCGTGAGTGAGCCATTCCCCAGCGGATCAGGATGGCAGTCCTCAGCCAAGCTGCGGTTTACCATACCCAAAAAAATCGCCCGATGCTGGAACCGCGCGTTGCAACCCGGGCGAGCTTGGATAAAGTTTTCTTACGAGCAAGCATAAAGTCTGGCGATCGGCTGCGTGCCGCCCGGGGGCCGTCATGAACGAGATGGTGTCGAAGGATCGCTTGGCGGGCGCGCAGCCCCAGTCGACGGACGGTTTGCGACCGAGATTGCAACCCAGAGGGAGCGGGCTGCCGACGAGCGACGTCGGGACCGTGATCCTGCACTGGACGAGCGCCGTCGCCATGACGGCGAGCCTGGTCACGGGCCTGCGGATCTCCGCCGACGCGCTCGACGCCGTCGTGGCGCGCTGGCTCTCCCCGATCCTGCCCCAGGGCGAGGTCTGGACCGTCCACATCTATGCCGGGCTGCTGCTCTTCGGCGTCTCCGTCGCCTACGTCGCCTACATGGCCCGCAGCGGCCTCGCCAACCGCGTCGCGCTGCGCAAGGCGCGGGCGCTGAAGCTCGCCCAGAACGCCCAGCTGCGCTGGATGGGCGCGAACGTGCTCCTGCACTGGCTGCTCTTCGGCCTCGTGATCGTCCTGACGGCGACCGGGATCCTGCTCTATCTCGGCCATGGCGGCCTCGTGGTGACCATCCACGAGGCGGCGGCCTACGGCACCCTCGCCTACACGCTGCTGCACCTCGTCGGCCATTTCGGGTATGGCGGCTGGCGGCAATGGCTGCGGATCTTCCGCCCGGCGGCGCTCGCCCCCAATCCGGCGCAGCGCAGCCGCCGGCCGATGCTGGTCGCCGGGCTGGTCACGGTGCCGGCCGTGGCCGCGGCGGTCGGCCTCGACCTCGTCGACCGCGACACCCTGACCGTCGAGACGGTCGCCCAGGCGCCGACCCTCGACGGCGTGCTCGACGACGCGGCGTGGCGGGCGGCGCGGCCGGTGCGGGTGCGCACCCAGCAGGGTGCCAATCTCGGCGGCACCGGCGAGTCCACGGTCGAGATCCGGGCCGTCCAGGACGGCACCAGGATCTACTTCGCCTTCCGCTGGCAGGATCCGACCCGCTCGATCGCCCGCGTGCCGATGATCAAGGAGGCCGACGGCTGGCACGTGCACGCGAGCCGGGCCGGCGAGGCCGACGTGGTCGACTTCTACGAGGACAAGTTCGCGGCGATCTTCTCCCACTCGGACGGGTTCGGCGCCGGCGGCGTCACCCATCTCGGCCCGCGGCCGCTGCCCGACAAGCCCTCCTCGCTCAACCAGCGCGGCCTGCACTACACGACCGACGGCTCCTACGTGGACATGTGGCAGTGGAAGTCGTCCCGCGGCGGCCTCCTCGGCCACGTCGACGACCAGTACATGGGCCCGCCGCGGGAGCCGACGCCGGACGAGGCCCGGAAGCGCGCCCGCTACCAGGGCGGTTACTGGAACGACCCGGGCTCGACGATCTACAGCTACAATTTCCCGTTCGAGGGTCCGGGGGGCTATGCCGGCCCGGTCAAGCCGAAGCGCCTGCCGGTCGATCCGGCCGCGACCATGGCGGCGCTCGGCCACTTCGACCTCAAGAACCCGGACACGCACCAGGACGAGGGCGCCCGCTGGTGGCTGACCGGCGCGGATTCGAAGCCCTACACCGAGGAGGACGACGCCCGGATCCCGGTCGGGACGGTGATCCCGGGCGTCCTCAACACCGGCACCTACGAGGGCGACCGCGCCGACCTCAGCGGCGGGGCCAAGTGGAAGGACGGGTACTGGACGCTCGAGGTCTCCCGCGCCCTCAGGACCGGCAGCCGCTACGACGTGGATTTCGTGCCGGGCGAGCCGCTCTATCTCTGGGTCGCCGTCTTCGACCACACGCAGACGCGGCACACCCGGCACGTCCGACCGGTCCGCGTCGTCCTGCGCTGATCCCCGCCTTCCGGAGCGCATCCATGGCCTCTTCCTGCTCGCTCGTCGTCAACGGCAAGACCATCCGGGCCGCGCGCGGCGACACGCTCGTGGACGCCGCGATGACGGGCGGGGTCGTGATCCCGCACGATTGCGCCACCGGCCAGTGCGACACCTGCCGGGTGCGGGTCTACGCGGGGGAGGTGGACGAGTCCGGCACCCGCCAGGGCGACACGGTTCTCGCCTGCCAGGCGCGGGTGGCGGGCGACGCGGTGATCGAGTTCGACGCCGTGCCGCCGGTCGCGAAGCGCCGCGGCACCCTCGTCGGCATGGTCGACCTCTCGCACGAGATCGTCGAGGTGACCGTCGCGCTCGCCAAGCCCCTCACCTCCCTGCCGGGGCAGTACGTGTCCTGCGCCTTCGCGGGCTTCCCGGCCCGCGACTACAGCCCGACGCTGCGCAGCGACGGCTCGGGCGAGATCAACGAACTCATCTTCCACATCCGCCGCGTCCCGGACGGCGCGGTCTCGGCGGAGCTCGGCGGGCGGATCCGGCCCGGCCACGACGTGCAGATCCGCGGCCCCTTCGGGAGCGCCTTCCACCGGCTCGGGCCGGGGCGCCTCGTGCTGATCGGCGCCGGCACCGGCTGGGCGCCGATCTGGAGCATCGCTCGCGCGGCGCGCTTCCGCGAGCCCGGCCGCGAGATGATGGTGATCGCCGGCGCCCGCGATCCCCGCAACCTCTACATGGGCGAGGCCCTCGACTGGCTTCGCCGCAGCGGCGTCGAGCGGGTGATCGCCACGGCGAGCGGCGGCGAGCCCGGGCCCGGCCGGCTCGCGGGCCGTCCGACCGCCCACCTGCCGCTGCTGCGCGAGAGCGACGTGGTGCACGTCGCGGGCTCGCCCGGGCTGGTGGCGGCGGTCCGTCTGGTCGCCGCGGGCGTCAACGCCACCTGCTACGCGGATCCCTTCGTCGCCTCCGCGCGCAAGCGCACGATCCGCCACGCGCTGTTCGACCTGCTGTTCGCGCGCCGGCCGAGGGCCGAGCCCGGACGCGCCTTGTCCGTCGCCGCGCCGGCCGAAGCGGCGCGCGGCGCCGCCTGATCCCGACGGTCACGTCTCCGGCCCGGTGGCTCGGCGTCCCGGGCGGTCGGGACGAGTCTCAGCGCGCCACCGGCACGGCGCCGAAGCTGCGGATCACCTCCCGGGCCGCCGGCGCCTGCGTGAAGGCGACGAAGCGGGCGGCGGCGGGCGTCAACTGCCCGCCCATGTGCACGAAGGCGAGTTCGCCCGCGCTCGGATAGCCGGCATCGGTCGGCAGCTTGCCGTCGATGGCGAGCACCTGCGTGCCGACCTCCAGGGAGCGGCTGTAGGGGCCGAAGCCGATCGCGCCCTCGACGGAGCGCACCGTCTCGATCGCCTCCTGGGTGGAGACCGCGGTCTTCGAGCGCTCGGTGATCGCGAGGTCCTTCCAGCCCGGCATGCTGGCGCGCAGGATGCGCAGGGTGCTGTCGGTCTCCTCCCGGCGCACGACGCGGATGCGCAGATCCGCCCCCCCGACCTCCTTCCAGCCGGTGATCCGCCCCGCATAGATGCCCGCGAGCTGCTCGGCGCTGAGCCGCGTCACCCCCGCGCTCGGATGCGCGAAGATCGCCGAGGGCAGCCGCGCCACCGGGGTGTAGACCAGGCCGCGGCCGAGCTCGGCCTCGGTGAGGTGGCGCGCCACCCGCGCCAGGGAGGCCTTGCCCGACCCCACCGCCGTGATGCCGCCGTCCGAGCCGATGCTCGGCGGGACCGTCACGTCGAGCTCCGCATCCGCCTCGCGGGCGCTGGCGCCGAGCGCCCGCATCAGGTCGATCGCGTCGCCGGTCCCGACCACGGTCAGTTCGGCCGCGCCGGCCGGCGCGGCCAGGATCAGCGCTGCGAGCGCCAGGGCGGGACGGGTGGGAAGCGGCATGGCACGCACCGGACGCGGTTCTATCTCGCGCGATCCTGCGGGGCCGATCGTAAACAATGCCTGAGCGTCGCCCCGCCGCCCCCGGGTTTCCTCGGGCCCTCACAGGACATCCGACGGATTGCTTTGCTAAGCGGATCTCGGCGGCGCTCACGCGCCGCGCGAGCGTGTCATACGCTCTCCGGACGTGATCGTCCGGACAGCGGATCAGCGGAACCGGGCGAGCCCGAACGGCGCGAGGTCGACCGGGGAGCGGCCGGTGACGAGGCGCTCGGCCAGGGCGGCCCCGAGCCCGGCCGAGTGCTTGAAGCCGTGGCCCGAACAGGCCGAGACCGCGAGGATGCGGTCGCTCTCCGGATGGTCGTCGATCAGGAAGTCCCGGTCGGGCGTCACCGTATAGAGGCAGGCGGCGGAGGCGACCGCCCCGGGCGCGACCCCGGCGAGGCGCCCGGCGACGTGCGAGGCGTAGAAGGCCTCGGCCTCGGCCGGATCCGCGGCGCGGGCCTCCTCGGCCCGGCTCGGGCGGACGAACTGCTCGGTCCCGAGCTTGACCCGGGCCTCGCCGGGAAGCGGCGGGAAACCGTACAGGAAATCCACCCCGGGGGACGGCGCGATCCAGATGAAGGCCGGCGCGCGCGCCGGGAACGGGGCGCCGGGATCGACCGGAAACCAGTGCAGCACCTGCCTGTTCACGGTGAGGAGCGCGTCGAACGGGGGACCGAGGAGCGGCCCCAGCCACGCGCCCGCCGCCACCACGACGCGGTCGGCCGTGACCGCGCCCGCGTCGGTCTCGACGCGCACGCCGGCCGCCTCCGGCCGCAGCGCCCGCACGGGCGCGTCCGTGCGGATCTCGGCGCCGTGCGCCGCGGCGAGCCGCAACTGCGCGGCGATGCAGCGCTCGGGCGCCACGTAGCCGCCGCCGGGCTCCAGGTAGGCCTGCTCGCCGCCGCGCAGCCCGGCGAAGTGGGGAAAGCGCCGCGCCAGTTCGGCCGCGTCGATCACCTCGTGCGCGATTCCGCCCGCCCGCGCGGCCGCGGCCGAGCGCCCGACGAAGTCCGAGCGGCCGTGGGCGAGAGAGGCGCCGTCGGCCGGGGCGATCAGGACGAGGCCGCAGGCGGTCAGCAGCTTCTCGCCGGTGCGCGCCTCGAGGTCGCGCCAGATGCGGTGGCTCTCCCGCACCAGCGGCCGATAGGCCTCGCCCTCGCCGACGCCCTCCCGGGTGATCCGCGTCTCGCCGTGGCTCGATCCCTGGGTGTGGGGCGGGCTGAAGCGGTCGAGGCCGAGGACGCGCACGCCGCGGCGGGCGAGCTGGTACAGGATGGCGGCGCCGACCGCGCCCAGGCCGATCACGGCGACGTCGGTGCGGCGGGAGGTGACGGGCATGGCGGGGCTCGGCCGGGACGGCTCGCGCGGGAGGTCCGGCGCGGCGCGCCGCCCTGATACGCCGGGCGCGGGCGCCCGCCCAGTGCGGCGTCGCGGCCGCGCGCCTCAATCCGGCGGGATCGCGCCCTCCTGGATGTCCGCCTGCGGGTCGGCGGTCTCGCTCTCCTGGTGGGGGAAGTCGGCGAGCGGCCCGAGGGGCTTCACGTCCCTTCGGAAGAGCACGTCGCTCTGCAAGTAGAGGCAGGAGAGCTCCGCGAGCGAGCGCAGGGCGTTCACGTGGGTGCGCTCGTAGCCGTGCGAGGAATCCACCCCGAAGCAGATCAGCGCCGTGCGCAGGTCGTTGCCCGCCTCCAGCGCCGAGGCACTGTCGCTGCGGTAGAAGCGGAACACGTCGCGCTCGTAGCGGATGTCGTTCGCCTCGCAGAGCTCGATGAGGCGGCGGGTGAGGTGGTAGTCGAAGGGCCCGGCCGAATCCGCCATGCTGATCGTCACGCCGGATTCCCGGCTGCCCTGGCCGGGCGCGACGGTGCCGTTGTCGATCGTCACCATCTCGGCGATGTCGCCGTGCAGCACCGAGGAGGCGCCGACCCCGACCTCCTCGGCGATGGTGAACAGCATGTAGGTGGTGACGGTGGGCCTGCGCCCGGCATCCGCCATCGCCTTCATGGCAGCGAACATCACGGCGACGCCCGCCTTGTCGTCGAGGTAGCGGGAGTTGATGTAGCCCCGGGGCGAGATCTCCGGGTTCGGGTCGATGGCGACGAAGTCGCCGACGTTGAATCCGAGCCGGCGCAGATCGTCCCGGCGATACGCGAAGGCGTCGACCCGCAATTCGACGTTGGTCCAATCGACCGGCTGGGTGTCGACCTCCTCGTTGTAGGTGTGGCCCGAGGCCTTGAGGGGCAGGATCGTGCCGCGGTAGCTGCCCCGGTCGGTGAAGATCGTGCAGCGCGCGCCCTCGGCGAAGCGGGCCGACCAGGTCCCGATCGGGACGAGGCCGAGGCGCCCGTTCTCCTGGAGCTGGCGCACCATCGCCCCGAGCGTGTCGAGATGCGCGACCATGGCGCGGGCCGGCCCCGGCCCGGCGCCCCGCAGGGTCGCCCGGATGGCGCCGCGCCGCGTCAGTTCGAAGGGCACGCCGAGGCGCTCCAGCTCGCGCCCGCAGAAATGCACCGCCTGATCGGTGTAGCCGGTCGGGCTCGGGATCTCGATCAGGCGCTTGAGGACGTCGAGCATGTAGTCGATGTCGATCCGCACCCCGGCGGAGTGCGCCGCGAAAGGCCTGTTCACGCGAAGGGCCTCCGGATGCGGGCGGCGGTGATGGTCTGCGGGAAGAGCATGTCGACGAAACGCTCGGCGGTGGGCTGCGGTTCGTGGTTGGCGAGGCCGGGCCGCTCGTTGGCCTCGATGAACCAGTGCTCCGGCCGGCGCACGTCCGGCACCATCAGGTCGAGCCCGACGACCGGGATGTCGATCACGCGGGCGGCCTTCACGGAGGCCGCGACGAGGTCGGGATGGATCTCGTCGGTCACGTCGTGGATGGTGCCGCCCGTGTGCAGGTTGGCGGTGCGGCGCACGAGGAGCGTCTCGCCCGCCTCCGGCACGTCGTCGAGGCGGCGCCCGGCCCGCTCGACGCAGCGCCGCGTCTCGTCGTCGAGGGGAATGCGCGACTCGCCCCCGGTCGCCGCCGCCCGGCGGCGGCTCTGGCGCTCGATCAGCTCGCGCAGGGTGTGGCGCCCGTCGCCGATCACCTGCGCGGGCCGGCGGATCGCCGCCGCCACGACCTTGAAGTCGATCACGATCACCCGCAGGTCGCTGCCCTCGACGAATTCCTCGAGCAGCACCGTGTCGCAGAGCGTGCGCGCCTCCGCGATGGCCGCCTCCATCTCCTCGGGCGTGGTGAGGTTCACGGCGATGCCGCGGCCCTGCTCGCCGCGGGCCGGCTTCACCACCACGGCGCCGTGCCGCTCCAGGAAAGCGCGGCACGCCGCCGCGTCGCCGGCGACCGTCTGGTCGGGGACGCGCAGGTCCGCCCCGGCGAGGAGGCGGCGGGTCAGGGCCTTGTCGTCGCAGATGGTCATCGCGGTGGCCGAGGTCGCCGAGGACAGGCTCTCCCGGCAGACGAAGCTGCGCCCGCCATGGGTCAGGCGGAAGATCGAGGTCGGCTCGTCCACCACCTCGACCGTGATGCCGCGCCGGCGCGCCTCGTTGGTGATGATCTGCGCGTAGGGGTTCAGCGCCGCCTCCGGCGAGGGCCCGATATAGAGCTTCTCGTTGAAGGAGTTCTTCGTCTTGATGGTGAAGGTCGGCAGGCGCGTGAAGCCGAGCTTCTCGTAGAGGGCGATGGCCTGGGCATTGTCGTGCATGACCGACAGGTCCATCAGGGCCCGGCCGCGCTGGCGGAAATGGGCCGCGAGGGCCCGCACCAGGCCCTCGCCGACCCCCGGATGCGGCGTCTGCGGGTCGACGGCGAGCGACCACAGCGAGGAGCCGTCCTCCGGGTCGCCGAAGGCCACCGCGTGGTCGATGCCGGTCGCCGCACCCAGGACGGCGCCGGTCTGGGCATCCTCCGCCACCAAGTGGGTGAGGAGCCCCCCCGGGCGGGGGGGCCAGGCGTGGGCCGGGTCGATCTGGACCATGTGGCGGGCCCGGCAGATCCGGTTGATCTCCTCGATGTCGGCCGGCCCGGCGACCGGCCGCACCCGGAAGCCCCGCGGCGCCTCCGTCTCCGCCGGGAGGTCGCCGAGGTCGAGGCGGAAGGCGTGGGACGGGTCGAGGAAGAGCTCGGTCGGGGCGAGCGCCAGCACCACGTGGGGCTCCGACACGTAGAAGGCGACGTCGCGGTGGCCCGGCTCCTCCTGCAGCAGGCAATCGACCAGGTCGGCGGGATCGCGGAAGGTCTGGCCGAAGATCAGCCGGCCCCAGCCGCAGGAGACGGCGACGTTCTCCGCCCGGGCCGCGGCGGGCTCGGGGCGGGGCGGGTTCGGATCGGGAGAGGCCATGGCGGTCAGATCGCGTGGGTCTGGAGCCAGAATTCGAGCAGCGCGACCTGCCAGAGCTTGGAGCCGCGCAGCGGCGTCATGTGGGCCTCCGGCTCGGCCAGCAGGCGCTCGACGTAGGGCCGGTTGAACAGGCCGCGCTGGCGGGCCACCGGCTCGTTCAGCACGTCGCGCACCAGTTCGAGGAACGGCCCGCGCAGGTATTTCAGGGCCGGGACCGGGAAGTAGCCCTTCGGCCGGTCGATCACCTCGGAGGGCACGACCCGCCGTCCGGCCTCCTTCAGGATGTACTTGCCGCCGTCGCGGATCTTCAGGGATGCGGGGACGCGGCCGGCGAGCTCGACGAGGTCGTGGTCGAGGAAGGGCACCCGAGCCTCCAGGCCCCAGGCCATGGTCATGTTGTCGACGCGCTTCACCGGGTCGTCGACCAGCATGATCTCGGTGTCGATGCGCAGCGCCTTGTCGATCGGGCGCGGTGCGCCGGGGCGGGCGAAATGCGCCGCCACGAAGTCCCGGCTCACGTCGCCGCCGAGGAGGTCGGCCGCCAGCGCCTCCGCCATCTCGGCGTGGTCGCGGTCGAAGAAGACGCGGGCGTAGTCGGCGACCGGGTCGCGCGATTCCATCATCGGCGGGTACCAGTGGTAGCCGCCGAAGATCTCGTCGGCCCCCTGCCCGCTCTGCACGACCTTCACGTGCTTGGAGACTTCCTGGGACAGGAGGTAGAAGCCGATCGCGTCGTGGCTGACCATCGGCTCGGCCATCGCCGCGACGGCCCCGTGCAGGGCCGGCAGGGCGCGGGAGGAATCGATGCGGATGCGGTGGTGATCGGTGGCGAAGCGCTCGGCGATCACGTCCGAGTAGGTGAACTCGTCGCCCGCCTCGCCACCCACGCTCTCGAAGCCGATCGAGAAGGTCTTGAGCCCGCTCTGGCCGGCCTCGGCCAGGAGCGCCACCACGATCGAGCTGTCGAGGCCGCCCGACAGGAGCACGCCGACCGGCACGTCCGAGACGAGCCGCCGCTCCACGGCCCTGCGCAGGGTCGCCAGCACGGCCTCGCGCCAGTCGTCCTCCGCCATGCCGGCATCCTCGGGCCGCTCGCCGACGGCGGCCTCCCAGTAGGTGCGCTGGCGGCGGGTGCCGTCGGGCTCGATCGTGATCGTCGTCGCGGGCGGGACCTTGCGCACCCCGCGCAGGATGGTGAGCGGGGCCGGCACGACGGCGTGGAAGCTCATGTAGTGGTGCAGGGCCGCCGGATCGATCGTCCGGTCGACGTCGCCCGCCGCCAGGAGCGCCGGCAGGCTCGACGCGAAGCGCAGCCGCCCGCCCGCCTCGGCGTAGTAGAGCGGCTTGATGCCGAGCCGATCCCGCGCGATCAGGATCCGGCCGCTGTCGCGCTCCCAGAGCACGAAGGCGAACATCCCGTAGAAGCGCTCGACGCAGGCCGGCCCCCAGGCGTGGTAGGCCTTGAGGATGACCTCGGTGTCGCCGTCCGAGAAGAAGACGTAGCCCTTGTCCCGCAAGTCCTGGCGCAGGTCGCGGAAATTGTAGATGCAGCCGTTGAACACCACGGCGAGGCCGAGCTGCGGGTCGACCATCGGCTGCTGCGAGGCCGGGCTCAGGTCGAGGATGCTCAGGCGCCGGTGGCCGAAGGCGACGGCCCCCTGCGAGAAGCTGCCGCCCGCGTCAGGGCCGCGCGGGCGAAGCAGCCCGGCCATGGCCTGGACCGCCGCCGCGTCGGGCGGGGCGCCGTCCAGCCGGATTTCGCCGCAGATCCCGCACATCCGATCCCATCCCGTTCGGTTTCGCCAAGCCCCTCCGCAGCGCGACGTCCCGCGGCGCACCCGAGGGCGGGCTGCCGAGGGACGTGGGATGGGGCGTGCGACCCCAATGCGCGTGGTCGGGCAAGGTTCCCGGGCCGGCCGGCCGGCCCGGCCACGCCGCAGCGACAGGCGCCCCCCCGCCATGATTTCGTGAAGGAAACGGATGCGCGCCCGCGCGCGAGCCGCCATACTCGCACCGGCTGCGCGGCGGCCGACTTCAGGTGATGCCCACATGATCGACTTCGTCGGCCGACTGCTCGAGACGGGGAGCCTGTCGCCACATGGCATCTGCCTGCTCTGGCGCCCGGAGCTGATCTGGACCCATGTCGTCGCGGACTTTCTGATTGGTCTGTCCTACTTCTCGATCCCTGTCGCCCTCGGGGTGCTGGTGACGCAGCGGCGCGACGTCGCCTTCGGGTGGATGTTCTGGTGCTTCGCACTCTTCATCCTGGCCTGCGGGACCACGCACCTCCTCGCGATCTGGACCCTGTTCGTGCCCGATTACGGCATCGAGGCGCTGGTGAAGGTGGTGACCGCGGCGGCCTCGGTCGTGACCGCGATCATGCTCTGGCCGCTGCTGCCGCGCCTCCTGGCCCTGCCCTCCCCCTCGGAGCTGCGGACCGTCAACGCGGCGCTGACCCGGCGCATCGCCGAGCACGACGCGGCGCTGGCGGCCCTGCGCGAGGCCGTGGCCGAGCGGGAGAGGGCCGAGGCGATGCTGCGCCAAGCGCAGAGGATGGAGGCGATCGGCCAGCTCACCGGCAGCCTCGCCCACGACTTCAACAACCTCCTCGGGATCATCGTCGGGAGCCTGGAGCGGCTGCAGCGCCTCGTTCCCGAGCGCGGCATCGGCGAGACGACGCTGCAGGGCGCCATGCGGGCGAGCGAGCGGGCGGCCGCCATGGTGCGGGACCTCCTGGCCTTCGCCCGCCAGCAGCCCCTGATCCCGGAGCGGCTCGACATCAACGCGCTGCTGCGCGGGATGACGGACCTCGTCGCGGGCGCCATGCCGCCGGAGGTGCGGCTGGCGACCGAGCTCGAGGACGGGCTCTGGCCGGCCTGCATCGACCGCAACCAGCTCCAGAGCGCCGTCCTCAACCTCGTGGTCAATGCCCGCGACGCCCTCGATGCCGGCGGGACCCTCACCCTCGCGACGCGCAACGTCCCGCGGGCGGACGCCCGAGGGATCCCGTCGCTGGCGGAGCACGACTACGTCCGGATCAGCGTCCGCGACACCGGCCGGGGCATGCCCCCGGAGGTGCTGGAGCGGGCGGTCGAGCCCTTCTTCACGACCAAGCCGCAGGGGCGCGGCACCGGGCTCGGCCTCAGTCAGGTCTTCGGCTTCGTGCGGCAATCGGGCGGGCACCTCGCCCTGCACAGCCGCCCGGGCGAGGGCACCGCCGTGGAGATCTACCTCCCGCGCGCGCCGGGCGTGGACGGCGCCCGCGACGCGTCTTCCGGGAACGCGTCCGAGCCGGTAGCATCGCTGCCGGCCGATGCGGGGTTGGCGTGAGATGAGTCGGGGCCGGATCGCGAACGTCCTCGTGGTGGAGGACGAACTCCTCCTCCTCGACCTCGTCACGGCCGAGCTGGAGGATGCGGGCCTGACCGTGATCCAGGCCGGGACCGCCGAGGCGGCCCTCGCGGCCCTCGCCGGCGAGGCGGCGATCGACCTCCTGTTCACGGATATCCGCCTGCCGGGCGCGATGGATGGCTGGCGCCTCGCCGAGGAGGCCGTGCGCCTGCGCCCGGACCTGCGCGTGATCTACGCGACCGGCTTCTCCGGCGCCGCCCCGCGCCTCACCCCCGGCAGCCTTTTCTTCACCAAGCCCTACCGTCCCTCCGCCATCATCGCGGCGATTCGGTCCTTCCAGGACGCGGCCCGGGGCTGAGGCCGGCCCGGGCGCCGCGCTTCCCGGGCGAGTTTGCCTTCAGGACATCTTCCCATCGCTCGGCCTCAGCTGCTATTCGTAGACGAACGACTGTCGAATCGCGTGGCAGCACTTGGGCGCGGCGTTCGAGGGGAGCGCGGCCTGACGCGGGCGATGGGATCGCGCGCCGCTTTCGATCGCGCGCAATCCAAAACGTTGACAAGGCTCGGGCCGATGCGTCAGGTGGCAGCCTCGACGCCAGCCGTGGGGAGCCTGGGGGCTTTGCAAGCGAGGGCCAGCGCAGCGTGGCCGTGGCCAGGTTAGGCGGATTTATGGGTGAGGACCGGAGCGACGCGGGATTCGGGGCGCGGCGCGCGCGCTGGCCGCGCCTGCGCGCCGCCCGCCGCGACCGGCCCGCCTGCGCGGCGTCGGCGGCCTGCGTGGCGGCGTCGCCGGCCGCCGCGTCCGTGCCCGACCTGCCGGCCGGATGGTTCGAGAGCGCGTCGCTCGGCCTCACGGCCTCCCTGGTGGCGCTCGCGGCGACCGCCTCGGTCGTGCTGCGGCGCAAGCGGCGGCGCCTCGCCCAGGACGCCCCGGGCGAGCGCGAGCGGGCTGCGCCCTCGGTGCGCGAGGCCGCGGCGGTGGCGGAGGCGACGCGCGCCGCCGCGCTCCTCGGCAAGACCCTCGACTGCATGGATCAGGGGGTGATCCTGGTCGGGCCGGACCGCACGGTCCAGGTGGCGAACCGGCGGGCGCGGGAGTGGCTCGGCCTCTCGGAGGAGTTCATCGCCGGCCGGCCGAGCTACCGGGAGGTGCGGGCGCGGGCGCGGCTGAGCCCCCACTGGGGCACCCTCGTCTCGGACACCCCCCTCCAGCTCTCCGAGGAGGATCCGGAGGCCACCCACACGATCGCGGAGCGGCGCAACGCCGACGGGACCGTGCTGGAGATCCGCACGGTCCGCACGGAGGATGGCGGCCTCATCCAGACCCTCACCGACATCACCGAGCGCCGCAGCGCGGAGGATCGCTACCGGCTCCTCGCGGAGAACGCCACCGACCTGATCTCGCTGCGGCCGCGGGGCCGCGACGGGCGGGTCTACGTCTCGCCCTCCTCCCGGGCCGTGGTGGGCTGGGAGCCGGAGGAATTCGCGCAGCTGCGGGCCGACCAGCGGCTGCACCCGGACGATCTCGACCGCGTGCGCCGGGAGGTGACGGCGCTGACGCCCGACTCGCCCCGGCGCACGAGCGAGCACCGGCTGCGCCACAAGGCGGGCCACTACGTCTGGGTGGAATCGACGCTCCTGCTCACCAAGCCCGGCACGCCCGAGGAGGCGGTGATCGTGGCCTCGCGGGACGTGACGGCCCGCCGGGCCGCCGACGCGGCCCTGCGCGAGAGCGAGGCGCGCCACCGGCTCCTCGCCGAGCGCACCGGGGACATCATCGCCCGGGCCGACCTCAACGGCGTCCTGCGCTACCTCTCGCCGGCGGTCGAGCGGGTGATCGGCTACCCGGCCGACGAGCTCCTCGGCCGCTCGGCCCTCTCCCACATCCACCCGGACGACCGTCCGATGGTGATGCGGCGCTACAGCGCCCTGGTGGAGGCCGGCCCGGGCGCGCGCGCCAAGTTCGAGTACCGGGTGCGCCACCGGCACGGCCACGACGTCTGGCTCGAGGTGAACCCGACCGTCCTGTACGACGAGGGCGACCTCGCGCCGCTCGGCTTCGTGGACGTCGCCCGCGACGTGACCGCCCGCAAGGCGGTCGACGCGGAACTCGCCGCGGCCCGCGAGCAGGCCGAGGCGGCGCGCATCCAGGCCGAGCACGCGAGCCAGGCCAAGACCGACTTCCTGGCCTCGATGAGCCACGAGATCCGCACGCCGCTGAGCAGCGTGATCGGCTACACCGAGATGCTGCTCGACGACGCGGAGCTGACGCAGAGGCAGCACCTGCAGGCCTCCCGGATCCGCTCGGCCGGCTCGGCCCTGCTCACGGTGGTCGACGACATCCTGGACTTCTCGAAGATCGAGGCGGGGCAGGTCGACCTCGACCTCGTGCCCTTCGCCCTCGACGGCCTGATCGAGAACGCCGTCGCGATCGTGCGCCAGCTCGCCGAGCGCAAGGGGCTGGAGATCCGCGTCGAGCTCGATCCGGCCCTGCCGCGGGCCCTCGTCGGCGACCAGAACCGCCTGCGCCAGATCCTGCTCAACTTCCTCAACAACGCGCTCAAGTTCACCCGCCGCGGGCGGGTCGTGCTGGCGGTCGAGAAGGCCGGCGACGGGGCGGGCGGCTGGCCGATCCGGTTCTCGGTCACCGACACGGGCATCGGCATCGCCCCCGAGCAGCAGGCACGGCTGTTCAAGCGCTTCAGCCAGGTCGACGGCTCGATCCGGCGGGAATTCGGCGGCACCGGGCTCGGGCTCGCCATCTCCAAGAAGCTGATCGAGCTGATAGGCGGGGCGATCGGCGTGCGCAGCGCCCCCGGCGAGGGCTCGACCTTCTGGTTCGAGGTGCTGCTGCCCGAGGCCGACGAGGCGCCGCCGGCCGCCTGCGCGGCGCCGCCCCCGGCGGTGCGGCCGGCGCGCATCCTCCTCGTCGAGGACCTGATCGTGAACCAGGACCTCGCGCGCGCCGTGCTGGAGAAGGGCGGCCACAGCGTCGACGTGGCCAATGACGGGCTGGAGGCGATCGCGGCCGTCCAGGCCAACCGCTACGACCTCGTGCTGATGGACGTGCAGATGCCGGGCATGGACGGGGTCACCGCCACCCGCCACATCCGGGCGCTGCGCCCGCCCGTCTGCACCATCCCGATCATCGCCATGACGGCGAACGTCCTGCCGAGCCAGGTGGCCGAGTTCCGCGCGGCCGGGATGAACGACCATCTCGGCAAGCCCTTCCGGCGCGAGGAATTGCACGCGGTGATCGAGCGCTGGATCAACGGCGCCCGGCCGGGCCCGTCGCGGGAGGCCCTCGACCGCATCGTCTACGACGACGTGGTCGGCCTGCTCGGCGCCGACCGCCTCGGCTACTTCCTCGACGAGCTCGCCCGCGAGATCCGCGACCGGCTGAGCGACCAGAAGCTCTGCGGCGCCGACCCGGAGCGCCTCGCCCGCGACGCCCACGGCCTGATCGCCTCGGCCGGGACCCTCGGCTTCGCCGAGCTCTCGGGCCTGTGCAAGCGCCTGGAAGTGGCCTGCCAGAGCGGCGCCTTCGAGGACATGCTGGCCGAGGTGCGGGCAGGGCGCGACCGGGCGCTCGGCGAGATCGACCGGCTGCGGCCGGCCGCCTGATCCGGGATCCGCTCGATCGCAGCGGATCCCGGATCACGAGCCCGCGCGGCGCCTGAGCGCGGCGCCTGAGCGACGCCGACATCCGCATGGCCGAAATCGGAGATGGCGAAGCCATCAACCGGATGTCGTAAGATCCGACCGTTCAGGGCGTGCCGGCCGCCGCGCCGCGCAGCCCGTAATCGGCGAAGCGCTCCAGCACCGCGTCGATCTCCGCGCGCGAGAGGATCACCGGACCGCCCTCGAGCTGCAGGCTGTGATGGTACTGCTTGGCGAGCGTCTCCAGCTCGACCGCCCGCCACATCGCCTTCTCCAGGCTCTCGCCGATCGCGATGATGCCGTGGTTGGCGAGCAGGCAGGCGGTGCGGTCCCGGAGGGCCGCCAGCGCCTCCCGCGACAGGGCCTCGGTGCCGTAGAGCGCGTAGCCCGCGCAGCGCACGTCGTGGCCGCCGAAGGCCGCCACCATGTAGTGGCAGGCCGGGATCGACCGGCGGGTGATCGCGATCGCCGTCGCGAAGGTCGGGTGCGCGTGGACCACCGCCCCGGCATCCGGGCGGCTGCGCAGGATGTCCCGGTGGAAGCGCCACTCGGTCGAGGGCTTGAGCGGGCCCTCCCAGACGCTCCCGTCGCCGTCGAGCGGCATCGCGGCGATCATCTCGGGCGTCATCAGGTCGTAGGGCGTGGCGCTCGGGGTGAGCAGCATGCGCGCGCCGTGCCGCGCCGAGATGTTGCCGGCCGTGCCCTGGTTGAGGCCGTTGCGGTTCATCTCGCGGCAGAGCGCCACGATCCTCTCCCGCAGGTGTCGCTCGGTCCCGTCCATCCGCACCTCCCCGCCTGCGCGCGCCTTATCATGGGCCGGCGGGCCGGTCATCGGCGGCCGTGACGCCCGGGACACAGCCCCAGCATCTGCCTTGCGCCGGATAGAATTGAGCCAGCTCATCGCCTATCATCCCCGCGGGAAGCCGCCGCGGGCGGGCCAGATGGCGCCGCGTGTCGCAGTGACGTCACAATATAGCTGGCAAAACGGCCCCGTTGCGGGGCGCGGGACGGGCCGGTTCTGCTCGGGCGCGGCCGGAAGCGATGTGACGGATTGAAGTCGTCATGCTTCTGTTAAGGACATCCTCTACCGCTCGGAGCGCCCGAGGGGGGATGCGACGGAATCCGGAACGGTGCGCCCGCCTCGGCGCAACGCCGTCCCGGCCGAGCGCGCGGCAGCCCCCTTCCATCCGGAGAGCCGAAGCGATGTCCTCCATGCCCCACAGTCACGCCGCGACGGCGGACGCGATGCCCGCGCGGGATCTGGACACCGACGCGGTGGCGAAGGCCTATGGCCGCTGGGCGCCGGTCTACGACCTGGTGTTCGGCCGCGTCTTCGCGCGGGGGCGCAGCCTGTCGATCGAGGCGGCCGAGCGGGTCGGCGGCCGCGTGCTGGAGGTCGGCGTCGGCACCGGCATCTCGCTCCCGGCCTACCGGCGCACGACGCGGCTCTACGGCGTCGACATCTCGGAGCCGATGCTGGAGAAGGCCCGCGAGCGCGTCCGCGGCCTGCGCCTGCAGAACGTCGAGGGGCTCGCGGTCATGGACGCGGAGCATCTCGACTTCCCGGACGGCGCCTTCGACGTGGTGGTGGCGCAGTACGTGGTCACGGCCGTGCCCGACCCGGAGGCCGCCCTCGACGAGTTCGCCCGCGTCGTGCGGCCGGGCGGCGAGATCGTGATCACCACGCGGATCGGGGCCGAGGGCGGCCTGCGCGGGGCGCTGGAGAAGGCCTTCTCGCCGATCGCCAACCGCCTCGGCTGGCGGACCGAGTTCTCGTGGAGCCGCTACGCCCGCTGGGCCGAGGCCCATGGCGGGGTCTCCATCGTGGAGCGCCGCTCCCTGCCGCCGCTCGGCCATTTCTGCCTGATCCGCATCCGGAAGGCGGCCGGCTGAGGCCATTCCCACGCGATCCCGGATCCGGGTTCCGGTTGATCCAGGCGGATCCCGGATCACCAGCCCGCGCGGCGCTTGAGCGAAGCCCCGATCCGCCATTCCGAAGGGATCAAGCGGATCACCAGCCCGCGCGGCGCCCGAGCGAAGCCCCGATCCGCCATCCCGAAGGGATCAAGCGGATCGGGCATGAGAGGAGACAGGTGCGATGACGAGCTTTCTCGAGGCGCTGCGGATCCAGCGCTGGGACGACCACCGCTACTATCACCACAGCCGGATCAACCAGTCGCTGCACCTCGTGAGCGCGGTGAGCTTCCTGGTCGCCTACGCGATGGCGTTCAAGGACCCGGCCATGGCGGCCGTGATCGGCTGGCTGGTTTCGATGCTGTCCCGGCAGGCGGGCCACTTCTTCTTCGAGCCGCACGGCTACGACGAGGTGAACCAGGCCACCCACGAGCACAAGGAGGAGATCAAGGTCGGCTACAACCTGCAGCGCAAGGTCGTGCTGATGGCGGTGTGGGCGTTGTCGCCGCTGCCGCTCTACTACGACCCGACCTTCTTCGGCCTGTTCGCGGAGCCGGAGGGTCCGCTGGACGTGATGCGGCAGGTCGGCCTGATCTGGCTGGCGATCGCGGTCGGCGGCCTGCTGTTCCGGGTGGCGCAGCTCTGCCTGACGCAGAGCGTGCAGACGGGCCTGGTCTGGGCGACCAAGATCCTCACCGACCCGTTCCACGACATCAAACTCTACTACAAGTCGCCGCTCTACCTCCTCCAGGGCGAGCTGATCGACCGCGGCGGCGACATTGCGCACAAGCCCAACTGATGGCCCGCGGCGGCGCGGCCCCCGCCCTCCGGGCGGGGGCTCGTCGGCTTTCCCGCGACCGTTTCCGCCTCCCGGCCCGGTGAGGACGCGATCGGCGGCGCGCTCAGCGCTGGCCGAAGGCGGCGTCCTTGAACAGTTCCTTGAACTCGCGGGGCTGCGAGCGCCAGTACTGTTTCGGCGCGTGCACGCGGGCGCCGAGTTCGGCCGCGGCGTGCCAGGGCCAGCGCGGATCGTACAGCATGGCGCGGGCGAGCGAGACCGCGTCCGCCCGCCCCTCCTGCAGGATCTGCTCGGCCTGGGCCGGCGTGGTGATCAGGCCGACCGCGATGGTGACGAGGTCGGTCGCCTGCCGGACCCGCTCGGCGAAGGGCACCTGGTAGCCCGGGCCGAGGGCGATCTTCTGCCTGGGCGAGACGCCGCCGGTGGAGACGTGGATCGCCGCGGCGCCGCGCTCCTTCAGCGCCTGCGCGAAGGCGACGGTCTGCTCGACCTCCCAGCCCTGCTCCACCCAATCCGTCGCCGAGACCCGCGCCCAGACCGGCTTGCCCGCCGGCACCGCGTCGCGCACCGCGTCGAACACCTCGAGCGGGAAGCGCATCCGGTTCTCCAGGCTGCCGCCATAGGCGTCGGCGCGCTGGTTGGAGAGGGGCGAGAGGAACTGATGCAGCAGGTAGCCGTGCGCGGCGTGGAGTTCGACCGCGTCGATGCCGAGCCGCATGGCCCGCTTGGCGGTGGCGACGAAGTCGTCGCGGATGCGCTTCAGGTCGGCGGCGTCGAGGGCGCGCGGCGCCACCTCGCCCTCCGCGTGCGGGAGCGGAGAGGGCGCCTCGGTGAGCCAGCCGTAGGGATGGTCGGGGGCGATCTGCGCGCCGCCGTCCCAGGGGGCCTGGCTCGACGCCTTGCGGCCCGCATGCGCGAGCTGGATGCAGATCGGCCGCGGCGCGTAATCGCGGATCGCCGCCAGCACGCGGCCGAGCTCGCGCTCGCAGGCATCGTTGTAGAGGCCGAGATCGCCGGAGGTGATGCGCGCCTCGGGCGACACGGCGGTCGCCTCCAGGGTGAGCAGCCCGGCGCCCGACATCGCGAGCTGTCCGAGATGCATCATGTGCCAGTCGCTCGCCTCGCCGTCCCGCGCCGAGTACTGGCACATCGGGGCGATGATGATGCGGTTCTCAAGTTCCAGGCTGTCGAGGCGCAGGGGCTCGAACAGGCGGGGCGCGGTCATGCGGGAGACCTCCGTTGGCGGACCGCGTCTATCTGGACGCGGCGCGCCCGCCCGGAAAGCCCTCCGGGCCTCCCCGCGCATCATCCCCGCGCCGCGGGCATGTCTCAGCCGAGGCCGCGCGCCCGCAGGGTCGCGCCGATCTCGTCCAGGATGGCGGGATCGTCGATGGTCGGCGGGGTGGTCCAGGGCTCGCCGTCGGCGATCTTCTTCATCGTGCCGCGCAGGATCTTGCCCGAGCGGGTCTTGGGCAGCCGCCCGACCGTCAGGGCGAGCTTGAAGGCGGCGACCGGGCCGATGCGCTCGCGCACCAGGGCCACCAGCTCGCCCTCGACCTCGACGGGGGAGCGGGCGACGCCGGATTTCAGCACCACGAAGCCGCAGGGCACCTCGCCCTTCAGGCTGTCGCGGATGCCGATGACCGCGCATTCGGCCACGGCCGGGTGGGAGGCCAGCACCTCCTCCATGCCGCCGGTGGAGAGCCGGTGGCCCGCCACGTTGATGATGTCGTCGGTCCGGCCCATGACGTAGACGTAGCCGTCGCGGTCGAGGAAGCCGGCATCCGAGGTGTTGTAGTAGCCCGGGAAGGTGGCGAGGTAGCTCTCGCGGAAGCGCTCGTCCTGCTGCCAGAGGGTCGGCAGGCAGCCGGGGGGCAGCGGCAGCGCGATCGCGATCGTGCCCATCGTGTCCGGGGGCACCGGCCTGCCGCCCTCGTCGAGCACCTGCACGTCGTAGCCCGGCATGGCGACGGTCGGGCTGCCGTGCTTGACCGGCAGGATGCCGAGGCCGACCGGGTTCGCGGCGATCGGCCAGCCGGTCTCGGTCTGCCACCAATGGTCGACGACCGGCACGGCGAGGATGCGCTCCGCCCAGGCGACGGTGTCCGGATCGGCCCGCTCGCCCGCCAGGAACAGGGTGCGGAAGCCCGACAGGTCGTGCCCGCGCAGCAGGGACGCCTCGGGATCCTCCTTCTTGACCGCGCGCAGCGCCGTCGGCGCGGTGAACAGGGCGACGGCCCCGGTCTCGGCGATGACCCGCCAGAAGGCGCCCGCATCGGGCGTGCCGACCGGCTTGCCCTCGTACAGGACGGTGGTGCAGCCGTGCAGGAGCGGCCCGTAGACGATGTAGGAATGGCCGACGACCCAGCCGACGTCGGAGGCGCACCAATACACCTCGCCGGGCCGGATGCCGTAGAGGTTCGGCATCGACCAGGCGAGCGCCGCGAGGTAGCCGCCCGTGTCGCGCACCACGCCCTTCGGCTTGCCGGTCGTGCCGGACGTGTACAGGATGTAGAGCGGGTCGGTGGCGGCCACCGGCAGGCAGGGTGCCCGCCGCCCGGCGGCGCGGGCTTCGGCGACCGCCGCGGCCCAGTCGCGGTCGCGTCCGGCCGCCAGGGCGGCCTCGGCCTGGGGGCGCTGCAGGATCAGGCAGGCGAGCGGCCTGTGGGCGGAGAGCCGGCAGGCCTCGTCGAGGAGGGGCTTGTAGGCGACGACCCGCCCCGGCTCGATCCCGCAGGAGGCCGCGAGCACGACCTTGGGGGCCGCATCCTCGATGCGGGCAGCCAGTTCCTTGGCGGCGAAGCCCCCGAACACGACCGAGTGGACCGCGCCGAGGCGGGCGCAGGCGAGCATCCCGAACAGCGCCTCGGGCACCATCGGCATGTAGAGCACGACGCGGTCGCCGCGCCCGACGCCGAGATCCTGCAGCACGGCGGCGAGCAAAGCGACCTCGTCCTGCAACTCGGCGTAGGTGATGCGCCGCTTGGTGCCGGTGACGGGGGAATCGTAGAGGATCGCCGCCTGCTCGCCGCGGCCCGCCGCCACGTGGCGGTCGACGGCGTTGTGGCAGGCATTGACCTCGGCGCCGACGAACCAGCGGCCGTAGATCCCGGCCTGCGGGTCGAAGACGCGGTCGGCCGGCCGGTGCCAGTCGATGGCGCCGGCCGCCTCGGCCCAGAACCCGGCGGGATCCGCCTTCCAGGCCCCGTAGACCTCCGCGTAGCGGCTCTGCGTCGTGCTCCCGAGCGGCGCCATGGCCTGCCTCCCTGGTCGGGCCGCGGGGCGCCGGTCCGGCGCCGCGGCTCCTGGTTGGGGTGAGCTTTAAGCGACCCGCCGGCGCCGGTGAATCCGCCGATGCGCCTACGCCTTTGGTGGGACGGCCCGCATCTTGCGATTTTTCTCGCCGCGGCGGCCCGCTACATTGCGCCAGGGGCGCGCGACGCGCCACGGGAGGCATCCGCATGAGTGCCGGGACCATCTACGACCATGGCCTCGACCGGAATCCGGCCAATTTCCAGCCGCTGACGCCCCTCACCTTCCTGGAGCGCGCGGCCACCGTGTTTCCGGACCACGTGGCGGTGGTGCACGGGCCGCTGCGGCATTCCTACGCGAACCTCTACGCGCGCACCCGCCGGCTCGCCTCGGCGCTCGCGGCGCGCGGGATCGGGCGCGGCGACACGGTGGCGGTGATGCTCGCCAACACGCCGGCCATGATCGAGTGCCACTACGGCGTGCCGATGACCGGCGCCGTGCTCAACACCCTCAACACCCGCCTCGACGCGGCGATCATCGCCTTCTGCCTCGATCACGGCGAGGCCAAGGTGCTGATCACCGACCGGGAATTCGCGCAGGTGATCAAGCCGGCGCTGGCGCTCGCCAAGGTCAGGCCGCTCGTCATCGACTACGACGACCCGGAATTCGGCGGCGAGGGCGAGCGCCTGGGCAGCCTGGATTACGAGGCCTTCCTCGCCTCCGGCGACCCCGCCCACGCCTGGTCCCTGCCCGGCGACGAGTGGGACGCGATCTCGCTCAACTACACGTCCGGGACCACGGGCGATCCGAAGGGGGTCGTCTACCATCACCGCGGCGCCTCGCTGCTCGCGGTCGGCAACGTGATCACCACCGGCCTCGGCAAGCACCCGGTCTATCTCTGGACCCTGCCGATGTTTCACTGCAACGGCTGGTGCTTTCCCTGGACCCTGTCGGTGGTGGCGGGCACGCATGTCTGCCTGCGGCAGGTGCGGGCCAAGCAGATGTACGACGCGATCGCCGATCACGGCGTCACGCATCTCTGCGGCGCGCCGATCGTGATGCAGCTCCTGCTGAACGCGCCCGCGGCGGAGCGCCGGGCGCTGCCGCACCGGGTGTCGTTCTTCACCGCCGCCGCCCCCCCGCCCGAGGCGGTCCTGGCCGGCATGGCGGAGGCGGGCTTCGACGTGACCCACCTCTACGGCCTCACCGAGACCTACGGGCCGGCGGTGGTCAACGAGTGGCACGCGGATTGGGACGCGCTGACCAAGCCCGAGCAGGCGGCCCGCAAGGCGCGCCAGGGCGTGCGCTACCCGCCCCTCGAAGCGCTCGACGTGCTCGATCCCGAGACGATGCGGCCGGTGCCGGCGGACGGGCAGAGCCTCGGCGAGGTGATGTTCCGCGGCAACGTGGTGATGCGCGGCTACCTCAAGAACCCGACCGCCACCCAGGCCGCGTTCCGGGGCGGCTGGTTCCACTCGGGCGATCTCGGCGTCAAGCACCCGGACGGCTACATCCAGCTCAAGGACCGCTCGAAGGACATCATCATCTCGGGGGGCGAGAACATCTCGTCGATCGAGGTGGAAGAGGCCTTGTTCAAGCACCCGGCCGTGGCGGCGGCCGCGGTCGTCGCCAAGCCGGACGAGAAATGGGGCGAGACGCCCTGCGCCTTCGTGGAGCTGAAAGGGTCCGAGATGGTCTCGGCCGAGGAGCTGATCGGCTGGTGCCGGCAATCGCTCGCCGGCTACAAAGTGCCCAAGCACGTCGTCTTCACGGAACTCCCGAAGACGTCGACCGGCAAGATCCAGAAATTCGTGCTGCGGGAGATGGCGAAAGCGCTGTGACACGACATCCGACGGGTTGCGTCACCATGCAGATGTCGGCTTCGCTCAGGCGCCGCGCAGGCTCGTGATCCGGGATCCGCTGCGATCAAGCGGATCCCGGATCATCCGCTGCCCGGACGTGATCGTCCGGGCAGCGGATGATGCGGCGCGGCCGATGAGGTCCCCCCTCTTCCCGGGCCCGTTCGGCCCCGCATGGCGGGAGCGGGGCGGACGGAGATCCGGAGACAAGGGGGGACTTGGGGGGGACTTGGGGGGGACTTGGGAGGGGGACTTGGGACAGGCCGGGCCTTGAGAAACCGTGCCGCCGGCGGCCTTCGATCGCTCTGCGGAACCGGTGCGCAGAGAATCGTGCGAGGGGCCGGCGCGGCGGCCGCGCGACCGCGGCGCGGCGTGTCGATGGAGTGTCGTGGGGGATGGCTCGCCTGGACCGCGAGCGCCTCGTCCGAACCGGGACGGTGTCGGGATCCTCACCGCACCGACCGCCACGCGGTCGCCGGGACTTCCGTTCCGTTCGAACGGGGCCGCCCGAGGTCTGGCGGCGCGGAGCCTAGTGCACCACGCGCGCCGCGCTGGTGCGAAGTCGGTTGATCTCGTCCTTGAGGTGCAGCTTGCGTCGCTTGAGCTCGACCACCCGGAGGTCGTCGGTCGAGGGATGGGAGATCGCGTCCTGGATTTCGCGCTCGAGCGCCTCGTGCTTGCGCTCGAGTTCGGACAGATGCGTCTGCAGCGACATCGGCTGAGTCCTCCTGTCATGGTTGCGACATAAGCAGATTGCCACAGGCCGGGGCGCCTGTCGAAGGCATTCGTCGCTGCACTGCACGGTGACGCCGCGGCGACGACAGGGCGACACTCGCGGCAGCACGGCGGTTCAGCGTTGCCCGCCATCCCGGAAGCGTCGCCGTTGCGGCGTTTCGACGATGCCGCCGGGGCGCGCCGGGCGAGGATTCCGCTACGACACGACGCAGGGAGAACGGGCCGGACGCCCGCGCGGCGGGGCCGGCCCCCCAACCTCCGCCTTGCTGGAATCGGCGGCCTGGCGCATCCTCCGCGCAGGGCGTCGGGATGGACGATATGGCGTTCGAGTTGAGTGCGGAATCGGCGGCCGAGTACGAGGCGGAGCTGGCGCGCCTGCGCGAGGAGCACCGCGACCTCGACGACGCGATCGAGGCGCTGATGCAGCTCGCGAGCGGGGACCGGCTGCAGGTCCAGCGGCTCAAGAAGCGCAAGCTCGCCCTGCGGGACCGGATCAGCTTCCTGGAGGACCAGCTCACCCCGGACATCATCGCCTGAGGGCGGCCGGCCCGACCATCGTGCGGTTGCGGCGCGCCGCCCGGGCCGCTAGTGCGGGGAGAGGGCCCGGCATCGCGGGGCGGTTCCGTTCCGGGATCCGAACCATCGGTTCGGCACCCGGATCCTCGACCCGCGCGGCGCCCGAGCGAAGCCGATTTCCGCGTTGTGAGGCAATCGACCGGAAATCGTACGGGAGGGCGTGAGAGCATGGCGGCATCGCCCGCGGTCGCGGTCATCATGGGCAGCCAGTCGGACTGGGCCACGATGCGGCACGCCGCCGAGACCCTCGACGCCCTCGGGATCGCCTACGACGCCCGCATCGTCTCCGCGCATCGCACGCCCGAGCGCATGGTCGCCTTCGCCAAGGGCGCCAGGGCGGCGGGATTCCAGGTGGTGATCGCGGGGGCGGGCGGCGCGGCGCACCTGCCCGGCATGGTGGCGTCGCTGACGCCGCTGCCGGTCCTCGGCGTGCCCGTGGAGTCCAAGGCGCTCTCGGGCCAGGACAGCCTGCTGTCGATCGTGCAGATGCCGGCCGGCATCCCGGTCGGCACGCTCGCGATCGGCCGGGCCGGCGCCGTCAACGCCGCGCTCCTCGCGGCCGCCATCCTCGCCCTCTCGGATCCCGACCTCGCCGCCCGGCTCGACGCGTGGCGCGCCCGCCAGAGCGGGGCGGTGGCCGAGCGCCCGGATTCCTCCGCCCCGTGAGTGCCGAGACCAGCGACCCGCCCATGACTCAGCCCGCCCCGCTCGCCCCCGGCCGCACCGTCGGCATCGTCGGCGGCGGCCAGCTCGGCCGCATGATCGCGCTCGCCGCGGCGGCCTACGGCCTCAAGGTCCACGTCTACGCGCCGGACGACGACAGCCCGGCCTTCGACGTCGCCGCCGCCCGCACGGTGGCGGCCTACGAGGACGAGGCGGCCCTCGCCGCCTTCGCGGCGGCAGTCGACGTCGTCACCTACGAGTTCGAGAACGTCCCGCGCCGGACCGCCGAGATCCTGTCCGCCGCCAAGCCCCTGCACCCGAGCGCCGCGGCGCTCGCCACCACCCAGGACCGGCTGGCGGAGAAGAGCTTCGTGGCGGGGCTGGGCATCCCCACCGCCCCGTTCCGGGCCGTCGACGACGCGGCGGGCCTCGCCGAGGCGGTGGCCGCGCTCGGGCTGCCCGCCGTGCTCAAGACCCGCCGCTTCGGCTACGACGGCAAGGGTCAGCGCATGCTGCGCCCGGATGCGCCGCTCGACGCCGAGGCGGTGATGGCGTCGCTCGGCCACCAGCCCTGCATCCTGGAGGGCTTCGTGCCCTTCGAGAGCGAGGTCTCGGTGGTGGCGGCCCGGGCCGGGGACGGCACCTTCTCGGCCTACGATCCCTGCGGCAACGAGCACCGCGACCACATCCTCGACCGCACCCTGGTGCCGGCGCCCGGGATGGACCCGGAGAGCTGCGAGGAGGCGCTCGGCATCGCCCGCCGGATCGCCGAGGCGCTCGGCTACGTCGGCGTGCTCGCGGTCGAGATGTTCCTGGTCCGGGGCGGCGACGGCCGCGCCCACGTCGTCGTCAACGAGATCGCCCCGCGGGTGCACAATTCCGGGCACTGGACCATCGAGGGCGCGCTGACCTCGCAATTCGCCCAGCACGTGCGGGCGATTTGCGGCTGGCCCCTCGGCGCCACCGGGCGGGTCGGCGGCGCCGCCGTCGAGATGCGCAACCTGGTCGGGCCGGCGGTCGAGGCGTGGCGCCAGATCCTCGCCGAGCCCGGCAGCCACCTCCACCTCTACGGCAAGGGCAAGGCCCGCCCCGGCCGCAAGATGGGCCACGTGACGCGCCTGCTGCCGCCGGCCTGACGGCGGCAGCAGGCGCGCCGCCTCAATCCGCGATCGCGGCGTAGACCAGCTGCTTGAACGCGCGCCGGTAGAAGGCCCGGCTCGGGCCCGGCGCCTGGGTCATGATCACCACCGCGAGATCCTCCCTGGGATCGACCCAGAAGAAGGTGCCGGCGTAGCCCGCCCACATGAACTCCCCGGCCGAGCCCGGCACCCCGGCGATCCCCGCCTCCTTGCGCACCATGAAGCCGAGCCCGAACGTGTAGCCGGGCACGCCCATCAGCAGGTCGCCCGGCGTGGCGACGGGCCGGATGCGCTCGCCGAGATGGTCGGAGGTCATCAGCTCGACGCTCTTGCGGCTGAGGATCCGCGTGCCGGCGAGGCGGCCGCCGTCGAGCATGGCCTGCGCGAAGCGCAGGTAATCCGCCGCCGTGCCGTAGCCGCCGGCCCCGCCCGAATCGTTCCGCGGCACCGCGCCGTCGATGAGCCGGTTGGGCGCCCCGGTGGCCGGGTCGGTGGCGAGCGGCAGCGCGATCCGGCCCGCCTTCTCGGGCGGGACCGAGAAGCCGGTCTCGGTCATGCCGAGGGGCCGGAACAGGCGCTCCTCCAGGAAGGCGCCGAGCCGCTTGCCGGAGACCTTCTCGATCACGCGGCCGAGCACGTCGACCGCGAGGCTGTACTGCCAGACCGTGCCGGGCTGGTAGGCGAGCGGGGCGGCGGCGATGCGGCTCGTGAATTCCTCGGGCGTGAGGTCGGTGGTGTTGTAGTCGAAATCCGGCTTGTACAGGCCGGCTTTGACGTAGGCGGCCTTGACCAGCGGGTTGGTGGTGATCTCCCCGTAGGCGAGCCCGGCCGTGTGGCGCAGCAGATCCTGCACGGTCGGCGCGCGCTCGGCCGGCACGAGGTCGTAGGCCACCTCGCCGAGGGCGTTCGGCTTCTGGACCGCGACCTTCAGGTCCTTGAAGTCCGGCAGGTGCTTGGCGACCGGGTCGGTCAGCTGGAGCGCCCCGTCCTCCACCAGCATCATCGCCCCGACCGAGACCAGCGGCTTCGTCATCGAGTAGATGCGGAAGATCGCGTCCTTGGCGAGGGGCTCCCCGGCCGGCCGGTCGCGGAAGCCGAAACTCTCCGCGAAGGCAAGGCGCCCGTGCCGGGCGATCATCACGACCGCGCCCGGGAGCCGGCCGGCCGCGACCTCGGCCTCGATCACCCGCCCGATTCCCTTCAGGCGCTCCGAGGAGAGCCCGACCTCCTCCGGACTGGCCGGCGCGAGGACGTCTCCGCCGCGCCGCGCCGCGGGGGCCTCGGCCAGGACGGGCCCGGCGAATCCCAGCAGCAGGGCCGTCATCCCGGCCAGCATCGTCCGCCGCAGGCCCCCGCGGGGCCCGCGCTCCGTCTCCCTCATCGCATCCTCCCTCGTCCGCGGGCCTCTGTCGGACCCGGGTGCAGCACTCTAAGCGCAAACGCCTCCAGGATGCTGACGCATCGGGGCGTTGACCATCCCGGATTGTCGACACCAAGCCAAAGGCTTGGCGAGACGGCTTGGCGGGACGGCTTGGCGAAAAGGCTTGGCGAGACGGCTTGGCGAGACGGCTTGGCGAAAAGGCTTGGCGACGATCCGAGAACGGAACCAGCGGTCACGAGAAATCACCGCCGGGATAAGCGCAAACGCCCGACGGGATTCCGCTCAGAGTCGCGATCCCGCGTCACTTCCGCCGCCGAAGCGATGACCGCTTCGGCGAAGGATATGGCGAGGCCGTCCCGGCGAGGCGCGGGCGGCAGCCGCGCGCCGCCTGCGGCGCCGGCGCCACAGAGGGCGCCTCCCCGCACCGTCCGGCCCGGCGCACCCGGCCGCAGCCACACCTTCGCCACATCGGCCCTGTGAAGCGGGGCCACGCGGACGCTTAAGGCGGCATTCACCGCGATCCCCGACGGTCCATTCCGGACGGGATCGCGCGGGTGCCGCGATCCGATGGGGTGACAGACCGCGCGGCCAGGGCTTGCGCCGCCGCTGGGGGACGAGGGGATGAAGGCTGTGATCGTGCTGCGCCGGACGAAGCCGGCGGCCGTGCTCGGAGCGACCGCCCTCGCGGCGTTGCAGCTCGCCGGCTGCGACACCGTCAGCCGCGCCACCGCGACGCGGCAATTCGCCGTGCTGGAGACCGACAAGACCGGCGCGGCCGACGTGAACATCGCCTCGCTCACGGACGTGATCCAGCGCAACCCGAGCGATCCGGCCGCCTACAACACCCGCGGCGCCGCCTATGCCCGGGCGGGCAATTACGGCGAGGCGATCGCGGACTTCACCAAGGCGGTGCAGCTCGATCCGAATTCCGCCTCGGCCTACAGCAACCGGGCGCTGGCCTACCGTCAGTCGGGCCGCAACGACGCCGCGCTGCAGGACTTCACGCGCGCCCTCACGGCCGATCCGAACTACAGCGCGGCCTATATCGGGCGGGCGAACCTGCAGCGGGCGATGGGCAATTACGAGGCGGCCTACTCGGACCTGAGCCAGGCGATCCGCCTCACGCCCGAATCGGCGGAGGCCTACCACGCCCGCGGCCTGGTGCGGCAGGCGCAGGGCCAGCACCGGGCGGCGATCGGCGATTTCGACGCCGCGATCGACCGCAACCCCTTCGTGAGCGCCCCCTACGCGGCCCGCGGCCAGAGCCTGATCGCCACGAACCAGTACGACAAGGCGATCGAGGACTTCAACGCGGCCCTGAACGTGAACAACAAGGACGCGGATTCCTGGGCCTATCGCGGCGTCGCCTACGAGAAGTCGGGCCGTCGCCAGGAGGCGATGGAGAGCTACCAGCGCGCCACGGCGATCGACCAGAACAACGCGGTCGCCCGCCAGGGGCTCGGGCGTGTGCAGGGCGGGATGGCCTCGCTGTTCCGGTGAACCGTCGCGCGCCGCTCCGGCCCGATCCGTGCGGCGCGCGCCGCGTCCCCGATGCGGACGTGGCGGCCGCTGCAGCGCGCCCGACATGCTGCGCCGAAAGCCCCGGCCGCTCACCGCCTCATCCGCCATCCGGTTGATGGCTTCGCCATCCGGTTGATGGCTTCGCCATCCGGTTGATGGCTTCGCCATCCGGTTGATGGCTTCGCCATCCGGTTGATGGCTTCGCCATCTCCGATTTCGGCCATGCGGATGTCGTCTTCGCTCAGGCGCCGCGCAGGCGCGTGATCCGGGAGCCGCTCCGATCAAGCGGCTCCCGGATCACAGGATCTTCCGGTACTGGATGAAGCCTGAGCGGTCCGCCAGCGTGTCGTAGAGCGCGCGGGCCGTGATGTTGCCCTCCTGGGTCAGCCAGTAGACCCGGCTCGCCCCCGCCTCCCGCGCCTTCTCGTAGACGGCCTCGATCAGCGCGCGCCCGGCTCCGCGGCCGCGGGCGGCCTCCGCCGTAAACAGGTCCTGCAGGTAGCAGTAGGGTCCCACCGTCCAGGTCGAGCGGTGGAAGATGTAGTGCACGAGGCCGATCACCGCTCCGTCCGCCTCCGCCACCAGCCCGTGCATCGGCTCGGACGGATCGTGCAGGCGCGCCCAGGTCGTGTCGCAGACCTCGGGCGCGACGCTCCCGCCGTAGAAGCGCAGGTAGCCCTGCCAGAGGGGCTCCCAGACGGCCCGCTCGTCGGGCCGCAACGGCCGAACCAGAGGAGCCGTCATCGCGCCTCCTACTTCAGGTGGAACTTGGTGAAGTCGCGGTGCTCCGCCTGGATGCGGCGCACCGTGCCCGTGTGGGATCGATAGACGATCGTGTCGGTCTGCACCACCTCCCGCCCGAAGCGGACGCCCTTGACCAGGGCGCCGTCGGTCACGCCGGTGAGCGCCACCACCACGTCGCCGCGGGCGAGATCCTCCAGGTCGTAGCGGCGGTTGGGATCCTGCACGCCCATCTTGGCGGCGCGGTCGCGCTTCTCCTGGGTGTCGAGGATCAGCCGCCCCTGCATCTGGCCGCCGATGCAGCGCAGGGCGCCGGCCGCCAGCACGCCCTCGGGGGCCGCGCCGATGCCGAGATAGATGTCGATCCCGGTTTCCTCCGGCATGGTCGTGAAGATCACGCCGGCCACGTCGCCGTCCGAGATCAGGCGCACGCCGGCGCCCGTCCGGCGGATCGCCGCGATCAGGTCGGTGTGGCGCGGCCGGTCGAGGACGAGGGCGGTGATCTCCGAGGGCGGGACCCCCTTGGCCTTGGCGAGCGCCTGGATGTTGTCCTCGGGGCTCGCGTCGAGGTCGACCACGCCGCGCGGGTAGCCGGGGCCGACCGCGATCTTGTGCATGTAGACGTCCGGCGCGGCCAGCAGCGTGCCGCCCTCCGCCATCGCCATCACGGCGACCGAGCCCGGCATGTCCTTGGCGCAGAGCGTGGTGCCCTCGAGGGGATCGACCGCGATGTCGACCTTCGGCCCCTGGCCGTTGCCGAGGGTCTCGCCGATGAACAGCATCGGGGCCTCGTCGCGCTCGCCCTCGCCGATCACCACCGTGCCGGCGATCGGCAGGCGGTTCAGCTCGCGCCGCATCGCGTCGACGGCGGCTTGGTCGGCGGCCTTCTCGTTGCCCTGGCCGCGCAGGCGGGCGGCGGCGACGGCCGCGCGCTCCGTCACGCGCACCAGTTCGAGGGTGAGGATGCGCTCGATGATCGGGCTCGGGGCGGCCTTGGTGGCGTCCGACATGCGGTCAGGTTCCTCGTCAAACTCTGTCAGGGCGGCGCGGGCCGTCAGTCCCGCTCGATCCGGATGACCTGCGGCGGCTCCGAGAGGAAGCCGTCCGCCGCCATCGCGTCGAGGCTGGCGCGGATCGCCGCCTCCGTCGCCGCGTAGGTGATGAGCACGAGCGGCACCGGCATGCCCGATCGCCCGTGCGGGTCCTGGGCGGCCGCGTTCTCGGAGCGGCGCTGCAGGATGCTCTCCAGCGAGATCTCGCGCTCGGCCATCCGGGCCGCCACGCCCGCCGCCACGCCCGGCCGGTCGTGCACGGTCAGGCGGATGTAGTAGCCGCCCTCGTGGCGCTGCATCTCGGCCCGGGGCGGGCGCACCAGCGAGCCGGCCGGGCGCCCGAAGGCCGGGACGATCCGGCCGGCGGCCACGTCGGCGATGTCGGCGACCACCGCCGAGGCGGTGGCGTCGCCCCCGGCGCCGGGACCGATCAGCGTCAATTCGCGCAGCGCGTCCGTGTCGATCGTGACGGCGTTCGTCACGCCCATCACCTGCGCGATCGCCGAGGAGCGCGGCACCATGGTCGGGTGCACGCGCTGCTCGATGCCGGCCGGCGTCGCCTCGGCCACGCCCAGGAGCTTGATCCGGTAGCCGAGTTCCTCGGCCATGCGCAGGTCGAGGGGCGTGATCGCCGAGATGCCCTCGACCGAGATGCCCTCCGCGTCGATCTCGCTGCCGAAGGCGAGGCTGGTGAGCACGGCGAGCTTGTGGGCGGTGTCGAAGCCCTCGACGTCGAAGGTCGGGTCGGCCTCCGCGTAGCCGAGGGCCTGCGCGTCCTTCAGGCAGGCCTCGAAGGTCAGGCCCTCCAGCTCCATCCGGCTCAGGATGTAGTTGCAGGTGCCGTTCAGGATCCCGTAGACCCGCGAGATCGCGTTGCCGGACAGCGCCTCGCGCAGGGTCTTGACCACCGGGATGCCGCCGGCCGCCGAGGCCTCGAAGGCCAGCGCCGCGCCCGCCCGCTCGGCCGCCCGGGCGAGATCCGCGCCGTGGCGGGCGAGGAGCGCCTTGTTGGCGGTCACCACGTGCTTGCCGGCGGCGAGCGCCGCCTCGACGGTGGCGCGGGCCGCGCCCTCCGCCCCGCCGATCAGCTCGACCACGCAATCGACCTCGCCCGAGCGGGCGAGGGCCACGGGATCGTCGAACCACGCCACCTCCGCCAGGGAAAGGCCGCGGTCGCGGCCGCGGTCGCGGGCCGAGACGGCCGTCACGGTGATCGGGCGCCCGGACGCGGCCGTCAGCACCGCGGCGCGGCGCTCCAGCATGCGCATGACGGCGGCGCCCACCGTGCCGAGGCCGGCGACGCCGAGGCGGAGGCTCTGAGTCATGCGCGCATCCAACGACCTTCGCGGCGCCCGAAGCGCGGCCTCAGGCAGACGCGGACCTTCTGCAACGATTTCCGGGCCCGTGCAAGGAAGCGCGGGCCGGCCTTTCCCGAGCGGACGGGATCAGCCCGGCGGCTCGCGCCCTGCTTGCGCGAGCAGCGTCACGAGTCCGGCGAGCAGGGCCGCATTCATCACGTGCCACAACCAGTGGATGCCGATCGGGATCGCCCCGCAGAGCGGCGCGTCGAGGGTGCGGGCGGCGAGCGAGGCGAGGAACAGGCCGGAGAGGCCGAGCATCGCCGATCCGGCCCGGACGCGGGCGGGCCGCGCCGAGGCGCGCAGGGCGGCGCCGACGCCCAGCAGGGCGAGCAGGGCGGGCAGGTAGGCGAGCGAGCCGTTCGTCGCCGCCGCGAGCCCGCGGCCGGCGAGCGCCGAGAGGCCCGGCTCGAAGCCTAATCCCGCCGCGAAGGCGAGGGTCGCGAGCGCGCTCCGTCCCGCGCCGAGGCCGAGCAGCCGGTGCAGGGCGAGGAAGAAATAGGCGTGGATGAAGATTGCGATCGGCAGCACGTCGGCGAGTTCGGCCCAGCACACCGCGAGCGTGTGGAACAGGAAGCTGCCGATCCCGATCACGCCGATCAGCGCGGCGAGCGCCAGCGAGGCGGCGTCGCGGGGCCGGCGCCCGGCCCGGGCGAGGAGCAGCAGGCACGCCGCCAGGAAGGCCGCGTTCGAGACCGCGTTCAGCGGCTCGGCCCAGAACCCCGCATCCCCGCGCTCGCAATAGGCGCGAACCGGCTCCCACCATCCCATCGGCCAAGCCCCCCTCGCCCCGCCTCTCCTTGCAAAGGCTCGGCGAAACCCCGATGACGGGCGCCGCCCTCCTCGCGCGCGACGCGGGCACGGCCCTCCTCGGCGGAAGCGGGTTGCGATGCGGATCACCACCTGGAACGTCAACTCGATCAGGCAGCGCCTCGGCCACCTGCTCGCCTTCCTGGAGGAGGCCAAGCCCGACGTGGTCTGCCTCCAGGAGCTGAAATGCGTCGACGAGAGCTTCCCGCGCACCGAGATCGAGGAGGCGGGCTACGTGGTGGCGACCCACGGCCAGAAGGCGTTCAACGGCGTCGCCCTGCTGGCGCGCCAGCCCCTGCCCCTGCGCGAGCTGCGCCGCGGCCTGCCGGGCGATCCCGAGGACGCCCAGGCCCGCTACATCGAGGCCCTGATCCCGACGCCGGCGGCGAACCTGCGGGTCGCCTCGATCTACCTGCCGAACGGCAACCCGGTCGGGACGCCGAAATTCGACGACAAGCTCGCCTTCCTGCGCCGCCTCACCGCCCACGCGCGCCAGCTTCGGGAGCGGGAGGAGGTGCTGGTGCTGGCCGGCGACTACAACGTGATCCCGGAGCCGGTCGACGTGGCCGATCCCGCGGCCTGGCTCGGCGACGCGCTGTTCCGGCCCGAGAGCCGCGCGGCCTTCCGGGCGCTCCTCAACGAGGGCTTCGCCGACGCCCTGCGGGCCTGCGACGAGCGGCCCGGCCTCTACACCTTCTGGGACTACCAGGCCGGCGCGTGGCCGCGGAATCTCGGCATCCGCATCGACCACCTGCTGCTGTCGCCCCAGGCCCTCGACCGGCTGGTCTCCGCCTCGGTGCAGAAGCACCTGCGCGGCCTGGAGAAGCCCTCGGACCACGTGCCGGTGACCGTCGAACTCGATCTCGACCGACCGGCCGCTGCCTATTTCTGAAGCAATCCGCTCCGCCGCATCCTTGCCTGCACGTCTATGCGACGCATTCGCGCCGGCCCTGATCCGAGGGCCGATTGATCGCGGCTTTCCTGCCTTCGGTTTAGTCGCCTCGACGACGGCCTCCCGGCCGCGCCCCGGCGGACGATGGCAGGCCTCTTGCTAAGCCCCCGGCGCCAACAGAAGCGCGAGGTGTTCCGTGAGGCCATGGTCTTTCCGCAGCCCGATCCTGGGTCTCGTTCTCGCTGCCGTCCTGGCCCTGCCGGCCGCGGCGCAGGGCGTGCTCCGCATCGGGATGACCGCCTCCGACATCCCGCTGACCACCGGACAGGCGGACAATGGCGGCGAGGGCATGCGCTTCATGGGCTACACGGCCTATGACGCGCTCATCAACTGGGACCTCGGCAGTGCCGACAAGGCCTCCGAACTGACCCCGGGCCTCGCCACCGCCTGGAAAACCGACCCCGACGACACGCGCAAGTGGATCTTCACCCTGCGCGAGGGCGTGACCTTCCACGACGGCTCGCCCTTCGACGCCGACGCGGTGGTCTGGAACCTCGACAAGCTCCTCAAGAACGACAGCCCGCAATTCGACCCGCGCCAATCGGCGCAGGGGCGCACCCGCATCCCGAGCGTGGCGAGCTACCGGGCCGTCGACCCCAAGACGGTCGAGATCGTCACCAAGACCCCGGACGCCACCTTCCCGTTCCAGATCGCCTGGATCCTGATGTCCTCGCCGGCGAACTGGGAGAAGCAGGGCCGCAGCTGGGACGCGGTCGCGAAGGCGCCCTCCGGCACCGGCCCGTGGAAGATCACCACCTTCGTGCCCCGGGAGCGGGCGGAGCTCACCCCGAACAAGGCGTACTGGGACAAGGCGCGGGTGCCCAAGCTCGACAAGCTGGTGCTGATCCCCCTGCCCGAGGCCAATGCCCGCGTGGCGGCCCTGCGCTCGGGCCAGGTCGACTGGATCGAGGCGCCGGCCCCGGACGCGCTCGCGTCGCTCAAGGCGGCGGGCTTCCGGATCGTCACGAACCTCTACCCGCACAATTGGACGTGGCACCTGTCGCGGGTCGAGGGCTCGCCCTGGAACGACATCCGGGTCCGCAAGGCGGCGAACCTCGCGGTCGACCGCGAGGGGCTCAAGGAGTTCCTGGGCGGCCTCGCGGTGCCGGCCGAGGGCTTCATGACCCCGGGCCATCCCTGGTTCGGCACGCCGGCCTTCAAGGTGAAGTACGACCCCGAACAGGCCAAGGCGCTCCTGAAGGAGGCCGGCTACGGCCCGAACAAGCCGGTCACCACCAAGATCCTGATCTCGGCCTCCGGCTCGGGTCAGATGCAGCCTCTGCCGATGAACGAGTTCATCCAGCAGAACCTCGCCGAGGTCGGCATCAAGGTCGATTTCGAGGTCGTGGAATGGAACACGCTCATCAACATCTGGCGCGCCGGCGCCAAGAGCGAGAGCGCGCGGGGCGCCACCGGCATGAACTACTCCTACCTGATCCAGGATCCGTTCACCGCCTTCATCCGCCACGCCCAGTGCAACCTGGCGCCCCCGAACGGCACCAACTGGGGCTTCTACTGCGACCCTGAGATGGACAAGCTGTTCGATCAGGTTCGCACCACCTTCGATCCGGCGGCGCAGACCGCCGTGCTGCGGAAGATCCACGAGAAATTCGTCGACGACGCGCTCTTCCTGATGGTGACGCACGACGTGAACCCGCGGGCGATGAGCCCGAAGGTGAAGGGCTTCGTCCAGGCGCAGAGCTGGTTCCAGAACTTCTCGTCGATCTCGATGGACAAGTGACCCGGCCCGCGCGGCAGGCGTCGACCCGGCCCGCGCGGCGGGCGTCGGCCCGGCCCGCGCGGCGGGCCGGGCCGCCATCGGGGAACGCCGCTGTCCGGAAAGCCGGTCCCGCGCCCGCGCCGCGCGCTCCGGGCGCCGGCCGCCACTCACGGAGGCCCGAAGGCCCATGCTCTCCTTCGTCCTGAAGCGCGTCGCCTACGCGGCGCCGGTCGCCCTCGGGGTGAGCCTCGTCTGCTTCCTCCTCGTGCACCTCGCCCCGGGCGATCCGCTGAGCGCGATCCTGCCCGTCGACGCCACCGCCGAGATGCAGGCGCAGATGCGCGCGGCCTACGGCTTCGACAAGCCCCTCCCCGTCCAGTACGGGCTCTGGCTCTGGAAGGTGCTGCACGGCGACCTCGGCACCTCGATCGCGACCGGCCGCCCGGTCGCCGCGGAGGTCGGCCGCGCGGTCACCAACAGCCTGATCCTGGCCGCGGTGGCGACGCTGATCGGCTTCACCTTCGGCACCTTCTTCGGCTTCGTCGCCGGCTACGCCCGCGATTCCTGGCTCGACCGGCTCGCCTCGGCCGTCGCGGTGTTCGGGGTGAGCGTGCCGCATTACTGGCTCGGCATCGTGATGGTGATCGTGTTCTCGGCGACGCTCGGCTGGCTGCCGCCCACCGGGGCCGGGCCGCAGGGGTCGGGCGATTGGTGGCCCGACGCGGAGCACCTGCGCTACCTCGTGCTGCCGGCCATCACCATGTCGGTGATCCCCATGGGCGTGATCTCCCGCACCGTGCGGGCGCTGGTCGGGGACATCCTGCACCAGGACTTCGTCCAGGCGCTGCGCGCCAAGGGCCTGTCCGAGTTCGGCGTGTTCCGGCACGTGGTCAAGAACGCGGCCCCCACCGCCATCGCCATCATGGGGCTGCAGCTCGGCTACCTGCTCGGCGGCTCGATCCTGATCGAGACCGTCTTCGCGTGGCCGGGCACCGGCTTCCTCCTCAACGCGGCGATCTTCCAGCGCGACCTGCCCCTCCTCCAGGGGACGATCCTGGTGCTGGCGATGTTCTTCGTGACCCTCAACCTCCTGGTCGACGTGGTGCAGACCGCCCTCGACCCCCGCATCCAGAGGGCCTGAGCCGATGACGCCTCCGACCACCCTCGCCTCCGCCGATCGGGGCGCGGCGGCCCCCGCGGAGAGCGCCGAGGCCCCGGTCCAGGCCGGCCGCGGCTACTGGGGCAGCGTCCTCTCCCGCCTCCTGCGCGACAGGGTCGCGATGGCCGCCCTGCTGGTGATCCTCCTGATCGTGCTCGCGGCCGTCTTCGCCCCGCTGATCGCGCCGATGGATCCGTTCAAGGGCTCGATGATCCGCCGCCTCAAGCCCGTCGGCGACGCCACCTACCTGCTCGGCTCCGACGAGCTCGGCCGCGACATGCTGAGCCGCCTCCTCTACGCGGGCCGGCTCTCGCTGTTCATGGGCGTGCTGCCGGTGGTGATCGCCTTCTTCGTCGGGTCGGGCCTCGGCATCCTGGCGGGCTACGCCGGCGGCTGGGCCAACACGCTGATCATGCGGGTCGTCGACGTGTTCTTCGCGTTCCCGTCCGTGCTCCTCGCCATCGCGCTCTCGGGGGCGCTGGGGGCGGGAATCCTCAACTCGATCGTGTCGCTCACCGTGGTGTTCGTGCCGCAGATCACCCGCGTGGCCGAGAGCGTGACGGTCCAGATCCGCAATCGCGACTACGTGGAGGCGGCCCGGGTCTCGGGGGCGAACCCGCTCCGCGTGGTGCGGGTGCAGGTGCTCGGCAACGTGCTCGGCCCCGTCTTCGTCTACGCGACGAGCCTGATCTCGGTCTCGATGATCCTGGCCTCCGGCCTCTCCTTCCTGGGCCTCGGCGTGAAGCCGCCGGAGCCCGAATGGGGCCTGATGCTCAACACCCTGCGCACGGCGATCTACGTGAACCCCCTCGTGGCGGCGCTGCCGGGCGCGATGATCTTCGTCACCTCGATCTCCTTCAACCTGCTCTCGGACGGGCTGCGCTCGGCCATGGAGGTGCGCTCATGAGCGAGACGCTCGACCCGCGCGACCGCGGCGGCCCCGCCCAGCCCCTGCTCTCGGTGCGGGGCCTCGTGAAGCATTTCGGGTCGAAGGGCGGGCTGTTCGGCAAGGGGCCGGTGGTGCGGGCCGTCGATGGCGTCGACTTCGACATCCTCAAGGGCGAGACGCTCGGCGTCGTCGGCGAGTCCGGCTGCGGCAAGTCCACCACCGCCCGCCTGCTCATGCAGATCATCGCGCCGGACCAGGGCGACGTCGTCTTCGACGGCGAGCTCCTCGGCTCGCGCGCCCTCGACCTGAAGTCCTATCGCCGGCAAGTGCAGATGGTCTTCCAGGATTCCTACGCCTCGCTCAACCCGCGCCTCACCGTCGAGGAGACGGTGGCGTTCGGGCCGCAATCGCACGGGCTGTCGCGCCGCGCGGCGCTCGGGCGCGCCCACGACCTGCTGCGCCGGGTCGGGCTGGAGCCGCGCCGCTTCGGGGCGCGCTACCCGCACGAGGTCTCGGGCGGCCAGCGCCAGCGCGTCAACATCGCCCGGGCCCTCGCGCTCGAGCCGCGCCTGCTCATCCTCGACGAGGCGGTCTCCGCCCTCGACAAGTCCGTCGAGGCGCAGGTGCTCAACCTCCTCACCGATCTCAAGCGCGAGTTCGGCCTGACCTACATGTTCATCTCGCACGACCTCAACGTCGTGCGCTTCATGTCGGACCGCGTGATGGTGATGTATCTCGGCAAGGTGGCCGAGCTCGGCCCGGCCGACGCCATCCTGGCGAGCCCGCGCCACCCCTACACGGCGGCGCTGCTGGCCTCGCAGCCCTCGACCGACCCGGGCGCCCGCATCGAGGAGGCGCCCCTCACGGGCGACCCGCCGAACCCGATCAACCCGCCGCCCGGCTGCTGCTTCCACACCCGCTGCCGCTTCGCCGCCGCGATCTGCGGCGCGCGCGAGCCCGGCCTCGACGAGGTCGCGCCGGGCCACGCCGCCGCCTGCCACAGGGCGGTGGCCGGCTCCGGCCACCCCGAGGCCCCCGCCCTCCCGATGGCAGCCTGATCCATGAACGCACCCCTGCGCAGCCCCGAGGCGGCGGCCGCCGACGCCCTCGTCGAGGTCCGCGGCCTCACGGTGGATTTCCTGGGCGGCCGCAAGCCGGTCCGGGCGGTCGGCGGCGTCGACCTCGACCTGCGGGCCGGCGACGCCCTGGCGCTGCTCGGCGAATCCGGCTCGGGCAAGAGCGTGACGCTGCGCGCCCTGATGCGGCTCCTGCCCGAGAGGAGCACCCGGATCGGCGGCAGCCTGCGGGTCGACGGCCAGGACGTCCTCGCCCTCGGGCGGCGCAGCCTCGCGGCCTATCGCGGCGGCACGGTCTCGATGATCTTCCAGGATCCCGGCCTCGCCCTGGATCCCGTCTACCGGATCGGCGACCAGATCGCCGAGGCGGTGGTCCGCCACGAGGGCGCGAGCTTCGCGAAGGGGCGGGCGCGGGCGCTCGAACTCTTCGAGCGGGTGCACATCCCCTCGGCGTCGCGCCGGCTCGACGCCTACCCGCACGAGATGTCGGGGGGCATGCGCCAGCGCGCCATGATCGCGCTGGCGCTGGCCTGCAAGCCGAAGCTGCTCCTCGCCGACGAGCCGACCACCGCCCTCGACGCGACCGTGCAGATCCAGATCCTCCTCCTGCTGCGCGAATTGCAGCGGGATCTCGGCCTCGCGGTGATCTTCGTGACCCACGATGTCGGGGTCGCCGTCCAGGTCGCGGACCGGGTGGCGGTGATGTATGGCGGCCACCTCGTCGAGGTCGGGGCGAGCGGCGAGGTGATTGGCACGCCCGCCCATCCCTACACGCAGGGACTGCTCGCCTCGCGCATCACGCCGGCCTCGCCGAAGGGCGTGCGGCTCGCGACCATCCCGGGCTCGCCGCCGGACCTCGCCGATCCGCCGCCCGGCTGCCCCTTCGAGCCCCGCTGCGCCCGCGCGGCGCCGCCCTGCCGGGCGGGTCTGCCGCCCCGGATCGCGGTGGCGCCGGGCCACGCGGCGCGCTGCGTTCGCCTCGGCGCGTCACCCTGACGGCGCGAGCGTGGCGGAAGCGCCGCGCGACCTCGGCCGTTCCGCGATGGTCGCGTCCGTCGCAGGCGAGTCGCTCCCGTGCCGAAAGCCCCCTTCCCGTCCCGCCGGAGCGATCGCCCGCGATCCTCCGGCGCTTCCCCGTGTCGCGGGGCGCCGCAGCATGCCGCGTTGCGGGGCCGGCCGGCCCTCGCTACCTCCCCGGCCGGCCCGTCGGGGGCCTGGAGGGACGGTGTGAGCGCGAGCGACAGCGCGGTGCGGCGGCGGCCGAGAGCGGCCGCGGCGCCCTGGAACGACCTCGTCGTGGTCTGCGCGACATGCGCCAAGCGGCAGGGCCTGGGCGGCCGGGTGCGCAAGGACCTGAAGCGGGCGCTCAAGCGCGCCCGCCCCGAGCGCAAGGTCCGCGTCGTCGAGACCGGCTGCCTCGGCCTCTGCCCGAAGCGCAGCCTCACCTTCGCGACGCCGGCCTCCCTGCGGGCCGGGCGCCTCCTCGTCCTCGACCCGGCGACGGAGGCCGAGACCATGGCGGAGATCCTGGTGCCGGAGCCCCACCGGTGAGCGGCGGCGCGCCCGCGGCGACGCGCCGGCTCGCCCGCGCCCTGATGCGGCGCGTCCCCCTGATCGGGGCGCTCGCCGGCCTCGTCCTCGCCCTCTGGCTGGTGAGCGTGCACGATCTCTCCGCGGTCGCCACCGCCTTCGGGCGGATCGGCCCGGCGGGCCTGGCGGCCGTGGTGCTGGTGCGGGCGCTCGTCGTGCTGCTCTGCGGCCTCGCCTGGGCCCGGGTGGCGGGGGTGCCGCAGATCGGTGCCGGGCCCTTCGTGCTGCTGCGCTTCGTGCGCGAGGGCGTGAACGTGCTCCTGCCCGTCGCCTCGGTGGGCGGCGAGGTGCTGGGCGGGCGTCTCCTCACCTTCTGGGGCGTGGCCGGGCCGGTCGCGGCGGCGGGCATCGTGGTCGACCTGTTCTTCCAGATCGTCGGCCTCGCCCTGTTCGCGCTGTTCGGGATGGTCCTGCTGCTCCGGGTCGAGGGCGAGCAGGCGGCGCAGGTCGCGGCCTGGTGCGCGCAGGGTCTCGCCCTCGCCGCCCTGGTCCTCGGCGGCTTCTACGCGGTGCAGCGCTTCGGCGGCGCGGGCGCGGTCGAGCGCCGGATCGCGGCGCTCGGGCGGCGCTTCATGCGCGAGGCCTCTGGGACCGCGCCCGAGATCGGCGTGCAGCAGGCCCTCGACGCGCTCTGGGACCTGCGGCGCTGGCGGGTGCTGGCGGAGGGGTTCCTGCTGCACCTCGCGGCCTGGTTCGCGGGCGCGCTGGAGATCTGGATCGCCCTCACCTGCATCGGGGTGGAGCACGTCTCGCTGACCGAGGCGCTGGTGCTCGAATCGCTCAGCCAGGCGATCCGCTCGGCGGCCTTCCCGGTCCCGAGCGGCCTCGGCGTGCAGGAGGGCGGGCTGGTCCTCCTCGGCGGGCTGTTCGGCGTCGATCCCGGGACGGCGCTCGCCCTCTCGCTGGTCAAGCGCGTGCCGGACGTGGTGCTCGGCCTGCCCTCCCTCCTGCTGTGGCAGGCGATCGAGGGGCGCCGCGAGGCGGTGGCGCGCCCGGCCGCGTGCGGGGCGCGCATGGCGGGGTCGCTGCCGCGGGTGGAAGGCTGAGCGGGATCCGGATCGGTCCTCGCGGCCGTCCGGAGCCTTGCCGGGCCGGCGCGCGCCGCGGAAGCGGTGCGTCGGGCCCGGCGGCCCGGCGAATCCTCGTCCGCGGCGACGCCGCGGCACCGTCGGTCAGGCGGCCCGGACCGAGGCCACGAAGCGCACCATCTCGGCCCGCAGCACCTCCGCCTGGCGCGCCAGCTCGCTCGCCGAGGCCAGGATCTGGTCCGCCCCCGCCCCGGTCTCGGCCGCGGCCCGGGCCACATCCGCGATCGTGGTCGTCACCTCCGAGGTCCCGGCCGAGGCGTGGCTCACCGATTGCACGATCTCCCGCGTGGCCGCGCTCTGCTGCGTCACCGCCGCGGCGATCGCCGNGGCCGTGGCGTTGATCGTCGCGATCGTGCGCGAGATGCCCTCGATCGCCGGAACCGCCCGCTGCATCGTCCCCTGGATCGCCGAGACCTGCCCGGCGATCTCGCTGGCCGCCTTGCCGGTCTGCTCGGCCAGGCTCTTCACCTCCGCGGCCACCACCGCGAAGCCGCGCCCCGCCTCGCCGGCCCGCGCCG
The DNA here is from genome assembly GCF_000379105.1 of Methylobacterium sp. WSM2598. GTDB lineage: Bacteria > Pseudomonadota > Alphaproteobacteria > Rhizobiales > Beijerinckiaceae > Methylobacterium. Next base: position 2,223,741 of record NZ_KB900609.1, on the reverse strand, counting down.
CCTCGATCGTGGCGTTCAAGGCCAGCAGGTTGGTCTGGCCCGCGATCCCGGAGATCATCTCGATGATCGCGCCGATCCGCGAGGCGCCCGCCGACAGGTCCGCCACGATGGCGGCGGTCGCGGTGGCCTCGTGGACGGCCCCGCTCGCCAGCTGGGCCGCGTGCTCGACCTGCCGGCCGATCTCGACGACCGAGCTGCCGAGCTCCTCGGCGGCGCCGGCCACCGCGGTGACGTTGCCGGCGGCCTGCCCGGCGGCGGCGGTGACGGTGCGCGACTGGCGCGAGGCGTGGTCGGCCGAGCCGGTCAGGTGCTGGGCGGTGGCCTGGAGTTCGGTGGCGGCCGAGGACACGACCTGCACGATCGCGCCGACCGAGTGCTCGAAGGCGTCGGCCAGCTCGGTCATGGCGCGCCGGCGCACGGCCTCGCCGTCGCGGCGGGCGGCCTCGGCCTCGGCCTCGAGGGTGCGGTTGCGGGCCAGCCCGTCGCGGAAGACGTGGACGGCCTCGGCCATCGAGCCGATCTCGTCGCGCCGGCCGACGCCCGGGATGGCGGCGTCGAGGTCGCCCGAGGCGATGCGGTGCATGCTGGCGGTCATGGCGGCGAGCGGCCGGGTGACGCGGGTCCGGATGAGCCAGAAGGCGGCGGCGGCGATGGCCAGCATGGACGCGAGGGTGAACCAGGCGAGCCGGGCCTCGGACCGCGCCCGGGCCGAGAGGTCCTCGATCCGCGCGATCGCGCTGTCGAAGGCGGCGTCGCGCGCCTCCAGCACGATCCGCCACATCTTGAGCGTCACCTCGCGGAAGCGCGGCGCATCCATGCTGAACTGGCCGGTAGCGAATTCCGTGCCGAGCGAGGCGCGCAGGGCCTTGAAGGGCTCGTGGTAGCCGGCGGTGGCCTGCCGGATCGCCTCGCGCAGGGCGGGCGCGGTGGTCGGGCGGGCGCCGGTCGCGGCGATGCGGGTCCAGATCGGGTGCAGCTGCCCGTCCAGCTGGGTGAGCGTGGTGCGGGTCGCCTCGGGCACCGGCTTGCCCTGGACGATCAGGTTCTGGAGGATGCCGCCGATGCGCCCGGCCACGTCGCGCAATTCCCACACGGTGAGAGCGAGATCGCCGGCGCCGAAGGCGACGCCGTCGACCTGCGCGATCGCTGCCAGCTGCGCGTGGATCATGCCGATGATCGCCTCGTTCATCCGGCTCGTGGTGTCGATCGCGGCCTCGGCGGCGTTGCCGCGCTGCGCGATCGGCACGCCGCGGATCATCTCCTCGCTGCGTCGGCGCAGGTCGGCGAAGACCTCCCGCTGGCGGTCGAGTTCGGCCCGAACGGGCGCGAGTTCAGGCAGCGCCTCGACGAGTTGCCCGACCGCGGCCTGCGCGGCCCGGAAGGCGGCGTCGGCCGGCTTGCGGGCGTCGATCAGGGCTTGGCTCTGGGAGGTGTCGCCGGGCGCCACGGTGCCGAGCTGCAGCTGCATGAGGCCGCGCTCCGGATTGGCCGCGGCCGGGATGTCGGCGAGCGCCTTGGCGGCCTTCAGCCGGGTCAGGGTGACGGCGTAGGTGTCGAGGTGATGCTGGTGTCCGAGGCCGATCCAGAGCGCCAGCCCGCAGCCGAGCAGGGCGAGCGCGAGTACGATCGTCGGAAGCAGCCTTGCGAGCCTCATGATTGTCCCCTGTTCGGCAGATCGACAGCACACGGGTCGGGCGCCGTCCTCGCGGAACGGCGCTGCGCGGATCTGGCCCGACTTGGGATGACGACCGCCGCGGCGATGCCGGGGCCGACCTTGAGACTAGCCACGTTCCTTGCGGAAATACGCATAAGGCGCGTTTCCTTACGTTTCGTAAGGAACGATCGGCCTCGCGCCTCGGGCGCAGCGGCCCGCCACCGCTTCGCTGACCGGATCGGCCGGTCCGCGCCCGCGGCGGGGCAATGCCGAGCGCTCCTTCCGGTAGGCCTTTCGGCCGCTCTCGCCTCGCCGCGAGGGCGGCGCGAGCCGCGCGGGGGCCGCGCCTCACCGCGCGGGTGCCTGCGAGCCGCCTGCCCGGTCCCCGGCGGCCTCGGCCCGGGAGGGCTGCGCGACGGGCTTCGGCGCGGCGCGACCGACTTCGCCGCGCGCCGCACCTGCAGGGCCGCCCCGCCGGCCCTCAGGTCTGGCCGGGCTTGAGCTGGTAGAAGATGTGACGGCCGATCACGTCCATCTTCTTGAGCCGGCGCGACCAGCGCGGGCGGACGTAGTCGGCGTGGTAATGGGTCGCCCCGCCGACATCGGCGAGGTAGGTGCGGCCCTCGACGACCTCCCGGGCCACGCGCGTCGCGGTGGTCCAGGCGCTCTCGTCGGTGATGCGCAGCGAGCGGCCCTCGCAGGCGAAGGAGAACTGGCAGCCGAGGTAGCGGTGCCGGTTCTGGTAGACCACCCCGCAGATGTTGGACGGGTAGAGCCCGCTCTTGGCGCGGTTGAGCACCACCTGCGCCACCGCCGCCTGGCCCTGCTCGGGTTCTCCGCGCGCCTCGAAATAGACCGCCTCGGCGAGGCAGCGCTGCTCCTTCTCGGCATTGTCGGGCGTGATCAGGGCCGCGTAGCGGCGCCGCGCCTCCTCGGTCGGCAGCACCTCGGGGCTGATCCGCGCCGCATGGGTGAGGCCGGGGCGCGCGTCGAGGCGCGAGGACGGCAGCCCGCCCACGACCGGGGCCGCCGCGACCTCGATCGGGATGGCGTCCGCCGGGGCCGGCGTCGTCGAGGACAATGCGACGGCGCGGGGCACCGCCGGGGTGGCGCCGTCCTGGCGGGCGTCCTGGGTCCGCCCGCCGGTCGAGGCGCCCCGCGTCTCGTCGCTGGCGGCGCTCGACGGGGAACTCTCGGAGGGCCGCTCGCCGCCCACCGGCGGGCTCCCGCCCGGTGGAAACGGCACGAAGCCGGTCTCGTCGGGGTCGGGCGTCCAGGTGGCCGGCCCGGGCGTCAGGGCGGCGGCGACGCCGCTCCCGGCGCCGCCGAGCCAGCCCCTGCGCAGGGAAGCGAGGCGCCGCCGCGCGCTCTCCTGGCGCCCAGGCGCGAGGGCGTCCGCCTTGGCCGCGCGCTGCGGCAGCGGCGACGGCCCGGCATGGGACTTGAGGTCGGGATGCAGCGGCGCCGCGTCGAGGGGCTCGGCGAAGAGCCCGCTTGGCGGCACCAGCCCGCTTGGCGGGAGAGGCGGCGACGCGTGGGCCGAGAGGAGCGCCACCGTGCTGGCCCCGAAGGACGAGTCGACGCCGGCCGCCGCCGTGAACGAGACCAGGACCCCCCCGGCCACGAGCCACGGCGCCGTCGCGGCGCCGATCCAGCGCACGCCTCGCCCTCTTCTCCCGCGCCCTGCTCCCACGTTCCGATCCCACGGCTGTTGCGCCAGAAGCCGCGTGACGGCCGGGGACGATGATCGGGAAGTATGGTTGAGCGGGCGTTAACGGCGGCGCCGCGCCCGAGCGGCGAGGCGCCGGACGGCGTCATCCGCTGTCCGGACGATCACGTCCGGACAGCGTCTGAGAAGCCCGCGCGGTGCGTGAGGCAGGCCGACATCCGCCTGGCGACGCAAGCCGTCGGATGTCGGATCAGGCCTCTCCGCGCGGCCTGATCGAGAGCGCCGCCTGGGCGGCGGCGAGCCGGGCGATCGGCACCCGGTAGGGCGAGCAGGACACGTAGTCGAGGCCGACCTCCTGGCAGAAGGCGATCGAGGCGGGGTCACCCCCGTGCTCGCCGCAGATGCCGAGCTTGATGCCCGGGCGCACCGCCCGGCCGCGCTCGACCCCGAGCCGCACCAGTTCGCCCACGCCCTCCTGGTCGATCGACACGAAGGGGTCGGAGGAGAGGATGCCGCTCTTCGTGTAGGGCCCCAGGAAGGTGCCGGCGTCGTCCCGGCTGATGCCGAGCGTCGTCTGGGTCAGGTCGTTGGTACCGAAGGAGAAGAACTCCGCCGTCTGCGCGATGTCGCCGGCCCGCAGGGCCGCCCGCGGCAACTCGATCATCGTGCCGACCTGGTACTCGACCGACGCGCCGGTCTCCTGCGCCACGGCCTTGCCCATGGCGTCGATGCGCGCCTTGACGAGGTCGAACTCGGCCTTGGTGAACACCAGGGGCACCATCACCTCGGGGATGACGGGCTTTCCGGTCCGCGTGGCGGCCTCGACGGCGGCCTCGAAGATCGCGCGGGCCTGCATCTCGGCGATCTCCGGGAACAGGATCGCCAGCCGGCAGCCGCGGAAGCCGAGCATCGGGTTGGTCTCGTGCAGCTCGGTCATGCGGCGGCGCAGCTTGTCGGCCGGCAGGCCCGTCTCGGCGGCGAAGGCCGCGACCTCCTCCTCCTTGGGCAGGAACTCGTGCAGCGGCGGGTCGAGCAGCCGGATCGTCACCGGCAGGCCCGACATGATGGTGAAGAGCTCGACGAAATCCGCCCGCTGGTAGGGGAGGAGCTTGGCGAGCGCCGCGCGCCGCCCCTCGGCGTCGTCCGAGAGGATCATCTCGCGCACGGCCGTGATGCGGCCCTCGTCGAAGAACATGTGCTCGGTGCGCGACAGGCCGATGCCCTCGGCGCCGAAGGTCCGCGCCGCCCGCGCATCCGCCGGGGTCTCGGCATTGGCGCGCACCTTCATGGTGCGGACCTCGTCGGCCCAGCCCATCAGGGTGGCGAAGTCGCCCGAGAGTTCGGGCTCCAGCATCGGCATCTCGCCCTGGATCACCTGCCCGTTGGAGCCGTCGATCGTGACGAGGTCGCCGGCCTTCAGAGTCACGCCGCCGACCGAGAGGGTGCGGGCGTTGTAGTCGACGCGGATCGCGCCCGCGCCGGAGACGCAGGGCTTGCCCATCCCGCGCGCCACCACGGCCGCGTGCGAGGTCATGCCGCCGCGGGTGGTCAGGATGCCCTCCGCCGCGTGCATCCCGTGGATGTCCTCGGGCGAGGTCTCGACCCGCACCAGGATGACCTTGCGCTCGGCCTTCCTGGCCGCCTCGGCCTCCTCCGAGTTGAACACGATCTCGCCGCAGGCCGCCCCCGGCGAGGCCGGCAGGCCGGTCGCGATCACGCGGCGCTCGGCCTTCGGGTCGATGGTCGGGTGCAGGAGCTGGTCGAGCGAGGCCGGCTCGACCCGCCCGATCGCCTCCTGGCGGGTGATGAGCCCCTCGCCGGCGAGTTCGACGGCGATGCGCAGGGCCGCCTTGGCGGTGCGCTTGCCGTTGCGGGTCTGCAGCATCCAGAGCTTCCCGTTCTCGACGGTGAACTCCATGTCCTGCATGTCGCGGTAGTGCTTCTCCAGCAGCCCGTAGATGCGCACGAGCTCCGCGTAGGCCTCCGGCATCGCCCGCTCCATCGAGGGCTTGTCGGAGCCGGACTCGATCCGGGCCGCCTCGGTGATGTCCTGCGGGGTGCGGATGCCCGCCACCACGTCCTCGCCCTGGGCGTTGATCAGGAACTCGCCGTAGAGCGCGCGCTCGCCCGTCGAGGGGTTGCGCGTGAAGGCGACGCCGGTCGCGGACGTGTCGCCCATGTTGCCGAACACCATGGCCTGCACGTTGACCGCGGTGCCCCAGCTCTCCGGGATGGCGTGCAATTCGCGGTACTTGTTGGCGCGCGGGTTCCGCCACGAGCCGAACACCGCCCCGATCGCGCCCCAGAGCTGGGCCTGCGGGTCCTGCGGGAAGTCCTGCCCGAGCTCGCGCTTCACGATGCTCTTGTACTCGCCGATCAGGTGCTTCCAGTCCTGGGCGGAGAGGTCGGTGTCGAGCTCGAGCCCCTTCGTCTCCTTGTAGTGCTCGAGCGCCTCCTCGAAGGTGTGGTGCTCCACCCCGAGCACCACGTTCGCGTACATGGTGATGAAGCGCCGGTAGCTGTCGTAGGCGAAGCGCGGGTCGCCCGCGCCGCGGGCCAGCGCCTCGACGGTGACGTCGTTGAGGCCGAGATTGAGCACCGTGTCCATCATGCCCGGCATGGAGGCCCGGGCGCCGGAGCGGACCGAGACCAGCAACGGCGTCTCGGAATCGCCGAAGCGGCGGCCGGTGAGCCCTCCCACCGCCTCCAGGGCGGCGTCGACCTGATCCTTGAGCTCGGGCGGGTACTCCCGCCCGTGGTCGTAGAAGTAGGTGCAGACCTCGGTCGTGATCGTGAAGCCCGGGGGCACCGGCAGCCCGAGATTCGACATCTCGGCAAGGTTCGCGCCCTTCCCGCCGAGCAGGTTGCGCATCGACGACTGGCCCTCGGCCTTGCCGTCGCCGAAGGTGTAGACCCACTTCGCCATCGTGTTCGTCCGTTTGTCCGGGTTGCGACCCCACGCGTCGCCGGGGTTGGACCATCCCAAGGCACAACGCAAGCTGAACGGTGCGCCGCGCACCTGACGCGCGGGCGGCGGGGGCCCTGCTCCGCGCCGCGCCGGGGCCGGCGCGCGGGTCCCGGAATCTCAGACCCGGTACCGGCCGTGCCGCTTCACCAGGACGGTCGTCCCCACCGGCACGCGGCCGTAGAGGTCGACGATGTCCTCGTTGAGCATGCGCACGCAGCCCGAGGACATCTGCTCGCCGATGCTCCAGGGCTCGTTGGTGCCGTGGATGCGGAAGAGGATGTCGCGCCCGCCCTGGTAGAGGTAGAGGGCGCGTGCCCCGAGCGGGTTGTCGAGCCCGCCCTTGCGCGAGCGGGGCAGGTCCGGGTTGAGGCCGACCATGGTGCGGGTCGGCCCCCAATCGGGCCAGACACCCTTGCGGCCGATCGTGGCGGTGCCCTTCCAGGAGAAGCCGAGCTTGCCCACGCCGACGCCGTAGCGGATGGCCTCGCCCCCGTCCTGCACGAGGTAGAGCAGGCGCTCGTCGATATCGACCACGATCGTGCCGGGCTTCTCGGGGCCCGCATAGGCCACGACCTGGCGCCGGTACTTCGGGTCGATCCGGCCGCGGTCGACCAGCGGCACCTCGAAGGGCTGGTCGGGCATCGTGCCGATGTACCAGGCCGCATCCTCGTCGGTCGCCGCCACACCGGTCGCCGCCACCTGGGCCGGCCCGCGGGCTTGGCAGGCGGCGAGCGACAGGCTCGCCAGGAGGAGGGGGATCAGGCGGCGCGGCGTCATGGCGGGGAGCGATCCTCGGCGGGCGGTCGGATGCTCCTGCCTAGCCGCTCGCGCGGGCCGCGTGTGTGTCCCGGGAGCCGCAGCGCGCCGCCGAGCGCCCGTCCGGCGGCGACCCCGGCGCGGAACCCGGATCCGAGCCGAACGGCCGCGGCGCTTGAGCGAGGCCGACATCCGCATGGCGAAGCAATCCGTCGGATGTCGGATCAGGCAGCGAGGAGCGGGCGCAGGGCCGCGGCCGGGACCGGGCGGCCGAGAAGGTAGCCCTGCACCACGTCGCAGCCGAAGGCGCGCAGCTGCTCCAGCTGCCGGGGCGTCTCGACGCCCTCGCCCACCGTGACGATGCCGAGGCTGCGGCCGAGATTCGTGACGGCCCGGACGATGGCGGCACTCTGCGGGTCCTCGCCGAGGCGGCCGACGAAGGACCGGTCGATCTTGATCTGGTCGAACGGGAAGGCGCGCAGGTAGCTGAGGCTGGCGTAGCCTGTCCCGAAATCGTCGATGGCGATCCGCACGCCGAGCGCGCGCAACTCGCTCAGGATCGCGACGTTCGCCGCGTCCTCGGAGAGCAGGACCGTCTCGGTGATCTCCAGGTCGAGGCGCCGGGGGTCGAGCCCGGTCTCGGCGAGGATCGCCGTCACCGAGAGGGCGAGGCCCGGGCTGCGGAACTGCGCGGGCGACAGGTTCACCGCGACGCGCAGCGGGACGCTCCAGCCGGCCGCCTCCCGGCAGGCCGCGCGCAGCACGAAGGCCCCGAGCTCGCCGATCAGGCCGAGATCCTCGGCGAGGGGCACGAATTCGCCCGGGGGGACGAAGCCGCGCGCCGGGTGGCGCCAGCGCAGCAGGGCCTCGCAGCCGAGGATGCGCAGCGTGCGGCAATCGTGGAGCGGCTGGTAGTGCACCTCAAGCGCGCCGGCCTCCAGGGCGGCGCGCAGGTCGGCTTCCAGGATGCGGCGGGCCTGGATCGCCTCGTCCATCGCCGGCTCGAACGCGACGGCGGTGCCGCGCCCGGCCGCCTTGGCGGCGTAGAGCGCCATGTCGGCCCGGCGCAGCAGCACGTCCGGATCCGTGCCGTCGGCGGGCAGGAGCGCGACGCCGACGCTCGCGCCCACCTGGACGGCCTGGCCCGCGACCAGGAAGGGCTGCTGCGCGAGCGCCGCGATGACGCGCCGCGCCGTCGCCATCACCGCCTCCGGCCCGTCCGCGGGCGCGAGCAGGGCGAATTCGTCGCCCCCGAGCCGCGCCACGCTGCCGTCCTGCGCGCAGGAGGCGAGGCGCTGGGCGGCCTGGCGCAGCAGCTCGTCGCCGGCCGGATGGCCCAGCGTGTCGTTGACGAGCTTGAAGCGGTCGAGGTCGAGGCAGAGCAGCCCGGCGCTCCGCCCGTCCCGGGCCTGCGCCTCAAGGGCCGCCACGATCCGCTGCCGGAACAGCACCCGGTTGGGCAGGTCGGTCAGCGCGTCGTGATGCGCCATGTGGGTGATCCGCGCCTCGGCCCGGCGCCGCTCGGTCACGTCCACCAGGGCGGTGAGCGTCGCCGACCGGCCCTCGAAGGGGATGCGGCGCGAATAGGCCGCGACCTCGATCACGCTGCCGTCGCGGCGGCGGTGGCGCGCGGGCGCCTCGCCGCTGCCGGCGCCGCCCGCGACCGCGAGGTCGCGCAGGCTCATGCGCAGGAAGTCCGGCGACGCGTAGCCGTAATGGCCGATCGCGGCGTCGTTCACGGCCAGGAAGCGGCCGGCCTCGTCCGTCACCCACATCGGCAGCGGGTTGGTCTCGAACAGCAGGCGGGCGGATTCCTCCCGCGCCTTGACGTCGCCGATGTCGGTCAGCGTGAGGCCCAGGTGATCCCCGAGGGAGGCGGCCTCGATCTTGAGGTGGAGCACGGCCCCGTCCGCGCGCCGATAGGCCGCCTCGAAGCTCAGGCGCCCGGACGCGCCGGCGATGGGGCGCAGGCGCCCCGTGGTGGCCTCGGCGACGGGGCCCGGCAGGATCGCGGACAGGCGCCGCCACATCAGCGCCGCCGCCGGCCCGCCGATCATCGCGGCCGCGGCCTCGTTCAGCGCCACGACCTGGAAGTCGACGACGCCGCCGGCCTCGTCCCGCACGGCGCTGAGCGCCAGGATGCCCTGGCCGGTGGCGCGCAGGATCGCCTTGAGGAGGTTGGTGCGGCTCGTCTCGCCGAGCAGGCAGAGCAGGACGTAGCGGCCCCCCGTCCGGTCGCGCAGCGGCAGGCCGAGGATCTCGGTGGAGAGCACCATCCCGCCGCTGACCTGGTTGCAGCGCGCCCGCACGGGCTGCCCGCCCGCGAGCGCGTCCCGCAGGATCGCCCCGAGGGAATGGCCGAGGCCCTCCCCCAGCGCCGCGACCGCGACCCCCTGCGGCGGGCGCCCGAGCCAGGCCTCGAAGGCCTCGCCGCTCCACAGCACGTGCGCCGGATCCTCGCCGGGCAGGGCCACGAGGGCGGCGCGCGGCGCCGCCCGCCCGAGATTGCCGAGAACCACATCCTCGTAGAAGGGCAGGCCGCGCGCGGCGGCCTGCGCGGAAGACCAGCCGCGAAGCAGCGCGTCGGTTGCCGTCGGATCGGTCGCCATGGTCACCGTAATTCCACGCAGAACCGAACCATGTCTCGCGCGGCCGGCGTTACGCTCTGCTGAAATTTTGCCGGCTTTACCCAGAGAATCTGCAGTGCCGGCGCGATTTTGCGCGTCCGGCGTGTTTTGTGCGCCCCTCTCAATCAAAGGGCCACTTCGATCAGGAAGGGTCCGCGCCGCGCGAGGGCGCGCGTCAGGACGTCGACGAGGCGCGGCAGGGTCTCGACCCGGCAGCCCTCGACGCCGTAGCCGCGCGCGAGGCTCGGCCAGTCGATCGGCGGATCGTCGAGGGTGAGCATGTCGAGGGCCTTGCGGCCCGGATTGGCCCCCACATGCGCGAGTTCCGCCCGCAGGATGGCGTAGGAGCGGTTCGACCAGATCAGGGTGACGACGTCGAGCCCCTCGCGGGCCTGGGTCCAGAGCGATTGCGCCGTGTAGAGCGCGCTGCCGTCCGCCTGCAGGGCGATGACCTTGCGGTCCGGGCAGGCCACGGCGGCGCCCGTCGCCATCGGGATCCCGAGCCCGATCGCGCCGCCGCTGAGCTGCAGCCAGGTATGGGGCGCAGCGCCCTGCGTGACGGGGAAGAAGTTCCGGCCGGTGGTGATCGACTCGTCGCAGATGATCGCTCCCTCCGGGATCAGGGCACCGAGCACCTGCCCGACGCTGTCCTGGTCGAGGCGCTCGCCGCCCGGCAGGACCGGGCGGGCGGGGGCCGGGAGGTCCGCCGCGGCCGGCGCGCCGACCGCCTCGGCGAGGCGCTCCAGCGCGTCGATCTGGTCCTGCTCGGGGGCGGCCAGGGCGAAGACGTCGCAGGTCGGCGCCGCCAGCGCGGAAGGCTTGCCCGGATAGGCGAAGAAGGCGACCGGCAGCGTCGCCCCGACCAGGATGATGTGCCGGAAGGGGGCGAGCACCGCCCGGGCGGGATCGACCGGGTAGGGCAGCCGCTCGATCGGCACGCTGCCGGCGCCGCGGTCGATCCGGGCGTTCGAGGTCATGGCGAGGAGCTGCGCCCCGGTCCGGGCCGCGATCCGGGCCGCGATCCGCCGTCCCTCCCCGCGCACCGCCCGGTCGCCGAGATGCAGCAGCACCGGCTCGCCGCTGGCGAGCGCCGCGGCCGCGTGGGTGATCGCCTCGTCCGGCACCCGCGCCCGCGCCGGGATGGCCGGCACGGGCGCCACCCCGCCTCCCTCCTCCCAGGCGGTGTCGGCGGGCAGGATCAGCGTCGCGACCCCGCCGGGCGGCGTCAGGGCGGCGGCGACCGCCGCCGCGCCGTCCCGCGCCACCTCCCGGGCGCTCAGCCCCGTGCGGAGCCAGGCCGAGACGGGCCGCGCCAGCCCCTCGATGTCGGAGGTCAGGGGCGCGTCGAAGGCGCGGTGGTAGGTCGCGTGCTCGCCCACGATGTTGACCATCGGCGAGCGTGCCCGCCGGGCATTGTGGAGATTCGCGATGCCGTTGCCGAGGCCGGGGCCGAGGTGGAGGAGCGTCGAGGCGGGCCGGTCGGTCATCCGGGCGTAGCCGTCCGCCGCGCCGGTCGCCCCGCCCTCGAACAGGCACAGCACCGCGCGCATCCCCTCGACCCGGTCCAGGGCCGCCACGAAGTGCATCTCGGACGTGCCCGGATTGGTAAAGCAGACCTCGACGCCGCCCGCGACCAATGTGCGGACCAGGCTCTCGGCACCATTCATGGTCATCGGCGGGCGCTCCTCCGTCCCTGTGACGTCGCCGCCGATATAGCGCCGCCCGAGGGATCCCAAAGCCCGCCCGCCCGTTACGGGTGCAAGGCTCGGCCGTTCGGCCCGCGGCCGCTTCCCGGACGCGCCCGCGGTTCCCGCCGGAACCGGGGCGCGCCGGGCTTCCACCCTTACGGCACCGCCCTCGACGGACCGGCATCCGCGTCGTCGGGCGGTGCCCTGCATGGCGGCGAGGCTCCGATGCGACTGTTCCAGTGCCAGTTCTGCGGCAACATCCTGTACTACGAGAACCACACCTGCGAGCGCTGCGGGCACCGGCTCGCCTACCTGCCCGAGACCGGCACGCTCTCGGCCCTGGAGCCGGTGGGCGACGGGTCCTGGACGCCGCTCGCCGCCCCGGACCGGCCCGGCCTGTTCTGCACCAATGCCGAGCACGACGCCTGCAACTGGCTGGTGCCGCCCGGCACGCGCGACGCGTTCTGCCTCGCCTGCCGCCACAACGGCACCATCCCGGACATCTCCGATCCGGGCCGGCTCCTGGCGTGGCGGAAGATGGAATCGGCCAAGCACCGGCTGTTCTACACCCTGCTGCGCTGGAACCTGCCGCTCCACACCCGCGCGGAGGATCCCGAGCACGGGCTGATCTTCAACTTCCTGGCCGATCCGCCCGCGGACGGCCCGAAGGTGATGACCGGCCACGACAACGGCGTCATCACCATCGCGCTCGTCGAGGCGGACGACGCCGAGCGCGAGCGCCGCCGCGCCGCGATGGGCGAGCCCTACCGCACGCTGCTCGGCCATTTCCGCCACGAGGTCGGCCACCATTACTGGGACGTGCTGGTCCGCGACGCCGGCAAGCTCGACGCCTGCCGGGCCGTCTTCGGCGACGATTCCGAGAGTTACGAGGAGGCGCTGAAGCGCCACTACGCGGAGGGCGTGCCGCCGAACTGGCAGGAGAACTTCGTCTCGGCCTACGCGACGACGCATCCCTGGGAGGACTTCGCCGAGACCTGGGCGCATTACCTTCACATCGTCGACACGCTGGAGATGGCGAGCGCCTTCGGCATGCAGGTCCAGCCGCTCCTCGACGCGACCGGGACGCTCGCCGCCCGGATCGGCTTCGACCCCTACAGGGCCGACAGCATCGAGCAGGTGGTCAGCACCTGGCTGCCGGTCACCTTCGCGCTCAACAGCGTCAACCGGGCGATGGGCCTCAACGACGTCTATCCCTTCGTGCTGGCGCCCCCGGTCATCGCCAAGCTGGGCTTCATCCACGACCTCGTCCATCGGCGGATCTGACCGGGGCGCCGCCGCCGAGGCCGCGCTGGCGCCGGCTCCCGGACCCGTCCATGATGGGCCGCATGCCCCCGGGGGATGCGCCGACGCCATCGGCGCCTCCCGGCCAGCGGGGCCGGGAGGACAGGACATGAAGCTCGCCAGCCTCGCGCACGGCCGGGACGGCCGCCTCGTCGTCGTGTCGCGGGACCTCACCCGCGCCACCGATGCGTTCATCGTGGTGCCGACCCTGCAGCAGGCCCTCGACGAGTGGGACCGCCACGGCCCGGCCCTGGAGGCCCTGGCCGAGCAGCTGGAGCACGGCTCCGTCCCCTCCTTCCGCTTCCACGAGCACGCCTGCGCGGCGCCGCTGCCGCGGGCCTTCGCGCGCCGCCACGCCGCCGCCTGGCCGGGGCACGTCCGGCTCCTGCGCCAAGCCGAGGGTGCCGAGGCCCCGTCCGATTCCGGCACGCCCCTGCGCCACGCGGCCTCGGACGGGTTCCTGGCCCCGCGCGCGACGCTCCCGGCCGATCCCGCCGCCTCCCTCGACGTCTCCGCGGGCCTCGCCGTGATCACCGGCGACGTGGCCCAGGGCACCGCGCCCGCGCAGGCCGCGGGCGCGGTCCGGCTCGTCACGCTCGTCACCGAGGTGATTCGCCGCGACCGCCTCAAACCGGACGGGCTCGACCTCGACGGCCCCCTGGCGGCGGGCTTCGCGGCGAGCCTCGGCCCGGTCGCGGTGACGCCCGACGAGCTCGGGCCGGACTGGCAGGACGGCATGGTCCAGCGCCCGCTCTGCGTCACCCGCAACGGCGCGCTCCTCGGCCGCCCCGAGGCCGGCTCCGATCTCGGGTCGGGTTTCGGCGAGCTGATCGCCGAGGCGGCGCGCCTGCGCCCGCTCGGGGCCGGCACCATCGTGAGCGCCGGGCCGGTCTCGAATCGCGGCATCGATGGCGGGCCGGGCCGCTCCGTCGCCGAGGGCGGGGCGGGCTTCGCCTCCCTGGCCGAGGCGCGCGCCGCCGAGATCGTCGCGTCCGGCTGGGCGCGCCTGCCCTACCTGGCGCCCGGCGACCGCCTGCGGGTCGAGGTGAAGGACCGCGGCGGCCACTCGGTGTTCGGGGCGATCGAGCACGAGGTCGCCTGAGGCCGGCGCTTCTCGCCGCAAGCGGGCGCCCTCCCCCTCCGGCGCCCCCCCTCCTCGACCCGGAGCACGTCCCGATGCCCGATCCCGAACCGCTTCCCGAACTCGCCGAGGTGCTGACCGAGGGCGTCCTGCGCCCGGCGATCCACCTCGACCACTGCGTCATCCACGTCTCGGACTGGGACCGCGCCACGGCCTTCTACCGCGACGTGCTCGGCGCCGAGCCGGTCCCGGTCGGCCGCGGCTTCGCCTACCGCTTCGGCGGCGTGCAGCTCAACGTGCACGGCCCGGGGCAGATCGGCGAGCCGCGCGCCCGCCTGCCGGTGATGCCGGGCGGCAGCGACCTGTGCTTCCGCTGGTCGGGGCCGATCGAGGAGGCCGTCGCCCACCTGGAGCGCCACGGCGTCGCGGTGGAGCTCGGGCCGGTGCCGCGCAACGGCGCGGCCGGCCCGGGATTGAGCGTCTATTTCCGCGATCCGGACGGGTCGCTGATGGAATTCATCACCTATCCGACGCCGTGAGGCCCGCCCGCGCGGCCGCGTCATCCGCCATCCGCCCCGCGCCGCACGGTCCCGGGCGCCCGCGAGGCGTCGCCGCCACCCAGCCGCCTTCCGTCTCGATAAGTGCTGCCCCATCGGCGAGAGACATCTTGTCCCCGGGTCGTCTGCATTCTGTGCCGATCTGCTGGTGTATGAGCCGGCGATTCGGCGGACGGCTTAAATTTTCCGAAAGCCGTGCCGAGTCAGGACTCGCCTGTACGGAAGCGCCCCCGGGGCGCCGGCGTGCGGGCGCGTGGAGGCCGGGATGCGGTCCGAGGGCGGATGGGTTCGGCGCGGGGTGACCCGGTCGCGTCGCGTCTTCGCGGCGGACCGGAGCGGCAGCATCGGCATGATGTTCGTCGTCACCCTCGTCCCGGTGCTGCTGCTCGTCGGGGCGGCGGTCGACTTCACCTCCTACCAGAAGGCCCGGACGGAGCTCGACGCCGTCGCGGACCAGGCGGTCCTCGCCGCCGTGAGCGCGGCGGGGATGAAGATGAGCCAGGCGGATGCCGAGGCCGCCATGGCCAAGCTGTTCACGGACGCGGCCGCCGCGCTGCCGAACGTCTCGGCCAGCCCGCGCGCGGCGACGGCCCCGACGACGGACGGGGTGCGCACGGCGAGCCTCACCTACAGCGCCACGATCCGCACGGGAATCATGCGGCTCGCCGGGTTCTCGACGGTCGCCTTCGGGGGCACCGCGACGGCGGCCTCGCCGAATCCGATCTTCACGGATTTCTACCTGCTCCTCGACAATTCGCCGTCGATGGGCGTGGCGGCGACCACCGCCGACATCGCCACCATGGTCGCCAACACCTCCGACCAATGCGCCTTCGCCTGCCACGACATGTCGGCGGGCGGGAACGACTACTACGCCAAGGCCAAGAACCTCGGCGTGAAGATGCGCATCGACGTGGTGCGCGACGCCACCCAGCAGCTGATGGACACCGCGAGCGCCAAGGCGATCGCGGCGGGCCAGTACCGGATGGCGATCTACAGCTTCGGGACGAGCTGCTCCGGGATCGGGCTCAACCAGGTCTCCGCGCTGACCGCCAATCTCTCCACCTCGAAGACCGACGCGGGCGCGCTCGACCTGATGACGGTGCCCTACCAAAATTACAACAACGACCAGTGCACCGACTTCGACGGAATCTTCGCGCGGCTGAACAGCGCGGTGCCCAATCCCGGCAGCGGCGCCAGCGCGGCCTCCCCGCAGAAGGTGGTCTTCTTCGTCTCCGACGGGGTGGCCGACGCGAATTACCCGAGCACCTGCACCAAGCCGACCACCAACGGGCGCTGCCAGGAGCCGATCACGCTCGCCAATTGCCAGGCCCTGAAGGACCGCGGCATCCGGGTCGCGGTGCTCTACACCACCTACCTGCCGCTGCCGACGAACGGCTGGTACAATACCTGGATCGCCCCGTTCTCGAGCCAGATCGCCACCAACATGGCGGCCTGCGCGTCGCCGGACCTGTACTGGCCGGTGAGCCCCTCGGAGGGGATCGCGGACGCGATGAAGGGCCTGTTCAAGAAGGTGGTCGATTCGCAGCGGCGCATCACCAACTGACGCGGCCGGACGTGATCGTCCGGACAGCGGATCACAGCCCCGAGACGAGGTGCCCCCCATCCACAGGCAGCGTCACCCCGGTCATCCAGGCGGAGGCGTCGGTCGCCAGGAGCAGGAAGGCGGCGTCGAGATCCTCGGGCTGCCCGAGCCGGCGCATCGGGATCCGCCTGACGAGCGCCTCGCCGGCCGGGGTGGCGAAGAAGTCGCGGTTGATGTCGGTGTCAATGTAGCCCGGCGCGAGCGCGTTCACCCGGATCCCGTACCGGGCCCATTCGAGGGCGAGGGCCTCGGTCATCTGCACCACCCCGGCCTTCGAGACCGTGTAGGGGCCGACGCCGCCCGCGACCCGCAGGCCGAGGATCGAGGCGACGTTGAGGATCACGCCGCCGCGCGCGGCGCCGCGCCAGCGCCGCGCCGCCGCCACCGACACCGCCCAGACCCCGCGCAGATTGGTCGCGATCACCCGGTCGAAGACCGACAGGTCGGTGTCGAGGGCGGGCCCGCCCTCCGCCACGCCGGCATTGTTCACGACCACGTCCGGCAGCCGGTCGAGGCCCGCGAAGGCCGCCTCGACCGAGTCGGCATCCGCCACGTCGAGGGCCACGGCCGAGGCCTGGGGGGCACCGGCTTCGCGCAGGGCCTCGACCAGGCGGTCGAGCCGGTCGCGGCGGCGCGCCGCCACGGTGACCTCCGCGCCGCTGCGCGCGCAGAGCCGGGCGAAATGCGCGCCGAGGCCGCTCGACGCGCCCGTCACGAGCACGTGGCGGCCCCGCAGGCCGGCGGCGAGATCCATGGCGCGCTCCCTCTCTGCCCTCAGCCCGACCGGCTCTGGGCGAGCTGCTGGTTCGTCATCTCCAGGCGGTGGGCGAGTTCGCGCATCACCGCGATGGCGATCTGCGGGAACTGGCTCAGCAATTCGAGGAAGACCCTGCGGTCGATGCGCAGCGCCGTGGTGGGCAGCACCGCCGTCACGGTCGCCGAGCGGGGCTGATCGGCCAGGATGCCCATCTCGCCCACGAGGGCGTTGACGCCGAGCACCGCCACCCGGATCGGCCCGATCGGGCGGTCGAGGGTGACGGCGGCCTCCCCCTCCAGGATCAGGTAGGCGGCGTCCGCCGCGTCGCCCTGGTCGAAGAACTTCTGTCCGGCCGCGAAATGCACGCGTTCGCTGGTGAAGGCCAGGAGCTTCAGGCGCGGAGGATCGACCTCCCGGAACATCGGCACTTGGCGCAGCGACTGCACCTCGGTCTCGAGCGTCATGCCCCGCATCCCGGCCCCTGACGCGCCGACCTTGCCGCAGCGCGGGTCCGGGCGCCAGCCCCCCGGGGCGGATGGGCGGCCGGCCTCAACCGGAAGTTCGCGCATCCGCGGCGACGGAGGTGCCCCGGGCCCGCAGCACCACGTCGAAATGCGAGGCGAAGCGCTCGTTGGGCAGGACGGCGACGAGGCTGCCCTCGCGGCCGAAATGCTGGACCAGCAGCGTCAGCACCGCCCGGGCCCGGTTCTCGCCCATCGGGCCGAGCGCGCCGTCGAGGACGAGGAGGTCGGGCCGGCGCACGAGGCCGCGCACGAGGCTGATCGCCGCCCGCTGGCCGCCGGTGAGGAAGCGCCCGGCCGGGCCGACCTGGTGGTCGAGGCCGACGCGGGCGACGGCGTCCGCGAGGTTCATGGCCTCGACCGTGGCGGTGATGGCGGCGGTCACGGCGGCGGCGGCGTCCGCGGCCGACTGGTTGATCCGCCCGAACAGCAGGTTGTCGCGCAGCGGGGCCGCCGCGCAGACCGCGTCCGGCTCGTAGAACTCGACCCCGCCCTCGCCGGCCTCGGCGAGCGCCGCGCGCAGTGCCGCGCGGGCCTCGACCAAGCGGGCGCGCAGCGCGTCGTCGAGCAGGCCGAGGCGGTGGCGCGGCTCGATATAGGCGAGCGGCAGGGCGATGAGCCGCGTCGCGTCCGCCCCGCCGTAGCGCTCCAGCCCGAGCCAGCGACGCCGGACCCGCGCGAGCCAGGACGAGCCGTGGCGCGCCTCCGAGGCCTCGGTGGCGGTCCGGCGCGCCAGGATCGCCTCGTATTCCGGCAGCTCGTCCGCCGACAGGAAGGAGAATTGCTCGAAGAGCGGGTGGCCCATCGGTAGGCCCTGGAAGATCTCCAGCATCGTCTGGGCAATCTGCTCGCCCATGGTGACGAAATCCTCGGCGAGCCCGCGCTCGTCGAGCACGGTGCGCACGACCGGGTGCTCCGCCATGGCCCGCCCGGTCAGGCTCGCGGTGGTCGGCACGCCGAACAGGAGGTTCTCGCCCACCGTCGCCTGGCTGTTGTAGCGCTCCGGGTCGAAGGGCTCGACGAGGTTCTCCATGCCCTGCGCGGCGAGCCGGGCCCGCAGCGCGCCGCGCGCCTCGATCATGCGGGAGGCGAGGTTCGGATGCCGCTCCGGATCGACCTGCCCGAGGAGGCCGAACCGGTAGACCTCCTCGCCCATGCCGATGCGGCGCAGCCAGCCCAGGATCACCCCGTCCAGGGCCGCCGCGTCCGGCACGCCCGCCTGCGCGTAGTCGATCCAGTCCCCCGACAGGCTCGCCAGCGGGTTGCCGGTGCGCCGGGCCTCTGCGAGGCGGCGGCGGTCCTCGAGGGTCTCGGGCGGCGGCACCTGCTCGGGCGGGCGCTGCAGCCCGTAGACGATGTTCTCGCGCAGCGACCCTGGAAACAGGATGGGCTCGACGCTGGCGTAGGCGATGCGGCGCGCCAGCGCCAGCGAGCCCCATTCGCCGAGGTCGTGGCCGCCGACCGTGATCCGCCCGCGGCTCGGCGCGAGGCGGTGGGCGAGGACCCGCGCGAGGGCGCTCGCGGCCTGGCTGCCGTCGCTGACGATGCCCAGGCGCAGGGGCAGCGTGACGGAGAGTGAGACCCCTTCCAGGAGCGGGCCCTGCGCTTCCCTGACCCAGAGGTCGTCGGCCTCGAGCGGGCCGATGAGGGGCGTGTCGCGTCCCGGGACCTCGGCCGGCAGCAGGCGGTCCGGCAGGAATTGCTGCACCACCTGCTCGTACTTCACCTGCACGTCGAGCCGCTGCTGATCCCAGTCGATCAGTTCCTTGAGGGGCGGCGGCAGGTCGCGATAGGCGGCGATCACCGCCACGAGCTGGCCGATGCTGAGCTGGCCCTTGAGCGCGAAGTAGCCGCCGATGCAGTAGAACAGGAACGGCGTCATCTGCGCGAGCAGGTTGTTCAGGAACTTGACCATGAACTTGCGCCGGTAGATGCGCAGGCGCAGGTCGAAGAGGCCGAAGAGGCGCTGGCCGATCTCGGCGCGCTCCCACGGCTCGGCCCCGTTGGCGTGGACCGCCTCGATGCCGTCCACCACCTCGCCGACCCGCCCGGCGAGGCGGCGCGAGGCGAGCTGGCGCCGCCGCCCGAGGCGCAGGAGTTCCCGCCGCAGGCGCGGGATGACCACGAATTGCACGCCGACGACCGCGGCCGCCATCAGTCCGAGCCAGACGTTCTGGAGCAGGATGAAGGCCATGGCGGTGGCCGCCTGGGTTCCCAGGAAGGCCGGCAGGATGTAGGCGTCGCCGATGAAGCCGCCGATCGGCTCGACCTCGTCGCGCACGATCGTGGCGAGTTCGGAGGCCTTCGCCTGCCGGATCGACTCGGGCGAGAAGCGCAGGATCAGCGAGAACAGCTGGAAGCGCAGGCGCCGCAGCATGCGCTCGCCGAGCGCCCCCTTGGCCACGTTGATCCAGTACTTGAAGGCGCCGTTGATCAGGACGAGGAGGAGGAACAGGGAGGAGAGCCCGAACAGGAGTTCGAAGCGGTCGACCTCGAACCCGTCGAAGAGCGCCCTCTCGCCGCCGAACCAGTCCGGCACGCGCAGGCGCAGGACGAGGAAGTGGGCGGTCGCGTTGCCCTTCTCGAAGGCGTGGCCCTGGATCGCCTCGTTGACGATGCGCCGCGGCAGGTCGAGGGACGCGAAGTAGAGCGGCAGCGAGGCCAGCACGACGGCGCAGATCAGGATCTGGTCGCGCTTCGAGTGGCGCCAGATGTAGCGGAACAGGCTGCGGTCGAGCCCGCCCGCCGCGTCGGCCGCCTCCGGATCGGTCCCGATCATGGGCGCGGCCCGCGGCGTCGCCCGATCGGCCACCGGCGCGGCGACCCCGTTGCGTCTGAGCGCTTCTGCCCCGTCCATCCGCTCCTGCCCGCTCCGCGCGACGACCCCGTCCCTGTGGCGCCCGCCCCGCGCCGGCACCCGCATGGCAGGATCGCCGACGGTTCGGGGCGGAGCGGGCGGACGCCGCCGGGCCGCCGGCCCGCGCCGTTCCGCAGGTCCCGGCCCGGCCGGACGTCCCTGCCCGAACGACCGAGCGTGACCTCCCGCGCCGGCTCAGTCTAGGCGGGAACCCGGCGGGAGTCGCTAGAGGCTGTGATGGACCGCTCCCGGCGCCCGGCGGGACGTCCGCCCCGGCACGTTGCGGCGACCGGCCGGAGCGGGAGCCGGCCGGGCCGGCGCCGGGGCCGCCCGCCGCCCGCTCCGCGCGGGGCGCGGGTCCCGCGCCCCCCGGGCCGGCCTCACTCCTTCCGGGTCGTCAGCCCGCCGGCCCGCCGCGTGACGACGAGGTCCTGGGCGTGCGGCGAATCCTCCGGGTCGTGGTCGGTGGTCGGCGTAGGGCTGTCCTCGGGCGCGGGCACGGGCGGCACAGCGTCGCAGTTGGGGGCCGGGGCGGTGTCGGGCTGCGTGGCGGCGCGGCGCTGGACCATGTTGGGATTCGTCATCGGGGAGGCTCCTGGCTCGACCGGAGGCGCGGCCACCGCGTCGGCGACGCCCGCTCATGCCGGTCCGGGCGGGATTCCGGCCCGGACCGGCACCGGGGCGAACGTCAGCGCCGGGACACGGTTCCGGCCCCGGCGCCCCCGCCGCCGTCCCAGGCCGGGACGGGGCCGAAGGGGATTAGGAACCATCATTTGCGCTGAAGGTTGAGAGCACGAGGACACCGGCCAAGGAGGCATTCATGGCAACCGGCAATTCGACCTCGAAGCGCGGCTTCGCTTCGATGGACATGGAGCGGCAGCGCGAGATCGCCAGCAAGGGCGGCCGCAGCGTTCCCGCCGAAAAGCGCTCGTTCTCCCAGGATCGCGAACTCGCCTCGTCCGCGGGGCGCAAGGGTGGGCAGGCCTCCGGGTCGGGCCGCTCGAGCGAGGATTGAACCTCATCTGACGCTTCGCCGTGGTCCGGCATGGTTGCCGGGCCACGGCGTCGGCATGCCTCGCCTCACCTTCGCCGGACAAACGAAACGGGCACCTCGCGGCGCCCGTATCCGTGTCGTCCTCGCCCCGCCGGGGGCGGCCTCAGGCCGCGAGTTGCGTCACCACCAGGTTGCGCTTGAGCAGGGCCGGACAGACCGTGTCGTCGGACGGGCGCGTGACCACCAGCCCGGCCAGCAGCCGCTCCAGGCGCTCGCCCTCGGGCAGGGTCGCGGGCTCGCGCCGGACGCGCTCCGCCGCGGGCGGGGGAGCCGGGTCGTCGATTTCGCGGTAGCCGAGCATGTCTCTCTCTCCATGAACGCGCGTGCGGGGCCGCGGCTCAGCCCGCGGCCGGAGCCGGAGCCGCCTGGGCGAGGCAGCGGCTCGGCAGCAGCCGCCGGGCCTCGTGGCCGGCGAGGCCGCTGATCGCGCCCTCGCAGCCCTCCGGCATGGTGCGGCGCGTGCCGACCTCGCCCGCCGGCGGGCCGGGTGCCCGCTGCACCACCGGCACGCCCTCCCGGGTGCGCAGGGTGACGTGCGGCAGTGCCGTGTCCCGGGCCACCAGCGTGGTGTTGGCGGAAGAATCGGTCTCGAAGACCACGTCGCCCGCCGCGTTGCGCAGCGTGACCTTCGCGGCCCCGAGCCCCGTGATCTCGACCGCCACCGGCTTCTGCGGCAGGCCGGCCGGCCGCGGTGGCGCGATCCGGTCGCCCTTGACAAGCTGAGCCGGGGTCTTGGCCGGCCCGGCCATCGCCGCGAGCGAGTGTTCGACCACTGGCTGCGCGATCAGGGCAAGCAGCGCGGCCGGGGCGGTGATGCTGAAGAAGAGGTGAGCGCGAAGCATACGCGGGTCCTCGGAGCGAAGCTTGACACGTCGATCCGATAACGTCGCGACCGGCCCAGTCGTTCCGTGTGGCCGTGCACGAACGGCACAGTTTTTGGGGCGGATCCGAGTGAGGCCCTTCACGCTTCGTTGACCATGTGCAGGCCGCCCGCCGGCGGCGCATGCGGCCTCGCCGCAACACTCGCCGAAAATCAACGCGCCGGCGCGGGAACCCCGCCGGGCGGGGCGACGTTGATTAGGCAACCCGGCCACCTGGTCCTCCCCGCATTCCCCTTGTGCATCGGCCGGAAACTCAGAACGGGCTGGAGCCTATCCGGCCCGTTTCTTTATGTCGGAGCGACGCAGCGCCCGAGATGATCCCAAAGCCACCTGATGATCCCAAGACCATCTCATGACAAAGGGCCGCCCCGGTGGGACGGCCCTGGCAGGTGTCGCTGCGAGGTCCGGGCGAGATCAGGCCGTTGCCTTGGCCTCGCGGCGGCGGGCGCTCTGCTGGAAGAAGAGGGCTTGGCTGATCACCGCGGAGACGTTGGCGGGCTGGAACGGCTTGGCGATCAGGAAGGCCGGCTCGGGCCGCTCGCCGGTGAGGAAGCGCTCCGGATAGGCCGTGATGAAGATCACCGGCACCTCGAAGGTCTTGAGCAGGTCGTTGACCGCGTCGAGGCCGGAACTGCCGTCCGCCAGCTGGATGTCCGCCAGGATGAGGCCGGGCCTGCGGCCCTCGGCGAGCTTGATCGCCTCCGACCGCGTGCGGGCGACCCCCGTGACGTTGTGGCCGAGCCCCTCGACGAGGGCCTCCAGGTCCATGGCGATCAGCGGCTCGTCCTCGATGATCAGGATCTCGGTCGCCATGTCGGCGGCCAGTTCCCGGCCCGCCTCGTCGACGAGGTCGCGCACCTCCGAGATGTCGACGCCCAGGATCGTCGCGGCATCCTCCTCGGAGAAGCCTTCGAGGCAGGAGAGCAGGAAGGCTTGCCGCGGCAGGGGCGTGATCTGGCCGAGCCGGACCTCGGCGGGCAGGTCGTGCTGCACCTGGTCGCTCTGACCGTTCACCGACAACGAGTTCCAGATCCGCGTGAAGACCCTGAACAGATCGGCCTTGACGTTCGCGCTGCGGCCCAGTGTTTCGGGCTCGTTGACGAGCGTTTCGAGCGTCGCGGCCACGTAGGCATCGCCGGCCACCTGGCTGCCCGTGAGCGCGCGTGCGTAGCGGCGCAGGTACGGCAGGTGCTGCACGACGAGTTGTGCTGTCGACATTCAGTTCCCCTTGAGAGTGGTGTCCGCGTGCGAAGACCCTGATCCACAACGCCGCGCCCGCGCGATCGTTCCGGTTCCGTGGAACCGCCCCGGCCCGGACGCGTTGTCGGCGCAAGAGCGCGTGTTGGTCAACAAGCGCCGCAGTATCGCCCTGCCCGTCTGCCCGGGGGCGGGGCGAAGGGGATTTGCATGATCGATGGCAAGGGGATGGGCGGCGCGCAGACGCCGGCGGACCACGGGGTCGCAGGCGGGTCCGATCAGCCTGGGCTCGATCGACTCACTCAGGGCAGGCTCGGCTCCCACCTTCGCGCCATGTACGACGAGCTCGTGCAGCAGCCGATTCCCGAGCGCTTCGTCGAGCTGCTGGCCAGCCTCGACCAGCCCGCCGAGACCTCGAAGAACTCCTGAGGCGCGCGGCCGCGGCTCGTCCGCCCCCGCACGACGAGGCTCCGGCCATCCTGGGCCGGGGGCCGGCTCGCCATCGTCGGGCTGATATTGCGACGACGTCCCGGAGCAAGCCTCCTTGGGCCCCTTGGGCCCGGGGCCCCTTGGGCCCGGGCCCCCTTGGGCCCGCGCCCGCGCAGTTGCGGGGCAAGACCTGTTCAGGTCTGGTCCCGCACGTTGCTGGCTGCCGAACCGATGACGACTTCGGCGGCCGAGGCTCAGAGCGTGGAGGAGCGTCCGCGCAGCAGGCCGACGATGGCCGAGATCGCGAACAGCACCACCGCGACGAAGAAGATGATCTTGGCGGCCTCGACCGCCGTCCCGGCGATCCCGCCGAACCCGAACAGCGCGGCCACCAGGGCCACCACCAGGAAAGTAACCGCCCAACCCAGCATGGCGCGAACCTTTCGTATGGTCGGATCATCGGCCCGCGGCCGATCTTGAGCTTACAAACGTCAAGCCTGTCTCCCGGTTCCGCTTTGTCGCAGCGACAGGGGCCGAATCCGCCCCCATCTTGGGGAAGCGGAACCCCGGTTTCGTGCCGCACGTTGCCGAGGCGAACCATTGGAGGCGCTCGATGAACCGATCCCTTGCCCTGCAGGCCGGCCTGGCCCTCCTGATCGGGCTGATCCTGGTCGGGTTCGTGGAGGCCGGCGCCCTCATCCCGGCCATCGCAGCGGGTGCGGCCCTCGCGGCTGCCGCGGCGGCCCTGCGGGGCGTGGCGCAGCCCGCGCCGGTTCCCGTCCCGGTGCGGGCCCGTCGCGGAAGACGCGGCGGCTGAGCCCGGCCCGACACCCGTCGCGGCCCGCCTCCCGCGCCCGGCCGGAGCTCGCGAGGGCGAAGAACCGTCGCATGCGGGCGTGCCTGTCCGACGCGGCTCTGCCCCGAACCGGAGATCATGAGGCGAGACAGTCGCGGTACCCGAGCCCTCCCCCGACACGAGGGAGAGCGTGGGCACCGCGGGCGGCGTGACACGGTATTCCGTTGCCGGGGGAGCGGGGGTCGGGCAAGGCTGCCGTCCGCCGTATTGAGTTAGTTCCTAGACATCGGCATTGCAAACTCGACACCGCGAGACCGGACGATCGATTTCAAGTCTCCTCGCAGAATAGCTCGTGAAATTATGCTTGAGTTGTTGTTTCCGCGCCATTCTTGACGCGGTGCCGGCGACCACTTTCGCTGAATGACGCCGGCAGCGGAACCCTCTGCCCTTCGTCTGGCCGGGCGGCGCCTGAAATTGATGCAGCCCTCGGTGTTTCGTGCCGATTGCTTGCCGGCTCGACTCGGTCGTATCAGCGCCGAGCTTGTCGGGGAGACGTCATGGGCATGCGGTCTTTGTCGAGCGGCCGGTCGGTGCTGCGCACGAGCCTGCTCGGGGCGCTGATCGGGCTCGGCGGGGCGGTGGGAACGACGACGCTGGTGCGCGCCGCGGATGATGCCGGACTCTTCGAGTTCCTCTTCGGCACGGCTCCCCGCGCGGCCGCCCCGCGCCTCTTCGAGGTGCGGCCGGCCCCGCCGCGCGCCGCGCGCGCCTCGCAAGCGCCGCCGCGCCGGCGCTGGGCGTCGCGCCCGGCGCCGCGCGCGGTCCAGACGATGCGGCCGAGACTCGCCGCCGCCGGCCGCGCCGCCCCGCCGGCGCCGCACGAGAGGGGCGGGAGCCGCTCGGTCTGCGTGCGCACCTGCGACGGCTACATGTTCCCCTTGGCGACCCTGCGGACGAGGGCGGATGCCCCCGCGCACGAGGCGGCCTGCGCGGCCGCCTGCCCGGGCGCCGAGACCCGCCTCTACACCGTCGATCCCGGGCAGGAGCTCGACCGCGCGGTCGGCCTGGACGGCCGGCCCTACCGGGACGGCGCGAGCGCCTTCCTGTACCGCAGCCGCGTCGTCGCCGGCTGCTCCTGCCGGCCGGACGGGGCCCTCGTCGCGGCTCCCCTGCCCCTCGACCGCGACCCGACCCTGCGCGCCGGCGACGCGGTCGCGACCCGGAGCGGCGGGCAGGTCTTCACGGGGCGCAGCGGGACGGTGCGGCCGCGCTTCGTCGAGTTCCGCCGCGCCGAGATCCTCCCGGCGGCGTGGCGCCGGGACCTCGACCGCGCCCTCGACGTGTCGCGCCGCGAGCGCGAGCAGGCGAGCTTCCGCGCAGAGCTCGGCCGGGCGCAGCGGGCCGAGCTGCGCCCGGTCCGCGTCGCCCAGATGGCGAGCTTCGCGGTGCTGGCGACGGATGCCGGCTTCGCGCCGGTGCGCGTCGTGGTCCCCTCGCCCTTCCGCTGATCAGGGCGCGGGCTCCCCCGCGACCCCGGGCTCCCCTGCGATTCGCGGCGCGAGCCGGCGCGCCCGCGCGATCCAGTCGGCGACCATGCGCGGCGTCGGCGACACCGGGCAGTGGCCGCGCTCGGCGTTGAGCGCCGCGAGCCGCCCGCCCAGGGAGGCCGGCTCCTCGCGGGCGAGGTCGCCGACCGTGCGGATGCCGGCGGATTCGAGCAGTTCCGCCATCGGGCGGGCGAGGCCGTGCACCCGGAAGAGGTCGCAGCGCTCCGCCCAGCGCAGCAATTGCGCCGCGTCGATCCCGGTGCTGTCGGCGAGGCGCCTCCGGTCCGCCGGGTCGCCCGCACGGGCGAGCAGCGCGTCGCTGGTCGCGATCCCGGCCGCCCGCAGGCGATCCGCCAGGAAGGGCGCGATGCAGCCGATGGTCTCGATCAGGTACGCCACGACCCATCCAGCGGGATCACGTCGCTCGCGTCACGGTAGCGCGGCGGGCCCGCACGGTCCAGTTCGGCGCGGCGCTCGACAGCCGCCGCCCGCGCCGGTAACCCGGGACGGTGCCGAGGACGAGGGGGGATCCCGGGTGAGCGCTTCCGACGACGCCGAACCGCCGGCCTTCTCCCGCGACGCGCCCGCGCCCGGGCGGGTCGAGGCGGTCTCGCCGCTGATCCGCCGCCTCGTCTGCCCGAACGGCGGTCCCTTCACGCAGACCGGCACCTGCACCTACATCGTGGGGCACGGCCGGGTCGCGGTGGTCGATCCCGGTCCCGAGGAGCCGGGCCACGTCGAGGCCCTCCTCGCCGCGCTCGGCGACGAGACCGTGGCGGCCATCGCGGTGACCCACACGCATCGCGACCACTCGCCGGCCGCGCGCGCGCTGAAGGCCGCGACCGGCGCGCCGATCGTCGGGTGCGGCCCGCACCGCGCCGCCCGGGCGGTGCGCGGCGGCGAGAGGACCATCCTCGACGCGGCCGCCGACCGCGACCACGGGCCGGACGTCGCGCTCGCCGACGGCGAGCGGATCGACGGGCCGGGCTGGACCCTGGTCGCCGTCGCGACGCCGGGCCACACCATGAACCACCTCGCCTTCGCGCTGCCCGAGGACGAGGCGCTGCTCTCGGGCGACCACGTGATGGGCTGGTCGACCAGCATCGTCGCGCCGCCGGACGGCGCCATGGGGGCCTACATGGCGTCCCTGGACCGCCTGAGGGGCCGGCCCGAGCGCACCTACTGGCCGGGCCATGGCGGGCCGGTGCGCGAGCCGCAGCGCTTCGTGCGCGCCCTCGCGCATCACCGCCGCGCCCGCGAGGCCGCGATCCTCGACCGCCTGGGCGCGGGCGGGCGGACCATCCCGGCGCTCGTCGCGGAGATCTACCAGGGGCTCGATCCCCGGCTCGCCGGGGCGGCCGCGCTGTCGGTCTACGCCCATCTGGAGGACCTCGTCGCCCGCGGGCAGGCCGCGACGGACGGGGATCCGGCCCTCGACGGCACATACCGGCCGGCGTGACGCCTCGTACCAACGCCCCAGAATGCTGACGCATCGGGCCGTTGACCATCCCGGATCGTCGACACCAGAGGCTCGGCGACGATCCGAGAACGGACCCAGCGGTCATGAGACATGACCGCCGGTGTCACTTCACCGCCAGCGCGAGGTTCGACAGCTCCTCCAGGTAGGAGCGGATGTGGTCGGCGTTCTGGCCGAAATCGCGGTCGCCGTAGCGCGCGGCCGAGCGCACGTCGATGCGGGCGCCGTCGGCGCGGGGCCTGACCCGGACGGTGACGTCGTAGGGCAGCCCGAGCAGGCGCGAGCGCACCACCGCCTCGATGCGGCCGTTGCCGACCCGCCCGCCCGGCTTGATCGCCTCGATCACCTGCCACTTGCGGTTCCCGGCCGCCTTGAGGGCGAGGGCGAAGGCCTCGTTCGGCCCGAGATCCAGGGTGAGCGGGGCGATCTGCGGATAGGCCTCGCGCTGCAGAACGCGGGCGGCGGGCGGGATCTCCGGCGGCAGCGCGCCGCCCCGCGCCGCGTAGGCGGCGCGCGAGCGCGAGTAGGAGGGCGGATCGGCGATGTCGGTGGCGATGTCGGTGAGCCGCGGCAGCACTGCCCCGCGGACCGCCATGTAGCCCGGATAGGCGAGGACGAGCGCCGCGAGGAAGAGGCCGCCCAGGGCGGTGCGCAGGCCCCGCGCCCCCTCGTTCCAGACCCGCACGAAGGCCCCGAGCGCGAGCGCCACGGCGAGCAAAGCCACGGCGATGCCCGCCCCGAGGGCGGCGAGGGCAGGCCCGGTCTCGGCCCGCGGATCCCGCACCAGCAGGAGCGCGATGGCCACCACCGCGACGGCGAACCAGCCGCAGCGCAGCGCCCAGGGTGCCGCCCGGGTGACGGGCTCCTCGACGATCAGGCGACGCATGCGGGGAGCGCGGGATCAGCGGTCATCGCCCCTCCCTAAAGCGGTCCGCGGCGCCGCGAAACCCCTCCCGCCCCCTCACGCCGTCCCGGGGAACCGGTAGTCCCGGAACTGGTCGCGCAGGGCCGTCTTCTGGATCTTGCCCGTCGCCGTGTGGGGGATCTCCTCGACCAGCACGACGTCGTCCGGCAGCCACCACTTGGCGATGCGCGGGCTCATGAAGGCCAGGATGTCGTCCTTGTCCGGGACGCGCCCGGGCTTGGGCACCACGACAAGGAGCGGGCGCTCGTCCCATTTCGGGTGCGCCACCCCGATCACCGCCGCCTCCGCGACGTCCGGGTGCCCGACGGCCAGGTTCTCCAGGTCGATGGAGGAGATCCACTCGCCCCCCGACTTGATCACGTCCTTCGAGCGGTCGGTGATCGTCATGTAGCCGTTGGGGTCGATCGTCGCGATGTCGCCGGTGTCGAAGAAGCCGCGGTCGTCGAGGATCGGCGTGTCGTCCCGGAAATAGGCCGCCGCCACGGCGGGGCCGGCCACCTTGAGGCGCCCGAAGGTGGTGCCGTCCCAGGGCAGGTCGCGGCCGGCATCGTCGGTCAGCCGGAACTCGACCCCGAAGGGCGGGTAGCCCTGCTTCATCTTGAGGTCGAGGCGCGCCTCGCCCTCCAGCTGCGACACCTCCGGCTTCAGCGAGCAGAAGGAGCCGATCGGACTCATCTCGGTCATGCCCCAGGCATGGGTGACGCTCACGCCGAACTCCCGCTCGAAGCGCTCCGTCATCGCCCGCGGGCAGGCCGAGCCACCGATCAGCACGCGCTTCAGGTGCGTGATCCGGCCCCCGGTCGCGTCGAGGTGCTGGAGGAGGCCGAGCCACACCGTCGGCACCGCCGCCGTGACGGTGACGCCCGTCGACTCCAGGAGGTCGTGCACGGAGGCGCCGTCGAGTTTCGGCCCCGGCAGGACCAGGGCCGCCCCCGCCATCGGCGCCGCGAAGGCGAGCGACCAGCTGTTGGCGTGGAACAGCGGCACCACCGGCATCGCCACGTCGCGGCTGGAAAGCCCGATATAGTCGGGCCCGTTATTGGCCATCGCGTGCAGCACGTTGGAGCGGTGCGAGTAGAGCACGCCCTTCGGATTGCCGGTCGTGCCCGACGTGTAGCAGAGCCCCGCCGCGCTGCGCTCGTCGAGCTGCGCCCAGGCGAAATCCGCGTCCGCCTCGGCGAGCCATTCCTCGTAGGCGACCGCGTTGCGCAGGGACGTGTCCGGCATCCCGGCCGCGTCGGTCAGCACCACGAAGCGCTCGATCGTCGGCAGCTGCTCGGCGAGCCGCTCCACCAGTGGCACGAAGGTGAGATCGAGCAGGAGGATGCGATCCTCCGCGTGGTTGATGATGTAGGCGATCTGCTCGCCGAACAGCCGCGGGTTGACCGTGTGGTAGATCGCTCCGAGCCCGGTGATGCCGTACCACGCCTCCAGGTGCCGCCAGGTGTTCCAGGCCAGGGTGGCGACCCGGTCGCCCGCGCGGATCCCGTCCCGCTCCAGCCGCTTGGCGAGCCGCAGCGCCCGCCCCCTCACCTCTCCGTAGGTGGTCCGGTGCATCGGTCCCTCGACCGAGCGGGAGATCACCGCGCGGTCCCGGTGCTGGGAGGCGGCGTAGTCGATGATGCGGTGGATGAGCAGGGGCCAGTCCTGCATCAGGCCGAGCATGGCGTCGTGTCCTTCCCTCTGGCGGGCGCGTCGGCACGCCCCGTCCGGCCGGCCGAGCGGCCGGCGACGGGCGGCGAGGCCCGTCGCGCCCAGTCTAGCCGATTTCCCGCGCCAGGGGATCGCGGCGAGAGCGTCGCCCGCGCCGTCGCGCCTCGCCGCGCGTCCCGGCGCGCAAGGGTCGGGGTCGCTGCGCGCGCTTCGCACGGTTGGTGTCGGTCGTGCGAAGGGGCACCGCGTGCCGGCCCGACCGGGCGATCGACCCCGCGCTCAGACCCGGCCGGCGAGTTCGATCGCGAGCAGCGCCGCGAGGCTGAGCAGCGCGAGCGGGATCTGCATCGGCCGCAGCCGCGCGAAGTGGCGCGGGGCCTCGCCGGACCGGGCCGCCAGGGGATCGAGGACGACGATGAGGCCGTAGCCGGCGAGGAGCAGCGCCGTCGTGGCGGTGGCGCGCCCGAACAGCAGGCCCGCGAGGGCCGCCAATCCGAGCCCGAACAGGACCATCATGGTGGCGATCTGCGTGGCGGTCGGTCCGCCGACCGTCCGGAAGCTGAGGCCCCGCCGCACGCCCGACAGGAAGGTGAGGATGGCGCTCCCCCACAGGAGCGTGAGGCTGACGATCAGGCGCCGGGTCTCGCCCGCGCTGGCGAGCGCCGCCGCGGCCCCGGCGACGAGCGGCAGCATCGGCCCGAAGCCGTAGAGGAGGCTGAGCCAGGGGATCCGCGGCGAAGCGTCCTCGCGGGTGGGGTGGGGTCTCATCGGGCCGGGTCCCCCGGGGGCTGCCGCCCGTCGAGGTCCGGGTTGCGCCGCCGCAGATCCTCCGTGAGGACGTCGCCGAACACCGACCACAGGGTGAGCGGCAGGCCGCTCGCCGCCGCGAGGCCGTCCACGCGCCCGGCCCGGGCGATGAACCCCGCCCCGGCGGCCACCACGAGCGCGCCCTCCGCGACCCCGCCCGTGAGGCTGCGCGCGCCGAAGAAGACCTTGTTGTAGGCGGTGACCAGGGCGAGGGTGAGG
This sequence comes from Methylobacterium sp. WSM2598, assembly GCF_000379105.1. GTDB lineage: Bacteria > Pseudomonadota > Alphaproteobacteria > Rhizobiales > Beijerinckiaceae > Methylobacterium. The sequence goes on along the minus strand of NZ_KB900609.1, from coordinate 2,192,716 downwards.
GCCCAGAGGGCGATCGCCTCGTCGCGGGCCGGCGAGCGGGGCTGGCGCATCAGCCGGTAGGCGCCCGCCGCCATCAGCGTGAGCAGGACCGGCCAGCCGCCGGCGAAGACGGGGTCCGGCGGCTTCCAGGACGGGGTATCGAGGCGGCCGTACCAGCGGGCGATGTCCGGGTGGCTCGGATCGGGGCTGTAGCGGCGGCTGACCAGCCCGCTGAGCAGGAGCGCGCCCCCGACCGCGACGAGCGCCGCGCCCGGCGACAGCGCACCGTCGCGCCGCGGGGGGGCGGCGCCGCGCGGGCGCCCGGCGCCCCGCGGGGGCGCGGATCGGCGATGCGCCGCCCGCGCGGCGCCGGTGGAGGATTCGGCCATCGGGTGATTCCGGGACTGCGCGGCCCTGCCGGCCGCCCTCCCCCAACGTCCCGCCGCGCGGCATGTTCAAGCGGGGCCGCCCGTGCTGGTCCTCGACCGGGACCGGACCGTCGTGAAGACGGTCTTCGGCCAGCGCCCCCGGAAGGTCCTGCTCCGGGGCGAGATGGTGCTGCGCAAGCGCGCCGCGCCGTGAGCCGCGCGCCTCACCCGGCGGGCGCGGCCCGCCCCTCGGCGGCGCGCTCGGCGAGGTCGTCGAGGTTGCGCCGCATCTGGTCGAGCGAGAAGGCGATCCAGAAGATCTGCCCGACCTCGTCGGTCGGGAGGTCGCGGGTGAGCCGGCGGCGGCGCATCTCGTCGATCGCCGCCCGGTAGGCGGCGATCGCCCGCGGCAGGGCCGGATCCTCCTCCGGGGCCCGGCCGTCCTGCTCGAGGCAGGCGGCGATGCCCCGCAGGCGCGCGGCCGCGGCCGAGGCCGCCGCCGCCCAGGGGGCCGCGAGGTCGGCGCCGAGATCCGCCTCGCGCGTGGCCCGGCGCAGCATCACGACGTCGTGGCGCAGGCGCAGGAGCGTGCGGGCGAGCGGCTCGGGATCCGGGGCGGCGGCGAGGCGGCTGCGCCGCTCGCGGGCGGCCTCCCCCACCAGCAACTCCAGCCGGTCGAGGCTGCGCCGCGTCGCCAGCGGCAGCCCCTTCGCGTCGATGGCGACGTCGTCGCGGCGCGCCAGCACCTCCAGCTGATCGGCGAGGAGGCGGGCGGTCCGCGCCGCCTGCTCGCGCACCACCCGCGCCGCGCGGGCCGGCGCGACCACGAGCGAGACCGCGAGGCCGATCGCGCAGCCGAGGCCGACCTCCAGGATCCGGTCGAGCGCGAAGGCGATCGGGCCGAGCGTGCTGCCGGTGGTGCTCAGGAGCACGATCACCGCGGTGATCGGCGCGACCCGGAACCCCGCCGACTGCGCCGCCGCGACGGAGAGCGGGCCGATCGCCAGCAGGAGGGCGACCGCCGTGGTGATCCCGCCCTGGTGCGGGACGGCGAGGGCGACCGCGCCCCCGTAGACCGCGCCGAGCACCGAGCCGAGGAAGCGGTCGAGGGCGGCCTTCAGCGAGGAGCCGACGCTGCTCTGGGTCACGATCAGCGCGGTGATCACTGCCCAGAAGGCCTGCGGCAGGCCGAGCCCGGCGGCGAGCCCGAAGGTGGCGAGGCTCGACACCGTCATGCGGGCGGCCTGGACCAGCTTGGCGCGGTTCCGGGACAGCCAAGCCTCCAGGCGCGCGGCGCCGCTCGCGTCGATCGTCATCGTGCCTCCGCGGATGGCGCCTCTTCGACGCCAGCGGGGGCCGGCCTGTCAACCGCGCCGGCGCGCTTCGCCCGCCGCCCCGTTGCAAGCGTGTCCGCTCTCGGCTCTGTTAGGCGGGAAGAAGGGGCCCGCGATGATGCGCGGTGCGTCGCCGGACGCGCCGGGGCCGGGCAGAGCGCAGGGGGTGGGTGATGGGCCGGACTTTCTGGGCCGGGATCGGGATCGTGGCCGCGGCGCTCGCGGCCGCGCCGGCCGCGGCGAGACCCCTCGCGGCGATCCGCGAGGCGGGGGTGCTGCGGGTCGGCCTGACCGGCGACTACGCGCCCTATTCGCTGAGGCGCGCCGAGGGCGACGTGAAGGGCGCCGACGTCACGATGGCGCGGGATCTCGCCCGCAGCCTCGGGGTCTCGCTCGAGATCGTCCCGACGACCTGGAAGGGCCTCAAGGACGACCTCCTCGCCGACCGGTTCGACATCGCCATGGGCGGCGTCTCGGTGACGTCCGACCGCGCCGCGGTGGCGGATTTCTCGGTGCCGGTGATGACGGACGGCAAGCGCCCGATCGTGCGCTGCGCCGATGCCGGGACCTACACGAGAGTCGCGGCGATCGACCGGGCCGAGGTGCGCGTGGTGGTCAATCCCGGCGGCACCAACGAGCGCTTCGCGGCCGCCCACTTCCCGCACGCCGCCGTGCGGCTGCACCCGGACAACCGCACGATCTTCGAGGAGGTCGCGGAGGGCCGCGCGGACCTGATGGTCACGGACGGGGCCGAGGTCGATTACCAGGCGCGGCGCCACCGCGGCGTGCTCTGCCCGGCCACGGTGGCGGATTCCTTCGACCACGCCGACAAGGGCTACTGGATGAGCCGCGACCCGGCGCTCAAGGCGGCGGTTGACGGCTGGCTCAAGGCCGCCCTGGCCTCGGGCGCCTACGACAGGGCGCTCGAGGCCGCGGCCGAGTAGCGGACCGCCTCAGGCGGCGCGGATCCCGGCGAGGAAGCGGTCGGTCCCGGCGGAGAGCTGCTCGGATTGCCGCGACAGCGCGCTCGCCGCGCCCAGCACCTGGGAGGCGGCCTCCCCAGTCTGCGCGACCGCGCCCGCCACCGCCCCGATCGTGTCCGTCACCGCCCGCGTCCCGCGCGACGCCTCCGCCACGTTGCGCACGATCTCCTGCGTCGCCGCCCCCTGCTCGGTCACCGCCGCGGCGATCGCCGAGGCCACGCTGCGGATCTGCCCGATCCGCCCCGTGATCCCGCCGATCGCCGTCACCGCCTGGCGCGTCGCGCCCTGGATCTGGCCGATCTGTCCCGAGATCTGCTCGGTCGCCCGCGCGGTCTGGCCGGCCAGTTCCTTCACCTCCGCGGCCACCACCGCGAAGCCGCGCCCGAGCACGCCTGCGACGAAGCACGCCTGCGACGGCGAACAGGAAGGCGAAGGACAGGATCTTCCAGGCGAGCGAGCGGACCCCGCCCCGCAGCGCCGCTCCCCGCGAAGCAAGCTCGAAAATCGGCGGAGAGTGGCGGCGTCGAACTGATCGCAGCACGGCACCGTCCGGCGCCCCGGGCCATCGGCCCGCAAGGCCGATGCCGCGCCGCGGGCTCGGCGGCTCGGGCTCAGAGCCGCGCCCGCACCTCGCGAAGGACCGCCTCCGGCGTGATGCCGAAGTGGCGGAAGAGCTCCTCGCCGGGCCCGGAGGCGCCGAAGCCGGTCATCCCGACGAAACCGCCCTCCTCGCCGATCCAGCGCTCCCACCCGAGCCGGATGGCCGCCTCGACGGCGACCCGCACGGTGTCGCGGGGGATCACCTCGCGGCGGTAGGTTTCCGGCTGGGCCGCGAAGGCCTCCCAGGACGGCATCGACACCACGGCGGTCGGGATCCCCTCCGCCTGCAGCGCCGCGCGGGCGGCGAGCGCCACCGCCACCTCGGAACCGGTGCCGATCAGGGTGACCCGCCGGCGCCCGCCCGTCGCCGGGGCGAGCAGGTAGGCGCCCCGCGCGCTCAGGTTCTCCGCGCCCGCCTCCCGCCGCAGGGCCGGCAGCGGCTGGCGGGAGCAGATGAGCGAGGTCGGCCCGTCCCGATGCGCGAGCGCCATCTCCCAGGCCTCGGCGGTCTCGACGGCGTCGGCCGGGCGCAGCACCAGCATGTTGGGGATCGCCCGGAGCGAGGCCAGGAACTCCACCGGCTGGTGGGTCGGCCCGTTGCGGCCGATGCCGATCGAATCGTGGCTGTAGACCGTGATGACCGGAAGCTCCATCAGCGCCGCCATCCGCAGGGCGGGCCGCAGGTAGTCGGAGAAGACCAGGTAGGTGGCGCCGACCGGGATCAGCCCGCGATGGGCCGCCATCCCGTTCATCATCGCCCCCATGGCGTGCTCGCGGATCCCGTAATGCAGGTAGCGCCCGGCCCTTTCCGTGGCCGTGAAGGCGGCGAGCCGCTGCTTGTGGCGCGTCGGGCCCTCCAGGTCGGGGGCGCCGCTGAACAGGTCCGGCACGGTCTCGGCGAGGGCCGCCAGGATGTCGGCCGCCACCTCGATGGTCGGGCGCTCCGGGGCGGTCTCGGACCAGTGCCGCCTGAGGGCGAGCAGCGTCTCGCGCCAGGACGGGGGCAGCCGGCCCGCCATCCTCCGGTCGAACTCCGCCCGCCGGGCCTCCGGCAGGGCGGCCCGGCTCGCCTGCCAGGCCGCGTAGGCGGCCCGGTTGCGCGCCCCCGCCCCGGCCCGCCAGGCGGCGGCGACATCCTCGGGCACCGCGAATGCCGGATGGTCCCAGGCGCGGGCGGCGCGGGCCTCCGCGCAGTCGCTCTCGAAGACGCGCCCGCCATGGGCCCCGCGCTGGCCTTCGAGCCGCGGCAGGCCGCGGCCGATCACCGTGCGGCAGGCGGTCAGGCTCGGGCGCGGATCGCCCCTGGCGAGGAGCAGCGCCGCCGAGACCGCCTCGACGTCGTGGCCGTCGCAGTCGATCACCTGCCAGTCGGCGGCCCGGAAGCGGGCCCGCACGTCCTCCGAGATCGACAGGTCGGTGCTGCCGTCGTCGGTGATGCGGTTGTCGTCCCACAGGAAGGTCAGCTTGCCGAGGCGCAGGTGGCCGGCGAGCGAGACGACCTCGTGGGCGATGCCCTCCTGCAGGCAGCCGTCGCCGACCAGGGCGTAGGTGCGGTGATCGACGAGATCCGGGCCGAACTCGGCCGCGAGCTTGGCCTCCGCCACCGCCATGCCGACCGCGTTGGCGATGCCCTGGCCGAGGGGGCCGGTCGTCGCCTCGATGCCGTGACGGGGCGCGTATTCCGGGTGGCCGTGGCAGGGCGAGCCGAGTTCGCGGAAGCCGCGGATCGCCTCGATCGAGATCGCAGCGTAGCCCGCGAGGTGGAGGGCCGCGTAGAGGAGCATCGAGCCGTGGCCGTTCGACAGCACGAAGCGGTCGCGGTTGGGCCATTCCGGATCGTCCGGGTTGCAGACGAGGTGCCGGGTGAACAGGGCGGTGGCGATCTCGGCGCAGCCGAGCGGCGCGCCCGGATGTCCGTCCCCGGCCCGGGCGATGGCGTCGAGGGCGAGGAACCGGACGGCATCGGCCATGCGGCTCGGCGCGGCATTCATGGTGAGGTCCTCTCAGGCAAGGCGGGGGCGTCCGCGGCCGCCGGGAGGGGCGGCCGCGCGGGGTCGTGATCCGCTTGGATCAACCGGATCCCGGATCATGCGCTGTCCGGACGTGATCGTCCGGACAGCCTATGACCGCTTCGGCGAATGACGCTCAGCCGAGGAAGCCGATCGAGATCCAGGGCACCAGGATGACGACGACGAGGCCGAGGATCATCGCCAGGATGTAGCCGACGATCGGGCGGATGCCCGCGTCCGGGTGGATCCGGCTGATCGCGCAGGCCGCGTAGTAGCCCACCCCGAAGGGCGGCGCGAACAGCCCGATCCCCATGGCGAGGATCACCACCATGGCGTAGTGCACCTCGTGCACCCCCACCGCCCGGGCGATCGGGAACAGCAGCGGGCCGAACAGCACGATCGCCGGGATCCCCTCCAGCACCGAGCCCAGCACGATGAAGGCCAGCGCCGAGACCACCAGGAAGCCCAGCGACCCGCCGGGCAGGCTCTTCATGATCACCGCCAGGCTCTGCGAGAAGCCCGACTGCGTCAGCGCCCAGGCCATCCCGGTTGCCGCCCCGATGATTAGGAGGATCGCCCCCGACAAGGATGCCGTCGAGACCAGCATCGGGTAGAGCCGCCTCCAGTCGAACTGACGGTAGATCAGCAGCCCGGCCAGGATCGCGTAGACGATGCCGATGGTCGAGACCTCGGTGGCGGTCGCCACCCCCTCCACCACCGCCGCCCGGATCACGAAGGGCAGCGCCAGGGCGGGCAGCGCGATCACCAGCGAGCGGCCGATCTCGCGCCCGCGCGCCCGGCGCACGTGGCTGAGATCCTCGCCCCGATAGCGCCACCAGACCAGCGCGCACAGCATGATCCCGAGCACCACGCCCGGCAGCATGCCGCCCGTGAAGAGCGCGGTGATCGACACGCCCGTCACCGACCCGATGGTGATCAGCACCAGCGAGGGCGGGATGGTCTCGGTCTGGGCGCCGGTGGCGGCGAGCAGCGCCACGAGATCGCCCTCCTTGGCGCCGCGCGCCTTCATCTCGGGAAACAGCACCGGGGCGACCGCGGCCATGTCGGCGGCCTTGGAGCCTGAGATGCCCGAGACGAGGTACATCGCGCCGACGAGCACGTAGTGCAGGCCGCCGCGCACGTGGCCGAGCAGCGCGGCGAGGAAGCCGACCATGGCCTTGGCCATGCCGGTCATCTCGATCAGCAGGCCCAGGAAGACGAAGAGCGGCACGGCGAGCAGGATGAGGTGGCTCATGCCCTCGTCCATGCGCCCCACCACCACCATGGAGGGGGCGCGGGTGGTGAAGGTGAGGTAGCCGAAGGTGGCCAGCCCGAACGCGAAGGCGATCGGCACGCCCGAGAAGACCAGGGCGCCGACGCCGAGGACGAAGAAGATCAGCAGGTTCCAGTTGCCGAGGGTGCGCAGGGTCGGCTCGGCGTAGAACAGGCCGGCCACCACGGCGCCGGTGAGCAGGAGGGCGCCGAGGGAGGTTTTCCAGTCGGTGCTCTCGACGAGGCGCAGCACCGCGATGGCGAGCATCAGCACGAAGCCGACCGGGAGGGCGGCGGCGCGCCAGGCGTTGGTGATCTCGAGCGCGGGTGTCTGGACGAAGAGCTCCTCGCTGGCGAACTCGTAGGCGGGTTCGAGCAGGATGCCGATGAAGACGAGGCCGGCGGCGAGCGAGAGCGCGTCCAGGAAGGCGCGCACCTTCGGGGAGGCGAGGCTGACGACGGCGGTCATGCGCATGTGCTCGGAGCGCCGGTAGGCGACCACCGAGCCCAGCATGGCGAGCCAGAGGAACAGGATCGAGGCGAGTTCGTCCGCCCACACGATCGGCTGGTGGAAGACGTAGCGGCTCACCACGCCCGAGCCCAGGACCACGATCTCCAGGACGACCAGGAGCGCCGCGGGCAGCTCGATCAGCAGGCCGAGCGTGTCGTCGAGCCATCTCAGCCGGGCCCGGCGGCCGGTGAGCGCCGGTGCGACCGGCGACTCATCCGCGAGTTCGAGATGCATGCGTCTCCTCCCTCAGGCCAGCTTTCCGGACACGGCTTCCAGGTGACCCCAGGCCGCGTCGCCGAACTTGGCGCGCCAGTCCTTGTAGAAGGTCGTGCGGCCGAGCGCATCGCGGAAAGGCTCGCGGTCGACCTCGATGAAGGTGATGCCCTTGGCGGTGAGGTCCTGGCGCAGCGTGGTGTTGAGGCGGAGGATGTCGGCGCGCTGATCGTCGGCGGACTTGTCGAGTTCGCGGGTGACGAGGGCGCGCAGGTCCTCGGGCAGGCGCTGGACCGCGCGCTTGTTGCCGAGGATCCAGTAGCCGTCCCAGACGTGGCCGGTGAGGCTGCAGGATTTCTGCACCTCGTAGAGGCGCGTCGTCGCCGTGATGGCGAGCGGGTTCTCCTGACCCTCGAAGATCTTGGTCTGCAGGGCGGAGTAGAGTTCGTTGAAGTTCAGGGGAGCGGCACCCGCATCGAGGGCCTTGAACAGGGAGGTCAGCATCGGGGCCGGGGGCACCCGGATCTTGAAGCCCTTGAGGTCCTCGGGGGTGCGGATCTCGCGGGTCGAGGAGGTGATGTGGCGGAAGCCGTTGTCCCAGACCTTCGAGACGGCCTGGATCGGCGTCTTGGCGATCTGGTCGCGGATGTAGGCGCCGAGCCCGCCGTCCATCGCCGCCCAGACGGCGGTGTAGTCCTTGAAGGCGAAGCCGGTATTGGGAAGGCTCGCGGCGGCCACGAAGGTGGCGAGGATCGAGGTCGAGAGGTTGAAGAACTCGACGCTGCCGTTGCGGACCTGCGAGAGCAGGTCGGTGTCGGAGCCGAGCTGGTTGGCCGGGAAGAGCTTGATGTCGAGTCGCCCGTTCGAGGCCTCGCGGATGCGGTTGAGGGCCTCCTGCGCGCGGATGTTGACCGGGTGGGTCGGGTCCTGGCCGGTGGCGAGCTTGTACTCGAACTCGGCCGCGTTGGCGGGCCGGCGCAGGACGGTGACGAGGGGGATGCTGGCGGCGCCGGCGAGGAGCGTGCGGCGCGAGAGGGTCGTCGACATGGCGTTCTCCCTGGATTTCCATTGATTGCGAAGCGCCGGTTCGTCCGGCGGTGTTGTCCTGGTCGAGTGGGATGGGAGCCGCACGCGGGGCCGGATCCGCTGGCCCTCGGGCGGGGACGGGCCCGCCCTATCCCGTGCCGTTCAGCGCCCGGTAGGACCCGATCACCTGGCTGTCGTCGGCCGCGCCCTCGCCGCGGCCGGAGGCGGCGAGGAAGAGCTGGTGGGCGAGGCTCGCGAGGGGCAGAGCCGCCTTCTGGTCGCGGCCGGCCTCCAGCACGATGCCGAGATCCTTCACGAAGATGTCGACCGCGCTGGTGACGCGGGGCGCCTCCTCCAGCATGCGCGGCCCGCGGTCGCGCAGCATCCAGCTCGCGGCCGAGGAGCCGGAGAGGATCTCCAGCACGACCGGCAGGTCCACCCCGACCCGCTCGGCCAGTGACAGCGCCTCGGCGGCGGCCGCGATGTGCACGCCGCACAGGAGCTGGTTCACCGCCTTCACGGTCGCGCCCTGGCCGGGCCGCGTGCCGACGTGGAAGATCCGCGCGCCGACCGCGTCGAGCAGCGGCCGGACCGCGCCGAACACCTCCGCGGGGGCCGCCGCCATCACCGTGAGGCTGCCGGCCTCGGCGCCGACCACCCCGCCCGAGACGGGCGCGTCGACGAAGCGGCGGCCGGCCGCCGCGACCCGCGCGGCGAGGCCCTCGACGGCCTGCGGCGGGCAGGTCGCCATCAGGATCACGGCCGCGTCGGGGGCGAGGACCTCCAGCGCGCCCTCGGCCGGGGCGCCCCCGCCGAAGAGCACGGCCTCGGCCTGGGCGGCGTTCACCACCATCAGGACGAGGGCGCCGGCGCCGGCGGCGGCGGCGCGCAGCGTGTCGGCCGCCTCGCCGCCGGCCCGCGCCAGGGCGGCCCGGCTCTCGGGCCGGACGTCGTAGCCGCGGACCGGGAAGCCCTTGGCGACGAGGTTCTGCGCCATCGGCAGGCCCATGGCGCCGAGGCCCACGAAGGCGACCGGCGTCAGAGCCATGCGCGGATGCTCCGCACCATCGCGGCGGTCGAGAGGCCGTAGCGGTCGTGGAGGGTGGGGAGCGCGCCCGCGTCGAGGAACTCGTCGGGAAGCCCGATCTGGCGGAAGCCGCGCTCGACGCGCGTGCCGCCGCGCATCAGCAGGCCCGCCACCGCCTCACCGAGGCCGCCGATCACCGTGTGGTTCTCGGCCACCACCACGAGCCGGCCGCCGCGGCCCGCCTCGCGCAGGATCGTCTCCTCGTCGAGGGGCTTGATCGTCGGCACGTGCAGCACCCCGACATCGACGCCGTCGTCCGAGAGGGCGTCGGCCGCCTCCAGCGCCCGCATGGTCATCAGGCCGCTCGCGATGACCAGCACGTCCCGCCCGTCCCGGATCGTCTTGGCCTTGCCGAGTTCGAACCGGTAGCCGTACTCGTCGAGCAGGAGCGGCACGTTGCCCCGCAGGAGCCGGAGATAGACCGGGCCCTGGTGGGCCGCCATGGCGGGCACCACCTGCTCGATCTCGTGCGCGTCGCAGGGATCGATGATGGTGAGGTTCGGCAGGCCGCGGAAGATCGCGAGGTCCTCGGTCGCCTGGTGGCTCGGGCCGTAGCCCGTGGTCAGGCCCGGCAGGGCGCAGGCGATCTTGACGTTGAGGTTCTCCTCGGCGATCGCGAGGCAGATGAAGTCGTAGGCCCGCCGCGCCGCGAACACCGCGTAGGTCGTGGCGAAGGGCGTGAAGCCCTCGCGGGCGAGGCCCGCCGCCGCGCTGAACAGCAGCTGCTCGGCCATGCCCATCTGGTAGAAGCGGTCCGGATGGGCCTGCGCGAAGATGTGCAGGTCGGTGTACTTGCTCAGGTCCGCGCTGAGGCCGACGATGTCGGGCCGCTCGGCGGCGAGCCGCGCCAGCGCGTGCCCGAACGGCGCCGCCCTGGTGCGCTGCCCCGGCGCCGCCAGCGAGGCGATCATCGCCGAGGTGGTGAGCCGGGGCCCGCCCTGCAGCAGGTGGGTCGGCCGCTCGTACTTGGATCGCCTCATTCCGCCCTCCCCTCGGCCAGCACCGCGAGCGCCTGGCTCCACTCGGCCGGCTCGACGCGCAGGAAATGGTTGCGCTCGCGCGCCTCCAGGAACGGCACGCCCTTGGCCATGGTCGTGTCGCAGATGATGATCCGGGGCCTCGGCTCCGGATGGGCCTTGGCGGCGTCGAAGGCCGCCACCAGGGCCGCGATGTCGTTCCCGTCGACCCGCTGCACGAACCAGCCGAAGGCCTCGAATTTCGGCGCCAGCGGCTCGAAGTTGAGGACGCCCCGGGACGGGCCGTCCGCCTGCATGCCGTTCACGTCGACGAGGCCGATCAGGTTGTCGAGCCCGAACGAGGCGGCCGACATCGCGGCCTCCCAGGTCGAGCCCTCGTCGAGTTCGCCGTCGGAGAACAGGTTGTAGACGAAGTTCTTCGAACCCTTGCGCTTCAGCCCGAGCGCGAAGCCGACCGCGATGCCGAGCCCGTGGCCGAGCGAGCCGCCGGTGATCTCCATGCCGGGCGTGTAGGCGGCCATGGCGGACATCGGCAGGCGGCTGTCGTCGCAGCCATAGGTCTCGAGCTCGTCCTCCGGGAGGATCCCGGCCTCGATCAGGGCCGCGTAGAGCGCGATGGCGTAGTGGCCGATCGAGAGCAGGAAGCGGTCGCGGCCCTCCCATTCGGGGTCCTCGGGCCGGTAGGTCATGGCGTGGAAATACGCGACCGCGAGCACGTCCGCGATGCCGAGGGCCTGGGCGATGTAGCCCTGGCCCTGGACCTCGCCCATGCGCAGGGCGTTGCGGCGGATGCGGTAGGCCCGCTCGGGCAGCAAGACGTTCGAGCGCTCGCGCGCCGCGGTGGCGTGTGCCGGTGACATGGATTCCTCCGTCAGTGGATCAGCATGCCGCCGTTGACGTCGATCACCGCGCCGGTGGTGTACGCGGAGAGGTCCGAGGCGAGGAACAGGCAGGCCTTGGCGACGTCCTCGGCCACGCCGAGGCGGGCGAGCGGGATGCCCTTGACGATCTCGGCCTTGAGCTCGTCCGTGAGCTTGCCGCCGGTGATGTCGGTCTGGATCAGGCCGGGCGTGACCGCGTTGGCGCGGATGCCGTCGGGGCCGAGTTCGCGCGCCATCGCCTTGCACAGGCCGAGCACGCCGCCCTTGGCGGCGCTGTAATGCGGCCCGCCGAAGATGCCCCCGCCGCGCTGGGCCGAGACCGACGACATGCACACGATCGAGCCGGACTTCTGCGCCCGCATCTGCGGGATCACCGCCTGGCTCATGTAGAGCGTGCCGCGCAGGTTCACGTCGGTCACCGCGTCGTAGTTCTCCGGCGCGATGTCCATGATCCTGAGCGGCTGGGTGATGCCGGCGTTGTTGACGAGGACGTCGATGCGGCCGAGGCGGGCGACCGCCTCGTCGGCGGCGGCCTGGCAGGCCTTCCGGTCGGTGACGTCGCAGGCGAGGCCGAGATGGCCGGCGCCGATGGCCCGGGCCGCCTCCTCCGCCTGGCCCGCGTCGAGGTCGAGGACGACCACCCGCCCGCCCTGCTCGGCGAAGAGGCGGGCGGTGGCGCGGCCGATGCCGCGCAGCGAAGCGGCGCCCGTGATCAGGCACACCTTGTCGGACAGAAGCAAAGCACCCTCCCTGATGCGGCCGGCTCGGCCGCTGGGCCGTGACGGCCCGCGATCGCTCGCGACGGCGGAGGGGCGTGGGCGGCGCGTCGCCGCAGCCCCCGGGCGGGACCCGATGTCCCTCCGGCGGCGTGATCGCCCGGCGTTTCCTCTCGCTGTCGTTGAGGAGACGGTGCCAGCCGGGCGCCGCGTGTTCAAATGCACAGTTTGCAACGTCAGATGAATGCCATTCATCTGACCGGGCGGTCCCGCCGCGCCCTCGCCCCGGTTTGGTCTTGCCGCTGCCCCGTCCAGGGTTCAATGTCGCGCCCGATCTCGCGTGCCGTCGCCGCGGCCGGCACGCCGCTGGAGCCGTCGCTTGGTGCCCATGTCCCGTCCTCTTTCGTCCCGCCTGCGCGGCGGCGCCGCCCTCCTGGCGCTGTTCCTCGCGGCCCCCTCGCCCGTCCTGGCCGCCCGCCTGACGCCCCGCGACGTCCCCGGACCGACCACCTACGAGCCGGCCGACTCCCTCGAGGGAAATTTCCTGGCGGCCTACATCGCGGGCGCGTCCCGGGATACGACGGCGGCGGCCTCCTACTATCGCGAGGCGGTGAAGGGCGACCCGCGCAACGCCGAATTGCTGGAGCGCTCCTTCGTGGCGCTGCTGGCGGACGGGTCCCTGCAGGAGGCGTTCCGGGCGGCCGAGAAGCTCACCGCCCGCGACACGTCGAACGGCCTCGCCCAGCTCGCCCTCGGGGTGCAGAAGCTGAAGGCCAAGCAATGGGGCGCGGCGCGCCAGAACCTGCAGCGCGGCGGCCGGGGCGCCACCGCGGACCTGACCTCGACCCTGCTGACCGCGTGGTCCTACGCGGGCGAGGGCCAGGGGAAGAAGGCCTTCGAGACCATCAACAAGCTCAAGGGCGAGCGCTACATCGGGGTCTTCCGCGACTACCACGCGGGCCTGATCGCCAGCGTGGTGGGCGACAAGGTCGAGGCCGAGCGGCGCCTGAAATCCGCCTACGACGCGGACCGCAACACCCTGCGGATCGTCGACGCCTACGCGCGCTTCGAGGCCGATTCCGGCCGGCCCGACCTCGCGGTCGCGGCCTACGAGGCCTTCGACGCGGTGCTGCCGCGCCACCCGATCGTGCGCGACGCCCTCGAGAAGCTGAAGGCCGGCAAACCCCTGCCGCCGCTGATCGCGAGCGCCCAGGAGGGCGCCGCCGAGGTGCTGTACGGGCTCGGCACCGCCGGCACCTCGCAGGGCGAGGAGCTGCCGGCCGTCATCTACCTGCGGCTCGCCCTCTACCTCGCGCCCGAGCATCCCCTGGCGCTGCTCACCCTCGGCGACACGCTCGAGCGCATGAAGATGCCCGAGCGCGCCAACGAGATCTTCGCCCGCATGCCGGCGACCTCGCCGCTGAAGCTCAACACCGACATCCAGATCGGGCTCAACCTGGAGCAGCTCGGCAAGAACGACGACGCGCTGGCCCATCTCGATCAGGTCGCCAAGGCCAACCCGAAGGACGTCGACGTGATCTCGGCGCTGGGCAGCGTGCAGCGCCTGCGCAAGCAATACGCGGAGGCCGCCGAGACCTACTCGAAGGCGATCGCCCTGATCGGCTCGGAGCCGCCCCAGAATTACTGGAACCTCTACTACTACCGCGGCACCGCCTATGAGCGGGCCAAGCAATGGCCGAAGGCCGAGGCCGATCTCAAGAAGGCCCTGGAGCTGGTGCCGCAGAATCAGCCGAACGGGCGCGCGCAGGTGCTGAACTACCTCGCGTATTCCTGGGTCGACCAGAACATGAACATCGACGAGGCCTTCCGCATGCTGGAGAAGGCGGTCGACCTGCAGCCGCGCGACGGGATGATCGTCGACAGTCTGGGCTGGGCGTATTTCCGCCTCGGCCGCTGGGACGACGCCGTGCGCGAACTGGAGAAGGCGGTCGACCTCAAGCCGGGCGACCCGACCATCAACGACCATCTCGGCGACGCCTACTGGCGCAGCGGCCGCCGGCTCGAGGCGAAGTTCCAGTGGCAGCACGCCAAGGACCTGAACCCGGAGCCCGAGGATCTCGCCAAGATCGAGCAGAAGCTGAAGGACGGCCTGCCCGACGCGGACAAGCCGGCCGCCACCGCGGAGAGCCGGCCGACGCCGGACCAGCCGGCGATGCCGAAGGGCTCGCCCGCCCCGAGCGATCCGCCCGCGATGGGCTCGACCCCGAAGGGCGGCGGCTAGAGCGACGCCCGATCGCGGTGCCATCGGACGCCGCTCTCGTTCTTTAATTCCGCCGCATTTTCCGCGACGAAGCGGGATCCGCTTCGTCGAATACGCTCTCGCCTCCTTCGCTCCCGGACGCGCGGGGCCGCACCGGCCCCGCGCTATCCTCTCGAGACTTGCGGCCGTCGCGGACAGCCTCCGCCAGGGCGGGACACCCGAGCCCGCCCGGCGTTCCGGTCGCGCAGCCCCACGAGCCCGACCGTGACGTCCCCGACCACCTGCCCGACCACCCGCGCTCCCGCGAAGATCAACCTCACGCTGCACGTCCTCGGCCGGCGACCGGAGGACGGCTATCACGCCCTCGAAAGCCTGGTGGCCTTCGCGGGGGTCGGCGACACGCTGACGCTGGAGCCCGGCCCGGACCTCGCGCTGGCGGTCTCCGGCCCGACGGCCGGGCCCGCCGGCCCGACGGCCGACAACCTCGTGCTCCGCGCGGCCCGTCGCCTCGCCGCCCTGGTCCCCGGCCTCGCGACGGGGCGGTTCTCGCTGGTGAAGCGGCTGCCCGTGGCCGCCGGCATCGGCGGCGGCTCGTCGGACGCGGCCGCGGCCCTGCGCCTGCTCGGGCGCCTGAACGGCCTGCCGGCCGATCACCCGGCCCTGATCGAGGCGGCGCGCGGCACCGGGGCGGACGTGCCGGTCTGCCTCGACCCGCGCGCCCGGATGATGCGGGGCGCCGGCGAGGCGATCGGACCGGCGCTCGCCCTGCCGGGCCTGCCCGCCGTGCTGATCAATCCCGGCGTGCCGGTCGAGACCGCACCGGTCTTCCGGGCCCTCGGGCTGAAGGTCGGCGAGGCCAACCCGGCCGCGTCGGTGCCGCATCCGACGATCGGTCCGCGGCTCGACGGCGCGGCGCTGCTCGCGCTGATCGGCCCGGCCCGCAACGACCTCGAAGCGCCCGCCCTGACGGTGGCGCCGGTCATCGGCGAGGCGCTCGGCGCCCTGCGCGAGCGGCCCGGCTGCCGGCTCGCCCGGATGTCGGGCTCGGGCGCGACGGTGTTCGGCCTGTTCGCGCATCGCGGCCGCGCCGCCCAGGCGGCCCGCGCGATCGCGCGGGCGCGGCCGGGCTGGTGGGTCCGCGCCACGATCCTGCGCTGAAGCCCGGGGACCTGCGCGCCCCGCGCCTGCCGGCCTCGCGAGGTCCGCGGCCGGCGCCGCGCCCTCGCGCGCGTCCTTGGGCGGCCCGGATCCCGAGGAATCCGGCCGGCGGGATCCTCGCCGATCCCGACCCTCAGCGCGCCCGGGCGATGCAGAAATCCACGGCCTGCAGCAGCGCCCGCTTCATCGGCGCGTCGGGGAAGAGCGCCAGCGCGTCGCGGGCGATGGCCCCGTAGTGGCGCGCCCGCTCGACCGTGTCCTCCAGGGCCCGGTGGCGGCGCATGATGCCGATCGCGGTGTCGAGGTCGCGCGCCTCGTCGATCTCGCCCTGCTCCAGGGTGCGGCGCCAGAAGGCGCGCTCCTCCGCCGAGCCGCGCCGGAAGGACAGCACGACCGGCAGCGTGATCTTGCCCTCGCGGAAATCGTCGCCGACGTTCTTGCCGAGCGCCGCGCTGGTGCCGCCGTAATCGAGGGCGTCGTCGATCAGCTGGAAGGCGACGCCGAGATTCATCCCGTAGCTGCGGCAGGCCGCCGCCTCGGATTTCGGCCGCTCCGCCAGGACCGGGCCGACCTCGCAGGCCGCCGCGAACAGCTCCGCGGTCTTGGCGCGGATCACCGCCAGGTACTCGTCCTCGGTCGTCTCGGTGTTCTTGGCCGCGCCGAGCTGCATCACCTCGCCCTCGGCGATCACCGCGGCGGCCGAGGAGAGGATGTCGAGGGCGCGCAGGCTGCCCACCTCCACCATCATCTTGAAGGCTTGGCCGAGCAGGAAGTCGCCGACCAACACGCTCGCCTGGTTGCCCCACTTGATCCGCGCGGCGACGCGGCCGCGGCGCATGTCGCTCTCGTCCACCACGTCGTCGTGCAGGAGCGTCGCCGTGTGCATGAACTCGACGCTGGCGGCGAGCTTCACGTCGCCGTCGCGGCCGGCCTCCCCCGCCCGGTAGCCGCAGAGCTGGGCCGTCGCGAGCGTCAGGATCGGCCGCAGGCGCTTGCCGCCCGAGGCGATCAGGTGGTTGGCCACCTCCGGGATCATCGCGACGTCCGAGCCGGTGCGCGACAGGATCATCGCGTTCACCCGCTCCATCCCGCTCGCGACCAGCGCGACGAGGTCGTTGAGGCTCGCCTCCGGATCGGAGGAGGTGTCTTCGAGGGGGATGACGACGCCCACGCGCGGCAGATCTCCGATGAGGTGAGGCCCCCGCCGCCGGGCCCGGGACAACGTCTCCCCGCCCGCGGCGCACCTGCCCCTTTGCACGCGTTCCGCCCCGGCGGCAACACGCAAGCTTGCCGCAAGTGGGGCGGCGGGTCAGCGCGCCCGCAGGCCCGCGAGGAGGAAGTCGATCATCTGCTCCAGGGTCGGGCCGACCTCGTCGGCGCATTGGGCGATCAGCGCCGGGTGGCAGAAGCGCACGAAGGCGGTCTGGACGCAGCGCGCCGCCGCCATCGGGTCGCAGACGTCGAATTCGCCGGACGCGGCCCCCTCGGCCACGAGGCGGCAGAGGATGCGGTCGACCCGGTCGATGTGGCGGTGCACCACCTCCCAGCTCTCCGCCATCGCCACCTCGACCATCTCGTGCATGCGGCGGTTGGCGGTGAACTGGCTGGCGTTGCGGTGGTGCATCGTGGTGAGGAGCGCGCGCAGCCGGGCGGAGGCCGGAACCTCGGATTGCGCGGCGATGCGCTCCAGCTCCGTCCCGAGTTCGGTCAGCAGCCGGTCCGCCACCGCCTCGTTGAGGGCCTTCTTCGAGGGGAAGAAGCGGTAGACGTTGCCGGGGCTCATGCGCAGGTCCGCGGCGATGTCGGCCACCGTGGTCTTGCGATAGCCGAGGTCGCGGAACAGGCGCTCCGCGATCGCCAGGATCCGGCAGCGCAGGTCGCCGGACCCTGCGCCCTCGGGCTCCCGGATGAGGTTCCGTGTCGTCATGCGCGGGTTACGCTCTGCGGCCGCGTCGCGGCCCGGGATGTCGGGGTCCTGTCATTCGGCCGCCATCGCCAGCGGCACGACAGTCTGCCGCACCGGCGCCGGTTGTCCAGCCTCGTCGAGGCGCTTGCGGTACCAGAGGGCGTAGAGGGCGGGGAAGAAGAACAGGGTCAGGAAGGTCGCCACGAACAGGCCGCCCATGATGGTGATCGCCATCGGTCCCCAGAAGGCGCTGTGGGTGAGCGGGATCATCGCCAGGATCGCGGCCAGCGCGGTCAGGATCACCGGCCGGGCCCGGCGCACGGTCGCCTCGACGATGGCCTCGCCGCGGCGGTGGCGGCCCGCCGCCACGTCGGCCTCGATCTGGTCGACCAGGATGACCGCGTTGCGCATGATCATGCCGGCGAGCGCGATCAGGCCGAGCAGGGCCACGAAGCCGAAGGGCTTGGCCGCGACGTTGAGGCCGAGCGAGGCGCCGATCAGCCCGAGCGGCGCCGTCAGGAAGACCAGGATCAGGCGCGAGAAGCTCTGCAGCTGCAGCATCAGCAGCGTCAGCATCGCCAGGATCATGACCGGGAAGAGGATGAACAGCGAGGCGTTGGCCTTCTCCGATTCCTCGACCGCGCCGCCGATCTCGATCCGGTAGCCGGGTTCGAGCGCGTCGCGGAGCGGCTTGAGGCCGGGCCAGATGGCGCTCGTCACGTCCGGCGGCTGGACCCCGTCGACCACGTCGGCGCGCACCGTGATCGCCATGTCGCGGTTGCGCCGCCACAGGATCGGCTCCTCGTGGCTAAAGTCGAGCCGGGCCACCTGCGCCACCGGCACCGGCACCCCGCCCCTCGACACCACCGTCAGGTCGCCGATGCGGCCGAGATCGAGCCGCTCGGCCGGCACCGCGCGGGCGACCACGCCGACCTGCTCGACGCCGTCGCGCACCGTCGTCACGGTGATCCCGGAGAGCAGCGTCTGCAGCGTCTGCCCCACGTCCTGGACGTTGAGGCCGAGCGCCCGGGCCCGCTCCTGGTCGACGACGAGGCGCAGGGAGGGGGTCATCTCGTTCCAGTCGAGCTGCGGCTCCACGACGTCTCGGTTGAGACGAACGAGGTCGCGCACCTTATAGGCGAGTTCGCGCACCCGCGCCGGATCGGGGCCGACGACGCGGAACTGCACGGGGAAGCCCACCGGCGGGCCGAAATTGAAGCGGTCGACCCGCACCCGGGCCTGAGACAGGGCGCCGGCCGCCAAAGCCGCCTCGATCCGGGCCTTGACCCGCTCGCGCGCCTCGACCCCGCGGGCGACGACGACGATCTCCGCGTAGGCCTCGTTCGGCAGTTCCGGGTTGAGGCCGAGCCAGAAGCGCGGGCTGCCCTGCCCGACATAGGCCGTGTAGGTCGCGATGTCGGGATCGTCCCGTCCGAGCAGCGCCTCGGCCTCCCGCACGGCGGCGGTCGTGGTCCCGATCGCGCTGCCCTGCGGCAGGCGCAGCTGCAGGAAGAGCTCCGGCCGCTCCGAGAGCGGGAAGAATTGCTGCTGCACGTGGCCGAATCCGACCATGGCGGCGACGAAGATCCCGCAGGTCGCCAGCACGGTCGCGAGGCGCCGGCGCGTGCAGGCCCGGATCAGCCGCCGCAGCCCCCGGTAGAGCCGCGTGTCGTAGAGCGCGTCGGGATCCTGGTGGGCCCCGTGCTTGGCGAGGTCCTTCGGCAGCAGCAGCACGCCCAGATAGGGCGTGAACAGGACCGCCACGAACCAGGAGGCGACGAGGGCGATCGCCACCACCCAGAAGATGCCGCCCGCGTACTCGCCGACCGACGAGTTGGCGAAGCCGACCGGCAGGAATCCCGCCACCGTGACCAGGGTGCCGGTCAGCATCGGGAAGGCGGTCGAGTCCCAGGCGAAGGCCGCGGCGCGCAGCCGGTCCCAGCCCTGCTCCATCTTCACCACCATCATCTCGACCGCGATGATGGCGTCGTCGACGAGGAGCCCGAGGGCGATGATCAGGGCCCCGAGGGTGATGCGGTGGAGGTCGATGCCGAGGGCCTGCATCACCACGAAGGTGAGGGCGAGCACCAGCGGCACCGAGAGCGCCACCACGATGCCGGTGCGCCAGCCGAGCGAGAGGAAGCTCACGGCGAGCACGATCACCAGCGCCTCCGCGAAGGAGCGCTCGAACTCGAACATCGCCTCGTCCACCACCTTGGGCTGGTCGGCCACCCGCGTCAGGTCGATCCCCTGCGGCACCGCCGCCATGAACTCGCGCGAGGCCGCCTCGACGCCCGCGCCGAAGGCCATGATGTTGGCGCCCCGCGCCATCACCACGCCGATCCCGAGGGCGGGCTTGCCCATCTGCCGCACCAGGAAGTCGGGCGGGTCGACGAAGCCCCGCGTCACCGTCGCGACGTCGCCGAGCCGGAAGGTGCGCCCCCCCGCCTCGACCGGCGTCTCGGCGACCGCCTGCACCCCGTCGAGGGCGCCGGTGACGCGCAGCGGGATGCGCTGCGCCGCGCTCTCGACCGTCCCGGCGGGCGTCACCGCATTCTGCCGCCCGAGCGAGTCGAACAGGGTCTGGGGCGTGATCCCGAGGGTGGCGAGCTTGGCGTGACTGAATTCGACGAAGATGCGCTCGTCCTGCACGCCGTAGAGGTTGACCTTGACGACGCCGTCCACCTTGAGCAGGCGCTGACGCAGGCCCTCGGCGACCTTCTTCAACTGCGCGTAGTCGGCGCCCTCGCCGGTCAGCATGGAGAGGATCGAGTCGACGTCGCCGTACTCGTCGTTCACGTTCGGGCCGATGATCCCGGCCGGAAGGTCGCCGCGCGCGTCGTCGAGCTTCTTGCGGATCTGATAGAACAGGGACGGCACCAGCGCGCCCGGGGTGCTGTCCCGGAAGGTCACCTGCAGGGCCGCGAAGGAGGGCTTCGAGAAGGTGACCACCTTCTCGAAATAGGGCAGCGTCTGCAGCTTCTTCTCGATCCGGTCGGCGACCTGGTCCTGCATCTCGCGGGCGGTGGCGCCGGGCCAGAGCACGGTGACCACCGCGACCTTGATGGTGAAGTTCGGGTCCTCCGCCCGGCCGAGGCGCAGGAAGGCGAGGCTGCCGCTGAGCGCGACCGCCAGGATCAGGAACAGCACCACGGCCCGGTGCTGGACCGCCCAGGCGGAGAGGTTGAGGCGCGGCATCGGACCCTTCCCCCGGTCAGAAGCGCAGCGCGTCGACGACGCGCACGCGCTGCCCGGCATCGAGCTTGTGCACGCCCAGGCGCACGAACCGCTCACCCTCCGCGAGTCCGCCCGCGACGAGCGCGTCCTGCGCCTCGTAGGCGGCGACGGTGACCGGCTTGAGGCTGAGCCCGCCGGCCTCGTCCACGGTCCAGACCGCCGGCCCGCCGCCCTGATTGTACAGGGCCGAGAGCGGGACGCGGACGATCCGCTCGGCCGAGGCGCCGGACAGCGTCACGGTGGCGGTCATGCCGAGCTGGACCCGCGCATCGGCGTCGGGAAGCGAGAAGCGGGCGAGGTAGGTGCGGGTGGCCGCGTCGGCCGCCGGCGCGAGTTCGCGCAGCCGCGCCGCGAGCTTCGCCTTCGGGTCGGACCACAGGCCGACCGTGGCGGCGCCCTCCCGCACCTGCCCGATCAGGGCCTCGGGGACAGCGATCACCGCCTCCTTCTCGGCCGTGCGGGCGAGGCGGATCGCGGCCTGGCCCGGCGCCACCACCTGCCCGGGCTCGACCAGGGCCGCGGTCACGACCCCGTCCGCGTCCGCCGCCAGCACCGCGTAGGAGACGGCGTTGCGGGCGAGCATCAGGGCGCGCTCGGCCCGCAGCAGCCGGCCGCGCGCCTCCTCGGCCGCCGCCTTCTGGCGGTCGAGGGAGGCGGCGGCGCTCCAGCCCTGGCCGGCCAGCGTGGCGGTGCGCCGCAGATCCGCCTCGGCCTGGGCCAGGGACGCCGTGGCGGCGGCGAGTTCGGCCTGCGCCTGCTCGGTCTGGAGGCGCAGGTCGACCTCGTCGAGCCGCGCCAGGGGCTGGCCCGCCCGCACCACGTCGCCGACATTCACGAGGCGCGTCTCGATCTTCCCTTGCACCCGGAAGCCGAGATCGCTCTCGATGCGCGGCCGGATCGTGCCCACGAAGGTGCGGCTCGGCACCCGGTCCTCGAAGGTGGCGCGCTGGACCAGGACCGGCCTGGCCCCGCTGCCCTCCCCCGCGGCCGGCGCCTTCTGCTCGTCGCAGCCCGCGAGGGCGAGCCAGCCGAGGGCGGCGGCGAGGCGGATCGGGGTCACCAAGGGGCGTGCCATGCCGGCGGCTCCGCGAGAGAGGTGCCGCAGCCGGGCCGGGACCGGCCCCGGCCGAGGGGCGGATGACCGCGGTCCGTCCGGCCCGGCTGCTGCGGCGGGACCCTATCCTGAAATTGACGATTGTCAACAATCGTCAATTCGCCAGCCCGGCAGCCCGCAGCGGATTAGGGAAGCAGGCCGGTCGGCCCGCAGCGGGCTTCCGGGCCGCTGCTCGGACTGCTAAGCAGTTCCGAGGGTATAAACGTGTTGGTTGAGCGTCGAAATCCTGAGGCGGATCAGGGGCTCCGGCCGGCCGCGTGCGGACGCGCCGGGGCCGCGGCGCGCGGCGACGCCGCGCATCGGGGCGGGATGCGGCCATGACGCTCATCCGGGCGATGCAGCGCTTTCGCCGGAATCCCTGGCTCGGGCACGGGATCGGCCTCCTCCTGTTCCTGACCGCCGTGGCGCTGCGCGCGGCCCTCGGCAGCAGCGTGCAGGGCGTGCCCTTCATCACCTTCTTCCCCGCGGTGGTCGCGGCCGCGGTGCTGGGCGGGGTGCGGGCGGGCGCGGTCACGGTCCTGCTGACCGCGGGCGCCGCGATCCTGCTGTTCTGGCCCACCGCACCGGCGAGGCCGGTGGGCTGGCCGGGCGGCGCCGTCGCCCTCGGCCTCTACCTGTGCACCACCGGCGCCGTGCTCTGGATCATCGACGCGCTCAACCGCACGCTCGACGACCTGATCGAGGAGCGGGACCGCTCCGCGGCCATGTTCGAGGAATTGCAGCACCGGGTCGCCAACAATCTCAGCCTCATCGCCAGCCTGCTGCGGCTGGAGCAGCGCCGCCTGCAGGAGGGCGAGCCCTGCGACCCGGTCGAGGTGCTGGAGCGGGCGCAGGGACGCCTCGCCCTGATGGCCCGCATCCACCGCCGCCTGCACGACCCGCAGGCGGCGGAGCGCCCGGTCGAGGAGCAGCTGCGCGACCTCTGCGCCGACCTGCTGGAGGCCGTGGGGGCGGCCGGGCGGATCCGCTGCGACGTCGCCGCGCCGGGGGTGCGCCTCGACCTGCGCCGGCTGGTCCCGCTCGCGCTCATCGTCGCCGAGACCGTGACGAACGCGGTCAAGCACGCCTTCCCGGACGAGCGGAGCGGGCAGGTGGCGATCACGCTGGACCGGGCCGGGGACGACCTCGACCTGGCGATCCGGGACGACGGGGTCGGCCTCCCGCCCGGCTTCGACCCGGAGACCAGCCGCAGCCTCGGCCTCCGCATCGTGCGCTCGCTGGCCCGCCAGCTCGGCGGCGAGGTCGAGATCACGAGCGGGCCCGGGGTGACGACGCGCGTGCGCTTCCCCGCCTGAGGCTGGCGCCGCCGGCCCGGCCGGGGCAAGACTGCGCCATGGTCGAGATCCTGCGCACCAACGACATCGTGCTGATCGGCTTCGCGCAGTCGCTGCTGGAGGGCGCCGCGATCCCGGTGCTCGTGGCCGATTCGCACATCAGCGCCCTCGAGGGCATGATCGGCGCCTTCCCGCGCCGCCTGCTCGTGCCCGGGGACCACGCCGCCCAGGCCCGCCGCCTGCTCACCGACGCGGGACTCGCCCACGAGTTGCGCGATGCCGCCCGGCCCTGAGCCGCAGGCCTGGCTCGGCGGTCGGCTGCGCCTGCGCCAGCCGCCGCCGGGCGCGCACCGGGCCGGCACGGATGCGGCGCTGCTCGCCGCGGCGGCCGGCGCGCCGGAGGGGGACGTCTACGATCTCGGCGCCGGAACCGGGGCGGTCGGCCTCGCGGTGGCCCTGCGGGCGCCGCTCTGCCGCGTCGTGCTGGTCGAGCGGGATGGGGAGGCCGCCGCCCTCGCGCGGGCCAACGCCGCCGCCAACGGCCTCGCCGGGCGCGTCGCCGTGCTCGAAGCCGACGTCACCGCCCCCGCCGCGGCGCGCCGCGCCGCGGGCCTGATGCCGGACGCGGCCGATCTCGTGCTGACGAACCCGCCCTTCTTCGAGGGCGCCGGGCACCGGCCCTCGCCGGTGGCCGCGCGCGCGGCGGCCCACGCGCTGCCGGAAGGGGGGCTCGACGCGTGGCTGCGCACCTGCGCGGATCTCCTGCGCCCCGGCGGCCGCCTCGTGCTGATCCACCGGGCCGACGCGCTGCCGACCTGCCTGCGCGCCCTCGCCGGGCGATTCGGGGCAGTCGCGGTGCGCCCGGTCCAGCCCCGCGCCGAGACCCCGGCCTCGCGGGTGCTGATCGCGGGCCGGCGCGGCAGCCGGGCGCCGTTCGCGCTCCTGCCGCCGCTGGTCCTGCACGGCCCGGACGGCCGCTTCACCGCCCTCGCGGAGGCGCTGCATCGCGGCGAGGCGGTGCTGGCGTGAGGCTCCCCGCGCGGGGCTCTCCGCGCGGCCGGGCGCCGCGAGGCGCTCGTCCGGTCATCCCGCGAGCGGGATCCGACCGGGTCGCGATCGGCTCCTGCTCCGGGTTCTTGCGCGTGCCGCATGGCCTGCGGCGAACCGGCGGCCCGCTTCGTCGGACAATGCTCTAGAAGTAGAAGCGCGGCCCGTAATAGCGCCGGTACGGCCGGTAGTAGTAGTAGCGCCGATACGGCCGGTAGTAATAGTAGCGGCGGTACGGCCGGTAGTAGCCGTAGCGGCGATAGGGCCGGTAGTAGTAGCGCCGGTAGTAGTAGGCCTTCTCGACGTGCGAGGCCGCCGTCGAGAGGTCGCCCGCGGCGATGGCGCCGGCGGTCGGCAGGGCCGCCGCCTCGCTCCGGCCCGCCGTGAGGCCGAGGCTGCCCAGGACGAGGGTCAGGACGACCGTCACCCAACGAAGAACACGCATCCACGCTCTCCCGAGTTCCGTCCCCGGCGCGGCCTGCGGCGGGCACGCGAGACAAGACGAGGGCGCCCCTGCGCGGACGCCCGACCTCATGCGCGCCCGCGGGCCCCCCTCGGAAACGGGTTGGACCGGTGAGCCGCCGCCCGATTCTATGCTTTCCCTGTGAACATTCAATCAAGACTTGGCACAATTCTGCCGGACATCTGTCCGTAATAACCACCGAGAGGTCGCGCTTGCGGGCGGCGGCGGCGCGGCCTACCTCCGCCGGGTCGACCCGAGGGAGACCCGACCCGCCATGCCGTCCGCCTTCCGCACCGCCCTGCGCGCCCTCCTGCCCGCGCGCTGGCGGCGCGATCACCCGCTCGTCGCGGTGGTGCGTCTCAGCGGCCCGATCGGCGCGGTCTCGCCGCTGCGCCAGGGCCTGTCCCTCGGCACCTGCGCGCCGGCCCTGGAGCGGGCCTTCGGGCTGCCGGGCCTCAAGGCGGTGGCGCTCGTCATCAACTCACCAGGGGGCTCGGCGGCGCAGTCGCACCTGATCCATCACCGGATCCGGGCCCTGGCCGAGGAGAAGAAGCTGCCAGTGCTCGCCTTCGTGGAGGATGTGGCGGCCTCCGGCGGCTACATGATCGCCTGCGCGGCCGACGAGATCGTCGCGGATCCCTCCTCCCTCGTCGGCTCGATCGGGGTGGTCTCGGCCGGGTTCGGCTTCCAGGGCCTGCTCGAGCGGCTCGGCGTCGAGCGGCGGGTGCACACGACCGGCCCCTCGAAGGCGATGCTGGATCCCTTCCGGCCGGAGGACCCCGCCGACGTCGCCCGGCTCAAGGGGATCCAGGCGGACATCCAGGCCCTGTTCACCGACCTCGTGCGCGCCCGCCGGCCCTCCCTGTCGGGGGAACCGGCCGACCTGTTTTCCGGCGCGGTCTGGAGCGGGCGCCAGGCCCTCGCCCTCGGCCTCGTCGACGCCCTCGGCGATCTGCGCGGGGTGCTGCGCGCCCGCTACGGCGACAAGGTCGAGATCCGCGTCGTCGAGCAGGTGCGCGGCGGCCTCCTCGCCCGGCTGCTGCGGCGCAGGGAGCCCGGCGCGGAGGGCCTCGCCCTGGTCGAGGGCGCGCTGGCCGTGCTGGAGGAGCGCGCCGCCTATGCGCGCTTCGGCCTCTAGGAGGATCGGGTTGAGAGCTCCGGGTTGAGAGCTCCGGGTTGACTTGGGGAGGCCCGCCCGTAAACGGGCCGGGCCTGTCCGCGAGAACCCGATGACCGCCACCGACGACGCCCTTCAGCCGACGCGCTCGTTCCAGGGCCTGATCCTGACGCTGCAGCGCTTCTGGGCCGCGCAGGGCTGCGTGATCCTGCAGCCCTACGACATGGAGGTGGGCGCCGGCACCTTCCACCCGGCGACGACCCTGCGGGCGCTCGGGCCCCGGCCGTGGAAGGCCGCCTACGTGCAGCCCTCGCGCCGCCCGAAGGACGGGCGCTACGGCGAGAACCCGAACCGGCTCCAGCACTATTACCAGTTCCAGGTCATCCTGAAGCCGAATCCGCCCGACCTGCAGGACCTCTACCTCGCCTCGCTGCGGGTAATCGGGGTCGACCTCGCCCTCCACGACATACGCTTCGTCGAGGACGACTGGGAGAGCCCGACGCTGGGCGCCTGGGGCCTCGGCTGGGAATGCTGGTGCGACGGGATGGAGGTGAGCCAGTTCACCTACTTCCAGCAGGTCGCGGGCTTCGAATGCGCCCCGGTGGCGGGCGAGCTCACCTACGGGCTCGAGCGCCTCGCCATGTACGTCCAGGGCGTCGAGAACGTCTACGACCTCAACTTCAACGGCCTCGACGGGCCGGAGCGGGTCAGCTACGGCGACGTGTTCCTGCAGGCCGAGCAGGAATACTCGCGCCACAATTTCGAGGCGGCGGATACCGAGATGCTCTTCCGCCACTTCCGCGACGCGGAGGCGGCCTGCCGCCGCTACCTCGACTTCGGCGAGCCAGGCCCGGCGGCGAACGACGCCCGCCACCGGATGGCGCAGCCGGCCTACGACCAGTGCATCAAGGCGAGCCACGTCTTCAACCTGCTCGACGCGCGCGGGGTGATCTCGGTGACGGAGCGCCAGAGCTACATCCTGCGGGTGCGCGACCTCGCCAAGGCCTGCGGCGCGGCGTGGCTGCGCACCCAGGCGGGGGGCGCGGCCGGCTGAGGCGCCCGAGGATCCTCTTCCGCGACGCCCCTCCCCGGCTCTCCGCCGTCCCGTCCGAGGCCCGCCCGCCTCCCCCGATCCCCGGTGCCCGATGCCCGACCTCCTGCTCGAACTCTTCTCCGAGGAAATCCCCGCCCGCATGCAGCGCAGGGCCGCCGAGGACCTGCGCAAGCTCGTCACCGACGCGCTGGTCGAGCGCGGCTTCCTTTACGAGGGCGCCAAGGCCTTCTCGACGCCCCGGCGCCTCGCCCTCCACGTCGCGGGGCTCCCCGTGCGCGGCCAGGACGTGCGCGAGGAGCGCAAGGGACCCCGCGTGGGCGCGCCCGAGGCCGCCGTGCAGGGCTTCCTCAAGAGCGCCGGGCTCGCGAGCCTCGACCAGGCCCGGGTCGTCGCCGACCCGAAGAAGGGCGAGTTCTACGTGGCGGTGATCGAGCGGCCCGGCCGCGAGACGCTCGACGTGCTGGCCGAGATCCTGCCCGCGATCATCCGCGCCTTCCCGTGGCCGAAATCCATGCGCTGGGGCGCGGCCTCGGCCGAGCCCGGCGCCCTGCGCTGGGTGCGCCCGCTCCACGCCATCGTGGCCACGTTCGGTCCCGAGACCGAGACGCCCGAGCGGGTGCCCTTCCGGGTCGACGGGATCGAGGCGGGTTTCACCACCTACGGCCACCGTTTCCTCAGCCCCGGCCCGATCGAGGTGCGCCGCTTCGCCGATTACCTGCCGGCGCTGGAGCGCGCCAAGGTCGTGCTCGACGCGGATCGCCGCAAGGACATCATCCTGCACGATGCCCGCGACCTCGCCTTCGCCCGCGGCCTCGACCTCGTCGAGGACGAGGGCCTGCTGGAGGAGGTGGCCGGCCTCGTCGAGTGGCCCGTGACCCTGATGGGCGCCTTCGACGCGAGCTTCCTCGACATCCCGCCCGAGGTGATCCGCGCCACGATCCGGGCGAACCAGAAGTGCTTCGTCCTGCGCGCGCCCGCGGCGGATCCGGCGGCCAAGGGCCGCGAGCGGCTCGCCAACGCCTTCATCCTGGTCTCGAACCTCGCCGCCTCGGACGGCGGGGCGGCGATCGTGGCGGGCAACGAGCGCGTGGTGCGGGCCCGGCTCTCGGACGCGAAGTTCTTCTGGGAGACCGACAGGAAGATCCCCCTGGCGGAGCGCCTGCCGAAGCTCGACGACATCGTCTTCCACGAGAAGCTCGGCACCCAGGCGGCGCGGGTCGGCCGCATCGCCGCCCTGGCCCGGGCCTTCGCCCCGGTGGTCGGGGCCGATCCGGCCGAGGCCGAGCGGGCGGCGCGCCTCGCCAAGGCCGACCTCGTCACCGAGATGGTCGGCGAGTTTCCCGAATTGCAGGGCCTGATGGGCCGCTACTACGCGGAGCTCCAGGGCGAGCCGGAGGCGGTGGCCGCCGCGATCGAGGAGCACTACAAGCCGCTCGGGCCCGGCGACCGGGTGCCGACCGGGCCGGTCTCGGTGGCGGTGGCGCTCGCCGACAAGCTCGACACCCTGGTGGGCTTCTGGTCCGTCGACGAGAAGCCGACCGGCAGCAAGGACCCCTACGCCCTGCGGCGGGCGGCGCTCGGCGTGATCCGCCTCGTGCTCGGCGCCGGGGCGCGCCTGCCCCTCCTCCCCGCCCTCGCGGCGGCGGCGGGCGGGCACGGGGCCGCGCCGGGCGGCTTCGCGGCGGACCTCCTCGGCTTCTTCGCCGACCGCCTCAAGGTCCACCTGCGCGACCAGGGCGCCCGCCACGACCTGATCGACGCGGTCTTCGCCCTGCCGGGCCAGGACGACCTGCTGCTGGTCGTCCGGCGGGTCGAGGCGCTCGGCCGCCTCCTCGACACCGAGGACGGCACCAACCTCCTGGCCGGCTACCGGCGCGCGGCCAACATCCTGCGCATCGAGGAGACGAAGGACGGCCGCGCCCATGACGGCGCGCCCGACCCGGCGCGCTTCGCCCTGCCCGAGGAGACGGCGCTCGCCGAGGCCCTCGCGGCGGCGCGGGGCGCGGCCGAGCGGGCGGTGGCGGCGGAGGATTTCGAGGGCGCCATGCGGGCCCTCGCCGGCCTGCGCGCCCCGGTCGACGCCTTCTTCGACAAGGTCACGGTGAATGCCGAGGACCCGGCCATGCGGGAGAACCGCCTCGCGCTCCTCGGCGCCCTGCGGACCGCGACCCTGGCGGTGGCGGATTTCTCCCGCATCGAGGGGTGATCCGTTTTCCGCAAAGTCAGTTCCGGAAAACGTATGATACGGGATCCGCTTGATCGAAGCGGATCCCGTCTCACGCGCCTGAGCGGCGCCTGAGCGAAGCCCAAATCCGCCATCCCGGAGGGATCGAGCGGATTGGGTATGAGTTGCGCACCGGCTTCGCCGTCCCTCACGGATGAAACCTGAGCGTGTATAAGATCAGAGTCTCGCACGCCAGCATAGCGAGTTTCTATTTAGAGGCTGCCCGAGCAGCCGCATGCGGGCGGGCCGGCGGCACCCTCGGGCGGATCGGGCCGCGAGACGGCCGCTCGGGTCATCGTCCCCGCGCGGTTCCCGCCGCCGAGCCGAGGCCCCCTCGCATGCAGGTTCAGGGCACCGGGACGGGCGTCGTCGCGCAGGGGATCGGCAGCGGCACCCGCGCCCGCGGGGTCACGAATTCGGGGATGCCGAGCCGGTGGCCCTGCTCCGCCGCGAAGGTGGCGATCCGCCCGCGCCCGCACAGGGTTTCGAGCTGCGCGGCGTCCATCGCCTGCAGGTGGAGCCGCAGCGGGCGGTTCGAGAGGTCGGGCGCGTTGCGCACGAGGTCGGCCGCGAAGGCGAGCCTGTCGTCGTTGACGACGACGATGTCGGCCTCCGCGCGGGCGATCGCCGCGTCGGCCGCCACGTAGGGGGCCGCGAAAGCGTGCGCCACGCGCGCGTGCACCGGAAGCACCAGGGCGAGGCAGGCGAGGCAGGCAAGGCCCACGCTGCCGCGCGCCCGCGCGAGCGCGTCGGGCGCGCGGCCCCGCGTCGCCTCGATCCAGCCGGCGGCGGCGAGCAGGCAGGCGCTGCCGATCATCCCGTGCAGGTAGCGGTAGCCCCAGCCGTGGCCCTGGAAGGGCGAGAGAACCGCCATCGCCGCGCAGGTGAGCAGGAGGCCCGCCGCGAGCGGCCGCAGCACCCCGTCGCCCCGGCGCAGGGCCGGCCAGGCCAGGAGGCCGAGCGGCAGGACCAGGGGATTCTCCCAGATGAGGAAGCGCACGAGGTTCTTGACCATCTGGTCGCGCGCGAAGGGGCCGACCGTGCCGATCTGCTCGGCGGCGCGCGCCGCGAGGTAGCCGCCCCCCAGGCCGGCGCCGGCTTCCTGCTGCGCGAGCCCGGAGGCTGCCACGGCCAGCTTCCAGTACAGCACCCAGACTATTCCGATCAGGGCGTAGGCCGCGAGGTAGAAGCCGGCGAGGCGCCAGCGCCGGGCCGGCAGCAGGCCCGCCAGGAAGGGAAGCGCGAACAGGGGGTGGAAGACGATCTGGTGCAACCCGCAGGCCAGGAAGGCGACCACGGCGGCGCCCGCGTGGCCGAGCCGCCCGCCCCGCAGGAAGAGGCGCAGCCAGAGCAGGTTGAGGGTGAGGTGGGCGGTCATCGCGTAGGCGGTGGTCGCCGTCACCAGCACCTGCGGGGCGGTGGCCAGGAGCAGGCCCGCGAGGATCGCGGCGTCGGGTCTGGCCGGCCACAGGCGCCGGGCGACGGCGACGACGAGCCACGCCGCCGCCGCGGCCAGGATCGGTCCGGTCAGGGCTTCGAGGCCGAGGAGCCCGAAGCCCGCCCGAAGGGCCGCGTTGACCGGCAGGTAGGACGAGACCCAGCCCGCGTGCCCCGGGACGGGGAGCAGGAAGAAGGGCGCCAGGGCCGGGGCGTAGTCCCGCCACGCCTCCGGCAGCGGTGCGACGAGGTGCCCGCTCCCGATGATTCGCGCGTCGAAGACCGCCATCGCCTCGTCGTAGGAGAGCGGGTGGCCGCGATGGAGCAGGAGGGTGAGGCCGGCCGCCGCCGCCGCGACGCCCGCGGCGAGGACCGCGCCGCCCCGTCCGGGCCGGGCCGCCAGCCGATGCCAAGCGGCCGGCACTCCGGCGCGCGCCCGGAGCCCCGCGAGCGCCAAGAGGAGGCTCAGGGCGACGGCGCCCGAGGCCGCCCGGTCGGTGTTGAAGAACACCGTCACGAGGCTGCCCTCGGCGAGCAGCCCGAGGGGCAGCAGCAGCGCGACCGCTGCGACCGTGAGGAGCCCCGCCAGCAGGCCGAGTCGCAGGCCGCGGAGCGCGGGCGAGGGTCGACCGAGGGACCAGCCGTCGACGGACGGTGCTTGCGGGAGAGACATGACGCACCGCGGTGATCGGGCGTCGCCGCGGTGCGCCGACGCGGGAACGGCCGCGGCGACCCGCCGCGAGGCACGTGCCCAGTCTAGGCGGGCCTCGGTAAACGATTCCCGACCGCGCGCCGGCGGCGCGGCTCAGGCAGCGTTCGGGATGGCGTCCGGGATGGCGTCCGGCCGCGCCCGCCGCATCACGGCGAGGCCCCAGGACTGGAACAGGTAGTAGCCGTTCCACCGTGCCGCCTGCCGGGCCGCCGCCGAGACGAAGCCGCGGGGCGCATCGGCGACGTCGTCGATGACCGTCACGAACTGCCAGGCCGGCATCCGGATGAATGACGGAACGGGCATCCAGGCCGGCACTGCACAATAAAGCTCCCGCTTCTGTGCACTGCAAAACAGATTATATGAAGCCGCCTCGCTATTCATGCGCGTCATCCCTGGCCGCAAGTCTTCGTACTTTGGTCGAAGATGACGTGTCAAGCCCAATAGAGTGTGTTGCGCCGGACTTGCTGACGGAGGATGTCGGAGAGTTTGCGGTCGGTCCGGCCGGGCGGCGGACCGATGATCGGCTTTATTGGTCGGGTGCGGCCATATCGCGCGCGACCGGAGCGCGTGCCGGGGCGTTGCCCCGCCGGATCCCGCCAACCAGGAGATCGTCATGGATTCCGATACGTTCCGCGACCGGTCGGGCCGCACGCTCGACGACGCCGATCAATTGAGCAGCGTGATCCTGCTCGGTCTCGCGGTCGCGGGCGGTGCCGTGGCGGTGGCCGTCCTGACCTTCCTGGCCTGAGGCGCGCGCCGGCCCGGATTCGCGCCGATCGATTGTGTGCAAAAAAATTTGCTCGCACGACGCGAACCCTCGCCTGGCTGGCGACTCGCCTGGCTGGCGACTTGGCCCGGCAGGTCGGCGGCCCGCCGCCCCTCCCCTCACCTCAAGGAACACCATGATCAGGCTCGCCACGGCCGCGCTCGCGCTCGGCCTCCCCACCTGCGCCCTCGCCCAGATCGTCGAGACCCCGGTTCGGATCCCGGGCGGTGCCGTCCTGGTCGCCCCCGCCTCGCCGGACGTCACCGGCTCGCTCGGCGCGCCCGACAAGAGCGGCCCGGGTGCGGTGGAGGTCGTGCCCGGCCGGACCGGCGCGAGCACGCTGGAATCCGATTCCGCGGCGGGCGCGAACGCCGAGCAGACGACCCGTCCCGTTCCCCAGTACGGGCGGAACGGCGGCAACGGGTCCGGCGGCGGCGGCCAATAGCCGCCCGTCCTTCCGCGCATCGCCCTCTCCCCATGCTGAGCTGCAGACGCGGGCTGCCTCGAAGCCCGCTCGACGGTCACCCGTTCGGATCACCGTTCAGGATGCTTCGGGGCGCAGCTCTCGCTCGCCGCCCGTCATGAGGAAGGGGGGGATTGCCGGCACCGTCCGGCCTCATCGCCTGTTTCTTCTCGAGGGAGATCCGCGCCAGACCGGCCCGCGGCCCGAGACGACACCTCGAATTCCGGCGGGGCGATCGCGCCGGACATTGCGGGATGTTCGCTTGCTCAGTCGAGGTGCTGGCGGGGGAACTCGGCGAGCGAGGCATCGATCGCGTCCGCCACGCTCAGGGCGGTCCCGATCACCAGGAGCGTCAGTCCTGCCGCGATGAGGCCGATCGCCTCGACCGGCCGCCACGCGCCGCGCCGGGTCCTCCGGCGGGCCTGTCCCGGACGGGCCGGGTGGGCGATGACACGGGACATGGGCGACCTCACCTCGCTCCCGGCCCGCTGCCGCCATGGCCCGGACCGGCTGGTATCAGCGTAGCGTTATGCCGTGGTGGTTAACGTCCGGTTTCACGCCAGCTCTCGGCAAGGTTTGTCCGCTCAAGCCGCCCGCTCGATGCTTCACGAACCGCGTCGCCCATCAGTTGAGAGCGGAGGTCGACCGTGGTCGTGCAGCGCATCCGGGCTGGGATAAAGGTCGGCGGGCGACGCGCCCGGATCTCCTGGCCGTTCGCGCCGCGAGACCGTGCGCGCGTGAACCCGCGGGCGGTTCCCGTATCCTGCGTTCACCCGAGGCCGGATGCGGCGGGCGAGAACGATCTTCCGTAGAGTTGAAGAGATCGCTGCGGCGGGAAATCTGCGCGATATGCGCTACGCAGTCTGACCGTCTGTATCCGTCAGCTTCGCATGGTATCGCTCGTCCGACCGGGAGCGGTTTCGTAGGGGCAGGCGATATGAGTATTGCACGGACGGATCGCGCGCGCGGACCCTGTGCTGGCCGCTTTCGTCCGGATTTCGTGCGGTCATTCGGGCGTTCCGGCCCGCGGCACGACATCGTGTCCTTCGCTGTCTCGGCTTTCAACGCGATGGATCGCGACCTCTTCGGAATGCTGAGCGCCGCTTCCCGGGATTGGAATCGGAGCAACGGGCGACGCGTGGTTCGGCTGCTCGACGTGATCCTCGGACAGGTCGCCAAGCGGCAGCTCGACCGCGTCGCGGTGCTCAACCTGTCGGGCCTGAACGAGGGCAAGCCGGATCCCCTGCTGTTCGACCTCGTCGCCGAGCGGATCGGGCCGGGGCGCCTGTCCTGGACGGTGGTCGATCATCCGCTCTCGCAGACCTTCACGGAGCCGACGATCCGCGGCTGGCTCGACGCAAGGGGCATCGCGCGCCTGCCCCGCGATCTGCGGGATCCCGATTGCCGGTTGCCGGAGGGCGACGCCGACGTCGTGATCTGCACCGAGATCCTGGAGCACCTCGACTACACGGTGGCGATGCGGCTGCTGCGCGGCGCCTGCGGGGCCCTGAGGCCGGGCGGGCTGCTGGTGATCACCACGCCGAACGCCGTCTTCCTCGAGCATCGGATCCGGTTCGCCCTCGGCCAGTGGGATTTCCTGCACTTCATGGACGGGCCGGACGATGCCGAGCGCGGCCTGCTCGGCCACGTGATGTACTACGACGGCGCCCGGCTGGCCCGCATGCTGCGGCTGATCGGCTTCGTGGGCGTGACGCCCGGCACGTTCAACGTCGGGCACGGGCCGGGCGAATTCCGCAACATCCTGACGCGCATCGCCGCGCTCACGCTGCACGCGATGACGTGGCTGGTCCCGCATTCGGGCCAGGTCCTGATGGTGCGGGCGGAGAAGCCGCTCGACGCGTGACGCGCGGGCGGGAGCCGACCGCGGCGCGATCGGATCCCGCAGCGGGTCTCGGAGCCGCGCCGCGGGAGGTCGTGCGTCGCTCAGCCGATGCTGTAGGTGCGCTCGATCACCACGCCGCAGCTCTCCGCGAGGCTGAAGGCGAGTTCCCGCGTGAGCCCGAAGATCAGCGGACGATCCCCGCGCAGGAGGGTGTAGCTGCCGTCAGGTTTCACGGTGATGCGCACAGGCTCGGACATCGGCGTCTCCCTGAATCCGGCCAGCTCACCCAGCGGTGGCCCGCATCTTATCCGGCGCAGGCTAAGCTGATTCGCGTCCGGGAAGAAGACCTGCCGATTCGGGAAGAAGGCCTGCCGATTCGGGAAGACCTGCCGATTCGGGAGGAGGCCGAGGGGAGGCGCCGTGCCGTCCGCGTCCCGAACGGCGCGCCCTGGACGGGGGGGCGCCGCGACCCGATCTTCCGCGGGTCGGGCCGCGCGCCCGCCGGTGCGGGACCGGACGATGCCGACGGATGATCCTCGGGAGGATGCCGACCAGCGCGGGCGCGCGCTCCTCGCCCTCGCCCTCGTCGCCGCGCTGGTGCTCGGGAGCGTCTGGGTGTTCACGACCCTGCGGCGCGAGGCGCAGCGGGAGGATTGCCTCGCCGCGCACCGGCGCGATTGCGACCGGCTCGCGGATTCGCCCTGACGCGGCGCTCAGCGGCCGGGATTCAGCAGGCGCCGCACCTGATCGTAGAATTCCACGGTCTTGTCCTTCTCGACCGGACCCTTGTCGTCGTTCGACGCCACCGCCATGGTCTGGGCGTCGAGCCGCCCGTTGACGTTGACGCCGAACCTCGGATCCGTGTCCTGAAGGTGCTTCGCGATCATGCGCAACGCCGTTTCGATCACGCGGATCCTGATCTCGTCGTCCATGGCCTTGTCCGGGTGCGGGGCAGCGAAACGCGGGCGGATTTCGCACGGGCGAGAGAGTGGTCCGGGCGTATTAAGAAAGCGTTGACTCTCGGGCGCGCGGGCCGGTCGCGGCAGGCGCGCCCCGGCAGCCGGGCCGGAGCGGCCCGGGCCATGCCCGCGGCGCATGCCTGACCGTTGGCATCTGGCATACCAACGAAAATGGTGCGGTGCCATATATGGTGCATCGCACAACGCAGACCGAGAGCCTCCGATGATCGCCTTCGCCCTTCTCGGCCTCGTCGCCGCCCTCGCCGCCAACGCCTCGCTGGTCCTCGTCGCGGCGGACCGGCTGACGCCTCCGGCGGATCGCACCCCGCTGGTCGCCGGGAACGAGAACGACCTGCTGGCGGCGAAGCTCGCGGCCTGACCGGCCGCCTCCCCGGACAGGATCGACCCCGCGCGGCTGGAGCTGCGCGGGGTTTTTCGCGCGCGGTCCGGGCGGCTCAGTTGCGCGCCGCCCGCATCCGGTGACGCTGGATGCCGATCACGCGGCGATCCCGGTCCCATAATTCGATGTCGAACGGCACGTCGAGGCCGCGCGCCTTCAGCAGCGCCTCGACGTCGTCCTCCGCGTCGATGCGTTCGACTCCGACGATGTGGTCCTGTCCGTCGATGAGGTAGGCGCGATAGCTCAGTCCCGCGAGCGATTCCGCCTCGCGCGGGCGCGGACGATTGCAGCGGCAAGTCATTGGTACCCCGCCTCGTTCGGGCGGGAGATTCTGGTCTCCCCGAGAGGCAGGTTTTACTTACTTTGAAGCGCTGTCAAGTGGTAATCGGCGTTATCTCGAAAGAGTAATCCGGTATATCAGCGCCCCGCCGGTCCACTCGGCCGATCCCGGCGGGTGCGGATGGTGGGTCGAGGGTGGCCGGAGCCGGACGTCAAGGAATCGCGGCCTCGGTACTCTTTCGGCTTCGCCCGCCGCCGCAAACCGGGTAGGTGTCAGGCCGTCCGCGCGCGCCGGACCTCGCCGCCGGCGCGCGACGAGTCCTGCCGACGCCGGGTGCGCCGCTGATGACATCCGATCGATGATCAGTTCATCCGATTTCGTGACCCGGTTGCTCGAGGCCAAGCAGTGGATGCTCGATCTCGCGGCGCCCGCCATTCAGGCCGTACGGACGCTCGATCGCGACACCTGGCTCCTGGGCGGCGTGGCGGCCGGCCTGCTGGTCCTGGCGCTCCTCCTTCGCGTCCTGGCCCGGCGCGACCGCACCGCCCGGGACCTGGTCGAGGCGACGCAGCGCGCGGTCGCCCTCCAGGCGGCCGGGATGGAGCTGCAGCGGGAGGCGAGCGAGCGTCAGCTGCGGGCGTATGTGGGGGTGACCTTCGCGTCCTTCCAGCGCTTCGCGCCCGGCCAGGACCTCGTCGTTCAGATCGAGCTGCGCAATCACGGGCTGACGCCGGCCCTCGACCTCGTGGCGAATTTCACGCTCGCGGTCGAGCCCTTCCCGGCGGCGAGCCTGCCGAGCGTGACCGCGGCGGCGGACCGCCTCCCCTGCATCGTGGGTGCGCGCGAGACGCGCCTGGTGACCCGGCGGGTCAACCTCCAGGCGGCGCCCGGCGTGGCGGAGCGCCTGCTGAGTTCGGAACTCGGCCTCTACCTGGTCGGTCAGGTGACCTACCGCGACGTGTTCGGCCGCGAGCACCTCACCAGCGCGACCCTGGTCGCGAGTGGGGACCGGATCCGCGGCCGCGAGCCCTTCGTCCTGTGCGAGGGCGGCAATGCCGTGACCTGAAGCGGGCCGCAGGTCGACCGCCGCGGCGGCGGCCCGCTTCCGACCCTGGGCTCAGCGGCAGACGCGATCGAGCTTGAAGCCCCCGGGTCCGCTGAACCCGGCGAAGCGGCAGCCGCCGAAGGTGCCCTCGAAGCCGTAATCGTTCTTCCCGGTCTTCCAGGTGGCGCCGCGGCCGCCGTTCCAGCTCGCGGTCCGGTAGCCGGCGGGCCGCTCCGCCCGCCGCGGGGCCTCGACGAGGTCGCGGTCCGCGACGCGGCCGCGGCGCGGCGCGGCGACGGGCTCGGGGGCCGGGGCGGGCTCCTCCACGGCGGCGACCGGCCTGGCCTGCGGCGCGGATTGCGGGGCCGGCGGGGCGGCGACGTAGGCCTGGTTCTGCCCCTCCGCCCGCGGCAGGTCGATCACGCGCGGCGCGGGCCGGGTGCCCTGAAAGCGCTCGTCGGCGTCGGTCTGCGTCGTGGGCGCCAGGGTCTTCACCTCGGCGTAGCGTTTCGGCGCGGGGCGCGCCGGAGCCTCGGCCACGGCCGGCCCGGGCTGGGCGGCGGGCAGCGCGCTCGGCGGGCTCATGGTGAGGTTCGCGTGGGCGACGGTGCCGAGCCCGACGGTGAGGATCGCGGCCGTGGCAAGCGACTTGCTGATCATGGTGAACTCCCGTGCGGCGGCCCGGGCAGGGCGCGCCCCGATGGTGTCTGATGCCACCCGTCGGGCTCGTTCCTCCTCGCCCTCCAGGACGCGAACACCTTCGCACCGCTCGCGCCGGCGCGCCGTGCCGGGGCGCACGCGCGCGCCGCGCGGTCCGCGGCCGGCGCCGTGCACGTCCGGATCCGAGAACGCCCGCCATCCCGGGCCGCCTCGCCCGACGCGACGGCTCATCCGAACCGGAACACATCCGAGTCGCCGGATTTCACCGCGCCGAGCGGTCCGCCTCCTGCGACGAATTCAGGGTGATGTCCGCTTCGACGCTGCGCCAGCCGACCCAAGTCGTTGACCGTCCGGGACGCGGTCGCCGCAGCCGCTCCGCATTCCACCCGATGCGATGCAGGCGATCCGCGCCATGCCGCCGCGACGCCGGAGGAGGCTCATACGCCATCCGGTTGATGGCTTCGCCATCTCCCATTTCGGCAATGCGGATGTCGTCCGCGCTCAGGCGCCGCGCTCAGGCGCCGCGCTCAGGCGCCGCGCTCAGGCGCCGCGCGGGCTTGGGATACGGGATCCGCTTCGATCAAGTGGATCCCGGATCACTTGATCTTTGTTCGCCACCTCGACTTCGGCGCACAGCGTCGCGCCGTCGTGCCCGTCCCGTATGCGCGGCAGCGGGGAGCGTCGCGGCTCCCGAGGCGCCGGCCCCGGAATCGTTCGTGCCGGCCCTCGCCGCCCGGCCCGCTGCGCGCGCCCGGCCAAGCCGTCGATGGTGGACGGGACCCACTGTCCATTGACAGTCCAACCGGGCCACCTCCTGGCGGCTGATCACCCTTGGGGCTGATCACCCTTGGGGCTGATCACCCTTGGGGCTGATCACCCTTGGGGCTGATCACCCTTGGGGCTGATCACCCCGGCGCCGAACCGTTCGAGCGTGGCGGCCCCCGGCGCCGGGGGCAACCAGACTTCGACGTGAATCGGCACGATAGCGAGGCCATCGGCGCCCTGTGCCGGGACCTCGCTGACATGGCGCCGCTGGATCCCCGTGAGGCGCAGGCCACTCGTCGGGAGCCAACCGGTCAGACGTGGCGACCGGGCGGAAGCAGCAGGACGTCCTGCGGGCGCATGAAGGACGGGCGGTCCCTGATCTCCGTGAAACTCAACCGCGTTCCGAGCGGCCGCAGCACGCTCTGCCGATGCAACCCGACTGCCAGGAATCGATAGTCGGGCGGCAACACGGCACGGACCCTTTCATAGAAATCGACCCCCTTGCGTTCGTAATAATTCGGTTCGACTTCCATCAGAATGACGGGGCGGTTCCGGGCGATTGTCTCATTTCCACCGGCGAGCACCTCGTCCTCATGGCCTTCCGTATCGATTTTTATGACGCTGATCGGCAAAGCGATCTCGTGCGCGACATAGTCGTCGAGCCGCATCGTCACGATCTTGGTTGTTTCAAATAAATTATCCTCAGTGCTAATGACGATCGCGGCGTTGCCGGTGCGCGATCCGTTCTGGAAATCCTCGCGCAGCGAGATTTCGACCGTTCCCGGCTTCGAGGAGAGCGCAGCCGGGATGATTGTCACGGTCTCATCGAGCGCGTTTATCAGGATGTTTTCCTGCAGGCGGTCGCGGTTCCCTGGGACGGGCTCGAAGGCAAAGACCCGCCCGAAGCGCCGCTGGTCTCGAACGACGATGCCGAGCGGGACTGTAAAGAAGCCAACATTGGCTCCAATGTCGAGCACCGCCGTCCCCGGCTCGATGAACCTCCTCAGAAGCTCTATTTTCTGCTGGTCGTAGGTGCGCAGATAGAACGGGCCCCGCTCTGTCGTCGAGCGCCGATCAACGAGCATGCGGTGCCCGGCGCTCATCGTCACTTGCCGAACAGGGTCTCTTCCCAGAATTTGCTCGGTCGCGTTCAGGGCATCAGCAAGACGACGTGCTCCACGGACGTTCGGAAGGTGAAGCGGCATTGGATGCTCCCCACTGAGACCGAGACTCAGCGAGTAAAATCTACATAAATTATGTAGTCAATTGCCGATTTAAACTCGTACCTACGAATGGCGATTGCAATCTCAGCGCAACTTGATTTCCCGCGAGTTATAAGGGCCCAAGTCGAACGCTTTCCGCTCAGCGGTGGGGCGCCGGTCGACGAGCATGCAGTGGCCGGCGCTGGTCGTTATCGTGCGGGCCGCCAGCGGGATCTGTGCCTCGCGGCAGGGCTCCGATCGGCTCGCCCGCCTCGCCGAGAAGGACGGGGCCGACACGCCCCTCGAGCGCGTGCTGGAGGGCGTCGCCCACGACTGCCCCTATCCGCCGCCCGACAGGGTGCGTGGGAACGCGTACGTGGCCCGCCGTCACGCCGGCTTCCCCGACC
Organism: Methylobacterium sp. WSM2598; assembly: GCF_000379105.1. Taxonomy (GTDB): domain Bacteria; phylum Pseudomonadota; class Alphaproteobacteria; order Rhizobiales; family Beijerinckiaceae; genus Methylobacterium. The sequence continues at coordinate 2,153,006 of NZ_KB900609.1, read as the reverse complement.
TGACCGGGCCGCCGAAGCCGCCCGTTCTGCCGCCGGCGCGCTGGGTGGGCCCGGGGCACGTCCGTCAATGAGGCCGCCTTTCGGGGTCGAGTTGGAGCGGCCACCGGTCAGGCGGCCTGCGGCGGAAGAGTGATCGCCTCCTCGATCAACGCCGGGGTGAGCCCGGCCATGCCCTCGACCTGCACGTAGCGGTGCTGCAGCGGCCACTCGTCGTTGGCTTCCGGCAGAAGCGCGCCGATCGGGCGCCTGATCACCCGCCTCGTTGCGGAAGATGCCGACCACCTCGGTGCGCCGCTTGGTCTCGCCGTTGAGGCGCTCCAGCGGGTTCGTGCTGCGGAGCTTGGCCCGATATTGGGCCGGGAAGCCCATGGAGGCCGGCACGTCCGGTTCTGCGGCGTCCATCAGGGCGGCGCGTTTCGGCACTCGAACAGGAGCACCGCCCAAAGCCCGCAACCCGCACCCTGGTCAGCCAAGCCCACTCACCGTGCACATAAAAAGGCCGGGGCAATCCCACCAGAGCGGGCGTGGACGCACGAGCATGAAGTCTGGCGGCCCGGTCATTCGCCTGGCCGGTCGGCGGCAGTAGTGGTGATCCCCGCAAGGCCGACGCATCGGCGGACGGCCGGAGCGAAGAAGACCACGCAGGAAGACGAGGGCATGCCATGAGCACCGTCATCGATTGCCGCCCGACCGCGGCCGCACCGGATCTCGCGGCCATCAAGGCCAGGCAGCAGCTGGCTTGGTCGTCAGGAGACTACGCCGTCGTCGGCACGACGCTTCAGATCGTCGGCGAGCAACTCGCGGAGGCGATGGACCTGCGCGCGGGGCAGGACGTGCTGGACGTCGCCGCCGGTAACGGCAACTTCACGCTTGCAGCCGCCCGCCGCTGGTGCAACGTGACCTCCACGGACTATGTCGAGCCCCTCCTGGAGCGCGGGCGGCTGCGGGCCGAGGCCGAGGGCGTGGCCGTCACATTCCGCAAGGCCGATGCCGAGAACCTTCCGTTCGCAGACCGGTCCTTCGACGCGGTCGCTTCCACCTTCGGCGCGATGTTCAGTCCCGACCAGGGCCGCACCGCGGGCGAGATGCTCCGCGTCTGTCGGCCCGGGGGTCGTATCGGCTTAGCCAACTGGACGCCGGACGGCTTCATAGGCCAGATGTTCAAGATCATCGGCAAACACCTCCCACCACCGCCAGGCCTCAAGTCCCCAGCCCTGTGGGGAACGCCGGAGTGGATCGAGACGAGTTTTGCTGCCGAGGCGTCCTCGCTCATCGCACAGTCCCGGCACTTCACCTTCCGTTACCGCTCAGTACAGCACTTCCTCGATACCTTCCGCACCTATTACGGCCCGATGCTGAAGGCTTTCGAGGCGCTCGGGGCTACCGCCAGGATAGCGCTGGCGCAGGATCTCACCGGCCTGATCGGGCACTTCAACAAGTCTGGTGACGCGACCGTGGTCGTGCCGAGCGAATACCTGGAAGTCGTCGTGACACGACGGTGAGGATGCGGCAGGCCACAGCAGCCGACGGCACCCGCCACCCTGTGCTGTGGCCCGAAGGCCTTATTCCGTCGCCCGGATCAGAAGCGGCGCGGGACGTCTCCCGACCCTGTCATCCGCTGTCCGGACGATCACGTCCGGACAGCGGATGACATGTCCGCGCGGCGCTTGAGCGACGCCGGCATCCGCATGGCGACGCAAGCCGTCGGATGTCGTATCACATTCCCACCGCGGGCCCGTAGCGCCAAGCTGATCGGTGGTGCGTGGATGGCGACAGCCGCCGCACGGGCCTCGAACGGGCCTCGACTTGCGCCATCTCGGCTCGGCGACCGCGCGGAGCGCCATGGCCCGCGCGCCGTCATCGCGGCAGCGTCCAGTTCCCGGCCGTTGCGGTCCGACGGAGCAACCTCGCCCTGACGGCATTCCACTCCGCTACCTCGGTCATGGTGCCCTTCCTCGGCGCCATCGCGGGCGCGGTGCAGTTCGTGCACCGCCACGTCGGCCGCGCTAGAGCATTGTCCGACGAAGTGGATGCCGGTTCGTCGCAGAAAATGCGGCAAGATCAAAGACCTAGAGCAGTACCCGATGGCCACGTGATCGGGTGCTGCTCTCACTCACGCCGGCCGCGCCGGTGCTGTATACTCGGCGCGATCCGATGGCCGCGGAGCTGCTCGGGATCGGAGCTCACGACGAGTCGCAGCACCGAACTCTTCGCCAGCACGGCGCTGGATTTAACGCTCGACCTGGCGCTCGACTTGGGGCAGCGGCGCCTGAGCGCCCCACGGATGTGCAGCGCCCCGGCGATCCGGCCGAGCTTCGGTTCGCACGGGGATCGAGGCTGCTGCCCATGGAGGCTCTTGCCCATGGAGGCTCTTGCCCATGGAGGCTCTTGCCCATGGAGGCTCTTGCCCATGGAGGCTCTTGCCCATGGAGGCTCTTGCCCATGGAGGCTCTTGCCCATGACGGCGGACGTGCTTTCGGATGTGCTCTCGGCGGTCCGGCTGACCGGCTCGGTGTTCTTCGACGTCACCGCCACCGCGCCCTGGGTCGCCGAGGCGCCTCCATCGGCGCAGATCGCGGGGGCCGTTCTGCCCGGTGCCCAGCACGCGATCGAGTACCACGTGCTCACGCGCGGCTCGTGCTGGATCTCCATCGTCGACGGTGCGCCGTTTGAGCCCGTGCGGTTGCACGAGGGCGACATCGCCATCATCCCGCATGGCGAGCCGCACGCCGTTTCCAGCGCGCCGGGGATGCGCGCCGGGCCCGATCTCGATGCTCACCGCCGGCCGAACGAGGTCGGCGGCCTGCCGATACGGTTGCGGGCCGGCGCGGGCAGCGCGGACGATGCCCACGTGATCTGCGGATTCTTCAGCTGCGATGTGCGCCCGTTCAACCCGCTGCTCGACGCGTTGCCACGCTTCGTGCGCGTCGGACGAGGCGCGTCGCCGGCGACGGACGGGTTGCTGAACCAGTTCGTTCTGCTCCTCTCGCACGAGACGAAGCACCGGCGCCCGGGCGCCCAGAGCGTTCTCAACCGGCTCTCGGAACTGATGCTCATCGAGGCGGTGCGGACCTACATGGACCAGCTCGACCCCGGGCACATCGGCTGGCTGTCCGGGCTGCGCGATCCGCTGGTGGGTCATGCCCTCGGGCTGCTGCACGCCGAGCCGGCCCGGGCCTGGACGCTCGAGGACCTCGCCGCCGCGTGCGGCGCGTCGCGCTCGGCGCTCGCCGGCAGGTTCACCCAGCTGACCGGCTATCCTCCCATCCAGTATCTCACCCGGTGGCGCATGCAGCTTGCGGCCAAGCGCCTGAGCGAGGGGGGCGCCAAGGTCGCCGCCGTGGCCCAGGACGTCGGCTACGACTCCGAGGCGGCGTTCAGCCGCGCGTTCAAGAAGTTTTCCGGCCGGTCGCCGAGCGAATGGCGGTCCGGCTGAGGCGATCCCACGGCGTCGGGCGCATGCCTCGCCAGGCCCCCGTTCCGCGCAGACGAACAGGGGGCAAGGTCGCAACGCACGGCGCCGCTGGGGAGTCTGGAGCCCCCGCAACGAGCCGGATGGCGGGCAACGCTCCCGGGCCTCTCCGCCGTTCCGAGTGCACCACACGTTCGCGAAGGCGAACAAGCCTCGCAATCCGCGAGCCTGCCCCTCACTCTTCGTCGAGCTGGTCGCGAATGTCGAAGGATGGCGGGCACTTGACGTTCGGGTTGTGGCACGCGTGACCCTCGACCTTGAACGAGAGCGAGCGGCCATCCGGCAGCGTCACCACGAAGCGGTCCCCTGCGATCTCGACCTGCGCGTCCGGGTGGAAGAAGTCCTCGTAGAGCTTCATGCCTCCCCTCCTCGTTCTCAAGGTCGGGGTCGCCCGCCCTCGGCCCCGGCCACCGGCCTCATCCGCCCGCCATTCCCGTCGTCAGAGGTGTGCGTCGAGATCTACGACGCGGTCGTCTCGTCTCGGAACAACGCCTGAGGCGGTTGCCGGCAGCCGCCAGGTGCGAGAGAATTTGCGCTGTCGCGCACGGCAGGTCGGCGCCTGCGCCGCCATCATCCTGGCCGCGAAAGTAATCTCATCGCGAGCTGATGTTGAGCTGGATCAATGCCGCTCATGGTCAGGCGTCCATACAGCAGGCGAAGCAGCTACCGTTTCAGCACATCAACGACGGCTCAGCATTCCACGGCTCCGCCGTGGGAGGTAGCTGCGGAGGAACGCCATGAACAAGCCGGAATTCCTGCGCGGCCAGACCGCCTCGCCGTTCGCGGCGCGCTACGACAACTTCATCGGCGGGCAGTGGGTGGCGCCGGCGGCGGGCCGCTACTTCGAGAACACGTCGCCGCTCACCGGGCGGCTGATCTGCGAGGTCGCCCGCTCCGACGCCCAGGACATCGAGCGCGCCCTCGACGCCGCCCACGCCGCCAAGGACGCCTGGGCCCGCACCGCCCCGGCCGAGCGCGCCCGCATCCTCACCAGGATGGCCGACCGCATGGAGGACAACCTCGACCTGCTGGCGCTGGCCGAGACCTGGGACAACGGCAAGCCGATCCGCGAGACCACCCACGCCGACATCCCGCTGGCCATCGACCATTTCCGCTACTTCGCCGGCTGCGTGCGCGCCCAGGAGGGCTCGCTCTCCGAGATCGACCACGACACCGTCGCCTACCACTTCCACGAGCCGCTCGGCGTGGTCGGCCAGATCATCCCGTGGAACTTCCCCATCCTGATGGCGGTCTGGAAGCTCGCCCCGGCCCTGGCGGCCGGCAACTGCGTGGTGCTCAAGCCCGCCGAGCAGACCCCGGCCTCGGTCCTGGTCCTGGCCGAGATCATCGGCGACCTGCTGCCGGCCGGCGTGCTCAACATCGTCAACGGCTTCGGCCTGGAGGCGGGCAAGCCGCTGGCCTCCTCGCCGCGCATCGCCAAGATCGCCTTCACGGGCGAGACCTCGACCGGGCGGCTGATCATGCAGTACGCCAGCCAGAACCTGATCCCGGTGACGCTCGAGCTGGGGGGCAAGTCGCCCAACATCTTCTTTGAGGACGTGATGGCGCGGGACGACGCGTTCCTGGACAAGGCGCTGGAGGGCTTCGCGATGTTCGCCCTCAACCAGGGCGAGGTCTGCACCTGCCCGAGCCGGGCGCTGGTGCAGGAATCGATCTACGAGCGCTTCATCGAGAAGGCGGTGGCGCGGGTGGAGGCGATCCGGCAGGGCTCGCCGCTCGACCCGGCCACGATGATCGGCGCCCAGGCCTCGGGCGAGCAGCTGGCCAAGATCCTGTCCTACATCGACATCGGCCGCCAGGAGGGGGCGCAGCTGCTGACCGGCGGCGAGCGGGCGGTGCTGGCGGGCGAGTTCGCCGAGGGCTTCTACGTGAAGCCGACGGTGTTCCGGGGCCACAACCGGATGCGGATCTTCCAGGAGGAGATCTTCGGGCCGGTGCTGTCGGTGACGACGTTCAAGGACGAGGCCGAGGCGCTGGCGATCGCCAACGACACGCTCTACGGGCTGGGCGCCGGGGTGTGGACGCGGGACGGGACGCGGGCCTACCGCTTCGGGCGGGAGATCCAGGCCGGCCGGGTGTGGACGAACTGCTACCACGCCTACCCGGCCCACGCGGCGTTCGGGGGCTACAAGCAGTCGGGCATCGGGCGCGAGACCCACAAGATGATGCTCGACCACTACCAGCAGACCAAGAACCTCCTGGTCAGCTACTCGCCAAAGGCCCTCGGCTTCTTCTGAGACCCCGCTCCCCCGCCGGCCTTCGGGCCGGCGGACCGCCCTCCTTCGAGCCATCGACCGGGCAGCGGCGCATCGCATGGCGGCTCAACCGAAGCGTGAAGAGTCGAGCGCGTCGGAGCGTCTCACCTCGCCTCCCTGAGCCTGCGCAGGGCTTCCGCCGCCGGGACATTCCTCCGCCCGCCCTGCCAGCGCCGCTGCGCGCCCCCACGCTGTTCGCAAGCGCGTCGCCCGATCGGATGCGGGCCGGCACTCTTGCGGGCGCTGACGTGCCCCCACGGCGCTCGTCGGTGGCGGCCCCGCTCTCGTCGCCGCATCACCACCACGCTCTCTCGAAGAATAACTGCTGTCGGCCGATCACCGGATTTCAAGCCAACCTCACGAGGTGGACTGGACGGACTGCTCGATGACGAGGCATGCTGCCTCCCGAAGAACAGAGGGAGGAAGTTATCCGATGCGGCAGAACCTCCTCTGTGGCGCTGCGGCCGTTGCCGCATTGGCCCTCGCGGGATCGGTCACTCCGTCTCGGGCTCAAGCCCCCCAGATCTTACCAACGCCCTCGGGGCGCCCGCAGGCGCCGAGCCCGGGTGCCCCGGCTCCCACCTCGCCTGCGCCGGCTCCCGGCCAGACAAAGCCGGCATCGCCCGACCTCAACGATCCCACGACGTTCTTGCCGTTCGTCTACGGCCCACTGCAGCAACAGGGCATGAACGCGCCCTCGCATCATGCCAAAGGCAAAGTTCATCTTCTGCCAGCCACTCCTGCCACGACGCAGTGGGGCTGGTTCGACAACTCCCAGCCGCCCGTGCTGAGAATTCAGTCCGGCGACACGGTCGCCATGGAAACAATGATGCACGCCCACAATCAAGTGGTTCCGGGCATCACAATCGATCAAGTCAAGAAAACCCGCACTGATTACCCGGGCCGGGGCCCTCACACGCTCACGGGACCTATTTACGTTGAAGGGGCAGAGCCTGGAGATGTTCTCCGCGTGCACATCAACAAGATCGTGCCGCGCGCCTACGCGACCAATTTCAATCTTCCAGGCCTGTTCGGTGAGTTTCCGAAAGACTTCCCGGAAGGACAGATCAGATTCTTCTACCTCGACCTCGACCGCAAGACCATGGAGTTCGCGCCAGGCATCGAGATCCCGCTCAGGCCGTTCCCGGGCACGACCGCGGTAGCCCGCGCGGAGCCTGGCCGGTACAGCTCGGTGCCACCCGGCCGCTTCGCCGGGAACCTCGATATCCGCGAACTCACGGAAGGCGCGACGCTCTACATACCGGTCTTCGTCCAGGGGGCCCTGCTGTGGTCCGGCGACAGCCACGCCGGTCAGGGCAATGGCGAGGTGAACCTCTGCGCCATCGAGACGGCGTTCAAGGAGTTGAACGTCACGGTCGACGTGATCAAGGGTGCGACGCTCGACTGGCCGCGCATTGAGACCCCAACGGACTGGATCACGGTCGGCTACGATCAGGATCTCAACAAGGCTCTCGACCTCCTGCGCGACCAGACCACGAGATTCATCATCGAACGCGACAAGGTCTCACAGGCGCAGGCCGAGCAGTCGATGCTGGAAAATTGGAATTGCCCGATCTCTGAGGTCGTGAACGTGGTCAAGGGCACATACTGCATGCTGCCCAAAGATGGAAGGAAGCCGACGCAGCTGCCGCGAGCCGAGACGCCGGAGGTTTTCGTCACGACGGGCAGGGACGCGGACCTGAACAGGGCGATGGACACGGCGTCGATGGCGATGATCAACATGCTCGTCGAGCGCAAGGAACTGTCGCGCCTGGACGCGTATGCGCTCGCGAGCATGGCGATGGACTGCCGCATCGCGGCACCCCGGGATGCCGAGAAAGAGGTCAGCTGCATGGTTCCCAAGAGCCTGTGGGTGAACCAGCGCTAGCCGGCCTGGCATCAGTGGGCAGCGACCGGATCCTCCGGCGCTTGGGCGCGCTCGCTCTCCTGGTGCTGCCGCTTCTGCTCTGCCCCGCAGCGGTGCGTGCGGCCCAGGGCGGACCGGTGCGGGTCGTCGCGACCACGCCGGACCTGAAAAGTCTCGTCGAGGCGGTCGGCGGTGACGCTGTCGTTGCGGCGAGCCTCGTCCCACCCGGTGCCGACCCCGAGGCTTACGAGGTGCGGCCGGGCGACCTCCTTCGGCTGCGTGGTGCCGACCTGGTCGTCCGCGTAGGCCTCGGCTACGATCACTGGCTCGACCCGCTGCTGGCGCGCCACGCCGATCCGAAGCTCATGCGGGGCGGCGCGGGGCAGGTGGACGCCTCGGCGGGCATCCCACTCCTCGAAGTGCTGGGGAGCAGCGTGGAGGCGGGAGCCACCGGCGGCCATGCTCACGGCTTGGCGAACCCCCATTACTGGCTCGACCCCGCGAATGCCGAGACGATCACCGCCGGTATTGCGGATGGGTTGGCACGGGTCGCGCCGGGCCGAGCCGCCCTGGTCGCCGAGAACCGCGGGCGCTTTCTCGCCGGCCTCGCCCGGCGGCTCGCGTCGTGGCAGGCCCGACTGGCGCCCTACGCGGGCGCACCGGTCGTCGCCTATCACAACGACTGGCCCTACTTCGCCCGCCGCTTCCGCCTCAACGTGGTTGCCGTCGTGGAGCCGAAGGAGGGGATCGCACCGAGCCCGGCCCAACTCGCCCGAGTTGCCGGGCTGATGCGCGAGCAGGGCGTGCGCGTCGTGCTCGCGAAGCCGAACGCGCCGCGCGGGCCGGCCGAGGCCGTGGCGGCCCGAACCGGTGCCCGGGTGGTTGTGCTCGCCGGGTCGGTCGGCGAGCTATCGGGGACCAGCGACTACCTTGGGTTGTTCGAGGTCGATGTCGACGCGCTCCACGACGCGTTCGAGGCGGGTGGGCGTTGATCGCCGATCTCGCCGCCCTGCTCGCGGTGCCCCTCGCCGTGACGGCGATCTTCATCGGGGTCCACACTTACTTGGGCCTCCACGTTCTGCGCCGAAGGGTCGTGTTCGCGGATCTCGCGCTCGCGCAGCTCTCCGCGCTGGGGGCCACGCTCGCCGTGGCCCTCGGCCACGCGCCGAGCGATCTGGCCGCGTTCGCATACGCGATGCTGTTCGCGTTCTCCGGCGCGGTGGCCCTGACCGCGAGCCGTTCGGTGTCCTGGGCGGTGAGCCAAGAGGCGCTCGTCGGTGTCCTCTACGTCGCCGCCAGTGCGGCCACGGTGCTCGTCATCGATCGCGCGCCGCAGGGGGCGGAACACGTCAAGAGGATGCTCGTCGGGACCCTGCTCGACGCGCGACCGGAGCAGCTCGCGAAGATCGTCCCGCTCTATTCGGCCGTCGCATTGCTGCACTGGGCCGCCCGGCGCCCGCTGCTCGACGCTTCGGAGAACCGACTCACCGGCGCCCGTGGCGTCCTGTGGGATTTCGTCTTCTACGCCTCGTTCGGCGCGATCGTGACCAGCTCCGTCGCCGTCGCGGGCGTCCTGCTCGTGTTCTCGTTCCTCATCATCCCGGCCGTCACCGGGACGTTGTTCGCCGCCGACAGAATCGGCTTGGCGCTCCTCATTGGCTGGTGCGTTGGTCTGACGGCCTCACTGGGTGGCTTCGCGAGCTCGCTGGCATTCGACCTTCCGACTGGCGCGTGCGTGGTCCTCACGCTGTTCGCCGCTCTCGGTCTCGCCGCATTGGCGCGCTTTTTGTGGATCGGTGACCCAAACGAGACGACGCAGAGGCGCGCTCGTGCACGCCAGGCATCATCGATCGGACTGCTCTCACTCATGCTCGCGGGCAGTCTCTGGTCCTTCATCAGGCCCGGGGCCGATCAGCCGCTGCTCGCGGCCCTGAACCGGATTGGCTTGCGGCCTGAGCGCTTCATGGACGATGCCGAGGCGGCTCGCTACGCCGAAGCGGCTGCGATGGAGCGGCGGTATCGCGCCGAGGTCGAGGCCCTCTCCAACCAGGAGAGGCAATCGCGCTGGCGCGGGGCGGGCCTGACAGACGATGAGGTTCGGCGCATTGCGTCCTACCAGCAGACCTACAACGAGATGGCTCGCGGCGAGCGCTTCGTTCAGGACCACCTTCTGGCCCGCGCCCATGCGCGGGAGCGCTGGCAGGTGTCGCTGCCGCTCGCGGTGGTCTCTGCGGCGGCATTGCTCGTCCTCGTATTCCGCACGCGCGTGATGCGTCGACCGACGCGCACGCCCTCGGACGGGGCAGGCGGACCTCTCGACGACGCAACCCGTAAGCCGCCGCTGACCGGTTCGCTGAACGCATTCAGGTGGAGCAAGAAATCCTTGTAGCAGTTCATGGTTCTCGTTTGGACCAGAGCTTGGCTGCTCGAGGCCCGTTCTACGGTTCAAATCCGCGGGGCGCGGGCCCTCAACAGCCTATTTTACTGAATTTAAGAGCGGCAGCCTGAAAGCGACGAGCGGGCGGCGGGCGTGGAGGGCCTCTGTCATACGGGATCGGCTTGATCGAAGCGGATCCCGGATCACGAGCCCGCGCGGCGCCTGAGCGAAGCCGACATCCGCATTGCGAAGCAATCCGTCGGATGTCGTATCCCAAGCCCGCGCGGCGCCTGAGCGAAGCCGACATCCGCATGGCCGAAATGGGAGATGGCGAAGCCATCAACCGGATGCCGGATGAGTTCCTCGGACTGCTGGCTGCGCACCATGGCCAGCAACGCAGGCTGTCGCTCGGCTGCCGCCGGGCAGTGGTGCGTGAGGGAGGACCCTCTCCGAAATCGCGCACCGCCCCGACCGCCGTCCGCCGAGGTGCATCTTAGTTTTCCGGAAGCCCGGCCTTACGGAGCCCTTCAACGGTGCGCCGATACTCCTCCAGGAAGATCGGATTGCGCGACCAATCAGCCTTGGCCCATTTCTGGACTGTGTATCCTGGCATAAGACGGACAAGTTGTTTGACCGCCTCCTGGGCATCATGTTTTCTGTCGAGCCAAGCACGCGCTGCAGCAAGATCAAGATACGTTATCCAGTAGGGGCCATCCGATATAGATTGATTACACCACGAAACAGCTTGCTCCCACATGCCCTGGTCTGTGTGTAGGCGTGACACATCCAGTATTTCCAAATGTTAGTCAACGGGTCGCGCGGGCTTAGGGTCAGGACTCAATCAGCACCAGAACGCGATCACGGCGGCGAGGGCGAGAGCGGAAGCGTAGTTGCGAGCCAGCTTGTCGGAGCGGGTGGCGATCCGGCGGACGTCCTTGAGACGGCAAAAGGCAGCCTCGATGCGCCAGCGTTCCCGGTCGCGGCGCTTGTCGTGGCGCAGCCGGCGCTTGCGGGCGCGGGTGCCGGGGATGACGGGGGTGATGCCCTTCTCCCGCAGATCAGCCCGCAGCCAGTCGGCGTCGTAGCCCTTGTCGGCAATCAGGCGCTGGATGGGGCCTGGGGCCTCGGCCAGCACCGCCGGGGCGGTGCGCACGGCGCTGGTGTTGCCCGGCGTCAGCAGGAGGACGCCAGGGCGGCCGAGCACGTCGACGAGGGCGTGGATCTTGGTCGTCTTTCCGCCGCGCGACGCGCCGATCGCCTGCGCTGTCGCCCCCCTTTGCCGCCCTGCGCCGAGCGGTGCGCCTTGACGTAAGTCGCGTCGATAGCAGCCGCCTCACCGACCCACCCGGCCCTAGCCAGGGCGGTCAGCATCGCCGTCCAGAAACCGCGCCGCGACCATGTGTTGAATCGGTTGTAGACCGTGGTGCGATGTCCATCCGCGGCCGGGCCGTCGCGCCAGCGGCAGCCGGAGGTGAGCACGTGCAGGATGCCGGGGATGATCCGCCGATCGTCCTCGCGCTCGGGGCCGGGCTGGTTTGTGGGCATGAACGGCACGAGGCCCAGACGTTCAGCCCCTTCCGGGGACGGCGGGGAACGAGGGGCGACGTGCGAAGCACGGAGCGGGCGTGGTTCACCGCCCCCGAGCCGAAGGCGAGGGTTCGAGCACGCACTCCACCGGACCCCGGAAATAGATTTCCTCTTCCGCGTTGCCGATTCGGCGACCGAAGCACCGGAGGAACAGCAATATGGACGAGGACCGCTTCAACATCGAGCTGCGCAAGTTCCTGAAGGAGGTCGGCGTGACCTCCCAGCGCGAGATCGAGCGCGTTGCACGGGAGGGTCTCGTGTCCGGCAACACGCTCAAGCTGCGAATGACGCTCACGGCCGAGAACGCCCCGCTGCAACACGTGGTCGAGCGGACGATCGCACTCGACGGCGAGACCGATCCAGCGTCGTAGGAGCGCCGAGTTCCTTCGCGTCGCGGCGCCCCTCAATGCGGCTCCGCGCGAGAGCAGCGCCCGATCACGTGGCCATCGGGCGCTGCTCCAGGTCTTTGATCTTTCCGCATTGTCTTCGACGAACCGGCATCCACCTCGTCGGACAATGCTCCAGCCGCTCCACCACTGGGCGCATCTCCTTAAGCTGATTAGAGATTCAAGATTGGGAGCGACTTCATGCTGCCATGCTGGTCCAGATCGATTTGGTGTTCGAGAACCTCCTCCCGGGTGAGTTCGCGCATCACGGTCGCGCTGGATCCTGGGCCAGCAGACTCCGAGACCAAGAGCTCCGCGTCCATCTCGTCACGAGCAACGACGAGCACAGGCGCCGTTCTGGGCTCCGACGAGTGAGCTTGCTTGACAGTGACTTGCACTCCGAATGCCTTGTTCATGTGGCAGCGCCTCTTCCCAGATCGGGCCGAAACGATCCCCGCACCCGACCGTGATCCGCGTCCGGCTCATGCCTCTTGCGGCACCAAAGGTTCCTTGACGCCGCCGTCCGTCTGCGCCCCGGGAGCCATGTCCGGGAGCGCCCATCCAGCAAAACCGCGGTTCTGATCTGACAGGAGCCGCTCGTTGCCGGGCAGGCCGGCCGGAAGGCCGAGGCGAGTGCGGGCGCGCCGGAGACCGGCTGCTCACGGGCGCGTGCCCGGTTTCGAGGTTCCTCGACGACCCCGAAGCGCAGCCTGCCTGACCCGGATTCTCCCGGTCCGAGGCGGAGATGACCCGTTGCTGGCGCGTTTGACACGCTGTCCGGACTGTCAAACGGCGTGGAATGTTGACCCCAGATCGGCGTCCAAAATTGACCCCCTGGATGGGTGCGGTGTGACGCCCCTGATCAGCCCGGCGGAGCCGGTCGGGGAAGCGCAGCCGGGCTGATCAGGGGTCCAGGAGGCGCAAGGCGCTGGCGACCTCAAGCACGGTTCTTGAAGCGCCAGCTCTCGTTGCCGGTCTCGACGATCTCGCAGTGGTGGGTCAGCCGGTCGAGCAGCGCGGTGGTCATCTTCGCATCGCCGGCGAACACCGCCGGCCACTCGCCGAACGCCAGGTTGGTCGTCACCACGATCGAGGTCGTCTCGTAGAGCCGGCTGATCAGGTGGAACAGCAGCTGACCGCCCGACTGCGCGAACGGGAGGTAGCCGAGTTCGTCCAGCACCACGAAGTCGATCCGGGCAAGATGGTCGACGATGCGCCCCTGCCGGCCGCGCGCGGGCCTCGGCTTCGAGCCGGTTGACGAGGTCGACCACGGGTGTAGAAGCGGCCCCGCGCCCCGTCCTGGATGCAGGCGCGCGCGATCGCGATGGCCAAGTGCGTCTTGCCCGTGCCGGTGCCGCGCCGACCAGCACGACGTTGCGCTGGTGGGCCAGGAACTCCCCGCTGGAGAGATCGCGCACCAGCCCCTCGTTGATCGGCGTCCCGGCGAAGGCGAACTCCGCCAGGTCCTTGGCCAGCGGCAACTTGGCGATCGTCATCTGGTAGCGGATCGAGCGCGCCTGCTTCTCGCTGATCTCCGCCTGCAGCAGGTCGCCCACCACCTGCTGCGGCTCGTGGCTGCGCTTCACGGCGACCTTGATGATCTCGTCGTAGGCCGCCTTCATCCCGTACAGCTTGAGTTCGCCCATGGTGGCGAGGATCTGCTGGCGTTCCATCACGACGCTCTCCTCAAGGTATCGTAGCGGGCGCAGTCCGCGGTTGGCTCGTGGCGCAGCCGCAGGCTCTCGGGCGTCAGGAGGGTGACGGGCGCGGCGGGCTCGCGCTGCCGGGCCAGGATGTTGAGGATCACGTCGGCCGAGTGCACGCCCTCGCGCAGCGCCTTGGCACAGGCCGCCTCGACCGCAGGGAGCCCGTCGCCGAGGACGGCGGTGAGGATCTCGACCATCTGGCGATCGCCGTCGGCGCTGCCGGCGAGCTTGCGCCGGACCCGGTCGAGCGCGGCGGGCAGCACCCAGTCCCGGAAGGGCGCGCCGTTCCTGAGCGCGCCGGGCTTGCGGGCGAGCACGGGCACGTAGTGCCAGGGATCGTAGACGGTCTGACCGCGGCCGAAGGCACGGGCGTGATCGCCGACCACGCGCCCATCCTGGCGGATCTCGATGCGCTCGGCATAGGCGCGGACCTCGACCGGGCGACCGATCGCGGAGGCGAGGACCGAGTACTTGTTGTTGTCGAAGCGCACGAGGCAGGTCGAGGACACGGCCGCCGGCACGGCGTGGAAGCCATCGAAGCGCCCCGGCATAGGGCACCAGCACCGCCCGCTCCGCCTCGAAGGCCTGCCAGATCGTCAGATCGCGCTGCTCGGGATGAGGGTGGGCCTTGGCGTAGGCGACGACCCCGTCGAGCAGCAGGGCGTTGAGCTCCTCGTAGCTCCTCACCCGCACCCGCGGCGGTGAACAGGCGCTCGCGCACCAGCCCGACCTGGTTCTCGACCTGGCCCTTCTCCCAGCCCGAGGAAGGCGTGCAGGCCACCGGCTCCACGAGGTAGTGCGAGCACATCTGCAGGAAGCGGCGGTTGTAGGCGCGCTCGCGCCCGACGAAGATCGTCTCCACGGCGGTCTTCATGTTGTCGTAGATGCCGCGCTGACAGGCGCCCTTGAAGAAGGCGAAGGCCCGATCGTGGGCGTCGAAGACCATCTCTTGGCTCTCGCGCGGGTAGGCGCGCACGAACAGCATGCGCGAGTGGCAGAGCCGGACGTGAGCGACCTTGACCGTCGTGGTGACGCCGGCGACCAGCACGATCTCGTGGCTCCAGTCGAACTGGTAAGCCTCGCCCGGCGCGAACGAGAGCGGCACGAAGGCGGGTGCCGTCACGGAGGTCTGCTCGCGCTTCCAGGTCTTGGCGTAGCGACGGACGGCATCATAGCCGCCCTCGTAGCCGAGCCCCCGCAGGGCCTCGAAGATCCGGATCAGGGTCAGCCGCTCTCGCGGCGCGACTTGCCGGCGTTGGCGGCCAGCATCCGATCGAGGTCGTCCCGCCACGGCCCGAGCTTGGGCAAGGGCTGCACCTCGCGTTCGTAAGTGAAGGTGGTTGCACCTGAGCGGATGACCTTGCGCACGGTGTTGCGAGAGACGTGCAGGTCGCGGGCGATGTCCTTGATCGCGCGGCCCGGGGTGAAGAACTCGCGCCGTATGCGCGCAATCGTGTCCACGCCCTTCATCCCCCCACCACCCGTCCGGTCGTCCCGAAGGGCAGTCTGCGAGAGCAAGCTTCAGGGGGTCAGAATTGGACGCCGATCCCCCGCCTCAGGGGGTCAAAGTTGCACGCCGAAACACAGTCCGGACGATCGCGTCGGGACAGCGGATGACAAGCCTCGCGATCGCGCGGGGCACCTTCTCGAACCTGATCGCCGGCCGCCCAGGTTCCGCGCTCTTGCGGCCTGGAGGCCGACGACACCGGTGCTGCAATCGCTGGACTGAGGCGCTGATCCCCTGCCCCGACGCCCGTGGCGAGATCGTCGGCGGCGTGTTCCTCAACGATTGCCCGGGCGGCCCCGGCCTGACCTCCGGGGCGGTGCTCGGCCGCCGCGCCGGCGCGGGCGCCGCCCGTGAGCGGCTGATCCGCGCTCAGCTGCGCGACAGGAAGGCGGCGAGGACCTCGATGTCAGCCTCGCTCAGGCCCTGCGCGACCTCGTTCATCGCGGGGTCGTAGCCCGGCCGGGCGTTGCTCTTGTAGCCAGCGAGCGCCTTCAGCAGGTAATCCTCACGCTGCCCGCGGATGCGCGGGATCGCGTCCCGCCCGGCGAGGTCGGCGCCGTGGCAGGAATTGCACTGGTGGCGCCCGACGAGCGCTCGCGCCCGCTCAGCGAGGGTTGAGTCAAGCGCAGTCTCGCCTGGTGAGGGTGCCGGCAGTCTTGAGAGCTCCTCGGCAAAGGAACGGAGGTCATCGTCCGAGAGGCCGGCCGCCATCTCGTTCATGGGCGGCGCAACCCGCTGGCTCTCACGAAACTGGTAGAGCTGCGTGACGAGATAGTCGGCCGGCTGGCCGCCGAGGGAGGGCACGCCCGGCGTCTCGGAGCGCCCGCTCTCACCATGACAGCCGAGGCAGGGGGCGAGACGCTCACCCACGGGTTCAGCGAGCGCCGGGCTGGCGGTGCTCGCGAGCAGCGCAAGCGCAAATGGAAAGAGCCGCATCGTCTGTCCAAGTGAGAGGGGCCTGCACGCGGGCCGACCCACGTGCAGGATCGCAGTCACGGCTGGTAGCTGATCCTGTAGATGGCGCCATTGTAGTCATCCGAGACCAGCAGCGCGCCATCCTGCGCCACGAGCACGTCGACCGGCCGCCCAAGGTAGCGGTTGTCCTCGATGAAGCCGGTCAGGAATGGCTCGATCGACGCGACCTTGCCGTCCGGCCCGAGCTTCACCGCCACCACGTCGCCGCCGAGTTTTTTTGTGCGGTTCCACGAGCCGTGCCGGGCCACGAAGATCGCGTTGCGGTAGGCCTCCGGGAACTGCGTGCCGGTGTAGAAGCGCAGGCCGAGCGCGGCGGTGTGCGGCCCGAGCAGGGCCGCGGGCGCGGTGAACTCGGCGCAGGAGCGTCCCCAGCCGTATTCCGGGTCCGTGAAGGTGCCCTGATGGCAGAACGGGAAGCCGAAATGCTGTTTGCCGGGTTCGGTGAGCACGTTGAGTTCGTCCTCCGGAATGTCCTCCGAGACCCAGTCGCGGCCGTTGTCGCTGAACCACAACTGCTTGGTCGCCGGGTTCCAGTCGAACCCGACCGTGTTGCGCACGCCGCGGGCCACCACCTCGACGCCGCTTCCGTCGAGGTTCATCCGCCGGATCTGCGCGTGGGTGTCGGGTGGCATCAGGATGTTGCCGGGCGAGCCAACCGGCACGTAGAGCTTCTCGTCTGGGCCAATGGCGATGAATTTCCAGCCGTGCGCCTCGTCCTTCGGCAGGTCGTCGTAGACCAGAACGGGCTTGGGCGGCTCGTCGAGGCGCGCCTCGATGTCGTCGAAACGCCAGACCTTCGACAGTTCGGCGACGTAGAGAGCGCCCTTGTGGAAGGCGAGGCCGTTCGGCCGGTGCAGCTTCGAGGCGATGACCTTCACCTCCCGCTTCCCGTCCCGGTCACGGATGGCGTAGACCCGGTCGAGGAGCCGTGTGCCGGCGAAGACCGTGCCTTTGTCGCCCTGGCGCAGCGAGCGCGCGTTGGCGACACCGCTCGCGAAGACCTCCACTTTGAAGCCCGCCGGCACCTTGAGCCTGTCCACCGGCAGCTTCGCCGCCGGCGTCGGCAACGGCGGGCCCGCGACCGGGGCGAGCTTCGCGGCCTCCCCGGACTCTGGGCGGCCGTAGAGGGCCGAGCCTCGATCCTGTGTGGCGGCGGGGGCCGTGGTGTTTACAGGAGCGGTGGGCGCACTGCCGGGGGTTGGGGCTCCGCTCGGCTGCTGTTGCGCGGAAGCACCGTGCAGCGCAGCGACGAGCGCAGCGCCCACGAGCGTCGCACGCAGGCCGCGCGATCGATTGATCGGCATCTCTCCTCCCTGATGTTCGATACCGCCGAGGCGCGGCTTGCGGGTGGTTGTAGTGCGCAAGCGCCCGCTGTCATGGGGCTGTCATGGGGGAGTGTGACGGGCGCGCAGGGACGAGGCTCCGGCACCAGTTGGTCGAGGCACACTGGCGGCACACGCCGCCCCCGCGGCGCACTCCGTCCGCACCCGGGGCACGAGGCCGGACCATCGACACCTCACCCCCCTCCCCGCGCACCCGACACGGCTCGACCGTGTGACCTTCGCCTGAGGAGCCGGCGCCCGATCCCTTTGAGCGGACTCACGTCCCTCTTCGCCGTTGCGCCGGCCCGCGTCATGCGCGAGTGAAGTGCCGCGGTCAGCACCCGTAGCTCAGCTGGATAGAGCGTTGCCCTCCGAAGGCGGAGGACCCGTAGAGCTGGTGTTCAAGGCGCCCCCTACCCTATCAAGGACTTAGCACTTCGCGAGCTCGTCTTGAGTTCATGGAAGCACGCCAGCGGCACAATTGGGCTACATCGGGCCGCGGGCAGCGAGGCGGACGCGAAGATCTTGCTCGCGACATAGCCCGCGCCCGTAGGCGGATGTGATCGACGTCATCCCGGACGTGCGCCCCGCGACCCCGCCGCGGAACACGAAGCCCTAGGAAAACCGAGGCTGCGCGTGGGGAACGCCTTCTGTGTCCACGACGATCCTGACCCAGTCCTTGGCGACGTTGCCGTTGGCGCACACGAAGGCCTTGGAAGCCCATGGAAAGCCGCTGGCTGTGCTGGAGCATCGCCCGCCTGGGGGGGATTAGGGACAACGACTCCCGAGCCTCTACGGCGTTCTGAGCGCCCCTCAGGCTCGCGAAGGCGAGCAAACCTCGCAGGCCACGAGATTGGCCCTTACTCCTCGTCGAGCTGATCGCGTATGTCGAAGCACGGCGGGCATCTGGCGTTCCGGTTGTGGCACTTGTGGCTCTCGGCCTTGAACGAGAGCGAGCGGCTATCCGGCAGCGTCACGACGAAGCGGTCACCGACGATCTCGACCTGCGCGTCCGGGTGGAAGAAGTCTTCATAGAGCTTCATGCCTCACCTCCTCATCATCGAGGTCAGGGTTGGTCGCCCGCAGCCCCGGCGACCTCGTTCGTCCGATCGCCGCGCCGGCCGCCCGGGGTGTGCATTGAGATCTACACAGCGGCCTTCTCGCATCGGAACAACGTCTGAAGCGCCTCAACGTCGATGGGCCAGCCCCGCACCGGCATTATCTTGGCCGTATGCAAGAGCGGCCCTTCATGCCTCTCGGCACCACGCGGAAGGCGGCGATTCGGCAATCCACCTGTTCACAGTGCAGCCGGGCGATGCTGATCAGCAGCATCAGCTTCGTCGAGGCGATCACCCCGTGACTGTGAGGCTCGAGAGCTGATCGGTGTCGAAGCGCCGTCGCAAGGCCGCCAGGGTTCGTGGGTCTGGCGGTCCTGAGCCCGCTAGTCCGGCCAACTCCTCGAAGTAGGCCTCGTGACCGGGCGGGGATACCGTCATCAGCAGCCGCGCCGGCACCGCACTCGGGTTGCGGATGTCGTGCGGGACGCCGGGCGGAATGAAGAGGTAGGCGCCACGACGGGCCGTCACCACGCGATCCTCAACCTGCCATTCGCAGGCACCGTCGAGGACGTAGAAGGTCTCCTCCTGCACTCGGTGCACGTGCAGGCCAGTGCTGAAGCGCGGCGGCACCACCCAGTCGAACATGCAAGCGTAGCGGGACTCCCGAGCGGTCACCAGGACTGCCATGGGGTGGCCCGCCACCGTCAGGCGAGGTGCCTCATCAGGCAGGTGGATCACGGGGACTGCATGCATCACTCTCATCCTCTCACTGAGGGGGCGGTGGTCAGCCGCGGAAGGCAGCGTGTCACTCGCGCGCGCCCAAGTCGTGAAGGCCGTCGGAAAGAGTTGCGAAAGATCCGCTGTCTTGGCTGAATCTCGGCATGGCGCTGTGGCTGGACTTCGGGCCGTTCCGGCTCGACACCGAGATGAAGCTGCTTCTGCGCGACGGCGCGCCCGTGGCCCTCGGCCCGCGTGCGGTTGCGGTGTTGCAGGCGCTGGTAGCGCGCGCCGGCGCGCCCGTCTCGAAGGAGGAGTTGTTCCGCGTCGCTTGGCCGGACCTCGCGGTCGAGGACAGCAACCTCACGGTCCAGATCGCCGCGCTGCGCCGCGCATTAGCCGGTAGCGAGGACGGCGCCCGCTGGATCGAAACCCTGCCGCGACGCGGCTATCGCTATGTCGGGCCAGTTGGCGCCGCCCCGTCCATGCCGCCGGTGATGCCGAGGTTCCCGGACCGGCCCTCGGTCGCGGTTCTCCCCCTGCGCAACCTCAGCGGTGATCCGGCAGAGGACTACTTCGGCGACGGAATGGCGGAGGACATCACCGCCGGTCTATCGCGCATCAAGTGGCTGTTCGTTACCGCCCGTAGCTCCGGCGCAGTCTACCGCGGCCGGGAGATCGATCCGTGCGAAGCCGGGCGCGCGCTCGGGGCGCGCTACCTTCTGCTGGGTAGCCTCCGTAAGGAGACCGCCCGCATCCGGGTCGCCCTCCGGCTGGTGGAGAGCGAGGCTGGTGGTGTTGTCTGGGCCGAGGCCTACGACCGCCCCCTGGAAGGCGTGTTCGCGCTACAGGACGACATCGCGATGTCGGTGGTGGGCGCGATCGAGCCGAACCTCCGGCAGGCCGAGGCCGAGCGCGTTCGGCGCCTCCGCCCTGAGAGCCTCGATGCCTACGACCTCGTGCTGCGTGCGCAGTCCGACGTCTTCACGGGCATGCCGGCCGAGTCGTCGCGTGCCCTCGGACTGCTCGGGCGAGCTCTGGAGCTCGAGCCGCGCTACGGGCTAGCGCACGCCTTCGCGGCGATGTGCCACCACAACCTGTTCCTCCGCGCAGGTCTTTCGGAGGTGGATCGCGCGGCCTCGATCCGGCACGCGGAGAAGGCGATCGCCCACGGGCGCGACGACGCCCTCGCGCTCACATTCGCGGGTTTCTCGCTGGCGATGGACGCGCATGACCGCCGAGCTGGGTCGGCCGCCTTCGAAGCGGCACTCGCGGTCAGCCCGTCCTCTGCCACCACCTACATCCTTGGCGGGGTCGTGCACGGCTGGGCGGGGGATGCGGAGCGGGCCATTACCTGGGGCGAGCGAGCGTTGCGGCTCAGCCCCTTCGATCCCTGGGCCTTCGCCGCCTATCACGCGCTGGCGCTCGGCCACCTCGTCGCAGGTCGAGCTGAGGCCGCGGCGGCCGCGGCCTACAAGGGTGTCCATGCGAACCCGGTGCACAGCATCTCGCACATGATTCTCGCGGCGACGCTGGCGCGGCTTGGCAGTCTCGACACCGCCCGCGCCGCGGCAGCGCGCGTGATGGCGCTCCAGCCGGTGTTCCGGTTTAGCCGTCAGCTGGCAGGCGTGGATTGCGCGCCGGACCTGGCTGCGGCGCTCGGCGAGGCGCTGCGCGCCTGCGGCCTGCCGGAATAACGGCGCGTCCATCCCAGCGGGCGCCTCCTCCTTCACAATTCAATACGGTCGAATTCTCTTTGTGAACTGCCCTAGGGCGTCTCGAAGCGGATCAGCAGCACGACGCTTGTTCTCGCCCTTTGGCAGCTCCAATCCTTCCGCCATCGCCTCCCTCCAAATCAGCCTGGATCTCAATGCAGGCGGCGCCGTTCTAAGATCCGCTTAGTTGGCGCACGCGCCGCGGGAAGGGAGTCTGACGTGGAAGCGACGGCTCAGACGGCCGAGATCCGCTCCCACGTGCCGCGCTTTCCCGCGGCTCTAGGGCGTCTCTGCAAAGGGGTTCACACGGGTGGGGTGAGCGCCCATGTGGGCGGGATGCGACGCTTTGAACTGACCGATGCGCAGTGGGAGCAGATCGCCCCGCTGCTGCCGCCGCAGAAGCCACGCACGGGCCGGCCGGCCGAGGATCACCGGCAAGTCCTCAACGGCATGCTGTGGATCCTGCGCACGGGCGCGCCCTGGGAGGATCTGCCGGCGCGCTACGGCCCTGTCGGAACCGTATCGAGCCGGTTCTATGGCTGGCGCAAGGCGGGCGTGTTCGACCGGGTGCTGCAGCGCCTGCAGGCGCAGGCGGATGCTCGCGGCGACCTCGACTGGGACCTGCACGTCGTGGACGCGACGGTGGTGCGCGCCCACCCGCACGCCGCCGGGGCACGCCGGTCCGGCGCCATCGGGGGGTGAGGGGACGGTTGAGGGCGTAGGCGAGGCGCTCGGGCGCAGCCAGGGCGGGTTCTCGACCAAGCTGCATCTGCGCGCCGAGGGCGGAGGCAAGCCGATGGCGGCTGTCCTGACGGCCGGCGAGCGGCACGAGCAATTTGCGCTGGACGCGTTGATGGACAAGGGCGCCGTGCGGCGCCGGGGACGTGGCCGCCCCCGCCTGCGTCCGCGCCGGGCAGCGGGAGACCGAGGCTACTCCAGCCCACCCGCCCGCCGCCGGCTGAAACAGCGGCGGGTCGAGCCGGTCATCCCGACCCGCAAGGATCAGCCGCGTCAGCCGGACTTCGACAAGGCCGCGTACCGGGAGCGCAACAAGGTCGAGCGGCTGATCAACCGGCTCAAGCAGTATCGCCGCATCGCCACCCGTTACGAGACGCGCGCCGCCAACAACCTCGCCATGGTCACCCTCGGCATGACCATGCTCTGGCTCTCATGAGTTTGCAGAGACGCCCTAGTGGATCGCCGCCCACGTCGCCGCGGAGGTCGCCTGTGCTGCCAACCCCTCCGCCAATGTCGCCCGTGCCGCCACCGGCAACACCGCCCTGATCGGCACCGAGGTCACTCCCAAGATCGCCGGTGCCACCACCGGCGAGGTTCGTGCGACTTCCCAGCCCGTCAATCGTGGCGCAGAGCGCCTCTCGCGATAAGGAGAGCGTTCGTGCTGGCCGGCCGGTCGCTGGCGACTCGGATCAGGGCCCCACAACTCGTGACGCGAGCCTGGTCTTGCAGTTCGGCCCGCTCCATCTCGTGCGCGAACAGGAGCACGCCCATGCCGCTGACCATCTCCGTGTTCTCCGACGTGATCTGCCCCTGGTGCTACGTCGGCAAGCGCCGGCTCGAACGCGCCCTTGACCAACTCGGTATGCGCGAGACCACCGCGGTTGAGTGGCTGCCCTTCGAGCTTAACCCCGACATGCCGGTTGAGGGCATGGAGCGCGCGCATTACCGTGCCCGGAAGTTCGGGGTCGAACGTAGTGCCCAACTCGACGCGCAGATGGCCGAGCTTGGACGGCAGGAAGGCATTCACTTCGCCTTCGAGCAGATGCTCCGGACGCCGAACACGCGACGTGCCCACATGCTGATCGCGTTCGCCACGCAGCACGGACGAGCGGGGGCGGTCGTAGACGGCCTGTTCCGCGCCTACTTCGAAGCAGGCCGAGACGTCGGCGACCCTGATGAGCTCCTCAATGTCGGTGTCGCGGCAGGCCTTGATCGTGCCCTCGTCGACGAGGCACTCAACAGCGAGCAACTTGCGCAGTTCGTGGAGCACGTCGAGCAACAAGCGGCCCATATGCAGGTCACCGGCGTGCCGTTCTTCATCGTCCACCGCAAGTGGGCCGTCTCCGGTGCGCAGTCGACCGAGCAATGGATCGAGATCCTCAGCGCTGCGTGAGCAGCGGATCAGGCCGTGCGCAAGTCGATCCGGGTGCCGGACACGCCGTTGAGGAGCCGCCGCAGGTGAAAGCTCGCGAGGTGATCATCGGCGTTGAGGCCCACGAGCGAGGCGAAGGCCGGCAGGGCGCCCGGATCGCCCGCCGCGAGCTTCTCGAAGGCCTCGCCGTAGCGCGCGGTGCCGGGATCCGCGAACGCCGCCTCCGAGAGCGGCTCGAAGGTGCGCAGGGCCTCCGTCCTGCCCCGCAGGACGAGATCGCCGATCGGACGGCCGCGAAAGCCCTCCGCCCGCTCGGCCACCGCCGCGCTCACGCAGAGGC
Organism: Methylobacterium sp. WSM2598; assembly: GCF_000379105.1. Lineage (GTDB taxonomy): Bacteria > Pseudomonadota > Alphaproteobacteria > Rhizobiales > Beijerinckiaceae > Methylobacterium. The sequence continues at coordinate 2,129,591 of NZ_KB900609.1, read as the reverse complement.
GCGTGCCCAGCACCTTATTGGCGGCCTCCAGCCGCGCCGTGATGTTGATGGTGTCCCCGTAGGCCGTGTAGTCGAAGAAGCGGCCCCCGCCGAAATTGCCGACGATGGCCGGTCCGGCGTGCACGCCGATGCGCGTCGACCCGAGCACGACGCCGCGCTCGGCCCAGCGCGCGCGGAAGGCTTCTGCCGCCGCATCGAGGGCGAGCGCGCACGACACCGCCCGCGTGGCGTGATCCGGCTGCTCGCCCGGTGCGCCGAACAGGACGTGGATCGCGTCGCCGACGATCTTCGCCACCGTGCCCTCGTGCGAAAAGACGAGGCCGGTCATCTCCGCGAGGTAGCCGTTGAGGAGTTCGGCGAGGAGAGCGGGATCGAGGCTCTCGACGAGGGTCGTGAAGCCGGCGATGTCGGTGAACAGCGAGGCCACGTCGCGCCTGTGGCCGCCAGCCAGGGCCGACGCGTCGGCCGCCAGCCGCTCGGCGAGGTTGGGTGAGAAGTAGCGCGACAGGCTCGCATGCGCCCGCTCGGCCGCGGATTGCCGCCGGCGCGCCTCGCGCAGGGTGCGGACGTGGAGCACGGTGCGGTCGACGGTGGTCTCGAAGTCGGCGAAGTCGATCGGCTTGGTGAGGAAGTCGAAGGCGCCGCGGTTCATCGCCGTGCGGATGTTGGCCATGTCGCCGTAGGCCGAGACGATCACGGTCGAGAGTTTCTCGTCCGCCTCCTGGAGCTTGGCGAGCAGCGTCAGTCCATCCATCCGCGGCATGTTGATATCGGAGACGACGAGGTCAACGTCCGGGTGTTCGGCGATGACCGCCAGCGCCTCGAGGCCGTCGCGGGCGAACAGGAAGCGGATCGCGCCCTCGCGGATGCGGCGGCGGAACTTCTGCGCGATCAGCGCCTCGAGGTCCGACTCGTCGTCGACGACGAGGACCTTCGTCGGCGAGGTCACGCCGGTCATGCGGCCCGGCCGATTTCCAACAGCCGCCGGTCGACCTCCGCCCGCAGGGCCGAAAAGTCGATCGGCTTGGTGAGCAGGCCCGCCGCCCCGCCCTCCGTCGCGCGCCTTCGCGTCTCGGCGTCGCCGTAGGCGGTGATCATGATCACCGGCACGTCGGGCCGGGCGCTGCGCACGTGCGGCAGGAGGTCGAGGCCGGTCATGCCCGGCATGTTGATGTCGGAGAAGATCAGGATCAGGGTCTCCTCGCCCGGGGCGCTCAGGCGCGCCAGCGCCTCGTCGGCCGATTGCGCGAAGGCGAGCGCGAAGCGGCCCGCCCGCAACTCGCGGCGGAACTGCTGGCGGAACAGGTCGGCCACGTCGGGTTCGTCGTCGACGACGAGGATCAGGACGCTCATGCCGGGCTCTCCGCCGCAACGGATCCGCCGCGGGGCAGGAGGATGCGGAAGACCGCGAAAGCCCCGGGCTCGGTCTCGACCTCGATGGTGCCGCCGTGCTGCTTGACCACGATGTCGTGGCTGAGCGAGAGGCCGAGGCCGGTGCCCTCTCCGGCCGGCTTCGTGGTGAAGAAGGGGTTGAACATCTTCGTCCTCACGGACTCCGGAATGCCAATGCCGTTGTCGCGAACCAGAATCTCGATTTTGTCGCCGCGGTCGCGCGTCGCCACAAAAAGGCTCGGCTCGTAGCCCGTTGGGTCAGCCTCCGCCTTGCGTTTCATCACGGCGTGGAAGCCGTTCGAGAAAAGATTCAGGAGCACCCGCGAGATCTCCTGCGGGTAGAGGTCGGCGCGGCCGGCGCCGGGATCGAGGTCGCGAGCGAGTGTCACGGTGAATCCCGGCTTCTCCGCCCGGGCGCCGTGGTAGGCGAGGTTCAGGCTCTCTTCCACGAGGGCGTTGACGTCGACAAGCCGGCGCTCGCCCGAGCCCTCCCGGGAGTGCAGCAGCATGTTCTTGACGATCGAGTCGGCGCGCTTGCCGTGCTGGACCACCTTCTCGAGGTTGCCCCGCAACAGGCCGGTCAGCGCGTCGACCTCCTCCCGGACCGGGCCGTCGAGAGCGGCTGGGGCCAGCGCCTCGTTCAGTTCGTCGATCAGCTCCGCCGCCAGGGCCGCGAAGTTGTTCACGAAGTTCAGCGGGTTCTTGATCTCGTGCGCGATGCCGGCCGTGAGCTGGCCGAGTGAGGCGAGCTTCTCGGTCGCGACAAGGCGGTCCTGGGCCGCCCTCAGGTCATCGAGTGACTGGGACAGCTCGCGCGTGCGCTCCTGGACCTCATCGAACAGGCGAGCGTTCTCGATGGCGATCACCACCTGGTCGGCGAAACTCTCCACGAGGTCGATCTGCCTCTGCCCGTAGGGTGTGGCGTCCGGCTTCGCCAAGGCGAGGACGCCGATCGCCTCGCCCTGGCGAAGCAGGGGGACTGCCAGCACCGACTGCCAGCCTCCGAGGTCGACAGACTCGCGAAGTCGGAAGTCGGCATCCTGATTGATGTCGGGCACGTGAATGGTGTGCCCCGACAAGGCGGCGCGTCCCGCGATGCTCGTTCGGTCAACCGTCAGCGGGTGGTGAGCGTGCCACGCGATGAATTCCGGTCTGCCGCCGAAGCTGGCGGTTAGGTGCAAGAGGCCTCCGTCGCGCCTAAACAGGATACAGCTTGTCGCGTCGCACAGCCTTACTGCCGATTCGGTCAGCGTTCCGAAGACATCTTTTAAACTGAATCCTGACTGACGGACAATTCTCAACCCCTCCGCCATCGCTGTTTGTTGCCGAAGCGCCTGACTAAGCTCCTCAGTTCTGGCATTAACCTCCCTAAATAGGCGAGCATTTTCGATTGCCACGAGGGCTTGATCGGCGAACAGCTGAACAAGCTTGATCTGGTTGTTCGTGAAGGGCGTCGGCTCCCGTCGCGTGAGTGAGAATACTCCCTCGATCACGCCGTTGCGGAACATAGGGATCCCGAGTAGCGCACGCGAGTTGCTCAGCCCCGATCCCAGCCGCGTTTCGCTCGCACCTGGGAAGGCGTAATCGGGATCAAGGAGCTTGTCGGGGATGTGGACGACGGATCCGGCCAGGACGACCTTCGGAACCAAGGATTTGTGCCAGAGCCGCCGCGGGTTAGCGGCCATGAAGGCCCTGAATTCGGGCGACGTGCCCCAGCTCGCGTCGGCGTAGAACGCGTCCCCGATTTCGTCGGACCTGCGGAGGAAGATCGTGCTGTCGTCGGCCTCACACAGTTCTGCCGACGACTGGGCTATAGCCTCGAGCACAACAGTGAGGTTAAAATTTGAGTTGCTGATCGCCTTCAGCACGTTGGAGAGTGCGGCCAGATGGTGAAGAGCCTGATCCCGCTCGCGGATCGCCTTCGACAGCGAATCGGGCAGTGGAGAGCCGTTGTCGGAAGAACGCATCGGGGACACAAGCGCACCTGATGGAGGCGATGTATCAAGCGGACACTTCAGTGAAGGCGTCAATAGGGAACGAGCTTCTCGAAACCGAACGCCACCTGGTCTACGTCGGCTGCACGCGCCCGTGACCGGCTGCCATCGCCGGTATGCGACCCAGTTTCGGGCTTCCTCAACGACCTTCTGGCGCACTCTGCGTGACCCGGCTCGAAGCCACGTTTAGCCTCCGCGCCGCTCCCGTCGCGCTGAATCACCGTCCGGCCTCGTTACGACGACGGCCATCGGCGCGCCCTGAAGGTGGTCTCGTCGCCGTTCCAGAAGGCGATCTCGCCGTGGATCGTGTCGGAACCGTCGAACTCAGCCCAGCCGTCGCCCCACACTTCGTCACCCTCGTCTGAGCCATGAAACCGGAAGCCCACATCCGTCTGGCTGTAGGAGCAATCGAGGCTCGCGACGACCACCCCGAAGCGGAACTCGCCCGTGCCGCCTCGTTCGAACGCGATGAAGGCCGGCTCAATCATGTCGAGATAGTCGTTGTCCCAGGTGCCGGTCTCGGTGATGCGCCACCACCCCCGAAACCGCTCGCGGATGCTGCTCATGCGACCTATCTCCTGACCGGCATGGAGGACGGACCATGGCCAATGAGCGCGCGCCGATGCTGCGGCCCGACGACGCGAGTCACTTGAACGGTCGCGTTGCACGCGTCCTGAAGTCCTACCTGGACCAAGCACTCTCCGCGCCGAGCGCGGCGATAGACGGCTTCGTCGGCATGATGATCGAGGATGCCGGAGGGGATCAATACGCGGAATTCATGGCCGATCTCGAGCGCATCAAGGTAGCGAACATGCAGTTGTCGCTCCTGATTGCAGAAGCCGGCTCGTCGGGTGTCCTGCTCACCGCGGATGCCGAGAACCGCGCGCTCGTCCTCAGCCGCCTGAAGCACGACCTTCGCACGCCCCTGAACGCGATCAAGGGCTACAGCGAGATGTGGATCGAGGACATGTCGACACTCGAAGGCCGCCCCTTCGTCGCCGATCTCACGCACATTCGGGACTGCACGGACCAGATGCTCGCCCGGATCGAGCAGCTCACCCAGGTCGGAGAGCTGCGCGGCGAGTCCGACGCCGAGGTGCCGATGGCGACCTCGGCCGCCATCGCGGAGTTCCTGCGCGCGGTCTCTCCGGCCGCAGCCGAGATGGACGCGCCCCGGCTGACCGGCCGGATCCTGGTGGTGGACGACGACCCGACGAACCGCGACCTCCTCCGGCGTCGGCTCGCCCGCGAGGGCCACGACGTCTCGCTCGCCGACGATGGCGCGACCGCGCTCGCCAAAGTCGCCGCGGAGGACTTCGACCTCATCCTGCTCGACATGATCATGCCGGGCATGTCGGGCTTCGAAGTTCTCTGCCGCCTCAAGGCCTCCGAGACGTCCCGTCACGTTCCCGTCATCGTCATCTCGGGCATCGACGACATCGGCAGCATCGTGCGCTGCCTGGAGGCCGGGGCCGAGGATTACCTCCCCAAGACGTTCAATCCAACGATCCTGCGCGTCCGAATCACAACCTCGATTGAGAGAAAATTCCTGCGCGAGCGGGAAGAACGGCTCCTGCTCAACGTTCTTCCTCGGCCGATCCTCGCGCGAATGCGCAACGGAGAGGCGGCGATCGCGGACCGCTTCGCGCAGGTCACGGTCCTGTTCTGCGACCTCGTGGGGTTCACGCCGCTGGCCGGACGGCTCACGCCCGGCGGCACCGTCGATCTCCTCAGCCGGGTCTTCTCGGCCTTCGACCGGTCCGTCGCGCGCCGCGGCGTCGAGAAGATTAAGACGATCGGCGATGCCTATATGGCGGCGGGCGGCATCCCGGAGACGACGCCCGATCACGCCCGGCGCATCGCCCTCCTCGCCTTCGACATGATGGCGGATGTTGAGGAGGTCGGGCGAGCGCTCGGCGTGGAGCTTGCGGTGAGGGTCGGCATCCACTCGGGCGAGGCCGTGGCGGGCGTGATCGGGCAGAGCCGGTTCGCCTACGACGTCTGGGGCGACAGCGTGAACATTGCTGCCCGCATGGAATCGCACGGGCAGGCCGGGCGGATCCACATCTCGGAGAGCACCCGCCGGGCGCTCGGCGGCGATTTCTTCTGCACTCCGCGCGGCGTCACGCACATCAAGGGCAAGGGCCCGATGGAGACCTACTTCCTCGATGGAGCCTCGCACGCTGGCAACACCTGACGCCGTGCGGCGTCTGGCCGACGGCGCGGCGACGGCCGCCGCGCGACGCGCCGGACAGGTGCCCCGGCCCGCGCGGGGCGGAGCCGGCGGCCGGAACGCGCCGTCCGGGAGCGCGGTCAGCCCTCCGCCGGCTTTCCGGCAGGATCGAGCAGCGCGTGCATCTTGCCGAGGAGACGGGGAAGGTCGACCGGCTTCGTGTCATAATCGTCGCAGCCGGCGGCGAGCGCGCGCTCTCTGTCGCCCGACATCGCGTGCGAGGTGAGCGCGATCACGCGCAATCCGGCCGTCTTCTCGTTCGCCCTCAGCGCCCGGGTCGCCTCGAAGCCGTCCATCGTCGGAAGGCTCAGGTCCATCAGGATCAGGTCCGGCATCTCCGCCGCCGCCGTGTCCACCGCCTGCTGGCCGTCCTCCGCGAAGAGAACCTCGAAGCCGCTGCGCTTCAACCGCCGACTCAGCATGTCGCGGTTCAACTCGTTGTCCTCAACCAGCAGGACGCGGGTCATGTGACCTCCTCTGCCGCAGGTCGCTCGCTAACCGCCCCGGCTGCCGGCGGCCCGTTATGGCCGAACAGCGTCTCGTGAAGAACCCATTTCAGATCGAGCCTCCCGGCATCCGCCTTCGACACCACGCCCTCGGTCATGGTGACGAGCTCCGCACGCTCCGCCTCAGTCAACGACTTAGCGGTCAGGACGATCACCGGGATCTCCCGGCTGTCGGCGCAGGAGCGCAACTCGCGCAGGAACTCGAAGCCGTTCATCACCGGCATCATGAGGTCTAGGAGAACGAGCCGGGGCTGCGGGTGGGTTGCGAGCCAGTCCAGGGCCTCTCGACCATTGCCAACGATCTCCGCACGGCAGCCCAGGCGCTCGACCGTGCGGGCGGTCACGGCCTGCATGGCGCCGTCGTCCTCGACGATGAGGACGAGTTCACCCGCGCCCTGCAGCCGGTGCGTCCGGATGGCGGCGGCGAGCTGGGCGCGGTCTACGGGCTTGCTCAGCACCGCCGAGGCGCCGAGCGAGAAGCCGAGCCCGCGGTCGGCCGCGATCGAGACGAGGATCACCGGGATCGGCGTCAGGTCCGGATCGGATTTCAGCGCCTGCAACACGGCCCACCCGTCGAGGCGGGGCATCATGATGTCGAGCGTGATGGCGGCGGGCTGCCTCTCGCGAGCCACCTGAAGCGCGTCCTCGCCGGACTCGGCGTAGATCGGTCTGTAGCCCTCGCGAATCAGGAGCGAGCCGATGATGTGGCGCGAGGCCGCGTCGTCATCGACGACGAGGATCGTCGGCCCCGGCAGGTCGGCCTGCTTGCCGTCGGGCAGGGTCCTGGCGGCCGCCTCGCCCGCGCGGCCCTCCGCGGGGGGGGCCTTGACGGGCGGATGCGCGGGCAAGGTGATGACGAAGGTGCTGCCCGCGCCGAGCGCGCTCGTAACCGCGATGTCTCCCCCCAGCATGCGGGCGAAGCTGCGCGTGATCGCGAGGCCCAGGCCCGTCCCGCCGAACTTCCGCGTCGTCGAGTTGTCCGCCTGCTGGAAGGCCTGGAAGAGGCGGCCGACCTGCTCCGGCGAGAGACCGATGCCGGTGTCGCTGACGGCGAAGCAGAGATTGCCGGCCCGGTCGGGATCCGGATCGACCGACAGCGTCAACAGACCACCCTTAGTGAACTTTGCAGCATTGCTGAGCAGGTTCAGAAGACTCTGCTTCAACTTCGTGACATCCGTGACCATCCGGGACGCCCCCGCTGCACAGGCGACCACCAGCCGATTGTCGTTTCGCGCCGCAACCGGCTCAATCAGCAGGCGCACATCCTCCAGCAACTCAGGAATATTGATCTCTTCGAGGAATACCTCCATCTTGCCGGCCTCGATCTTGGAAAGATCGAGAATGTCATTGATCAGGTCGAGGAGGTGCTTGCCGGCTCCCTCGATCTTGGTGAGGTCCGCGGCCGCGCCGTCATTGCCATCGTCGGCCGCATCCTCCCGCAGCATCTGGCTGTAGCCGATGATCGCGTTGAGGGGTGTGCGCAGTTCGTGGCTCATGTTGGCCAGGAACTCCGACTTCACCTGGTTGGCCCGCTCGGCTTCCGCCCTGGCTTGGTCCAGCTCGATCTCGCGCTGCTTGAGATCGGTGATGTCCATCACGAGGGTTACCGTGCCCCCGTCGTGGGTCCGGTGCTTGGCGATCTGGAGCCAGCGCCCGCGCACCCGTGTCTCCGTCGTGCTCCCAGACCGACGATGCTCGGCGAGGCGTTGGGCGATCCACGCGTCGTGATCCAGGTCCGCCTCGGCGTCCGACTCGTCGCGCCGCGCCGCGACCTGCTGGATCAGTGTCTCGAACGGCAGCCCCATCGCGGCAGCGGCGGACTGGCCCATCAGCATCTCGCTGTAGCGCGCGTTCGCCATGACGAGGCGGTCGTCGCGATCGTAGAGGGCGAAGCCCTCCTGCATGCAGGCCACCGCGTCCTCGAGGATGAGCCGCTGGTGCTCCGCTTCGCGCGTCAGGCGCTCGCGCTCCGCCTGAGCTGTCCGAAGCAACGCGATGACCCGCACGATGCCGCGGATCTCCGCGTCCCGGGTTTCAGGCAGCGGCACGTCGAAACGCCCCTCGCTGATCGCGCTCAGGGACTTCACCACCTGTCGCAGCGGCACCAGGATGGAGTGCAGCACCAGCGCGGTCAGCCCGATCCCGAACACGATCGCCAGACCCACCACGATGAACGAGACCCGCGTCGCCGTCATCGTCCGCGCGAGCACGAGGTCGCGCGCGCTGTGGGCCTGCCCGGAGAGCTGATCGTCGAGCTGAGCGAGGATGCGGTCGACCGCGATGCCGTGACGCCGCGCCTCAGCGACCAGGGAATTGCCGATCACGCGCTGGTCGTTGGTGTAGGCGTCGACCCCCTTGTTGGCCGTTTCGGCGAAAGCCGCGACCTCCGTGGCGATCTGGGCAGCCGTGGTCGGGTCGGTCTTGGCCAGGACAGACAGCTGCGCGTCGAGCTTCTTGCGCGCCTCGGCCGCGTTGCGCTCGGATTGCGTGAGCAGGCTGACGGCGAGGTCGGTCGTCCAGTAGCGCAGGTCCGCGAAGGCATTGCGGACGTCGTTCGCGACCTCGATGCGAACCATGGCACGGTCCGCGCGGGCGGCCGCCTCGGCCGCCCGGTTCAGGGCAGTGCAGAGATAGAGGTTGGTTCCGATGATGCCGGCCATCAGGATGAAGGCGAGGAGGATCAGCCGTGTCCTGATGGAGATGTGATCGAGGAGGTGCGTCGGACTCACCGCGAGCCTCATCGTTGCGGCACTCTCCGCCGTCCCGGCGCGGCGAGCGCCGCCGTCACGAGCGCCTCAGCCTGATGCTGATGACGCTGCCGAGATCGCCCACGCGCGCGCCTTCCTTGGGGTATCCCGTGATGTCCAGGTCCCCCTTCGGGCCGCCGTGGCAGCTCAGGCACGAGGCGGTATAGTATTCCGGCACGGCGATGCGGAAGAGCGGTCCATTCTGGTCGTCCATGATCATCTCGTAAGACTTGCCATGCGGCCAGTCCGGGGCCTGGAAACGGTCCTTAATCACCTCCGCCTCCCAAGCGTCCGGCCGAACCTTGCGGTTGCGGACCAGGCTCAGGGGCGCCGTGACTTTCATGTCTGCCTCGCCTTGGGCCCGGCGCGAGAACGCCTCGCTGACGAGGCGAGCGAAGACCGCCGGGATGAACCCCTTGAAGCCGGTCCCGGCGGCGTTGATCGTGCCTTGGTTGGCGTCCACCACTTCCTTGATCGCCGCCATCTCGTATTGCAGGAGCCGGCCCTCCCGGCTTCCCGCCGGAAGCGCGCCTGGATCCATGCCCGTCGCCTGGCGGTAGACCTCGACGGAACGGGCCAGCACGGCGTCTCCGTCGAGACCCTTGTGACGAGCCGTCGGATCGTTGATCACGTCCTGGGATTGCGAGATGACCGTCCTTCCCGCGCGCAGCATGGCCGCCAGCATCTCGGCGATGCGCCGGTCATCCCGACCGGCATCGTCGATGGCCTTGGCCGAGGGAGCCGCCACGACGACCATCAGCATGAGGGCGAAACTGGTGACGGCGCGTTTGGTCCTGCCATGTTTCGCAACCATGCCATGAGCCCTCGCATCAGCTCAGCATTATCAACTGACGATCGCATGGCAAGCAACAACCTGCTCGGCCGCAAGGTTACGATACGAGGAGTCGGAGCGAGTTACGGCCGAACTGAGGGGACTGCCGGTGGAGGGCGCGGTCGGCGCTGGCGCCCGCCTCAGGAACGTGAGTTCCCGCAGTTGCACGAGCGGGCGCACTCCGTCCGCCGCAACCTTGGCCGCCGGGAGTGCATCAGCATCGCCTTCACTCGGTGCTCCGGACCCCGAACACACGGCGTGCCCACATGCTGATCGCGGCCGGGACGCACGATGGGCGAGCCGATCCGTTCGTGGACGCGCTGTTCCGCGCCTACTTCGACGAGGGCCGGGATATCGGCGACCCCGATGTGCTCATCGTCATCGGCGAAGCCGCCGGGCTCGGCCGCCCCGTCATCGAGGAGGCGCTCAGCAACGAGCAGCTGAGAGCGCTCGTCGAGGCCGTAGAACAGCAAGCTGCCGGGATGCAGATCGCGGGCGTGCCGTTCTTCATCGTCGACCGCAAGTGGGCGGTCTCTGGCGCGCGGCCGACCGAGCAGTGGCTCAAGGTGCTTGGCTCTGTCGGCTAATTTCTCAACGAAAGCGGCGGCCCTATTCGGCACCGCGACGCCCCTGGTCTCAACCTCGCTCATCAGCGCTACCGGCGACAAGGCCGCCCCAGCCTACTGGCTGATGCTTGCCGCTGCATGCGGGCTTGGTGCCGCCCTAACATTCTACCGCGGCCACACGGCTGTGCGGCCCGCCGCGGCCGACCATCATGGAGAGATCCCCCATGCAGACCGAGTGGGACATTATCGTCGTCGGCTCCGGCAACGCCGCGATGAGCGCGGCCATCGCGGCGCGCGAGCAGGGCCGCCGCGTGCTGATCATCGAGAAGGCGGGGCCCGATCTCGCCGGCGGCAACACCGCCTACACCGCGGGCGCAATGCGCTTCGTCTACGAGGGCAAGAATGACCTCCTGCCGCTCCTGGAAGATCCGCACGACCCGCGCCTGGCTCGCACGGAGTTCGGCGCTTACACGGCCGAGCGCTTCGCGGCAGACCTCCTCGGCTTCAATGATGGGCGCCCGCTCAGCCGTGAGCAGCAGACGCTGATCGCCGAGAGCTACGACGCTGTGCGCTGGCTCGCCTCGAAGGGTGTGAAATTCGAGCCGATCTACGCCCGCCAGTCCTACGAGAAGGACGGGCGTTTCGTGTTCTGGGGTGGCCTGACGCTCGCGACCCGCGACGAGGGCCTGGGCCTCGTCCAGGCCGAGCGCGCCGCGTTCAAGGCACTTGGCGGCGAAATCCGTTTCGGCTGCGCGGCCGAGGACCTGATCGTCGAAGATGGGCGCGTTTGCGGCGTGCGCACGCACGCCGCCGGCGAGGCCGGGACGATCCGGGCGCGTGCCGTAATCCTGGGCTGCGGCGGCTTCGAGTCGAACCCCGAATTGCGTGCCGAACTCATCGGCCCAGGCTGGGAGGACGCCAAGGTGCGCGGCACGCCCCACAACCGCGGCGACGGGCTCGCCATGGCGTTCCGGCTCGGGGCGCGGCGGCACGGCTTCTACGGCGGCTGTCACGCCACGCCGATGGACCTCTACACACCACCCTACGGCAACCTCGCCCTGCCCCACCTCGAGCGCAAGCACTACCGCAAGATCTGTTACTTCCTCGGTGTCATGATCAACGCCGAGGGGCGCCGCTTCGTCGACGAGGGCCGCGACTTCCGCAACTACACCTACGCGCAGTTCGGCCGCGCGATCATGGAGCAGCCGAAACACATCGCGTGGCAGATCTTCGACTCGAAGGTCGATTCCCTGCTCTACAGCGAATACCGCTTCCACGACGCGCATTACGTCGAAGCTGACACTCTCGACCGGCTGATCGACAAGCTCGACGGACTCAACAACAAGGAGCAGGCCCGCGCCACGCTGGCCGCTTTCAACGCCGCCGTAGACGAGAGCGTCCAGTTCAACCCGGCCGCCAAGGACGGCCGCGGGACGAAGGGCCTCGATCTCCCGAAATCGAACTGGGCGCAGGCCCTCGATACCCCGCCGTTCAAGGCCTATCCGGTCACCGGCGGCATCACCTTCACTTATGGCGGCCTGGAGGTGGACGAGGCCGGCGCAGTGATCGCCGAGAACGGTGCGCCGATCCCCGGCCTTTACGCCTGCGGCGAGATCGTCGGCGGGGTGTTCTTCAACGGCTATCCGGGTGGCTCCGGCCTGACCTCCGGCGTCGTGTTCGGCCGGCGAGCTGGAGCCGGCGCAGCCGCTCAGACCGGCCGCGGAGCATCTTGAGCTCCACGGCGTGTCAGCCGGGCCGCGATAAGCCCGCTACTATCAATCCGGGCACGCGCCATGGCGTCGCCCGGGACGGCGTCCGGGAGGCAGCACTGCGGCACACCCGCGGTGCACGCGCCTCAACCGCGGCGCAATCCGTCCGCACCCGAGGCACAGCGCCGGCCCCTTCCTGCCCCTGCCTCCCCTCCCCGCGCACCCGACACGGCTCGACCGTGTGACCTTTGCCTGAGGAGCCGGCGCCCGATCCCCTTGAGCGGATTCACGTCCCTCTTCGCCGTTGCGCCGGCCCGCGTCATGCGCTAGTGAAGTGCCGCGGTCAGCACCCGTAGCTCAGCTGGATAGAGCGTTGCCCTCCGAAGGCGGAGGACCCGTAGAGCTAGTGCTCAAGTCGCTCCCTAATCGATCAAGGACTTAGCGCCTCGCGAACTCTTCTTGAGCTGAGCGAAGCGCGTCCGCGGCACAATTGGGCCACATCGGGCCGCGGAGAGCGACCCGGACGTGGAGATCTTGCTCGCGACCTAGCGCGCACCCGCGGGCGTGATCGGCGGTCTTCCGGACCTATGCCCTGCGACCCAGCAGCGGAACGTGAAGTCCTAGTGATTTCCACCCAGCGGCTGAGGGATGCCTTCTGCGCTCATGACGTCCCCGGCCCGATCCTTGGCGGCGTCGTCCTTGGCGCACAATGCTACTTCAAAGCACGTCGAGGCGACGCTGGCAGCCGGAGTGCCCTCGCCAGGAAGGCACCCTTAGGCTGAGCGCCGAACCAGTCAGCCTACGCCCGCCAGCACCTCGACGACCTTCTCGGGCATCGGCACCTCGACATCGTGCGGCACGGCCAATTCGCGGTAGTTCCAGCCTGCCTTGGTTCGGGCGCGCTGCCGGCTCGGCTCGATCGAGGCCAGGGCCGGGTTCGTGTAGGCGACGTAGGTCACGGGCAGGCCGGCGCCGGCCGGCTTCGCCAGCCGCATCGCGCTCTCGTAGGTGCCAATCGGGTGCGGGCGCAGGCGCTGCATGAACCAGTCCTTGGCCGGGCCAGCCGGGATCGGGAAGGCGTCCGGGCCGGGCACCGGCAGCGCCACGCCCGCGCCCTGGTCGAGCGCCGTCTTGCGCCGGGCGTCCGCCATGCCAGAGGGCAAGATGGAGAAGGCGCTCTCGCCGTTCTCCGGGATCAGTGCATCGAGGTAGACGATCTGGCGGATGCGGTCGGTCATGCGATCCGCGACGCCGGTGACCGCCATGCCGCCGTATGAGTGGCCGACCAGGACGACGTCGTGCAGATCCTCCATCTCGATGACGCTCGCGACATCCTGGATGTGGGTATCGACCGTGATCTGGCGCGATAGAAGGTGACTGCGCTCGCCGAGGCCGGTCTGCGTAGGCGTCCAGACCCGGTGGCCCTGCTGCCGCAAGCCCGCCGCGACATCGCGCCAGATCCACCCTCCCCCATACGCGCCGTGCACCAGCACGTAAGTCTTGGACGCGCCTTGTGTAGGCGTCTGCGCGACGGCGCGCGTTAATGGGACTGCAGCCCCGAGCGCGGAAAGGCTTGTCAGGACGTTCCTGCGGCTGACTCTCACGTTCGGCTTCCTCCCGAAATTGTTCTGGCGCTGCCGATCTAGCGCACTCCCTGCCGATGGGGATGGTGCGGTGCCCTTGGCGATCCGCATGATTCTTAGATCCACACCTTCTGCGCTCACAACCATCCCGGCCCCGTCCTTTGCGGCGCCGATCCCCTCGTGTCGGTTACCTCTCTCGCCACAGCGCGCCCACGAGCAGCAGGTTGATCACCGCCAAGCCGGCCAGCACGGTGAGGGTGGCGTGCGTCCCTCCTTGCGCGAGCACGACTGCACCCAGCGACGGGGCGAGAGCCGAGGCGACGAGGTTCGGCTGCGCCAGCCGCCCCAGCAGCGGCGCGTAGCGCGCCGGGCCGAACAGCGCGAGCGGCAGGGTGCCGCGTGCGATCGAGTAAACGCCGTTGCCGGCCCCGTAGAGCACCAGCGCGGCGGCGAGGATCGGGAACCCGGTCCACAGCAGCACCAGCCCGAGGGCGATCAGGCCCATGGCGGCGGTGAGCGTCCAGATCGGATGGTGCCGGCCCCTGTTCGCCATCTCGATCACCCGCGCGGCGACCTGGGACGGGCCGACCAGGGCGCCGAGCGACACCGCGGTCGCGAGGGACGCGCCCTGCGCCTGCAGCAGAGTGAGCAGATGCACGGAGATGATAGCCGTCGTCGCGCCCGACAGGGTCAGGATGCCCGCGAGCAGCACGAACGCCCGGCGCTCGCGCCCGCGCAGCGGTGACGCCCCGGCCGAGCCGGCTGCGGCGCCCGGATCCGGCAGGAGCGACGCAGAAGGAAGGACGAGCAGGACCAGCGGCAGCGCCAGGGCGAGCAGCAGGCCCGCGTAGGCGAAGCAGGTCCCCCGCCAACCCATGTGTTCGACGAGGTAGGCCGAGAGCGGCCAGCACACCGTGCTGGCGAATCCGCCCCACAGCGTCAGCGCGGTGATCGCCGGTCTCGCGCCGGCCCCGAAGAGACGCCCGAGCGTCGCGAAGGCCGCATCGTAGAGGCCGGCCGCCATCCCGACGCCGAGCACCAGCTGGACTTGCTTCGGTTTAGTAGAGAGCGGTTGAACAGGTGCCCCGCCTCTCGAACCGGACAGGGCTGACGAAGCCGAGCGCGGAATGGCGCCGGCAGGGATTGTAGAAGCCATCGATGTAGCGGGCCAGGGCTTCGGTCGCCTCGGCACGCGTGTAGAAGACGGTGCGCCAGACCATCTCGCTTTTCAGCGTCTTGAAGAACGTCTCGACCATCGCATTGTCATAACAGTTGCCCTTGCCAGACATCGAAATGGTGATCCCGCGGCTTCGTAGTTCAGCCTGGTACTCGTTCGAGCAATACTGACTACCTCGATCCGAATGATGCACCAGACCAGCTGCCGGCCGTCGCACAACCAAAGCGCGACGCAAGGCAGTCAGGGCCAATTCCTTGTGCAGCCGGTCGCCAGCTGCCCAGCCGACGACCCGCCGGGCATAAAGATCGATCACCACCGCCAGATAAAGCCAGCCCTCCCGTGTCCAGATGTAGGAGATGTCAGCCCCCCACTTCTCGTCGGGCTCTGCGGCGGTGAAATCCTGGTCGAGCCGGTTGGGCGCGACCGGGAAGGCATGCTGGCTGTCGGTGGTGCGCCGAAAGCGGCGCGGCTGGCGAGCCTTGAGCCCGCTCTCCCGCATCAGCCGCGCCGTGCGGCGCCGGCCCACGCCAAGCCCTTGCTCGCGCAGCTCGTGCGTCATGCGCGGGCTGCCATAGGTCTCGTGTGAGAGCGCGAAGGCCGAGCGGACGTGGGCGAGCAGCACGAGGTCCTCGCGCTGACGGCGCGACGCGGGCCGGTTCTTCCAGGCGAAGTAGCCGCTCGGGCTGACATCCAGGAGCTTGCACAGACGCGCGACCGGGAAGTCCTTCTTCGCCGCATCGATGAGCTGGAACCTCATCGACTTCCCTCCTTGGCGAAAAAAGCCGTGGCCCGCTTCAGGATCTCGCGTTCCTGGCGCAACACCTCGTTCTCCCGCCGCAGCCGCTTCAGCTCGGCGGCCATGTCCTCCTGGCGGTCGGAGGGCGGCGCCTCCATCTCGCGATCGCGCTGTCCGTCGATCCAGTGGCGCAACGTCGAGAGGCCGATGCCGAGATCCTCGGCGACCTCTCGGCGGCTGCGCCCGCTCGTGTGAGCAAGGCGCACGGCTTCGGCGCGAAACTCAGGGGTGAAGCGCTTCTTCGGTTCTCGCATCGGGAACCTCCTCCCTCACGGAAAGAGCTCTCCACTTTCCCGAAGCAAGTCCACCAGCCAGCCGAGGACGAACACCGGCAGGCTCGGCGCTGAGCCGATAACGACGAGCCCGAGCGCCAGCACCACCGCGGCGAACGCCAGCACAGGCCGGCCGCCGTGAGTGCCGATCGCGCGCCCGACTCGAGGCGAGGCCAGCCCCGAGACCAACAGGCCGGCCGAGAGGCCGCCGACGATCCAGGGCAGCGGCCAGCCGGTATCCCGGGCGATCGGTGGAGCGAGCACGGTCAGGAGGTAGTAGGAGCTGCCCCAGGTCAGGATCTGCACCACGCCCAAGGCCGAGATCACGGCCGGCCCGGACCGAGCCCTCATGTTGTCCGGCCTTTCGAGAGCGGGGCTGTGTGCGCCGATGGCGAGTGGCGCGACCACCACAGGGCGACCGGCCCGAGCACGATGCCGAGGCTAAGCAGCGCGAAGCCAGCGAACCACGCGCGACCGCTTCCCGGACCGCCGGCCACGTCGAGCGCCACCCCGAAACCCCAGCCGCCGAGCGCCGAGAGGCCGAACCCCACCGTAGAGTGTAGCGCCATGGTCGCGCCCTTCGCGCCGGGAGTCGCGCTCTGCGCCATGCCCGCGGTCAAGGCGCCGCTGTCGGCCGGGATGGTGATGGCGTAGATCAGGATCAGCGTGAAAATCACCCACGGCGCGGCGTCCGCGGCCAGCCCCAGGCTGAGGCCGACGCAAGCCGACGCGATCTGCACCACCGAGATCGCGCGATGCCGTCCGGCCCGCAGCGCGAGTTCGTTGCCCAGCACGCTCGAGGGCATCGAGAGCAGGGCGAACAGCACGCTGATCGTGACGGGACCGACCGGCACGCTGCCGCCTCGGCTCGCCGCGACGAAGGTCCAGAAGGCCACGATCCAGGTGCGCATCCCGTAGAGCTCGAAGCAGTGCGCGCCGTAGCCGAGGATGTAGCCGAGGGCCGGCCGGTTCCGGAACACGGCCCCGAGGCTCGCGAGCAGGCCGGTCTGCGCCGGCGGCGGAACGACGGGGGCCATCAGCGCCACCGCGACCAGCATCGCCGCCGGGCCGAGACCGGTGGCCAGGAACGCCGCCCGCCAGCCGAACCGGTCCGCCACGACCTGCGCGACCAGAAACGACAGGGCGACGCCGAGCGAGAAGCTGGAGGTGTAGAGGGTGACGCTGCGCGACGCGTCGCCGGGATCGAGCCGGTCGGTCAGTGCCTTGAGACCCGGCATGTAGGCCCCGGCGAAGCCCAAGCCGGCCAAGCCCCACATCAGCGAGGCGGTGACGAGATCCTGGGCGACGAACGGGAAGGCCAGGACCGCCGCCATACTGACGAACGTGCCCGCGCCCAGGATCATGCGGGCATCGATCCGGTCGGAGAGGGTCGCGAGAACCGGGACGGCGAGCATGTAGCCGAAGGCGTAGGCGCCGGCCATCATCCCGGCCTCGCTGGCGCTGAGGCCCCAGAGCGGGATCAAGTGCTTGGCCATGATCGCCTGCACCACGACGTGGGGTAGCAGGTTGCCGACCTGACCGACGCACATGGCGGCCACGAGCCGGCGACCGGTCAAAGGCATGGTCCCATCTCCGTCAGCGACGCGCACACCGCGCGATGCCGGTGCTCACGCGACCGCCTTACCGCAGCAGGAGGATGCCGTCTCGATGACAGACACGGGGGAACAGCCACACCCCGTGCCGGTCTCGGCCTTAGCCACCGCGTCATCGGCGCAGCAGGCATCGACCCCGACCGGCGCTGGACCGCCACAGCACCCACCCGCGCTGCTCTCGGCGCCGCGTGAGGTCGAGCACACGCCGGTTTCCGGGAGGACCAGCTGCACGGAGTCGGCCGCCGCGAAGTCGCCGGCCAGCGCCGCCGCGATCGACCGAACCTGCTCGTAGCCGGTCATCATCAGGAAGGTCGGAGCCCGCCCGTAGCTCTTGATCCCGGCGGTGTAGAAGCCTGGTTCCGGGTGAGCCAGCTCACGGTGGCCGTGCGGCGGGACTGAGCCGCAGGAGTGCAGGTTCGGGTCGATCAGCGGGCCGAGCGCCCGAACGCTCTCCAGCCAGGGATCGAGTTCCAGGCGCAGCTCACGCGTTAGAGTGAGATCCGGGCGCTGGCCCGTGGCGGTCACGACCCGATCGACGGGGCCGAGCGTGCGCGGTCCGCACGCCATCTCGCCGTCCACCAGGAGGCCCTCGCTGTCCGCCCGCACGGCCGTGACCGCGAAGCCCTTCGCCAAGCGCACCCGTCCGCTCTCGACCAGCGCGCGGAGCCGGAGACCGAGATCGCCCCGTGCGGCCAGCTGGTCGGCGGCTCCACCGCCGTAGACGCGCGACAGGTCCTTGCCGCGGGTGGTCCAGATCAGTGTTGTGCCTTCAACTTCCTCGGCCAGCTGCGCGAGCTCGAGGAGCACGTTGGCAGCCGAGTGACCGGCACCCACGACCAAGGTGGTTCGTCCGGCATAGGCGCTGCGGTCACGGCCGAGCACATCCGGGATGCCCGCGACGATGCGGTCAGCCAGGACGAGTTCGCCTTCAGCTGGCAAGCCGCCGGCACCGAGCGGGTTGGGCGTCGCCCAAGTCCCCGAGGCGTCGATCACAGCGCGGGCGAGGTCGCGCCGGGTGCGCCCGTCGTGAGCCTCGACGGTCAGGACGAAGGGCTGCTTCTCTCGGTCGCGGCTCACGACCTTGTCGATGCCGAGGCGGCCGAGCGCCGTGACCCGCGCTCCGGTCTCGATCACAGATGCCAGGGCGGGCGTGGCGGCGAGGGGCGCCAGATAGTGGTCCACCAGCTCATGCCCGGTCGGGTAGACGTTGTCGGGCGGTGCCTGCCATCCTTGGACCTCCAGAAGCGCCCGCGCGGCCGGATCGATGTTGAACTCCCAGGGCGAGAACAGCTGCACGTGCCCCCAGGCACGCACGTGGGCGGCGATTGTCTCGCCGCTCTCGTAGACCCTCACGGTCAGGCCGCGTGCGACCAAGTGGGCGGCAGCGGCCAGACCGACTGGGCCCGCGCCGATCACAGCGACCGGCAGCGAGGTTCTGCTCTCACTCATCGTCTCCTCCGCTAGTTCCAGAAGTATCGAAGTATAAGGCCCAAAAAGTCAGGCAGCGGCGTCCTTGCTGGCGCACCCCGCGTCGGCGCAGCACTCGTCCGTCAGGAAGCCGAGCAGGGCGTTCATGGCCGGATAGACTGCTCGGCAGATCAGCGTGGTGGCTTGGCGCTCCTGGGAGACCAAGCCGGTCAGGATCAGCCGGTGCAGATGGTGTGAGAGCGTCGAGGCGGCGGCGATGCCGACCCGCTCCTGCAACTGGCGAACCGGCAGGCCGGCGTGCCCGGCGCGCACCAGCATCCTGTAGACCTGCAAGCGGGTCGGGTTGCCGAGTGCTTCGAGCTGCTTGGCGGCTTGTTCGATGTTCATCGAAATAAATTGACCCGCCAAGGGCGGCAGGTCAATGCCTTATTCGAGAATTCTCGAAGAATGCGACGCAGCCTCTCTGACGAGCGGGTGCGAGGGAGGTGTCGCGTGTCGCGCCGCGCTTATACCAGCCCCGGCTGCGGCTCACGATCCGGAACACATTGAGCATGAGCGGCACGACGCACGTCCGCGTTGCGTTAGGGCTTGGCGAGCGACATCGTGATGGGCTGGGTGCTGACCCTGCCTGTCACGGCCGGATGTTCTGAGTATCGCTGTGCCCAAGCCGAAGAAGCCCCGTATCAAGTCGACGGTGAAGAAGGCGGCTCAGTCAAAGGCGACGAAGAAGCCTAGCCTGTCGAAGCCGCTGCAGCAGGTGGCGGCCCTACCGGTGCGCCAAGCGGCGGACGGCGGCCTTGAGGTGCTGCTGGTGACCTCGCGCGAGACCCGGCGTTGGATCGCCCCGAAGGGCTGGCCGATGAAGGGGCGCAAGCCCCACAGGGCCGCGGCCATCGAGGCGCGGGAGGAGGCCGGCGTCACTGGGCAGATCAGCAAGACGCCGGCCGGCCACTACACCTACGACAAGCGGCTGCCGGACGGCAGTGCCGTCCCTTGCCGAGTGGCTGTCTACGTGCTGACCGTCACGCGGGAGCTGCCCAGCTGGCGCGAGCAGGGCCAGCGCGACGTGCACTGGGTCAGCAGCGAGGCCGCGGCAGAGCTGGTCCAGGAGCCGGAGCTGGCCGCGCTGATCCGCGATCTCGCCCGCTCGATGAGCGCGGAGGATGTGATCGTTCCTTAGATCCAGCGGACTACGGCTGCATCAGCAGCATAGCTGAATGGTGCCTGATACTTTGGACAGCGTC
Source organism: Methylobacterium sp. WSM2598 (assembly GCF_000379105.1). Lineage (GTDB taxonomy): Bacteria > Pseudomonadota > Alphaproteobacteria > Rhizobiales > Beijerinckiaceae > Methylobacterium. The sequence continues at coordinate 2,109,499 of NZ_KB900609.1, read as the reverse complement.
AGTGTCACAAATTTGAGCAGATCAAGCTACTAATCGTTAAATGTCTATCAACTATCTGCAGGAGAAATATCGGGCACCAAATAATTACTGGTGATCTGATGGCCCCCGCCCGCCTCGCTCTGACCCTCAACAAGCGCCTCGGCCTGCTCACCCTCATCGGCATGGCCGGCGTGGTCGCAGTCGGCACAGTCGATCACCTCGCTAATCGCCACCTCGACGACCTTGAACAGCGCTCCGACCAGATGGCCAACGGCGCGTTGCTAACCGCCACGCTCAATGCCGACCTGCTCGACCAGCGCAGGAACGAGAAGGACTTCCTGCTGCGCGCCGACGACGGCTCCGTCTCACGGCACGCACAAGCCGCCGAGCGCGTCAGCGCCGACCTGAACGGCCTCAAGGCCCTCATCGCCAGCGGCAGCATGGACGCGCAACTCGCCCCGAAGCTGAGCGCCATCCGGGCGGGCTTCAGCACCTACCAGACGGCCTTTGCTGAGCTCGTGCGCACCTCCAAGCTCCTCGGCCTGGACGAGAAGTCGGGCCTGCAGGGCACGCTGCGCACCTCCGTCCACGAGGTCGAGACCAGGCTCGGGCAAGCCGACGAGCTGCGCCTGTCCAACCTCATGCTGATGATGCGCCGGCACGAGAAGGACTTCATGCTCCGTCTCGACCCCAAATACGCCCAGGACCTCAAGAGGCGGGCAGCCGAGTTCGATGTGGCTCTGAATGCGTCCGCTCTGCCGCAAGCATCCAAGGCCGAGATCGGCGCTCGTATGACAGCCTATCAGCGCGATGTAAGCGCCTACATCGAGGGCCGCCTGCAGTTGGTAGAGGCAACCAAGGTGCTGTCGACCAACTACGCCGACCTCAAGCCCTTGGTGGACAGCGTCAGCGCTGCTGTCCTGCAAACGCGCGAGGAGGTCGAGGCCGAGATCAAGCAGGCCCGCTCCACGACGGATTGGCTGCGCTGGTGCTTGGCCGGACTGGTGCTGGCGATCTCCGGGGCCGCCTCCATCCTGGTGGGCCGGAGCATCGCCAAGCCGCTCGCCGGGATGACGACGGCCATGCAGCGCCTCGCTGCTGGAGACGTGCACAGCGAGGTGCCCGGGCTGGCGCGCCGTGACGAGATCGGCGCGATGGCAGGCGCGGTGCAGGTGTTCAAGGACAACCTGATCCGCACCAGGCAGCTGGAGGAGGAGACCGCGCTGGCTCGCGCCGGGGCCGAGGTGCAGCGCAAGGCTGCGATGCAGCAGATGGCCGACAGCTTCGAGCAGGCGGTGGGCGGCATCATCGCCTCCGTGACCGCCTCGGCAGGCGAGCTGCAGGGGACGGCACAGACCATGGCTGGCACCGCACAGGAGACGGCCAGCCAGTCCACCACAGTGGCAGCGGCGGCCGAGGAGGCGTCCTCGAACGTCAACACGGTAGCCGCCGCGGCCGAGGAGCTGGGCTCGTCCGTGCAGGAGATCGCCCGACAGGTCAGCGGGTCAGCAACCCTGGCGCAGACGGCCGTCCAGGAGGCTGATAGGACTCGTGCCCTGATGCAGGACCTGAGCGCAGCGGCAACCAAGATCGGGGAGGTCGTCGACCTGATCTCCGGCATTGCCGGGCAGACGAACCTGCTGGCACTGAACGCGACGATCGAGGCGGCGCGCGCGGGCGAGGCGGGGCGCGGCTTCGCGGTTGTCGCCGCCGAGGTCAAGGAGCTCGCCAACCAGACTGGGCGGGCGACGCAAGACATCGCGGGTCAGATCGGCCGGATCCAGGGCTCGACGGAGCAGGCCGTGGCGGCGATCGGCAGCATCGGCGGGCGCATCGAGGAGATGGCGCGGGTCGCGACCGGGATCGCCGCTGCTGTCGAGGAGCAGGGCGCGGCGACGCAGGAGATCGTGCGCAACGTCTCTCAGGCGGCGATGGGCACGGGCGAGGTGACGAGCAACATCGTCGGCGTGGCGAGCGCGGCCGAGATCACGGGGGCGGCAGCCAATCAGGTCCTGGCTTCGGCCTCCGAGCTGTCGCACCAGTCTGCGCAGCTCAGCGTGGAGGTGGCGCACTTTCTCTCGACCGTGCGCGCCGCGTGAGGTGATGATGTCGGAGGTTCAGTTTATCAACCAGCCGCAGACCGCCGACGCTCTGCGGCAGCAGTATTAGGCTCTGGCCCGCTCGGCCGAGGCCGGTGTGGATCTCGGCCCGCGCGGTGCGCACATCGCGGCGCAGCGGGACTGCCTGGCACAGATGCTGGTGCAGCTTCAGCGCCATCTAGAAAGGCTGGAGGGCGACTCCAGTGTCCAGTTGCTGAGCCTTGAAGACATGCTGGCCAAAGCCGCCGCAGTGAGCTGCGCCTTGGCCCGCATGCTCTCCCTGGTCGTGACACTTGATGCGTGAACCGCTGGCCCGAGGCGACGGGGTTCGCCCCGGGCCTATCGCTTAATCATAGACTTTCTTGGCGTGCGCAGCTGCCATAACTGGCGCCCCCCGCGACGTAGTGCGCCAGCTGCCGCCCGGCCAATGGCCTGCGGTAGACGGACTCATCCGAGGCGGTCGAGCACGCACGAGACTTGCGCGGCCGACCATGCGCTCCTGCGCCGCGGCGTGGGAACGCCGCACTTTGTGAGATCCGCCGCGATCTCCCCCAGTAACGCGGCTCGGGCGGCCCGCACCTCCGCGATCGTCACGACGAGATCGGCCGCCCCCGGCGGACGCCGACTGCAGCCGAGCTGGAGGTGAGCATCCGGGAACGAGTGGCAATGCTGATTGCCACTCGTTCCCGAGCACGCCTCACGATGTTCCCAATGCCCGTGATGATTATGCTACACAGCGCCGCTGTCTCTGCAATATCCAACGCACGTGTCCGCCGCAGCCTAAGCGGCAGATTGCGGCTGAACAGCGGCTTTCGTATCCGTTCAGCACTGAGCTAGACCTGATTAGGTCTAAGAACTTTCGGTGCGTTGAGGGAAACCGATGGTGGCGCTGCGCCGCAGTCTTCTGGTCACGACCGTTCTGGTGCCGTGCGCGATGCTCGCCTCAGGCCACCGCGCGGTGGCGCAGGGGGACACGATCGCCCTCGACACCATCGACGTCGTGCCCGTCACCCCCGTCGGCGGCGCGAGCAGCATCGGGCGTGCGGCCGGCGCCGAGGGGCTCCCGTCCAGCGGCGCGCTGCCGCTCGCCAAGGTTCCCTTCACGGTCGAGACCGTCTCGGCGCGCAAGCTCGAGGAGGACCGGGCGACGCTCGACCGGACCTTCACGCTCGCCCGCACTACCCCGGGCGTGAACGTCTCTGACGCACAGGGCAACGGCTTCCGCCAGACCGTGACCTATCGCGGCTTCGACGCCTCGCCCGTGCAGGGCGCACCTCAAGGCCTCGCCGTCTACCAGAACGGCACCCGCATCAACGAGGCCTTCGGCGACGTGGTGAACTGGGACCTGATCCCCTCCGTCGCCATCAACCGCATCGACATCGTCACCGGCAACCCGCTCTTCGGCCTCAACGCGCTCGGTGGGGCGGTCGCCATCGAGATGAAGAACGGCTTCACCTGGCAGGGCACCGAGATGTCGGTATTCGGCGGCTCGGACGGGCGCATCGGCGGCAGCCTGCAGCACGGACAGGTGATCGGCCCCTGGAGCTTCTACTTTGCTGGCGAGGGCCTGAAGGACGACGGCTGGCGCTTCAAGTCGCCCTCCGAGATTGGCCGAGTCTACGCCGATCTCGGCTACCGCGCGCCGGACTCCGAGTTCCACGTCATCGCCTCAGGCGCCAAGACCTTCTACGGCGCGGCGTCCGCCACGCCAGTCGACCTCATCCGCCTCAACGAGCGGGCGATCTTCACCAATCCCCAGACCACCAGCACCGAGGTCGGCCAGCTGCAGGTCACCGGAAAGGTGAGCATCACGCCGACCTGGGACCTCTCGGGCAACGCCTACCTGCGCCGCTTCAGCCAGCAATACGTCGACGGCAACGACGGCAACTTCGAGAACTGCAGCACCCGCTCCAACTTCCGCGGCTTTCTCTGCTACGAGGACGACGGGTTCTCGCCCGCCCCTGGCCAGACCCAGGCTCAGTTCCGCAACCAGTTCCGCATCCTCGGGCCGCAGAACCAGCTGATCCCGTTCCGGGCGGGCATTCCTTACGCCACGCTCGATACCACGAAGACGGAGGCGACGGGCTGGGGTGGCTCGCTTCAGGCGACCAACCGTGACCGCATCCTCGATCACGGCAACACTTTCATCGTCGGCGGCAGCATCGACCTCGCCGACTACACCTTCAAGTCGTCGAGCGTGCTCGGGGTCATCAACCCGGATCTGAGCGTCACCACCAACCCGCTCAACCCCGCCTACGGGCTGGTCCCCGGTCTCGGCACTGGCCCGCTGCGCACCGCCGCGGCGCTCGGCATCGCGCCGAGCAACGTTACCGGCTCGAACCTCTACATGGGCCTCTACGCCCTCGACACCTTCGACGTCACCGACCAGCTCTCGCTGACGGCCGGCGCGCGCCTGAACTTCGCGCGCATCACCACCCAGGACCAGACCGGCTTCTCCCCTGACGTCACCGGCACCCACTACTACACCCGCGTCAACCCGCTCGCCGGCCTTACCTACAGGGTCGCGCCCTGGCTCAGCCTCTACGGAGGCTATTCCGAGTCGAACCGGGCGCCCACGCCTCTCGAACTCGCCTGTGCCAATCCGGACCGGCCCTGCCTGTTGCCGAACTCGCTGGTCGCCGACCCGCCGCTCAAGCAGGTCGAGGCCCATACCTACGAGGCGGGCATCCGCGGCACGGTGCCGGACATCTACGAGGGCGGGGTGTTCAGCTACAAGCTCGGCCTCTTCCGCACCGACCTGACCAACGACATCCTGCAGGTCGCGGTGCCCGGCAACGCGGCGCGCGGCTACTTCGTCAACGTGCCGGCTACCCGGCGTCAGGGCATCGAGGTGGCGGGCGAGTATGCCAATGAGCGCTGGAGCGTCTACGCCAACTACGCGCTGATCGACGCCACCTTCCAGTTCAACGGCCAGCTCTCCTCGCCCAACAACCCGCTGTCGGACGACGGGCTGATCACGGTGCGGCCCGGCAACAAGGTGCCGCTGGTGCCCGAGCACCAGATCAAGGCCGGCTTCGAGGTCGCGATCACGCCCGAGTGGAAGTTCGGCATGAACGTGGCGGCGTTCTCGTCTTCTTATTTCCGCGGCGACGAGTCGAACCTGAATCGCAAGCTGCCGCCCTACGCGCTCGTCAACCTGAACACGAGCTACCAGGTGACCAAGGAGGTGCAGCTCTTCGCCTTGGTGACCAACCTGCTCAACACGCGGGTGCCGACCTTCGGCACGTTCCTCGAGACGAACGCCAATTTCGCCAACACCTACGCGCTGAACGACCCGCGCACGGTGACGCTGGTGCAGCCGCTCTCGGTCTACGGCGGCATGAAGGTGAGGTGGTGAGCGTCCACTGAGGCAGCGCACCAATCATGACCAGCGTGCTGATCATCGACGATGATCTGGTTGTCATCGACACGCTCCGTGGGCTGCTCGCACCCACGGGCGTCACCACTCACGGAGCGACTAGTCCGGCTGAAGGTGAGCGCCTCGCCTACGAGCTTGCGGTGACGCTCGTGGTGACCGACCTGGCCTTTCCCGGAGCGCCCTTGGGCGGACTGACACTGATCCCCCGCTTGCGTAGCTGCCCTCCCGCCCCACGCGTGCTGGTGTTCAGCAGTCACGACGAGGCTTCTTTCGCCCGTGAGGCTTTGCAGGCGGGCGCGCAGGGCTACGTTTGCAAGACCGCGGGCCTAGAGGAGTTCGCAACGGCCTACCGCCTCGTGCAGGCCGGCAAGAGCTATCTCAACGCCGACCTGGTGTTCGCCCTCGCGATGCCCCCGCCCCCATCGACGAATCCGCTCGACCGGCTCACCGTCCGTCAGCTGCGCATGTTGAAGCTCCTGGCCGAAGGCCGGTCCTACCAGCGGATCGCGGACGCTCTGCTGTTCAGCATCAAGACCATTTCCAACGAGGCCGCTGCTCTCAGTCAGCAGCTACATGCTGCCGGTAAGGCCGACCTGATCCGCTTTGCAGTCCGCCACTACGATGCCATTTGTGCCCGGCTGACCTCGGACTGAGGTCTTGCTCAGCCTCTACGCGCTATGAGGCGCTACACCTACGCGGCCGACCCCGTTATCCCCCTACGGCGTCAGAGCTCCAGGGGCTATGAGACTGGTCGCGATCTCTCGTAGCGACGAGGCCCTGGAGGCACACACCTCCTTGATCCTCCCCCAGAAGTCGGCTGCCGAGGAGGCGCGTAGTCGTGCGCGCGCAGCCCGCCCGCGCCCTCATGCGAGATCCTGGTTCCGCAGGTTAGCCGGGGTGCCGAGCCGCGTGATGGGCTACGGACGCGAGCTGATCGAGCGAGCGCTCCCGTATCAGCTCGGTGCCGAGACTACTTACGAGCTGAGGCCTGACGGCGTGTGCTGCACGATCACCTTGCCCGTCTCAACGAGCAGATGGGCTCTCGAGCGCTCTCCAGCTTGATAAAGTGATCCGCAAGCTAGGCGCAGACGGCCAGAAACGCTGCTTGCCGTCTGGCTGCCGCTGGGCAGGGCGGCGGGTCATCGTCGTCATCCTGGCGCCGCAGCCGATACACGGACCGGTGTGACCTCGGCGTGAGCCGACGATGCGTCCATCGACGCTGATTGGAGCGCGGCGCTCGATGAGCAACCACACCGTCCAGCTGACCGAGAGCGGCCAGAATGTCGTCTACCGGGACGATCGCACCACTATCGGTCTGCCTAAGCGCGGGTGCGTTCTCGAGTGCGTTCGCGTCCGACGCCCAGGACGCCAGGATGGCGCGCTTCTCGCTCGCGCAGAGGCCCGGGTGATCGAGCACGTCGTCCGGGTGGCAAAACAGCCCTCCCGGCCCGGCCAGCGGGTCCCGCGCGTCGATCGACTTGGGTTGCAAGGTCGAGGCCGCCACCACGGTTGCAGGCTGATGGCCGTTCATCTCGGTCGTCTGCATACAGCATCCTCTCCCCAAGGCCGAGGACGGGACGACCAGGGCATCCCATGAGGCATGCCCTAGCCGCCGTCTCACGCGTTCAGTTCATCTTCTCAGGTGCTCTCACACGGCTTCGCGGTTGAACGGGATGCGCCGACCCCGCTCCTCCGCCGCGCCCAGATCAGGCCGCTTTGACCTGATGCTCGACCTGCGCGGCGGGCGCGTTGTCTTGCCCGACCGCGGCCGACCCGCCGCCGATCTCGATGCGGCGCGGCTTCAGGGCCTCGGGCACCTCGCGCACCAGCTCGATCGAGAGCAGGCCGTTCTCGAGGTTCGCACCCGTGACCTTCACGTGCTCGGCCAAGTTGAAGGTCTGCCGGAACTGGCGCGCAGCGATCCCGCGATGCAGGAACTGGCGCTCGCCCTCCGGCTCCTTCTTGTGGCCGCTGACTAGGAGCATGGTGTTGTTCTGGGTGAGCTCGATTTCATCTGGCCCGAACCCGGCCACCGCGAGCGTGATGCGGTAGGCGTCGTCAGCCACCTTCTCGATGTTGTAGGGCGGCCAAGAGGTTTGGGTTTCCACACGTCCAGCCTGATCGAGCATGTCGAACAGGCGGTCGAAGCCGACCGTGGAGCGATACAGGGGCGCGAAGTCGAAGGTCCTCATGACCACATCCTCCTTGCGAGCAACGTGACGATGAGAGTCGCTGGACACCGTGTCCGGCGCCCAACCTGCGAGCCTTGACGGGCCTCGCCCGCGCGTAACGCACAGTCGGCCGTTCGGTTCCGGTCAGAAGGAGAGAATTCGAAGCTGCGAACACCACCTGGGTCCGTTCCCACCCAACACCCTCGCGCTTCAGCGTCGGCGGACATATGCTTGGCGCAGGGCAGACGGAGGGCGACCCTATGGCTTTCTTCGTGGTGTCTCAGGCGATCTTCGATGAGGGCAAGGCCGCGAAAGCCGCCGGCAAGACCTATTCGGACGATCCCTATCGCGCCGGCTCGCAGGACAGCGCCGATTGGCTTGCTGGCTTTACGGCCGATGAGGGAGTGCCCCGCGCGGCGAGATCGGACAACGCGGGTGATCATCCTGCTGTGAAGGTCACGGCGGGCAGCGATCCCCACCGCACCTAGCGGCTCGACGCCCGCCGACACGCCCGCAGCGAGCCGGCGGGTCGGCCCAGAGTCGAGCAACGTGACGATGAGAGCCGCCGAACACCGTGTGCGGCGGCCGATCTGCGAGCCCTGATGGGACCCGCACGCGTGTAACGCGCATCCCGAATCTCACCCACCAGCGAGACGGACCAGGTGCCGGTGCTGTGGCCGAAGGGGGCATGCCGGTGCGCCAACACCCTTTGACATTGCCGCCATGCCCCCACCCTTCAGCCCTCTACGGCATCGACGTCCAGTCGCCCTTCTGAGAAAACACCGGCCCGAAGAGCGCCAGAGCCGATTTTAGTTGAGCGCCTGCGGATCAGACTCCAGCAGAAAGCCTGCAACTTCACGGAAGAACTGCATCCGGTTCTTCTCCATAACCACCGTGTGCGTGCCTTCACCCAGTTCGATGAAGCGCTTGTAGGGCGCACGCGTCAGTTTGGTGAAGTATTCTTGCGCCTGATAGCTCGGCAGGTCCGCATCCCATTCCGCATGGATGAGCAGGGTTGGCACCCGGATCTCACCGGGATCGTAAAGCGCCTTTCCAGCCTGCCAGTAGTCCTTCGAGTCGGCAATGACGCCGTTCGGCGCGCGCAGCACCGGAGGCGACTGCTTGGCCCCTTCCTGGTCTGTGGCGAAGGTGGCGTCGGCCCACTGCTCGAACCATCCCGCCGGGATGAGGTCGGCCTTCTTGTCCTCTGGCACGCCCTTCAACCAGCGATCCCGAGCGCTGTCCCGGCTCACCGTCCGATAGGCGCCGAGTGGGCCGTCCCCGCCGATGAGCATCGGCGTGCGCGAGATCCACTGCGGCGCATACAGGACCAAGCGGTTGACCTTGTCGTTGTGCGTGCTGGTGTAGAGGCCCATCGTCGAGGTGCCCCAGGACCAGCCCATCAGGTTGATCTTGCTGACACTGCGACGCTTCAGGATCTCATCAACTACCTGGCCAACGACGGCGGCGGCGTCCGGGGTGCGCATGAATGGCGCGTTGTCTGCGGCCGGGCGGCTCATCTGGGCAGGTCGTCCGGAGAGCCCGTAGCCGGGCAGATCGACGAGGTAGACGTCGAAGCCCTTGCCGGCGAGATAGTCCATCATCGACAAGCCGCCGAGCGGCAGGTCAAAAGCGGTCGAGGCCGGGTAGGTGGCGCCGTGCACGTAGAGAAGGATGCGGTCGCTCCCGAACTTGGTCTCCCCTGCCGGATGCTTGTTGCGCACATAGATGTCGACGCCTTGCTCCGCGCTCGGCAGGCGGAACTCCTCGGTCTGGATCTGGGCCGATGCGGCCTCTGCCGCCACGGCGGGCAGCGAAGCGGTCGCGAGGCCGAATGCCGCGAGACCTTGTAGCAGTGCGCGGCGAGGCAGGACGCCCCAGGAGCGTGGGTGTTTCCGCGATGATCGTTGCATCGTCTCTCTCCCTCCCGTCGACCCGGCGGGATGGGAATAGAAGCCTGACGGCGCTCGTCGCGCAACGCCTCAGCGGATCGGAACTGCGTTCGCGAGAGCCGCTATGGGGCCGTCTTCTTCGAACGGCTCGGGCGGACTCAGCACCAGCTCGACCTGGATCACGACGCGTTGGGTCGAGAAGGCCGGCCTGCGCGTCGGCGCCTCCCTCCGGCCCCTCCGTTAAGATCGTGATGAGCAGCAGAGAGTGCTCGCCCTCTCACGCTGTTCCGGGTGAGTGATCTTGTATCACAGTGCCTCAACCTGCTCGGCAGGTCGGGAAGCGGGCGGACGCAGGCTCCCGACCCTGCGCCGGATCAAGGAGCTGAACGGCATGGCGTCCAAGAAGACAGTGAGCGTTGCCAACCTGACGGCACTCGGCGCCGAGCGCCTCGCGACGATCCTCATCGAACTCGCGGAGGAGAACGCCCACCAGGCCAAAATTGATGGTGGTGATGCTGATCAACAGCATCGACGTCGTCGAACCGCCAACTCAGGCCAATACTGAGGTCGAAACTCAATCAGCTTGACTCTGCTGGTGCCCGCTTTCGACTCCCAGCGGCTTCCGCCGAGCTCGACTTGAGCGAACCTCCCCATAACGTGCGCGCTTGGCAGCACGAGACCCGCGAGTATTATCCGTCGTTACTCATGTGGCGCTCGGATGTGGAGCCGGCCTGCGGGTCCGGGGCATCGGGTGTCTTCTCGATGATGGCGCCGACCCGATCGGCCAGCGCGTCGAGCGGGAAGGGCTTCGCAATCGCGGCCATGCCCGGCGGCAACGCCCCCTCGAGCGCCAGGCCTGCATAACCCGTGATGAACAGCACCGGCAGGGTCGGCCGCTGCGCCCGCGCATCCTCCGCGAGCTGGCGACCGTTGAGGCCAGGCAGCCCGACATCGGTGAGCAGCAGATCGACCCGCGCCGCGCCGGCTAGGATAGCGAGCCCGGCCGGACCGTCCCCCGCCTCCAGCACGTCGTAGCCCGCGTCGCGCAGCCGTTCGGCAATGGTCGACCGCACCGATCCCTCGTCCTCGACCAGGAGCACGGTGCGTCCCACGCCGTCGTCTTTCCTGGCCGTGCGGCCCGGTGCCGGCTCACCGCCGCGGTCGCCCTCGCCGCAATGGCGCGGCAGGAAGAGGCAGACCCGCGTGCCCGTGCCGACCGCGCTGGCGACCCGCACGAAGCCGCCGGACTGGCGGACGAAGCCGTAGAGCTGCGACAACCCGAGCCCCGTGCCCTGGCCCTGCGGCTTCGTCGTGAAGAAGGGCTCGAAGACACGGGCCAGGACCTCGGGCGGCATGCCCGACCCCGTGTCGGAGACGGTGACGAGGACGAAGTCGCCGGGCGCGACCTCCCGCTCCGGGCCGAGCGCCTCCGCCGTGAGCGTCACCTCCTCGGTCTCGAAGGTGAGCAGGCCGCCTTCCGGCATGGCATCGCGCGCGTTGATCGCCAGGTTCAGCAGTGCGCTCTGCAGGCCGCTCGGATCGAGGCGGACACGCCAGCTCCCGTGCTGCTGGCGGGCCCGGACTTCAATGCCCGGACCCACCGTGCGCCGGATGAGGTCGGTCATGCTCGTGACGAGGTCGTCCACCACGACCACCTTCGGGTCGAGCTGCCCGCGACGCGCGAAGGCCAGGAGGCCGCGGGTCAGGGCAGCCGCGCGTTGCACCCCTTCCTCCGCCATGCGGAACAGGCGCGGCAGCTCGTCCAGCCGTCCGCCGGCAATCCGGCGTTCCATCATCTGCAGCGCGCCGCGGATGCCCTGAAGCATGTTGTTCACATCATGCGCGAGCCCGCCCGTGAGCTGGCCGACCGCCTCCATCTTCTGGCTCTGGCGGAGCGCCTCCTCCGCTTGCGCCAGCGCCTCGGCCTGCGCCCGCTCCGCCGTCACATCGCGCGTTGTGCTGTAGAGCTTGTCCCCTTCTGGCACCGCGGACCAGGATAGCCGCCGCCAGCTCCCCTCCCGGCTCCGGTAGCGGTTCTCGAAGTGCAGCATGGGATCGCCGCGTCTCACCGCCTCGAAAGCCGCGGCGCTCGCCGCGAGATCGTCCGGGTGGACGAACTCCGCATAGGGACGGCCCTCCATCTCTCTAGCCGTCCAGCCGAGCAAAGTTGTCCATGCCGGGTTGACCCGCTCGAAGGTCGCCGAGGGCAGGTCAATGACGGAGAGGAGGTCCAGGGTGTGCTGCCACAGCAGGCTGCGCTCGCGCGACCGCGCCGCCACCTGGCGCTCGAGGTCGGTGTTGAGCCGCCGCAGGTTCGCCTCGCTTTCTCGGGCCGCGGCAAGCGAGGCGGTGGTCTGCGCTATCGCGCCAGCAAGCCGGCTCAGGCTGAGGAGCAGCCGCGCATCCTCCCGGTCGAAGCGTCGCGCTGGGTCGTGCGCGATGGCCCACACGGTGCCGATCGGGCGCTCGTCGGCACGCAGCGGCACCAGCAGGATCTCGGAGATGAGCGGCTCGACCTTGGCCGCGGCGAAGTGTTGTTCGGGATGAGCGAAGAGCAACGTGGTGTTGCGCGCAACAACCACGCCGCAAGGGCTGGCATCAATCGGCATCCTGCCGCCGCGCTTGTCTGCCCAGGTGCCGGCAACCGCTACCCAGCGGAAGATAGGTGTGGCGCCGGCCTCTTGTTCGGCGAGGCTGATCCCCGCCGAACCGGCGTCGCAAAGCTCGACGATGACCTCGACCAGTTCCTGGAGGGCATCGCCGGGCGTCTCGGCAAGAGCGGTGGCGAGGACGTCGAGCGCCCGGGCCTGCCGCTCGTAGTCGGGCGGCCGGCTAGGGCGCCCCTCTAGTTCGGGTGTGATGAGCACACTCTCTAAGGAGCTGAGGGACTCCTGTCCGGCGCCGATGTGATCTCTGGCCATGCTGTGATCGGCCCCTAGCACGTTAAGCGGGTATAGTGGAACCGCGCTGCGGCGGCCGCAGACCGACGCCAGGGCCGATTGGCCGCATGACCGATGTTCCCGGGCTGCTCACCGTTAGCATTGTTTACGTAGCAGCAGACGCTCTGTCCTCTGTTGCGCTCGCTTAATCGATCGTGCGGCGTTCATCCGTTCCGCATGAATGCACGTCCGCTTGCTGCGGTCACGTCAAGGTCGGCTCCACACCCTTCTCGGCCCCTTACACAGCCAAGCTGAATGAGTCAGACCCTAGGCGAAAGCAGGCTGCCTGGCATTCGATTCAGGATCGGCCGCCCGACCTCCCATTCCCCTCGTTGCAGGCGTCGCTCGATCAGGAAGGCTTCGGCCGGGCTCGCCACGGCGAGGAGCCGGAAGTCCAGCTCGGCGCGATGAACTCCCGCCTGAGCAGGTCGAGCGACCGTCCTTGGTGCACACGCTGATCTTCCGGCCTTAATAGGCAGCACTGACGGGCCTTGGAGCACTTGGCCCATCGCACTCTTCGACCAGATCCTCCTCGACCGCGATCTCGATCTCGGCGAGCAGCGTATCGAGGTCGTCGCCTGCGACCTGCCCTTGGCGAACGAGCTCACCACCCACGCCATGGCGGCAATGGTCGAGCGCGAGGCCGAGCTGATCAGCCAGCGCACCAAGGCCGTGATACCCATCTTCTCGTGGAGATCGGAGCGGCCCGTTCTCCGAAACTGCACAGCGCTCCGTCACGATCGAGTCTATATAGTAAACGGCTAGTTTTCTGGTAGTCCAGACCTGCGCAGCCCCTCAACCATGCGCTTGTATTCCGCGATAAAGGTCGGGTTGTTTGACCAGTCAGCATTTGCCCACTTCTTCACGGTATAGCCTGGAGAAATTTTCAGTAGACCTTCTACAGCTTCTTTCGCCTCAACTGTGCGGCCAGTCCAAGCGTATGCCGTAGCTAGATCAATATAAGCCATGTAATATGGTGCGACAGCAAGAGATTTGCTGCACCACTTGATTGCCTCATCCCAGTTTGCTAAGTGTGAATGAGCATGACAAATATCAAATAGGAAATTGTGCAGGGTTGGATCTTTAGGGCTTAAACGTATTGCCTTGTCGAAGTAAGGAAAAGACTCCATCGAACGGCCAGCAAAAATCCTCAGCAACCCTGCAAAAGCGTGCGCATCAGCGAAGTTCGGGTCGCTCGCGATTGCAGCATCGAGCTCTAAAATCGCGCGGTCGAACTGCTTCCGGAACGCTAATGCTTGCCCTTTGGACCAGTGCGCCATCGCGTTGTTGGGCGAGACAGAGAGGATCGGCGTGAGTAACTCGTCGATCCTATTCGCGTCGGCAGCCGAGTCGCTGCTCCAACCGGCTCGCGCTCGGATCGCAAGCCCCCGTGCTAGACCGATCACGGCTTTTGGTGAATGGGGATCAAGTTGCAGAGCTTGCTCGAAAAGGCCGATGGCTTCGACAGTATTCGAGGGGCTACGCGGCCTGTTCAGGGCCGCCCAGCCGCGAAAGGTCAGGTCCGCGGCGTCGGGGTTGTTCGGCCGCTCCCGCAGAGAGCGCAGGCTCTCAGCATGGGTTAGCGCAACGTCGAGGGAGCGCGCGAGTCGCGCCACGAACTCGGCCTGCAACTCGCCGAGCCGCGACCACTCGCCCTCGAAACGGTCCGCCCAGATGTGGGCCCTGGTCTCCGCCGAGATCAGCTGCGCGTTCACGATCACGCGGTCCACCGTGCGGCGCACGCTGCCCTCCAGGACGTAGCGCACGCCGAGGTCACGCCCGAGCTGCTTCACGTCCACGGACTTGCCTTTGTAGGTGAAGGCCGTGTTCCGGGCGATGACGAAGCTGCCGTCGAGGTGGGAGAGGTCCGTGGTGAGATCCTCGGTCAGCCCGTCCGCGAAGTAGTCCTGCTCGGGGTCGCTGCTGAGGTTCGTGAAGGGCAGCAGCACCATCGAGAGCCGCGGTGCCGGCCGCGCCTCCCCGATCATCTGCGCAGCGAGCGTCTGAGCCGGCGTAGGCGCTGGCGGCGAACGCCAAGTCCACCAGCCGAGGCCGCCCACGCCAAGGAGCGCCACGACACCTGCCGCCACTGCTGTCCCGGTCCGCCATCGCCCTCCCGCCGCTCGCCCCGGCGCGGCGTCGAGGAGTTCCTGCTCGTCGCCGAGCCCGACGATAACCCCAGGCCCAAGCGCGTAGACACCTACCGGCCGAGCGATGTTCTTCAGCTCCTGCTTGCCGCGATCCTCGAACGGGTAGCGCAGCTTGTCCCGCACCTGCTCGTAGACGCTGCGCGAGATGCAGATCCCGCCGGGCTCCGCGAGCGGCTCCAGCCGCGCCGCGACATTCACCCCGTCGCCGTAGAGGTCGCCGTCTGGCTCCGCGACCACGTCCCCGAGATTGATGCCGATCCGCAGCCGCAAGGCCTTGTCCGGCACCACCGAGTCGTCGCGGACTAGCATCGCGTGCTGGATCGCCACCGCACAGAGCACCGCTCGCACGGGACTGGGGAATTCAACGATCAGCCCATCGCCTGTCGATTTCACGACTCGTCCGCGCGCAGCCGCAATCCGCGGCTCGATGAGCTCGCGCCGGAGCTCTTTCAGTCGCCGCAGCGTGCCAGTCTCATCCACACCGACAAGCCGGCTATAGCCAACAAGATCGGCTACAAGAATAGCGGCGAGTCGGCGCTCGACGGCTTTGTCCATGCTCGTCCCCTCCAGCTCTCTTATAACCGGCAGTGCCGGACCTGTTGAGGACTGAGAAGCCGCACTTGGAGGTAAATTTGGGCGAGGAGCTGGCTTTGCGGCATGCAGCGCTCCTCGCAAGAGAGGTTGTGGGTGCGAGATCTCACGATGCGTCTGTGGCAGCGAGATGGAGGTCCGCCAACGCTTGCGCATGATCCCTGAGGTCGGGCTCGGGACCAGCTTTACAAGCTGACGTCCAATGCAATCATCCACCAGGACCGGTAGGGTTCGCAGGTATCACCGACGCGCTGAACGCCCGCGGCGTCAGGACGGCGCTGAGTGGGGAATGGTCCGCGACGCAGGTCAGCCGCGTCCTCGCGGCGTGATATAGATCTGTAACACCCACCCCTCGTGGGGATTGAAGCGGGGCGGGCGGGGCACCCTCTCCGAAATTGTCAAGCGCTCCTCTGTAGGCGTTTGCTGAAACGTCGTTAGTTCTCGGGTAGACCAGCTTTCCGAAGACCGTCAATAATATATTTGTATTCTTCAAGAAAAATCGGATTATCAGACCAGCCTGCGTTCGCCCACTTCTGAACTGTGTAGCCAGGCATGAGCTTCAGGACCTCAGCGACGGCTGCTTTAGCTTCGGCTTGTCTTCCAAGCCAACCATAGGCAGCCGCAAGATCGATATAGGGAAGCCAGTTGGGTGAGATAGCCACCGATTTGTTACACCAAGAGACCGCTTCTTCCCAATGTCTCTGATGCGTATGCGCATGACAGATATGATAATACCATACATCCAAAAGAGGATCGCGCGGGCTTAGGCGAATAGCCTGAAGCACATTCGGGATAGCCTCGTGTGCTTTGCCAGTCAATGTCGAGACGTGCCCTTTCAAGTCGTGCGCTACTGCATAATTTCGATTGCTGGCGATTGCAGCTTCATACATAGAACGTGCTGAATCAAACTGACGGCGCGCTCGATAAACATCGCCTTTAATAACCAGAGCTACGGCATCATTTGGGTATAAGGCCAGGTATTTATTGATAAGATCATCTGCCTCTTGAATATCTTTATTTCTGTCGACGCTCCAAGCCATTGCTGGTCTAATGATTATCGCGCGAGAGAGGCCCAAGACTGCACGAGGGAGATTTGGATTGAGTGCAAGTGCGCGCTCAAAGTAATTCTGCGCCTCGTTGTTGTTGGCAATCTGCCGAGGTCTATATAATGCCGCCCAGCCGCGCAAACTTAGATCGATCGCGTCCGGGTTGTTCGGCCTCTCGCGTAGTGACCGCAGGCTCTCTGCTTGTGTGAGCTGCACGTCGAGAGAGCGAGCGAGGCGGGCCACGAATTCCACTTCTAGCTCGCCGAGCCGCGCTCGGTCGCCCTCAAAGCGATCCGCCCACAGGTGCGCGCCCGTCTCCGCCGAGATCAGCTGCGCGTTCACCACCACTTGCTCGCCCGTGCGACGCACGCTGCCCTCAAGCACGTAGCGCACGCCGAGGTCGCGCCCGAGCTGCTTCACATCGACCGACTTGCCCTTGTAAGTGAAGGCAGTGTTCCGGGCGATGACGAAGCTGCCATCGAGGTGTGAGAGATCCGTGGTGAGATCCTCGGTTATACCGTCGGCGAAGAAGTCCTGCTCTGGGTCGTTGCTGAGGTTTGCGAAGGGCAAGACCACGATCGACAGTCGCGGCGCGGGCTGCGCCGTCCCGATCATCTGCGCGGCGAGCGTCTGTGCCGGCGCTGGAACCTGGCCCGGCCGGAATGCCCACCAGCCGAGCCCGCCCGCTGCAAGGAGGGCCGCAGCGCAGGCCGCGACGATCCCTGCACGCCGTCCTGTTCGCGCGGCCGGCGCCGGATCGAGTTCGTCCTCCGGGTTGAGCCCCGCGATCGCGGTGGCCCCCAGCGCGTAGACGCCGATCGGTCGGGCGATGTTCTTCAGCTCCTGCTTGCCGCGGTCCTCAAAGGGGTAGCGCAGCTTGTCCCGCACCTGGTCGTAGACGCTGCGCGAGATGCACAAGCCGCCGGGCTCCGACAGCGGCTCAAGCCGTGCCGCCACATTGACCCCGTCCCCGTAGAGGTCGCCGTCTGGCTCCGCGACCACGTCCCCGAGGTTGATGCCGATGCGCAGCCGCAGTGCACGATCCTCAGGCTCCCCGGCGCTCCGACCCGCCATCGCCTTCTGGATCGCCACGGCGCACGACACTGCCCTGACGGGGCTCGGGAACTCGGCGATCAGCCCGTCGCCGGTCGACTTCACGATGCGACCACGCGCAGCCGCGATGGCAGGATCAACCAGCTCGCGCCGAAGCGCTTTCAGTCGACGCAGAGTGCCGGCTTCGTCAGCGCCGATCAGGCGGCTGTAGCCGACGACGTCTGTGACCAGGATGGCAGCGAGGCGGCGCTCCGTGCTCTTCTCGTGCATGTGCTCCCTCCGCCCCTACCCTACACCGGTGCGCAAGGCACCTGCGAGACCAGCATGAGTGATGCCGGCCGTAGTCGGATAAAGCTGTGCTCGCCCTTGTGAGTGAGCGCTCTGATCGCTCTCTTCCCCGACACCGAAGTCCTAGGCGGGTCTGACCTTGCCGGAGGGGGTGAGTGCTGTGTTCACACCCACCCCGGCATGGATCCTTCCCTGTCGGCTCGCCTCAGCCGCAACTCGGCCGGTGGCTGACGTTCGCTCTTTCGTGCCTCCCGGGCTGCCTCGACGACAGAAACGCCGCCAGCTGGGGCCTGATTTGGGTGCAGAGGCATCGTCGCGGAGGCGGTGCTCGCCGCGCGCCAGCTCGTCGAAGGGCGCTTGCGCCAGCTGGACCTGACAGCACCATGCCCTCGCCGGTGGTGCGTTCCAGTTGGTGAAGAAGCGGAGCACTGCCGAAAACCACGGGCTCGCCCGAATGAACAAAAATCGCTCTTCCCGCCGCAGCCTCGTCCGCTTCACGCGGTCAGCAGAAATCCGGTCCTTCCCCTCCGCCTAAGCCACTGGATACAAAGGACTACGGCACGCCCCCCTCGTTGCAGAAATTGAAGTTCGTGCCGTTGCTGCTCAATCCGGCGATCCTCAGCGAGAGAAGCGGTTGCTGAAAGTTCATTTAAGTCACACTTGGGAGGGTCGAATTTTTATTTTGAACTGGCCTGAGCTACTCAACGAGAACGCCATAGGGGGCGGGCAAGGCCGATACTGATGATGGTGCTGACTGACCGAAAGTCGATCAGCACGCCGTGCACATTCGGCCCGGATGGAGATCAGGCAGTGACAGCCTTCTCGTCCTGCAAGCGGGCAAGTGCGTCACGAGCCATCGTCTCGTCGAACTCGCCGGCGAGCTTCGCGGTCACCACAGTCGCGACACTGTTGCCGACCACGTTAGTGGTGGCGATCGCAATCGACATGAAGCGGTAGACCCCGAACAGGATCGGCAGGCCCTCCAGGGGCAGCACGCCGGTTGCAGCGACCGTCGCGGCGAAGACCACGAAGCTCCCGCCCGACACCGTCGCGGCACCCTTCGACGTCAGCAGCATGATCGCCAGGATGCCGAGCTGCTGCCCGAGGTCGAGCGGCACGTGGTAGGCGTTGGCCAAGAAGATCACGCCCATCGACATGTAGATCGACGTGCCGTCGAGGTTGAAGGCGTAGCCGGTCGGCAGCACCAGGCCGACCGCCTGCCGCGAGCAGCCGAACTGCGGCAGCTTCTCCAGCAGACGTGGCAGCACGCTCTCCGAAGAGGCGGTGCCGAGCACGATGTAGATCTCCTCCTTAATGAAGGCGAGAAAGCGGAACAGGTTGATCTTGAACAGGGCCGAGATCGTCCCGAGCACTACGATGATGAAGATGATCACCACCGCGTAGAAGCTCAGCACGAGGTAGATCAGCGACAGCAGCACACTCGTGCCGCTCGACCCAACCGCAAAGGCCACTGCCCCGAAGGTGCCGATCGGCGCACACCACATGATCAGGTGGATGAACTCGAAGAACGCGTCCGAGATCGTGTTGAGGCCCCGCTCGATCGGCTGGCGCTTCTCGGGCGAGAGGTGCAGCAGGGCGGCGCCGAAGATCAGCGCGATCACGAGCACCTGGAGCAGCTCACCCCGGGCGAAGGCGCCGATGAAGTTGTCCGGAAAGACGTTGAGGATGAAGTCCAGCGTCGAATGGGGCGCGGCGGCGCCGGTCGGTGCCTTGCCCTGGGCGAGCGTCGCCTTCGTCGACTCTGCCATGCCCTGGCCGACGCCGAGCAGGTTCCCGGCGAGCAAGCCCACCGCCAGCGCGATCGAGGACACGATCTCGAAATAGAGCATGGCGATCAGCCCGACCTTGCCGACGCGCTTGAAGTCGCCCGCCGAGGTCACGCCGACTACGACGCACAGGAAGACCAGCGGCGCCACCGCCGTCTTAATCAAGCGCAGGAAGATATCGCCCAGGATCTTGAGTTGTGTCGCCACGTTCGGGAACAGGAAACCGACCGCCGCACCCAGAATCATGGCGACGACAATCTGAAAGCCCAGGTTCGTCCAGATTGATTTACGCGGTTTAGCACCAGATACAGGCGGCGGATGAAGATCGGCGGCGTTGCTGACGGTCAGCGACATAGTTTCCTCTAAGGAGCGTAGGCAGCCGGGGACCGCGCGCTCTTGTTGCCGCCGCGGGCGGTCAGCCCTGCGGCGCGGCGCTTGCGGTGATCGGGATCGGGGTGGGGTCAGTGGTCGCGCGGCGCCGAGGCCAGCACGCGGTCGACCATTTGCGGAGCGGAGCCGAGGTAGTTCGCTGGGTCGGTCAGCCGGTCGATTGCGGTCCGGTCGAAGTAGCGAGTGACCTCCGGCACGCTGGCGAGCGCCTCGGCCAGCGTGCCGCCCTGCTCGTTCACGACACGGCAGGCGGCGTAGACCAAATCGTGTGCTTGCTGGCGGCCGGTGTGGGGCGCGAGCGCCATCATCACGGCCTCGGCGACGATCAGGCCCCGGCTGATCGCGAGGTTCTTGCGCATCTGCGCCTCGTCGACGATCAGGCCGCCCAGCGCGAACTTGGCCTGATGCAGAGCGCCCGCCGTGAGCACGAAGCTCTCGGGGATCGCCATCCACTCGGCGTGCCAAGGGCCGGTTGCACGCTCGAAGTCTTGGATCATGGCGTCGAGCATCAGTCCGGCCTGCTGGCGCACCCCCTTCGAGGCGGCGAGCATCAGTTCGGAGGAGATCGGGTTGCGCTTCTGCGGCATGGTCGAGGAGGCGCCACGCCCGGTGACGAAGGGCTCGTAGACCTCCGCAAACTCGGTCGAAGCCATGATCATCACATCGAGGGCGATCTTGCCGAGCGAGCCGGTGATCAGGGCGAGCAGGTTGACCACCTCGGCGAAGCCGTCGCGGGCGACATGCCAGGTCGAGACTGGCACACCGAGGCCGAGTTCGCGGCAGAAGGCCTCCTGCACGGCGAGGCCGTGCTCGCCCAGCGAGGCAAGGGTCCCCGCCGCGCCGGCGAAGGAGCCGACCAGGACCCGTGGGCGGACCTGGGCGAGGCGCTCGGCGTGCCGATCGAGGGCAGCGAGCCAGATCGCGGTCTTATAGCCGAAGGTGACCGGCAGGGCCTGCTGCAGGTGGGTGCGGCCGGCCATAGGCGTGTCGCGGTAGCGGCGCGATAGGTCGGCCAAGATCGCCCGCAGGGCGTCGACCTCGGCCGCCACGAGATCGAGCCCGGCGCGGACCTGGAGCACGTTGGCGGTGTCCATGATGTCCTGGGTGGTGGCGCCCCAGTGGACGAACCGCCCGGCCTCGCCGCACTGCTTTACCAGTTGGTGGACGAGCGGCAGGATCGGGTAGCCGACATTGTCGGTCTCGTGGCGCAGGAGGTCGAAGTCGAGCGCGTCGAAGCTGCAGTTCGCGGCGATCTGCTCGGCGGCTTCGGCCGGAATGACGCCGCAGGCCGCCTCGGCCTTGGCGAGTGCGACCTCGACCTCGATGTAGCGCTGGACTAGCGCGTGGTCGGAGAAGATCGCGCGCATGGCCGGGGTGCCGAAGGCGTCGCGGAACAGCAGGGAGTCGATAACGGTGGTGGCAGCAGGGGGCAGCAGGCGGCTCATGTTTCCTCCGAGCGCAGTGTGGCGGGCGCTATTATGTTCGGACATTAAGCGTGGTAGATTATGTTCGGACATAATGTCAAGAGGGGTAGCGGGCGGGAGCGCGCGAGCGTGCGAGAAGGACTGATGAGCGAGACGCTGTGGGCGCAGGTGGCGCGCGATCTGACGGGCGGGATTGCCTCAGGCCGGTTCCCAGTCGGGTCGCTGTTGCCGACCGAACTGGAACTCTGCGAGCACTACGGGGCGAGCCGGCACACGGTCAGAACCGCGATCCGCCAGTTGCAGGACCAAGGGCTGATCTCGCGCAACAAGAAGGCGGGGACGCGGGTCGAGGCGGCGGTGCCGACGAGTGGCTACCGGCAGTCGCTCGCCTCGTTGGAGGACCTGATCCAGTTCGGCGTCGCCCACATGCGTTCCGTGCAGGAGACGGCCGAGGTCGTGGCGGATGCGGGCCTCGCGGCAGATCTCGGCTGCGAGGAGGGAACGCGCTGGTTCCGGATCTCCAGCCTGCGCGTGGACGGCCGGCCGGGTGGGGCCCCGATCGGCTGGACCGACGTCTACGTGGAGCCGGCCTATGCCGAACTTGGCGAGGTTGTGCGGGCCTCACCCGACTTGCTGATCAGCACGTTGATCGAGCAGCGCTATGGCCGGCGCAGCGCCGAGATCCGACAGGACGTTGATGCGATCCCGCTGCCGCCCGCCCGCGCCGAGGCTTTGCAGGCCCAGGCCGGCATGCCAGCGCTGCGCATCCTCCGGCGCTACGTGGATGATAAGGGCAAGGTGTTCGAGATCTCGTCGACTATCCACCCGGCGGGGCGGTTCACGGTCTCACAGCGCATGCGGCGCATGAGCGAGAACGGAGGAGCTTGAACTGCTAAGTTCCCGTCCTGGATCCCGGTCCGGAACCAGGCTGAGCTTCTCCTTCACAATTCAAAACGGTGAGCAGGCATTGTGACGCCCTGTTCGAAGACAATTTTTCGGGCGTTGAACGTTTGCGACACGCCCCGCGCAGCGGGGGCAGACGTCGCGCTGATCCGCACGGCACCGCAATCCAATCCTGGCCGTCATCTTCCGGGCGAACAGTCCCGCGACAGTCTAGGCTGGCCGGATGGGGTAGAGCACACCTTGACGTTTCGCCACGGCGGCCTGATCCTCTTTCCGCCACGCCGTCGACACTGACCGGCCGAGCAGGGAGGATGCCATGCTGACACGCCGCAACTTCGCGGGCTTCGTCTCGTGCGCGATCTGCACCGCGACGGGGTTCCTCGCCACTGACGTCTCGGCCCAGAACTCGCCCGCCGCGACGCCGGGGCTGAAGCGCAAGCTCCTGAAACAGACCGAAGGGCCGATGCCGGGCTACGTCACGCTCCTCATGGAGGTCGAGATCGACGCCGGCACGACGGTGGCCCGCCACACGCATCCGGGCATCGAGTCGAGCTACGTGCTGGACGGCGAGATCGAGGTGCCGATCCAGGGCCAGGAGACCAAGACCTACAAGGTCGGCGAGGGGTTCCAGGTGCCCCCGAACACGCCGCATGCCGGGTCCAAGGTCGGCCCGAAGTCGGTGCGGCTCGGCATCACCTACATCGTCGAGAAGGACAAGCCGCTTGCCTCGCCGGCCTGATCCGGCGTCCCGCTGCCCCTCATGCGCGCCATCAGGCGTTGGACCTGCGCGGCCGACCACGTCGTCCCACCCCGCGCCGTGAGAATACCGTGCGCCGTAAGACCCGTCGCGATCTCCCGCAGTGACGCGGCCCCGGTGGCCTGCACCTCAGCGAGCGTCTCGCTGAGGTCGGCCGCCCAGGCATCGGCAAGGCGCGTGCGCGCGGCTCGCCCGCGCTCTCGCCCGACGTTCTGGTCTTCAGGTTGGCCGGGGTGCCGAGCTTCTTCCCGCGCGCCTTCGCGGCCAGCAGCGCCTTGCGCGTGCGGTCACCGATCAAGCCGGCCTCGAGTTCGGCGACAGCAACCATCTGCTGCAACACACCAGAGAGCACGCACCAGCGACGGCTCCATCATGTGGGTTGGTATAAATCGATGTGCTTGTCGAAAGCGATCGTGCCGTTCTCGTTCTTCACAATGTTGTATCCGTGCAGGCCATCGCCGTTCTTGTCGAAGTTGTAGGTGCCCTCTGCGCCCTGGTGGCCGCGCACGGCGAGCAGCGCCTCACGGATCGCCTGCGAGTCGGTCTTGCCGGCCTTGTTGATGGCCATTGCCAGCACGGTGACCGCGTCGTAAGTCCAAGATGATTGCCCATCCGGTTGAAGGTTTGTCTTTTCTCGATAAGTTTTGCCGTAGGCGCGAGCTGCCTCACTCGAATCTTCTACGAAATCCGCGACGCCGTAGGTGCCGAACAGCGCAGGTCCACCTAGTTTAAGTGCCGTCAGGGTCACGATCGAAGCGGAACCGACCCACGGCACCGTGACGCCGAGCTGGCGCAGCTGCCGGGCGAAGATGCCGAGGTCGTTCTCGAAGGGAAAATAGGAGCCGATCACCTCGGCGCCTGACTGGCGGATCGCCAGCACCACCGGCGTGAAGTCCTGGCTCTGGTTGGCGTAGCCCTGGTCGAGCGCCACGCTCGCGCCCAACCTACCCAGGGCCTCGGTGAGCGCCTTTGCGCCGCTCGTGCCGAAAGCGTCGGTCGAATGCACCACCGCCCACTTCTTCTTCTGCAGCGTGGTAACGCCGAAATCCGCGATCACCCGGGCCGAGAAGCTGTCGTTCGGCCGGAAGCGGAACATCCAGGGATTGCCCATCTGGGTCAGCACCGGGTCGGTGCCGCCGAAGCAGACCGGCTTTCCGGTCTTCAGGATGTCGGGCGCCATGGCGTGGTTCTGGGTCGAGCGGATCGACCCGATGAACCCGACGAGATCGGGCTGCGAGGCGAGCTTGGAGAAGGCGAGCACCGCGCCGGGATTGGTGGTCTGGTCGTCCTCGGTGGCGATCTCGAGCGGCTTGCCGAGCACGCCGCCGGCCTTGTTGACCTGCTCCAGAGCGATCTTGGCGCCATTCAGGGCGTAGCGGCCTTGATCTGCCGCAGGTCCCGTAACTGGGAGGACCATGCCGATGCGCACCGTCGAGCCCGTTCCCTGCGCGCAGGCCGAGCGGAGCACGCCCGGCGCAGCGAAACTCCCCGCAGCCGCGCAGGCGGCACCTCTCAAGAACATGCGGCGCGTCTTCATTGGTGTGGTCATCCCTTCATCAGTTCACGGATCTGACGTTGGTGAGAATGCTGCATGAAAATCGCACAGCCGTCCATTTAGTTCTGCTTAATTCGTCATCTGTCGTTGCCAGGACTGGCTGAGGCGTGGTGTTGAGGGGGTGTATGCACAAGTGCGCCCCTATCGTGCCCGGGCGACATCTCGTTCTACGCTGGTGGCAAAAGCAAGCTGCTTGAGCCGATCGGGTTCAGGATCGGTCGGCCAGCCTCCCATTCCCCTCGTTGTAAGCATCGCTCGATCAGGAAGGCCTCGGCCGGGTCCGTCACGGCGATGAACCGGAAACCCAGCTCGGCGCGAATGAACTCCCGCGTGAGCAGGTCGAGCGACAGACGGCCCTCGGCGATCTCGGTGATGCGGTTGTGCACGCGGGGCAGCACGAAGCGGTCGCAGATGTAGACGTTGAACTGGTCGCCGCTGCGCCGGCCGTTCGCATGGCTCTCAAGGCGGCCGAACGGCCCCTTGCTCTTGGCTGAGGTCGATGTGCTCCGGCCCGCCATGCCGACGTAGATGAAGGCGCCGGCTCGGTCCCAGATCGTGTAGACGATCGAGCCAGAGGTCGGCACGTGCCGCACTGGCCAGTCCGCGAACCAGTGCAGGGTGCCGTCTGCCAGCTCGGAGACGTCATGCACCAGAGGCGGTCTCCTTCCGGCCAATCGTCGCGATGAAAGCTTCGTTCTTCGTCGACCCGTGAAGCCCGTGGTGGATCTCGCGATGGCAGTTCGGGCAGACCGCTGCCACGCACCGGGGGTCATCTGGACCTCCGTCACTGAGGCGACGGGTGTGATGCGGTTCGAGGTAGGGCTCGCCCTGCATGGTGACGAATGGGGCAGGCTCATTACAGCTCTCGCAGACTCCGGCGGCTCGGGCGAGGACGTATCGTCGGACGACCTCTGAACGCCGATACAGGCTCCGGCGAGCCTCAGTGCCAGTGACCTGCGGGGTTGTTCGAGCCGCCTCCAAGGCGCGCTTGCGCAGCCCGACCAGATCAACCTGGAGTTCTGACTTGTCGAGCGGCTGCCCCTCCTCAATTCGCTTCTCGGCGATGCCAGTGGGAACGAGCTCGAAGATGATCGCGGAACGCTGGTTGCCTTCGCGGTCCGGGGCAGCCTCGATGCTGTAGCCGGCGCACTCGAACTGGCCGAGGAAGCGCACCCCCTCTCGGCCGCGCGTCTGGAACACCAGCAAGTCCTTGCCGTCGATCAGGTGATCCCGAATGGCGCGGTTACCACGCTCGAACACCATATCGCCGACCTGGCCCTCGCCGAAGTAGCGGAACACGCCATCCGGCGACCAGCCGTCGGCGTAACCGTGCTGCTCACCGCTCGAGCCCGTGAAGACGATGATGACCGGGTGCTGGCTCGGGGTGCAGATGCCGCCCTGCTGCTGGCCGCCGTAGAAGGCGTGGATGTCGCGTCGCCGATTGTAGACGCGCTGCTCGTGAAAAGGCCCCTAAGGCATTAATCGCTCACCCTCGATCCAGAGAGCTTACCTCGGCTATATCGTGAGGTGCATCCCGCAACTTCGTCGAGGGCCGGGGCAGAGAGATCCTCGCCACCTACACGAACGTGCTCATGGGTGTGTTCGAGCATCGCGATTACGGCCCGCGCGGGGCAGCCCAGAACCGACGGACGTGGTGGGCCGACGTCCTTTCGGATCCGCTCCAAACAACTCCGCCGCGGAACACGAAGTCCTAGAAAATCCGACCCTGCGCGTGGGGGATGCCTTCTGTGCCCGCTACGATCCCGGCTCAGTCCTTGGCAATGGAGTCCTTGGGCCGCACGATGCCCTTCAGAGTCCCTCAGAGCCGAGCCGGCGGCCTCGGAGCCCTTGGTCCGCCGCACCACTCTCGGGGCAGCTCCTCCTGAGTCTCCTCGATCTCGATGCCCGCGAGCAGCGTGTCGAGGTCGTCGGCCGCGATCTCCGAGCCGACGACGTTGGTGTTGAGCGTGCCCGTCATGTTCAGCCTCCTCTGCAGTGCGCTGTGTGCTGCGGAAATCATCGCCGACTCGTTCTGTATAGCGTCACGAACTCGGCGAGTCGGCTGGAATGTGACGCAAACTCGATGGCAGTTTAGTGCCGAGGCCAGTTGCGGATGATATTGTCCCAGCCGATCTCGTCGATGCACGACTTGGCGCCATACCAGATGCGACGCACATCCTCTTCAGGTCCGGGCTCGTCGGGTGCGTAGGCGTCCATCGCGCGCACGAACATGATCCGCATCTCGGTCGCCGGAACCTGGAGCTCCTTCATCATCTTCGGCCACACCTCAAATGGAAGTGCCGCATGCCCATTGACGAAGTTGGAGAACCAGCTCTGAGCCTTGCCAAACTCGGCGGCGATCTCGCGTTGGGTCTTGCCCGTCTTCAGCCACCTCTTGTGAAGCTCCTTGACGAAGGCGGTCCCGGCAAATTGTCCTGCCATGTGTCACTCCTTGCTGATGGGCGCGATGTCGCGGACCTCGATGGCGGTCGGCCGGATGGTCGAGCCAATCACCGACAGGACGATGTTCTGGCCCGCCGCATCTGGCGGCGCTACTGGATCGTGATCGACAGCCAAGTCAGCACTGGCTGCGCTCACGACTGTCGCGGCCCGGTCCTTGGCGCCGCTGTGCTTGGCGATCCTGATGCCCGCGGGGACGCATCAGGGCTTCAACGGCAGCCTTGGCACTTGGGTCCCTAGGGGGAGGCCTGCTCTGACTCGCTCGCGTCTCTACGAGCTTCTGTGAGCCGCGCCTTCCCGGTTTCGCGGAGTCGGGCTTTCACGAAGCGCACCCGGGCCCTGGCTTAGGTCGTGCTTGTCCAACGCTGAACCCACCCAACGATCTCCGGGAGGCCATGCTCGTCCAGCTCGCCGGCCTTGATCGTTGCGGAAGGCCTCCGACACTATCCAGAACTGCGGCCCGCCGCCCTAAAACCCCCTCTTGGCCATGAGGTCGAGGATCTCGTCCGCGAGGGCCCGCACGCCGTCCCAACCCTGCACCTTCTCCACGACCGCCTTGTGGTAGAGGAGGTCGCTGAGGCGGTGTCGCAGGACCTACTTGCGGTCGTGGAGCTGATCCTCCTCGTCCTCACGCATGATGCGCTGGTTCTCGGCGGAGTCCGGATGCTCGAAGCCGGTGATGACCTCGATCAGCCCGCCGTCCGACAGCTCAAACTGGCCCTTGCGGGGCTTGGTGAACGGGATGACGTTGTTCTTGTCGCGCACCGCTTCCGGGGACCTCTCCACAACCGAGACCTTGTAGGAAACCGACTGGAGTGTCTCCGCACGGATTTCGCCGATGATCGCGTCGATGACGCGGGCCCGCGTCTGCTCGTCGGGCACGTCGGCGTCGATCGTGACGGTCTTGCGGCTCTTCCACAGACGGATCGCGGTCTCGAAGCCCCACGAGATCGCCTTCCTCTCGTCCGGCGTATGCCAGGTGCTCCCGTTGATCGTGACGGTGATCATCCTTTCCAGCCCCTCTCCGCCTTCATCGGCCCCAGGAAGTCGTCCATCGCCGTCTTCATTGGGCCGCGCCAGTTCTTCAGCTCCGTGTGGTTGAGCTCAGGCTCGGGCTCAGGCTCGAGAGGCGGCTCCGGCTTCCAGCCCTTCTCCGCCTTCATCGGCCCCAGGAAGTCGTCCAACTCCGTCCTCATTGGGCCGTGATAATCGAGCGGGACACGCGGCTTGGGCTTTGCAGGCTGCAGCAGCTTTCGGATCAGGCGCCGCAGCCCCACGAGGGACAGCAGGAGTAGGCCGCCGATGATCGCCACACACCAGATAGCTTCGGAGTCTCCATCGATCGCCGCCCCGAGCACCTTCACGCCTCCGAAGACAAGCAACAGGAGGACGAGCATCAACACGGACGACAGGACCCACATCAGGATCGCCAGGATCAGCCGTAGTAGAGGCCAGATCAGACCTGTCTGAACCAGCGCTTCAAGCGCGAACCCTGCCGCAAACCATCCAGCGTCCGACGCGAGACTGTGACGCTTCCTTCTGCTCATTCGTTCTTCCCGGCGACCAAGATGCCCTGAGAGGCGCATTCAGCGTCGCTGGTAGCCGTGGTGCCCTTGCTCGGTGGTAACCAGCGTCCAGGAGCAGGGGGGCGCCTACGAGCTCCTGAGCGGTTCGCGAAAGCGCGAAAATCAGAATTCGCCCTTCTCTCAGTTGCTTCTGGCTCCTCAGGACGTCCGCCAGCTAGATGATGTAACGGGCGCGCCGAACACCGGAGCGCTTGAGGTTGGGTGGTCGTCCCTCAGAATGATGGT
>NZ_KB900609.1:1575984-2080725 GCF_000379105.1 Methylobacterium sp. WSM2598 | reverse complement strand
CCAACCGATCCTCAGCAGACATCATCAAGCAGCAGCCCTGCGCTGACTGCGGACAGAAGCAAGCCTCCGGCGAAGAGATGACGCTCAGAAGGGATTGACACCAATGCCCGTTACAGAAGTGCAGTGACTCATTCGGATGGTGCAGCGTTGCCGTTGATGGCATCGAGGATGGCAGTGGCTGGCTTGGTCCAGACAAAGGGCTTGGGCTTATCATTGTGCTCGGCGATGGAGCGGTTGATCGCGGCCTGAAGGTCCACGATCCCGCTGAAGCTGCCCCGCTTCAGCCTGCGCCGGGTCAGAGCCGAGAAGAAGCCTTCGACCGCGTTCATCCACGAAGCCGAGGTCGGAGTGAAGTGGAAGGTCCAGCGTGGATGACGAGCCAGCCAGGCCCGCACCTTCGGGTGCTTGTGGGTGGCATAGTTGTCCAAGATCACGTGGATCAGCTTGCCGGCCGGCACTGCTGCCTCGATGGTGTTGAGGAAGCGCAGGAACTCGTCGTGGCGGTGACGCTGCATGCAGCGGCCGATCACGGTGCCGTCCAGGACGTTGAGCGCCGCAAACAGTGCCGTGGTGCCGTGCCGGACGTAGTCGTGGGTCTGGGTCTCGGGGCGTCCCGGCCTCACGCCTCGGCTCGGGCGGGTGCGCTCCAGGGCCTGGATCTGGCTCTTCTCGTCCAGCGACAGCACCACAGCGTGGCGCGGCGGGTCCATGTAGAGGCCCACGATGTCCTCGACCTTCTCGGCGAAGGCAGGATCGTTCGAGCGCTTGAAGCTGCGCACCCGATGCGGCTGCAGGCGATGCGCGTCCCAGATGCGCTGGACGGAGCGCAACGAGATCCCGACGGCTTGTGCCAGGGCGCGACCGGTCCAATGGGTGACCTCGCCGGGCGGCTCGGAACAGGTGAGGGCAAGCACCTCGGCCACGGTGCCGGCGGAATGGGGCGGCTTGCCGGGCGGGCGGGTCTTATCGCGCAGCAGACCCTCGACCCCCTCCTCGGCGTAGCGCTGCTGCCAGCGCCAGACGGCGGGCCGGCTGACCCCCGCCTGCTGGGCGACGTCCAGGACGGGGAGGCGCTCGGCTGAGAGCAGGACGATGCGGGCGCGCTGGATGTGCTTGAGGGGCCGCGCCCGATCGGCGACGATGGCGGACAGGCACGTCAGGTCGGCGGCACTCGGGATCACACAGACAGTCTGAGCCATGCCTCAGACTCGCACGGCTCACGCCCGTTGTGAATCCTCCGTATGCGTCAGAGCACTTCTGTAACGGGCATTGGTGTCAATCCCTTCTGAGCGTCATCTCTTCGCCGGAGGCTTGCTTCTGTCCGCAGTCAGCGCAGGGCTGCTGCTTGATGATGTCTGCTGAGGATCGGTTGGCCTATCTAGGGTCGCGCAGTCACCTCGTCGGCGCTGCTGTGCACTGAACGGCCTGACCGGATCCATCGTCCCGGCGAAGGGACTCGGCCTCGGGGGGGCTGATGGTGATGAGCCCACCCGAAGAGTGTGTCGTCTCTCCTGGTCTAAGCGGCGGCCAGAGGCGCAGCTTTGTGAGTGACGAAAGAGGTCTGGTCGCGCAGCATCCGGTGCAGCACGACCGCGAGCTTGCGTGCGAGGGCGACCTTGGCCTTGCGCAGACCTGCACGCTTGGCGACGCTCAAGGCCCAGGTCTTCAGGTCGGATCCCTTCACCGGCCGCATCAGGATGACATTGGCCGCCTCATAGAGGGCGGTGCGCACTCCAGCGTCGCCGACCTTGGAGATCCGCCCCGTGTAGTCCGTCTCGCCGGACTGATACTTCTTGGGCGTCAGGCCAAAGTGGGGTCCAACCGCTCGTGATGAGCGAAACCGCTGCGGATCGTCCACCGCCGCCACGAAGGTCAGCGCCACCACGACGCCCACGCCGGGTGTTGTCATCAAGCGATGCGCCCTCTCGTCCTGGCGCGCCATAGCCCGCACCCGACGCTCAAAACCGCGGAGCTCCTCAGCGAGCACCTCTCGCGCCTTCAGCAGCGCGGTCGCGATCATCTCCAGAGCGGGATGGCCGTCGACCAGTGTCCGTATCCGGGCCGGATAGGTCTTCGGCGTCGTGGCGCCGACCTTCAGCCCGAAACCCCGCAGGATCCCGCGCAGGCTCATCTCCATATCGTGCAGCTTGCCCTGCACCAGCTTGCGCGCCGTCAGCATCGCACGGACCTCCTGCGCCGGGACCGACTTGCAGTGCACCGGGCGGAACCAACCCAGCCGCATCAGCTGAGCGATGCCGCGGGCGTCCTTCTTGTCGGTCTTCACCGGCATGGTCTTGAAGGCTGCGCGCACGTGGCGGGTCTCCAGCAACTCCACCGCCAAGCCGGCCCTGCTCATGGACGCGTAGAGCCACTGCGACAGCGGCCCGGCTTCCAATCCGATCCGCTCCATGGCCACGGGATGCTCGGCGAACCAGCTGATCAGGGCGTCAGGCTCACTCAGCACCTTCGCTTCGCGGACGATCTTCCCCTCAGCATCGACGACACAGACGTATGAGGCTTCCAGAGACACGTCGATCCCGGCATACTGCTTCATGGTCGTTCCTCGATGATGCTTGGCGCAGGCCCAAACCTGACGCCGTTGACTTCGGACACCATCATTCTGAGGGACGACCACCCAACCTCAAGCGCTCCGGTGTTCGGCGCGCCCGTTACATCATCTAGTTCGCGTTCAAGCCCATCTCCTGGCTCTGGAGCTTGCGCTTCCAGAGGCTCTCCATCCCGAGGATCTCCTCGTCCGTGGTGTCAGACCCGGCGACCTGAAGCACGGAGACCTGGTAGTCCGAGGGGTCGCGCGCCCTCAGGCGCACGTTCCCGCCGCGCCCGGTGCGCGCATAGTCCTCCCACCGACCGAGGAAGCCCCCGGCGCCGGTAGCCGAGCCGACGTAGACCTCCTTGGTTCTCGGGCACGTCAGCAGATAGACGCCCTTCGCGGCAGTCAGCGCGACCTTCTAGAGCGGCGCCCGATCATGTTGAAGCATAAGCATCGTCCTCATGCCCGCCTCCCGTTAAGTAATTGCGACACTCTTCGGGTGAGAAGTGCGTGAAAGTTCGGCGGATCGCCGCCCAGAGATCGCTGACGGTGCGGGCCGCCGCGCTGCGCAGGAGCGCTTTGAGCTTTGCGAGGGCCTGTTCAATCGGGTTGAACTCAGGCGAGTAGGGTGGGAGATCCAAGAGCCGGGCTCCGGCTGCCTCAATCGCCTCGCGCACCCCCGCCACCTTGTGGACGCCGAGGTGGTCCAGGATGAGCGTGTCGCCCGGCCTCAGGGTCGGGACCAGCGTCTCAGTCACGTAGGCGCGGAAGCGCTCACCCGTCACAGGCCCGTCCAGCAGCGCGATCGCCTCGGGCCCGGTCGTCCTCAGCCCGGCGATGACGGTGGTGGTCTTCCATTCCCCGGCCGGTGCCGCGATCCGGCAGCGCTCGCCGCGCGGTGCCCAGCCATAGCGGCGGACCATGCTGGTGTTGGCAGCCGTCTCGTCCAGGAACACGAAGCGGTCCGGGTCGAGGTCGAGTTGGCCCTCAGACCAAGCCTCGCGCGCCACTCTTACATCGTCTCGATCCTGCTCAGCTGCGTGCAGCGCCCCTTTTTGCGCGTGATCCGGTGCCGGGCGAAGAAGCGCGACAGACTGGTGGGGCTGACCGCAACGCCGTGCTCCTGAAGTGCCTCGCGCAACTCGCGCAGCATGATCTGCGGGCGAGCCTGGTAGGTCTGCAGGATGAGATCGGCATGAGCCTCGATGTAACGGGAGCGCTAGTCGCCGCCCCCCGGCTTGGGCGCGACGTGCCCCACGGGCTCCTTCTGCTGCGACCAGCGGCTGGCGCTGGCCCGGCTCACCCCAAAACGCTCGGCAGCTTGCCGGCAGGCCGCTCCGGCTGACACGGCGAACGCCACGCGCTGGCGCAGATCAACGGACAAGGTTGTCGGCATCGCCTCCTCCTTGCCCTATTAACCCCCAGCCGCCCGGCACAGCTTCCGATCGGACGAGCCCCGCCCTAGCCACTCATCAGTGAGGTGTAGCACACGGGACGGAGCAGCGCGGGCGGTAGTGTTCTCCGCGCAAACGGATAGACGTCATTACTGGTTTCGTTGAATACCAACGCGGCGCCCGGAACCGAGAGCTCTCAGCTCGTGTCGGATCAGTAAATAATGACTTATCGAATGGGAATCGATTTTGGCGTGCCAGCGGAACTTACAACACGCTCCGGGATTAAGATGGCAGTGGGCACTGACACTCACCCCAATCAAGAAATGCGAGAATATACATGAAGCTTGCATCTGGAATTTGGGATTCTGGAAGTCGTCGTGAAGTTATAAAGAAGCTGAAGGAAGGATCAACGCCGCGCAAATTGTCTTTAGAATTCGGAACACCTATTGGAACTATATATAGATGGAGAAGAGAGGCGGGCATTAACACTGCTGTTTCACGTCGACCTGGCACTATCATGGAAAAGGCGATCGAAACGGAACGGAATTTAGTCTCTATTATCGATAAATTTAAAACATTCGAAGCGCTGGATGATAATATAGTATCAGAATTCAACAGTAAAATTAAAGTGGCAAAGGAGATAATGCTGTCGCAATTGGGAAATGCTGAATTAATAATTAAGCTATTAAACACATCCCTGAAGGCGTCTGAGGAAATTATGCGGAAAAGCAAAGTTATATCATCCACGGAAGAGGAAAATTTTAACTCGGGGGCGCCAGAAATGCTAGAAACGATCGAAATCATCAGAGATTTTCATAGCTTCGTCAAGAGAATCAAACAGCTTAAACTCGACTAGGCGTCAACGTATCTGCTTGTTGATTGTGCTCACAAGGTTTCTGTAACCAGCCGCACGGCGCATGCGAATGAGCCGTGCGAACCTGCGCCTGTGACCCTGTTCCGGCACCTCCTGCCAGGCCTCGATCTCCCACGACATGCTCGACCTCCCGGGGGTAGTCCTGGACTTCAAGGAATGGTCGTGGACCTTCACGTTCCCTTTCCCGGCTCCTGCAAGAGCAACATGCCGCAATCTGAGCCCTCACCGATCAGCACGGAGCCGCGCCAGGGTGGGCTGCCCTGCCAGACCCTGAGTAACCGGCACGCGTCCTTCTGCGCCAGAACGATGAACAGGCAGGGGACAACCTGAGTGCGCGATGTCCCCTCCGTGTCCGTTACGAACGGATGCGAACAATCCGCTGCCGGGTTCAAATGTCCCCTACTTGTCCCCTCAATGTCCCCTCCGTGTCCGGCCGGAAGCTGAATGCGAATAGGTTTGAGCTGAATGTCCCCTTCGGGTAAGACGGTGGGCCGGAGAGCGCCGCCCTCGATGTTCGCTGACAGAAAACCGTGAACGATGTTCATATGGGGCGAGGCGGCGGCCGACCTCGTGCGTGTTCGCCTGCCGCCGGACCTAGTCCTTGTCGAGCCTGCACGTCCATCTCGCCTTCGTTGATCGTGCCGAACCTCATCCGGTCCGGCGCAGCGAGACATGCCTCCGCCTCGACCATACCCTCGACGACGTCACGCGACCCGGACCTCTCCTTGCAGGCCCTCCGGCGGCGTCCTTCAGTGCAGCGCTCACGAGGGACACCAGGAACGCGATGGCGACGATCAGAAAGCTCCGGGGCCGCTGGCAAGCATCCGTCAGGCGCAAGGGTATGCAACCCCGCTCCAAGAGCTTCGACAGCAAGAGCGACGCCGAGCGCTGGGCCCGCACTCTCGAAGCCGAGCTCGACCGCTGTGGCGCCCTCCCCGACACTCGCGTCGCAGAGAGCACGACGCTGACCGCGATCCTCACCCGCTACCGCGACGAGATCTCGCCCACGAAGCGCAGCTCGGTCTCGGAGGTCGCGCGCATCAACGCCATCCTGCGCCGGCCGATATGCCACCGCACGCTGGCACTGCTCTCGACCGCGGATCTCGCCAGCTACCGCGACGAGCGGCTCAAGAAGGTGGCGCCCGCGACCGTAATCCGGGAGTTGAACACCATCTCGCACGCGATCGATACGGCTCGTCGCGAGTGGGGCATCCACCTCGCCCAGAACCCGGCCAAGCTCGTCCGCCGCCCTGCCCTGCCCCGGGGCCGCACGCGCCGCCTGGAGGGCAACGAGGAGCAGATCCTGCTCGCCGCCGCGGACGCCGGGCGGGTGCGCTACCTGCGCCCGCTGATCGTGCTTGCGATCGAGACCGGCATGAGGCGCGGCGAGTTGTTGTCCCTGCGCTGGGAGCACGTCGACCTCGAGCAGCGAGTCGCGCACCTCCCGATGACGAAAAACGGCACGAGCCGGGACGTCCCGCTCTCGACCCGGGCCGTGGAGACGCTCAGAGCCCTCAGGACGGGCGAGAGCGAGATGGTGTTCACCGCAGCCCCGAACGCCGTGAGGCTCGCCTGGGAGCGCCTGACGCGCCGCGTAGGGCTCGAGGATCTGCACCTGCACGATCTGCGGCACGAGGCGGTGTCACGCCTGTTCGAGAAGGGCTTCAACGTTGCCGAGGTCGCGACGATCTCGGGGCACCGGGAGCTGCGCATGCTCCAGCGCTACACCCACCTCCGGGCCGCGGATCTCGCAAGCCGGCTTGGGTAGGAGGATCACCCGGAAGCTCATGGAGGTCGAGCGTGCCGCACCGGGGTGTCTCGTCCCTCGTAGCGGACGCACGCCTCCGGAGGAGCCGGACACCTCGGTGTTAAGCACGAAGCATCGACATAGGCGCACCCCTAGCCGGAGCCTCACTAAGCTTCGAGACCCTCTTTCATGCCCAGAGCTTCTTCAGCTTCGAGACGCCGTTATCCGGAGCCGGTGCCTCCCATCCTGAAGCTTGGAAGGGTGTAACGCTCTCCTTCTATTGAATACTCTCTTGAAGTGTTTCTACCATATGGAGAGCGTTACACCTGCCTCCGAGACACCCTCCGGCTCCCGCCGGAGGCCGCCTGCCAGAGTCTATGAGGATCCGGATCAGGTTCCGGCCCCTCCCGTAGCTTACGCTGCCTCGTCCAGGTTCCCGGCCTCCTCACCAGCCCCGACCCGTGCGAGCCGCTGCTTCTCCCGGAACCTGCGGACGCGTTCCCTACCCAGCTCCCGGACGTGCGCACGATGGGGATCATCGGAGCCATACCGTGCCACGACCGCGGCGCACGTGCGCTCCGACTCCCTCACACACTGCGCGGCGAGCGGGCACTTAAGACACGGGCCAGCGTTCACCTCCAGGGGCGCCGGGAGCCCGAAGCACGACGGGATGAGCTGCTCGTCCGGCACGTGCTCGACCGGGTCCGGGCCCCCAATTGCCCGCTCCCGAGCCATGGTCACGTGCTCCTCGCCGAAGAACTCCTCGGCCACGTGGGCCGGCAGCACCCGCATCATGTCGATGGACGCACCCAAGGCGAGCACCGGGCTCGACCTCTTGCGGGTCGTGCGTGCGACGTGCTGCTGGTGCGCGAGCTGGTCCGGCAGCCCGCAGAAGTTCTCGGTGCGGTAGTGCGGCAGTTCGGAGAGCCAGCGCGCGCCGACCAGCTCCTCCTCCCAGCGCTCCTTCACCGCCTTGATGCAATCGGCGGTGCGCATCTGCCCCGGCCGCAGCAGGCGCGTCTGCTTGGCCCGCCGGACCGCCGTCTCCATGTTCGTGTAGCAGTAGATGAAGTAGCCCATCCCGAGCGTGTCAGCGTGGACGCGCGCGTTCCAGAACGTGCTGAACTCCTGCCGATCGTGCCAGAGCTCGCCGGACGCGATGCCACGCTTGTCGGCCGCAACAGCGGTTTCGAAGTTCCGGCTCCACTGTATGCGGTAGGCCCTCTGATACTCCTCCACGAACTTGAGCGTGGCTTCGACGGGGGAGAGGAAGCGGTAGTCGAACCACTTGGTCTGAGCGACGTCGCGCTCAGCCTGCCAGCAGGCAGGGGTCATGTAGGCGGCGGCCTGCAGGAGGAGCTGGGCGCGCTCCTCCATGATGGTCGGGTCGAGCTCGCCGATGGCGCGCATGGGGGTGCGTTCAGATGATGCGGTCATCTGTCGGGGTCCTTCCAGGTCTGGGGCAGCCGCACGAACTCGTCGGCACATTTTCGCTATAGCGATCGGCCATCGGCGCTTCACATGAGAAACGCAAATTCTCGGCCCCAAAGCGCCAAGCCGCCAGGAAGCCCACTGGCGGGCGCTCTTCGCGCCAGCTACTCACCAGCTCTTGATACCGCCAAGCCGCTCAGCGACGGTCCCTGGCCATTCTACGGGGCATCCAGATCGTGGGGCCGGTCGGGCAGGCCCCGATGACCATCCTTCGCGATCGCTAGCTCCACCCCTGACCAGCTCGATGCCCCTGCCCCGCACTCCGCCCACCGAGATGCGGATGCTCGGCTACGCGGAAGTCGCGGTCGTCATGCATGAACTAGACCTACGCGGAGGCTCACGCCGTTCCCGCCGAACCCATCCTCCTGATCGTGAACCCGCTCGCCGGGCCAGGGCTCGCGCTACTCGACGTCGTGGACAAGCATCGCTGTCAGAAGCTAGGCGGGCGCGGCGTCCTGGTTGAGCAGGATCGCCCGGCGCGCCTGGTTCTTAAGGTGGATGACCGACCCGTCCGCGTCGGCGTGGCCCAGTAGGAGCTCGCCCTCGTTCAAGATAATGGCGATCTCGCTGCCCTGCGTGTCCACCGTCATACACCGACCAGGAGATCACCAGCACGGGGCCCCGGCAGTGCGCGGCCCGAAGGTGGATCGAGCCAATCCAGGGCGGAGGGAGCACCGACAGCCCGGTCGCGGAGATGGACCAGCACGACCATGTGGCTGGGAAGGGCACAGGCGAGCGTTTCCAGCGGCAGCTACTCACCCAGCTCTCGACACCGCCAAGCCGTCCAGCGACGCTCCCAGCCCATGCTGCGCAGGGCCCACACTGCAGGGAAGGTGAGACTGGTCTCCAAGCGCAGGATCGGCCATGTCCTCGTCGAGCAGGAGCACGCCCATGCCGTTGACGATCTCCGTGTTCTCCGACGTGATCTGCCCGTGGTGCTACCTCGGCAAGCGCCGGCTCGAACGCGCCCTCGATCAGCTCGGGCTGCGCGAGACCAGCGCAGTCGAGTGGCTGCCGTTCGAGCTGAACCCGGACATGCCGGTCGAGGGCATGGAGCGCGCCCTCTACCGCGCCCGGAAGTTCGGGGCCGAGCGCAGCGCGCAGCTCGACGCGCAGATGGCGGAGCTTGGACTGCAGGAGGGCATCAACTTCGCCTTCGAGCGGATGCACCGGACCCCGAACACGCGACGTGCCCACATGCTGATCGCGTTCGCCACGCAGCGCGGACGAGCGGGAGCGGTGGTAGACGCCCTGTTCCGCGCCTACTTTGAACAAGGCCGAGACGTTGGCGACCCCGATGAGCTCCTCAACGTCGGGGTAGCGGCAGGCCTCGATCAGGCCCCCGTTGTCGAGGCACTCAACAGCGAGCAACTCGGGCAGTCCGTGGAGCACGTCGAGCAACAGGCCGCCGAGATGCACGTCACCGGCGTGCCGTTCTTCATCGTGGACCGCAAATGGGCGGTCTCCGGCGCGCAGCCGACTGAGCGATGGCTCGAGGTCTTCAGCTCTAATGTCTAAGCATTCAAAGGACTATACGGGTGTGATCACGCGACCGGAATAAGGTCCCGGCAACATGCAGCGTGGTCACTGCACATCAAAGCCGGCCAGCAACCGCCAGTGCAGCGAAACAAGATCCATTAGCAATGTTCCTAGCTGTTCGATTTCAACGATTGACGACAGCCTGCTGGCCTCCTTTCTCGTGGCACCCCTATGAGTGATCATTTCCTTGATGTCGAGCCATCATTTGCTAACCAATGGCGGGCGGTCATCCTGTTTGGACGCAATACCGCTTCTTACAAATTCGCGCTGGCCGAGGCGCTGCTTGAGCTGGCTCCAAGCAGCGAGTTAGTCCTCCTTGAGGATTTGGCCTTGCCCTACGCACAAGCCTTGTGTCGCCATCTCAAGAATACACCTAAACAGGCAACAAGCTCATCGAGCCGTTTCCTGGATGAGTGCCGAAGGTTCAACGATGGCAGCTCGAGTGAGGAACAACTCAGGGCTGCCACGATTCGCCTCGGCTTCAATAATGTCATTGACGCGTTTCATAATCTAGCGATTCGTGAGCTTCCGAGCCGCTTCTTTGTTGACGAGCGAAAAGAATCAAAGGGCCTTCGACTCACTGACGCGTTTTCTACGCTGGTGAACGAGCATTCACCACAGGG
Organism: Methylobacterium sp. WSM2598; assembly: GCF_000379105.1. Taxonomy (GTDB): domain Bacteria; phylum Pseudomonadota; class Alphaproteobacteria; order Rhizobiales; family Beijerinckiaceae; genus Methylobacterium. The sequence goes on along the minus strand of NZ_KB900609.1, from coordinate 2,070,506 downwards.
GCTCCAACGTGAAACCGATGCTCGCTGGTGTTTGGTCGAGACCGCTTGGGAGCTTGGCCTAACGCGCTCTGTCATCGCTTTCGACCAAGTGACGACCGATCTGGTTGTAGATCGCAACCGCAGACGTGTGAGCGTGACGTCATGCCGGCACGCATTGAACGGCTATCAGAAAGGACACTGCTTCTATTGCTATGTGCGGATTCCGATTGAAGTCGGCCACCGGTTCCGAGGCGAAGCCGGCCAGCGTTCCGATTTGATGTCGGCCAGCGTTCCGAGATGAAGCCGGCCACTCGGTAGCCGGCATCGGCCACGGCGCATCCCCGCGGGTCAGCAACCGCGGCATCCCAGTCCTCGAGCACGAGGAGAGCGGGATGCCGGCCAGGAGACAGCTGACCATGCGACAAATCAAACAGATGCTGCGGCTCGCCCACGATGGGGTGAGTTCGCGCGAGATCGGACGAACGCTGGGCGTGGCCCGCTCGACCGTGCAGGACAACCTCGCCCGGGCAACCGCCGCCGGCCTAACCTGGCCGCTTGGCCCCGGGGTCAGCGACGCGGTGCTGGAACAGCGCCTGTTCGCCCGGGCTGGGGTGAAGCAGGGGGCATGCGGCGACTGCCCGAGCCGAACTGGCCCTCGCTGGTCAGGGAGATGCGCCGGCCCGGGGTCAACCTCACGGTGCTCTGGGAAGAGTACCGGGAGGCCCATCCGGAGGGCTACGGCTACTCCCGGTTCTGCGATCTCTATCGCGAGTTCGAGCGCCGGCTCACCCCGGTGATGCGCCAGCATCATGCCGCCGGTGACAAGGTCTTCGTCGACTACTCCGGCAAGAAGGTCGGGATCGTCGACTCCACCACCGGCATCGTACGCGAGGCCGAGATCTTCGTGGCGGTGCTCGGCGCGTCGAGCCTGACCTACGCCGAGGCGACCTGGACCCAGACGCTGCCCGACTGGATCGGCGCGCATGTCCGCCTGTTCCGCTTCCTCGGCGGTGTCCCCCGCCTCGTCGTGCCCGACAACCTCAAGAGCGGGGTGCACAAGGCCTCGTTCTACGATCCCCGAACTCAACCCGCTCCTACGGGATGATGGCCGAGCATTACGGCGTCGGCGTCCTGCCGGCGCGGCCTCGTAAGCCGCGCGACAAGGCCAAGGTCGAGGCCGGGGTTCGCTTCGCCCAGAGCTACATCCTGGGACGGCTGCGCCAGCAGACGTTCTTCTCGCTGGCCGAGTGCAATGCCGCCATCGCCGCGATGGTGGAGCGCATCAACGCCCCCCTGATGCGCCGGCTCGGCACCACGCGCCGCGCCCTGTTCGAGGCGATCGAGCGCGCGGCGCTCCGGCCCCTGCCGGCGGAGGACTACAGCTTCGCCGAATGGCGGCTGGCCCGGGTCAACCTCGACTACCACGTCGAGGGGGGCGGCTTCCTGTACTCGGTGCCCCACGCCCTGATCCGCGAGCAGGTCGACGTGCGCCTTACGGCGCGCACCGTCGAGGTGTTCCATCGCGGTCAGCGCGTCGCCGCCCACGAACGCCGCTACACCGGCGGCCGGCGGCCACGGCACCAATCCCGACCACATGCCAGCCGCCCATCGCCGCTACGCCGAGTGGAGTCCCGAGCGCTTCCGGCGCTGGGCGCGGAGCATTGGGCCGGAGACGGAGGGGCTGGTGATCGCCATCCTCCACGACCGGCCTCATCCCGAGCAGGGCTTCCGTACCTGCTTGGGTCTCCTGCGCCTCTATCGCGGGCTCGATCCGAGCCGGGCGGAGGCCGCCTCGGCCCGGGCCGTGGCCGTCGGGGCGCTCACCTACACCAGCATCGCCGCAATCCTGGCCAAGGGCCTCGATCGCGCAGCCCCGCCTGCCGAGGCCGTCCCGGTGATGCTCCACCCCAACCTGCGCGGCCCGCGCTACTTCCACTGACGGAGACGACGATGCTTAGCCATCCCCCCCTCGATCTCCTGCACGAGCTCGGCCTGAGAGGCATGGCCTCGGGCTTCAAGGCGCTCGACGCTAACCCGGAAGCCCGCGCCCTCGGCCATGCCGAGTGGCTCGGACTGCTCCTCGACCACGAGGCCACGGCTCGGCGACAGAAGCGCTTCGAGACCCGCGCTCGCGCCGCGCGGCTGCGCCATCCCGCCAGCATCGAGGACGTCGACTACCGCAGCCATCGCGGCCTGGACCGGGCGCTGTTCCTCAAGCTCGCCACCAGCGACTGGATCCGGACCCGGCGCAACCTCGTGATCACCGGCCCATGTGGCGTGGGCAAGAGCTGGCTGGCCTGCGCGCTGGGGCACAAGGCCTGCCGGGACGACCTCTCGGTCGTGTACTACCGGGTCCCGCGCCTGTTCACCGCGCTGGCCCTCGCCCGCGGCGATGGCCGCTACGGCCGGTTGCTGCGCCAGATCGCCAAGGTGAACCTGCTGATCCTCGACGATTGGGGGCCCGAGCCGCTCCTGCCCGAACAGGCTCGCGACCTCCTCGAGATCGTCGAGGACCGCTACGATGCCGGCTCGACCCTGATCACCAGCCAGGTGCCGGTGGATCGCTGGTACGAGATCATCGGCATCCCCACGCTCGCCGATGCCGTCCTCGACCGGCTGCTGCACAATGCCCACCGCATCGAACTCGCCGGCGAGAGCCTGCGCAAACGCAAGGCGACCGAGCCCGCCGCTTGACCCGCCGATCCGACCTCGTGATCTTCACCCCAGACCCGCGGGAGCGCCCCGTCGCCGGTCGGCTTCAGATCGGAACGGTGGCCGGCTTCGCCTCGGAATGACGGCCGGCTTCAACTTGGAACCCCCGGCCGGCTTCGTCGGAATACGCAATTGCTATGCACCGATCTCGGTCATGTCGGGTGATCCAGAACTTGCCGACGTGGACCACGTCTTTCCCCATGTTTTGAAGCCGCAGCTACTGAATATCGCCATCGATGGCGTCTGGAATCTCGTCCTGGCATGTGTTGCCTGCAACCGAGGACCGGCGGGGAAGTTCGATCAAATTCCCTCGATACGACTCCTCCAGCGACTTCACGCGCGAAACGAATATCTCATCCAGAGTCATCATCCTCTTCGGGAAACTATAATGATACAGACAGGACAGACGCGACTAGAGCGCAAACACTTTCTCCAGCGGACCTACGCGTGTGCCAAACAGCTACGGGTGCACGATTGGGAGCCAGAGCAGCGTGGCAGGGCAATGTTCAATGTCGATTGAGTTCTACGATCGGCATGCAGACGCGTTCTTCGCGGATACAGTGTGTGCCGACATGGGCGTGCCGCGGGCGCGCTTCCTGGCGCATGTGCCGGCGCGTGGGCGGATCCTCGATGCTGGGTGTGGCTCGGGGCGTGACGCCAAGGCTTTTGCAAAGCTTGGCTATGAGGTCGAGGCATTCGACGCCTCGCCTGAGATGGTTCGTCTTGCAAGCAGCTTCACGGGCCTACCGATCCGGCTGATGACCTTCGAGCAGATCCATTGGACTGCTCGCTTCAATGGTATCTGGGCGAGCGCATCCCTTCTGCATGCCCCTCGTGATCACCTGCCCCGTATCGCTCAGCGCCTAGAACAGGCCCTGACCGATGGTGGAGTGCTATATGCCTCTTTCAAGCATGGCGAGACCGAGCGCGAGAAGGATGGTCGGCGCTTCACGGACATGACCGAAGCGCGCCTTCGAGCCGAGTTCCTACCGGCCACGTCACTCGAGCTCATCGAGGTCTGGGTGTCGCCCGACGTTCGCCCAGGCCGATCAGACGAGGTTTGGCTAAACGCAATCATGCGACGGTGACCAGCCGAGCGTGGCCGAGGTGCCAGGTTTCGCCTTTTTCGAAAAGCCAGGCGTGTTCACGACGATGGCCAGCGACGGGCCTTGAAGGTAGTCTCGTCGCCGTTCCAGAAGGCGATCTCGCCGTCGATGGTATCGGGCCCGTTGAACTCCGCCCAGCCGTTGCCCCAGACCTCGTCCCCCTCGTCCGAGCCGTGAAAACGGAAGCCCACATCCGTTTGGCTGTAGGAGCAATCGAGGCTCGCGACGACGACCCCGAAGCGGAACTCGCCCGTGCCGCCATGTTCGAACGCGATGAAGGCCGGCTCGACGAGGTCGAGATAGTCGTTGTCCCAGGTGCCCGACTCGGTGATGCGCCACCGTCCCTGAAACAGCTCGCGGATGCTGCTCATGCGACCCAACTCCAGACCGGCACGGAGGACGGACCATGACCGGTGAGCGCGCGCCGACAACGCGGGACGCTATTCTCACGCAGTATCGACCGATCCGAGCATCAATCCAGGCCGTCCTCGCTCAGGCAGTCTCGCACTGCAAGAAGGCCGATTTCAACCGGGCCGCGAAGCAGCTCAACCTCGTAGACGAGGCGCAGCTCGAGGACGAGATGATCTTCAACATGCTTTGCGACGTAGCCCTATTTGAGCCCAACCAGCGCGGGCGGCGCGTGTTCGACGGCTTCATGCGCGGTCGCCTTGCCACCCTCGACCCGCCGGAGCAGGACGTCGCCCGCAGGATGGGCGCGGCATTCGTGTCGATCTTCCGGGTTGCGGACTGGCACGAGCATGCCGGCGTCTGGCTCGAGGACCTGCTCGCTGGAGGACGCCGGCTCTGGCTCCTTGACGAGAGCTTGGAGGCTTCCGCGCCCGAGGACATGGTGATCGGCATGCGGCTGTTCGATACCGGGCCGTTCCATGCCGGCTTCGGCATCATCGTCGAGCCCCAGGAGGATCTGATCGCGTTCTGCAAGGAAGCTGCCGCCCGCGGCGCCCGCCTGCCGCTCCGCGCCTCGCTGGCGGCGTCACTCTACGCGGACGACATCCTGGCGCGGAGCCTGCCTGCCGTCGAACACGTGGAGGTGCCCGCGGCGGTCGTCGAGGCCCTGCTGCGCGACGTTGGTCTGAGCCCAGGCACGCCGGTGTCCCCGGCTCGGCGGGGCCGCAGATGGCGCAGATAGGGCGCAGCCTGCACGCACTTCCAGCGCAGCGCGATCCGTTCGCACCCGGGGCGGGCACCAGCCTCGTCACCTGCGCGCCGACCTCCGGGACCCGCCCCCTTCGCATCATGTCCCGAGTGGGCCCGTGTAGCGCTCCAGCGCCCCCCAGGCATCCGCGCCAAATTTCGCCTTCCACTCACCGTAGTAGCCCGCGGAGATCAGGGCCGCGCGAAACATCTCTCGGTCCGGCGTGTTGATGGCGAGACCCTTGGCCCTCAGCCGCGTCTCCCCCTCGGCATCCATGCGCGCGAACACCTGCCGCTGCTTCTCCACCGCAGCATCGAAATGGCGGCTGATCAGATCTTGCGCGTCACGAGGCAGCGCGTCCCAGGTCCTGCCGTGGGCCAGGATCCACAACCCGTCCCAGCTGTGGCCGGTCCGCGAGAGGTATTTCTGCACCTCGTAGACCTTCGTCGCCTCGATCTGGGGCAGCGAGTTCTCCATCCCATCCGCCACCCGCGTCTGCAGGGCGGCGTAGGTCTCGGCGAGATTGATCGTCGTGGGCGAGGCGCCGAGCGCCTTGAACAAGGAGGTCAGCAGCGGGCTCGGCGGCACCCGGATCTTCAGACCCTGCAGGTCGGCCACTTGGGTGATCGGCCGGACGCTCGTGATCACGTCGCGAAAGCCGTTGTCGACGACCCGGAACGCCCGCAGGCCGAACCTGCCGAGCGCGTCCCGGATGCGCTCGCTGAGTGGCCCTCCATCGAGGGCCGCCCAGAGCGGCTCGTAGCCGGAAAACGCGTAGGCCACGCCCGGGATGCCGGCGAGCGGCGCCAACGTCTGCAGCGAACTCACCGACGTGAGGGTGAACGCGAGGGCACCCGAGCGCAGCTGCGACTGCATGCTCAGCTCGCTCCCGAGCTGGCTGTCGGGGTAGAGCGTGATGTCGATCCGGCCGTCGCTGTCGGCCCGGATGGCGTCGAGCGCCTCGACGAGACAGGTGGTGGCGGGATGGGCCTGCGGCATGGGTGAGCCCATGCTCATGCGCGAGGAGGCCGCTTGGGCCCGCACGCGTCGGGACGCGAGTGGGATGGCGAGCACCGCAGCCCCCGCTTGGCTGACGAGCGTTCGGCGCGTCGGCATCCTGGATCCTCCCTCTCGACCCTCGCCGGATTGTCCCGGTCCGCGTCGGAGACGACCCGTTGCTGGCGCGTTTGACAAGCCCGGCGCGCGACACCCCTGATCGAATCTGACAGGCAGCCGCTCAGGCTCCGCAGGAGTGGCGCGTGAGCGGCACACCAGCCGACGCCGCGGCGCAATCCGTTCGCGGCCGGATCACGTTAAGGCTGCTGGTAGAGCCGCGCGCGCGCCTTGAAGGCCGCCCGGAAATGGGCGCGGGCCGCCACCGGCGGCGGGCAAGCGGGCCCGGAGCTGAACTACTCGACCGGCGACGGTCTCCCCGGCGAAGTCGATGGCGAGCGCTGGCTGTCCCGCTCGCAGCGCCGCCTATGAAGGACCCGCGCCCGAGAGCATCGACCTTGCCGCGTCTGTGGTGTAATTACTCGATCACCTGATCGGCGAGCGCGATCAATGTCGTATTGACCTTCAGGCCCAGAGTGTGAGCTGTCCTTAGGTTGAGGGCGAGTTCGTAACGCGTGGGCTGTTCGATCGGAAGATCGGCCGGCGTCGCGCCTTTCAGAATGCGATCCACGAAATAGGAGGCACGGCGCCAGTTCTCGTTGATGTCGGTCCCGTAGCTAAGAAGCCCACCCACCTCGATCAGCTCGCGAAAGCCGGACACGATTGGCATTCTGGCCGCCGAGGCGGCCGCGGCAACGCGGTGGCGCTCGGTGATGAACATGGCGTCTGTCGGGATTAGCACGAAATCGCAACGCTGATCGGTCAGAATATTCATAGCACTGCCGATATCCTCGGGCACACCGACCTCGACTGATTTTAGTTCGATGCGCAACGAGGAGGCCGCTTCCTCGGCACCGTTCTTCTGAAAACGGCTAGCGGAATTCCGAGTATTGACCAGGATCCCGACAGTTGCGGCGCCTGGAATCAGTTCGCGTGCAAACTCGACTTGCTTACCGAGTAGCGTTCCGAAGCTGACGAGGGTGATACCCGTCACGTTGCCGCCCGGACGCGCCAGGCTTCGAGCCAGACCTGATCCGATCGGATCCACCAGCGTCGCCGAGACGACTGGGATGCTCGGCATCGCCTCCGTGCAGGCCCGCGCGGCTACGACCGTCGCCGTCACAGCGACGTCGAGATCGAGCTTGGCGAGTTCGTCGGTGAGCGCGGGGAGCCGCTCCAATCGGCCGTCGCTCCAGCGCGACTGAAGCGCGAAGTCCCGCCCATCGGAGTAACCCAGGTCTCGCAGTCCTTTCTGAAACGTGCGGACGTAATGTCCGTGTGACGCCACGGAGCCGGTCACCAGACACCCGATCACCGCCGGAGGGCCACGCGGCTGTGCGAGGGCCGGCTGGCCGCAGAAGGCGAGGAGCGACGTGGGACCGAGACCTGCGATTAGATCGCGCTCCTCCGCCTCCCGGTTGCTTGAGACACCCCAGAAGCGGACGGTCTCCGCGGCAGGGGTGAGAACGATGACGACAGACGTGAAGGCAGGTGCAGAGGCGGCTGGTCCTGGCCGAGGCGGGCGCATGTCCCGGCAGCGCAAGCGTGATGCGGTGCTTCGACTGCTGCGCGGCGAGGACCTGGAGAACGTCTCGCGTGGCCTGGGCGTGACCGCCGCGACCCTGTCGGGCTGGCGCGACGCCTTTCTGGCCGCGGGCGAGGCGAGCCTGGCGACCCGGCCCACCGAGCCCGAAGCCCTGGAGAGCGGGCGGTTGAAGGCCAAGCTCGGCGAGATGCTGTTGGAGCGTGAACTGCTGGAGGCCAAGATCGCCGCCCTGGAGGCGCGCGGCCCCGGCCCTTTGGCCCGCAGGAGGTCGCGGCGATGAGCCGGGCCGTCTCGCCGTCCAGCGGCACAGCTTACGGGCTGGTCCGCGTGTGCCGGATCTGGGGCGTGTCGCGCGCCACCGTTCACCGCCACCTCTCTCCTGCTCGGTCCGAACCGGCGCGGCGTCCTGGCCCGGTCGGGCCGATGCCGGATGCGGCACTGCTGGAGGCGATCCGCGCCACCCTCACCGGCAGCCCCTTCCACGGCGAGGGTCACCGCAAGGTCTGGGCGCGGCTGCGCCACACGGGCGTGCGCACCTCCAAGCGCCGCGTCCTGCGCCTGATGCGCGAGCATGATCTGCTCGCCCCGTCTCGCGTCGGCGCGCCGCGCGGCCCGCGCACCCACGACGGCACCATCATCCCGGACGCGGTGGACACGCTCTGGGGCACCGATCTGACCACCATCTGGACTGGCGAGGGCCAGGCCGCGGTGTTCGTGGCCATCGACCACTGCTCGGCCGAGTGCGTGGGCCTGCATGCAGCGCGGCGGGCCACGCGCTTCGAGGCGCTGGAGCCGATCCGCCAGGGTGTGCGGCAGCGCTTCGGCAGCTTCGCGGCCAAGAGCGCCTCCGGCTTGAGTGTTCGGCACGACCACGGCAGTCAGTACATGTCGGACGACTTCCAGAAAGAACTGGCGTTCCTGGGCATCGCGAGTTCGCCTGCCTTTGTGCGTGCGCCGGAGGGGAACGGCTGCGCCGAGCGCTTCATACGCACACTCAAAGAGAACCTGCTGTGGGTGAAGCGCTTCGACACGGTCGAGGATCTCCGCCGAGCCCTGCTGGCATTTCGTGAGACTTACAACGAGACGTGGCTGATCGAGCGGCACGGCTTCCGCTCACCGGCGGCTATTCGGGCCGCGCAGCTTCCACCTGCGGCTCTCGCCGCATAGGGTTCAAACCGGTGTCTCACAATCCGCGGGCGGTACAGCGCCGCCTCATGGGTAAGCCCCTCGTCCGTTCGACAATGGCGCGACCCTAGCACAGGCGACCACCGGGGTAGGATGCCAGGATGGTGGGCTGATCGCCCCGGCGAGGCGGGGCAGCCGCCATCGCGACGGCGGCGCGTTTTTCGGCGGAGAGTTGCTCCCCCCTGGACTGGGTGCGATGTCTTGCGAGAGCACCAGTGCGGCGGAACGCGACGGATGTGCGGGAGGATGCTCCCGGGCCGGCGAGGCGGCGTGGCCCGCGCAGCAGAGGCGGACCCTTAGCGAGGGACGTTCGCGCGCGAGATCGGGAGGCAGCATGGACCAGCGTCGATTTCTGGCCGCCATCGGCGCTGTCTTCGCGCAGCAGCGTGCGGTCGTCGCCGAGCCGGCCCTGTTTCCGGTTGTCGGCCTGTTGTGCAGAGCGTCGCCGGACCTCTGGACTCAGGAACAGAAAGATCGCGATCAAGTCATTGACCGCGATCCAAGACCATAAAGCCCAGCAGATTACTTGCTACTGTAAGCCAAGTTCGATCGCCCGTTGGCTGAGCGCTCTTTCGTATTCGAGATTTCGACCTCGTCGCGCCGCACTGTGTCTCTCACCGTTTCGATGCGCCGGGTGCGCTCGCGGCGGACGACGACCTCTTCTCGCACTTTGACACCTTTTCCGACGATGGGCAGTTCAGATGTCTCGATCATCTCGACAGTGAGTTCAGTCAACGCCTCACCCGTGACGGCATCGGTCGCTGGCCTACGCCGCTCAACCACAACCCTTTCGTCATAGAGCGCCACCTTCTGCTCAACCGGGCGCTCCACGACGTAGCGGTGGACCGTGGTAGTGCCGCTGTTCACCGTATGCTTGCCGACGATCAGCGTCTCTTCCGCGAGAGGAATGACTTCCTCCTCGTGGGTGGATTGCCGGGTCGAGGACGCTGGGGCAGTTGCCGAACGAGCCACGGAACGGCCCTGCGGGAAGCTCCACATCCCAAACATAGCATCCCAGAAAAGCGAGCCCGAGCTTAACGGCGCAGCGGCAATGCGCTGCGCGCCCTCCGCGGCAGTCCGGATGACCGTCCGGGAGTTCTCCTCGACGACCTCGGCCGCTTGCCTGACTTGCTCCGCGGCCTGTCGTGCTGCCGCCCTGGAGTTCCGCTCGCGGTCTGCAGCTTCTTTCTCCCTCGCTAGCACCTCTTCTGCCCGATCACGTTCCCGCCTTTGCTCGGCGCGGCGCTGTTCAGCCTCAACGCGCCTGGCTTCCTCGGCTTCAGCCTGGTCACGCTCCCGCTTTTGCTCTGCATGCCGCTGTTCAGCCTCAACGCGCCTGGCTTCGTCGGCTTCAGCCTGGTCACGTTCCCGCCTTTGCTCTGCACGCCGCTGTTCAGCCTCAACGCGCCTTGCCTCTTCGACTTCGGCCTTGCCGTCCTCGATCTTACCGGCGACGGTCTGCGCCTCCTCGTCGCTGAGCACCTTCAGAACTGCCGGGAGCAGCTCCTTCCGCTCATCACGCACGCTTTGCTGGAACACCTTTCTCAGCTCAGCAACTTTGGGGGCGAACTCCTCACTCCCCTTCGGCGTCTGTTCAAGCTCAGCCAGCAGCCTGCGGGTCTGCTTATTGTCGTTCAGAGCCTGAGCCACAAGCTCCCTGGTCTCTTTGTGCTTACGAAGGACAGGAAAAAGATGCTCTTCTTCAAGCTGAGCGGAGAGCTCCAATTCAGACTTAAGGTCAGCAAGCAAGCGCTCTCGCGTCTTAACCGCGTTCTCGGAGGTCTCTGCGAGCCTCGCAAGGAGTTCGTTTGCCTTGGCTGGACTAGTTTGAATCAGCTGTCTGATGGTGGTCATGCTTACCCTCGTGCAGGGTGGGACAAATGTCATCAACGCGGAACTCAAGCGGTGGCGAATCCACTCGGCCCTGAGTTTCTGGTGGTGCTTTCGAGGCGTTGAGCTGCAGGATCTTAGTCGCCTGTTGTCCGGCGCGTTGGTGCGCTCTCTTGATGTCGACGCAGGACGGACGACCGCGCTCGCGGCCCCGTGACAGCATGCGGTTTCATGCTGCACCGCAATGAGCAACGGCTCACGACACCCACCGGTTCCGGTAAAGTGCTCACTCGAACCATGGAAAAATTCGTTGTAGGTGATTTGCTGGGGTCCCGACGATATACACGCGATTTAATTGTGCCCGGTTCAGACGAGCCCGTCTGGTGCACCGCACATCCAAGCTGCGCTGCAATCCGGTCCACTGGAGCACAGCCACGCTCGGCGGCTGGCATGCGGGAATTGCGCCGGTGCGGCATCGCGCCAACGACCACGAGGTTGCCGACCTATCGGAGTGAACGGATGAGCGGTCGCGGACCGCAGGTCCGGAGAAGGCCGATCGGGACAGGCTCGACGCCGTTCTGTGTGCGATGATCGGGCTTCACTTGCGCCTTGCACGACGCGAGGCCAAGGTCATTATCGGTGACCGCGATGCGGGCCATATGATCGCACCGGCGACCTTAGACGTGTGCCATCGCCTCTTGGCTGCTGCAGCCTACGGCGTATCTACCGACGTCGACTGGGACCGGGTGGGGAACGCCGCGACAGCACGGCTGACTGGTAGGACATGGGATTGCTGAGCGTCACTGCTGTCGGGACAGCGGGCTGGAACGTGCCGAAGGCCTACACCGATCAATTTCCGGAATGCGGCAGCCATCTCGAGCGCTACGCACATCGCTTCAATGCGGTGGAGATCAACACCTCGTTCTACCGACCGCACCGTGTCGCAACTTACGAGCGGTGGGCCGCGGCCGTGCCCGAGCGATTCCGCTTTGCAGTGAAGGTCCCACGCGCGATCACGCACGAGCGGCGGCTGGAGAACGCCGACGAACCGCTCGCGCGCTTCCTTAATGAGGTGGCCGGGCTCGGGCCGAAGCTGGGCCCGCTTCTGCTGCAATTGCCGCCGAGCCTTCCCTTCCAGAGGGTGACGAGCAGCGACTTCCTGCAACGCCTCAGGCGTGCTGTTCCGGGAAACATCGTCTGCGAACCGCGGCATCCAAGCTGGTTCGCGCCAGACGTCGACGCGCTCTTGGCAGACCTGCTGATTGCCCGTGCTGCGGTTGATCCGGCACCAGTGCCTCTGGCGAGAGAGCCGGGCGGCTGGCGCGGCTTGGCTTATCATCGGCTGCACGGGTCTCCTCGGATCTACTACTCGGCCTATTCGCCGGGTGCGCTCGACGCGCTCGCGGAGCGTCTCGCGGCTGAAGCGAGGGACGGGGTTCCGAACTGGTGCATCTTCGACAACACGGCGGAATTTGCGGCCACGAGCAACGCACTCTCGACGCTGGAACGCCTGACGAGAGCTGCTGGGCAGCGGATGTGAAGCTCGTGCGGCTGCCAATCCTGCGCATCGGGGACGCCGGTCGCTTCCTTGTGCCCGCTCCTCCCGATCGCCAAAGCCGCCCTCGATCTTCGCCGCCCACAATGAGGTGCGCGCCGCGCCGGCACCCTCGCTGCAATGGCTTGCCGGCACACGAGAGGCACAAAGGATCGAGGCGGGTCCGTTCAAGGCACATCCGGCGACGGGGCATCACCTTCACCTACGGCGGCCTGGAGGTAGACGAGGCCGGCGCAGTGATCGCCGAGAACGGTGCGCCGATCCCCGGCCTTTACGCCTGCGGCGAGATCGTCGGCGGGGTGTTCTTCAACGGCTATCCGGGTGGCTCCGGCCTGACCTCCGGCGTCGTGTTCGGCCGGCGAGCTGGAGCCGGCGCAGCCGCTCAGACCGGCCGCGGAGCATCTTGAGCTCCACGGCGTGTCAGCCGGGCCGCGATAAGCCCGCTACTATCAATCCGGGCACGCGCCATGGCGTCGCCCGGGACGGCGTCCGGGAGGCAGCACTGCGGCACACCCGCGGTGCACGCGCCTCAACCGCGGCGCAATCCGTCCGCACCCGAGGCACAGCGCCGGCCCCTTCCTGCCCCTGCCTCCCCTCCCCGCGCACCCGACACGGCTCGACCGTGTGACCTTTGCCTGAGGAGCCGGCGCCCGATCCCCTTGAGCGGATTCACGTCCCTCTTCGCCGTTGCGCCGGCCCGCGTCATGCGCTAGTGAAGTGCCGCGGTCAGCACCCGTAGCTCAGCTGGATAGAGCGTTGCCCTCCGAAGGCAAAGGTCACACGTTCGAATCGTGTCGGGTGCGCCAACCTTTTCAAGAACTGAGTTCTCCCGCGATCCTCTCCTGTCCAATCGCTGTCCAATAAGGGCTCGTGAATGGCGGTGGAATCAGTCGTCACGAATCGCGGGTGTCAGGCCGCCTGACGCCACCGCTCGACGCGGTCGAGCCGGACACCGGCCCTTTTGGGGCACGCCTTGACCCCAACCGCCGAGGAGAGCGCACCAGCGGTGAAGGCTGAGCGCACGGCGCGGAGTCGGGTTGATCTGGCTCAGGCCCCACCCAGCGGCGCCTGACGTTCATGATACCGAAAGTGCCTGCGAGGAGCTCTCCGCGCGGGTGTATGGCGACCGATCAGCCACGTGGCCGCCCAGGTCGGAGCCACCTCGGGCGGAGACGCTCGCGTCACACGAGGATCAAGCGCAAGGCGATCTTACACGAACTTACAAGGGATACCTTATGTAGAACTCGGCGAGTTGCTCCCTCTGGTGCCCCGACAGGAGAGCCTCGTCACCACGAGCGAACTCGGGTGCGTTGCGCAGCTGCTCCTCCGTGATGTTCGTTTTGTAGCCGCCGAGCGCCGTGTCGTAATGCAGCTGTTCCCACGGGATCGTATGGGTCTCGGAACCCACGCCCAGGAAGCCACCGAATGTGGTGACGGCATAAGCGACATGGCCGCTGATCTTCTCGATTACGAGACGTTTGATCGTTCCGATCCGCTTCCCGCTGGCAGCGTGAACAGGGGTTCCCTCAATGCGGTCACTCTCAATGAGTGGGTGGCTGAGAGCCGATGAAGCGTCCGTCTCTGCCATGCGAACCCTCCCTTCGAGAACTCGGGGGCGCGATTCTAACCGAGGAGACGAACAGCTTCCAGGTCAACTCGCGCACCCTAAGTGCCTGCTGCGGCCAAGCTGATGCGGCTCGATGGATGGCGCGCAGGCTGACAGCCAGCCGTGACTTAACAGGAGCGCGTCTGATCCGAGTCCGGCGAGCGGAAGCGGCGTCGTTTGAGGATCTCGACAGAGCCTTTGACCGCGTGCCGGCCATGCGGCAGCACCCAACCCGTTGAGCGCCAGGGCTCTCCCGCTCAACCTCTAGTGCCGGGGCATGGAGGACAGCCATGGTGCAGTTCGGCCCCATCCTGAATTGGACCCGAGCGATACGCCGCCTTCACGCTGCGCGCGTCACTCAATTTCCCGCATGGCTCGCCTGAGGCGCAGCACGGCTTCAAGCTGTCGGGCGAGATCGTCGACCTTCTCTCCGAGGCGATCCCCGAACTGATCCCGGGTGCGCCCGACCTTGAGGGCGCGACGCAGCACAAGCGCAGCCTCAGGGTCTTCACGGCCTCCGACCACGGCGGGCGCGACGTCCATTACGGCATCCGCGAGCACGCCATGGGCGCGATGATGAACGGCATGGCGGCCCGCGGCGGCGTCGTGCCGGTGGGCGTCACCTCCCTCGTGTGCTCCGACTACCTGCGCCCGACCCTTCGCCTCGCCGCCATGATGGGGCTGCCGGTGCCCTTCGTGTTCACGCAGGATTCCATCGGCATCGGCCGCAACGGCCCCACGCACCGGCCGGTGGATTACCTCGCGTCCCTGCGCGCCATTCCCAACATGCTGGTGCTGCGCCCCGCCGATGCGGTTGAGGCGGCCGAGTGCTGGGAGATCGCCCTGAACCATCGTGCCGGGCCGTTCTCCCTGATCTTCTCGCGCCAGTCATGCACGCGATGCCGCGGCAGGGCACTGCGTTCGAGCCCGCGTAAGGGCCGACATCGCGGACAGGAGGCCGGACCGACTCCCGAGCGGGAGCGACGCCCGAGGGAGGGAGGAGAAGACGGCGCCGATTTTGCAGCAGCGGCCTCGCGTCGGCTGCGGTTTCAACCGAGCCGCCCCGCACCCAGCCGACCCCATCAAGTGCCGCACGAGCACGGAGAGACCGCAGGCAACCGAAAGCGTCGAACGCTCTGGATCGAGCTGCCGCCCATTGACCCCTTAGAGAACACAATCGGTCAGCCGGAATCCTTTCATCGAGCGCTCGGGCCGCGACCCGGCTCTGCGCGGACGCTCAGCACCGGTGCACCCACCAGTTCATAGGCCGTTGTCGCAATCCCGATTCCACCTTCTTCGAAGCGATCCAGGATCTCGCGGCTCATCGCGCTCTTCAGCTCTCTCACCCCATGCGTGCGCGTCAGAAAGCGCACAGTGACTTCGAGCCAGCTGTTCGTCAGGCGCAGGTAGATCCTCGGCTCCACGCCAGCATTCGGGAGATCGTAGCGGCGCTGCAGCTCTGCCGCATCCTCCGCACCGAGATCGGTGACCCGGTCCACGTGCTTGTGCACGGACTCCAGCAGGATCTCCTCCGCTCTTTGCCGATCGGCGCCGTAGCGGATCGGAACCGTCATCTCCTCCCAAATGTACGGGAATTCCCGCGTGTAGTTGTAGATCGGCTCGTCGAACACCTTCGCGTTCGACACCGTAACCACCCGCCCGGTGTACTGCCGAGAGTGCACCCATGTTGACGATGGGCCAGTCGATGCCGAGGTAACCGAGGCGGGCTCGCCCATCTCCAAGATCGTTGTCTGCATGAACGAGAGTGCCAACACGTCTCCGCGCACGCCTCCCATGACGATCCGGTCCCCCAGGTTGAAGGTCCCGCCCTGCAGAATGACCACGTAGCCCGCCACCGCCGTGATGACCTGCTGGAGCGCGAAGGCGAGCCCTGCGGTGACCAAGCCGAGAGCCGTGGCGAGGCGCGCCGGATCATCAAACCAGATCGAGAGAACGCCCAGCAGCAGGAATGCCGCTACGGCGACATGGACGCCTTGGCGCAGCCAGAAGGCCGTGCGCTTGTCCCGGACGTGATGGCCGACCCGACCAGCGACCCAACGCAATCCTCGGCCCAGCAGCACCACCACCGCGACGAAGGCCAGAGTGAGGAGCAGCCGCCGTCCGTTCTCGGGCGTGACGCCGATCAGGGTGACGCCGAACACGTGTAGGGCTGTGCCCGAACCGGCCATCGCGCCGTCCGTCTCAGTTCGCCACGAACAGGATGGAGCGGTCCGACGCCTCGAGGATGGTGTCGGCCACGCGGCCGAGTTGAAGGACCTCGCCGGGCCGGCGTGCCACCCCCAGGACCACGAGAGTGTGCCGACCGAGACGAGCCTGCCGCAGCACCGCGTCACCGGGCGTGATCGCGTTCTTGGCGAGGGTGCGAAGGGCAACACCGTAATGGTCCGCCATGGTCACCGCCTCCTTGAGAACAGCGTCGCCTCCCCGTCGCAGGCTCGCCCAGCGTCTCAGTCGCGGGCGCCCGGGCCGCTTGCCCGCGCCTTCCTCATCCGGAACATAGAGCACCGTTACGGATGCACTCGCGGCATGTGCGAGCGTCAGCGCGACGTCGAGGCCCCGGCGGGAGATGTCCGTTCCGTTGATCGGGACCAGGATGTCGAGCGGCCCATCCTCGGGATGGCTGACGTGCGGTCCGCGCGCGGCCACGATGGCCAGAGGGCCCGCGAAGCTGCCTGCGACGGTCGACACGGCCGCATTGAACCCGCCGCCCGGCCCGGTGGTCGGCTCGATGCCCACCACCAGGAGGTCGTAGCCCTTCGCCGCCTCCTGGGTCACAGCCTCCTCGAGCGGCGCCCCTGGCTGCTGCTCCAGCACGTCGAGCCCCGGCGCGACCTCCTCGTTCTGCCGGGCGAGCCGGGCCTGCACGACCTCGGCCGCGCCGCGCACGACCCTTTCGAGACCTGGCTCCCGTGCGGCTTCCTCCGCCGCCGTTCCGAGCCGGATCACCGTGACGGGCATGCTGCGTGCGCCGGCAATCAGGCCGGCAAGCCGGGAGGCGAAGCGACCCTTGGCGGTCTGGTCGGCGACGACGAGGAGGCGCTCGAGATTGGCCACGAAGCCGCGCTCCCCGAACTCTTCCCGTGCGAGCCGCGTGCGCTCGGCCTCGTCGAGTGGGAGCCGGGCAAGAGCCCAGCGCAGCATCGGCGGCATGGCCAGCGTGGTGATCACCGCCATCGCCACGATCATCGTGAACAGGTTCTGGGACAACGCCCCGATCGACAGCCCGATGGTCGCGACGATCACCTCGGTTGAGCCGCGCGCATTCATGCCGCAGGCCAGCGCGAGCGACTCGGGCGGACGCAGGCCCCCGAAAACACCGCCCGCGAAGGCGCCAGCGAATTTTCCCAGGCTGGCGACCGCCACCAGCCCGGCGGTCAGGAGCAGGAGGTGCGGGTCGCGCAGGATGGTCAGATCCGCACTCAGTCCGGCAAGCCCGAAGAAGACCGGTGCGAACAGGGCCGTGATCAAGCCGCGGAGCTGCTCGTCGATCTGCCGGGTGAGGATCGGCGACTGGCCGACCAGGAGACCCGCCATGAAGGCGCCGAGCACCGTGTGCACGCCGATGGCGTGGGTGGCGAGGGCCATCAGGCCCATGATGATCAGGATGGTGGTGATGACCGCCGCCTCGCTGACCAGGGTGTCGTTGGCCCAGCGGATTGCCAGGAAGACGAACCGCCGTCCGAGCGTGAAGCTCAGGGCCAGGAACAGCGCCGTTCCGGTCAGGCTCTGGGCGAGGCTCCAGACCTCGACCCGCCCGTGCAGGGCGAGGCTGAAGGTGATGGCGATGATCACCCAGCCGATGGTGTCGTCGATGATGGCCGAGGCGACGATCACCTGCCCGACCTTGCGGCGCAGGAAGCCCATCTCGCGCACCACCATGGCGACGATCTTGACCGAGGAGATCGAGAGCGAGGTGCCGAGGAACAGGGAGGTGACGAGGCGAAGCTCCGGCTTGGGGAGGAGGGAGGCCGGCAGGAACTCGCCAAGGGCGAAGCCGAGCGCGAAGGGAATGGCGACGCCGGTGACGGAGACGCTGATCGCGGCACGCCGGACCCGGCGCACGAGAGCGAGGTCGGTCTCCATGCCGGTCATGAGGAGCAGGAGCAGGATGCCGAGTTGAGCCACACCGCCGAGCATCGCCTTCTGCTCGGGGCCGGGTGGGAACAAGCCGTGCTGCAGGTCGGGCAGGAGGGCTCCGAAGACGGACGGTCCCAGAAGGATGCCGGCCATCAGCTGGCCCATGACGCTCGGCTGACCGATGCGCTGCATGAGTTCGCCCAAGAGACGACCGGCCGCGAGGAGGACGACGATCTGAGCGACGAACAGGAGTTCGGAGGGATGGCCAGCCGCGCCGCCATCAGCAGCGAGGACGGTCAGCGGCCATCCCGCCAGCAGGCCGACAACTCCGATTGCCAACGTCGCCACCCGCATGTGCACCCGCTCCACGTCTCAGCGGGCACCAACGTGCGAGAGGCCAGATCGGGACAGGGAATCTGCTTCTCGTGTTCTCCGCCGGCTTCGCGACAGCTCACGCTGATGGCCAAGGCTGGGGCAAGACGCGCGGCTCGGCCGACGCCGCGGAAGGGCCGAGATGCGCCACTTTCGGATTTTCGATCAGAGCCGCCGGAACGGCCGCTCGACGCTCCATAGCGGCAATTCGAATTCGGCGTGAGCCTCCATGGCGGTCCCGCCGAGTCGCATCAGGCGGGCGCATGGAACCAGCGTCACAGATCTCCGTGGCTGATGGTGGGCGGCTCGCTGTGGCTCCGACCCCTGATGACCAAAGGCCCGTTCGGGGAGCCTTGGTCTGGCCTCGCTCCCGAGCCGCGGCAGAGGCCAGACCAAGGCCCGGGCGGTCGTGGCGTTAGAAGCCGACGATGTAACCCATGATGATCGCGCTCGGCGCGCTTGGCAGCGCTCGCTCCATGTTGCGCAGCAGCAAATACTGATCACGTAAAATACGACTTGACAGCGCCACGAGCACAATGAAGCCTGTCAGTGGGAAGCCAGGATCTTTCGCCCAACGAGGCGAGGCATCGAATGACGTGCCGCTGTGACTGCTCGCAACCGCGCGAGGAGAACAAAATTGCTGTGCTCAATTATCGAGCGTACCTGATCGACGCCGGTGATCACATCTTCGGCGTCAAGCTCTTGGACGCAGATGATGACGTCGAAGCGTTGTTCAAGGCGCGCGCCCTCAACGTCGGCTGCGCCGTAGAGATCTGGGACCGCACGCGGCGCGTGATCAGGCTTCGGCAGCGATACGCCAAGGTCAGCACACCCACGATCTAGCCGCAATCCGTCAGCACGCCTGGCCTGCACCGCTTGACGGGTGGGCGGAAGGTCTGTGGGTGCGCTCCACCCCGCAGATCGTGAGTCGTCAGGCGAGGCAGATGCGATCCCGGCCCTGGCCCTTGGCCGCGTACAGGGCCGCGTCGGCCCGCTCGATGAGCGCGCCCTGCGCCTCGCCCGGCCGGGCTTGCGCCAGCCCGCCCGACAGCGTCAGCGCGCCGATGTCCCGCCCCGTCTCGCGCTTGATCAGCCGCTTGCCGCGCAGCCGCTCGCAGATCTGCTCGGCCACCGTCAGCCCGCTCTCGGCATCCACGTCGCTCAGGATCAGCGCGAACTCCTCGCCGCCGTAGCGGGCCACGAAGTCGCGCCCCTTCACATTGTCGGTGAGCAGGCGCGCCACCAGCCGCAGGACCTGATCGCCCGTGCGGTGGCCGTGCGCGTCGTTGAACAGCTTGAAGTGGTCCACGTCCAACAGGACGAGGCAGAACGGGCCGGCGCCCTCCGCCTTGGCCTGGGCAAGCTGGCGACGCAGGCGCGCGGTGAAGGCGCGCCGGTTGGCGATCCCGGTCAGGGCGTCGACGCTCGCCTCCTGGCGCACGCTGGCGAGGTTGCGCTGCAGCTTGCCGATCCGCTCGCCTGCCTGACGCAGCTCGCCTTCCAGCTCGGCGTTGCGGGCGCTGACGCGGGCGGTCTCGCGGGTGAGCAGGGCCACGGACTGCATCAGCATCGCGGCCGAGGGAGCGGCGCCGAGGCGATCGTTGCAGGCACTCAGGACCGAGCCGTAGGTGGCCAGGGCCTGCGCGCTGCCGGACAGGGCCGCGGCGAGCCGGCCCGCCTCGCTCTCCAGGGCCTCGGCCCCGTCATGCACCGCGTCGAGATCGATCTCCGGCAGAGGCGGGGAGCTCCCGTGCTGTGCCAGGGATCGAACACGCGCCAAGAGCGGCCCGAGATCCGCGTCCGGGAGCGCGCGGCTGTGATGGCGGAACAGCAGTTCGAACCCGGCAGGGCTCGGGTGGAGACCGTGCTCGCGAATGGTGTCGAGTGTCGTGGCCACGAGGGCCTGAAGGTAGGACCAGAGCCCATCCTGCTGTGGGGTGGACGCGCGGGTGGACACGCGTTGGGCGGATGTCGGCATGGGGCGATGCTTCCGTTCAGCGATCGCTGTCGAGCGGGCCGAACCCGATGAGGTTGCGGTACATGATCCCTGCTGAGAAATGCCCGTCAGCTCTTAAATCAAAGTTGCTCTTGACGGCTCGTCGAGAGCTGAATTGGACTAGTCCGCAACGCGCTACAGAGCGAGGTGGGATGGATTAGGTCAAGTGGGGTAGAGAACGCCATCGCCGCGACCAGGGCTGCATGCGCTGCGAGCGGGGTCCAGCGGCTGAGGCTTGCGTGCGCACGAGGTAGTCCGGAAGGTCGGCCGCGAGCTGGCAGCCGGCAGGAGACCCCCGTGCGCCCCTCGTGGCGGGCCGCACGGCCAAGGAGACCGGCCGGGCCCTCGCCATCCGCCCGCGGGCGGCAGCGGCTTACCAAGCCGAGAGCATGGAGAAGAGGCAGGCCGGCCGCCTGTCCGAGCTGGTGCGCCGGGCCGTTCTGAGCGGGCTGGAGCGAGCCTTGAGAGACATCAATTTGGAGTCAGGGTTGGGCCGGTAGATTGCCCCTTGCGGACGGGGAGGATGGCCCAATCCGGCCCCAGACCCCAGACCCCAGACCGCAGGATCAGGAGCTGGTCATGCCCATCTTCATCGCGGACGATGATCCTGCTGTCCTGAGCTCCCTGCAGTTCCTGCTCGAGAGCGAGGGCTACGCGGTCGCGGCTTTCGGCAGCGGGGCGGCGTTGCTCTCGGCCTTCCCCGGCCCGGCGCCGGGCTGCGTGATCCTGGACGTCATGATGCCTGGCCTGAGCGGGCTCGATGTGCTGCGCCGGCTGCGTGAGCTGGACGTGCACGCGCCGATCCTCCTGACCACCGGCCATCCGGACCCGAGCATCCGCGAGCGGGCGCGGGAGGCCGGGGTCCCCCTGCTCGAGAAGGGGCTCTCGTCGGAAGCGCTGCTCGCGGTTCTGGCGCGCACGCGCGAGGTGGGCTCTGCCTGAGAGGGCCATTCCCGGAGCCTGCCCGCCCAGAAACCCTGCGGACACGGCGACGTGCGAATCGCACGTGATGTCAAGCTCGTCCTCACCCAAAGTGGTGGGAGTCTTCTGGACTATTCTATTGTATGCCGAGTCTATGCGCGAAATTCTCAATATTTGACTGAATATATTGCGTGTTGCTGACTCTCACTCTCGCTCTGCATGCTTCCATTGTCATGCCATAATACAAATCTCCGCTAGACTTATAAGAAGCACATTGCATGTGTGGTATCATAAAATTGAATCCCGCGTATATTGATGATAAAATTATCAAAATGACTCCAATCTTGATGTATTTCGGCACATACTGGAAAGCAGATGGATTTTTTGTCGCTTTGCTCGCGCCAAAGGTGTTCTGCTTCATCACCGCGTCATTTTCTGCGTGCCTTCCCGAGACAGCTCTTTCGAGCCGTGCTCGAGGGATCGATCCGTGCTGGCGCATCTCTATGCTCTCAACCTGAAGCCGACTGATACTGACTATCTCAGTTTAAAATTCTACTAGTTTGCAAAACGTAAATATACCGAATTGATCAGCAAATTTTGACCGGAGCCGCCGAAGCGGCGGCACCGAACTTCAGCACTACCTTCGAAGATAACGAATCCGAGTTCCTCATCAAATTTGGATCGAGGCCCATGCACATGGCTGTGCTCTCAACATCCGTATTTCGGCGCCCGCCCCCGCGTCCACGGCAGCCGCTCCTTGAGCTTGGATCGAGGAAGCCGGCCGCGACGTGGGGGCGAGATCAGAAGCTGGAGGCCAGCTTCGTCAGGAGCAGGAACCCAGCCGCCACGATCGCCAACACGATCGCGACGCCCGCGAACATCAGGTCGCTGTAGCCGGTACATAGCGGGTAGCCGAGCGCGTCCGGCACTTTGCACGGCAGCGAACCGAGATCCTGCAGCAGCTTCTCAAGCTTCGTCATCGCGCACCTCGACCTGCCTCCCTGACGAGGGACGGATCGCCCCCGCCCGCAGTCTTGATCCCATCCGGCACAGATACGTTCGTCGCCCTCTAGTTCGCGTTCTGGTACTTGGTCGGTCCTGCGCTCATGGTGTCATCACACAGAGTAACAACTCGTTACTGGTCCCGTCCCTCTCCTGCTTGAGGTGCAATCAACCTCGCAGGACGTGTAAATCTATGGCCGGGACGGTGACCTCCCGAAACGAGGATAGGAGGGCGGCCGAGCGCGCGCCGAGGTTCCCGCAAGGCCGGGTGCTGCTGCCCGGCGTTGAGCCGGTCAAGTGCCTCGTCCGGGACAGAACGACAACGGGGGCCAAGCTCGGCCTCGCGGCGGAGGTCGCGCTGCCCCTCGCCTTCAAGCTGCTGCTGATTGAGGAAGATGGGGAGTTCCCGGTCGAGGAGCGCTGGCGGCGCGGAGACTGGGTCGGCGTCCAATTTCGCCCGAGCAGCCCGTGACAGGATCGGTGCGCTGGCCGGCTAATCGTTCAGGACCTCGGGAGCGTCCCGCTTCTCCACGAACGAAACCCCGACGTGGGTCCCGTCCTGCCAGATCTTTCTGACGGGACGGGACCTGGGTTCCTGGCCGATCCTCAATTCGAAGCGCCGCGCGACCTCCGTGTGGCGAGGAAGCTCGAGCGTGGCACCCGTGCGGGAGAGGCCGGTGATCACGCAGGCCAGGGTGCCTTCGAGGAGGCAGACAGCACCGGGCAGCCGGGTGCGGGCGCGGGGGGACGTGCGTCGCTCGAACATGCCAACCGGTGTGGCGGCAATCCCTTAAGGTACTATCAAAACGACCCTCGACGGCGGCCGCGCTCAAGGTGCTCAAGCTTGACGTTCACAGGTCTATGTTCAGTGTACTCACTATCGCACGATGCGGAGCCGAGCGGCCGTCTCCGCCGCCAACGGGAAAGGTTTCGGTGTTCCTGATGATCGCGGGCGCCTGCAGTGTCGCGAGCTGAGCGATCGTGTTCGCCCACACCAGGGTCGCCGCAACTGCCCCGCAGGCTGTGGACCTCACAGGCGACGCCTCCGCCCCCGGGCTCATCCTGTCGCGCCAGACGTACTTGGCCAAGCTGAATCGACTGCGCGGCCACCAGGCCTTCCGCTTCGCCTCGACCTGCAGGATGACTCTACCGGTCAACGTCGAGCGGAAGTTGAAGCGGCCCGTGATGCCCACGTCCCGGCCCATCCTCTGAGTAGGTGGTGTCATACGACATCCGGTTGATGGCTTCGCCATCTCCTATTTCGGCAATGCGGATGCCGGCTCCGCTCAGGCGCCGCGCGGCCTAGGCCATGATACGTGACTTGCGCACAAAGTTTTTGTGTCTAAACGACAGAGTACCAAGGCGGGGCTTCCTGTCCGCCCACGCGATCAGAGTTCCACGGTCATGATCCCTTCCCGCTCGATCCTCGCGCGCGCCCTCGCCGTCGCCGCCCTGGCCACGACCCTGGTCGGCTACACGGCCCTGCAGGCCAGGGCGGGCACCCCCGCCGGGGCCGACCTCGGGCAGCTGGCGCAGGTCTCCGCCACGTCCAGGACGGTCCTCTCCGACGCGCTGGCCGACAATTGCTACTACGTCGAGGAGCAGGTGATCGGCCGCTCCGGCAAGTCCCGGACCCGCCGCACGCAGGAGTGCGACTGATCCGCTCGGGATCACGGATCAGGGAGGCCCCCGTGCCCGACTTCTCGCCCGAGGCGCTGGACGACGCGGCCGGTCTCGCGCTGCTGCGCGACGTGTTGGGCGGGGTCGCTCCATCCCCCGCTCCGACCCTGGCTGGCCGGTTCGGCGTGGCGAGCGCGCCCGCTGAAGGCGCGGCCAATGCCAGTCCGCCAGTCCGCTCCGTGAAGCTGGCCCGCTTCAAGTCGGGCCGCAGGGTGCCCCCCCTGCTCGCAGCCGCCGTCTGAGAGCCCCTTACACGACCTCCTTCGCCCCCGCTCAGTGGTCGAAATTTCAGGAGTGAAGGCGGCTCGAATAGGTGCTCCAAGCCCGGACCATCCTCCGCCCGTCTCGCGCGCGGGCAGCGGTGTTCAGCGCGGCTCCCGGGTAAGACCACCCGCACCGCGGGCTCGGCCACTCGCGCCTGGACCTGGGCCGCCTGCGGCTCACCAGCCGGTACCCTGCGTGGCTTGGCCAAGGAGCGGCGCGCCTCGTCGGCCGGCAAGCGCGCGCCCGCGGGCGCGACCATGGCGGCCAGCAGCTTGCGGGTCCTGCGATCCAGGCTGGAGGAGCGCCCGGCGTCCTCAAAATCGCCGGCCCGGTGCTGGTCGCCCCCCTTGCCGGTGAACACCCCTGGTCCCTGGGCGGTGATCACGACGTCGCCGCGCCGCAGCGTGGCATCCCTCAGCAGGGCGGCCCCGGGATCCCGGCCCCTGGGCAGCAGCAGGGCGGCGTTGTCGGCCAGCTTCGGCCTGGGCGCGGGCCTCCCCACCGTCTGCCGCAGCTTCTCGGGCCTGGGCAGGGCGGCGTAGCGCGCCTTCGGCTTCGGCTGGATCTGCGCGCGCGGCTCTCTGAGCCACGCGCGGCGGCCGGACTGCCGCCACGCCCGCCGTTGGTGGGCGGGGTAGGACTCCGCTCCGGATCCGGAGGGCTGCAGGGTGGGCCCAGGCTGCGGCGCTGGCCGGGCCCCGATGAGGTTGTGGAACAGCAGGCCGAGCCCTTCCTCCTCGCCGGCCCGGACGTGGCCGGCCGTGGCGAGCATGAGGCACCCGGAGGTGAGTGCGACGAGCGCGCTGCGAAGTGACAGGGCCTGGAACAGCATCGGCATCTGCGCGCAGCTCGCGCGGATTGCGGGCCGGTGCGGCCCAAACGGAGGTTGGCCGATCCCGTTCCGAGAACCTGGTGTCCCGGTTTGCTTCCGGCCGGAGCTTATCGAGCTAGGCTAGACGGAAGCTTCGCGGGCCGTTGTCATAGGCGTGCGATCCTCACCTTGGCAACACCCGAAACACCGATCGCCCGCGCGGCCGCGTTCGAGAGGTCGATGACGCGCCCGCCCACGTAGGGACCGCGGTCGTTGATGCGCACCACCACCGAGCGACCGTTGCTGTTGTTGGTCACGCGCACGCGCGAGCCGAAGGGCAGGAAGCGGTGGGCCGCCGTGAGCGCGTGGGTGTCGAAGCGCTCACCGTTGGCGGTGCGCCGGCCGTGGAAGCCGGGGCCGTACCAGGAGGCGACGCCCGCCTGGGCCCGCGGACCGCCCTTGGCCTCGACACCGGAGGAGCCCGCGAGGGCGGTCGCGAGGGCGCAGGCGGCCAGAATAGCCTTGCAGGACATCACGCAATCCCGTTGTTGTTATTGACAGGGCGCAACCTACCTCCAAGTATGTCCACAATATGACTGGCGAGAACGCGGCTCCTTTCTGGCCGACCGCATCAGGCTGGACCTGATCACGGGCCGACGCTCAGGCTCCCTGGACGACAGAACTGGGGCCAGGAGGTCAAGATCAACGACGAACGTCTGCGTCACGAGCCGGGCGAGTGCGGCGATGTCGAGCGGGTGTCAGGCCCGCATCTGGTCCAGCACGCGCCCGAGACCGACGGCGTCCCGCAGAACGAGGCGAGGCCGTCCGGTGTCGGCGCGGGGGTGAGGATGGGGCGGCATGAGCGCGCAACCCAATCCGGCGCCGCCGCTCCTGCACCGATCATGGTGAATGGGGCGTTGCCGCGATCGTGGCCCAGCTTACGAGCGCACCCGGACCTGATCCCGGATCCGCTCGAAGCGGGCGCGGCTGAGCACGCGCCGGCTGACCAGTTCCTCGGCGGACCGGTAGGGCCGGCCCCGGACGATCGCCCGCCCGATCGCACCGCCGCCTCGCAGTCCGTTCAGCTCCGCCAGCGAGGCGGTGTTGAGGTCAACAAAGCGGCCGGCCACCGCCTGCGGCTCGGGCGCGATCAGGGCGGCCGTCCTGGTCGGAGTGGTGGGCTCGCTCACGGCGGCGGACGAAGCCGCGGGCGCCACGGAGCTCTGGGCCGCCGGGGGGCTCGAGGTCAGGGCCGTGCGGCTGGCCGCGTCGCGCAATCCGCTCGCGAGCGCCTGCATGTCCCCGCTCGCGGCAGGGGGGCTGGCCGCGGCGGTCGTGGAGGCCTGCGGGCCCGATCGCACGGGCCGCAGGACGGGCGAGGTGGCGTAGGCCTCGCTCAGCTCCAACCGGCCAAGGGTCACGGCGACCACACCGACGCCACCCGCGAGCACGAGCAGGGCGAACAGGCGCAGCCCGAACACGAATCTCAGCATGACCTCACTCCAGGGACGCGCGGGTGGGCGTGGAGGTCTGCCCGCGTCGCGGCAGCCCTCGCGAGGGACGCGGAGCGGGCTCAGGCGGCGAGGCTGCCGAGGGTGAGCATGCCGAGGATCAGGAGCGCGGTCGAGCCGGCGAAGCCGGCGCCGGCGCGCAGCCACCGCGCGGCGCGCGGGGCGGCGGGAGCCTGGGCGAGGGCTTTGGCGGTCAGGACAGTCATGGCGGCTCAGCGGGTGACCGGGCCGGGATAGACGACGCGCACGGTGCGGCGGGGCTCGCCGACGCTGCCCGCGCGAGCGGTGTCCGGGGCGGCGAGGGCAGCACCCTGGACCGGAGCGGGAGCGGTGCTCTGAAACCGGGTCACGGAGGGAGCGGCCGGCGCGGAGCTGGCCCGCTCGGGCGCGAGGGTGAGGCCCGTCAGGAGGGCGCTGAGGCCGCCCACGGCACCGAGCAGGCCCAGCGAGATGGTGGATCGGCTCGGGCCGGGCACGGTGCGGGTGGTGCGGATCATCGGTGGCCTCCCCAGGGCGTTTTTGCTTAGTGCGACGTTTTATAGAGCCCCAAACGTTGGAGCGCAAGCGTAATCCAGAACTAGGCCGTTCGGACGATGCTCTGCGTGGTGGACGCGACCTCGCTGCAGGCGGGCGGGGGTGCCGAAAGAATGAGCTTGTGCTCTAAACGTCGTCGTGCAATTTCGTCTCCTGGATGCGCATTTGAGAATAATGCAACTTTAGAGAGTGTCTGATGGCAAGACCCAGCGCTGACCTGCGGCTCGACAACCAGCTCTGCTTCAGCGTCTACGCGGCCGCGCACGCCTTCACGGCCGCCTACAGGCCGCTGCTGGAGCCCTTCGGCCTGACCTACCCGCAGTACCTGGTGCTGCTGGTGCTCTGGGAGCGGGACGGCGTGAACCTGAAGGAGATCGGTCGGCGCCTGCAGCTGGATGCGGGCACGCTGACGCCGCTGCTCAAGCGCCTGGAGGTGAGCGGCTACGTGCGGCGGCTTCGCGATCCCGAGAACGAACGTCAGCTGCGCCTGGAGCTGACCAGGGCGGGCCGGAGCCTGCGGGAGCGGGTCGGTGAGGCCCGGGAGCGGATCGTGTGCGCGCTCGGCGGGTGTGAGGAGCCGATCCAGGAGCTGAAGGAGGGGCTGCTGGGGATCATCCCGAAGCTGCGCCGCCTGGAGGGGAAGCGGTCCGTCCCCGATTGACGCCGACGAGCCCGTGCTGCCGCGCCGTCCTTGCCCGAAATCCAGTGTGTGGGGTGAGCCATATCGGGCCGAACGAGGCCGACCGAATCGGAGGGTTGGGCGTCGGCGTTCCGGGCACCTGGCGCGACCACGCGCGCAAGGCGCCTCCGTTTGGAATTACTGCACCAGCTTGATCGTGCGCTTGGTGGTGTTGCCGACCCCTTCAGGCACGGGGATGTCCGTCACGCCGTAGTTCGAGTTCAGGTAGAGGCTCGGACCGTCGAAGAACTCCACCTGACGCGCCACGATGATGGTGTACGCTGAGCGATCAGCAACGGGGTTGTTCGCGTCGATGATCAGGCGACCGGCCGGCAGGTAGATCGTGCCCAGCAGGTTGCGGGCGTTGTTGCTGATGATCCGGTACTGCCGCATCGGCGGTGAGCCCGGTGGTGGCGGAGGCGGCGGAAGCTTGGTGTCGGACTGGACCACCACCGGCGCCGTCACGGTCCGGTTCTCGAAGAACAGCAGGCCCGCCATCGGGCCGTCCTTCGGCGCGGTCAGGTCGATGCTGCTCTTGATGTCGAACAGCACCCCGCCGGCGTCCCCGGTGAAGTAGAAGCCGACGTTCTGCCCGGAGATCGCCCCGTCCTTGTCGACCACGAGCGGGCCGTTGTCGATCACGTACACCCCGGCCCCGAAGGTGACCTGGGCGCCGTTGGTGACCTTCAGCCCCTTGCAGTACACCCCCGGCAGCAGCAGCAGCGTCGGCGTCTTCGCTCCGTCGACCACGAGCTGGTCGGGGAAGGTGCAACTCGGCAGCGGGGGCGGCATGCGCGCGGCGAGCGGATCGGGCCGGGCGGGACAGCCGGTCTGCAGCAGGCCCTTGACGTAGGCCCGTCCCTTGCTGATGCCGCCCGCCGAGCAGATCAGCGCGGCGTCGACCGTCGCCCCGTCCTCCAGGTGCACCGCGGCCTTGTCGCTGGAATTGCCGAACAGCCCGCAGCTGGTAGCGACGACGTTGGCGTTCTTGTGCAGGTGCATGGCGTCGGCGTGGCTGTCGTCCAGCGTCAGCAGGCACACGCGGGTGGATCCGGAGAGCTCGCCCGTGGCCTGCGCGCTGAGCTCCATGGTCGGCATGGTGAGCAGGCGACCGAACAGGCTGCGCACGGTCTCGCGGATCTCGACCTGGACCCAGCCGCGCCGGTTCTGCACGCGAGCCGTGGCGCGGGTGACGGCGGGGTCGGTTCCGCCGGCCGCCTCGTAGGCCGTGCGCACCGCCAGGTTCCGGACGTAGGTGTCCGAGCCCGCAATGGTCAGCTCACCCGCGGCGGCGAGCGCGGCCGTGTCGACGGCCTTCTGCAGCTCGGTCCTTCGCTTGTGGATTCGGGCGTATTCGAGGGCGGCGCCGGAGCCGGCCACCAGCATCGGCAGGCACAGGCCGAGGATCAGCGCCGCAGCCCCGGCCCGGTCCGCAAGAAAGGTTTTCAGTGACCGCATCACCGGAGGTCCCGCTCCCGCCCCAAGCTTGGGCCGAACTGGAAAGGTTGGATTTCTGATCGTGCTCCGGCGGTGCCCGATGAGACGGGCGCCACGATGCGGCTCGCCCGGTCTCGGTCGACGCCGCAACCGGCGCGCGGGGAGGCTCCGTCACCCCGTGGCGATACGCCGATCACGCCGGCCGGGAGCCGGGTTACTGGGTCAGTCGCGGTTGTGAGACCGTCCGCTGGAACAGCGTCGTCATCGCGTCCGCGATGCCCTGGGTCGGGCTGACCTCGAAGTACAGGCCCGGCGAGGCGCAGCCCTGCATGGCGCTTGGCAGCGTCGCCTGGAACGGCGCGATCCAGGTGTTGTACCAGTCGTTGGTCGGCAGCGGCAGGTAAGTCGTGTACAGCACCGCGATCTTGATGCCCCGGTTCTTGAGCGTGGTGCAGTTCGCCAGCGTCAGCGGCTCCTGGCAGCGCCCCCCCGTGGTCTTGCGGGTGCAGGTCGAGGGATAGTAGGCGTCCGCCACGCCGTCGGAGACCAGGAACACCACCTTCTGCGGCGTCAGGGCGGTGGAGCCGTCGCCGGCGACGTCGATCTTGCCGTTCAGGCTCTGGAAGACGCCATCGAAGTCCGTGCACTGGTCGTTGTTGTAGCCGGGCTTCTGGATGGTCATGAGATCGATGGCCTGCGCGTTGGTCTTGGCGGCCGCGAGGTCCGAGCTCAGGGGGCTGACGGTGGTGAGCCCGACCGACGCGCAGTCCGCGCCCATCGTGTAGAGCGCCGTCCGGAACTGGCCGGGGACGAGGGCGGTGTTGGCGGCGGTGTCCATCAGGCGCTGGGTGGCCTGCCGGACCACGTCGATCCGCATGGTCACGCCGAGCGACTTGGCGAGGTGGTAGTAGTCGCTGTTCCCGGCCGACAGGTCGTGGCAGGCGAACGCGCACTTGTCCGGGGTGCGGCTCACCATGGTGCTGATGTCGGCGCTGGTCGCTCCGACGCCCATGGAGGGCGAGTTGTCAAGGAGGAGGTAGAAATCCATGTAGATCGGCACGGCGGACTTGGAGGCGGCGTTGCCGCTGACGGAGAGGGTGCGCATGCCGAGGATGCCCGAGAAGGCGGTCCTGTAGCTGGCGGTGTAGGACAGGGTCGCCGCGCGCACGCCGAGCAGGTCGATGACGACGGCGTCGGCCGAGACGCCGCTGATGTCCGGCATGGTCTGGATATTCTTGAGGAATGCGTCCCGAACCCGCGCCTGGGCGCTGAGCATGTCGAGGCTCATGGCGGCCTTGTTGGTGACCGACAGGACCGCGGCATCGGCGGCGGCGGCGAGGTCGGATCGCGCGGCGGAGACTCTCGCGTAATCGACGCTGACGCCCATCGCCACCATCATGGGCAGGAGCAACAGGCCGAACACGAAGCCGACGCTGCCCGAGCGCCCCGTGGACCATTCGGCACAGATGCGCCTCAAGGTGGGGACAGGGCGAGATAACACCTGCCTGGGCATCGATGCAGCTCCTGACGCGGCCGCCCAGCCCGGCTGACCGAATTTGATCTGATCGTGAGATACAGCTCATGATCTTAAATTTTGATTGATATTTCCGGGATGATGCATCGTCCGTAATATATTGATAAGGCGGCGGTCCAGCATCACATGTCCGAGCTGTAGCGTTAGAAACTGAGGCTTGACCTTCTGATCCTGAGAGGGCGCAGCCCGGCCCGGGCCGGCAGCCGAACCGGATGTCCAGAACGATGGGACATTGTTGTCGAACGCCGGCCAAGGGTGCCGATTACGACCCGATCCCTCAGAAGCCCATCGAGCTCTCACCTAGACTCGAGCGAGACACACCACCTGAACTCAGGTGCGGCGCTGCATCTGAGAGCCCTTTTGGACAATGAGGTATCGGGGTTCCGCGCGGGCGGAGGGCATGGTTCAAGCTCGGGATGTGGACCGAGCAGAGCCGTGGCCGGATGGCCGAGATTGCCAGGAAGACCGAGCGGTACCGGTCTGATCTCACGGACGAGGAGTGGGCGCGGATCGCTCCCCCGATGCCCCGCCCGAGCCGGCGCGGACGGCCGCGGCGCGTGGATCTGCGCGGGGTCGTGAATGCCTTGCGCTCCCGCGTGCGTGCGGGCTGCGGGTGGGAGATGCTGCCGACCGAGTTTGGCCCATGGCAGACGGTCGACGGGTGGTTCCGTCGCGTGATGCGGCGCTTCCTGGTCCAGACCATCCACGACCTCGCCCTGATGTGCGACCGGGAGCGGGCCGGCCGCGAGGCGAGCCCCTCCGCTACCGTCGTGGACAGCCAGTCGGTCAATGTGCCGGCGCCTGGGGCTGCGCGGGGCTACGACGCCGCCAAGAAGGTGACCGGCCGCAAGCGCCACACCGCCGTCGACACGGACGGGCGGCGGCTGATGGTGAACTTGAGCCCGGCGGAGATCTCAGACCCGGCTGGAGACCAAGTCATCCTCGACGCCATCCGCAAGCGCTGGCCGTGGGTGACGCACCTCTTCGCCGACGGCGCCTACGACCGGCTCCAGCCCATGGACAAGGCCGCCTCCCTCGACTTTTCAGTCGAGGTCGTGCGCCGATGCGACGAGGCCGCCGGCTTCCAGGTCTTGCCCCGCCGCTGGGTCGTGGAGCGCAGCTTCGGCTGGTGATCCGGGATCCGCTTGATCGAAGCGGATCCCGGATCACCAGCCCGCGCGGCGCCTGAGCGAAGCCCAAATCCGCCATCCCGAAGGGATCAAGCGGATTTGGTATGACACGCGGGCGCCGCCTCGTGCGCGACTACGAGCAACGCCTCGACGTCTCCGAGGCCATGATCCTCATCGCCATGGGCGCCATCCTTCTGCGACGGACAGCACATCCCTGACTTCTCAAAAAGACTCTCAGCACACGACGGCCTGACCGTCGCGCCGCGGATCACTCGCCGCGACGTAGCCATCCTCATCCGGATCGCCCATGCGCCAGATGAACTGGCCGGCCCCGAAATCCTGATAGCTGTCGTTGATCACCTCGATGCGGTGGCCGCGCTCGGCCAGCGCCCGCACCGTCTCGGACGGCATGGTCGATTCGGCGTTGATGCTGAGCCCCTCATTCACGCGCCAGCGCGGCGCGTCGCAGGCGGCCTGCGGGTTCTGGTGGTGATCGAGCATGCGCACCAGCGTCTGCACGTGGCCCTGCGGCTGCATGTTGCCGCCCATCACGCCGAAGCTCATCACCGGCGCGCCGTCCTTGGTCAGGAAACCCGGGATGATGGTGTGGAAGGGCCGCTTGCCCGGCGCCACCACGTTGGGGCTGCCCGGATCGAGGTGGAAGCCGTAGCCGCGGTTCTGCAGGGACAGACCCCATTCGGGCACCACGACCCCGGAGCCGAAGCCCATGAAGTTCGACTGGATATAGCTCACCATCATCCCCGAGGAATCGGCCGTGGTGAGGTAGATCGTGCCGCCGCTCGCCGGATTACCGGGGCCGAAATCCTGGGCCTTCGTCCGGTCGATCAGCCTGCCCCGCGCCCGGAGATAGGTGGGATCGAGCATCTCGTCCGGCGTGATCGTCATGCCCGAAGGATCGGCCACGTAGCGGTAGGTGTCACTGAACGCGAGCTTCATCGCCTCGATCTGCAGGTGCTGGCTCTCGGGCCCGTCGGGCGGCAGCGAGCCGAGGTCGAACTCCGCGAGGATGCCGAGCGCGATCTGCGCGGCGATGCCCTGCCCGTTCGGCGGGATCTCGTGGAGCGTGTAGCCGCGATAGTCCTGGCCAGTCGGCTCGACCCATTCGGGGCAATATGCAGCGAGATCCGCCACCGTCATGGCCCCGCCGTGCTCAGCCGCGTGGCGGGCGGTCGCCTCGGCGATCTCGCCCGCGTAGAAAGCCCGGCCCCTCGTCTCGGCCACGGCCCGCAGCGTCCGGGCGATGCCCGGCAGCCGCACCCGCTCGCCGACCTCCGGGGCGCGGCCGCGGGGCAGGAACACCTCGGCGAAGCCCGGCTGGCCGGCAAGCTCCGGAACCTGGGCGGCGGCCGCCCATTTCTGCTGCACCACGATCGGCGCGAGGTAGCCGCGCTCGGCGATCTCGATCGCCGGCTCCATCAGGTCGGCGAAGGGCAGGCGCCCGAAGCGCTCGCTGAGCGCCACCCAGGCCGCGACGGCGCCCGGCACCGTCACCGAATCCCAGCCGCGCATGGGCGGGCGGGCCGCCTCCCCGTACTTGCGGCGGAAGTAGTCCGGGGTCCAGGCGGCGGGCGCGCCACCGGAGGCGTTCAGCCCGTGAAGCCGCTGGCCGTCCCACAGGATGCAGAAGGCGTCCGAGCCGAGGCCATTGCTGCATGGCTCGGTGATGGTCTTGGCGGCGGCGGTCGCGATGGCGGCATCGACCGCGTTGCCGCCCCGCCAGATCATCTTGAGCCCGGCCTGGGCGGCGAGTGCGTGCGAGGTCGCCACCACGTTGCGGCCGAAGATTGGCATGCGCAGCGAGGGATAGCCGTGGTTCCAGACGAAGGGCTTCATCGATTCGCGTCCGTGGGTTCCGGGTCCGCGCCGCGGGGCTCCGCGAGCGATTCGAAGGCCCTGGTGCGCCGCTCTCCCGGGCGACGCAAGTTGCTCCGCGCGAAGCACCCCTTGGCGCGGCCGCCGCTTGGAACACGGTGTGC
Organism: Methylobacterium sp. WSM2598; assembly: GCF_000379105.1. Lineage (GTDB taxonomy): Bacteria > Pseudomonadota > Alphaproteobacteria > Rhizobiales > Beijerinckiaceae > Methylobacterium. Next base: position 2,036,752 of record NZ_KB900609.1, on the reverse strand, counting down.
CACAGGGCCGCCGGTTTGCGACCTTGACGCGCCCGCCTCGGCGCCGGACCCTTCCGGCACGATCCGCCTTCCACCAAACGGACAGGACACCCGGATGCTGCGCCTTGCCGCCTGCCTCATCGCCGGGCTCGCACTCACCGCACCGCTCTCGGCCCAGACCCTGCGCTACGGCATGATGGAGGATCCGGACGCCCTCGACCCGACCCTGGCGCGCACCTTCGCAGGCCGCATGGTCTTCGCCGCGCTCTGCGACAAGCTCGTCGATATCGGCCCCGACCTGAAGCTGGTGCCCCAGCTCGCCACCAAGTGGGAGCTCTCGGCCGACGAGAAGACCCTCACCATGACGCTCCGGCCAGGGGTCAGATTTCACGACGGCGAGCCCGTGAACGCCGCGGCCGCCAAGTACTCGATCGAGCGCCACCTGAAGATGCCGGGCTCACAGCGTCGTGGCGAGATCGCGCCAATCGACTCCGTCGAGGCCGTGGACGACCTCACCTTCAAGATCAACCTGAAGCAGCCCTTCGCGCCCCTGATGGCGCAATTCACCGACCGGGCCGGCATGCTGGTCTCGCCCAAGGCCGCCGAGCGGCTCGGCGACAAATTCGCCACCGACCCCGTCTGCGCCGGCCCGTTCCGGTTCGTGGAGCGGGTCCCGCAGGACCGCATCGTGGTCGAGCGCTTCCCTGACTACTGGAACAAGGACCAGATCCACATCCAGCGCGTCGAGTTCCGGCCGATCCCCGACACCACGGTGCGGCTGACGAACCTGCGGGCCGGCCAGCTCGACCTGCTCGAGCGCCTCGCCCCCACCGACGCGCCGCAGGTGGCGCGCGACGCCAAGCTCAAGCTCGCCTCGACCTACGAGCTCGGCTTCCAATCGGTCCTGTTCAACACGGCCAAAGCCGGCTCGCCCATCGCCGACCCGCGGGTGCGCGCCGCCTTCGAGCTGTCGCTCGACCGGAACGCCATCAGCCAGGTCGTGTTCAACGGCGAGTTCCTGCCCGGCAACCAATGGGTCTCGCCGAAGCACCCGGACTACGTGAAGGACTACCCGATCCCGAAGCGCGACGTGGCCAAGGCCAAGGCGCTGCTCGCGGAGGCGGGCCAGCCCAAGCCTCAGATCACCATGATGGTCTACGCCAACAGCGAGGCGCCGCAGGTCGGCCAGGTCATCCAGGCGATGACCAAGGAGGCGGGCTTCGAGGTGAAGCTGCAGGCGACCGACTTCACCACCGCCCTCGATCTGGCCGACAAGGGCAACTACGAGGCCTATCTCTACAACTGGAGCGGCCGACCGGATCCCGACGGCAACACCTTCAGCTTTCTCAGCTGCAAGGCGCCGCTCAACTACCCGCGCTACTGCAGCCCCGAGGCCGACGCGGCGCTCCAGGCCGAGCGCGGCTCGGTCGATCCGGAGAAGCGCAGGGCGGCCTGGAAGGCGCTCGCCGACAAGGTGCTCACCGACCGTCCAAGCGTCTACTTGATGCACCGCAAGCTGCTCTGGGCTTACAGCCCGAAGATCAGCGGCTTCGTCCCTTATCCGGACGGGCTCGTGCGCTTCACCGGGCTGACGCTGAACTGACGCTGCGGTTCTGATGCTACGCTTTCTGGCCCATCGCCTCGCGCTCGCCGTCCCGACGCTCATTCTCGCCTCGATGATCATCTTCGCCCTGCAGCAATTGCTGCCGGGCGACGTGGCGACTGCGCTCACCGGCGAGGAGCGCGACCCCGAGGTGATCGCCTTCATCCGGCGAAAGTACCACCTCGATCAGCCGCTCCCGGTGCGTTACGCCTACTGGGCGTCCGGCGTGCTGCGGGGCGATCTCGGCGTCTCGGTGCGCCTGCAAAAGCCGGTGGCCGAGCTCGTCCTCGAGAAGCTGCCGGTGACCCTGGAACTCGCCTGCCTCGCCATGCTGGTGGCGCTCGCGATCGGCGTGCCCATGGGCATCCTCTCGGCGGTCAAGCGCGGCACCTGGGCGGACGCTGCGGCCAACGCGATTGCTCTCTGGGGCCTATCGATCCCGAACTTCTGGCTCGGCATCCTCCTGATCCTGCTGTTCTCGGTGCATCTCGGCTGGCTGCCGGCCTCAGGCTACGTGCCGCCGGGCGAGAGCCTGATCGACAATCTCGAGGCCATGGCGATGCCGGCCTTCGTGCTCGGCAACGCCATCGCGGCGGTGATGATGCGCCACACGCGTGCGGCGATGCTCGGCGTGCTCGGCGCCGACTACGTGCGCACCGCCCGCGCCAAGGGCGTGTCGCCCCTGCGGCTCGTGCTGCGCCACGCCCTGCCGAACGCGGCGATCCCCATCATCACGCTCGGGGCGCTGGAATTCGGGCAGCTTCTCTCGGGGGCGGTTCTCACCGAGCAGGTCTTCTCCGTGCCGGGCTTCGGCAAGCTGATGGTGGACGCCGTGTTCAACCGGGACTTCGCCACCGTGCAGGGCGTCGTGATCTGCACCGCCGCGACCTACATCGCCCTCAACCTTGCCGCCGACGTGCTCTCGGCCGTGGTCAACCCGAAGCTGCGCCGGGCATGAGGGGGGTGGATGACATGCCGGAACCTGCGCCGATCCTCTCTCCCGAGCGGGTGAAGGGCGGCCCCGAGCGATCGCGAACAGCGCGCGAGGACGCTCGACGCCGATGAGCACAGGCACCCCGGTCACCGAAGCGGCCGAGCCCGCTGCGCCCGCCGGCGGCCCTGGCACGGTCCGGGAGGCCGGCTCTCTCGCCGCCTTCTGGCGTCGCCTGCGCGCGCGGCCGAGCGCCGTGATCGGGCTCGCCGTCGTGGTGGCGCTCATCGCCATGGCCGCGCTCGCCGACGTCGTCGCGCCCTACGATCCCACCGCCACCGACTGGGGCGCGGTACGCGCCGCGCCGAGCCTCGCCCACCCGTTCGGCGGCGACGAGGTCGGGCGCGATGTGCTCTCGCGCATCATCTACGGGGCGCGCGCCTCGCTCGGGGCCGGCCTCGTCTCGGTGGGCCTGGCCGTGGCGCTCGGCCTGCCGATCGGCCTCGTCTCCGGATACGCGGGCGGCTGGGTCGATGCGGCGATCATGCGCGTCACCGACGCACTGCTCGCCATCCCGTTCCTGATCCTGGCGATCGCCCTCGCCGCGTTCCTGGGCCCGAGCCTCACCAACGCCATGCTGGCGATCGGATTGTCGGCCACCTCCACCTTCGTGCGTCTCACCCGTGCGCAGGCGCGAGCGGTGGCAGCCGAGGAGTTCGTGGAGGCGGCCCGCTCCGTGGGCAACCCAGCTTGGCGGATCGCGCTCGTGCACATCCTGCCCAACATCGTGCCGGCGATCCTCGTCCAGGCGACGCTCACCATCGCGGTGGCGATCATCGCCGAGGCCAGCCTCTCGTTCCTCGGCCTCGGCCAGCAGCCGCCCGAGCCGTCGTGGGGCGCCATGCTCAACGTCGCCAAGAACTTCATGGACCAGGCGCCCTGGATGGCGATCTGGCCGGGCCTCTCGATCTTCCTCGCGGTTCTGGCCTTCAACCTGCTCGGCGACGGCCTGCGCGACGCCCTCGACCCGAGGCAGCGCACATGACGGTTCCCAGGGGCGAGCCCCTCCTCGATGTGCGAGACCTGCGCGTGACGTTCGAGACCGAGAGCGGCACGGTCCATGCCGTCAACGGCGTCTCCTACGCGCTGAACGAGGGCGAGACGCTCGGCGTCGTCGGCGAGTCGGGCTCGGGCAAGAGCGTGCATGTCCTGGCCATGCTGGGCCTGATCCCACGGCCGCCCGGCCGGATCGTCGGCGGGCAGGTGCTGTTTCGCGGGAGCGACCTCCTTGCCCTGCCCGAGCGCGAGCTGCGCAAGATCAGGGGCCGCGAGATCGGCTTCGTGTTCCAGGACCCGATGAGCTCGCTCAACCCGGGCATGACGGTGGCCGCGCAGATCATCGAGCCCCTGCGCATCCATCTCGGCGTCGATCGCCGAGCGGCCCGGGCGCGGGCGCGCGAACTCCTCGACCTCGTGCGCATCCCGAACGCGATCGCCCGCCTCGACCAGTACCCGCACGAGCTCTCCGGCGGCCAGCGTCAGCGCGTGATGATCGCGATCGGGCTGGCCTGCCGCCCGAAGCTCCTCATCGCTGACGAGGCGACCACGGCTCTGGACGTGACCGTGCAGGCCGAGATCATCGCCCTGGTGCAGGAGCTGAAACGCGAACTCGGCATGGCGATGATCTGGATCACCCACGACCTCGGCGTAGTGGCCGGCATCAGCGACACCGTGCAGGTGATGTATGCCGGGCGCATCCTGGAGCGAGGACCTGTGGACGACATCTTCCGCGATCCGCGCAATGCCTACACGCTGGGGCTGCTCCGCTCTTTGCCCGATCTCAGCGGCGGGCGTGCCGGGCGCCGCCGGCTGCAGCAGATCGACGGCAGCCCGCCCGATATGCGCCGCCCGCCGCCGGGCGACCCGTTCGCCCCTCGCAACGCCTACGCCACCCCCCGCTGCCGCTCCGAGATGCCCCCGCTCGTCCAGGCCGAGGGCGCCGCGCCCGGCCATCTCGTAGCCGCCTGGTACGACCTGCCAGCGCGGCTCGCCGAGGAGCGCGCGCGATGACGGCCACGATGCCGCAGGCGGTGAGGCCCTCCTGCCCCGTCATCTCGGTGCGCAATCTCTCGAAGGCGTATCCCTTGCGGGCTTGGTGGGGCGGCAAGGCGAACGTGTTCCGAGCGGTGCACGACGTCAGCTTCGACATCGCGCCCGGCGAGACGCTCGGGCTCGTTGGTGAATCGGGCTCCGGCAAGTCCACGATCGGTCGGGCCGTGACCATGCTGAACCCGCCGACCTCCGGCACTGTCACCTTCGAGGGCACCGACCTCGCCAAGCTGGCGCCGCGGGCCATGCGGCGCATGCGCAGCCGCATCCAGACAGTGTTCCAGGATCCTTACGCGGCGCTCAATCCGCGCATGAGCGTCGGTGCCTACGTGGCCGAAGCCTTCCGGCTGCACCGGCCGCACATGGGAGCGCCGGAGCGCCGCGCCGCCGTGGCCCACCTGTTCGAGCGCGTCGGCCTCGACCCAGCCTTCATGGGCCGCTTTCCTCACCAGTTCTCGGGCGGCCAGCGCCAGCGCATCTGCATCGCCCGCGCGATTGCCCTGAACCCGAGTTTCATCGTCGCCGACGAGCCCATCGCCGCCCTGGACGTGTCGATCCAGGCGCAGGTGGTGAACCTCCTGCAGGATCTGCAGGCGGATCTCGGGCTCTCGTACCTGTTCATCTCCCACGACCTGCGCATGGTGCGCTACCTCTGCCACCGCGTCGCGGTGCTCTGGCGCGGGCGCATCGTGGAGCTCGCCGAGAGCGACCAACTCTACGAGGACCCGCGTCACCCCTACACGCAGCGCCTGCTCTCGGCCGTCCCGCTGCCCGACCCGGTCGCCGAGCGGACCCGTCTTGCAGCCCTCGGCCCGGAGCCATTAGGCGAGCGACAGCCGGGCGATCTGGTTGAGGTCGCCCCTGGACATTGGGTCGCGTCGGACGATTGAAGCTCAGCGCCGGGATCATGGAACGGCCGTGACCTGCCCGGCGGAGCTTGCGCGCCGCCGTCCGCAGCCGCTCCGATGACGAACCTCCGGCGACGCCCGCGTCCTGCGCGCGGAAGCGGGCGTGGAATGCGCTCGCGCACGCGCCCCGGAACGGGTCAGGAGTTCGCGCCCCGCAGGCTCGGTTGAGCGCCACTTCCGGAACTTCGCCGACGGCCGCCGGAACGGCCGCGCGTCACCCGGGACCGGACATGTCGACGTCGATAATCGTCCCTCCGGTTTCCCTGCTGATTCGCGTCAGGGCAACGTATGGAACGAGGGCTCCTTACACCTCATACGCCATCCGGTTGATGGCTTCGCCATCTCCCCTTTCGGCCATGCGGATGTCGGCGTCGCTCAGGCGCCGCGCAGGCGCGCGATCCGGGATCCGCTGCGATCAAGCGGGTCCCGGATCAGGAATAGCAATACGCTCTCTGAGCCTTCGCGCTCAGGTGCAAGCCTGTCGCCTGGATCTCACTGGCAGTCTGCTGCTTCACGACTTCCAACCTGCCGTCTTTGTCCGTCCGCGTCGCAGGACCTTGCGCAAGATGCGAGAGACTTGGTCGGCCGAGTAGGGCTTGTGCAGCAACTCGAAGCCGGTTGAGCTCTCCTGCGCCAGGACGTGGCTGTAGCCGGAGGTCAGCACCACCGGCAGGTTCGGCAGCCGCCGCTCGAGGAGCCGCGCGAACGCGATCCCGCCCATGCCCGGCATGACCACGTCCGAGAACACCACGTCGAACCCCGTGCCGCCGACCCCGAGCCTCTCTAGCGCGTCCTCCGCGTTGACGGCCAAGGCCGTCTCGTAGCCCAGGTCCTCAAGGATCTGGGTGGCGAAGCGCCCGACCTCGATGTTGTCCTCCACCACCAGCACCCGCTGGCCCGCTCCTCCGGGCTCGACCTGCGCCGTCTCACCGTCGTCCTCGGCCGGCGCCACAGGCTCGACCTCGGGCAGGTAGAGCGTGAAGGTCGTGCCCCGGCCCGGCACGCTCGCCACGTCGACATCGCCGCCCGACTGCTTGACGAAGCCGAAGACCTGGGACAGGCCGAGCCCCGTGCCCTTGCCGATCTCCTTGGTGGTGAAGAACGGCTCGAACACGCGGGAGAGGACGGCCGGCGCGATGCCCGAACCGGTGTCGCTGAGCGAGACGGCCACGAACCGACCTGCCGCCCCGGCGTGCCCCCGTATGGGCGGGAGCGATACTCCGCATTCCAGGCGCAGCGTCAGCGTGCCCTCGCCGCCCATCGCGTCGCGGGCGTTCACCGCCATGTTGACCAGCGCCGTCTCGAACTGGCTCACGTCCACCCGCACGAAACACGGGTGGTCCGGCAGGTCGGTCATCACCCTGATGCGCGCGCCCGTCACCGTGTCCAGCAGCTCGGCCACGGCGCGGAGGCGCGCCCCGACGTCGAGCGTCTCCGGCTTGAGGGCCTGACGCCGAGCGAAGGCGAGGAGCTGGCCGGTGAGCTTGGCGGCCCGGTCCACCGTGTCCGAGACCGCGGTGAGATAGCGGACCCTGCGCTCCTCGGCGAGGTCCGGGCGGCGCAGGAAGTCGACCGACGAGCGGATGATGGTGAGCAGGTTGTTGAAGTCGTGTGCCACGCCCCCCGTGAGCTGCCCGACCGCCTCCAGCTTCTGCGACTGGCGCAGCGCCTCCTCGGCTTGGCGCAGCGCCTCGGCCTGCCGCTTCTCGGCGGTGACGTCGCGCCCGTAGGCGTAGACGAGGTCGCTCTCGACCGACGTACGCCAGGAGATCAGGCGCGGGGTGCCGTCCTTGTGGCGGTAGCGGTTCTCGAAGTCGGTGAGATCGTCGGCCGAGACTGCCTGCTCCAGGGCCGCCAGGGTGGCCTCGGCGTCATCGGGCCAGATGAATTCCAGGAAGCTGTGTCCCACCACCTCGGATGGGCTGTGCCCCAGGATGGCCTGCCAACCCGGATTGACCGCGCGGAAGATGCCGTCGGCCCCGACCACGACCAGCAGGTCGCGGGAGTTGCGCCAGACCCGGTCGTGCTCGGCCGTCCGCTCGGCCACGCGCTGCTCCAGCACCTCGTTGAAGCGGACGAGGTCGGTCATCATCCGCTTCTGGTCGTCGATGTCGGTGCTCGTGCCCACCCAACGCACAACCTTGCCGTCGCTCGCCAGAACCGGTTGTGCCCGGGCCAGGAACCAGCGGTAGACCCCGTCGGCCCGCCGCAGCCGATACTCGGACTGGTAACCGGAGCGGACGGCGACCGCCGCGTGCCACTCCTCGGCCACGCGCGAGCGGTCATCGGGATGGACGACCGCGTGCCAGCCGTCCCCGTCGAGGTCGCCGGGTCGCAGGCCCGCGTAGGCGTAGACGCGATCGTTGAACCAGTAGGCGGTCCCGGCCGAGTCGGTGGCCCACACGAAGTTCGGCAGCACCTGCGAGAGGACGCGGAACTGCTCCTCGCTGGCGCGCAGCGCCTCCTCGGCCTGCTTGCGCGCCGTGACGTCGATGGCCGTGCCGAGCACGCGCACGCAGCGCCCGCCCTCGAAGACGCCGCGACCCTTGGCGGCAACCCAGCGGACGACGCCGTCCTCCCTGCCCACCGTGCGGTACTCGACGTCGTAGAGCGCGCGCTTCGTCGGATCGAGCGCGGCGGCGAAGGCGGCACTCGTGACGTCCCGGTCCTCCGGGTGGAGGCCGGCATAGTAGTCGGCCATCGAGACCGGCACGTCCGGCGAGATCCCGAACATCGCCTTCACCCGCGCGGGCCAGAACAGGCTGTCGTTGACGACGTCCACGTCCCAGAGCCCGACCTCGGCCGCCTCGGTGGCGAGCCGCAGGCGGGCCTCGCTCTCGCGCAGCCGCTCCTCCGTCCGCTTGCGGGCGGTGTCGTCGAGGAGCAACCCGTCCCAGACCACGACATCGGCAACGAGGCGCGGTGCGGAGATGATGCGGGTTTGGACGAGCGTACCGTCGGGGCGGCGCATGGGCGCCTCGACGTCGAAATCTGAGAGGTCGCGGATGGCGGCTCGCTCGGCCTCGGCGAGACGGCCGCGATGCTCGGGCAGGATCAGGTCGTAGGCCGCGGCCGGATCGGTGAGCACGGCTTCGGTCGTTACTCCGGTCATGCGCTCGAAGCCGCGCGAGAGGTACAGGAAACGCCGGCTGGAGCCATCCCGGGGCGTGGCGATCTGATAGACCGCACCACCCGGCAGGTGGTCGGTCACCGCCCTGAGGCGCGCCTCCGCCTCGCGCAGGCTGGCTTCCGCCCGCACCTGCCCCGTCGTCTCGGTGCAGGCGCAGAACATGCCGGCGACCCTGCCTTGCTCGTCGCGCACGGGCGAGTAGGAGAAGGTGAACCAGGTCTGCTCGTCGTAGCCGCGCCGGTTCATGGTCAGGAGCATGTTCTCCGACCACGTTGCCTCCCCGGCGAGCGCCTTGTCGATGAGCGGGGCGATGTCGGGCCAGATCTCCGGCCAGATCTCGTGAAAGCGCCGGCCGAGCGCGGCGGGGTGCTTGTCGCCGAGGATCTCCGCGTAAGCGTCGTTGTAGAGGAAGCCGAGCTCTGGCCCGAAGGCGACGAACATCGGGAAGCGCGAGCCCAGAATCAGGCTCACGGTCGCGCGCAGGGAGGGCGGCCAGGTCTCTGGCGGTCCGAGCGGCGAGCCGGACCAGTCGTGCGTGCGCATGCGCGCACTCATCCGCCCAGCTGCTGGGAGGAAGAGCGGGAACTGGAAAATGGTGTTCTCAGGCATGAGACGCGAGCAGGCTCGACCTCTGATGTGTGTTGCCGGCGTCCGGGAGGAGCATCGGTCCACGCTTCCACCTAGAGCGGCAGGCTTCGACGGCAGGTCCGGTGCCTTGACCAGCACCCTGGCCAAGACCCAGGCACCCTCGAAGGCGCCACGGCCTTCACGGCAATGCGCCACTGTCCTAAACAGACCACCGCACCGGTGCAGATCAACGCCGACGACCTCACGTTGAGGGGAGACGAAGGCCATGGACCGACAGCGCATTTTCATTTCAGCAATTTTTGCAACAGTGCTGACCTGAAGCGCTTTTGCTCAGACGCGCGGCTGCCAAGGTTGGAGTGATGTGGCACGCAAATCCTGACGAAGAGAAAATCTTTGGTACCATGAAGATCTGCGACGCAGCCCACGGGTGCCGCGGCCGCCGCCCTCATCGGGGGGGTGATCGCGAACCACCCGGCAGCGCTGATGCCTGCCGGGTTTCCCTTCGATCCTTCGAAGCCGTCAGGCCAAGCCTCTCAACGGTCTGGAGGTGCCAAATGGGAGGCTGATGGATCCACTTTGATTTCCTGACACGCAATCCTTGCAGCATTGCATCTCGGAAAGCGGTCGTTTTTTTGGACAGTTCGGTCGCGAAGGATGTCGCCACAGCTTAGAATCAAGGTAAAAACTGCCGGACGATCAGCGCTTTGGTGTGAGGGATATCTCTGGAAAATACGATGTTTGCATCCGACTTGCTGGCATCTGAATTTGTGATTTCAATTCTGAAAAGATCATTTTCCATCGCATGATAGTCACCGCCCGCCGAGACATGATCCAGATATGCATCCGGCAAAGGCGACGAATTCACGGAATCAAAGGCAGAAATCTCATTTTCCTGTTCATCGCTCATGTGAGTCGCCTTTGCCGGATGCGCGAGGAATTTTTGTTTCCCATCAATGACCACAGGACACAACTTGAATGTGCGAAGGGCAAACCTGTGTATTGAGATGCATCGTGACGGGCCCAGTCGCATTGCCGCAGTTGTTCACGAGGGAGCTCGCGCGACCGGGCGGGATGGGCTGCGGGTTCAACCCGCCGCTCACTCCTTCAAGATGCTCCTCAGACAGTTCGTTGGAGCTCGGAGCGACGCGACTCTGATCGCGCCGCATCAACGTTTCCAAGAAGAAGCGCATCGGGCTCTCCATTCACGTGCACTCGTGCGAGAATGCACATGAGACATAAGATTAACGAATCTAGAAGAACTGTGCATTGCCGCACATGCCGCACACATTGCGCGCCCCTGCCGGCTCCGGCACCTCGATGGTGTTGAGGAAGCGCAGCGCCTCGCCGTGGCGGTGACGCTGCATGCCGCGGCCGATCACGGTGCCGTCCAGCACGGTGAGCGCGGCAAACAGCGCCGCGGTGCCGTGCCGGACGCAGTGTCGGGCGGCGCACGGCTTCCGCCATGGCCTCGGCATCGGCCGCACCAGTTCTGCCACGCTTGACGTACGGCTTCACGGAGGCGGGTGGCATCAGCTTGACGGTGTGGCCGAGCTTGATCAGCGCGTGGGCCCAGTGATGGGCGGTGGCGCAGGCCTCCGTGCCGACCAAGCGCCGACCAAGCAGGGTGTGAGCTTGGCAAAGAAGGGCAGGACCCCGGCTCGCCGCAAAGGCCGGCGCGCGAGGACCTGGCCTCGCGCGCCGATGCCATGAACCTGGACGACGTTCTTCGCCAGACCGAGGCCGATGGTGCTGACCTGTGCCAGGGACGGCTCCGGATGACGAGAACCGGCGGCCTTATCCCGGCACAGCGGTGCCGTGAGCAGGGCCGTCCACCCCGTCAGGCCCGGCCCGCGGCCCCGCGCGAGGCCTCCAAAACACTGTCCGGAGGCCCAGAGGGGCGTTCAGTCAGCGCCCGCGCCTCAGCCCTCAAGCAGGAACGAGATTTTCACGTTGACCCGGAACTGGGTCACCTTGTCGTTCTCCACGACGGCTTCGAACTCCTTGACCCAGACGGACTGGATGCCGCGCAGCGTGCTGGATGCGCGCTCGACCGCTTGCTTGATCGCGTCTTCGTAGCCTTGAGGGGATTGAGCGGAGAGTTCGAGGAACTTCACCACCGACATGATTGCCTCCCTTGCGGGTCAGGCACGTGATGCTATGCCCGGCGCCCTGGGGAGGCAATCCTCGTGCAGTTGCGCCTCGTGCAGTTGCGCGCAGGGGCTTGGCAGTGGCTCCGAGGCGGGTCCGTACTGCCCGTTATGCGGAGCTTCTCCAGTCCGACTGAAGGCCGACTGTATCACGGGCCGCAGTTCAAGCCGCACAATCACCGTCCGTGGCGCATGCAGTAACATACGTCAGCTTCATGCTAGCAGAAGCGCTAACATGGGTCCGTCAAATGAATGACATCTCCTACGATTTCCTGCCAAGATTGATTTGGAAGCGCCACCAATGTTGATGGAACGAAAGAAATCCTCTTTCGGCGCGCGTCGAATGGTCTTATAGTCGAGTCTGGTCAGAGCTGGGCTTTTGCAGAAGAGACCCGGCCTCTCGCGAGGGCATGGCGGTTGCGCCATGTGCGGGCCCGCACATTCATCGGCTCTCGGCGAGGCCAGCATCGGAATCGGTCAAATTGGCCATACCGCTTTGGCCACTGCTCCCGTTAACTGCTCCCGTTAAGAGCTGACGCAGGTGGTACATAGCAGATCCACGGAAGGAGCTTCCTATGCAGAAGCCCGTCGCTCACCGGCATAACGATGGATCAGCACACTATTCGTACTGCTATCCTGAGGATGGCAATCGGCTGACTCGGTTCGAATGGCAAGTCTCACGCCAGACGGTGGAGACCAAGCAGCGCTCACGAACGGCACTGAGTCTGTTCGGCTCCGCTCTCGGCCTTGCGACGGCAGCGTTCTGGGTGACGATGCTGGTGTCCCCGCCGACATCGGAGGCGACAGCCGCGTCGGAACCCTCGGCGCGGTGCGCGCAGGTGGAGCAGACGGTCCGGCCGTGGCTCGACCGAGAAGTTGCCCGTCGTGCTCGCGTCGGCGTAACGGCGGGCCAGGCGGAGTTCAACAGCATGCTGCTGTCATACCAGTCCGCCCACGCGCAGTGCATGTCCGGCCGCGTGCGCAGCGCTGAGAGCAACCTCAAGCGCTTGGAGGTGCAAATCGCCGCGCTTGCCGATCGGTCCACGTCGCAGGACGAAGACTGAAATCCCATCACGCCCCTCGCGCCGATGATGGACAATCGGGCAGCACAGGTGGAGCACGCGCGCGAAGCCACGGCTCATCCGAAGCATTCGGCCAGATTACCCAAGGGCATGGACCGTTCGGGAGCAGAACCGGCTGCTGGCGCAGTGCTTTGGGCTGACGTTGAGCCGCTCTCGCAGCTCAACGTCAGGAGGATCAGACCACGAGCTGCATCGCCGCGCCACGCTGATCGATGAGATGGACCAGCTCCGCTCCGTGCAAGCGGGCCACCGCGGGCATGTCCTGCGGCCGCATGACACTGAACGCCGTCGAGAGCGCGTCGGCTGCAGTCGCGGTGCGGGCGATCACGGTCACGCTCTGATAGCGGTCCGCGCAGGTGCCCGTGGCCGGGTCGAACAGGTGATTGAAGCACCCGGCCGGGTCGAAGCGGAAGCCGTAAGGACCCGAGGTCGCGACGGCGCGGTCGACGACCGGCAGCACCGCCGCGCTCTGCCCGGGCCGCTGCGGATCCTCGATCCCGACCTGCCACGGGCGGCCATCGGGACGTGTCCCGAGCACCCGCGTCTCGCCCATGTCGACGAGGCTCTTGTCCACGCCTTCGCTGCGCAGAAGCGCGATGATCCTGTCCGTCACGAAGCCCTGGGCGATGCCGTTGAGGGTGACCGCCATGCCCCGGCGCATCGCGACCCGGTCCGGGCTGACCAGCAGCTTGTCATGGCCGATGCGCTGGAGAACCGCGCGACGGGCGGCCTGCGTCGGGCCGAGCGGGTCGGCGTCGGGCCGCGAGAAATGCGCCTGGTATAGCGCCCAGAGCGGCTGGACAGTGACGTCGAAGGCGCCGCGGGTCGTCCGCGAGACGCTCTCGGCCGCCCGCAACAGCGCGACGAATTCCGGGGGCGGCGCCACGACGATGCCGGAGCGGTTCAAGGCGACGAGCACCGAGTTGGCGTCGTAGAGGCTGAACATGGCCTCGAGCCGGCGCACCTCCTGCACGGTACGCGCGGCCAGGCTTTCGGCCGCGGCCCGGTCCTCATGGTGGATCTGCAGCTTGCAGATGGCGCCCAGCGCCTGACCCTGCCAGGTCACGAGCGCCGCGTCGGCCCTCGCAGGGCCGCCGAGGGGCAGGAGCGCCAAGCCGGCAGTGGCAGCGCTGATGCCGAGGAAGCGGCGGCGGGGCAGGCAGGTCATCGGACGCCTCCGTGCGCGTCGTGCGCCGGCGCGGCGCGGGCACCGCTTTCCTCGGTCGCTCCGGCGCCGGGCGCCTCACCGCCGGCCGCAAGGACCTCCGAGGACGGCACCTCGGCAAAGCGCAGCACCCGGCCGCCCTTCTCGGCGGCGAAGCGCTGCGCCATGTCCTGATCCGAGAACGGCACGATCTCCTCCACCCCCATCCCGCCTCGCGCGGAGCTGCCAACCACGAACCAGGCGGCGCGCGCCTCCACCCAGTTCTCCGCGCCCGGCTTCGCCCAGGAGGCGGCCTTCCCCATGTCGGAGACGTAGATGGCCAGGATGTCCTTCGGCTCGTCCGGCAGCATGGTGAAGGCGAGGGCGTCCCGCGCCGAGGAGAACCAGACCGGCTCGATCCGGCTCTGCAGCAGGATCTGGCCCTTGGGGCCGGGATGCTCCAGCACGTTCATGCCGCAATAATGGCCCATCGCGTCGGCCGTGAGGGCCGCGGGCTTCGGCGCCTCGGCGCTCCGCTGCTGGTTGCAGCCGGCCGCCATCAGGCTGATTGCTGCCGCGCAGATCAGGACGAGTCGCCTCATAGCTCCCTCCGAGAGAAGGACACCGCCGCCATGCCGAGCGGAAGAACCGTCCAGAGGCCCAGCGCCAGGACCAGTATCGACGGGGTCAGGGCGGCATCCGCGGTCAGCCCGGCCATCCCGGAGAACGCGCTGGCATTGCCGAGGCCCGCCAGGTTCACCAGCCGGTAAATGTCGGTTGGGTTGAGCAGCAGCAGGACGTTGAGGAGCCCTGCCGAGATCACGCGGCCCTGATCGACCACCAGGAGCCCGAGCAGCGCCATGTCGTAGATGAGCACCAGCGCGAGCCAGATCCCGATCGAGGCGCCGGCTGCCGTGCTGCGGCTGCCCGCGAGCGCGCTCACCAAGTAGCCGAGGGCCACGAAAACGGCGCCGAGCGCGACCGACGAGCCGATCATCGCGGCGAAGGCGAGCCAGCTCGCGGCTTGGATCTCGGCGCCGGTCAGCAGCAGGGCCACCGCCGCGGCGCCGTAGCCGAGCAGCGTGGCGAAGGCCAGGATCGCGAGGTGGCCCAAGAACTTGCCAAGCACCACCTGGCCGCGTCCGACCGGATAGCTGAGGAGCAGCAGCATCGTGCCGCGCTCCATCTCGCCGACGATCGCGTCGTGCGCGAGCAGCAGCGCGATCAGGGGCAGCAGGAATATCGTCAGGCTGGACAGGCTGACGATCACCACGTCGAGCGCGCGGACGCCGACGCTGCCGGTGGGCGCACTCCCGAGGAAGGTCAAGGCCAGGGACAGCCCGGCCATCAGCAGCGTGGTTGCGAGCACCCAGCGGTTGCGCAGCGCTTCCTGCACCTCCTTGACCGCCATGATCCAGGTCGCCCTCATGCCGCGGGCTCCCGATCACGCAGGAAATGAGCGTAGAGGTCGTCGAGCGTCGGTGAGAGCACGTCGATATCCTCGGGTGGCGACCCGGCGCACAGCAGCGCCCGCAGCACCGCGACCTTGCGGTGATCCGCGACCTCGACCTCGAGCGCCCCGCAGGGGAGGCGCCGAGCCGTCGCGAGGCCCGCCAGCAGAACGGGCGCCTCCGACCCGGGCCGGATGCGGATGCGCACAGGCAAGCGCGCCACGCGGCGCAGCTCCTCCAGCGATCCGCTCGCCGCCATGCGGCCCCGGTCCATGATGATGACCCGGTCGGCTCGGTCCTCCAATTCGCTGAGCGCGTGGGAGGAGAGCAGCACGGTGGCGCCGCGGCCAGCAAGTTCCCGCACAATGTCGTAGAAGGCGAGCCTGAGCGCCGGGTCGAGGCCGGTCGTGGGCTCGTCGAGGAGCAGCACCTCGGGCTCGCCGATCAGGGCTTGGGCGAGGCCCAGCCGCTGCCGCATGCCCTTCGAATAGGTGCCGACGCGGCGATGAGATGCCTCGCCGAGCCCGACACGCTCCAGCAGGCGGAGGCTCGCGGTCTCGGGCGCGCGCTTGAGCCGCGCGTAGAAGCTCAGGGTCTCGCGCCCGGTCAGGGCCCCGTTGAAGGAAACGTTCTCGGGCAGATAGCCGAGCCGCCGACGGGCCGCGAACTCCCCGGCGGCCGGGTTCTCGCCCAGCACCTGGACGCTGCCGGCATTCGCTCGAATCAGGCCCAGCATCAGCTTCATCAGGGTGGTCTTGCCGGCGCCGTTATGGCCGACCAGTGCCACGGCGCCGGAGGCCAGCGTGAAGCTGACGTCGCGCACCGCCTCGGCGGCCCCGTAGCGTTTCGTCACACCCCGCAGCTCAACCGCTCCGGTCATGGTTCCGGTCCTCGTCGTGCCGGCTTCGCGGGCGGCGAGATGAGGGGTTTGGTGTCCACGACACCGCCCGGCAGGAGAGCCGGGAACTGCGATTGTGCCCAGCGGATCACCTGGATCGCCGGCGAGTTGACCAGGACCTTGGCGGCGGGCGCCGTCCAGAGCACCTTGTCGATGATGTCGTTGGGCTGGTAGGCCGTATCGGCCAGCCCGTCGCCGTTCAGGTCGAAGCCCGGGTTGTCGCTCCAGTAGTTGCCTCGCCCGCCAGCCGACCAGTCGAGATAGCGCGTCCCGACATATTTCACCTGGTTGCGATTGGCCACGAAGGCGTTGCCGGACACTTGGTTGCCTTCGGAGCCCGCCGTGAAGTGGATGCCGATCTCGCAGCCCTCGAACCAGTTGTCGCGGAATCGGTTCTGGTTTGCATTGTAGATGAAGACGCATTTCTCCGGCCCGATCCGGGCCGCGGCGGCCGGGGCGGATGCCGGCCCGGCGGCTGGCAGGCCGTGCTCGGACGCCGAGCGCTGGCCGCGGCTCGTCCACCGCTCGGCGGGCTGCGGCCCGCCCACCACCAGATTGCCCGCCACCTCGGATCCGTTCGCGTAGTTGAAGACGAAGCCGTCGTCGCGGTCGCGGTCGGAGACGTTGCCGCTCACGACCAGCCGGTTCGAGAACATGATGGCGTAGCCGACCGCGTTGCCGGTCGAGATATTGTCTCTTATCTCGCTGTCGTTCGTATACATATAGTGGATGGCGAAGCGAAGGTCGTGGAAGTTGTTGCGGGAGAAGACATTGCGCTTGCTGCTGATCGTGAAGACGCCGTCCCGGCCGAAGCTGATGTCGTTGTCGACGACCTGCGCGCCGGGCGCGTTCCAGACCGATACCCCGTTGCCCGCCTCGGCGAGGCGGCCGTCCCGAAGGCCCACGATGGTGTTGTGGCGCACGAGGGCGTCCTCGGCCCCGTGCACGTAGACGCCGAACAGGTTGCCCTGGATGCGGTTGCGCTCCACGCGCGCACCCTTGGCCTCCTTGGTCAGGAAGACACCGGAATCCATCCGCTCCAGATTCGTTCCGGAGCCGCGCACCTCGAGCCCGCGGAGGCTCACGCCGGGCGACGTGACCGTGATGACGCTCCCGGCGCCGTCCCCCTCGATCATGGTTCCCGGCTCTCCCTCGATCGCGAGCGGCTTGCCGACCGCGAGCGGGCCGCGGTAGCGCCCGCTCCGGAAGACGAGCGTGTCCCCCGCGCGCGCCGCATCCACGGCCTGCTGCGGCGATCCCGCCGCGGGCGAAACCTCCCGCCGCTCCGCCCGGGCCGAAGGGGCCATGCTGGCGGCGAGAATCGCCGCCAGCATCCATCGGGTCCTCTGCGCTGCCTGGTCCATGACGTCAGACGTTCTTGGGCTCCACGAACATCCGCCCTTTCATCTCCATGTGCATCGCATGGCAGAACCAAGAGCAGTAGTACCAGTAGACGCCTGGCTTATTGGCCGTGAAGGTCACCGAGGCCGTCGCCTGCGGCGCGACCTCCATCTGAATGCCGTAGTTCACGATCGAGAAGCCGTGCGTGAGATCCTCGACCGCGTCGATATTGGTGACGTGGACGGTGACCTGGTCGCCCTGCTTCACCGTGAAGCTCTCGAGACCGAAGGACGGGGCCGTCGAGGTCATGTAGACGCGAACCTTGTCACCGTCGCGGATGACCTTGTTGTCCTCCTCAAGCCTGACGCCATCGGCCTTGGCCTGCTTTACTTGGTCAGCGAAGAAGGGATCGGCCCGGTCCCAGATCGAGATCGGGTTGATCTTGGAGCGATGGACGATGGTCGCGTCATGCGGCTCGGCAAAGCTCGGGCCGTCATGCACGATCATCATCTTGTCACCCGAGATGTCGATCAGCTGGTCGTTTTCCGGCTTCAGTGGTCCAACGTTCAGAAAACGGTCCTTCGAGAACTTATTGAGAGAGATGAGCCACTTGCCATCCGCCTCCTTCGTCTGTCCCATGGAGCTGTGATTGTGGCCCGGCTGATAATGGACGTCGAGCTTCTGGAGGATCGGGTCGACCTTGGCGCCCTTGTAGGCCTGCCGGGCCTTCTCGATGTTCCACTTCACCACTTGACTGTCGATGAACAGGGTCGTGAAGGCATTGCCCTTGCCATCATAGGCCGTGTGCAACGGACCGAGGCCGAGCTCCGGCTCGGCGACCACGACGTCGCGCGGCTTGATCTTGTCGTCAAACAGATCATCGAAGAGACGGACATCCATCACCGTCACGGTCGGCGACAGCTTGCCGTTGGCGACGACGTGGATGCCGTCCGGTGCGGTGTTCATGCCGTGCGGGCTGTTCGAAACCGGGACGTAGCGGGTGAAGCGCGAGCCATGCCGGCCGTCGACCATCGGTACGCCACCGACCACCTTGGCCTCACCCTTGCGCACCGCCTCCTCGATGCGCTTGATGTTGAAGATGACCACCCAATCCTGCTCGTTGGCGGTCATCTCGGCCAGCGTGACCCCTTCTTCGGAATTGTAGCAGGTCGCGAAGGCGTATTTGCCCTGATAGTCCGCATCGACGTTGTCGAGGTTGCCGTCCACCAGCACCTGCCAGGCGACCTGCATCGTGTCGCCGTCCACGGCAGTGAAAATGGCGTGATACTGCTTGTTGTCGTCGAGCACCTTGCCGTCGTTCGGAAGCGGCACCCGGTCCTCGCCGTTGCAGAAGACGTAGCCGGTGCGGGGATACTTCTGCACACGCAGGCCATGAACGGTATGCTGGTTGGGCAGCTCGATGATCTTGTCGCACCGCATCACGTCGAGGCGGATGCGGGCCACGCGCGTGTTGGCCTTGTCATTCACGAAACAGTAGCGCCCGTCATAGGTGCCGTCCGTGAACGACAGGTGCGGGTGGTGCAGGTCGCCGTTGTGATAGACGCCGCCGCGAGTCTCCAGAAACTGCTTCGTCTCGGGAAGGAGGCCCTCGGTCAGCACCTTGCGGCTCTGGTCGGTGAGGCCCCAGCCCGTGGCGCTGTCGCGGTTGAACACCGGAACCCGCATCAGCTCGCGCATCGACGGCAACCCGACGATGCGGAGTTCGCCGGTCTGGCCGCTCGAGAAGAAGACGTAGTACTCGTCGAGATCGCCGGGCTTGACCTCGGTCTTGTTCGGGCCGCCGGCGAGCGCGGGGCGCGCGCTCGGCTTCGTCTGCGCCTCGGCCGGCGTTGCGAGACCGCGCGTTCCGGCCGCCCCCGCGACGGCGCCGGTCGCCGCCGCGGCGGCCGTGGTGCCCAGCAGCTGTCTGCGATTCAGCCTGGCGTGCTCGGAAGTCTCGGACATGTCACGTTCTCCTTTGTCAGGACGGGGAGCGGGCGGACGGCGCCGTGGCGGGAACCGGCCTGCCGTCGACGGTCACGCTCGGCTTCGCGCCCCGGCCGCCGGTGCGCTGCGACGGCGAGCTGAGCGCTTCGAACTTCTCGCGCTTCAGCCGCACCTGGATCATGTGCGGGCAGCGGTGATCGTCGTGGTAGAGTTCCTGGCAGTGCATGCAGTAGATGCACTCGTTGACGTTGATGTGCCCCTCGGGGTGGATCGACTGGACCGGGCACTCCTTGGCGCAGCGCTGGCAGGGCGAGCCGCATTCCGGCCAGCGCTTCAGCCACTCGAAGGTGCGCATCCGCCCCGGAATGGCGAGCGCGGCGCCGAGAGGGCACAGGTAGCGGCAGAAGAAGCGCTCGACGAAGAGCCCCGCCGCGAGCAGCGCCACGGCGTAGAGCGTGAAGGGCCAGTCCCGCACGAATTTCAGGATGATGGCCGTCTTGAACGGTTCGACCTCGGCCAGCGTCTCGGCCATGGCAACCGAATAGAGCGATACGCCGAAGAGACCGAGGAAGATCACGTACTTGATCGGCCACAGGCGCTCGTGCAGCCCCCACGGAATCGTCAGCTGCGGCACCTTCAGCCACTGGGCAAGGGTGTTGGTGAGTTCCTGCAGGGCGCCGAACGGACAGAGCCAGCCGCAGAACGGCCCGCGGCCCCAGAACAGCAGCCCGGCCGCGATGGCCGCACACAGGATGAAAATCAGCGGTGCGGCCAGAAAGAAGTCCCAATGGAATCCCGTCACCAAGGCACTGGTGAAGGTGAGGATGTTCACGACCGAGAGCTGTGCATTCGCGTACCAGCCCAGCCAGACGAGGGTGAACAGCAGGAAGGCGCGCCGCACCCAGACATAGGTGTGCGGGTGCTTCACCAGCGCGTCCTGGAAGAAGAAGATGCCGGTCAGGACGAGGAGCGCCGCGGCGGTGATGCCGATGGCGATGCTCTTCGAGCGCCAGATCCTGATCCAGAGTGGCTCGTCCTGGATGGTGGTGGCGTCGGATCCCGCCACCGCCGCGGCGGGCGCCGCGGCAGGTCCCGGTGCGCCGGCGGGGGCTGGCTGCTCGGCAGCGGTGACGGCGCGCTGTTCCCGCCGGACGTAGCCGTCCGGTAGCGTGTAACCGACATCGAAGGTGAGAAAGGCCTTGTCCCGCGCGCCGACGGCCCGCTGCACCAGCAGCCGCAGCTGCCAAGGCTCAGTCGGATCGAAGGCGAAGTCCGGCGGGATCGTGAACAGGCCGATCTCCGGCAGGTCCGGCGCTCCGCCTTCGAGCGCGCCGAGCCGCGTGTGATTGCGGTCGCGGAAGCGGACACCGCTCCCGTCCTGGAGGAGTTCGATGCGATCGAAGATGCCGCCCCGGACGTAGGCCGCTCCCTTGAACGAGTAGGCCCCCTCCCCCGCCACGACGATGGCCTGCTGCCCCGGCCTGAGCTGGGAGCGCAGGCGGGCATAGCCGTCCTCCCCGAGCAGGCTGCGGCCGATCGTCGGCACCGAGACCAGGGCGACGTAGAGGTCGATGAAGGTGTCGTCCGGCGCACCAGGCTCCGGGTGCGAGGCCGCGGCCGCGTTGCCGGACTTGGCGAAGGCCTCGTTGATATCGGCGACGGACAGGTGCAGGCGCCGGATCGAGCCGTCGCCGAGCAGGGTCTGCCAGTCCTTGACCTCGCTCCTGTCCATGTCGACGGTCTTGGTGACCGTCGCGGCCGCCGCCGCGCCCGCTCCTGCCGCGCCGCCGAGGCGGCCGCTCTTGATCAGCTTCACGGCCGAGCGCACGGCGCTGTCGCCGATGACGAGCACCGTCACCGTGGCGCCGCTCACGATATCGACCTGCGGCAGCGGCTCCGCCCCGCTCGCGACCGGCCGCATGCCCTTGCCCACCAGCGTGTTGATCGCCTCCACGATCCGCTTCTCGGGGATGCCGATCAGCACGATCGGCTCCTTGTGATCGACAAGCTTCAGGCCGCGCAGCACACCTTGTGGGTCGATGCCGATCAGCACGTGGATCGGCTTGCCGGAATAGCCCGTTGCGCTGCTGAAATCGGTATTGAGGTAGACGTAACCCTTGAGCGTGCTGCCGGTGTAGACGGGCACGATGGGCGGATCGCCCTGAGGAGAACCGAACCGGTCGGCGCCTGCAAAGAATTCACCGGGCTGAACCTTGGCGAGGTAGTCGGTGAGCGGGCTGGTCCCGGCCGCCATGGCCGCCAACGCACCCCATAGGTGGATCATCGCGATGACGATGAATGTGGCCGGACTCCCGTACCGACGGCGGAGCTGCCCCCTGGGATCGCGTGCCGGCACCGTCGCCGCCCCTGCGTGGATGGCAGCTTTTCTAGAAGAATCCCCTAAACACGGCATAGGCACCGGCTCATCGTCACAATCCCGCCGAATCGGGAGGCTGATCGGGCGGTATGGCCAGAAAACCACTTCATTCTGCATCGGTCTTTGCGCTAGATCAAGCTTTCCGATACTGCGTGCGCCAGCTCGACGTCAGCTCGATTTTGATTCAGAATTCGACAAATAGGGAGCAAGACGACCATGCCCACCCTCAAAGCCGAGCCTGCCGGTCGTATCGAAAATCTGAAGAGCTTCTTCGCGCTCGCCCACCTGATGGAGAGCGAGGCGGCGCGCAGCTATGCAGAATTTGCGGACCTGATGCGCAAGCAGGGGCGACCCGATCTCGCCGACACTTTCGCACGCATCGCCGGGGAGGAGAGCGGGCACGCCGCCCATATCTCCCATTGGTCGCAGGCGGCCGAGGGGCGCGGACCCGATTCGC
The DNA here is from genome assembly GCF_000379105.1 of Methylobacterium sp. WSM2598. Classification (GTDB taxonomy): domain Bacteria; phylum Pseudomonadota; class Alphaproteobacteria; order Rhizobiales; family Beijerinckiaceae; genus Methylobacterium. The sequence goes on along the minus strand of NZ_KB900609.1, from coordinate 2,014,660 downwards.
AGGATCTGCGATGGCCGCCGCCGCCGACATTCGAGCGTGAGGATGCTGCCGAAATCGCCGGGTCGCGGCTGCTCACGCCCTATCGCGTGCTGACGATCGCGGTCCGCAACGAGGAGCGGGCCTTCGCCTTCTGGGCGTATGTCGCCGCGCAGACCCGCAGCGAGGAGGTGCGCCGGGCGGCGGAAGCCATGGCCCGGGAGGAGCTGGAGCACGTGACGACGTTTCGGCGCGAACGGCGCCGGGCCTTTCACGCCATGCGGCAGGCGGGGGCGGGGCCCGCCGCCAGGAGCAGCGCCGCCGATCTGGAGGCGGCGCTCGCCGCGATGCTGCGTCAGGGCGGCTCGGACGCGCTGGCCCAGGAAACCGAAGCGCTCGGCGCGCTGGCCCGGCCGCTGCAGCTCGACGTGGCACGTCCCGCGACACGCTCAATCGAGGCCTTGGCCGAAGCGCTGGCCGACGCCTACCTGCAGGCGGCGGAGACGAGCAGCGACGAGGACAGCCTCGTGCGGCTGCAGGAACTCGGGCAGCGGGCCATTCTGAGGCTGGCGAAGATCAGGGAGATCTCCTCGCCTTCCTGAATGAGGGCCTGCGCACACGACGCGGGCGACGATGCTGACCATTTCTGGACCCGAATGGGACGATGGCGGTCGAACGCGGCGGCCACGCCCGCCGCCTCGGCCAGGGCGGTCTCGGCCAGGGCGGTCTCGGCAATGCGCGCGAACCTCGTGCGCATGCTGCTCAGGAATGGGCGCCGCCCTGCTGCGGGGACGGCGCCGTCGCATTCAGGCCGCCTGCTGCTCCAGCAGCTCGTCGGCCGGGCCGAAGAACTCGAACCGGATCCGCTCGGCCGGAACGCCCTGGCGCCGCAATCCGTTCACCAGGGCGCTCAGGAACGGCTTGGGACCGCACAGGTAGTAGGTCGCCGCCTCGTGCGGCGTCTGCCGCACCAGCCACTCCGCGGTGATCAGCCCCTGCCCGTCGTAGTGCTCCCCTGGCCGGTCCTCCGCCGCGGGCTCCGCGTAGAAGGTGTGCAGGCGAAGGTTCTCGTTGCCGGCCGTGAGCTCCCGGACCTGATCCCGCATCGCGTGCACGCGCCCGTTCTGGGCGCCGTGAACGTACCAGGTCGGGCGTTTGGGCGTGCTCCTGGCGATCGTCTCCAGCATGCTCACCATCGGCGTGAGCCCGACCCCGCCGCTGACAAGCACGACCGGACCCACGGACGTCCGGTCGAGGAAGAAGTCGCCCGCCGGCGGCGCCGCGCGCAGCACCGTTCCGGGCGCGGCCTCGTCGTGCAGCCAGTTCGAGACGATGCCCGCCGGCTCCTCCGGTCGGCCCTCGCGCTTGACGGTGATGCGGTAGGCCCGGTCGTTCGGCGCGCAGGAGATCGAGTAGTTGCGCTTGAGCACGCCGTGACCCGGCAGGTCGAACAGGAATCCGAGGTACTGACCGGGCTCGTGCCGCACCACTGGCCCGCCATCGGCCGGCACGAGAACGAACGAGCGGATGATCTCGCTCTCCGGCGTGACGCTCTCGATCACGAAGTCGCGCCAGCCGTTCCAGCCGCCGGGCTTCGCCGCCAGCTCCCGGTAGATCGCGGCCTCACGCCCGATCAGGAGCTCGGCCAGGAACCAGTAGGCCTCGCCCCAGGCCGCGCAGATCTCCGGCGTCGCCGCCGCGCCGAGCACGTCCCCGATGGCGCCCAGCAGCGCGTCGGCCACGTGAGGATAGTGTTCCGGAAGGATGTTGAGCGCGACGTGCTTCTGGGCGATGCGCTCCACCGCTCCGCCGAGTACGCCGAGATTGTCGATGTTGCGCGCATAGGCCAGCACGGCCTGCGCCAGGGCCTTGGGCTGAGAGCCGGTTTCGCCGTGATGCGACTGGTTGAAGAGATCGCGGATCTCGGGGTTCTTGAACAGGCGCTCGTACATGCGCCGGGTGATGTCCAATCCGTGCGCCTCGAGGGCGGGCACGGTGGCCTTGACGAGAGCAACGGTGGCGGGGGTGAGCGGGGTCGGCATCAGCGATTCTCAAAGGTGCATTGACGGCGCACCTTCTACCCAGCTGGCCGGAAAGATGCAAGCGTGATATACCTTATCTCCGTCCCGGAGCCCTCATGCACCTGACCCGCTACACCGACTACGCGCTGCGCACCTTGATCTATCTCGGCCTGCGAGAGCCGCAGCAGAGTTCGATCGCCGAGATCGCGCGGGCGTACGGCATCTCGGAGAACCACCTGACCAAGGTGGTGCATCAGCTCGGGCGCCTGGGGCTGATCCGCACGACGCGGGGACGGGGCGGCGGACTTCGTCTCGGCAAGCCGCCTTCTGAGATCGTGGTCGGCGCGGTGGTGCGCCAGACCGAGGAGGATCTGGCGTTGGTCGAGTGCTTCGCGAGCAGCGCCTGCGCCATCACGGCCTCTTGCCGGCTCCGGCGTGCGCTCGGGGAGGCCCTGGCCGCGTTTCTGGCGGTGCTCGACGGCTACACGCTGGCGGACCTGCTGGAGGATGGATCCGGGCCAGAGATCGCCCGGCTGCTGGGTCTTGCATCGCCGCAGGCTCGCAAGCAAAGCGCGCCCGAACCGGCCTGAGAAAGCTTGGCGCAAGCTGTCTCACGGCAGAAGCCGAAGGCGCGATTCACGAGATTCCGGAAGGTCCGTTTTCCCATGACGGTCGGCTGTCCCGGCGGTAATGGCCAAAATTCCGGAAGCGAATCATCTCGAAGTCTTCACTCTCGATCAGTTTTTGGCAAAATGCTTGCGGTCAGAATCTGCAATCGTTTTAATGAAGCGGCTGCCCCAATCGAGACATCAGGCACGAAGCAAATTTGGTCGCAGAGTCTTACTCATCGGCGTCTCCCCCTGCTCAGCACTGGTGCGGTGCGGTGCCGGCTGCTCTTTGCCCTTCCAACAATGCCTGCACGAACATCCACGCTTGCTCTCTGCATGCAATCAGTCTGTCTAGGATGACCCTGAAGTCTGCCTCCCTCCATTCGAGAAATTTGCCGGTTCGTTCGTCGCGCATCAGCAGCGCGTCCGGCAGTTCATCCGCATAGTACCACTTACAATGAACGACCTCATTCCTTTGCTCGGCACATGAACAGCATTCGCTATGCAATATTTTCCAAGACTTTATGACTGCGTCATCCCTTATCAACTCGGCCAGTACGTCATCTACCATCTTTACTCTGGCTTTTATGTCTCTGAGCGATTGTATGGATATATTTGCAAACCGACTGTAATTTAGACCTACACTCCAGTCGTCAGATACGGCGTGCCCACCAAATACAGACGCAAGCACATCGACAAGCCTGTCTTCTATGTATGTCCACTCCGTCGTGATGGCTGCGAGCAACGCCGCGCATTCCTTGCGCTCCAGCATGCCTCCAGACCGGCAAGAAGCCGAACTAAGGTGACTAGGTTGGGGCATGCTCAGGTTTCCTCAGGTTGGGGCTTTCTCGGCAGCCTTCAAAGCGATGGAACTCCCGATGGACGAGGAGGCGAACCGTCCAGCGTGCGCCTTGGACCGATCCGCACGTCGCCGTGTCCGCAGGGTTTCTGGGCGGGCAGGCTCCGGGAATGGCCCTCTCAGGCAGAGCCCACCTCGCGCGTGCGCGCCAGAACCGCGAGCAGCGCTTCCGACGAGAGCCCCTTCTCGAGCAGGGGGACCCCGGCCTCCCGCGCCCGCTCGCGGATGCTCGGGTCCGGATGGCCGGTGGTCAGGAGGATCGGCGCGTGCACGTCCAGCTCACGCAGCCGGCGCAGCACATCGAGCCCGCTCAGGCCAGGCATCATGACGTCCAGGATCACGCAGCCCGGCGCCGGGCCGGGGAAGGCCGAGAGCAACGCCGCCCCGCTGCCGAAAGCCGCGACCGCGTAGCCCTCGCTCTCGAGCAGGAACTGCAGGGAGCTCAGGACAGCAGGATCATCGTCCGCGATGAAGATGGGCATGACCAGCTCCTGATCCTGCGGTCTGGGGTCTGGGGTCTGGGGCCGGATTGGGCCATCCTCCCCGTCCGCAAGGGGCAATCTACCGGCCCAACCCTGACTCCAAATTGATGTCTCTCAAGGCTCGCTCCAGCCCGCTCAGAACGGCCCGGCGCACCAGCTCGGACAGGCGGCCGGCCTGCCTCTTCTCCATGCTCTCGGCTTGGTAAGCCGCTGCCGCCCGCGGGCGGATGGCGAGGGCCCGGCCGGTCTCCTTGGCCGTGCGGCCCGCCACGAGGGGCGTGAGCACCTGCCGCTCCCGCCCGCTCAGTCCCTCGACGGGGCGCGCGAACGCCCGCAGCGTCGGGTCGGCGGTCGGAGGTGGACTTCCGGACGTGAGGGCGGCGCGCACGGCCCGCAGCGGGATCTCGTCGTCGAACGGCTTCTCGATGAAGTCCCCGGCGCCGAGCCGCATCGCCTCGGCCGCGACCGGCACGTCGCCGCTGCCCGTCCCACGATGACCGGCCGCGGGCTGCCGACGGCCTGCACCCGGCGCAGGAGGTGGAGCCCCCCGATCCCGGGCCCGTGGACGTCGGTCAGGATGCAGGCGCCGGTGAGGCTGGGCGGCGCCTCCCGCAGGGGCTCCGCGCGGGCTAGAGGCGCGGGGCGAAGCCTGCGTGACGGTCCACTAACATTCCAACCGGGCCACCCAGTGGGGGCTGGTCACCGTCGCTTCTGCTCCAGGCCGGTGCCATCGACGGTCCCGTGCTCCAGCGGGCTTTCTCGACCGCGAGCTTGAGCGGCGGCGACTGGATGCTCTGTACGGCCGTCGCCAGCTCTGTTTTCCTCGGCGAGGTCAGGAAACGGCTGATCCGCATGACACGCCGCCGGGTCGGGGGGAGGTCAGAATGGTGCCGCTCATGATGGCGTTCGAGACCCGTGCGCCGACCGATCCTCGCGCTTTCATCTTCGACGTGGATGGGGTTCTGCTGGCCTCCCCGCACGAACGCGCCTGGCGTGAGGCGCTCGACGGGCTGGCAGATCCTGACCGCTTCACCACCGCCCTGTACCAGGCCCACGTCGCCGGCAAGCCGCGGCTCGATGGAGCCCGTGCGGCCCTTTCCGCCTTGGGTCTGCCCGACGTGCAAGGCCTCGCAGGGGCCTACGCCGATGCCAAGCAGCACTGCCTCGACAGGATCATCGCGGCCGAGGGCGTCACCGCCTTTCCGGACGCGCTCCGCTTCGTCCGGGTCCTTGCCGAGCGGGGATGGCCCATGGCGGCAGCCTCGTCCTCGAAGAATGCCGAGAGGATGATGCGCATGGTTCCGCTGAGGGAGGACCGCACGCTGCTCGACGCGTTCGCGGCGCGCGTCTGCGGCCGCGCCCTGCGACACGGCAAGCCCGACCCGGAGATCTTCCTGCTCGCCGCCGCCGAACTGGGGGTCGAGCCGGCCCGCTGCTTCGTCGCGGAGGATGCCCCGGCGGGAATCCGGGCGGCCCGGGCCGGCCGCATGACCGCCATCGGCATCGCGCGGCTCGGCGATGCGGCCGGATTGTGGGCGGCCGGGGCAGACCGCGTGGTGGCGAGCTTCGACGAGATCCGTATCGCCGACCTCGCCCTGGACCGCCCTTCGGGAGACGCATCATGACGGTGACCGACACGCCGGCGCAGGCCGTGCTCCCCGGCGACGATCCGTCCTGGCTCCTGCGCGAGACGGGATACGAACTCCTGCGGGAGAGCACCTTCGAGACGCGGTTCGCGGTCAGCAACGGCTTTCTCGGCTTGCGGGGAGGCTTGGCGACCCATCTCGGCGCCTGCCGGGCCATCCCGCCGCGCACCTACGTGGCCGGGCTGTTCGATACCCCCACTCCGGACAGCGCGGTGCCGGAACTCGTCCCGGCTCCCGACTGGACGCAGGTCCGCATCCTCCTGCCGGACGGCCCGCTGATGCGCTGCCCGGACCGGTCCTCCCGTGCCCTGACCTTGGACATGCACCGCGGGCTGCTCTTCATGGAAGCACGCCAGACCTGCAATGCCCCGCTCGACGTCTGCCTGCGCTCCCTGCGCCTCGTCTCGCTGGATGCGCGCGCGGTCGGGATGCAGGTGATCGAACTCCGGATCGAGAGCGGGGTCAGCGATCTCACGCTCGAAGCCGCGTTCGGGCCGACGGATTTCGAACTCGCGCCAGAGCGGGCGGAACTCGACCTGAAAGCGTGGCGCACGTGGCGGTCCGGCCGAAGCCTCGCCATCGCGGCGGCGGCCTCGCTGGAGATCGACGGCGTGGAGCGCCAGCCCGTGGCGCGGGGCGATCTGATCTGGACCTGGAGCTGGACGGCGCAGCCGGGGCAGGTGGTGAGCTTCAGGCGCGTCGTCGCGGTGACGCGCCACCACGGCACCGATGTCCATTCGGGCGCCCGGGCCCGCAGGGAGCTGGCTGCCGCACGCACGCTCGGCTGGCAAGGCCTCATCGCCCGCCACGAGGCGGCCTGGGCCGAGCGCTGGCGCCGCAGCGACGTGCGGGTGGAGGGCGACGAGGGCGCGCAGGCCGCCCTGCGCTTCGCCGTCTTCCACCTGAACGGGGCGGTGAACCCGGACGACCCGCAGGTCTCCGTCGCGGCCCGCGCCCTCACGGGCGACGACTACCGTGGCCACGTCTTCTGGGATACCGAGATCTTCCTGCTGCCCTTCTACACCCTGACGTGGCCGGAGGCGGCGCGCACGCTCCTGATGTATCGCTTCCGAACCCTGGACGCGGCGCGCGCCAAGGCCGCCCGGATGGGCTGGCGGGGTGCGCTCTACGCCTGGGAATCCGCCGATACCGGCGCGGAGGTCACGCCCCGGCAGAGTGTCGGCCCGGATCGCAAGATCCTCGACATCCGGTGCGGCAGCCAGGAGCAGCACATCAGCGCCGATGTCGCCTATGCGGTGTGGCAGTACTGGCAGGCGACGGCCGACGAGGCCTTCCTGCGCGAGGCCGGCGCCGAGATCATCCTGGAGACGGCGCGGTTCTGGGCCAGTCGGGCCGAAGCGGATCCGGATGGCAGCCGCCACATCCGCGGCGTGATCGGGCCCGACGAGTACCATGAGGACGTGGACGACAACGCCTTCACCAACATCATGGCCCGCTGGACCATTGAGCGCGGCCTCGATGTCGCGGCATTGCTTCGGGAGAGGTGGCCGGAAAACTGGGATGGCCTGTCGGGGCGGCTCGCCCTCGACGCTGAGGAACTGAGCCAGTGGAGCGAGGTGGCGCGGACGATCGCGACCGGTTACGACCCGCAGACGGGGCTATTCGAGCAGTTCGCCGGCTTCTCGGCGTTGGAAGAGATTGACCTCGCGGCCTATGCGGGGCGCTCGGTCCCGATGGATGTGGTCCTCGGGCGCGAACGGACGCAACGGACGCAGGTCATCAAGCAGGCCGACGTCGTCGCGCTTCTGGCGCTGCTGCCAGAGGTCTTTTCCGCGCGGGAGGCCGAGGCGAATTTCGACCATTACGAACCGCGCTGCGGGCACGGGAGTTCGCTGAGCCGGGCCATGCACGGTCTCGCCGCCGCACGCCTCGGCCGCCCCGAGACAGCGCTGCACTACTTCCACCAGAGTGCAGCGATCGATCTTGCGGATACGCATGTGGCGATCAGCGGCGGCATTCACGTCGCGGCTCTCGGGGGGGTGTGGCTGATCGCGATCTTCGGGATCGCCGGGCTGTCCCTGCGCGACGACGGGCCGGCCTTCCACCCGCGCCTGCCGGCGTCCTGGCGCAGCCTCGCATTCCGCCTTCAATGGAGAGGCCGGTCTCTCCTGATCACCATCGATCGTGACGCCCGGGTTTTCCGAGCGACGATCGAGAGCGGATCTAGTATGCCGATCTACTTTCATCACAAACGATACGTCGTTTCGAGCGATCACGATATCGAGATTCCAGTTTGAAACTGTAAATCTAAAGCTGATACGATGGTTCTGAGGTTTGAGCCGGAGGAAAATGCGGGTGCCTTGGCGCGGACCGGCGAACGCCGCCGCGCCGCCGATTGAGGGCGGGGCGCCGTCCCGGCACCCCAAAAGGGCGAAGCAGGCGCAAGTGCCGCCTCGACGGCCGTCACGCCGCGCCGTCCGCCAACACCCGCAGCGCGTCGCTGATGACGGCACCGGAATCGGCGGCGCGGCGACGCGCAGGCTGGCGGAACGGGCATGCCCTGCCGTCTACGGGTGCTTGATCTGCCGCAAGGTGGCGGCCGCTTTCACGGCACAGAATCCAGGCCGTCGAGGGCGTCCTCACTTCCATCCTGGAGACTGAGCCATGCCAACACTGTTCAAGGAACGCAAGCGGGCGTTCGAACAGCGGTTCGCGCACGAGGAGGATGTGCGATTTCACGTCCGGTCGCGCCGAAACCGGCTCATGGCTGCCTGGGCCTGCGAGCGCATGGGGCTGACAGGCACGCTGGCGGAGAAATACATCAGCGGCTTCTGCGACGCGGCCGTTGTCGCATCGGACGAGGACCTGATCGGCCGGTTTCGTGCGGACCTCGCGATGGCCGGTATCGAGGAGACGCTTCCTGGCCTCCGAACCCGGCTGGAGCGCTGCGCCGCCACGGCGCGGGCCGAGCGGCGCATGGGCGAGACGCTCGAGCGGGCCCGGTAGCGTCGGCGACGGCCGCCCTCCGCCGCATTCTCGCCACCGCCCCTGCCGGGACGGGCTGAATGCCGCCCCGGGCGCCCTCGCCCCCCCTCCTGCTGCGGGAGATGCACGGCGCATGCCCCGTCTCAGGCGCCGACCTTGCTCCTCTTCGTGAACACGACGGCATGGTCGAGCACCGCCGCGTCGCAGCCGTGGCCCTTGCCGAAATGCAGCAATCGCCGACTGGCGACGTCGTTCGTGCCGAAGATCCGGTCGTAGGCAGCGCGGTCGATCATGACCTGCTCGCCGACCGAGAGATGGGCGAGGAGGCGGTCGAGCGTCTGCAGCGAGATCCCCGGCGGGCCGTTCGTCATCATAGCGTGCTCCTCAGGTCCCATCGGCGCGCAGAAACCGCTCGAGCCAGTCCCGCGCGAGCGCGGTCGTCTCCTCGAAAAGGTGCGTGGCGCCCAGGTCCAAGCGAGGTCCCTCGCGCAGGTCATGCGGCTCGGAGCCGCCTCGTCGAGTGCGAGGCCGGTCTCCCTCGTTGCCGGGCCGTCACAATCCTGCCGGGAAGGTCTCGGGCACTTCGCCGTCCTCCCACAGGGGTGTCGTCTCCAGCGGCGTGACCGCGCGCGTCTCGTCGAAATGCAGCACGACGTCGAACTGGTCCGGAAGGTGAGCCCTGACATAGTGGCTCTGCCGCTCGGTGTCCGGGCGATAGACCACGCCGATGGCGCGCTCGCTCCGCGCCGGCCCCAGGGCCCGCGCGGCCGGAGACCCCGGCGCGAGGGGAAGGCAGAAGCGGCCGAGGCCGAGCGCGTGGAACAGCGCCTCGTAGCTGTCGGGCAGGGCCGGGCGGACGCGCTTGCGCTCGACGGGGGCGCCCCAGTCCGATGCGGCGGTGACGCTGCCCGCGTAGGTGGTGAAGCCGACCCGCACGACCTCGGCCCCGTGGCGTTCCCGCAGGATCTGGCCGAGGTTGAGTTCGCCGCGCGCGCTCATCTCCGTCGCCCGCGCGTCGCCGAGGTGCGAGTTATGGGCCCAGATCGCGATCTTCGGGGCGCTCCGGTCCCGGCCGAGATGGGAGACGAGGGCCGCCACGCATTCGGCCATGTGGCTGTCGCGCAGGTTCCAGGACGAGACCTCGCGCAGGAACATCGTGCGGTAGTATTCCTCCGCGTTCCGGACCACGCGGGCGTTCTGCCCGGCGCTGAACAGCTCCTCGGGGTCGGGGCTGCCGGCCCATGCGAGGCTGTCGGCGGCCCGGCGCTGCAGCGCCGCGAGCTGCGCGACCGCTTGGTCCTGGCAGGAGGGCGCGAGCTTCAGGCCGGTTATCAAGCCGTAGGTCTGGCCGTCCGGGCCGAAGCGGTCGAAGCAGGCGTAGCGGGCGCGGGCCTGGGCGGCGGCGGCCGGATCGACGGTCTCGAGGAAGCCCAGCACCGCCTTCATTGAGGCGCGCAGGCTGTAGAGATCGATGCCGTAGAGGCCCACCCTCTGCGCACCCGGAGGGAGTGCCAGGTTGTGGGCGCGCAGCCACTCGACGAAGGCGACCATCTCGGTGTTGCGCCACATCCAGGTCGGGAAGCGCCGGAAGCCGGCGAGGGCCTCGACGGCATCGAGGTCCTCGCTGTCGGCGCGCACGTAGCGGTTGACCCGCCACGCATCCGGCCAGTCGGCCTCGATCGCGACGGCCGTGAAGCCCTTCTCCCGGATCAGCCGCTTGGTGATCTCCGCCCGCTCCCGGTAGAATTCGTGCGTGCCGTGCGTGGCTTCTCCCAGGAGGGCGAACGTCGTCGCGCCGACGAGGTCGAGGAGCGCATCGTAGTCGTGCGCGCCTCCGCTCAGCGGGATGGCGGCCGCGCGCAGGGTTTCCACGAGCGCCGGGTCCGGTTCGGGAGCGCCGGCCACGGGCTGCACCTCGGCGGACCGGCCGAGAAGCCGCCGCACCTCGTCGTCGCTCGTCTGCGAGAAATCCTCGTAGGCGGCGCCCACGGCCCAGAACGGCTCGGGCATGTCGGCGCAGACGACCGCGTCGGCCTCCCTCTCCAGCCGCACGACGGTGTCGCGCGACCCGGTCGGCACCGCCACGACGATCCGCGCCGGATGGAGCTGCCGGACGGCCTCGATCGCCGCCTGCATGGTCGCGCCGGTGGCCAAGCCATCGTCGACGAGGATCACCGTGAGACCGCGCAGCGCCACGACCGGCCGGCCGCCCCGGTAGGCCCGCTCGCGCCGCCGCAGCTCCTCCGCCTCGCGCGCGCAGGCCGCGTCGATGGCGTAAGGCGGGATTTTCAAGGAGGCGACGACGTCGGCGTTGAGAACGCGGACGCCGCCACTCGCGATCGCGCCCATCGCGAGTTCCTCGTTGCCGGGAACGCCCAGCTTTCGCACCACGAACACGTCGAAGGGCACGCGGAGCGCCCGGGCGACCTCCGCGGCGACCGGAACGCCGCCGCGCGGGAGCGCCAGGACGACGACGTCCGGCCGGCCCTCGTAGGTGGCGAGCCGGCCCGCGAGCACCCGCCCCGCATCGGTGCGATCGTGAAAGACGCGTGGGCCCATGCTCGCCTCCGGCCGCCCGTCCGCCCTGCTCGCCGATCCGCCGGCCGCTCAGCCGGGCATCCCGCAGAGAAGGTGCTGGATCTCGGGCACGGTATGCTTCGTGAGGTCCTTGTCGACCTCGGCGAAGACGGCCTGTCGGAGCCGGTCCGGCAGGCCCTGCCGCAGGTCGGCGAGGGTTCGCGGCGGCGCGACGAGCGCCAGCGCGGTGATCCGGGTTCCCATCCGCTCCAACCCCGAGACGACCGCCTCGACGAAGCGGTGCTCGCCGAGATCGTGCCAGTCCGTCTGCGCGATCGCGCTGCGGCGTCCGTCCTGCACGACCCTCGGCGGCTTGTCGCAGCCTTGCTCGCGGGTTGTCGGATTGGGGGGCGCGCGGAACACCTCCTCGACGTGGAGGTCCGGCGCGAGAGGGTGGCCGAGGTTCCGCAGAACCAGGACTTTGCGCCCGTCTCCGACCACGACGCAGCCGCCATGGGGGATGCGCAACCGCTCCGATCCAGTCATGGCATGCCTTCCTGTTGCCTCTGCGGGCCGACAGCGCGGCCTCCCCGGCGACGCGGCGCCGGACTGCCCGCCCCGGATCGGTCGCTGCGGCTGTCGGCCCTCGCCAGCCGGAGCGGGCCGAATCCGGGCCTCCTTCGCCGAAGGGGGCACCGATCCGGCGGAGGACAGGGTGCAAGCACGAGAGCCTCGGCAGACCCGCGGTGCACCGCCCTGCTCAGTAGGCCCATCCCCAATACCCGATCGGGCGGCAGACGCCGTAATACGCGTCGAAATAGGCGTAGGGACCGCAGCCGCCGTCGTAGGGAAATCCGCTCAGGGCGTAGCCGGCGGCGAGCCCTAGTCCAGCCAAGCCGTAGCCCCAGCCGGGATACCAGCGGCGATAGGCGCCGTACCGATAGCCGTATCCGGGGTACCAGCGGCCGTAACGGTAGCCGAATCCGGGACCCCAGCCAACGCGGCCGTAGCCGAAGCGACCGACGCCGCCATAGGGTCCGCGGAAGCCCCCGATCGCTACCCCGCGATAGCCGCCGACCGGGCCGAAACGCCCGGCGCCGACGCCGCCACCGCGAAATCCCGCACCGCCGAAGCCGCCGCGGAAACCGCCGCCGTGAAAGCCGCCGCCGTGAAAGCCGCCGCCGTGAAAGCCGCCCCCGAACGAACGGGCGTCCGCGCCGGTTCCGGACAGGACCAGGGCGGAGGCGATTGCTGCGGAGACGATGACGAGCCGCTTCATGGCACGCTCCCCTGTTGTTCGGCCAGGCGGGCTGGCACTCCTCTTGCCGCCGGCGCCATCGGGCGACCGATCTCGCCCAGTGGCAGCATATTCCCGTCCGCGCGCCCGCCTTTGATCCCGATCAAACGCCTCGCGGACACGGCTTCGGCGAGAGGATTGGCCAGCCCTGGGCGCTCGCCCGCGGCCGGAGATCGCGGCCGCCACGGCGCGGGGCCGGGGGACGCGCGCCGCAACCGGGGCAGGGACGCGGATCAGGTCCGTGATCCCGCGCGTTTCGCGTCAGTGCGTCAGCTTTCAGGTCGGCGGGCCCATCGCGTCCGGCTCGCCTCCTCGGATGCTCCCTCATCGGCGCCGGCATCCGGCTCGGCCGCACCGGCCTGGATCAGCAGCTTGGCGGCCGTCGACACGGGCCTGCCGAGCCGGCGGCGAGGCGCGGTCCCAGCGAGGCACGACGTCGCGACCGCCCGTTGCGCCAGATCAACGCGGCCTCGCGGGCGGATGGTACCCCTGTTCCGCGGGCCGGAAGCCCCGGGCCGGCGCGCACGGGCGGCGGGAAGTCGTGCGGGAGGTCGTGCGGGAGTCGTCTTGCCGGAGGTCGCCTTGCCGGAAGTCGCCTTGCAGAACGTAACCCCTCAGGCGGGCGATCCGGCCGAGCGGCATCGCGAGCCGACCGCGGCGGACGTCCTCGAGGTGATCCGGTCTCTCCTGCTCGAACTGCATCCTGAGCGCCGCCGCTCCCCGGCCGTGGACCTCGACAGCGACCTCGAGCGGGATCTCGGCCTCGACAGCCTCGGCCGCGCGGAGCTCCTGCTGCGCCTCTCGCGCCGCTTCCGGATCCTGCTGCCGGAGCGGCTCATCGGCGAGGCCTCCACGCCGGACGACCTGCTCGCGGCCCTCCGGTCCGCCGGTGCGGCGCCCCGTCCGGGGGCCGTGCCGTCCCGCACCGAGGCCCTCCCCCCGGCATCCGAGCCGCACCGGGCCGAGACTTGGCCCGAGGTGCTCGCCTTCCACGTCCGCCACCATCCGGACCGGCCCCACCTGCGCCTTCGTGAGGGGCCCGACGCCGAGACCGTCCTCACCTACGCGGACCTCGACCGGCGGGCGCGCCGCGTCGCGGCCGGCTTGCTCGGCCACGGCCTCGCACCCGGCGACCGGGTCGCCATCATGCTGCCGACCGGACCCGACTTCTTCCCGGCTTTCTTCGGCTGCCTTCTCGCGGGCGGCGTCCCGGTGCCGCTCTATCCGCCGTTCCGGCGCGCCCAGGTCCAGGACCACCTCGAGCGCCAAGCCGGCATCCTGACGAATGCCGCCCCCGGGATCCTGATCACCGATTCGGCGGTCGCGCCCTTCGCCCGGCTGCTGCCGGACCGCGTCGAGGGATTGCGGGTGCTGACGACCGCGGCGGACCTCGCCGACGCGGAGCCCCTGGCCGAGCCCGTGCCGGCGACGGGCGCGAGCCTCGCGCTGATCCAGTACACCTCCGGCAGCACCGGCGATCCGAAGGGCGTGACGCTGACGCACGCCAACCTGCTCGCCAATGTCCGCGCCATGGGCGAGGCGCTCGGCGCCTCCTCGGCGGACGTCGTGGTGAGCTGGCTGCCGCTCTACCACGACATGGGGCTGATCGGCTGCTGGCTGGGAAGCCTCTACTTCGGCGCGCCCGCCGTGATCCTGCCGCCCCTGGCCTTCCTGGCCGATCCCGGAAGCTGGCTGTGGGCGATCCACCGGCACCGCGGGACGATCTCCGCCGCTCCGAACTTCGCCTACGAGCTCTGCCTCAAGAGCCTGCGCGACGAGGATGTCGCGGGACTCGACCTCGGCTCCCTGCGCGTCCTCACCAACGGCGCCGAGCCGGTGAGCCCCGACACCCTGGCGCGGTTCGCCCGGCGCTTCGGCGCCTTCGGCCTGCAGGCCTCCGCCCTCACCCCGGTCTACGGCCTCGCCGAATGTGCGGTCGGACTGGCCTTCCCGCCGCTCGGACGGGGGCCGCGCATCGACTGGATCGACCGCGCGGCGCTGTCGCGCGAGGGAACCGCGCGCCCCGCCCCGCCCGGCGAGGCGGGGTCGACCGCCTTCGCGGCCTGCGGGCGCCCGTTGCGCGGCCACCAGATCCGCATCGTGGACGAGGCCGGACGCGAACTGCCCGAGCGGCGGGAGGGCCGCCTCCAGTTCAGGGGGCCGTCCGCCACGGCCGGCTACTTCCGCAAGCCAGAGGCCACGCGCGTCCTGTTCGCCGGAGACTGGCTGGAGAGCGGCGACCTCGCCTACATGGCGGGCGGCGACGTCTACGTCACGGGGCGCACCAAGGACATCGTCATCCGGGCGGGACGGAAGATCCATCCGCACGAACTCGAAGAGGCCGCGGGCGCGGTCGAGGGGGTGCGGAAGGGCTGCGTCGCGGCCTTCGCCTGCCCCGACCCGAAGACCGGGACGGAGCGGCTGATCCTCGCCGCCGAGACGCGGCTGACGGACGCGCCGGCCCTGGCGGACCTGCGCCGCGCCCTCGCCCGGGCCGCCGGGGCGGTGCTCGATCAGCCCCCCGACGAGATCCTGCTGTGCGCGCCCCACTCGGTCCCCAAGACGTCGAGCGGGAAGATCCGGCGCGCGGCGGCGCGGGCGCTCTACGAGGCGGGCGAACTCGGCCGGGCGCAGCCCGCTCTCCGGGCGCAGCTCGCGGGGCTCGCCGTCGCCGGCATCGCGGCGCGGCTGCGCCGGATCGGCCGCCTCTGGTCGGACGCGTGCTACGCGGCCCTGTGGTGGGGCGTGCTCGGGGGGCTCGGCGCCGTCCTGTGGCTCCTCGTCCTCGTCCTCCCGAACCGCACGTGGCGCTACGCCGCGCTGCGCGCGGGATCGCGCGCCTTCTTCCGCCTCACCGGGACACCCCTCGCCGTCGAGGGCAGGCCGATGGCGCGTGCCGCCATCGTGGTGGCGAACCACGCGAGCTATCTCGACGCGGCCGTTCTGGCCGCCGTCCTGCCCGGGACACCGGTCTTCCTCGCCAAGCACGAACTGGCGCGCCAGCGCGTCGCCGGACCCTTCCTGCGGCGGCTGGGAACGGCCTTCGTGCATCGCGGCACCGCCGAAGGCGTCGCGGAGACGCAGCAGGTCCTTGCGCGCGTCCGGGCGGGCGAGCAGCTGGTCGCCTTCCCGGAGGGTACCTTCACCCGGAACCCGGGCCTCCTCGGCTTCCATCTCGGCGCCTTCCTGGATGCGTGCCGGGCCGACATCCCGGTCGTGCCGGTCGCGATCACCGGCACCCGGTCGCTGCTGCGCGCCGACCAGTGGTTCCCGCGCCGCGGCGCCGTCGGGGTGCAGTTCGGCGAGCCGATCGCACCCGACGGCAGCGACTTCCACGCCGCCATCCGCCTGCGCGACCGGGCGCGCGCGGCAATCCTGGCGCGGTGCGGCGAACCGGATCTGGCCGACGAGTCCGTGATTCCCTCCGCACCGCCCACGGCCTGAGCCATGCCCCCTGTCCTCGCCACATCCGATCCCTCGCCCCGGCCGCCCGGGGCCGAGGCGGGCACGATCCCGGCCCTGCTGCAGGCGCACGCGGCCCGCCGCCCCGCGGCGACGGCTTACGTCGCGTACGATCCCGACGCGGGCCGCTTCGCGAGCGTCAGCTGGGCCGAACTGGCCGCGCGCGTCGCCGCGCGGGCCGCCGCGCTCTCCCGCGAGGGCCTGACGGCCGGCGACCGGGTCGCGCTCTGGCTGCCGAACGGCGTCGAGTGGGTGGCCTTCGACCAGGCCGCGCTCTCGCTCGGCCTCGTGGTGGTGACTCTGTTCTCCGACGACGCGCGGGCGACCACGGCCGCCCTGCTGACGGATTCGGGCGCCCGCGTCGTGGTCGCGCGCCGCGCGGAGGAGTGGCACGGCCTCCGCTCCTGCGCGGGCGCGCTCGGCACGGTGCGACGCGTCATCGTGATCGAGGAGGCCGGGGCGTCCGGTACCGCGGATCCGCGCCTGCGCGGCCTCGGGGCGTGGCTCGCGAAGGCGCGCGGGTCCCTGCCGCCCCGCGTGCCCCTCGATCCCGACGCTCTGGCGACCATCATCTACACGTCCGGGACGACGGGATTGCCGAAGGGAGTGATGCTCTCCCACCGCAACCTCCTGTCGGTGGCGCAGGCGGTGCTCGACCGCAACCCGGGGTCGGACCGGGACGTCTTCCTCTCCTACCTCCCGCTCGCGCACGTCTTCGAACGGGTGGTCGGCTGCTACCTGCCGCTGATCCTCGGGGCGCGCGTCGTGTTCGCACGCTCGGTCGAGCACCTGCCGGACGACCTCCGCGTCGCGCGCCCGACCATCCTGCTCGTGGTGCCGAGCCTCCTCGACCGCCTGCGCCGGACCGTCACCGAGAGGGCCGCGAGGACGGCGCCGACGCGCTGGCTCCTGCGCGCCGCGCTCGCACGCGGCTGGGACCTTTTCGCCGCCCGCCGCGACGGCTGCCGGCTCGGCCTCGCCCGCACCGCCGCGGGCGCCCTGCTGCGCGCCGTCGCGGCGGCGCCGATCCGCCGCTCGCTCGGCGGCCGCCTGCGGCTCGCGGTCTCGGGCGGGGCCCCGCTTCCGGACGAGACGGCGCGCTTCTGCCTCGGCCTCGGCCTGCCCCTCGTCGAAGGCTATGGCCTGACCGAGGCGGCCTCGGCGGTCACCGGATTTCAGGTCGGCCGGACGGTGCCGGGCTCCGTCGGTCCGCCCCTGCCCGGGATGGAGGTGCGCATCGCCGACACGGGCGAGATCCTCGTGCGCTCGCCGGGCGTGATGATCGGGTACTGGCGCCGCCCGGATCTGACGGCGCAAGTCCTGCACGGCGGCTGGCTGTACACCGGCGACCTCGGCGTCCTGCGAGGCGGGTGCCTCTACGTCGCCGGCCGAAAGAAGGAGATGATCGTCCTGTCGACCGGCGAGAAGGTCTCGCCCGAGGCCGTCGAGGCCGCGATCACGCGCGATCCCCTGTTCCGGCAGGCCATGGCGGTGGGAGAAGGCCAGTCGCGCCTCACGGTTCTGGCCGTCGTTGATGAAGCCGCGTGGGCGCCGCTCGCGCGCCGTCTCGGTCTCGATCCGGAGGCCGAGGACGCGCTCGACCGCCCGGCCGCGCGGCAGGCCGCGCTGGCGCGGATCGCCGCGGCGCTGGAGGGCTGTCCCCGCGCCGCCCGCGTGAAGGACGTCCGCCTCCAGCGCACGCCCTGGACCGTCGAGGCCGGCCTCGTCACGCCGACCCGAAAGCTGCGCCGGGCCGCCCTGCTTGGCCGCTTCGCGAACGAGATCGCGGCCATGCGGGGCGGCCCCGCGGCCCCGGCAGGCTGAGAGCGGAGCGGTGCCGGTCTCCCTATCCGCCTTGCGCTGGATCAAGGCCGTGCCGCGCCCGCGCGAGCACGATCTCCGGCACTCGCCATGGGCCTGATCGCATACGCATCATCGCCTCCGAATTCGCAAGATCGTCTCGGATGATACCGGGCACCACCCCTGCATTCTCCCGTCGAGATACGCAGTCCAGGCGCCTTCGGAGAATCAGGCCGCTGCGGATATCGAGGCGAGGCTGTGTGGCCGGCTGGGCGTGACCGATGAGCGGGTCCGCGCCGATAGCTGCGACCGCGCGAGATCTCGGACAGCGTCGCTTGAGGAGGACGACGATGAACTCATCCCTGACGGAGCCCGTATATTGGCAGGGCCGGCAATGGGCCGTGACCGGCTACGGCATCGAGACGCTCGATGGCATGTACCACGTCGCGGCCGCGGAGGTCGGCGCGGTCGGCGACGCGCCGCCTCGGTGGCTCGACGCCCTCTGGCGCCGCTACGGGACCGATCGTGACGACCTGAGCGCCGCGCTGGCCGTGGCCCGGCAGGTTTTCGCCTGCCCGGACGCGGCGTGACGCCGGGATCCTGCGGGCGAGGGCTCGATTGTCCCCCTCGCGGCACTCCCGTTCACCGGGGCGCTACGGCAGCCTCGGTCTCGCTGGAGGGGGCATTGGCCCAGGCCGCCGCGATCACGCGGACCACGACGCGGAGCGTCCAGATCCTGTTCGCGAGGCCGAGGGTGCTCTGCGCGGCCAGGGCCGTCATCATGCCGGCCGCGGTCCCGCATGCGAAAGGTGCGGCACTCTCCCGCGCGAGAGCCTGTTTTCCGCGCGAGAGCCTGTTTTCCGCGCGAGAGCCTGTTTTCCGCGCGAGAGCCTGTTTTCCGCGCGAGAGCCTGTTTTCCGCGCGAGAGCCTGTTTTCCGGGCAGAAGCCCGGCGATGAGGTCGGTGGCGCGTGCAATCCGATGCCGCCCTCAGCGCCGGAGGGACTTGAGATAAGCGGTCAGATCCGAGGCTTCGTCCGGTTCGAGGCGGAACTCCGGCATGGCGGGGTGCCGATACGCGACGCCCTCGACCAGGACGTCGGCGAGATCGTCGACCGGGACCCGCCCGGCGAGGTCGCGGAATGGGGGTGCCGCGCGCAGGCGGCTCCTCCCCGAGCGATCGACTGCGTGGCAGCGCGCGCAGTGCACCAGCGCAAAGTACAGGCCCCGTTCGGCCTTCGCATCGCGGGCCGATGCGGCGAGGGCCGGCCAGACTGAGACCGCCGCGAAGAAGGCGAAGAGGCTGACAAGGCCCGCGCGCATCATACCGTTCTCCTTCGCGTCCGCGTCGTCCGGCAGCCTCTCCGCCGCCGCAAGGTCAGTGGGACAGGAGGCAGCAGACCGGCGCCGACAGCAGGAGGTTTCGCGTCACGCCACCGAAGATCCACTCAGCCAGCCGCGCGTGGCCGTAGGCCCCGCTCACAATCAGGTCGGCCTCGTTCTCTCGCGCGAAATCCAGGATGGCATCGGCCACGCGCTCGCCCGTCCGGGACAGCAGGTGCGCCGTGGCGCGCGCGCCATGGCTGCCGAGATGCGCGGCGACCTCCTCCGTGCCCTCGTCGAAGCCGCCGTCGCGCACGCTGACGACGAGCACCTGATCGGCCTGGCCGATGAAGCCGAGCGCTGCGGAGACCGCCCGGCGCGCCTCGACAGTGTCCTTCCAGGCGACCACGATGCGAGAGCCCGGCGCGCTGGTAACGCCCGGCGGCGCGACGAGCACGGGCCGGCCGACCTGCAGGACAAGCGGCCCCGGCGCGACGCCGAGCGCGCCGGGATCGGGGTCGTTTTCGCCGCGGCGGCTCACCACCAGGAGGTCGGCACTGCGCGCGTAGCGCACCATGTACGTCTGAGGATCCCACGCAGCCTGGTGCCAAGCGAGGCGAAGGCCGCTCCCCGCGTGACGCTCGAAGCGGGCGCGCATGCTCCCCAGCTCCGCCCGAACGAGTTGGGCGTTCGCCTCGAACCGGATCTCGGCATCGTGCACGTCGGTGACGAGGAGCGGATAGGGAACCTCCCGCGCCGCGATGCCGGTCAGCCTGCTCCGGAACTTGCGGGCGAGGTTGGCGGCGAGTTTCACTCGGTCGGAGGCGGCCTCTCCTGGATCCAGCGAGACCAGAACATTCGCATACGTCATCGCGGCCTCCCTGCACGGCGGCCATTCCCGAACCGGGACATCCTCCACCCGGATCGCGCACGCTCCATTGATCCAGCGCAAGGGACCGTCTCCGCATGCCGCCAGCACCGGCATCGGGGCGCGCCGGTCTTGCGCTGGATCAAGGCTCGTCGGCGCGGGACGCACAGGATCGGACTCGGCCAGCCCCGCCATCATGAGACCGGGAGAGACGCCATGACCGACAAGGACCTGCGCCGCGACGTGCTCGACGAACTCGATTTCGACCCCAGTCTGGACGCGACCAATATCGGCGTAGCCGTCTCGGACGGCGTCGTCACCCTCACCGGGCACGTCGGCAGCTACGCCGAGAAAGTCGAAGCCGAACGGGCCGCGCGGGGCGTCAAGGGCGTGCGGGCGATCGCCCAGGACATTCAAGTCCGCTCCCCTGAGGCCAAGAAGGTCGAGGACGACCAGATCGCCGCGCGCGCCCTCGCGATTATCGACTGGTCCGTGCACCTCCCGAAGGACACCATACAGGTCAAGGTCGCCAAGGGCTGGATCACCCTAACCGGGACGGTGGCTTGGCAGTACCAGCTGATGGGCGCGGAGGCGGCCGTGCGCAAGCTGTCCGGCGTGGTCGGCGTGACGAACCTCATCGCGTTGAGGCCCGCGGTCAAACCGACGGCGGTCCGGGACAGGATCGTGAAAGCGTTCAAGCGCCACGCGCTCGTGGAGGCGGACGCGATCACGGTGCGGGTCGAGGGCGACAGGGTCACCCTGGAAGGGGCCGTCGCGACGATGGCGGAGCGCGACGCCGCCGAGCGGGCGGCGTGGTCGGTGCCGGGCGTGCGGTCCGTCGAGGACCGGATCGTCGCGCTCGCCTGAGAAGACCGACGACGCACGCAGCGCCCGGCTATCCTGCGCCTCGCGACGTCGGGCCTCTCGGGGAGGCTGGCTCCCTGGCCGGACTGCGCCGCGTGCCCCCGTCGCCGGCGCGCTGCCCGAAGCATCCGGATGGCGGTGCCGGGTGCGGCTACGAGATCGTCGCGGACCTCAGCCCGGATGGCCGCCTCGACGCAGCGCTGCGCACGAGGCTCGCGACCGCCGCCGCTACCGTCTCCGCTGGACCGGCACGCTCGATCGCCACGGCCGCCTCGTGCACCGCGCCGGGGACGAAGGCGGCGCGACGTGGCTGATCGCCTGCGACGACCGCACGACGGAGGACCACGAAGCTCCCGCAACACCTTGGTTCGGTTCAGCCCCCCGCTTTGCACGGTGGCCTCGCCTGAACGCCGAAGGTCGAGAGATGCCGCACGACTTGGGATTCTCGGGATGATCCTGCACCGATCCGCCGCCTCCCTCCGCTGGAGATCAAGACGCCATGAAGCGAGTCATCATCCTCCTCGGCAGCGTTCTCCTGAGCCCGGTCGCCGAGAGCCAGACGACTCCGTTTGCGGAGCCGCGCTCAGTTCAAACCCCCGACTGGTCTCTCTTGAGCCTCGCGAACATCATGCAGCTGATCCAATCACGCCACATCAAGCTCTGGTACGCCGGACGGGCGCAAGATTGGGATTTAATAAATTTCGAGTCCGATCACATTTCGGATGATCTCACATCTGCGGCCATGCTCTACAAAAATATACCGCTGGAGTTCGTCTCGAATGCAAATCGAGCCCTAGCCCGCTTGAAAAAAGCCGCGAAGGAAAGAAACATACAGGGTCTACAAGCGGCTTATACGGACCTGACCACATCTTGCAATTCCTGCCATGCGGCTGGCGGCGTTGCTTTCATTCGCATCCAGCCGCCGACGCATATGCCTTTTACAAACCAGAAATTTTAAACGGTTGGTCGATTATCGGATGTCGAGGTTGCAGGGCAGGCGGTCGCGAGAATGGTGCCACTCTCCGGCCGGTTCGCGGCGTCCAGATGCCCCCCATGAGCGTCGACCAGCTGACCGACGGAGTGATGAGGCCTGTGCGCGAAGCGCTCGAATCGTACCAAATCCGCTTGATCCCTTCGGGATGGCGGATTTGGGCTTCGCTCAGGCGCCGCGCGGGCTGGTGATCCGCTTGATCCCTTCGGGATGGCGGATGTGGGCTTCGCTCAGGCGCCGCGCAGGCGTGTGACACGGGATCCGCTTTGATCAAGCGGATCCCGTGTCACAGCATCTTGGGCCTGCCCTGTGCCACAAGATACTAGGAATGGTAGCTCCGCGAAGCCGCGCACAGGTCTCATCATTCCATCAGCTCATCGGCACGGACGAGAATGGAGAGTGGAATTTCCAGTTGTAATACATTAGACGTTGAAATATTAACTACAATCTCGAATGTAGTTGGCTGCTCAATGGGCAGGTCGGCCGGTCGCACCCCTTTCATAATCTTGTCAACGAGCGCCGCCGCTCGGCGAAAGACGGCCGAGTAGTTTGGGCCGAAAGAAAGGAGGCCGCCTTCCTCAACGAATTCACGAGTCGGGTAGATTCCAGGCAGCCGATAATGGTTGGCGAGTTCCACTATCTGTCTCCGCGCTTCAGTAAAAACAGAGTCATCCATCGGAACGATGGCATCCGCTCCTAACGCTCGGATGCTTTCAAACGCACCGTCGAGATCGGCCCTAGATCGTACAGAAATTACGTCCAGTTTGAGACCGAGGGCCGTTGTAGCCTTTTTGGCTTCCCTCACGTAATCAGCGCATCCAGGATTGCCGTCGCGGATCAGGAAGGCGATCCGCTGAAGAGCCGGCAGCATCTCCTTGAGCAACTCGATGCGCTTGGCCGTCAGGTCAATCTGAACCGTAGTTAGGCCGGTCACGTTCGAGCTATGTTGAGCAAGGCCGCCGCTAGCCAGCCCGGCCGTCATCGGGTCGATCCCCGCTACGAAGACAATCGGGATTGTTCCGGATGCATGCCACGCCGGAAGCACAGCCGCCGCGCCCGATGCCACGATGAGATGGACGTTCTTGCTCACCAGCTTTGCGGCCGCTTCGGGCAATTGCTCCGCCGTCGTAGCTGCCTCAAACTCGATGACCAAGTTCTTCCCCTCCACATAACCGAGCTCGCTGAGACCTTGCCGGAACGGCTCGATGAAGCTGCGAGGCGGCGTGCCGATACGCAGGAAGCCGATCCGGTAGGTGTGAAGGGATGGCTGCGCGAAGGCCGAGCGACAGGCGATTGCGCCAAGCCCCGCAACAAATGCCCGCCGCCTAATCCGCACGGGCGGCAGGGGATGCGGCGACGGCAAGGCCGCAGACGACGTTTCACGGACAATGCGCCGTCTCATTCGAAGAGTGCTGTGAGGTCGAACTGCCTCATCTGAATACTCCGAATGTTGTCGCATACCCTGCCACGACAGCACGGCCCGGGCTAGTGGCGCATCAGACGGACCATAAGTCCGCCACCCGACCCGCTCAATAGCGGCTTCAATCCTCTTCTTGAACAGGGCCGGTCCGCTGTCGGCCTGAACCGGAGCCGATGGCCTGCCAGACGCAACGCCCGAAGCAGGTCGGTTTCGGTCCGAGGCCCGCAGGCGGGCGGCGCGCGATCGCCCCGGGCGTGCGGGTGCACGATGCCTTCAATCCTCAATCATGTGGGGATGCCTTCGGCCCGCCCGGCTCCGCCCACGGCGGGCCATTCGTGTTTCTGCCGCAGATCCGGCCACGGCACGTCTCGCCCATGCCTCCGCCTGTCCACGCATGAAGCCGGGACCAAGCCTGCTTCCGTGCGTTCTCCCCTGTAGTGAGGAGCGGCATCATGGCAAGCATAACCAAAATCTCCGCCGCCGATCGAAAGCTCTTCGCGCGAGCGGGGTTGGCGGAGCTCAACAATGCCCTGGCGAAATTGACACCCTCTAAGCGCAGGGCGTTCTGGATCGCTGTTCGGGGCTACTACGAACCTCCGCCAGAGGACCAGCACGAGTGATCGTGGTCCTGGCCCTGCCCTCCGCTCATCTGCGGGGTCTCGCGGCCTGCTCGTGGAGGCGCGGCGGGGGTTGCGGCGGCTCACAGGCGGAGAGGTAGGCGGCGTCCGTTGCGCGGCGATAGCGTGCGCGAGCTACGCGGGCCGTGTCAGGGCGGCAGCCGCGCCCGCCATAGGCGCACGGCGTGCACAACGCCCTCGATCTCGCCGGCATAGGGCAACGTCCAGGCCCGCGCCCTATCCCTCGTTCAGGGAGGCGTCGGCGATCCGGCGCTCGATCGTCAGGACGGGTCGCGCGTTGGCACTCGCAGCTCCCCCGTCACCAGCGCGATGATCTCGCGGGCGAGGGTCTGGGCATCGGTATCGCCGAGCGGGTGGTGGCCAGAGACGTCCCAGATCCGCTCCTGGATGAGCCGAGCGATCCGCAGTTCGAGCTTGTCCGGCTTGCGCGGCGGCTCTGTCGGGGTCTCGTCACTCATGCGCCTCCCTCCACCCTCGCCAGCAGGATGGCGGTGCGCACCGCCATCCGTCGCTGCGCCTCGAGGGCGTTGGTCAGGGCCAGCACCTCCCGGGCGTAGGCGTTCGCCGGGATCACCGCCGCGAGGTCCACGGCGACGCCTTCGGCGATCAGGCGCAGCCCCGGCGTGGGGCCGTCGAGGGAGGCGGCGACTGCGGATTTCACCTGCTCGTCCGTGACGGCCTTGAGCTTGAACAACTCGCCGATCGTGGGTCTGTCTGGCATCGCGCCGCCTCTCCGTCCAGGGGCATGGCCCGCGGAAGAGATCGCCCGCCGCCTTGCGGCTGAACAGGGCGAACCGGCGCCGCCGCTCCGGCCGGTCGTGCAGCATGTGCCAGTGCTGGCAGGAGGCGGCGAGGGTGCCGGGCGCGCTGTCGGCCGTGTCGTGGTTGAGGTGCGCCGTCGCCAGGACCACGCGGGTGAACCGGACGGTGTGGAGCAGGTCCTCCGGGAGCATGCGGCTGCGCAGGATCCGGCCGCGCCCGTCGCGCCGCGTCTCGGTCGCGGCGTCGAACCAGCGCCCGCCCTGAAGGCGACCCGTTGCAGGTGGGGCCGCCCGCAGCCCTCGCAGCGCCCGCCGGCGGACAGGAAGCGGATCACGTCGGAGAGCCGGGGCCAGTCGATCGGGTCGAAGCCGCGGTGCTCGGGTCGGATCGGCACGGGTGAGATCGGCGCCCTGATCGGCGCAGGCTACGGCGGAGTTCGTGATCCCGCTAGGCCGCCTTCCCGAACTCCCAGACGGTCACGCCGCGGCAGCGCCAGGGCTTGGCCTTCCGCGAGGTCCAGAGGTGTGTCGTCAGGTACGCCCCTGCCAGCTCGAACACCGGGTAGGAGCACGGCATCATCACGCCGCAGCAGTCGCCCCGGACGATGCCGGCCTGCGGGTGCACCGAGAACAGGGTGAGCGCGTCCCAGCCGAGCCGCGCCGCCTCGGCGCCGAACTCGTCGACGAAGCGGCGGCAGTTCTCCAGGCTGGTGGCCCACTCGTCGGGGCGGCCCCCGGGCAGGGCGGCTGGCCGGGGGAGAGGGCGGCGAGGCCGCGGCTCCACGCGGAGACCAGGGCGGCAGGATCGGCGATCGGGTTGGCGGTCAGCATGGCGGCCCGGTACGGCCCGGGGGTGTCGGGGAGCTTGCCGCCTCGCCTCCGGCAATGCGCCCGCGCCGGTGCAGGATGCGCCTTAACAGCCGCTTCCGACCCTCGGCGGCCCTTCATGCGGTCAAGCTGATTGAGTTCAGACCCTCAGAGCAATGGCCGAGTCTCAATGGATCAAGCGGTGCACGAGAAAAGCGCAAATAGTGGGACAGCAGCGCTCATTTCCAGGATCGCATTGAGGCAAAGGAGATGACTATGGGTTATCTGAAACTTGCAGGATTGTCTATTGCTGCGGCGCTTGTGCTTGGGCTGGGGAGCGGAGCAAAGGCGACTCCACTCAGCAGTTCTTCGGCCGGAGTTGCAGCATGTGAGGTGTCCGACGGATTGGTCATCAAGGCACTGACCAGGGCCGGAGTTGCGCATCGGTCGGCTCGAAGGACGGCCCGGCGTGTTAACCGCCGCCACGGCTACTAGCTGCTGGCTCAATCGCGCGCGAGGGCAGCCCATTTGCATAACTCCCACTCTAGAACGTGAGAGGCTGTCCCAGCGAGTGCCACAGGGGGACTGATTTTTCGTCTCCATTACGGGGATGTCGCGTTAACAATAAGGGAGATGACCATGAAAGCGCCTTTGCTTACCCTATCACTCCTGGCTTTCCTGGCCAGCGCGGCCGTTCCGATACTTACCAGTGTCTACGCTGGTCCCGCCGAGGACGTGCAGGCCGCCATGCAGCGCCTGAAGTCGAAGGCCGCTACCCTCGGAGCCCCGAGCGCAAAGGGCGAGGACACCGTCGCCGGGAAGACCGTTCCGGTTCTCTATTTCGGACAGACGAAAGTGAACGGTGACTTCACTCTCGTCGATAGCGTGCAGAAGGAGATGGGTGGAACTGAAACATTGTTCGTCAAGAGCGGTGGTGAATTCGTCCGCGTCTCAACGAATGTGAAGAAGGATGACGGATCGCGCGCCGTTGGGACCATTCTGGATCCGAAGGGCAAGGCCATCGCGGCGATCAACAAGGGCGAAGCCTATTTCGGAGAGGCCGATATTCTTGGCCACCCCTACATCACCGGCTACGAACCGATCCGTGATGCGAGCAGCGGCATCATCGGGATCTATTACGTGGGATATCCGAAATAGTGAGGCTTGGCCGCGGGAGGGGCTTGGCAAGAAGGCCG
Organism: Methylobacterium sp. WSM2598; assembly: GCF_000379105.1. Taxonomy (GTDB): domain Bacteria; phylum Pseudomonadota; class Alphaproteobacteria; order Rhizobiales; family Beijerinckiaceae; genus Methylobacterium. The sequence goes on along the minus strand of NZ_KB900609.1, from coordinate 1,988,179 downwards.
CGAGAGGCGGTCGAGCTTCCAGACCACGCGCACGTCGTCGGGACGGAGATAAGGCGAGGGCGGCCTCGAACTCGGGTCGCTTGGTGCCGCCGTGCCGGACTTCTTCTCCTCGAAGACGCGCTGGCCTCCGGCGCGGGCGAGGGCATCGCGCTGGAGGTCGAGGTTCTGGTCGTGGGTTGAGACGCGGGCGTATCCGACGAGCATGTCAGGATGGTCTCGCGGGAGGGTATTGCCGACAGTCGTTTTGTTTACACACCGGTTCGCGATTGAGTTCAGGCGTGTCTCGCTTGGGTCCCGATAAGGGCCTGATGGGGTGCTGAGTGCCGCCTGACGTTCGGCGCCGGCCACAGTTGGTGTTTCACGCCAATGTCTCGCTTGAGCACGCCGTTGCGTGACACGAGACCCTGAGGGTGGCGGCCGGGCCATGGGAGCGCCGGTCGCTTCGGAGCCCAGCCGCCTGCCGTACCATCCCGCAACCGGGAGAAGAAGCCGCGGCGGCACGACCAGTCTCAGCTACCGCACGACTGCGGCGAAGGAAGAGCGCCGGCACGAGCGAGATCCCGGCCGGCGTTCAGTTTCCGTCCCCTGTCGGCGTCCTCGCGAGCCCTGGCGTGCTCGATACCGGCGCGCTGGGCCTGCTCGGTGGCAACGGCCTGGGCCTGGACAGTCGCCGCCATAAAGCCGATCAGCGCGTCCCTAACGGCCTGCTGTTTCGGATCCGTAGTGGCGCCGTCCAAAGTCAAACAATTGGTGACCACGAGGACGATGACGCCTCAGCGCGTGAGCCCGCGGATCCCCGCAGACGTCCCTAGAGTAGCGACTGATTCGATTGACCTACCTCATATGCAGCGTGTCGCCCCGGCGCAGGAGTTCGAGCAGCCTGGGTCTTAACTTGGAGATGATCCGGGATCCGCTTGATCGAAGCGGATCCCGGATCACAAGCCTGCGCGGCGCCTGAGCGACGCCGACATCCGCATTGCGAAGCAATCAACCGGATGTCGAATGAGATCCGCATAAGTCAACGTTCGTAAGCCGAAAGTACCTCATACAGGCGGGTTTTCGCTGTCTTGCCAAGAGTTCGTATGGGAATGCCCATGCAGACACAACTGGTGCATTAAGTGCACCTTAAGGCGGATCGATCATGCGATTGCGGGCTTGCGCGCCACCAGCAGCAGTGATGCACCCTCATCATCGGGGCGGAACGGCTCCGGCTTGAGCTTCCGCATCACGAACCCACCCATGAAGCCGATCAGCGCGGAGGCGTGCCACGCCCAGGAGTGCCGATAATGAACCTGGCGGCATTTCACCGGTGAGCAGCGCTCCATCCAGTACACGATCGCATCCACGTCGCTCCAGGGCGCGATCTCGACCGCGGCGCTGACCAGACCCGCGCGGGCTGCGACCGCCTCCAGCGCCGCCTTTGTCCACCACGTGAGGTGATGCGGCACCGCGTTGATCAGGTAGTTCGGGATCCGGGTGTGCGCCGCCGGCACGTGCGGCACTCCGACGATCACGGTGCCACCTGGTCGCACCGCCCGCATCATCGCCTCTACCATCGCCACCGGCTGCTCGACGTGCTCTAGCACCTGGAAAGCGGTGACCACGTCGTAGTGGCCGGCATGCGTCCGCAGGTGGTCGTCCAAGTTCTCGATCCGGGCCCAGGACGCGCCGGGCTCGCCGGAGAAGTGCGGGTCCAGACCCGTGTAGTCGGCGTGGCGCACCTCGTGGCGGAACGCGCCGAAGCCGCAGCCAACATCAAGCACCCGGTTGCCCGCCGCAACGTGGCGGGCGGCCAGTCGGAACTCGGCCCGCGGGTGTCCTTCGCGCGGGTAGTGGCGGATATTCAGACGGCTGTAGAGGGTCGTGTAGAAGCCGGCATCCCCCTGCCGCATGGGGTCGAAGAAGTAGAGGCCGGTCGGCGACTCCCACAGGCCGAAGCGCGTTGCGCCGCGGAAGCTCGGGCGCACATCGACCCGCAGCGTGTAGCGCCAGAGGTCCGCGAGCAGGCGCGCGCTCACCCACTGCACGAGGCGGACCGCTGGTTCGCCCGTGACGGGACAGGGTGGGGTCGTCATGGGGTGTCCTGCAAGTCAGTGGAGAGATCAACGGTGCGCCGAGCGACTAGCAGCAGGGCGACGCCCTCGTCCGTTCCCGGCTTTGGTAGGGGTAGGAAGGACGCCGCGACGACTCCGCCAAGCGCTCCGACCAGGGCCGCAGCGTACCAGGACCAAGCGTGGCGGTAGTAGTGCGCGCGGCAGCGCACGGGCGAGAGGCGCGCCATCCAGTGCACGAAGACATCGCCACGAGACCATACGGATTCCCGCACGATGGCGTCGGTCAGTCCGACGCGGCGGGCGAGCGCCACCAAAGCCGGCTTGGTCCACCATGTCAGGTGGTGGGGCACGGCGTTGGTGAGCCAGTTCGGAATGCCGGTCTGCGCCGAGGGGACGTGCGGCACGCCGGCAATGACGAGGCCGCCCGGCCGCGCGGCCCGCGCCATCTCAGCCATGAGGCTGACCGGGTCGGTCACGTGCTCCAACACCTGGAAGGCACAGACGACGTCGTAGCTCCCCGCGTGCCTCACGAGATGGTCGCTCAGGAGCTCTGCCCGTGCCCAGGGACGATCCTCCCCGCCAGCAAAATGCGGGTCGAGCCCGACGTAAGTCGCGTGAGGCACGTGATGCCGGAAGGCCCCGAAACCACATCCGACATCAAGCACCCGGTCGGCGGGCCGCACGTAGGCGGCTGCGGTCCGAAACTCGTCACGATCGGGGTCCCGCAGGTACTGGCGCATGCCACGGCTCCGGTAGAAGGCCGCGTAAAAGTCCGCGTCGCCCGCCCGCATCGGGTCGAAGAAGTGGAGGCCGGTCGGCGACTCCCACAGGCCAAAGCGCGTCGTGCCGGAGAAGCTTGAGCGCGGATCAGCCCGGAATAAGAGCCGCCACAGGGCGGTGAGGTGGCGGGCGCTGACCCATTGCACGAGGCGCACGGCGGGCTCACCGGTGACTGGGCAGGATGGCGGCATCAGGTCGCCCCCGCGCGCGCGGTGTGCCGCTCGATCAGGTCCGCGGCGGCGCTGACTCCCGGTTCGCGCGCCATCGCCGTCGCGATCGCCACCACAGCCGCAGAGCGAGTTCCGGCCGCAGCTCGGGCGATCCGCCCGGCGAGGTCCTCCGGTGTCACGCGGCCGAGCGCCACGGGAGCCTCGCCCGCTCCAACTTCGGCGACGCGGCGACCCCAGTAGAACTGGTCGCCCAGCACCGGCAGCACCACGTTCGGCCGCCCGGCCCGAAGCGCCGCGGCCGTCGTTCCCGCTCCGCCGTGGTGAACGACCGCGGCGACATGGGGAAAGAGCAAGGCATGGTCGCTCTCCTGGATCGGTAGGATGCGGTTCTCAGCAGTGTGGTCGTCCGGCATCGGGCCGGCAAGGGCGAGCCTGCCCGACCCCGTGTGAAGGATCGCCCGCCCGCCCCAGAGGTCGAGCGCGCGCCGCACCACCTCGGTGTTGCGCTTGGCGCCCCAGAGCATGGAGCCGAACCCGATGTAGACTGGCGGAGGTCCGGTATCGAGGAAATGCCGGATCTTCTCGGGCAGCGCTGCTGCGGGATCCTGCTCCCGGAACCAGAAGCCGGTCTGCGTCGCCGGAACGGGCCAGTCCTTGGCGGGCGGGCTCAGCGCGGCGCTGTAGGCGAGCACCACGGGTGTTTCGGAAAGGCCGTGCGTGACCGGGTTCGTGAGCAGGTGCAGGTCTCCACCCACGCCGCAGCGCCGCAGCGCCCGCAGCGGGCCGTGCATCAAGGGCGTGAGCAGGCGAAACACCTCGTAGGAAAGGCGGTTGCCGACTCGCCCGAGGTTACGTCCGCCGAACAGTGAGAGGCTCTCCCGCGTTGTTGGCAACAGGGGCTGGCACATCACCAGCAAGGATGCGATGCCCCTCGCGCGCGCGATGGCTCCGGCGAAGAACCCAAAGCTGTTGTAAACCACGAGGTCGGCCCGGCCGACCTCGTCAAGGGCGCCGAGCATGAGGTCAGTGATTTGCGCCTCGACCCGGCCAGCAAGGGCACGCACATTTCGCAGCAGGCCGGACCGGGGTACGAAATTGCTGCGAAACAGCTCGTCGAAGGCCGGGTCGCGCAGCACCTCGGCAAAGGGTACTCCCATGGTGACGGGATCAAGACCGAAGCGGCGTACCAGCCCGGCGTAGTCGCTGGTGGTCAAGATGCGGACGGCGTGACCCCGCGCCTGCAGCTCGCGGCCGAGCACACAGAAGGGCTGTACGTCGCCTCTGGTTCCGAAGCTGACGAGGAGCATGCGGCGCGCGGGAACCGACATAGCTATCTGCCTCCGCCGCAGCTGCATCGCTGAGGGTGAAGTCGCTGGCTGCCTGCCGGGCAGAGACAAGCCACGCCTGCCGCTGCAACCTCCCCGGAGGCTTGAGGCGGCGTGAGGAAGTATGCCGCTTCGCGCGTTAGTTTACCCGATTGTGGGTGCGTCGGGCTTGCAGGCAGTCGAGCCTACCGAATATGGGGACCGCGCTCAGAAAAGAAAAAGGCCGCCCTCGCGAGCGGCCCGAAGTCTAGGGAGGAAACGCCCAAGGAGGGCACACCCGGCCGCGACGGCATCGCGGTTGGGCGCTCGTCATATGCCATGGGGCGAGGATTACTATAAGCGATGATAATAGCGTGCTGCATTGCAGGGAGTGAATAACAGGTGGACGTTCGGCTGATTGGCAGGACGGAGACGCATGCGCACCTGGCCGAGCAGGCCATCAGCAATCCCGCCCTGCCCGTGCCGCCGGTGCGCTGGCCCCGGACCGTCCCGTCCCGACCGAAGCGCCCATTCGGATCGGGGAAGGCGTAGAGCAACAGCGCAGCGGCGGCAGGGCAGCGATCCCCTTCCAGTGTTGGTTGGCTGGAAGCGCCCCATGCTGGGTCGGCGTGATCGGGAGCAACCCGAGTTGTTCGTAGAGGGCTCGCTGCGCCAGATCTTGCCGGATGATCACATCCTGGTGCGGGTCGACCGGATGCTCGGCCCGTCCTGGCTGCGGGAGAGCGTGGCTGACTTGTACTGCGCGACCAACGGCCGGGCATGGATCCCGGGCTTGGCGGTAGTGTCGCCGATCCCGCCCTCAGCGCCGAGCCGGTAGAGCAGCTTGAAGGCGCGGTCCGTCGGTGTCTCCCGCTGGGACCGATAGCCGGGCCCGGGGCTCCCAGCGATCCAGGTCGAAGGGCCTTCTCGCTTCGACGTCACACGGGGCGATCCTGCGCGGGGGACACCGCGCCGCCGGGATGCTGTTCGCTGGGCCGTAGAGGGCGGCGGTTCCGGAGCGACCTGGATCAACACCGCCCCACGCTGCCGTGACACGCTCGCTGATCCGGTCGGGCCGGGGAAGGCGCTGCCTCCACTCAGCTTGCCTTGGGCCGGTCCGCGCAAGCCGCCATGCCCGCAGGGTCCCGTGGCGGGCTTATCGCCTGCAGGTGCATGGCGGCCGGGCCGAAGCCCTACTCAGAACCCGGCCGCCAGCTCCAGCGACCAGCCCGCCACGGGCTCAAAGCGGTCACCAGTCGCTGCCTTCGCCCGCTCTCGTCGTCGACACGAGCGGGCGGTCCCGGAAGATCAGAGGCGACGACCCGGAGATCTCATCCCGGAGCACCGGGCCGCCGCCGTGCCGGCTGGGTGTTCAGCGCCGCAGGCGAAACGGTGGGCCAGGATGGTCAACGAAGTCTTACCGGCAGCAGAACGCCCGGCGGTCATTCCGTACCGCCGGGCGTCTGTTCGGAGACGAGCCGGCTCCTGGTTTCTGGAAACCGGCTTCGGTCCGGTTGACGATCCCAATCCGCCCAAGTTCGCGGACCTGGACGAGGCACAAGCCTGGATCGAGGAGCGGCGAGCTCGCGCGTCCTGAGCCTTACGACTGGAGTTGCAGTAACGCCTGATGTGCGGGCTGGCGCTTACCAGATGCGCTCCCCACGTGTGTGCACATGACACCCGAGCAGAACCTCCGGCCGGAGTGCGAGTGCGGTCCCGAAGAGCGCGTGGTGCGGGCGGAGATCGCCTACTGCCTGCTGGAGCGCGCCTATCAGACCTTGGCGCTCGCCTTCGAGCGTGCCGCCCCGGGCCGGTTCGCCTGCCTCAACCGGGCGGTGATGCGCGATGTCATGGCCGATCTACGCGAGATCCAGGAGACGCTCCCCGAGGGGATCGCGGCTGGGACCGCGCTCGCGGACATCGCGGCGGAGTTGCGCGAGACACTGCTTGCCGCTGAGAACATCGTCTGCACGCCCCAGGACGGAGAACGGTGAACCGCTGGGCTGTGTGCGGCGATTGCGTCCGTCAGGCAGGCCGCGCGAGCAGGATCGCCGTCCTGATCACTATGCACCGCGCGATCGAGGGTGGGATCGTCCAGCACGTCCCTAGCGATTTCGCGGTTCGCCACGGCCGCGGCAATGTCGATCGCCACGCCCTTCGCGATCAGGCGCATGCCGGGCGTGGGATCGTCCAGGTACTCCCGCATGGCGGCATCGAGCTGCTCGTCGGTGACGGCCTTGAGGGCAGGGAGCGCTTTGAGGTGTAGAAGCGAGGGCCTGAGGGCCCCTCCCAAGCCGACGGAACCGCCCGGAGCCGCCGCGCGGCTATCCGCTTTTCAGGGATCTCCACTCGACGCCGGCCGGGCTTCCCTCCCGAGCCGGCATTTCTTTGTGAGGGCCGGGTCTTCAGTGCCGCTTTCGGACCCGGCCCACGGCCCTGCCCCGGGCGTGCGGGCCTGGAGCGGACAGCCAAAGACTAGTGCATTGACGCATTCAAAACGTACATAGCTCAGCGCGATTTGTCCCTCATTTTCAGGCGAGTAGCGGCTGAGCACATGGTGTTTTCGTCGGCGTCTGTGCACCAGCACGGTCGAGGCAGCGGCTTGCAAGACTCCACTGAAAGCCAATAGACTGGCCCTCGACTGGCGGCCGGTTCGAGGCCCGCGCGAGACCTTCGGAACGCTGTCCAGAGGCACCATGACGCGTCCCATACTGGGGCTTGTGCGAATAGCGGGTTTCGCCGCCGCGACGGCGCTCAGCCTGCGGAACGTGCAGACGGCGACGAGATGAAGATTGTGTCGGAGGCGACTCGGTAGCGCCTTGCCAACTTGACCGCCAGCATACTCTTCTGGCGGAGTTCTACTCTACAGAGCCTCAGCCCGCCCGGCACCTCTCCACCGTGGCGGACTTTCTTTCGCTAACGTGGCTCAGGTCCGAATATGAGGTGCGACGGCACTCAAAATGTGCTTGAGGTACGCGCGATCCATTTCCCCAAACGTGGATCGCAGCCTTTCAGCCCGCCCGGTCCTGCCGCGGCGGGCTTCCCTCATTCGCTTGGGCCCACAGAGCATGGCAAAGGTCGGGACCAGCACGATCTCGCAGCTGAGCGCGATGACGTGGCTGGAGCGCCCGAACGGCTCGAGGATGCAGGCGTAGCACGCGCTCGTGGCGAAGAGCCTGAGCCGGGCAGCGGCGGCGGACATGCCGCAGTGGGCCAGCAGCTGCGGGACATCCTTCATGGCTCAGCTTACGGTTCCATAAAGGCCGGTTCGCGCCTTCATGCGCGCCATCGCACTCTCGGATCGGAGACGCGCTGATCCGCGTCAAGGCGGGCCTGCCCCGTTGACCGGCACTTTCACGCGTGTCGTGGCGCACGTCGGGCCGTTTACGGTTTCCTACCTCGATCGGCACACCCTGGTCGTTCCTCCCGAGGGGGCGTGCATGGCGCAGATCCGCATCCTGGACCCACTGAGCGGTCGCGTGGTCTCGGTTGATCTCCCGCTGCCTGCCGCTGCCCGTCCCGCTCCACGCCCCGCCGAAGCCGTTCGAGAGCCGCGTCCAGGGCCGGTGCAGGGCACGACGGCGCCGGAGAAGCCGCTGGCGGTGCCGCCGACCGCTGTCCCGGCGGCCTGAGGACGGTTGCCGCGGGGCGCTTCGATCAAGAACCCTCCTGCCCGGCGCGGCCGCTCCAGAGCTGCTTCGAGCCCTGATGCCCTGGCTGCCGAACCCTTCTCGGCCATAAGCAGAAGGCTTCCGCCTTGGGGTTTGATTATGGCGACCAGCGGTGTTGGCACGCCTCTGGAGGGCGCAGGAATGGCCGTGGGCGGCCGTTGTAACGGGACGGAACGGCGGGGCGAGCCGGTGCCGTCCAACTCGTGCAGCAGCTCCGCCGGCCTTGCTCCAGCGGTTCGTCGAGAACGGGCTCGTACAGCGCCTGCAATCGGCGCCCCAGGCGGTCGCGCGGTTGCGAGCCCGCGCGAGGTGGCTCCATACGCCCGCCTTGCGCGAATGGCCGAGAGCCGAATTATCCGCAGGAATATACGCCGTGGACATTGTGCCGCGCATAAAATGATGCCGGCCCGAGTAGGACCCGGCCGGCAGTGTGGGCCTTCAAACCTCCTCTTCGGGCCGACGAGGGCCCCCTCCGAGTCGAGCTGCTCCAACTTGGCAGTAACGGATCCACCGCATCGGAATGAACGACTTATCTCCGCGCCTGCGGAGGAATCGTCTGCTAAGATGAGCCTGCTGCAGGCCGACAGCGCCGAGCCCATGGGGCAGGATGCAGCGCTTCCACGGGGGCGCCCATGCTGGCAGGACGTCCGAACATGAACAGATATCCGGGTCGGCCCGCGGATGAGTGGGCCAGGATTATCGCTGAAGCCTATGCTGCTGAGGCACGGCCACCTCTTACACAGCGCCTGCTGGAGGAGATGCGCGTCATCATCACCGAGGCACTCAGGGAGGCGGAGGTGGCCAACAGCCCGGATGCCGAGCGCTGCGAGCGCGTGAACTTGGTTCTGGATCGCAGCGAGATGTCCCTCCACGCTGCCGTCGGACCTCGCCTCGCCGCCATCGATGACGCCGCCGGACAGGCTGTGATGGTGCACCGTTCGGAGGCTGGGCGGCCGTTGCGCCCCTATGGCGGGCAGTAAGCCGGTCACGCGGCGCACCGGCACGGCTGACATCCTCCGCAGCTAGCCCGGGAGAGGCGGGAGCAAGCCCATGAGCGACACATCCAAGATCTCGGACGCCAACACGGGGCTGCCGAATGCCGGTGCGGATTGGCCAACGATCCGCGATTGGCGCAAGGAGACGCGAACCAAGCTGATCGAGCAACGCATCGGGCTCTCCGCCCAGGATCGCGCGGCGCGGAGCCAGAGGGTCAGTCAGGCGCTCGGAGCGGCACTGGAGCCTTACGCCGGCAAGCTGATCGGCTTCTACTGGCCATTTCGCGGCGAGTATGACCCGCGAGCGGTTCTCTCGTCGATGCGGGAGCGGGGCACGCGCCTTGCGCTGCCGGTGATCGTGGAGCGGGGACAACCGCTCGTGTTCCGCGAGTGGTCACCGGGCCGCTTGATGGCGCAAGGCGTTTGGAACATCCCGGTGCCGGAATCCGGCGAGCCGGTGTTTCCCGACCTCCTGGTCGTCCCGCTCGTCGGCTTTGACGAGCAGGGCTACCGGCTTGGCTATGGTGGTGGCTTCTACGATCGCACGATCGCTGCGATGTCGGTCAAGCCGCGCACCATTGGTGTTGGCTTCGAGCTCGGGCGCCTGAGGACGATCTACCCGCAGCCACATGACATCGCTCTGGAAGAGATTGTCACTGAGCGCTGACACGAATGCTGACGCCGTCAGCGGGGCCCGAGCGCTCGTGAGGGTACGCGCCTCTGAGACAGGTCAACACGGTCGCGAGTCGCTTGCGGACCGTCCCGACCGGCACGTGGGCTGCGTTCGCGATCTCCTCCGCGCTCCTGCCGCCCGCGATCTCGTTGACCAGGCGCGCTTCGGAGGAGGTCAGGTTGAGGATCCTCTTCAGCACCTCGGGCGAGGGATGGGGGTTGGCATGCAGATTGCCGAGAATGACGACCTCGTGGGGTCCGCCCGGGGCGGGCTGGTTGATGGAGACGGTGCGCACGATTACCCTTTCGGGCGGCAATTGGCCCGCGAAGACGGTCGCGCTGGCGAGATGACCGATGAAGCGGAGAGACTTCCTCGCAGCGCTGTTCTTCCCGTGCTTGGCGCATCGGGTCGCGGCGGCGGCGAAGGCTCGCATCGTTATCCTACACAGCGGGTTTGCTGACCGCACACCCATCCACCAGCTTTACTCCGCGCTGAGTGACCTTGGGCATCACCAGGGGCAAACTGCCGATATTGAGCTTCTCAGTGCGGACGGCGATCCCGACCGCCTCACCTCGTTTGTGGCTCACATATCCCAGGTCCAGCCACAGGTCATCATTGCAGTGACATCACCTGCCGCACTTGCACTCAAGCGCGCGCATGTCTCTAAGCCGGTAGTGTTCTTGTTCGTGTCCGATCCAATTCGCCTTGGCCTAGTGAAGAGTCTACCCCGACCGGGAGCCAACTACACGGGAGTGACATTCAGTGATGCGTTTCTGGGGGCGAAACGCCTCCAACTCCTGACCGACACCGTCCCAGAAATGCGCACAGTCGCTGTCCTTTGGAGCCCGCAGTTTCAGGAGAACGCTGCCCTCGTGGAGAGTATCCTCATTGCAGGGAAACGGTTCAGTATCGAGGTGGCGACCATAGAAATCAGCGGCGCTGCTGGCTTGCCTGCTGCATTCGATGGTGCGGTAGCCGCTCGGGCGCAGGCCGTGATCTTCATCACCGAAAACGCCCTTTTCAACCACCGGCGCACGATTGCTGATTTGGCTTTGGCTCGGAAACTTCCAACTATCCACACCTTCCCGCCTGAGGTGCATGATGGCGGCCTGATGTCATTCTGCCCCGATCTCAGGGAGAGCTATCATCGCGCAGCGGCTCTGACCGATCGTGTACTTCAGGGAGCGCTGCCGCGTGATCTCCCGGTCGAGGAGCCTTCCAGGTTTACGTTGTGCGTCAACATGAGGACGGCAGCAGCACTCGGCTTAAACGTGCCCGATTCCATCCTGGCCCTTGCCGATGAGGTGATCGATTAGGCTGCAGTCCCCGCATCCGAGCATCACGTCGGCGGGCAGAGCGCGCCGCAGACGGACCGAGGCTTTGAGACGACGAGGCCCGCCCGGTAGGCCGCCGGGCGGGCTTTGACGCGAGACCGATGGCGGGTTGCCACTGAGTGAATGGTGCCCCCGATATGGTTAACGAGCGATCGCATGGCACCCTGGCCCGGGTGGCCCTTCGCCTTCCGCCAAGCAGACGCCCGCGGCCCGTTGCATGACGGCCACGCATGAGCTGCCGATCGTGCCGCGCTCCGCTGCCGCGATGGCCGCGATGGCACGGTTGGCGCGCCGTGCACTCGGGCTTCACCGCCGGGGCGCTCTCCTCGGCGGCGGGGTCAAGGCGTGCCGCCAAAGGGCCGGCCTACGGCTCGACCGCATCGAGCGTTGACGTCAGGCGGTGTGATGCGGGATCCGCTTGATCGAAGCGGATCCCGGATCGCGAGCCTGCGCGGCGCCTGAGCGAGGCCCAAATCCGCCATCCCGAAGGAATCAAGCGGATTTGGTATGACCAAGTGCGTGTGGGTGAGCCCACCCTCGTGCACGCCCACATATCGGACATACGTTGGACACGGGCAGCACCGAAAACAGCTAAGTGATTGATTCTGCTGGCGCGCCCTACGGGACTCGAACCCGTGTTTTCGCCGTGAAAGGGCGACGTCCTAGACCGCTAGACGAAGGGCGCTCGCGGTGAGCGACCCTATAGTGAGCTTCCGGGCCGACGGCAACCGCATTGATGGGGTTGACGCGGTCGGCGCCCTGCTGTGTGTCGGCGCGCCGCAGGGCGGCGGGAGGGCACAGCATGGCGATCAAGCGGATGCCGCCGCGCGAGCGGCGCGGCGGGCCGGACCGGCGGACCGGCGCGCCCGCCCGGGCGCCCGCGGGCGCGCGGGCCGGCGCGGGCCCGCGGAGGGCCGACGAGGACACGGTCGTCCTGTACGGCTGGCACCCGGTGGCCGAGGCCCTGCGCAACCCGCGCCGCCGGCTCACCCGCCTGCTCGCGACCGAGAACGGACTCGCACGCCTCACGGAGGAGGTCGGCGAACTGCGAATCGCCCCGGAGACCGTGCGGCCCGGCGAGATCTCGGCCCTGGTCGGGCCCGATGCCGTGCATCAGGGGCTCTACCTGGAGGCGGAGCCCCTCCCGGTCCCGCCCATCGAGGACCTGCCGGCCGACGCCGTGCTCCTCGCCCTCGACCAGATCACCGACCCGCACAATGTCGGGGCCATCGTGCGCACCGCGGCGGCCTTCGCGGTCACCGCCATCGTCACCACCGCGCGGCACTCCCCCGCCGCCACCGGCGTCCTCGCCAAATCCGCCTCGGGCGGGCTCGAACACGTCCCCTTCATCACCGTCCGCAACCTCGCCGAGGCGCTGATCCGCTTCGGCGAGCAGGGCTTCACCCGCATCGGCCTCGATTCCGAGGCGCCGGTCCCCCTGTCGGAGGTGACGCCGACGCGCCCGCTCGTCATCGTGCTCGGCGCCGAGGGCAAGGGGCTGCGCCAGCGCACCCGCGAGTGCTGCGACGTGATGGCCCGGCTCGACTTCCCCGGCGCCATCAAGAGCCTCAACGTGTCGAACGCCGCCGCCATCACCCTCTACGCCCTGGCGCCGCGGCGCTGACGCCGGCCCGCCCGGTCAGCGCCAGAAGGGCCGCACGTCGATCAGGGCCGCGTGGGCCTCGGCCGCCGCCCGCAGCAGGCGGGCGGTGCGCTCCTCCATGTCCGCCGCCGTGAGCCCGGCCGCGAAGACGGCCGAATCCGCGGCGCCCTCGGTCAGCGCCGCGGTGAGCGTGTGCGCGGTCGCGATGTCGTTGAGGTCGCCCAGGCAATCCTGCAGGTCGGCCAGCGCCTTCACGAAGGTCCTGTGCCGCTTGACCGCCTTCGGCTTGGGATAGAGGCTGCCGAAGAACTCCGCCCCGTAGCGCAGCTTCTTGGCGGCGATGCGCACCCGGTGGCGCGCCTCCGGGTCGAGTTCGTCGAGGTGGCGCCCGCGCTTCTTCACCTGGCGGCGGCGGCGCTCCAGCTCCTCCGTCGCGAAGGCCCGGGCCGGCCCGTCCCGGCGCGCCGCCTGCGGCGCCCCCGCCTCGCGCCAGGGCCCCGCATCGATCCAGGCGATCAGGTCGAGGAGGAAGAGCCGCCACTCCTCCCCCCGCAGGACCGCGCCCACCGCCTCGTAGGCGCGGCTGCGCTCGCCCTCCAGATGCGATTCCAGCCGCAGCAGGCCCGCCTCGTCCGGGCGCCGGGCCCGCTCGGCCGGGAGCGTGCTCGCGAGGAACACGTCGAGGTTGCGGGCTTGGCCGAAGGGCTCGCCGAGCCGCCGCAGCTCCGCCCGGATGGTGGGCGTCCGGTGATCCTCCACGAGGTCGCCGAAGAGCGAGAAGGCCGAGCGCAGGCGGCGCAGGGAGACCCGCAGCTGGTGCAGCGCGTCCGCGTCGCGGTGGTCGAGCAGCACCGCCTCGTTGAGCCGCATGTGGCGCAGGCAGGCATGCGCGACGGCCTGGAAGGCTTCGCCGGCGCTCGCCTCGGGGTCGAGCCGCACCGGCTCCGCCTTGCTGGCGCGGTCGAGGCGCCCGGCGAGGAGCGAGTAGCCGCGCTCGGCCTTGGTCATCACCCCGAGGCGCAGCGGCACGCTCGCGCCGATCTCGCGGGCGAGCCCGAACAGGTCGGCGGCCGAGCCGTCCTTGAGTTCGAGTTCGAGCTCGTGGATCGGGGCGACCCGGTCGCCCTCGCCGTCGAGCAGGGTGATCCGGCCGCGGTCGAGGGCGACCTCGATGCGCGAGCCGCCGCGCGCGATCACCCGGGTCGAGCGCTCGACGCCCGCCGAGAAGAGCGGCCGCAGCACGCTCTTGCGGCCCAGAACATCCCCCGCCGGGGTCTCGCCGAGGCGCGCGAGGTCGGGCTCGGCCCCGTCGACAGGCCATTCCCATTCGGGCCGGTCGAACAGCCCGGCGCCGGTGCCGGCCGCCTTCACCGTCTGGACGTGCCGATCCCCGTCGCGGCGCACCCGCAGCGTGAAGCCCGCCTCGCGCAGGCGCCGGTCCTCGGTGTCGAAATACACGGAGGTCAGCCGCGCCTCCCGCTCGTCGCCGCCGAGGAGCGGGTGCTCGCTCAGCGCCGCGAGGTCGGAGGCCTCGAATTCGAGCTTCAGTTCGGTCTCCCGCGGCGTGCTCATCCGGTCCTTCCATTCTCCCGCTGCGGCGGTGGGCGCGCCGGCCCGCCGCCCGGGCCCCGAGGCCCGAGCCGCCCGGGCAGGAACGCCCGAGACGAGAGAACGATATGGGCTCTCGGCACGCCGCCGCGCAAGCGTCCGGTTTCCGCTCGGTCAGCGCGCGCGCAGATGGGCGACGAGGGCGGCCGCGCCCGCCTCGGGCGGCCCGTCGTTGAGGATGGTCAGGTCCGCCGCGTCGGGCGCCCGCCGCGCGAGGCGCGCGGCGAGGTCGCCGTCCTCCGGCCGGCCGCGGGCGGCGAGGCGCCGCGCCAGCACCTCGGGCGGCGCCGTGACGCTGACGACGCTCACCCGCGGCAGGCGCGCCCGCGCCTCCGCCACGGCCCGCCGCGAGATGTTCGCGGTCACCACGTGTCCGGTCTCCGCCAGGGACAGGCAGGCGGCCGGCAGCGCGTAGCCGAGGCCGTGGGCGCGCCAGGCCAGCGCGAAGCGCCCCTGCGCCTCCCCGGCGGCGAAATCCGCCTCGCCGATCTCGCGGTTGTCCTCGTGCGCGGAGGGCGGCCGCGTCACCAGCCGGCGCGGGAAGACGTAGCGGGGCTCGGCCGCGAGCGCGTCCCGCGCGAGGCGGATCAGCGTGTCCTTGCCCGCGCCGCTCGGGCCGACGATCAGGACGAAGCCGCCCGGGCGCATCTCAGGCCACCCGCTCGCCGCCGCGCCAGACCTGGCGCACGACCGGCACGCCCCCCGCGCGCCGCACGCGCACGAGGTCGGCCCGCAGGCCCGCCCGCAGGGCGCCGCGGTCGTGAAGGCCGGTGGCCCGGGCGGGATTGGCGGTCACCGTCGCGATCGCGGCGGGCAGGGTGATGCCGGGCACCCGCTCGGGCAGGGCGAAGGCCGCCATCAGCAGGCTCGCCGGCACGTAGTCGGAGGACAGGATGTCGAGCTGGCCCTCGCGGGCGAGGTGCTCGGCCGCGACGTTGCCCGAATGCGAGCCGCCGCGGATCAGGTTGGGCGCCCCCATCATCACGGTGATGCCGGCCTCCCGGGCCGCCCGCGCCGCCTCGGCGGTGGTCGGGAACTCGGCCAGGGCCACGCCCTCGCGCCGGGCCAGGGCGACGTCGTCGAGGGTGGTGTCGTCGTGGCTCGCGAGGGCGATGCCGTTCTCCCGCGCGATCTCGACCAGGGCCGGGCGGTTGACCGCGTTGAGGGCCTGCCCCTCCCGGATCTTGCGCTCGGTCCCGGCCTTGATCGCCTCCAGGGAGCGCCCGCCCCGGCCGGCATATTGGTAGTACTTGGCGATGTCGCGGAACTGCCGCTGGCCCGGCGTGTGGTCCATCAGCGAGAGCAGGCTGACGGGGAAGCGCGCCGCGAAGTCCCTCACCGTGTCGACGACGTCGTGGGACGGGATCTCGCAGCGCAGGTGGGTGAGGTGCTCGGCGCGGAACAGGCCGGCCTCCCTGGCCTCGGCGATCGCCCGGGCGAGCTGCATCAGCTCCGGCCCGAGCCCGCTCCCGTCCGGGTCGCTGCCGGCGCGCAGGGAATCGAACACCGTGGTGATGCCCGAGGCCGCGATCTGCGCGTCGTAGGCCAGCACCGCCCCGAGGGGATGCCAGCGCACCCCGGGACGCGGCGCGTAGTGGCTCTCCAGGTGGTCGGTGTGGAGCTCGACGAGGCCCGGGATCAGGTGGTCGCCGCCGAGGTCGAGCCCGCGCGCGGGCGCCCGTCCCTCGCCGATCTCGGCGATGCGCCCCTCCGCCACGGCGAGCCAGCCCGCCTGCACCCGGTCGGGCAGGACGAGGGTCGCGTTCTCAAGGATGGTCTCGGTCATGCAGTCTCGCCCTTCAGGCCGCCGCGCGCTCGCGGAACCGGGTGACGTCGATGGTGCGGGTCGCCACCGCCTCGCGCACGTCCGCGTCGTGGAAGATGCCGATCAGGCCGGCGCCGGCCGCCTGCTTCTCGCGGATGAGGTCGATCACCACGGCGCGGTTGACCGCGTCGAGGGAGGCGGTCGGCTCGTCGAGGAGCAGGAGCGGCTTGTCGGCGATGAAGCCCCGCGCGATGTTCACCCGCTGCTGCTCGCCGCCCGAGAAGGTCGCGGGCGGCAGGTCCCAGAGCCGCTCCGGCAGGTTGAGGCGGGCGAGCAGCGCGGCGGCCCGGCGGGCGGCCGCCTCCGGGGCGAGGCCGCCCTCGCGGCCGGCCGCCTCCACCACCTCGCGGGCGCCCACGCGGGGGATCACCCGCAGGAATTGCGACACGTAGGCGACCACGCGGCGGCGCAGGGCCAGCACCTCGCGCGGGGCGGCGCTCGCCACGTCGACCACGCGCGCCCCGTCGCGGATGCGGATCGCGCCGCGATCGACCCGGTAATTGCCGAAGGCCATCTTGAGCAGCGAGGACTTGCCGGCGCCCGAGGGCCCGCCGAGCACCACGCACTCGCCCGGATGCACGGCGAGGCTCACGGCGGCGACGACCGGAAGGGCGAGGCCGCCGCGCAGGTGCAGCGTGAAGGTCTTGGCGACGTCCTCGAAGGCAATGAGCGGGATCATGCGGCGAGCACCGAGGAGACGAGGAGCTGCGTGTAGGGCTCGGCCGGGTCGTCGAGCACCTGGTCGGTGAGGCCGGTCTCGACGATGCGGCCGGCCCGCATCACGATCATCCGGTGGGACAGGAGCCGCGCCACCGCGAGGTCGTGGGTGACGATCACCACCGCGAGGCCGAGCTCCGCGACGAGGCGGCGGATCAGGTCGAGGAGCCGCGCCTGGACCGAGACGTCGAGGCCCGAGGTCGGCTCGTCCATCAGCACGAGGCGCGGGCCGGTGACGAGGTTGCGGGCGATCTGCAGGCGCTGGCGCATGCCGCCCGAGAAGCTGGTGGGCGGGTCGTCGACGCGGTCGGCGGCGATCTCGACCTTGCCGAGCCAGTCGAGGGCGGTGGCGCGGATCCGGCCGTAATGGCGCGCGCCCACCCCCATCAGGCGCTCGCCGACATTGCCGCCGGCCGAGACCGCCATGCGCAGGCCCTGGGCCGCGTCCTGCCGGATGAAGCCCCAATCCGTGCGCATCAGGTGGCGCCGCTCCGCCTCCGAGAGGCCGGCGAGGTCGGCGAGCCGCCCGTCGCGCAGGCGGTAGCGGACCGTGCCCGCGTCGGGCGCGAGTTCGCTCGCGATCAGCGACAGCAGGGTCGACTTGCCCGAGCCGGATTCGCCCACGATGGCGAGCACCTCGCCCGGATCGAGGTCGAAGGCGACGTCGGCGCAGCCGAGCCGGGCGCCGTAATGCTTGGTGAGGCCGCTGACGCTCAGGAGTGCGCTGGTCATTCCCCGGCTCCCCGGTGGCCGGCATCCCGGCGCTCCTCGCAGAAATCGGTGTCCGAGCAGACGAACATCCGCCGGCCGCGATCGTCGAGCAGCACCTCGTCGAGGTAGACGCCCTCCGCCCCGCACAGGGCGCAGGGCCGCTCGAAGCGCTGCACCCGGAACGGATGGTCCTCGAAGTCGAGGCTGCGCACCCGGGTGTGGGGCGGCACCGCGTAGATGCGCTTCTCGCGCCCCGCGCCGAAGAGCTGCAGGGCCGGGCAATCGTCCATCTTCGGGTTGTCGAATTTCGGGGTCGGCGACGGGTCCATGACGTAGCGGCCCGCCACCTCGACCGGGTAGGCGTAGGTGGTGGCGATGTGGCCGTGGCGGGCGATGTCCTCGTAGAGCTTCACGTGCATCAGCCCGTACTCGGCGAGCGCGTGGAGCTGGCGCGTCTCGGTCTCGCGCGGTTCGAGGAAGCGCAGGGGCTCGGGGATCGGCACCTGGTAGACCAGGACCTGGCCCTCGGTCAGGGGATGCTCGGGAATGCGGTGGCGGGTCTGGATCACGCTCGCCTCCCGGGTCCGCGTCGTCACCGCCACCCCGGCCGTGCGGGCGAAGAAGGCCCGGATCGAGACCGCGTTGGTGGTGTCGTCCGAGCCCTGGTCGATGACCTTGAGCACGTCGCCGCGCCCGAGGATCGCCGCCGTCACCTGCACGCCGCCGGTGCCCCAGCCGTAGGGCATCGGCATCTCGCGCGAGGCGAAGGGCACCTGGTAGCCCGGCACCGCGATCGCCTTGAGGATCGCGCGGCGGATCATGCGCTTGGTGCCCTCGTCCAGGTAGGCGAAGTTGTAGCCGGTCCCCTGTTCCGGGCCGGAATCTCGTGCGGCGATCCCGCTCATTCGGCGGCCTCCCCCTCGGCGGCGTCCTCGTGCGCGGCGGTCCGCGCGGCCGCGTGCTCGGCCCGCATCCGGCGCACCAGCTCCAGCTCGGCCTGGAAATCGACGTAGTGGGGCAGCTTCAGGTGCTCGACGAAGCCCGTCGCCTGCAGCGCGTCGCAATGGGCGAGCACGAATTCCTGGTCCTGCGCCGGCGAGGCGAGCGGCTCGCCGAGTTCCTCCGCCCGCAGGGAGCGGTCGACCAGGGCCATCGCCATGGCCTTGCGCTCGCACTGGCCGAAGGCGAGCCCGTAGCCGCGGGTGAATTGCGGCGGAGCCTCCGCGCTGCCCTTGAACTGGTTGACCATCTGGCACTCGGTCAGCGTCACCCGCCCGAGCGGCACCGGGAAGCCCAGCTCCTCGGGCGTGAAGTCCAGCGCGACCTCGCCGACCCGGATCTCGCCGACGAAGGGATGCGTGCGTCCGTAGCCGCGCTGGGTCGAGTAGCCGAGGGCCAGCACGAAGCCCTCGTCCCCGCGGGCCAGGGCCTGGAGGCGCACGGCCCGGTCGGCCGGGAAGCCGATCGGCTCGCGGGTGAGGTCGCCCACCGGCTCGCCCGCGTCCGGGGGCGAGGGTTCGATCAGCCCGTCACGGCCGAGGAGGTCGGTGACGCGGGGCGCCGGCCCCGGCTCCGGCTCGGCCTCGCCGGCCCGCGGCACCTCGCCCTCGGCGGCGAGCGCGAAGTCGATCAACCGGTGCGTGTAGTCGAAGGTCGGCCCCAGCACCTGCCCGCCCGGCAGGTCCTTGAAGGTCGCCGAGATCCGCCGGTGCAGGGCCATGGCGCCGGTCTCGACCGGCTCGCTCGCGCCGAAGCGGGTGAGCGTGGTGCGGTAGGCCCGCACCAGGAAGACGGCCTCGATCACGTCGCCCCGGGCCTGCTTGAGGGCGAGGGCGGCGAGGTCGCGGTCGTAGAGCGAGCCCTCGGTCATCACCCGGTCGACCAGGAGGCCGAGCTGCCCGGCGATCTGCGCGACGGAGAGCTCCGGCACCGCGGGGTTGCCCCGGCGCCGCTCCGCCAGCAGCCGGTGCGCGTTGGCGATGGCGGCCTCGCCGCCCTTGACGGCCACGTACATGGGTCAGCCCTCCGTCACGCGGGTCGAGCGCGGCAGGCCGGCGACGCGCCCGGGCGCCGTGAGCAGCAGGTCGAGCCCGAGCGGGAAGGCCGCCCGGTTCGCCCGCATGCGGGCGGCAAAGTCCGGCGGCAGCGGCGCCGCGCGCAGCCGCGCGCGCGCGCGGATCCCCGGCCCTTCGAGGACGAGCCCGCCCTCCTCCGTCGAGTTCGCCCCCGTCGGGTTCGTCTCGGCCAACTCCGCGCAGGCGAGGACGAGGGTCGCGGAGCGGTCCGGATAGGCGGGCTCGCCCTGCGCGAAAGCCGCGAAATCCGGGCAGGCGGCGGGCGCGGCGACGAGCGCGAACTGCGCCGCCGCGGGCTCGGCCACCAGGGGCGCGCCGGTGTGGAAGCGCAGGAAATCCGCCACCGCCCCGCTCGCCGCCAGGACGGGATCCAGCCAGAGCGGCGCCTCGGCATCCGCCAGGGCGAGCGCCACGGCGGCGAGTTCGGGCGTCAGCGGCCGCGGCGGGGCGAGGTCGGGCGCGAGGCGCTGGATCCGGCCCGGCCGGGCGAGGGCGTCCATCACGGCCCGGAACACGGCCTGCGCGTCGTGGACGGGGTCGCGCAACCCGGGAGCGAGCGTCATCAATCCTCTCCCCGCGCCATGGTGAAGAAGTTGACCCGCGTCGCCGCGACCCGGCGCGCCTGCGCCTGCGCCTCGGCGGCGCGGCGGGCGGCCACCGGGGCGAGCGCCCGCTCGACCGCGGGGCGCCGCCCGGGCTGCTGCCAGAGGGCGTCCAGGATCGCCGCGAGGCGCGCCTTCCGGCGGTCGCGGCCGAGATGGTAGGCGAAGCCGGTCGCGCCGTCGGGCAGCCGGACCGCCGCCCGGGTCACCGTGACCTCGCCGAGGTTGAAGGGCCGCCCGTCGCCCCCGATCCGCCCGCGCGCCATCACGAGGCCGGTCTCGACGGGGCGGAGATCCTCCGCCTCGCCGACCGGGCCGATCCCGTCGAGGGCACGGGAGAGTTCCTCCGCGCTGGCCTCGCCGCAGAGGGCCATGGCGGCCCGCCGCGCCGCGATCTCTGGCGCCTCGCCGCCGTTGCGTGGTGAAGTGCGATCCGGCATCGGTGTCCCGGGTGTCCTGATTTGTCTAGTCGTATAGACAAGCGGGGCGCGCGAGGCAAATGAAGTTTGGATGACGGTATGGGCGACGGCGATGGCACCCCGGTGACGGCCCTGAGCCGCGGCGAGGGCTTGGCGGCGTGGCGGCAGATCGCGGACGGGCTCTCGGCGGAGATCGAGGCGGGCCGGCTGGCGGCGGGCGCGCAACTCCCGACCGAGGCGGCGCTGGCGGCGCGGTTCGGGGTGAACCGGCACACGGTGCGCCGGGCCCTGGCGGCCCTGGCGGAGCGCGGGCTGGTACGGGCGACCCAGGGGCGCGGCACCTTCGTGGAGGCGCCGCGCCTGACCTACCCGATCGGGACGCGCACCCGGTTCTCCGAGATCGTCTCGCGGGCGGGCCGGGAGGCCTGGGGCGACCTGATCGCGGCGGCCGAGGTGGCGGCCGAGGAGGGGATCGCGCGCGACCTCGGCCTCGCGCCGGGCACGCCCATCCTCGAACTCGTGACCGTGCACCGGGCCGACGGCACGCCGATCTCCACGGCGCGGACCTGCCTGCCCCTGCCGCGCTTCGCCGGCTTCGACCGCGCCTACGCGCGGCGCGGCTCGATCACCCGCGCCTACGCGGATTACGGGGTGGCGGATTACACGCGGCTCTCGACGCGGATCGGGGCCCGGCTCGCCGCGGCCGACGAGGCGGCGCGGCTCGACCTCGCGCCGGGCCGCGTGCTCATCAGCATCGCGAGCGTGAATGCCGACGCGGACGGCGCGCGGATCCAGGCGACCCGCGGCCTGTTCGTGGCCGACCGGGTCGAGCTGGTCGTGGAAGCCTGAGATGATATCGGCCCGATACGGGATCCGCTTGGTCGAAGCGGATCCCGTATCATTCCCTGCGCCGCCTCGGCAGAGGGACCGTGGGCGGTGTCATACCAACGGCTCAGGATGCTGACGCATCGAGCCGTTGCTCCATCTCGAATTTTCGATTTCAAGCCAGAGGCTTGGCGATCCAGAGGCTTGGCGAACCAGAGGCTTGGCGAAAATTCGGGAGCCGCACCACCGGTCATGAGAAATGACCGGTGGTATCATCTCGCATCCCGGCAATCGGGCCGGCGTCGCAACCTGGCAGGAGAGATCGCCGGCAGGAGAGATCGGCTGCGCCGAACGACCCGCCGGGGGGCGTTCCGCCCCGGACGCAGGGGCACGGCGCGCGCGGGGGCGATCCGATCCGATCCCCACGTCTTAGCCCCCTCCGTAATCCAGTTCAGGCGCAATAAAATCTCGGATGTCTCGCGATCTGACCCCGTCGACAAATCGCGACATCTTAACTATGAACGGCCCGCACGCGACGCGAACTGTGCAGGGAGACCTGACGATGTTCAATATGTTCAAGTCACAAGTGTCCCTCGATCTGAGCCCGCGGAACTGCCTGGCGGTGTCGCTGATCCACTGCATGGCCGCCGACGGGGAGGTGGACCCGGAGGAGGTCGGGCACCTGATGTCGGTGCTCGGCCGCCAAGCGACCCGCCAGCAGCTCGACGCGGCCATCCGCTACGCGCGCGCGACGCCGCCGGCCCAGTTCCTGGCCGAGGCCGCGCCGAGGCTGCGGCCGGACCAGCGGCTCTGCATCCTTCTCAACATGATCGACAGCGCGATGGCGGATGGCGAGGCGGAGCCGGAGGAGCAGCGGCTCATCATGCAGTACGCGCAGGCGTTCGGCCTCGGCGAGAGCGAGCTGACCCCCTACTTCAAGGCCCTCGTGGCCAAGAACGATCGCGCCGTCCTGGACCGCTGATCGGCGGGCCCCGTCCTCGGCGACGGGCGTCGCCGGGGATGGCCCCCGCCCACCCGGTCCCGCCGCGTCCGGCCGCCCTCACCGGGCGGCCGGCCCGATGATCGCCCGCCGCAGCCGCGCCGAGACGAAGTCGATCGCCGCCACCGTCACCAGGATCATCGTGACCAGGAAGGCGACCTGCTGCAGTTCCAGCACGCCGATCAGCTCGGTGAGGTAGGTGCCGATCCCGCCCGCCCCGACGATGCCGATGATGGTGGCCGAGCGGGTGTTCGATTCGAAGAAGTAGAGCACCTGGCTCGCCAGCACCGGTAGCATGCCGGGCAGCAGGCCGAAGCGCAGGCGGTCGAGGGTGCTCCCGCCCGAGGCGGTGACGCCCTCGTGCGGCTTGCGGTCGGCGGTCTCGATCGCCTCGGCGAAGAGCTTGCCCAGCGCCCCGAAATCCGAGCAGGCGATGGCGAGGGCGCCCGCGAAGGGGCCGAGCCCGACCACGTTGATCCAGATCAGCGCCCAGATCAGCACGTCGACCGAGCGGAGCACGTCGAAGCCGCGCTTGGTGGCGAAGCGCAGGAAGGGGTTCGGGTTGGCGTTGCGCGCCGCCAGGAAGGCGAACGGGAAGGCGAAGAGCGCCGCCGTGAGCGTGCCCAGGAAGGCGATGGCGAGCGTCTCGCCGAGCGCCTGGAGGAAGGCGAGGAAGCGCCCGTCCGGCGAGGGCGGCAGCATCAGCGCGGCGAATTCCCCGAGCCGGCCGAGGCCGCGCAGGATGCGCAGGAGCGAGAAGTCGAGGTACAGCATCGCGACGATCGCGAGGCCGGCCGCGGCCGCGGCCGCGCCGATCACCGCCAGGCGCTGCCGGAGCGGCACCGCGAAGGCCTGCGGGTGGCGCGCCCTGAGGCCGCCGATATCGGCGAGCATCGCCCTGCGGAACGCGGCACCGCTCATCGGGCGCTCTCCCGTCCGAGCAGGGCGTGGCGCAGGCGCTCGGTTCCGAGATCGATGCCGATCACGGTGACGATGATCATCAGCAGGATCGCGCTCACGTCACTGTAGTAGAAGTTGCGGATCGCCACCAGGAACTCCTGGCCGATGCCGCCCGCGCCGACGAAGCCCATCACGCCCGCGCCGCGCACGTTCATCTCGAAACGCAGGAGCCCGTAGGAGGCGAAGTTCGACAGCACCTGCGGTACAACGGCGAAGCGCACGGTCTCGACCCAGCTCGCCCCGCTCGCGGTCAGCCCCTCGACGGGCTTCATGTCGATGTTCTCGACCACCTCGGAGAAGAGCTTGCCGAGCGCCCCGGCCGTGTGGATGGCGAGGGCCATCACGCCGACCATCGGCCCGAGCCCGAAGGCGATCACGAAGAGCAGCGCGAACACCACCTCCGGCACCGTGCGGCACAGTTCCAGGAAGCGCCGCGTCGCGAAGCAGAGGAGGCGCGAGCGCACGAGGTTCGCGGAGGCGAGAAAGCACAGGCCGAAGGCCGCGATCCCGCCGAACAGCGTGCCGAGATACGCCATCAGCAGCGTCTCGCCGAGGAGCATGGTCCATTTCGGCAGCCCCCAGTACCAGGCGGCGAGGTCGCCCGGCAGGGTGCCGGGCGACAGGGGCGGCATGATCCGGCCCAGATAGGCCGTGAAGTTCCGGATGTTCTCGAGGAAGGTGAGCGGCCGCACCTCCGCCATCGCGCCCGCCAGGACGATCAGGACGAGGAGGACGGCGAGCACGGCGAGGTTGCGCCGCCGCGCACCGGCGATCGCGGCCGCGTAGGCCGCCGCGAGGGTGCGGGCCCTCTCCGGCGGCAGGTTTGCGATCCGTTGGGTCAACGCGGCCGCCTCGCCCGATGCGTCCTCGGAATGACTACGAGCGCTTCCGCTGCTCGTCGTTGTAGCGGAGCATCTCGATGATCGGCTCGAAGTCCTTCAGCGTCACCGCCGTGAAGTCGAGGTCCTTGCCGTCCGACAGCTTGTCGAAGGCGACCTTGTCCTTCTTCGGCATCGCCACGAAGGCGGCGCGGATGCGCGTCTTCAGGTCGTCCGGCAGGCTCGCCAGCACCGCGAAGGGGCCCTCGGGCAGGAAGTCGGATTTGAAGACGATGCGGAAATCGGCCGGCGTCAGCGGCTTGCCGTCCGCGCTCTTGAGCATGTGCTTGGTCTGCATGCGGGTCAGCGTGCCGTCCGTCTCCGAGTTCCACAGCGTGGCGGAGGCGTCCGAGGTGCCCTGGATCAGGGCCAGCACCGAGTTCTCGTGGCTGCCGGCGAAGAACGTCTTGCCGAAGAACTTGTCGACGTCGTAGCCCGCCTTCTGCATGAAGAAGCGCGGCGCCTGGTTGCCCGAGGTCGAGTTGGGGTCGACCAGCGCGAGGTTCTTGCCCTTCAGGTCGGCGAGCGTCTTGTAGGGGCTGTCCGCCTTGACGTAGATGACGGAGTAGTAGCCGGAGGCGCCGCTATCGTGCTTCTGGTTGACGATCGGCTCGACCTTCACGCCGGTGATGACCGCGCGGGCGAAGGCGGCCGGGCCGTAGAAGCCGATCTGGATGTTGCCGGCGCGCTGGCCCTCGATCACCGCCGCGTAGTCGTTGGCGACGCGCAGCTTCACCGGCACGCCGAGTTCCTTCGAGAGGTAATCGGCGAGCGGCGTGTAGCGGTCGGCGGTGCCCGACGCGTTCTCGATCGGAATCACGCCGAGCGTCAGTTCCGGATACTTGGCCTTCCAGTCCTGCGCGGCGGCCGGGAGGGTGAAGCAGGCAAGCGCCGTCAGGGCGCCGACGAGGGTGCGTCGGGTCAGCATCGTGTCCGTCCTTCCATCATTCTCCAGGGGCCGGCGGCCCGCATCGGGTCGCGTCAGGCGCCGACCGGTGCCGGCGGCGCCAGGGCGGGGCCCGGCTCCGGGAGGGGTGTCGCGGGCGGCCGGTCCATCACCTCGCCGGCCTCCAGGCCGTAGAGGTCCTGCGCCACGGCCTCGGTCAGGTCCAAGGCGCGCCCGTCGAAGACGAGGCGCCCCGCCGAGAGGCCGACCAGGCGGTCGCAATAGGCGCGCGCCAGGTCGAGGGAGTGCAGGTTGCACAGGACCGTGATCCCGTACCGCGTATTGGCCTCGGCCAGCGCGTCCATGACCAGGCGCGTGTTGCGCGGGTCGAGGGAGGCGACCGGCTCGTCGGCCAGGATGATCTCGGGCTCCTGGACCAGGGCACGGGCGATCGCCACGCGCTGCTGCTGCCCGCCCGAGAGGGCGTCGGCGCGGTTCGCCGCGTAGGCGCCCATGTCGAAATTCTCCAGCGCCGCGAGGGCGAGCGCCTTGTCCTCCTCGGGCCACAGCCGCAGGAGGGCGCGGGCGGACGACACGTGGTTGAGCCGGCCCATCAGCACGTTCGTCAGCACGTCGAGCCGGCCGACGAGGTTGAACTGCTGGAAGATCATGGCGCAGGGCCCGCCCCTTCAGGGCCGTCACGTCGCGCCCGTCGAACAGGATGCGGCCCTCGCTCGGATCGACGAGGCGGTTCAGCATCCGCAGCAGGGTCGACTTGCCCGCGCCGGAGCGACCGATCACGCCCACGAAGCTGCCGCGCTCGATGCGCAGGGAGATCGCATCCACCGCGCGGCGGTCACCGTATTGGCGCGTGAGGTTCTCGACGACGAGCATCAATCCGTCCGCTGTTGCCGTACGCGGGACGTAAACGCCGGTTTGGCGACAGTTGAATGACAGCCGCTGCCGCCGGGGGGCTCTCGCGGATCCTTGCGGCCGCGTCCCGGCGGCGAGGCCCGCCGCGGCGGTTTGATACCCGATCCGATCGGTCGCTTCGGGATCGCGGATGCCGGCCTCGCTCCCGCGCCGCGCGGGCGCGTGATCCGGGATCCGCTTGGATCGGCCGGATCCCGGATCAGCCCCCGTGGCGGGCCAGGAAGTCCTCGACCGGCAGGGCACGGAAATCCGGCAGGGCGGCGCGCAGCCGCTCGTGGTCCCAGTCCCACCACGCCAGGGCCCGCAGGCGCTCGGCGACCGCCTCGGGGAAGCGCCGGCGCAGGAGGCGGGCCGGGTTGCCGACCGCGATCGCGTAGGCGGGCACGTCGCGGGTCACGACCGCGCCCGCCCCCACCACCGCCCCGGTGCCGATCCGGCGGCCCGGCAGGACAATGGCGCCGTGGCCGATCCAGACGTCGTGGCCGATCTCCACCGGCAGCGCCCGGCGCCGGTCGAAGAAGGCGGCCTCGTCCGCCTCCTCCGGCCAGTACTGGCTCGCCCGATAGGTGAAATGCGCCTGGGAGGCGCGCTCCATCGGGTGATTGCCCGGGTTGATCCGCACCATCGCGGCGATCGAGCAGAACTTGCCGATCCGCGTCGCGATCACCTCGCCGTCGTTCACGATGTAGGAGTAATCCCCCATCTCGGTCTCGGTCAGGCGGGTGCGGGCCCCGACCTCGGTGTAGCGGCCGAGGCGGCTCGCCACGATCGCGGCGGTGGGATCGACGAGGGGCTCCGGCCCGAGGCGCTTGGTCATGCGGGGTCTCCGAGGGGAATGCGCCGCAGCACCCGGAACGGGGCATCCCCGTCCTGCCGCAGCACCGTGACGGCGTCGAGGGTCAGCGGCTCGCCCGGCCCGTAGGCCGCCGCGAGCCGCGCGCGCCAGGGCGCGCGGTCCTCCTCCGGCAGGGCGTCCGTCAGCGTCATGTGGAAGCGGAAGCGCTCGAAGACGTGGGGGTAGCCCCAGCGGTCGAGGAGCGCCCGCTCGCGCGCGTCCAGGCGCTCCGGGCGGCGGCGCGCCCGCTCCGCCTCGCTGAGCGGCGCGCGCAGGGGGTCGAGGGCGGCGACGCACTCGGCCGCGAACAGGCCGAG
Source organism: Methylobacterium sp. WSM2598 (assembly GCF_000379105.1). Classification (GTDB taxonomy): domain Bacteria; phylum Pseudomonadota; class Alphaproteobacteria; order Rhizobiales; family Beijerinckiaceae; genus Methylobacterium. Next base: position 1,961,004 of record NZ_KB900609.1, on the reverse strand, counting down.
CGCCGGCGGCGCCTCGTCCGGCACCAGGGCCGTGAAGGCGCCGAGCGTCGCGACGACGAGCCGCCCGACGGGAACCGGCGGGTGCCACGCCGCCAGCGCCGCCGCGGCCGCGACCAGATCCGCCTCGGCGACGCCCGGGGCGAGGCGCATCGGCGCCTTCAGGGTCGCGTGAAAGCCGTAGCGGCTCGGCGCGCGGGTCACGTCCTGCGCGTCCGCGAACCCGTCGTGCCGCGGAACCGGCGCGCCGGTCGCGGTGTCATAGCCGAGGACGCCGCAGCCGAACCGGGCCAGTCCGGAGCCGGGCGGGGCCGTGTAGTAGAGCGCGTAGCGGCACGACTCGGTCACGACCATCCCTCCGGCGAGCGTTCCGGACGGGTTCATCACGGTCGGATGACGGTTCCGTGACGAGGTTGCGTGGCGAGGTTGCGGGATGGGGCGCGGGGGACGCGGGGGCGTGGAGCATGGGCAGGCCCGGGGAGCGGGGGCAGCGCGCGGCGGCCGAGCCGGCCGGGCGCTGGTCGTCGGGGTGATCGGCCACGTCGATCACGGCAAGACGGCGCTGGTGCGCGCCCTCACCGGCACCGACACGGACCGGCTCAAGGAGGAGCGCGAGCGCGGGGTCTCGATCGTCCCCGGCTTCGCCCTGCTGCGGGTGCCGGGGGGCGAGATCGACCTCGTCGACCTGCCCGGCCACGAGCGGTTCGTGCGGGCGATGATCGCCGGGGCGACCGGCCTGCGCGCGATCCTGCTCGCGGTCGATGCCCGCGAGGGCATCAAGCCGCAGACCCTCGAACACCTCGCCATCGCCCGCCTGATCGGCGTGGACCGGGGCGTCGTCGCGTTGACGAAGTGCGACCTCGTCACGGACTCGGAGGCGGCGGCCCGGGCCGCGGAGGTGGGCGCGCTCGCCGCCGCGTCCGGCCTCGCGGTGCGCATCGTGCGGACGTCGGTGCTGCGCGAGGAGGGCCTCGCCGACCTCGCGGGGCACCTCGCCGACCTGCTGGGCGAGGTGCCCCCGAGCCCGGATGACGGCTGCCCCGTCCTGCCGATCGACCGCGTCTTCCCCCGTGCGGGCTTCGGCGCGGTCGTCACCGGCACGCTGCGGCGCGGGCGCCTCGCGCTCGGCGACGCGGTCGCGGTCGCGCCGGAGGGCATCGAGGGCGCGGTGCGCGCCCTCCAGAGCCACGGGCGGCCGGTCCAGGCGGCCGAGCCGGGGCGCCGGGTCGCCGTGGCCCTGCGCGGCATCGACCTCGCGCAGCTGCGCCGCGGGCAGGTCCTCGCCCCCCCCGGCTACCTCGTCCCGAGCCGCTGGCTCGACGTGTCGCTCACCTTGCTGCGGGAGGCCCCGGTGCCCCTGGCGGGCGGGGCGCGGCTGCGGCTCCTCGCCGGCACGGCCGACGTCCCGGTGCGCCTGCGCCTCCTCGACCGCGACGCGCTCGATCCCGGGGAGACGGCGCCGGCGCAGCTCCACGCCGAGGAAGCGGTCGCCCTGCCGGCGCGCGAGCCGTTCCTGCTGCGCTCGGACGCCCCTCCCCTCACCCTCGGCGGCGGCGTGGTGCTCGACCCGGCCTCGCGCCGGCGCCGGCGGCGCGACGCGGCCGGCCTCGCGGAGCTGCGCAGGCTCGCGGAGGGGCGGCCGGCCGAGATCCTGCGCGCCCGCCTCGCCGCGGCGGGCCGGGCGGGCGCGACGCTCGCCGACCTGTCGCGCCTCGTCGGCATCGCGCCCGAGCGCGTCCGCCGCCACCTCGTCGGCCTCGGCGCCGAGGCGATCGGCGAGCGCGTCCTCGGCGCGGAGGTCCGGGACGCCCTGCGGAGCGAGGCGCTGGCGGCGCTGGACGCCCATCACCGCGCCCATCCGCTGGAGCACGGGATCAGCCACGCGCGCCTCGCGACCGCGCTGCGCACCGGCGAGGCGGTGGCGGCGGCGATCCTGCGCGACCTCGTGGCGGCGGGGCGGGCGGTGCGCGACCGCGACCTCGTCCGCGCGGCCGCGTTCGACCCGCAGCGCCAGGAGCCGGCGCTGGTGCGCGGTCTCGCCGAGAGCTTCCGGCGGGCCGGCCTGACGCCGCCCGACGAGGCCGAGGCCGCCGGGCGCGATCCCCGCCGCCGGGAGGCACTGAACCACCTCGTCCGCTCCGGCACGCTGATCCGCGCCGCCGACCGGGTCCAGCGCCGCACGATCCTGTTCCACCGGGAGGCGGTCGAGGCGGCCAAGCAGGCCCTCGCCCGGGCCTTCGCCGGTCAGGACGGCTTCCTGGCGCGCGAGGCCGGAGCGCTGCTGGGGATCTCGCGCAAGTTCTCGATCCCGCTGCTGGAGCACCTCGACGCCGTGCGGTTCACCCGCCGCCTGGGCGACCGGCGCGTGCTCCTTCAGGCCGAGGCTGGACCTCGCCCCTCCTCCTCCCCATAACCCCCCTCGGAGGCGATCGGGGTCTGGTGGCCCTCCTGGTCTTCAAAACCAGCGGCACGCCACACGCGTGCGGTGGGTTCGATTCCCATCCGCCTCCGCCAGGACAGTGTTCATAGGCGTTCGCAGCCGACCGTTAACCCTTCAGATTTCGGTGGTTTTCAGCTTAGCGGCGTTCGCCCCGAACCGCTGGCATTCGCCCCAATTCACGCTTACGATGTGGGTAGCCACGGGAGTAGCGCGAGTTCGGCGGAGACTCGAAAGCTCACGGCGATGACCGTCGCCAAGCTGAAGTCGCCCGGCCACTATGGGGATGGCGGTGGCTTGTGGCTGCAGGTCGGCGACAAGGGAGCCAAAAGCTGGATCTTCCGCTTCACGCTCCGCGGCAAGTCACGCGCGATGGGGCTCGGCTCGGCCAACACGTTCTCGCTCGCTGAGGCCCGCGAGAAGGCGCTCGCCTGCCGCAAGCTCTGCGCTGAGGGCATCGACCCGATCGAGGCCCGCAAGACGCAGCGCCAGGACGCTGCACTGGAGGCCGCCCAGGCGATGACCTTCCGCGAGTGCGCGGTGGCCTACATCGACGCGCACCGCGCCGGGTGGCGCAACGCGAAGCACGCCGCGCAGTGGACCACGACGCTGGAGACCTACGCCTACCCTCACTTCGGCGACCGGCCCGTGGCGGCCGTCGATACCGACCTCGTGGTGCGCGCGATCGGACCGATATGGGCCAGGAAGCCCGAAACGGCGAGCCGGGTGCGCGGCCGCATCGAGTCGATCCTCGACTGGGGCACGACCCGCGGGTTCCGGCGCAGCGAGAACCCCGCGCGCTGGCGAGGGCGCCTGGAGAACCTGCTGCCGAAGCGCTCCCGGGTGCAGAAGGTGAAGCACCACGCCGCCCTCCCCTTCGCGGAGGTGCCGTCCTTCCTCAAGGCGCTGGAGTTCCAGCCCGGCGTCGCCTCGCACGCGCTCGCGTTCACGATCCTCACCGCGGCCCGCACCGGCGAGACGCTGGGCGCCACGTGGTCGGAGTTCGACCTTGATGCGCGCATCTGGAACGTGCCCGCCTCCCGCATGAAGGCCGGCGTCGAACACCGGATTCCGCTCACCGAGTCAGCTCTCATGGTCCTGCGGCGCATGGCGGAGATCCGGGAAGGTGACTTCGTGTTCCCGGGCGGCCGGCGGGAACGCCCGCTCTCCAACATGAGCATGCTGGTGCTGCTGCGTCGCATGCAGCGCGGCGATCTCACCGTGCACGGCTTCCGATCTTCGTTCAGGGATTGGGCCGCGGAGCACACCGACTTCCCGCGCGAGGTCGTCGCGGCCGCGCTCGCGCACGCCATCGAGTCGAAGGTCGAGAGGGCCTACCGGCGCAGCGACCTGTTCGCGAAGCGGCGCGAGCTCATGGAGGTGTGGGCGAATTATTGTGCGGTTTTCTGTCATGAGTGATCAGCACGAAGATAATGCCCATAGTAATTCAACAGTTGAGCCCGCCACTGGCAATTTTTATGAAGTTTATAAAGTGTATACCAACGGATCCATCGAATTTGTTATGAAAATTGCTGCCGAGGCTATAGCGTCCGGCGAATTAGGACAGGTCGACCTGCATGGAGTGGAAAACGGCATCGCTCGATTGAGGGGCAATACTGCTGATTTATTTTCATTGCTTGAAAAATCTATTAACAAGAACAATCCAACATTCTTCGATGAAGCTGCTGTTGAGGCAATTTGGTCGCTGCTGGAAGGAATTTTTCTCGTTGCGTTTCACACGAGCACGTCCGACAGAGCTAGACGCTCTGTTCAGCGGCGCACTACCGAAAAAGCACGAGCAGCGCGTGCCGAAAAAAGAAAACAAAGGGACGACCTTCTAGATGAGCATCTAGAGCGTGTTATGAACTTTCTACTATGCGTCCGAGCTTGCTGAGCATGTCACAGACGAAGGCGACCATGTACATTCCAGCCAGTGTGCTCGCATAACGCTCGTAGTCCTTGACCAGCCGGCGGCAGCGCACCGCCCAGGCGAGCGAGCGCTCCACCACCCAACGCCGCGGCAGCAACACGAAGCCGCGCTTGGCCTCCGGGGCCTTGACCACCTCCAACGCGATCCCGTTCGCCTGCGCTGCGGTCGCTGCCTTCTCACCTGTGTAGCCCTGGTCGACGAATGCCTTCTCCACGCCCCCGTCCGTCTCCGCCTGGACCACGCAGGTCAGCGTGCCGACCTGACTGCGGTCATCGCCATCCGCCGGCGTGACGTGCAGCGCCACCCCGTGACCGGGCGTGTCGACCGCCAGATGCACCTTCGACCCGCGCATGCGCTTGGCCCCGTCGTAGCCGGCCCGCTCGCCGCTCTCGGGCGAGGAGCGCTGGGTCCGGCTGTCCAGGATCACCGCCGAGGGCTCCGGCTCACGCCCGGCCGCCTGCCGCAGCACAGCACGCAGGTCGCCGGCCACATCGGCGAAGCACTCGGCGGCCAACCAGCGCTGGGTCTGCTGGTAGACCGCTGCCCACGGCGGCAGGTCGTGGGGCAGGAACCGCCACGGCGCGCCGGTCTTGACGATGTAGCGCAAGCCGTTGAACACCTCGCGCAGATCGTGGTCACGCTGGCCCGAGTCCTCGCGCAGCAGCGCCAGGTAGGGCGCCACCAGCGCCCACTCCTCATCGGACACGGCGGACGGGTAGGCGGCGCGATCGGTGCTCATGCCCTTCAACGCTCACGCTACATCGTAGGTTCATAACACGCTCTAGGCCCACGACAGGGCCGTTGCCGCCAAATCTGAACCAATCCGCGTCCGAAGCACTCGGGAAGGTTCAGGCAAATAGGCCGGCAGCTTCAACTCTTGACCGCGCCGGCCGTCAGTCCCCCGACCATGTACCGTCTGAACACATAATAAACCGCCGCAGGCGGCAGGGCGTAGATCAGCCCCGTCGTCATGAGCAGTTCCCAAGGCGAGTCATCGGCTGCTAGAAAGCTTCCGAGCGCGACAGGCAGGGTCACATCTGTGTCGCGGGACAGCAGCAGGAAGGCAAACAGGTACTCGTTCCAGGCGAGCAGGAGCGCGTAGACACCGATCGCGACGAGCGACGGTGTCATCAGGGGCAGATAGACGAAACGGAAGAGCTGGGGCGGTGAGGCCCCGTCCATCACGGCTGCCTCGTCCAGCTCCAGCGGCAGCTTGTCGGAGGCCTGCTTCAGCACCCAGATGGCGTAGGGACTCGCGATTGTCACCATCGCGAGGATGAGCGCCCACTTGCTATTGAGCAGCCCATAGGCGCCCATCGTCTTGTACATCGGCACCGCGAGAAATGCCGCTGGGATGAAGTAGGTGAAGAGCGCAAGATTCATCACGGTCCGGCCGCCCCTCACCCGCAACCGGCTGATCGAGAAAGCGGCCGATGTTGCGATGAAGAGCGTCAGGACTCCGGTTGAGAAGGCGATGAACACCGAATTCCAGAGCTGTTGCCAGAAATGCGACAGAAAGTAATGCTGCTGTCCGAAGACGATCCCGAAGTTTCTGAGGGTTGGGTGTTCCGGAAAGAGCGCCCCCGAGAGCGCGTCCTGCTTCGGCGACATCGCGAATAGAACGAGGTGATAGATCGGTATCAGGGTCCAGAGCAGGACCGGGATGCCGACGAGGAGCAGCTTCGCCTCGGTTCCAGCGGCTCTCAGCCAGCTGGAATTGCGGTGGGACAGACCTGTGGGCGAGCGCCTCGTGTCGCGCGGCGGGCCTGCGATTCCGGTGCTCATTTCGAGAGCCTCCGCATCAGGACGTAGACGAGGGGCAGAACGAAGGGCATCGCGCAGACGACCGCCGCCATCGAGTGGTCGATCTGGTCAAGCCTCAGGTAACGAATACCGAGCGTCGCGAGCACATGCGTCAGGTCTGCGGGCCCGCCACCGGTGAGCAGGTAGATGCTGTTGAAATCACCGAGTGTCCAGATCATCGAGAGGATCGTGCACGTCACGTAGAGCGCCCGCATGGATGGCCACGTGACGTGCAGGAATTTCTGCCAGCTCGTCGCGCCATCGACGGAGGCCGCTTCGTAGAGGTCGGACGAAATGGCGAGGCGTCCGGCGAGGAGGATCAGCGTCCAGAACGGCAGCGATTTCCAGATATGCACCGCGATGGCGAGCGTCAGCCCGAGTCCAGGATCGTTGAGCCAGTTCGGACCGTCCTCTCCGGTGAAGCGGAAGATGGTCTGGTTCACGATCCCCCATTCGGGGTTCAGCATGAACCGAATGGATAGGATGGTCGGAATCGACGGCACCGCCCAGGGCAGGATGAAGAGCACTGAGAGCCAGCGGATCCAAAGCCGCTCGTGAGTGAAGAATCCTGACAAGAAGAGTGCTATGGCCATCTTCACGTTGATCCCGACGATCAGGAAGATCAGGGTGTTGACGACAGCGCGCGCGAAAATCGGATCGGCCGCGAGATGGGCGTAGCTCGCCGGGCTGCGCGCGAGCCAGAGCCCGTAGCCGATCGGGTAGATGACGAAGAGCAGGAACACGAGAAGGTAGGGCGCGATCAGGATCGCACCCCAAGCCTGCCAAGCACCGAGGCGGACTGGCCTGGGCGCGGTTGCCGGCGCGGCATCATCGGCCGTTATCGCGCGCGCTCCCGACATCCTCGGTCTCCCTGTTGAGTCACTGCCGCGGGTGGGCGGCACCGGCTGAGCAGAACCGCATCGGACTACTCCGCTCAGCCCCTTGTTCCCGCATCATGTCGGCCGCCAAACCGATCACCGCCCCGGCGGACAATGCTCGGCCCCGTTACGGCGCAGCGACCTGCCTGATGCGGGCGAGCATCTCGTCGGCGGCCTTCTCGACCGGGACCTTCTCGCTCACGACCCGGTTCATCGCCTTGGCGAAGACATTCTCGTTGTTGATCAGCGTGAATTTGTAGTTTTTGACATAATCGAACGGCTCCGTACCCGACTTAAACTGATTGTAGACGGCCTTGCGATGCTTGTCGGCCTGCCAGAAGGTGCTTTCAATCGAGGCGTTCGTCACGGGGAACCAGCGGCCGAGCGCACCCTCGACGTAAGGGCGGAGGTTGTCTTCCTCCATGATGAACTTCACGAACTCCTTGGCGGCCGCTTTGTTCTTGGCACCGGCGAAGACGACGCCGTGTTTGACGTCCGCGCGGTAGGTCATCGGTTTACCGTCGGGCCTGTTCGGGAACGGCGCGGTGATGATCGTCTCCTCGTAGGCCTTCTTGGCGGCCGCGCGCTGCTCGTCAGTCGCGCTCGGATTGAGGCTGTCCTCATACCATTTCGCCGCGATGGAGATCGTGAAGTTGTGCGTCATCACCGTCGTTCGGTTGTGGAAGGCCACGTTGTTGTCGGGGTCTTTCCAGGTCGTCGCGGATGGAGGGACACATCCCTTAACATAGGGATCGGTATAGTCCTTGAGGGCTTTGATCAGACCGTCACGTGCCTTCGGATCATCGACGAGGAGCTTGCCGTCGCTGTCGACGAGCCTAACGTCATAGGCGTCCATGAAGGCGTAGAAGGACTGGAAACTGTCAGTCGACTCCACACCCATCGGCGCGCCGATCCCGTAGGTGCGGGAACCTGAAGCCTTGCGGTAAGCGGGCTGAACCTTATCACACCAGAAGGACCAGTACTCGGCCCAGCTCGTCGGAATATCGCTCTGCTTGAAACCGGCCTTCTCGATCATGTCTCCCCAGATTTCAGTATGAAGTGTCTGCCGCTTCAGAGGAAAACCGAAGTAAGCCTTCCTGTGGATCTGGTCGTTGTAGAGTAGCACGTGCTCGACCGTCTGCGGCGCGAAGCGCGGCATCATCGGCTGCAAGATGTCAGTGAGATCCTCCAGCTTACCCTCGAAGGCCCACTTGCCAGCAGCTTGATTGTTGTATGTATCGGAATAGCCGACATCCGGCGGCGAACCGGAGTCGAGCGCCGCGACCGTCTTCGGGATCATGTCCTGAATCGCGTACTGCGACAGCTCGACCTTAATTCCGGTCTTTTGCTCGAACTTCTTGATGGTCGCCCAGAGGGACTCGTCTTCAGACCGATAGAAGCCTTTGCTGAACCAGACAGTGAGCGTCTTGTCCTGCGCGACGGCTGGCATCGCGGCCAGCACCCACGCGCCCAACGACAACGCTCCCGCGATGCCTCGCCTCATCGGTTCTCTCCTCCCATCCGCCTCGTTCATCGGGCGGCTGCCCGAGATTTCAGCATGGGACGAAGTCCGAGGCAAACCGGAATAGTCGGCGGCAACAGCGTAGCGATGGCAGCGCCGCGCACTCTCACTGAATATTGTGACCTGCCATCGGGCGCGCGAGCAACGCCGCAAGAGCGAAGCGCGCTGCGCGCCAGCGCCGCCCGTACGTCGTGCTTGCGCGCAGGGCGGTCCTCCGCCGGGCGTCCGGCGCCGAGTCGGCGCTCGGCCACGTCACTGATCCTCCCGTGATTTCGCGGACACGGGGAGTTTAGCTCGCGGTCCGTTCGGCTTGCTCGGGCGTGAGATAACCGAGTGCCGAGTGGATGCGCTGCCGATTGTCGTAGCCCTCGATGTAAGCGAACAGGTCGCGGCGCGCCTCATCCCGGGTCGCCCATCGTCGCTGATGGACGAGCTCGACCTTGAGGGTGTGGAAGAAGCTCTCCATCGGGGCATTACCGTAGCAGCAGGCCGTCCGGCTCATGGACGGCCTGGCCGCCATGCCGGCGAGCTGCCTCCGGTAGGCCTCGGCCGCGTACTGGCTGCCGCGATCCGAGTGGCAGATAAGCCCGGCGGCCGGTCGCTGCCGCTGGGCGGCCATCATCAGCGCAGCCACGCTCAGCTCGGTGCGCATATGATCGCGCATCGACCAGCCGACGATCTTGCGCGTGGCCAGATCGAGGACGGCAGCCAAGTAGAGTTAGCCCTCGCCGGTCGGCAGGTAGGTGATGTCGGCCAGCCAAACCGTGTTCGGCCGCGCGGCCGAGAAGTTCTGCCTCAGGAGGTTCCGGGCGATTGGGAGATCGTGACGGCTGTCGGTCGTGCAGGGCCGGAACCGACGCCCCGCCAGGGCACGGATGCCGTGCCGGCGCATGAGACGCTCCACCCGCCCGCGGCTGGCTGAACGGCCCTCGGCCCGCAGGGCGGCATGCACGCGTGGGGCACCATAGCGCCGGTGGTGGGCGGCATGGATGCGCCGGACATCGTCCAGGAGCTGGCGGTTGGAGGCCGAGCGGGCGCTCTCAGGCCGTGACCGCCACCCGTAAAAGCCGCTGGGGGAGACGTCGAGCACGCGGCACATGAGACGCACCGGCCAGGTCCGCGCATGCTGCTCGATGAAGGCGTAGGTCACGTGGGCATCTCCGCGAAGATGCCGATGGCTTTTTTTAGGACGTCGCGCTCCATGCGCGTGCGGTCGAGCTCACGCCGCAGACGGGCGATCTCGGCGGCCTGATCGGACGGCGAGGCGATCGGGCTTGATGGCAAGGCCCCGGTCGATCCTGCCGGCCGCGGTCGGGGCGGTGCCCCGTTCAGCGTTGCACGCCACTGCCGCAACATCGAGGGCTGGATCCCGAGCTCGGCCGCGATCTGCATCTGCGGCCGGCCGCTGCTCTCCAGCAGGGCGACCGCTTCGCGTTTGAACTCGGGCGTGAACTCCCGTCTCGTCTTCGCCATCCGACACCTTCCCCGCTCCGCCAGAGCGGATCAGAGGTGTCCGTGAAACCGAGGGAGGATCAAACAGCCTCTCCGACCGCTTCAACGTCTCGAGCAGCCGCTCGTGGACCGGGCGGAGCAGGAAGGCTGCACGCCCGACCCAGTCGGCCAGGGTCGAGCGGTCCAGGTGAACGCCTTGGCGGGTCAGGATCCGCGCCTGCCGATAGAGCGGCAAGTGGTCGGCGTACTTGTAGACGAGGACCTGCACGATCACGTCCTCGCAGGCGCGGCAGGCGTAGCGCGGACGCCGGATCGCGATGACTCGGACCTGGGCCGGCACGACGTCGAGACGCTCGGACACGTCCTCGCCGATCCGACGCAGGCGGCCTGCGCAGCAGGGACAGGCGGTGCTCTCGATGTCGACTACGCGCTCGACGCGCGGCAGGTGGGCGGGCAGAGCGCCACGGTTGGCGCGCCGTGCACTCGGGCCTCACCGCCGGTGCGCTCTCCTCGGCGGCGGGATCAAGGCGTGCCGCCAAAGGGCCGGCCTACGGCTCGACCGCATCGAGCGTTGACGTCAGGCGGTGTGAGAGGACGCGGCAGCGGTCAAGTCCGCACCCGAGCGCTGCAGTTCGTCTACTTTCGCTGTCTTCATGTAGTACACATGTGGGTAGGCGCTCAAAGCGAAAAGCTAATCATCTGAAGGTAAAGGTGAATTTTCCTCAGAAGGGCGGAATCCGCCTCCGCCAAACACTCTCGCGCCCGCGAGGCGTTCGGCATCTCCCGGGAGGTCGCCCGCGGGCTGCGGGGGGCGGGCGATCCGGGCGACGCTCGACCCCGGCCCGCCTCTCCCGACGGCCGGAGGGGGGACGACGCCAGCGACGAACCGGGACCGAGCAACGGCTTTCCCGCTCCCGGGCAGGCCCGAGAGCGGGAGGGATGCACCGGCAACCCGGGCCGCCGGTGTCGGTCGACTCTCTCCGCGGTTACGCGGCGCTCGCGACCAGGGTCAGGGTCCGGCCGATGCGGGTCGGCTGGATCGCTTCCCGCGCGGAAGCGGGCGCCTGCCAGCGCGGCAGCGGCGCGCAGGCCAACTCCACCCGCAGGAACACCGTGTCGGTCAGGCCGGCCAGCAGCTCGGCCGGCAGCCGCGCCCGGCCGGAGGTCCAGCGCCAGCGCCGCGCCGCACCGGCCTCCTCCGGAGCGTGGAAGCCCTCGCCCAGGCGCGGATCGTCGAGCGCCACGATGCGCGGCTCGCCCAGGCCGTCGTCCAGCGTCAGGCCGACCACCGACAGACCGAGCACCCGCTCGTCGCCGCTCTCGCCGACGTGACGCGGCACGCTCGTGGGGCTCACCAGCCACACCTCGCGCGCGGAGGCGGGCAGCATGAACCGGGCCGTCAGGTCCCGCACGGCCGGCCGCACGATCTCACCGTCCACCTCCAGGTGAACCTCTGCCCACGCCTCCGAGGCGGCCATCTGCCAGCCGATGGCCTCGGCGTGCCGCTGCATCCGGGCGCGCACGGCCTCCACCACGGGACCGCCGTCGTGGAACGGCCGGCAGTAGCCGTCATGGCTGCGCACGGGCGCGTCGGGCAGGGCGGAGGCGGCCGCGTCGAGGAAGAAGCCGCGGTTGCCCATCTCCAGGTAGCTCTCGGCGGGCTGGCCGTTGGCGATGAGGATATCGTGGCTGTCGAGCTCGACGTGCCAGTAGGTGACCTCCTCGACCTCCTCCTGAGTGACGGTGCTGCCGTTGACGAGGGCGGAGGCGGGGATGAGCACCTCGCCGAGCAGGTCGAGGCAGATGGCGTGAGCGGGCGAGACGAGCAGGTCCTGGGCCGGCTTGCCGGGGCCGAAAGCATCCTTGCGGATGCGGATGGGGCGGGCGGCCGCCGGATTGGCGTGGCTGCGGCAATCCAGGGCGCTGTGGCCGATCCACTTGATGGGGCGGTGCTCGCCCGACGCGGTGACGACGAGGTCCCCGACGCGAAGGTTCTCGACCGCCACGTCGCCGTCGACGGTGCGAAGCAGCGTGCCGGTGCAGTAGCACGGCACTTGGTAGTCACCGAGACTCGTCTCGCCGAACGTGATGTTGTCGCCTACCGTCAGCGGGACGTTCGACGCGAGGAGCCCAAATCCAGTCCCATCCGCGTTCTCGGTGAACACGATATGATTCGGATCATCGAGATTCGTGGCATAGACAGTGATGACCGCAGTCGGATCGGCTTGATTCGTGAAAGTTACTGGATCTCCAGGATTATTCACGGTTCCGTTTACGAAGTAGTCGGCATCGCCAAGCTGTTGAACGTTGAAGATGGAATTGTTGACTCCGTCATTGTCGCCACCAAGATAAGCGGCTAGATAAGAGCTATTATTGAACACAACTGGCGTAGGCATTGGGAACCCGCCCTCCCGATTGCTTGGTTCGGCTCGCGCCGATCGACAAAATTCATGGATATACATACACCAGTACGTTTACAAGTGCTTCTCTGCAACACTGGCGTGCAAACATCGTCGGCTCAAACGGTTCCCTGTTGATGAATGCAGCGCAGGGATTGGCGCGGCGGGCGAGGTCTCACAGGGAAGGAGATCGCGCACGGCCAGATCGCGTCCTGCCGATCGCGCGGGGGCGGCGAGGCGACCGGGTGCGACGGACGTGGGCGGCGAGATCTGGAGCCCCACTGTCGCTGACGAAGCCCGCCCCCCAGGGAGGGGCGCAAGCCGCCTCCGTCGCCTTGCCCCGTGACCGAGCTTCGCGCGGGCGGATCGGTCGCCGTCGGTGCTGAAAATGGTGTGGCCGCGCGCACGTCCCGGGCTACAGTGCCGCTTCGGAGCGCGGCGAAGAACGACCGCGCCCCCCCGGGGGGATCACCATCATGGGCATGCGTCTTCGCGCGTTCGCGTTCCTGTCCGCCGCGACACTGGCCGCCACGCCCCTGCGAGCGGAACTCGCCGTGTCGGCCAATGACGGCCACACGGTGCTCACCGACGCGGGCGCCCAGGTCCCGGCGACGCCGCCGGTGCCGGACAGCGTCACGGTGCTCGACCTCTCGGCCTCCCCGCCGAGGATCGTCGGCGAGGTGCAGGCGCCGGCCAGCGTCGTGGGTCCGCCGCAATCGGTGGCCGTCGCCCCGAACGAGACCTTCGCGATCGTCACCAGCGCCACGCGCGTGGACCCGAACGACGCCGCCAGGATCGTGCCGGACGACCGCGTCACCGTGATCGATCTCACCAGCACGCCGCCCAGGGTGAGGGCCTCCCTGACCGCCGGGAAGGGGGCGGCGGGCGTCTCGATCAACCGCGAGGGCACCCTGGCGCTCGTGGCGAACCGGACGGAGGGCACCCTCTCGGTCTTCAAGATCGCGGGTGGCGAGGTCAGCCCCGCCGGGAAGGTCGATCTCGGCAACGACAAGGCCGGGCCGAGCCACGTCGTGTTCTCCCGCGACGGGCGCGAGGCCTATGTCACGCGCGACGGCGACAACAAGGTCTCGGTCCTCGCCGTGGAGGGAAGCCGCGTCACCTACGCGAAACGGGATTTCACCGCGGGCGTGCGCCCTTACGGAATCGAGATCACCCCGTCCGGGGACGTGGCGCTCGTCGCCAATGTCGGGCAATCGTCCGGGGACCACGACACGGTGAGCGTCATCGACCTGCGGGCCAAGCCGGCGCGCGTCGTCAACACCGTGACGGTCGGGCCGACGCCGGAGGGGATCCGCCTCTCCGCGGACGGGCGCCACGCCGCCCTGGTGATCGAGAACGGCAGCAACCTCGCCAAGGCGTCGCCCTTCTTCAACGACAAGGGCGTGCTGCGGATCTACGCGGTGAGCGGCACGGACCTGAGGAAGGTGGCCGAGGCCCCGATCGGGCGCTGGTGCCAGGGAGCGGTCTGGACCAGGGACGGCCGGACGGTGCTCGTCCAGTGCATGGTGGATCGGCGCATCGAGGTGTTCCGGTTCGACGGCGAGGCGCTGAGCGCCCAGGCGCCGGTCGCCCTCGGCGCCGGCGGCGCGGGGTTCCGGACCGCCGAGCCCTGAGCCCGGCGCGGGAGCCGCGCGGCTCCCGCGTCACAGCACCGCGAAGGCGAGGCGCAGCACGCTCCAGCCGACGAAGCCCAGCCATGCTAGGCTGAGAGGAATGCCGAGCATCAGCGTCAGCACCATGGCGGCGCGGCGGATCCGATCCGGCATCGGCGATGCGGGCTCGAATCGGGACGGCTCGGTGTCGTTCTGGACCACGGCGGCAGGCTCCTCGATCTGGTCACGCCATGGTCGCAAGAGCGGCACCACGCCGTTCACACCAAATCCGCTCGATCCCTTCGGGATGTCGGATTCGGGCTTCGCTCAAGCGCCGCGCGGGCGCGTGATCCGGGATCCGCCGCGGTCAACCGGATCCCGGATCAGGGGGTGCAGCCGAGGACGGATTCCGTGCGGCGGATCGCCGTCACCGCCTCGCGCTGACCAGCCGAGAGCGGCACCTGGCGCTCGTCGTCGTAGAGGCAGCCGGCATTGCCGAAGGCGCGGATCCCGCGGGGCGTGCGGAAGCAGTAGCCCGCTTCCTTGAAGATGCGGTTGCGCTGGTACCAGAGTTCCTCGCAGCCCTGGGCGAAGGCCTGGACGGGCGACAGTGCGGCCGCGCAGGCCAGTCCGGCCAGTGCGAGGGTGGGCAGCATCGAGCGGTGAGCCATGGGGTCGGACCTCCCTGCGCCGCCGAGCGGCGCGGCGGGTCGAGGATGCCCCGCGGCGCTGGCGGCGCTATGCGCGGGCGCACCTCGCGCAGAACAGATGTCGCATCAGACTCCCGGATTCCAGTCGAAACGCAGCCGTCCACAGATATGGAGAGTTTCAACGCGGGACAGATTCGTCTATGCGGTGTTTCCGCGGCCGCGCACGGCGCGGCGGGAGGCCCCTTCACTTGGCGACTCGTCACGTCACGCGGTGCCGGTTCGCCGTGGAGCTGATCTGCGCGGCGGCGATTCTCGCCCTCGCGGGCCCGTCGGCAGCGCGCGCCCAGGCCCGGTGGGTCGATCCGCCGGCGCGCTCGCTGCTGCCCGCCCAGCCGGTCCGCTCCTCGCGGAGGATTCCCCCGCTGCCCGCGGTCGGCCCACCGGCGATCACACGGGTCGCGGCGGGCCCGACCCGCGCGCGGCGCCCGGCTGCCCGATCCCTCCGGCCGTGGCTGGCCGCCGCGCGGCCGCCGCTGCGACGCGCCGGCCTCGTCCTGCGGACTCTCTACCCGACGATCGGCAGCGCCGACGCGCCGCGGCGGCCCTGACGGCCGCTCCGGGGGGCGCCCTCAGCGCAGCCGGCCCGGCCGGGCCGGCTCGAACACGATCCGGCGGTGGAAGGCGCACCAGCTCTTGCCGTCCTGCACCGGGGCCCCGCAGCAGATGGCGCGGTCGTTCGGCTCGCCGATGATGAACTTGCACACGAACGCGCCCGACTGCGCGAACGGAACCCGGAGCTCCGGAGAGGGCTCCTCGACGGTCTCGGCAGGGAAGAGATGCGACATGCGCACGAGTTGGTTCATCGGTGACTGACTCACGGGCCTCCACTCGGTCCAGGTGAGGACGGCGGGCCGGTTCGAGAAGTGAAGCGGCACGCCGCCCGTGGAACCCGTGGCGGCACGGGTCGCAGGGACAGCGCGATTCGCCCAATTTGGAGAGCATGATGCGGGAAAGCAAGTCCCGCCCCCCTTGAGGCGCCGCGGGGCACGCCTGCGTCGCGCGCGGGGCCGGTCAAGATTTGCTCAGGAGATGCGCCAGCAGCGCGCGCAGCTGACCGGGCTTGATCGGCTTGTGGATCAGCTCGCAGCCTGCCGCACGGACATGGGCCTCGACCTCCGGCGAGTGGTCGGCGGTCGTCACGACGGCCGGGATGTCGCCGCCATGCACGGTGCGAAGCCACGTCACCGTGTCGAGGCCGCAGGCTCCGCCGTCGAGGTGGTAATCCGCGATGATCACGTCCGGGCTCCAGGTGGAGCCGGTGAGCCGGATCAGGCTGAGATGGTCGCGGGCCGCCAGCGCGTGCGCGTCCCAGTTCTGGAACAGCCGGGCGAGCGCCTCCAGCGCCGCCCGGTCGTTCTCGATCACGGCGATGCGCGCCCCCGTGAGGCTCGTCGGCAGGGCGAGGGGCTGGGCCGGCCGGGGCGCCTCGGCCTGGGCGCGCGGCAGGATCAGGGTGAAGCGGGACCCGTGGCCGACCCGGGAGACGAGGCTCAGCCGGTGGCCGAGCGCCTCGGCGGACCGGCGCACGATGGAGAGGCCGAGTCCGAGCGCGATCTCCCCGTCGACGCTCTCGCGCCCGCCCCGGTGGAACTCCTCGAAGATCAGCTCCCGGTCCGCCTCCGGGATGCCCGCGCCCGAATCGATCACGTCGACGCGCACGTCCCCGCCGCGCGGCCGGGCCGCGACCAGGACGCCACCCGTGCGGGTGTAGCGGATCCCGTTCGAGACCAGGTTCTGGATGATCCGCTGCAGCAGCACGAGATCGCTCGACACCCAGAGGTCGCCCGGGCGCACGCTGAGCCGCAGCCCCTTGCGGGCCGCGAGCGGGCCGAAGCTCGCCTCGACGCTCGCGAACACGTCCGCGAGCTTCAGGCTGCGCGGCTGCGGCTGGATCAGCCCGGCATCGAGCTTGGAGATGTCGAGGAGCGTCTTGATCAGGTCCTCGATCGTCTGGAGCCCGCGCTCGACCTGGCCGACGATCGCGAGCGCCTCCGCCCCCACCGGCATGTCGCCGAGGGCCGAGAGCGACAGCCGCGCCGCGTTGAGGGGCTGGAGCAGGTCGTGGCTCGCCGCGGTCAGGAAGCGGGTCTTCGAGCGGTTGGCCCGCTCCGCCTCCTCCTTGGCGGCGATCAGCGCCTGGTTCGAGCGTTCGAGGCTGCGCATCAGCGCCGTCAGCTCCTCGGTCCTGGCGCGCACCTGCCCCTCGAGGGTGATGGCGGTCTGGAACAGCGAGTAGGCGGTGCCCTGCTGGTCCATCGAGCGCTCGACCTGGGACATCAGGGCCGCGTTGATGCGCTCCAGCTTAGCGATGCGGCGGTGCAGCGCGGCCACCTCCTCGGCGGGTGCGGCCTCCATCGTCTCGGTCCTCATCGGGCGATCCCCATGGCGCCTCCCGCGGGGCCGGATGGCACCGCCCGCGGCGCCGGCTGCCGCCCGATCGCGATGCCCGTGAAGGTCTGGTTCAGGTGCATGGAGCGAAACTGCTCGCCGTAGGTTTCGAAACCGACGACATTGTACTGGCGGTACAGGTCCGAGATGCAATGCCGGACCTGATGCAACTCGGCATCGAGGCGGCGCAGGACGCATTCGAATCCGATCACGAGGTCGAGGCCGCCGAGCCGCGCGTCGAGGCGCGCCAGTTCCTCGCGGGTGGCGGCCACGATGTCCTTCTGCCGCGCCAGGGTGAGGACGACCCCCTCGTCGAGCGCGCACAGGAAGCTCAGCGACCCGTCCGGGTTGAGGTGACGGATCGAGCGGCAGAAATAGTCGCCGCCGATCCGCACCACCAGGGGATTGGCCGCGAAGTCGGTCGCGGTCAGGGATTCGAGCGGCAGGCCGAGGGCCCGCGCGTACTCGGCCGCCGCGGGCTCGGCGTTGAGTTCGCGCACGGCCCGCCGCTCGCGGTCCGTCTCGGTGACCACGAACTTCGCGCCGGTCGGCTCGAAATTGTGGTTCTTGAAGATCTCGATCGGGAAGTCGGTCTCGATCAGGAGCAGGATCGCCGCCCCGCGATGCACCGCGCCGTCGTGGATCAGGGCGGTGTCCCGGAAGGTGAGGTCGTCGCCGGCCGATCCGCCCACCAGCGGCACGCCGTCGAGGCCGGTCGAGACCGCCGAGATCACCGCCTCCTCGGCGTTGGTCAGGCCGTCGATGAGCGAGAGGGCGAAGCGCTGCCCCCCGGTCCCGATCGCGTCGAGCTCCGCCCGCAGCGCGCGCAGGGCCGAGGCCGCGCGCTCCGCGTCGAGGTGGCCGATCTCCGGCAGCAGCACCGAGGCGACCCGGAACCCGGCCCGCGGGAAGGCCACCGCCACGAGCCCGCGGTCGAGGCCGCCCGTCGGGCTGATCTCCCCCGACGAGGTGCAGCCGGAGACGCGCAGGCCCGGGAAGTGTCGCGCCAGGGCGCCGGCCACCGCCCCGGCCCCGTAGGCGGGCGAGAAGAAGGTCACCAAGTGCCCGATCGGCTCGCGCTGCAGGGCGTCCGCGAACGCCGCCACCGCCGCTTCCGCCTCGGATTCATCGGTCCAGGCCGTCTGAATGCCGCAAAGGTGCGAGCAGGCGCGCGTGCCCTGCGCCACGGCGTGTCTCCCAGGCCCGCCGCCGGAACGCCGCGGCGGGGCGGGCTCGATTATGGCGATTGCTGGGAGAAGAGGCAAATGCGGCAGGGTGCGCAGGCGCAGCCGGTGCGGCGACTGCGCCTGCGCTGGGGAACGGGGCGGCGATCGCCCCCGCGATCGGCAGGCGCGCCGGAAAGGCGCCCCCGCCATGATGCCCACCCCGGTTCCCGCCTGCTTCGCGGCGACGTTTCCTCCGACCGCTGAAGGTCAGAACGATACGTCCGGCCCCCGCGCGGCCACCATTGGACCAAGGTGCAGGGGCACAGTCGTCGCCGCGTTGCACCCTAATCGTCATACCAAAGCACAGTGTCGCCAGTTCTCCCAGCGTGATACTGGTTGCGAATACGAATAAGGGTTGTAGTTCACAAGTATTATTTGCTCACCGGCGGGACTGGCCCGGTGCCGCGCCGAACCGGTGGACGAATGCCCGTCGGCGCGCCCCGGGGCCGGGCCGGCGAGCGGCCGGTCCGGCGCGGCGCGCCGGGGCGGCGTTCTGCGGCGCGGTGATCGAGGGAAGTTGCGGTCCGATGGTGGCATTGACCAGTACGGGCAACCAAGTGTCTCCTGCCGAGGGGAGGCCTCCGGACGCGGTGCCGGCGCCCACGGAGAAGGGGTCGGACATGCACCTGATGATCGTCGATGATCACCCGCTCTTCCGCGAGGCGCTGACGAGCGCGGTGCGGCTGGCCTTCCCGGCCGCCGCCGTGGAGGAGGCGGACGGGATCGAGGCGGCCTGCGCGGCGCTCTCGCGGCTGCGCTCGGTGGACCTGACCCTGCTCGACCTGTCCATGCGCGGCGTCAACGGCTTCGACGGCCTGCTGGCGATCCGCACGCGCTTCCCCCGCATCCCGATCCTGGTCGTGTCCGGCATGGACGATCCGCGCATCGTCCGCGAGGCGCTGAGCCACGGCGCCGCCGGCTTCGTGCCCAAGGCGGCCGGCAAGGCGGTGCTCACCCGGGCGATCACGGACGTGCTGAACGGCGCGATCTTCGTGCCGGACGGCGTGGGCGCGCAGGAGGGCGAGGCGCCCCGCGGCGGCAAGCCGCCCATCGCCCAGCGCATCGCCGAACTCACGCCCCAGCAGGTCCGCGTGCTGCTGATGATCCGCCAGGGCAAGCTCAACAAGCAGATCGCCCACGAACTCGGCGTCGGCGATTCCACCGTGAAGGCCCACGTCTCCGAGATCCTGCGCAAGCTCGGCGTGATCAGCCGCACGCAGATCGTCATCGAGACCGCCAACCTCGACTACGACCACATCATGTCGGAGAGTTCGGCCGGGTGATCGGACGGGCTCCTGCCGCAAGGGAGCCGGCGATCGCCGAGCGGTGCCGTCCGCGGAGGGGCTCGCGGGTGCGCGCGCGGCTCACACCGCGCGCGCCCGGGGCCTATCCGAAAGTCTAAGAGCGGCTATGATCCCGGGTGACTAAACGGCCGGTCGAACCGACCGCCCCCTCGGGAGAAACGCCAGCATGACAGCCATCCAGAAGCACGGGCCATGGGCCCTCGTCGGCGCGCTCGGCGCCGCCGCGCTCGCCCTCGTCGCCACGCAGCGCGGCGAGACCGTCAACGCCCTCTGGATCGTCGTCGCGGCCGTCTCGGTCTACCTGATCGCCTATCGCTACTACTCGCTCTTCATCGCCGAGCGGGTGATGCGGCTCGACCCGACCCGCGAGACCCCGGCCGTGCGCCACAACGACGGTCTCGACTACGTCCCGACCGACAAGTACGTGCTGTTCGGCCATCATTTCGCGGCGATCGCCGGGGCCGGGCCGCTGGTCGGGCCGGTCCTCGCCGCCCAGATGGGCTACCTGCCGGGCCTGCTCTGGATCCTGGCCGGCGTGGTGCTGGCCGGCGCCGTGCAGGACTTCATGGTCCTGTTCGTCTCGATGCGCCGCGACGGCCGCTCGCTCGGCGAACTGATCCGCTCGGAACTCGGCACGATCCCGGGCGTCGTGGCGCTGTTCGGCGCCTTCCTGATCATGGTGATCATCCTGGCGGTGCTCGCGCTCATCGTCGTCAAGGCGCTGGCCGAGAGCCCCTGGGGCACCTTCACGGTGATGGCGACGATCCCGATCGCGCTCCTGATGGGCGTCTACTCGCGCTGGATCCGGCCCGGCAAGATCGGCGAGGTCTCGCTGATCGGCTTCGTGCTGCTGATGCTCGCCATCGTGTACGGCCAGACCGTCGCGGCCGATCCGACCCTGTCGCGCCTGTTCACCTTCACGGGCACCCAGCTGTGCTGGATGCTGATCGGCTACGGCTTCGTCGCCTCGATCCTGCCGGTCTGGCTGCTGCTCGCCCCGCGCGACTACCTCTCGACCTTCCTCAAGATCGGCACGATCGCCGCGCTCGCGCTCGGCATCCTCGTCCTCGCCCCGCACCTGCAGATGCCGGCGGTGACGAAGTTCGTGGACGGCACCGGCCCGGTCTGGTCCGGCTCGCTCTTCCCCTTCCTGTTCATCACCATCGCGTGCGGGGCGGTCTCGGGCTTCCACAGCCTGATCTCGTCCGGCACGACGCCGAAGCTGATCGACAACGAGATCAACGCCCGCTTCATCGGCTACGGCGGCATGCTGATGGAGTCCTTCGTGGCCGTGATGGCGCTGGTCTCGGCGAGCGTCATCGATCCGGGCGTCTACTTCACCATGAACTCGCCCGCGGCCGTCGTCGGCACCACGCCGGAGACCGCCGCGGCGGCCGTCACCAAGATGGGCTTCGCGATCACCCCGGAGGCGATCCAGCAGACCGCCGCGGACGTGGGCGAGCACACGGTGATCTCCCGCGCCGGCGGCGCCCCGACGCTGGCGGTGGGCATGGCCCACATCATCTCCAACGTCGTCGGCGGCAAGGCCATGATGGCGTTCTGGTACCACTTCGCCATCCTGTTCGAGGCCCTGTTCATCCTCACCGCGGTCGATGCCGGCACGCGGGCGGGGCGGTTCATGCTGCAGGACCTGATCGGCGTCGCGGTGCCGGCCTTCAAGGACACCGCCTCCTGGGGGCCGAGCATCGTGGCGACCGCCCTCTGCGTCGCCTTCTGGGGCTTCTTCCTCTACCAGGGCGTCACCGACCCGCTCGGGGGCGTGAACACCCTGTGGCCGCTCTTCGGCATCTCGAACCAGATGCTGGCCGCCATCGCGCTCACCCTGTGCACGGTGGTGATCTTCAAGATGAAGCGCGAGCGCTACGCCATCGTGACGATCCTGCCGACCCTCTGGCTCGTCGCCTGCACGCTCACGGCGGGCCTGCAGAAGGTGTTCTCGGCCGATCCGCGGGTCGGCTTCCTGGCCCATGCCGACCGCTACGCCTCGGCCGCGGCGGAGGGGAAGGTCCTGGCACCCGCGAAGTCGCTCGATCAGATGAGCCAGATCGTCTTCAACGACCGCATCGACGCCGTGCTGGCGATGCTGTTCGTGGCCGTGGTGGTGGCGATCGTCGCCTTCGGGGTGAAGTCCTGCGTCGCGGCCTACCGGGCCTCGACCTGGACCGCCCTCGAGAGCGACCCGCGCGCCGTCCCGGCCCCGGCGGAGTGAGGCGGCCATGGCGCTTCCGTCGGAGCCCCTGCGCGAGCGCTGGGCGGCCCTCACCCGCTGCGTCTGCGACGGCGCGCGGCTGATGGTCGGCCAGGGCAATTACGACGCCTACCTGGCCCATATGCGCAGGACGCACCCGGACCAGGAGCCGATGAACCCGACGGAGTTCTTCCGCGACCGCCAGAACGCCCGCTTCGGCGTCGGCGGCCGCGGCGGGTTCCGCTGCTGCTGAGGACTCGGGGGGGGCGGCCCTCGGCCCTCCGCCCGGCCTCGCCCCGCCGCCGGCGCCCGGATCTCCCGCCCGAGGAGGTCCGCGGGCCGGCGGAACCGCAGGATCCGCCGTCGTCCGCCAATGCAGACGCGTCTTCGCCTGCGGGGCGGGCCGCGACCGCCGCCCATGATCAATCCGGCGCCCCCGTCACACCGGTCATCGCCGCGCCCCGCTGTGGTCACGATCGGGTAAATCCGGACTTAACCAGGGCTGAGCGGACAGCATGGCCGTGCCGCGGGATCGGCACGGCTCGATTCGGCCAAGCAATGCTAAGTTGATCGGAGTGTCGCTCCCGCCCGCTGCAGTCCCGTGGCCACGCTCGCCCCTTCCCTCCCCGCCGTTCTCCCGTCGCGCCCCACCCTGCCCCGCATCGGCGAGCAGCCGCTGCGCGGGATCGGGCTCGTCGTCCTGTCCACCATCTTCCTGTCGAGCTCCGACGCGATCGCCAAGTACCTCTCGGGATCGCTGCCGGCGCTGGAGATCGCGTGGCTGCGCTACGTGGGCTTCGTCGGGGTGATGCTGGCGGCGGCGCTGCTCACGCGGCGGCGCGGGCGCTCACCTCTCCGCAGCGCGCGGCCTGGGCTGCAGGTGCTGCGCGGCCTCGCCCTCGTCGGCTCGGCCCTGCTGTTCCTCTCGGGCCTGCGCTACCTGCCGGTGGCGGAGGCGACCGCGATCAGCTTCGTGTCCCCGATCTTCGTCACCGCCCTGTCGATCCCGCTGCTCGGGGAGACGATCGGCGTCCGGCGCTGGATCGCCGCCCTGGTCGGCCTCGTCGGGGTGCTGATCATCCTGCGGCCGGGCACCAGCGCCTTCCAGCTCGCCGCCCTGCTCCCGGTCGCCTCCTCGCTGTTCTGGGCCCTCGCCCTGGTCGCCACCCGCAAGATCAACGGCTACGACGCGCCGCAGACCACGATGACGTGGTCGGCGCTGGTCGGCTTCGCCGTCCTGACCTGCCTCGTGCCCTTCGCCTGGGTGGCGCCGAACCTCGACGAGATCGCGATCGGCGCGGCGGTCGGCCTGATCTCGACCACCGGCCACTGGATCGTGACGACCGCCTACCGGCACGCGCCGGCCTCGACGCTGGTGCCGTTCTCCTACACGCAGATCGTCTGGGCGGCCCTGATCGGCGCCCTCGCCTTCGGGTCGCGGCCCGACGCCTTCGTGGGCGCCGGCGTCCTTGTGATCGCCGCGAGCGGCCTCTACACCGCCCACCGCGAGCGGCTCAGGGGAGCCCGGGGGGCCTGATCCCCCGGCGGGGACGCGACGCGGCCCCGCCGCCCCGCCCCCGCTCGCCCGGATCGTGTGAGGACATGGCGAGCATCACCCAGCGCATCGCGGCCGAGCTCGGCGCGCAGGAATGGCAGGTCAAGGCGGCGGTCGACCTCCTCGACGGCGGCGCCACCGTCCCGTTCGTCGCCCGCTACCGCAAGGAGGCGACCGGAACTCTCGACGACGCGCAGTTGCGCACCCTGGAGGAGCGGCTGCGCTACCTGCGCGAGCTGGAGGAGCGCCGCCGGGCGATCCTCGACGGGATCGAGGCCCAGGGCAAACTCGACGAGGCCCTGCGCCGCCAGATCCTGGCGGCCGAGACCAAGGCCCGGCTCGAGGACCTCTACCTTCCCTACAAGCCCAAGCGGCGCACCAGGGCGCAGATCGCCCGCGAGGCCGGGCTCGGCCCGCTGGCGGAGGCGCTCCTCGCCGATCCGCGCCGCGGGCCGCGCGAGGCCGCCGCCCCCTTCGCGGACGCGCAGAAGGGTGTCGCCAGCCCGGAGGCCGCGCTGGAGGGAGCCCGCGCCATCCTGATCGAGCGCTTCGCCGAGGATGCCGAGCTGGTCGGCGCCCTGCGCGAGACCTTCTGGAAGGAGGGGCGCCTCGTCTCCACCCTGCGCGCGGGCAAGGCCGAGGCGGGCGCGAAATTCGCCGATTACTTCGCCTTCTCGGAGCCGCTGACCCGCCTCCCCTCCCACCGGGTGCTGGCGCTGTTCCGCGGCGAGAAGGAGGAGGTGCTCGACCTGCGCCTCGACGAGACGCCCGCCGGGACCGAGCCCGGCGCGCCGAGCCGCTACGAGGGCCGCATCGCCCTGCGCCACGGCATCCGCGACGAGGGCCGCCCCGGCGACCGCTGGCTGGCCGAGACGGTGCGCGCGGCATGGCGCACGAAGCTCAGGCTCTCGATCGAGCTCGACCTGCGGGCGCGCCTGTGGGAGGCGGCCGAGAGCGAGGCCGTGCGGGTCTTCGCCGGCAACCTGCGCGACCTGCTCCTGGCGGCCCCCGCGGGCGCGCGCCCGACGCTCGGGCTCGATCCGGGCTACCGGACGGGGGTCAAGGTCGCGGTGGTGGACGGAACCGGCAAGGTCGTGGCCACGGACACGATCTACCCGCACGAGCCGCGCCGCGACTGGGACCGCGCCGTCGCGACCCTGGCGCGCCTCTGCCGCCAGCACCGGGTCGAGCTCGTGGCGATCGGCAACGGCACCGCCTCGCGCGAGACCGACCGGCTCGCCGGGGAGCTGATCCGCCTGCACCCGGACCTCGGCCTCACCAAGGTGATGGTGTCGGAGGCCGGCGCCTCGGTCTACTCGGCCTCCGCCTATGCGAGCCAGGAATTGCCGGACCTCGACGTGTCGCTGCGCGGGGCGGTCTCGATCGCCCGGCGGCTGCAGGATCCCCTGGCCGAACTGGTGAAGATCGAGCCGCGCTCGATCGGCGTCGGCCAGTACCAGCACGACCTCGCGGAGGGGAAGCTGTCGCGCTCCCTCGACGCGGTGGTGGAGGATTGCGTGAACGGCGTCGGAGTCGACGTCAACACCGCCTCGGCCCCGCTGCTGGCGCGGGTCTCGGGGCTGAGCGAGCGGGTGGCGCAGGCCATCGTCGTGCACCGCGACGCGCACGGGCCCTTCCGCAGCCGCACCGCCCTGAAGAAGGTGGCGGGTCTCGGGCCCAAGGCCTTCGAGCTCTCGGCGGGCTTCCTGCGCATCACCGGCGGCGACGACCCGCTCGACGCCTCGGGCGTGCACCCGGAGGCCTACCCGGTGGTGCGCAGGATCCTGCAGGCGACGAAGAGCGACATCCGGGCGGTGATCGGCAACGGATCGGTGCTGCGGAGCCTCGATCCGCGGGCCTTCACGGACGCGACCTTCGGGCTGCCGACGGTCACCGACATCCTGGCCGAGCTGGAGAAGCCCGGCCGCGACCCGCGCCCGAGCTTCCGCACCGCGAGCTTCCAGGAGGGCGTCGAGACGATCGGCGACCTCAAGCCCGGGATGCTGCTGGAAGGGGTGGTGACCAACGTCGCGGCCTTCGGGGCCTTCGTGGACGTGGGCGTCCACCAGGACGGGCTCGTGCACATCTCGGCCCTGTCGAACAGCTTCGTCAGGGATCCGCGGGCGGTGGTGAAGCCCGGGGACGTCGTGCGGGTGAAGGTTCTCGACGTCGACGTGCCGCGCAAGCGGATCTCGCTGACGATGCGCCTCGACGATGCCCCGCAGGCCCGGCCGGGCCGGGACGGCGCCCGGCGGGAGCCCGCGCCGAACCCTCCGCGCGCGGAGGCCAAGCCGCCGCGCGCGGAGACCAAGCCGCCGCGCGCGGAGACCAAGCCGCCGCGCGCCGATACAAAGCCGCCGCGCGGGGAGACCGAGCCGGCCGGCGACGGCGCCCTCGCCGAGGCGCTGCGCCGGGCGGGGCTCGACCGGCCGCGGCGGTAGGACGGAATCGGGTGCCGGGCCGCCGGCGGGCCCTCGCGGGCGACCGGGCCGGGACCTGTTCATCGGCGCAGATCGGAGCGAGGGCGTCGCGCCGGGCGGCGGTCCCGACCGGCATGCCGATGTCGCGCGTGCGCCGGGGGCCGTTCTCGTCTTCCCGGGTCGCGACGCCTTCCGCGCCGCGAGCCGGGAACGCGCACCCTCACATGCCACACCCGCCTGATCCCTTCGGGATGGCGGGTCTGCGCTTCGCTCACGGGCCGCGTGATCCGGGATCCGCTGTGATCAACCGAATCCCGGATCAGGCCGGGTCACCCGGTTCGCCGACAGGATCCGAACCGGGGCGATTCTTCAGGGGACGACGCGGCCCGGCGCCGGCGGCTGGGGCGGCGAGAAGGGCGCGATCGGCACGTCGCAGAAGCAGCGCGCGCCGAGCGGGCGGGGACCGGGCATCGGGCAGGAATAGGGCTGCGGGCCGGACAGGCCGCGCTGGACCGCGTCGCAATTGTACCCGACGGCGCGTCGGGAGGGCGGCGGGGGCGCATCGTAGCCGTAGGCCGGCTGGGCCGCGGCCGGCGCGGCGAGTCCCGCGGCGAGCAGGGCCGCCGACGCGAGGAGGGCGCGAACGAACCGTCGCATCACTGCGTGTCTCCGTCAGGATGGGCGCGCCCCGCGGCACGGGACGGCAGGGCCGGCATCGGTAGCGGAACCGGGTCGTGGCGGCAACGCGCCGGGACGCGCCGGCGGGCCACGATGCTCGGCGCGAGGGCGATCTGGGGGATCCGACGTCGCGCAGGAATCGGGAGCGACCCCTTCCCCGGGAGCCACCCGCGCCCGATGCGCGCGCGGCCGCGCCCCTCCCGGGACACGGCCGCTCGGCAACGCCTGTTCACACTGGTTCGGGCATCGCTGCCCGTGCGGCGCGCCGGGACGGCGCGACCGCGCCTCCTCAGGAGGCGTTGTGCGTCACGTCGTTGGTGGCGCTCTTCGCGGCGTCGACGCCCTGCTGCATCGCCGCCTTGGCATTCTCGGCGCTCTGCTGCATGGCCGACTGGGTCATGCTGCCGAACTCCTTGGCCTGCGACTGGATCGCCGCGAACTGGCTGCGGAGGAACTCGGCTTGGTGCTGCATCGCCTCCTGCACGTCGCGGGAGCGGACGAGCTTCTGGGCGAGGTCGAAGGCGGCATTCACGTTCTGCTCCGCGAAGGCGAAGCTGCGCGTCGACATGGTCTGCGCATTCGTCCGGGCCACTTCCGCCGAACCCTGGATCGTGTCGGCCGTCTTGCGGGCCGCGCTGATGAACGAGTCGAACGCCTTCCGGGCCTGGTCGACGCTCTTCTCCGCGAAGTCGCGCATCTCGGCCGGAATCTCGTAGTTCGGGGTGGTGTTCATGTTCGTCTCCTCACTGATGCTCTCTCTGGCACAGGCGTTGTGCACTGCACAATAGCACATTCGGCGCGGAATGCCAGTTTCCCGCAGGCCGTTAAGGTTAATGATGGTGTAACGCTCGACCTGCGCATTCCGTGCCCGTGCGCGGTCGTTTCATTTCCGTTAAATCGGTGCCGGACGCATGGTGGCGGAGCGGCGAATCGTTCGATCCGGCGTGAATCGGGCGGATTGGGGAGCGGCAGTGGACGAAGGGGCGCTGTTCGAGGCGAAGATCGCGGCGCTGACGGCTCTTCCGGCCCTGGCGCGGCTGACGGCCGGGCGCCCGATCGCGTGCCTGTTCCTCGATGAATCGGCCGAGCGCGTCCTGCATCATTCCCCTGCGGCAAAGGGTCTCCGCGACGCGATCGCCGATCCGCAGGGCCGGATCGACCGCGACCTCGACGTACCGCGCCAGCTGCGCGGGCTGCGCCACCTCGCGCCGGACGGGGAGAAGCCCCGCCTGTCGCGGCTGCGGATCGACCCGGGCGGGCTCGCCCCGCCCCTCGTCTGCGCCTGCTTGGTGGTGTCCCTGCCGGGCGACCGCCGCGCCCTCGCCCTGATCCCGACGGATCCGCTGCCGGCCCTGCGGCCGAGGCGGCGCCACGCGGTCCCCGCTCCCGCCCCGCCCTCCCCGCCGGTCTCCGGCACCGGCGCGGCGCCGATGCGCTTCCTCTGGCGCAGCGACGCGGAGGGCCGGATCGTCGAGGCGACCGAGGCGCTGACCGGCCTCGTCGGCCGCACGCCCCTCGGCCGGAGCTGGGCCGAGCTCCTGGCCGACACCGTGCAGGGGACGAGCGACGACCTCGCGGCGGCCCTCGCGGCGCGCCGGACCTTCCGCGCCCTCCCGGTCCTGTGGCGCTTCGACGGGACGGAACGAGGCGTGGCTGTCGACCTGTCCGGGGCGCCGCGCCTGGGCGAGGGCCGCGCCTTCGCGGGATTCAGCGGTTTCGGGGTGATTCGGCCCGACCGCGTCGCGCCGATGCCGCCCGCCCGCGCCGCGGCCCCGGCGAAGCCGAGCCTGCGCGAGCGCGCCGCCGCCGTGATCGCGATCGGGCGCGCAAGCGCCCCCGAGGAGCCGGGCCGGGCGGCGACGTGGGAGCCCCCGCCCGTGCCCGAACTGCCCGCCTTCGCCTCGCTGGCGGGCGCGACGCTGGCGGGCTTCGCCGGGATGATGGCCGCGACGCCGCTCAACGCCTTCGGGCTCGGCTGGCCCTTCTGCCTCGACGAGGAGGGCAGTGCGGAGCCGCCGACACGCAAGGACGCCGAGCCGGTGGCCGCAGCCGCCGCGCCGCGCGCCAGCGCCGAGCCGGTCGCCCAGGCGGCGCCCGAGCCAGTTGCCCGAGCGGCGCCCGAGCCCCCCCTCGCCCCGCCCGAGCCGGATGCGGCGCCCGCGCCCGGCCCGGAGACGAGGCCCGAACCCGCGGCGGGGGACGGCGAAGCGGGCCGGCGCCCCGAGGCGGCGGGCCGCGACGAGACCCCGGCGCCCGCCGCCGAACCGGCGCCGGAGGTGCCGCGCCCCCTCGCGCCCGGCCAGCTCTCTCTCAACGAGCACGCGGCGTTCCGCGAGATCGCCCGGATCCTCGGCGCGCGCTTCGCGGGCGACGCGCCGCAGGACGGGCCGTCCCCGGCGCGCGACGCGGAGGAGGCGCCGCGGCGCGCGGGGGCGGTGACGCCCTTCCCCGCCCTGGCCCTCGCCCGCGCGCCCGAGCGCGGCCCCTCCACCGCCGGCGAGGTGGCGCGCGTGCTCGACCGGCTCCCGATCGGCATCCTGGTCCACCGGGGAGAGGAGGTGTTGCTGGCCAACCGCGCCCTCCTGTGCCTCGCGGATTACGAGAGCGCCGAGGCGCTGACGGCGGCGGGGGGCGCGGGCAGCCTGTTCCGGGGCCGCGATCCGGCGAGCCTGGCCGTGGGCGAGGGCGATCCGGCCGGCGGGGCCGGTCATCCCGTCGTCCTGGCGACCCGCACCGGTGAGGCGCTGCCGGTGGCGGCCGTCCTCACGCCGGTCGAGTGGGGCGGCGCGCCCGCGAGTCTGCTGGCCCTGCGCCGGCTGCCGGAGGAGGACCCCGCCCGGCATCTCCGGGCGGCCGAGCTGGAGCGCGCCCGCCAGGAGGCGCGCCTGCGCGAGAGCGAGGCCGTCCTCGACGCGGTCACGGACGGGGTCGTCACCCTGGACGAGCGCGGCCGCGTGCTCGCCCTCAACAAGGGCGCCGCCGCCCTGTTCGGGCACGAGCCGCGCGAGGTGAGCGGCGAGGACCTGACGGTGCTGTTCGCCCAGGACGGCCGGCCCGCGATCCGCGCCGCCCTCGAACGGGCGCGGGCCGGGGAGCCGGCGAGCACCGAGGTGGCGGCGGAGGGCGGCGAGCCCATCCTGGCCCTCACCCTCGCGCCCCTAGCGCAGGAGGAGCCGCGCCGCTTCTCGGTGCTCCTGCGCGACGTCTCGGCGGCGCGGCGGACGGAGGCGGAGCTCCTGCGCGCCAAGCGCGCCGCCGAGGCGGCGAGCAGCCAGAAATCGGATTTCCTGGCCACCATCAGCCACGAGATCCGCACACCCCTCAACGCGATCCTGGGCTTCACCGAGGTGATGATGGAGGAGCAGTTCGGCCCGATCGGCAACGAGCGCTACCGGGATTACCTGCGGGACATCCGCAGCTCGGGCGAGCACGTGGTCAGCCTCGTCACCGACCTGCTCGACCTCGCCAAGATCGAGGCGGGCCACCTCGACCTCCACTTCACCGGGGTGGTGCTCAACGACCTCGTCGGGGCGAGCGTGTCGCTGATGCAGCCGCAGGCGGCGCGCCAGCGGGTGGTGGTGCGCACGAGCTTCGCGAACGGGCTGAGGCCGGTCCTCGGCGACCAGCGCTCCCTGCGCCAAGCGGCCCTCAACCTGATCGCCAACGCGATCAAGTTCACGGATGCGGGCGGTCAGGTGATCGTCTCGACGGCGATGACCGACCGCGGCGGCGTGGCGCTGCGGGTGCGCGACACCGGCATCGGCATGACGCCGGACGAGGTCGAGACGGCGCTCCAGCCGTTCCGGCAGGTCGCGACCGCGCAGAACCGGCGCGGCCGGGGCACCGGGCTCGGCCTGCCCCTTACCAAGGCCCTGGTCGAGGCGAACCGGGGCACCTTGCGGGTGTCGAGCCGCAAGCACGAGGGCACGCTGGTGGAGGTGCTGTTCCCGCCCGCCCGGGTGCTCGCGATCTGAGCTCTCCGCCCGCCTCGGCCCCTTCCCGTTCGCCGGATCGGCGCTAAACTTGTGCAGTGCGGCAAAGCTCGCCCGCTGCCGCAAGGGACCTGCGTCATGCCGCTCCGCCCGCTGCGCCCCCTCCTCGCCGGCCTCCTTGTCGGCCTCCTCGCCGCCGCGCCGCTCCCGGCCGCCGCCGAGGGCGTGGCGATCGCCCTGCTCACGGAGCGCACCGGGCCCGCCGCGGCCACCGGGATCCCGCTGGCCAACGGCTTCGCCGACTACCTGACGATGCTCAACCAGCGCGACGGGGGCCTCGGCGGGCAGCGGGTGACGGTCACGGAATGCGAGACCGGCGGCAACCTGGAGCGGGGCCTCGCCTGCTACGAGGAGGCCCGGCGGGCCGGCGCCGTCGCGATCAATCCCGGCGGGGTCGACCTCGCCCTCGCCCTGCTCGGCCGGAGCGCCGCCGACCGCATCCCCCTCGTCTCGGTCCCGGCCGGCCCGGCGCTCGCGGCGGCCGGCCAGCGCTTCCCCTACGCCTTCGCGCCCCCGGCCACCGCCTGGGACGGGCTCACGGTCGCCCTCGCCTTCCTGACCAACGCCCCGGAGGGGCTGGAGGGGCGGCGCGTCGCCTACCTGCACCGGGACACGCCGGCCGGCCGCGACCCCGTGCCGGTGATGGAGGGGCTGGCCGGGGAACTGGGTTTCAGCCTGCGCAGCTACGCCCTGCCCGAGCCGCCGGAGGGCGCCGGCATCTGGCGCGGCGTCAAGGCCGCCTCCCCCGACATCCTGATCCTCGACGGCTCGGCCGGGCTCGCGGGCGATCCGGTCGGGGACGCCCGCGCGGCCGGGATCCCGCTCAATCGCGTCATCGCGCTCGGCAGCCCGAGCGCCGAGGCCCTGCGCCAGGCCGGTCCCGCCGCGCGGGGCTTCCGCGAGATCACTTGGCACGCGGCGACCGACAGCTTCCCGGCCTTCGACCAGATCGACCTCCTGGCCATCGATGCCGGCCTCTCGCGCACGGAGAAGGACGAGGCGACGGGCCTGCTCTACAACCGGGGCGTCTACGCGGCCGTGGTCACGGCGGAGGGGATCCGCAACGCGCAGCGCCGCGCCAGGGGCGAGCCCCTCGACGGCGACGCGGTCCGGCGCGGGCTCGAAGCGGTCCAGATCGACGGGGCGCGCTGGAAGGAACTCGGCCTGACCGGCTTCGCGGCGACCCTGCGGCTGTCCTGCGGCGACCATAGCGGGCACCTCGCGGGCCTCGTCCTGGAGTGGAACGGCGCCAAGTGGGTTCAGGTCAGCGACAAGATCGCCCCCCTGCGCCAGCGCCTGCGGCCGCGCCTGGAGGCCGCCGCCCGGGCCTTCGTCGAGGGCGCGGCCGCGGGCGGGCCCTGGCCGGAGCGGCCCGAACCCTGCGAGCGCTCGTGAGGCGCCCGGCGGCGGGGCCGGTCCCGACGCGCCGCCAACGAGGCGGCGGGACGCGGCCGCGCCGCTGATTCGGCCCGGGCGCCGCGCGAGGGCTGCACCGCCGCGCAAAAGCCGCTATGGCTCCGAGCGCCGCGTCCCGGGCGTCTTCCCGCGAGACCGGGCCGCGGCCCAGAATCGGAGGACTCGCCCCCGCGATGACAACCACATTCCGCGCCGCCCCCGACGCCCTCGCGTCGCAGAATCCGACCATCGCCGCCTTCGACACCAGGGCCCGCATCCGCGCCATCATCGGCTCGTCCTCGGGCAACTTGGTCGAGTGGTACGATTTCTACGCCTATGCGTTCACGGCGATCTACTTCAAGGACGCGTTCTTCCCCGGCGCCGACCCGACCGTCCAGCTCATCAACACCGCGGCGGTCTTCGCCATCGGCTTCCTGATGCGGCCGATCGGCGGCTGGCTGTTCGGGCGCATCGCCGACCGGCTGGGGCGCAAGAACTCCATGCTGATCTCCGTGCTGATGATGTGCCTCGGCTCGCTGATCATCGCGGTGCTGCCGACCTACGGGCAGATCGGGCTCCTCGCCCCGGTCCTGCTGCTCCTCGCCCGCATGGCGCAGGGGCTCTCGGTGGGGGGCGAGTACGGCACCAGCGCCACCTACATGAGCGAGGTCGCCCTGAAGGGGCGGCGCGGCTTCTACGGCTCCTTCCAGTACGTCACGCTGATCGGGGGCCAGCTCCTCGCCTCGCTGGTGGTCGTGCTGGTCACCCTCGGACTCTCCGACCGCGAGATGAGCGCCTGGGGCTGGCGCATCCCCTTCCTCATCGGCGCCCTCGCGGCGGTCGTGGCGCTCTACCTGCGGCGCTCCCTGCACGAGACCTCGACCGCCGAGACGCGCGGGGCGCAGGAGGCCGGCAGCGTCCGGGCACTCTGGCAGCACCACCGCCGCGCCTTCCTGACGGTGCTCGGCTACACCGCCGGCGGCTCGCTCATCTTCTACACCTTCACCACCTACATGCAGAAGTATCTCGTCAACACCGCCCACATGGACAAGAAGACCGCGAACTACGTCATGACCGCGGTGCTCTTCACCTACATGGTGGTGCAGCCGCTGTTCGGGATGTTCGCCGACCGGTTCGGGCGCAAGACCGCGATGCTGATCTTCGGCGCGTCCACCACGGCGCTGACGGTGCCGCTGCTGCACGCGATCGGCGGCACCACGGACCCGTTCCTCGCCTACGCGCTGATCACGGCGGCGCTGCTCTGCGTCTCCTTCTACACCTCGATCAGCGGGCTGGTGAAGGCGGAGATGTTCCCGGCCGAGGTGCGGGCGCTCGGCGTCGGCCTGTCCTACGCCATCGCCAACGCGCTGTTCGGCGGCTCGGCGGAATTCGTGGCCCTCTCCTTCAAGGATTGGGGCGTGGAGACGTGGTTCTTCTGGTACGTGACGCTCATGTGCGCGATCGCCTTCCTGACCTCGCTGCAGATGCCCGACAGCCGCCGCTCCGGATACCTTCAGGGCGACGGCACCGCCTGAACCGGGGCCGGGGCAGGGCGTTGACCCGGCGGGATCTCCGCTCACCAGCACAAAGGATCGCGCGATGCGCCTCCCCCGCCTCCTCGCCCTCGGGTTGCTCGCCGCCACCCTCGGCGCCGGGCCGCTCGCCGCTCAGAATGCCGATCCGGGCGCGCCCGGACCGGGCGCCGCCCCGGCGGAGCCCGGATCGACCGGCACCGTCAACCGCAACGTCACGGCGACCGGGCAGACCAAGCCGCCCGGCCGCGCCGCCGCCCCGCGCGAGGCCAACCAGCCCGACCGGGTGAAGGAGCTCAACCGCAAGGTGGATACCGGCATCTGCATCGGCTGCGACTGATCCGACATCCGACGGATTGCTTCGCCATGCGGATTTCGGCGTCGCTCAAACGCCGCGCGGGCGTGTCAGACGACATCCGACGGATTGCTTCGCAATGCGGATGTCGGCTTCGCTCAAACGCCGCGCGGGCTCGTCATCCGCTGTCCGGACGATCACGTCCGGACGGCGTCTGATACAGGTCAAGGCCGCGGCCGGCGTGGCCGTGCCAGGGAGGGAAGCGACGGTGCGGGAAGGCGCGCTCCCGGGAGCGGTCGGCCCCGCGCCGCGCCAAGCGGCCGGCCCTGCAACGCGGCTCATCCGAAAGGCGTTAGACGGAAGAATCCGTTGCAGGCCGGCCGCTCGCGGGATTAACACCTAAGCACAAGCACCGGACTCCGAAACGAACGGTCCGGCTAAGGTGAAGAGAGGGAGAGCGCCATGACTCAACGGATCGTCGCGGTGCCGGCCGCCGTCAAGGAGCGGGCATATATCGATGAGGCCAAGTATCGCGCTTGGTATGAGGCTTCGATTAACGATCCCGAAGGATTCTGGCGCGAGCACGGCAAGCGGATCGACTGGTTCAAGCCCTACACCAAGGTGAAGGAGACCGATTTCGGTCCGGGCAACGTCTCGATCCGCTGGTTCGCGGACGGCGTCACCAACGTCGCGCACAATTGCATCGACCGCCACCTGGCCACGCGCGGTGATCAGGTCGCGATCATCTGGGAGGGCGACGATCCCTCCGAGTCCCGCAGCATCACCTACCGCGAACTGCACGCGGAGGTCTGCCGGATGGCGAACGTCCTGCGCAACCGCGGCGTCGGCAAGGGCGACCGGGTCACCATCTACTTGCCGATGATTCCCGAGGCGGCCTTCGCCATGCTGGCCTGCGCGCGGCTCGGCGCCATCCACTCGATCGTCTTCGGCGGCTTCTCGCCCGATTCGCTCGCCGGCCGCATCGAGGGCTGCGCCTCCAAGCTGGTGATCACCGCGGACGAGGGCCTGCGCGGCGGCCGCAAGGTGCCGCTCAAGGCCAATGTCGACGCGGCGATCCAGCGCCTGCCGCGGGACAGCGTCGACCACGTCATCGTGGTGCGCCGCACCGGCGGCAGCGTCGCCATGGAGGCGGGGCGCGACGTCTACTACGACGACGCCGCCCGCGAGGTCACCGACGAGTGCCCCGTGGAGCACGTCGAGGCCGAGCACCCGCTCTTCCTGCTCTACACGTCGGGCTCGACCGGCCAGCCGAAGGGCGTCGTCCACACCACCGGCGGCTACCTCGTCTACGCCTCGATGACGCACCAATACGTCTTCGACTATCACGAGGGCGAGGTCTACTGGTGCACGGCCGATGTCGGCTGGGTGACGGGCCATTCCTACATCGTGTACGGGCCGCTCGCGAACGGCGCCACGACCCTGATGTTCGAGGGCATCCCGACCTACCCCTCGGTCTCCCGGTTCTGGGACGTGGTCGACAAGCACAAGGTCAACATCTTCTACACCGCCCCGACCGCCATCCGCTCCCTGATGGGCGCGGGCGAGGAGCCGGTGAAGAAGGCCTCGCGGTCGACGCTGCGCGTCCTCGGCTCGGTCGGCGAGCCGATCAACCCCGAGGCCTGGGAATGGTACTACCGGGTCGTCGGCGACGAGCGCTGCCCGATCGTCGACACGTGGTGGCAGACCGAGACCGGCGGCATCCTGATCTCGCCGCTGCCCGGGGCCACCGCCCTCAAGCCCGGCTCGGCCACCCAGCCCTTCTTCGGCGTCAAGCCGGTGGTGGTGGACGGCGACAACAAGGTGCTGGAGGGCGCCTGCGAGGGCAACCTCTGCCTCGCCGATTCCTGGCCGGGCCAGATGCGCACCGTCTGGGGCGACCACGAGCGCTTCGTGCAGACCTACTTCTCGACCTTCCCGGGCCGCTACTTCTCGGGCGACGGCTGCCGCCGCGACGAGGACGGCTACTACTGGATCACGGGCCGGGTCGACGACGTCATCAACGTCTCGGGCCACCGCATGGGCACGGCCGAGGTGGAATCCTCGCTGGTGGCGCATCCGAAAGTCTCGGAAGCCGCGGTGGTGGGCTATCCCCACAGCCTCAAGGGCCAGGGCATCTACGCCTACGTCACCCTGATGAACGGCGAGGAGCCGACCGAGGCGCTGCGCAAGGAACTGGTCGCCTGGGTGCGCAAGGATATCGGGCCGATCGCCTCGCCGGACCTGATCCAGTTCGCCCCCGGCCTGCCCAAGACCCGCTCGGGCAAGATCATGCGCCGCATCCTGCGCAAGATCGCCGAGGACGACTTCTCCTCGCTGGGCGACACCTCGACCCTCGCCGATCCCGGCGTGGTCGACGACCTGATCGAGAACCGGCAGAACCGCGCCGGCTGAGGTCGCCCCGCCCGCGGCGAGCGCTCGCCGCGGGCAAGGCGCGATCGCAGATCGTCACGTCAAGCTTGGCCACGAGAATCGCTCAATCCGCTACAACCTTCGTCGGATTGAGCGATTTTTCAGACTATCCGCCCTGGTCAACAGGTCTGAATTCAGCCAAACGCGGTGGCGGGCCGCACCCGCCGCGCCGGGTGCGGCTTTCTGTTTGCACGCGACAGCGATCAGTTCATTCTACCGGCAATGACAGCGCCCGACCCGACGGATTCGTCTGGCGGGACCGGTCGCGCCATGCGCGCCGCAACACTCACGGGAGGTCGTCACCATGTCCGGACCGGACACAACGCGTATCCTCAACAATCCGAAGTTCCGCGAGCTGGTGGCCGAGCGGACGCGCTTCGGCTGGCTGCTCTCGGCCATCAT
Source organism: Methylobacterium sp. WSM2598 (assembly GCF_000379105.1). Lineage (GTDB taxonomy): Bacteria > Pseudomonadota > Alphaproteobacteria > Rhizobiales > Beijerinckiaceae > Methylobacterium. Next base: position 1,924,437 of record NZ_KB900609.1, on the reverse strand, counting down.
GCTGGGGATCTATCTCGGCTTCGTGCTCCTCGTGGCCTTCGCCAAGGGTTTCCTGGCGATGAAGATCGGGGCGGGCGTGACCTCGCTCGGCATCCTGCTCGGCGTGGCCGTGATCGTCTCGGCCTTCGTGCTGACCGGCATCTACGTCCAGCGCGCGAACGGCCGCTTCGACGACCTCACCCGCGACCTCAACCGGGAGCTCGCCCGATGATTCGCCTGCGCCTCCCCGCCCTCGCGGCCCTCGCGCTCCTCGCCGCCGCCACCGCCGCGAGCGCGGCGGGTCCCGACCTCGGCGCGGTCCAGAAGCAGAACCTGAACTGGTCCGCCATCGGCATGTTCCTGCTGTTCGTGCTCGGCACGCTCGGCATCACCTACCGGGCCGCCGCGCAGACCCGCTCGGCCGCCGACTTCTACGCGGCGGGCGGCGGCATCTCGGCCGGCCAGAACGCGCTCGCCATCGCGGGCGACTACATGTCGGCGGCCTCGTTCCTGGGCATCTCGGGCCTGGTGTTCTCGTCGGGCTTCGACGGGCTGATCTACTCGATCGGCTTCCTGGTCGGCTGGCCGATCGTGCTGTTCCTGATCGCCGAGCGGCTGCGCAACCTCGGCAAGTTCACCTTCGCGGACGTGGCCTCGTTCCGCCTCGACCAGACCCAGATCCGGGTCCTGTCGGCCACCGGCACCCTGGTGGTGGTCGCCTTCTACCTGATCGCCCAGATGGTCGGCGCCGGCAAATTGATCCAGCTCCTGTTCGGCCTCGACTACCTCTACGCGGTGGTGCTGGTCGGCATCCTGATGATCGTCTACGTCGCCTTCGGCGGCATGAAGGCGACGACCTGGGTGCAGATCATCAAGGCCTGCCTGCTGCTGGCGGGCGCGACCTTCATGGCCCTGGCGGTGCTGTGGCGCTACGGCTTCAACCCGGAAGCCCTGTTCGCCGCGGCGGTCAAGGAGCATCCCAAGCACGACGCCATCATGGCGCCGGGCGGCCTCGTCAGCGACCCGATCTCGGCCATCTCGCTCGGCATCGGCCTGATGTTCGGCACCGCCGGCCTGCCCCACATCCTGATGCGGTTCTTCACCGTCTCGGACGCGCAGGCGGCCCGCAAGTCGGTGTTCTACGCGACCGGCCTGATCGCCTACTTCTACATCCTGACCTTCATCATCGGGTTCGGGGCGATCACCTTCCTGATGAACGATCCCTCCTACTTCAAGGCGGGGGCGGACGGCGCCTACGACCGCATCGCCGGGCTGATCGGCGGCACCAACATGGCGGCGGTCCACCTCGCCAACGCCACCGGGGGCGCGCTCTTCCTCGGCTTCATCTCGGCGGTGGCCTTCGCGACCATCCTGGCGGTGGTGGCGGGCCTGACCCTGGCGGGCGCCTCGGCGGTGAGCCACGACCTCTACGCGCAGGTCATCGCCCGCGGCCGGACCTCCGAGCAGAAGGAGGTGCGCCTGTCGAAGCTCTCCGCCGTGGTGATCGGCGTCGTGGCGATCGTGCTCGGCTACGTCTTCGAGAACCAGAACGTCGCCTTCATGGTCGGCCTCGCCTTCGCGGTGGCGGCGAGCTGCAACTTCCCGGTCCTGGCGATGTCGATCCTGTGGAAGGGCACGACCACCACCGGCGCCCTGGTCGGGGGCCTCGTCGGCCTGATCACCGCGGTGGCGATGGTGGTGCTGTCGAAGGCGGTCTGGGTCTCGACCCTGGGCTACTCCACGGCCCTGTTCCCCTACGACAACCCGGCCCTGTTCTCGATGCCGATCGCCTTCCTGGTGATCTGGGCGGTGTCGAAGGCCGACGCCAGCGCCCGGGCGCGCCGCGAGCGCGACAGCTTCGAGGCCCAGTACGTGCGCTCGGAGACCGGCATCGGGGCCGCCACCGCCCACGCCCATTGAGGGCCCGGCCCCTCCCCGCCCGGGCGGCGGCGAGGGGCCGCCCGGTGACGCGGATGGCGGGGTCGGCCCGATGAACGGGTCCGCTCCCGCCTCCGTCCCTCGCCCGGGAGCCACGCCCCCGCGCGACACGCCCTCCGCTTCAGTAGGCGTTCTCGGTCTTGAGCAGGGCGAACGGCGTCATCGCCAGGATCTGCAGGTCGAAGAACACCGACCAGTTCTCGATGTAGTAGAGGTCGTGCTCGACGCGGCGCTGGATCTTCTCGCTCGTGTCGGTCTCGCCGCGCCAGCCGTTGATCTGGGCCCAGCCGGTCAGGCCGGGCTTGACCTTGTGGCGGGCGAAGTAGCCGTCGACGACCTGGTCGTAGAGCGTGTTGGCGGCCTTGGCCTGGAGCGCGTGCGGGCGCGGGCCGACCAGCGACAGGTCGCCCTTGAGCACGTTGAACAGCTGCGGCAGCTCGTCGAGGGAGGTCTTGCGGATGAAGCGCCCGACCGGCGTCACCCTGGGATCGCCCCTGGTCACCAGCCGGGCCGCCCCGGCGTCGCTCTGGTCGACGTACATCGAGCGGAACTTGTAGACCTCGATCAGCTCGTTGTTGAAGCCGTAGCGCTTCTGCCGGAACAGCACCGGCCCCTTCGAGGTCAGCTTCACCGCGAGCGCCACCGCCAGCATGATCGGCGCGAAGGCGACCAGCATCAGGCCGCCGACGGTGCGGTCGAACATGGCCTTCACCACCACGTCCCAGTCGGCGATCGGCTTGTCGAACAGGTCGAGCACCGGCACGGAGCCGAGATAGGAGTAGCTGCGCGGGCGCAGGCGCAGCTTGCTGGCATGGGCCGAGAGGCGGATGTCGATCGGCAGCACCCAGAGCTTGGACAGCATCTGCAGGATGCGCGCCTCGGCGGAGATCGGCAGGGTGAAGATGATGAGGTCGAGCCGGGTGTTGCGCGCGTAGGCGACGAGGTCGCTCACCGTGCCGAGCTTGGGGTAGCCGGCGACGACGTCCGAGGAGCGCCCGTCCGAGCGGTCGTCGAACACGCCGACGATCTTGACGCCGGAATCCGGCTGCCACTCCAGCGCCTTGATCAGCGCCTCGGCGGGCTCCCCGCCGCCCACGATCGCGGTGCGGCGGTCGAAGCGGCCCTGCCGCATCTGGTCGCTCACCGCGATCGACAGGGCGAGCCGCCCGCCGAGCAGGAGCACCAGTCCGGCCATGTAGTACGCGCCGAGCCACAGGCGCGAGTACTGGTCGCCGAGCTTGGCGAAGAACAGCACGGTCGCGGCGAGCAGGAAGACGAGGGACCAGCCGAGGGCCACCCGCAGGCCGAACTGGAAGAAGGCCCGGAAGGCGCGGATCCCGTAGGAGCCGGCGACCTGCTGCACCGCGAGGTTGAGCGCGGCGAGGCCGAATATCGCCGCCAGATAGCCGAGATGCAGCGGCACCAGGCCGTGCAGCACCGCGAGCTGCGCGGCGATGCCGGTCGCGGCGACGAGGCCGAACTCCGCCGCGCGCACGCAGCCCGTCAGCACCACGAGCGAGAGCGGCCCGCCCTTGCGCGGCGGCACGAGATTCTCGGCCGGCGGCATCGCCGCCCGGCTGCCGGCCTCGCCCGGCTGGGCGGCGGCCGACTTGAGAATGTCGCGGACGTCGAACGCAGTCATCTCGCGCCTCACGGATGCGCCTTCCTCGGCGGCACGATCACGGGCCGGGGGCCGATCGCGCGCCCCCGCGCGCATTCTCCGGTGGGGCCGTCACGGAAGCCTTAACGCGCTCCCGCCCGGCGCGGCGCCTCGGCGGTCCCCGGGAGGTCCCGCGCGCGGACGGCGTCCGCCGCGCAGGCGGCGTCCGCCGCGCAGGCGGCATCCGCCGCGCAGGCGGCGTCCGCCGCCCGGTCGGGCGGGGCGGATTCCCCCGCCTCCCGGGCCTCGGCCGCCGGGCCGCGCGCGTCGCGGGCCGCGCGGTAGCCGGCGAGGATCCCCTCGGCCATCCGCTGCATCGAGAAGCGGGTGCGGATGAAGGCGCTGAGGCCCGCCGCCTCGTCGCGCCGCTCCGCGGCCGGCTGGTCCAGCTTGCGCAGCAGCGCCCCGGCCAGCGCCTCGACGTCCCGCGGCGGGACCAGGGCGCCCGAGGCCGGGCCGAAGATCTCCGGGATGCCGCCGACATTGGTCGCCACGAGGGGCTGGGCGGCGGCGGCGGCCTCCAGCACCACGTAGGGCAGCGACTCGGCGAAGGACGGCACGACCATGATCGTCCCGCGGGACAGGGCGGAGCGGATCGGCTGGGGCGGCTCGAAGCGGACGACGTCCTCGAGCCCGAGCGACCGGACCCGCTGGCGCAGGGCGGCCTCGTCGGGGCCGGAGCCGACGACGAGCAGCGTCAGCCGCCGCCCGAGGGCGTGGCGGATGCGCGCGAGGGCATCGAACAGCACGGGCACGCCCTTCGCGTCGCGCAACTCGCCGATGTAGACGAAGTCGCACGGCTCGGCGGCGGGCGCGATCGGGGCGAATTCCGCCGCGTCGATGCCGTTCTGCACGACCCGCACGAGGCGGTCCGTCTCGCCCACGTAGGCGGCGTAGCGGCCCGCGATGTAGGCGCTCTCGAACAGGAAGACGTCGGTGCGGCGCGTCAGCCCCCCCTCGGCCGCCATGTAGAGGCGGTGCAGGACCGTGCCGGGCTTGTAATTGAAGCTGCCGCCGTGGGGCGTGTAGGCCCGGACCGGGTCCGGCACGCGGCGCGGGGTCACGACGAGGCGGGCGAAGAGGCCTCCCTTCGAGCCGTGGCCGTGCAGCACCGTCGGGGCGAGGCGGCCGACGACGCCGTGCAGGCGGGCGAGGGCGGCGAGGTCGAGCGGGTGCGGGTTGCGCCGCATCGGCACCCGGGTGAGGCCCAGCGCGAGCGCGGGCGCGATCTCGCCGAGCACGGCGGCGGCCCGCTCGCCGCCCGTGCTCGCGTCGCAGAACAGCCCGACCGCGTGGCCGGCCGCGATCTGCAGGCGCGCCACGTCCATCACGTGCCGGAACAGCCCGCCCACCGGGGCGCGGAACACGTGCAGGATGCGCTCGGGCGAGGCGGGCTCGCCCCGCAGCGGGGCCGCGGCCGCGGCCGGATCGGCGGAACGGAGTTGGGGGACGGCCACGAACCTCTCCCGGACGGCGGCGCGGCCGGTCATCCGCCCGGGACGGGCGAGCGGACCCCGCGCCTGCCCGTCTTGGCCGAGTCTTCGTCGCCGGGCCGTTAAGCGCCGGCGGCGGCCCGGGCGACGCCTCGGACCGTGGTTAAGGTCGCGTGTGGAGGATGGCGCCGCGCCCGCCTCAGAACCAGCGCTCCTTGATCAGGATCGTATCCCCCGGGCGGACCGGATAGGTGAGCGGCACGATGCCGGAGACCGGCCCGTCGCGGGTCTGGCGGGTCAGCACCGCGTAGTCGCGCGCCGCCCGCGGCCCGAACCCGGCCGCGATCGCCACGGCCGTCTCGACCGTCATCCCGTTCACGTAGGGGTACTGGCCCGAGGTCGTGACCTCGCCGAGGATGAAGAACGGCCGGTAGAGGTCGATCTCCACGGTCACGTGCGGCTCGCGGACGTAGCCGTCGCGCAGCCGCGCCTCGATCGCCCGCGCCGCCTGCAGCGTGGTCCCGCCCCCGACCGCGACCGGGCCGATCAGCGGCATGATGATCCGCCCCGCCCCGTCCACCATGTAGAGGTTCGACAGGTTGTCCTGCCCGAACACGATCACCCGCAGCCGGTCGCCGGCCGCGAGCGGGTACTGCGTCCCGATCGACCCGGTGGCGGTCGCGTCGAGGTACTCGGTCCGGTACTCGGGATGCATGCAGCCGCCGAGCGCCAGCGTGGCCGCGAGACCGGTCAGAAGAACGCGTCGATTCATTGCTCTCGGCCTGATGCGTCCGATGCGGCAGGTTTATGCGGGCGTGGTTAACGAAAACTCACCTGATCCCGCCGCGCCCGTGATGAGAAATTTACCGACCCGCAACCTTAATCAGTTGTGATGCGGCCAGGGCGGCCCCGGCCGGCCTCGGCTTCTCACACCGCAGACGGCCCGTATGCTCCGCGCGTCTCCCGCCATCCCGTCACCGCCGCCGGGCGCCGTGACCGATCCCCTCCCGCGCCATGCGGAGCGCGCGGCGGGCGAGGGCGTCGCGCTCGGCGACATCGGCCGGCTGCTGCGGCGGCACTGGCTGGCGATCCTGCTCCCGACCCTGGCGGCGCTGGCGGCCGCGATCGCCTTCGTTCAGCTCGTCCCGCCCCGCTACACCGGCGAGGCCAAGCTGCTGCTGGAGAGCCGCGACAGCGCCCTGACGCGGCTGCAGCAGGAGCGCGGCGACGCCGCCCAGCCGATCGACGAGCAGGCGGTGGCGAGCCAGGTCCAGGTGGTGATGTCCCGCGACCTCGCCCGCGAGGCGATCCGGCGCCTGAACCTCGTCGGCAACCGGGAGTTCGACCCGACCGTGGAGGGAATCGGCTCCCTGCAGCGGCTGCTGATCATGCTCGGGCTGGTGCCGAGCCCCCTCGACCGGGACCCCGAGGACCGGGTGCTGGAGCGCTACTTCGACCGGCTGCTGGTCTACTCGGCGGGCAAGTCGCGCATCCTGACGATCGAGTTCCGCTCCCGCGACCCGGACCTCGCCGCCCGCGGCGCCAACACGATCGCGGACCTCTACCTCGCCTCGCTCGCCGCCGCGAAGGTCGACACCGCGCGCTTCGCCTCGACCTGGCTCGGCAGCAACGTCGAGACCCTGCGCAGCCGCGTCGCCGAGGCGGAGGCCAAGGTCGAGGCGTTCCGCGCCCGCAACGGCCTGATCGGCGGCCTCGCCGGCAGCGGCGGGGCGCAGCCGATCGGCGCGCAGCAATTGACCGAGCTCTCCAGCCAGCTCACCCAGGCCCGCGCCGCCCAGGCCGACGCTGCGGCCAAGGCCAAGCTCATCAAGGACATGATTCGCGACGGGCGCGCCTTCGAGATCCCGGACGTCGCCAATAACGAGCTGATCCGCCGCCTCGTCGAGCAGCGCATCACCCTGCGCGCGCAGCTCGCGCTGGAGGGCCGCACCCTGCTGCCGCAGCACCCGCGCATGAAGGAACTGACCGCGCAGGTCACCGACCTGGAGGGGCAGATCCGCGCGGCCGCCGACCGCACGGTGCGCACCCTCGAGAACGACGCCCGCATCGCCGGCAGCCGGGTCGAGAGCCTGCAGGCCGCGGTCGACGCGCAGCGCGAGGTCGTGGCCAAGGGCAACAGCAGCGAGGTGCAGCTGCGCGCCCTCGAGCGCGAGGCGAAGGTCCAGCGCGAGCAGCTCGAATCCTACCTCGCGCGCTACCGTGAGGCCGCCGCGCGGGATGCCGAGAGCGCCGCCCCGGCCGATGCCCGGGTGGTGTCGCGGGCGATCGTGCCTGACACGCCGTCCTTCCCCAAGAAGCTGCCGATCATCGGCTTCACCACCGCCGTCGCCTTCCTGCTCGCGGCCGGCAGCGTGCTCGCGCGCAGCCTCATCGCCGACGATCCCGACGACCTGCGCGGCCGGGGCCGGCCGCGGCCGCGTCGCGCCGCGGTGCTCGCCGATGTGAGCGCGCGCCCCGACGCGCCCGCGCCCGCGCCCGCGGCGGGCGGGGCGGCCGCCGCCCTCGCCGAACCGGAGGCCGGGGCCGCCGAGGAGGAGGATCTCGGGTGGGGCGCGCCGCCCGCTTCCGCGCAGGATCCCCTCCCCGCCCCCGCGATGCGGGAGGAGCCCTACGAATTCGACGCACTGGTGGCCCGGCTCGCCTCCGTGGAGAGCGCGGGGGACGGGCGGCGCGTCCTGATCCTCGGATCGGGCGGCGCGGGCGAGCCCGAGGCGCTCGCGCTCGCGCTCGGGCGGTCGCTCGCGCGCTCGGCGCGGGCGGTGCTGCTGCCACTGGACGCGGCGGCGGGCGGCGCGCCGGGCCTGACCGACATCGTGCTCGGCGAGGCGCCGTTCGGGGAGGCGATCCAGCGCGACCCGGGCTCCCGCCTCCACCGGGTCGGCCCCGGCTCGCACGCGCCGGGCGTGCTCCTCGACGAGCGCGAGGGCCTGGGCCTGACCTTCGACGCCCTCGGGCAGGCTTACGACTGGATCCTCTGCGTGCTGCGCGACGACGGCCGCGACCCGGGGACGCGCGCCCTGGCCTCGGCGACCTGCCTCTGGATGGACGCGGTCGTCATCGCCTCGAACGCGCCGGCGGACGATGCCGACCTCGTCGCCCTCTACGCGCTCGCCGAGGGCGCCGGCGTGCCGGAGGTGATCGTGGCGCAGGACCGGGCGCCGCCCCCGGTCGCGGTGCCGGCCTACCCGCTGCGGCGCTCCGCCTGAGGCGCCGGGCCCCGCGCCCCGGCCCGCGGCGTCCCGGCACGGTCACGGAACGCTGACCGAGACGCCGCGGAGTCGCGCTCCCGGCGCCACCGGCCGTTAAGGCTCCGCGCCGTTCCTCCCCGTTCACCCCGGGGCAAGCATCTTCGCCAACCGGAACGACAGAATTCCTCGCGGATTATCGTCCCGCTTCAATGGTCACGCTCGAGGACCACAGGGATGATCAAGCAGAGTGGATGGGCCGCTACCATTGCGGTGGCGGCCACGGTGGCGTGCGGCCCGGCGACGGCGCGCGAGATCGTCGCCTTCGAGGCGGACGTGTCGCCGGGCAGCATCGTCGTGCGGACGAGCGAGCGCCGGCTCTACTTCGTCAACGGCGACGGCACGGCGATCCGCTACCCGATCGCGGTCGGCAAGTCCGGCAAGCAATGGACCGGCCTCGCCCATGTCGAGGGCAAGTACGTGCAGCCGGCCTGGTCGCCGCCCTGGGAGGTCAAGCGCGACAATCCCCGCCTGCCGAACGTGATCGCGGGCGGCTCCCCGCGCAACCCGATGGGAGCGGCCGCGCTCACCCTCGACCGCGGCGAGTACGCGATCCACGGCACGAACCGGCCGAGCTCGATCGGGACCTTCGCGTCCTACGGCTGCATCCGGATGTACAATCAGGACGTCGTTGACCTGTTCGGCCGCGTCGCCGTCGGCACGCCGGTCATCGTGACCCGCTGAGAGGGTGAGGATCGTTCCGTCCGCGCCCCCCGTCGGCGCCCCGGCCGGCGGGGTTGAATCATCCGTCCCCGACCGCCGAGGCTATCGCGGCAACGGCCCAGGATGCGGACGCACCGGGCCGTTGACCGTCTCGAATTTCCGACACCAAGCAAGGGCTTGGCGAGAAGAATGGTTCGGCGCGAATTCGGGAACCGAACCGGCGGTCACGAGACATGGCCGCGGGTGTCATACCAAATCCTCTTGATCCCTTCGGGATGGCGGATTTGGGCTTCGCTCAGGCGCCTCGCGCGGGCGGCGCGGTCGCCTCGACCGCCGTGAAGGTCTCCAGGACGCGGTAGGTGTGCTCGGCCCCGGCGGGGACGAGCCAGGAATCGCCCGGCTCCAGCCGGACGGTCCGGCCGGATATCTCCAGCTCCGCGCGGCCCGCGACGACGTAGCCCACGGTCTCGTAGTCCCGGGCCACGACGGGCTTCTTGTCGGTCGGCGGCTCCTTGTCCCAGAGCCGCATCGCGACGCGCTGGCCCGCGGCGAGGACGCGCTCGCCCTGCGGCCCGCGCGGGGCGGTCTCTCCCGAGATCTTCGTGATCGTCGTGCCGGCCATCGGCGCCTCCTCGCTCTCCCGATCCCAACGGAAGCGCGAGGCGCCCGTTCCCTCAGCGCAGGGAGGCCGCGATGGCGCGCTGGATGCCGCGGATGTCGGCGCCGCGCCGCAGCGTGCGCGAGATTGGGTCCGGGCGCCCCGAGACCCAGACCTTCAGCTCGGAATCGAGGTCGAAGCTGCCGGCATTCTCGACCGAGAACGAGGTGATCGCCCGGTAGGGCACGGTCAGGTAGGAGATCTTGCGGCCCGTGACGCCCTGCCGGTCGACGAGGATCAGGCGCCGGTCGGTGAAGACCATCAGGTCGCGCAGGACCCGGAAGGCGACCTCGACCGTCTCGCCCGGCACGAGCATGCCGTCGAGTTCCCGCGCCACGTCCGCGGGCGCCGCGTCGCTGCCGTGACCGAGCAGGCCGTCGAGGAGGCCCATGGCGCATCTCCCTCAGAAATCCGTGGCGAGGCCCTTCACCTCCCAGTCGTCGTAGCGCACCGGCTCCAGGCCGCCGCGCCCGTCGATCTCGCGCGCCCGGCGGATCTCGGCGGCGCGGGCGTCGATGGCGGCGCGGCGGGCCTGCGCCTCCGCGAGGGCGCGCTGCGCCGCCGGGCTGAGGGTCTTGCGCGGCGCCTCGGCCAGCCTCTCGTCGTCCATCATCGTGCTCCCGCTTGCATCCGGGCCGGCGCGGTGCCACGCCCGGCGCCTCGCGCGTCGGATCCTCCCCCGCAGGTGGAGGGGAGCCGGCGCGCCGTCAAGGCGGAGCGGCGACGGGCGCATGGATGACGGGCAGGACGAACGAACGGCCGGGCTCGCCGCGCGGCGCCTCGCCTATGCGAGCGTGGCGGACCTCCTGGGGGCCCGCTCCGGCACCGCGCTCGACGACGTGCTCGACCCGGCCGCTTCGCGCGCCGCCCTCCCGGGGCCGGACCTCGCGCTGGCCCGCGCCATCGCCACGGCGACCTTCCGGCATCTCGGGCTGATCCGCCACGCCCTCGCGGCCCGGCTCGCCGAGGGGCTGCCCGAGGGCCAGCCGAAGCTCCTGGCACTGCTGGCGACCGGCGCGGCGCAGATCCTCGTCCTCAACGTGCAGGACCACGCGGCCGTGGATCTCGCGGTGCGGCTCGCCAAGGCCGATTCCGGGCTGCGCCACCTGTCCGGGCTGGTGAACGCGGTGCTGCGGCGCATCTCCCGGGAGAAGGCGGCGATCCTCCGGGAGGGGGAGGCCGACCCGCTCGGGATCGAGACCCCCGGCTGGCTCGCCCGGCGCTGGAGCGCCGCCTACGGCGCCGAGACGGCGCGCTCCATCGCGGCGGCGCATCTGCGCGGGGCGCCGCTCGACCTCTCGGTGCGCGGCGACCCGGCGCCCTGGGCGGAGCGCCTCGGCGCGCGCCTCCTCCCGACCGGGAGCCTGCGCCTCGACGAGTCCCGCACCCCCGTGCCGCTCCTGCCGGGCTTCGCCGAGGGGGAATGGTGGGTCCAGGACGCCGCCGCCGCCCTGCCGGCCCGCCTGCTCGCGGTGCGGCCGGGCGAGCGGGTCGCGGATCTCTGCGCCGCGCCGGGGGGCAAGACCGCCCAGCTCGCCGCGGCGGGGGCGAGCGTCCTGGCGGTCGACCGCTCGGAGGCGCGGCTGCGGCGCCTGCGCGAGAACCTCGCCCGCCTCGGCCTCACCGCCGAGGCGCGGGCCGCGGACGCGCTCGCCCTGCCCGAGGACGAGCGCTTCGACGCCATCCTCCTCGACGCGCCCTGCAGCGCCACCGGCACGATCCGGCGCCACCCCGACGTCGCCTGGACGAAGCGGGAGGCGGATCTCGGGCGGCTCACCGCCCTGCAGGCGCGGCTCCTCGACAAGGCGGCGCGGCTGCTGCGTCCGGGCGGGCGGCTCGTCTACTGCACCTGCTCCCTCGAACCCGAGGAGGGCGAGGGGCAGGCCGAGGCGTTCCTCGCCCGTCACCCGGATTTCGCGCGGCAGCCGGTCGACCCGGCGGAGATCGGCGGCGAGGCGGCGCTCCTCGGCCCCGCGGGCGACCTGCGCACCCTCCCCTGCGCCTGGTTGCCGGCCGAGGGCGGACGGGGCGGGCTCGACGGATTCTTCGCCGTGCGCCTCGGCAAGGCGGCCTGAGGCGGGCGATCCTGTTCACAAGCGCGCCCGCGCCGTTTGACGCCGCGATCATCCTTCACCATTGGTTGTCATCATCCCCGCGGGCGCGGGGACCTCGGGGGGTGGCGTGCACTGGGGGCCTGACCGCTGGCGCTTCTACCGGCTTGTCGGGCGCGAGATCGGCCGCGCCGCCCGCTCCGCCATCCTCCACCTCTCCTCGGCGCCCTCGGCCTTCGCGCGGCTGCGGCCGACCGGCCTCGTCATCGCGCCCCAGGACCTGCGCACCAGCGACGCCACCCTGGCGGGCGACATCTACGCGGGCCTGTTCGTGTTCGCCGGCCGGGCCCTCGCCACGGGCGGGCGCTCGCCCTTCGACTTCACCCCGCCCTCGCCCGAATGGGGGGAGGCGCTCTACGGGTTCGGCTGGCTGCGGCACCTGAGCGCCGCCGACAGCGCGCTCGCCCGCTCCAACGCCCGCGCCTTCGTGCAGGACTACCTCGCCGGGCGCGGCGACCGCGACATCGCGGACCGGCCCGCCGTCGCGGCCCGCCGGCTGATCTCGCTGCTCAGCCAGTCGCCCCTCGTCCTCGAAGGGGCGGACCACGCCTTCTACCAAGCCTTCCTGAAGGGGATCGGGCGCTGCGTGCGCCGCCTCGACACGGCCCTGAGGGACGGCATCCCGCCGCGCCAGCGCCTCGCCGCCGCGGTCGCGCTGACCTATGCGGGCCTGTGCTGCGACGGGTTCGAGCCGGTGCTGCGCCGGGGCGTGCGCCTCCTCTCCCGGGAGCTCACCCGGCAGATCCTGGCGGATGGCGGCCATCGCAGCCGCGACCCGGCGGCCGTGCAGGAACTCCTGCTCGACCTGCTGCCCCTGCGCCAGAGCTTCCTCAGCCGCGACATCGCCCCGCCCGATCCGCTGCTCGTCGCGATCGACCGGATGCTGCCCTTCCTGCGGCTGCTGCGCCACGGGGACGCCTCCCTCGGCCACCACAACGGCATGGGGGCGACGGAGGCCGACCAGCTCGCGACCCTGCTGATCTACGACGGGGCGCTGGCCCGCCCGCTGATGCACGCGCCCCACACCGGCTACGCGCGGCTGGAGGCGGGCCGCACGCTCCTCGTCGCGGATATCGGCCCCGCGCCGCCGCTGGTCTACTCGACCGTGGCCGGGGCGGGCTGCCTGTCCTTCGAACTGTCGAGCGGCGCCCAGCGCCTCGTGGTCAATTGCGGCATGCCGGCGAGCGGCGACGAGATGCGCCAGCTCGCCCGCACCACGGCGGCGCACTCGACCGCGGTGCTCGGAACCGCCTCGTCCTGCCGCTTCCTCAACCCGCCCGGGCCCGGCTTCGCGCACCCGATCGCCGCCTGGCTGCGCCACCGGATCGGGCCGGTGATCCTGCGCGGGCCGCTCCGGGTCCCGGTCGAGCGCGGCAGCGCGCCGGACGGCACGGCGGTGCTCGCGGCGAGCCACGACGGCTACCTCGCGGGATTCGGGCTGATCCATGAGCGGCGCTGGCGCCTCGCGCCGGCGGGCGACCTCCTGGAGGGCGAGGACGCCTTCCGGCGGCCGGAGCGGGAGGGGCGCGCCCGCGGCGCCGGCCGTCCGGTCGAGGCGGCGATCCGTTTCCACCTGCATCCCTCCCTGCGGGTGAGCCGGGAGGGCCGGGCGGTGCGCCTGCAGGGCGCGGGCGGCGAGGTGTGGCTGTTCGAGACCGAGGCGACCGATCCGGTGATCGAGGAGAGCGTCTTCTTCGCGGCCTCGAACGGCGCCCGGCGGACGGAGCAGATCGTGCTGCACCTCAAGGTCGCGGACGGCACCCGGCTGGCGTGGCGCTTCCGGCGCGCGTGATCCGCTGTCCGGACGATCACGTCCGGACAGCGGATCACGGGCCCGCGCGGCGCCTGAGCGACGCCGATATCCGCATGGCCGAAATGGGAGATGGCGACGCAATCCGTCGGATGTCGTATGACACTCTGACCCGCGGGGTCCGCCCACCCGGCACCGGTTGCGCCGCGGGGCCGCGGATCCCGCGGCGCATGGGGGCCCAGCGCCGCCTCGTCTGGTCTCCCGGGGCCGTTTCTGCTACCGCGCCCGGACTTTGCAGCCGAAGGCAGGCGCCCGCGCCGGTGCGCCGCCCCGTTATCCGGACGTCGACCCATGGCGAGCGACCTCACCCCCGTCACCCGCGCGCTGCTCTCGGTCTCCGACAAGAGCGGGCTCGTGGACTTCGCGCGCGCCCTCGCCGCCCGGGGAGTCGCCCTCGTCTCGACCGGGGGCACGCACCGGACGCTCACCGAGGCGGGGCTCGCCGTCACCGAGGTGTCCGACCTCACCGGCTACCCCGAGATGATGGACGGGCGGGTCAAGACCCTGCATCCGGGCGTGCACGGCGGGCTGCTGGCCGTGCGCGACAATCCCGAGCACCAGGCCGCCATGCTGGCCCACGGCATCCCGGCGATCGACCTCCTGGTCGTCAACCTCTACCCGTTCGAGGCGACGCTCGCGGCCGGGCGCCCCCCGGCCGAGTGCATCGAGAACATCGACATCGGCGGCCCGGCGATGATCCGGGCGGCGGCCAAGAACCACGACGACGTCGCGGTGGTGGTCGACGTCGCCGATTACGCGGCGATCCTGGCGGATCTCGACGCGCATGCGGGCTCGGTCACACGGGCGACCCGCCGCCGCCTCGCCCAGAAGGCCTTCGCCCGCACCGCCTCCTACGACGCCGCCATCGCGACCTGGCTCGAGGGCGAGTACGCCGCCGATCTGCCCGGGGCGCCGGCCTTCCGGGCCCTCGGCGGCACCCTCGCGCAGGGCCTGCGCTACGGCGAGAACCCGCACCAGAAGGCCGCGTTCTACCGCACGGCCGGCGCCGCGCGCCCGGGCGTGGCGACGGCCCGCCAGCTCCAGGGCAAGGAACTCTCCTACAACAACCTCAACGACACGGACGCCGCCTTCGAGTGCGTCAGCGAGTTCGACCCCGCCCGCACGGCCGCGGTGGTCATCGTCAAGCACGCCAATCCCTGCGGCGTCGCGGAGGGCGGCACATTGCTCGCGGCCTACGAGCGGGCGCTCGCCTGCGACCCGGTCTCGGCCTTCGGGGGCATCGTCGCGCTCAACCGCACGCTCGACGCCGAGGCCGCGCGCCGCATCGTCGAGATCTTCACCGAGGTGATCATCGCCCCGGACGCGACGGGCGAGGCGGTGCGGATCGTCGCCGCCAAGAAGAACCTGCGCCTCCTCGTCACCGGGGGCGTCGGCGATCCGCGCCAGCCGGGCCAGGTCTGGCGCAGCGTGGCGGGCGGCATCCTGGTCCAGGACCGCGACGCGGCCGTCGTCGACGACATGGACCTGCGCGTGGTGACCAAGCGGGCGCCGAGCGAGCGCGAGCGCGCCGACCTGCGCTTCGCCTTCCGGGTCGCCAAGCACGTGAAGTCGAACGCGATCGTCTACGCCCGCGACGGGGCCACGGTCGGCATCGGCGCCGGGCAGATGTCGCGGGTCGATTCCTCCCGCATCGCCGCCTGGAAGGCGGCCGAGGCTGCCAAGGCCGCCGGGGCGCCGGAGAGCCTCGCGCGCGGCGCCGTGGTCGCCTCGGACGCGTTCTTCCCCTTCGCGGACGGGCTGCTCGCCGCCGCCGAGGCCGGGGCCACGGCGGTGATCCAGCCGGGCGGCTCGATGCGCGACGACGAGGTGATCCGCGCCGCCGACGAGGCCGGTCTCGCCATGGTCTTCACGGGAACCCGCCACTTCCGGCACTGACCGCGGGGGCGGCGGGCGACGCCGCGCGGACGCGGTTGCGGCCGTCGCTCTTCGCCGCGTAGAGGGCCGCGTCCGCCCGCTGGAGCGCGGGTTCGATCCCGTGCTCGTCCTCGCGCAGGATCGCGACCCCGATGCTGACCGTGATCCGGATCGGGTCCTGGCCGACCCGGAAGGGGTGGGCCTCGGTGGCGGCCCTGACCCGCTCGGCGAGAGCCTCGGCCATGGCGGGATCCGCACCGTGCAGCACGACCAGGAACTCCTCCCCGCCCCACCGGGCGGCGATGTCCCGCGCGCGCAGGCTGCCGCGCAGGCGCCGGGCGAATTCCACCAGCACGGCGTCGCCGCCCTCGTGGCCATGCCCGTCGTTGATGGCCTTGAAGTGGTCGATGTCGGCGAGGAGGATGGCGGCCGGTCGGGCCCGGCCGTGGGCGAGCTGCGACAGGCCGCGGCGGTTGGCGAGGCCGGTCAGCGGGTCGGTGCCGGCGAGATGGGCGAGGCGCAGGCTCGCCCGCTCGCCCGCCATCGCCAGGAAGCCGAGATAGACCAGCGCGCTGCAGGATTGATCGATCACCAGCGAGAGGTCGGCGCCGCGATTCGCGGCCATGGCCGCCGGCTCGACGGCGAGCAGCGCCATCGAGGCGAGGAAGATCACCAGATAGGTCCCGAAGCCGGCCGCCACGACGGCGGAGGACCACAGGCGGGCGATCGCGCCGTCGCGCAGCAATTCGGCCAGGGTGACGGCGATCTGGACCGCGAGGGCCGCGAAGGCGGCGACCATCGCGGCCCTCTGGCCGAGGCCCAGGGCCGCCCCGTAGGCGAGAGCCGGCAGCAGCGCGAGACCGACGAGCCGGCGCCGGTCGAGGGGCCGTTCGTTGAACAGCCGAAGGCCGCTCCAGCACAGGGCGTTGCTGGCTCCGAACAGGAGATAGGCGGCTAGGTCCGGCTGGGACGTCGCTCCGCCGCCCGTGCCGGCATGGTAGACGAGCCCCGCCGACGATATCCCGATGCTCAGGCACCAGTGCAGCAGGAAGGGCTCGGACCGCTGCCGCCGCCACCAGATTCCCATGACCACGATGTAGGCAAGGCGGGCGCTGATGCTCGCGAACAGCAGCGTGGTGGAATCGAGGGCCATGGCTCAGTCACGCACAGCTCGGCACCCGTCGCGCATCGTCGCCGCGGTGCCCTCGCGGGCCGGATCCCGCCGGCCGGGCCGCTCCGCCTCCGCACCAGTTCAGCGCCGAATCGTTACCGACTGACCCAACGGCATGGATCGGATTCGCCGACGGAGCGGAGCCGCCGCGGTCGCGCGAGTCCGGGGCGGACCGGGCGCCGCGCCAAGCTCCGGATCCCACGGGGAGAATCGCGTTGACGCCCGCCCCGGCTTGCGCCAAGCGTTGCCGGGACCGCGCGACGGCGGCGCCACGGGACGCTGATGCGGCTGAACGAACATGCCCTGCGGGCGCGGGTGCTGGCGGAGGTGCATGCCCGGCCCTTCATGCCGGTGAAGACCCCGCGGCGCTTCCTGCACTACGCCTTCCTGACGGATGGCGAGGCGGCGGCGGCGGACCGGGCCGCGCTCGACGCCTATTGCGCCGGCCTCGGCCTGCCAGGGCCCCCGGCGGCGGCCAAGCAGCACCGGGTGGTCTTCTCGGGGGCGATCCTGCGCTGGGAGAGCCACAGCGAGTTCACCACCTACACCTGGGAATACGCGGACCAGCAGGGTCTCGCCTTCCAGCCGCAGCCCGACGCGCTCGCCGGGCCGATGGAGGGCCTGCCGCAGCCGGGCGACCTGCTCGTCGCCGTCGACCTCCACCTGCTCGCGGCCGGCGAGGGCGACGTGCCGCCGGAGATCACCGCGACCTTCTCGCCCTCCTCCCTGGCGGTCGCCCAGGCGGAGGGCGGCGCGGCCGTCATCGCCACCGACTTCCAGGCCGACCCGCACGGCTTCGTGCGCGTCGTCGTGGCGGATCGCGGCATGACCCGGGTGGCGGCCGGCGCCCTGGTGCAGCGCGTCCTGGAGATCGAGACCTACCGCACCCTGGCCCTGCTCGGCCTGCCCGAGGCGCAGGCGCTCGGCCCGGCGATCCGCCGGATCGAGACCGCCCTGCCGGTGCTGATGGAGGAGATGCGGGCGAGCGAGGGGTTCGAGGCCAACCACCAGCTCCTCGACCGGCTGATCGCGCTCTCGGCCGAGCTCGAGGCCGGGGCGGCCCGCTCGCTCTTCCGCTTCGGTGCCACCCGGGCCTACGACGAGCTGATCCGCCTGCGCCTCGACGCCATCCGCGAGCAGCCGATCCCCGGCCAGACGAGCTGGTCGGTCTTCCTCGCCCGGCGCTTCAACCCGGCGATCCGCACCTGCATGGCCACGGGCGAGCGGCAGGACACGCTCTCCGAGAAGCTCTCGCGCGCCGCCCAGATGCTGCGCACCCGGGTCGACGTCGAGCTGGAGAAGCAGAACCACGCCCAGCTCCAGGCGATGAACGACCGGGTGAGGCTGCAGATCCGGCTGCAGCAGACCGTCGAGGGCCTCTCGGTCGCGGCGATCAGCTACTACGTGGCGAGCCTCGTCCATCACGTGCTGGAGGGCGCGCACGCGGCGGGGCTCCCCGTCGACGCCACGATCGGGACCGCGGCCGCGGTGCCGGCGATCGTGCTCGCGGTCGCCTGGACGGTCCGGCGCATCCGGCGCCGGCACGCCGAGGGCGAGGCCGGCTGACGCCCGGCTCAGCCCGCGAGCGGCGCGAAGAAGCAGAACACGTAGTCGCCCCGGTGGCACCAGTGGAAATTGCCGTCCTTGCTCGGGCGGACCTTGGCCATGGGGATGAAGATGCCGTGGGTGCGATAGCCGCCCGGCACCTCGACCGCGTCGCTGATCGGCTCGCAATCCTGATCGGAGCAGCACTCGTAGGGGTACCACGAATGGGCCGGCTGGATCAGCGACAGGGCGAGGACGAGCGCGGTCTTCATGGGAGGCCACCTTCCGGTTGGTGCCGGCCGGCAGGGCCGGCCGGGGATCTCCCGGCACGGGCCGTGCCAAACTCGCTCCCCTTGGGAGATGGGCGCGGCGCGGCGCGTGCCAAGACGGGTCCGGCGCATGGCGGCAATGAGGGGTTGCGCGCCCGGCCGCTCCCCGGCCCAAGCCGCCCTGGAAATTCCGCCGCCCTGGAAATTCCGCCGCCCTGGAAATTCCGCCGCCCTGGAAATTCCGCCGCCCCGGACATCCCGCCGCGCGCCGCTCGCGGCCGGCCTCAGGGGCGCGGGATCCCCATCCGCAGGTGCCGCGCCGCGGCGCGCAGGCCGACCTGATCGAGCAGGGACGCCAGTTCGGGCTCGCCCCTCTCCCGCGCGCACTCGCTCAGGCCCGCGAAGCGGTGCAGCGCCTCCTGGACCTCGTCGCGGACGAGGAGGTAGGGCGGCGGCGGGGTGACGATCAGCGAGGGCGGCAGCACCCGACGCAGGATGGTCCGGCAGGATGTCTCGACCATCGTGTGCGTCTCCCCGGATCGGCGTGGACCGAACCTGTAGCCCAGGTGGCGCCCGAAGTGAGGAGTCATACGAAATCCGACGGATTGCGTCGCCACGCGGATGCCGGCTTCGCTCAGGCGCCGCGCGGGCTTGTGATCCGGGATCCGCTTTGATCAAGCGGATCCCGTATGACACCGCCGGTTGCAATTGCCGCGCCCGGTCAGTCCGGCCGGGTGGAGGCGGGGCGGGACGCTGGTCACGGCGCTGGCCGCGGGCCTCCTGACGGCGCGCCGTCAGGCCGACTGCATCTCCCGCGCGAGGCCAGGAACCGCCGCAAGCAGCGCGCGCGTGTAGGGATGGCTCGGGGCGCGGAACAGCTCCGCGGCCGGCCGCTCCTCGACGATCTCGCCGCGCTGCATCACGGCGATCCGGTCGCAGATCGTGGCGGCGACGCGCAGGTCGTGGGTGATGAACAGCATGGCGATGCCGAGCCGGCCCTTGAGCTCCTCCAGCAGGGCGAGCACCTGGGCCTGGACCGACACGTCGAGGGCCGAGACCGCCTCGTCGGCGACCAGCACGTCGGGCTCCATGGCGAGGGCCCGGGCGATGCCGATGCGCTGGCGCTGGCCGCCCGAGAAGGCGTTCGGGTAGCGCTCGGCCGCGGCGGGCGGCAGGCCGACGAGCCCGAGCAGGTCGCGCGCCCGCGCCCGCGCCTCCCGGGCCGGGACGCCGTGGGCGATCGGCCCCGCCGTGATGATCTGCTCCACGGTGCGGCGCGGGTTCAGGGAGGCGAAGGGATCCTGGAAGATCATCTGGATCCGCCGCCGCTCGCGCCGCAGCGCTGGGGGCCCCAGGGCCGTGTAGTCGAGCGATCCCAGATGCACGCTGCCGCGATCGGGCTCGATCAGCCGGATCGCGAGCCGGGCCGTGGTCGACTTGCCCGAACCCGACTCGCCGACGAGGCCCAACGTCTCGCCGCGCCGCAGGTCGAAGGCGACCTCCCGCACTGCCGCGACGACCCGCTTGCGGCCGAACAGGCCGGTGCGGGAGGTGTAGGTCTTGCTGATCCCGGCCGCCGCCAGCACCACCGGCTCCCGGTCCCGGGGCGGTCGCGGCGGCGGGGCGAGGCGCGGGACCGCGGCCAGCAACGCCCGCGTGTAGGGGTGGCGCGGCGTCTCCAGCACCTCGCGGGCGCTGCCGGACTCGACGAGGCGGCCGCGCTGGAGCACCGCCACGTGGTCGGCGATGTCGGCCACGACCCCGAAATCGTGGGTGATGAACAGGACGCTCATGCCGCGGCGCTGCTGCAGGTCGCGGATCAGCCGCAGGATCTGGGCCTGGGTGGTGACGTCGAGCGCCGTCGTCGGCTCGTCCGCCACCAGGATCGAGGGTTCGAGGGCGAGCGCCATGGCGATCATGGCCCGCTGGCGCTGCCCGCCCGAGAGCTGGTGCGGGTAGGCGCGCACGATGGTCTCGGGATCCGGCAGGCCGACCTCGGCGGCGAGCGCCAGGACGCGGGCGCGGCGCTGCGCGCGGTCGAGCAGCCCGTGCGCCTCGAACATCTCGGCGATCTGGTCGCCGATGCGCATCACCGGGTTCAGGGCCGTCATCGGCTCCTGGAAGATCATGGCGATGCGCCGCCCGCGCAGGTCGCGCCAGTCGCGCTCGTCGAGGCCGAGCAGGTCGCGCCCCTCGAACTCGATGCGCCCGCCGGTCGGCCGCACGCCCCCGGGCAGCAGCCCGGTGAGCGCGTAGGCGCTCATCGACTTGCCCGAGCCCGACTCGCCGACGACGCAGAGGATGCGCCCCGGCATCAGGTCGAGGGAGAGGTCCTCGACCGCGTGCGCGCGGTCGGCGCCCCGCGGCAGGGCGAGGCTGAGGTTGCGGATGCGCAGGACGGGCTCGGTCACGGCGCTCCCCCCCGGACGCCGCGGCCGCTCGCGCGCCGCGCCAGCACCGCCGGGCCGGTCTCGCCGAGATCCCAGTAGAGGCCGGCCATCAGGACGAGGGCCTCGCGGGTGAGCGGGGCGAGCAGGTGCTCGTCCGGGGCGTGCTGCGAGCAGGCCGGGTAGGAATGCGGCACCCAGAGCGTCGGCAGCCCGAGGATCTCCGAGAAGGCGTCGTTCGGCAGCGAGCCGCCGAGATTGGGCAGCAGGGCCGGCCGCTTGCCCGTGCTCTCGGCGATCGAGGCGAGCGCCCAGGCGACCCAGGGGTCCTCGACCGGCAGGCGGGTCGCCCGGAACACCTCGGTGCGGGCCGGCCGCACCGCCACCATCGGGAAGCCGTGCGCGTCGAGATGCGCGCGGAGCGCCGGGATCAGAGTCTCCCAGTCGGTGCCGACCACGAAGCGCAGCTGCAGGGTCGCCTTGGCGGAGGGCGGCACCGCGTTGAGCGGACCGTCCGGGTCGCCGGTCTTGAAGGCGAGGACTTCGAGCGCGTTCCAGCCGTAGACGCGCTCGGCCGGGCTGAGGCCGGGCTCGCCCCACTCCGCGTCGATCGCCGGACCGTCCGGGTCGCCGCCCACCGTGATGTCGGCGAGCGCCTCCCGCACGCCGGGCGGGATCGGCGGCGGGCGCAGGCGCGCGACGCGGATCGCCCCGCGAGAATCGACCAGGCTCGCGATGGCGTTCGCCAGCACGGTGCCGGGATTGCGCAGCAGCCCGCCCCAATTGCCCGAATGGTGGCCGCCCTCGCGCAGGTCGACGGCGAGCTCGAAGTTGAAGGCGCCGCGCGATCCGAGGAAGAGGGTCGGGCGCTCGGCGCTCACCCGCGGCCCGTCCGAGGCGAGGAGGAGGTCGGCCCGCAGCGCCTCGCGCTCCCGCCGGCAGACCTCGCGCAGGCCCGGCGAGCCGGTCTCCTCGCCCGTCTCGATCAGGAGCTTCGCGTTGAAGCCGAGCCGTCCGCCGCGGGCCTCCGCCACGGCCGCCAGGGCCGCGAGGTTGACGAGGTGCTGGCCCTTGTTGTCGGCCGTGCCGCGCCCGTACCAGCGCCCGCCCTCGACGACGATCCGCCACGGGTCGAGGCCCGCGCGCCACTGCTCGGGATAGCCCCGCACCGTGTCGCCATGGCCGTAGATCAGCACGGTCGGCAGGGCGTCGTCCTCGTGGCGCTCGGCGATCAGGAAGGGCCCGTGCACGCCGTCGGGATTGTCGAGGAGGCGGTGGCGGAAGCCGAGCCGCGCGGTCGCCGGGACCAGGAATTCGGCCAGGTAGGCGGCGAGCGCCGGGATCTGGCCGGGCGCCTGGCTCTCGGTGGGCCGCGCCACCGCCTCCCGCAGCGTGGCGAGGAAGCCGCCGTCGTCGAAGTGGCGCGCCGCGCGCGCCAGGGCGTCGTGTCGGGACATCGCAGACCTATCAGACTCTTGGCGGACCTCGAACGGAGGTTCGCGCGGTCAGGAACGCCGCTCGGGGGCGGTAATGTCGCGCAGGCCATCCCCGAGCAGGTTGACGGCGAGCACCAGGACCAGCAGGGCCACGCCCGGGATGGTGATCACCCAGGGCTGGAACAGCATGTACGGCTTGCCCTCGGCGATCATCAGGCCCCAGGAGGGCAGCGGCGGCTGCACGCCGAGGCCGAGGAAGGACAGGGCGGCCTCGAGCAGGATGGCGTGCGCCATCTCCAGCGTCGCCACCACGATGAGCGCGTTGAGGATGTTGGGCAGGATCTCCTGCAGGAGGATCCGGGCGGTCGAGAAGCCCTGCGCCTCGGCGGCGGCGACGAAATCCTGGGCCCGCACCTGCCGGGTCGCCGCCCGCGTCACCACCGCGAAGCGGTCCCAGAGCAGCAGGCCGAGGACCAGCACCACGACCTTGAGCGAGCCGCCGACCAGCGCCGCCATGGCGAGCGCCACCAGCACGACCGGCAGCGCGAGGCGCGTGGTGACGACGTAGCTCACCAGGGCGTCGATCCGGCCGCCGAAATAGCCGGCCAGCAGGCCGAGCGTCGTGCCGATCAGCCCGGAGATCAGCGCCGCCGAGAACCCGATCAGCAGCGAGATCTGGCTGCCGTAGATCAGGCGGCTGAGATAGTCCCGCCCGAGCTTGTCGGTGCCGAGCAGGTGCTCCCAGGAGCCCTTGGCCTGCCAGATGGGCGGGATCAGGCGGCGCGAGACGTCCTGCGCGTAGGGGTCGTGCGGGGCGAGCAGCGGCGCGGCGAGCGCCGTGAGCAGGACGAGCCCGAGGAGCCCGGCCCCGATCAGGAAGCCGGCGTGCGACAGGCCGCGGCGCAGCACGATAGCGGTCGGCGAGCGCACCGGCAGCGGCGCCTCGGCGGCCGGGGGGACGAGGCCGGGCTCGGCCGGCGGGGAGCTCGGGGCGATCATTGGCGCAGTCGCGGATCGAGGAGGGCGTTGAGGAGGTCGGCGGCCAGGGTGAGCGCGATGTAGATCATCGCCAGAACCAGCACGATCGCCTGCACCACCGGGAAGTCGTTGCGGGCGATCGACTCCCAGGCGAGCTGGCCGAGCCCCTGGAGCGAGAACACCGCCTCGACGACGATCGATCCGCCGAGCATGAAGCCGAACTGCACCGCGGCGAGCGCGATCACCGGGATCACCGCGTTGCGCAGGGCGTGGCGGACCAGGATCTTGCGCGGCGGCAGGCCCTTGGCCCGGGCGGTGCGGACGAAGTCGGAGGAGAGCACCTCCAGCATGCCGTTGCGGGTGAGCCGCATCACCGCCGGCATGGCGTAGTAGCCGAGCGCCACCGCGGGCAGCACGAAATGCTTCCAGGTGGCGTTGCCCGAGACCGGCAGCCAGCGCAGGTTGACCGAGAACACGATGATCAGGGCGAGGCCGAACCAGAAGGTCGGCATCGCCTGCCCCAGCACCGAGACGAACAGGGCCGCGCGGTCGATCCAGGTGTCGCGGCGCACCGCCGCCAGCACCCCGAGCGGGATCGCCACGAACAGGGCGACGGCGAGCGCCACGACGCCGAGAATGAGCGTCACCGGCAGGCGGGCGGCGATCAGGTCGGTGACCTGCTCGCGGAAGTAGAAGGACTGGCCGAAATCGAGGTGGAGCGCCTTCCAGGCCCAGGCGGCGAACTGGGCGAGGAGGGGCCGGTCGAGCCCGTACTGGGTCCGGATCGCCTCGATCTGCGCGCCCGTCGCATCGGGCCCGGCGATCGCCGTGGCGAGGTCGCCGGAGAGGTGCAGCAGCAGGAAGCTCGCCACCGAGACGGTGACGGCGACGCTGAGCGCCACGAGCACGCGGCGCAGGGCGAAGCGCAGCATCGCGGCCTCACTTCCAGGAGGCGGCGTAGAAGCGCGGCACCTCGTCGGGCTGCGCCGTGAAGTTCAGGTCCTGGGTGAAGGCGTAGTTCGACGGGTAGGAGAACATCGGCAGCGCGTAGGCCTCGCCGGCGATGCGCGAGAGCGCCTCGGCGTACTTCGCCTTGCGCTCGCCCGGGTCGCTCGCGGTGTCGCCGGCCTGGAGCGCCGCGATCACCGCCGGGTCGCGGGTCAGATCCTCGTCGCCGCCGCGGAAATACACGCCCGTGAAGGCCGAGACGTCGTTGACCGAGAACGAGCCCCAGGTCTGGAAGCCGATCGAGACCTTGCCGCCGCGCAGCGCGTCCCGGAAGGCGGCGTAGCGCAGGTAGTTGAGCCGCGCCCGGATGCCGACCGCCCGCAGGTAGCCGATCACGGCCTCGGCGTAGTCGCGCTCGCGATAGGCCGCGAGGTCGATCTCGAACCCGTCCGGGTAGCCCGCCTCCTTGAGCAGCGCCTTGGCCTTGGCGGGATCGTAGGCGTAGCGCGGGGCGCCCTCCTCGACGCAGCCGAACTGCCCGGAGAAGCACAGCACGTTCATCACGCGCGCGCCGCCGCGCACGAGGTTGTCGACCATCGCCTTGCGGTCGATCGCGTAGGAGATCGCCCGGCGCACCCGCACGTCCCTGAGGGGCGACTTCTCCATCGCCCGGCCGCCGACGTCGAATTGCAGGAAGCCGACCCGCATCGTCTCGGCGCTCAGCACCGTGATCCCGGGCGCCGCGCGCAGCTGATCGGCCTGGTCGCTCGGCACGCGCCAGATCCAGTCGATGCCGCCGGTGACGAGCTCGGCCATCCGGCTGTCGGCGTCCGGGATGACCCGGAATTCGAGCTTGCCGATCTTCGGCCGCCCGATCGGGCTGCCGGACCAGTACTTCTCGAAGCGCTCGAGCTTGACGCCGCGCCCGCTCTCGACGCTGACGATCCGGTAGGGCCCCGTGCCGACCGGCGCCTTGGCGAAGCCGTCGAGCCCCACCTTCTTGAAATAGGCCGCCGGGAAGATAGGGGTCGGACCCGCGAGGTATTCGAGCGCGGCCGGGAACGGCGCCTTCAGGTGGATGCGCACCGTGTGCGGGCCCAGCACCTCGGTGGACTTCATCCAGTCGACGTTCTGCTTGGTGACCGTGCGCGCCTCGGGCGTGAGCACGTAGTTGAAGGTGAAGGCGACGTCCTCCGGCGTGAGCGGATCGCCGTTGTGGAAGACCACGCCCTCCCGGATGGTGAGGTCGAGGGTGACGGGATCGGCCCATGTCCAGGCGGTCGCCAGCATCGGCTGGTAGGTGCCGGTGGCGGGATCGCGGTAGAGCAGCGTGTCCCAGGCGTTGCGGGCCAGGATGACCCCCTCGCGGGCGCTGTTGTGATAGGGGCTGACGTTCTCGGGCTCGCTGTCCGAGGCGTAGACCAGGGTGTCGTTGGCCTTGCCGGCGAGGGCCGGGCCCGCCGCCCCGGCCAGGAAGGCCGTCCCGGCCAGGAGCAGGGCCGCCGCTCCGCGACCGCGCGGGGCGGTGCGGGCGAGGCGGGGGGCCGGTCGGGTCCGTCTCAGCATGTCGGATCGCCTCTCAGAGTGCGGCACCGCCCCGGATGGGTCCCGCGGAGCTCCTGCCGCTTTCGTGACCATGCCAGAGTGTTGTGCAGGATGGTTCGCAGCAAGTAGAATTTGGCGAAGCGTCCGTTGCCGATCCGGCAAGGGTCGGCGGGGGCGGGAGCGATGCAGACCAGCAGCCTGCGGTACTTCCTGGCCGTGGCGCGAACGGGATCGATCGCGGCGGCGAGCGCGCAGCTCAACGTCGCCGCCTCGGCGATCAGCCGGCAGATCGCCAACTTGGAGGCCGAGCTCGACTGCGTGCTGTTCGAACGGCGGCCGCGCGGCATGGTGCCGAGCCCGGCCGGCGAGTTGCTGGCCCAGCACGCCCACCAGGTGCTGATGCGCACCGAGCAGGTCGTGACCGAGATCCGCGACCTGCAGGGGCTGGTCCGGGGCCTGATCCGGGTGGCGAGTTCCGAGGGCTTCGCCCTCGACATCCTGCCGAACGCCATCGCGGCCTTCCACGGGAGCCATCCGGGGATCCGCTTCGAGCTGACGATCCTGCCCCCGGCCCAGGTGACGCAGGTGGTCGCCGCGGGCGACGCCGATATCGGGATGACCTTCGCCATGGATGCCGTCCCGCCGGTGCGGGTGGTCTACAACGCGCGGGTGGAGATGATCGTGGTGGCGGCGCCCGGACACCCGCTCGCGGGGGCGCCGCTCCTGCGCCTCGCCGACCTCACCGCCCACCCGGTCGCGCTGCCGACCCGGGACACCACGGCGCGGCGCATCTTCGACGCCGCCTGCGCGGCCGAGGGGGTGGCCATCGAGCCGACCCTGACCGCCAACCATCTCTGGGCGCTGCTTCCCTTCGTGCGGCGCACGCGGGGCGTCGCGGTGATGTCGGCCCTCTCGGTGGAGACGCCCCTGCGGCTCGGGGAACTCGCCGCGGTCCCGATCCGGACGCAGGGCGGGCTGATGCGGGGCATCCAGGTGCAGACGATGCGGGATCGCCGGCTGCCGCGGGCCGTCGGGGCCTTCCTGCGCAGCCTGCTCGCCGCCCTGCCGCCGGCGTGAGGGCGGCTGCCGCAGCCCGGCCCGGTCGGGGAGCGCGGCCGCCCCCTCAGCCCCGGTGCTCGCGGATGTCGCCGATCACCGAACCGGTATCCGAGCCCGGCGGCCACCATTGCGCCGGCAGCACGGCCTCGACGCGGTCCTCCGGATAGGTCGCCTGCAGGAACGACAGCGCCTCCGAGCGGGAGGTCGCCCGAATCGTGATCGGCGGTCGGTAGCCGCGCCGCGTGCGGAGGCTGCCGATGAAGAGCTTGGTCATCGCGATCTCCAGCTCTGTCGGGCATGACGGGACGGGGCCTGCGGGGCGCCGCAACCCTGACCGTATTGACGCCGCAAGCGCTCTTTTGTTCCGGCCAGGACCGGATTTTCTCCCCGGTCCCCGCCCATCCGTTCCTGGACGGACCAGTGTTTCGGTGTGATCCTCGCGCGCATGACCCGTCTCTTTCACGCGGCCGACCATTACCCGCCGGTCGGCGCGATCCTGCGGCCCGGACATTACGGCCGCATGATCGGTGTCTCGCTGCATTGTCACTACGATCACGCGCGCGAGAAAATCCTCGAAGAGGTCAGGGCGGCCGGATTCCGGGACAAGCCGTCGCGCCTGCGCAGCATCTTCGCCTGCCTCACGGAGGAGGACGTGCGCGCCTATGTCGAGACGCAGTGCGCCCGGCATGCCGGGCGCGTGCGCGAGCCGCTCTACGAGGTCGAGTCGATCGATGCGGCGGCCCCGACCCATGTCGGCGACTGGACCATCGCCGAGGCGGTCCGCTGCGGCGGCGACGAGGCGGTGCTGCTCGCCGAGCTCTACTGGAAGGGCAGCGAGGGCCCCGAGCGCCCGCCGGTCGGAACCTACCGGGAGCTGGTCACCACCTCCCCGCTCAGGGTGGTCCGGCGGCTCGATGCGGCCTGACCCGCCCCCTCACGGCGCGGGCCAGCAGAACGGCGTCCCGGTCTCCGAGGGCGTGGCGAGCCAGACGACGTGACGGCGGCCGCTGCGGCCGTTCGCGTGCACGCGGACCTCCTCCACGGCGAAGCCCGTGTTGCGCAGGCGGGCCTTGAAGCGCCGGTCGGGCCCGCCGGACCAGACGCCGAGGACGCCGCTCGAGCGCAGGGCGTAGCGCGCCCGCCTCAGGCCCCAGCTGTCGTAGAGGCGGTCGTTCTCCACCCGCGTCAGCGCCTCGGGGCCGTTGTCGACGTCGAGCAGGATCGCGTCGTAATCCGCCTGCCCCTGCTGCATCACGCGCTTGACGTCGTCCTCCCGCAGCTCGACCCGCGGATCGTCGAGGCTCCCGGCGAAGACGTGGGCCAGCGGGCCGCGCGCCCAGGCCACCACGGCCGGCACCAGTTCCGCCACGACGACCCGGGCGTCCGGCCCGAGCGCGTCGAGCGCGGCCCGGAGCGTGAAGCCCATGCCGAGCCCGCCGATCAGCACCCTGGCCCGCGGGCGGTCCCGCAGGCGGGCGCAGGCGAGGGCGGCGAGGGCCGCCTCGGAGGTGCAGGCGCGGTTGCTCATCAGCTCGATCCGGCCGACGCAGATCGTGAACTCGTGGCCTCGCTGCATGAGGCGCATCGGCTCCCGCTCGCCCGGGATGGCGGCGGCATCGAGTTGAACCCATTCTGTCACCGGGAAGGCCTCTGGTTTCGGGACGCGGGCGCGGTCCGTGGAGCGCCGTAGATGGTCATGGCGCGCCTTTCGTGCGATGTCCGTGTGATGAACGACACAAGCCTGTACCCCTTCGCGATCGAAGTTTCACCGCTGGCCCGGCCCAAGGGCCATTACGGCTGGGCGATCCGCCGGCACGGCAAGCTCCTCGAACGGTCGGACCGGCCGCACGAGAGCGAGGCCAAGGCGCGCGCCCAGGCCCTCGCGGCGGTGGAGCGGGCCTTCCGCGCCGGCTCCGACTCGCGGCGGCGCTGACGCGCGGCGGCGCCGGGCCGCCCGCATCCTCGCAGGCGTCGGGCAGCGACGGCGCGCGGGGCCGGGTCTTTTCGCCCGGGCGCCTTGCCATCGGGGTGGAACCGGCCCATATTACATCTATCGATCTTTGGCCGGACTTCCGGGCCTCTTCGCCCAGCTTTTGCCGGGCGCACGCTCTGACACTCTCTCCAAAACTATCGATCAGGCGAGACTTGGCCGCGCTGAAGCGCGCCGGGTTCACGCGTGCACTCGCGAAAAACATGGATACGATGATGAGCACCGGCACCGTCAAGTGGTTCAACGGCCAGAAGGGCTTTGGTTTCATTCAGCCGGACGACGGCGGCAAGGACGTCTTCGTTCACATCTCGGCCGTCGAGCGCTCGGGCCTGCAGACCCTCTCCGAGGGCCAGAAGGTGTCCTACGAGCTCGAGACCGATCGCCGCAGCGGCAAGCAATCCGCCGGCAGCCTCCGGGCCGCGTAGACCCTCCGGCGATCGATGCGGCCGGGTCCGGCCGCATCCCTCCCCTGTTCCGAGTGGACAGACCTGAACTCCGATAGGTTACTCTGAGTGAATTTTACGTTTATTTCGAATCATCTTCCGGGTTCCGCGGCGGCCGAGCCGCTGACGTTCCAGGTGCGGCAGATCTGGCAGAAGGTCGGCGACGAACGCGTCGACGTCAGCCACCTGCTCGACAGGACCTACGACTATCATTCGACGCGGGAGTTGCGCTGGCATCTGGCCGACAGGTTCTCGAGTCCGGTGCGCACCGTCAGCCTGAGCCGGGCCTAGCCGTGGCGCGATTTCAGGACGCCCCGCTGGGAGATCGGCTGAGATCGGCCGCCGCTTCCCGGCAGGCCATGCTGGCGCGCTTCCGCGACCGGCCGGCCGATGACGATCCGGCCCTGGCCGCGCGCCGCGCCGAGCGGCAGGCCCTCGCCGAGGCCCGCGCCCTGCGCGCGGCCGAGCGGGAGGCCGAGCGCGCCGCCGAGGCCGCCCTGGCGGCGGCCGAGCAGGCGCGCCGGCGCGAGGTCGAGGCCGCGGCGCGGGCGCGGGAGGAGGCCGAGGCCTCGGCCCGGGCCCTGTCGCTGCAGGCCGACCGGAAGGCTGCCCGCGACGCCCGCTACGCGGCCCGCAAGGCCCGCCAGCGCGGGTGACGCTCCCCGCCTTCGGCGGCAGCAGCCTCGGTCCCCGCGGCGGCACCCGCGGGGCCTCACCTCCGCGACGCGTCGAGGCCGGCGCGTCGCCCCTCGTCGGGAGAGACTCGACCCATGTCGCACAAATTCAAGCTGCATCAGCAAGTCCGCATGCTCCGCAGCGGCTTCTCCGACTCCCTCGCCAGCAGCGGGGAGGTGTTCGAGGTCGTGCAGCTGATGCCGGAGGACCGGACCGGGGAAGCCACCTACCGGATCCGCTCCCGCATGGGGGAACGGGCCGTGCGCGAGAGCGAGATCGCCGCCGCCGCCCGCTGACCCCTCGGCCCTCGCCGGGGTGCCGTCTCGGGCGCCCCGACATCCCGCCGGCCCGGGCGCGGATCGTCCGCCGCGCAGCCGGGATCGGCACGCGCCCGTTTCCCCGTCACGGGTTCTCGACCGGGCAACCCGAAAGCGAATGAGCATGACCAGGAGCCCCATCACAGGCGCGGCGCGCGGCCCCTCGAACGAGGAGTTCAGGGAGCGGATCGCCCGCCTCGCCCCGGTGCCCGGCACGGAACCGTCGAGCGCTTCGCGCGCGTCCCGCGGCAAGCCGGCCCGCGGGCAGCGGCCCGCGCCGCCGCCGGACGCCCCCGCGCCCGCCGACGCGGCGGACACCGCCGAGAGCTGACGCGGCCCGCGCGGGAGCGCCGGACCAGCGCGCCGTCGGACATCGGGTCGCGCCCCGGCCCGTCGGGCGGGACTCGGCCGGATCCCGTCGCCGAGCAGACGAGCATGGGGCAATTCTGCTCGGCCTCTTGAGGCTGCATCATGTTTCGCCGACGCGGTGCTTCGGTTCGCCGCCGAACCGCTGACCCCTTCGGCACCGGCCGGTCCCGGCCGGCGAAATGCGGCACCGGCCGGTCCCGGCCGGCGGAAGGATGCTTAGAACGAAATCGGACGGACGCACGCGATCCCGGAACGACCATGGCGACGGCGACCACCTACGTGATCCAGACCTTCGAGATGAAGCGCAAGCGCCTCGTGCCGGGCGCGCGCGACGTCGCCCCGACCGAGAGCGGCGCGCTCAAGCGCGCCGAGGCCATCGCGGCCCGCAAGCCCGGCGCGGCCGCCCTGCGGATCCGGGCCGACAGCGAGACGGGCGAACTGGAAGGCGTCGCGATCCTGGGCCGGTTCGGCGAGGTGCCGGACGACTTCGCCGAGATGATCACGGGGTCCTGAGCATCGGTCGCCGGCTCGGCGTCGAGCCGGCGGCGGTGCCGATCGGCGCCGTCCGGCGGGACGGCGGCGGGCGGTCCGGCCGGCGCGCCTCTAGCGATGGGCGTACAGGTAGGCCGCGATGTCCCGGGCCTGCGCCTCGGAAATCCCGGTGACCGGCATCGCCGTCCGGGGATCGAGGGCTCTCGGATCGACGATCCAGCGAACCAGGTTTTCGGGCGTGTTCGTCACGACCCCGCCGATGTAGACGCGCTCGGCCACGCTGCCCAGCGGCGGGCCGACCCGCCCCCGAGGGCCCGCGAGGCCCGGGATCTCGTGGCAGCCGGCGCAGCCGTGGCCGATCATCAGCGCCGGGGCGCGGTCGGGGTCTCCCCCAGTCAGGTTCCTGGCAAGCTCGATCCGTTGACGCCGGAGGTCGATCCGGTGAGCGACGAGGCCGCCGGTGGCGAGGGCCGCCGCCGCGGCGAGGAGCGCGATCCATCTAAGCGGCATGGGCCTGCCTCGCGGTGTCCGGTCCTGAGCGACGGATCCAGATCCCGGCCAGCGTCAGGGCGGCCGCGGCGTAGACCAGCCCGGCCGGCACCCACATCACCAGACCGGCGAGCTGCTGATCCTCCAGGGGAGTCAGCCCCCACTCGGCGGCCGCCGCGACCTGGCGCGGGTACCAGAGCCGCGGCGAGACCGTCAGCAGGACTCCGAGCAGGCCGGTGTGGAGGCTCGTCAGGAAGAGGTAGAGGAAGGATGCCCCGTAGCCGCGGCTCCGGACGGGCCCGTGCAGCAGGGCCCACCAGAACAGGAGCGCCGAGAGCAGGAAACTGAGGTGCTGGAGCCAGTGCGCGAGGGCGTTCACCAGCACGAGATCGTAGAGGCCCGGCATGTGCCAGGCCCAGAGCGCCACCCCGTGGAGCAGCGTCGCCGAGAACGGCGTTCGCATGGACCGCCACGCGGGACCGAGGACCGGCAGGCGGACGACCCCGCCGACACGCGGGCGCCAGGACGCGGGCAGGGCCCACAGCATCGCGCTGCCCGGGCGGGCGAGCACGAGCAGGGGAGCCGCGATCACCATCAGGAGCTCGTGCTCGACCATGTAGGCGGTGAAGAGACGTTCGCCCCACCCGTGCAGCGGGGACAGCAGGGCCAGGGCCAGCACGGTCCAACCGCTCCAGAAGCAGGCGACCTGCCAGCGGCGCACCCCGCGGCCGTGACCGGCCCGCCCCCACAGGCGCACCGTGCCGACCAGGAACAGCACGGCGCTGACGGAGAGCGGAGCGAGCACCCTCGGGTCGCTCGCCCAGGCGGGGCCGCTCGGCCAGAGCGCGCCGGGATCGCCGCCATGGGCCGAGCTGCCCGTCGGCAGGACGAGTGCCGCGGTGACCATCGCGGCGCAAGCTGCCCGGGCGCGGGCCTCCGCCGCGGGCCGCCTCACCGCTCGCACCCGCTGAACACCAGCCCGGCGACGCCGTGAACCCCGATCACGACGGCGAACAGGAGCGAGACCAGCACGCCGATCGCGGCGATCAGCCGGTGAGGACGGCCGCCCTCGGGCGAGTCGAGGGAGGTCGCGCGCGACCCGTCCGGGGCCGGCACCGTGGTCGCGTCGGCCTCCGGCGGCCGCTGACAGGCGCGCCACGAGGCGTAGCTCCCGCCCAGGCTCGCCGCGACCAGAGCCGCCGCGAGGAGGGGGATCACCGGAAAGCGGTGGGCGCAGCTCCAGGGCGCGAGCGCGTAGTTCGCCTGCGTGCTCACCAGCCACGCCGTCGGGCCGGCGAAGATTCCGGCGGAGGGCCATCCTCCGGTCAGCCAGTTGCGCATCGCACCCTCACCAGCGCGGCAGCCAGTACACGGCCAGGTAGATCGGCAGCCAGGACAGCACGACGAAGTACCAGTAGAAGGCGTTGTCGCTCACGTCGCTGAAGCGCTTGCCGGTCGCGTGACGCGTGAACATCAGGGCGGTGAGCACCAGCGTGTCGCCCGCATCGGTGATCAGGTGCGTCAGGTGCAGGCCGAGCAGCACCCAGGTGATCGAGCCGTAGGCGTTCTGGTCCCAGTTCACGCCGAGGCCCGTGAACTCGTAGAGCCGGACGGCGGTCGCCGCGATCGCGACGAGGGACATGATCACGAGGTCGCGCCGCACGCGCCCGAGGTCCAGCGCCTGCGCGTCGCGGTCGGCCACCCGGTTCGGCCAGAGGCTGGCGAGCAGGAGCAGCGTGTTGAGGGTTCCGGCCCAGTGGTCGGGCGGCGCCGGCGCCAGGGGCCATTGCGGGTTCTGCTGCACCAGGTAGAAGCAGGCGCCGAGCGCGAGCGCGAACCCGGTGCCCTCGACGACGAAGAAGCCGAGCGTGCCCCACCACATCGGGCTCGTCGGGCCGAAGCCGTAGGTCGGGAGGGCCGAGACGTCCCGGGTCACGCGCGGCGCGTCGGCCCGGGCGGGTCGCGCCTCGGCGCGCAGGGTGCTCATTCCTCGTCCTCCGGCGCGGTCTTGGGCCAGAACCAGCCGGTGAGCGCCGCCGCGATCGGCAGCGCCCCCCAGAGCACCGCGTAGGGTGTGAAGATCGAGCCGATGAAGGTCACCCCGACGGCGATCGCCGCCGCGAGCGGCCAGATCGACGGAGCGGGCGAGGTCTCGCGCAGCTGGGGCTCGGCCTCGGCCACGCTGCTGACGACCAGCTCGCGATGGCCGACGCTCAGGCCGGTCACGACGGGCAGGCCGCCCCGCTCCGCCCAGAGCGGCTCGCGGTGGGTGACGAGCGGGATGCGGTCGAAGTTCTGGGGAGGCGGGGGGGGACGCCGTCGCCCATTCGAGCGTGCCGGCGTTCCAGGGATTCGCGCCGGCGACGTCGCCGCGACGCAGGCTGGCGATCACGTTCCAGGCGAAGACGAGGAAGCCCGCGAACAGGATCAGCGCGCCCGCCGTCGAGAGGAGCTGCAGGTGTCCCCAGCCCATCTCGGGCCCGTAGGTGTAGACGCGGCGCGGCATCCCCATCAGCCCGCTGATGTGCATCGGGAAGAACGCGACGTTGAAGCCGACGAAGGTGAGCCAGAAGTTCCAGGCGCCGAGCCGCTCGCTCAGCAGGCGTCCGGTGAATTTCGGGAACCAGTAGTAGATCGCACCGATCAGCGGGAAGACGTTGCCGCCGATCAGCACGTAGTGGAAGTGCGCGACGACGAAGTAGGTGTCGTGGACCTGGGTGTCGATCGGCACCGAGGCGAGCATGATCCCGGACAACCCGCCCGCCACGAAGATGAAGAAGAAGCCGGCCACGAACAGCAGCGGCGTGCGCCAGACCGGCCGCCCGTCCCACAGCGTCGCGATCCAGCAGAAGATCTGCAGCCCGTTCGGGATCGCGATCAGCATGCTCGACGCGGTGAAGAAGGCCGCCCCGAGCTGCGGCAGCCCGGTCACGAACATGTGGTGGACCCAGAGGCCAAAGGACAGGAAGCCGGTGGCG
The DNA here is from genome assembly GCF_000379105.1 of Methylobacterium sp. WSM2598. GTDB lineage: Bacteria > Pseudomonadota > Alphaproteobacteria > Rhizobiales > Beijerinckiaceae > Methylobacterium. The sequence goes on along the minus strand of NZ_KB900609.1, from coordinate 1,889,953 downwards.
ATCAGCGACAGGACGAGGGCGAGGTAGCCGAACGTCTCGCGCCGCGCGAAGGTCGGGATGATCGCCGACACGAAGGCGGTCCCCGGCAGGAAGATGATGTAGACTTCCGGATGGCCGAAGAACCAGAACAGATGCTGGTAGAGCAGCGCGTCGCCGCCCTCGGCCGGGTTGAACAGGTGCGTGCCGACCAGCCGGTCGAGGATCAGGAAGGTCGAGGCGAGCATCACCGCGGGCAGCGCGAACACGATGATGAAGGAGTTGACGAACAGTGCCCAGACGAAGACGGGAATGCGGTCCAGCGTCATGCCGGGCGCGCGTTGCTTGAGCACCGTCACGATGATCTCGATCGCGACCGCGAGGCCCGAGAGCTCCGTGAAGGTGATCATCTGCGCCCAGGTATCGGCGCGCTTGCCCGGCGAGTACTCAGGTCCGGAGAGCGGCACGTAGGCGAACCAGCCGACATCCGGCCCGATGTTGAGCAGGAACGACACCCACAGGAACAGCCCGCCCGAGAGGTAGACCCAGTACGAGAAGGCATTGAGGCGCGGGAAGGCGAGGTTGCGGGTGCCGACCATCAGCGGAACGAGGTAGACGGCCATGGCCTCCCCGATCGGCACGCCGAACAGGAACATCATGGTCGAGCCGTGCATCGTGAAGAGCTGGTTGTAGGTGTCGGGACCGACGAGGCCGCTCTCCGGCCGGGCGAGCTGCAGGCGCATCACGAGGGCGGTGAGGCCGCCGAGGAACAGGAACAGGAAGGCCGTCACGATGTAGCGCCGGCCGATGATCTTGTGGTCGACCGTGGCGAGCGCGCCGAGGAGGCCGCGCCGGGTCCCCCAGACGCGGCCGAGCCGCGCGCTGAGCGCCGGCCCGTCGAGGTTCGTGTCGCGCAGGTCGCCGGTCGCGGACGCCACGTCGCTCATTTGAGCCCCTCGAGGTAGGCCGAGACGGTGTTCAGCTGGTCGGGGTCGAGCCTCACCAGGGGCATGTTGACCCCGGGCTTGATGCCGTGCGGGTCGACGATCCAGGCCGCCAGGTTGCCCCGGCTCATCGGCAGGGTGCCGGCGGCCAGGGTGCGGCGCGAGCCCACATGGGTGAGTTCCGGACCGTTGCGGCCGGCCGCGGCGGTGCCCCGCACCTGGTGGCAGAGGGAGCAGGGCGCGGCGACGAAGGCCGCCTCGCCCGCCCGGGCCTCGTCGCTCCCGGGCTCGGGACGGGGTGCGGCCTGCCCCCGGCGCCAGCGGTCGAAGCTCTCCTCGTTCTCCGCGATCACCAGGAGGCCCATCTTGGCATGCTGCATCCCGCAGAACTCGGCGCATTGGCCGCGGTAGAGGCCGGGACGCTCGGCGGTGAAGTGGATCGCGTTGGTCCGCCCCGGGATGAGGTCCTGCTTGCCCGTCAGGCTCGGGACCCAGAAGGAGTGGATCACGTCCGTGGAATCGAGCGTCAGCCGCACCGGCACCCCGACCGGCACGTGGATCTCGTTCGCGGTGGTGAAGCCGCGGCTCGGCTCGGGGTCCTCGTACTGCACCTCCCACCACCATTGGTGCCCGATCACGCGGATCGTCACCCGGGCCGCCTCGTCGCCGAACAGCCGGCGCTGCCCGGCGTAGCTCAGACCGGTCAGGACCAGCACGACGAGGCCGGTCGCGACCGTCAGTCCCGCCACGAGCGCGGTCGCGCGCCGCTCGCGCCGCGGGTCGATCGCCAGCGGGTCGGCGGTCTCCGCCCTCCTCGCCCGAACGCTCGCGAGGAGCGCGAGCATCACGGCCAGCCAGATCGCCGCCAGCACGGCGCTGAACAGCCAGAACAGCCACAGCAGGTCCCGCGCCTGCGGGCTGACCGGGTCCAGGGGGGACTGCACGAAGGTGCAGCCCGCGAGCGGGAGGGCGAGGCCGAGGGCCAGGGCGCGCCGAGCACTCCCCCGCGCGCTCATCGGGGCATCTGCCCTGACGGCGGAACGATCCCACCCGAGACCGGCGGGCTCGGGCTGGTCCGGTTCTCGGAGGGATGCGGATGCATGCTGTCGCTGCGGGAGGGCGCCGCGCTCGACGGCACGTTCCCGCTCATCGAGCGGACATAGGCGGCGAGCTCCCAGATCTGGTCGTCGGGGATGCGCCCGCGGAACGAGGGCATGCCGTTCGGCCGGCCCTCGCGGATGGTCTGGACAATGTTCTCGATCGAACCGCCGTAGATCCAGCGGTCGTCGATCAGGGCAGGTCCCATGCCGCCGCCGCCCTGGGCGTGGCAACCGCTGCAGTTGAACCACGTGAAGAGCTTCTTGCCCTGGCTGAGGTGGTAGGCGTTGCCCTCGAACTGCTTGGCCCGGCCGCTGGTGCGGGTGGTCGGCAGCGCCTCGCCCGGCGACAGATCGCTGAGGGCGACCTGCTCCCGGGACTCCGCCCCGACGGGGCTCGGGCGCGCCTCGCGATCCTCCCTCTGGCAGGCCGCGAGGGCGAGCGCGGCGAGCGCCAGCTTGGCCGAAAGCCGGTTCATGGCCCCGCCTCGACCCGGCGCGTGCCGTCCAGGCGGGGCACGTCGTAGCGGAGGAGGATCGCGTCGATCTCGGCCCGGTGGCGCTCCAGCGCCGCGCCCACCTCCAGGCGCAGATCCTCGTCCCCCCGTCGCACCCCCATGGCCACGTCGAAGACCATCGGCCCTTTCGGCCCGTCGATGGCGGGCTCGATCGGTGCCACGCGCAGGGGTGGGTCCGCCCGCGCCGCGAAGTAGCCGGCCATCGGCCCCCACGCGAGGGCGACGTCGATCTCTCCGCTGGCCACCGCGTCGATGATGCGGGCGGGCGGGTTCGGCGCCGCGTAGTCACCCGTGAGGAGGTAGCCGCGCACGTTCCCGGTCATGCCCCGGCGGGCGAGCGCCCGCGCGGGCGGGGTGCCGGCCGCGTCCTTGCCGACGAGCTGCACGCCCACGGTCATGCCGGCCAGGTTCGGGTCATCGAGCGACCGGATCGAGGGGCCCCCGGGACGCGACACGACCACGAAGGACGAGCGGTAATAGGGCCGGGTCGGCCGCAGGGCCTCGAGCCCGACCGGGATTCCGGGAACGAGATCGCACCGGCCAGCCAGGATGGTGTTGCGCAGGAAGCCGCGCCGCTGCGCCCACCACGTGTAGGTCACGGTGGCGCCGAGATCGCGGGCGACGATGTCGACGATCCGGTTCTCGAAACCCTCCCCGCCCCGGTTCGAGAACGGCAGGTTGTTCGGGTCCGCGCAGACCCGCAGCTCGCGGGCGCCGGCCCCCGAACAGGCGAGGGCAGCGGCGCAGCCGCAGGCGAGCCGGAGCAGCCCGGAGCATCGTCCGACGAAGCGGATGCCGGTCCGTCGAGGACGATGCGGCAAGGCCGACGACCCGGAGCAGCGTCCGACGGCGACGCGATCGGGCGCCGCGCTAGGGAAGGGAGAAGTCATAGAGCATCCCTCCCTTCGTCGTGACCTCCTTCAGGTCGCGCATGGCGTTGAGGAAGCCCAGCGCGCCGGTGCCGTCGCGCGGGTCGAGGTCGGCGGAGACGATGACGCCGGGCCAGCCGCCCACGCCCGACAGGATGGCGACGTGCTGGTGCCCGTCCGGGCCGCGATAGGTGGTCGGCTGGCCGATGATCCCGGAGCCGGTCTTGAACTGCCACAGGACCTCGCCCGTGCGCGCGTTCACGGCTTTGAACCAGCCGTCCATGGTGCCGTAGAAGGTGACGTCGCCCGCGGTGACGAGGGTTCCGCTCCAGACCGGGAACTCCTCCCTGATCGACCACGCGGCGCGCTCGCCCGCGACGTCCCAGGCGGTGTAGACGCCGCGGTGGCCTCCGGGACCGGCCTTCATCCGGACTTCCGACCCGAGATAGGGCGTTCCCGCGATGTAATTCGCCTCCATATGCTCCTCATCCATGCAGAGGTTCGTATGGGGCAGGTAGAGGAGACCGGTGCGCGGCGAGTAGGCCGAGGGACTCCAGTCCTTGGCGCCCGAGGCATTCGGGCAGATGTCGCGCATCACCTTGCCGACCTGGGGCTTCTTTTCCGGAATGTACTGCAGCCGCCCGGTCTTGAGGTCGACGCCGGTGGTGGTGGTGATGGCGTGGAAGGGCTTGGCCGACAGCACCTCCCCGCTGGTGCGGTCGAGGATGTAGACGTAGCCGTTGCGCTCCGGCCGCACGAGCACCTTCCGGGGCTGCCCCTTCCAGGTCATGTCGAGCAGGATCTGCTCGTTGATGCCGTCCCAGTCGTAGAGGTCGTGAGGGCTCCACTGGTAGAACCAGCGCGCCTGCCCCGTGTCGGCATCCCGCGCGAAGATGCCGGAGGTCCACTTGTTGTCGCCGGGGCGCTGGTCGGCGTTCCACGGACCGGGATTGCCGGTCCCGTGGTAGACGAGGTTGAGGTCGGGATCGTAGGACAGCCAACCCCAGACCGTGCCGCCGCCCTGTTCCCAGGCGTTGGGCGGCCAGGATCTGACACCGAGATCCTGGCCCTTGTCGGACTCGTAGAACGGCTTGAAGTCGGATCCGATCAGCACGTCCTTGTCGGGGCCGGTGTTGAAGGCCTTCCAGGCGACCTTGCCGGATTGCTGGTCGAGGGCCTGGATCCAGCCCCGCACGCCCATCTCGCCGCCCGCGTTGCCGACAAGGACCTTGCCGTGGGCGACGAGCGGCGCCATCGTCATGGTCTCGCCCAGGTGGATGTTGCCGACCCTGGTCTTCCAGGCCTCCACGCCGGTTGCGGCGTCCACCGAGACGACGTTGCCGTCGAGCGTGTTGAAGAAGAGGTGCCCGTCCGCGTAGGTCGGCCCGCGGTTCACGACGTCGCAGCAGGCGACCCCCTGCGCGGCGGCCTCGGGCTTGGGATTGTACTGCCACTTGAGCGGCGCGCCGGGCTTCGTCAGGTCGAGCGCGTAGAGGATGTTGGGATAGGGCGAGAGCACGTACATCGTACCGCCCACCACCAGCGGCGAGGATTCCTGCCCGCGGTTCACGCCCACCGAGAAGGTGAACGCCACGCGCAGGCTCTTGGCGTTCTCCGGCGTGATCTCCGCCAGCTCGCTGTAGCGCGTGCTGGCGAAGTTCTTGGCCGGCATCGTCCACTGGCCATCGTCGGCGGGTGCCGCGGCGACCGGAGGGCGGGGATGCTCCTGGGCCCCCGACGTCGGGTCTCGCGCCGCCGTGGAAGGGGCGGGCTCCTGCGCGGCTGCCAGGATCGGAACGGAGAAGCCGACAAGGAAGCAGGTCCTTAGTACGAGCCTCTTCACGAGGGCCTCTCTCGCTGTGCGGGACAGCTCTCCCGCGACCATATCCAAAATCTGATGCTGAAACTAAGTTACCGGATGGGGCAGTCTCGGCGCGAGACGGCCTCCGGACTTATCTTGTGTTAATCGACGAGAGGCGATGGCCGCTCAATTCCTGAGAATTCGACTGGGCTGAGCTCCGTCGTTTGAACGGACATTCCCGCATCATGCCCCCTCGCGGGCGCCGCGAAGGATCCGCGCGGGCGGCACGGCCCCGGTCGGGACTGCGCCGGGTGCCGCCTCATGCGACATCCGGTTGATGGCTTCGCCATCTCGCATTTCGGCAAGGCGGATGTCGGCTTCGCTCAGGCGCCGCGCTCAGGCGCGTGATCCGGGATCCGCTTCGATCAAGCCGATCCCGGATCAGGCGTCCGCGCAGGGCTTCGTCCGGGACGCTTCCCCGTCCGGCGGGCCGCCCGCCGCGTCCGAACAGGCCGCCAGGACCTCGTCGCGCAGGGGACCCGGACCGACCCCCCGCGCCACGACGACCGCCCCGACCATCGCGGCGAGACGCCGGATGGCCGCGGCGCGCGCCCGCGCCGGGCCCCGCCCATCGGGCTCCGCGGCCGCGACGCGGGCGACGATGTCCTCGACCCCCCGCGCGAGGGCCGCCGCCACCTCGGCCGAGCCGCGGCCCGCATCGATCCCGAGGGCCGCGACGGGACAGCCCACGCCCGGATGCGCGACGTGGTCCGCCGAGAGGTACTCGGCCAGGTAGGCGGCGAGGGCCGCCGCCGCGCCCTCGCGCGCGCGGCGCCGGTCGAACCGGTCCGCGTGGCCCGCGAAGGCCGCGCCCAGGGCCGCGGCGACGAGGTCATCCTTGGACCGGAAGTGCTTGTAGAAGCCGCCATGCGTCATCCCGGCCGCCTCCATCACGTCGGCGATGCTGGTCGCCTCGATCCCGCGCTCCCGGAGCAGGCGCGAGGCCGCCTCGACGATGCGGACCCGGCTCGCCGCCGCGGCCTCCTTGGAGACGCGCATCCCTTCCTCCCCCCGCTGCCTGCCGGTTGACATTTAGATGATAGGTGACATCCTCGCAATTAGATGTCGATTGACATCCCATCTGCCCGGCGAGGTCGCCCCGATGTTCCCTGCCCTCTCCCGCCCCCTCCCCCGCCTGCGCGACCGCTACGGGCCCGCCGCCCTCGTGACCGGAGCCTCGGACGGGATCGGACGCGCCTTCGCGCGTCAGCTGGCCGCGGCGGGGTTCGACCTCGTCCTCACGGCGCGCCGCGAGGCGGTCCTGACCGAGCTCGCGGGCGCGCTGCGGAGCCGCCACGGCGTCGACGTGCAGGTACTGGCCGCCGATCTCGCCGAGGCCGAGCAGGTGGGGCGGATCGCGGAGGCGACGGCCGGCCGCGACCTCGGCCTCCTCGTCGCCGCCGCGGGCTTCGGCACGTCCGGCCCTTTCATCGAGGGCGACCTCGCGGCCGAGCTCGGCATGATCGACGTCAATTGCCGCTCCCTGGCTGAGGTGACGCACGTCTTCGCGCGCCGCTTCGCCGAGCGGGGGCGCGGCGGCATCGTCCTGCTGAGTTCGCTGGTGGCGTTCCAGGGCGTGCCCCGGGCGGCCAACTACGCGGCGACCAAGGCCTACGTGCAGAGCCTGGCCGAGGGTCTGCACGCGGAGCTGCGCGCGCGCGGCGTCGACGTCCTGGCCGCGGCGCCCGGCCCGGTCGTGAGCGGCTTCGGCGGGCGTGCCGGGATGCGGATCGCGGCGGGCCAGACGCCCGACGAGGTCGCGGCGGGCAGCCTGCGCGCCCTGGGACGGCGGGCCACCGTTCGCCCCGGCTTCCTGGCGAAGGCGCTGGAGACGGCGCTCACCCCGCTGCCCCGTTTCGGCCGGGTGGCGATGATGGGCCGGGTCATGGCCGGGATGACCGCGCGATGACGCCCGCTTCCGAGGGGCCCGCTCCCCTGCGCGCCGTGGCGGGCGGCGACGGCGTCGTCCCGCGGCTTCGCGGCGACGACCTGCTGGCGCTGGCCCGGGCCTGCGGCGCCGACGATTGCGGCCTGGCCTCGATCACGGATCCGGCGCTGCGCGAGGAGGTTCCCTCCGTGACGAGGGCCTTTCCGGCCGCCCGGACCCTCCTCGCCCTGGTCGGGCGCATGCACCGCGAGCCGGTGCGCTCCCCGGCCCGCTCGGTGGCGAACCTGGAATTCCACAGCTCGGGTCACGACCTCGACGGGGTCGCGCGCCGGATCGTGCGCCGGCTGGAGGATTCGGGCATCCGCGCGCTCAATCCGGCCATGGCCTTCCCGATGGAGATGGACGATTTCCCGGCGCGGGCCTGGGTGGTCTCGCACAAGCGGGTCGCGGAGGCCGCCGGGCTGGGCCGGATGGGCCTGCACCGGAGCCTGATCCATCCCCGCTTCGGCTCCTTCGTCCTGCTGAACACGGTGCTGATCGCGGCCGAGGTCGACGCGCCCGGGACGCCCCTGGACGTCGCCCCGTGCGTGTCGTGCAAGCTCTGCGTGGCGGCCTGCCCGGTCGGGGCCCTGAAGCCGGACGGGGCGTTCGATTTCTCGGCCTGCCTGAACCACAATTACCAGCAGTTCATGGGCGGCTTCGCCAACTTCGTTGAGGACATCGCGGAGAGCCGCTCGGCCGCCGATTACCGCGCCAAGCACGGCTACGCCGAGACGGTGACGCGCTGGCAGAGCCTGTCCTACGGCCCGACCTACAACGCGGCCTACTGCATCGCGGTCTGCCCGGCCGGCGAGGACGTGATCGGCCCCTACCTCGCCGACAAGGCCGGCCACCTCCGCGCCGTCGTGGATCCGCTGAAGGCGCGGACCGAGCCGGTCTACGTCGTGCGCGGCAGCGACGCGGCCGCGCACGCGGCGCGCCGCTTCCCGCACAAGCGCCTCCGCTTCGTGCGCCAGGGCGCCCGGGCCACCACCGTCCAGGGCTTCCTGTTCGGCATGCCGCTGACCTTCCAGCCCGGGCGGGCCGGCGCCCTCTCGGCGGTCTATCACTTCGCCTTCACGGGGCGCGAGGCGGCGAATGCCACGGTGACGATCCGCGACCGGCGCATCACGGTGGCCGAGGGGCACCTCGGCCGACCGGACCTGCGCGTCACCGTCGAGGGGGCGGCCTGGCTGCGGTTCCTGAACCGGGAGGTCAGCCTGCTGCGCCTGCTCGCCACCGGCCGCCTGCGCCTGCGCGGCTCCCCGCGGCTGCTCGCCGCCTTCGGACGCTGCTTCCCGGCCTGAGCGGAGGCGGGATCACCCGACATCCGACGGATCGCGTCGCCATGCGGATTTGGGCTTCGCTCAAGCGCCGCGCGGGCTTGTGACACGCTGTCCGGAACTGATCGTCCGGACAGCGGATCACACCCCCTCGACGATGCGGATGTCGCGCTCGGCGCTGCCCGCCAGGAGGGCCAGCGCCTCCTGGTAGGCCGGGCTGTCATGGGCCGGGCTGTCATGGGCCGGGCTGTCATGGGCCGCGCGGGCCTGCTCCACGCTGTCGGACTCGATGAGCACGGTGCGCTGCGGGAGCCCGGCCTCGCAGACCTGGGCCGGCAACCCGCGGGCCAGGATGCGGCCGCCGGCCGCCGCGATCGCCGGAGCGCTGCGCCTCGCGTAGGAGGGTGCGCGTCGGCGCCGATGCGGCTCCGCGGCCGCGGCGTCAGGACGCGCTCTTGGTCGAGGCGACGGTCCCGTCGCGTCCGGAGCGCGCGTAGCCCCCCCGCACGCGGGCCCAGGCCGCGGCGATCCCCGCCGCGATCCCGTCCTTGCGCTCAGCCACGAAGCGCAGGACCGCCTTCTTCCTCAGCATGACCTTCGATTCGAGCCCGTGCCAGGAGATCGCCGCGAAGACGGAGGTCACGCAGAGGCTGAGCACGAAGTTCAGGTACCAGACGCGGTGGCCCGGCATCAGCTGGGTGACGGCCTGCTGCACGGGAAAGCCGTACAGGTAGAGCCCGTACGAGTAATCGGCCGCCCTCGTCAGCCACTTTCCTCGGAAATCCAAGAGACCAATGTATATAGTCACGTATGAAACGAAAACGGAGGCAAGATCCTCGGCAACGCGGCTCGATTGCAGGACGCAGAAGGCGTAAAGGCCGGTGCAGATCAGGAACAGCAGCGTGGAATGGGCGATGACTTCCTTATTCAGGTAGAGCGCGACGCCGAACATGAAGCACAGGACGAGCATCCTGCCCGGAGGCTGGGCGGCCGATGCCAAGCTGCCGCCGTTGTGATCCCTCATGATCAGCAGGACGAGGAAGGCCGCGAAGGCGCCGAGGAAGAGGCGCGGGCGCTGCGTGAGCCCGATCACGGCGGCGATGCTGATCGCCACGTAGCATTCCAGCTCGTGGGGGATCGTCCATAGCTGGGCGTTGACCAGGTTGGGTACCGGCAGATCATTGAACACCCCCGGCAACGTGAAATGCACGTCGCCGAATACGTTCAGCAAGTAGACATAGAATGTCTTGTCGGTGAAGTATCCGCGCAAGGTCAGAACCGTGAAGAGCGGGCCGAGGATCAGGGCCGAAATCACGACCTCCGCCGTGAGCGCGGGAAAGATGCGGATCACCCGGAGCACGGCGAAGGACAAGAGGTCGTTTCTCACCACGGAGCCGGCCACCAGGAAGCCCGAGAGCGCAAAGAATGCCGGGACCAGGAACCACACCAGGATCTTCAGAGGGCTGTGATACAAACTTTCCTCTACAACCAAGCCATAACTCGTCGCCACCGAATGCCAAAGGATGATACAAATAGACAAAGATGTACGCAATAAATCAAATCCCCGTGGCCGGCAGCTTGCCTGCTGCCATTTCACGTCAAGCGAAGTCATCGGATCGCTCCATTGCGGATCGATGTCAGGTCGCGGCCCGCAGCGGTTATCTAGGCATTCCTTCGAGCGCCGATGTTGACGGTCATCAAATCGGCCCGCCGGCGCGTGCTGCGCGGCATTTGCGCCGATTCGATTCCGCGGGCTAACCTTCGCGGCGTTCACGGGCCGATGCGCGGGAGGATGCGATTGAGCGCCCCATGGCCGCCCGGCGACGGCGAGATGAGCCGGCGCATCCGTGGGTACGACTGGGCCTCGACGCCGCTCGGACCGGTCGAGGGATGGTCGCCGCCGCTGCGGATCATGGTCGAGCAGGTGCTCGCCTGCGCGGCCGTGTCCTCGCTGGTCTGCGGCCCCGCGCGCATCCTGATCTACAACGACGCGGCCGCCCGCCTGTACGGCGACCGACACCCGGCGGCGCTGGGCCGGCCGCTCCCGGAGGTGTTTCCGGAAGGCTGGGCGGTCGTCGCCCCCTTCTACGCGCGCGCCTTCGCCGGCGAGAGCGTCGCCGTCGCGGCGCAGCCCCTCGACACGCGCGGCGAGGGCGATCCGGGCGCGGACGTGTTCGACGCCTTCCTGACGCCGGTGCGCGACGGCCCGACCGTCGCGCAGGTCCACATGGTCGGCATCGAGGTCGGCACCCGCGCGCGGGCCGAGGCGGCTTTGCGCGAGAGCGAGGCCCGCCAGCGGGTCCTGATCGAGGGCATCCCGCAGCTCATCTGGCGCTCGCGGGACGGCGGACATTGGATCTGGTCCAGCCCGCAATGGAGCGCCTTCACCGGCCTCTCGGCCGAGGCGAGCCGCGGTCTCGGCTGGCTGGAAGCCCTGCACCCGGACGACCGGCAGGCGGCGGCCGCCGCCTGGGTCGACGCGGATTCCGGCGGCCCGCTGATGATGGAGACCCGCATCTACAACGCCTCCGAGGGGCGCCACGGCTGGTTCGCGACCCGCGCCGCGCCGGTGCGCACCGAGAGCGGCGCGGTGATCGAGTGGCTCGGCACCTCGACGGACATCGATCAGCTGCTGCGGCTGCGGGAGCGCCAGAGAGTGCTGGTGGCGGAACTCCAGCACCGCACCCGCAACCTGCTCGGCGTGGTCCGGGCGATCGCCGACCGCGTGATCCCGGGCGAGGCCGCCCTCGCGGAGGTCCGCACGCGGTTCCACGACCGGCTCGCCGCGCTCGCGCGCGTGAACGGCCTGCTCTCGCGCCTCGAGGACAGCGACCGGATCGCCTTCGACGCGCTCATCCGCACCGAACTCGCCGGCCACGGCGTCGTGGTCGATGGGCGCGGCGGCCGGGTCGCGCTCGAGGGACCGCGCGGCATCCCCCTGCGCTCGGCGACGGTGCAGACGCTCGCCCTGGGCTTGCACGAACTGGCCACCAACGCGCTCAAATACGGGGCCCTGTCGCGGCCGGAGGGCCGCCTGAGCGTGTCCTGGCAGGTGGTTCGGAGTGCGGGCGGCGCGCGGCTGCGGGTCGCGTGGCGGGAGCGCGGCGTGAGGGTGCCGCTCGGAGCGGACGGAGAGCCCCCGCGCCGCGGCTACGGCCTGGAACTGATCGAGCGGGCGCTGCCCTATCAGCTCAGCGCCGAGGTCGCCTACAGGCTCGGACCCGACGGCGTCGACTGCACGATCATGCTGCCGCTCGCGCCCGGCTGAGCCTTCCGCCGCGGCCGCGACGCGGGACGGGCTCCTGCGGGCATCGCCCCGGGCGGGTCGGCCGCAGGGGCCCGCGCGGGCCGTCCGAACCTGCCTGCGGCTGGCGGGTTGCTCCCGGGACGACCGCTTCCGGAGCCCGCCATGCGGATCACCGTTGCATCCCTGACGCTCGGCCTCGCGGTCGCGCTGCCGGCACCGGCGCCCGCGCGGGCCGCCGGTTCGGCCGCGCCTCCCGCCGACGCGAGGGACGTGTTCTTCGCCTACATCCCGCCCAGGGCCGAAGGCTCCGCCTTCGTGCCGCGCCGGCCCGAGGCCACCGGCAGCATCCCGGCGCCCGCGGCCCACCACCCTCCGCGGGATCGGGGGCTCCCGAACCAGGCGCTCTCCGGGATCAAGGGCCAGAAGGTCGTGCGCGACATCTGCATCGGCTGCGACCCGTGACGGGCCCCTCGCCGGACCGGCACCCGCGCGCGTCGGTCTCGCGGACGGGCGGTCCCGCCCCGCCGGGCTCCCGCGAGGGGAGGCGGCCGACCACGCCCACCACCCCGACGGCCATGCTCGGCGAAGCCGCCGCCATCGTCGCGGCGCCGCGCCGGTGCGCCGGGGCGCTCCCGGGTCGCACGCCGTCCGGTGCCCGTCGCGCACGATGCCGGCTCCCCACCGGGATCGGCGTCCGGGTCGCGGCGCGCGGACAGGGCGCCGTCGCGCGGCCCGCGGCCGAGGGCGACGGGCGCGTCGCCCGGCCAAGTCGAGCGGGGACGATCCCTCGATCGAGTCCCGCTGCCCTGGCTTGCAAGCAGACTAGCTTGCAACTCTCGATGCGTGGGACCAGTGAGGGAAGTGAGCCGCAGATCCCAAACTGCTCCTGCACTGGCGCCCCGGGCCCCGTCCATGCAACGCGATGTCTTGAACGATGACAGGTATTTTTCAGAGTCGGATCTTGCCACATTGAGAGATGTTTATCGGAACGCCGCCCCTTTTCCGCATCTCTTATTGAAAGACGTATTTTCAGAGTCACTTCTCGATTTAATTGTTCAGGAATACGGGACAGGCGGACCTGCGCTCTGGACGAGCTACAACACCGAATTGATGAGGAAAAGGATCACGGCACCGAATTCGACCCTCCCTGCCGCAGCTCAGCTCTATTTCGACGTGGTGAGCTCGCCACGCTTCATTCGATTCCTGTCGAGTTTGACCGGCATCCAGAACCTCCTGCCGGACCCGAGCTTGTTCGGCGGAGGCATGCACGAGGTGTCCGGAGGTGGATTGTTCGAGGTCCACGTGGATTTTCAGAGCCAGCCGGAGACGAAGCTCGACAACAGGCTGGCCCTGATCACTTACCTCAATCGCGACGGGACGGACCAGGACGGGGGCGCCCTGGAACTCTGGTACGCGGAGCCGGCGCGGCGCGGGGCCGTGATCGCGCCGGTGTTCGGCACCACGCTGATCATGGGGCAATCGGCGACCGCCGCCCACGGCCATCCGCGCCCGGTTCGGCCCGGCCGCGCGCGCCGGGCCCTGATCGCCTACTACTACACGAACGGTCGCCAGGACGGCGGTCGTTCGGACAGCAGGGCCACCGTCTACGTCCGGCACCCCTCGCTGCGCGCCCTTCAGAGACTGCAGATCATCCTGCGCGGGACGCTTCCCCGGCCGATCCTGGCGGCGCTGAAGGCGCTCTACGCCAGGTTCCGGACCTGACCGCCCCTCGGGCTCGGCGCGCGCCGAACCCTCGAACGGACGACGCGCCGCCGCGGGAGGCCTCGCCCCGCCGCCCCCGCCAGTACAGGCACCCGGCGACCCGAGCACGGTGTTACCTCAACACAACACTCGCTCGAAATTGCTCCGAAACTATAGTCTGTTAATTCCTGCGCGAGCGACCGAGCGCGAGTTGCCCTGTGTGGGTCTACCATGCAGAGTGATGAGGAGGAGCGTGTGGAACTCATCCTGGTGGTCGGGACGGTCGCGATGATTGGCGGCGCGCTTCCCCTTTTCCACGGTTATCGCCTCGTTGCCTCGCGCAGCCGGTACCGGAGGTCGCGCAGGAGCAGGGCGATCGCGTGGGACGCTCCGGCGAATTGATGCTTCGAGGTGGCGGGAGAGCAGGATGGTGTCGCCCGGCCCGGACACGACCATGCGGCCCCTCAGGCCCACGAGCCTGCGCGCCTACCGGGCCCGGGTGACCCGGAGCGCCCTCGTCCGGGTCGCGGTGCGAACCGTCGCGGGCCGCAGCCTCGCCCTCTCCGGCGCGCTCGCCGCGGTGCTGTTGCTCACCGCCCCGGGCGTGCTGCCCGGCGAGGACGGCGTGCAGCCGGCCATCGCCCTGGCGGCCCCTCCCCCCGCCCCCGCCCCCGCCGTGCCGCGCATCGCGCGGGAGACCGGCCCGGGCGGCCCCGCCCACGCCTATGTGAGCCGCGCCCACGCGGCGACCGCGGATGCCCCGCCCTCCCCGCTCGCCGTCTCGACCATCGCCGACGCGTGGTCGGCGGCCTTCTTCGGCGACCGCGAGCGCGTGACCGCGTACATCGCGGATGCCGCGCTGGCCCACGATCTGCCGGCGGAGTTCCTGCTGCACCTGTTGAAGCAGGAGAGCGGCCTGAACCACCAGGCGGTCAGCCGGGCGGGCGCCCTCGGCATCGCCCAGTTCATGCCGGCCACGGCCGGCGAGCGCGGCCTCGTCGACCCGTTCGATCCCTTCGAGGCGATCCCGAAATCGGCGGAGCTGCTGCGGGAATTCCGGACGCAGTTCGGCAATCTCGGTCTGGCAGCGGCGGCCTACAACGCCGGACCCCGGCGGGTGCGCGATTGGCTGGCCGGTCGCTCCTCCCTTCCGGCGGAGACGCGCAACTACGTCGTGCGGATCACCGGCCGGACGGTCGAGGAATGGAGAGTGCGCGGGGATCTCCTCGGCTTCGCCGACCCGATGCCGCGTCGCGGGTCCTGATCCGCGCGGCGGCGCGGGATTGCGGGCCGCCCCCTCCCGGCCGCGGGAGAGACTACGTAGGCGCGGAACGATGAATATCTCCGCAAGTTGATGATCAGTAACGCGGTCGATCTCTGGACAGATTCGAAGCACATCCAAGCAGGGCGACGTGTCGGCGGCCGCGTCGCCTGCCTGAAAAGACGCTCCCCGGGGCGTCATCGGCGTCGGGCACGGGCTGGCGGGCCGCCCGGACCGCACGTGCGCGCCTCCGGGCAGGCCGCGCCGGCCGCGCGTCAGGACTCGCCCAGAAACGGCAGCATCGCGAGGATCGCCCCGGCCGCCGACCTGATCACCAATGTCCAGTTGCCGTGCCGGTCGTCCGGGTCGTCGCCCAGCAGCGTCTCGGCGATGACCCGTTCGGCCTGGTCCAGCACTTCTTCGAGCGAGGCCGCCTCGACGCCCTCCTCGTCGCGGATGAGGTCCCGGCCGTCGGAGAGATCAACGTAGAAGCGCTGCATCAAGTCAGCCCCCATTGCCCCTCGCCGCGTGCGCACGAACTCCGCCTGCGCCGCGGGCACGTCGTCCGGCATGGGCGAAA
Source organism: Methylobacterium sp. WSM2598 (assembly GCF_000379105.1). Taxonomy (GTDB): domain Bacteria; phylum Pseudomonadota; class Alphaproteobacteria; order Rhizobiales; family Beijerinckiaceae; genus Methylobacterium. The sequence goes on along the minus strand of NZ_KB900609.1, from coordinate 1,874,689 downwards.
CACGCCGTCCGGTGAAGCTTCGGGCGCAGCGGTACGCAATTTGACGCGTTACTAGTGATGGTCGCGCGTCGCGGTACCTGCTATATGTCAATAACAAACTAAAAAACATGCTCGGGACGCTTGGAACGAAGTGAATCCATGCTCGTTTCGACCCGACGCTCATCGGGTGCGTGAGCTTGCTTGCAATGAGGCGTGGCGATGCATTCACGGCGCTCTGTTGAACCGAAGAGCACGTCGGTCTCTCAAGCGAAGAGAGTCGAGTCGATTCGCAACCACATCAGGAAAATCCTCTCAAGTCAGATCAAGGCTAGATTGCAAGGCGTCGAGCTCAAAGACTGACAGCCGCGCGGCTCGCTTCCGCGCGCATGACAGGCCCGGTCCGACGGAGCTTGATCTGACCGTCATCCCGGCCGGACGGGGCGAGCCGGTCGCCACGTCCGCCCCGCCGCGGCCGGGAACGCTGGCCTCACGGGGATGACTTGATCGGCCCGTGACTTCGTCGGCGCGTGACTTGGTCAGCGGATGGATCGGCGAGGGCCGGGCCGCGGTGCATCGGACGCCGGACGCGCAGCCGTCACGAGATCTGCCGTCCATCAACTCAGGCGACCGGAATCCCGGTCATGATCGGGCATCGGGGAAAGCCGGCACGCAATCGGGTCGCGTGGCGTGGAACAGGGGCGTTTCGAATGCGTCGCGGGATGGATTGGGACCGGTATGCCGTATGCCACTGGCAGGATCCGTGCGGGGACGGCCGAAGCTTCGGCATCGGCAGCCGCACGCAGGCCTTCGAGACACTCTCGGAGGCCATCCTGTTCGCCGTGACTCAGGATTTCGGCGAAGATCGCACCGTTCGCATCAGCTGCGGCGGCAGCACGTACTGCGCGGCCGACATCAAGCGACTCGTCGAGCGCTTCGATTTTCCCTGGGACGATTAGCGCCTCGCGGCTCGCCCGGGACGTCGGCGGGTCCGGGGCGGCGCGGCAGGCCCGGCGAGCGCGGGCGGGATCCGGGCGCGGCGGGAGCGGGTCCTGCGCGGCGCCTCTCACCGCAGGACGGACGTCCCGCCCCGAGCCGCTCGGGCGGGCGACCGGCGCCCGCGCGGCGATCCTCGCGCCCGAGCCCCCCGCCCCTCGCCCGCCCTGCGGTGGGCCGCGCCCGGCGGCGGGCCCGCGCGACGCGCGGCCGCGCGGTCGACGGCGCGCTCCGAGCGGCATCCGTGCCGGCAGGGCCCGCCGCGGCTTCGGCCCGGTTCCGCGCGGCCCGGATGCCCGGCGCAAGATCGGAACCCGGGGCTTCTCCCGTTCTCCGACACTCACTCGGACTCGTTCAGGGCTCCCCGCCGAGCACAATAGTGTCCCAAGTGCCCCGCCGCGCCGGTCACGCCGGGCTCCGCGGACGCAAAAACTCGCGACTAGTCTCAAATAGACTCGGGTCGGCCTGCGGGACTCGCACATGTAATTGCGCAGCATAGCGGCGGCATTCGTCGCCATGGGCAGGAACAAGGGAGGGTGCGCAAGGTTGGTCACGGCCTCACAGGGAGAAACGCCCATGGCGACGCTTAACGGCACTCCGGGACCCGACCAACTCATCGGCACGAACGCGGCCGACGTGATCAACGGGCTGGCAGGCAACGACGTCCTGCTCGGCGCACTCGGCGATGATCAGATCAACGGAGGCGCGGGCTTCGACAGGATCGACGGCCAGGACGGCAACGACACGCTCGACGGCGGAGACGATCCGGACTACGTGGCGGGCGGCCCCGGCAACGACGTCATCTACGGCCGCGGCGGCAGCGATCAGCTGATCGGCGAGGCCGGGGACGACCTGATCTACGGCAACGAGGGCGACGACTACGCGGCCGGCAATCCGGGCAGCGACACCCTGTTCGGCGGCGCCGGGAACGACTTCTTCGTCGGCGAGCAGGGCAACGACTTCGTTTTCGGCGACGAGGGGGACGATTTCGTCTCCGGGGGTGAGGACAACGACATCGTCCGCGGCGGGATCGGCTACGACTACGCCGACGGCGACCTGGGCGACGACACCGTCTACGGCGACGAGGGCAACGACGTCGTGTTCGGCGACGCGGGCAACGACCGCCTGTTCGGGGATACGGGCTTGGGCGGCGGCGGAAACGACACCGTGAACGGCGGCGCCGGCGACGACGTCGTGTTCGGCGAGACCGGCGACGATCAGGTGTTCGGCGGCGACGGCAACGACTTCATCGGTGCCGGGGCGGGCAACGATTACCTCTCGGGCGGCGCCGGCACCGATTCACTGTACGGCGAGGACGGCAACGACCTCCTGTTCGGCAATGCCGGCAACGATGAACTGGTCGGCGGCGCCGGCGCGGACACCTTCGCGTTCGGGCGCGGGGACGGGCAGGATCTGGTGCGCGACTTCGTGTCGGGCACCGACGTGATCGCCTTCAACAACAACGCCTTCGCGAACTTCGCGGCGGTGCAGGCGGCGAGCCGGCAGGTCGGATCGGACGTCCTGATCAGCTACGGCGACGGCGACACCATCACCCTGCAGAACCGGCAGGTCGCCACGCTGACCGCCGCCGACTTCACCTTCGGCTGAGGCCCGCCCGGCGACCGGGCGCCGTCCGAGACGCGCCGCCCGGTCGTGTCGCGCCGAGGCGGTCGCTGAACGAGAGCGAGACGGCTCCCCCGCGCCCTCCACGGCGCCGGCGCGGGCGGCCCCCCTCGCGAGGGCAGTCCCCCGCGGGGACGGGGTGAGGAACGGGTAACCGCACCAGCCCCGAACCCGGCAGGCCCCGCCGGGGCCGGCGCTGGCGGCCCGCGCCGAGCCGACCAGCCTCCGGCAGATCCGGGGCGGTTCAGCCTCGCCGGGTGCTTGCACGGCACCGAGCGGCTCGCCGCGATGCGGAACCGGGCGCCGTGGGGGCTTCCACCATCGATCCTCGTCAGATCGCCGACCTCTCCAGCGCGGCCCTCAGGAGCGACGCCGCCGTCGCGCCCTTTGCGGCCCGACTCCAGATCTCGTTCGCGATATTCTCGTAAAGTTGAACCGGTTGTTTATCTTCCGTTACCATGGCGACGCCAGTCTTGATGTTGGGAAGGTCGCCTCCCAGACGAAATGGGCTGAGCCCGACCAGCGTCCTGTCAGACACCCTGAAGAGCTGAAAGGCCATGTTCGGCAGGATCTCGTTGATGATGCCGATCTGGATACCCATCGGCTCACGCTCGATGATGCCGAGGAGGTGCTCGACTTCGGCCCGCGCGACCCGTCGACGCCTCGCCACCTCGGAAGCGGGCAAGTCGAACCGGCCGACCACGCCGATCTTCAACCACCGCTCGATTTCCGGCAACGCCACGAAGTTGATGACGCTGAGCCGGCGGCGGTCGCGCAAGGCCTTGCGCTCATCGAGGATCGACACGATCTGCTCGATCTCGGAGCAGGCCCTGCACGATTCGGCCTCATACGAGGGCAATGCCTCGATCAAAGTCTTTCTCAGGAACGCCGAGTAGTTTTCTGACGTCAGCAGATATGACATGGGCGGAAAATGAGCAACAACTTGATCGCATTGTTCTTCTAATTGACGCATGCGCTCGAAATAGCTGACCGAGCTGGCGTAGTACTCGACGCCCGCGCCCAGCAGCGAGGCCAAAGTGGTGCTCAGGAGGGCGGCGAGGCGCTCGAGCGTCTCGACCTTGACGACCTCGCCGCCCTCGATCCGGTAGACCGCCGCCCGCGAGATGCCGAGGCGCTCCGCGACCTGCTCCGCGCTCAGGCCCTGCCCGATCCGGTACGCGCGCAGCCGGTTGCCGATCTCATCCGGGCGGATCGCCATGCCTCTGTCCCGTCGCCGCGTCTCATTCTTGAGACAGATAGGTCAGTGCGCGGATCGTGAGAAGTGCCGGTCGGGGCCTCGTCCGGAGGAGGCGCGCAATCCTCTCGATCGGCGCGGCCCGGCCGAGGCTGCCGCCGATCGATGCGTTCGCCGCGTCTCCGCCGGTGTCCCGATCGGTCTACGCGTCGGCCAACTCCGTTTGCGCGATCTCGTTGAGGAGCCTGATCTGCTGCTCGGCGCTGGCGTTCTCCGGTTGCACCGCCCTGGTCATGAGGTCCTTCAGCCTGTCGAGCGCGACCGTGCCGACTTCGGGAGACAGCGGCTCTTCCGCATAGGCCCAAATGAACTTGCTGACGAGATCCGACAAGAGCCGCATCAGGGCGGCGTGATCGTGATCATGTTTCCTGATGATTTTGGCGCGTTCCCGGAATTCAATGTACGTATTCACGCCGCCTTGCTGGGCGTTCAGCCAATTCGAAAGGTCCTGCATGGTGTACACTCCTCTCACTCGCTTCGGAGGGATCCGGTATTCCGTCAGGGCGCGGCCCGCGATCGGTCATCGTGGTGGGTCGACCACGCGGCTCTGTCGGTGAGGAAGGCCGCGACCGCCCGCCGCCCATCCGCCGAGGGGGGCGCGCCCTGATCGGCGCCCAGGACGTCCCCCGAGGCCGGCGCGTGGAGCCTCGGCCCCTCGGCGAGCACCCGCGGCTCGGTGCGCGGGGGGCGCGCGCCGAGGAAGGCTCCGGCGCAGCCTCTCGACGGCGTGGCCCCGTCGCGCGGCGGCGCGGGCCGGCGCAGGGCGATCGCCGCCGCGGGCGGCCCCGCGCGACCGCGGCGCGGATCCCGGTTCATCGGGCGGCCTCCTCCAGGGCAGCCCGCATCACGGCGACGCCCGCCGCGAAATCGTCGAGGTCCATCGCCTCGGCGGGGTTGTGCGAGCCGTGGCGGTTGCGGACCAAGATCATCGCGGTGGGGACGCCCGCATTGGCGAAGACCGCCGCGTCGTGTCCGGCCCCGCTCGGGATGGTCTCGTCGGGCAGGCCGAGGCGCCGGGCCGCGGCGCGCGGCCGCCTGAGCCAGGGGCGCGAGCGTCGCCAACCCCGCGCCGCGCCCGACCGCCACGATGGAGCGCCAGCCCGGGTCGAGGGTGAATCCGACGCCGAGGGGCCCCAGGATGTCGAGGTGGTCCCCGGGCCTGAGCGTGTCGAGCCCCCGCGTGCCGGCCCCGGCCACCTTGTAGAGGAACTCGACCTGGCGCCGGATCGGGTCGGCGCCGTAGAGGCTCATCGGGCGGCGCAGGAACGGCTGCTCGCCGGGCGGGTGCGGGCACAGAAGCTGGAAGAACTGGCCGGGCGCCGCGCCGGCGGCCTCGGCGCCGCACCGGACCACGAGGTGGCGGTACTGGGCGTTGACGGTCCGGTTGACGACGACCTCGGCGAGTTCGGCGACGATGCTGGCCTTCCAGGTCGCGCGGGAGGCGGGGCGGGCCGGCGCGCCGGTCGCGGGCGCCTGGGCGAGGAGGTCCGACATGAGCGTCTCCGCCCGGTTACACGAGTTCGGCGCCGCGCCGCTCGGGGATGAGCAGCCACAGGGCAACGATGTCGAGGAGGTAGAGGGCCGCCAGCAGCCCGATGGCGAATGCGAAGCTGGAGGTGGCGGCGAGGGCGCCGACGACGACCGGCCCGAACCCGCCGACGGCGCGGCCGATGTTGAACAGGACGTTCTGCGCCGTGGCGCGGGCCGGGGTCGGGTAGAGCTCGCTGATCAGCGCGCCGTAGCCGCCGAGCATGCCGTTGACGAAGAGGCCCATGACCGCCCCCGCCACGAGGAGCTGGACGGGATCCGTCAGGCGCGCGTACAGGACCACCATGACGGCCGCGCCGAGCATGTAGATGAAGAAGGCGGGGCGGCGGCCGATGCGGTCGGCGAGGTGGCCGAAGCAGAGGATCCCGACCGCCATTCCGGCGATGGTCACCGCGGTCCAGGCGGCCGACTGGGTCAGCGCGAAGCCGAACCGGGTCGACAAGTAATTCGGCAGCCAGATCATCACGCCGTAATAGCCGAAGTTCTGAACCGAGCAGAGGATGACCATGCCGAGGCTGAGCTTCGCGGTCTCGACATCCTTGATCAGCAGGCGAAGCGCCGATTCCTTCGGCCTGTTCTGCGTGCCCGCCACGAAGACGTCCGGCTCGTGCAGCGAGTGGCGGATGACATAGGCGACGACCGCCGGGAGGACGCCGAGGGCGAACATCCCGCGCCAGCCGATCACCGGCAGCAGGAGGGGCGTGGCGAGAGCCGCCGCGAGCACGCCGAACTGCCACCCCAGGCCGACATAGGACGACGCCCGGGCCCGCTTGGAGGCGGGCCACGCCTCGGCGACGAGGGCCATGCCGATGCCGAACTCGCCGCCGAGCCCGATCCCCGCAACCGTGCGATAGATCAGGAGGTCCCAGTAGCCCCGCGCCAGGGCGCAGAGGCCGGTGAAGACGGCGAACAGCACGATGGTCCAGGTCAGGACGCGGACGCGGCCGAGCCGGTCGGACAGCATGCCGAAGCCGACGCCGCCGATCACGGCGCCGATCAGCGTCGCGGTCACCAGCGAGGCGCCCTGCGCCGCGCTCAGACCCAGGTCGGCGGATATCGCCTTGAGGGCGAAACCGAGGATCATGAGATCGAACCCGTCCATCGCGTAGCCGATAGCCGACCCCCACAGCGCCTTTCGGGCGGCGCTGCCGACGACGCCCGCCGCTGCGTGGTCCGCAGGCCCATCCATGGTCGAAACGAGATCTGCCACCTTGCTCCTCCGGGGATCCGCCACCACGATCGTCCGCATGGGCGCGCCGCGCGCGACGCGGTCAGACCGTGCCGACCCATCTGCGAGCGGTCCTTGCTACGCAGGAAGCACTGTTCCTCGCGCGTCCGGCCTGGGGCGCGTGTCGTGACCTTCACGTCGCGAGATGCATGCCGCACGCCACCGAGGTGCTGTAGGGGCAGCACCAGTCCGTTGTGTCACGCGCTGATCTCATTCGCAAGAAAAGTCTCATTATTGAGACAAGCGGAAAGGACGTCTCCCTCCGGAGCCGCGCGCGCGAGGGGCGGAGGGTCGATCGACCGGGCGATCATCGCGCCCGCCACCATGACCTGGAAAGCACCGCCCCGATCGGCGAAGGTCGCCCCGCCGGCCTGCCCGTCTCGGCAGCCCGGCGAAACCGGTCCGGCCGGCCACCCTGGCGGAGATTCCCACGAGCCGCACCACGCTCCGGGACACGACCATGCGACAGATCTCCATCCTGCACATCGGAGAGACCGGCGGCACTGCCCTGCGGGCCGTCGTCGACGCGCACAAGGCGCGCCATCCCTCCGCCGCGATCGAGGTCTTCCCACATCACGTGACGCTGGCGCACCTGCGCCGCGATCACCCCGAGAGCGGGATCGTCTTCTTCGTCCGCGAGCCGGTCAGGCGCTTCGTGAGCGGGTTCAACAGCCGCCTTCGGAGAGGTCAGCCGCGCTACAACGTCCCATGGTCGCCCGACGAGGAACTGGCATTCACCCGGTTCCCCGATGCGAGTGCGCTCGGCGAAGCGCTCGGGGCCGACGATCCTGGGAGACGCGACGATGCCGCACGCACGATGCGCAGCATCGCGCATGCGCGGCGTGACCTCACCCATTATCTCGGTTCGGTCGAGGCTCTCGACGCCGCGCGCGATCGCATCCTGCTCATCGGCAGCCAGGAAACCTTCGATTGCGATGTTGCCAAGTTGAAAGTTCTGCTTCGGATCGACGATGATATTCATCCGCTGCAGGACGATGTTGCGGCCCACCGCAATCCCGCTGCTCTGCCGCGCGATCTGACGCCGGCCGCCGAGCACAACCTGAAGATTTGGTATTCCAACGACTATCAAATCTATGAATGGTGCAGGCCGTTCCGCGAAGAGCGCGACGGCAGGAATGCGGGCACCAGGGCGTCGTCCGACGACGTGGCCGCAGGTCCGTCGTAGACCGCATCGTCACCAGCACGACAGCCAGGCGCGAGGGGCGGCGGGCGCGGCCGGACGGACATCGTCAGCCGAGCGTGAGCGGCGACGGCGGCGCCCGTCACGCGGCGACGCCTTCGGGGCGGCGTCGGCTTCTCCGGTCCCGGGGTCGCGGGGCGAGTCCGGCCCGACGATGGATCGGCGGCGGACCGGTTACGGTACCATATTACCGCAGAGGTCGGCGGAATGTCTGCTATCGCTCCGAGATGACATCCTCTGACGCAGGTGCCTCGCCGTCGGTCCGGGAATTCGATCGTGATCTGCAAGCAGCGAAAACTGATATTCATTCACATTCCGAAATGCGGTGGCACGTCGATCGAAAATATCATCTGGACAAATGAGTAAGAAAGGAGCGAAGACACACTCTGGAACGGCTTCATAGGACCATTTTCTAATTGGTATCAGACAGACGGCCTGCAGCACCTCACAGCGAGTCTCGTAAAGAGGCACATAGGCGACAGTTTATTCGATGAATGCTTGAAGTTCGCTGTCGTCCGTAACCCGACGGATCGCATCGTATCACAGTTCAAATACATGTCGGTACGCTCGGATCTTCGGGAGTTCATCGGCCTGAAGGATCGTTACGAATTCGAGGATTGTTTGGAAGCCATTCAAAAAAGGAAACATGTCCAATGGATGCCGCAGGTAGATTTCATTCGTTCCGCGTCCGGAGATACTATCGTGGACAAGATCTACCGGCTGGAGGATCTGTCATCCGATCCTTCGCCTCTCGCCGCCGATATCGGAATTCCCATCGAGACCCTGCCCCGTGAGAACCACACTGACGGCGTGAGAAAACCCGTCTTGAAACCATCCGACTTCAGCATGATCGTTGATATGTTTCGGCAAGATTACGAATTCCTGGGTTACAGCATCCCGACGCTGGATTCGGCTCGATCGCACGATCCGGAGCATCCCGGCAGCGGCCCTGCCATCGCCCCTTGGGCCGAGGGGGAACGGCAGGACCGTCGTGGCGAACGCGACGCAGGCCGCGCCTCCGACATGCGGCGCTGAGAGCCTGTTGCGCGATCCGAGCGGTGAGCCTGCCGGCGCATGAGGGTTGCGCCGCTCGCGGCGCGGATCAGCGCCTGCGCGCCGGACGAGGCGAGGACGTCGGCGGATGTGATCGGGAGCCGCCCGCCGGAATCGACCGCGATTCGACGCTGAGGGGCCCGGCCCTTCCCGACAACGGCCGCTTCGCCGCGCGGTCCTGGCGGGCAGCGCCCGTCGCGGATCGGCACTGTGACGTACTCATAAGCCTCTAATGCCGGGAAGCCGGTGTCTCCCTTTGCGGCATCGGCGGCGACGCGTGGCGCACGGCGGCGGGAACCACGGCAAGAGGGACAAACCGCGGCGCTAATCCGTTCTCAATACCGGACAAATTAGCGAAATTGGCGGAGAGGGAGTCCGTCATACGCACTTCCACCCACGTCCAGCAGCATCTGCCACAGCGTTGAAAGTCAACGTGATATGGCGTGAACCTTCTTCCCACGTCCACCGTTGTCCGCCAAAATCCGGCATCTCTGTTAGGGCCCGTGTTGGGGCCGGCCCGAGGAGTGCAATGCCGCGCACCACGAACCGCCTATCCGCCCGAACCGTCTCGACCCTCACGAAGCCTGGCCGTCATGCCGATGGTGGAGGCTTGTACCTGTCTATCTCGTCCGATGGCTCGCGCCGACGTTGGGTCTACCTGTTCCGCTGGCGTGAGCCCGGCCAGACGGGCGCCGGCAAGCTGCGCGAGATGGGTCTGGGCAGCGCCAGTACCGTAAACCTCGCCCGTGCCCGCGAACTGGCTACCGCCGCCCGTGTGCACGTCGCGAACGGCGTGAACCCGCTTGCCGTGCGTGACGTGGTACCCGAGAAGCGGATGCCTACCTTCAGCGAGATGGCTGAGGAGGTGGTCAGCTCCCTTGAGACTGGCTGGAAGAACCCTAAGCACCGAGATCAGTGGCGCATGACCCTAACGCGCTACTGCGAGCCGATCGGGAGCGTTCCGGTCGATCAGGTCACGACCGAGCAGGTTTTGGCCATCCTGAAGCCGCTCTGGCCCAAGGTGCCGGAGACAGCCTCTCGCCTGCGCGGTCGGATCGAGAAGGTGCTGGACGCGGCTCGGGCCAAGGGGCACCGGACAGCCGAAAACCCGGCTCGTTGGCGCGGTCACCTCGATCACCTACTGCCCCGCCGCCAGAAGCTGACCCGCGGCCACCACAAGGCCCTCCCCTACCAGGAGGTGCCGGCTCTCATTGCGCGTCTGCATCAAAGCGGATCGATCAGTGCACTGTGCCTGGAGTTCGCGATCCTGACTGCGGCTCGCAGCGGCGAAGCCATGGGTGCGCACTGGAGCGAGATTGATCTCGATCGGGGCGTTTGGACAGTGCCAAAGGAGCGAATGAAGGCCGGACGCGAACACCGGGTACCCCTGTCCGGCCGTGCCCGCGAGATCCTGGCCGGGCTCCGGGAGGTGAGCCAGGGCGAACTCGTCTTCCCCGGCAACAAACCCGGGCGACCACTGTCGACCATGGCCTTGGAGATGCTACTGCGCCGGATGATAGTGGACGCCACGGTGCACGGATTCCGCTCGGCGTTCCGAGACTGGGCAGCTGAGCAGACGAGTGTGCCACGCGAAGTCGCCGAAGTCGCGCTTGCGCACACCAATAAAGATAAGGTTGAAGCCGCCTATTTTCGGACGGATTTGTTCGAGAAAAGACGATCCCTGATGGAGGAGTGGTCGGATTTTTGTACCAGATCGTTATGTCCATTGTCTGCGCATCTGATGGAGTAATAGATGGACGACGAATGTAGCAGCGACGATTTTTTCTACAATGCATACGAGGAGCGTTTCCGTAACCCGATATGGACGTTAGAACAACTACTCGCCTGGATCGTGTCTAAGGACCCGACGACTGTTGGCAGTCTCTCGGCGGAGAGCCTACAGGAGATTTCTCACGAAGATGCATGGCAGAAGCTCCATGATGATTATTTTCTGATCTCTTACGCGCTTAAACGCATTGCTTTCATGTCTGAGGCAAGCATTGCAGCTGAACTTGCAGTTGCTCGTCGCCAAGCCATGCAAGAACTGCAAGGAGGACGCCTTATCGCTACTTGGAAAATTCCGAGGCAAGCGCGCGCAGAGATCGCTCGGTATCACTGGATGGACCATGACATGGAGCGAAATGCATGGGGATTTTTGGATGTTGCGGGGGGCGATCTAATCGATGGCAGTGATGTGAGGGTCGAAAAGGATAATGTTCTGAAGATCTGGCCAGAAGCATTGTTGGGCCGCGCTCTGGTCAAGGAGGAAGAAAAAGTAGCCATTCAACTCTTGGCAAAGCTGATGAAGGAGTCGCCAGACACGCCCACCAAGACTAAGGAGGAGGCACTCGACTGGGTCAGGTCCCAGGCTCCGTCGCTTGGAACGCGAGCGGGAGATCGTGCCTGGGCGCGCGCTATTGAACTGGCGGGGGCTACCGCATGGGCCGAGGGCGGGCGCAGACCGTCATCGAATCGAAACAGGACACCCACGAAATCGCGACGGTGGTCTTAATCCGGCGGCTCAGGCCATCTCTCGTGCATTGACCGGGGCCCACCCGGCGAGTGCACATGAGGTGATCCATGAACGAGGTTTTGAGCTACAGCATCGCGGATGCGGTCAAGGTAAGCGGGGTCGGGCGCAGCTTCCTGTATGAGCAGATCAAAGCCGGCAAGCTGAAGGCACGCAAGCTCGGCCGCCGCACGCTGATCATGGCGGCGGACCTGCAGAGCTGGCTGGCCGCCCTCCCCACGATCTAGGCGGGAGCACAGTCATGCTCGATTTCGCCCAGACATCCCCGATTGAAACAGCCGAGGTCAACGAGTCCACGGCGGATGCAGAGGTTGGCCCCGTCCAGGTGCGCCCGAGACTCGGTCGTCTTAACGCCACCGCGTTGCTAGCCAAGAAGCTGCCGACGATCGAGCACATCGTGCCCGGCTACATCCAGCCAGGCTTGTCGATCGTCGCTGGAAAGCCGAAGACCGGTAAGTCGTGGCTCTCACTGGGCTTGGCCGTTGCGGTTGCCACCGGCGGGCTGGCGCTCGGCAACGTGCCGGTGAAGCAGGGTAGCGTCCTCTATCTGGCCCTGGAGGACAACGAGCGCCGCCTGCAGCAGCGCCTGCGCCAGATCCTGCAGGACCAAGAGGTCGTCCTGGATGAACTGTACCTCGAGACGGAGTGCCCGCGCCTGGATGCAGGCGGCGCAGAAGCAATCCGTGAATGGGTCGACGCGACCGTAAACGCGCGAATGGTCATCGTCGATGTGTTCACAAAGATCCGGCCTGAGCGCAGCACCAGCGACACAGGCTATGAGGCGGATTACAGGGCGCTGGTCCCGCTGAAGCAGCTCGCAGACGAGACTGGCATCGCAGTAGTCGTGGTCCACCACACGCGAAAAATGGCCGCGGAAGATCCGTTCGAGACTGTGTCTGGCACAAATGGAATCACAGGCGCGGCCGACACGATCCTGATCCTCGATCGGGGCAGCCAGGGCACGACGCTCTACGCCCGCGGGCGTGACATCGAGGAGATCGAGACCGCCCTGCTGTTCGACAAGCAGACGGGTACCTGGTTAGCGCAAGGACCAGCTGCCGAAGTCCGCCGCAGCGACGAGCGGCAGGCAATCTTGGCCGCCCTGGCCAAAGGGGACGGGCCGATGTCACCGACAGAGCTGAGCGTCAAACTTGACGTGCCCAACGCAAACATCCGGCAGCTGCTCCAAAGGATGATGTCCTCAGGCGAGGTCAGCAAGTGCGGGCGCGGCCTGTACGTCCTCAACGACAGTGGTGATGAGGAGGTGACCACGGAAGTATAAGAACTCGAACCATCGTAGAGCTAAGACACTGAGCGGTCTGAGCGATTGTGATCTTGTGATCGTTTTGACCGCCCTTCACTCCTCACCAACAGGGAACACGCACAGAAATGACCCGCTTCTTACCCATCGCAACCGCCCTAGGCGAAGCCGCTGCCCTCCACGGCCGCCATCCCACGGCTGCCCAGTTCGCCGAAATCGAGGCAGCCTTGCGGGCACGAATCGTCATCGACTTCGAAACTGGAGCCGCCGGCATCTGCTACGACGACGGCTACGTCATTGACCCCGCCGCCTACGTCGCCCACCAAATGTCGTATCCGGACATCGAAATCCGATCGACACCGGGCGCCACGCCCGATTTCTGAAGACCCACAACTTAGAACCCGACGCCGCACGGCAGCTCGCCGCTGACTGCGCCCAGTCGGCCAGCCTTAAGCTGGCCGGCTCGGCTGCCACGAGGCACCTGGAACACGCTGATCAAGCGCGTTCCTCTCCCGGCCGCATAGCTGACGACGGCCCCGCCGTTATTCCGACGTCAGATGGAATTGTTTCCCTCGCCGCCGATATGGTCGCCTCACCTCTGGCGATGGCTGCACGGTCCCCGGCAGGTCTGCGTTAGGACAGCCCTCCCTAACGTAAATTGGCCTTTTGTGCATCGCTGGTGTGCCCCAGTCACGCGAGGCCACCCCCATATCCAAATAAAAAATTGGTCTCTTTTTGTAGGGTGCATCACCGTGAGCGCGCAAGCAGAAGAGCCTGGACCTCCTCCAGCCGAGTAGCTCGCCTCATCCTCAGCTCCTTTCTCAGAACGGTCACGAAGTCGCCGCCGGTTCAGGTCTTCGCCGCAGGCGGCGATCACATCGATCACACGATCACAACCGCTCTCCAGCTGCGCTCTCGAAAAGTGGCAACGAGGGAGTGCCATTTGGTTGGGTTGAGTGGCCGCGTGTGGGTCGCTGTGATCATGTGATCGATGTGATTGCCCCTCGTCGTCCGGCTTCCAGCACTCGCCCGGGCGCGAGGGGTAGCCGCCTCGTGCTGTCTTGCCCGGCATTCAAGGCGTATGCTGCCGCTCTGCGCCACTTCCAGAACTTCGCTCCAAGCCGCCGGAACGGCCGCTCAACATCCGAGAACGGCCATTCGAAATCGGTGATAGCGCCTCCGGCACTGACTCAGACTCGCACAGGATCGCCGCCGGAAACTGCCCGACAGCGCTCGCGTCAAAATAGAGGCCGCTGCTCTGGGCTTTGTCGGAGTGTGACAGAGCACCCCAGCTTGGCATGATGATGATCTACGATCGTCTTGTCGCACCGCCGCTATGGCGGAGCAAAAAAGATAAACGCCAGAATGTGGCGGGTGAGGGGCCATGACCGTCAAGTTAATCGCCGTCAGCATTGGGCTGTCCGTCCTGGCGCTGGCCTCTCCAGCGGTGTCGCTGGATCTGGGTACGCTGGCGGAGCAAAAAGCCTGCACGCCAGACGCGATCAGCCTCTGCGGCAAGCACATCCCGTTTCCGGGACGGGTGAAGGCGTGTCTCCTGAGCAAGAGGGAAAGCCTGAGGCCGGCGTGTCGTTCGGCGATCGCGGCCTATGAGGCAAGGACCGCAGCGCCCCGCCAATGAGCCGAGGACCGCAGCGCCCTACAAACGTCGGCGCAAGCCTTCCTCGCGAGGCAGGATCTCCGCTCTGCGATGAGCAGCTATCAGTGATGCACCGGCCCTTCCGATTTGGCCGTGCCCAGGACGCAGAGCGCGAGGCCGAGCACGCCCACCAACGTCCCGATCACAGAATGATGGACATACGAGTAGTAGTAGCCTGTGCAGCCGATCAGGACGCCGGTCGAGGTCAGCAGAAGGCCCTTGCGGAGTGAGGGCTTGGTCGCGTCCGGCGAGAATGCGGCGGATGAGGACGCATCGGTCGACGGCGCGGCCGCTGCGGATGCGAGGCTCTGATCCATGCTGGCCTCCGTGTGATCAGCGGCTCTTAATCTAGAGGAAGCTGCAACAGCATTCCCTCGTCTCATCGCGGCCGTCAGAACCGGCACAGCCATTCCATGCTTGCTGCTTCTGCGTGCACTGCTTGATCAGACGAGACAATCTGAACGGAATGCCAGCGCGGATCTGGCCGCGCCGGCGTCCCATCAGATCGTGCGCGTTGCTGGATTGACGCCGGTGACTTGGGCGGAGGGCTCCTCACTGAGCCAGCGGTAGAGCACGCCGCCGAGCGCCCCGCCCGCGAGCGGCGCGACCCAGAACAGCCAGAGCTGCGCCAGCGCCCAGCCGCCCGCGAACAGGGCCGGCCCGGTGCTGCGCGCCGGGTTGACCGACAGGTTGTCGATCGGGATGCCGACGAGGTGGATCAGCGTCAGGCACAGGCCGATGGCGATGGGGGCAAAGCCCGCGGGCGCCTTGCCGTGGGTCGCCCCCATGATCACGAACAGGAACATCATGGTGAGCACGACCTCGGCGAGGAGCGCCGAGATCACGCCGTAGTGACCGGGCGAGTGCTCGCCGTAGCCGTTGGCCGCGAAGCCCTTCGCGAGGTCGAAATCCGGGGACCCGCTCGCGATCGCGTAGAGGAGGGCCGCCGCCACCACCGCGCCCGCGACCTGGGCGCCGATATACGGCCCGATGTCTTTCGAGGGGAACCGGCCTCCTGCCGCGAGCCCAATCGTGACGGCCGGGTTGAGGTGGCAGCCCGAGATGTGCCCGATGGCGTAGGCCATGGTGAGCACGGTGAGCCCGAAGGCAAGCGAGACGCCTAGCAGCCCGATCCCGACCTGCGGGAAGCCCGCCGCGATCACCGCGCTGCCGCAGCCCGCGAAGGTGAGCCAGAAGGTGCCGATCCCCTCAGCCACACATTTGCGAAGTATCATGGCCGTCTCCCTGTGCTGATGGCCGGACGAGGAGGACTTCGCCGCCTCAAGATCCGCCCGTCTGGTGGCTCATTTCTGCTCACTACCGCGAGCAGCGCTGATACTCGACCCCGGTGGGGTCTTGATCGCCGTAGTAGCGCTTCAGCATCCGGTTCGGTGACACCGCCATGAATACCCTGACCTCGTTGGCCGCGACGGCGTTCGCGCAGTCCAGCATGAGAAGCTGGCGCTCGCCGGCCGGTTTGACTGACGCGATCCGACATGATGCCCCCGGCGTCCTCAGGCGATTGCCGGTGACGATGAAGGCAGGGGCGAAGAGGTCTAGCGGCTTCTTGAACGACGCTCTCTTCCCTACCGACGAGTAGACCTCGGCACAGTCGCGCCCGCTCAACACCCACGCGCCTTGATAGCCCGAGAGGCCGGCCTCTGCCGCCCTTGCGTTGGGCACTGCGATCGAGGTTCCCAGGCTCAGACCGAGTCCAATGGCACGGACAAAGCTTGCGCGTCTCACGGCGGCGTTCCCCTAGAGCCTACGTTGTCGGCGTGGAACTGCTTCACGGTCGTCAACTGGCTCGCTGTTCCTTCCGCCACGTGCTCGGCGTGGTGCCGGTCCAGCGCCGAAACGCGTGCGTGAACGCGGCTGGCTCCGAGAACTCCAGGGCGGCCGAGATCTCCGTCAAGCTCATCGTGGTGTCGGCCAGCAACTGCTTGGCCATTCCGAGCCGCGTCTGGTTCGCGATGGACCGGAACGTCGTCCCCTCAGCCTTCAGGCGGCGGGCCAGCGTGCGCTGAGCGATCGCCAGCCCCTGCGCGACGTGGATCTTACTGGTCCGCTGCTGAGTCGCTGTCGAGCGCACAAGCCGCTGAACTTCAGCAGTCATGTCGGACGGGATGACGGCCTCAAGCTGCCGGATGCGCCGCTCCGCCGCGATGCGAATGAGCGGGTTGGCGCCCTCGATCGGCCGCCTCAGGACCCGGGCCGGAAACACCAGCGCGGCGATCTCCTGCGAGAACCGGACCGGAGCGCGGAAGAAGCGCGTGTAGGGCGTGGTATCCTTCGGCTCCAGCCGCGGCAGCAGCACCTCCTCCGGGCTCCAGTGCGGGCTGCACAGCGACCGCAGCACGCTGGTCAGCGCCGCAATCGCTCTTTCGCAGTGGAGGGCTACCCCCTCTGTGTCGGGCTCATACGGTACATAGCTTACTATCACGATGCTGCCTTTGATCGACACCTCGATCACGGCGCCGCGGTTCAGGAGGTCGTGGTGCGTCTGCACAGCCTGCAGTGCGTCGCCGACCGTCTCCGAGTGGCGCATCAGCGTCCCGAGCAGACCAAGTGAGGCAAGAGTGGTGCGCTGACCGACGAGGAGGCCGAAGTGGGCGCACCGCGTCTGTTCACCGGCCCAAGCGATTAAGCGCCCTAATGACGAGAACGAGATCGCTTCGATGCTGTCGAAGACCTGTGTATCGATGTCTACCTTCTCAAGCACGTCTCTATAGTCGATATTCAACTCGGTCAAAACATCGCAGATCGACTTTACGACGGAATTATGAAATAAATCAGCGTTTATTCCCTGAAGATAGACCGAATTTTCATCGTACTTAGGATTTTTGCATCCTACACCTGATCCGCCGTTCCGATCACCGCCAGACGACGCTTCGTAAGTCATGGCTGTGCCTCTAGCGTTTCTGAGTCATACAAAGGAAACTAATTGCAATTCAAGGATTTAGCAATAAGGGAAAATAGCAATGATTTAATCTATCAGGCGATAGAATATATTAACGTACGTTAATCAGCTTAGTTGTGCGCGAGTTATTTGAGCCTTCTGAGCGTGGTCTCGACCCGCTACTTGGCAATACCGGCCCCAAGAAGCCAAACTTCCTCACCTCGCGCCAGAGACGAACAGCGCTGAGCGGCGGGCAGCCGTCAGTTCGGCACTCGGCACTCATTGCTCGTGGGCGGCGGGATCGTCTGGCCTTCCTCGCCATTCGTGACGGGACTTG
This sequence comes from Methylobacterium sp. WSM2598, assembly GCF_000379105.1. Classification (GTDB taxonomy): domain Bacteria; phylum Pseudomonadota; class Alphaproteobacteria; order Rhizobiales; family Beijerinckiaceae; genus Methylobacterium. The sequence goes on along the minus strand of NZ_KB900609.1, from coordinate 1,857,125 downwards.
TGGAGTCCGACCCCTCCTACGCCGCGATCGCGTCCGTGTACCGGGCGGGACGGGCCAGCAGGATCGCCGTCCGGACTGCCATGCGCATCTGAGCCTCGGACGAGTCCCTCGCTGCCAAGACCGCGCGGGCGTGAGGATTAGCCTCCATGACCGCGCAGACATCGATGACGAGGCCGTCTGCAAGCTGGCGCGGGCCGGGCGTAGGGTCGTTCAGGTAGTCCGTCACGGCCGCGTCGAGCTGTTCGTCGGTGATGCGCTTGAGCTTGTAGAGGTTCTCGATGGTCGGAGTGGCAGCCATGATCGTCGGCTAGAACGGGCAGCTGGCGCGGAGGTTTCAGAGCGCCGCGCTCAGCGCTGTAGACAGCGGACCGAACTACCCGGGCCTCGCCAGCAGGATCGCGGTCCGCACAGCCATGCGCATCTGCGCCTCGGAGGCATCCGGATCCGCCAGTACCTTGCGGGCGTAAGGGCTGGCCAGCAGGATCGCGCAGACGTCGATAGCGATGCCCTCCGCGATCGTGCGCGTACCGGGCGTCGGATCGTTCAGGTAGTCCGTCACGGCTGCGTCGAGCCACTCGTCTGTGATCTCACCGGCGCGGAGGCGTTCCTCGATGGTGGGTGTCTTGGGCATCGTGAGCCCCATGGCTCGCACATCGAAGGGATGCGGGCCGGGCTTCTCTGGGGGAGCATGGCTCAGCTCGCCGCTCGCTGCCGGCTTCAGGGACCCGGAGCAAGCGCACACAGTCTAGTGCAGTCTAGCAGCCCGCCTCAGAGGCCCAGCCGGAGGCATTTGAATTAGGCCTCAACTCGCGCCCGCCGCGCGGCCCGCCGGACTGCTTCCAAGGACTTTTAGGAGGGGACGTTTCGCGTTCCATACACGCCCTTACGCATCCGGCGCACCCTCGCGCAGGACCCAGTCGGGCAAAGGAAGGCGGCCCAAAGTGCGAATCGGCCCGCCCTCATGCGCGAGATCGAGCCAGCAGCTAGTAACTGTGGCGGCGGTGAACACGCCGGGCCGTCCTTCGAGCCGACCGATGCGCAACTCCGACCCTAGTCACTGCCTTGATGACCAATCCGTCGCACGCCTCAGATGCCGCAACTCCGGCCCAAGAACTGCTGAGCGGGGTTGCCTTTGCGCCGCTCCCTAGTCCAAGTACGAGTGCCACGGCGACAGACAACCCCGCAAGTCCCAGATAACGCATCGTCATCTCCCTTGCCTCATCGCGACCCGAATGAGCACTGCCGTCCCACTATTAGCGTTTTTTGTGTACGCCGCTTGATCCAGTGAGACACGGCCATTGTTCCAGCCCGCCCGCTCTCACTGCGGCGGGCTCTTCTCTTGAGACGCATCCCTCGTCCCATGTCCGGGCTTGTGCGAACGGGCGGAGCTGTCCGCCCTCATCGAGGCTACAAAGGCCCTCCTAGAGCCTCAGAACCGGCCCAGGAAGCTCAGCCCTACAACTCAGAAGGCCCTACTGCTATAAACCGAATCGGGCCCTACGGGTCGGCCCCGAACGACCACGCGGGCGTGCCTCGCGGACTGCTGGGAGAGATCCCGATGTACCAGCACATTCTTGTCCCTACCGACGGGACGTCGATTTCCGCCTCGGCCGTCAAGAACGCCGTGTCGCTCGCCAAGGCTGTCGGGGCAAAGGTGACGGTGCTCACGGTAGTTGCGCGGTTCCCGGCAGTGCCTTTGGGGGCCTCGAACCCATACGTGGATGAGTTCACGCGACATGCCCATGCCGACGCCGATCGTAGTCTCACCGAGGCCGAGCAGGAAGCCAAGCGGGTCGGTGTCGCTTGCGAGGTCGTGAAAGTCGAACACCGGCAACCGTTTGAGGCCATTATCGAAACCGCCGAAGCCCGCGGCTGTGACCTCATCGCCATGGCCTCGCATGGCCGTCGTGGCTTTTCCGCCCTCGTCATCGGCAGCGAGACTATGAAGGTTCTCACGCATTCCAAACTGCCGGTTTTAATCTGCCGCTGATCGTCCACGACCCATCAAAGGCTGCCAGGCCTTCTCCACATCGTGGATCACGCTCGCGAGGTAGAATTTGATCCGGCGCACCGCCTGGGCATGGCTCCCCAAAATGGTGAGAGCGATGGTGCCGCCGACGTTGGTGGGCAAGGCGGATGAGTTCCTCGGCCTTGCTGGCAGCGATCCGTTCGGTCGCCGCGCGCAGGATCGTGCCCGAGAGTCCAATCGTGATCCTGATCTCGAACGCTGCCACCTCGGTCATGATCGGATCGGTGCCCCACCGACTCGATATCGGTCGTCGATGACCCCAGCCTCGATACTGTTCGGGCAGGGCTGCTAGTGCAGTGACGCCTTCAAAACGTACATAGCTCAGCGCGATTTCTCGTGCGTTTGCAGGCAATTAGCGGACGCGCACATGGTGTGTTCGTCGGCGTCTGTGCACTAGGCACGGCGGCGCTCGTCCGTTTGGTCGGCCTCTACAGAATAAATTCGCACACACGAGCGCAAATCGAGGTCGTTTCCCCGTGCAATAGACATGATCCAGCCGCGCACGACGTGCACTGTCCTGTCCGATCAAGCGCCGCGGAGCGGCGAACACTATCGTCCAAACTGAGCTGCTGGAAGGCCGTCACGGGCTTGTTCAGGCACGATCGCTCGTGGGCGCCGCGCCGGCCAATCTTACACGTCAGGGAGACGACGTCATGAAGCGCTTCATCATCGCAGTCTCCGCCATTGCCGCCCTGATCCTGACCAGCGTCGCCGCCGAGGCGCGCGGCTTCCGCGGCGGCGGTGGCGGCTTCCGCGGCGGCGGCTTCCACGGCGGAGGGTTCCGGGGGGCCGGGTTCCGCGGCGGAGGATTCCGGGGCGGCGGCTTCCACGGCGCACGGGTCGCGGGCGTGCGCGGGGGCTATCGTGGCGGCTACCGCGGCGGCTACGCCTACCGGGGCGGCTACGGCCGCTATGGCCGCTACGGCTACGGCCGGTACGGGCGCTACGGCTACGGTGCCTACGGCTATCGCTACCGGCCCTACGGCTATGGGCTGGCGGCCGGGGCCGTGGGCGCGGCGGCGGCCGCGGGCTACTACGGGTCCACCTATGGCGGCTGCGGTCCCTACCGCTACTGGGACTCCTATGCCGGCGTGTGCCGTCCGTACTGAGCGCGGCCGCAGCGACGACGCGATCTCCCCCAACGGGACGCCATAACGGCGGGGCCCCGACGACACCATCCCCGGACGCACGCGGAGCCTCCCTCATGCGCACCACGATCGCCGCGCTGCTCCTCGCCGCCGCGGGGTTGGCCTCGCCGTCAGCCCTGGCGCAGTCGGGCGGATACGCGCCGGAGCCGAACCTCCTCGTGCACGGGAACTATTGCGGCCTGGGCAACCGGGCGCCGCTGCCGCCGGTCGATGCGCTCGATGCGGCCTGCGCCCGCCACGACGCCTGCACGCCCACGGGCGGGCTGCCGTCCCGCCGCTGCAACCTGCGCCTGTTCCGGGAGGCGGACCTGATCTCGCGCGATCCGCGCCAGCCCGACGACGTGCGGGCCACGGCCGGCTTCATCGCCTTCGGCGCCTCGGTGCTGCCCTTCGACCCCGCGCCCCGGCCCGTGCTGGTCGGGGTTCCGGCGTGGACCGACCCCTATGCCGGCCGGCGCGTGCGCGCCGTGTACGTCTACTAGCACGTGTCGCCGGTCCGCGTGCGGCCGCGATCGCCGCCGGGACCGAACGACCCGTCGTCAGCATCCGATGATCCTCGCCATGCGGATCCTGTCACTCGCCGATGCCGTTGCCCAGATCCCCGACGGGGCCAGCCTGATGGTCGGCGGCTTCATGGGCGTCGGGACGCCCGAGCCGCTCATCGACGAACTCGTGCGGCAACACCGGCGGGATCTCACCGTCATCGCCAACGACACCGCCATGCCAGGTCGGGGCATCGGCAAGCTCGTCACGGCCGGGGCGCTGCGCAAGGCGGTCGTCAGCCATATCGGTCTCAACCCGGAGACCCAGGCGCAGATGCTCGCGCGGACGCTGGAGGTCGATCTCGTGCCGCAGGGCACGTTGGCCGAGCGCATCCGCGCGGGCGGGTGCGGCCTGGGCGGCGTCCTCACCCCGACCGGAATCGGGACCCTCGCCGAGGCGGGCAAGCGGCGGATCACGGTCGAGGACCGCGAGTACCTGCTCGAACCAGCCCTGCGCGCCGGGTTCGCGCTGATCCAGGCCTTCCTGTGCGATTACCTCGGCAACCTCACCTACGCGCTGACCGCGCGCAACTTCAATCCCCTGATGGCGATGGCGGCCGACACGGTGATCGTGTGCGCCGAGCACATCGTCCCGACCGGCGTCATTGCGCCCGACCACGTCGTCACGCCGGCGCCGCTGGTCGATCACGTCATCGCATGCGGGTGAGCCGATGGAACCGCAGGTCGTCATCGCCACGCGCATCGCCCGCGAACTCCGCGACGGGATGCTGGTGAATCTCGGGATCGGCATCCCGACGCTGGTCGCCAACCACGTCCCGCCCGGGATGACCGTCTTCTTTCAGTCCGAGAACGGCCTGATCGGCACCGGGCCGGTGCCGGAGCCCGGCATGGCCCTGCGCTGGCTGACCGATGCGGGCGGCAAGGCCGTGACGGCGCTGCCGGGCGCCTCCACCTTCGACAGCGCGACCTCCTTCGCGCTCATCCGCGGCGGGCACCTCGACCTCACGGTGCTCGGCGGCCTGCAGGTCGATCAGACGGGGCGGCTCGCCAACTGGATGGTGCCGGGCCGGATGGTCCCCGGCATGGGCGGGGCGATGGACCTCGTGACCGGGGCCAAGCGGGTTATCGTGGCGATGCAGCACACCGCCAAGGGCCGGCCGAAGGTGGTGCGGGACTGCACGCTGCCGCTCACGGCCGAGCGCCGCATCGACCTCCTGGTGACGGAGCTCGCGGTGATTGCCTTTCCGGACGGTCGCGCCACGCTCATTGAGACGGCACCGGGCGTGAGACTCGACGAGGTGCGCGCCGCCACGGATGCCGACCTCGCGATCGCTCTGGCCGAAGGAGCGTGACAGTCGGTCGCCATCGTCCCCGCTAGCCGCCTCCCGTAACGACAGCAGCTTCGCGACGTGAACCGTACCGCCTTCCGGTCGCAGCCGCACCGACGTCACGCAGCGCTCAAACAGCGCCAGCATCGCGGCATTGTCGGACATCACCTCGGCGGTGAACTCCGCGAGGCCCTGCTCGCGCGCGAGGGCGATGAGGTCGCGCATCAGCGCGGCGCCGGGGTCGCAGTCCTGCCACGCATCCGCGACGCGAAGGCCAATTCGGCGGTGTCCGGCGCCGGCACGATGAAGCGGCCGCTGCCGACGATCGCCGGTGCGTCGCCCTTCTGCGCCTCCGCCACCAGGGCGACGTGCACGAGGAAATCGACGCTGACGAAGTAGCCGGTCTCCCACTCGCTGAAGGCGCGCATGGGCGCGACGAATCGGAGGGCGCGGGCGCGGTCCGACCCGCGCGATGGCGGCGAGCAGGCCCTCCCGGTCGTCCGGAAGCAGCGCCCAAACAACGAGGGCGCGCCCGTGGCGCACGCGCTCCGCGGCGGCGTAGCGCAAGACCGGGACCGCGGCGGCCTGCTCTGTCATCAAGGCCCTCGTCTCTCAGAGTGGCGGCAGCGCATGGACGGCCTCGGCCGTGCCGGTCATGGTCAAGACGCTGCCCTCCTCGCGCGGGGTCGGCGCCGGCGCACCGACCTCGCCACTGCCGGCCCGACGACCGCGAGCAGCGTCTAGCCGTTTTGCGCCGCCCGCACGTGGCGCACGCGCCCGACCACGTGCTCGTGGTGGGCGTGGAGCCAGCGCCCATGCAGCGTCGGGATCAGCGAGGCAGCGGCCATCGGCACAGCCAAATCGGCACGGTCGGTCAATTGGGTCCCCTCGGACTGTGCGCAGATCCCGCTCGCGGCGAGCAGCAACAGCCCGGCTGCGTCATGCTTCGGGCTCACCATCGCGCGTCCCGTGATCGTGAGCCACGGCCCAACCCCGGACCGCGCCCATCCTTGTCCGCTCCGGCCCTGGCAGTTTGATCCAGATCAACGTTGCGCTGCAAAAACCCCGATCGCGGTGTCACGTTCGATCAAGCGGGGGTCGACGCCGTCCGTGAGATTAGCGCGCAAGACACCGCTGCGAGGCACGGTGGCGGGGCAGAGCGAACGGGCCCTCTGCTCGGGTCCTTTAGCGCGTGCTCCGGGCCGCTCGCCGATCCGTCGACGCCGCCCCGAGACGGGCTGAGCAGGAGAGTGCATCGTGGCGAGTTCGACGACGCAGGAGGCGCCGGCCCGGCATCGCCGGCACGAGAAGTACGAGCGCCTGGTCGCGGCCGCGCAGGCGCTGCCCCGGCTCAAGGTCGCGGTCGTGCACCCGTGCGACGAGGCCTCCCTCGGCGCGGCGCTGGAGGCGGCGGATCTCGGGCTGATCGAGCCGATCCTGGTCGGTCCCCGGCCGAAGCTCCTGGCGGCGGCCTCGGCGCTCGGCAAGGACCTGGCGGAATTCCGCGTCGTCGAGGCCGCCCACAGCCACGATTCGGCCGCCCGCGCGGTGGCGCTGGTGACCGCCGGCGAGGCCGAGGCGCTGATGAAGGGCAGCCTCCATACCGACGAGCTGATGGCGGCGGTGGTGCGGCGCGACGGCGGGCTGCGGACCGCCCGCCGCCTCAGCCACTGCTTCGTGATGGACGTGCCAAGCCACGACGAGCCGCTCATCGTCACGGACGCGGCCATCAACATCGCGCCCTCCCTGGAGGAGAAGCGCGACATCGTCCAGAACGCCATAGACCTCGCGCACGCCTTCGGGATCGAGACCGTGCGGGTCGCGGTCGTCTCGGCGATGGAGACGGTCAACCCGAAGGTCCCCTCGACGATCGAGGCCGCCGCGCTCTGCAAGATGGCGGATCGCGGCCAGATCACCGGCGCGGTCCTCGACGGGCCGCTCGCCCTCGACAACGCCATCGACCTCGGGGCGGCGGCGATCAAGAAGATCCGCTCGCCGGTCGCGGGCCGCGCCAACGTGCTCGTCGTGCCGGATCTCGAGGCCGGCAACATGCTGGCCAAGAGCCTGACCTTCCTGGCGGATGCGGACGCGGCCGGCATCGTGCTCGGCGCCCGGGTGCCCGTCATCCTGACGAGCCGCGCGGATTCCCGCCTGACCCGGCTCGCCTCCTGCGCGGTGGCCTCGCTCTTCTCCGCCGCGCAACGTGCGGCCAAGCCCTTACCCGAGGTCTGACGATGATCCCGGCCTTCCTGGTGCTCAATGCCGGCTCGTCGAGCCTGAAGTTCCAGGTCTTCGAGCCTGGGCCGGACGGCGCCCCCCGCCGGCTCTACCGCGGCCTGTTCGAGGGGCTCGGCGACGCGCCCCACCTCGTGGTGCGCGACAATACCGGCGCGGTGGTGGCCGACGAGCGCCTCGACAGCGGCGGCTTCGGTCACGAGGAGGCCCTGCTCCACGTCGCCGATTGGCTGATGGCCCACCGCAGCGGGCACCGGCTGGCGGCGGTCGGGCACCGGGTCGTGCATGGCGGCATGGCGCATGCGGGTCCGGTGCGGATCGACGACGCGGTGCTGGCGGCGCTGGAGCGCCTCGTACCGCTCGCACCCCTGCACCAGCCGCACAACCTGGAGCCGATCCGCATCCTGCGCCGGCAATTCCCAGACCTGCCGCAGGTCGCCTGCTTCGACACCGCCTTCCACCGCGGCCAGCCCGAGATCGCGCAACTCTTCGCCCTGCCGGTCGAGGTCGCCGACCTGGGCGTGCGCCGCTACGGCTTCCACGGCCTGTCCTACGCCTTCATCGCCGATCATCTCGCCGCGACCGATCCCGCCCTCGCGCAGGGCCGGGTGGTAGTGGCCCATCTGGGGAACGGCGCGAGCCTGTGCGCCCTCGACGGCGGGCGCAGCGTCGCCACCACGATGGGCTTCTCGGCCCTCGACGGCCTGCCGATGGGGACGCGCTGCGGCAGCCTCGATGCGGCCGTGGTGTTCTTCCTGCTGCGGGAGATGCGGCTGACCCCCGAGGCGGCCGAGCGCATGCTCTACACCCGCTCGGGGCTCCTCGGCGTCTCGGGCCTGTCGAACGACATGCGCACCTTGCGCGCCCGCGCGGCCGAGGATCCCCGCGCGCGGACCGCCATCGACCTCTTCGTCTACCGCATCGGGCGCGAACTCGGGTCCCTCGTCGCGGCGCTCGGCGGCATCGACGGTTTCGTCTTCACCGGGGGCATCGGCGAGAACGACGCCGCCACCCGGGCCGAGGTCTTGCGGGGCGCCGCCTGGGCGGGGTTCCGCCTCGACGAGGGCGCGAACGAAGCCGGCGGTCCGCAGATCACCCGCGGCCCCGGCCCCCAGGCCTTCGTCATCCCCACCGACGAGGAAGCCATGATCGCGCGGGGCATGCGCGAGGTGCTCGACGAGGCGCCCCTGCCGGCGCTGTGACACGAAGCGGGAGGCCATGATGGACACCCAGACGACGACCGTCACGCTCGCGAGCGAGCCCTTCATGTCGGCGGACGACCTCGCCGCCTACTCGGCCCGGATGCGGGCCGCCAAGGCCCTCAAGGAGCTGGAAGGGCAGGACCGCGCCGCCCTGGCGCGCGAGGAACTCGTCAAGCAACTCTCCGTGCCGATCCCGGTCACGCCCGAGAAGCTGCACGAGATCACCCAGCGGCTCCTCGACAAGCTGCGCATCGCCGCCGAGCAGGGCCAGAAGGAACTGCTGGTGATGCGCTTCCCGAACCTGATGTGCACCGACAAGGGCCGGGCCATCAACAATGCCGAAGCCGGCTGGGCCGAGACGCTGACGGGCCGGCCGCGCCAGGCCTACGAGTTCTGGCGCGACCGCCTGCACCCCGCCGGCTACGGCCTCAAGGCGATGATCGTCGACTGGCCGGACGGCATGCCGGGCGATGTCGGCTTCTTCCTCACCTGGGAGTCCACGCGCCACTGAGCGCCACCGCGACAGGACATGCGTCATGGCAGAAACCGGACGACCCGCGATTCCCCAAGGCCCCGCCCGACACCTCGCCCAAGGACCCGCCCAAGGCCCCGTCCAAGGACCCACTCAAGGCGCCGCGACGGCCGGCGGGCTGCCCCCGCTGCTCCCGCTCCAGGCCCGCATCGGCGAGGTCTACCGGGACCGCTGCGCCGCGGCGCTCGAGACCTACCTCGACGCCACGCGGGAGGCGAACCGCGCCTGGTTCGACGCCTTCAAGCCCGTGACGCCGGCGCAGGCCCTCGGCGACACCCTCACCTACTGGACCGACTTCGCCCAGCGCTCGCTCCTGTTCTGGGACACGCTCCGGCAGCGCGGCAACAACTGGCTCGCGCACGAGGCGGCCGGCAAGCCGCCGCTCCTCGCCTTCGACTGGGAGATGGTCGCCGATGCCCGCCGCTATCCGCGGCCGGTGAACTACGCCCTCGCGCGCATCCGGCCGCCGCCGCACCTGCGCACGGATGCCGAGAAGCGCCCCTACGTCATCATCGATCCGCGGGCCGGGCACGGGCCGGGCATCGGCGGATTCAAGCCCGATTCCGAGATCGGCGTGGCCCTGCGCGCCGGGCACCCGGTCTACGCGGTGATCTTCTTCGCCGAGCCGGTCCCGGGCCAGACGCTGGCCGACGTGGCGCAGGCCGAGGCCGCCTTCCTGCGCCTCGTGCGCGAGCGCCACCCGACGCGCGGCAAGCCCGTCATCGTCGGCAATTGCCAGGGCGGCTGGGCCGCGATGCTGGTGGGGGCGCTCGACCCCGAGGCCGCCGGCCCCATCGTGGTGAACGGGGCGCCGATGTCCTACTGGGCCGGCAACGACGCCGAGAACCCGATGCGCTACGCGGGCGGGATGCTCGGCGGGTCGTGGACGGCGCTCTTCGCCAGCGACCTCGGCGGCGGCGTCTTCGATGGCGCCCACCTCGTCGACAACTTCGAGTACCTGAACCCGGCCAACACGAATTTCGGCAAGTCCTACAACCTCTTTTCCAAGATCGACACCGAACAGGCGCGCTACCTCGAATTCGAGCGCTGGTGGGGCGGCTACTTCCTGATGAACCGGGAGGAGATCCGCTGGATCGTCGACAACCTGTTCGTCGGCAACCGGCTGGCGAACGGCGGCGCCGAGTGGGCCGAGGGCAAGGCCTTCGACCTCAAGGCGATCCGCTCGCCGATCATCCTGTTCGCCTCGCTCGGCGACAACATCACGCCGCCCCAGCAGGCCTTCAACTGGGTGGCCGACCTCTACCCGACGACGGAGGATCTCAAGGCGAACGGGCAGGTCATCGTCGGGCTGATGCACGAGAGCGTCGGGCATCTCGGCATCTTCGTCTCGGCGAGCGTCGCGCGCCGCGAGCACGCCCAGATCGTCGATCTCCTCGACTATATCGAGCACCTGCCGCCCGGCCTCTACGGCATGAAGGTCGAGGAGGAGCGCGTCGACGGGACGGTGCGCTACGACGTGGTGCTGCGCGAGTTGCAGGTCGAGGACCTGCAGACACTGCAGAAGTACGCCCGCAAGGACGAGGTGCCGTTCGCGGCGGTGAACCGGGTCTCGGAGTTGAACGCCGCCGCCTACGAGACCTTCGTGCATCCGGTGGTGAGCGCGCTCGTGCCGCAGGAGGTCGGGGCGCTGTCGCGGGCGCTGCATCCCCTGCGGGCCCGGCGCTGGGCGCTCTCCGACCTCAATCCGGCGCTCGCCTCCCTCGGCCCTTGCGCGGATCTCGTGAAGGCGCACCGGGTCCACCGGGACGACACGGGCGCCTGGGCCACGGCGGAGCGCCGGGCGGCGGCCGGGATCATGGCCGGGTGGGACCTCTACCGGCAGATGCGCGACGCCGCGGTCGAGAACCTGTTCTTCTCGGTCTACGCGACGATGAGCGTGGTCGCGCCGCGCGAGGAGGAGAAGGCGGCCGCCGCTCTCCCCGCCGAGGCGGCGCCGGCCCTCCATGACGCCATGAGCCGGATCGCGGAGGGCGGCTTCACCGAGGCGGCCGTGCGGGCCGGCCTGCTCGTCTCCCGCCTCGGCCGCAGGGAGCGGCGGCTGTCCACCTTCAAGCGCATCCGCGAACTCGTCGGCCGCGAGGTCGGCCTGCTCGACATGCCGGCGAGCGCCGCGGCCCAGGTGGTGCGCCAGCAATCGACCCTCGTCGAGCACGCCCCCGACAGCGCGATGGCCTCCCTGCCGGACCTCGTGCGGACGGCGGAGGAGCGCCGTCGCCTCCTCGCCGTCCTCGATCGCCTGATGGACCAGATCGACCTGGAGCCGGAGCAGCGGGCGATGATGCCGCGGTTCCGCGATCTCCTCGGGACGGCACCTGAGCCCGTCCCGGCGCCCGAACCCGCCCCCCGCCAGCGCAAGGCCGGCTGAGTTCGCCATCCGGCCGGGGCGCGAGCCGGCCGAGCCCGTTCCGGAGACGAGAGTCATGACGCAGATCCCTAACGGCAACGCCCTCGCCGGCAAGCGTGCCCTCGTGCTCGGCGTCGCCAACGCGCACTCGATCGCCTATGGCTGCGCCCGGGTGTTCCGGCGGCTCGGGGCGGAGATCGCCCTCACCTACCTCAACGAGAAGGCCAAGCCCTACGTCGAGCCGCTGGCGCGCGAACTCAACGCGCCGATCTTCGTGCCCTGCGACGTGCAGCGGGAGGGCGATCTCGAGGCGGTGTTCCGCCAGATCGCCGAGACCTGGGGCCGCCTCGACATCGCACTCCACTCCATCGCCTTCGCGCCGAAGGAGGATCTGCAGGGCCGGCTCGTCGACAGTTCTGGCGAGGGCTTCGGCATCGCTATGGACGTGTCCTGCCACTCCTTCATCCGCATGGCGCGCCTGGCCGCCCCGCTGATGACGGAGGGCGGCACGCTGCTCACCATGAGCTACCACGGCGCCAGCAAGGTCGTGCCGAACTACAACCTGATGGGGCCGGTCAAGGCGGCGCTGGAGAGCGCGGTGCGCTACCTCGCCTACGAACTCGGCGACCGCGACATCCGCGTCCATGCCGTGTCGCCCGGCCCCCTCAAGACCCGGGCGGCCTCGGGCCTGAAGGATTTCGACCTCCTGCTCAACGAGGCGGTGGCGCGCGCGCCCATCGGCGAACTCGTCGACATCGATGATGTCGGCCTCACCGCCGCCTACCTGACGACGCCCTTCGCCGCGCGCCTCACCGGCATGACGGTCTACGTCGACGGGGGCCTGAGCATCATGGCGTGAGCGGCGTCATGGCCGGACTCATCGCCGATCTCCAACGTCCCTGACGGAGGGCAACATGCGGGTCTTCCGGGATTTCGAAGAGATCAAAGCAGCCGTCGGGACGGAAGTCGGGGTGAGCGGCTGGATCGAGGTGACCCAGGAGCGGATCGAGAGTTTCGCTCATGCGACCGGCGACAATCAGTGGATCCACGTCGACGTCGAGCGGGCGGCGCGTGAATTGCCGACGGGAACCACGATTGCCCACGGGCTGCTCACCTTGAGTTTCGCGCCGGTATTCATCCGTGACGTGATGAGCCTGGAAGGATTGAGGAACACCCTCAATTATGGGGCGAACCGCATCCGCTACTTGGCTCCCGTGCCGGCCGGATCACGGCTGCGCGGCCGCACGACCATCGCTGCGGCGGAAGACGCCCCGCCGGACGGCTTGCGGGTCACCTACGGCATCACGTTCGAGATCGAGAACCACGAGCGTCCGGCCTGCGTTGCGGAGGTCATCGCGCTGCACTACCGTTGAGTCGCAGCGCCATCGCCGATGCGGCCGTGCCGGGCAGAAGCACCAGCCTCGCATTCTGACCGCCCCTGACCTCGAGGGTCTCGCCGAGCAATTGAACCGGCGAACCGACAAGTGGAGGCAGGCGATCGAGGGCGCCATAGTGGACCGGAGCGCGCTGCCCCACGCGCGGGCCAAGGCATTCGTGTCAGGACACGCTGTCGCGAATTCGAATATCCGGAAAAGGCCCGTAACCGGACGCTCTCGCAATGCATCGCAAACGTCCTGAAGGGGTCAGGGGCAGGCGCTTCAGCAAGGCTTAAAAAATTCCAGATCGCTCCGGCCTCGCGCCGTCGTTAGGGAAGATAAGCCTTTTGTGCATCGCCAGTATATAGCCGTCCCGCAAGGTCGCCCCTATTTCCTGGTAAAAAGAATGGGTCGCTTTTTAGGGGTGCACGACCGCGGGTGCACAAGCAGCAAAGCCAGGACTACCAGGCAGGTAGCTCGGTTCATCCTCGACCGCGCTCTCACCGTCAGTCACGGACACGCCGATGATCAAGGCCGCTGCTGCGAGGAGCGATCACATCGATCACAATATCACCAAGGCGCAGTCTGGCAGGATCGCTCGGTGCTTCCATCTCAGCTTTGCAGTCTTCGCGGGGGCGGAGCGACTCGTCCCGGGTTCACCAGCCATATGTCGGACGCGAACGATCCCGCATGACCAGCGCAACGACACCGCGTTGCGTCCACCGAAGCCCACTCAGATCCAAAGGCTGTGTTGGGGCCCATGTTAGGGCCAGAGTGCAAAAGGCTCAAGAAAAGCAAACAAATTCAAGCGCTTACGAAGCGCAGGTGGCGGAGAGGGAGGGATTCGAACCCCCGATGGACTTGCGCCCATGCCGCATTTCGAGTGCGGTGCATTCAACCGCTCTGCCACCTCTCCGGCGCCGCGCCTGGCCGCTCGGGCCGGGTTTCGCGTCGCGCCAGCGTCGCTTTCGCGTCGCAGGCGGGCGCCTTTAACACGGCATCGCGACCGGTCACAAGCGCCGATCGCGCGATGCCGCGAGAAAACGCGAGTCAGCCCGCGGAGCCCCGCCCCGAACCGGCGAGGCTCACCCGCCGGGCCGCCGGGAGGCGCGGCTCGGCGGCGCGCAGGCTGCGGCTGCGCGACTGCGCGTGCAGCACCGAGCCGGCGAGCCCCGCCGCCTGGATCAGGTCCGCCTCCTCGCAGGTCGCCGCGATGCGCAGCCCGATCTCGTGGGTGTGGCTCTTCCCGTACAGGTACGCGGCCAGCCGGGCCCGGGTGCGGGGCGGGATGTCCGCCACGATCGCGTCCACCGTCTCGCTGTCGCCCCGGTAGATCTGGCCGAGAACCGACAGAGGCACGGGACATTCCGCCTCGTCGGTCGACTGGGGTCGGGCGTTCGGCAGCGGCATGGCGCACCTGTGAGCGGGGATGCGGCAAGCCTGTGAGCGTACGATTAACAATCACTTAAACCGGCACCGAGCGAGCGCCGGAACCGCCACGAAGGCAAGTTGATCGGCAGAAAGGACGCAGGCCCGCCGCCCGCGACCCTGCGTCGGTCACGGGTGCCGATGGATCGGATCGACCCAGTAGACCGTCTCGGGCGGCTCCGCCGGCGCCACGTCGGGCAGATTGACCACCACCGCCTCGTTGTCCGAGCGCACCAGCACGCATTCGAGCGGCTCGTCCGGCGAGGCGTTGATCTCCTGGTGGGGGACGTAGGGCGGCACGTAGATGAAGTCACCCGGCCCCGCCTCGGCGGTGTATTCCAGGCGGTCGCCCCAGCGCATGCGAGCGCGCCCGCGCACGACGTAGATCACGCTCTCCAGCGCGCCGTGATGGTGCACCCCGGTCTTGGCGTCCGGCTGGATCGCCACGGTGCCGGCCCAGATCTTCTGCGCGCCGACCCGCGCGTGGTTGATCGCGGCCTGCCGGAACATCCCCGGCGTCTGGGCGGTGTTCGGGTCGAGCCGGTCGCCGGTGATCACCCGGACGCCGTCGTGCTTCCAGCGCGGCGACGCCTCGCCGTGATCGGGGTCGTGGGGCTCGTCCGCCATGTCGTCGGCTCCTCTCCGGTCGCCCCGTCATCCTGCGCCAGGCCGCGCCGCGGCGCCAGCGCAAAGCCGCCGCCCCTCGTTCGTTTTACCGAACGTCTAGGCCGCCAAGTCCCGGCGAATACCGGTGCGCGACCGCTCAGAAGGAGGGATCTTCTCGCGGAACCGTCTCGGCGCGAAGGCTTCTGCTCCCTCGATTTGTTCTATAGAAAGAACATTCCGGTTGACAGGGCGGAGCCCGCCTGGGATCTTCGCGGAGGACGGAGGGGGCGCCCCGCCGTGCCAGCGCGCCGGGGCCGCCCCGGCCTTCCCGGAGACCTGCGGCGATGCGGCCGATCCCGATGCGACGCGACCGCCTCCGCCACGCCGTGCGGGGCCCGGCCCGCACCCTCCTCGACGGCTGTCGCGGCTGAGCCTCGCCCGCGTCACCCCCCCGTCACCGCGCGCCGCAGCGGCGCGCCCCCCCGGCGCGCGCCGGCGAGAGGAGTCGTGTCACCATGTCGTCAGCCCGCATCGTGGAGGTCGGCGAGACCTCCGCCGGCATCGTCGTGCCCGAGGCCGAGGGATTCCGCTTCTTCGCCGCCCATCCGGATTTCGTCCGCCTCGAGGGCCGGATCTTCCGCAGCCCGCGCCACGCCACGCGCGCCGCGAGCGAGCTGAGGGCGCGTCGGGGCAAGCCCTCGCGCCACTGACCGCGCGCGGGCGGCCCCTCGTCCCGACGCCCGGGATGCCGACGCATCGGGCCGTCTCGACGCGTCGACACCGAGCCGAGGGCTCGGCGACGCGTCGAGAACGGAACCGGCGGTCACGTCCGTGACCGCCGGGATCAGCGGTTGCGCGCGAGGAGCAGGATCCAGCCGATGCCGATCGTCAGGACCAGGATGCCGATCGTCGCGAAGGCCGGGGTGCCGTGCTCCATGAGCTTCGGGGCGAGCTGCGTGGCGAAGGCCGCCACCACCAGCCCCACCGCCACCCGGGCCGCCGCCCGCTCGATCCCCCGGGTGAGCTTGTCCATGCCCTTGAGCTCGATCTCCACCGTGACGCGGCCCTGCTTCAGGCGCACCAGCATCAGGTGGACGAGGGTCGGCAGCTCGGAGGCGGCCCCGTAGAGGCCGGCGGCGAGCCCCTCGAACTTGCTCTTGACCTCCTTGAGCGAGAAGCGCGTGCGCATCGTGCGCTTCACGGTCGGGCCGGCCGCCGCGAAGAGGTCGAATTGCGGGTCGAGCTGGCGCATCACCCCGTCGGCCGTGACGAGGCCCTTGAACAGGATCGCCAGGTCGGTCGGCATGGCGAGGTCGTTCTCGCGCGCCATGGTCATGAAATCCGTGAGCACCACCCCGAGATTCAGGGTCGCCCCGTTGTGGCGCATCACGAAGGCCTGCGAGGCGGCCTCCAGGCGGGTCAGGTCGGGCGCGCTGCCGCCGGTCCAGTCGAGCAGCACCGCCATCAGCCCGTCCGCGTCCTCCTTCAGCATCGCCCCGATCAGGATCAGGAGCTGGGCCCGGCGGCGCTGCGACAGCCGCCCGATGATGCCGAAATCCACGAAGGCGATGCGGTTGCCGGTCAGGCAGAGCAGGTTGCCGGGATGCGGGTCGGCGTGGAAGACGCCCTCGATCAGCGACATCTGCAGGAAGGCGTCGGTGCCGCGCTGCGCCAGCACCACCCGGTCGTAGCCCTCCTCGTCCAGCCGCTTGATGTCGGTCGGGGGAATGCCGTGGATGAACTCCTGCACGAGCACCCGCTCGGAGGTCCATTCCCAGTAGATTTTCGGGAAGACAATGTCGTCCCGGTCCGCGAACAGCCCGGCGAGCAATTCGCAGTTGCGGGCCTCGTTCAGCAGGTCGAGTTCCTCGCGCAGGCCCTGCGCGATGTGGCGCATCTGCTCGTGCGGCCGGTAGCGCGTCATCTCCGGCCACTCGCTCTCGACGATGCGCGAGGCGTGCGAGAGCAGCCGCAGGTCGGCCTCGATGATCTTCTGCACGCCGGGGCGGCGCACCTTGACGATCACCTCCTCGCCGCTCTCCAGCCGCGCCCGGTAGACCTGGGCAATGGAGGCGGAGGCGAGCGGATTGGTGTCGAACTCGGAGAAGATCTCGCTCGGGGGAGCGCCGAGGTCGGCCTCGAGTTGCGGGCGGATCACCTCCCAGGGCACCGGCGCCACCCGGTCGTGGAGCTTGCCGAGTTCCTCCGTCCATTGCGGGGCGAGGAGGTCGGCCCGGCTCGCCAGCACTTGGCCGAGCTTGATGAAGGTCGGGCCCAGCGCCTCGATGGCGCGGCGCATCCGCTCGGGCTGCGACAGGCGCGTGAGGTCGACCGCCGGCGTGCTGCGCCAGGCGAGGCGCGGGATCGCCCGCAGGCCGAGGCGGTCCACGACCTGGTTCACGCCGAACCCGATCAGGATCCCGGCGATCTCCTGGAGGCGCTGCCGGTCGCGCGCCGCAACGAAAGCGGTTTTCAGCATGGATGCATCAGCTCAGCCCGGCTGCCATGGGAGGTGAAGCACAGTGTGGGGCTGCCGCGCTGCGCTCCTTGACGAAACAGGCGCGCCGCCCGGCGCCGGATCGAGTCATGCCCGGGTCGTTCGGGTAGGCCCT
Organism: Methylobacterium sp. WSM2598; assembly: GCF_000379105.1. Lineage (GTDB taxonomy): Bacteria > Pseudomonadota > Alphaproteobacteria > Rhizobiales > Beijerinckiaceae > Methylobacterium. The sequence continues at coordinate 1,839,761 of NZ_KB900609.1, read as the reverse complement.
CAACTTGGCGGGACTTTGGCGGGCGGCGGACGGGCCGGGCTCCCCGGCAGGGCCGCGGGTACGGGAGCGGCACGGGACAGGCCACGGCGACATTCATTCCGTCCGGCGCGACGACGACGCTCGCGGTAGCGCATGCGCCGGGCCGGCACAACGTGGCGGATCCGCCACGGCCGCCGGCGGGCCGGCGGCGGAGACGGCAAAGAAAAGCCCCGCGGTCACCCGACCGCGGGGCCGAGAAGGGGCGGAAGGCCTCCCGCCCCTCGCTCTCGCGAAGCCCCGGACCAACGGTCACGGACGTGACCGTCGGTCCGGTTGCCGAAGTAACGCGAGAAGTGACGTCACATGCGGCCCGCGCCCGAGGCGCCGGCGCCGCCCGCCTTCCCGGCGCCGCCCGAGGCGCCCGCCGCGCCGCCCTGGCCACCGCCCTGGCCGCCGCGCATCGTGCTGCCGGTGGTCTCGGGCGCGCCGCCGCGGCCCTGGCCGCCCGAGCGGTCGCGCAGGCCCTGGGACTGGTCCTGGCCGCCGCGGCCCATCCGGTCCTGACCGGAGCGGTCCTGGCTCATGCGGTCGCTGCTGCCCTGCCCGCGCTCCTGACCGGCGCGCTGCTCGCTGCGCCCGCGCTCGCTCGTGCCGCGCTCCTCGCGGCGCTCGCCGGTGCGGATCTCGTCGCGCCCGCCGCGCACCGAACTCCGCTCGCTCGAGCGCACGTCGACCCGGTCGTGCCGCTCGCCGCGGATCCCGACGCTGCCGGTCGTGCTCGACCGCTCGGTGACCACGAGCCGGCGATATTCCGGCGAGCCGTAGACCACCCGCCGGCCGTGGACCACGACGTAGCGCGGCCCGCTATGCTCGCGGACGACGAGGCGGCGGTACTCGGGCGAGCCGACCCGCACGCGGCGGCCCTGGATCACCACGAATTCCGACCCGGCATGGCGCACGCCGCGCTTCTGGCGCTGCTCGATCACCACCAGGCGGCGGTACTCGGGCGAGCCGTAGACGACGCGCTGGCCCGCCACCGTCACCGTGCGACGCCCGCCGACGTGCTCCTCGCGGCTGCTGGTGCGCACGCTGCCGTGCTCCTCGCGGGTCCGCTCGGCATGCACGCCGCGCTCGTGCCGGACGCTGTCGCGGCCGCCCCGCATCTCCTCGCGGGCCTGGCGGCCGTCGCGGTCGCGCCCGTCCATCCCGGCCTCGTGCCGGCCGCGGCCCTCGCCCTTGTCGTCGCGGGCACCCATCTCCTGCCGGGCGCCGCGCTGGCCCGTGTTGCCTTGGCCCGTGTTGCCTTGGCTCATCTTGCCTTGGCCCGTGCCGGCCTGGCCCATGTTGCCCTGGCCCATGTTGCCCTCGCTGCCGTTCTCGCTGCGGGCGCCCTGCCCGCCGGCGCGCGTCGCCCCGCCGGACGAGGCATCGCCGGAGGACCGGCCGCCGGAGCCGCTGCCCGACATCGCGGCGCCCTGCCCGCCCGCGGACCCGCCCGGCGACCCGGCGCCGGTCTGGGCGAAGACCGAGGTGCTGATCAGCAGGGCGGCGAGGCCGACGGTCACGCGGCCCATGGACGATTTCGTCATGATGCTCCTCCGAGAGTGCAGAAAAATCTGCCTCAAAACGTCGTCTCATGACTATCGTTCCATTCCGCCGGCATACCTCGCCGCTATTGCCAAGGTGATCGTCATTCCTGTTCTGGTGAGTGGCAGGACAAGACAGATCGGAAGCGCCGCGCCGGGGCTCCGCCGGGGGCCGAACCGTGCGGCGCGCGGGCGCGCCGGCGGGAACCTTGCCGGGTGATTGGCGTTTTCGGGGACCGTGGCCGTGAGCCCGGCCACCCTGAGCCCGGCCACCCGCCGCGAGGGACGCATCGACGACATGCTGGCGGAGACCTCGACAGCGCCCGAGCGTGACTGGCTGGATCTCGGGTCCTCCCCGGCTCCCGCCCCTCCCCCGCCGCAGGCGCCGCCTCCCGGATGGTCCGCCCGGATCGCCGGAGAGGCCGTCCGCGTCGGACAGGCGGTCGCCGCGCGCTGGCAGCCGGCCCTCGCCGCCAGGGTCGCGCCCCTGCGCCTCACGGCGGGCCGCGCCGGCGCCCGCCTCGCCGCCCATCCCCTGGCGCGGCGCGCCCGCTCCGGCGCCGGAGCCGCGGCCGAGCGCCTCGCCGCCCTGCGCTGGAGCCGGCTCGCCCTCGCCCTCGGCCTGCTCCTCCTCGTGGGCTGCGCCGCGCTCCTCGCCGTGAGCGCCGCGACCCTGCCGCGCCTCGACGGGCCGGGCCCGGCCAGCGCGCCGGTCACCGTCAGGGCCGAGGACGGCGAAGTGCTCGCCACGCGGGGCAGCCTGCGGGGCAGGCCCCTGCCCGCCTCGGCCATCGCGCCGGCGATGCGGCGCGCGATCATCGCCGCCCAGGATCCGTGGTTCATGGATCCCCACCGGCTCGACGCCGCCGGCGTCGCGGCGGTGATCCGCGGCGCCTTCCGGGACACGATCAGCCCCGGCCCGCGCGAGGGCAGCGCGCGGCTCACCCAGCGCCTCGTGCGCACCCAGCTCCTCGGCGGCGAGCGCGGCCTCGTGCGCAAGCTGCAGGAAGCGATGCTGGTGCTCTGGCTGCAGGCGCGGGCCAGCCCCGACGAGATCGTGGCGCGCTTCCTGAGCGGTGCCGCCTTCGGCCCCGACCTGATCGGGCTCGACGCCGCGAGCGAGCGGCTGCTCGGCAAGGCCCCGCGCGACCTCACCACCGCGGAGGCCGCCCTCCTGGCCGGGCTCACCCTGCCCCCCGCCGACCTCCGGCCGGACCGCGACGTGGAGGCCTCCCGTGCCAGGGCCCGGGGCGTCCTCGACGCCATGGTGATGACGGGCGCCATCACGCGCCTGGAGGCGGAGGAGGCGGGCCGCGCGCTCGCGGCGATCAAGTCGCCCACCGCGACGGCGGTCACCCGCAGCGGGGTCGTCGACCTCGCCGTGCTGGCGGCCCGCGACCGCCTCGGCGACGAGGTGCGGAACGCCTCGCTGCGCATCTCCCTCGACCGGTCGCTCCAATCCGCCGCCGAGGCGGCCGTGAACAAGCGCCTCGACGCGGCGGCCAGGAACCGGGGCGACCGGGCCGGGCTGGTGGTCCTCGGCCCCGACGGGGCGATCCTCGCCGCGGTGAGCGGCGGCAGCCCGCTCGCGGCCGATCCGGCCGGGCGCGCCGCCGCGGAGGCGAGCCTGCGCCGGGTGACCCGCGACGGGCGCCCGGTCTACGACCGGCCCCAGGCGGCCACGCTCGACCCCGCGACCGTGCGGGCGCGGGCCTTCGCGCTGCTGTCCGGCCTCGCCCGCTTGCCCGAGGGCGTCGCGGCGGCACCCGCCGCCCGGGACGGCCTCGCGGTCGGGCCGGCCGGCGACGTCACCCTGGGCGTCTGGGTGGCGTCGGAGGACGAGGGCGCCGCGAGCGCGGGCCCGTCCGAGATCTTCCAGGACCTCGCCGCGAAGCTCCGGGACCGGAGCGAGCCGCCGCCGCGGGGGGCCGCCGCCCGCCGCACCTGGCAGCCCCCCGAGGAGCCGCGCCATCCCCCGCCGCTGCGCGGCACCGCGCGGGTGGTCGATACCGGCCGCCTCAAGGTCGAGGGCCAGCCGGTGCGGCTGTTCGGGGTCGAGGGCCAGGGCGGCCGCGCGGCCCGCGAGTTCCGCCAGTACCTGCGCCAGCGCGACGTCTCGTGCGAGCCGGCGGGCGAGGCGGAGGTCTATCGCTGCCGGGCGGGATCGCAGGACCTGTCCGAGGTCGTGCTGTTCAACGGGGCGGGGCGGGCCGCCCCCGGGGCCACGCCGGAGCTGCTCGCCGCGGAGGCGAACGCCAGGGCGCGCAAGGCCGGCATCTGGCAGGAGTGATCCGGGATCGGCCTGATCGAAGCGGCTCCCGGATCACGAGCCCGCGCGGCGCCTGAGCGCGGCGCCTGAGCGCGGCGCCTGAGCGCGGCGCCTGAGCGAAGCCGACATCCGCATGGCGAAGCAATCCGTCGGATGTCGTATGAACCGGGCGAGGACGCGCCCGGCGCGCCTTCCCGTGCGAAACACCGTTCCGCAACATTGACAAGTCGCGCGCGGGGCCGAAGCATGCGCCCGGGCTCGCCAGAAGGCCCGGACAGGGATCACCCGCGTGAGGAAAACGCTCCTAGCCGCCGCGTGCGTGGCCGCGTGGCACGGCGCGGCCTGCGCCCAGCAGGCCGCCCCGCCGGGCATCTCGGACGGGGTCGTCCGGATCGGGTTCCTGCTCGACATGTCGAGCGTCTACGCGGACGTCACCGGGCCGGGCAGCGCCGCGGCGGCGCGCATGGCGGTGGAGGATTTCGGCGGCAAGGTGCTGGGCGCGCCGATCGAGGTCCTGGTGGCCGACCACCAGAACAAGGCCGACATCGCCGCCGCGACCGCCCGGGCGTGGTTCGACACCGAGAAGGTCGACGCGATCCTCGACGTCGCCGCCTCCGCGACGGCGCTCGCGGCGGCGGACATCGCCAAGGCCAAGCACAGGATCATCGCCTTCAGCGGGCCGGGGGCCGTGCGGCTCACCAACGAGGCCTGCTCGCCCGTCTCGATCCACTGGGCCTACGACACCTACGCGCTCGCCAACGTGACGGCCCAGGCCACCGTGAAGGCGGGGGGCGATTCCTGGTTCTTCATCACGGCCGACTACGCCTTCGGGCACGACCTGGAGCGGGACGCGGGGGCGGTCGTCCGGGCCCAGGGCGGCACCGTGGCGGGGAGCGTGCGGGCCCCCCTCAACACCCCGGATTTCTCCTCGTTCCTGCTCCAGGCGCAGGCCTCCGGCGCCAAGGTGGTCGGGCTCGCCAATGCGGGCCGCGACACCACCAACGCCATCAAGCAGGCCGCCGAGTTCGGCCTGACCCAGGGCGGCCAGAAGCTCGCCGGGCTCCTCGTCTACATCAACGACGTGCACAGCCTCGGCCTCGCCCCGACCCAGGGCATGCTGCTGACCGAGGGCTTCTACTGGGACCTCGACGAGGGCACGCGCGCCTTCTCGAAGCGCTACTTCGCCCGGACCGGCCGGATGCCGAACATGTCCCAGGCGGGGGTCTACTCGACGGTGACGCACTACCTGAAGGCCGTCGCCAAGGCCGGCACCGACGAGACCGACGCGGTGATGCGGGCGATGCGCGAGACGCCGGTGGACGATTTCTACGCCCATGGCGGGCGCATCCGCGAGGACGGGCGCATGGTGCACGACATGTACCTGTTCGAGGTGAAGCGGCCCGGGGAATCGACCGGCGAGTGGGACCTCTACCGGCGCGTGGCGACCATCCCGGGCGATCAGGCCTTCCAGCCGCTCTCGGCCTCCCGCTGCCCGCTGGTGAAGAAGTGACCCCGCGCTGGCGCCGCCGCCCGGAGGGCTCGACCTGGGGCGAGTTCGGGCCCGACGACGAACTCGGCCGCCTCAACCTGCTGACGCCCGAGAAGGTGCGCCAGGGGGTGGCCGAGGTGCGCGAGGGCCTGACCTTCTGCCTGAGCCTGCCCCTCGACTACCCGGGCGGCAACGTGCTGAACCCGCGCCGCCACCCGCCGAAGATCACCCCGACCGTGCGGGCGAGCGGCCGCCCGAACTTCAACTTCCCGGTCTGCGAGGAGGTGCCCGACGCCACCGACGTGATCAGCGACGACCTCGCGGTGCTGCACCTGCAATACTCGACGCAGTGGGACGGCCTCTGCCACGTCGGCTCGCTCTTCGACGCGGACGGCGACGGCGTGCCGGAGCCCGTCTACTACAACGGCTTCCGGGCGGACCGGGACATCGCCGGGCCGAGCCGGGCCGAGGAGGCGGGGGCCCCCTCGCGCGCCCGGGCGCTCGGCATCGAGCGGCTCGCCGAGCGGGGCATGCAGGGCCGCGGCGTGATGATCGACCTGCGCGCCCATCTGGGCGACGCCCGCCAGGCGGTGGGCTACGCCACCCTGCGGTGGATCCTGGAGGCGGACCGCGTCGCGGTCGAGCCCGGCGACATGGTCTGCCTGCACACGGGCTTCGCCGAGCGGCTGCTGGGGATGAACCGGGCGCCCGATCCGGCGGAGGTGCACCGGCTCGGGGCCGGGCTCGACGGGCGCGATCCCGACCTCCTTGCCTGGATCACCGAGTCGGGCCTCTGCGCGCTGATCGCCGACAATTACGCGGTCGAGATCTATCCGGCCGGCCCGATGCGGGGCTGCTGCGCCACGCTGCCCCTCCACGAGCACTGCCTGTTCCGGCTCGGCGTCAATCTCGGCGAGCTGTGGCACCTCACCCCGCTGGCGACCTGGCTGCGGGCCAACGGGCGCTCGCGCTTCCTGCTCACCGCGCCGCCCCTGCGGCTGCCCGGGGCCGTCGGCTCGCCGACCACGCCGATCGCCACCGTGTAAGAGCGGGAGTGTCGGCCCGGCCCGACGCGGGCTTGAGCGAAGCCGACATCCGCATGGCGACCCCATCCGGCGGATGTCGCATCAGAAGTAGGAGCGCACCAGCCCGCTCACCAGCAGGTTCCAGCCGTCGATCAGGACGAAGAACAGCACCTTGAAGGGCAGCGAGATCACGGTGGGCGGCAGCATCATCATGCCCATCGACATCACCACCGTGGCCACGATCATGTCGATGACGAGGAAGGGCAGCGCGATCAGGAAGCCGATCTCGAAGCCGCGGCGCAGCTCCGAGATCATGAAGGCCGGGATCAGGATGCGCAGGTCGACCTTCTCGCCGGCCTCGGCCTTGGGGAAGTTGCGGCTGGCGAGGTCCGCGAAGGTCTGGAGGTCCTTCTCGCGCACGTGGGACTGCATGAACTCGCGGAACGGGTCGACGACCTTGCCGAAGGCGTCCTCCTCGCTGATGCGGTTCTCGGTGAGGGGCCGCACGCCCTCCTGCCACGCCCGGTCGAAGGTCGGCGCCATCACGTAGAAGGTCATGAACAGCGACAGGCTGACCATGAACAGGTTGGCGGGCGTGCTCTGAAGCCCGAGCCCGGAGCGCAGGAAGGACAGGGCGACCACGAAGCGCGTGAAGCTCGTCACCATCACGAGCAGGCCCGGCGCCACGGACAGGACCGTGAGGAGCGCGACCATCTGGATGATGCGCCCGCTCGCCGCGCCGTTCCCGGGCGGCAGCAGCGCGTCCAGGGACGGGAGGCCGGAGGCGGCCTGGGCGGCGGCGGGTCCCGCGGCGAGGAGCGCCAGGATCCCCGCGAGGGCGAGACAGGCGAGGGCCGGGAGGGCACGCGTCATCGGGAGGATCCGCCGCATCACTGGATGATCAGGGTCTCGACCACGAGCTCGTGCACGGCCCCCTTGGTCCGCAGCATCACGCGTTCGTTGAGGTCCTCGCGCAGGTGCATGAGGCCGCTCGCCCCCTGGATCTGCGCCAGCGACACGGTCCGCAGATAGGCCAGGATGTCCTGGCGGATCTCCGCCACGGCCACGTCGGGATTGGCCACCGCGCCGGTCCTGTAGATGATCGAGCCCTCCAGGCGCACCCACATCTCGCCGGAATCGACGAGGTTGGTGACCAGGGGACCGACGCTGCGGGTGCTGAGGTCGCCCGTGTAGGTCAGGACCTTCTCGGCCCGGGCCTGCTCCTCGGTCTTCTTCTTGTCGACCGCCTTTTCGACGGTGGTGAGCAGGTAGTAGCCGAGGCCTCCGCCGGTTCCGCCCGCGCCGAGCGTCAGCACGGCGAGGGCGAGGAGCCAGCCCTTGCCCTTCTTCGGCGCGGTCGTGGAATCGGGCGAATCGGCCATCGGGCGTGTCCGGGTCCGGGAGCCCGGGACGGGCCTCCGACGCCGCTCTCTTGCCGCCCGGAGCTTGCGCGAGGCAGGTGCCGGGGCCGGCCCGGGGACCTTCGACGAGGGCCCGGGGCCGTCAGCCGGCCGCCGCGGCCGGGAGCGCCGCCTGATCCTCGCCCATCACGGCGGCGGGCGGCCCGAAGCGGACGATGCGGCCCGCCTCCATCACGGCGACCTGGTCGGCCGCCATGTAGGTCGACGGGCGGTGGGCGACGATGATCGTGGTGCGGCCCGCCATCAGGCGGCGCACCGCCTCCTGCACCCGGGCCTCGGAGGCGGGATCGAGGGCGCTCGTCGCCTCGTCGAGGAGGAGGATCGGCGCGTCCTTCAGGAAGGCCCGCGCCAGCGTGACGCGCTGGCGCTCCCCGCCCGAGAGCCGCGCGCCGCCCGGCCCGACCCGGAAGGCGAGCCCCTCCGGCAGCGCCTCGACGAAATCCGCCGCCGCCGCGCGGGCCGCCTCCCGCACCTCCTCGGCCGTCGCGCCCGGGCGGCCGAAGGCGATGTTCGCCTCAATCGTGTCGTCGAACAGCATCACGTCCTGCGTCACCATGGCGATCGCGTCGCGCAGGGAGCGCAGCGTCACGGCGCGCAGGTCCTGGCCGTCGATGAGCACGCGGCCGGCGGTGACGTCCTGCAGCCGCGGGATCAGGTCGAGGAGCGTCGACTTGCCGGCGCCCGAGCGCCCGACGATGGCCGTCACCGTGCCGGGCCGGCACACGAGGTCGATCCCGCGCAGGACCGGCGCGCCCTCCCGGTGGGCGAAGACGACCCCCTCGAAGCGGATCTCCCCCGGGCCGACGCGGAGCGCGGGCGCCCCGGGATCGTCCCGGATCGCCGGCTCCTCGTCGAAGGCCTCGAAGTAGCGCTGCAGGGCGCCCGCCGCCTGCTGCAGCGTGGCGTTGAGGCCGCCGAGGGTCCGGGCGGGCTGCGAGGCGAGGAGCAGTGCGGTGACGAAGCCGGTGAAGTCGCCGATCGAGCGCTCCCCCGACATCACGCGGTCGCCGATCAGCACCATCACGGCGGCGACGCCGAGCCCGCCGCCGATCTCGAGCAGCGGATCGAGGCGCCCGCGGGCGTTGGCGGCCTTCATCTTCAGGCGCCGCACCTGCTCGAATCCCTCGCGGGCCCGGGCCGAGAGGAGATCCTCCAGCCCGTAGACCTTGGCGACCCGCGAGCCGAGCAGGCTCTCGCCGATCAGCCCCGCCGTCGTCCCCACGGTCTCGTGGATGGCGCGGGCGTAGCGGCGCAGCTTCTGGCCGATCTGGCTCACCGGCCGGGCGACGAGCGGGACCATCACCACCGACACCAGGGTCAGGAGCGGGTCCATCCACAGGAGCGCGGCCCCGAGCGCGATCAGCATGGCGAGGTCGCGCAGGAGCACCGTCGAGAGCCGCGTCAGCGCCTCGGTGACGGGCGCGAAATCGGCGGTGAAGCGCTGGGCGAGGGCCGCGGGGCTCTCCCGCGCGGTGCGCCCGACATCGGCGCGGACCAGCCGGGCGAACAGGTCCGAGAGCATGTCGGCCTCGACCCGCGTGACGATGCGGTTCGTCAGGACGAGCTGCGCCAGAAGCGCGGTGCCCCGGAAGGCGGTGGCGAGCAGGATCGCCGCCGGCACGTAGGAGAGCGAGGTGCGGTCGTTCGCCCCGTAGGCCTCGAAGGCGAAGCGCACGACCACCGGGTAGATGCCGGTCGAGGCGCCGACCACCGCGATGGCGAGGGCGAGCCAGGCGAGCGGCCCCTTCTGGCGCGAGAGCCAGCCGTGCCAGACCCGCAGGACCATCGCGCGCCGGGTCATCGCGCCGCGCCCTGCGCGTCAGTCGCGCCTCCGGCCGGATCGGCCGCCCGCGACGGGGCGCGCTCGCGCATCTTGGCCTCGCGCATCTTGGCCTCGCGCATTTTGGCCTCACGCATCTTGGCGATGCGCAGGAAGCGCCCGAAGGCGAGGATCGTCGCCATCGCGAAGCCGTCGGCCCCGGCGAGGAAGAGCCGGCGCAGGATGTAGAAGCGCAGGAAGGTCGAGGGAAACTCGACGAGGAGGCGGAGGGTCAGGGAGAGGCGCGAGCGCGGCGCCGAGGTGCGCGCGGCCAGCTCCGCCACGTAATTCGCCTTGGCGACGGCGTGGTTCCAGTCGCGGTAGGTGAAGTGCCATGCCACCGCACGAAGTCGCCGCGGCGCCTCGTCGGTGCGGATCTCCAGGTGATCCCAGTTGGGGTTGTCGATGGTGCGCGCGACGCGGCGGTCGTAGAGGTAGATCTGCTCGGTGCAGAACGCGAAGGGAGGCGGCCGGTCGCGGTGCGGCAGGGCCATGGCCTTGCGCACCTTGGCGAGCGCGGGCGGAGGGCCGGGCCGGAACAGCGCCCGGATCTCGCGCACCAGGGCGGGCGTCAGCACCTCGTCCGCATCCATGCTGAAGACGTGGTCGTGGCGGCACTCCCCCTCCCCGAACCGCCGCTGCGGCCCGAAACCCGCCCAGGGGTTGGTGACGACCCGCGCCCCGAGGGAGCGGGCGATCGTCGCGGTCGCGTCGGTCGAGCCCGAGTCGATCACGAGGATCTCGGCCCGCAGCGGCAGGGCGGAGCGGATCGCCGCCTCGATGCGGTCGGCCTCGTTGAAGGCCCGCATCAGGACCGTCAGCGGGATGGGTTCGTCGTCGGCTCTGGTCAATCGTCTCGGCTCCGGGCGCCCGCTTGAGCGGTGCGAGTGTGGCGGAACTTGGTCGGCGGTCCTCGCCCGGGCCGATCCGCGGGCCCGATCCGGTCCCGCCGCGCCGCGGAACGCCCGTCCCGGTCGGCACCGGCCCGACCGCCCGACGCCCGCGCTGACGCAGTGCGGGCCCCGTGCGCCGCCCCACCGCGCCAGCGCCGGGCAAGTCCCGCACGCGGCCCGTACTGTCGTTCGTGACAATGTGGGCGCCGGCCGATCGGGTGCGCAGGTCCGAGGATTGGGTCTGAACTTGCCATTTGTGAAGGCGCCGGCAGCGTGAATCGGCCATACTGACAAGGTCGGTCCGCGGCCCGTCGGCCACCCGGCCTGTCCGTCCGTCAATGCGGGAGCGCATCTGCGGGCGGGAGGGACGCGTCCGAGGCCCCCAAAGCGACTGCCCTGCCGGCCCCGCCGGCAGGGCACTTTTCGCGAGGGCCCCTGGCCCTTGACCCCTGGCCCTTGACCCCTGGCCCTTGACGCGGCGGCGGGACGCGGCAGATGTCGGGGCCGCGGAGGACCCGCCACACCCGAGAGGGGCCACCCGGTGGAGGATTATCGCGCCGAGCTGCTGCGCCAGGTCCGGGCCGGCGACATCGCCACCGGCGAGGCCGCGAGCGCCTGCCTGCCCGGCCTGCTGCGGCGCCTCGATCGGCACGAGCGCGGCGTCGCGAGGAACATCCCGGTCCTGTCCCTCTACCATCGCTGGCGTCGCCACAGATTGCGCCTTCAGGTTGCGGATGCGCGCTGGCACATCGAGCAGGGACGGGCCGCCCGGATGGGCGAGCTGCTCGGCCGCCGCTGAGGCCGGCCGCGCGCCCTGCCCCAACGAAGGCCGCGCGGCGCGCGGGCGCGCCGGCTTTGCGCCGCTGAGGCCGGCCGCGCGCCCTGCCCCAACGAAGGCCGCGCGGCGCGCGGGCGCGCCGGCTTTGCGCCGCGCCCTCCGGATGTTCTATGCTGAAATCGTGGGGAACCGTTCGGCAAGTTGCAGCTCAGCACAGAGACAATCTCCACTCGCTTGTGGGGCGGGCCGACCGGTGGGGGAGCGGGTGACAATCCGGTGATGCGGGATGTCTTGCGACATTGGGCCGGAACGGTCCGCGGCCGGACGCCGTCCCGGTCGAGGTCGTCGGGCCCGATCGCGAACCGGCTCGCGATCCTGTCGGCGGCCGTGCTGCTGTCCCTCGCGGCGATCATCGGGTTCGTCGCCTGGCGGAGCTACCAGGTCTCCCTGCGCGAGGCGCGGATCGACGCGGCCAACCTCGCCCGCGCCCTCGACCAGCACACGGCGCGCACGATCGAGGCGGTCGGGCTCAATCTCGGGATCGCGCAATTCGCGATGGAGCGCGACGGGCTCGAGACCTTCGCCCGCACCGGCCTGGCGCTCCTCACCCGGCTCGCGGCCGCCTCCTCGCCGATCCGGGACATCGCGGTCCTCGGCGCGGACGGGAGCGTCCTCGTCGGTACCCGCGAGCACGCCGAGCCGGCCGGGGACCGGAGCTACTTCACGGTCCACCGGGACGACCCGCTGGCCGGCCTCTTCATCAGCCCGGCCTTCCGCGACCGCGCCGGCGACGACCGGGCCATCGTGGTCAGCCGCCGCCTCGCCCTGCCGGACGGGCGGTTCGGGGGCGTGATCGCGGCGACCCTCGACGTCGACTATTTCCGCCGGTTCTACCGGACCATGGAGGTCGGCCCGGGCGGGGTCGTCGCGCTGCTCGGGGCGGACGGGCGCCCCCTCGTGGTCCATCCGTGGCGCGACGACGGCGGCGACCTGCCCCGCCTCGATCTCGCCGCCGCGCTGCCGCCCGGGGCGGAGGCCGGCCTCGTCACGGAGGCGGCCGATGCGCAGGGCGTCCTGCGCCTCGTCGCCTACCGCCGCGTGGAGGCGCTGCCGCTCGTCGCGGTGGTGGGTCTCGCCCGCGAGGACGCGCTCGGGTCCTGGCATCGCCAAGTGCTGGTCCTGACCGGGATCGCCCTGGCGGCGCTCGGCCTGACCTGGCTGATCGGGCTGCGGCTCGGTCGAACCCTGGCGCAGCAGCGGGCGAGCGAGACCCTGTTCCGGGCGATGTTCGAGGCGGCGAGCGAGGCGCAGTTCATCTGCCGGCTGGAGACGGACGGGTCGTTCCGGCTCGAAGCCTGCAACCGGGCCGCGGCGGCGCGGCTCGGCGCGGCGCCCGAGGCGCTGGTCGGGCGGCCCCTCGGCGGGGCGCTGCCGGCCGGGCGGGCCGCGCGGATCGAGGCGGACCTGCGCCGCTGCCTCGCCGCGGGCAATCCGATCCGCCTTCAGGAGAGCGGGGATGGGGCCGGGCGGGTCTTCGAGGAGGTGCTCACCCCCCTGCGGGACGAGGCGGGCCGGCTCGACCGCGTCCTGGCCTCGATCCGCGAGATCACCCACCTCAAGCGCGCCGAGGCGGAGACGCGCGAGGCGGTCCGCCGGCTGCTGATGGCCGAGGAGATCGCGCATGTCGGCCACTGGCGCATCGACCTGCGCGACGACAGCATGACCTGGTCGCGGGAGGTGTTCCGGATCCACGGCCTCGAACCCGGCAGCGTCGCGCCGACGCTCGCGGCCGCGCTCGGCTTCTGCCACCCGGACGACCGGCCCGCCGTGGCGGCCTCGATCGAGGCCCAGATCGCGTCGAAGCAGCCCGCCACCGACGCGATGCGCATCGTCCGGCCGGACGGCAGCATCCGCCACGTGGTCACCCGCGCCCTGTGCGAGTTCGGCCCGGACGGCGCCGTCGCGGCCCTGTTCGGCACGCTGAGCGACGTCACGGAGCTGCGCCGCGTCGAGCGCGAGGCGGCCGAGGCCGCCTCCCTCCTCGCCACCACGCTCGAGAGCATGGACCAGGGGCTGATCGTGGTCTCCCCCGAGGGCCGGATCGAGATCTGCAACGCGCGGGCGCTGGCGCTCCTCGGCCTGCCGCCCGAGCTGATGGCCGGGAAGCCCACGACCCACGAGGTGCTCGAGCACCAGTGGCGGAGCGGCGAGTTCGCCGGGGCCGAGGAGGAGGTGCGCCGCCTGATGCGCGCGGGCGGGATCGTGCCCGAGCCCCACACCTACACCCGCGTGCGGCCGAACGGGACCGTGCTGGAGATCCGCACCATGCCGATGGCCGGCGGCGGCCTCGTGCGGACCTACACCGACATCACGGCCCGGCGTCAGGCCGAGGAGGCCCTGCGCGAGAGCGAGAGCCGCCACCGGCTGATCGCCGAGAACGTCAGCGACGTCATCACCCTGCGCCGCGCCGGCGGGGACGGCGCCCTGCTCTACGTCTCACCCGCGATCCGGACCGTGCTCGGCTACGCGCCCGAGGACTTCGCCGCGCGGCCCGCAGAGTCCCTGCTCCACCCCGAGGACCGGGACCGGGTCGCGGCGGTCACCGCCGCCATCGACGCCGCGCGGCCCACCGCCACCAGCGTGCACCGGCTGCGTCACCGGGACGGGCACTGGGTCTTCGTCGAGACCGCCCTGACCTGGATGCAGGGGGAGGGCGCGCGGGGCGCGCGCATCCTCGCGGCGATGCGCGACGTCAGCCGGCGCGTCGCCGCCGAGGCGGCGGTGCGCGAGAGCGAGATGCTCTACCGGCTGCTCGCCGAGACCACGAGCGACGTGATCACCCGGCTCGACCTCGGCCTCGCGTGGCAATACGTGTCGCCGGCCTGCCGCGCGGTCCTCGGCTACGAGCCCGAGGACTTGCTGCGCCAGCGCCCCTCCGCGGTGGTCCATCCGGACGACCTGCCGGCCCTGCAGGACCTCGCGCGGCGCCTCGCCGCCGGCGAGATCGCGGGCGAGCATGTGACGACCACCTTCCGCACGCGCCACGGGCGCGGCGGCTTCGTGTGGACCGAGGCCGGCCTGAGCCTGATGCGGGACGAGGGCGGGGCGCCGGTCTCGATCGTCTGCTCCCTGCGCGACGTGACCGCCCGCAAGGCCGCCGAGGCCGCCCTGGAGGCCAGCGAGGCCCGCTACCGGTTCCTCTCGGAGAACGGCAGCGACATGATCGTCCAGGCCGACCGGGACAGCGTGCGCCGCTACGTCTCGCCGGCCTGCCGCGAGATCCTCGGCTACGAGCCGGAGGAGATCGTCGGCACCAAGCCCCTCGACGGCGTCCATCCGGACGACCGCGCCGCCCTCGCGGCGACCCTCGCGGACCTCGCCGCGGGGACGCGCGACGTCGCCACGAGCCGCCAGCGCTACCGGCGGCGGGACGGCAGCTACGTCTGGGTCGAGGCGAAGTTCCGCCTCCTGCGCGACGCGGAGGGACGGGCCGAGGGCTACGTCGCCTCGGTGCGCGACGTCTCCGAGCGCCAGCGCCAGGCCGAGGCGCTGGAACTCGCCCGCGACGCCGCCGAGCAGGCGAGCCGGGCCAAGACCGACTTCCTCGCCTCGATGAGCCACGAGATCCGCACGCCGCTCAACGGCATCCTCGGCTACACCGACCTCCTGCTCGACGATCCGAGCCTCGGCGGCGGGCAGCGCCGGCAGGCCGAGCGCATCCAGTCGGCCGGGGCGGCCCTGCTCACCATCGTCAACGACATCCTCGACTTCTCGAAGATCGAGGCCGGCCAGATCGAACTCGACCCGCAGCCCTTCCTGCTCGACGCCCTCCTCGACAACACGGTCTCGGTGGTGCGCGGCTTCGCCCGCAAGAAGGCGATCGCGGTGGCGGTCCGCCTCGACGGCGCGGCCCCGCGCACGCTGGTCGGCGACCAGGACCGCCTGCGCCAGATCCTGCTCAACCTCCTCAACAACGCGGTGAAGTTCACCCATGCGGGCTCGGTCACGCTGGCTGTGGCCTGCGAGAGCCCGCCGGGGGCGACGGCTTGCCTGCGCTTCGCCGTCAGCGACACCGGGATCGGGATCCCGCGGGACAAGCACGAGCGCCTGTTCCAGCGCTTCAGCCAGGTGGACAATTCGATCCGGAGGGATTTCGGCGGCACCGGCCTCGGGCTGGCGATCTCCAAGAACCTCGTCGAGCTGATGGGCGGCACGATCGGGGTGGAGAGCGTGGTCTCCGAGGGCACGACGTTCTGGTTCACCGTGACGCTGCCGGTGGGGGGCGCCGTCGCGGCGCCCGCCGCGCCGGGCCGCGCCGCCCTCGCCCAACTCCCCGCCCGGATCCTCCTGGTCGAGGACCTGGAGATCAACCAGGACATCGCCCGCGCCGTGCTGGAGGCGGCCGGGCACGAGGTCGACGTCGCCTCGGACGGGCTGGAGGCCATCGTGGCCGTGCAGGCCAAGTCCTTCGACCTCGTGCTGATGGACGTGCAGATGCCCGGCATGGACGGGCTCACCGCCACCCGCCACATCCGGGCGCTGCGCCCGCCGGTCTGCACCGTCCCGATCGTCGCCATGACGGCGAACGTGCTGCCGGCCCAGATCGCCGAGTTCCGCGCCGCGGGCATGGACGACCACGTCGGCAAGCCGTTCAAGCGCGACGACCTCCACCGGGTGGTGGCCCGCTGGAGCCGGGCCCAGGAGCGGGCGCGCCCGCTCCCCCCGGGCGCCCCCGACGGGCCCGTCCTCGACCGCGCCGTCTACGAATCGGCCCGCGGCCTGCTCGGCCCGCAGGGCGTGACGCGCCAGCTCGCCCGCCTCGTGGCCCAGCTCGACGAGCGGCTCGGGGAGGCGCGGCTCTCGCCGGAGGATCGGGACCGGCTCGCCGGCGACGCGCACGCCATCGTGGCGGCTTCGGGCCAGCTCGGCTTCGTCGAGCTCTCCCGCGCCTGCGCCGCGCTCGAGGCGGCCTGCGAGAGCGGGCTCGGCCTCGATCCGGCGGTGGCGCGGGTGCGCGCGGCGCGGCGCCGCGCGCTCCTGGCGATCGAGGGCCTGCGCGCGGTCGCCTGATCCGGGGGCGCGCGAGCCCCCGGGCGGCGGGGCGCCCCCGGCGCGGGCCCTGCCCGCGGCGACGGCGACACGCCCGGGGAATCCCCATAGGCTTCGCCGCTCCGGGAGAGGGACGGCCGCAGCCATGACCGAGACCAGCCGCGAGGCGATCCGCCGCCATTACGGGGAACCGAGCCCGCGGGCCGTGAACAAGCAGCTCGCGCGCCTCGACGCCCACGCGCGCGCCTTCATCGCGCTCTCGCCCTTCCTGGTGATCGCCTCCGCGGACGCGGCGGGGCGGGGCGACGCCACCCCGCGCGGCGACGCGCCCGGCTTCGTCGCCGCGCCGGACGACGCCACGCTGGTGATCCCGGACCGGCCCGGCAACCGGCGGGTCGACACGATGCTGAACGTCGCCGAGAACCCGCAGGTCGGGTTGCTCTTCCTGGTGCCGGGCATCGACGAGATGCTGCGCGTGAACGGCCGCGCCCGCCTCACCACCGACCCCGCCCTGCTCGCGCCGCTGGCGGTGGCCGGGCGCGCGCCGGTGGCGGGCCTGATCGTCGCGGTCGAGGAGGTATTCTTCCATTGCGGGAAGGCCGCGATGCGCGCGCAACTCTGGGCGCCGGAGGCGCGGGTCGAGCGCGCGCGCTTCCCGACGCTCGGGTGCATCCTCGCGGACCAGATCGCCGGCGAGGACGCGGCCGAAGCGGAGCGGGCCATCGAGGAGAGCTACCGCACCCGGCTCTACTGATCCGGGATCCGCTTGGTCGAAGCGGCTCCCGGATCAGGATCCTGCGCGGCGCCTGTGCGCGGCGCCTGAGCGAAGCCGACATCCGCATGGCCGAAATGGGAGATGGCAACGCCATCGACCGGATGTCGGATGAGGCGCCGCAGCGCCCCGCCCGCCCCGGATCGGGCCCTGGGCCACAAGCCCAAGGGGCCACAAGCCCAAGGGAACGCAAGCCAAATTGACCACTCGCCCGAGACGAACAAGCCAAACAAAAAACCCCGCCGCGCGCGCGACGGGGCCGAACCCTTGCGGGCCGCGATCTTACTGCTGGGTCTTCAAGTAGGCGACGAGGTCGTCGATCTTCTTGTCTTCCTTGAGTCCGGCGTAGATCATCTTGGTGCCGGAGACCAGGCCCTTCGGGTTGGCGAGCCACTTGTGCATGGTGGCCTCGTCCCAGGTCAGGCCCGAATCCTTGAGCGCGGCGGAGTAGCTGTAGCCCTCGTGGGTGCCGGCCTTGCGCCCGACGACGCCCTTCAGGTCGGGGCCGACGCCGTTCTTGCCGAAGGCGTGGCAGGCCTTGCACTGCGAGAACAGCTTCTCGCCGGCGGCGGCGTCCTGCGCCTGCGCCGTCAGGGGGGCGAGCAGCGCGAGGGCGGCACCGAGGATGAACTGACGCATGAGGGTCCCTCCGATAGGCCTCGATCGACGGCCAGATTGCCCGTGGGCGAGCGTGGATATGGCCTAGGTTTCGAGCTGGTAAAGTTAAAAACGCGACCGGGTCGATCCGGGTGCGTGCGGCGAAAAGAAGCTGCGCCGGCGGGCAAATCAATGGGACGAAAGTTCATGGCGCGACAACGCGTTGTGGCGCGTGCCGGTGCGTGCGGCGCGGGAGCGGTCTATACGGTTGCGGGAACGATGCGGGCCTCCGTCCCGCCGACCCCGAGGAGACGCCATGACGATCGCCTTCCCGGCCCCCGATCCCGCCATCCTCGCCCGCCGCGACGCGATCATCGAGGGCCTGCGCCCGCTGGTGGCGCCCGAGGCCCTGGTGACGAGCGAGGACGAGCGGCGCGCCTTCGAGACCGACGGGCTCACCGCCTATCGGCGCATGCCGCTCGCGGTGATCCTGCCCTCCAGCACGGCGGAGGTCGCCGCGGTGATGCGCTACTGCCACGCCGAGGGCGTGCGCGTGGTGCCCCGCGGCGCCGGCACCTCGCTGGCGGGCGGCGCCATCGCCCAGGAGGACGCGGTGATCCTCGGCGTCGCCAAGATGAACCAGGTGCTCTCCCTCGACTACCGCAACCGGACCGCCCGGGTGCAGGCCGGCATCACCAACCTGGCGATCAGCGGCGCGGTCGCGCACGAGGGCTTCTTCTACGCCCCCGACCCGTCGAGCCAGCTCGCCTGCACCATCGCGGGCAACATCGCGATGAATTCGGGCGGGGCCCACTGCCTGAAATACGGCGTCACCACCAACAACCTGCTCGGCGTGACGCTGGTCCTGGTGGACGGCACCGTGGTGGAGATCGGCGGCGAGCACCTCGACGGCGCGGGCTACGACCTCTTGGGCCTGATCTGCGGCTCGGAGGGGCAGCTCGGCGTGGTCACCGAGGCGACGGTGCGGATCCTGCGCGCCGCCGAGGGCGCGCGGCCGGCCCTGATGGGCTTCGGCTCGGTCGAGGCGGCGGGCGCCTGCACGGCCGCGATCATCGGCGCCGGCATCATCCCGGTGGCGATCGAGTACATGGACCGGGAGGCGATCACCATCTGCGAGGCCTTCGCCAAGGCCGGCTACCCCCTGGACGCCGAGGCGATGCTGATCATCGAGGTCGAGGGCTCGCCCGAGGAATGCGACGCGATGCTGGCGCGCATCGTCGAGATCGCCAGACCCTTCAACCCGACGAGCCTGAAAGTCTCGCAATCCGAGGCCGAGAGCGCGGCGATCTGGAAGGGACGCAAATCCGCCTTCGGGGCGACCGGCCGGATCTCGGACTACATCTGCATGGACGGCACCATCCCGACCGGGCAGCTCGCGCCGGTGCTGGAGCGGATCGGCGAGATCACGCGGCATTACGGGCTGCGCTGCGCCAACGTCTTCCACGCGGGCGACGGCAACCTGCACCCGCTGATCCTGTTCGACATCAACACGCCCGGCGAGATGGAGAAGGCCGAGAAGGCCGGCGAGGACATGCTCAAGCTCTGCGTCGAGGTGGGCGGCTGCCTCACGGGCGAGCACGGCGTCGGCATCGAGAAGCGCGACCTGATGAACGTGCAGTACGCGCCCGAGGACCTCGCCCAGCAGATGCGGGTGCGGGCCGTGTTCGACCCGGCCTGGTTGATGAACCCCGCCAAGGTGTTTCCGCTGGAGGGGCGCATCGCCGCCTGACGGGACCGGGGCCCGCCCGGGGGGATCGGCGCCGCCCGGGCGCGGCGCTGCGGCGCCGACTCGCGCCGAGCGTCACAAAAAACCCGAACTCCCCGGGCACCTCCGGCCGGGTTCCCGCCCGCCGATCGGGTCAGCGCCCGCAAAGACGGGCTCGATCGTCGCGGGCCACATCGCTCTCGGGGCTTGCCAGTGATCATCCGCCACCACGCCGCGACCGACGCCTTCACGCGCCTGCACCGGACCTTCACGGTCCATCTCGGCATCGCCCTGGTCTTCGCCTGGGGCACCGCCCTGGCGGCGGCCTGCTACGCGCCCTGGGTGCGCAACATCCGTCCCCTGCTCGATCCGGGCAGCGGCCGGGTCGAGAGCACGCTGTCCTTCCTGTTCGCGATGCCGGTGGTGCTGACCCTCGCCTGGGCGGCGGCGCAGTTCGGCCGCGAGACCCTGCGGCGCACGCAGCTGCTCGCGAACGCGGCGGCGGAATTCGCCCTCGCCGCCGCGGTCGCCTTCGGGGTGTTCTACGTCGCGATCGACCGGGCCGTGGCGGCCCTCTCCCTCGGGTTCTGAGCGGATGGCGCCGGGAGCGCCGATCCGGCGGGTGCCGCCGATGCCGGCCTCCTGGCGCGACTTCTGGAACCGCGACACTCCGATCTACGTCAACGATCGGCACCGGTCGCGGCACTACGCGGGTCTCGCCGAGGATCTCGTCGGGCTCGTGCCCGGTCCGCGGGCGACCCTGCTCGATTACGGCAGCGGCGAGGCCCTCTCGGCCGATCGGGTCGCCCGCGCCTGCGCCCGGCTCTACCTCTGCGACGCGGCCCCCCGGGTGCGCTCCGGGCTCTCCCGCCGCTTCGGGGCGGAGCCCCGCATCGTGGTCCTGGCGCCGGAGGACCTCCCCGCCCTGCCCGATCGCGGCCTCGACCTGATCGTCGCCCATTCGGTGGCGCAGTACCTGACCGCGGAGGAGTTCGCGGGGCTGCTGCGGCTCTGGCACGCCAAGCTGAGGCCCGGCGGCCTGCTGATCGTGGCCGACGTCATCCCGCCCGACCTCGGCCCGCTGGCGGATGCCCTCGCGCTCCTCGGCTTCGGCTATCGCGAGGGATTCCTCGCGGCGGCCCTCGCCGGGCTCCTGCGCACCGCCCTGTCGGATTACCCGTCCCTGCGCCGCCGCCTCGGCCTCACCCGCTACGACCGTGACGAGATGCTGGCGCGGCTGCGGGAGGCGGGGTTCGACGCCGAGCCCCGCGCCAATCTCGGACATAACCGGCGCCGCCTCGCCTTCGCGGCCCGCCGCCCTGCGGCGCGGGCGCCCGCTTGAAAGGCGCCGGCCGGCGCCGATCTCCCGTCCTCGACGCGAATCCCACCGAGGCCGAGGCGATGCCGCTCTCCCGCCGCTCCCTCCTCGCCGGCGCGGCCGCCCTGGCCCTGCCGCGCCGCGCCCGCGCCGCCGAGGATGCCGAGGTCGCGGTGATCGGGGCCGGGGCGGCCGGGCTCGCGGCCGCCGCCGCGGTCACGCGGGCGGGGCACAGCGTCGCGGTGCTGGAGGCGCGGGCCAGGATCGGCGGGCGCGCCTTCACGGATGGCAGCCTGGGCCCGGACCGGGCCTTCGACGCCGGCGGGCAGTACATCCACTGGGCCGAGCGCAATCCCTGGAAGGCGGTCGCGCTCGCGGACGGCGTGCGGCTCACCACGGACGAGGCGGGTCCCTGGCCGAGCCTGATCATCGACGGCGCGCCGGCGACCGACGAGACCCGCCGCCGCCGGCGCGCGGGTTTCGTGCAGCTCACCGCCCTGCTCGACCGGGACCATCCCGGCGAGGACCGCTCGATCGGCGAGGCGGCCCGGGCCGTCGACCCGGCCCTCGGGCAGGCGGCGGCCGGGCTGACGCGGCTCTCGCTCGGGGAGGAGCCCGACCGGGTCTCCCTGCACGATTACGACCAGCTCTGGGCCGGCGAGGATCTCTGGGTCGACGGCTACGGGGCCCTCGTCGCCCGCCACCACGCGGGCCTGCCGGTCCGCACCGGCTGCCCCGTGCGGCGGGTGGATTGGAGCGGCCCGGGCGTCGCCCTCGACACGCCGGCGGGCCGCCTGCGCGCGGCCGTGGCGATCGTCACCGTGCCGGTCGGCGTGCTGGCGGCCGGGGCGCTTCGCTTCACCCCCGAGCTTCCCGCCGATCTCGCCGCGGCGATCGACGGCCTGCGCATGGGCGCCTACACCAAGGTCGCCCTCGCCCTCGATCCGGCGCGGGCCGGGGACCCGCGCGACGCGGTGATCCTGCGCTCGGCGCGGGGCGACGCGCCCGACCTCACGGCCTATCTGGAGATGCGCCCCTTCGGCCGCCCGCTGGCGGTGCTGCACCTGGGGGGCGACGCCGCCCGCCTGCTCTGCGAGGCCGGCGAGGCGGCCGCGGTGGCGGCGGCCACGGACGCGTTCGCCAGCGTGTTCGGCGCGACCGCGCGGGCGAGCGTGACCGCCGGGCGCCTCGCCGCGTGGTGGACCGACCCCTTCGCGCGCGGCAGCTACTCGCTCGCCCGGCCGGGCCGGGCCGGTGCCCGGGCGGCCCTGCGACGGCCGGTCGGCGAGCGCCTGTTCTTCGCCGGGGAGGCCGCTTCGGGCGGCGGCGCGATGACGGTGGGGGGCGCGACCTTGGACGGCGAGCGGGCGGCCGCGGCGGCGCTGGCGGCGCTCGGCCACTGAGCCGCCCGGGTGGGCAGGGGCGGCGCGCGCCCTATATGAGGAAGGGAGCGGCCCCGGGGCGACGCGATGGCGCGATCCGTCCCGCGCCGGGCCGCCGGGCAGAAAGGCCGATGGATGTCGGGAGAGAACAGCGCGACCCGCGACCGCGCCGAGACTCGCGCCGCCCGCGCGCAGATGCAGGCGGAGGCGGCCGCGGTCGCCTGGGCGGATCTGGAGAAGGCGAACCGCCAGCGCGACGAGAACATGGCCCGCCTGCGGGCGATGCGCCTCACCAAGGAGGCCGAGGCCGCCGAGGCAGCCCGGGCCGCCCCGCCCCGCAAGGCGCGCAAGCGCTGAGGATCACCCGCCGGAGCGGCCGCCGCTTCGGCGGCGGGAATGATGGGGGGACCGGAATCCGAGCAGAACCGCGCCGGGCCGTTCTGCTCAGGCCCCGGCGCGAGGCGTCAGTGCAAGGCGCGCCGGGGCTCCCCGGTGCGCTGCTCTTCCCAGGCTTCGAGGTTGGAGCGGGTGACGCCGCCGTCGCAGAGGCGGCTGCTGAGGTCGATGAAGGCCCGCTCGCGCGATTCGAGATCCTCCGCGCTGCCGGTCTCGTCGTCCTCCGCGTCCTCGGCGCTCGCGAAGCGATCGAAGGCGGCCGAGAGCTGCGCGAAGGCGAGGGCGACCGGCATGGTGCGGAAGATGGTGACGAAGTCGTCGTCCACGTCCCCGGTACAGAGGTCCCGCATTCGCACCGCGTAGCCATCCGCGTGCTCGGCGATCTCGTATTGCCAGTGACGGCCTTCGCAGGCTGCTAGGATCATCGCGCTCTCCCGCCCGTGCCCCTTGTCGAATGCGGGGCGCGCCAGGGTGGTTCCGCGCGGGGCGCGCTGCCCTTGCCGGAAACGCACCGGATCAGCGCCGCGTGCCGGCCTCGAAGACCGCCCGGCCGCCCACCCGCAGCTGGGTGCCGTTCCCCAGATCGACGAAGCCCGGCGCCGGCCCGGCCCGCAGGGGCTCCGGGCGCGGCGCCTCGCGGCAGCCCGGCCGGTCGGGGAGCCGCACGCCGGGCGGGGCGTCCTGCGGGCAGAGACGCGGGCGCGCCTCCCCGCCCCGCGCGGCCCCCGCCGCGGCGACGAGCCCGAGCAGGACGAGGAGGGCGGCACGGGGTGGGCGCATGGGCCGAGCCTCTGCGGGCGTGAGGAGGGCGCGCGGCGACGCCTCGCGGGGATGCGCGGCGCGCGGGCGCGGCGTCAAGGGACGCGCTGCCCCATATCGGCCGTGGTGATCTGGAGCGTGCGCGGCCGCCCGTCGCGCAGGATGGTCAGTTCCAGGGTCCGGCCGACGCCCGCCTCCTGGATCGCCGCCGTGAGGTCGGCCAGGCGGTGGACCGGGCGGTTGTTGACCCCGACGATGATGTCGCCCAGTTCGCCCGTGGCCGGGTCGACGCCGCGCAGGCCGGCGGCGGCGGCCGGCGATCCGCGCAGCACGCGCACCACCGCGACCCCGTCGATGCCGAGCCGGGCGGCCGCCTCCTCCTGCGCCGCCACGATGCCGATCCCCGGGCTCGGCGCGCGGCCCGTGCGGATCAGGTCCGGCACGACGCGGTTGACGACGTCGATCGGCACCGCGAAGCCGATGCCGGCGCTCGCGCCCGAGGGCGAGAAGATGGCCGTGTTGACCCCGATCACCCGCCCGGCCGAGTCGAGGAGCGGCCCACCGGAATTGCCCGGGTTGATCGCCGCGTCGGTCTGGATCACGCCCGAGAGCTCCCGCCCCTCCTGGGTCGGCAGGCGCCGCTGCAGGGCGCTGATCACCCCCGAGGTCAGGGTGTGGTCGAGCCCGAACGGGTTGCCGATCGCGTAGACGAACTGCCCGACCTTGAGGTCGGCGGAGCTGCCGATGGCGATGGGCGGCGGCATGGCGCTCACCCGCCCGAGGCGCAGCACCGCGAGGTCGTAGTTGGGCGCCGCGCCGACCAGGGTCGCCGGCACGATCTCGCCGCTCGACAGCCGCACCGAGATCTCCGAGCCGCCCTGGATGACGTGGTTGTTGGTGACCACGTGGCCGCCCGCGTCCCAGACGAAGCCGGTCCCGGTCTGCTCGCTCCCCTGCCCGCCCTGCTCGGTGCCGTCCGTGCCCTGGCGCATCAGGTCCTGCACGCTGGGGGCGCGGCGCGCGAAGACGTAGACAACCGAGGGGGCGGCGCGCTCGAACAGCGCCACGGTGGCGGCCTCGGCGGGGGCGAGGTCGCCGCGCGGGGTGACGGCCCGCGGCTGCTCCACCGAGAACAGCAGGGCGGTCAGGTAGGGCTGCGCCACGAACAGGGCGAGCAGCCCCAGCGCGGCGCCGAGGGCGATCCGCACGAAACGATCCGGCACGTTGGCACTCCCCGGCAGCCGATCCGCCCCGCAACTGGGCTTTGCCCCTAACTGGACCAGCCGCGGGGCATCTTCAATGCGCGGGTTTCCCGCCCTCCGCGTCGGCTACGGAAAGGATGCAACCGCCGAACGCATTAAGCCGTCGTCAGCTATCGCGGGCGAGTCGCCGCCGTGGTATCCGTTCGGCGGCCATCATATCGCGCAGCAGAGGCGGCCGTCGTGCAGGGTCATCGGTGACATGAATGCTGCCGCGCCGCGCACCGCCCCTCTGGATTTACATCGTCGGTCTGAACCTGACTTTACTGGTGCCGGCGCTGGCGGTGACGGCCGTTCTGCTGCACCGGTGGGTCGTGGCGGAGCAGGCGCGCCTGGAGAACGCCACCGCCGCCCGCAACGCGCAGGCGCTGGAGAAGGTCGACCGGTTCCTCGCCTCGCAGATCGCGATGTTGCAGGCACTGGCGACCTCCCCGGCCCTGGAGGCCGGTGACCTCGCGCGGTTCAACCGGCAGGCCACCGCCCTCTACGCGCTGCAGGGCACGAACATCATCCTGCGGGACCGGACCGGGCAGGAGTTCGTCAACACCCACGTCCCCTTCGGCACCGCGCTTCCGAGCATCCTGCGCGACGTCGACGCCGCAATCGTGGCGACGGGGGCGCCGGCGGTGTCGGACTTCCTGATCGGCGCCGTGTCGCGGGAGCCGGTGGTGCGCGTGAGCGTGCCGGTGACGCGGGAGCAGGGCGTCGCCTACATCCTCAGCGCGAGCATCCCGGCCGGGCAGATCGGCGCGCTGATCCGCGAGGCCGGCGTCGCCCCGCCCTATTCGGGCTCGGTGAGCGACCGCCGCGGCATCATCATCGGGCGCTCGGCCGCGACCGAGTCCGCGGCCGGCAAGCCCCTGCCGGGCTTCGGCGAGATCGCGGGCGAGCGCGGCAGCTGGAGCGGCCGGAACATCGTCGGCGAGCTGGTCTTCGGGACGTACCAGCGCTCGGCCCTGTCGGGCTGGACCTTCACGGTCGGGATCGAGCGGCAGGCCCTGCAGGCGCCGCTGACCGCGTCGCTGCGGGTGCTGGTGCCGGTCATGGTCGGCCTCGGCCTCCTGGCCGCGGCGATGTCGGTCCTGGTCGGGCGCCGGATCCTGCGCGCCAACGACGTCCTGCTCGCGGGGGCCCGTGCCCTGGCGCGGGGCGAGGTGATCGCCCCGGCCTCGACCAGGGTGGGCGAGGCCGACCAGATCGGCGTCGCCCTCGCCTCCGCCTCCCTGCAGCTGCGGATGCAGGCGGACGCCCTCCAGGCGATCAACCGGGACCTGGAGCGCCGCGTCGCCGTCCGCACGCGCGAGCTTGCCGGCAAGGAGGCGCTGCTGACCATGACCCTGGACGCGATGGACCAGGGGCTCGTCATGGTGGACGGGGCCGGCATCGTCGCGGTGACGAACCGGCGCGCCGCCGACCTCCTCGGCCTCGACCCCGCCTTCCTGGCCTCGCGGCCGAGCTGCGAGGCGATGCGCGAGGCGCTGCAGGCCAGGGGCGAGTTCGCCGCCCTCGACCCGGCGATCCGGGACGGGCTCCGGGACCGGGACCTCGACCGGATCGGCGCCCGCTACGAGCGCGTGCGGCCGAACGGCCAGGTGCTCGAGGTCGCCAACACGGCCACGGCGGATGGCGGGATCCTGCGCATCTACACCGACGTGACCGCCCGCAAGGCGGTCGAGACGGCGCTCGCCGAGGCGCACCGGCTCGCCCAGCAGGCCCGCCGCGCCGCCGAGGCCGCGAGCGCCGCCAAGACCGACTTCCTGGCGACCATGAGCCACGAGATCCGCACGCCCCTGACCGCGGTGCTGGGCTACGCGGATCTGCTGACGGCGCGCAGCGACCTCGAGACCGAGCAGGCGCGGCTGGTCGGCCGGATCGTGACCGCCGGCGAGGCGCTGCGGACGATCGTGGACGACGTCCTCGACTTCTCCCGGATCGAGGCGGGCCGCGTCGACCTCGCCCCATGGCCCTTCTCCCTCGCCGACCTGATCGAGGAGGCGCTGGCCCTGGTCCGCCCCGAGGCGGACCGCAAGGGCCTGCCGATCGCCGTCGCGATCGAGCCCGGCCTGCCGCCGCGCCTCGTCGGCGACGTCGACCGGCTGCGGCAGATCCTGCTCAACCTCCTCAACAATGCGGTGAAGTTCACGCCGGCCGGCAGCATCGGGCTCGCGGTGGCGCGGGACCCGACCGGCCCTGCCGAGGGGGGCGGGCTGCTGATCTCCGTCCGCGACACCGGGATCGGCATCCCGGCGGACAAGCACGCGCGCCTGTTCGAGCGCTTCAGCCAGGTGGACGGCTCGATCCAGCGGCAATACGGCGGGACCGGGCTGGGGCTGGCGATCAGCCGCCGCCTCGTCGAGGCGATGCACGGGCGCATCGGCGTCGAGAGCCGCGAGGGCGAGGGCTCGACCTTCTGGTTCCGCCTCGCCCTGCCGGCCGCCGAGCCGGACGCGGATCCGCGCGGCGGCGGTCCGGCGGAGCGGCCGCGGGTCGGGCCGGGGCGCATCCTCCTGGCCGACGACGTCGCCATCAACCAGGAGATCGTCCGCCGGGTGCTGGAGGCCCGCGGGCACGTCGTCGAGGCCGTCGACGACGGGGCGGCGGCGATCCGGGCCGTGCAGGAGGGCCGCTACGACCTCGTCCTGATGGACGTGCAGATGCCGGGGACGGACGGGCTCACGGCGACCCGCCGGATCCGGCAGCTGCCGGGCGACCGGGGCCGCGTGCCGATCCTGGCGCTCACCGCGAACGTGCTGCCCGCCCAGGTCGCGGCGTTCCGCGCCGCCGGCATGGACGACCACATCGGCAAGCCGTTCCGCCGCGACGACTTCGTCGCGACGGTGGAGCGCTGGCTCTCCGGGCCGCTGCGGGCGCCGCGCCGGGCGGCCGGTTGAGGCTCGCGGCGAGCGCGCGGGCGACGATCATCGGCGGGAACCGGGAGCCGGGCGTGGCGATCGAGACCGGCCGCGCGCCCTCCCCCTTATGCGGCGGGATCCGCCCGGCCGGCGATCCGACGCGGCGGCGCGGCGCCCTCCTCCCACCTTCATCCCATTGGCCCTCCTCGCGGCGGCGCCTATAGTTGAGGGCAGCACCACCGAACGAGGGCCCCAGGCCGATGACCCGCATCCCGGATTTCTCGGACATCGCCTTCTCGGCGCCGGGCGAGGTCGCGCCGGCGGCGGCCCCGGGTGAGCCCTGGATGACGCCCGAGGGCATCCCGGTGAAGGGCCGCTACGGCCCGGAGGATCGTCGGGGCCTCGACTTCCTCGACACGTATCCGGGCGTCGCGCCCTTCCTTCGCGGCCCCTACCCGACCATGTACGTCACCCAGCCCTGGACGATCCGGCAATATGCCGGCTTCTCCACGGCCGAGGACTCGAATGCCTTCTACCGGCGCAACCTCGCGGCGGGCCAGAAGGGGCTCTCGGTCGCCTTCGACCTCGCCACCCACCGCGGCTACGATTCCGACCATCCCCGCGTCTCGGGCGACGTCGGCATGGCCGGGGTCGCGATCGATTCCATCTACGACATGCGCACCCTGTTCGCGGGCATCCCCCTCGACCAGATGACCGTGTCGATGACCATGAACGGCGCCGTGCTGCCGATCATGGCGCTCTACATCGTCGCCGCCGAGGAGCAGGGCGTGCCTCCGGGCAAGCTCGCCGGCACCATCCAGAACGACATCCTCAAGGAGTTCATGGTCCGCAACACCTACATCTACCCGCCGGCCGGCTCGATGCGGATCATCTCGGACATCTTCGCCTACACCTCGGCCCACATGCCGAAGTTCAACTCGATCTCGATCTCCGGCTACCACATGCAGGAGGCGGGGGCGACGCAGGACCTCGAACTCGGCTACACGCTGGCGGACGGGGTCGAGTACATCCGGGCGGGCCTCGCCGCCGGCCTCACCATCGACCAGTTCGCGCCGCGCCTGTCCTTCTTCTGGGCGATCGGCATGAACTTCTTCATGGAGGTCGCCAAGATGCGGGCCGCGCGCCTGCTCTGGGCCAAGCTCGTGAAGGAGTTCGGGCCGAAATCGGACAAGTCCCTGGCCCTGCGCACCCACTCGCAGACGAGCGGCTGGTCGCTCACCGCGCAGGACGTGTTCAACAACGTCACCCGCACCTGCGTCGAGGCGATGGCGGCGACGCAGGGCGGCACGCAGTCGCTGCACACCAACGCCCTCGACGAGGCGCTGGCGCTGCCGACCGACTTCTCGGCCCGGATCGCGCGCAACACCCAGCTCTTCCTGCAGCAGGAGAGCGGCACCACCCGGATCATCGATCCCTGGGGCGGCTCCTACTACGTCGAGCGCCTGACCCGCGACCTCGCGGGGCGCGCCTGGGAGCACATTCGGGAGGTCGAGGGCCTGGGCGGCATGGCCAAGGCGATCGAGGCCGGCATCCCGAAGCTGCGCATCGAGGAGGCCGCGGCCCGCGCCCAGGCCCGGATCGATTCCGGCCAGCAGACCATCGTGGGCGTCAACAAGTTCAAGCCGGACGGCGACCGGCCGCTCGAGCTCCTGCGCGTCGACAACGGCAACGTCCGGGCGATGCAGATCGACAAGCTCAAGCGGCTGCGCGCCGAGCGGGACGAGGCGGCGGTGGCGGCGGCGCTCGACGCGCTGACCCGGGCCGCCTCGGGCAAGGAGAACCTGCTGGCGCTCGCCGTGGAGGCGGCGCGGGCCAAGGCGACGGTCGGGGAGATCTCGGCAGCGCTGGAGCGGGCCTGGGGCCGGCACCAGGCCGAGATCCGCTCGATCTCGGGCGTCTACAAGCGGGAGATGGGGGGCATGTCGGGGGCGGTCGAGCGGGTGCGCAAGCTGGTCGAGGCCTTCGAGGAGGCGGATGGGCGCCGCCCCCGCATCCTCGTCGCCAAGATGGGCCAGGACGGGCACGACCGGGGCCAGAAGGTGATCGCCTCGGCCTTCGCGGATCTCGGCTTCGACGTCGATATCGGGCCGCTCTTCGCCACGCCCGAGGAGGCGGCGCGGCAGGCGGTGGAGAACGACGTGCACATCGTGGGCGTCTCGTCGCTGGCGGCCGGCCACCTCACGCTCGTCCCCGAGCTGAAGGCGGCGCTGGTCGCGGCCGGCCGGCCCGACGTGATGATCGTGGTCGGCGGCGTGATCCCGCCGGGGGATTTCGAGGCGCTGCGCAAGGCCGGCGCCTCGGCGATCTTCCCGCCCGGCACCGTCATCGCGGAAGCCGCCGCGACCCTGATCGCCGAACTCAACCAGCGCCTCGGCTACGCCGCCCGGGAGGCGGCCGAGTAGGCCGGCCGCAAAACGGTCACGGTTGTCCGGCCTGAGACGGGAGCTCCTCCCGCCTCTCACACCCGGGTTCGCGCGTGCAGGCCGGTGCCTCCGACATCCTCGACGACACCGCCTTCTCGCGTCCGGGCGGCCAGAAGGTCAGCCTGCGCTGGCTCGCCGCCTGCCTGCTCACCGGCATCGCCGGCGCCGCCCTGCTCGGCCTCGCCCTCGACCTCGCCGCCTCGGACGGCATCGTCGCGGTCCCGCCCGACCTCGCCCTGCACCCGCGTGCCGAGGCGGGCGTGCCCGGCGAGGCCGGGACCGCGCCCGCGGAATTCGCCGCGCGCAAGGGCGACCGGCTGGTGCGCGACGAGGTCGTGGTGGCGGCCAAGCGCGAGTTCCGCGCGCCGCTGAGCGAGACCGTCGGCGAGCGCGAGGTGATCCGCGTCCACCAAGTGGTGCAGGTGGCCACGGACCTGTCGCTGCGCGCCCCCGAGGCGCCGATCCCGCCCTTCGACCCGATGCGCGGCGCCGGGAGCGAGGCCGTCACCGAGGAGACCGGCAGCGATCCGGCCGAGACCGCCGTGACCCTGGTGCGCTCGCCCCTGGCGGAGGCGCCGGAGACCGAGGCCCCCGCCCTCTCGGACGAGGAGGTCGACGCGCTCGTGGCCGAGACGCAGCGCCTCGCCGGGGGACCGGGGCCGCTGCCCCCTGCCTTCCCGCCGGAGCGGATGCTCTCGCGGGCCCTGCGCCTCGGGGCGGGCCGCGAGGAGGACGAGGCCCCCGCGGGGGCGATCGACGTGAAGATCCTGCCGGAGAACCTGACCGAGATCGCCGAGACCGCGGCGGCCGCGGCCGGCCCCCTGTTCGAGACCCGCGAGGCGGTGATCGGCAAGGATCAGGCCCTGGCGGCGATCCTGCGCGAGACCGGCGCCGGGCCCGACCGGGTCGCCGCGATCCTGGCGGCGCTCAGCCCGCGCGCGCGGGACGAGCTGCCCGAGGGCCAGCACCTGCGCCTGCTGATCGCGCGCGAGGGCCCGACGCCGGGGATCGCCCGGGTGACGCTCTACGGCGAGGACGGGATCGAGGAGATCGCCGCCGCCAACGACCGCGGCGGCTTCGTGTCGGTGGCACCGCCGCGGCCGGGGGCGCCGGCGGCCGAGGAGGAGGGCGGCGTTAGCCTCTACGAGAGCCTCTACGGCGCGGCGCTGAAGAACGGGGTCCCGCCCGGCGTCATCGAGGACCTCGTGCGCGTCCTGGCCTCCGGCAGCGACCTGCAGAGCCGCACCGGGCCCGGCGACCACGTCGAACTCCTCTTCACCGCCGACGAGGATTCCAAGCCGGAACTGCTCTTCGCGGCCCTGCGCAGCCGCGGGGAGACGCAGAGCCTCTACCGGTTCCGGGGGCCGGGAACGGGCGAGGTCGAGTACCTCGACGCGGAGGGCCGCTCGACGCGCAAGTTCCTGATCCGGCGGCCGGTGGCCGAGGGGCGGATCAGCTCCCCGTACGGGGCGCGCCTGCACCCGATCCTCGGCTATTACCGGATGCACAACGGCGTCGATTGGGCGGCGACCCGGGGCACGCCGATCATGGCGACGGGCGACGGCGTGGTGATCGCGGCGGGCGCCCGCTCGGGCTACGGCAACCGCGTCGAGATCCAGCACGCCAACAACTACGCCACCGCCTACAACCACATGGCCCGGATCGCGCGCGGCATCGTGCCGGGGGCGCGGGTGCATCTCGGCCAGGTGATCGGGTCGGTCGGCACCACCGGCCTCTCGACGGGGCCGCACGTCCACTACGAGGTCGCGATCAACGGGCGCTTCGTCGACCCGATGAAGATCCGGCTGCCGAGCGCGCACGCGCTCACCGGGCCGGCCCTCGCCGCGTTCCGGGCGGTCGAGGAGCAGGTCGACGGGCTGCGCCACCGCCACGGCACCGCCGCCGCGGCGCGGATGTGATCCGGGATCCGCTTGGATCAACCGGATCCCGGATCACATCCGCGCGGCGCCTGAGCGAAGCCCACATCCGCCAACCCGAAGGGATTTTTCGGAGGTGGAATGAGCGGCCCGCGCGGCCGGGGAAGAGTCTTCCACGCGGCGGCAGCCCCGGAGCAGGGACTTCTCCGAACCGAGCGAAGTTCGAAAAGCGCGTCCATTGATTGCGCGGGCTCGCGACGCGAGATTCCGCCCCATGAGCGAGCGCCCCGACACCGGCTACGATCCCTACGGCGAGCGGTTGACCGCCGTGCCGGCGAGCCCGACGGAGGCCGGCGACCGGCGCGCGCGCCGAGTGGCGATCGCGGTGTTCTGGAGCCTCGCGCTGCTGCTCGTCGTGGGACGGGTCACGCTCGGCGGCGCGCCGCAGGCCGGGAGCCCGATGCAGGTCACCGCCGCGAGCGGCGCGACCGCGATCCGCTGAGGCGCGAGGCCGTCAGACCAGGTCCGCGAGCGGGACCGTGACGCCGGCGAGGAGGTCGGCCCGCGGCACCAGGACGGAATCGGGTCCGTGGTCGCGGATCTCGGCGTAGCCCGCCTCGCCGCGCGGCCCGCGATGCACCCGCGCCTGCCGCTCCTGGGCCGCGATCACCCAGGACTCGGCAATGCCGGAGCGGGCGTAGAGCCGGGCCTTGCGGCCGAGATCGTAGGCGAGGCTCGAAGCGGCCACCTCGATCACCAGCAGAATCTCGGGCCGGCGCAGATCCTCGGCGCTGAAGCGGCGCAGCGCCGGATCTTCGCGGCCCGGGGGAACGTGGATGGTCTTGGCAGCTCGATGGTCTTGGCAGCTCGATGGTCTTGGCGGCTCGATGGTCTTGGCGGCTCGCTCGGTCTCCCGCACAGACTAACACCTGCGACCTGCGCGGGACCAGCAACCGGAGATGGCGTCCGGTCGCGCCTGCGCCGATTGACGGCGCTGCCGCGCCGCCTAGTTCCCGTGCGCTTGGACGGTGGACCGGCCCTGGGCAGCGGCACCGCAGCGCGGCACGGCCGCGCCCGAGGGAGGGGCAGGATCGCCATGATGCGTCTCACCGTGAACGGGTCCGTGCGCGAGGTCGACGCGGAGCCCGACACGCCCCTGCTCTGGGTGCTCCGCGAGCAGGTCGGGCTGACCGGAACCAAGTACGGCTGCGGCATCGCGCAATGCGGGGCCTGCACGGTTCACATCGACGGGCAGGCCGTGCGCTCCTGCTCGGTCCCGGTCTCGTCGCTGGGCGAATCCCAGAGGATCGTCACCATCGAGGGGCTGAGCCCCGACCGCTCGCACCCGGTCCAGAAGGCCTGGGCCGCCCTCGACGTGCCGCAATGCGGCTTCTGCCAATCCGGCATGATCATGGCCTCGGCGGCGCTGCTGGCGCAGAACCCGCGGCCCTCCGACGAGGAGATCCGCCGGGAGATCACCAATATCTGCCGCTGCGGCACCTACAACCGCGTGCTCGCCGGGATCCGCCTCGCCGCCGAGGGCGGCGAGAGCGGGCGCGGCTGAGGGAGGCCGGGATGACGCAGGACCTGAACCGAGCCCCGTCCCGCCGCGGCGTCCTGGCCGCCGCCGCCGCCGTCGCCGGCGGCTTCAGCCTCGGCTTCCACGTTCCCGGCGCGGGCGCCGAGGAGGCCGCGCCGGGCGCCGCCGCGGCCTCCGCGCCCGAGATCAATGCCTGGGTGGTGGTGAGGCCCGACGAGACCGTGGTGATCCGCATCGCCCGCTCCGAGATGGGCCAGGGCACCCTGACGGGCCTCGCCCAGCTCGTGGCCGAGGAGCTCGGCTGCGACTGGGACCGGGTCACGACCGAGTACCCGACGCCGGGCCAGAACCTCGCCCGCCGCCGCGTCTGGGGCGATTTCTCGACCGGCGGCAGCCGCGGCATCCGCGAATCCTACGTCGCGGTCCGCCAGGGCGGCGCCGCCGCCCGCCTGATGCTGGTCTCCGCGGCGGCGGCCGGATGGGGCGTGCCGGCCGGGGAGTGCCGGGTCGAGAAGGGCGTGATCGCGCATCCGGGCTCGGGCCGCACCACGACCTTCGGAGCGGTCGCCTCCCGCGCCGCCGCCATGCCGCCGCCCAAGGACGTTCCCCTCAAGGATCCGAAGGACTGGACCATCGCCGGCAAGCCGCTGAAGCGGCTCGACACCGCCGCCAAGCTCGACGGCAGCCAGGTCTACGGCATGGACCTGCGGCTCGACGGCATGCTCAACGCCGCGATCCGCGACTGCCCGGTGGTGGGCGGCCGGGTCAGGAGCTTCGACGCCGCCGCGGTGGAGCGGATGCCCGGCGTCAGGAAGGTGGTGCCGGTCGGGGAGACCGCCGTCGCGGTGGTGGCCGACACCTTCTGGCGGGCCAGGACCGCCGTCGAGGCGCTGCCGATCGTCTGGGACGAGGGCCCGAACGCCGCCGCGTCGAGCGCGACCATCGCCGCCATGCTGCGGGAGGGCCTCGACGCCGAGGAGGCCTTCGTCGGCAACAAGACCGGCGACGCCAAGGCGGCCCTGCGGGACGCCGCCAGGGTGGTCGAGGCGACCTACGCGGTCCCGTTCCAGAACCACGCCACCATGGAGCCGATGAACGCCACCGCCCGCTGGACGCCGGAGCGGTGCGAGGTCTGGACGCCGACCCAGAACGGCGAGGCGGCGCTGGCCGCGGCGGCCGAGGCGGCCGGCCTCTCCCCGCGGCAATGCGAGGTCTACAAGATCCACCTCGGCGGCGGCTTCGGGCGGCGCGGCGCGACGCAGGACTGGGTGCGGCAGGCGGTGCTGATCGCCCGGGAGATGCCCGGGACGCCGATCAAGCTGATCTGGACCCGCGAGGAGGACATGACGCACGGCCGCTACCACCCGGTCACGCAGTGCCGGATGCGCGCCGCCCTCGACCGGGACGGACAGCTCACGGGCCTGCACATGCGCATCTCCGGCCAGTCGATCCTGGCGGCGATCGTGCCGGGCCGGCTCGGGCCGGACGGCAAGGATCCGGTGACCTTCCAGGGCCTCAATCCCGGCGGGGCCGAGGCAGCGATCGGCTACACGATCCCCAACCTCCTGATCGACCACGCGATGCGCAACCCGCACATCCTGCCGGGCTTCTGGCGGGGCGTGAACACCAACCCGAACGCCATCTACCTCGAGTGCTTCATGGACGAGGTGGCGCACGCGGCCGGGCAGGATCCCCTCGCCTTCCGCCGCAAGCTGATGGCGAACCATCCCAAGCACCTCGCGGTGCTGAACGCGGTCGCGGAGCGGATCGGCTGGGATCGCCCGCCGCCCGCGGGCGTGCATCGCGGCCTCGCCCAGATCATGGGCTTCGGCAGCTACGTGGCGGGCGCCGCCGAGGTGTCGCTGCGCGACGACGGCGGCGTCCGGATCCACCGGATCGTCGCGGCGACGGATCCGGGCGTGGCGGTCAACCCGCAGCAGATCGCCGCCCAGGTCGAGGGCTCCTTCGTGTACGGGCTCTCGGCGGCCCTCCACGGCGAGTGCACGGTCAAGGACGGGCGCATCGAGCAGACCAACTTCGACACCTACCCGGTGATGCGGATGGACGAGATGCCGGCGGTCGAGGCGATCCTGATGCCCTCGGGCGGCTTCATCGGCGGCGTCGGCGAGCCGACCATCGCGGTCGCGGCGCCGGCGGTCCTCAACGCCGTCTTCGCGGCCACGGGCAAGCGGGTGCGCCAGCTCCCGCTGCGCAACACGGACCTGCGGCGCGCGTGAAGGGTCTCGGCGCGCTCCTCCTCGGCGGGGCGGCGCTCGCCGTCCTGCCCGCGGCCCGGGCGGCGCCGCTGCGGGCGCCGCCGGGCGCCTCCTCCTGCTCGGGCTGCCACGCGGCCCACGGCGAGGGCGCCTTCGGGCCGATCGCCGGCCGTCCGGCGGCGGAGATCGAGGAGGCCCTCGCGGCCTACCGGGCGGGCGCGCGCCCGGCCAGCGTGATGACCCGGATCGCCAAGGGCTTCACGCCCGAGGAGAGCCGGGCCATCGCCGTCTATCTCTCGCAGCAGGGGGCGCCGTGACGCGGACCACGCGACGGATCGTGCTCGGCGGGCTCGCCGGCCTCGCGCTCGGCCGGCCGGCCCTGGCCGAGGGCGCGGGGGGCCGCGTCGTCATCGTCGGGGGCGGCTTCGGCGGCGCCTCGGCGGCCCGGGCCCTGCGCGACGCGGGCGCCGCGGTCACCCTGGTCGAGGCCGAGCCCGGCTACACGGCCTGCCCCTTCAGCAACGAGGTCATCGTCGGCCTGCAGCCGATGGCGGCGCAGCGTTTCGGCTACGAGGGCCTCAGGGCCGCCGGCATCGCGGTGGTGCAGGACCGTGCGACCGGCATCGACGGGGCGAGGCGGAGCGTCGCCCTGGCGGGGGGCGGCAGCCTCGCCTACGACCGGCTGATCCTCTCGCCCGGGATCGCCCTGCGCTTCGACGCGATCCCCGGCTACAACGAGGCCGCCGCCGAGGCGATGCCCCATGCCTGGAAGGCCGGGGCGCAGACCGACCTCCTCGCCCGGCAGCTCGCCGCGATGCCGGATGGCGGCACGGTGGTGATGGCGGTGCCGGGCAACCCGTATCGCTGCCCGCCCGGCCCCTACGAGCGCGCCAGCCTGATCGCCTGGCTGCTCAAGGCCCGCAAGCCCCGCTCCAAGCTGATCGTGCTCGACGCCAAGGACACGTTCTCGAAGCAGAAGCTGTTCCAGGCGGCCTGGACGGCGCTCTATCCCGACCACCTGGAATACGTGCCGCTCGCGGAGGGCGGGCAGGTCACGGCGGTGGATCCGGCCGGGATGACCGTCAGGACCGACTTCCAGGACTACCGGGCGGACGTCGCCTGCATCATCCCCCCGCAGCGGGCGGCGCCGATCGCCGCGGCGGCGGGTGTGGCCGACCGGTCGGGCTGGTGCCCGATCGACCCGGTCACCTTCGAGTCCCGCCTCGTGCCCGGCATCCATGTCATCGGCGACGCCGCGATCGCCGGGGCGATGCCGAAATCCGCCTTCTCGGCCAATGCCCAGGCGAAGGTCTGCGCGCAGGCCGTCGCCGACCTCCTCGCCGGGCGCGCGCCCGCCGCCCCGAAGCTGATCAACACCTGCTACAGCCTCGTCGCCCCCGGCTACGGCATCTCCGTCGCGGGGGTGTACCACCCGGCGAACGGCGTGCTGGCCGATGTCGAGGGCGCGGGCGGGACCAGCCCGCTCGACGCGCCCGCGGCGGTCCGGGCCGAGGAGGCCGCCGAGGCGGCGGCGTGGTACCGGACCATCACGGGCGAGGTCTTCGGGTGAGGCGCTGCGCTAGAGCATTTTCCGACGAAGTGGATGCCGGTTCGTCGCGGACAATGCGGCAAGATCAAAGATCGAGAGCGGCACCCGATTGCAACGTGATCGGGTTGCCGCTCTAGAACAGGTGGATGGCGTGGGGCGCGAGCAGGCCGACCCCGAGCATGCCGATCCCGGCCACGCCGAGCAGGCCGCCCGCCACCGCGAGCGCCACGATCCCGGTGATGACCTGGGCGGAGGCGAGCACGATGCCGATCTGGAAGGCCGCCGAGGCGACCTCGTAATGGTGGTAGCGCGCGAGCGCGAGGTCGCGCCTCTCCTCGGCCTCCTTGGCGCGCGCGGCGAGTTCCTTGCGCCCCTCCCCGGTGGAGGGCTCGGATTCCCAGCGCGCGATCGTCTTCTGCCAATCCTCGACCTGCTTCCTGACCGCGTCCGGCGCCGCGCCGGCCTCGAGCGCCGCCTGCTCCGAGGCCGTCCGCACCATCGTGGCGCGAATCGTCTTGGCCTGGAAGAACGACCACAGATTGCTCGCCTGGACGTTCGCCCCGAGCGCGTCCGTCTGCGCGCTCTTGGCGAAGGTCTCGCCCAGCGCCAGGAACAGCGCCAGAACCGAGATCAGCAGCGCCACCTTCTTGTTCGACCCCTCGACCGACCCGTGACCGCCCGACATCGTCGTCTCCCTGCGTCAGCGCGGCTCCCTCATACGCGACCGGGCGGCGAGCGCCAGGGGCCTCATTGCCACTTCCCTCGGCGCGGGCGGTGAGGCAGGCGGTGCGGGACGACCCGCCACCGTTCCCGAGGACGCCCCGATGGTTCCGATCCGCCCGCTGCTCCCCGTCATCGCCCTCGCCGCCCTGCCCGCGCAGGCCGCCTCCCCGGCCGCGCCCAGCCCCTGGCCCGACACCTACCTGAGCCGCGTCGAGGCGACGGCGGTGGTTCAGACGCTGAACGCCCAGCTCCTCGCGGCGCGCAGCGCCACCGCGACCCTCGAAGCGTGGTGCGGGGCCCATCGCCTCGCCCCGGAGCCCCGCCTCGTCGCCCGCCTCGTGCGCGAGATCGACCGCCCCGCCAGCCCCGAGACCCGCCAGCGCCTGCAGGTCGGCCCCGACGAGCCGGTGCACTACCGCCGGGTGCGCCTCGCCTGCGGCGAGCACGTCCTGTCGGAAGCGGACAATTGGTACGTTCCGGCGCGCCTCACGCCGGAGATGAACCGGGTGCTTGAGACCACCGACACGCCGTTCGGCCGCGCCGTGCAGGAGCTGAAGCCGACCCGCCAGACGGTGGAGAGCCGCCTCCTGTGGCAGCCCCTTCCCGAGGGCTGGGATCAGGCCGCGCCGGCGGGCGGCGCCTGCGGGCCGCTCCCGATCCCGGAGGCCCTGTTCAGCCACCGGGCCGTGCTGTTCACGGCCGCCCGCCAGCCCTTCTCGGAGGTGGTGGAGACCTACGCGCGGGCCGTCCTCGACTTCCCGCGGGCGCCGCGTCCCGCGGATCCCGCCTGCCTCAAACCCTGACGAGGCCACCCGATGCCCCGCTACTTCTTCGCGACCCGCGTCGGCGAGGACCTTCTCCCCGACCGGGACGGCCGGGTCCTGCGCGACGCGGACGAGGCCTGGGAGGTCGCCCGCGCGCTGATCCGGGAGGTGCTGCGCGAGAGCGCCGCCTCCTCCCGCCTGCTCTCGGCGAGCCTCGAAGTCACCGACGAGACCGGGCTCGTCCTGTTCGAGTTCCCCTTCGCCGAGGCGCTCGATCCCGGTTCCGGACCGGACGGGACGCTGCATTAGGCCCCGCCCGGTGGTCATGCCACATCCGATCGATCCCTTCGGGATGTCGGATGTGGGCTTCGCTCAGGCGCCGCGCGGGCTCGTGATCCGCTCGATCCCTTCGGGATGTCGGATGTGGGCTTCGCTCAGGCGCCGCGCGGGCGCGGGATCCGGGATCCGCTGCGATCAACCGCATCCCGGATCAGCGGTCGCATCGCCCCGGCGGCCGGCCGCCCTCAATCGCCATCGACGGACCGGCGATGGGCGGCGTCGGTCTCGAACGCGATGTTCGTCCGAAGGTACTCGACCAACTTGGCGTCCGCGCGCAGGGCCGCGAGGCGGTCGCGCAACACCGTGAGGCCCGGCGGCGCCCCGAACGGGCCCGCGGGGGCGAGCAGCCGCCCGAGCACGGCGCTGACCAGAAGCGACCGGTCGCAGCCGCGATGCGCCGCGAGGCGCGCCAGCGCGGGGAGGAGCTCGTCGGCCGCGCGCTCGTTCCGGGCGGACGCGACGGCGGTGAAGCGGCGGATCATGGAGCCCTCCGGTCTCGGCCGCGCGGGGCGAGGCAGCACAACCGGAAGGGAGTGTAATCGAAGATCTCGCGCCCCGCGCTACTGCTCGGCGACCTCCTCCGCGGCTCCCGCGGGCGCGAGGCGGATCCAGGCGTCGAGGGCGATGCGGATGCCCTGGCCGGCGGCGGCGACGAGCGTCATCGAGGCGGCGAGTTTCAGGAAAAGCGACGCATCCGACATTGGGGAACTCTTCATCCGTGACCCAGCGGGCGCCCACCCCGACCGCGCCTCCAACCCGGAGGCGCGGCCGACGATCGGGGCCGCGGGCGACACGTTCGTCCAGCATTTCGGCGGAACCATGGAGAGTGTACTTCCGGCAGGACGTGAAGTCCCCCCGTCGATTTCGGGAGAGGCGTGCGCTTAAATTCGTCTTAAACGAATGAGGATTTCAGATTAACCTGCCGGGACGCGAAGGACCGGGACGGCCGTGATCTCGCGTGCGGACCTGGTTGCCGGGCAATGTCGCGCGAGGGGTCGCGACGATCCTGGACGAGACCGCTCCGACGCGACGCCGACGGCGCGCACGCCTCCCCGGAGGAGGCGCCGCGCTCAACCTACGCACGAGGTCAAGCCAGTCTCTCGCGCCCCCGTCGAGGGCGGCAGGGCGGTCGAAGCCGCGCCGCGAGGCACGCGGTGTCCGGCACCGGTCCGGCGCCGGACCTCCGGCACCGCTCCGCGCGGACGAGCGCGCGCCGGTCGCTCAGGCCGCCAGGGCGAGGGCGTCGGAGGGCGCCTCGGCCGCCATGAACTGGGCGCGGGCGAGCTCCGCGAAGCGCCCGCCCCGGGCCACCAGCTCGTCGAAGCTGCCCGCCTCGACGATGCGCCCGGCCTCGAAGACCAGGATGCGGTCGGCGTTGCGGATCGTGGCGAGGCGGTGGGCGATCACGAAGGTGGTGCGGCCCCGCATGACGGCGTCCAGCGCGCCCTGCAGCTTGCGCTCGGTGGCGGCGTCGAGGGCGCTCGTCGCCTCGTCCAGGATCAGGACCGGCGGGTCCTTGAGCAGGGCGCGGGCGATCGACAGCCGCTGGCGCTCGCCGCCGGAGAGCGAGCGGCCGCGCTCGCCGATCACCGTGTCGAGGCCGTCCGGCTGGCGGGCCAGGAAATCGCTCGCCTGCGCCCGCTCCAGCGCCTCCAGCATCTCGGCGTCGGTGGCGTCCGGGCGGCCGACCTGCAGGTTCTCGCGGATCGAGCGGGCGAACAGCATCGGCTCCTGGAACACGACGCCGATATTGTGGCGCAGGGAGGCCACCGAGAGGTCGCGGATGTCCTCGCCGTCGATGCGGATCGTGCCCGTCGCGGGATCGAAGGCGCGGTGGAGCAGGCTCAGGGTCGTCGACTTGCCGGAGCCGGTCGTGCCCACGAGGGCGACGGTCTCGCCGGGCGCGACCGCGAAGCTGATCCCGTCGAGGGCGCGGCGGCGGCCGTCATACGAGAAGGTGACGTCCTCGAACGCGACCGCGCCGGCGATGCGCCCGGCGGCGCGGGCGCCCGGGCGGTCGTGGACGGCCGGCACCGTGTCGAGGATGTCGAAGAATTCCTGCATCTTGGGCGCCTGCATGAACAGCCCGTTGACGAAGGAGACGACCTGGTCGAGGCGCCCGACCAGGAGCGTGGCGAGGCTCATGAAGGAGACGACGTCCCCGACGCTGGCCTGGCCGCGGAAGTGCAGGGCGAGGCCGGTGACGAAGATCGCCGTCATGGTCAGGGTGGCCGAGGCGCGGGTCGCCACCGAGGCGAGCGCCCACCAGGACAGGACCGGGGTCTGCGCGTCGAGGAGGTTGCGGATGATCCCGCGCATCGCGTCCTTCTCGGCCTTGGCGCGGGTGAAGGACTGGATCACCGCGACGTTGCCGAGGGCGTCGGAGGCGTGCTCGGCGAGGCCGGAATGGTACTGCTCCACCCTCCCCTGCAGGGTCTCGGTCCGGCGCAGCACGAAGGCGGTGAGGGCCGTGAAGGCCGCGACGAGGACGAGCAGGATCGCGCCGAGCTGCCAGTTCAGGAACAGCGTCATCGGCAGCAGCACGGTCAGCGAGAGGAGCGCGGCGCAATGGTCGCGGAAGAAGCCGAGCCAGAGCCAGGCCATGCCGTTCGTCCCCTCGAGCATGGCCTTGAGCACCCGGCCCGAATGGTTCGCGGAGTGGAAGGCGAGCGGCAGGTCGAGGACGTGCTCGAAGTAGCCGGCCATCGCGCCGAGGCGGCGGCGATGCGCGAGGCGGTCGGCGTGGAGCGCGATCAGCACCCCGGCCGCGATGGTGAAGAAGCCGAAGCCCACCCAGGCGCCGACGAGCAGCGTCAGCTCGCCGAAGCCCGGCGCGCCCTCGGCCCCCGCCGGCAACCGGGTGACCCGGTCGATGATGCGGCCGAACAGCACCGGCTCGGCGAAGGCCGCCGCGGCGAGCGCGACGTTGGCCACGGTGAGCAGGACGCCGAGGCGCAGGTCGGGTCCGAGCAGGCGCATCACCCGCGCGTAGAGACGCATCAGACGCATGTGGTCGAGACTCCGAAACCCCCTGGCGCGGATCCTCTCGGGAACCCGGCGCGCCGCCGCTCCGTCGGCCGATCCTGGTATCGCGCATCCCGCCTGAACGCCGCATGACGGTCGGGCCGCCGCGCCGCGCCTTTACGCTTCGTTGAGCCGGCCCGCCTTAACCTTAAAGGCAGCCCCGGCGTCCCGCGGGGCCTCGGGGACCCGTCGGCGCCATGGATCTCGCAACCGGCCTCGGCCTGATCGGCGGCTTCGCCGTGGTCATCGTGCTGATCCTCGTCGACGGCGGCCACTTCGCGTCCTACGTCGACAAGCACGCCCTGATCGTGATCTTCGGCGGCGCCACCGCCGCCACGATGCTGCGCTTCCCCTTCTCGGTCATCGTGCACGGCGTGCCGATGGGCCTGCGCTACGCCTTCAGCATGCGGGCCGTCCGGCCGCGCGACCTGATCGAGGAGATCACCCGGATCGCCGAGGTGGTGCGCAAGTCGGGCCCGATGGCGCTGGAGAACATGGAGATCTCCGACCCGTTCCTGGCCCAGGGCGTGCGCTACATCGCGGACGGCTACGACCGCGACTTCATCCGCGACACGATGGAGCGCGACCGCGACAACTTCCTCATGCACCTGGAGGAAGGCTCCAAGGTCTACCGCGCCTTCGGCGATTGCGCCCCGGCCTGGGGCATGATCGGCACCATCCTGGGCATGGTGTCGATGTTCGCCAACATGTCGGACCCCTCCAAGCTCGGCCCGGCCATGGCGACGGCGCTGCTCGCCACGCTCTACGGCGCGCTCATCGCCAACATGATCACGCTGCCGATCGCCGACAAGCTGCACGTCAAGCTGGAAGAGGAGGACGTGTCGCGCTCGCTGATCATCGACGGGGTCCTGCTGATCCGCGACGCCAAGAGCGCCTCCCTGGTGCGCGAGATGCTGATCGCCTACCTGCCCCACAACCACCGCGAGGAGCTCGCCGCCGAAGCGGCGTGAGCCTCTCCCGAGCCGGAGGGTGGATCGGTGGCCAGACGCAAGCGGGGCGGCGCCCACGGGGGCCACGGCTGGTTCGTGACCTTCGCCGACCTGATGGCGCTCCTGATGAGCTTCTTCGTGATGGTCTGCGCCTACTCGACGCAGGACCAGCGCAAGCTCCAGGCGGTCGCGGGCTCGTTCCGGGACGCGTTCGGCGTCAACAAGGAGAGCCGCTTCAACGGCATCATCGAGAAGGACGGGCTGCCGAGCGCCACGCGCCTGCGCGACCTGCGCCCGGTGACGCCCGACAAGGCCTCCGACCGCACGACGCCGCCGCTGCCCGACGAGGTCTTCGACAACGGCGTGCCTCAGAACGGCTTCCGGGACGGGTTCGGGCTCGCGATGGCGAGCCTGCGCCAGGCCCTGCAGGACCTGCCCGACATCGCCGAACTCTCGAAGAACGTGCTGATCCACGAGACGGCGCGGGGCCTCGACGTCTCGCTGGTGGACCAGGACGGCCGCTCGATGTTCCCGGACGGCTCGACCCGGCCGAACGACCGCACCCGCCAGGTGCTGGAGCGGCTCGCCCCGGCGATCCGGCGGATGTCGAACAAGATCGCGATCTCGGGCTACACCGCGGCGACCCGCCCGGGGCTGCGCGCCCCGGCCCCGCCCTGGGAGCTCTCGGCGGGCCGGGCGATCAGCGTGCGCGAGATCCTGGCGAGCAACGGCGTGCCGGACGAGCGCTTCACGGTGGTGTCGGGCAAGGCCGACACCGAGCCGCTCTTCCCGGACAACCCCTACATCGCGGCCAACCGCCGGGTGACGATCACGCTCCTGCGCGACACCCCGCCCCTGCCGCCGGGCCAGGGCTTTCCGTGAGCCGCCGGGCGCGTGCGCCGAGAGGGCGGCGTTCCCGGGCTTCCCAACAGGATCGGGTGCCTCAAGACGTCCGACGAGGTCGCGGACCCGGCAATTCTGGATCAACCTCGAAGAACGGACGAAGGCCGGACGGTCAAGGCACCCATTCCCTTCGTCGCGCTGAGGCGCCGACGATCGAGGATCGGCCGTGAAGCCAGCCTCGAAGCACGACGCAGGTCTGTCCGATCCGATCAGGTGAACTTCGAGGATGCCGCCCTTGGCGTGCCGAGGTCCTCTGCGCCCCGAGCACCGGTGACCGGCGCGACACGCTCCGCTCGGCCCCCTTCTACTTCGCCACGAGCAGCGTCCAGTAGACCTTGTACTTCGAGCCGGGCGCGTAGGCGGTGGCGATGCCCATGCGGGTCGCCTCGGGCGAGAGCAGCACCGCGTTGTGCGCCGGGCTGTCGCGCCAGCCGGAGAAGGCCTCGGCCAGCGTGTGGTAGCCCGCCGAGAGATTCGCCTGCGGGGCCGCGAAGCCCATCCGGGCCGCCACCGTGCGGACGATGTCGGTCTGGCTCGGGCGGTCCGCCGCCGCCATCGCGGCGCTCTCGGTCTCGGCGAGGCGCTGCAGCCCCGGATCCAGCGCCAGGGCCGGCAGACCCTTGTTGCGCCGGTAGGCCCCGATCATGTCGCGGGCCGTGTCGAGGTCGAGCTGCGCGCTCGCGCTCGTCATCGGCCAGTACAGGCTCGGTCCGGGCGGCGTCTGGCGGGCGACCTCGTTCCCCGCGCAGGAGGCGAGCGCCAGCGCGAGCCCGGCCAGGGCGGCGAAACGGAGGGGCGGCAGGGCAGGTCTCACGGCACGGTCTCGGGGCTCCGGCGGCGCTCGCCCGCGGCCGGGGCGCGCGGCGCCGGTTCGTCCGCCGGGATGATCGCCGGCACCAGGCCCTGCGCGATCTGCCCGAGGGCGTCCCGGACCGGCTCCAGCCCCTGCACGGTGACGATGCTCGCTCCGGGCCCGAGATTGGGGATCAATCCCTCGTCCGACAAGGTCTTGAACACCGCGAAATTGAGGTCGCTCTGCACCTTCAGCTGCAGGCCGACGTCGTTGATCATCGCGATCAGCTCGAATTCGAGGTAGGGATCGCCGATCTTGCGGAAGACCACGCGGGGCGGCGGCTCCTTCAGC
The DNA here is from genome assembly GCF_000379105.1 of Methylobacterium sp. WSM2598. Classification (GTDB taxonomy): domain Bacteria; phylum Pseudomonadota; class Alphaproteobacteria; order Rhizobiales; family Beijerinckiaceae; genus Methylobacterium. The sequence continues at coordinate 1,794,919 of NZ_KB900609.1, read as the reverse complement.
ACGTCCGCATGGGCCTTGGCGCAGCCCGCGATCAGCTCGGCCGCCCGCACCGGGTCCTGGTTGCGCAGCACGCTCACCGTGACGGTCACCCGGCCGGTCCGGTCGCCCCGCACCCGGTTCTTCACCACGCCGGAGATCAGGTTCGAGTTCGGCACGATCACGGAGGAGCGGTCGAAGGTCTGGATCTCCGTCGAGCGCACGCTGATGCGCCGGACGTAGCCCTCGTTGTCGCCGATCACCACCAGGTCCCCGACCCGGATCGGCCGCTCCCAGAGCAGGAGCAGGCCCGAGACGAAGTTGTTGACGATCGATTGCAGGCCGAAACCGATACCGACCGACAGGGCGCCGGCCACGATCGTGATCTTCTCCAGGCTGAGCCCGAGATACGAGAAGGCGATGGCGAGGGAGACCAGGAAGCCGACGTAGCCGGTGACCGTGGCGATCGAGTTGCGCAGGCCCGGGTCCAGGTCGGTGGCGGGCAGGTAGGTGTTCTCCAGCCAGCTCTTGACCACCCGGGAGATGGCCAGCCCGAGCATGAACAGGCCGAGCGCGAACACGATCGTCGAGAGCGAGATCGTCACGTCGCCGACCTTGAAGCCGAAGAAGGCGGCCCGGAACGAGGCGTAGATGTCGGTCGAATCCACGCCCCAGGTCGCCAGCAGCAGCACGGCCGCCGCCGTGATCAGCGCGACCCGGACGAGGCCGCCCATCAGCACCGCGATCTGGTTGAGGGACTTCTTGCGCAGGCCGGTATTGGCCTGGAGCACGGTGGCGATGTGGGAGTCGTTCTGCAGCGTGCTGCCGATGAAGGCGTCCGCGCTGGTGATGGCAAGGTAGAGCAGGGCGACCGCGATCGCGGTCCACATCAGCTGGTCGATCAGGAAGGACGAGAGCGCGATGTAGCCGGTCAGCGCGCAGGCCCCCACCGACGCGGCGATGATCCAGCCGAGGATGCGCAGGGGGCCGCCGATCCCGGAGCTCGATTCGGCCGCGATGTAGGGGCCGAGGCAGGCCTCCTCGGTCTCCGCCCGGGCCGCGAAGCGGCGCAGGCCCTCGGCCAGCACCACCGCGACGACGGCTGCGAAGACGCCCCGGGTGACGATGCTGATCGGCAGGCCGACCGCGATCGTCTCGTTGAACTCCTCGATGGTGCGCCCGATCGTGATCACGAAGGCGATGCCGACGACGAGGCGGACCAGGCGTTCGGCGGTCGCGTCCTCCATGGCGACGAGGCGCCAGTCGGGCTTGTCCGGCGAGAGCAGCGCGTCCGTCACCGCCTCGACCAGGGCCACGAAGGCGAGCGCGGCCAGGATGCCGTGCACCACGTCGGTCAGGCGCTCCGGCACGAGTTCCGTCGCCTCGATCGCGATGCCCACCACGAAGCTGCCGACGACGGCCGGGACCGCCCCGGCCAGCACGACGCGCCAGGCGGCCAGGACCTTGGCGCGGCGGGAGGGCGCCTTGGCCGCGTCGGCGCGCGCGTCGCGCCGCCCCAGGCGCGGGGCGATGTGGCGCCGCCCGACATACAGCGCCACCGAGATCCCGATGGCGAGCGCCACCACGACGAGGCGCAAAGGCGTGGCGTTGCGGCGCAGCTGCGCGATGGTGTCGTCGAGCGCCGCCTGCGCGGTCTTGAGGTCGCGCGGCAGGGTGGAGGCGGCCCGGGTCCACAGGTGCGGACTCAGGAGCCCGTCCGTGCGCTCGAACAGGGCGCGCGTGAAGGCGGCGCGGCGGCGGTTGCTGATCTGGTCGATGATCTGGTCGCTCTGCACGAGGAGCGAGCGGGCGAGCCGCATCGTCTCGTCGACCTCGGCCACGCCGGCCTCGCGCTGGGCGCGCTCCTGGGCCACGTCGGCGGCCTCGGCGCCCTCCTTCGGCTTGGGGCCGAGCTGGTTCAGCCGCTCCTTGGCGGCGTCGAGGCGCGGGGTCAGGGTCTCGATGACGTGGCGCAGCCGCTCGGCGACCGGGTCGATGCCCTCGCGCAGGAGCGCGAGGTCGTCCTTGTTGAGGTCGTGGTGGGTGAGGGCCTGCTCGCGCTGGTCGAGATCCGCCTTCTCCGAATCGAGCTGGGCGCGGATCTGCTTGATCTGCTCGGAGATCGGCGTCGGCGGCGGCTTCGGCGCGTCGGCGGGTTTGGGGGCGGCATCCGGCGCGGCCGCCGCGCCGGCCGGCGCCGCGGGAGCCTGCGCGGCGGCCGGCGCCTTGGCGTCCGGCTTCGCCGCGGGTCCCGGCTGGGCGGCCGCGAGGCCCGGTGCCAGCACGGCGAGGGCCAGCAGGGCGGCGATCCAACGGCGCAACGGTGTCATGGCGATCCTTCTCGGCTGACGGGCGAGCACGGGGCGGACCCGCCCCGCGCCCCCGCCCCCCGCCGCGGCGGCCCGGAGCCGCGACGGCCCCGGGCCACAGGACCCTAACGCAGCGGAGGCGGGAGGGGCGCCCGGACATCGCCTCGCAATGGGGCGAAAAATCGCCGGCCCCCGACCGCGCGGGCACCGATACAAGTTGGGGGCGCGACACCGCGGGCGAGGCCCCGAACCTTCACAACCCTGTCATGGTGCTTCTAGAATGAGTGCGCAATGGACTCGGCCCTTCCGGTCTGCTGTGAGCCGATGGCGTCGCTCATCTCGGTCCAGCAGCACAGAGGCCCGGCACGATCCCGGGCTCCGACGATCCGCGGCAACCGCCCGCCGGGCGGCCGTGCCGGCCTTCCGCCGTGTCCCCTCACTCCCCCCGGACAGAGCGTGAGGTAGGCGATGCGTCCCATCTCCTCCCTCCGCGAGCGTCGCGAGACCCGGCTCCCCGCCGGGCCCCCTCGCCGCTTCCGGCCAGTTGCCAGGGAAGGATGATGCTGGATCTTCAAACCCTCGTGCTGAACGCGGATTACCGGCCGCTCTCCTACAACCCGCTCTCGCTGTGGTCGTGGAAGGACGCGTTCACCGCCCTGTTCCTCGATCGCGTCACCCTGGTGGCGAGCTACGACGTCGAGGCCCGCTCTCCGAGTCGCTCGCTCAAGGTGCCGAGCGTGGTGGCGCTGAAGAACTACGTGGCGATGGCCCGCTCGCCCGCCTTCACGCGCTACAACATCTACCTGCGCGACACGTTCAGCTGCCAGTATTGCGGGATCCGGCTCCCGGCCGGCGGGCTGACCTTCGACCACGTGGTGCCGCGCTCGCGCGGCGGGCAGTCGAGCTGGGAGAACGTCGTGGCGGCCTGCAGCCCCTGCAACCTGCGCAAGGCGAACCGCACGCCGGAGGAGGCGGAGATGCCCCTCCTCAACCCGCCGCGCCGGCCGAGCCGCTACGAACTGCACCGCCGCCAGCCCGAATTCGACCACCGGCAGTACCACCACACGTGGCTCGACTACCTCTACTGGGACAGCGAGCTGGAGACCTGATCCCGACGGTCATGTCTCGTGACCGCTGGGTCGGGTCTCGAATTGTCGTCGAGCCAGCGGTCGGCGCCGGCCATTCGAGAGGGTCGACGGCCCGATGCGTCAGCATCCTGGGCCGGTGGGACGGGGCCGTCGCGGCGTGCCGCCTCACTCCTCGGGGAAGACGGGCGGCGGCTCGTTGTAGATCGGCAGGCGGTCGTTGCGGGGCATCCAGGCGTGGTAGACCGCGCCGTCCGTCTCGCCGTAGCCGACCGGCTGCACCCGGATCGGGCCGCGCCAGGACCGGGCGGGGGGCGGGCCGAAGCCGTCGCGCACGGGGCGGGGATAGGCCGCGGCGGAGGCGGGCACTCGGGCCGGGTGCGGCCGGGCGCCGGCCGGATGGCGGGGGAACGGCACCTCCGGCATCCCGTCCGCCGAAGCGGGAGCGGCGAGCGCGGCGAGGAGGCCGGCGATCAGGAGCGGGCGACGCATTGGCGAGGTCTCACGGGCCAGGTCTCACGGGCCAGGTCTCACGGGCGGGGTCCCGCGGGCGGAGTCTCCGGGACCGCCCGGAGCATCGCCGGCCCGGGCCAGCGGAGCGTTAAGCGGCGCCCGCGATCGCCCGTTATGGTTTCCGGCTCACTGCGCGGTGACGCCCCCGTCGATGACGAGCTCGGCGCCGGTGACGAAGCCGGATTCGTCCGCCGCCAGGTAGGCGGCGAGCGCGGCGATCTCGTCGGCCCGGGCGTTGCGGCCGAGGGGAACCGAGGCGCGCAGGCGCTCTCGCAGGGCCTCCGGGTCCCGCCCGCCCGCCGCGAGGTCGTGCAGCATGTCGGTCTCGGTGAAGCCCGGATGGATCGAGTTGCAGCGGATCCCGTAGCCCTGCCGGGCGCAGTGCAGGGCCACCGACTTGGTCAGCAGGCGCACCGCCCCCTTGGAGGCGTTGTAGGCGGCGAGGTTGTGGCCGCCGATGATGCCGGAGACCGAGGACAGGTTGATGATCGCCCCGCCGCGGCCCGCGGGCGGCTTCATCACCCGGACCGCGTGGCGGCAGCCCAGGAACGTGCCGTCGACGTTGACGGCCTGCACCCGGCGCCACTGCTCCAGCGTCACGGATTCGATCGTCGCCACGACCGCGATGCCGGCGCAGTTGACGACGACGTCGAGCTCGCCCTCGCGCGCGACCGCCTCGTCGGTGGCGTCCTGCCACGCCGCGTCCTGCGTCACGTCGAGGGGCGCGAAGCGGAAGACCGGGTTCGTCGCGGCGGCCCGGGCGCCGGCCTCGGCGTCGATGTCGGCGAGGATCACCGCGGCGGCGCCCTCCTCGGCGAAGCGCCGCGCGGTCGCGAGCCCGATCCCGCGGGCGCCGCCGGTGACGAGCGCGACCTTGCCGGAGAGACGCCGCATGGCCCGAACCCCGTGCCTCGCCCCCTCGGGCGGGGCGCGAGACTGGGACGGTTCGGGCCCGCCCGCAAGGCGGGACTCAGAATTTCAGCGCCGCGCCGCCGCGCACGGTGTTGATGTTCGCCTTGTGCCCGTCGAAGTCGTTGAACTGGACGAACTGGTACTCCGCGCGGAGCAGGATGTTCGCCGTCATGGCGAATTCCATGCCGGCGCCGGCCGCGATGCCGCCCACGATCTTCTCCCGCGAGCGGACCAGCAGGTGGGGCGCGCTCGGAGTGCTCGCGCCGGGATTCGTCTGATCGAAATTGCTGTAGCCGGAATAGTTGACGTAAGCAGGCCTCGCCGCACTCTGATTGCTCTTGTAGGTCGCCTGATCGTACTCGATCGGCTGAACGCCGATCGTCTCGCTGATCTGGGCCCGCCCGATCGCGAAACCGCCGGTGACGAAGGGCATGAAATTGCCCGCATCGTAGCCGAAGCGGGCGCGCAGCGTGGCGTAATCGTCGATGCGGGTGCTCGCATTGCCGGTCAGGTAGACGGCGCGCCACCAGCCGTCGCTGCCGACGATCGCGCGCCCGATCTCGTCCGAGGTCCAGCCGCGCGCGCTCAGGTGGGTGTAGTCGAGCTCGGCGCCCGCCACGAACTCGTCGAGCTGGAAGTTGATGCCCACGTAGGCGCCGAAGGTCGTGCTGTCGCGCCGCATCGATCCCGGATGCAGGAGCGTCGAGGCGTTGAGATCGGACTCGAACTTCGTCTGACGCAGGTAATTGGCGACCGGGGCCTGGAACACGCTGCCGAAGCCGAAGCTGGTGCTGGTCCAGCCGCCATGGCCGCCGAAGTAGAACCCGTCCCAGTTCCCCGCCGGCGCGGGCGCGTCGTAGCTCGTGCCGCGCAGCGTGGCGAAATCGAGATCGGCCGCGCGCGCCGGTGTGAGGCCGCAGACGCACAATCCCGCGAGCAAAGTTGAGGTCACGATACGCATGAGGGCGGTCCCCCGACGGGTGCGTCGGCTTCGGTAGTGGATCTCGATGCCGCATAATCCGCTGGTAACCTTAAGATAGTCTTGCGCCACTACCTCCTCGCGGCCGCAATCTCGAAAGCGAGAGGCCCGGAGCGGGGGCTCCGGGCCTCTGCGGTGAACGGATCGATCTCCCGAGCCATGCCCGATCCGCTCGGTCGCTTCGGGATGGCGGATGTCGGCTTCGCTCGGGCCCCGCGCGGGCTTGCTGAGACGGGATCCGCTTCGATCAAGCTGATCCCGTCTCAGTAGGCGCCGGGCGGGCCCATGAGATCCCCGAAGGGCTTCGCGCCGAAGGCCCAGCGCAGGCCGACCCGGACCTCGTTCGCCGTGATGTCCTTCAGGCGCGTGTTGCCGCCATAGGCGTCGAAGCCGGTCCGCGCCTTGCCGATGTCGAGGTAGCGGTAGCTGGCGTCGAGGCTCAGGCCGTTGCCGAAATCGTAGGACAGGCCGGCCATCGCCGCCCAGGCGAAGGTCGTGATCGTCCGGCTCGCGCGGGCGTCCCGCGTCTGCGGCCCGATCACGTAGGTGGGCTGCGTGTCGCCGCAGGTGACCGTGAGGCAGGTGGTCTGGGTCCAGCCGTCGTGGAAGCGCTTCTCGGCGAAGCCCACCCCGGCGCCGACATAGGGGGTGAAGCCCCACCACGTGCCGAGGTCGGCGTAGACGTTGAACAGGCCGGTCAGCACGTCGAGCTTGCCGCCCTCCTCGTTGAAGCCCTCGACGTAGCGGGTGCGGGAGCTGGTGTCGTGGAAGCGGGTGCCCCCGCGCGCGTCCAGGGTGAAGTCCGCCCGCAGGAAGCTGTTGACCCGGTAGCCGATGCCGCCGCCGCCGCCCTGGCTGCTGCCCAGGCGCAGGTTCTCCAGCTTGGCGCCCGGCGTGCCCGGCAGGGTGTCGTCGCCCGGCCGGTTGAAGTCGCTCGCCGTGAAGTCGCCGCGCAGGTACCAGCTGCCGCCGATCTCGACCGGCGCCGGCGGGGGAGGCGCGGGCGGCAGGGCGGGCGGGAGCAGGTCGGCGGCCTGGGCGGCGGCCGCGCCCAGCAGCACGAAGCCCAGCGCCATCACCGGCCGGCAATCAGGCCATCCACGCATGCGATCACCCTCTTCCTCTGGCGGCCCGCGGCAGGGCGGTCAGGACCACAGCGGAATGTCGTAAACTACAAAGGTTAGAGAGGGATTAACCCTAATCCGACCTCGTCCGGGCCGGCCGTGACGGCGGTTTCCGCACGAGCACGCGCGGCGCCGTCGGAGGACGGCGCCGCGCGACCGCGATGATCCGGCCCGGATCCTCGCTCAGTACTTGCGGACGATCGGCCCGGGAGGCGGCGCCGGCTCGAAGCTGGCGACCGGGACCGGTACCGGCGCCACGACCGGCCCGCCGAGCATCCAGCGCATGCCGATCTTGATGTCGTGGGACTCGATGTCCTTGAGCGTGTAGACCGTGCTGAGCGGCGGATTCACGCAGCCGGGGAAGCAGTCGAGCCGGCCGGAGCGCGCCTCGCCCATGTTCAGGTAGCGGTAGGCCAGTTCGAGCTTCAGGTTCGGCGAGACCGCGTAGCCGAGACCGGCGTGGACGGCCCAGGCGAGGTTGGTCTTGGCGTTCGACGGGCCGTAGCCGAACCCGCCCGCCGCGTCGCCCAGCCCCTCGTCCGTGACGCTGCCGAACATGTGGTGCGCGACGCCGACGCCCGCGCCGATGAAGGGCGTCACGCCGTACCACGTGCCGAGATCGGCGTAGACGTTGGCGAGGGACACCACCGTCGAGAGCTTGCCGGTGTCGCGGTTGTACAGGTTCTGGCCCGGGCCCACGCCCGGCGACACGTCCTTGGACACGAACCGCCAATCCGCCTGCGAGCGGTACTCGCCGCTGATGTCGGCGCGGAGCCAGGGATTGAACTGGTAGCCGACGCCGGCTCCGATGAAGAACTGGTCGGAGAGGTGATCCTGAATCGTCTTGTACTTGTAGGGCTTGGCCGGAACGGTGACGTCCTCGGCGATGGTCTGCCGCAGGTCGGTGATGCCGACGCCGACATCGCCGCGCAGGTACCAGCCCCCGCCGACCTCGACGGGCGGCGGAGGGGGCGGCGGGGGCGGGAGCAGGTCGGCGGCGTGGACGAAGCCCGGCACGCCGATGCCCGCCGCGAGCGTGACGATGCGCGCCAGCGCGCGTGGCTTGGAGCGGCCCATGACGAATCCTTGATCTCAGGGCCGTGCTGCACCTCAGGCGGCCCCTCCGGGATAGCGTCATGACTTTCGACGCAAGAAGTAAACTTACGTTTAACGTTAAACCTTAGGCTTACTGCAGGGGTGCACTCCACGCGGCGCGTGTCCGCGCCGCCGGGCGGCGCTCAGGCCGCCGCCTGCCGCAGGGCTTCCACCACCTCGTCGACGACTTCGACCACGAGGTCGCGGTTGTCGCCCTCGGCCATCACGCGGATCACCGGCTCGGTCCCGGAGGGGCGGATCACCAGCCGCCCGGCATTGCCCAGGCGCTGGCGCGCGCCCTCGATGGCGGTGACGACGGAATCCTGGCGCAGCGGCTCGCCCGCCCGGTAGCGCACGTTCTTGAGCACCTGCGGCAGCGGGTCGAAGCAGTGGCAGACCTCGCTCACCGGCCGCTGCTGGCGCTGCACCACGGTGAGGAGCTGCAGGGCCGCCACGAGCCCGTCCCCGGTCGTGGCGTAATCGGACATGATGATGTGGCCGGACTGCTCGCCGCCGAGATTGTAACCGTGCTCGCGCATGTATTCGAGCACGTAGCGGTCGCCGACGGCGGTGCGCACCAGGCCGAGGCCGAGCTCGCCGAGATAGCGCTCGAGGCCGAGATTGGACATGATCGTGGCGACGATGCCGGGCTGGGTGAGGCGCTGGTCCTCCTTCCAGGAGCGGGCGACCACGGCCATCAGCTGGTCGCCGTCGACCCGCTGGCCCTTCTCGTCCACGACGAGCACCCGGTCGGCGTCCCCGTCGAGGGCGATGCCGATGTCGGCGCGCAGCTCGCGCACCTTGCGCACCAGGGCGTCGGGGGCCGTCGAGCCGACGTCGCGGTTGATGTTGAACCCGTCCGGCTCGGTGCCGATGGCGATCACCTCCGCGCCCAGCTCCCACAGGGTCTCGGGGGCGACCCGGTAGGCGGCGCCGTTGGCGCAGTCGACGACGACCCGCAGCCCCTCCAGGGTGATGCTGCGCGGCAGGGTGCGCTTGGCGAACTCGATGTAGCGCGCGTGCACGCTCTCGATCCGCTTGGCGCGCCCGAGATCGGCGGAGCCCGACAGGCGCTTCTGCAGGTCGGCGTCGAGCAGGCGCTCGATCTCGTGCTCGACCTCGTCGCTGAGCTTGAACCCGTCCGGCCCGAACAGCTTGATGCCGTTATCCTCGTAGGGATTGTGGGAGGCCGAGATCATCACCCCGATATCGGCGCGCATCGAGCGGGTGAGCATCGCCACGGCGGGGGTCGGCATCGGCCCGAGCAGCAGCACGTCCATGCCGACCGAGGTGAAGCCCGCGACGAGCGCGGTCTCGATCATGTAGCCGGAGAGGCGGGTGTCCTTGCCGATCACCACGCGGTGGCGATGGTCGCCGCGCTGGAAGAGCAACCCGGCGGCCTGCCCGACCTTGAGCGCCAGTTCCGGGGTGATGACGCCGTTCGCGCGGCCCCGGATGCCGTCGGTTCCGAAGTATTTGCGCAACGTCGTCCCTCCTGTGCCGTGCTGGGCCCGGTTCGCGCCCCGCAAGGCCGGTGCCGGACGAGAGTCTTAGCCGAGCCATGGCCGCGTCCACAATCGGCACGGGAATTCACCGCGGCGCGGCGGCCGCCTTCACCGGGAGGCCTGGGCGGAGCGGGATCCGCGCTCGGGCGTCCAGTCGAGTTCGACGACGGCCTGCCCCTCCTCGCGATTGAAGCGGAGCGCGGCCTGCCGCATGGCCCGCAGGGCCAGGGCCCCGTCGGCCCGCGGGCATTGCACCGGCTCGTGGGCGCGCCGCTCCTCGTCGAGGGCGTGCGCGAAGGCCGCGCCCACCCGGTCGATCGCGTCGACGGTCGTGAACGGCAGCGACACGTACACGACCTGCTGCGGCCCCCGGGCGAGGCAGTAGCGCCAGTCGGCGAGGGCCGGACCCGTCAGCAGCAGGAGACCGAGGGCGAGGAGGGATCGTCTCATCGGGAAGGGTCCGGCGCGCCTGGCAGCGCTCGCTCCCCGCACTCGCCGTCCCATTGCGGCGCCAGAAAGGCGCTGCGGCGCAGGATTGGCGCCGGGGCGCTCGCACGGTCACGCCTCGGCCCGCTCCGCCTCCTCGATCGGGAGGGTCCAGACGAGGTTTCCGGCATCGTCCGTGAGCCAGGCGAGGTTGGCCTCGTCGCAGAAGAACTCGTCGGCCCGGCCGAGCGCGCAGGCCGAGGCCTCGCGGACGCTCGCCGCCTCGATGGACACGTCGCGCAAGGCGCGCCCGACCGTGCCGTGCCTGCCGCGTGCGGCGACGCGAAGACGGAAGGTTGGCATGCCGTCTGAAGCTCCCGTAAGGTCAGGTGGCCTGCATCTATGGCCTTGTTCGCAGGGAATGCGCAAGCATCCCGCCCGGGTGGGAGCCCACGCGGGCAACGCCGCGCAGCGTTGACAAGCCCGCGAGGCGGCTTAGGCCTCGCCGGGCGGGACCGGAGGACGTCGGATGAGGGTTGCCTGCCTGGGCGAGTGCATGGTGGAGCTGGCGGAGCGCCCCGACGGTGCGCTCAGCCGCGGCTTCGGGGGCGACACGCTCAACACCGCCCTGTACCTCGCCCGGCTCGGCGTGACGGTGGACTATGTCACGGCGCTCGGCGACGATCCCTGGAGCGACGAGATGACGCAAGCCTGGGCGCGCGAGGGGATCGGCCTCGGCCGCGTGCGCCGCCTGCCCGGGCGGATGCCGGGCCTCTACATCATCCGGACCGACGCGGCGGGCGAGCGCAGCTTCCACTACTGGCGCGACAGCGCCGCGGCCCGCGACCTGTTCACCGAGCCGCTCGCCGGGGCGACCCGGGAGGCGCTCGCCGGCTACGACCTCGTCTACCTGTCCGGGATCAGCCTGTCGCTCTACGGGCCCGCCGGGCGCGCGGCCCTGGACGAGACCCTGGCGGCGCTGCAGGGCCGGGGCGGCCGGGTCGCCTTCGACACCAATTACCGCCCCCGCGGCTGGCCCGACCGGGAGGAGGCGCGCGCCGTCTTCCGGGCCGCGCTGGCCCGCGCCGACCTGATCTTCGCCTCGGTCGAGGATCTCGACTGGCTCTACGGCGAGACCGGCGAGGCGGAGGTGCTGCGCCACCGCGGCCGGGCCGAGATCGTGCTCAAGGAATCGAGCGCCCGCGTTCCGGCGGCGCGGCTCCTGCACGGGGATCGCGAGGAGACCGTGCCGGCGAGCCCCGTCGAGACCGTCGTCGACACCACGGCCGCGGGCGACAGCTTCGCGGCCGGCTACATCGCCGCCCGGCTCGCCGGCCTGCCGCCCTCCGACGCCGCGGCCTGCGGCCACCGCCTCGCGGGCGCGGTGATCGGGCATCGCGGCGCCGTCATCCCGCCCGCCGCGATGCCCGCCCTGCCCTTCCGATCCCCCGGAGAGACCCCCGCATGACGAGTCCCGCCGCATCCCGCGAAGATCAGGCCCGCCAAGATCAGTCACGCCAAGAGCCGACCCGCCAAGAGCCGACCCGCCAAGATCAGGCCCGCCAAGAGCCGACCCGCCAAGCCCGCCTCGAAGCCCTGCTGGCCGAGTCGCCCGTGATCCCGGTGATCACGGTGCCGGAGCTCGCCCACGCCGTCCCCCTCGCCCGGGCCCTGGTGGCGGGGGGCATCCGGACCCTGGAGATCACCCTGCGCACCCCGGTCGCCCGCGACGCCGCGCGGGCGATCATGGCGGAGGTGCCGGACGCCGTGGTCGGGATCGGCACGGTGCTGACGCCCGACGACCTGGAGGCGGCCCGGGCGCTCGGCGCCCGCTTCGCCCTCAGCCCGGGCGCCACGCCGGACCTGCTGCGGGCCGCCGCGGAGAGCGACCTCGCCTTCATGCCGGGCGTCGCCACCCCCTCCGAGCTGATGCAGGTGCTGGCGGCGGGGTTCCGAATCGCCAAGTTCTTCCCCGCCGTGCCGGCGGGCGGGCAGGCGGCCCTGAAGGCCCTCGCCGGTCCCTTCCCGCAGGCGCGCTTCTGCCCCACCGGCGGCATCGCCGAGGCGGACGCGAAATCCTGGCTGGCGCTGCCGAACGTGGTCGCGGTCGGCGGCTCCTGGCTCGCCCCCGAGGCGGAGATCCGCGAAGGCCGCTTCGAGGCGATCACCGCGCGTGCAAGGCGCACGCTCGCCGGGCTGGCATGAGCGGGACGCCCGCCCGCCATCTCGCCCCTGGCGCCGGCCGCCCGCCGGCGCTACATGAGGGGGGCGGGGCTGCGGGGTGCGTCAGGAGACACATATCCCCGGGGCCTTATCGACTCCCTCGGGAGCTGTCCCCGCCCTGGTCCGTGGACCGGGGCACACGGCGCCCACCTACGCTGTAGGTTTCCCGGGATCGATCCTCCAACGGCTTTCGTGGCTCCGCGCTCCTCCATGACAGACGACATCCTGGTCCCGACCGACAAGGCCAGCCTCCGCCGGGAGGCCCTGGCGCGGCGGGACGGGCTCGACGCGGCCTATCGGGCCGAGGCGTCCCGGCGCATCGCCGAGGCGGTGCTCGCTTTGCCCGCCCTGGCCGGCGCCGGCCTCGTCAGCGCCTATTGGCCGATCCGCAGCGAGGTCGACGTGCGCCCGCTGATCGCCGCCCTGCGCGACCGCGGCCAGGCCGTCGCCCTGCCGCAGGTCACGCCGGCCGGCCTGGTCTTCCGCCAGGTGGCCGAGGACGACGCGCTCAGCGCCGGCGGCTTCGGGCTGAGCGAGCCGGGGCCGGAGGCGGCCGAGGTGCGGCCCCGGGCCCTGCTGGTGCCGCTCGCCGCCTTCGACCGCCGCCTGCACCGCATCGGCTACGGGAAAGGCTACTACGACCGGGCGCTCGCGGACCTGTCCCGGGACGGGCCGATCCTCACCGTCGGCGTCGCCTTCGCGGTGCAGGAGATCGCGCAGGTGCCGGAGGGCCCGCACGATCACAGCCTCGACCACATCGTTACCGAGGCGGGCGTGATCGGGCCCGCCACGAGCCCCAGCCTGCCCGCCGGAGTCTGAGCCATGCGCCTCCTCTTCCTCGGCGACGTGGTGGGGCGGCCCGGCCGCCAGGTGGTGGCGGAGCGGCTGCCGGGCCTGCGGGAGCGCTGGAAGCTCGACTGCGTCGTCATCAACGGCGAGAACGCGGCCGGGGGCTTCGGCATCACCGAGGCGATCTGCGACGAACTCATCGACGCGGGCGCCGACGCCGTCACCCTCGGCAACCATTCCTTCGACCAGCGCGAGGCCCTGGTCTTCATCGCGCGCCAGCCGCGGCTGGTGCGCCCGGCCAATTACCCGCCGGGCACGCCCGGGCGCGGCGCCACCGTGATCGAGACCCGGGCGGGGGGGCGCGTCCTCGTCGTCAACGTGATGGGCCGGATCTTCCTCGATCCCCTCGACGATCCCTTCGCGGCGGCGGACCGGGAGGTCTCGGCCTGCCCCCTCGGCAGCGCCGCCGACGCGGTGATCGTGGACGTCCACGCGGAGGCCACCAGCGAGAAGGAGGCCTTCGGCCACTTCCTCGACGGGCGCGCCTCGCTGGTGGTCGGCACCCACACCCACGTCCCCACCGCCGACCACCGCATCCTGCCGGGCGGCACCGCCTACCAATCCGACGCGGGCATGTGCGGCGATTTCGATTCGGTGCTCGGCATGCAGAAGGACGAGCCCCTGCGGCGCTTCCTGCAGAAGACGCCGGGATCGCGGCTGGAGGCGGCGACCGGCGAGGGCACGCTCTGCGGACTCGCCGTCGAGACCGACGACGAGACCGGGCTCGCCCGCCGCGTCCACGCCGTGCGGCTCGGGCCGCACCTGGAGGAGGCCTGGCCCCGGGACTGGGACTGAGAGGTCGAGGATCTCCCGGTCTCCGGGACGACGATGCCGCCGGGATTCGAGGACCTGGACGAGGCCGCGGAGCTGTCCGGCCGGGATCGCCTCCGCAGAGCGGGCCATGAGCCCGCAGCTTCATGGCATCCGCACTGGTCCTCGGCATGAGGGAGGGGCGCGGGGTCCGGCGGTCGCGTGCGGTGGCGCCTCGGCAATCGGGTCGGCACGCCGATCGAACGCCATCGGCCGCACCGGCGCGATCGCCATCCATCCTCTTTCCCCGGACCGTCGGAGCCGGACGATCCCCTGTCAGCCTCCGAGATCCCGCACCGGCCGATCTCCTACGTGGTCCGGCCGAAGCCGCGCCGGCTTGATCCCGGGCCGGCCAATCGGCACAGTGCCGCCGGTTTCCCCCGGGATCGGTCGGGGCCGGAGACCGATCCGCGCGGCGAGTCCCGCCGCGGCCCACGCGAGCTGAGACGAACCACGCGATGGCGGCGAGTGCTGCGTCCCCTCCCCTGACATCGCCCCGGATCTTCCTCGTCCGCATGGCGGTGTTCCTGATCCTGGTCGGTTTCCTCGCCTTCGTGCTCTACCGCCAGATCGTGCCGGCCTTCCTGGCCAATCCCGGGCTCAACGGCCTGATCCTGGGCGTCCTGTTCATCGCGATCCTGCTCGCCTTCGGGCAGGTGCGGCGCCTGTTCCGCGAGATCCGCTTCGTCAATCGCACGGCGATGCGGGAGACGAATCCGGGCGAGCCGCGGGTGATCGCCCCGCTCGCCCCCGTGATCCGCGACGCCGCCGCGGGCGAGTCCGTGCCCGCCGCGGGGTTCCGCCCGCTCCTCGACACCGTGGCCTCGCGCCTCGACGAGGGCCGCGAGGCTCTGCGCTACATCGCCGGCATCCTGATCCTGCTCGGCCTGCTCGGCACCTTCTGGGGCCTCATCGACACGCTCTCGGCGGTCGGCAACGTGATCCGCTCGATGCGCGCCGGCGGGGGCGACGCCGCCGTGATGTTCGACGAGCTGAAGAGCGGGCTCGCGGTGCCGCTCTCCGGCATCGGGCTCGCCTTCTCGGCCTCCCTGTTCGGCCTCGCCGGCTCGCTCACCATCGGGTTCCTCGACCTCCAGGCGGGCCAGGCGCATACGCGCTTCTACAACGAGCTGGAGGATTGGCTGGTCGCCCGCGCCGGCCCGGAGGCGGCCGGCGCGCCGCAGGCGCCGAACCGCAGCTCCGAGGCGTCCCTGCGCGACCTCGCCGAGGCGGTGACCCGCCTCTCCGCCCTGGTCGGCGACAGCACGGGCAACAGCCGCGCCAGCACCCAGGCGATGGCGAACCTCGCCGAGGGCATCCAGGGCCTCGTCCAGCACATGCGCGCCGAGCAGCAGATGATCCGCGACTGGGTCGAGGCCCAGGCGAGCCGCGAGCGCGAACTCAAGCAGGTGCTCGACCGCCTGGGCCGGGAGCGCGTGGGATGACGCGCCGGGACGGGATCTGATGGCCGGCCGCCTCCTGCGCCGCGAGCGCGCCCTCAACGTCTGGCCGGGCTACGTCGACGCGCTGACGACCTTGCTGCTCTCGGTGGTGTTCCTGCTGACGATCTTCGTCACCGGGCAGTTCTTCCTGTCGCAGGAAATCTCCGGGCGCGACACGGTGCTGGGCCGGCTCAACCGGCAGATCGCCGAACTGACCGACCTCCTCGCCCTCGAACGCTCCGGGCGGCGCACCCTGGAGGAGACGGCCGCCTCGCTCCGGGCCAACCTGCAGGAATCGGAGACGGAGCGGCGGCGCCTGCAGGACGCGCTGTCGGCCGACCAGGGCGCGCAGGGCAAGGCGAGCGATCTCGGGCGCCAGCTCGAGGCGGAGAAGGGCGCGACCAACCGGGCCCTGTCGCAGGTCGAGCTCCTGAACCAGCAGATCGCGGCGATGCGCCAGCAGCTCGCGGCGCTGGAGGACGCGCTCGCCGCCTCGGAGACCCGGGACCGGGAGAGCCAGGCCCGGATCGCCGATCTCGGCAGCCGCCTGAACGTGGCCCTGGCCCAGCGGGTGCAGGAACTGGCCCGCTACCGCTCGGACTTTTTCGGGCGCCTGCGGCAGATCCTCGGCAACCGCTCCGACATCCGCATCGTGGGCGACCGCTTCGTGCTGCAATCGGAGGTGCTGTTCGCGGCCGGTCAGGCCACGCTGCGGCCCGAGGCCGGGGCGGAGCTCGACCGCATCGCCGCGGCGATCATCGAACTCGGCCGGCAGATCCCGCCCGACATCCCGTGGGTGCTGCGGGTGGACGGCCACACCGATGCGCGGCCGATCAGCTCGGCGACCTTCCCGTCGAACTGGGCGCTGTCGGCGGCCCGGTCGATCGCGGTGGTGCAGTACATGGTGGGACGGGGGATCCCGCCCCAGCGCCTGCTCGCGGGCGCCTTCGGCGAGTTCCAGCCCCTCGACACCGGCGCGACCGAGGAGGCCTACGCCCGCAACCGGCGCATCGAGCTGAAGCTCACCGAGCGCTGAGCGGCGGGCAGGACATCGCCGGGTGAGGCCGGGGCACGCCCCGTCGGGTTCTCCGGCCGGATCCCCGGCGGAGTTGCGCCGGGCAACTCTGCTTCACTGTCCTTCGTGCATCGTTTTCGCTGACGCGGTGCTTCGGTTCGCCGCCGAACCGATGGCCGCTTCGGCGCATGATGCCTAGCCGACCCGCAGCCGCCAGATGTCCTCGGCGTATTCCCGCATGGTGCGGTCCGAGGAGAACCACGCCGTTCGGGCGGTGTTGAGGATCGCCGCCCGCCACCAGCCGCGCGGATCGCGCCACGCGGCGTCGACCGCGCGCTGGACCCGCCAGTAATCGTCGAAATCGGCGGTCAGCAGGTAGCGGTCCGGGCCGGCGAGTTCGTCCACGAGCGGCCTGAACCGGCCCGGCTCCTCGGGCGAGAAGCCCCCGGAGGCGACGAGGTCGAGGGCGGCCGCCAGCCGCGGCGAGGCCGCGATCGCCCGCGCCGCGTGGCCGCCCTGCGCCTTGGTGGCCCGCACCCCGGCCGCGTCGAGGCCGAAGATGAAGATGTTCTCGGCCCCGACATGCTCCCTGATCTCGATGTTGGCGCCGTCGAGGGTGCCGATCGTCAGCGCGCCGTTGAGCGCGAGCTTCATGTTGCCGGTGCCGGAGGCTTCGAGCCCCGCCGTCGAGATCTGCTCGGAGAGGTCGGCCGCCGGGATGATCGCCTCGGCGAGGCTGACCGAGTAGTTCGGCAGGAAGGCGACCTGCAGCCGGCCCGCCACCGCCGGATCGGCGTTGACGCGCTTGGCCACGTCGCAGGCAAGCCGGATGATCAGCTTGGCTTGGCTGTAGCTCGGCGCCGCCTTGCCGCCGAAGAGCTTCACCCGGGCCGGCCAGTCGCGCCCCGGCTCGGCGAGGATCGCCTGGTAGAGCGCCACCGTCTCCAGGATGTTGAGGAGCTGGCGCTTGTACTCGTGGATGCGCTTGATCTGGACGTCGAACAGGGCGGCCGGATCGAGGGCGATGCCGGTGCGCTCCCTCACGACCCGGGCCAGGGCCTCCTTGCGCTCGCGCCGCACGGCGGCGTAGCGCGCCTGGAAACCGGCATCGTCGGCGACCGCGGCGAGCCCGGCGAGGGCGGTCGGATCGTCGAGGAGCGCCTCGCCCACCACCTCCGCGGCGAGCGCGGTCAGGCCCGGATTGGCGTTGTGGAGCCAGCGCCGGAAGGTGATGCCGTTCGTCTTGTTGACGATCTTGTCGGTGTCGAGGGCGTGGAGGGGCGCGAAGACCGTCCTGCGCATCAGCTCCGTGTGCAGGGCGGAGACGCCGTTCACCCGGCGCGCGCCCAGGAAGGCGAGGTGGCCCATGCGCACGCGCTTGCCGTGCGTCTCCTCGATCAGCGAGACCTCGGCGAGCTGGCCCGCATCGACCCGGCCGTGCTTGGAGAGCTCCTCCAGGTGCATCCAGTTGATCAGGTAGATGATCTGCATGTGGCGCGGCAGCAGCCGCTCCATCAGCTCGACCGGCCAGGTCTCCAGCGCCTCGGGCAGGAGCGTGTGGTTCGTGTAGCCGAGGGTGTGCGTGGTGACGTGCCACGCATCCTCCCAGGACAGGCCGTGCTCGTCCACGAGGAGCCGCATCAGCTCCGGCACCGCGATGGCCGGATGGGTGTCGTTGAGCTGGATCGCCGCGTGGTCGGGCAGCGTGCTCAGGTCGCCACGCTCGACGACGTGGCGGCGCACGAGGTCCTGCAGCGAGGCCGAGGTGAAGAAGAATTCCTGGCGCAGGCGCAGCTCCTGCCCGGCCGGCGTGCCGTCGCTCGGGTAGAGCACCCGGGAGATCGCCTCGACCCGGTCGCGCTCGGCCATCGCCCCGACATGGTCGCCGCCGTTGAAGCGGGCGAGGTCGACGGGCTCGGCGGCCCGCGCCTGCCACAGGCGCAGCACGTTGACGTGCCTGCCCCGGAATCCGACCACCGGCGTGTCGAAGGGCACGGCCCGCACGATCTCGGCCGGGCGCCAGACGCGGCGGATCGCGCCGTCCGGCAGCACCGTCATGGCGACATCGCCGCCGAACCCGACCTGGCAGGCCGCGTCGGGCCGCTCGAACTCCCAGGGATTGCCCTCGGCGAGCCAGGTCTCGGGCACCTCGCGCTGGACGCCGTCCTCGATCAGCTGACGGAACAGGCCGTGGTCGTAGCGGATGCCGTAGCCGTAGGTCGGAATCGCGAGGCTCGCCATGCTCTCCATGAAGCAGGCGGCGAGCCGGCCCAGGCCCCCGTTGCCGAGCGCCGCGTCGGGCTCGGCGCCCGCCACCGCGTCGAGATCGACGCCGAGCGAGGCCAGGGCCGCCCGCGCCGTCCCGGTCAGGCCGAGATTGCCCATCACGTCGGAGAGGAGCCGCCCGATCAGGAACTCGAGCGACAGGTAGTGCACGCGCTTGGGCGGCACCGCCGGGCTGTCCGAGGCCAGGCAGGCATCCACGACCCGGTCGCGCAGGGCGAGCGCGGTCGCGACGAACCAGTCGCGGTCGCGGGCGGTCGCGGGCGACCTGCCGAGCGCGTAGGCGAGCTTGCCCAGAATTGCATCGCGCAGGAGCGAGACATCGTCCGCGCTGGACGGAGGGCTCGCGGCCGGCGGCCGCCAGAACAGCTGCGGCTCGGCCGCAGGGGCGGTCTCTGGTCGCCGATCACCGGCCAGTAGAGCTTCGTTCAGCACCTCGGAACCCCCTTCAGCGCCGACGATCCTCTTCTCTGCCCCGCGCTCTTGGTCGCGTTGCGGGCAGCAGATCATCGGCCGAACTGCTTCATCGTGTGACGTCTTTTTCATCATGTCGAGACGGCCGGAGCGCTTGACGACAAGTCTCCCGGCGTGTGGCCGTCGCGACACGTGGCACCGAAACCCGACGCGACTGTGGCCGAGGCGGGCTGAAGGCGTCATGAACGGTCGCGACGCCCCGGAAGCCGTGCCGTTCGGACGGGTTTCCCGCAGAGTCAGGGCGGATCATCGCCCACGAACGCCGTGGCCGCGGTGCGGTTCCTCACGCCCCGGGGTCGCGGGGAGCGTCGGCGAACCGTCACGGGGGGCGGCTAGCCTGCCGCGGCGCGGGAACCGCCGCCGCCCTTTCGGTTTGCATGGTTTCGATTTGCTTGACCGGGCGCCGCGCGCAAGCCCGCCCGCGCGCCGCGCCCGGACGCGGCCCCGCCCCTGAACCCGCGACGCGCACGGAGGCGAGCGATGCCCGGTGAACTCTGGTGGAAGGCCGGGACGGTCTACCAAATCTATCCCCGCTCCTTCCAGGACGCGAACGGCGACGGGGTCGGCGACCTCAAGGGCATCACCGCCCGGCTCGACTACCTCGCCTGGCTCGGGGTCGACGCGCTCTGGCTCTCGCCGGTCTGCCGCTCGCCGATGGCCGATTACGGCTACGACGTCTCCGATTACTGCGACATCGACCCGCTCTTCGGCACGCTCGCGGATTTCGACGCGCTCGTCGCCGAGGCGCACCGGCGCCGCCTGCGGGTGATCATGGATTTCGTGCCCAACCACACCTCGATCGCGCATCCGTGGTTCCGCGAGAGCCGCGCCTCCCGCGACAACGCGCGGCGCGACTGGTACATCTGGCGCGACCCGAAGCCCGACGGCGCGCCCCCCAACAACTGGGTGAGCAATTTCGGCGGGCCGGCCTGGACCCTCGACCCGGCCACCGGTCAGTCCTACTACCACGCCTTCCTGAAGGAGCAGCCCGACCTCAACTGGCGCAACCCGGAGGTGCGCCGGGCCATGCTGGACGTGCTGCGCTTCTGGC
This sequence comes from Methylobacterium sp. WSM2598, assembly GCF_000379105.1. Lineage (GTDB taxonomy): Bacteria > Pseudomonadota > Alphaproteobacteria > Rhizobiales > Beijerinckiaceae > Methylobacterium. The sequence continues at coordinate 1,774,848 of NZ_KB900609.1, read as the reverse complement.
TCGACCGCGGCGTCGACGGGTTCCGGGTCGACGTGATCTGGCACCTGATCAAGGACGCCGCGCTGCGGGACAACCCGCCGAACCCCGACTACGTCCCGGGCGACGCCGAGATCAACAGCCTCACGCCCCTCTACTCCGCCGACCAGCCGGAGGTGATGGAGGTCGTCGCCGAGATGCGCGCGGTGCTCGACGGCTACGACGAGCGGGTGCTGATCGGCGAGATCTATCTGCCGCTGGAGCGGCTGATGGCCTATTACGGCGTCGACCTGTCCGGCGCGCACCTGCCGTTCAACTTTCAGTTGATCCAGGCCCGCTGGCACGCCGAGACGATCGCCGCGCTCGTCGCCGAGTACGAGGCGGCCCTGCCGGAGGGCGGCTGGCCGAACTGGGTGCTCGGCAACCACGACCAGCCGCGCATCGCCGCCCGCGTCGGGGCCGCGCAGGCCCGGGTCGCCGCGGTGCTGCTCCTCACCCTGCGGGGCACGCCGACGCTCTATTACGGCGACGAGATCGGGCTCGCCCGCGTGCCGATCCCGCCCGGGCGGGCCCGCGACCCCTGGGAGCGCAACGAGCCCGGCCGCGGCCGCGACCCGGCGCGCACGCCGATGCAGTGGGACCGCACGCCCCGGGCGGGGTTCTCCAGCGCCGAGCCGTGGCTGCCGCTCGATCCCGGGGCCGCGACCTGCAACGTCGAGGTGCTGCGCGACGATCCCGGCTCGATCCTCACCCTCTACCGCCGCCTCCTGGCCCTGCGGCGCGAGCACGCCGCCCTGAGCCTCGGCCTCTACCGGGCGGTCTTTGTCGCGCGGGACGTCCTCGTCTACGAGCGCGCGCACGGGGACGAGGTCCTGCACATCCTCCTGAATTTCGGGCACGCCCCTTGCACCGTGCCGCTGCCGCCGGATCACGCCTGGCGCGTCCTGCTGTCGAGTTCGGGCAGCCGCATCGCCGAGAGGCCGGCCGACGGCCATCTCGCACTCGCGGGAGACGAGGCCCTCGTCCTCCTGAGGGAGCCGCTTTCACCCGAAAATGTCTAGCTTCACTTAAGTGAAACTTCGCGGAAATTCCGTCGAAGCTCTGCCACGCGGGTCAGAAACTCTCGGTTTCGCACGATATCGCGCGATTTACGCTTGAATCCCTGCTGCGATGCGATATTGTGCAACGCGGCGGAACCGGACGCGCAAGCGCGCGTTGCCGGCCAAACACAGGCGCCGTGGCGACGTCCGCCAGCATCCTTGCGGCCCGCGGCGTGGGGGCATTCTCGATGATCGGCTCGGCGTGCGCGCGCTCCGTTTCCCCTGCGCCGGTCCCGTCGTCACCATCCCCCTTCCTCCGCAGCCCCGGCTCGCTGCGCCAGCGCATCCTCTTCGCCACGCCCGAGATGGCGGATTTCCTGAAGACCGGTGGCCTCGGCGAGGTGGCGGCGGCGCTGCCGCGGGCGCTGCGCCAGCACTACGACGTGCGCATCCTGATCCCGGGCTACCGCCAGGTCGTCGACCGCTACGCCGACATCCCGGTCGTCGCCCAGCTGCCGGGCCGGGACGGGCTCGCGCCCTCGGCGCTCGGCCTCGTCGAGACCGGGGACGGCATGCCGGTCTACGTGCTGCTCAACGCCGAGCTCTACGACCGGGCGGGCTCGCCCTACGGCGACCAGGGCGGCGACTTCGCCGACAACGACCTGCGCTTCGCGCGCCTCAGCCTCGCCGCCGTGGAACTCGCGAAGGGTGCCGATCCGGACTGGCAGGCCGACCTCCTCCACCTCAACGACTGGCAGACGGCGCTCGCCCCCGCCTACCTGGCCTGGCAGGGCCTGCGGGTGCCGAGCATCCTCACCGTGCACAACCTCGCCTATCAGGGTCTGTTCCCGCGGGAGAATCTCGCCCGGCTCGGCGTGCCGGAGGGCGCCTTCCAGATCGACGGCGTCGAGTTCTACGGCAAGCTCTCCTTCCTGAAAGCGGGGCTGTTCTACGCCTCGCACGTGACGACGGTGAGCGAGACCTACGCGCAGGAGATCACCTCGCCGGAATTCGGCTGCGGCCTCGACGGGCTGCTGCGCACCCGGGCCGGCCAGGGCCGCCTCACCGGAATCCTCAACGGGATCGACGAGATCTGGGATCCGCGGACGGACCCCCATCTCGCCACCGCCTTCGAGGCGGATGACTGGAAGGGCAAGCGCGCGAACGCCGACGCGGTGCGCGAGCGCTTCGGGCTCGGCGTCTCGCGCGGCCCGCTCTTCGCGATCGTGTCGCGGCTCGTCCACCAGAAGGGTGTCGACCTCACGCTCGCGGCGGCGGAAGCGATCGTGGCGGAGGGCGGCCAGCTCGTCGTCACCGGCCAGGGCGAGCCGCGCTTCGAGAGCGCCTTCATGGACCTCGCGCGCCGTCACCCGGGGGCGGTGGGCGTGCGGATCGGCTTCGACGAGACCGACGCGCACCGGATGTTCGCGGGCAGCGACTTCCTGCTGATGCCGTCGCGCTTCGAGCCCTGCGGGCTGGCCCAGATGTACGCGCAGCGCTTCGGCTCGCTGCCGATCGCGCGCCGGGTCGGCGGCCTCGCCGACACGGTGGAGGACGGGGTCACGGGCTTCCTGTTCGGCGAGGCGACGCTGAAGGGCCTCACCGGCGCGATCCGCCGCGCCCTCGACACCTTCGCGTCGAAGCGCCACCTCAACACGATGCGGCGCACCGCGATGGCCCGCACCTTCGGCTGGGACAAGGCGGCGCTGAGCTACAGCGGCCTCTACGCCCGCACCATGGGCAACGGCGTCGAGATGCTGCGCCCGCGGGCGGCGTGAGGGCCGGATCCTCCGGGCCCGTCCTCGCCCCGAGAGATCGAACGCCTCCCGATGTCCGGCCCTCACGCGCGCGCGATGATCCGGGATCCGCTTGATCAAGCGGATCCCGGATCATCCTCCGCCTCCGGGCCTCAGCCCCGCTCGCGCAGGTAATCCTCGGTCATCCGCGGCGGCGGGGCGGCGTGGGGGTCGAAGCCCTCGGCGAGCACGTGGGAGACCCGGCAGGTCTCGCACATCATCAGCGCGCGCAGGCGGTCCTGGCCGGCCGTCCCGGCGAACATCCAGTGCTTGTCCTGCAGCCGCCCGATGATCCGCTCGACCGTGCTGCGGGTGCCGAACGGCTTGGCGCAGGCCACGCAGGCGAACGGCTCCTCCTCCTTGAGGACGCGGCGCGGCGCCGCCCAGGCCGCGAAGTCGAGCCGCGGCTCCAGGGTGATGACGTCTTCCGGGCAGGTCGCGGCGCAGAGGCCGCACTGCACGCAGAGGCTCTCCGAGAAGCTCAGGAGCGGACGGTCCGGATCGTCGCTGAGCGCGCCGGTCGGGCAGGCGCCCACGCAGGCGTGGCAGAGCGTGCAGGCCTCGGTGCGGAAGTCGAGCCCGCCGAAGGGCGCCCCGGGATCGAGGGGGATCCGGTCGACCGGGCGCGGCGCCGCGTGGTGCAATTCGCGAAGGGTGAGCCGCAGCACCTCGCGCGCCTCCCCCTCCGGCACGAAGCCCGCCGGCGCGGCCGTCGCGGTGCCGCGGGGGCCCGCCGCCAGCGCCGCCCCGAGCGCGTCCGGGTCGTCGGTCTCGATCAGCGACACGACCGGGGCGCCGTCCGCGGGGCCGTAGCCCAGCGCCTGCAGGATCGCGTCGGCCCGCGCCAGGACGCCCCGGAGCGGGGTCAGGTCGTGCTTCGGCCGCGCCCGCGCCAGGAGCCGCACCCCGGTCGCCCCGAAGGCGAAGGCGCCGGTGAGCAGGTCGAGCCCGGCCTGAGTCACCTCGTTGACCCTGACCGGCAGGACGTGGGCCGGCAGGCCGGCGCCGAAGCGGGCGAGCGCGTCGATCAGCGCCTCGCCGTGATCGCCGTCGTGGAGGAGCACCACGGCGCCCTCCCCGCCCGCCGCCGCGTAGGCGCGCAGGAGGCGGCGAAGGCGCCGCAGCAGCGCGTCGGCGGGCGGGAGCGTGGCGGCGGCCGCGCCGGTCGGGCAGACCGAGGCGCAGGATCCGCAGCCCGCGCACACGAAGGGATCGACCGCCACGTGGTCGCCGGCCGGCGCGATCGCCCCGGTCGGGCAGACGTCGAGGCAGCGGCTGCAGCCGGTGATGCGCGAGCGCGCATGCGCGCAGAGCCCGTCCTTGAAGGCGATGAAGCGGGTCTTGTCGAAGGTGCCGACGAGGTGCGAGGCCTCGAACAAGACCGCGGCCACGGCCGCCGGGTCGCGGGGATCCGCCCGCAGGTAGCCGCTGCGCAGGGCGTGGGCCGGGAAGAGCGGCGCCTCCCCCGAGACGTCGATCACGATGTCGCAGGTCGAGGTCGCGCCGTCGTGGCCTTCCCCGAACAGGAGGCGCTCCCGCGAGGAGGGGCGCGGCAGGGCGTAGGCGTCGATGCCGAGCGTGAAGGCGCCGAGATGCCCGCCGGCCCGGCGGATCGTGCCCTTGAGGACCGGGAACTCCGCCCCGCGCGGGGGCACCACGTCGCCGGGCCGGGTCAGCAGCACCGTGACGTCGAGGTGATCGGCGAGGCGGCGCCCGACCTCGATCGCGGTCTCGTCCCGCCCGTAGACGAGCGCCACGCCCCGGCTCTCGAAGCTCACCACGGGCGCGGGCGGCATCGGCTCCGCGGCGGCGGCGAGGAGCGCCGCCATCTTGGGGCCGGCCGCGGCGCCCTCGGCGGACCAGCCCGCCGCCTCGCGGATATTGGCGTAGGCGACGCGGTCCTGCGCCCCGACCTCCTCGACCAGTTCGTCGAAGAGCGGGGCCTGCAGGGTGCAGGCCAGGGTCACCGGATCGCCGGAGGCGAGGAGCCGCCGCGCGCGGTCGAGCTCGCGGGTGCAGAGCGCCTCGCCGGTCTCGACCCGGCCGCCGCAGCCGCGGCCGATCGCCTCCGCGTCGAGCGGGATGGTCCCCTCGCAGGAACAGGCAATCACGACGCGATCCGGCACGGTGTTGTCCTCGGCCTCGACTGGAATTCGGGCCTCTTGCAGGCCGTCCCGCCCCTATATAGGAGGCGTTGAAAAGTGCGACCCGACACGTGCGCGCAGGGTTGTTCCGGCGCGCGGGGGTTCTCCGCCGCGGGGGTTCTCCGCCATGTCCGCCGCCCACTCCGCCACGCCGCAGCCCCTCGCGACCGGCCTGATGCTGCCGCCGCCCTTCACCCTGGTCACGCTCGATCCGCCCGGATCGGCGCAGGCCGAGGCCTGCCGCCGGGCCGCGGACGCGGACGCGGCCGGCACCCTCATCCTCTCGGCCGGGGAGCGCGTGATCGAGGCGGCGGTCGTGCTCGCCCCCGAGGAGCCCCTCCGCCTCGCCCGCCGCGCGGCGCTGATCGGGATGGGCGCGCTCGCCGACGCGCTCGGCAGCCACGCCCCTCCCGACAAGCCGGTCGCGGTCGAGTGGCCGCTGACCCTGCGCTTCGACGGGGCGCGCCTCGGCGGCGGGCGCCTCGCCTGGCCGGAGGCCTGCGGCGAGGACGAGGTACCGGACTGGCTCGTCTTCTCCTGCATGCTGATCGCCTCGAAGCGTCACGCCGGCGATCCCGGCCTCACGCCGGACTCGACCTCGCTGGAGGAGGAGGGGTTCGCGCCCGAGACCGCCGGGCCGATCGTCGAGAGCTTCGCCCAGTACCTGATGAAGGGCCTCTCCGACCTGGAGGAGGACGGCTTCGCCTTCGCCCTCGCGCGCTACCGCGCCGTCCTGGCCGAGCCGCCGGGCGAGCGCCTCACCATCGACGGGCACGGCGACGCCCTGGCGGTCGGCCCGGAGGGGACGCGCCCGCGGCCGCTCGGGGAGGCGCTGCGCGCGCCCGCCTGGCTCGATCCGGCGACCGGAGCACCGCGCCTGTGACCCGCCTGAAGCTGCCCCGCACGCTGCGCCTCGACGCCTCCGACACGCTCGTCTTCGCGCGGGCCGCCGAACCCGGCGAATGGGCGGTGACCGGCTCCTTCCTGTTCCTCGACGCCGATCCGGCCGCCCTGGCGCCCAAGGCGCGGATCGCCTTCCGCTCCGGCTTCCTCGGCATCGCCTCGTTCGGCTTCTCGACCCTCGTGGTGGTCAGCGAGGCGAGCGAGGCCGAGCGGGAGGCCGCCACCGAGGCGCTCGCGGCCCAGATCCACGCGCGGCTCGGCGCCCCGAGCCTCGCCGCCGCGCGGGAGGCCGCGGCCGAGGAGATCGCCGCCGCCGCCGCCCTCTGCCAGCCTCCGGTGAATTCCGTTCTGGCGCTCCACCGCGCCGTCGAGGCCGGGGAGATCCGCGAGCAGTACCGGGTGCTGCGCCCCCGCGAGGGGGCCGTGCCGGGCGCCGACCGCCGCCACGCCTACGCGCGCGCCTTCGACTTCGCCGAGACCGACGACGAGCCCGAGGAGGCGGTCGACCTCGTCGGCCTGATGGGGAGCCGGGCGCCGTGACGGAATTCTGGGTCTCGAGCGGCCACCACCTCGCCCGGCGCCAGGAGGGCGGCGGGCTCGCGGTGACGGACGAGCTGCTCCTCGCCTACCTGGCGCGGCCGGAACTCGTGCCCCCGCCGGAGGCCTGCGCAGCCGAGCGGGCGCTGCACGCGCGCCTGCGGGCCGCGCCGCGCCGCGCCGTGGCGCCGGAGGAGGTCGCCGCCGTCGCGGATGCCGACGCGCGCGAGAATTGGCAGGTCGTGCTCGCCTTCCGCGACCGGCTGCTGGCGGCCCGTTCGGTCGAGGACGCGTATCTCGACCTCGTGCGCCGGGGCGGCGGGGGGACGCCGCCGCTCTTCCTCAACCAGCTCGTCCACCTCATCCTGCGCAACGCCCTCGACGGCTGCCAGGACCCCTACGTGCTGCGGGCGGGCGAGCTGTTCTTCCGTCCGCAGGCGGTCTCGGTGCAGGCGGTCTCGGCGACGGAAGGCGCGCTGCTCCTGGCGGATGCCGAGCTGGTCGACCTGGAGGAGGGCCGCGCCCGGCCCTCGCCCCTCGTCGCCATGCTGGGCCGCGAGCCGATCGGCGACCTCGACGTGCTGACGCCCGAGACGGCCTGGACCTACTGGAGCCGCTCGGACGCCTTCACGATGGCGCTCAATCTCGGCTCCGATCCGCGCAGCCGCGAGGGGCTCGCCCGGGTGATCGAGGCCTGGATCCGCCACCTCCTGCACCGCCGGGTGAGCGTGGCGCCGGTCGCCCGGATCGAGGACCGGGACTGGCGCTGGTTCGTCGGCCTCGACGCGGAGGCGACCCGGATCGGCAACGCGCTCTGGCGCGGCGAGGCCCTGCCCGAGGAGACCCGCGCCCGGGTGCTCGCCCTGTTCACGCTCGCCTTCGCGGAGACGGCCGGCCTCGACCCACGGCTGGGAGACCAGCCGGTCTACCTCCTGCTCGCCATGAATCCGGATCGCCGCGTCACCGTGAAGCCCCAGAACCTGATCGCCGGCCTCCCGCTCGTCGGAGAACCCCTGTGAGCGAGGCGGATCCGCGCCGCGCGGGCGTCGCGCCCCGCTACGAGGTCGGGGTGATCGTCGCCAAGCGCCGCCTCAAGGGGCCCTGGGCGAGCCATGCCTGGCTCCCCGTCGCCGCCCTCCCGGGCCGGCCGGAGACGCCGCCCTGGACCCGCCTCGGCGCGAGCGAGGCGGAGGAGACCTTCTACGCCGGCAGCGTCACGGTCGCGCTGCACCCGGCCGAGACCGCCCATTACGGCGACAACCTCGCCTCCGCGCAGCCCTCGCTGTGGATCGCGCTGCGCCCGGTCGGCCCGGAGACCTACGAGATCGCCACGGTGACGGCGGATCCCTACGAGGGCGAGGCGCTGGCGGAGGGGATCGGCGAGATCGTCGAGGCGGTGCCGATGCCGCCCGAGATGCAGGCCTGGCTCGCGGCCTACTACGCGGCCCACCACGTCGAGCGCCCGTTCGAGAAGCGCAAGCGCGACCGCGCCGACCCGGAGGCGCTCGCCCGCCAGGGGCGGCGCCGGGACGACGAGCGGTGAGCGGGGATTTCCTGTCGCGGTGGTCGCGCCTCAAGCGCGACGGCGCGCGCCCGGTGCGGGAGACCCCGGACCGCGCGGGCGAGACCGCGCCCCCGCCAGGGCCGGACGCGGCCGAGCCGGAGCTGCCGCCCGAGGAGCTGGCGAGGCTGCCCTCCCTCGACGCGCTGACCCCGCAGACCGACCTCGCGCAGTTCCTGCGGGCGGGCGTGCCGAGGGCGCTGCGCAACGCGGCGCTGCGGCGGATGTGGTCCCTCGACCCCGCCATCCGCGACTTCGTGAGCGAGGCCCGCGAATACGCCTGGGACTGGAACGTCCCGGGCGACGTCCCGGGCGCCGGGCCGCTCCTGCCGACCGACGACGTCGCCGCGATGGTCGAGCGCGTGATCGCGGGGGAGCCCGCCCGAGCCGCGCCCGGGCACGACCCCGCGGATGGGCCATCCGGGCGCGAGAGCGTCGTCACCCCGGCGCTCCCCGGCCCCCAAGCCCCGCCCGCTCTCGAGCTCGCGCGGGAGGAGGCCGCGCGGGAGGAGGCCAGGCGGGAGGAGGCCGGGCGGGAGGAGGCCCCGGATGCGGCCGAGACCGGCCCGGACGCCCCGCCCCGCCACGCGGCCGAGCCGGCGCAGATCCGCCCGGAAGCCCCGGAAAACGCCGCGAAGCGGCGCCGCGCCCGCCGCCACGGCGGCGCGATGCCGCTTTGAGGCATTAAAAAGTAGGATTGCGGCGCGGCCGCCACGGTATATGGTGCAAATTGCAAAACGCGGCGGATCGACCGCGAGGCGAGGGTGGAGATGCGAGGGGTCGGGCACGTCGAAGTGGACCGAGCCCTCGGTGTGGACGCGCTGGTGGCGGATCAGGACCCGAATGTCGACGAGATCGACGTGTTGCGCGCGCGCCTCTACGGCGGGCTCGCGGCGATCCTGGGCCAAGCGCCGGATGCGGGCCTCATCGAGGCGCTGCGCGGGGTGAGCGGCAACGATACGCCGCTCGGGCAGGCGCACGCCGCCCTGGCGGATGCGGCCGCCGAGGCCGACCTTCGCGCCGTGGAACGCGACTATTTCGAGCTCTTCATCGGCGTCGGGCGCGGCAAGATCCTGCCCTACGCCTCCTATTACCTCACCGGCTTCCTCAACGAGCGCCCGCTGGCCCGGCTGCGCGAGGATCTGGCGCGGCTCGGCATCGAGCGCGACCCGCGGGTGAGCGAACCCGAGGACCACATCGCGATTCTCCTCGAGGTGATGGCCGCGCTGGCGGAGCGGCGCTTCGGGGCGGAATCGCCAAGCGAGCAGCTCTTCTTCGAGCGCCACCTGAAACCCTGGGCGCGCCGCCTCTTCGAGGACATCGAGACCGAGGCGGCGACGCCCCTCTACCGGGCGGTCGGAGCGCTCGGGCGGAGTTTCATCGAGATCGAGACCGCTGCCTTCGCCATCGACGCGTGAGGCCGGTCACCGCAACCGAGGAGCGGGACATGAAATCGGACAGGAATGACCAGCTTGGCCGCAGGCAATTCTTTCGCGCGCTCGGCGGTGGCACCGCGGCCGCGGCCGCGGCCCTGGTCTCGCCGCTCTCGACCGGGGAGGCCAAGGCCTACGATCCGGGCTCGGAGGAGACCCGCGCACGCTACCGGGAGACGGACCACGTGAAGGCCTTCTACCGGACCAACGGCTACGAGACCCTGAAGAAGTGAGGGCGCGATGCTGAAGAAGCGCAGAGACGGCGCCGCGGGCCGCGCGGCCCCCTCCCCGGCCGCCGGCGCCCATCATTCCCTGGCCGCAGGTGCTCTGCCGGAGACCCTGGATCGCCGCAGCTTCCTGCGCCGCTCCGGGCTCGCCGCGGGCGGACTCGCGGCCGCCGGGAGCCTCCGGCTCGGCGCCGTGCGTCCCGCCCGGGCCGCCGGCTCGGCGGTGAGCGGGCCCGAGGTGACGATCCGCAAGAACATCTGCACGCATTGCTCGGTCGGCTGCACGGTAACGGCCGAGGTGGTGAACGGGGTCTGGGTCGGCCAGGAACCCTCCTGGGCGAGCCCGATCAACCGCGGCACCCACTGCGCCAAGGGCGCGGCGATCCGCGAACTGGTGCACGGCGAGCGCCGCCTGAAATACCCGATCAAGCTTGAGAACGGCGAGTGGAAGCGGATCTCCTGGGAGCAGGCGATCGACGAGATCGGCGCCAAGCTCCTCGCCATCCGCGAGAAGAGCGGCGCGGATTCGGTCTACTGGCTCGGCTCGGCCAAGTTCACGAATGAGGCGTCCTACCTGTTCCGCAAGTTCGGGGCGTTCTGGGGCACCAACAACGTCGACCATCAGGCCCGGATTTGCCACTCGACCACCGTGGCGGGCGTCGCCAACACCTGGGGCTACGGCGCCCAGACCAATTCCTACAACGATATCCGCAACGCCAAGACCATGATCATCATGGGCGGCAACCCGGCCGAGGCGCATCCGATCTCGATGCAGCACGTGCTCTCGGGCAAGGAGATCAACCGGGCGAACCTGATCGTCATCGACCCGCGCTTCACCCGCACGGCCGCCCACGCCACCGAGTACGTCCGCCTGCGCTCGGGCACCGACATCCCGGTGATCTGGGGCATGCTCTGGCACATCTTCCAGAACGGCTGGGAGGACAAGGAGTTCATCCGCAGCCGCGTCTACGCCATGGAGGATGTCCGCAAGGAGGTCGCCAAGTGGACCCCCGAGGAGGTCGAGCGGGTCTCCGGCGTGCCGGGCGAGCAGCTGCGGCGCGTGGCCGAACTCTTCGCCAAGGAGAAGCCCGCGACCCTGATCTGGTGCATGGGCGCGACCCAGCACACGGTCGGCACCGCCAACGTGCGGGCCTTCTGCATCCTGTGCCTCGCGACCGGCAACGTCGGCAAGCCCGGCACGGGCGCCAACATCTTCCGCGGGCACACCAACGTCCAGGGCGCGACCGATCTCGGCCTCGATGTGACGACGCTGCCGCTCTATTACGGGCTCGTCGAGGGCGGCTGGCGGCACTGGGCCCGGGTCTGGGACGTCGAGTACGAGTGGCTGCAATCGCGCTTCGACGAGGTGCCGACGCTGGCCGGGCGCAAGGCGCGCTCGCGCAAGGAGAACATGGAGGCGCCCGGGATCACCTCGACGCGCTGGTTCGACGCCGTCACCTTGCCGGCCGACCAGGTCGACCAGCGGGCGCCCCTGCGGGCCATGATGGTGTTCGGCCACGGCGGCAACACCGTGACGCGCCTGCCCGAGGCCGTGAAGGGCATGAGCGCCCTCGACCTCCTGGTCGTGGCCGACCCGCACCCGACCACCTTCGCGGCGCTCGACGCGCGGCGGGACAACACCTACCTCTTGCCGATCTGCACCTCGCTGGAGATGGACGGGTCGCGCACGGCCTCGAACCGCTCGCTGCAATGGGGCGAGCAGATCGTGAAGCCCGCCTTCGAATCGAAGAACGACTACGAGGTGATCTACCGGCTCGCCGCCAAGCTCGGCTTCGCCGACCGGATGTTCAAGAACATCAAGGTAACGGACGGCGTGCCGGAGGCGGAGGACCTGCTGCGGGAGATCAACCGCGGCGGCTGGTCGACGGGCTATTGCGGGCAGAGCCCGGAGCGCCTGAAGGCGCACATGCGCAACCAGCACAAGTTCGATCTCGTGACGCTGCGCGCGCCCAAGGACGATCCGGAGGTCGGCGGCGACTATTACGGCCTGCCCTGGCCGTGCTGGGGCAAGCCGGAGATCCGCCATCCCGGCACGCACATCCTCTACAACACGGCCCTGCACGTGAAGGACGGCGGCGGCACCTTCCGGGCGCGGTTCGGCACCGAGCGCAACGGCCAGACCCTGCTGGCCGAGGATTCCTTCTCCGTCGGCTCCGACCTGACAGACGGCTACCCCGAATTCACCATGGGTGTCTTCAAGAAGCTCGGCTGGGACAGGGACCTGACGCCCGAGGAGATGGCCGTCATCACCCGGATCGGCGGCAATAACATCGACGCGGTGAGCTGGGCCACCGACCTGTCGGGCGGCATCCAGCGGGTCTGCCTGGAGCACGGCGTCACGCCCTTCGGCAATGGCAAGGCGAGGGCGAATGCCTGGAACCTGCCCGACCCGGTGCCGGTGCACCGGGAGCCGATCTACTCGCCCCGGCCCGACCTCGTCGCCAAGTACCCGACCCGGCCCGACGAGCGCCAGTTCCGCATGCCGAACCTCGGCTTCTCGGTCCAGAAGGCGGCGGTGGACCGGGCCATCGCCAGGGACTTCCCGATCATCCTGTCGTCGGGCCGCCTCGTCGAGTACGAGGGCGGCGGCGAGGAGACGCGCTCGAACCCCTGGCTCGCCGAGTTGCAGCAGGACATGTTCGTGGAGGTGAACACGCAGGACGCGGCCGAGCGCGGCATCAGGGACGGGCAGTTCGTCTGGGTCTACGGCCCGGAGAACGGCGCCAAGACCAAGGTGAAGGCGCTGGTGACCGACCGGGTGGCGAAGGGCGTGGCCTGGATGCCGTTCCACTTCTCGGGCTGGTACCAGGGCAAGGACATGCGCGCCTTCTACCCGAAGGGCACCGACCCCGTGGTGCTGGGCGAGAGCGTCAACACGGTCACGACCTACGGCTTCGACCCCGTCACGGGGATGCAGGAGACCAAGGTCACCCTCTGCCAGATCCAGGCCGCGTAAGGATGTGAGGCCAAGACCATGGCGCGAATGAAGTTCCTCTGCGACGCCGACCGCTGCATCGAGTGCAACGCCTGCGTCACCGCCTGCAAGAACGAGCACGAGGTGCCCTGGGGCATCAACCGGCGCCGGGTGATCACGCTCAACGACGGCAAGCCGGGCGAGCGCTCGGTGTCGATGGCCTGCATGCACTGCACGGACGCGCCCTGCGCGGCCGTCTGCCCGGTCAACTGCTTCTACACGACGGCGGACGCGGTCGTGCTGCACTCCAAGGACCTCTGCATCGGCTGCGGCTACTGCTTCTACGCCTGCCCGTTCGGGGCGCCGCAATATCCGCGCGTCGGGAACTTCGGCTCCCGCGGCAAGATGGACAAGTGCACCTACTGCTCGGGCGGCCCGGAGCCCGACCTCTCGACGGTCGAGTACGAGAAGTACGGCTCGAACCGCCTGGCCGAGGGCAAGCTGCCGCTCTGCGCCGAGATGTGCTCGACCAAGGCCCTGCTCGCCGGCGACGGCGAGATGATCGCCCAGATCTACAAGGAGCGGGTGATCAAGCGGGGCTACGGCTCGGGGGCCTGGGGCTGGAAGACGGCCTACCGCGAGACCGTCGCGATCTGATGCCTGAACGGAAGGAAGGCGCCATGCGGCGAGGTCTGACGCATCTCGGGATCCTGGTGATGGCCGCCCTGATCTGGGCGGTCGTCGGTCTGGCCGGCCCGGCCCGCGCGGTCGACGCCCCGGACGGCGCCCCGAACCCCACCACCTCCTCGGTCAACGAGGACCTGCTGTTCCGGCAGGCCCCCAAGATCGGCGGGCGCATCTCGATTCCCGACCAGAAGGCCGCGAACCTGATCCAGCCGCAAGGGCGCGAGTGGCGGAGGTTCCACGAATCCTGGATGCCCTGGGTCGGGGGATTGGTCATCCTCGGCATGGTGGCGGCGCTCGCCCTGTTCTACTTCACCCGCGGGCGCATCCGACTCGACCACACCGAGGAATCCGGCCGCAAGCTGCTGCGCTTCAACGTGTTCGAGCGCTTCTCGCACTGGATGACGGCGTTCTGCTTCATCCTGCTGGGGCTGTCGGGGTTGAACTACATCTTCGGCAAGCGCCTGCTGATGCCGCTGATCGGGCCCGACGCCTTCGCGGCCCTGTCGCAATGGGCGAAGTACGCGCACGTCTTCCTGGCCTGGCCGTTCATGCTCGGCGTGCTGTTCATGGCCGTGCTGTGGGTGCGCGACAACATCCCCAACCGCATCGACATCGAGTGGCTGAAGAAGGGCGGCGGCTTCCTGAGCGACGCGCATCCCCACGCCGAGCGCTTCAATGCCGGCCAGAAGCTGGTCTTCTGGATGGTGGTCGGCTTCGGCACCGCCATGGGCGCCACCGGGCTGATGATGCTGTTTCCCTTCGCGCTCACCGACATCAACGGGATGCAGGTGATGCAGGTGGTGCACTCGCTGATCGGCGTCGTCTTCGTCGCCGGCATCCTGGCCCACATCTACATCGGCTCGCTCGGGATGGAGGGCGCCTACGACGCCATGGGCAGCGGCGAGGTCGATATCGCCTGGGCGCGGGTGCACCACGACCTCTGGGTCAAGGAGCAGCTCGCCAAGAACGCGGACGGGCCTCAGCTCGGCCGCGGGCAGGTGCCGGCGGAATAGCGCCCGCGCGCCGGAGCGCCGCCTCCGGCGCCCGGGTGCGCGAGGGATCGGACGGCGGGGGCCGCGGCCGCGCGAACCGATGCGGCCACGGCGCTCGCGAGGCGAGACGCGGGAGAGAGGTGCGATGAAAGCCTTCGTGGTGGCCGTGATCGTGGCCGTTGCGCTGGCGGCGGGGGCGGCCTTCGTGCTGACCGCGAACCAGGAATACGCCTACCAGGCCTTCGCGACCTCGGGGGCGCGGGTCTCGAACCCGGGAACCAACCTCGTCGGCCCGAACTGGACCGGCGACCCCAAGGATTCGGCGCCGGGCCACAAGCACCTGGAGGCGGGATCGTGACGCGAGGCGCAGACCACCCCATGGCGCATTCCCTGCTGCGCGCGGCGCTCGCCGCGTCCTGCCTGCTGCTGCCGGCGGCGTCCCTCGCCCAGAGCGACGGGGCCTCCGCGCGCGGGCCGAAGGACCTCTGCCAGGAACTCGTCGCCTTCGTGCATCCGCCCGCCCCGCCCCCGCCGCCGGCGGGCCAGCCGCAGGCGGGGCAGGCGCCGCAGGCAGGGCAGGCGGGACAGGCGCCGCAGGCGGGACAGGCGCCGCAGGCCGCGGGCCAGCCGCAGCCCGCCGGGCAGTCCCAGCCGTCGAACGTGGCCGTCCAGGCGCCCAACCAGGGCGGACAGGCGCCCCTGCCCTCGAACGCGGCCGGCGAGACGCAGCAGAAATCGGGCCTCAGCGGCCCGGTCCCGAATAGCGGGCCGGGCGCCGCAGGCCCGCAGGGTCAGACCCAGAACGCCGCCGCGCCGACGAGCAACCAGGCGCCGCCGCCGGCCGGCAAACCGACGCCCGCGATGATCGAGCAGGTCGACGCCGCGGCGGCGAGCAGGGACGTGGGCGCCTGCCGCTCCGCCGCGCAGGCGATGCGCCGTGCCGGGGTGGTGATGCCGGCCCCGCTCCTCGCCCTCGCGGCGCTCGACCCGAAGTTCTTCGCCGGCAACCCGTGAGCGCCCGCGCGCGGCCAGTGCGGCGCGCCATCGTCGGCCGCGTCCCGTCCAGGATGGCTGGCGCGGGCTCGCCTCCGACCCGGGTGAGCGGATCCGCTCACGCGCCCAGCCAGTCGCGCGCCCTCGCGAGGTCCGCCTGCATCAGGCCGTGGCCGCCCGGGAGCACCTCGTGGGTGACCGCCGCGCCGGCCGCCCGCAGCCGGCGGGCGAGGTCGGCGGCGTTCGCCGCCGGCACGATCGGGTCCATGCGGCCCGAGAGGATCAGCACGGGAGTGCCGCCGAGGTCGCCCGCGGGCGGGTCGGTGAGCGGCACCATGGCGCGCAGCAGGACCGCCCCGGCGAGCAGGCCCGGGTGGCGCAGCAGCAGCGCCGCCGCGATGTTGGCGCCGTTCGAGAAGCCGACCGCCACGGGCGCGGCGAGGCCGTAGACCTCCCGCGCCTCGCCCACGAAGGCGGCGAGGTCGTCGGCGCGGCGGCGCAGATCCGCCTCGTCGAACACGCCCTCGGCGAGGCGCCGGAAGAAGCGCGGCATGCCGCTCTCCAGCACCGGCCCGCGGGGCGAGAGCAGGGCGGCGCCGGGCGAGAGCGCGCGGCCGAGCGGGATCAGGTCGGATTCGTCGCCGCCGGTGCCGTGCAGGAGGAGCAGCGGGGCGCGCTCCGGCGCGGTCGCGGGCTCGTGGCGGTGGATGACTTCGGCGAGGGACATCGGGCACCTCTGCGCGCGGGCGCGGTGGGGCGGCGCGGCGGCGCGGACGCGGCGCCGACCGGCCGTGGGCTTCAGGCGAGGGCTTTCGGGGGATGCGTGCGGGGATCCCCGCACGCGGGTGCGGGGGGACCCCACACGCGGGTGCGGGGGGACCCCACACGCGGGTGCGGGGGGACCCCACACGCGGGTGCGGGGGGACCCCGCACCCGGACGGGCGGGCCTCAGGCCAGCGCCGGCAACACGCGCTCGATCTCGCCGCGATGCGGCTCCAGGAAGCCCGGCAGCTTCAGCGCCTCGCCGAGATGCGCGGCGGCCTCGTCCACGGCGAAGCCGGGGCTGTCCGTCGCGATCTCGAACAGCACCCCGCCCGGCTCGCGGAAATAGACCGAGCGGAAGTAGTTGCGGTCGCGCTGCTCCGTGACCTGGACGCCGTGCGCCTCGGTCAGCCGGCG
The DNA here is from genome assembly GCF_000379105.1 of Methylobacterium sp. WSM2598. Taxonomy (GTDB): domain Bacteria; phylum Pseudomonadota; class Alphaproteobacteria; order Rhizobiales; family Beijerinckiaceae; genus Methylobacterium. The sequence goes on along the minus strand of NZ_KB900609.1, from coordinate 1,758,445 downwards.
CACCATCGCGGCCTGCGCCGCGTCGTCCGCCGCCCGGAAGGCGATGTGGTGGACCGAGCCGCCGCCCGGCCGGCCCCGCAGGAACTCGCCCACCGCCCGAAGGGTCACGTGGCCGCCCCGACCGGCATCGCCGCTGAACCGCGCGAGCGCCCCCTCCCGTCCCGTCTCCGTCAGGCCGAACACGTCGGTGAGGATCCGCGCCGTCGGCCCGTCCTCGCGCAGGAGCAGGGTGACGCCGTGGAAGCCGCGGATCGCGTGCTCGGCCGGGACGTCGCCGCCGGTCCAGGCCGGCTCCGCCTCCGCGCCCGGCACCCCGACCAGGGCGAGCGCCATCCCGTCCGGGTCGCGGAAGGGCAGCACCGTCTCGCCGAAGACCCGGGCGGGCGCCTCGTGCGGCACGCCCGCCGCGATGAAGCGGTGGGTCCAGTAGCCGATCGCGCCCTGCGGCACCCGGAACGCCGTCTCCTGCGTCTCGCCGATGCCGACCCGGCCCGGCGCCACGTTGTCCCAAGGGAAGAAGGTCAGGATCGTGCCGGGCGCCCCGGCCTCGTCGCCGTAATAGAGGTGGTAGGTGCCCGGATCGTCGAAATTCACCGTCCGCTTCACGAGCCGCAGGCCGAGCACGCGGGTGTAGAAGTCGAGGTTGCGGCGGGCCGGACCGGAGATCGCCGTCACGTGGTGAAGACCGTTTGCCATCTCTGCCTCCTTGGGGATCGCTCCCCCGGGGATCTCCCCCGTGGCGGACCGCCCCGCGCGGTCCCGTTCGGATGAGGCGAATCTAGGATTTGCCCTCGCGGCCCGAAACGGAAACGATGGAAAGGCATCGTTTCGGAAAATGGCGAATGGCACTCCCGGATTTCGAGGCCTGGGCGATCTTCGCCCGGGTCGCCCAGGCGGGCTCCTTCTCGCGGGCCGCGGCGGAGCTCGCGCTCTCCACCGCCACGGTCTCGAAGGCGGTGAGCCGGCTGGAGGCCCGGCTCGGGGCGAGCCTGTTCCACCGCACCTCCCGGCGGCTCGCGCTCACCGAGACCGGCCGGGCGGCCCTGGAGGGCGCGGCCCGGATCGTCGCCGCCGGGGAGGCGGTGGAGGCGGATGTGCAGACCGGCGCGCGGGAGCCGCGCGGGCTCGTCCGGCTGGCGGCCCCGATGTCCTTCGGGCTGGCGCATCTGGCGCCGCGCCTGCCGGACTTCCTGGCGGACTTCCCGCAGGTGTCGGTCGATCTCCACCTCAGCGACGCGCAGGTCGACCTGGTCGGCGGCGGCTTCGATCTCGGCCTGCGCATCGCGGCCCTGTCGGATTCCTCGCTGCGGGTGCGCCGCCTGTGCGGCGTGCGCCGCTCGCTGGTGGCGGCGCCCGCCTACCTCGCCCGGGCGGGCCGGCCCGGACACCCGCGCGACCTCGCCCGCCACGCCTGCCTCGGCTACGCCTACCTGCCCAATCCCGAGCGCTGGCACTTCACCGGCCCGGGGGGCGAGGTCGCGGTCGCGCCCGCGGGGCGGCTGCGGGCCAACAACGCCGACGCGCTGACCCCCGCCCTGCTGGCGGGGTTCGGCCTCGCGGTGCAGCCCGACTTCCTGATCTTCGACGACCTCGCCTCGGGCCGCCTGGAGCGGTTGCTGCCGGAATGGTCCCCTCCCCCGATCGCCCTCAACCTCGTGATGCCGCCGGGCGCCCTGCGGCCGGCGCGGGTCGTGGCGCTGATCGCCTTCCTCGAGCGTCAGTTCGCGGCCGCGCCCTGGGCGAGTTGACGGGGGATGTCGGCGCGGGCCCGAGGCTGCTCCTCAGCCCGCGAGATAGCCCGCGGCGAGGAGCGCGAAGCCGGCGACGCCCGACAGGGCGAGGCGCAGCCGCCCGAGCCAGCGGGGCACGAGGCCGCGGCGCGGCATGTCCTGGTCGATCGCGCCCCAGATCAGCACCAGGGCGCCGAGCAGGCGCAGGTCCCACGGGCCCGGGGCGGCGAGCGCCGCCCAGGCCAGGAGGGAGGGCACCACGGCGACGACGTAGTCCGCCTGGCGGCCCCCGCGCGAAGCGGCGCCCCAGCGGATCCCGCCCAGGAAGGAGGCGATCACGGCCGCGTAGGCGGCGAGGGCCGGCCGCACGGCGAGCCCGGCCACCTCGCCCCGGCCGAGGAGCAGCAGCAGGGCGAGGCCGAGGAACGGGATCAGCCCGGCCGCGCCGAGGACGAGAGCCCCGGCCGGGGCGGGTGCGTCGCGGTCCATTCAGTCCCTCCGGAAGATCAGGCTGGCGATCCAGCCGGACAGCAGCGCGAGCGCGCCCGTCCCGATACCGTAGAGCAGGGACCAGTCCCGGGCGATGCCGGCGAGGCTGGCCTCGATGCCGGTCTTCACGAGGTCGAAGCGCAGGCTCTCCTGTGCCAGGGGCACCGTCCCGGAGAGCAGCGTGACCGCGACGTCGTAGGTGCCGACCGGCGCCGCGGCCGGGAGCGCCACGGTGGCGCGGAACACGGAGGGCGACAGGAAGCGCGCGCCGTCCTCGTTCTCCACGAAGAGCCGCGCCCGGCGGCGCAGGCGCAGCAGCGCCTCCCGGAACGGATCGTCGTCCGAGGGGGCCGCGGTCAGGTCGGGCGATTCGACGATGGCCTGCAGCCCGAGCCGCAGGCGGCGGCGGGTGGCAGCGTCCGCCACCTCGGCCAGTGGCCGCGACGCGAGGACGGCCAGGAAGGCGGGCACCTCGGCGAATTTCTGCTGCGCGCGGTTGACCCAGAGCGGGCCGAGGGCCTGCCTCTCGCGCACGGTGAGCGACTGGCGCGGGCCCCGGACCGTGATCACCACGTCGTAGCGCCCCTGCCGGGCCGCCGCCTGCCCGTCCCGCTCGATCGCGCCGAACACCGCGAGCGAGGCGCCCGCGTAGGTCGAGGTGACGGCGAGGCGCGTGAAGGACAGGCTGACGACCAGGCTCTCGGCGGCGGCCGGGGCGGCGAGCGCGGCGAGGCCCGCGGCGAGGCCCAGGCGGACCAGGACCGGGCGGAGTTGGGCCGGGCGCGATCGGGCCGGGCGCGATCGGGCCCGCGCCGCCATCAGCGGCCCTCGACCGCGGCGATCGAGAAGGGCTCGGCCGGATGCAGGGCGAGTTCGAGCACGAAGCGCAGGTCCACCGCCAGGACCAGCACGGCGAGGAGCAGCCGGAACGTATCCGCCCGCAGGTTGCGGCCGAGCCGCGCCCCGAACTGGGCGCCGAACACGCTGCCGGCGATCAGGATCACCGCCAGTACGATGTCGACCGCTTGGTTCTGCACCGCGTGCAGCACCAGTGCCACGAAGGTCGTCCACAGGATCTGGAACTGCGAGGTGCCGACGACGACGCCGGTCGGGACCCGCAGCAGGTAGAGCAGAGCCGGCACCAGGATGAAGCCGCCGCCGATGCCGAGCACCGCGCCCGCGAACCCGACGAAGAGGGCGAGGCCGAGGATGGGCAGCACGCTCGCGTAGAGGCGCGAGCGCGGGAAGCGCATCCGCAGGGGCCATGCCATGTAGGCGGGATGCTCGCGCCCCGCGCGCGGCGGCGCGGCGCGCCCGCCCCGGCGCGCCCACAGGTCGCGCAGGGATTCCCTCAGCATCAGCCCGCCCACGACCGAGAACAGCGTCACGTAGGCGAGGGTGATGAACAGGTCGAGTTGCCCGGCCCGGCGCATCGCCGCGAAGAACCAGACCCCGAGCGCCGTGCCGAGGAGCCCGCCGCCGACGAGGACCAGGCCGAGCCGGATGTCCAGGGCGCCGCGGCGCAGGGCGGCGAGCACGCTCGTGGTGGAGGAGGCGACGATGGGCGCCGTCTGGGTGGCGACCGCGATGGCGGGCGGGATCCCGAGCACGATCAGGATCGGCGTCATCAGGAAGCCGCCGCCGATCCCGAACACTCCCGAGACGAATCCCACGGCCGCGCCGAGCCCGAGGAGCATCAGCACGCTCACGGGCATCTCGGCGATCGGGAGGTAGATCTGCACGGGCGCGACGTCCGGGCGGAGGAATCCCGAGGCTAGGTGGGGCCCGATGAACGGAGCGTGACCGGGGCGGCTGGCCGCGCGAGGCGGTGCCGGCCCGTCCGACTACACTCCGGTCCCGGTGAACTTCCCGGCCGGCTTCGCCTCGGAGCGGCGCGGCGCGCCCAGGCTGGGGGGCGGCGCGCCGATCAGGGAGACCGGGCCGGCGGCCTGGGCGGCCGGTTCGCCCTGCGACGCGGGCGGGTCGTTCACGGCCGGGTCGGCGGGCTTCGGCTTCCACGCCTCCGCGGCGGCCTTCGCGCCGGCGAGGTCCTTGGCCGGGAGCTTGGCCGCGACCTCGTCGCGCTTGCGCCCGGCATCCTCGTCGCCCTGGGCCGCCGCCGCCGCGAACCAGCCGTAGGATTGCGGGAGGTCCTGAGGCACGCCGAGGCCGCGGGCGAGCAGCACCGCCAGGTTGTACTGGCTGTCGCGCACGCCGTGCTCCGCCGCGCGGCGGAACCAGGTCGCGGCCGCGCCGTAATCGGGCTTGCCGCCGGGGGCGCCCGATTCCGCGAGCAGCACCGCGAGATTGTGCATGGCCCGGACATGCCCCTGGTCGGCGGCTTTCCCGTACCATTGCCGGGCCTGGGCGGCGTCGCGGGTGACGCCCATGCCCTTCTCGTACTGGCTGCCGAGCCGGTACTGGGCCGGCGCGTAGCCGCTCGCGCCGAGGCGCTCGAACAGCTTGGCCGCCAGGGTGAGATCCCTCACCATGCCGCGGCCGTCGGCCTCGCGGCTCGCGATCTCGTAGAGGGCGGCGCCGTCCCCCTCCAGGGCCGCCTGGCGCAGGCTGGCGAGCGAGGGGGGCAGGCCGGCGAGGTCCGGGGCCAGGGAGGCGGCGGCCGCCACCTTGGGAACCGGCGCCTTCTCGGGCGCCGGGTCGGGACGGGCGGCCGTCGCCGCGGGCTCGCGCGCCGGGGCCGGCACCTCGCCGAGCGCCTGGGTGGTGGACGGATCGCCGGGCGTCGCCTCGGGCTGCGGCTTGGCGGCGACGGTGGGGACGGGGGCGGCCTGCTCGGGCGCGCCGCCGGAGCCGTTCAGCGCCTGCAGGGCGCCGAGGGCCAGAACCACGGCGGCGAGGCCGAGGAGCAGCGGCCGGCGACGGCGCTCCATGGTCGCGCGCAGCTGGCCCACCAGCCCCGGCCCGGCAGCGATCTCCGGACGGGGGCTCCGCTCGTCCCGGGCGGCCGCCCGCGCCGCGCGGGAACCGGCCTTGCCGCCCGCGGCCTCGACGGCGGCGGCCTGCGCGGCGCGGCGGGCCGCCGCGATGAAGTTCGCCTTGATGTCCGCGGGCGGAAGCTCCGGGACCGGCTCGGCCGTTCCGGGGGCCGGGCGCGGCGGACGCGGCCGGCTGGCCCCGGGCTCCAGAATCTCCTCGCTCGGCGGCACGGCGGCCGGCGCCTGGGCGGCCGCGGGCGCCTGGGGGGCCGCGGGCGCCTGGGGGGCCCGCGCGGCGGACGGCGCCGCGGCGGCCGGGAGCGCGGTGCTCTCCTGCAGCGCCTCGCGCACCGGCGCCTCCCGGCGCCGGGCCGCCGCCCCGAGCGGGCGCTCCGCCTCGATCTGCGACAGGCGCGAGACCAAGCTCTCCAGGGCCGTGTGGACGCCCTCCATGGTCGCCTGCATGCGGCGCTCGGAGGCCTCCTGCTGCGCGCGCAGCTCCGTCAGGGTGGCCTGAAGGGCGCTGAGCTGGTCCGCCGCCGGTCCCGCCGTCCCGGGCAGGCCCGCGCCGATCGTGTCGGCGACCGCGTGGCGGGCGGCCCGCTCGGCGGCGGCCTGGATCGGCGCCTCGTCGCGCAGCTGGGCCACCTGGGCGAGCAGGTCGCTCATGGTGCGCTCCAGCCCGGCCAGGGCCGGATCGCGGCCGCGCGTGTCGAGGCGCGCCGCGAGCGCCAGCACCTGCTTCTCCAGGCCGTCGAGCCCCTCGCCGCCGGAGCCGTCGCCGATCCGGTCGAGCTTGTCGGCGAGGCTGCGCAGCATGCCGTGGATCGAGGCGAGGTCGCCCCCGGCCATGGCGGGCCGGCGCAGGGAGGCGCCGATCTCGTCGAGCCGCTCGATCACGCCGCCGGAGCCGGCGCTCGCGACCCTGTCCACCTTCTCGGACAGGGCCTCGATGCGCCCGATGATGTCGTCCGTGGCGGCCGGCTCCTTGGCGGAGGCGTGCGCGGCGGCCTGCTCGCGCAGGGCGTCGAGCTTGCGGTCGAGATCCGCGAGGCCGCGGGTGATGGCGGGCGGGGCCTCGTCCGGCGCCCGCAGGCCGCTGCGGATCTCCTCCAGGAGCGGCCTGATCTCGGCCACCAGCGGGCGCTGCTCGGCGACGCCGCTCGTGAGCGCGGCGACCCGGGCATTCACCTCCTCGACGGAGCGCGCGAGGCTCTGGATGCGCTCGGGCGCGGCCAGGCTCGCGAGTTGCTGGCGGATCCCGTCGAGTTCGCGGAAGAGGCTGGCGATCGCGTCCCGGTTGGCGAGGCTGCCCGCATCGGCGGAGCCGAGGGCGCCGTCGATCTTGCGCGAGAGGCGCTCGAGATCCTGCGCGAGGCGGCCGTGGACATCGGCGGCCACGTCGTCGGCGAGCCGGCCGACCTGGACCCGCATGAGGTCGATCGGGCCGACCACGGCCGCGAGGTCCTCGGGCTGGCGGGCCCGCTGCACCTCGTCGGCGAGGGTGCGGATCGCCTGCTCCATCGCGCCGAGGTCGCGGCTCGTGGCGAGGCCGGTCACCGCCTCGCGCAGGCGCGTCGTCTCGGCCTGGAGCCCGGCGATGGCCGGGGAGAGCGCGACGGTGGCCGCCGCGGCGGAATCCGCCGCGCGGGTGAGATCGCGGCGCATCGCGTCGACCACGTCGTCGGCTGACTCGCCGGCGTCGAGTTGCTGCTGGCGCTCGCGGATCTCCGCGACGGCGGCCCGCAGCTCCTCCTGCACCGGCACGCCGCGGCGGCCGATCGGCCTCTGGCCGCTCGCCGCGATGCGCTCGCCCAGAGAGGTGATGCGCGCCTCGAACTGCTTCAGCATCTCCTGGAGGGCGGCGGTGTCGGAACTGCCGACGCTCGCCCGCAGCACCGCCTGAAGGCGCCCTTCGAGCCCGTCGACGGCGCGGAGCACCGCTTGGTCGACGGCCTCGCGGCTCTCGGCGAGCCGCCGGTCGAGCTCCTCGCGCAGGACGTCGTGCAGGTGCGCCGGATGCGACGCCCCGGGCTGCTCGCGCAGGAGATGGGCCAGCCGGGTCTCGAGTCCCTGGACGGCGCGGGCCACGGTCCGGTCCGCACCGTCGAGGCTCTCGTCGAGGCGGCGGTCGATCTCGTCCAGGCGGCGGGTCATCGCCGCGAAGGCGCCGCTCAAGTCCTGAGTCTGTGGGCGGATGCCGGCGGGCTGCGGCCCCCCTGCCGGGGCATGGCCTGCGGCGGCATGGCCTGCGGCGGCATGGCCTGCGGGCGCTTGGCCTGCGGGCGCTTGGCCCGCGGCGGATTGGCCCGCGGGGGCCGCGCCGCGCCGCGATTCGGGGCGGGTCGGCCAGTCCCTGGCCTCGGGACGCCGGTTGCCGCGGGCGGGTGCGCGGCCGTCCCGGGCTCGCGATTTCCCGCCCGCGCGGGCGGTTTCCTGAGACATCGCCGCGGCGAGCCACTCCTCGACCGAGAGGCCGGCACGGCGGGCCGCTTCCCGCGCGGCGTCCCGGACATCGGGGTCGAAGGCGTCGAGGCTGGGGGGAGCGTTCCGTCTCATGAGCGGCTCGGGACCTGTGAGGATCGGCGCGGCGCCGTCGCCGTATGGGCGGAGGGGCAGGTGCCTCGCCCGAAGCAACGATGAAGGCATAGTCAACGGGTTGAGGTACGGGGACCCCGAGCCGGACTTTGTCCCAATCACAGTAAACAAGGTGTTAAGTGGGCCTCCGCGGCCCGGATCGCCGGCCGATCCGGCGAGTCGCACGACCACCCGCACAGCGAATTGAGTGATTTTTGTTCACAACCACAGATCGAGCTGGTGCGTCGCGACGCCCGGCCCGCCAGCGGTGAGGCCGCCTGCGGCACCACGAAACGGTAAGCTGAAATTCTCGGCAACGTGTTGATACATTGGGCATTTTACCGTAAATAACACACGCCCAAGTTGACGTTACCTTTCCCTAAGGTAGGTCAGGTGACCTTCTTTGTGTCATAGTTCCGGCCGGGCGCGGCGTAAGGGGCGCCCGGGCCTCGACGCAAAATGCGGGGTTGTTGGATGGCATATGAACGACAGGGGGAAACGATGAGGATGGCATCCGGACGGACGAACACCCCCGCTTCGCGGTCGGGGCGCAGCGCCTCGAGCCGGCACACCGCCCCCGCGACACTGACGATCGGTGATCTGGCGGAAGAGTTCGGCGTGACGCTCCGGGCCCTGCGGTTCTACGAGGCGAAGGGCCTTCTGCACCCGCAGCGGCGCGGCACCACGCGGCTCTACACCGAAGAGGACCGCAGCCGCCTCGCCACGATCCTGCGGGGGAAGGAACTCGGGTTCACGCTTCGCGAGATCGCCGCCATGGTGGACGGCGAGGAGATCGGCGAGGGCGGCACCACGCCCACCCTGGCCCTGACCCCGGCGCAGGTCGAGGAGCAGATCGCCCATCTGGAGAACCAGAAGGCGGAGATCGAGCGCGCCCTCGAGGCCCTGCGCAGCTACGGCAAGGCCAAGGCGAGCGCCTGACGGGCGCTGGCGGGGGACGCCCGGCGCGGCGCGGCGCGTCCCTCGCCCGATCATGCTCGCCGGCCGCGTGACGGCCCGGCGGGACCCGCGACGCGATCGCGCCGCAGCGAGGCCGCCTCGCTGCGGCCTTCGTCGTTGGCGCAGCCGGGGAGCCCGCGGCGAGGCGCGCGATCCGACGGGGATGCGGGGAGCTCGGACAGGAGGGGATCTCCGGGCGGCGAGGGCGTCGTCCTATCTACACCGGCGCCTCGCGCAGGTTCCTCTCGCGCGTGATGCGATCGGACCGCGCGGTTGCGGCGGCGCGGCGCTTCCGGTTTGATGGCGGGCCCGCTTCGGCCCGCGATCGCCGTTCCGCATGACCCTGCGAACACTTTTTGTCCTTCTGGTCCTCGTCGCCCTGCCGGCCCGGGCGGAGGCGCCCCTGCGCGGCCATGGCGGCCCGGTGCGGGCGCTCGCGGTATCGCCGGACGGGCGCGTCGCGATCTCGGGGAGCTTCGATCAATCCGCGATCCTCTGGGCCATCGACGAGGGCGCCGCGCTGGCGGTACTGCGCTTCCACGACGGTGCCGTGAACGCGGCCGCGGCGCTGCCCGACGGGCGGATGGCGACCGGGGGCGAGGATGGCCGCGTCGCGCTCTGGCGGCTCGGCAGCGCCGAGCCCGTCGCGGTGTTCGCGGACCATGCGGGGCCGATCGCCGGGCTCGCCGTCTCGCCGGACGGGGCGCGGCTCGCCTCCGCCTCCTGGGACGGGACGGCGCGGATCCGCCCGCTGCCGGGCGCGGACGGGCCGGCCCCTGACCGGCCCGGGCGGGTGGCGAGCGAGCATCGCGGCAACGTGAACGGGGTCGCCTTCCTGCCCGACGGCCGCCTCGTCACGGTGGGGTACGACGCGGCGCTGCGCGTCGTCCCGGAAGACGGGCCCGCCCTGACCGTCACGCTGCCGACGCCGCTCAACGCGGTGGCGACCGCGCCGGACGGCGAGATCGCCGCGGCGGGCGCCGACGGCACCGTGCGCCTCCTCGGCCCGGACGGGCGCGAGCGCGCCGCGGTGGCGATCCCGCCCCGCCCGGTCATCGCGCTCGCGGTCTCGCCCGATGGCGGCCGGATCGCCGCCGCGACGGTCGGGGGCGCGGTCGCGATCATCGATCGGCGCGCCGCCAAGGTCCTGTTCACCCTGGTCGGTCCGGGCCTGCCGGTTTGGTCCCTCGCTTTCCGCTCGGACCGGGAATTGCTCACCGGCGGGAGCGACCGGCTGGTGCGCCGCTGGGACCTGCGCACCGGCGAGCCGATCGGCCCGCTGGCGATGGCGGCCCCGGCGGACGGACTCGCCGCCTTCCGGGGCGAGCGGGGCGCGGAGGTGTTCCGCGCCTGCGCGGCCTGCCACACGCTCGGGCCGGACGGCGGCAACCGCGCCGGGCCGACGCTGCACGGGATCTTCGGCCGCCGGATCGCCACCGCCCCCGGTTACGGTTACTCGGAAGCGTTGCGCCGCCTCGACCTCGTCTGGTCCCCCGAGACGGTGGCGCGGCTCTTCGAGGTCGGGCCGTCGCGCTACACGCCGGGCACGAAGATGCCCGAGCAGACGATCGGGGATCCCCGCGACCGCGAGGCCCTGGTGCGCTTCCTCGAGAGGGCGACGCGCTGAGCGCGCGCCGCGATGCCGCCGCGTTGCCGGGAGAGGCGCGCCCCTTGCACCTCGGCGAGCGCGCTCAGCGCGCGGCTTGGGCCTGGGCGAGCGCGCTCAGCGCGCGGCTTGCGCCTCGGCGAGGCGGGCGGCGTAGCGGGCGATCAGATCCACTTCCAGGTTGACCCGGTCGCCGGCCCGGCGCTCGCCCCAGGTCGTTGCCGCCAGGGTGTGGGGGATCAGCAGGACCGTGAAGGTGTCGCCCGCGACGCCGTTCACGGTGAGGGAGGTGCCGTCGAGGCTGACCGAGCCCTTCTCGGCGATGAAGCGCGCGAGGTCGGGCGGGGCGCGGAGCACGAAGCGGTCGCTCGCCGCGGAGGCGTCGCCCTCCCCGCCCGTGACCGCCTCCCGCGCCAGGATCTCGGCGAGGCCGTCGACGTGTCCCGTGACGAGGTGGCCGCCGAGCTCGTCGCCCATGCGCAGCGACCGCTCCAGGTTGAGGCGGGTGCCCGGCTGCCAGGCGCCGGCCGTGGTGCGGGCGAGCGTCTCGGCCGCGGCGTCGACCGTGAAGCGGCAGCCGCCCTCCTGCGGGATGATCTCCACCGCCGTCAGGCACGGGCCCGAACAGGCGATCGAGGCGCCCACCGCGATCGTGGCGGGATCGTAGCCGCAGGCGATGGTGATGCGCCGCAGGCGGTCGCCGCCCTCGACGGCGATCACCCGTCCGACGTCGGAGACGAGGCCGGTGAACATGAGGAACTCCGCGCGTAGGTGGTGAGGCGGTCCGGGCCGAGGGGCCGCTCGGCGACGCGGCGCAGGCCGCCGGCGAGGCGGGCCGCGAGGGCCGGGCCGATCGCCGGCTTGCCCGGCTGGCCGAGGGGCGCGGCCCCGGTGAGGAGGAGGCAGGAATCGACGAGGTCGGCCGCCGCGAGCGCGTCCGCCAGGGTCGGTCCCCCCTCGCAGAACACCCGGGTGATGCCCCGCGCGCCGAGCGCGCGCAGGGAGGCGGCGAGGTCGGGGCGCCCGTCCGGACCGGCGGGCAGGCGCAGCACCTCGGCGCCCGCCTCCCGCAGGGCCCGCTCGGCCGCGGGCGGGGCCGCGGCGCCGGCCAGGATCAGGGTTTGGGCGCGGCCGCCCGGGCGCAGCAGCCGCGCGCCGGGCGGGAGCTGCAGCTGCGGATCCAGCACGACCGGCAGCGGCGAGCGGTCGCCGAGGCCCGGCAGGCGCACGGTGAGCGCCGGATCGTCCGCGAGCGCCGTCCCGATGCCGACCAGGATCGCGTCGCTGTGGGCGCGCAGCCGGTGAACCTCGGCGTTGGCGAGGGCGCCGGTGATCAGGAGTCGCCCCGCCCCGCCCGCCGCGAAGCCGTCCGCGGTGCGGGCGAGCTTGAGGCAGAGGGCCGGCCGGCCCGTCGTCACCCGCATCACGTGCCCGGCATGGTCGCGGGCGGCCTCCTCGGCGCAGGGACCGACCGTCACGGCGACCCCCCCGGCGCGCAGGCGCCCGTGGCCGCGCCCGGCGACGCGGGGATCCGGGTCGTTCATGGCGCTCACCACCCGGGCGACGCCCGCCGCCAGCACCGCGTCGGCGCAGGGCGAGGTGCGGCCGTGATGCGAGCAGGGCTCCAGGGTGACGTAGAGCGTGGCGCCCCGGGCCGCCTCCCCGGCCTCCGCCAGGGCGACGCGCTCCGCGTGCGGTCGCCCGCCGGGCTGGGTCACGCCCTGCGCCAGGATCCGCTCCGCGCCCGGCGGGCCGGCGACCAGCACGGCGCCGACCGAGGGATTCGGCCAGGTCCGCCCGAGATGGCGACGGCCGAGCGCCAGGGCGAGGCGCATGTAGCGCCGGTCGAGGGAGGCCTGCCGGTCGGGTCCGGGCTCGGCCCGGTCGGGCCCGGGCTCGGCGGACGCGCTCACGCGCGCGACCGGGCGCGCCGTGCCGGCGCCTCGCCGCCCTCCCCCGGCGCAGCCGCCGGCCCGGGCGCGGCCTCGTCCGGCGGCTCCGGCTCGCCCCCGGGGCGCCCCGCCCCGTTGAGGCGCCCGAGCAGCTCCTCGAAGTCGCGGGCCTCGCGGAAATTCTTGTAGACCGAGGCGAAGCGCACGTAGGCGACGTCGTCGAGGGCCTTCAGCCCCTCCATGACGAGTTCGCCGATCGCCTCGCTGCTCACCTCCGCCTCGCCGCCGCTCTCGAGCTGGCGGGCGATGCCGCTCACCAGCCGCTCGACGCGGTCGGCCTCGACCGGGCGCTTGCGCAGGGCGACGTCGATCGAGCGCTGCAGCTTGTCGCGGTCGAACGGGACCCTGCGCCCCGAGCGCTTCACCACGGTGAGGTCCCGCAGCTGCACCCGCTCGAAGGTGGTGAAGCGCCCGCCGCAATCCGGGCAGATCCGGCGGCGCCGGATGGCCGAGGCGTCGTCGCTCGGCCGGGAATCCTTCACCTGCGTGTCGAGGCCGCCGCAATAGGGGCACCGCATCGACCGCCGACCCTCCGTGAGGCGCCCCCGGCCCGGGGCGGCGCGCATGAACGACGAGGGCCGGGCCCGCTGCCACGGGCCCGGCCCTCGAATCGCGTGTTAATCGATCAGGCGTAGATGGGGAAGCGGTCCGTGAGGGCGTGGACCTCCTCCAGCACCTTCTTCTCGGCCGCGCCGTCGCCCGCCTCGCCCGCCCGGGCGAGGCCGTCGAGCACCGTCACGATGAGCTCGCCCACCTTCTTGAACTCGGCGACGCCGAAGCCGCGGGAGGTGGCGGCCGGGGTGCCGAGGCGGATGCCCGAGGTCACGGTCGGCTTCTGCGGGTCGAACGGCACGCCGTTCTTGTTGCAGGTGATGCCGGCGCGCGAGAGGGCCGCCTCGGCCGCCTTGCCGGTCAGGTTCTTGGGCCGCATGTCCACCAGCATCAGGTGGTTGTCGGTGCCGCCGGTGGTGATGTCGAAGCCGCCCGAGATGATCGTGTCGGCCAGCGCCTTGGCGTTCTCCACCACCTGCTTGGCGTAGATCTTGAAGTCGGGCGAGAGCGCCTCGCCGAAGGCCACCGCCTTGCCGGCGATGACGTGCATCAGCGGGCCGCCCTGGAGGCCCGGGAACACGGCCGAGTTGATCTTCTTGGCCAGAGCCTCGTCGTTCGTCAGGACCATGCCGCCGCGCGGGCCGCGCAGCGTCTTGTGCGTGGTCGTGGTGACGACGTGGGCGTGCGGGAACGGCGAGGGATGCACGCCGCCCGCCACGAGACCGGCGAAATGGGCCATGTCGACGAAGAACACGGCGCCGACGCTGTCGGCGATCTCGCGGAACTTGGCGAAGTCCCAGTGGCGGGGATAGCCCGAGCCGCCCGCGATGATCACCTTGGGCTTGTGCTCCTCGGCGAGCTTGGCGACCTGCTCCATGTCGATGCGCTGGTCCTCGCGGCGCACCGTGTAGGAGACCGGCTTGAACCACTTGCCCGAGACGTTCGGGGGCGCACCGTGGGTGAGGTGGCCGCCCGCCGCGAGGTCGAGGCCCAGGAAGGTGTCGCCCGGCTGCATCGTGGCCATGAACACGGCCTGGTTCGCCTGGCTGCCGGAATTCGGCTGCACGTTGGCGAAGTCGCAGCCGAACAGGCGCTTGGCGCGCTCGATGGCGAGGTTCTCGGCAATGTCGACGAACTCGCAGCCGCCGTAGTAGCGGCGGCCCGGATAGCCCTCCGCGTACTTGTTGGTGAGCACCGAGCCCTGCGCCTCCAGCACCGCCCGCGACACGATGTTCTCGGAGGCGATCAGCTCGATCTCGTGCTGCTGCCGGCCGAGCTCCTGTTGCACCGCGCGGGACAGTTCCGGATCGACGTCAGCGAGGGAAGCCGAGAAGAACGAATTCGACAGGGGAGTCTTGGCGGTGCCCGCGCTCATGTTGACCTCGACTGCTGGAGTGTTTCGTCCCGTGGACGGATGGTTGAGCCATGTCGTCCCGTTGGCCGGGTTTTACACGGGGGTGAAACCGCGGCCAAGACCGGCCCCGGGCCGCCGCGGCGGATCGGGGTGCGGCCCGCGCGCGCGGGATCCCGTCCCGTGCAGATCCCGGCGCGGTGCCCGCCCACGGGCGCCGTCCGGGTGCCCGGCATCTCCCCGCCGTGGTAGCCGCTCAAGCCGTTTTAAGTCAAGGAAGACAAAGAACAGAAAAACTTAATGCCCTGACAGAAAAACTTGGCATGCCAGCGGCCGGGCGCGCCGTCGACGCTGTTCGTCAGTAGTGGGGCGGTGGCGGCTCCTCGCCGGGCGCGGTCGGGCGCTCGGCCATCTCGCGCAGGCGCTCCTGGAGCGCGGCGACCTGCCGCGCGAGCTGGTCGAGCTGGGTCCACTGGGCGGCGACCATGCGGCTCAGGTCCTCGAGAGCCCGCTCCTGGTGCGCCACCCGGATCTCCAGGTCGTCGAGGCGGGTCTCCGGCTCGGCCATGCTGCCCTCCGAAAGGGAACGGCCCGGGCGAGGCCCGGGCCGGGTCATCGGCGTCGCGGCCCGGGCCCGGACCTCCGCGGGACGCGGCGCGTCAGTTGGTCTGGCCGTCGTCCTCGTCCGCGAAGTTGCGCGGGGCCTGCGCGGCCGCCGTCATCGCGGCGGTCGGGGCGCCGACGCCGTCGCGCTTGTAGATGTCGTCGCGGAACTGCACGAGGCCGTCCGGCGTGGACCAGGCGGTGATGTAGGTCCAGTAGACCGGGATCGGCGCCAGCGGGCGGGCATCGACGCGCTGGCCGCTCTGGATGATCGCCTCGATCGTCTCCGGGTTGCCCTGCGGCGTCCCCTGCAGGATCCAGGCGACGTAGTCGCGCACGTTCTGCACGCGCACGCAGCCCGAGGAGACGAAGCGGAAATCGTCGCCGAAGATGCCCTTGGCGGGCGTGTCGTGCATGTAGACGCCGTGCGGGTTCGGGATGTTGATCCGCACGAAGCCCATCGAGTTGAGGTCGACGCCGGGATCCTGGCGGAAGCGGTAGCGGGTCGCCTCGTCGGAGCGCCAGTTCACCTGCGACGGGGCGATCTCGCGCTCGCCGTCGAAGATCCGAATCTTGTTGTCGGTCAGGTAGTTCGGCTCCTTCTGCATCTTCGGGATCAAGTCCTTCTTGATGATCGAAGCCGGGACGGTCCAGTAGGGGTTGAAGTTCACCTCTTGGATCTTGGCGTTCATGATCGGCGACTGGCGGTCGATCTTGCCGACGCCGGCGGCGTGGCGGGTCGCGACGTGGTCGCCCTCGACCGTCTCGACCAGGGCGGCCGGGATGTTCACGATCACGTAGCGGGCGCCGAGATTGCCCGAATAGGAGCGCAGCCGCACGGCGTTGAGTTCGAGCTGGCGCAGCCGCACGTCCGCCGGCACGTTCATGGCCTGGACGGTGGTGAGGTTCATCGCGCCGGTCTCGTTGAGGCCGTGCCGGGCCTGGAACCGGCGCACCCCCGCCTCGACGTAGGAATCGTAGATCGGCGAGGAGCCCGCCGCCGGATCGAGGTCGCCCGAGACGATGAGGCGCTGGCGCAGGGCCACCACGGCGGGGCTCTTCGTCCCGACCCGCAGCCGGTCGGCGCCGGAGACCGGCTGCCAGCCGCCGCGGGCGACGATGTCGCGGTAGCGCTCGATCATCTGCTCGGTCGCGGCGAGCGTCTGCGGCGAGAGGATCGGCGTGTTCGAGCGCTGAACCCGCATCGTGGCGGCGGAATCGTAGTTCTGCGCCCATTCGGCCTGGGCGAGGCCGCGCTCCTCGGCCAGGGCCGGAAGAGCGACGGCGGTCAGCAGCGCCAGGCCAAGCGAACCGCTGAGGGAAGCGCGTGTCAGCATGGGACGAAAGCTCGTGAACCTTTGGGGAGGACGAACCGGGGCGGGCGGCACGTCACCGCTCGACCCGACCGTGGCCGGATGCGGTTAAGACTCCATGGCGACCCGGCCAGATTGTGGCGGAACGGCTCAGGTCACGGGGAGACGCCGCCTTCGGTGTGGACTGCGGCGCTGCGGCAACAGGCGGTGGCACGGTCACGATTCTGCGACCGGGCGCGCGTGGCGGGGGGCGGCCGGATCGGCTAGAGCAGCCCCATGACGACTCCCATGCCGACGGAGCGGCCGGGGCAGCCCAGGCGGCGCGGCGCGGCGCAGCATCCGTCGAGGCGCCGCGGCGCGGCGCCGGACCCATCGAGGCGGCGCGCCGCCGCGCGGGGCGCGTGGCCGCGGCGCCTGCGGGCGCCCCTGGCCGTGCTCGCGCTCTACGGGCTGGTGCTGCAGGCCTTCCTCGCCGGCATGGCCCCGGGTTCGGCCGCGCGCGCCGCGGGGATGGTCTGCGCGGAGCACGGGCCGGCGGCCGAGCATCCGGGCCCGCTCGCGGCGCATTCCTGCTGCGCGGCCGCCTGCGCGGCGCAGGCGACGCCCCTGCCTCCCCCGGCCGCGGCCCGGGCCGCCCCGGGGCGGGCGGCGATCCGGCTGGCCTGGCGGCCGGCCGCGCACGCCCTGGCGAGTCGGCCCCCGGCCCGCCCCGCCTCGGCCCGAGGTCCTCCCCTCGCGTGAGCGCGGCCGCCCGGCCGCCCCGGTCCGCGGCCCCGCGGGCCGCCCCGATCCCTCACGCGAACGGATTCCCACGATGTCGTGCCTTCTCCGCGGCGGCCTGACCGCCCTCCTGATCGCCTCCTCCGTCCCCGCCCTCGCCCACGCCGTGCTGGAGCGGCGCCAGGCGGGGCCCAACCAGCCCTACCGGGCCGTGGTGCAGATCGGCCATGGCTGCGACGGCAAGGCCACCACCCGGGTCACCGTCACGGTGCCGGAGGGCGTGGTCGGCGCCAAGCCGATGCCGAAGCCCGGCTGGACGCTCACCACCGTGACCGGTCCCTATTCCCGCGCCTATCCGCACTACCACGGCGAGATCCGCGAGGGGGTCAAGGAGATCACCTGGAGCGGGGGCAACCTGCCCGACGACCAGTTCGACGAGTTCACCTTCCAGGCCCGGATCTCGGACGCGTTCAAGCCCGGCGAGACGGTCTATTTCCCGGTCCGGCAGGAATGCGGCGAGGCGCGCATCGCCTGGACGGAGATCCCGGTCGCGGGCCAGAACGCGCACGACCTGAAGACGCCCGCGCCGGGCGTGCGGATCGTGGCGGCCGCCCCGGTCACGGCCCAACAGGTCGCGGCCCAGGCGGCTCCGGCGATCCAGGCGGGCGACCTGACGATCGAGGGGCCGTGGATCCGCGCGACGCCGGGCGGCGCCAAGGTGGCGGGCGGCTACCTGCGGGTGACCAACCGGGGCAGCGCCCCCGACCGGCTCGTCGGCGCCTCGATCCCCCTCGCGGCCCGCGGCGAGATCCACGAGATGTCGGTGGCGAACGGGGTGATGCGGATGGCGCCGGTCGAGGGCGGCCTGACGATCGAGCCCGGCAAGACCGTGGAGCTGAAGCCCGGCGGCTATCACCTGATGTTCATGGACCTGACGGGGGCCGCCAAGGCGGGCGAGGCGATCGAGGGCACGCTGACCTTCGCGCGGGCCGGCACCGTCAAGGTGACGTTCCAGGTCGGCGCGATCGGCGCGTCCGGGCCGGCCGCGCAGGAGCACCAGCACTGAGGAGCGGGACGGGGCGCCCTCGCGGCGCCCCTCCGGCCACCCACCCGCGGGTCATCCGACATCCGGCTGATTGCTCCGCCATGCGGATGTCGGCGTCGCTCAGGCGCCGCGCGGGCTTGGCATACCCAATCCGCTCGATCCCTTCGGGATGGCGGATTGGGGCTTCGCTCAGGCGCCGCGCGGGCTTGTTACCCGCTCTCCGGACGTGATCGTCCGGACAGCGGATCAGTCCACCCACTCGCCCCGGCGCATCACCGGCTCGGCGCCGCCCTCGGCGGTGAGGCCGTCGACGTCGACCGCGGCCGAACCGATCATCCAGTCGATGTGGATCAGGCTGCGGTTGGCGCCGCGGGCCGCGAGATCCTCCTCGGACAGGCCCTGGCCGCCCTCGCGGAAGCACTTGCTGTAGGCTTGGCCGAGCGCGATGTGGCTCGCCGCGTTCTCGTCGTAGAGGGTGTTGAAGAACAGCAGCCCCGAGGCCGAGATCGGCGAGGAGGCCGGCACCAGGGCGACCTCGCCCAGCCGGCGGGCGCCCTCGTCGGTGTCGAGCACGCGGGCGAGCACGTCGGCGCCCCTGCGCGCCGTCGCCTCGACGATCCGCCCATCCTCGAAGCGCACCGCGATGTCCTCGATCAGGGTGCCCTGGTAGGAGAGCGGCTTCGTCGCCGCCACCCGCCCCTCGACCCGCAGCCGGTGGGGGGTGGTGAAGACCTCCTCGGTCGGGATGTTGGCGTTGCAGATGATGCCGCTGCGCGAGGCCGAGGCGCCGCCGCACCATTCGTGGTCGTCGGCGAGCCCGACCGTCAGGTCGGTGCCCGGACCCTGGAAGCGCAGGGCCGCGTAGCCCCGCCCGTTGAGCCGGTCGGTCCGGCGGCGCAGGGCGGCGTTGTGCGCCGCCCAGGCCGCGACCGGATCCTCGCCGTCGACCCGCGAGGCGGCGAAGATCGCGTCCCACAGGCGCGCCACCGCCTCCTCCTCGGGCAGGCCCGGGAAGACGGCGCGGGCCCAGGCCGGCGTGGCCGCCGAGACGATGGTCCAGTTGGTCGCGAAGGTGGCGATCAGCTCCAGCGCCGGCTGGTAGGCCCGCGAGCGGGCGCGGTTGGCGCGCGCCACCTTGTCGGGATCCTGGCCGGACAGGAGCGAGGGATCGTCGCCCACGATGGCGAGCCGGGCGGCGCCGTTCCGGTAGGCGCTGGCCATGCCCTCGTAGAGCCAGCCCGCGGCGCGGTCGAAGGCGTCGTCGGGGGCGTGCGCGAAGCGGGCGAGCGTGGCCGCGTCGTCGCCGTAGAGCGTCGTCACCAGGGACGCGCCCGCCCGGTAGGCCTCGGCGGTGATGCGTCGGGCGAGGCCGAGGGCTTCGAGCGGCGCCGTCATCACCAGTTCCTGGCCGGGCCGCAGCCCGAGCCCGACCCGCACCGCGACCTCGGCGAGGCGGTCGAGGCGGGTTTCGTGCGCGCGGCTCATGGAAACGTGAACATTCATCGGCATTCCCTCGTGAAACGACCCTGTCGCGGTCAGCCTATCCGTCACGCGAGCCGCGTCCAGGCGATCCCGCCGAGATCCTCCCGGAACGCGAAGCGGGCGAGGTGCTCGGCCACCACGGCCTCCAGCCGCGCCAGGGCCTCGGCGTCGGGAGCCCTCACCCGCAGGGTCAGGCCCTCGGAATCGGCCTCGAACACGGCCTCGCGCCCCTCTCCGAAGGGGACGACGCCCCGCTCCGGGGAGAACGCCGTCTCGGGGAAGCGGTGGCTCCAGTGCTTGCAGAGCTGGGTCAGGTAACGGCTGCCCTGGGTCGTGTCGACCCGGGCCTGCGCGGTCAGCAACGACGCCCCGCTCATGCGCCCTCGGCCTCCCGCAGGGCCGCCCAGATCGCCCGGGGCGTGGCCGGCATGTTGATGTGGGCGACGCCCCGGGCCCGCAGGGCGTCGACGAGGGCGTTCATCACCGAGGGCAGCGCGCCGGCGCAGCCGGCCTCGCCGCAGCCCTTGACGCCGAGCGGGTTGGTCTTGGCCGGAACCGGGTGGCTCTCGAAGCTCATCGGGGGCGCGTCGGCGGCGCGCGGCAGGCAGTAATCCATGAACGAGCCGGTCACGAGCTGGCCCTGCTCGTCGTAGGCCGTGCGCTCCATCAGCGCCTGGCCGATGCCCTGGATCACGCCGCCGTGGATCTGGCCCTCGACGAGGAGCGGGTTCACCACCGTGCCGAAATCGTTGACCGTGGTGTAGCGCACCACCGCGGCGACGCCCGTCTCGGGATCGACCTCGACCTCGGCGACGTGGCAGCCGTTCGGGAAGGCCGAGGGGGAGGCCTCGTGCACGTGGGCGACGTCGAGGCTGCGCGGCGCCTGCGGGTCGGGCAGGCCCTCGCGCAGCTTGGCGGCGAGGTCGAGGAGCCCGATGCCGCGATCGGTGCCCGCGACGACGAAGCGGCCGTCCTCGAAGACGATGTCGGCCGGGCCGGCCTCCAGCACGGCAGCGGCGGCCGCCCTGCCCTTCTCGATCACGAGGGCGCTCGCCTCCACGATGGCGGCGCCGCTCGCCATCAGCGACTTCGACCCGCCGGTGCCGCCGCCCGCGATGAGCTGGTCGCTGTCGCCCTGGAGCAGGCGGACCTTGTCGAGGGGGATGCCGAGGCGGTCGTGCAGCACCTGCGCGAAGGGCGTGGCGTGGCCCTGGCCGTAATCGAGGGTGCCGGTGATGATCGTCACGGTGCCGTCCGCCTCGAAGCGCAGGCCGCCCATCTCGTTCATCGGCGGCGCGGTGATCTCCAGGTAGTCGCCGATGCCGATGCCGCGCAGCAGGCCGCGCGCCTCGCTCTCGGCGCGGCGGGCCGGGAAACCGTCCCAATCCGCGGCGGCGAGGGCCCGGTCGAGCACGGCCGGGAAGTCGCCGCTGTCGTAGGTCATGCCCGAGGGGGCCGCGTAGGGCATGTCCTCCGGGCGGATCTGGTTGAGGCGGCGCAGGGCCACCCGGTCGCGGCCGGTCTCGGCGGCGGCGTTCTCGATCAGGCGCTCGATGAAGTAGTTGCCCTCCGGGCGGCCCGCGCCCCGATAGGCCCCGATCGGCGTGGTGTTGGTGTAGAGGCAGGCGACCGCCACGTCGAAGACCGGCGTGCGGTAGACGCCGACCATGTTGCGGGCGATGTTCACGGTCTGGAACAGCGGCGAGAGCGGGTTGAGGTAGGCCCCCATATTGGCCCGGCCGCGCACCCGGAAGGCCAGGAAGCGGCCCTCCGCGTCGAGGGCGAGCTCCGCCGTCACCGCGACGTCGCGGCCGTGATGGTCGGAGAGGAAGCTCTCGGAGCGCAGGTCCGTCCACTTGACGGGCCGCCCCAGCACCTTGGCGGCGTGGAGGAGCGGCAGGTACTCGGGATAGACCGGCGCCTTCATGCCGAAGGAGCCGCCGACATGGCCGGTGACCACCCGGACCTTGTCGCGCCCCGTCTTGAGCACCCCGTCCGCGAGGCTGTTGCGCAGGCCGAAGACGCCCTGGGAGCCCACATGCAGGGTGTAGCGCCCGTCCCCCGGCTCGTAGACGCCGATCGCCGCGCGCGGCTCCATCGGGTTGATGACGAGGCGGTTGTTGACGAGGTCGAGGCAGGTGACGTGCGCCGCGGCCGCGAAGGCGGCGTCGGTGGCGGCGCGGTCGCCGAGGGCGAAGTCGAGGGCGAGGTTGCCGGGCGCCTCGTCGTGGATGAGCGGCGCGTCGGGCGCGGCCGCCTCCTCGGCGGTGGTCACCACCGGCAGGTCCTCGATGTCGAGGATCACGGCCTCGGCGGCGTCGCGGGCCTCCGCCAGGGTCTCGGCGACCACGAGAGCCACCGGCTCGCCCGCGTAGCGCACCCGGTCGGTGGCGAGCGAGGGCTGGGGCGGCTTGCGCATCGGCGAGCCGTCCTGGTTGGTGAAGGCCATGCTGTTGCCGATGCGGCCGTAGCCGTCGAGATCCGCCGCCGTGAACACGCCGAGCACGCCCGGCATCGCGCGGGCGGCCTCGGCGTCGATCCCGTTCAGCCGCCCATGCGCCACCGGGCTGCGCACGAAGACCGCGCGGGCCTGCCCCTCAAGGGCGAGGTCGTCCGTGTAACGCCCCTGCCCCTGCACCAGCACGGGATCCTCGGCCCGCGGCACCGGCTGACCGATGCCGAACTGCTGGGGGGCCGCAAAGTCGCGCGCGTCGGGACGGGCATTCATGCCGAACTCTCCGGAGGGTCGCTTCCCAGCTAGCGATTCGGCGCGATCCTGCAAGGTCGCCGGGAGCGGGGCGGCCCCGCCGTGGGGGCACGGCTCGGCCGCCGCGGGCGCCAATCAGCCCGGTTCCCGCTCCTGCGCGGCCCGCTCCGCCCTCTCTCGGGCGCGGGCCGCCCAGACGGCGCCGAGCCGCGCGCGCAGGCGCTCCGCGAGCACGCTCCAGGGCCGGCCGGCGGCCCTCGCCATCGCCGCGCGGCTCATCGCCTCCAACCGCTCCGGCGCGGCCGCCAGGGCCCGCAGGTGGTCGAGGAAGCCC
This sequence comes from Methylobacterium sp. WSM2598, assembly GCF_000379105.1. Taxonomy (GTDB): domain Bacteria; phylum Pseudomonadota; class Alphaproteobacteria; order Rhizobiales; family Beijerinckiaceae; genus Methylobacterium. The sequence continues at coordinate 1,736,091 of NZ_KB900609.1, read as the reverse complement.
GGAACGCAGCGCTCCTGCGGGACGACGACGCCGCTGACGCCCGACTCGACCGCCTCGGCCACCGCCCCGCAGGCGGCCACGATCGGCACCACGCCGTGGACCATGGCCTCCAGCACGGTGAGCGGGAGCCCCTCGTAGCGGGACGGCAGCAGCAGGATATCGGCCCAGCGGTAGATCTCGGAGAGGCCGGCATCGTCGTAGACCGGCGGTTCGAGGTGCGCGTGCCGGCTGAGGGTCAGGTGGGCGTCGGTCAACACCGCCTTCCCGACCACCCGGATCTCGAAGCGCGGGTCCGGGTCGAGCGCGTCGATGATCTCGGCCAGCCGGTCGAGACCCTTCTGGGTATCGAGGCGGCCCAGGTAGAGCAGGCGCAGGGGGCGACCGGCCGGGGCGCGCGGCGCGACGGCGCGGTGCGGATCGGGCTCCAGCGAGGGCGCGTTCGGCAGGGCCAGGATCTTGTCGCGCGGGATGCCGAGGCTCGCCATCTCGCAGGCCATCCCCTCCGAGCAGGTCAGGACGAGGTCGATCGCGTGCTCGTAGGCGAGGGCGAGCATCGGATGGCCGCAGGCGGCGCCGATGCGCGACTTGTCGAACAGGTGCAGGTAGGTCGCCGTGGTGACGCCCCGGCGCCGCAGCCCGCTGAACAATCCCATGATCTCGGCCGAGTGGCAGCTCACCACGAGTTCGAACGTGGTCAGGACATTCGCGAAGTCGCGGGCCCAGGCCTCGTCCAGGATCCTGGGCAGCTGCGTGCCCAGGAAGGAATCGCCCGCCCAGGCGGCGATGCGGCCCCCGGCGTCGACGAGGTAGATGTCGTCGAAGGCCTCGAGCGCGCGGTGCGCCCGGTAGGCGACGTCGCTCCCGAGCAGGATCAGGCTGGTGCGCAGCCCCTGGCGGCGCAACTCGCGGGCGAGGCAGAACGTGACCTTCTCGACGCCGCCGAAATCGCAATGCGGCAGCACGCAGGCGACGCGGCCCTCGCGCGCCTCGGCCACCGGCGGGAGCAGGGCGCCGTCGAACTGGGCGCGGGCGCGCGGCGCCATGGCGTCGAGCGGGCGGGAGCCGAGGAAGACCTCCTCGACCAGGTTGCTCGGACGGCCGCGCAGGGCGTGGCAGCGCAGGTGCAGGCAGAACTGGACGAAGTCCGTCACCGCCACGTCCTTCAGGGTCTCCGCCGCCATCGCCCGCGGCGGGAGGCGGATCTCCAGGGCGGCGACGCGGTAATTGGCGCCGTGGATCGGCAGTTCCGTGATCCAGGCGTCCTTCTCGTCGAGGGCGATCGCCTGCAGGAGCTTCTGCGAGACGGCGAGGAGGTGGCAGTGCGGCGAGAAGCCGTGCCCGCGCCGGACCCGGATGGCGTCGTCGTCCGAGGCCGCGAGGGTCAGCGACACGAAGTTGTGGCCGGCGAGGGCCCGCTCGATCTCCAGGCAGAGCCAGCGCGTCAGGCCCGCCCCGCGCAGCAGGGCAAGCGTCCGGCCGGTCGTCGACAGGAGGTACTGGCCCGCCCAGACGAAGGCCGGCTCGCGGATCGCCTGCCAGATCCGCGTCTCGAAGGCCTGCTGGTCCATGCGCGGGCCGCCGCGCTGCAGGTCGCTCGCCATCTCCACGCTCGCCTCGTCGGACAGGCGCACGGCGAAGCGCGGCAGCGCGTCGTGCTCCCGCGCGACGAAGGCGTTCACCTGGAACAGCGCCTCGTGCTTGCGGCGCAGGTATTCCCGGATCTGCGTGTCCGAGCGGGTCGAGTCGGCGAGCATGCTCTCCGCCCGCTTCCGGTAGGACAGGCCGAGATTCGGCAGGTGGCGGCCGCGGAAGCCGCGCCCCACGGCCGAGAGCCAGAAATCCCAATCCTCGTAGCCGAGCCGCATCCCCTCGTCGAAGCGCAGACCCGCCTCGATCATGCGGCGCCGGATCAGGCTGCCGGCCTCGCACAGGTTGACGACCGAGGCCGCGTAGGCGTTGAAGTCGCCGCTGTAATCGTGGAAGGCCCGCACACCGAACATCCGGATGTCCGGGTAGAACCAATCCGCCTCGGGATGAAGGAGCAGCGCCTCCTGCATCGCCGCGATGCCGTAGGGGGCGAGGAGGTTGTCGGCATCGAGGAAGTAGACGCCCTCCGCCGCCGGGAGCCGGCGGAGCGCGAAGGCGATGCCGCGGTTGCGGGCCGCGCTGAGGCCGCCATTGGCCTGCCTCACGCAGTGGATGTTGGGCCAGCGCGCGCAGAAGGCGGTCAGCGTCGTGAAGGTCTGCGGGTCGGGGCACCCGTCGTCGACCAGGACCACGTCCACGTCCGCGAACCGCGACTGGCGCGTGAGCGAGGCGACCGCCTCGCGCACCAGCCCGCTGTGCTTGAAGACCGGGACGATCACCGCCAGGCGCGGGCGCGCCGGGGAGGACGGCGCATCCGCCGGGGCGCGGGGCACGGGATCGGCGCTCATGCCCGGCGCGTCCCGCGGACCACCGCGAGGTGGAGGAAGTGCGCCAGGGCGTGCCGCGTCCCGGCGCCGGCCCGGCGCGTCCCCAGGTAGATGTCGAAGCAGTCGCCGAGCGGGCCGGGCGCCTCGAACAGGACCTGCCCGGTCTCGCGCGCCCGGAGCCGCAGCCAGGCCGCGCGCCCGTCGAATCCCTCGCGCGCGGCCAGCACGTCGCCCGGGCGCGGGCTGCCGTGCCGCAGCCAGCGCCGCGGAGCGGCGCCGCGGGGGGCCGGCCTCGGGCCTACCGGAAGCCCGGAGGGGGCCGCGAACAGGCCGAACTCCGTCGGGTCGGCCTCGTCGTGGGCGAGCGCGACATCCGCCAGCACGGCCCGCACGCCTTCGATCCGCACGTGGCGGATGACGGCGACGTGCGGCGCCTCGTCGGCCGGGTGCAGGAACAGGCCCGACCCGACGCCCATGTATCGCAGCAGTTCGGGCCGCGGCTCCGGCAGCCCGCCGCCAAAGGCCGCGCGCTCGAGCAGTTCGTCGATCCGCACGTGGCTCGGCGCCTCCGGCGCTGCCTCCCCGTCCGCCGGCCGGCCCCAGCCACGGGAGGGCAGCCGCAGGCCCGGCACGCCCGCGTAGATGCGCAGCGCCAGGGGGCGCTGCCCCACCGCGCCGTCCGAGGTCACGGCCCGCAGGCGCGGATCCGCCGTCTCCTCGCCCAGGCTGAGGGCGAGGCGGGGCGCGGTGCCGCGCTCCCAGAGGAGCTCGACCTCGACCGGCTCGTCCAGGGGGCGCGCCGTCACGGGGCAGTCGAAGCGGTTCCAGCCGGGATCGAGGGTGGCGGCCGCAACGGTCCAGGTCCCCAGCAGGTCCCGCGAATGCGCGGCGCGCAGGCGGATCGCCACGCTCGCGCGCGTCTGGCGGTCCGCCGCGGCGAGGTGGAGTTCGAAAGCGTGCACGGCGCGGAACTCGCGCTTGGAATTCTGGCTGAGCCCGGTGACCTGCGGCAGCTCGGCCGGGCACAGGACGGCGTCTCCCGGGGGCAGGAACAGGCCGAGGCGGGGCTGCGGCGGCACGGCCTGATCGACGATGCGCTGCGCCGCGTGGAGCGCCTCGACATGCTCCGTGACGATCTGCTGGAGCCGCCCGATCTCCAGCTGCCCGGCGCCGAGATCGGCGAGGAAGCGCTCCGACAGCCCCAGCGCGCGGTCGAGCTGCCACGCCGCCACCCCGTCCGGTCCCGCGGCGGAGAGGTCGAACACCGCGTCCGCGCCGGGGACCTGCGGGGCGATCTGCCTCAGCCGGGCCACGGCCTTCGGAAACCTCTCGATGAAGTCGCGGTCCAGGATCGCGCCGAGGATCGGTCGGGCGAGGAGCGCGTCGTCCGGCCGCCCCGCGGCGTCGGAGATCTCGAAGCCCCTCAGGGCATCGATCTGCTTCTCCGACAAGGCCACGCAATGGGCGGCCGCGGCGGCCGCCGGCAGGTGCTGGCGCAGGCGGTCGAGAACCACGAAGGCGTGGCGGGGCGGCCAAGTCGCGGCCGGGGCGGCATCGCCCGGGTCCGGGACGACGAGGCCCGCTTGTCTATCGCTCGGCATCTGGGGAAGTCCGACCGGCTGGGATCCGATGGGGGGTGATGGGGCCGCGGCCACCTTACCTTGGGTCATCTAGCCCGTGCCGAAGCCTCCGCCAAGGCGTCGGCTCCCGATGACGGCTTCGGCGCACGATCCCGCGGCGGCGGCCGCGCCTTCCCGGCGACCGGGCCGCGACGTGGCGCGCGCGCGGGTTTGACCCCATCATTCCCTAGAGTAATGTGGGGCCGGGTCGTTCGGCGCGTTCGGCGGCACGCGCGGGGAGGCGGCCTCGCGCCCACCCCCGCCGGACGGATGCGGGCTCCCGCGCGTTCACCAGCCTGAGAGGGCGTAATGTACAGAAGATACGTCTCTCTTGGTCAGAATTGTGAGGTAGCCTTCCAGTTCCGGAGGATCTTCGGCACCGACAGTTCAAGTTTCTTCTCCTGGAACGTCACGAATTTCGAAGCCGCAATCCGGCTCATCGACGATGATTTTGAGGGGATCTTGCAGGAGTGCAACCTCGAACGGCACGCCGACGGCCGCATGGTGCGGGACAAGGGCTATGATTACTTGTTCCACTCGCCATTCGCGACCCCGGAGCCGCGCGACGATCCCGATTTCGCGGCGACGTTGACGCGCTGGCGGGAACGCACGCTGCACCTGGTCGCGAAATTTCGCGAGGCGTACCGCGCTCCGTGGCGGACCGCCTACTTCTACGTGACGGACCAGGCGGCGTGCCGCTCCCGGGCGGTCCGGCTGCGCGACGCGCTTCGCGCCAGGCATGAGGCGGACAACTTCGTCCTGGTGCTGCTGCAGGACGAGGGGATGCGGGAGGAGCCGTGGGGCGAACCCTGCCTGGCGAACCATTATCTGCAGCGCCTTGCGCCCTGGCACGATGCCAGCGACGGCCACGTGTCGTCCTATGACCGCGCCTTCCGCGCCCACCCGTTCGACGGCGCCGTCGCCTACGCGGGCTACTGATCCACCGCGACTCGGAAGGGATCGACCCCGGGCGGGCCGCGCTCCCGGGAACCTCGGCCCCGGTGGGCCGCGGCGGCCGGACTGGCCTGGACGAGGCCTTCGTCACACGGTGCCTCCGGACCGCGGTCGCGGTTGCGCGCCTTCGGCGCTTCCGCGATCGCCCGCAACAGGCCATCTGTTCACCGCGCGAACGGCATCGTCTCCGCCGCAACAGACATCCCGAGGACCGATCTCATGAGATGCGACATCGTCGTCGTGCTGTACGAAGCAGAGCTCGCCCTGGCCCTCCTGCAGGCAGAATCGATCGCAAAATTCATCGATCCGGCCTCGGTGGACAGGATCATATACTGCATCAACGACGAGGATCCGCGAACCACCAGCGATTTTATTTATAGCAAAATATATCCATTGCTCGAAAAGGTCGGGATACGGACTTGCATGCTTTTCAGAGAGCACTTTACACTTAAGACGGGCAATGGATATTGCCTGCAACAGATTCAGAAGCTTGAAACAGCGTTTAGAGTGCAGACTGATTTTTATGTGGCGATCGACACGAAAAACTTCCTTGTCAAAAATTTCAGCCTGTCGGATTTGTTCGTCGGCTCTTATCCGGCGACATTCCTCGAATCCTACGAGGAAAACGACTTCAGACGATACATGAAAAGCATGTACCTCGCCTACTGGTCTGTCCCGGATCCGCACACCGATATTCATCTGCCGGCCATGGCGACACCGTTCGTTTTCGAAGCGGACCTCGTGCGCGGCATGATCGCCGAGATCGAGAGGCGGGAGCGGACCTCCTTCGGACCGTTCTTTGAGAGGAATTTCGGCGCGAGCGGCGGCTACTCCGAATTTCTCTTGTACTCAGCCTACTTGTACAGCCAGCGGCAGCGCGCGGGCCGATCCCGGAGCTTCTCGCTCACGAGTTGGGGCGACACCCCCGTCGCTCCCGAAGAGATTCACGTCCTCGTCGACACGGCGAGGAACAATCCGGACTGGAAGATGTGCGGCATCCACAAGGCCCGCCTCGGGCCGGATCCGCAGCGGACCCTGGATGAGATCCGAGCAGCGATCGGCCTCTGATCCGGGATCCGCTCGATCAAAGCGGATCCCGGATCACAAGCCTGCGCGGCGCCTGAGCGCGGCGCCTGAGCGAAGCCGACATCCGCATGGCCGATATGGAAGATGGCGAAGCCATCAATCGGATGTCGGATGTCGCGCTGCGCGTCGCGGGCAGGGCGGACGCGGTCGGCCCGCCCGCCGCGGCAGCGCGGCGCGGACGGCCGCAGGCCGGCATCATTGCAACGGCGCCGAGGAGACGAGCCGCCCCTGATCGTTGCACCACATTCTCAGCGATCCGTCGTCCGAGCGTTTCACCATCGCGCAATAGCCGTCCTGGATGTCGCTGGGCGTCGGGGACCTGTCCGACACGAGGGGCCGCTGCCGGACGGGCCCGTCGGAGATGACGCCGCCGACCGCCAGGAGCGAGCCATCCTGCTGCCCCACGACCGAGACGCGCCGAAGGTCGGAGACCACGTTCTCGCCACGGACGCTGCCGGCGGCGAACAGGGTGTCTCGGATCTCGACGAAGAGCGGACCGGGATCCATGAACTTCAGGTTGTAGGAAATCTGGCTCTGCGCATCGAGTTTGTGCGGCTTCGAGGCGAACCTGACATTCTGAAGCGTCAAAGCCGTGCCGCGACCGCTGACTTCGATGTCCGCGTGGAGGCCGCGAGCGGAGCGGGAGTTGCCGCCGAAGGCGGTGCCACCACTCAGGAGCACGCGTCGCCCGAGCGACGTGCTGTCGGCGGTGAACTGCATGCCTCCTTTGGCATTGTAGTCGATGCTCCCACCAACGACTTTGAGATCGGTCGAGTAGGCGACGATGCCGTAGCCCCCGGTCGAGGCGTAGATATTCGGATTGAGGAGGAACATCTGCCCGTCGCCCGAGGACCGCATGTTCCCGGCCGCATTCGTAGCCCAATCGCAATCGAGAAAGCGCCAATCAACCGTCGAATTTGTATCGGTTCCCCATCCTCCATTGTTCGAAAACGTCGAACGACTGGCTTCGAGAAAGCCCTGGAACGGTCCGGAAGCGATGCCCGAACCTGGCAGGTTGTAGAACACCATGTCGTCAAGTCGAAGCCAGGGCGTGAAAACACCGGCCTGACTTCGGACCAGCTCAAGGCCGTGGGCCGAAGCAGGCCCGCTATGGCCATCTTGGCTGGTCAGTCGAAAATGAGACAGGCTCACGTTGCCCTGCGGGAATCCGTACTTGTTGGAGAAATCGACGCCCTTGGCGTCGAATGTGAGGAGCGCTTTGCCGGATTTCGCCTTCAGGTAGAGGGTCGTGGAATGCGATCCCGCGCCTCGGACGTCGATCTGGCCCGATATCGTGAGCGGAGCCGTCAAGCAGTTGCCCGTCGGGAGCAGCAGGCGCTTGCCCGCTCCCTGGGCCGCCGACGTCTGCGCGGCGTCGATCGCCGCCTGCAGGGCCGCGGTATCGTCCGTGCCCGACCGGTTGCCGGCATCGTAGTCGCACTTCGCGCCGTAGTCCTTGGCATTGATCTCGTCGGCGAATCGATCCCTCAGCTGTCGCCGCGCGAGCGCTCCGGCGGGCTGGACGGATTTCTCCGACACGTCATCCGGCCCACTCGACAGGAGGGGCGGGAGTCCCTGCTGTTCAGCGAGAACCTGGGAGCACGAGAGCAGGAGGGATGCGAGGGTTGCTATTCTCAGCATGTGTGAGGATTCCGCCGGTTCAGCGATGGAAGGGTGGAGCGCGCTCCAGGTCAGCAGGAAAGTTCCGTGACGGAGGCGCGCCGAGTCCCGAGCGCTTCCGCGCCGCGCGGGCGCGGCGCTGACGGCATCCGCGCGCGCCGACCGTCCGCCACGACTGTGTCGCACCCGTCGGCGACCGGCTCGCGCCGACGGCTCCCCCGCTCGCCGCATCGCCCCCGGCGCGGCCAGGTCGGCGTGCGGCCCCGATGGCGATACGAGCGGCCGCGGGACCGGGCTCCTGCGCGCGGGTGCCGAACCGGCTCGCGGAGCGAGCCCGACACGACGCGCCCCCCGCCGGGTCGAGAGGCCGAGGCCCCGTCAAATCCCCTCAGGACATCCAGTCCGACAGCCCCCTACAGCGCGCCCAAGCGCGCATAGGCATCATAGACGCGAAAGTAAGTCTCGATGAGCCCTTGCCAATCGTAGTTCCGTGGTGTCGCGGTCTCCCCGATCGTTTCAGGTTCGAGCGAGATCTCGCGGCCGCGGATCGTGTCACTTTCCTGAATCGAGCCGCCATATCTCTGAAAAAAGCCGGACATGACGGGAATTTGAATGCTGTCGAGTGTGTACGGAAACGTACCTAGCCGATCGGAGCTTGGATTATTCAGGCCGGCGGCCCGCATCATTCGCCTTAGAAGCTCGAACAGGACCTCGTCACGAGGGTGATTTGGCGTAAAGAACAACTTCTGCTCGCGAAAACGCTCCGCGATGAAGTCGCTCATTTTGATGTCCAGGCCCTCCTCCCGGCTCTCAAGCTCGGCCAGCGAGGCCCCGGCCGGGTCATCCGCGAAGAGCGGGCCATCGGGACTGGTGATATCGGCCACGATGGCCTGCACCGGTCGCCCGTTCTGCCAGCCCTCGCGAATAATCGGCAGATGATAATCGCTGAGCGGACCCGTGATCTTGCCGCGCGACGTGTATATATAGCCAATCGTTGGAAAATAACCTTCAAAATAGACGTTAGGCCAAGAAAAACAGCGCTCGCGCATCACCGCTTTCAATCTGCTGGTCCGCAAGAACGCGACGCCGTAATCTTCGGCAATTCTCTGGCAGAAAAGTATGTCGCAACGATTGGCCTGCGTTAAAACACGGTCTTCATCCTGTTCCGTATATAGCCAAACCGGTGAAAATTCCACAAATTCAACATCCGCCCCCAAATGTCGCGACAGGGCGTCCAATGTTTGCGCCTGGCAATTTCCAAGAAAACCAATTCGCGCCGCCATAACTCACCCCCGCGTCCACCTTCGTATTAATGATTCCGATAGCAGTTACGACGAAAGCGGCAATTCGCCCACTGTCGTGCGGTCAGACGGCGAGGTGCGCAGGCTCTCGTGCCCGTCGGCCCGGCCCGGGGCGCCCACGGCGGCTCCCCTCGACCCGCGGTTCCGTGGCCGACGACGAACCGCTGAGGGTGCATTCTGTCCAATCTCACCTCGTCCGTGCGGACGGCGATGAGGACGGATCCATAGCTCAGCTTCCGGCACCTTCCAACGCAGGTCTGGCGGCTCCTCGGCCGATGACACGAATGGCACACGCAAACGGATGTCGCAACGCATCGTCCCCGCGGGAGGCGGAGCGCGCAACTCGGTCCGACGACGGCGTTCGCGGATCGAGGACGGGGGCTCGGCCGGGTCGGACGACGCGGCCGGATCAGCCCGCCGGGCCGAGGCACGGCCCCTCCCTGCTCTCGCGCCGGCCTCGACCCGACGCGTCGCCCGGGGCGGGCGCCGTGTCCGAACGCTCCCGCCCCTTGCCGAATGCCGCTCCCGACCCGCGCAACCGCGCGACGGGGCCGGCGCGCACCAACTTCCAGGCGAGTGCCGGCACCCGCACCTCCGCCGCGCGCGACCGCAGGCCCCGGCTGAGGTTGCCAAAGCGGAGTGTTGGACGTATGAAGCTGCCCGATCCGGGGCCGTCCCGAGACTCGGGCCAATGGTTCGAGCGCTTTTGATTGAGCTTCTTTGCAAGCAACGAAGCTAACCGGCCGTTCGGCGAGCCGGGTGGCATCTCGCCACTGCAATTGTTGGATGACCGGATGTCGCGCTACTCCATTCTGATCCTCGGCGGCAGCCACATGTTTCCTATGAAGCATGCAGTTGACCGAGCTGGCCCCGAATCGACGAAGAACGAGTACATCTTCAAGCCGATCGCGGACTTCAGGCCCGACGCGCGGATCGTCGACCCCATCGACGGTGGATGGACCGACTACACGCTCAATGCCGATCTCGACGCGTGGATGGCACAGGGGATCCACGCGGACCGGCTGGCACTGACGATTTCCGGCAGCGATTACCTGTCCCTGTGCATCAGCAACAGGCCCGTGCACTTCGATGTCACACTGCCCGAACAGCCGGATCTGGAGGAAATCGAGGGCGCGCTGATGATCCCGCATGCGGAGATCATGCGCAAGATGCGGGCCGAAATCAGGCACATCGTGCTCGGTGTGGAGCTGATCCGTGCACGGTGTTCGGTGCCGATCACTTATCTCGAGTCACCGCCGCCGATCGAGGACAACGATCACATCATTGCGCATGCGGGCTGGGCGGCGGGCGGCATCCAGGCCTGGGGCGTCTCGCGTCCCATCTTGCGCTACAAGCTGTGGCGGATCCACTCGCGCGTCGTCGCGGACGCCTGCCTCGCCAACGGCATCGAGTTCCTGCCGTTGCCGCCCGAGGTGCTGAACGAGCGGGGCTATATGTCGGAGAAGGCGATCGCCAACGACGTCATGCACGCCAATGAATGGTTCGGCTCACGCATGGCTGCCCAACTCGACGCGGTGTACGGCTCAGCCCAATGACCCATCCCTACCGGACCGCCCCCGATCACAGTTTCTGGCACCGCGCGGTCGTGGAGGTCGACAACGTCGACCCGGTCGTCGCCCCGAGCTTCACGATCGATCGCTTCTCTCGCGTGGCCACCGCCGGGAGCTGCTTTGCCCAGCATATCGCCCGCTATCTGCAGGACGTCGGCATTCCGCGCTACACGACCGAGGAGTGCCACCCGGAGGTCGGTGCCTATGCAACCGATTTTCACTATCACCAGTACACGGCCCGTTACGGCAACGTCTACACGGCACGGCAGCTCTACCAGCTTTTCCTGCGCGCCCATGGGCAATTCGCGCCGCTTGAGAGCGCTTGGCCGACGGAGCGCGGCTTCGCCGATCCATTCCGTCCCGGCATCCCGGAAGGCTTCGCCAGCCGCCGCGAACTCGAGCGCGACGTGGCCAAGCACCTCGCCGCCGTCCGTCGCATGTTCGAGGAACTCGACGTCCTGATATTCACGCTCGGGCTGACGGAATCCTGGGTCTCACTGCTCGACGGGAGCGTGTTCCCGTCCTGCCCCGGAACGATCGCCGGGACGTTCGAGCCAGCCAAGTACCGCTTTCACAATTTCACGATGCGCGAGGTCGTCGACGACCTCACGGGCTTCATCGCCGCGCTCAGGAGCGTGAACAAGCGAGCCAAGGTGTTGCTCACGGTCTCCCCGGTTCCACTCGTCGCGACGGCGAACGGCGGCCACGTGCTGACCGCCACCACCTACTCGAAATCGGTTCTTCGCGTGGCCGCGGAGGAGGTGGCCGCCGCACATGCCGAGGTGGATTACTTCCCGTCATACGAGATCATCATGGGGCCGCAGGCCCGCGGACGCTTCTTCGCTCAAGACCTGCGAACGGTGACGGAGGAGGGCGTGGCGACGGTGATGAACCTGTTCAGGAGGCACTACCTCGGCAGCATGCACAGCTTCCGGTCGCCCGTGCCGGCAGCGGCCCTCTCCCGCCCGCTCCCGAGCCCGTCCGCCGCATCCCCGGCCGCCGCGCCCGGCGACACGGAGGCGGCCCGCCGGCAGCTCGAGCTCATCTGCGAGGAAATGGCGAACGACGACAGGGCAAGGGCATGAGGGTGGCCTGACCGGCCGGCCCGGCCGCGCCGGAGACCCGTGAGCACGAGCGCACAACGCTGACCACGATCGAGGGGGGTCAGCCCGGTCGAGCGGCCCGCGCTTGCGCCCGATGCAGGCCCTGCAGCCCCTCGGCGCAGCCCCTGGGCGACGGGCCGCGGGCGCCGTCGCGGCTCCGGCCGGTTTCTCGGAGCGGTGCCGCCCGGGTCCTGGGGCCGTCCAGGGTGGCGGCCTCGTGCGCCGACCGGATCGCGGCGCGCGAGCCGGGTAGCCGCGAGTGCATCCCGCCGGCCGGCCGCGAACCGCGCGCGGCGGGGCGCACGCCGTGCGGGCCGGTCCCGCGGCCGCGCTCCGAACGTCGATCCCTCGGCGAGCCGTCGCCGGTCCGATGACGGATTCCCCGATCCCTTGACACCTCCTCAGGTCGTCATATAGCCGGTCCGCACTGGTGTGCCTGGGGCGAATGCGGCGGCGACGCGGCAGATGAGTTGCGCACCCGCTCTCTTGACAAGTGCTGTTCCGTTGGAGACTCGCTGATGTTAAGCTTGAATGAAATCGGTCTCAAGCATGGAACAGACAAGGCCAGCAATGTTCACGATTATCTGAATTTCTATGAAAAGAGACTTGCTCACTTAAGAGAGGAGTCTTTCACCCTGTTCGAGATCGGGGTCTATCAGGGCGCCTCGGTTCGAATGTGGGAGGAGTTTTTCCCGAACGCGACGATCGTTGGCCTCGACATCAATCCGGCGACCCAGGCGGCGGAAGCGGGTCGGATCAAAATGCGCATCGGCGATCAGTCAAGTGTGAAGTTTTTGTTCAGCGTTATCAACGAATTCGGACCTCCTCGCATCGTGATCGACGACGGTTCGCATCGCTGGGATCACCAAATTCAAACATTGAACATCCTGCTGCCTTTCGTCCCGGCCGGCGGACGCTACATCGTCGAGGACATTCACACCAGCTCCGATCATATGAAAAAAGATTATCAGGGTTTTTCGCAGGTAAGCGGATTCGAGTATCTGAGCCGTCTGTCCCATCTGATCTGCACGCACGACGTTGCCGGCCCTTCCGAGATCTTCGACAACTTTTTGTATAGCCATTACCAAGAGATTGAGTCGGTGGAGTTCGCCCGTCGCACCGCAATCATCAACAAGAAGAGCTTCTGAGGCCCCGGAGTGACGCGCCGCCGCCGAGGCGGCGGCGCTTCTGGGCCCGCTGCGGCTCCCGGACGGTCGAAGCAACTCCTCGGGTCCAGAAGAGCAAGAGCGGACGGTAATGGAAGATGTGAACCTTGCCGCGTCTCGACGCGAGTCGCTCGATCAGATCGGACTTCGTCTCGGCACTCTTCGGGCGTCCAACGTTCACGACTATCTGCGGCGCTACGAAGCATTATTGCGCCCGAAACTTTCGCGCCCGATCAAGATTCTCGATCTATCGTTGTTGGAGATCACCGGCGCGCGCGCGCTGGCGGAGTTCATCGAAACAGGATTGATCGTCGTCAGCGTCGGTCCGGAGCGCGAGATCCCGGACCTCGAGCTCGCCGATCATCCGCGCCTCCTCCTGACGCGCGGCGATTGCCGCGATCCGGCTTACCTCTGCAGCCTTCACGCGTACGGCCCGTTCGACCTCATTCTGGAGAACGACCGGCACGTGGTCGAGGATCAGCTGATCGCACTGGAATACCTGTTCCCCGCGTTGGCGCCGGGCGGATCCTTCGTCTTCGAGAGCGCGTTCGCCTCGACAGCGGAAACGCCGCGCCTGAGCGAGGCGGGGATCACGGGCATCATCGACGTCGCGCGAGACCTCGGGACCAGCTTGACGGCCAGAGAGCCGAGGATCCGGCAGTTCGACGACGAGATCGTCACGAAGGCGCTCGATGCCGTGATCTTCGAGAGGTCGAACATCACCCTGAGGCGCACCGACAAGCCGAAGAACGCGCCGGTGATCCTGCACGCCAAACCGTTCGCGGAGATCGGCGACGGCGTCGTGGAAGCGCTCGAGAGCAAGCCGTACACGCGCACGGACCCGGTTGTCCAAACCCGGCTGGCTTGGATGACCGAGCGGCTGCTGGAGCGCGTCGGAAAGGTCGAGCATCCCCCGGCGGGCCAGATCGGCACCGTGAGCAACGCCATCATCTTCGGCGAAGGCATCATCGTCGATCGCGCCGGCCGCCTGGTGGTCGAGAGCTTGATGAACGAGCGGGACGTTCCGCGTCTTCCCTACATCAAGAAGCTGCACGGCGACCGCTACGCGATGCTGGACCACGATCAGGTCGAGCATCTGAGCGGCGAGAACATCGTTGCCGTCAAGCAGCGCTGGGATACCAATTACGGCCATTGGCTTGTCGAAACCCTGCCCAGGGTCGGCCTGCTGGCGGAGCGCATGCCGCTGGACAGCTGCAAGCTGCTCATCACCGCTTGGTCGGACGCAATGGCGAGCGTGATGCGGCAGTCGCTCGTCCTATGTGGCGCGACGAACGAAAACATCCTCCAGGTGTCTGGCGCCCCCCTGTCGGTCGACAAACTGATCTATGTGACGCCGATCTCCAGCCATCCATTTGTTTTCCACCCTTACTCGGCGAGATTTTTGCGGTCGCTCGCCGTCAAGCACATGGAGCGCATCGGGGTGTCCGGCGCCCAGCCGACCAAGGTGTACGTCTCTCGAAACAAGGGAAATTCGCGCCGCATCGTCAACGAGGACGAGATCGCTGCGATCCTCACGTCGCGTGGATACAGGATCGTTTATCCTGAGAATCACACTTTCTATGAGCAACTCGAGATTTTCGCGAATTGTACGCATATCGTGGGAAACCTCGGTGCCGCGTTGACGAACGTTGCCTTCGCACGCGACGGAGTCGGCCTTCTTGCGCTCGCCTCGGAGTTCATGCCGGACGATTTCTTCTGGGATCTCACCAGTCAGCGCGGGGGGAGGTATTTCTCCATTCACGGCACAGCGGTGGAGAAACACGATGAAGGTCATCGATCGGAAATGAATGCTTGGTTCGTGCTGGATATCCCGAATTTTGTCGAGATGCTCGACCGGTTCGAAGCCGAAGTTGCTTGAAGCGGTTGGAGCGCGCGTCGCGCATTCGGCGGCTCTGCCACGATCGGCGCGGCGGGACCGCGTCGGGGCAGAGAGCTCGCGACCCCGCGGTTGAGTGGCCCGAGCGGGTTGGTTTGGGACAGCCCGGTCCGGCGCGCGGCCGCGAAGCCCGATGAGGCCGGCGCCGCCTGCCTCGCTGAACGGACCGCCGTCGAGAAGGTCTCGGATTCCGAGGGGCCGACGTCGAGCCCGGGACGCCGTCCGATCGTGGCAGGTCACGATGAGAGGCGCCGCAGGGTTTCCCGCTTCTGCTCAACCATAACCGGCAGCAATACGGCCGGGCCAGCCGGCCGTGAGTCGCTCGCCCATGGACCCGCCCCCGCGACGTCGGGGATCGCCTCGTGGCCTTTGTGGCGCGCCTCACCGGAGCTGCCGGTACCCCTTGCCTCCGCCCATGGCCAGGAGGGGCAGGGTCATGGCCTGTTGCCAGCACCAAGCGCTGACCAGCAGGGGCCATGCAAGAGGCACCAGAGAAGCGCCGATCATCACGGTGAAATCGGACGCCAGCTCGTGGCCGGGCGGCTTAGCTTCCACGACCGGCGGTCGCTGATGCTTGATGAGAACGTCATTGAGCGCCTCGCCCATCAGATCTCGAAACGGTACATTGAGATCCTGCGCCAGCTGACTCAACTCCGACCAGCCGGCACGATTCAGATGAATCTGCGCGCCATCCCGCTCCGATGAGAACTTGTCAGGATCCGCTGCGAGACTTTCACAACTCCGGTCGACCACGGGGCCCTGCCGGAGTTCCGTCGCGGAGACCCCCACGATCGGCTGCGGCTTCGAGCCCTTCTCCGGTGAAAGGCCCATCAACGAGGGACGCGTTGGCTTTGCCATGGGGGATGACGCCTCAAGCGTGGCGGGGAAAGGAGCGGGCGAGCTCGGACACGGTCGACCACACCGCGGCGATCTCCGCCGCCGCGCGGCCGTCCGGATCGTACTCGTCGACGGACTGGCCGGAGATGAGGGCATGCGACAGGCTCGCCCGTTGGGAGACCTGCCCCGGGAGAACAGGCGCTCCCATGTTGGTCAGGACGGCGCGCGTCTCCGCCACGGCGCTCGTCTGCCGCTCTCCGCGTCCGGGTGGTGGAGCCGCGTTGATCACGCAGGCCATCGGTGCTTTGAGGCTGCGCGCCATCGCGAGCGTCGCGCCGACCGCGTCGAGATCGAACGGGCCGGGTCGCACCGGGATCAGCGTCAGCGTTGCCCGGCTCATGAGAGCAGAGACCAGGGAGGTATTATGAGGTGGGCTGTCGATCACGGCCCAGCGAATGCCCTCGCGGCGAGCTGTGCAGAGAACCTCCGGTACGGCCTGTGCACTGGCGCGGGTCAGGCGTAGCGTTCCGGCCGATCGTCGCCCGTGCCACATGGAGAGGGAGCCCTGCGGATCGGTATCGACGAGGAGCACTCTACCGTCACGCTCGGCGAGGGCGCTCAGATGCACGGCAAGCGTGCTCTTGCCAGCCCCGCCCTTCTGAGCTGCGATTAGGATCACATGCACAGCCGCTCTCCCGAGGAGCTCTCAGCATTCATGAGAACTGCATTGCTGGAAGGCTAAGTTCACGTACAGTCTATTCTGACCCATGGGAACGTATCATGGGGTCGGTGCTAAATGCAGGCGCCGATGTGCCGTTCGCGCTAAACTCGGCTTCATACTGTGCGAGCGCATAGTTAATGGACGATTAACGTCGGAAACTAACATGGTAGGCTTGCAGGCGTGACAGTAGAGTGCCGTCGAGCGGCCTACCGCAAACTTGGATGCAGATCGCCGAAGGGGCGCAGGGCAGCGGGAATTGCGGCCCGTCACGCGGCAGCGGAGCCGGTGAAGACCCGGGAACACAGCCGATACGACATCCGACGGATTGCTTCGCCATCTCCGATTTCGGCCATGCGGATGTCGGCTTCGCTCAGGCGCCGCGCACAGGCGCCACGCAGGCGCGTGATCCGCTTCGATCAAGCGGATCCCGGATCAATCGCGGGCTGCTCCTGTGCCCGCCAGCCGGCTTGACGGGCCGTCACTGGTCAACTACTGGTATGACCAACGTCATATAACGATGCGACGGGATGGAAATTGCTCGCCCCAATGAGGGTCGGTCCGGCTTCGAAGTCGTCTTCGCGTTCCTGCGCGAGCGGCTGCTGGCCGGTGCCCTGCGCCCCGGCGATCGCTTGATCCCGGAGCGCGAACTGGCCGCTCAGCTGGGCGTCAGTCGACCGATCGTCCGCGAGGCGCTGCGCGCACTCACCGCGCTCGGCATCGTGGAAATCCGGGAGCGCATGGGGACCATCGTCCGCAAGCCAGACGTCACCGTCCTCAACGACTTCTTCGCCTTCGCGCTCGCCCAGCAGGACGGGCTCGCGGACGACGTCATGCAGGCGCGCATCGCCGTCGAATGCCAATCGATCCGGCTCGCGTGTCAGAACGCGACCGTCTCGGACCTCGAGCGCCTGCAGCGGGCGCTGCAGCGAATCGTCGAGACCATCGACGACCCCGAGGCAGGCGGCGCGGCCGACTACGCCTTTCATCGCGCGATCGTGGCCGCAGGAGGCTCCAGCACCCTCGGCGTGCTGCACGACTCCATGGCGCATGTCCTGATGCGCTCGCACGTCGACCGGCGCCGCCTCGTGCAGGTCGTCGAACCCATGCGGTCCTACCTCATTGAGGACCACCGCCGGATCTTCGACGCCATCGCCGCCCGAGACCCGGCGCGGGCGGACGCGGTTCTGCGCGAGCACTTCGCGATCGGGGACGGCTTGCGACGGCAGGCAGCACTGGCCGCCTCCGCGCACGTGAGCGCCGCGAGGGCCGGCTGAAGGGGGGACGCGGACGTGAGGGAGAACGACAAGGCGGGCTGCGTCGGCTTCATCGGGCTCGGCACGATGGGGCGCGAGATGGTCCGCAACCTGCTCAAGGCCGGCCACGCCGTGCAGGCCTACGACGTGCGTGCCGAGGCCGTGGCGGAGCTCGCGAGCGACGGAGCCGTCACGGCGACGAGCCCGGCCGACGCGGCGCGGGGCGCGGACCTCGCGATCACCATGCTGCCCGACACGCCTCACGTCGAGGCGGTGGTCTACGGGGAGCAGGGCCTTCTCAAGGCCCCCCCGGCCGGTCGACTGATCGTCGATATGAGCACGATCTCGCCCGTCGCCGTCCGGCGCATGGCGGCGGATCTCGCGGCGGTCGGCATCGCCTTCCTCGACGCGCCGGTCTCCGGCGGCCCGGTGGGCGCGAAGAACGCGGCTCTCTCGATCATGGTCGGCGGCGAGGCCGAAGCCTTCGCGAGGGCCGGGCGGTTCTTCCGCGCCATGGGCACCACGATCACCCACGTCGGGAACGCCGGTGCGGGCCAAGCGGTCAAGCTGTGCAACCAGCTCATCTGCGGCATCAACATCCAGGCGATCTGCGAGGCGCTGGCGCTCGCGCGCGCGTCGGGCGTCGATCTCGAACAGCTGCGGCACGTGCTGCTCGGCGGCTCCGCGGCCTCCTGGATGCTCGACCGGCTCGGGCCTCAGATGATCGCGGGCGATGCCTCCGCGGGCTTCCGCATCGACCTCATGCTCAAAGACCTGCGCCTCGTCCTCGAGCAAGCCGGTGCCCTCGACGTGCCCCTGCCGGCGACCGCGCTCGTGACGAGCCAGTACGTGGAGGCGCGCGCCCACGGCGAGGGCGCGAACGGCAACCAGGCGCTGTTCCGCGTCTACGACCGCATGACCGGTCGGGCGGCAGGCTGAGGCACGGGATCGCGGCCGGTGTCCCTCGACCTCGACTTCGGCGCCGTCCTCGAACGGTGGCCGAGCTTCCTCGACGGTGCGCTGCTCACCCTTGAACTCTCCGGCATTGCGACGGCAGTCGGCGGCGCGCTCGGCGGGATCACGGCGATCGGCCGCAGGAGCCGGCACGCGGCATTGCGCCGCCTCTGCGAGGTCTACGTCGAAGCGATCCGCAACACGCCGCTCCTCGTCCAGATCTTCCTCGTCTACTTCGGCCTCGCGAGTCTCGGCTTCCGCTTCTCGGCCCTAACCGTCGCCGCGCTCGCACTCACCATCAACGTCGGTGCCTACACCACCGAGATCGTGCGCGCCGGGCTCGACGCGATCCCCCGCGGCCAGATCGAGGCGGCGGAGGGTCTCGCCCTGTCGCGCGCGCAGATCTATCGGCACGTCGTGCTGCTACCCGCGATCGAGCGGGTCTATCCCTCGCTCACGAGCCAGTTCGTGCTCCTGATGCTCGCCTCCTCCGTGACCTCGCAGATCTCCGCCGAGGAGCTGACGGCGGTGGCGAACTACATCCAGTCCGACACGTACCGGGCCTTCGAGACCTACATCGTGGTGGCGCTGATCTACGTCGCGCTCTCCTTCATCATGCGTGCGGGCTTCTGGGGGCTGGGTCTCGTCCTGTTCCCGCGGCGGCGACGCCTCGGTACCCCGCTGTGAGGTGCTGAGATGTCCGGCTCCCTCAACGCGAACCACCTGCTCTTCCTCGGCCAGGGTGCGCTCTGGACGATCGGATTGTCGCTCATCGCCCTCGTCGGCGGCGGCGCGCTCGGCTTCGTCATCGCCCTGTGCCGCATCTCGGCTCTGCGCGCGGTGCGCTTCGCCAGCGGCGCCTACGTCCAGCTCATCCAAGGCACGCCGCTCCTCGTCATCATGTTCCTGACCTTCTTCGGCCTGCCGCCGCTGGGTCTGAGGGTGTCGCCGCTCACCGCGGCCGGCGCCTCGCTGACGATCTACGTCGGGGCCTACCTCGGCGAGATCTGGCGCGGTGCCATCCAGTCCGTGCCGCGCCCGCAATGGGAAGCGGCCGAGGGACTCGCCCTCTCGCGCGCCCAGCGCATGACGAAGGTCATCCTGCCCCAGGCCGTGCGCATCGCGACCCCGCCAACCGTCGGCTTCATGGTGCAGATTGTGAAGAACACCTCGCTCGCCTCAGTGGTCGGCTTCGTCGAATTGGCTCGCGCGGGCCAGATCATCAATAATTCCCTGTTCGAACCCTTTCTGATCTACGCAATCATCGCGGCCGTGTACTTCGCCATGTGCTTTCCCCTGTCGCGGCTCAGCCAGCGCCTCGAGAGGCGAGGCGCGCGCGGCCGCACCACCCTGATGCCGGCCTGATGGAGATGCCGCGCGCCATGCCCGATACCCCAGCAGGTCAGACGCCGGCGCCCGTCGTCACCCTGCGCGACGTCCACAAGAGCTTCGGCACCCTCAAGGTGCTCGACGGCGTCTCGTTCGAGGTGCCGCGCGGTACGGTGACGGCGATCATCGGCCGCTCGGGTTCGGGCAAGTCGACGGCGCTGCGCTGCATCGACCGCTTCGAAACCATCGATCGCGGCGAGATCCGCGTCTGCGGTCATCGCGTCGACGATCCCGGCCTCGATCTCCGGGCGCTGCGCCAGGACGTCGGCATCGTCTTCCAGAGCTACAACCTGTTCCCGCACCTCACCATCGAGGAGAACATCACCCTCGCACCAACTTCGGTGAAGGGCACACCGCGCGCGGAGGCCCGCGCGCTCGCTGCCGAGGTGCTCGCGCGGGTCGGCCTCGCTGACAAGCTGCAGGCCTATCCGGAGCAGCTGTCCGGTGGGCAGCAGCAGCGAGCCGCGATCGCCCGCTCGCTCGCCATGCAGCCGAAGGTCATGCTGTTCGATGAGGTGACCTCAGCTCTCGATCCGGAGCTCACGGGCGAGGTCCTCAAGGTCATCGAAGGACTCGCCGCATCCGGGATGACCATGGTCATGGTCACGCACGAGATGGGGTTCGCGCGCGGCATCGCCGACGAGGTCGTGTTCATGCATCGGGGGCGCGTTCACGAGCGGGGTCCCGCCACGATCCTCGCATCGCCGACGACCCCGGAGCTCATGCAGTTCGTGGGCTCCGGTCTGTGAGCCAACACTCAGAACCACGGAGGGAGACGATCATGAGACGCCCGATCCTCGCCGCGCTGCTCGCGGCTACCGCGTTCGTTGCGATGCCATTCGCGGCGCATGCCGACCTTCTCGACGACGTGCTGAGTGCCAAGAAGATCCGCGTCGCCACCGATCTCGCGATACCGCCATCCGGCATGATCGACGCGAATCTGAAGCCGACCGGCTCGGACGTCGAAACCGCACAGCTCCTCGCCAAGGACCTCGGCCTCGAACTCGAATTCGTGCAGACGACGGGGGCGACCCGCATCCCGAACGTGCAGACGAACAAGGCGGATCTGATCATCTCCACGCTCTCCGTCACGCCCGAGCGCGCGAAGGTGATCGACTTCACCAAGCCCTACGCGGCGCTGCAATCCGTGGTCGGCTGCCTCAAGTCGGTCGAGGCAAAGAGCTGGCCCGACCTGAAGGGCAAGACGATCGCGGTCTCGCGCGGCACGACGCAGGACACCACGCTCACCAACATGAAGGATCGCGACCTCCGGCTGGCGCGCTACGACGATGATGCGACGATGGTCACGGCGGCGGTGTCGGGGCAGGCGGATTGCATCGCCACCTCGGCCACGATCGTCAACCAGATCGGCGTGAAGAACCCGTCGCGCGTCTACGAGCCAAAGGTGCCGATTACGACGTTCGACCTCGCGATGGGCGTGCGCAAGGGTGAGCCCCGGTTCGTCGAAAAGCTCAACGCGTGGATCGAGACGAACCTGAAGAACGGCAAGCTCAACGCGATCTACAAGAAGTTCCACGGCTCGGAGCTGCCGCCCGAGATGCGCGGCTCGTGAAGCGCGACAACCGCCACGCTTTTCCGATCGCGGCGGCAATCCCGCCGCGGTCAGCAATCAACGGAGCGAAGTGACATGCGACTCGTGATCGGATCGGACCACGCCGGCTGGATGCTCAAGGGAGCGGTGATCGACCACGTGCGCTCGCTGGGCCATGAGCTCATCGACGTCGGCTCGTTCGACGAGCATCCCGTCGACTTCCCCGACATCGCGCGCGAGGTCGCCCGCAAGGTGACCTCCGGCGAGGCTGACCGCGGCCTGATGGTCTGCGGGACCGGCGTCGGCGCCTCGATCGCGGCGAACAAGATGAAGGGCATCCGGGCCGCCGTGTGCCACGACGTCCACTCCGCGCATCAGTGCGTCGAGCACGACGACGTCAACGTGATGTGCATCGGCGCCCAGATCGTGGGGCCTTGGCTCGCCAAGGACCTGATCGCCGCCTATCTCACGGCCGAGTTCTCCACCGACGCGGATTTCCGCCGTCGGGTCGAGAAGTTGCACGCCATGGACGCGGAAGGTTGACGCGCGCGGAGGACGCATCGGTGATCCTCGTGTTCGGCTCGATCAACGTCGATCTCGTCGCGCGCGTCGCCGCGATCCCCCGCCCTGGGGAGACGGTGCTGGCGCCGCGCTACGCGACGCTGTTTGGTGGCAAGGGGGCGAACCAAGCGGTGGCTGCCGCGCGCGTCTCGGAGCCGGGGCGGGTCGCCATGATCGGGTGCGTCGGCGACGATCCCTTCGGCCGGATGTGCCGCGAAAACTTGGCCGCGAACGGCGTGGCCGTCGCGTGTGTCGCTCAAGGCGCGGAGCCGACGGGGTGCGCCTTCATCACGGTCGATGCGGCCGCCGAGAACGCGATTACGGTGGCGAGCGGAGCCAACGCGGCCCTGACCGCCTCCGCCCTGCCCGAGGCGATGCTGGTGCCCGGCGCGACGCTCGTCCTCCAGATGGAAGTTCCCGTCGCGGCCTCGCTATCCGCCGCGCAACGGGTCCGCGCCGTGGGAGGGCGCGTCATCTGGAACCTCGCACCCGTGCCGGAAACCCTGTCTCCCGTCGAATTGCGCGCGCTTCTCGCGGCGACGGACGTGCTCGTCGTGAACGAGCACGAGGCGCGCGCAGCGAGCCGACTGCTCGGGCCGCCGGATGGCGCACTGAGCCAAGGCGCCCTGAGCCAAGCGGCCGCCACGCTCGCGCTCGCTGGACCGCTCACCTGTGTGGTGACCGCGGGAGCCGAGGGAGCACTGGCGGTCGAGCCGGGTGGCTCGCACCATGCCGCGGCTGCCGTAGCAGTCCGGCCGGTCGACACGACGGGGGCGGGCGACACCTTCGTCGGCATTCTGGCCGCAGGCCTCGACGAGGGACGGACCCTGCACACGGCGATGGCCCGAGCGTGTCGCGGCGCGTCGCTCGCGTGTCTGACGGAAGGTGCACAGGCTGGCATGCCGACCTCAGACCAGTTGCAGCCGTAGCGATCCGGACGCGCGTGTCTCGATGCAGCTCTCCCAGGCGAAGGATGAGACCTGTGCGCGAGGCGCTCGAAACACGGCGTCTTGCGCCTTCCTTCTCTGAAAAGATACCGGGAATGATGGCTCCCCAGAGTCGCGCACTGGTCTCACCGATGCGGAACGGCGACGGCGAAGCCGGCCAGGGCGCGGTCCATGGCTTGCGTGCAGACGCGCGGCAGAACGAGGGCGACGTCCTCACCCATGGCGGGCCGCACGGCCTCGAACAGCTAGGCAGAGGCGAAGCGCGTGTCGGCGATCCCGGGCGGGCGCCGCACGAAGGGCCGATCCTGTCGTTCCTGACCAGGGCCTCCGATCGCACGACGACGATGATTGTCCGGGCAGTAAGCTGAGCAATAAGCAGAACTCCTCCATTCATGCCGCCCACCAGCCTGTCATGGTTAACCACTTGTTAACCATCAGGTCTGATCATCAGATCTCTGCGAGGAGTCGGAGATGACGCGATCCCAGAAGCTTCGCCTCAAACGCTGGATCATGCGAGAGATTGATCGAGCTCTACCAAAAGCACAAATAGACCCTTCTCAGTACGCCCGCATGGCTGCTCCTGAAGGCTCGACTTGTGGTTTAAGCGAACCTGGTCGGTAACCCACTTGAGGAACGCGCAGGAACGACACTCGCGTCCGCGGCACAAGCACCGGCACTGCCCTGGATCCGCGACACTTGCCCTGCCTGGCGAAGGGAGCGGGGGACGGCCATGGATCGTGTCCCCTGGCGTGGCGTCGCTGCGGCGCGGCCACCACGGTCACCGGTTGGGGCCGGTCTGATCAAGCTGCCGGGGTCGGCAGGTTGACGAGGGGGTCATCGCTGATCGGGGCGATGCGTTCCAGGGAGATGGAGCGGGCGCGCTGGACGGCCCTTCGTCGTTCTGTTCGAGCAGGATTGCGCCGACGAGGCGGGCGATGGCGGCCTCGCTGCGAAAGTGCCGGCCACCTCGGCCCGGCATTTGATCTCGCCGTTGGGGCACGCCAGCGGGTTCGTAACCGGTGTGACGATGGCGGTGCCGCGGTTCGGCCGGGACGCAGGTCCTGGCGTATGGTGCGACCATCCGGGACAGAGGCACCGGGAGCACGAGGTGCGGAGGTCTGGACGCCGGACGCGGCGACCGAGCGGCTGCGCCGGCTCGTGGCGCCGCGCAATCAGGTCTCCGCCATCGCGCGCGGCGCAAAACGAGACCCACGCGATGCGGCACGCCCACCGCGTGCCGCCGTGCCCGCACGCCGATCCGTTCAGTCGGGTCGGCCGGGCTTGGCCGGGGCGGCAGGCGTTGCCCGAGGACGCGCACGCGGCCGTACGGCGGCGGCTGCGCGAACTCGACACGCTGCGCGATGATCGCGCCGTCCTCGACCCGGCGATCGTGGTCCCGTTCCTGATCTACGGGGTGCTCGGCACCTGGGCCTGCCGCCGGACGGGGCACGGCGGGCTCACCAACGCGGTCGCCTTCGCCTGGGACCTCGGGGTCACGTTCCCGCTGCTCGCCGCCTGAGACCCAGGACGTGGCGGCCCGCGGCGGTGCCGGACGGCGTTATGGTGGCGGCGGCAATCGTGGGGGCAATTATGGCTCAAGCGTCCTCCGGCCATCGCGGGCGGCGGGTCTTCCTCGTCGGCGCGACGGGCACGATCGGTCGCGCCACCGCGCGGGCTCTCGCGGCGCGCGGTCACGACGTGGTCTGCTTCGTCAGGCCCCGCCCCGGCCGGTCGCCCGGGTCGGATGCTGCCGTGCGCCTCGGGCTGCCCGCGGGCGCCGCCGTCCGGTTCGGCAACGTGACCGATCCTGCCTCGCTCGCGCATGACGGCCTGCGCGGCGAGCCCTTCGACACGCTGGTCTCGTGCCTGGCCTCGCGCACCGGGCGCCCACGCGACGCCTGGGCGATCGATCACGACGCCCATCTGGCGCTGCTGGCCGCGGCCAGGACGTCCGGCATCGGGCACATGGTCCTGCTCTCGGCGATCTGCGTGCAGAAGCCGCTGCTCGCGTTTCAGCAGGCCAAGCTGGCCTTCGAGCGCGCCCTGATCGCCTCGGGGACCGACTACACGATCGTCAGACCCACCGCCTTCTTCAAGTCGCTCTCCGGGCAGGTCGAGCGCGTCAGGCGGGGCAGGCCGTGGCTGCTGTTCGGCGACGGCGCGCTCACAGCCTGCAAGCCGATCAGCGACGACGATCTCGCCCGCTACCTCGCCGAGTGCGTCGAGGAGCGCGAGCGGCGCAACCGCGTGCTCCCGATCGGCGGACCGGGCGAGGCGATCACGCCCCGGCAGCAGGGCGAGGCGCTGTTCGCCCTGCTCGGCCACTCCCCGCGCTTCCGGCACGTTCCGGTGGTTCTGCTGGACGCCGTTGTCGGCGGGCTGTCCGCGTGCGGCCGCGTGATCCCCTCGCTGGCCGACAAGGCCGAGCTCGCGCGGATCGGGCGCTACTACGCCACGGAGTCGATGCTCGTTCTGGATCCCGCCTCGGGCCGGTACGACGCGGCGGCGACGCCCAGCACCGGGTCCGAGACGCTGTTCGACTACTACGCGCGCCTGCTCCGGGGCGAGGCCGAGGCCGAGCGCGGCGATCACGCCGTGTTCTGACCGCGTCCCCCGGCCCGGCTGCCGGCTCTCGCTCAGGACATGGATCGGCTCCGAAGCGCGCCCGCGGCCAGGCAACCCCTGTTCGACCGCCGAGAACGGAAATCGAGGTGGGCCGTGGCTTCGCTCCTCCGCGCCGCAGCGTCGACATCGCCGGCCGCGCCCGCTCCGCAGAACCGCGAGAGCCTGCAGGCGACGTCGGACGAAACGGGCGCAAACGGGCGAGAGGGACCCCAAGCGGCCCCTCGTGAGGCGGGTCGGGAGTGTCCGGATCCGAGAGTTGTCCGGACACCTGTTCTCCCGGCACCGATCCCCTGGCGTCAGGTTCCCTGCAGGGCCGCTTTCACCTTGGCCGGCGAGAACGGCACTGACCGCAGCCGAGCGCCCGTCGCGTCGAAGATCGCGTTCGAGATCGCCGCCGGCACGATCGCTGCGGACGGCTCGCCCGCGCCCCACGGCTTCTCGGTCGGCCGATCGATCAAGTCGGCCACCACCTGCGGCACGTCCGGGAAGCTGAGGATCGGGTAGCTCGCCCAGTCCAGACTCGTGACGGCGCTCCGGTCGAAGGTGATCTCCTCCATCAGCACTCGGCTCACCGTCTGAATGACGTTGCCGTCGAGCTGGTTGCGCACACCGTCCGGGTTGATGATCTGACCGCAATCCTGGGCCACGAAGAAGCGCGGCACCCGCACCTGACCCGTCTTGCGGTCGACCTCGACCTCGGCCACGCCCGCCACGTAGGTGCGGTTGAGCTCGTAGCGCACGTAGGAGAGCCCGCGGCCGCGCAACACCTCGGCCTTGGCGTCCTCCTTCGCAGGCGAGGGCCGCGCCTGCCAGCCGGCCAGCTCGGCCACGCGCCTGAGCACCGCGATGCCGCGGGGGTCCTTCAGGGCGCGCAACCGGTAGTCCAGCGGATCGGCGCCGGCCGCCGCCGCGCACTCGTCCAGAAAGGCCTCGTTGGCGAAGGTGTTCTGCATCCGCCCCGGCGTGCGGATCCAGGAGGGGCGGAACGGCGTGTCGGCGAGCCGGTGACACACCGTGCGCACGTTCGGAAAGCCGTAGGGCAGCGCCGAGTTCTGAATGACGTTGCCCGGCGCCATCGTGGTCTCGTGCGGCAGGCCCGCCAGGGTCGCGGCCACCAGCGGCACATTGCCGGCAGCCCCTTCCGGCACGTGGAACTGTGAGGACCACGCGGCAACGTTGCCCGCCGCGTCGAGCCCGGCCTTGAGATCGATCAGGGTCGGCGGACCTTTGGGATCCCAGCCATGCTCGTCCGCCCGCGACCATTGCACCCGCACCGGCCGGCCGACGGCCCGCGCGAGCAGCGCCGCGTCCCCGGCCGCGTCCTCGTGCCCGTTGCGGCCGTAGCAGCCCGAACCCTCGACGTAGATGCAGCGCACCGCCTCCGGCGCGAGCCCGGTCATCGCTGCGAGTTGCATGCGCAGCGCATGCGTCATCTGCGAGGCGGTCCAGCAGGTCAGCAACCCTTCCTTGAACTCGGCCACGGCGCAGGAGGGGCCGATCGAGCCGTGCGTGTGGATGGCAAAGTCGTAGGTCGCCTGGAGCACCTTGGACGCGCTGGCGAGCGCAGCCTCCGCGTCGCCCGTGCTGCTGGTGACGTCGTCCTTGGTCACTTTCGTGGCGCGCACGTGCTCCCAGAGCCGATCCTGCGCGGGCAGGCCCTCCCAGGCGGACCACGTGGCCTTGAGCTGACGGGCTGCTTTGATGGCCGCCCACTCGCGTTCCGCGACGACGGCCAGGAAGCTGCCCCGGCGCACGACCTCGATCAGCCCCGGGATGTCCGCCACGGAGCCGTCATCGACGCCCTCGAGCGTCGCCCCGATCGCCGGCGGACGGACCACGCGGGCGTGCACCATGCCGGGCACGCGGAAATCCTGCATGTAGGTGAAGCGGCCGGTCATCTTCTCGGGGATGTCGAGCCGCGGCACCGACTTGCCGACGAGCGCGAAGTGCGCCGGGTCCTTCGTGGTGATGGCCGGGTCGACTTTGGTCTCGAAGCGCCCGTCCCTCAGGAGGTCCGCGTAGGAGACGCCGGTGCCCCCCGCCTTCGGCCTCACACCGCCGTTCTCGGTCACGAGCGCGTCGACCGGTGCACCGAGCCGCTCGCTCGCGAGTTGGACGAGGCGAGCGCGGGCGGTGGCCGCAGCGTGCCGGATCTCGACGCCGCCCTTCTGGATCGAGAGGCTGCCGTAGGTTGGTCCCTGGTCGGGGGTGAGCGCGGTATCGCCCTGCACGACGGTGACGTGGTCGAGCGGCAGGTCGAGCTCCTCGGCGGCGATCTGCGCCATCGCGGTCTCGATCCCGGTGCCGAGATCGACCTTGCCGGAGAAGATCGTCGCCCGACCGTCGCGCCCGAGTGCCAGGAAGCTGTCGACCTGGTCCGGCGCGATGGCTTTCGAGAAGCCATTCGTAGCGACCGAGGCAGCGGTCTGCGCCAGCGCGGAGCGGCCCGCGAGGGAGAAGCCGACCACGAGCGCGCCACCCTGCAACAGGGCACGGCGCGAGAACACGGGTGCGTTCATGACGGCCTCCCTCAGAGCGACTGGGCAGCGCGCTGGACCGCGCGCACGATCCGCAGGTGGCTGCCGCAGCGGCAGAGATTGCCCGCCAGGGCCTGCCGGATCGCGGCCTCGTCGGGCTTGCGGTTCTGGTTCAGCAGGGCTGCCGACTGCATGATCATGCCGTTGATGCAGTAGCCGCACTGCGCGGCCTGCTCGGCGATGAAGGCGGCCTGCACCGGATGCGGCGTCTCCGGCGAGCCGAGCCCCTCGAGGGTGACGATCCTGGCCTCGGGCTTGAGGCTCGACACCGGAGTGATGCAGGACCGCACGGCTCGCCCGTCGACGTGGACCGTGCAGGCCCCGCATTGGCCGAGCCCGCAGCCGAACCGCGGTCCGTGCAGGCCAAGGTCGTCCCGGAGCACGTAGAGCAGCGGCGTGTCCGGGTCATCGACGCTCACGGGCGCAGCGCGCCCGTTCACAGTGAGAGACATCTGGTGGGCCATGGGGCGTCTCCCTGGAACCATTGTGGTCTCGCCTGCCTGTATCTGGTGCAGTTTCGAGGCAAGGCGATCGGGTGGCGGGCATCGTTCGTCAGAGCCGCGCCCCCGGTCTGGACTTGGCGGGAGGGAGCGTCGATGCGGTCTCCAAAGCGCGTCCATCTCATTGCCGCGCTGGCCCTCGCCGTGGCGGCGGGACGGGTTGGCGCCGAGGAGCGGCCGGCGAAGGACTGGCCCGCAGCCTCACGGGCGGCCGCGGACGCGATCGTGGCGAAGTACGGCCCACCCCAGGAGCAGACCGCGACCCTGCTGATCTGGCACCGGAACGGCCCGTGGATCCGCACGGTCGTGCACAAGGTCGGGGCGGAGCACGACTTCCCGATCAAGCACCAGGACGTGCTGGAGCAGAGCCTGCCCTACAAGGTGCCGCTGAACCTCTACAGCGCGCTGGCGACGTTCAACGGCAGCGTCATTCCCGACCGGACCCGGGGCACGCTCACCGCCTTCGGCGCCAGTGAAGCCGAAACCATCCTGTCCCTCAACCTCGCGCAGGCGGTCGTACGGGGTGAGATGAATGCCGAGCAGGCCCGCGACGCGCAGGTGGCGGCCGAGCGCGATCTCGCGAACGGCAAGACGCCGGAGATCGCGGCGAAACTCAGGATCGAGCAGCAGCAGGAGGGCGACGTTTCAGACCCAGACACGGCAATGATCCTGCCGCCGGGCCGCACGCCATAGGTCTCTCCGACTCTCTCGAAATCCGCGGTTGGAGCCGCGGGCGGAGGCCGGCGACCGAGGTGCAGGTGAGCGGCCGGGGCGGGCGCACCTCAGAAGGAGTGCGGCCGGAGGGAGCGGAGTAGCGCCTCCATTGTAGCCGATCGTTCCGTAGCTCCGAGAATCAAAGGGAGGAAGCCCGATGAGGCACCTACCGTCGCAGCGTGCATTCCAGAGTTTGATTGTGGCTGGCACGCTCTCGATCACGCCAGCATTTGCACAAGATCGTCCTACTGTCGCCGTGGTGGCAACAGGCGGCACTATTGCGATGAAGCTTGATCCCGTCTCGCATGCGCCGGTTCCTGCTGTCTCCGGCGAGGATCTTGTCGCAGCCGTACCGCATCTGAAGGAGATCGCAAATATCCGAGTCGTGGAATTCAGCAACATTCCAAGCGACTACATGGGTCCGGATCGCTGGCCTAACCTGACCAAGAAAGTCGAGGAGGTCCTTGCCGACCCGACCGTCAAAGGCGTCGTCATCTCGCATGGGACGGACACCCTCGACCAGACCGCCTACTTCCTGGACCTGACGCTCAAGAGCGATAAGCCGGTGGTCGCGGTCGGCGCACAGCGGAACGCCTCCGACTGGGACACCGATGGCCCGCGGAACCTCCTGAATGCGGTCCGGCAGGTCCTGGCCGAGGACTCGAGGGGCAAGGGCGTGACGATCACGATGAACAGTTACATCAACGCCGCCCGCTACGCTCGGAAAACCCACACCAGCAATGTTCAGACCTTCACATCCGGAGATGTGGGTGCTCTCGGCTACGTCGACGAGGACAAGGTCGTGTACTACTACACGGGCCCTCGTCGGCAGAACGTTGATCTCCCTGAGCGGCTGCCGCGGGTCGATCTGCTCGCGATGTATGCCGGGGCGGACGGCAGCTATGTGCGACACGCGGCTGACACGGGGGCTGAGGCCGTCGTCGTTGAAGCTTATGGCTGGGGTAACATGAACGAGGCCATGCTCGACGCCATCAAGTACGCAGTCGATAAGGGCGTTCCTGTCGTGGTGGCGACGAAGGTCGAAAACGGACGCGCGCTGCCGGTATACGGCTTCAAGGGTGGAGGCAAAACGCTTCAGAGCGTCGGTGCAGTTTTCGCGGGCGACCTCTCCGGCGATAAGGCCCGCGTTCTTACCATGTTGGCCCTGCCGACCGCCAAAGATCAGAAGAAGCTGCAGGCTTTCTTCGACAAGTAGGCGGCGGCTGTTCTGGCCAGGCACGGCCGGCTGATTGCGGCCGGTCGTGGGGCGCCTTCCGGAAAGGCGCTTTTCAAGATCCGTCTCTCGCGCGGCGCGCGGGGTCCGGCGCGCGCGGACGCTGCGGTCGAGGAGCGGGCGATCGGGCCGAGACGGCGGGGTTGCAGGGGCTGTTTGCGGGCCTCAGGGAAAGTGCAGCACAACGCCGAAATTCAGCTGCGTGTCCGAGCTCGCGCCAGTCTCCGGCGCAGCTGGAAAACCTGAATTTGACGAGGATGGATGGTGGGGGAAGTAGGACTCGAACCTACGAAGGCATAGCCAGCGGATTTACAGTCCGCCCCCTTTGCCGCTCGGGACATTCCCCCATCGCGGCGAGGCCGCGAGGTCGGCGCGCGCGGCGTCGACGGCGGTCCTTATGGTGGAGCCCCCCTGTGCCTGTCAAGCACCTCAGGTCGCCTCGGCGGCGTCGCACAGGCGGAGCTGGACGCGCTCGCTGCCCCGCCAGCGGTCGCGGGCGAGCGTGCCCGCGGCGTGGATGTCGCGGCCGATGCCCCGCAGCAGGAACCGGCCCAGCGGCCCCTCGGCGGCCCGGAAGGCGATGGCCGGGACCGTGACGCCGTCGCGCCCGCGCAGCTGCACCTTCACGTGCCCGGTGCCGACCATCCGCGCGTCGGCGACGCGGTGGCGGGCCAGCGCGAAGACCGGCTCGGGCGCGCCCTGGCCGAAGGGTCCGGCGCGCTCCAGGGCGGCGATCAGGTCGGGCTGCACGCCGCCGGCCGACAGCGTCCCGTCGATCAGCAGCGCCTCGGCGGCGCGCGCCTCGCCCACCGACGCGGCGAGGTCCCGGGCAAGCGCGTCGCGGAACCGGTCGAGGTCGACGGCAGCGATGGTGACGCCCGCCGCCATGGCGTGGCCCCCGCCCTTGGCGGCGAGGCCGCACTCGACGGCGCGGCGCACCGCCCGCCCGAGATCGGCGCCGACGATGGAGCGGCCCGACCCGGTCGCGCTGCCGTCCTGGCGCAGGGCGAAGGCGAAGGCCGGGCGGCCGAAGCGCTCCTTGAGGCGCGCCGCGATCAGCCCGACCACCCCCGGATGCCAGTCGGGGCTGCCGGTCACGATGACCGCCTGGTCGGGCTCGCGCTCCAGGCGAAGGGCCGTCAGCGCCTCGGCCTCGGCCACGGCGGCGGCCTCGATCGCCTGCCGCTCGCGGT
This sequence comes from Methylobacterium sp. WSM2598, assembly GCF_000379105.1. Lineage (GTDB taxonomy): Bacteria > Pseudomonadota > Alphaproteobacteria > Rhizobiales > Beijerinckiaceae > Methylobacterium. The sequence continues at coordinate 1,704,343 of NZ_KB900609.1, read as the reverse complement.
TGAGCTGATCCAGCTGCGCGGCGATGCCGGCCGCCTCGATCGGGTCCTCGCAGAGGAGGAGGCGCGCGCCGAGCGTCGCGTCGCCGATGCGCCCGCCCGCATTGATGCGCGGCCCGACCAGGAAGCCGAGATGCCAGGCCTGGGGCGGCTCCCCGAGGCCGGCCGCGTCGAGGAGGGCCGCGAGGCCGAGGCGCCCGCGGCCCCGCATCACCGCGAGCCCCTGGCGCACGAAGGCCCGGTTGAGCCCGGCGAGCGGCACCACGTCCGCCACGGTGGCGAGGGCCACGAGGTCGAGCCCGGTCATCAGGTCGGGCAGGTCGACGCCGTCGCGGCGCAGCCGGCGCTTGAGGGCCACGAGGGTGAGGAACACCACCCCGGCCGCGCAGAGGTGGCCGAGGCCCGAGAGGTCGTCGAGCCGGTTCGGATTCACCACCGCCCGGGCGGGCGGCAGGGATTCGGGCGCGCCGTGATGGTCGAGGACGATCACGTCGAGCCCGAGCCGCGCCGCCTCGGCCAGGGGCGCGTGGCCGGCCGTGCCGCAATCGACCGTGACGAGGAGGCGCGCGCCCTCCCCGGCCAGCACGCGCACCGCCTCGACGTTCGGCCCGTAGCCCTCGGTGATCCGGTCCGGGATGTGGAGCCGGTACGGCACGCCGAGGTCGCGCAGGGCGCCGGCGAGGAGCGCGGCGCTCGCCGCGCCGTCGACGTCGTAATCGCCGAAGATCGCGACCTTCTCGCGCCGCAGCACCGCGTGGGCGAGCCGGTCGGCGGCCGCCTCCATGTCGAGGAGCACGGCCGGGTCCGGCATCAGGTCGCGCAGGCGCGGCTCCAGGAAGAGCGGCACGTCCCGCGGCGCGACGCCCCGCCCGGCCAGCACCCGCGCCAGCACCTCCGGCAGGCCGTGGCTCTGGGCGATGGTCGCGGCCGCCTGCTGGGGCGGGCCGTCCGCGCAGCGCTCGCGCCAGGGCCGGCCGAGCACCGAGCGGTGGACGTCGAGGAGCGGGCGGGGAAGGTCGATCAGGGCTGTCACCGGACCAGTCTAGCGGGATTCGCCCGGCCCGGCTGCCGCCGCGGCGCGACACTCGCGCGGCGCGATGCGCGCGGCAGGTCCCGGAAACGCGAAAGCGGGGCGCGAGGCCCCGCTTCCCGGTCGGCGCGGCGCGCGGCGCCGGCTCACATGACATCCGGTTGATCGCTTCGCGATGCGGATGTCGGCTTTGCTCAGGCGCCGCGCGGGCTTGTCATACCAAATCCGCTTGATCCCTTCGGGATGGCGGATTTGGGCTTCGCTCAGGCGCCGCGCAGGCTTGGGATACGCGATCCGCGTCGATCAAGCGGATCGCGTCTCACATGTTCTTGACGATGTCGTCGACCACCTTCTTGGCGTCGCCGAACAGCATCATGGTGTTGTCGCGGAAGAAGACCTCGTTCTCGACGCCCGCGTAGCCCGAGCCCATGCCGCGCTTGATGAACAGCACGGTCTTGGCCTTCTCCACGTCGAGGATCGGCATGCCGTAGATCGGCGATTGCGGATCGGTCTTGGCGGCCGGGTTGGTGACGTCGTTGGCGCCGATCACGAAGGCCACGTCGGCCTGCGGGAACTCGCCGTTGATGTCCTCCAGCTCGAAGACCTCGTCGTAGGGGACGTTGGCCTCGGCGAGCAGCACGTTCATGTGGCCCGGCATGCGGCCCGCCACCGGGTGGATGGCGTACTTGACCTCGACGCCCTCCTTCTTGAGCTGGTCGGCCATCTCGCGCAGGGCGTGCTGGGCCTGGGCCACCGCCATGCCGTAGCCCGGCACGATGATGACCTTCTCGGCGTTCTTCATGATGAAGGCCGCGTCGTCGGCCGAGCCCTGCTTGACCGGCCGCGTCTCGACCTTGCCGCCGGCCGCCGCGGCGCTGTCCCCGCCGAAGCCGCCGAGGATGACCGAGATGAACGAGCGGTTCATCGCGTGGCACATGATGTAGGACAGGATCGCACCCGACGAGCCGACCAGCGACCCGGTGATGATCAGCGCGAGGTTGCCCAGCGTGAAGCCGATGCCCGCGGCCGCCCAGCCCGAGTAGGAGTTGAGCATCGAGACGACGACCGGCATGTCGGCGCCGCCGATCGGGATGATCAGGAGCCCGCCCAGCGCGAAGGACAGGAGCACGATCAGCCAGAACACGACCTTGCTCTCGCCGCCGATGAAGGCGGCGAGGAGGCCGAGCAGCAGGAGGCCGAGCGCGATGTTGATCGCGTGCCGCTGCGGCAGCATGATCGGCTTGCCCGACATCCGTCCGTCGAGCTTCAGGAAGGCGATCACCGAGCCCGTGAAGGTGATGGCGCCGATGGCGACGCCGAGCCCCATCTCGAACAGGGATTGCTTGTGGATGTGGCCGCCTTCCAGGATGCCGAAGGCCTGGGGCGCGTAGAGGGCGCCCGCCGCCACCGCCACGGCCGCGAGGCCGACGAGCGAGTGGAAGGCCGCGACGAGCTGCGGCATCGCCGTCATCGGCACGCGCCGGGCGATCACCGCGCCGGCGCCGCCGCCGATCCCGAGGCCGAGCAGCACCAGGAACCACGCCCCGATCCCCGCCGGCGGATGGCCGATCAGCGTGGTCAGGATCGCGATGCCCATGCCGATCATGCCGTACAGGTTGCCCTGCCGCGACGTGGTCGGGTGCGAGAGGCCCCGCAGCGCCATGATGAACAGGACGCCGGCGACGATGTAGAGAAGAGACGATACGTTCTCCGACATCGCGTCACGCCTTCTTCTTGTACATGGCGAGCATGCGTTGGGTGACGAGGAATCCGCCGAAGATGTTCACGCTCGCGAAGACGAGGCCGAGGAAGCCGAAGAAGCGTGCGACGCCGGTGCCCTTCTCGACGAGCGGGACGCCCACCGCGAGGAGCGCGCCGACCACGATCACCGAGGAGATCGCGTTGGTGACGGACATGAGCGGGGTGTGAAGGGCCGGGGTCACCGACCACACCACGTAGTAGCCGACGAAGATCGCCAGCACGAAGATGGCGAGGCGGAACACGGTCGGGTCGACCGCACCGTGGGTGGCGGCGGCGATGCCGTGGCCGGCCGCGTCGGCGATGGCCTGGGCCTGGTCGGCGGCCTTGGCGGCGATGTCGGCGGCGGTGCGGGCGGCGGCGGCCGCCGCGCGCGCCTGCTCGGCCGCCTGGTCTGGGGGAAGCGTGGCCATGACGGTCTCCGCGAGGATCAGGCTTTGGGCTGGAAGTTCGGGTGGACGACGGCGCCGTCGCGCGTCAGGCAGGTCGCCTTGACGAGTTCGTCGTCCCACTTCACGGCGAGGCTCTTCGAAGCCTTGTCGATCAGGGTCTCGACGAAGGCGTAGAGGTTGCGTGCGTAGAGGCTCGACGAGGTGGCGGCGAGGCGGCCCGGCACGTTGGCGTAGGCCACGATCTTCACGCCGTTCGGGGTCTCGACGATCTCGTCGGCCCTGGCGCCCTCCACGTTGCCGCCGCGCTCGATGGCGAGGTCGACCAGCACCGCCCCGGGCCGCATGGAGGCGATCATGTCGGCGGTGACGAGGCGCGGGGCCGGGCGGCCCGGGATCAGCGCCGTGGTGATGACGATGTCCTGCTTGGCGATGTGGCTCGCCACCAGCTCGGCCTGCTTGCGGCGGTACTCGGCCGACATCTCCTTGGCGTAGCCGCCCGCGGTCTCGGCCTGCTTGAACTCCTCGTCCTCGACCGCGACGAACTTGGCGCCGAGGGATTCGACCTGCTCCTTGGCGGCGGGCCGCACGTCGGTCGCGGTGACGACGGCGCCCATGCGCCGGGCCGTAGCGATCGCCTGCAGGCCCGCGACGCCCGCCCCCATCACGAAGATGCGGGCGGCCGGCACGGTGCCGGCGGCGGTCATCATCATGGGCAGCGCCCGGCCGTAGACGGCGGCGCCGTCGACCACCGCCCGGTAGCCGGCGAGGTTGGCCTGGCTCGACAGGACGTCCATGACCTGGGCGCGGGTGATGCGCGGCATCAGCTCCATGGCGATGGCGGCGACGCCCGCATCCGCCATGGCCTTCACCTCGGCCTCGTGGCCGTAGGGATCCATGATGCCGACCACGAGGGAGCCGCGCCTGAGAACCGGCAGCTCCTCGGCGGCGGGCCTGCGCACCCGCAGCACGATGTCGGCGTCCCGCGCGGCGGCGGCCGCGTCCGGCGCGATCGTGGCGCCGGCGGCCTCGAACTCGCCGTCGGGAAGCCCCGCCCTGCCCCCCGCCCCGGCCTGGACCGTCACGTCGGCGCCGAGAGCTTTGAATTTCTTGACCGTCTCGGGGATCGCCGCGACGCGCGGCTCCGCCGGGTCGGTCTCCGATAGCACCGCGATCCGCATCCATCCACCCTTCGGTCGCGTGTGGAGAGCGGCCGCCGGCGACGCCGGCACCGAGGGGAGACCCACACAACCGTGAAGCTGATTCCTCCCGCTAAGATCGCCTCTAGTGGATTTTCATCGGGTTTGAAAGCGGCAGAGACGGTGTCGCACAATGGTAAAGGCCGCCGCCTCGTCGCGAGGCGGCGGCCCGGTGTCGTCCGAACTCGGTGCGGGGCGTCAGTAGAGCGCGAGCAAAATCGCCAGCAGCACCGCCACGGCGGCCGGCGCGCGCCAGCCGAGGGCCGGGGCGAGGGCCCCGACGGCGCCGGCCACGCCCGAGATCACGACGCCGAAGATCGCGGTGAGCCACGCCTCGCGCACGCCGCCGATGGCGAGCGAGAGCACCCAGCAGATCACCACGGTGGTGGCGATCTCCACGAAGCGCACGAAGCCGCGATAGGTCGCCTCGTGGGTGGAGCCGTCCATCGAGGGACCGTAGGCGTCGTTGGAGGCGTGGTTGGTGCTAGCCATGCTGCGGGGCCCCGGTCTTCTTGGATGTTTGGTCGCGCTTTAGCGCATGGTCAGGGTCGCCGCAATGCGCGATGGGCGAAGGGCACCCTCGCCATTCGGGTGAGGCGGTCCCGGGCCCGGCGGGAGCCGGGCCCCTCACGCCGGCAGCGGCAGGCCGGCCGCGTCGAGCACCACCCTCTGCCGCGAGGCGAGGTCGTCGAGGGAGAAGCGGTCGATCTCGGCCTCGAACAGGCGGTGATAGTTCAGCTCGGAGCGCAGGTGCAGGAAGACGGCGCCGAGCCCGACCGCCGCCCGGTCCATGAACACGAATTCGCGCGGCACCGTCACCGGGCCGCGATCCTTGAGGGCGCGGTGGACCTCGAAGGCTTGGCGCCGGCCGTACTCGCCGGGCTTCACCCCGTCCGCCACCGTGCGCACCCGGTCCTCCAGCAGCGGGCCGTAGATGAACTTCGCCCAGATGTTGAGGATGTCGATCAGCTCGCGGTTCAGCCGCTTGAAGCCCCAGCTCTCGTAGGCGTGGACGATGCGGTCCTGGTCGCCGTGCAGCAGGCCCCGGTAGAGGTCGACCACGCCGCCGACGAAGCGGGGATGGAAGATCCGGATGCAGCCGTAATCGAGCAGGTTGATGCCCGCCGGCTCGCCCCCTTCCGAGAAGACCGTGTAATTGCCCAGGTGCGGATCGCCGTGGATCACCGCGGCGCGGCTGAAGGGATGCCACCACGCCTTGAACATCGCGTGGGCGAGGCGGTTGCGGATGTCGAGGGGCGCCTGCGCGTAGGTCAGGATCTTCTCGCCATCGAGCCAGCCGAGGGTCAGCAGGCGCTTCGTCGAGAGGGCCGGATGTGCCACCGGCACCCGCACGTTCGGCATGTCGCGCAGCACCTCGGCGTAGAGGGCGGCGTGCTTGGCCTCGCGCTGGTAGTCGAGCTCCTCGCGCACCCGGTCGCCGATCTCCTTGGCGATCTCGCGGGTGTCGATGGCCACGCGCAGGCGCCGGTGCAGCGCGAAGGCCATTTCGAGCTGCTTCAGGTCCGCCTCCACGGCGGATTGCATGTCTGGATACTGCAGCTTGCAGGCGAGGGCCTCGCCCTCGCGGCTCACCGCGCGGTGGACCTGGCCCAGGGAGGCGGCCGCGGCGGGCCGCAGGTCGAAGCTCGCGAAGCGGCCCTGCCAGTCGGGGCCGAGCTCCGCGGCCATGCGGCGCTTCACGAAGGCCGCCCCCATCGGGGGCGCCTCGGATTGCAGCTTCTGCAGCTCCTGGGCGTATTCGGGCGGCAGCAGGTCCGGCACGGTGGCGAGGAGCTGCGCCACCTTCATGATCGGGCCCTTGAGGCCGCCGAGCGCTTGGGCGAGGGCGGCGGCGTTCGACAGGTCCTCGCCCTTGAGGCCGAGGAGGCGCGCACCGGCCATCCGGGCCGCCACGCCCCCCATATTGGCGCCGACCCGGGCGTAGCGGGCGGCGCGGGCGGAGAAGCGGTTGGCTTCGGTATCGGAGGCGGACATGCAGGGGCTCGGGACGCGCTGGACGGCTCTCAGATAAGCCCCCGCCCCGGTCCCGCTAGGCCACCGGGCGGGAAGGTCGCACCGGCCCGTCAGGATTGGCGCAGGGCGCTGCGCAGGACGCGGATCATCTCCTCCACCGCCCCGTCGCGGTCGTTGCTGCGCACCGCGTAGTTCACGGACGCATCGAGGTGGTCGCTGATGAGCTGGAGCGCCGCCTCGCGCACGGCCGCCGTGATCGCGTTCATCTGCTGGACCTCGTCCAGGCAGTAGCGGTCCTCGGTGACCATGGCCTGGAGCCCGCGCACCTGGCCCTCGATCCGCTTCAGGCGCTGCAGGATCGGTCGTTTCTCGTCGTCGGTGCGACGGATCTGAAGGCGCCCGTCCTGATACGTGTAATCCATGGTGGTCCGATCCGGTTCGTCCGCGGCCCGCAGGCGAGGAGAGCGGGGCGTGACCATTCGCGTTCGCAGGGACGACCGCCGTTCTGTCTCTACGGAAGACTCCGATCCTCCATTCGGCCCCTCGCGGTCAAGACCATTTGGAGGGCGTCGCCAAGTATTTCCGCACCCGTGCCCAACCGGAGACAGATCGGCGGCCCATTCCGGCCTGCTCCGAACGACCTAGTCCCCCCGCCGCGCAGATTCCAGCCCCGGTTTCGCGACCGAGCTCGGCCCTGGAGTCCGTCGAGGCCCTGCCCTGTTATAACGCGGCCGCCGCGCATTATCTCCCGATTTAGGGAAAAAGCGGCAATCATGTTCTCGCGGCGGGGGCGCCTCACGCCTCCATGGCTTCGAGCTCGGCGATCATGCCCTCGATCATCGAGAGGCCGATCTGCCAGAAGGAGGGGTCGCGGGCATCGAGCCCGAAGGGCGCCAGGAGTTCGCCGTAGGGCTTGGTGCCGCCGGCCGAGAGCAGCGCGAAGTAGCGCGCGACGAAGCCCTCCTCGGCTCGCTGGTAGACCCCGTACAGGGAGTTCACCAGGCAATCGCCGAAGGCGTAGGCGTAGACGTAGAACGGCGAGTGGATGAAGTGCGGGATGTAGGCCCAGAACGGCTCGTAGCCCTCGTCGAGGCGGATCGCCGGCCCGAGGCTCTCGGCCTGGACCGACATCCACAGCGCGCAGATCTGCTCGGCCGTGAGTTCGCCGTCCCGGCGCGCGAGGTGGAGCCGGCGCTCGAAGACGTAGAAGGCGATCTGGCGCACCACCGTGTTGATCATGTCCTCCACCTTGGCGGCGAGGAGCGCCCGGCGCTGATGCGGCTCCCGGGTGGCGTCGAGGACGCGGCGGAAGGTCAGCATCTCGCCGAACACGCTCGCGGTCTCGGCGAGCGTCAGCGGGGTCGGGGCCATCAGGGCGCCGTTCCCGGCCGCCAGCACCTGGTGGACGCCGTGCCCGAGTTCGTGGGCGAGGGTCATCACGTCGCGCGGCTTGCCCTGGTAGTTCACCAGCACGTAGGGATGGGCGGAGGGCACGGTCGGGTGCGCGAAGGCGCCCGGGGCCTTGCCGGGGCGCACCGGCGCGTCGATCCAGCCGCCCTCGAAGAAGGTGCGGGCGATCTCGGCCATCCGGGGCGAGAAGGCGCCGTAGGCGGAGAGCACGGTCTCGCGGGCCTCGGCCCAGGGAATCGTGCGCTGCTCGACCTTCGGCAGGGGCGCGTTGCGGTCCCAGTAGGCGAGGCTGTCGCGCTGGAACCAGCGGGCCTTCAGCCGGTAGTAGCGGTGCGAGAGGCGCGGATAGGCCGCCGTCACCGCCTCGACCAGGGCGGCCACCACCTCGGGCTCGACGCGGTTGGCGAGGTGGCGCGAATCCGCCACGTCGCCGAAGCGCCGCCAGCGGTCCGAGATCTCCTTGTCCTTGGCGAGCGTGTTGGTGATCAGGGTGAAGACGCGCAGGTTCGCCCGGAACACCCCGCTCAGGGCCTCGGCGGCGTCGCGGCGCAGGCCCTCGTCGGCGTCCTGGAGCTTGTTGAGGGTCGGCTCCAGGGTCAGCTGCTCGCCGCGCAGGGGGAAGCGCAGCGAGGCGATGGTCTCGTCGAAGAGCCGGTTCCAGGCCGACCGGCCGGTCACCGACTTCTCCAGCAGCAGCTTCTCGAGGTCGTCGGAGAGCTGGTGGGGCTTCTCGCGGCGAATATCCTCCAGCCAGGGCCGGTAGCGGGCGAGCGGCGGCAGGGCGGCGGCGGCGTCGATGTCCGCGTCCGGCACCCGGTTCAGTTCGAGCGTGAAGAACAGGAGGTCGCTCGACGCGGCGGTCAGGCGCTCCTGGGTGTCGCCGTAGAACTTGGCGCGGACGGGGTCGGTCGTGTTGCCCGAATAGACGAGGCCCGCGAAGGAAATCAGCCGGCCCATGAGGTCCTCGATGGCCTCGTAGGCGGCCACCGCCGTGCCGAGCTGGTCGGCGGCGCCCTCCCCGGCCGCCAGCGCGGCGACGCGGCCCCGATAGGTCTCGGCGAAGCTCCGGCACTCCGCCTCGGCGCGGGCGAGGTCGCGGGCGAAGGCCGGGTCGTCGAGGCCCGCGTAGAGATCCGAGAGGTCCCACTCCGGCAGCGGCCCGAGATCGACGGCGCGGGCCGTCGCCTGGGCCGTGCTCAAGGAACCTTCCGACGGCACCGCGGCTCGGGTCGACATGGCTTCGCGTCCTCTCAGGGTTCTCACAGACAACGCCGTCATATCGGCAGCCTCGCCCCCGCGATCAACCGAGCGCTCCTCCCAATCGGGTGAACGGGCCCGGGGGGCCGCCCGGCGTGTCGCAACGGCAACGGTTTGTTGGCGTTAAGCGCCACTTTACGGTTGTGGGCGAGCATCCGGCTCGAAACGAAACAACCACGCGATTCGCTCGGGCGGGCGGTCGGGCCGAGGCTCCGCCGGGACCCGCCGTCGTCGCAGAACCCGAAAGGACCCGGATGTCGACCACGGTGCTCATCGTCGATGATGATCCGGTGCAGCGTCGCCTCGCCGAGGCGATGGTGCGGCGCCTGGGCTTCGAGGCCGCCGTGGCGGAGGGCGGCGAGGCCGCGCTCGCGGTCCTGCGCGCGCCCGACACCCGCGTCGACGTGGTGCTCCTCGACCTCGTCATGCCGGGCGGCCTCGACGGCCTCGGCGTGCTGGCCGAGATGCGCAAGGCCGGGCTCGACGTCCCGGTGATCGTCCAGACCGCGAACGGCTCGATCGACGCCGTGGTCACGGCGATGCGCGCGGGCGCGACCGACTTCGTGGTCAAGCCCGCGGGCGCCGAGCGCCTGCAGGTCTCGATCAAGAACGCCCTCCAGGTGGACCAGCTCCAGGACGAGATCCGGCGCATGCGGCGCCGGGCCTCGGGGGCGCTGAGCTTCAAGGACCTGACCTCGAAGAGCCCCGACATGGGGCGGGTGATCCGGCTCGCCGAGCGGGCCGCGAAGTCGAACATCCCGGTGCTGATCGAGGGCGAGTCGGGCGTCGGCAAGGAGGTGCTGGCCCGCGCCATCCAGGGCTCGGGCGAGCGCAGGGGCAAGCCCTTCGTCACGGTCAATTGCGGGGCGATCCCCGACAACCTCGTCGAATCGACGCTGTTCGGCCACGAGAAGGGGGCGTTCACGGGGGCCACCGAGCGCCATGTCGGCAAGTTCGTGGAAGCGTCGGGCGGCACCCTGTTTCTCGACGAGATCGGCGAATTGCCCCTCGACGCCCAGGTGAAGCTGCTGCGCGCCCTGCAGGAGGGCGAGGTCGACCCGGTCGGCGGGCGCAAGAGCGTGCGGGTCGACATCAGGCTGATCTCCGCCACCAACCGCTCGCTGCTCGACCTCGTGAAGCAGGGGAGGTTCCGCGAGGACCTCTACTACCGGCTCAACGTCTTCCCGATGACGCTGCCGCCCCTGCGGGCGCGCCGGGAGGACATCCCGGACCTCGCCCGCTCCTTCTGCGCGCGCTTCGCCGCCGAGGAGGGCAAGCGGGTGCGGGGCATCACCGCCGAGGCGATGGCGCTGCTCACCCGCTACGAGTGGCCCGGCAACGTCCGCCAGCTCGAGAACGCGCTCTTCCGCGCCGTGGTCCTGGCCGACGGCGACGAACTCACCGTGGCGGAGTTCCCGCAGATCGCCGCCCAGGTCGACGGTTTCGAGGTGCGCATCCCCGCCGCCCCGAGCCTGCCGGAGGCGGTGGCGAGCGCGGCGCCCCTGCGCGAGATCGTCCGGGTCGAAGTGCGCGATCCGCACGCGATCTCCCTCGTCGCCGAGGAGACCGGGGAGATGAAGACCATGGAGGGGCTGGAGGGCGAGATCATCCGCTACGCCCTGCAATTCTACCGCGGGCGGATGTCCGAGGTCTCCCGCCGCCTCGGCATCGGCCGCTCGACCCTCTACCGCAAGCTCAAGGATCTCGGGATCGACGAGGACAAGGCGGAGGACGCGGCCTGACACCCGGGGGCGCCTTTCCGGCACCGCAGCGCCTTTCTGGCGCCGCACGAGTGTTCCATACCGGGACCGAGTGGCATGTGTGCGAGGGCACGCCCTGTTCGGGGGCGTCCGTTAGCTTAAGTGTCGGTTGAGACGACTTCGCGCGGCCGGGGGGCTGGCCACGCGCTCCAGGAGATGAGCATGCTCCCCAGGCGCAGGGCCGCCGCGCTCCTCGCGGTGCTGATGGCGGGAGCCGCGGGCCTCGCCGGCGCGCGGGCCCAGGACGCGTCCCAACCGGCGACCGCGCCCGCCGCGGCCACGCCGGCGGCGCCCGCCGCCCCGGCGCCCGCCGCCCCGGCACCCGCCGCCGAGGCGCCCGTCGCCCCGGCGCCCGCCCCCGAGGCGCCGGCCGTCGAGGCCGCCAAGCCGCCGCTCCCGGACGATCCGGTCGCGGCGGCGATCGCCACCAAGCTCGCGGAGCCGAACCTGACGCTCCTGCGCCGCTTCGGCCGCAGGGAGCGGGAGGCGCTGCAGGCCTTCTACGCGCTCGGAGCGTTCAAGCCGATCTGGATCGTCGATCGCGCCTGGACGGAGGCCGCCAGGGCGGTGATCGCGCGGCTCGGCGCCGCCGCGGAGGACGGGCTCGATCCCCTGGACTACCCGGTGCCGGCCCTCGGCGTGCCGACGGCGAGCCCGGCGGACCTCGCCGACGCGGAGCTTCGGCTCTCGGCCGCCGCCGCCCTCTACGCGCGGGACGCCCGCGGCGGGCGCCTCGACCCGCCGCGCCTGTCGCGCCTGATCACGCCGAAGCTCGACCTGCCCCTCGCCGACGCGGTGCTGCCGAAACTCGCCACGGCCGGGGCCGGCGCGGACGCGCTCCTGCACGCCTACAACCCGGCCCAGCCCGGCTACCTCGCCCTGAAGGCGCGGCTCGCGGCCCTGCGCGCCCGCCAGCCCGGCGGCGCGGCGCCGATGGTGCGGCTGCCGAAGGGGCCGGTGCTCAAGCCCGGCATGCGCGACGCCCGCGTGCCGCTGATCCGGGCCCGGTTCGGGCTCGGCAGCGCCGACGACGCCACCGCCTACGATGCGGCCGTGGCCGGCGCCATCGAACGCTTCCAGCGCGAGCGCGGCCTCGCCGCGACCGGCATCCTCGATCCGCGCACCGTCGCGGCGCTGGCCGGCCCGTCGCCCGGGCGGCAGGAGGCCGACCTCCTCGCCAACATGGAGCGCTGGCGCTGGCTGCCGGCCGAGCTCGGGCGGAAATACGTCTGGGTCAACATCCCCGACCTCAAGGTGCGGGTGATGGAGGGCGGCCGCGTCGTCGACGAGGCGCGGGTCATCGTCGGCAAGCCCGATTCGCCGACCCCGATCTTCTCGGGCGAGATGAGCTACGCGGTGGTCAATCCGTCCTGGAACGTGCCGCCCTCGATCCTCAAGAACGAGTTCCTGCCGCGGCTCGCCCGCGACCCGAGCTACGCGGCGCGCCTCGGCTACCAGGTCGTGCGCAAGGGCAACAGCATCGCGGTGCGCCAGCCGCCGGGCGAGCGCAACGCCCTCGGCTTCATCAAGTTCATGTTCCCGAACGAGCACGCGGTCTACCTGCACGACACGCCCAACCGCACGCTCTTCGCGCGCGGCGCCCGGGCGCTCAGCCACGGCTGCGTGCGGGTGGACGATCCGTTCCGCTTCGCCGAGGTGGTGCTCGGCCCGACCTGGCCGACCGAGCGGCTGAAGAAGCTGATCGGCAAGGGCGAGCGCACCGTCATGCTGCCCGAGAAGCTCCCGGTCCACCTCGCCTACTTCACCCTCGTCGCCGACGAGGCGGGCGGCCTGCGCGAGGCCGAGGACCTCTACGGCATCAATGCCCGCGTGAAGGTGGCGCTCGGCCTCTCGAACGAGGCGCTGCCGCCCTCGCCGGAGGCCCTGAAGCGGGAGAAGGAGAAGGCGAAGGTCCGGGCGCTGCCCGCGCAGGCGCCGGCTCCGGCGCGCGACGCCCGGCCGGTCCGGGACGCGCACGCCCCGCGCCTCGCGGCGCCCGCGCCCCGGGTCGCCACCCAGGCACCCCGGCGCAGCCGGCCCCTCGTCACCGCGGATCCGCGGGTCGTCCAGCCGGCCCCCGACGACTTCGCGCCGCCCCCGGCGCCCCCCTCGTCGGGCTGGTGGTGAGGTCCCGCGCCCCGGCCGATTTTCGCCACGGTTAAGCCTTACCCCTCGCGACCAATGCGGCGCGGGGCGCCGGTAACCGTCCGTTCACGGTTATGGGTAACCCTGCGTTCACCATGGCGGCCGCGACGGCGGCATCGGCGGGGGCGGAGACGAACGTGCGAGCGCAGCGGACCAGCCGCCGACCGGCGGCGACTTCCCGTGAGGCCCGGCTCCGCTGCGAGACGCCGCGACGGGCCCTGCGCCGGACCGGCCTCGTCGCCGCCGCGGTGGCGGCGGGCCTGCTCGGCGGCACGCGCGGCACCCAGGACGCGGTGGCCAACGGCGACACCCGCACGATCACCATCTTCCACGAGCACACCAAGGAGAACGCGACCGTCACGTTCAAGCGCGATGGCCGCTACGACCGGGCCGCCCTGGAGCAGCTCAACTGGCTCCTGCGCGACTGGCGCATCGACCAGCCGACCCGGATGGATCCGCGGCTCTTCGACGTGGTCTGGGAGGCGCACCGCGCCACCGGCTCGCAGGACGCGATCCACGTGGTCTCGGCCTACCGCTCGCCGCAGACCAACGCCGCCCTGCGGCGCCGCTCCCGCGCCGTCGCCGAGCACAGCCAGCACATGCTCGGCAAGGCGATGGACTTCTACCTGTCCGACGTGTCGGTCGATCAGGTCCGCGAGATCGGCATGCGGATGCAGCGCGGCGGCGTCGGCTGGTACCCGCACGCCTACAATCCCTTCGTGCATCTCGACGTCGGCTCGGTGCGCTCCTGGCCGCGCATGCCCTACGACCAACTCGCCCGCCTGTTCCCGGACGGCCGCACCGTCCACCTGCCGCGGGACGGCCGCCAGATGCCGGGCTACGAGGTGGCGAAGGCCGAGATCCTCGCCCGCGGCGGCTCGGTGATGGGCTACAGCCAAGCGGTCGCCGCCCTCGACGAGGAGGACAGCCCGAGCGTGATCGGGCAGTTCTTCAGCATGCTGTTCGGCGGGGCGAAGCCCGCCGGCGGGGCCGCGCCGCCTCCCGCCCCCGCCCGGGTGCGCCCGGTGGCCCTCGCGAGCGCGGCGGCGGACGATGCCGGCACCCGCGGGGTCATGGCCTACGCGCCGGTGCCGGACCCGCGCGCCGCGCTGCTGCGCCCGCCGCCCCCGGCCGCGCCCGCGCCCGCGCCGGTGGCGGCCGTCCCGCCGCCCGCGCCCGCCCCGGCGAGCGCGGCCGCCGCGCCGGAACCGGCCGCGGCCGAGCCGGCCGGCGCCCCCCTGCCGCCGCGCCGCCCGGTGGAATTCGCCGGCCTCGCCGAGGCCCTTGTGGCCGTGCCGCTGCCGCCGCCGCGGCCGGCCGCGGTCCAGGTGGCCTCCGCGGATCCGGCGGCCCTCGGGCCGCTCCTGCCGGCGCGACCGGCGCGCTCCCCGGCCGCGGAGGCCGCGGCGGGCGACGCGAAGGCGCAGCTGCGCGCGCTGTTCGCGGCCGCGGCGGACCCGGCCGCCTCCCCGCGCGGCGGCGTCCGGCTCTCCGAGACCCGGACGACGCTGCGCGGCGCGCTGCCCGCCGGGCTCGTCGCCGCGCCGGCCGACGCGGTCGCCGCCCGGTTCCAGCCCCGCGGCCCGGCCGAGATCGATGCCGGGCACTTCTCGGGTTCCGCCCTCAAGCCGGGCGCCCGCTGACGGGCGGACCGTCGCCGGAGCGCCGGCCCATCCCCCCTCCCGTCGAGCCATGCCGTGTCCCTCCTCGCCGCGTCCGCCCGGGATCTCGCCCTCGCCTATCGCGGGACGCCCGTCCTCGACGGCGTCGACCTCGCGCTCGCGGGCGGCGAGATCCTGGCGCTGCTCGGCCCGAACGGCGCCGGCAAGACCAGCCTGATGCGGCTCCTCGCCGGGCGGCTCACCCCGGCCCGCGGCAGCGTGCGGATCCTCGGCCGGGACCCGGCGGCGGACCGGGCGGTGCGCGGCGCGATCGGCTGGGTGCCGCAGGAGATCGCCCTCTATCCCCGCCTCACCGTGGCCGAGAACCTCGACGTGTTCGCGCGGCTCGCCGGGCTCGGGCGGGGGGAGCGGGCGCGGGCGGCGGCGCGGGCGGTGGAGCGGACGGGCCTCGCCGAGGTGGCGGACCGCCTCGTCGGCACCCTGTCGGGCGGCTACCAGCGGCGCACCAACATCGCGGCGGCGCTGCTCGCCGAGCCGCGCGTGGTCCTGCTCGACGAGCCGACCCAGGGCGTCGACCGGGTCGCCCGGGCGGCGATCCACGGCATGCTGGAGCGGCTGCGCCGGAGCGGGACCGCGATCCTCATCGCCACGCACGATTTCGCCGAGGCCGAGCGCCTCGCCGACCGGGTCGCCTTCCTGCGCGACGGGCGCATCCGCCTGGAGGGCCGCCTCGACGCGCTGCTCTCCACCCTCCGGGCCGGCCCGCCCGAGCACGAGGCGGCGCTCGGCGAGCCGGCCGGGCCGGGCGCCGCGGCGGCGCTGCGGGCGGCGGGCTTCCACCCGGCGGGCGCGCTGACCTGGCGGGCGATCGACGCGGTGGCGGGCGGGCGGGACGGGGCGGCGCTCCTCGCCTACCTGCGCAAGAAGGGCGTGCCGGTGCGCGAGATCCGGGTGAGGGAGCCGGGCCTCGAAGCGCTCTACCTCGACATCGTCGGCGCCTCGCACGCCCTGCCGGAGGCCGAGCCGCGATGATCGCCGCCGCCTTCCGGGTGATGCTCCTGACCCTGCTGCGCGACCGCGCCGCCCTGGTCATGGCCTTCGTGCTGCCGACCGTGATCTTCTCGGTCTTCGCGGCGATCTTCTCCGGCGCGGTCGGGGACCGGGTGCGCATCCATCTCGGCCTGAGCGACGCCGCCCGGACCGCCAGCACCGAGCGCCTCGCCGCGGCGCTGGAGCGCGACCCGGCGCTGCGGGTGAGCCGGCTGACCGGCGACCCGCTGGCGGCGGTGCGCCGCGGGGAGGTGGACGTCGCGCTGGTGCTGCGCGCCGACCTCGCGGGCGGCGGCGCGGGGACCGGGCAGCCGGCGCCCCTCCTCCTGGTGGAGAGCCCGGCCCGCGCGCTGGCGACGCCGATCGCCCTCGGCCAAGTGCAGCGCGTGCTCAACGAATCGCTGCCCGACGTGGTGCTGTCCCGGGTCGTCGCGGACGTGGAGCGGGCGGGCAAGATCGGCCCCGACGAGCGGGCCTTCCTCGACCAGACCTTCGCGGAGAGCCGGGCCAAGCGCGAGGCCTTCTCCTTCGCCTCGCTGGTCGAGCGGACGACCACCGCGCGGGCGGGCAGCAACGACCGGGTCGGCTACTATGCGGGGGCGATCACCGCGGTGTTCCTGCTCTTCGCGGCGATGCAGGGGGCGCTCTCGCTGGTGGAGGAGCGCCAATCCGGCATCGCCGACCGGCTCGCGGCCGGGCCGGGCGGGCTGCCGGTCGTGGTGCTCGGCAAGTTCCTGTTCCTGGTCGCGCAGGGGCTCGGCCAGGGGGCCCTGATCTTCGCGGCGGCCTCCCTGCTCTACGGCGTCTCGGTCGGGCCGAACCTCCTGGCCTGGCTCGTCACCGGGATCCTGGTCTCCGGCATGGCGGCCGGGCTCGGCCTCGCCGCCTGCGCGGCCGCGCGCACGCGCCAGCAGGCGCATCTCGTCTCGACCTTCGGGGTGCTGCTGCTCTCGGCGATCGGCGGCAGCATGGTGCCGCGCTTCCTGATGCCGCCGTGGCTCCAGACGCTCGGCTGGTTCACGCCGAACGCCTGGGCGATCGAGGCCTTCCAGGGCGCCCTCGGCGAGGGTGCCGCGGCGGCCTGGCCGGCCTGGGCCGTGCTCGCCGGCATCGCGGCGGCGGGGCTCGCGGCGGCCTTGACGCTGGTCTCGCGCCGGATCGTCTGAGGCGGGTGCCGGGCCGGGCTCAGGGCTGCGGACGCAGGGTCGCGGCGGGCGCCTCGTCCAGCTCGTCCGCCGGAACGATCCAGGGCTCGCGCAGGGCCGCCTCGCGCCACGCCGCGAGGGCCGGCAGGCCCAGCACCGCCTCCATGTAGGCCCGAACCTCCGGATCGACCGCGACCGCGTAGGTGTCGAGGCGCGTCACCACCGGGGCGAACATCGCGTCCGCCCCGCTGAAGGCCCCGAACAGGAAGGGACCGCCCGCACCGAAGCGCGCGCGGGCGTCGCGCCAGATCGCGGTGACGCGGGCGACGTCGGCCGCCACGGCCGGGCCGCGGTCCCGCGCGGCGTAGCGGCGGCCGAGATTCATCGGCAGGGCGGCGCGCAGGGCCTGGAATCCGGAATGCATCTCGGCCGAGATCGCCCGCGCGTGGGCCCGCGCCGCGCGCTCTCCCGGCCAGATCCCGGCCTCGGGCCAGCGCTCGGCCGCGTATTCGAGGATGGCGAGGGACTCCCAGACCGTGACCTCGCCGTCGATCAGCACCGGCACCCGCCCGGCCGGCGAATGGGCGAGGATGCGCGCGCGCGTGTCGGGCTGGTCGAGGGGGATCAGCACCTCGTCGAACGGGATGCCGGCGTGCCGCAGCGCGAGCCAGGGCCGCAGGGACCAGGACGAGTAGACCTTGTTGGCGATGACGAGCGTCGGCACGGGCGGGCTCCTTCGGCGCGACCATCGCACCGGCGGGGCCGCCACTCCAACCAAATCCCGTGATCACCGCGATCGCGCGGGCGAATGGGACGCGCCGCGACCCGGTGGCCCGCCCGCGCCGGGAGCGCGATCGTGCCGGCCCCGCGGCAGGACGACATCTCCGCCTGCCCGCCTATCTGTCCTCGTCGCGACCGGAGATCGTCCTCGTCATGCCGCGCCTCCTCCCCGCCCTGCTCGTCGTCCTGAGCCTGCCGGCCCTCGCGGGCGAGGATCCCTGGGCGGCCCTGAAGCGGGACGGCACCGTCGCGCTCCTGCGCCACGCCCGGGCGCCCGGCTTCGGCGACCCGCCGGGCTTGCGGCTCGACGATTGCGCGACCCAGCGCAACCTCTCGGACGAGGGACGCGCCCAGGCCCGGCAGATCGGCGAGGGCTTCCGCCGGCACGGGATCGCGGTCGGCGCGGTGCTGGCGAGCCGCTGGTGCCGGGCGCAGGAGACCGCCCGCCTCGCCTTCGGCCGCGCCGAGGGCTTCCCGCCGCTCGATTCGGTCTTCGCGCAGGGCGACGGCGAGGCGCAGAGCCGCGCCGTGCGCGCCCGGATCGCGGCCTGGCGGGGGCCCGGCATCCTGGCCCTCGTCACCCACCAGGTGAACATCACGGCGCTCACCGGCCTCGTGCCGGCCGAGGGCGAGGTGGTGGTGCTGCGCGCCGGGCCGGACGGGACCCCGGCGGTGATCGGCCGGCTCACCCCCTGAGCCCCCGCGCGACCCGGTGTAGCGTTGACCGTCCCGCGGGGCGGCCTAGCTTTGGGTGAGGCGCGCGCATCCGCGAGGCGCGCCCCGGGGAGTGACGTCGGTGATGGGCTCTGGATCGGCGGTCGCCGTGGTCGGCGGAGGGTTGGGCGGGCTGGCAGCGGCCTGCGTGGCGGCGGCGCGCGGCCACAGGGTCACGCTCTACGACAAGAATTCCTGGATCGGCGGCAAGGCCGCGGTGCTGCACGAGGGCGGCTTCCGCTTCGACATGGGGCCGACCATCCTGACGGTGCCCCGCGTGCTGGAGCGGATCTTCGGCGAGGCCGGACGCTCCGTGCACGACTACATGGACCTGCGCCGCCTCGACCCGCAATGGCGCTGCTTCTTCGACGACGGCAGCCGCATCGACCTCGTCGAGAACGTCGCCCGCATGGCGGAATCCATGGACCGCTTCGTGCCCGGCGCCGGGGCCGGCGAGGGCTACAAGCGCTTCATCGGCATCTCCGAGCACCTGCACGGGATCTCGGAGCGGTTCTTCTTCTGGAAGCCGGTCGAGGACCTGTTCGACACGATCAACATCCGCGCGAACATGAACCCCGGCACGCTGCGCGACGTTCTGTCCCTGCGCATGCATGCCTCGGTCGCGAGCACCATCCGGGGCAAGGTGCGGGACGCGCGGCTCGCCCAGATGCTCGATCACTTCGTGCAATATGTCGGGTCCTCGCCCTACGGGGCACCGGCCGTGCTCTGCGCCATCGCGCACATGCAGACCGCCGAGGGGGTCTGGTACCCGATGGGCGGCACCCGCGCGGTGGCCGAGGGGCTGATGAGGCTCGCCACCGAACTCGGCGCCGTGCTGAAGCCCGACAGCGAGGTCGAGGGGCTCGCGATCGAGAACGGCGCCGTGCGGGGGCTGCGGACCCGCGAGGGCGTGGCGCGCTTCGACCGCGTGATCTCGAACATGGATTCGGTGCGCACCTACCGCGAACTCGTCGGCGGCGAGGTCGGCCGGAGCTACGAGAAGAAGAGCTTCGAGCCGGCCTGCTCGGGCGTGGTGCTCTATCTCGGGCTCAGCAGGCGCTACGACCACCTCGCCCATCACGACTTCGTGTTCTCGCGCGATCCGGAGGAGGAGTTCGACGCCATCTACCGGAAGGGCGAGCCCGCCCCCGACCCGACCGCCTACCTGGCGGCGCCGAGCGCCACCGACCCGTCGGTGTCGCCCGCGGGCGGCGAGGCGCTCTACGTACTGGTCCACACGCCCTACCTGCGCCCGCACCACGACTGGTCGCAGATGCTGCCGGCCTACCGGAGGGTGATCCTCGACAAGCTCAAGCGGACGGCCGGCCTGCACGACATCGAGGAGCGGATCGTGGTCGAGCGGCACCTCACCCCGGCCGACATCCACGCCCGCTACAAGGTGCTGAACGGGGCGATCTACGGCCTCGCCTCGCACGGGCGGATCATGGGCGCGTTCAAGCCGGGCAACCGCTCGCGGGACGTGCAGGGCCTCTACCTCGCGGGCGGGGCCGCGCATCCGGGCCCGGGCATGCCGATGGTGATGATGTCGGGCTGGATCGCCGCCGACGCCATGGACCAGGACGCCCGCGGCGAGGCCCTGCGGACCGCCTCGTGAGCGGTCGCGGGCCGGACGACCCGACGCGTCGGCGCTCCGCCCTCGCGTGGCGCTTCATGGCGGCCTACTTCGACCGCTACCTGCGGCGCCACCTCACGGCGCTGCGCCTGAGCCGCTGGGGGGCGCCGGACCTGCGCGGCCATCCCGGGCCGCTCGTGGTCTACTGCAACCACCCGGCCTGGTGGGACGCCGCCGTGCTCATCGTGCTGGCCGAGCGCTGCTTCCCGGACCGCGAGGGCTACGCTCCCTTCGACGCGCAGATGCTGGCGAAGTACGGCGTCTTCGGGCGGATCGGCGCCTTCGGGGTCGATCCGGCCTCGCGCCGGGGCGCCGCCGCCTTCCTCACCGCCTCGCGCCGCATCCTCTCCCGCCAGGAGCGGGCGCTCTGGGTCACGGCGCAGGGCCGGTTCAGCGACGTGCGCGAGCGGCCGCTCGGGCTGCGCCCGGGTGTGGCGCACCTGCCCGAGGTCGCGCCGGACGCGCTGTTCCTGCCCCTCGCCCTCGAATACGCGTTCTGGTCCGAGCGGGGGGCCGAGGCCTTCGCGGCCTTCGGCCCGGCGCTCGCGGGCCGGGACCTCCTCGCCCTGCCCCGCGCGGCGCGGCTGGAGCGGCTGGAGGGGGCGCTCACGGGCGTGCTCGACCGGCTGAGCGCGGACGTGATGAGCCGCGACCCGGCCCGCTTCGTCGCCCTCACCGAGGGACGCCGCGGCGTCGGGGGCATCTACGATCTCGGGCGGCGGGTCGCGGCCGCCCTCGCCGGGCGGCGCTTCGAGCCCGGCCACGGCAAGGGCTGAGACCGTGACGCTCCTGGCCCTCCTCGCCCTCGTCCTGGCGCTGATCCCGGCGGTGCTCGCCATCGGCAACCTCGCGTCCCTGCGCGCCCCGCGCCCGGAGCCGGGCGAGGGATTGGTCTCGATCCTGATCCCGGCGCGCAACGAGGCCGCCAACCTGCCGGCGACGCTCGCCGCGGCCCTGGCGAGCCGGCAGGTGGCGGTCGAGGTGGTGGTGGCGGACGATCACTCGACGGACGGCACGCCCGATCTCGTGGCGGCGCGCGCCGCCGAGGATCCGCGGCTGCGCCTCCTGCGCGTGCCGCCGCTTCCCCCCGGCTGGACGGGGAAGAACCACGCCTGCCAGCGCCTCGCCGAGGCCGCGCGGGGCGACCACCTGCTCTTCATCGACGCGGATGTGCACCTCGCTCCGGACGCCGCGGCGGCGCTGGCGGCGCGGGCGCGCCGCGGCGGGGCCGGGCTGGTGAGCGGCGTGCCGCGGCAGGTGACCGGCACCCTGGGCGAGGCGCTGACCGTGCCGATGATCAACTTCCTGCTCCTCGGCTACCTGCCGGTCCCGCTCGCCCGGCTCGTCAACCACCCGGCGCTGGGCGCGGCCTGCGGGCAGCTGGTGCTGGCCGACGCGACGGCCTACCGGGCGGCGGGCGGGCACGAGGCGATCCGCACCAGCCTGCACGACGGCGTGCAGCTGCCGCGGGTCTTCCGGCGGGCGGGCCTGCGCACCGACCTCGTCGACGGGGCGCCGCTCGCGACCTGCCGCATGTATGCGGGGCTCGCCCAGGCCTGGGCCGGCTTCTCGAAGAACGCGCACGAGGGCATGGCGACGAAGCGGGGGCTGCCGGTCTGGACGCTGCTCCTGTTCGGCGGGCAGGTTCTTCCCTGGCTGCTGCTCGCCCTCGGCGACGCGGGCGCGCTCGCCGCCGCGACGGTCTCGCTCGCCACGCGGGTCGCGGTGACCGCGAAGGCGCGCGAGGCGTGGTGGACGGTGCCGCTGCACCCGGTCAGCGTGCTGCTGACGCTCGCCCTGCAGTGGAACGCGCTCCTGCGCCCCGGCCCGGCGGGGGTGGCGAGCTGGAAGGGCCGGACCTATCCGGCCGCGTAGGGGGCGGAGGGACCCCGTCCCTCCGCCGGGAGTTCAGGGGGCGGTGAGCCCCCGCGGGCAGGGAGCAGGGTATGACGGAGATCCGGCACCTCGACGGGGCGGCCCTGGCGGCGCGCTACAGCGACGGCGCGCTCTCGCCGCGGGAGGTGGTGGCGGACAGCCTCGCCCGGATCGCGGCGCACGAGCCCGCCATCAACGCCTTCGTCCTGGTCGACGCGGAGGCGGCCCTGGCGCGGGCCGCCGAGTCGGAGGCCCGCTGGCGCGCCGGCACCCCGCGCGGCCCCCTGGACGGTATCCCGGTCACGATCAAGGACAACATCGCCTGGGCGGGCCATCCGATGCGGCGCGGCTCGCCCACGACCTCGCCGGAGCCCCTCGCCGCGAGCGCGCCCGCGACCGAGCGCCTGCTCGAGGCGGGCGCGATCCCGCTCGGCAAGACGACGATGCCGGAATTCGGCTGGAAGGGCCTCGGCGACTCGACCCTGACCGGCCCGACCCGCAATCCCTGGGACCTGTCCCGCACCACGGGAGGCTCCTCGGCCGGGGCCGCGGCGGCGGCGGCGCTCGATCTCGGCCTCGCGCATCTGGGCACGGACGGGGCGGGCTCGATCCGCATCCCGGCCGCCTTCTGCGGCGTCTTCGGGCTGAAACCCTCCTACGGGCGGGTGCCGGCCTACCCGCCCTCCCCGTTCGGGCCGGTGGCGCATCTCGGCCCGCTCGCGCGGCGGGTCTCCGACGCGGCGCTGATGCTGCGGGCGATCGCGCGGCCCGACGCGCGCGACATGCTGGCCTGGCTCTCGGAGCCGCCGGATTACGCGGCCGGCCTCGCGGCGGGCGTGCGCGGCCTGCGGATCGCCTGGAGCCCGCGGCTCGGCTACGCGGCGCGGGTCGACCCGGAGGTCGAGGCGCTGACCGCGCGGGCGGCATCCGCCTTCGCGGAGCTCGGCGCGACCGTGGAGGAGGCGGATCCGGGCTTCGCCGACCCGGTCGAGACGCTCAACGGCATCTGGCTCGTCGGCGCCTGGAGCGTGCTGCGCACCATCCCGGAGGCGCAGCGCGGGGCGGTCGAGCCGGCCCTGCGCGCGGCGGCCGAGCGCGGCAGCCGGATCTCGGCGCCGGATTTCCTGGCCGCGCTCAACGCGCGGGCCGCGATCTTCACCGCGATGGCGCGGTTCCACGCCCGCTACGACCTGCTGCTGACCCCCGCGGTGGCCGTGCCCGCGCTCCCGGTCGGGCGGCTCACGCCGGCGGACGGGAGCGAGGGCGACGACTGGCTCGCCTGGACGCCGTTCTCCTACCCGTTCAACCTCACCGGTCAGCCGGCGGCGAGCGTGCCCTGCGGTCTCAGCGCGGCGGGGCTCCCGGTCGGGCTGCAGATCGTCGGCCCGATGGGCGAGGACGCGCGGGTGCTGGCGGCGGCGCGGGCCTTCGAGGCGGCGCGGCCCTGGCCCGCGATCGAGGCGCCGCGCCCCGCGCCGTGAGCGTCGACGCCCCGCCCCGCTGGCTCTGCGACGAGATGCTGGGGCGGCTCGCGCGCCTGCTGCGCGCGGCGGGCCACGACGCGCGGCTCGCCGCGCCGGGCACGCCCGACCGCGACCTCCTGGCGCTCGCGGCCGCGGAGGAGAGGATCCTCCTCACCCGCGACCGGCGCCTCGCCCGGGAGGCGCGGGCGCGCGCGCTCCTGATCCGGGAGGAGCGGCCGGAGGCGCAGGCCCGGCAGCTGTCGCGGCTGCGCGCGATCGACTGGCACCTCGCCCGCTTCAGCCGCTGCCTGGTCGACAACGCCCCGTTGCGAGCGGCCCCGGCCGAGGAGGTTGCCGCCCTGCCGGCGGCGGCACGGGCCGGACCCGGCCCGTTCCGGGCCTGCCCGTCCTGCGGGCGCCTCTACTGGCCCGGCAGCCACGTGCGGCGGATGCTGGACCGGCTCGACCGGCTCGCGGGCGACGCGGCCGTGGAGCGCGCCGAGGAGGCCCCCCTCACCAGCCGATCGTGCCCGGCCCGCCCTTGAACGGCCCGACCACCGCGCCGGTGATCCAGCCGCCGTAGAAGCCGCCGGGCTGGGGCGTCACCCGCTCGTCGCCGACGAAGCAGGCCTCCATGGGGCCGGCGTAGAAGGCGAGGTAGTGGGCGATCGGCCGGAATCCCGGCATCGGCGCGGGGTAGGCCCAGGCCGCGCCCGGGACGGTGCGGCCGCCGGCCGTCACGTCGTGCAGGACGGCGCGCCCCTTCCACTCGCACAGGCTGGCGGGCCGGGGCGGGCCGAGCACGCCCGGCAGGACCGAGTCGGGCGGGAAGTAGTAGGTCGGCGGATGGCTGGTTTCCAGCACGCGGAACCCGGCCCGGGTCTGCGCGATGGTGATTCCGCCGAGGACGACGGCGAGGCGCTCGGCCACGGGCTCCAGGCGCGGCGGGCGCGGGTAGGCCCAGACGCTCTCCTGGCCCGGGCCCGGGGGGATCGGCTGCGGCGGCATGCGGGCCTCCTCTCGCCCGGGAGGATGCGCCGGCCCCGCGCCGCCGGCCCCGCGTCACGATGCCCGAGGCTTCGGCCGCCGAGGCCCCTGCCTCCGCCCCGAACCCCCTGCCTCGGCCCCGGGGCATTTGCCTCGGCGGCCGCCACGCGGTTTATGGCCTCGCCCCCGTCGCGGGCCCGACCCGCGCGGCGGGAGGCTGCGCCGCCGCTTCCGGAGAGCCGAACCGTGACCGACACCGCCCACGCGCTGTTCCTCGACTTTGACGGCACCCTCGTCGACATCGCTCCCCGGCCCGACGCGGTCGTCGTGCCGCCGGCGCTGCCGCCCGCCCTCGCGGCCCTGCGGGCGCGGCTCGGCGGCGCGCTCGCCATCGTGACCGGCCGGCCGATCGCGACCATCGACGGGTTCCTGGCGCCCGAGCGCTTCGACGTGGGCGGGCTGCACGGGGTGGAGATGCGGCGGGGCGACGCCGTCGCGGGCTGCGAGCCCGCCGCCCACCCCTCCCTGCGCGCGGGGGTCGAGGCGCTGAAGCGGCAGGCCGCCGCACTCGATCGGGTGCTGATCGAGGACAAGGGGTGCTCGGTGGCGGTGCATTGGCGCCTCGCCACGCCGGGCGACGCGGACCGGGCGCAGGCGGCGGTGGAGCGGCTGGCGGCCGATCTCGGCAGCGCCTACCGGCTGCAGCTCGGCAAGGCGGTGGGCGAGATCCTGCCCGCCAGCGCCACCAAGGGCCACGCCATCCGGCAGTTCCAGGAGCGGCCGCCCTATGCGGGGCGCCGCGCCGTCTTCCTCGGCGACGACCTCACGGACGAGAAGGCCTTCGCGACCGTGAACGCGGATGGCGGCATCAGCGTGCGCGTCGGCGGCGGCGAGACGATCGCGCAGCGCCGGCTCGCCGCCCCGGAGGACGTGCGGGCGCTCGTCCTGCGCTGGGCCGAGGGCGCGCCCGTCGATCCGGACAGCCTGCCGCGGGCGTGACCCCGGCCTCTCGGCAGCGGCGGGCGGGCGTGCTAACCCGGCCCTCCGTTCGTGACACGAGGACCCTTGTCCGCGATGCGCCCCTCCTCCCTCCTCCGTGCCGGAGCCCTGTTGATCGCCATGAGCAGCGCCGCCTCCTCCGCCGATTTCGTCACCACCGCCTCGGGCCTGAAGTACAAGGACGACGTGGTCGGCACCGGGCCGCAGCCCCAGGCCGGCCAGAGGGTCAGCGTGCACTACACGGGCTGGCTCGATGACAAGGGCCGCAAGGGGAAGAAGTTCGACAGCTCGGTCGATCGCGGCCAGCCGCTGGAATTCGCGGTCGGCACCGGCCAGGTCATCAAGGGCTGGGACGAGGGCCTCTCGACCATGAAGGTCGGCGGCAAGCGCACCCTCCTGATCCCGCCGGATCTCGGCTACGGCGCGCGCGGCGCCGGCGGCGTCATCCCGCCGAACGCGACCCTGATCTTCGACGTCGAGCTGCTCGGCGTGCGCTGAGGCGCGCCGCCGGCCGCCCGCCGCGGCGCGGGCGGCCGGCCCGGGATCGCCCGCCGCTCGCGACGTCCCGCGCCGGCGCCGCCCTTCGCGGCAGACCGGGACCGCCGCATCTCGGCCGGCGCAGCCATCTCGGTCCGACGGCCTCCAGCGTTTTACTTTCGCTTAACTTTTGCCGATCGTCCGCGCGGCCCGCACGATTGCGCCCTCGGAGCACCGGGACAGCGACCCGACGGCAAGAGATCTTCTGCTCATTTCATACGCTTTCCGGAAGTGATCTTCCGGACAGCGTCTGCCAAGCCCGCGCGGCGCTTGAGCGACGCCGACATCCGCATTGCCGAAATGGGAGATGGCGAAGCAATCAGCCGGATGTCGTATCACGTGATGTTTGCCTCACTGTCGCGCCGATCTTCGCCGCGCACTGTGGCGGCCTTGCCACAGACGACTCGCTCCGGGTGATCTAACCTTACGTCAGCCTCGTCGGAGAGCCTGTCGTGAACAGGGTTGCTGCTTCCGGATTGCTGGCCGTGCTCGCCGCCACGGGCGCGCAGGCCGCCGATCTGCCTCGCCGCGCGGCGCCGCCGGTCGTCGCGCCCGTGCCGACCTTCACCTGGACGGGCGCGTATTTCGGCGCGAACGTCGCGGGCCTCGTGGACGGGAATTTCCTGCTGCGGAGCCTCGCTCCCCTGCCCGGCGCGGCGTCGCGCCCCTCGGCGGGCGGGTTCGTGGCGGGGGGACGGTCGGGTACAATTACCAGTTCGCGCCCGAGAACGGCTTCGTCGCCGGCCTCGAGGGCGATATCGGCTACAGCGGCGTCCGGCACACCGGCATCATCGCCGCGGCGGGTCTGGGCACCGCGAATGGCCGCCTGCAGACGGACACGTACCACGCCACGATCCGCGGGCGAATCGGTTACGCCTGGGGCCCGGTCCTGGTCTACGCCACGGGCGGCTGGGCCTTCACGGAATTCAACGCCGAGGGCGTCGCGGCGACGCAGCGGTTCGGTCTCGGCGCCGGCCGGCCGTTCGTCGGGGCCTTCGCGGGCCCGGTCCGCCGCTCGATCCCGCTCGACGGCTACACGGTGGGCGGCGGCGTCGCCTACAAGATCACGCCGGACTGGTCGCTCAAGGCCGAGTATCTCTTCGCGGAGCTCGACCGCAGGGTGGCGTTCCGGGCCGGAGGAACGCCGGTGCGGGCGCGGGTCGGCCTCGACGCGCACCTGATGCGGATCGGCGCCGACTACCGGTTCAGCCTGTTCTGAGCCGGGGTGCGGATCGCGGCGCGGGCCCGGCTCGTCGGGAGGGGGAGCCCCCGCCTCACACCTCCAGCCATTCCCGCCGCACGGCCTCGTCGGCCATCAGCGCGGCGGGCGTGCCCTCGAAGACGACGCGGCCGTGGCCCATCACGTAGAGCCGCCGCGACAGCTTCAGGGCGATCGTCAGCTTCTGCTCGACCAGGAGAACGGAGACGCCCCGGGCCGCGATCTCGGCGACGAGCTCGCCGACGCGCGCCACCATCTGGGGCGAGAGCCCCTCCGTCGGCTCGTCGATCATGATCAGCTCGGGATTGCCCATCAGGGTGCGGCAGATGGTGAGCATCTGCTGCTCGCCCCCCGACAGCACGCCCCCCGGCGTGTCGATGCGCTCCTCGAGCCGCGGGAAGAGCCGGAAGATGTCGGCCTCGGTCCAGCGCGCGCCCGAGCCCGCCTTCTCGCCGAGGGCGAGGTTCTGGCGCACCGTGAGCTTGGGGAAGATCGCCCGCTCCTCCGGCACGTAGCCGAGGCCGCGGCGCGCGACGAGGTGGGGTTTCAGCCCGGCGATCGGCCGGCCCTTGAAGCGGATCGTGCCGCGCGGGGCGACATCCCCCATGATGGCCTTCAGGGTCGTCGAGCGGCCGACCCCGTTGCGGCCGAGGATCGAGACGATCTCCCCCGCCCCGACCGTGAAGCTCACGCCCTGCAGGATGTGGCTCTTGCCGTAATAGGCGTGCAGGTCCTCGACCTCGAGCAGGGCCGGGCCGGGCGGCGAGGCGGCGGCGTTCATGCGGCGACCCCCAGATAGGCTTCCTGCACGGCGCGATTGCCCCGGATGCGGGCCGGCGTGTCGGTGGCGATGAGGCGGCCGTAGACGAGCACCGAGATGCGGTCGGCGAGGCCGAACACCACCGCCATGTCGTGCTCGACCATCAGCAGGGTGCGCCCGGCCGTGACCTCGCGGATCAGCGCGGTGGCGTGCTCGCTCTCGCTGTGGCTCATGCCGGCCATGGGCTCGTCGAGCAGGATCACCCGGGCGTCGCTCGCGATGCTGATGCCGATCTCCAGGGCCCGCTGCTCCGCGTAGGCGAGCATGCCGGCCGGCATCGCGGCGCGGTGGCCGAGGCGGATGCTGTCGAGGATCGCCGCCGTGCGGTCGGCGACGCCCGGCAGGCGCTCGACGCTGCGCCAGAAGACCGGCCGGTGGCCCATGGCGCGCAGCACCGCGCAGCGCACGTTCTCCCAGACGGTGAGCTTGGGGAAGATGTTGGTGACCTGGAAGCTGCGCGCGAGGCCGCGCCGGTTGATGGCGGCGGGCCGCACCCCGGTGATGTCGGCGCCCTCCAGCCGGATGGTGCCGCTCGTCGGGGCGAGGCGGCCGCTGATCAGGTTGAACAGGGTCGACTTGCCGGCCCCGTTCGGTCCGATGATGGCGTGGCGCTCGCCCGCCGGGACGGCGAGGTCGATGCCCGCGATGATCTGCGTCGGCCCGAAGGACTTGGTGACGCCGGCGAGTTCGAGGGCGGGCGCGCTCATCGGGAGGCGGCCTCCGGACCGGCCGGCGCGGCCTCGTGCCACGCGGCCGCCACGCGGGGGGACGCGGCGCGCAGGCCGAGGATGCCCGCCGCGAGGGCGGCCGCGGCGAGGAGCCAGGGCAGTGGCGAGGCGACGTCGAGGGCGAGGCCGAACAGGCGCAGGGCGCTGCCCTCGCCGGCCTTCACGAGGGCGTGGAAGCTCATCTCGATCAGGCCGATCAGGCCGAGGACCAGCGCGAGCGCGGGCGGCAGGGCGAGGGCGTAGGCCGGCAGGAGCCGGTGGGCGGTGCCGGCGCGCAGCAGGGGACCGTGCATCAGGGCGAGCCCGGCGAGGCCGCCCGGGGCGAACATCACGATCGCGATGAACAGGAGCCCGAAATACAGCTGCCAGACCTCGGTCAGGTCGGAGAGCGACACCTGCAGGATCGTCACCACCACGGCGCCGATCACCGGCCCGACGAAGTGGCCGATGCCGCCGATGAAGGCGGCGAGCAGCACCACCCCCGACTGGTTGAGGCTGAGATACGAGACGTTGACGATCTCGAAGTTGATGGCCGCGAGCGCCCCCGCCACGCCCGCGAAGCCGGCCGAGAGGCAGAAGGCGATCAGGCGCACGGTGCGGGGCTCGTAGCCGATGAACTCGACCCGCTCCGGGTTCTCCCGCACGGCGTTGCACAGCCGCCCGAGCGGCGTCCGGGTGATCCCGTACATCAGCAGGGCGCAGATCAGGCACCAGCCGGCGATCAGGTAGTAGACCTGGATCTGCGGCCCGAAGCTGAGGTCGAACAGGCGCAGCATCTTGGTGCGGTTGGTGGTGACGCCCTCCTCGCCGCCGAAGAAGCTGTGCAGGATGTGCGAGCCCGAGGCGACGAGTTCGGCGAGGCCGAGCGAGATCATCGCGAAGACGGTGCCGGCGCGCCGCGTCGAGACCGCCCCGAAGACGAGGCCGAAGCCGAGCCCGGTCGCCGCGCCGACGAGCGGCATGACCGCGAGGGGGATGGGCAGGCGCCCGGCCGCGACGGCGTTCATGGCGTGGACCGTGAAGAACGCGCCGAGCCCGTAATAGACCGCGTGCCCGAAGGAGAGCAGCCCGGTCTGGCCGAGCAGCATGTTGTAGGACAGGGCGAACACGATCGCGATGCCCATCAGGCTCAGCATCGTGAGGGCGGTGCCGCCGGAGAAGACCTGCGGGGCGGCCGCGAGGATCGCGGCGGCGGCGAGCCAGGGGGCGACCCGGCCGAGCAGGCCGCGGCGCGGCGGCGCCGCCGCGGCGGCCGGCCGGCCCGCGGCCCAGTCGGGGGCGGCGCCGTGAGCGAGATCGGTCATGCTTCGCGGTTCCCGAGCAGCCCGGTCGGTCGCACGATCAGCACGATCACGAGCAGGAGGTAGGGGATCACCGGCCCGACCTGCGCGATCGTGACCGTCCAGAGGTCGCCGAGCACCCCGGCCCCCGGCGCCGCCGCGATCCCGAGCGCGGCGGCCACGCTCGCCGGCGAGACGTCGAGGGAGACCGCGAAGGTCTGGACGAGGCCGATCAGCAGGGAGGCCACGAAGGCGCCGGTGAGCGAGCCGAGCCCGCCCACCACCACGACCACGAACAGGATCGGGCCGAGCAGGCCCGCCATGTTCGCCTGGGTAACCAGGGCCGGCCCCGCGATGACCCCCGCCACCGCCGCGAGCCCGGTGCCGATGCCGAAGACCAGCATGAAGACCTTGGCGACGTCGTGGCCGAGCATCGCCACCATGCTCGGATGGGTCAGCGCCGCCTGGATGATCAGCCCGATCCGGGTGCGGGTCAGGACGAGGAGCAGCCCGGCGAAGATCGTCACCGAGACGACCAGCATGAACAGCTTGTAGGCCGGGTAGTTGGTGTCGAAGATGGTGAAGGCGGGAAAATCGAGGAGCGCCGGGACCCGGTAATCGACCGGCAGCTTGCCCCAGACCATCTGCACCGCCTCCTCGATGACGTAGGCGAGGCCGAAGGTGAAGAGGAGTTCGGGGACGTGGCCGTGCCGGTGCACGTTGCGCAGGCCGAAGCGCTCGATCAGCGCCCCGATGCCGCCGACCGCCAGGGGTGCCACCACGAGCCCGACCCAGAAGCCGGTGAAGCGGCTGATCTGATAGCCGAAGAACGCGCCGAGCATGTAGAAGCTCGCATGCGCGAAGTTGAGCACGCCCATCATGCTGAAGATGAGCGTCAACCCGCTCGCCATCAGGAACAGCAGCATGCCGTAGAGCACGCCGTTCAGAGTCGAGACGATGAGAAGTTCGAGCAAACTGCGATCTCCTGCAGCGCGGTCGCGGCTCTTCGCGGGGTCACCATGCGCTCGCGGCAGCGCCCGCCGCGGGGATGGGCGGAGGCGGCCACGCGGTCTCCGCCGCCGCGTCCATCGCCGCGCGGGCGGGGCGGGCCGCGAGACCTCGCCCCTGCGCCGCGCGACGCTCGCTCCCGAGGGGCCGTCGCGCAAGGCCGACGACCGCCTCCCGACCTTCCGCCCTCAGCTCGGCCGGTCCATCTTGCAGGTGGTCGGCAGCAGCGTGTCCTTCGCGCTGACCTCGCCCGCCGCCTTCCAGCCCCAGCCGGTATTCTCGCTGTCGAATTGCTTGGCGGTGTCCACGGGGCCGAATTGCGAGATGTAGATCGGCTGGAAGAGCTGGTGGTCGTCCGGCCGCATGAAGCTGTCCTGGCCGTAGAGCGTGTCGTTGTGGATGGATTCCAGCGCCTTCGCGATCGCCTTCGGGTCGGTCGACTTCGCCTCGCCGGCGGCCTTGGCGAGGATGTTCATCAGGTTGACGATGCGGGGATAGGTCAGCTCCTGGCCGACCCGGGCCCGGAACGCCTTCTCGAACTCCTGCCCGGCCGGGTACGGGATGTTGGCGTAGCCCTCGGCGACCTGGAAGACCCGGTCGGCCAGATTCGTCTGCTTGATCGCGGTCGGCGATCCCGACCCGCCGCCGTAATACGTGTAGAAATTGGCCTGAAGCCCGGCATCGGCCGCTGCCTTGAGCAGCAGCGCCATGTCCTGGCCCCAGTTGCCGGTGATGACCGTGTCGGCGCCGGACGCTTTCACCTTGGCGACGTAGGGCGAGAAGTCGTTGACCTTCTGCAGCGGCGCGACCTCGTCGCCGACGATCTGCACGTCCGGACGCTTCTCCTTCAGCATCGCGCGCGCCGCGCTGCGCACCGCCTGCCCGAACGAGTAATCCTGGTTGATCAGGTAGACCTTCTTGACCTCGGGCTTGCCCTTCAGGAAATTCGTCAGGGCCCCCATCTTGATGTCGGAATTGGCGTCGAACCGGAAGTGCCAGTAGCTGCACTTCGCGTTGGTCAGCACGGGATCGACGGCGGCGTAGTTGAGGTAGACGACCTCCTTGCCAGGGTTGCGATCGTTGTACTTGTTGACGAAGTCGACGATGGCGGAGGCCACGCTCGAACCGTTGCCCTGTACGACGACGCGGGCGCCGGAATCGATCGCCTTCTGAAGCTGGACGAGGCTCTCCTGCGGATTGAGCTTGTTGTCGTAGCCGAGGACTTCGAGCTTCAGGTCGGGGTTGTTGGCGTTGAGGCGCTCGGCCATGAACTGGAAGGTCTTGAGGCCGGCCTCGCCGGTGCCGGCGCCGCCGCCGGACAGCGGATCGATGAAGGCGATCTTGAGGGTGGCGGGCGCGGCCAGCGCCGCCCCGGCCGCGAGCGCCAGGATGCCGGCCGCGGCGGTGCGTGCGATCGATCTCAACAAGGGCGTCTCCTCCGGGTGGCGTTTTCGTCTTGATTGTCATCGTACCGCGCGCCGTGTTCGGCGTCGCCGTCGGGCCGGCCGCCGGCGCGACGGCCGGGCGGCCAGGGCCGAACCCTGCCCGCGCACCCGGGACGGGTCAAGACGCGAAATAGCGGTCCGCATCGCGAAACGGGTTGCCGGAATGGCGGCGGATCGGCAGGGTTGCGCCCGGGGCCGCGGGCGCGGCCATGCCAGACGGGGCTGAACATGTCAGAGGCTCTCGCGCCGGGCCGCGACACGCCGCGCGGCCGCGCCGCGGCCGGGTGGCGGGATCCCGCGCGCTCCGACGGCGAGGACGGCGACCGCCAGTTCGTCACCGCCCTCGCCCGAGGGTTGCAGGTGCTGCGCGCCTTCCGGGACGCGTCCGAGTGGCTCGGCAACCGGGAGATCGCGGCGCGCACCGGCCTGCCGAAGCCGACCGTGTCGCGCCTGACGCACACGCTGCTGGCGCTCGGCTACCTCGTCCACGGGGAGGATGGCGAGCGCTACGGGCTGGGGCCGGCGGTGCTCGCCCTCTCGGCCGCCTTCCTGCGCCAGAACTCCTTCCCGCAGATGGCGAAGCCCTACCTGCAGGACCTCGCCACGGCGGTCCAGGCCCACGTGGCGCTGGGCCTGCGCGACGGGCTGCACAGCGTCTACATCCAGCTCTGGCGCGGCGTCGGCCAGACCATCACCATCTCGCGGGAGGTCGGCTTCCACCTCCCGCTCGCCCGCAGCGCCATGGGCATGGCGACGCTCGCGGGCATGGACGAGGCCGAGCGCGCGCCCCTGCTCGCGCGCCTGCGCGCGGAGGCCGGGGCCGAGTGGCCGCGCCTGGAGGGGACCATCGCCCGCTGCCAGGCGGAGGTGGCCGAGCGCGGCTTCTGCGTCGGCGTCGGCATCTGGCACCCCGAGATCAACGCGGTGGCGGCCCCGATCCACAGCCCGGGGGCCCAGGGCCTGTTCGCGGTCAATGTCAGCGGTCCGGCCTTCGTGATGACGGAGGCGGTGCTGCGCCGCGAGACCGGGCCCAGACTCCTGGAGACGATCGCCCGGATGCGGGCGCTCGGCATCGTCGAGTAGCGCGCCGGGCGGCGCGCAGGCCGGAGGCGGGGCCGGGACCGGCCAGGGGTCGGCCGAGGGGTCGGCCAAGGGACCGGCCGAGGGACCGGCCGAGGGACCGGCCGAGGGACCGGCCGAGGGGCCGGCCGAGGGGCCGGCCAAGGGACCAGCCAGGGGAAATGCAGCATGGCCCTCCGACTCGTCACCGCACTCGCGCTCGCGCTCCTCCTGCCCGCGGCGGCCCCGGCGGCCCCGGAGCGCGGCGGGGCGCCGGCCGCCGGCCCGGACGCGGCGGCGCCGGACGGGCTCGACGTGATGGCGTTCATCCCCGAGCCCCTGCGCGCCGGCATCCGCGCGCGACGATCCACGGCCGACCTCACGCCCTACCTGCGCGAGGCCCTGGCGACGGGGCGTGCCCTGCGATTCCCGGCCGGCACCTACCCGGTCTGCGGCAGCCTGCCCCAGGCGAGCGGCCAACTCCTGCTCGGCGAGGGCGTGACCTCGACTATCCTGAAGGTCGGGCCGTGCTACCAGGGCTCCGCCGCCGTCATCGAGGTGGCGGTGGGCGACAGTTCCGGGATCGACCGGATCGGCATCGTCTTCGACCAGAGCGGGGCCACCAGCCGCGACACCCTGCGCCGCTACCCCTGGGCCATCGATGTGCGGAACGCCAGCCGCTACAAGATCGGCCATCTGCGCCTCTCGAACGCCTGGAACGGCATCAACGGGCACCAGCCGGTCGAGGGCCCGAATCCTGGCGGATTGCAGATCGACCTGCTCGAACTCGGGATGTTCAACCAGGGCCTGCTGATCGACGGCGCCCTCGACTTCGTGCACGTGACCTCGGTGCATTGCTTCCCGTTCGACTTCGCGGCCGATCCCGAGCTGATGGCCGTGTGGGGCGATGGGCAGGGCACCTGCGTGGAGTTCGGGCGGGCGGACGGGCTCGACGTCAAGGCGATCACGACCTTCCAGAACAAGGTCGTGGCCAGGGCGCACGGCTGCTGCACGGCCCAGGGCTGCTGCAAGGGCGCCGCCCGCCACATCGCCCAGATCCAGCTCGACGGAGACCGCGCCGCCTACATCCACGAGGACGGCGACGTGATGCTCGGCCAGGTCAGCTCGACCAAGGGGGCCGATGCGCGGGCGGACGGGCCGGCGCTGCTGCTGAAGGGCGGCACGGTGCTGGTGCAGAGCCTGCGGCTCACCGGCGGCACCCTGGCGCCGAGCCTCCGGGTGACGGGCGGCCTCCTCAGCGTGCTCGGGGGCCATGTCGAGCAGCTGGTCGGCCGCTTCCCGGCCGCGGAGGTCACGGGCGGCCGCCTGATGATGAGCAACACGGCGCTGACCTTGCAGGAGGGCGCGCGGCTCGAGGCCGGGTTCCTGTCCCAGGACGGAGGGGGCGTCCTGGTGGCGACGAACAACACCGCGCTGAACGCCCCGGGCGCGGGGGCGCTGGTGAGGATCGGGACAGACCTCGCGGGCCACCGCGTCGCCGGCAACGACTTCAACGGCTGGGGTTACGGGCTGCCGCCGGGGGCGCGGCGCGGCCAGTACGGCCCGAACCGGGTCGCGCCGTTCCCCTGGACGCCGGTGCTGGCGCGGCAGGCGCCCGGCGCGCCGCCGCGCGGCGCCGCCCAGCAGGGGCGCTACTGGTACGCGGAGGACGGCCTCCATTTCGAGGGCCGGGTCGTCGCGCCGGCCGATCCCTCCTGGCGCCCGCGCCTCCCGCTCAGGATCGGCGGCCTGCCGGTGCGGGGCGATGCCAGCTTGGCCTCCCGGCCCGTCACCCTGGGCGAGATCGGCGGCCTCGGCCCCATCCCGCTCACCGCCTTCCTGTCCGCCGCCGACGGCGCGATCGTCGTGACGGGGCCGGGCGACGCGCCCGCCCGGGGCTCGACCGGCGCGCCGGATCCCGGCGGCCCACTCGCGATCGGCTTCTCCGGCTTCCTGCCCCTGCGCTGAGCGGCGGTCGCCGCCCCGGCCCGGTTCTCCCGGCCCGCTCTCCCGGAACCCGGACCCCGCGCAGGGGCGCCGTCTCCGGCTCGGCACGCGGCAGCGCCCCGCGACGGCGGCCGAAACGCACTCTAGGTTAGATTATTAAACTCTAAGGCATGCCTCTCTCGACCGCCTCGACGCCTCGCTCGCATCCGGAGATTTGCCGATCGTCGCGATCTGCCTGGCTCCGGACACGGGCAGCTTCTCAAGACATGAAATGATCCATCCGTTGCATGAACAAATCAATTTTCGCTGCTTTCGATTGCGCCTGACGAAAATTCTTCCTCTCTTACGGCTTACCGGCGCAAATACATTGTAAGATAGGCGCGAGGGATTGCGCTATGACTGTCCGCGGCCGCCGAGTCGTGGCCGATGATCAGTGAGGATCTAACATGAATACCTTCAGTGAAGATGATGTCGTGAATAGCTGGATTTACAATATCCCCCAATATTATGATCATTTCGTGTTCGCCGACAATGCCGCGGCGACGGCGCGCGGGACGTTCCTCGGTGAGGACACCGCCGACCCGAACGCGAGCGGGACCGCGATCTACACGGAACTCACCAACCTTCCGACCGCGGTCTCCAGCATCCTCCAGCACAGCCAGAAGCGCGCCAACTTCAACCCGGCCACGCTCACCCCGGAGGCCCTGGCGGCAGCGTTCAACGGCTACGTCACCGAGATCGGCAACAACCCGTTCTTCGGCCTCTTGACGAACAACACTACCAAGCAGACCTTTGAGAGCAAAGATTACAACCTTCTTATCGATCAAATCAGCAATCTATACACGGGAGTATCGTCGAAAGATCTTCAGACGATCAAGACGGCCATCGCCGACATGGCGAAATCCGTCTTCGGCCAGGAACATTCACAACAATGGAAGAACTTGTTCTCGCAATCGACGATTGATATGAGCAATCTGTCACAACCGAAGCTCTATGTCTACTATACAGCGCTGTACATGGCGCACGACAAGAACGGCAAATCGGAAGTCTCGAAGCAGAGCTACGAGGTGCGCCGCACCGAGTTCTCGGTTCTGACTCTGAAAATCAAGGCCAATGCCGGCCGGCTGGTGGCGCTCGATACGACGGACGTCAATGGCTGGCTGGACAATGCCACGAGTCCCACCAACGCCGGCAGGAAGCTCTGCTTCGAGGCGTAACCCGCCCGAGGCCGCCCGCCGGCGAGCGGGAGCCGGCACCGCGGATCCCCGGGAGGGCGCCCCGTTCGCCGGGGCGCCCTCCTCCCGCCGCGAACCGTCCCGGCGCCCCCACGGTCAGCGCGCGTGCTTGGTCAGGCACGCGAACAGGCCGATCACCTGGTCGACGAGGTCGCACGGCAGGTGCTGGCAGGTCGCCAGCAGCCTCGCCTCCCGCTCCGAGATCGCGCGATCGGCCGCGAGGTCCGGCGCGCCGCGCCCCAGGAGCAGCCAGTCCAGCGAGACGTCGAGCACCTCGCATATGCGCACGGCGTGCTCGGTCGAGATCTCCCCGCCGCCAACCCAGCGCGTCACGGAACTCGGATTGACGTCGAGTTCCGCCGCAAACGCGTAGAGCTTGGTCCTCCCCCGCAGCGCCAACGCCATCTGAAGCCGTTTTCCGCGCTCTCTCGGCATGGTCCGGATCCTGCGAAGCTGCCGGCCGGGGCATACGTCCGAGATCGCTCCATGACAATCGTCGGCTCCGCGCCCGCCGACCGAATAATCATGGGTGACATGTCAGTTTGTGCGCCAGCGCACCCACAGATTATGCGCCCGCAGGCACGGCGCTATATATACGTCATGAGCATATGTATTTTAATGGTTTGCCCTGAGCCGCGGCGCAAGCACCCGACAATATGCCGTTCGCGTCAATCGGGAGCAAGCATTGCCGCCTCGCCTGGACTTGCCTCGACGCTGGACTTGCCTTGACGGAGGATGAGCGTGGCCGGCCGCGCGCCGCGCGGGGCCGCGCGCCGCGCGGGGTGGATCTGCCGGCGCCTGCGCGCGTAGAGCTTGTGGGACGAGATCCGGAGGCCCCATGACCGAGACTGCCCGCACCGCCCTCGACACCCGCCTCGACACCCGCAAGATCGCCTACCAGCTGCCGCAGCCGGGCGGCATGGTGCCGGACATCTTCGTGGGCGGCGCCCTCGCCCTCGACGGCGACGAGCGCGACTGGGTGCCCCAATCGGCGGACGTCGCCTTCAAGCCCCTCGTGCTCTGCGTGAGCCAGGGCTACTACGTGAACATCCTGCGGGTGCGGGCGGCGGGCGTGCTGTCGCGGCACCGGCACAGCGGGCCGGTCCACGCCTTCACCCTGCGCGGGCGCTGGCGCTACCTGGAGCACGAGTGGGAGGCGACGCCCGGCGACTACGCCTTCGAGCCCCCCGGCGAGACCCACACGCTGGTCGTGCCCGACGACGTGACCGAGATGGCCACCCTGTTCCACGTCACGGGCGGCTACACCTACGTCGATCCCTACGGCCAGGCGCTCGGCTACGAGGACGTCTTCACCAAGCTCGACGCGGTGCGCCGGCACTACGAGCGGATCGGGCTCGGCGCCGCCCATGCCGACCGCCTGATCCGCTGACGCCGCTGGACAGGCCCCGTCCACCCTGCCAGTCTCGCGCGAAACACGATTTCGCAGGGTGGAAACGCGGATGATCAGTGCGGACCTGAGGGGGAAATCCGTCCTGGTGACCGGGGCAGCGTCGGGGATCGGGCTCGCGGCCGCGACCCTGTTCGCGCGCTGCGGCGCGGCGGTCGCCCTCAATCACCTGGCCGAGGACGGGCGCGGGCCGGAGGCCGCCGCGCGCCTCGCGGCGGAGGGCTACCGCGTCACGGCCGTCGCCGGCAGCGTCGCGCAGGCGGGCGAGGCGGAGGCGCTGGTCGGCCGGGCGGTCGAGGCGCTCGGCGGCCTCAACGTCCTGATCAACAATGCCGGCACCTCCGGCACCGCCCAGCCGATCCCCTTCGCCGATCTCGACGCGATGACGGAGGAGTTCTGGCAGACGATCCTCTCGACCAACCTGATCGGCCCGTACCGCTGCGCGCGCGCCGCGGCGCCTGCCCTCCGGGCCCGGCGCGGCGCCATCGTCAACACGGCCTCGGTGGCCGGCCTCGGCCGGCGCGGCTCCAGCATCGCCTACTCGGCCAGCAAGGCGGGGCTCGTGAACCTCACCCGCAGCCTCGCCCGGGCGCTCGCCCCCGAGGTGCGGGTCAACGCGGTCGCGCCGGGCCTGGTCGAGACGCCCTGGACCGAGGCCTGGCCGGCCGAGCGCAAGCAGGCGACCCTGTCGCGCACCCTGCTGGCGCGGCTCGCCAAGCCCGAGGACATCGCCGAGGCGATGCTCTTCCTGGCCGCGGGCGCGGCCTACGTGACCGGCGAGACCCTGGTGGTCGACGGCGGCAGCGACTGACGCGGGGAGGCACGCATGTCCGCCACCACCCTCTCGGGCAAGACCGTCATCACCTGCGCCCTCACGGGCTCGTTCGACACGCCGTCCCGGAACCCGGCCGTGCCGGTCTCCCCGCAGGAGATCGCGCGCTCGGCCCTGGAGGCGGCCGAGGCCGGGGCCGCCGTGGTCCACATCCACGTGCGCGACCCCGGCACCGCCAAGCCGAGCATGGACCTCGCCCTCTACCGCGAGGTCGTCGAGCGCATCCGCGAGCGCGACGAGGCGGTGATCCTCAACCTGACGACCGGAGCGGGCGGGCGCTTCGTGCCAGGCCCCGACGAGGAGCCGGCCCGGGCGGGCCCGGGCACCAGCCTCGCCTCGCCGGAGGCCCGGACCCGGCACGTGACGGCGCTGCGCCCGGAGATCTGCACTCTCGACGTGGCGACGATGAATTTCGGCGAGCACGCCTTCCTCAACACGCCGGGCCACCTGCGCGAGATGGCGGCGCGCATCCGCGACGCCGGCGCGCGGCCGGAGATCGAGGTGTTCGATCTCGGCCAGATCGAACTCGCCAAGCAGCTGATCGCCGAGGGCTACCTCGACCGGCCGCCCCTGTTCCAGATCTGCCTCGGGATCCCCTGGGGGGCGCCGGCGACGCCGGAGACGCTGCTGCAGATGCGCGACCGGCTGCCGCCGGACGCGATCTGGTCGGCCTTCGGGATCTCGCGGGCGGAGTTTCCGATCCTGGCGCTCGCCGCCACGGCCGGCGGCCACGTGCGGGTCGGGCTGGAGGACAATCTCTACCTCTCGCGCGGCCGGCTGGCCCCGAGCAACGCCGCCCTCGTCGAGAAGGCGGTGGCGCTCCTGGCCCTGCTCGATCGCGCTCCGGCGACCCCGGACGAGGCCCGCGCGTTGCTCGGCCTCCCGTCCCGCGAGGCGCCGGCGGACCGGGGCCGGGCGGGAGGCGGCTGAGCACCCCCGGGAGGCCGGTCCGGCCGCACGGTCCGGCGATTCGCCTGCCGGACCGGTCGCCGGAGGCGTCATGCGGATGTCGGCTTCGCTCACGCGCGGCGCGGGCTCGTGATCCGCTGTCCGGACGTGATCGTCCGGACCGCGGATCACTCCTCGACGACCGCGTCCTTGCCGCCGCCCATCGCCTCGACCAGCGAGACGACTCGCCGGCGCAGGAGCGGATCGTTCACGCGCTGGAAGGCGCGGACGAGCTGGAGGTCCTGACTCGTCCAGAACAGGTCGACGCTCGGGGCGCGCGCCGCGTCGCCGCGCTCCTCGTCGTGGCCGTTCTCGCTGCGCGGCGCGCCCTCGTAGAAAAATCCCACGGGCACGCCGAGCATTTCGGCGATCTGCTGCAGCCGGCTCGCACTGATGCGGTTGGCGCCCTTCTCGTACTTCTGGATCTGCTGGAAGGTGACGGCGAGCGCATCCCCCAGCTTCTCCTGACTTACCCCCATGAGAAGCCGCCGCACCCGCACCCGGTGGCCAACATGACGATCGATCGGATCCGGTGCTTTCTTCAAGTCCTGCTCCACACCCCGCACGGTGGCCTTACGGGCGTGCGCTCCCGATTCGGGCGCCCGCGGCCAGCAGGACCGACCCTAGAAGCAATGCGACGAAAAACAAATCGCCAAAACGTGCGTAGATCGTACTTTCCCCTAGGTCGTGCGGCAGCCTCACATCGAGGACGCCCTCCGCCCCGACTGGGAGCATGCCAGTCACCCGTCCGTAAGGATCGACCATGGCCGAGATGCCCGTGTTGGCAGCACGCGCGAGCGGCAGACCTTCCTCTACGGCACGCAGCCGGGCCTGGGCGAAATGCTGCCGCGGCCCGGGCGTGTCGCCGAACCAGCCGTCGTTGGTCAGGTTGAGGATCAGTCCGGCCCGCGGGCTCACCGAGGGCACGACGGCGCCGGGGAAGATGACCTCGTAGCAGATCGAGGCCGCGGCGGCCGGCAGGCCCGGCACCGAGAACGGGCGCCTCGCGCCCTCGGCGGCGGTGAAGCCGCCCGGCACGGACACGAATTGCCGCAGGCCGAGCGCGCGCAGGATGCGGTCGACCGGGGCGGGCAGGTACTCCCCGAACGGGACGAGGTGGTGCTTGTCGTAGGGCACGCCGACGAAGCCCTCGGCGCCGATGACCAGGATGCCGTTGTAGAAGTGCAGGCGCTCCCCCGGCAGGGGCTCGTCCGCGCGCGCGGCGCCGGTGACGAGGTACTTGCCCGGCGGCAGGGCGGCGGTGATCTGGCCGAGCGCCCGGGGCTCGCGCTGGATCAGGAACGGGAAGGCCGATTCGGGCCAGATCAGGTGGGTGACGTCGGCGAGCCCGCTCGATCCGGGGCCGGTCGCGCTGTCGCTGAGGCCGAGGTAGCGCTGAAGAATGCCCTCGCGGTTGCGCGGGTTGAAGCGCGCGTCCTGGGGGATGTCGGGCTGGACGAGGCGAAGCCGCACGCCCGGCACCTCCGGCACCTTGCCGGCGGGGACGCGCAGGGCGCCCGCCCCGGCGAGGAGCGCGAGTCCCGCCAGGGCGGCCAGCGTCGGCCAGCGGCGCGCCCGGGCGGTCGCGCCGGTGGCCAGCGTGGCGGGCGCCGCCCCGATCAGGACGGCGAGCAGGGTCAGGCCGTAGAGCCCGACGACGGAGGCCGCCTGCATCAGCCAGAG
Source organism: Methylobacterium sp. WSM2598 (assembly GCF_000379105.1). Classification (GTDB taxonomy): domain Bacteria; phylum Pseudomonadota; class Alphaproteobacteria; order Rhizobiales; family Beijerinckiaceae; genus Methylobacterium. Next base: position 1,663,007 of record NZ_KB900609.1, on the reverse strand, counting down.
GTTCTGGCCGAGCGCCATGCCGAGGGTGTTCCAGGGGAAGCCCGTGAACAGGTGCCCGCGCAGCCACTCGGAGGCGGCGAGGCCGGCCGCCAGGGCGGCGATCCGCCCGGCGCCCCGCGACCAGACGAGCCGCGCCAGGGCGAAGCCGAGCCCGAAGAACAGCCCGAGCAGGGCGGGCAGGCCGAGCACGCCGAGGGGCATGAGCAGGGCGAACTCGTCGGCATCGACCAGAAAGGCGGCGCCGAGCCACCACAGCCCGGCGACGAAGTAGCCGAAGCCCCAGGCCCAGCCGATCGCCCCGGCGCTGGCCGCCGTGGCGAGGACGCGGTGCAGCCGGCCGCTCCCCGTCGCGGCGCCGTCGAGGAGCCAGACCGCCGGGACGAGCGCCACCGCCAGGGCGGGCAGGACCCCGAAGGGCGGCATGGCCAGGGCGCCGCAGGCGCCCGCCAGCCACGCCAGCGCGAGCCGGCGCCAGCCGCCCGCCAGGGCGAAGCGGTCCGCGAGGGCTCCGAGCCGCGAGGGCGCCGCGAAATCCGTTCCGTCTGGCCGCATGGGGTGATTCGCCGTGGTCGAGTGAGGCCGCTGGTCCGGCGCGAGGCGGTGAGGCCCCGGCCGCACTGGCCCGGGAAGATGAAGGGACGATAACAGTGGCGCCGCCGAGGCCGCCGAGGCCGCCGCGGGCGCGCGAGGCCCTCCCGGGGCGCGCCGCCACCGCCCCCGCGCGGGCCGGCGATCGCGGGAGCGCGCCCGGGGCCTCTCCCGCGCGCCTGGACGTGCCCGGACGGGTCGGGGGGCGCCTCCGGATTCGCTCCGCGGGGACGGGCGGGGGCCGAGGGCCCCCACCCTCACGCCCCGGCGTCGACCGGGGCGCCGCTGCCGTTGAGCGTGCGGGGTGCCGGCAGGGCCAGGGGCTCCTCCGGGGCGGCGAGCTTGGCCGGGCCGTGGTGGAGGCGAAGCCGCTTGATGCGGCGCGGATCGGCGTCCAGCACCTCGACCTCGAAGTCGCCCGGAACCGCCACGACCTCGCCCCGGGACGGCACCCGCCCGGTGATGGTGACGACGAGGCCGCCGATCGTGTCGACCTCCTCGGCGAGTTCGCCCACCGCCCCGGCGATGTCGAAGCCGGTCGCCTCCGCGACGTCGTCGAGGCTCGCGCGCGCATCCGCCACGTAGATCTCGGCCTCGCCGTCGACCCGCAGCACCCGGTGCCCCTCGGCCACGTCGTGCTCGTCCTCGATGTCGCCGACCACGACCTCGATCAGGTCCTCGATCGAGATCAGCCCGTCGGTCCCGCCATACTCGTCGATGACGAGGGCCATGTGGGTCCGGCTGGCCTGCATCCGCACCAGGAGGTCGATCGCCGGCATCGAGGGCGGCACGTAGAGCACGGGCCGCAGGATCCGCGTGGCGGCGAGGGAGAGGTCGAGATCGACCTCGCACAGGTCGGGCGTCCGGGCGAGGTGCGGCCGGCGCGCCCGCCCGTCCCCCTGGATCACCGGCGGCGGCTCGGCCGCGGGCTTGGCCGGAGAGTTGGCCGGGGAGTTGGCCGGGGATTTGGCGCCGTGGGCCGCGCCGGCCTCGGCGCGGGTGGCGAGGTGGTCGACGAAGTCGCGGATGTGGACCATGCCGCGGGGATCGTCCAGGGTGTCGCCGTAGACCGGCAGGCGCGAATGGCCCGCCGTCCGGAACACCTTCAGGAGTTCGCCGAGGGAGATCTCCGCCGGCACGGCGACGATGTCGGCCCGCGGCACCATCACGTCGTCGACCCGCACCCGGTGCAGGCTCAGCACGTTCTTCAGCATCGCCCGCTCGACGGGCGAGAAGGCGTGATCGCCCGACTGCGCCTCCGCCAGCGCGTCGGTGATCTCGTCGCGCGGAGCCTCCCGCGGCTTCAGGTGGAAGATGGTGAGGAGACGGTCATACCACGGCTCACGGGCCGGACTGTCCTCGTCCGGGGCGGGCTGGGCGGTCGCGGCGGCGCCACGACTTCGATCGTTGCTCATGTCTCTCTGGTCTGGAATTGCAGGATCCGCGGCTCATTCCGCGGGCTCGCCGTAGGGATCCGGAACGCCGAGCCGCGCCAGGGCCGCGGCCTCCAGAGCCTCCATCGCCTCGGCCTCGGCCTCGCCGGTCTCATGATCCTGGCCCAGGAGATGGAGCGTGCCATGAACCAGCAGATGCGCGAGATGGTGGCCGAGAGGCTTCGACTGCTCCCCACTCTCGCGCAGCATCGTGTCATACGCAAGAACCACGTCGCCGAGGGGCCGCGGCGCCCCGCCATGGGCGTGGCCGGCCGGGAAGGAGAGCACGTTCGTCGGCTTGTCCTTGCCGCGCCATGTGCGGTTGAGCTCCTGCACCGCCTCGTCGTCGGTGAGCAGGACGCTCACCTCGACCGCCTCCGCGGGCGGCAGGATCGCCAGGGCCGCCTCGACGGCGCGGCGCACGAAGGGGCCGAGATCCGGGATGGCCGCCTCCCAGCGCTCGTCCTCCAGGACGACGTCGATCTCGTTCTCCACGGCTCAGGCCCCGCGGCGCGGGGCGGGACGGTCCTCGGCCCCGGCGCGGCTCGTATCCGCCTCGTAGGCGCTGACGATCCGCCGCACCAGGTCGTGCCGGACCACGTCCGCGTCCTTGAAGGTGACGCGCCCGATCCCCTCCACGCCCTCCAGGATGCGGACCGCCTCGACGAGGCCGGATTTCTGGCCGGGCGGAAGGTCGATCTGGCTCGGATCGCCCGTCACGATCATCCGCGAGTTCTCGCCCAGGCGGGTCAGGAACATCTTCATCTGCATGGAGGTGGTGTTCTGCGCCTCGTCCAGCAGCACCACCGCATTGGTGAGGGTGCGCCCGCGCATGAAGGCGAGCGGCGCGATCTCGATCATGCCGGTCTGCAGGCCCCGGTCGACGTGGCGCGCCTCCATGAAGTCGTAGAGCGCGTCGTAGATCGGGCGGAGATAGGGATCGACCTTCTCGCGCATGTCGCCGGGCAGGAAGCCGAGGCGCTCGCCCGCCTCGACGGCCGGGCGCGACAGGATCAGCCGCTCCGCGTGGCCCTGCTCCAGGAGCGAGACCGCGTGGCCGACCGCCAGCCAGGTCTTGCCGGTGCCGGCCGGCCCCTCGGCGAAGACGAGTTCGTTGGCGCGCAGGGCCTTGATGTAGGCGTCCTGCGCGGCGTTGCGGGCCCGCACGGCCCCGCGGCGGCGGGTGGCGATCTGGTCGAACTGCGCGCGCTCGCCGTTCGACGGGGCCTCGCTCGCCGGAAACAGGCTGCCCTGCAGGGAGGCCTCCTGGATGACGCCGTCGACGTCGCCGAGGGTCAGCGGCAGCCCGCCGCCGTCGCGCACCCGGGCATAGAGGGTCTCCAGCACGATCCGGGCCCGCTCGGCGGCTTCCGGCGTGCCCTTGACCACCACGTGGTTGCCGAGCGCGGTCGCGGTCACGCCGAGCCGCCGCTCCAGATGCGCCACGTTCTGGTCGTACTGGCCGAAGACCAGGCTGGCGAGGCGGTTGTCGTCGAAGGTGAGCGCGATCTCGGCGGCCTCGCTCAGGCCAGCGACCGGCCTGCCCGGCCCCTCGCGCCCCCGTCCGCCGCGTCCCGCGTTGTCGCCCGGTCGCACATGCGTCCCCTATGCTGCGGCGGCCGGGGCCGCCTCGGCCCGTTCCCCGAACAGGCTGTTCGATCCGGCGCGGGTGAGGCGCACCGGCAGGATCGTCCCGATCACCGCCGGCTCCGCCTCGATCTGCACCGCCTGGAGGTAGGGCGACTTGCCGGCGACCTGGCCCGGATGCCGGCCGGGCTTCTCGATCAGCACCTCGACCGTGCGGCCGAGGCTGGCGAGGTTGAAGGCCCGGGCCTGCCCGTCGATCAGCGCCTGCAACGCGGCGAGGCGCTCGCGCTTGACCGCCTCCGGCACCGCGTCGGCGCTCTCCGCCGCGGGCGTGCCCGGGCGCGGGCTGTACTTGAACGAGAAGGCGCCCGAGAAGCCGATCTCCGCCACGAGCCGCATCGTCTCGGCGTGGTCCGCGTCGGTCTCGCCCGGGAAGCCGACGATGAAGTCGGAGGTGAGGGCGATGTCCGGCCGCGCCGCCCGGATCCGGTCGATCAGCCGCCGGTAGGTGTCCGCGTCGTGCCGGCGGTTCATGGCCGCCAGAATGCGGTCGGAGCCCGACTGCACCGGAAGGTGCAGGTAGGGCATCACCGCCGGGCAGTCCCGGTGGGCCGCGATCAGGTCGTCGTCCATGTCCCGCGGGTGGCTGGTCGTGTAGCGCAGCCGCGCGATGCCCGGCACCTCCGCGAGGCGGCGCATCAGGCGCCCGAGGGACCACGGGCGCCCGTCCGGCCCCTCGCCGTGGAAGGCGTTCACGTTCTGGCCGATCAGGGTGAGTTCCCGCGCGCCGCCCGCGGCCAGCCGCTCGGCCTCGGCGAGGATCTTCGCCACGGGCCGCGACACCTCCGCCCCCCGCGTGTAGGGCACGACGCAGAAGGCGCAGAACTTGTCGCAGCCCTCCTGCACGGTGAGGAAGGCGGAGGGACCGGCGACGCGGCGCGGGGGCAGGTGGTCGAACTTGTCGTCGAGGGGGAACTCGGTGTCGACGACCTTGCCGTCCCGGGCGCGGGCCAGGAGCTCCGGCAGCCGGTGGTAGCTCTGGGGTCCCACCACCACGTCGACGGCGGGGGCCCGGTGGATGATCTCGCGGCCCTCCGCCTGCGCCACGCAGCCCGCCACCACGATCGTGGTCTCGCGCCCCGCCCCGGCCCGCTCGCCCTTCAGGTCCCGCACCCGGCCGAGTTCGGAATAGACCTTCTCGGCCGCCTTCTCGCGGATGTGGCAGGTGTTGAGGATGACGACGTCCGCCTCCTCCATCGCCTCCGTCTCGGCGAAGCCCTCGCGGCCGAGGAGGTCGACCATCCGGGCCGCGTCGTAGACGTTCATCTGGCAGCCGTAGGATTTGACGAACGCTTTCTTCAACGAACCGGCCTTCGCGGATAGGGGGAATGGGGCGACAGCCCCGTCATGTACGCGGTCGCGGCCGGAATGAGAATAGGGCGATGCCGCGCAGCGTCCCGCGCGGGCGGCGCCGGTTCGCCGGAGAAAAGAACGGCACGTCAGCGGCTTGGCCCGAATGGCGACCGCCCCCGGCCGGATCCCGCGAGGCACGGCCTCGGCCGGGCCCGCGGCGGGTCATCCGGGATCCGGGCGCCCGCGCCGCGAGCGTCCCGGGGGCGGCCCTGGGCAGAACGGCGTCGGGCGATTCTGCTCAGGCCCTTGTCTCCGCATCATGTTTCGCTGACGCGGTGCTTCGGTTCGCCGCCGAAGCGGCGACCGCGTCGGCGCAAGCTGCTCGGATCACGAATGTTGCGCGGATTCAGTAGCCGCGCGCCCGCGGCGAGGTCGGGTCGAGGTAGTCGAGGCCCGAGAGGTCGACCGTGACGGCGGCGCGGCGGGCGCCGATGAACGGCCCGTTGGTGATCGGGTCGGGCAGCACGCCGAAGCCGCCGAAGCGCTCGCGGTTGGCGATGTAGGGCGGCGAGGCGAGGTACGAGGCGGTGATGAAGTGCGGGTTCGTCGCCGGGTTGGAGACGGCGCCGGAATTCGCCTCCACGACGTTGCCGGCATCGAGCCAGCTGCGCGGGCGCACCCGGATGGCGAGGCCCTGGCCGCCGCGGGTGCTGCGGATGACGTAGGAATCCTGGGCCTGGGAGGCGGCGGTCTCGGCGCCGAGCGCCGCGAGGGAGAGAAGGCCGATCAGGGCCAGTCTGGACGTGCGCATGGCGGAACCTCGTTGTCGCGCCGCACCCTAGGCGGCGAGGTCATAAGGAAAGGTCAGCGGCTTGCCTCAGGATGACGTCCGAGCGCGGCCGTGGTTCCGGGCTCCTGCAACGCTTGGGCCGATTGTCGCACTTTCGCCGCATTCTTCCGGTCGCGCCCCTTTCGGGGCGCCAGCGCGGCGGCGAGCGGCGGGGGCGGCGCGCAGACCGGCCGGGCCGGCCGCGTCAGCAGATCGACGATCCCGGCGGGCAGCAGGACGCTGGGGCGCGCGGTCAGGCGGTCGATGGCGCAGCCGACCGCCGCGGGCTCGGGCGGCAGGCCCAGCGGCGCGCAGAGCCAGCCGTCGAGGCGCATTCCCGTGTCGAGGAGGCGGAAGGCCGTGCAGGCGCGGCGCCCTTCCGGCCCCGAGAGCGTCGCCTCGACGGTCTCGACCGGCCCGAAGCGGCTCTCGATCGCGCCGCGGTCGCCCGCGCGCAGGACGGCGAGCCCGTCATGCTCCGCGGCGCGGCGGGCGAGGGTCACGAACAGGCTCGCCTCCGGGTCGGGGGACTCGGCCAGGGTCAGGCGCAGGAAGGGCTGCTCGATGCTGCCGAACGCGCCGGCGACGAGGCTGTCCTCGCGCAGGCCGAGCCTCGGCCGGCGGCGGGCGGTGGCGCGCACCTCCTCGTCGCCCTCCAGGGCGTAGCGGTCCGCCGCCACGCCCTCCCAGGGGGGCGCGGCCGCGACCGCGGCGGCCTGCGCCTCGGCCTCCGCCTGCCGCCGCTCGCCCGCCAGGATGCTCAGGAGCGCGATCACGGCGGCCGCGCCGACGCAGCGCCGCAGCAGGCGCCAGCCCCCGCCGCCCGCCGCCCGCGGCAGCGGGCGCGGCAGGACGGGCTCGGCGGGACCGAGATCCCGGGCCAGGGCCCGGCCGGCCCGCGTGAGGGCCGCGTCATCGAAATCCCGATGCCTCACGGGGCCTCCGAACGCTCGCGCGGCCGTCGCGCGGCCGCCCCGCCATGCAAGCGCGCAGGCCTCGCCATCCGGTTGGCGCCGGCGCGCCGTCCACGGAAGCGCGCGAACGTGGTGAACAATCCGTCACCGCATGACGGCCGCGCGATTCTGTTGCCGGCGCGGCCAAGCGGCCCTTGACAGATCCGCCGCCGCGCGGTGTTGGTGCGCTCGGCCGTGCCTCCGATGAGCGGAGCACCGTCCGGGGACGATTCACCGCGCCATGCGTGCCGCGTCGCAGACGACGAAAACGAAAGCCCTGACGGCGGTCATCGCCGGCTGAAGCCTCGCGTCGTCCTCGGATCCCTCCCCGTCCGCGGCGGACGGAGGCCGGGCTCCTTCGAGCGAGGCCCGATCACGATCTCCGGGGAGGGTCGCCGCCAAGCTGGAGTGAGTGAGATGGGTTACAAGGTCGCCGTCGTGGGAGCCACCGGCAATGTCGGCCGGGAGATGCTGGACATCCTGGCGGAGCGCGCCTTCCCGGCCGATACGGTCGTGGCGCTGGCCTCGCGCCGCAGCCTGGGCCAGGAGGTCTCCTTCGGCGACAGGACGCTGAAGGTCCAGGCCCTCGACCAGTACGACTTCTCCGACACGGACATCTGCCTGATGTCGGCGGGCGGCGAGACCTCGAAGGAATGGTCGCCGCGGATCGGCGCGCAGGGCTGCGTGGTGATCGATAATTCCTCGGCCTTCCGCTACGATTCCGACGTGCCGCTGATCGTGCCGGAGGTGAACGCGGACGCGGTCGTCGGCTTCTCGAAGAAGAACATCATCGCCAACCCGAACTGCTCGACCGCGCAGCTCGTGGTGGCGCTGAAGCCGCTGCACGACGCCGCCACCATCAAGCGCGTCGTCGTCGCCACCTACCAGTCGGTCTCCGGCGCCGGCAAGGACGCCATGGACGAGCTGTTCAACCAGACCCGCGCCGTCTTCACGGCCGGCGAGGTCAAGGTCCAGAAGTTCACCAAGCGGATCGCCTTCAACGTCATCCCCCACATCGACGTCTTCATGGAGGACGGCTCCACCAAGGAGGAGTGGAAGATGGTGGCCGAGACCAAGAAGATGCTGGATCCCAAGATCAAGCTGACGGCGACCTGCGTGCGGGTGCCGGTGTTCATCGGCCATTCGGAGGCGGTGAACGTGGAGTTCGAGCGGCCGATCAGCGCCGAGGAGGCGCGCGAGATCCTGCGCTCGGCGCCCGGCGTGCTGGTCGACGACAAGCGCGAGCCGGGCGGCTACATCACGCCCCACGAGGCGGCGGGCGAGGACGCGACCTACGTGTCGCGCATCCGCGAGGACATCACGGTCGAGAACGGCCTGTCCTTCTGGTGCGTCTCCGACAACCTGCGCAAGGGCGCGGCGCTGAACACGGTCCAGATCGCCGAGGTGCTGATCAACCGCAAGCTGATCAGCCCGAAGACCAAGGCGGCCTGAGGGCCCCCGGCCGGATCCGCGGCCGCGCCGGCGAGGTGCTCCGGCGCGGCCGCCTTTTGCCCCCAGCCCCGGACACCCGCATGGCCCCGACCGTCCTCTCCATCCGCGACGACCTCCTCGCCGTGCTGGAGCGGCTCGGCGTCCCGGCCTCCTTCGCCGGGACGGGCCTGCCGGTCCGCTCGCCCATCGACGGGCTGGTGATCGGCCACCTGCCCGAGACCCGAGAGGCCGGGCCGGCCATCGCGGCGGCCGCGGAGGCCTTCCCGGCCTGGCGCAGGGTGCCGGCGCCCCGCCGCGGCGAGCTGGTGCGGCTCCTCGGCGAGGAGTTGCGGGCCGCCAAGGCCGATCTCGGCCGGCTCGTCACCCTGGAGGCCGGCAAGATCCTCTCCGAGGGCCTCGGCGAGGTCCAGGAGATGATCGACATCTGCGACTTCGCGGTCGGCCTCTCGCGCCAGCTCCACGGCCTCACCATCGCGACCGAGCGCCCGGACCACCGCATGATGGAGGTCTGGCACCCGCTCGGGCCCTGCGGGGTGATCACGGCCTTCAACTTCCCGGTGGCGGTCTGGTCCTGGAACGCGGCGCTCGCCCTGGTCTGCGGCGATCCGGTGGTCTGGAAGCCCTCGGAGAAGACGCCGCTCACGGCCCTGGCCGTCCAGGCCATCGCCGGGCGCGCGCTCGCGCGCTTCGGGCCCGAGGCGCCCCCCGGGCTGCTCTCGGTGCTGATCGGCGGGCGGGCCCTGGGCGAGGCGCTGGTGGCCGATCCGCGCATCCCCCTCGTCTCGGCCACCGGCTCGACCGCGATGGGGCGGCAAGTGGCGCCGATCCTGGCCGCGCGCTTCGCGCGGGCCATCCTGGAACTCGGCGGCAACAACGCCGCGATCATCGCGCCCTCGGCGGATCTCGACCTCGCGCTGCGGGCCGTCGCCTTCGCGGCGATGGGCACGGCCGGCCAGCGCTGCACCACGCTGCGGCGCCTCTTCGTGCACGAGAGCGTCGCCGGGAGCTTCCTGCCGCGGCTGCGGCAGGCCTACGCCTCGGTGCGGATCGGCGACCCTCGCGACCCGGCGACGCTGGTCGGCCCACTGATCGACGTCGCGGCGGCCGAGGCCATGGCCCGCGCCCTCGACGAGGCCCGCGCCCTCGGCGCCGCGATCCATGGCGGGCAGCGCCTGACCGACATCCGCGGCGAGGAGGCGGCCTATCTCCGCCCGGCCCTGGTCGAGATGCAGGCGCAGGCCGGCCCGATGCTGCGCGAGACCTTCGCGCCGATCCTCTACGTGGTGCCCTACCGCGACCTCGCCGAGGCGATCGCGGCCCAGAACGCGGTGGCGGCGGGCCTCTCCTCCTCGATCTTCACCCGCGACCTCGGGGAGGCCGAGACCTTCCTGTCGGCGGCCGGGTCCGATTGCGGCATCGCCAACGTCAATATCGGCCCCTCGGGCGCCGAGATCGGCGGGGCCTTCGGCGGCGAGAAGGAGACGGGCGGCGGGCGCGAGGCCGGCTCGGATGCCTGGAAGGCCTACATGCGGCGGGCGACGAACACGATCAATTACGGCCGCGCCCTGCCCCTCGCCCAGGGCGTCAGCTTCGATCTCTGATCCCGACGGCCCTGTCTCATGACCGTCGGTTCGGTTCCCGAATGTTCGTCACGCCACCGGCTTGCGTCGACGATTCATGATGGTCGACGGCCCGATGCGGCAGCATCCTGGGCCGCCGGGGCGAGGCGCGTCCGCTCTCGCCTCCTCCAAGCGGAATTGCCCCATGCAATTCTGCTCGGTCTCTTGGTCTCGCATCGTGTTTCGCCGACGCGGTCCTTCGGTTCGCCGCCGCACCGCTGAGCCCTTCGGCCCCGGCCGGCGGAATGAGGCTCAGGCCGGCATCGCCCGCTCGATCAGCCGCGCCCACAGGGACACGCCGTAGGGCGTGGCCGCGTCGTTGAAATCGTAGGCCGGGTGGTGCAGGCCGGGCCCGTCGCCGGTGCCGAGGAAGATGTAGGCGCCCGGCCGCTCCTCCAGCATGTAGGAGAAGTCCTCCGCCCCCATCATCGGGTCGACGGCGCGGTTCACCCCGGCCTCGCCCGCGACCTCCTCGGCCACGTCGGCCATGAAGGTGGCCTGATCCGGGTGGTTGTCGGTCACCGGGTAGCCCCGCACGTAGTGGGTCGCGGCGCGCGCCCCGAAGGCCTGGGCGATCCCGGCCGCGAGCGCGCCGATCCGCGCCTCGCACAGCGCCCGCACCGGCTCGGCGAGGCAGCGCACCGTCCCGTTCAGCACCGCCGTCTGCGGGATGACGTTGAAGGCCTCGCCCGCCCGCACGGTCGTCACCGACACCACCGCGGAGGCGATCGGGTCGGCGTTGCGCGCCACCACCGATTGCAGGGCCGTGATGATCTGGGCGGCGACCACCACCGTGTCGATGCAGTCGTGCGGCGCGGCCGCGTGGCCGCCGCGCCCCTCGATCGTGATCGTGAAGCGGTCCGCCGCCGCCATGATCGGCCCGGGCCGGATCGCGAAGGAGCCGAGGGGCAGTCCCGGCTTGTTGTGCAGCCCGTAGACCTCCTGGATGCCGAAGCGCTCCATGAGGCCGTCCTTCACCATGGCGGCGCCGCCCCCGCCGCCCTCCTCCGCCGGCTGGAAGATCACCACCGCCGTGCCGTCGAAGTTGCGGGTCTCGGCGAGGTACCGGGCCGCGCCGAGCAGCATCGCGGTGTGGCCGTCATGGCCGCAGGCGTGCATCGTGCCGGGCACGGTCGAGCGGTAGGGCAGCTGGGTCGCCTCCTCGATCGGCAGCGCGTCCATGTCGGCGCGCAGCCCGATCGTGCGGCCGGACTCGGCCCTGCGGCCCCGGATGAGGCCGACGACGCCGGTCTTGCCGAGCCCGGTCACCACCTCGTCGCAGCCGAAGGCGCGCAGCTTCTCGGCGACGATGCCGGCGGTGCGGTCCACCGCGTAGAGGAGTTCCGGGTGCTGGTGGAAGTCGCGGCGCCAGCCCGTGATCTCGTCGGCGAGGGCGGAAACGCGGTTGATGACGGGCATGGCGGACTCTGGGGTGAGCGGGGATGGGCCGCCGCACAGCAAGCCCCGGGCCAGGGAGCAGGTCAACTCCGGCGCGCATTGCGCCCCGCGCATGGCCGGCCGCGCGGCCGGCCCGGCGACCCGCGCCCGGTGCAAGCTGGACCCTGGCCGGGGCGGTGGTCTAACTCTGCGCCGCGGCCCGGGCGCGGCCGCCCGGGGAGATCGCGATGAGTGAGACGGTGGAGATCCGCAGCGGCGACACCCGCGCCCGCATCGCCCTCGACGGCGCCGAGCCGGTCTCCTGGCAGGTGGCGGGCCGCGAATGCCTGTGGGGCGGCGACCCCGCGCACTGGAACCGCCACGCTCCCTGGCTCTTCCCGGTCGTCGGCGCCTCGGCGGAGGGGCAGGTGACGGTCGCGGGCCGCGCCTACCCGATGGGGCAGCACGGCTTCGCCCGCGACAGCCGCTTCACCCTGGTCGAGCAGGGTCCCGACCACGTCCGCCTGCGGCTCGAGGAGAGCGAGGCGACGCTGGCGCGCTACCCGTTCCGGTTCCGGCTCGAGATCACGGCGCGCCTGCGCCCGGGCGAACTCGCCCTCGCCTGCGAGGTGGCCAATCCGGGCGAGGAGCCCCTCCCCTACGCCCTCGGCTTCCACCCGGCCTTCCCGTGGCCCTTCGCGGGCGGCGAGCGCCGGGCGGGGGGCGGCTACGCGGTGCAGTTCGAGCGGGCCGAGTCGCCCGCCGTGCCGGAGGTGGGCCCGGGCGGGCTGCTGCGGCGCGAGCGGCGCCCGGTGCCGCTCGACGGCGATCTCCTGGCGCTCGATCCGGAGACCTTCACGGAGGCCCTGGTCTTCCTCGCCGCGCGCAGCCGCTGGATGCGCTTCGTCGCCCCCTCCGGCGCCGCGATCCGGCTCGAGGCGGAGGATTTCCCGCACCTCGCCGTCTGGACGCGGCCGAGTGCCCCCTTCCTCTCCCTCGAATGCTGGACCGGCCACGCGGATTGGGTCGGGTTCTCGGGCGAGCTCGCCGAGCGCGACTCGCAGCGCCTGCTCGCCCCAGGCGCGCAGGCGCGGCACGGGGTGGTGCTGGCCTTCGAGCCGGGCTGAGGGCGGGCGCAACCCGCGGTGGATGGCGGGCGCGTCGTCAACGGAGCCTCAACGGCTGCCGGGTCTGCTGGGGCGGCCGTCCCGGCGGGGCGGCGCCACCAGGGACCCGCGCCGTGCTCCAGACCACGCCCCCCGACCTCCTCCCCGGCGCCGCGGACGTGCGGGAGGCGGTCGCCTCCTGGCTGACCCTGCTCGCGCGCGAGCGCCGCTTCTCGCCCAACACCGTCGAGGCCTATGCGCGGGACCTGCGCCAGTTCCTGGCCCACCGCGCGCGGGCGGGAACCCAGCCCGACATCCCGTCCCTCGTCGCCCTCAAGCCGCGCGACCTGCGCGCCTTCATGGCCGCGCGCCGGGCCGAGGGGATCGGCGGGCGCAGCCTGATGCGGGCGCTCGCATCCCTGCGCTCCTTCGCCCGCCACCTGGAGCGGGAGGGGCACGGCACGGTCTCGGCCCTCTCCGCCGTGCGCTCGCCCAAGGTGGAGCGGCGGCTGCCGCGGCCCCTGCCGGTCGCCGCCGCGGTGGCGCTGGCGAGCCCCGACATCCGGGCCGGCGAGGACCGCCCCGACTGGGTGCTCGCCCGCGACGCGGCGGTGCTCGCGCTGCTCTACGGGGCGGGGCTGCGCATCGGCGAGGCGCTGGGCCTGCGGCGCAAGGATGCGCCGGTCGGCGGCCTCGACACGCTCACCATCGTGGGCAAGGGGCAGAAGACCCGCATGGTGCCGGTGATCGCCCCGGTCCAGGCCGCCCTGGCCGAGTACCTCGCCGCCTGCCCCTACGCGCTCGCGCCGGACGGCCCGCTCTTCGTCGGGCAGAAGGGCGGCCCGCTCTCGCCCCGCGTGGTGCAGCTCGCGGTCGCGTCCCTGCGCGGCGCCCTCGGCCTGCCCGACAGCGCGACGCCCCACGCCCTGCGCCACTCCTTCGCCACGCATCTCCTCGCGCGGCAGGGGGACCTGCGCGCGATCCAGGACCTGCTCGGCCACGCCTCGCTGGCCACCACGCAGATCTACACCAAGGTCGATTCCGCCCGCCTGATGAGCGCCTTCGAGGCGGCGCATCCGCGGGCCGGGCGGATGTGATCCGGGATCCGCTTGATCGAAGCGGATCCCGGATCAAAAGCCCGCGCGGCGACTGAGCGAGGCCCACATCCGCCATCCCGAAGGGATCAAGCGGATCCCGAGCCCGCGCGGCGCCTGAGCGAAGCCCACATCCGCCATCCCGAAGGGATCAAGCGGATGTGGGATGAGCGGGGCCGGGCGCCGCCCGGACCCGCTCAGGCCCCGGCCGCGTCCCACGGGCGCGCCGCGCCGTCCGGATCCTGCCCGGCCATCATCAGCCCGAGCCGCGTCAGGTCGAGGCGCTCGGACTCGAGCGCCGGTGACAGGCGGGAGCGCACCATCACGGCGATCCGGTCGCTCAGCGCGAGGAGTTCGTCGAGATCCTCCGAGATCAGCACGATGCCGGCCCCGCGCAGCCGCGCGTCGAGGAGGCGGCGGTGCACCTCCGCCACGGCCCCGACGTCGAGGCCCCGGGTCGGCTGGGCGGCGACGATCAGGCCCGGCGCGCCGTCGAGGGCGCGGGCCAGGATCGCCTTCTGCATGTTGCCGCCCGAGAGGAGCCGGATCGGCGCGTCCGGGCCCGGGCAGCGGATGTCGTAGTCGCGGATCGCGGCCTCTGCGCGCGCCCGGATCGCGGGAAAGCGCAGCAGTCCCGCCCGCTGGAAGCGGGTGCGGATCCCCTCCGCCGCGATGGTCTCGGCCACCGACATCGTCGCCACCACGCCCTCGTGGTGGCGGTCCTCCGGGATGCGGCCGATGCCGAGGGCCACGGCCTGCTTCGGCGCGAAGCGGCGGAGCACCTGCCCGTTCACGCGCACCGTGCCGGCGCTCGGCCGGGCGAGCCCGAACAGGAGCCGCGCCAGGGCGGCCTGGCCGTTGCCCGCCACCCCGGCGATGCCGAGGATCTCGCCCTCGCGCAGGGACAGGCTCGCCCCGTCGAGGCGGTTGCGGGCATCCGGCCCGGCGACGCTCACGCCGTCGAGGGCCAGCACCTCGCGGCCGGGGGCCCGCGCCTGCCGGCGCGAGGCCGGCACCGCCCGGCCGACCATCAGCTCGGCGAGGACCGCCCGGTCGGCGCCGGCGGTCGGGCGCTCGGCCACCTTGCGCCCGCCGCGCAGCACCGCGACGCGGTCGCTCCCGCCCAGCACCTCGCCGAGCTTGTGCGAGATGAAGGCGACGGCGAGCCCCTGCCCGGCGAGCGCCCGCAGGGTCGCGAACAGGCCCTCGCTCTCGGCCGGGGTGAGCACCGCGGTCGGCTCGTCGAGGATCAGCACGCGCGCGTCGCGGTAGAGCGCCTTCAGGATCTCGACCCGCTGGCGCTCGCCGACCGCGAGCCGGGCGACCGGCACGTCGAGGTCGACGCCGAGGCCCGAGCGCCGCATCAGCCCGTCCAGGCGGCGGCGCGCGGCGGCGACGCGGCGGCCGGGGCGCCAGAGCGGCTCGGTGCCGAGCGTGACGTTCTCGAACCCGGTCAGTGCCTCGGCCAGGGCGAAGTGCTGGTGCACCATGCCGATTCCCGCCGCGAGCGCCGCCCGCGGCCGGCCGGGCGGGAGCGCGACGAGGCGGCCGTCCGGGCCGGCGACGCGCACGCTCCCCGCATCGGCCGTGTAATGGCCGAACAGGATGCTCATCAGCGTCGTCTTGCCGGCGCCGTTCTCGCCGAGGAGCGCCAGGATCTCCCCTTGCTTCAGGTCGAGGTCGATGGCGTCGTTGGCGACGAGCGATCCGAAGCGCTTGGTGATCCCGCGCAATTCCAGCACGACCCGCCCGGACCCGTCAGGCCCGGGACGGGAGGGGGCTCGGCCGCTCACCTCAGGCGCTGGATTTCGGCTCGGAATCGTTCACCGCCACCGTGAAGGAACCGCCGCGGATCTCCTTCTCCTTGGCGAGGACGAGATCGATCACCGGCTGCGGCACCAGCTTCGGATCGAGCGGGGCGAGCGAGCAGCCGCCCTTGGCCATGTGGCTCCAGGGGCCGTAATCCTCCGCCGTGAAGCTGCCCTCGATGACCTTGGCGACGGCGCGGTCGATCGTCGGCTCCATGTGCCAGAGGGCCGAGGCGATCACCGTGCCCGGGTATTGCGCGGCCGTGTCGATGACGTTGCCGATCGCCTTGACGCCGCGCTCCTTGGCGGCGTCGGAGACGCCGAAGCGCTCCGCGTAGAGCACGTCGGCCCTGCGCTCGATCATGGCGAAGGCGGTCTCCTTCGCCTTGGGCGGGTCGTACCAGGAATTGATGAAGGAGACCAGGAACTTGACGTCCGGATTGACGGACCGGGCGCCGGCCATGAAGGCGTGCATCAGCCGGTTCACCTCCGGGATGGCGTAGCCGCCGACCATGCCGATGATGTTGGTCCTCGTCTCCTTCCCGGCCACGATCCCGGTCAGGTAGGAGGCGTCCTGGATGTAGTTGTCGAAGACCGAGAGGTTGGGCGCCTGCGCCGGGAAGGACGAGCCCATCAGGAAGGCGGTGGACTTGTAGTCGGCGGCGATCCGGCGCGCCGGCCGCTCCAGGCCGAAGGCCTCGCCGATGATCAGGTCCTTCCTGCCCTCCGCGTATTCGCGCAGGACGCGCTCGGCATCGGTGTTGGCGACGTTCTCGGAATACGCGTAGGTGATGTCGCCGCGCGCCTGCGCCGCCTTGAGGGCGAGGTGGATGCGGCTGATCCATTGCTGCTCGATCGGCACCGAGGCGACGAGGGCGACGGCGATGGGCTTCGCCTTCGCGGCGCGGGCGCCGCCGCATCCGAGCCCCGCGAGGGCCGCCCCGCCCGCCGCCAGCAGCGTGCGCCGGCTCAGCTGTCGTCCCCGGTCCGTCATGGTCCTCCTCCCCGAAAGCCCGGGCAGGCGACCATGGCGGGCGGCGCGGCGCAAGCCGTTTCGGCAGGCAATCCTGACCGGTTTGCGCTCAGCGGCCGAGGCTGACGCGTCCGTCTCGCCGCCACCGGCCCGGCGGCCTCTCCGGCGGATGGGGCTCAGGCCGTCACGGTGAAGCAGGTCCCCAGGCAGGGCTCGACCTCGATCCGCGCGTTGATCTGCTCCAGCATCGCCCGCACGAGCTTCATGCCGAGGCCGGTGCCGCGGGCCGGGGCCTCGGCCCAGCCCGTCGGCAGTCCGCGCCCCTCGTCGCGCACCGAGAGGCGCACGCGGCCCTCCGCCTGGGAGGCGACGCTCACGGAGACCCGCCCGCCCTCCGCGCCGTCATAGGCGTACTTGAAGGCGTTGGTGACGAGTTCGGTGGCGATCAGCGAGAGGGCCACCGCCTTGCGGTAGGGCACCATCAGGCCCTGCTCGGCATCGAGTTCCAGCGTGTGGCGATCCCCGGCCATGGCCGAGAGGTCCGCGCACAGGTTCTCGATGGTCTGCCCGAGATCGACCTCGTCCACGCTCTCCGTCTGGTAGAGGCTGTCATGCACGCGGGCGACGCTCATCACCCGCCCCATCGTCTCCGAGAAGGCCTGCTGGGCCGCCGGATCCTTCACCTGGCGCCGCTGCATGTGCAGGAAGGCCGAGACGATCTGCAGCGAGTTCTTGACCCGGTGGTCGATCTCCTTGGCGAGCAGGTCCTTCTCGGCGAGCAGCGCCTCCTTCTCGGCGAGCAGGCCGGTGAGTTCGGCGATCTTGCGCCGCTGGCGCAGCACCACCCCCTCCACCGCCTGGGCCAGCGCCTCGGCCATGCCGACCTGCCACTCGGCGAAGGGCTCGGCGGCGCCGCGCCGCTCCTCCACCCAGCGCTCGAAGGAGCGGCGCGGCAGCATCGTGGCGGTGCCGGCGGCGGCGAGGACGGGCTTGCGCGGGTCGCCGCCCCAGGTGACCGTGCTCGACACCTCCGGCCGAAACCAGAGCAGGAGATGATCGCGGGCCGGATCGACGAAGGCCGCGAGCAAGCCGCTCGCGATCTCCGCGTAGGGCCGGGTCGGCGGGTGCTCCGCCGCGAACTCCGTGGCCGCGTAGCTCGACCGTTCGGCCGGCAGGCGCGCGCGCAGATGCGCCGCGATGGCCAGGATCGCCGCGTCCGGGGGCGCGGCGCCGAGCCGGCGCACGGCGCCCTGCGCGACGATGGCCGCCCCGGTCGCGCCGAAGAGGTCGAGGAGCGTCGTCTCGCCGGAGGTGAGCGCCGTGAGCACGTCGTCCGAGCGGGCGAGCGCGCGCACGAGCCGGCTCTCGGCCGCCAGATGCGCTTGCTGCTCGCGCCGGAGACGGCGGCTCTCCAATTCGTGCAGCCGCAGCGCCAGGGCGTCGGTCAGCAGGCCCGCGGCGGCGCGCGTCTCGGGGGCGACGTAGTGCGGCTTGCGGTGATGCCCGATCATCAGGCCCCAGAGCCGGCCCTCGAGCAGGATCGAGACCGACATGGAGCCGTTCACCCCGAGATTGCGCTGGTACTCCAGGTGGATCGGCGACAGGCTGCGGCTCTGCGCGAAGGTCAGGTCGATCGGCCCCGGCGCGTCCGGGCCCGCCAGCAGCGGGACCGGCACGTAGTCGCGGTCGATGACGAAGCGGCTCTTCGCCCGCGCGTAGAGGGCGCGTGCCTGGGCCGGGATGTCGGAGGCGGGGAAGTGCAGCCCGAGGAGCGAGCGGTCCCAGGCGGGATCCCGCGCCTCCGCGATGGCCTCGCCGTTCCAGTCCGCGTCGAAGCGGTAGATCAGGATGCAGTCGAAGCCGGTGAGGCGCCGCGCCTCCCGGGCGGCGACGCGGGCCGCCTCGGCCAGCGTCTCGGCCGCCCGCAGGTGACCGATCGCCTCCTCGACCTCGGCGAGGCTCGCCGCCGCGAAATCCGCCGGATCGGCCGGCACCCGTTCGAGCTCGACGATCACCCGCGCCCCGCTGCGATGCGCCAGCACCTCGTGCGGGGCACCCCCGGGCGCCAGGGCCGTGCGCCAGCGCAGGATCCGCCCCGCCTCCCAGGCGGAGGCGGCGGCCGCGCGGATCGCCGCGACGAGCGGGTCCGGCAGCAGGCCGGCGAGCGGGCGGCCGAGCGGCGCGGCGCCGAGGGTCTCGGCCGCATTGGCGCTGCAGGCGGCCACGGTCAGGGTCGCCGCGTCGCAGGCGAGCAGGACGGCGTGCGGCTGGATCGCGCCGGGGACGTGGATCGGCTCCCGCGCGCAGAGATCGGGATCGATCGGCTCCGCCCGGACGCGCTGGTCGACCGCGACGCGGACCGCCTCACGGGCCTCCGAGACGGTGACCTGCCCGACGGGCCGCGTCACGATCCAGTAGCGGCCGGGCGTCGCCGAGCCGCGCAGGGCGACGCGGACCCGCAGCGGCTGCGGATCGAAGCCGTAGGCGAAGGAGAACACCTCGTCGAGGACGCCCCGCCGCACCCCCTCGCGGAAGCGGCCGTAGAAGGCGGGCAGGCGCGTGCAGGGCGCGACGTCGCGGAAGAAGTTGCGGCCGACGACGCGCTCCGCCGACCGGCCCGAGAACACGCTCTCGGCCCGGTTGTAGAGGAGGATCGTCCCGTCGGAATCGACCTGGACGACGCCCAGGTCGAGGGCGTCGATCTCCCCGGTCGAGAGGGCGTCGAGCCGCGCGGCTTCCGCGGCCAGCGCGCGGTCGGACATCGTGTTCATCACAGCGGTCTAATCTTATCGGCTTAAGCTGAAGCCGAAAAGTGCCGGGCTGACGCCGCGCCCGGCCGCGCGACGGGGCGGGCCTCGCCAGGGACGATCCGTCGCGACCGCCCACCCTGCCGCCGCTCCCCCCGCATCGCGCCGCCCCGTGCTCCTCGACCGCCAGGAAGCGCGGGCGATTGCGATTGGTTCCGCGGTCAGCCGCCCGCCGGTTCGGCGAGGAGCCCCGCCACGAAGGCGTCGAGCCCGACCTGCCGGGTGCGGCGCAGGCGCTCGGCGCTGAGGATCGCCTCCAGGGTCTTGAAGGAGCGGTCGAGGTCGTCGTTGACGAGGACGTAGTCGTATTCCGACCAGCGCTCGATCTCGCTGCGGGCATTGCGCAGGCGCCGCTCGATCGTCTCGCGGGAATCCTCGGCCCGGCGCTCCAGGCGGCGGCGCAGCTCCGCCATGCTGGGCGGCAGGATGAAGATCGTCACCACGTCGTCGCGCAGCTTGGCGCGCACCTGCCGCGTGCCCTGGTAATCGATGTCGAAGATCATGTCGCGGCCGGCCGCGAGCGCCCGCTCGACCGGGCGGCGCGGCGTTCCGTAGAAATTGCCGTGCACCTCGGCCCATTCGAGCATGTCGTCGCGCTCGCGCAGCTGCTCGAAGGTCTCCCGGTCGATGAAGCGGTAGTGCTGGCCGTCGATCTCGGAGGGCCGCCGGGCCCTGGTCGTCACCGAGACCGAGAGCTCGAGCCCCCATTCGGGCTGCTGGGCGAGGGCGCGGGTCAGCGTCGTCTTGCCCGCCCCCGAGGGCGAGGACAGGATCAGGACCAGACCGCGCCGCGACACCGGCGTCTGCGACCCCACGCTCATCTGCACTCGATTCTCCCGGGCCTCGTCGCGCCAGCTTACCGTTCGACCGTTAAGGACCCGCGGCGGCCGGGCCCCCTACTCGACGTTCTGCACCTGCTCGCGGAATTGCTCAACGACGGCCTTGAGGTCGAGGCCGATGCGCGAGAGCGCCACGTCGTTGGCCTTGGCGCAGAGCGTGTTGGCCTCGCGGCCGAATTCCTGGGCCAGGAAGTCGAGCCGCCGCCCGACCGCCCCGCCGGCCTCCAGCAGGGTGAGGGCCGCCGCCACGTGGGTGCGCAGGCGGTCGATCTCCTCGCGCACGTCGGCCCGCGAGGCGAGCAGCACCGCCTCCTGGTGCAGGCGCGCCGCGTCGAAGGCGGAGAGCTCCATCAGCGCGGCGATCTGGGCCGCGAGCTTGGCGCGGATCGCCTCGGGCTGGCGCGCCGGGCAGGCATCGGCCGCATCCGCCAGGGCGGCGATGGTCGCGAGCTGCTCGGCGATGAGGCCGGCGAGCGCCCGGCCCTCCTCGGCCCGCATGCCCGCCAGCGCCTCCGCGAGGCGCGCGCCCGCCGCCGAGAGGTCGCTCTGCAGGGCGCCCGCATCCTCGCGCACCTCCTCGGATTCGATGACGCCGCGCACCTGCAGCAGCCCGTCCAGGGTCGCGGGCGCGACGCCCTCCGGCCGCGGCAGCCGGGCCACCGCCTCGATCAGGGAGGCGAGCAGCGCCTCGTTGACGCGCACGCGCGGCGCGGACTCGGCGCGCGAGAGCGTCAGGGCGAGCTGGCACTGGCCGCGGGCGAGGCGCCTCTGCAGGCGGCCCCGCACCTCCTCGCCGAGGGCCTCGAAGCCCGGGGGCACCCGCACCCGCACGTCGAGGCCGCGGCCGTTGACGCTCCTGACCTCCCAGGCCCAGTGGACCGGGCCGGTCACGCCCGCCTCGCGGGCGAAGCCCGTCATGCTCGCGATCGCCATCGCTCCGGCCTCGTCAGGGATTGCGCAGGACCGGAACGGTCTTGGGATAGGTCAGGTCGTAGGTCTTGTTGCGCAGAGGATCGCGCGCCGTCCCCTCCGAGGCGTCGAAGCCCCGCGGCTTCGCGTTGGGATCGGCCGCGTCGTAGGCCAGGGGTGCCGCGCCGAGCCCCCGCGTGGCGGGCAGCGCGGAGGGATCGGCCGCCGGCGGCTCGACCTTGTCGACGGAGGTGGCCGCGGCCGGGTCGGTCGCGGCCTTCGCCTTCTCGGCCGCCCGCCAGCGGGCGACGTTGCGATTGTGCGCGTCGAGGCTCTCGGCGAAGGCGTGGCCCCCGGTGCCGTCGGCCACGAAGTAGAGCTCCCGGGTGCGCGACGGGTTCGCCACCGCCTCCAGGGCGGCGCGGCCCGGATTGGCGATCGGCCCGGGCGGCAGGCCCTCGATCACGTAGGTGTTGTAGGGGGTCGGGCGCTCGATCTCCGAGCGCAGGATGCCCCGCCCGAGGGTGCCGCGCCCGCCGACCAGCCCGTACACGATGGTCGGGTCGGATTGCAGCTTCATGCGCTTCTGCAGGCGGTTGACGAAGACGCCGGCGACCCGCGGGCGCTCGTCGGCCCGGCCCGTCTCCTTCTCGACGATCGACGCGAGGGTCACCAGTTCCTGGGGCGTCTTGACCGGGATGTCGGGCGAGCGCCGGGCCCAGACCTGGTTCAGCACCTCGCGCTGCTTGGCGCGCATCAGGTTGATGATCTTCTGGCGGCTGTCGCCGCGCTCGAACTTGTAGGTGTCGGGCAGGAGCGAGCCCTCGGGCGGGACCTCGCCGATCTCGCCGGTGAGTATGTCGTTGTCGTTGAGCCGGGCGACGATCTGCTCGCTGGTGAGCCCTTCCGGGAAGGTCACGGCGTGCTGGACGGGACGGCCCTGGACCAGGGTGTCGATCACGTCGTCGATGCTGGCATGGGCCCTGAAGTTGAACTCGCCGGCCTTGAGCGGCTGCTTGCGGGCGAAGCGGGCCGTCAGCTCGAACAGGGCCGGGTGGTCGATCACGCCCTCGCGGGCGAGCAGCGCCGCCATCTCGCCGACGCTGGAGCGCGGCGGCACCACCACCACCTTGTCGTTGGCGAGCGGGCCGGCCTCATTGACCTGGCGGTTGAGCACGACGAGCCCGAGCATCGCCCCGAGCCCCAGGATGGCGAAGAGCGTGAGGAAGCCGCTGATCGCCGAGAGCAGGCCGCCGCGCTCGCGCGGGGGCGGTTCCGGCGGGGGCGGCGCCGCGGTCGGCTTGATCGCCTCGCTGGGGCTGCGGGGGGCGAGACGGCTCGGCGGGGCCGGCTGATCCGGCGCGCTCGGCGGGGGCGCGTCGGTCTTTCGGGTACGGAACATGGCGGTCCTGTTGTGGCGGTCCCCGAGGCGGGACGCGCGTGGCCGGCCCGCGGGTCCGGGACCGCCCGACCCTACCAGCCTTTATGGCGAAATGGAGCCGGGCCCGCCCGACGCGGACGGGCGCGCCGCGCGATCCGGACTGCAACGCCCGGTTGGCCGGGTGCACGCGCGACCGGATCGGCTTGATTGCGGCGGCGCTTCGCTGCGCCCGTTCGAGCGAGACCCCCGACGCGTCGCGCCGCCGGACGCCGAACCGGCCGGCATCCCGGCTCGGGGGCGCTCGCGGCCTCCGCCGAAATGGCCACCGGGTCGTCAGCTCCGATGACCGTCACAGAACCAACCGCCCGACTGACCCCGGGCACATCCGATCAGGTGCAGTGCGGGCGCGCGGCGCAAGAGAGACGGAGATGCGAGAGAGACAGGACGTGCCACGCATTCGCAATTCATGAAGCGTCGAAGAGAAGCCGGTCAAGAATGCGACCAGATGGACAATACTGCGTCATCAATATTGATAAATGCCATGCGAATCCGCTGATCACATGATCACCGTGCAATGCACGACTGGAAATACATTCCTAGAAAAAGCAGTTTATCATTAAAGAGAAAATACATTGCAATTAATTCACGCATTTCGATTTCGTAAGCAGAGCGGCGATCCGAAGACCTTGCCGGTTTTGGTCGCCATGAGCAGCGCTTCGATCCGTGAGAAATCCGACATTGTCTGCAGGAGGACAGAATGACGACGGGAATCAGAGGCTTGAGCAATCGCTCCGACGCGGGAGTGTCTTTCGTAAACACTGAAAACTCACGAGATGATCGCTATATCCATCCAAATACAAAAGATTATAGTGTCTATGCCTGGATCTCACAGCACCGCGAACGCCCATTGGTTGTACAAACCAAAAAAGGCACGCTCAAGATTTGGGATAGCGACTGGAAGATATACGGAAATTGGAACGGGCAATCCGATTTTACCCTGATACCAGATGCGAAGAATACGCAGGATTATTTTATAAACGTCGACGAGTCTGGGGATATCTATTTATCCATCGGCGAAGGCACGAAGAACCGCTATCTTCAGGTCACGGCGATCAAATGCATCAAACCGTCCGAGCCGGTGGCGAGCGGCCCGCCGGCCTTCTTCCTGGCCATCCTGGGCGGCGCCGCCGCTTTCGCCGTGACCGTCGGCACCGCAGGAATCGGTGCGGGTGCGATCGTGCTCTCCGTGGCAGGAGGCGCCATCGGCGGCCTGGCCGGCGCCACCTCGATCTATCCGGAATTGAACAAGATTTTCGACGGGCTTCCCGACGATATCTTCCTGAGCGTGAACGGCAACAAGTTC
This sequence comes from Methylobacterium sp. WSM2598, assembly GCF_000379105.1. Classification (GTDB taxonomy): domain Bacteria; phylum Pseudomonadota; class Alphaproteobacteria; order Rhizobiales; family Beijerinckiaceae; genus Methylobacterium. The sequence continues at coordinate 1,639,536 of NZ_KB900609.1, read as the reverse complement.
TGGCCTCAAAACCAGAATTTCGTCAGCATGAAATCGCAAGAGAGAAAAGAAGTCAATATGATGTTCCAAATGACGGACGAGATGAAGCTTGAAATCTACGATTGGGACGTGATTCGCAATGATGTATTAGGCTCGCGCACTTTCCATAAAAGCAGGCCAGAAGATATTGGCGGCTTCATCATGTTCGGCAACAACGAGGGAGCATTGTATGAGGTCGAATGTGCGATTGTTTATGCCTAGAGCATTTTTCGACGAAGTGGATGCCGGTTCGGCGGAGACAACGCGGCGAAATCAACACACTAAAGCAGGGTTCCGTTGCAACTTGATCGAACCCTGCTCTCGAGCATCTCACGCTGACGTGAATGCCGGTTGGTCGGAAATGCGGTGAATCAAGGACCGAGAGCCGCGCCCGATGGCGACGCGATCGGGCGCAGCTCCAGGCTGGCGCATGGTCATGTCCCTTGACCCCCGGTTCCGTTCTCGCATTGTCGTCGCGCGATCGGCGTGTCTCGAGATTTCGAAAGGGTCGACGGCCCGGTGCGTCAGCATCCCGGCCGTTGGTCTTCTCTCGGTCTTTCTGGCCTTCGGCGCTTCGTTCCGATTTGGGCCGAAGCGGGGTGATCCGGATTGCCGGTGATCGGTTCGGCGCGAGATCCGGGCAAGGCCGCACCGCCTGTCCGGTGTCCGCCCGCTTGCCGGACCCGGTTCGTCGCGGTCCGCACGGAACCCTCGATCGCCGTGCCGGGACCAGGTCCCTGCCGTGAGGACCGGGCGGGACCGGCGGTCCGGGAGCCCGCGCCGCCGTCAGGCCACCCGCCTCAGGATCAGCGAGGCGTTGGTGCCGCCGAAGCCGAAGGAGTTCGAGAGCACCACGTCGACCTTGCGGCGGCGCGCCTCGTGCGGGACGAGATCGATCGCGGTCTGGACCGAGGGGTTGTCGAGGTTCAGGGTCGGCGGCACGACCTGGTCGCGGATCGCCAGCACGGAGAAGATCGCCTCGATGGCGCCCGCCGCGCCGAGCAGGTGCCCGGTGGCCGACTTGGTCGAGGACATCGAGACGCCGCGCGCCTCGCCGATCAGGCGCTCGACCGCCTTCAGCTCCAGCTCGTCGCCGAGCGGCGTCGAGGTGCCGTGGGCGTTGATGTAGTCGATGTCGGAGGGCGCGATCCCGGCCCGCTTCACCGCCGCGCTCATGCAGCGATAGGCCCCGTCCCCGTCCGGCGACGGCGAGGTGATGTGGTAGGCGTCGCCCGAGAGGCCGTAGCCCACCACCTCGGCGTAGATCCGGGCGCCGCGGGCCTTGGCGTGCTCGTATTCCTCCAGCACCAGCACGCCCGCCCCCTCGCCCATCACGAAGCCGTCGCGGTCGCGGTCGTAGGGGCGGGAGGCCTGCTGCGGCCGGTCGTTGAAGCCGGTCGAGAGGGCGCGGCAGGCGGCGAAGCCGGCGAGCGACAGCCGGTTGATCGGCGATTCGGCGCCGCCGGCCAGCATCACGTCCGCGTCGCCGAGCGCGATCAGGCGGGCGGCGTCGCCCACCGCGTGGGCGCCCGTGGAGCAGGCCGTGACCACCGCGTGGTTCGGGCCCTTGAGCCCGTGCGCGATGGAGACCTGGCCCGAGGCGAGGTTGATGATCCGGCCCGGGATGAAGAAGGGCGAGATCCGCCGCGGGCCCTTCTCGAACAGCGTCACGGAGGCGTCGTAGATGCCGCCGATGCCGCCGATGCCGGACCCGATCAGCACGCCGGTGGCGCACTGGTCCTCGTGGGTGGTCGGGTGCCAGCCGGCATCGTCGAGGGCCTGCGCGGAGGCCGCCATCGCGTAGACGATGAAGGGATCGACCTTCCGCTGCTCCTTGGGCTCCATGTAGGCGTCGGGGTTGAAGGCCCCCTCACCCGCATTGCCGAGCGGAACCGAGCAGGCGATCTGGCAGGAGAGATCCGAGACGTCGAAGGCCTCCACGCGGGCAGCCCCGCTCTGCCCCTCGATGAGGCGGCGCCACGTGATGTCGACGCCGCTTCCGAGCGGCGACACCATCCCGAGGCCCGTGACGACGACCCGACGCATCGCGTTATCCCAAACCCGTCTCAAACCGCATTCCGCCCGGCCGCCGCACGGCCGAGCCGCTCGATCCCGCGTCCGACCCTCAGCCGGAGTTCTTCTCCAGGAACTTGATCGCGTCGCCGACCGTCTGGATCGTCTCGGCCGCGTCGTCCGGGATCTCGACGTTGAACTCTTCCTCGAACGCCATCACCAGCTCGACCGTGTCGAGGCTGTCGGCCCCGAGATCGTCGATGAAGTTCGCGTTCTCGGTCACCTTCTCGGCCTCCACGCCGAGGTGCTCGACAACGATCTTCTTCACCCGGTCCGCGATATCGCTCATCTGATGGTCCTCGGTTCTTCTCGTGGTGAGGGAGGCGCCGCTGCTGGCGAGCCGGTGCTCCCCGGGAAGCTGGTGGTGCGGCCGGTTTTGCCGGCCGCGCGGTGTGATGGGAAGCCGCACGCGGCCGGACCGCTCAATCCCCTTGTGCGGCCGGCCGGGTGCTTAACACAGGGCTTCCGCCCTGGCGAGGGCCGGTTCAGCGCCGGTTCAGGCACCCGGGCGGCGTGCTGCGCGCTCAGATCATGGCCATTCCGCCGTTCACGTGCAGGGTGTGGCCGGTGACGTAACCCGCCTCGTCGGAGGCGAGGAAGACCGCCGCCGCCGCGACCTCGCCGCCCTCGCCGAGCCGCCCCATCGGGACGGTGGCCAGGATGGCCTCGCGCTGCTTCGCGTTGAGCGCGTCGGTCATCGGCGAGGCGATGAAGCCCGGCGCGATGCAGTTCACGGTGATCTTGCGGCTCGCCACCTCGGCGGCCAGGGCCTTGGTCAGGCCGACGAGGCCGGCCTTGGCGGCGGCGTAGTTGCCCTGGCCGGCATTGCCGGTCGAGCCCACCACCGAGCCGATATTGACGATGCGGCCGGAGCGGCGGCGCATCATGCCCTTCACGGCCGCCCGCGACAGGCGGAACGCCGCCGTGAGGTTGACCGCGATGACGCTGTCCCACTCCTCGTCCTTCATGCGCAGGAAGAGGTTGTCGCGGGTGATGCCGGCATTGTTGACGAGGATGTCGAGCCCGCCGAGCGCCGCTTCCGCCGCCGGCACCAGCGCCTCGACGGCGGCGGTGTCGGAGAGGTCGGCCGGGACGACGTGGACGCGCGCGCCGCCGAGTTCCGCCGCCAGCGCGTCGAGCGCCTCGCGGCGGGTGCCGGAGATCGCCACCTGCGCCCCCTGCGCGTGGAAGGCCCGCGCGATGGCGCCGCCGAGGCCGCCGGTGGCGCCGGTGACGAGGGCCTTGCGGCCGGTGAGGTCGAACATGCTCGTGAGGCCCCGCTCAGAGGGTGAAGGCGTCGATGTCGGCCGGCGCGCCGATCGCGACCGCGCCGGCGCCCGGCGCGATGCGCTTCACGAGGCCGGTCAGGACCTTGCCGGAGCCGACCTCGCAGAAGGCGTCCACGCCGGACGCCGCCATGGCGGCGACGCATTCGCGCCAGCGCACCGTCCCGGTCACCTGCCGGACCAGCGCGTCGCGGATCGCGGCGGGCTCGCGGATCGGCGCGGCCAGGATGTTGGCCACGACCGGCACCTTGGCGGCGCCGAGCTGAACTTGGTCGAGGGCCGCCCGCATCGTCTCGGCGGCGGGACTCATCAGGCGGCAATGGAAGGGGGCGGAGACGTTCAGCATCACGGCGCGCTTGGCGCCGCGCGCCTGCGCCAGGGCGACCGCCCGCTCGACCGCCGCCACGTGGCCGGAGACCACGACCTGGCCGGCGCCGTTGTCGTTGGCGACGTCGCAGACCTCGCCCTGCTCGGCCTCGCCGGCGATCTCCTCGACGGTCTCGATCGGCAGGCCCAGCAGCGCCGCCATCGCCCCGGTGCCGACCGGGACCGCCCGCTGCATCGCCTCGCCGCGCAGGCGCAGCAGCCGCGCCGTGTCGGCGACCGAGAGGGCGCCCGCCGCCGCGAGCGCGCTGTACTCGCCGAGCGAGTGGCCGGCCACGAACGCCACGTCGCGGGCGAGGTCGAGCCCGCGCTCGGCCTCCAGCACCCGCAGCACCGCGAGGCTCGCGGCCATCAAAGCCGGCTGGGCGTTGGCCGTCAGGGTCAGTTCCTCGGCCGGCCCCTCGAACATCAGGCGCGACAGGCTCTGTCCGAGCGCCTCGTCGACCTCGGCGAAGACCGCCCGGGCCGCCGCGTGGCTCTGGCCGAGCGCCGCGCCCATGCCGACGGCTTGGCTGCCCTGTCCGGGAAAGATGAAGGCGCGCGACACGGCTGCGGGTTCCTGCCCTGGGTTGGTTCTTCGATTGGGGCGCGGCACTCGCACCGCTTGGCCCGCCAGTCAAGCGCGGCCGGAGAGGTTCCTCGTCTCAGGCGGCGATGAGGCCGAAATGCAGGGCGACCAGGAGACCGAGCCCGAGGGCGATGCGGTAGAGCACGAAGGGCCAGGCCGAGAAGCGCTCGAGCACGCGCATCAGCAGCCAGATCGCCGCGAAGGCCGAGACGCTCGCCACCGCGAGCCCGACCGCGAGCACGCTCCAGCCCGCGGCGCCGAGCCCGGCCTTGTGCAGGATCCAGATCTCGCGCAGGCCCGCGAGCAGGATTGCCGGCAGCCCGAGGATGAAGGAGATGCGCGCCGCGTCGGCCCGCTGGAAGCCGAGCATGAGGGCGCCGGTGAGGGTCGATCCCGAGCGCGAGACCCCCGGGACGAGGGCGCAGACCTGGGCGAGGCCGACCGCCAGCATGTCGCGCAGCTTCGCCGAGCCCGCCGGCCGCACGTGGCGGGCCGCCGCCTCCGCCAGGGCGAGCAGCAGGCCCATGACCACGCAGGCCCAGGCGATGACCGGCAGGGTGCGCAGCGGCGAGTTGCAGGCGTTCAGCACCGGCGACAGCAGCACGCCCGCGATCACGATCGGGACCGTGGCGAGGGCGATGCCGACCGCGAAGCGGAAGTCGGGGCTGTAATAATCCTTGCGGATCACCGCCGTGACCGAGCCGACGGCGATCTCGCGCACGTCGCGCCAGTAGTAGCTCACCACGGCCGCCAGCGCCGCGAGCTGCATCGCGGCCGAGAAGGCCGAGCCCGGATCCTGCCAGCCGAGGAGCCCCGGCACCACGCGCATATGCGCGGTCGAGGAGATCGGCAGGAGTTCGGTCAGACCCTGCACGACCCCGAGCACGGCCACCCGGACATAGCCGAGGGAGACGAAACCGGTATCGATGCCCTGCACGCAGGCATCCGTCGCGCCATTGGCCACCATCGTTCTCCTGTCGCTGCCGCCGCGCGGGCGCCCCCTCGCGGGTGCAATCCCCTTGCGGGCGCAAGCCCGCCCCGCGGGAGAAAACCCGCCCCGGGCGGCGCCTTTGACGCGCGCAAAGTGTCCGGCTGAAGGCAGGCCCGACCCGTGGCGGCGGGGCCGCGCTTCGGCTATGCGCGGACCGCCGACACGGAACCGCCCATGCACCGCCACCTCGTCCACACCCGCGCCCTCGACTTCTGGCTCGCGCGGGGCGCGATCGGGGTCGTGGCCGCGCTCCAATTCCTCGTCGTCAACGACCTCACCATCGGGCCGCGCTGGCTCGCCCCCGGCCTCGAACTGGCGCTGCTGCTGCCGCTCTCGGCCGCGACGGCCTGGAACCAGCGCCGGGCCAGCCGGGCGACGACGGACGCCCACTGGCAGATCGTGGCCCGGCACCGCCGCCTGATCCGCCGCACCGCGCTGGTGCTGACCGTCCTCGTCACCATCATGAACACCGCCGCGCTGGTGGCGCTCGTGCGCGCGCTCCTGGCCGGCAAGGCCGGCACCGCCCCGACCCTCCTGCTCGACGCCCTCAACATCTGGTCGACGAACGTCATCATCTTCGCGCTCTGGTACTGGGCCTCGGACCGCGGCGGCCCGGCCCTGCGCAGCTTCCGCACCGAGCGGGGCGCCGATTTCCTGTTCCCCCAGATGACGATCGAGAAGGCCGGGGAGACCGGCTTCGTGCCGGGCTTCGTCGATTACCTGTTCCTCTCCTTCACCAACGCGACCGCCTTCTCCCCCACCGACACGCTGCCGCTCACGCAGCGGGCCAAGCTCCTGATGATGGCGGAGGCGTCGATCTCGCTCCTCACCGTCGCGCTCGTGGCCGCGCGGGCGGTGAACATCCTGTCCTGACGCGCCGGCGGGGAGCGCCGCGGGGCTTTCCCCGGCGGGACGCCCGGGCCGCGCTCAGGCCGCGCTCGCGCGGGGGGCTGCCGGGGCTGGCTCCAGCCGCCAGAGCTCGGGCCGGGCCATCAGCTCGGCCACGAAGGCGAAGGTCAGGGCGTGGGTCGGGCAATTGGCGACGATCCGCGCGCGCAGGGGCCGCCCGGCGAGCGCGAGGTCGCCGAGGAGGTCGAGCACGCGGTGGCGCACCGGCTCGTCCGGGAAGCGGGCGCCGCCGAGGATGCGTCCGCCCAGCACCACGGCGACCCGCCCCGGCCGGGCGCCGCGCAGCAGCGGCTCCGGCGCGGTGACGGTCATCCGGGACAGGGTCCAGGGCGAGATCGGGTGCTGGCACTCGGGCCGGGGCTCGGCGGGAGTGGGGCCGGTGCAGCCGGTGACGGTCTGGCTGTGGAACGAGCGCAGCCAGAGCCGGTGCCGCAGGTCCGGCGGCAGCAGGCGCGTGGCCAGCCGGCTGCGCAGGGCGGCCCGCCAGAGCACCGAGGCGTTGCCGAAGCTGCGGCTCGGCGCGATGGCGCTCCGGAAGGTCTCGGGATCGATCGCGCCCGACCAGCGCAGGACGCCGAAGCCGGGCATGCGGTCGGTGCTGACATCGACGCAGCAGCGGTCGCAGGGCTCCCCCCGCACGAAGCCGTGCGCGTCGCTGACCTCGAACGGCGCCAGCAGGGCGATGGCGTGGCGGGCGGCGGCCTGACGGCGCAGCCCGGCCCGCCCGATCAGGCCGCACCAGGGGCCGGCCGAGCCGTCGAGGATCGGGATCTCCCCGCCCGCCACCGTGACGGCGGCGTTGTCGATGCCGCAGCTCGCGAGGCTCGCCATCAGGTGCTCGACGGTGCGCAGCCGACCCCCGGCCCCGAGATCGAGCGCGGTGCTCATCCGGCTCGGCACCCGCACGCGCCACGTCGCCGGGGTGAAATCCGCCGCCTGACGCAGCGTTCGGAACCGGATGCCGAAATCGGGGGGCGCCGGCTCCACGATCACCCGGCACGTCCTCCCCGTGTGGAGCCCCGGGCCTACGACCTCGAAAGGTGCGGCGAGTGTCGCCTGATCTTCCCCGGACGCGGCACGTCCGTGCCCGCACCGGTCCTTCCCACGCCCCTCTCGCACGTGCCGGCCCGCCTCGCCCCCGATCCCGCCCCCCATCGCGCCGGATAGCGGCGTCGGTCAAGTCGCAAGCAGACCAAAAAGGGGGCGTGGCGGATCTGGTCTGTGGCTCGACTGTGCGGGTGGAGGGCGGGAGGCTGGTTTCATTTCCCCTATCGTTGCCGGCCGAACGGTCTGACGAGGAAGACGACGTCGCCGCACGATCGGGACGAGCCGCCCACCATGCATGAAAGTGCCGGTCATCCGCCATCCGGTCGATGGCTTCGCCATCTCCCGTTTCGGCCATGCGGATGTCGGCGTCGCTCGGGCGCCGCGCGGGCTCGTGATCCGGCATCCGCTTCGATCAAGCCGATCCCGGATCAGCCGAGGCGCTTGCACAATTATTCGCAAGTCGGGTTGTGGAGGGCTGCCGGCCGCGGCCAAGACCCGCGCAGCAACAAAAAAGGCCGCCCTTGCGGAACGGCCCGGAGTCTAGGGAGGAAACGCCCACAGGGGCGGCGTGGTCACGACGCCATCGTGACGACGCATGTCTTGCATCGCATGGTGCGGCGCACGCTGCAATCATCCGAATGGGTGGTGCGGCGGAACGCTGCAAGAGGGGAACTTTCCGCTGGGTCTCCGGCGCTCGGCACGACGCGATCCCGGCGGAAGGCGGCTCCCGGGGAACCGGATCCGGAGGTCCGGCGGCCCGCGAGGGCGGGTTCCACCGACGTCACCATCGGGCCCGCCGGACAGGCGCGGCCCGCCGAACAGGCGCAGGCCCGCCGGACAGGCGGGCCCCTCATGCCGGTCCGCTCAGCCGAGGATGGCGAGGAGCACCGCCGTGCGCACAGCGAGGTGGCGGGCGGTGCGGCTCACCTCGGCGTCGTAGGCGACCATGTGGGCCCAGGGATGATCGAGGACGGCCGCGGCGATGTCGAGGATGACCCCGTCGGCGATGGTGCGGGGTCCCGGCGCCGGCGCGGCGAGGAAGTCCGAGACGGCGGCGTCGATCTGGTCACGGGTGATGAGGTCCGCCTTGCACAGGTCGGAGAGGGTGGGGGGTGTCGGCATCCCGCCCACATAGCGCGTCCGTACGGCCGAGCTATGCGCCCGCGGGCGGCCGGCCCTGCGGGAAGGGCTCTTCCCGGCCGCCGCGGGGCGGCGCGCCTCACTCGGCCAGGAAGGCGACGAGCGAGAAGAGCCCCGCGATGGCGAGGTTCGCGGCAGCCAGGATCGTCAGAAGCAGCATCGGAGCATCCCCCCGGTCATCGACCTTCGCCGGAAGAACGCGCACGCCCAAGCTCGGGTTTCCGCGCCGGATGCGGGCGCCGCGCCGTCGCGGCGCCGGATGCGGGCGCCGCCGCGTCGCGGCGCCCGCCGCGCTCACTCCGCGGCGTCGACGTAGAGCTTGCCGCCCTCGGCCAGGAACTCGGCCGACTTGGCCGCCATGCCGGCCGCCCGGTCCGCCTCGCTCATCGCGGGGGCGGCGCCCACCACGGTGCCGGCCGCCTCCATGGCCAGCACGTCCGCCCGCAGGTCCTGCGTGATCTTCATCGAGCAGAATTTCGGGCCGCACATCGAGCAGAAATGCGCGACCTTGTGGGCGTCCTTGGGCAGCGTCTCGTCGTGGTAGGCGCGGGCCGTGTCCGGGTCGAGGGAGAGGTTGAACTGGTCCTCCCAGCGGAAGTCGAACCGGGCCCGGGACAGGGCGTCGTCGCGCAGCTGCGCGGCCGGGTGGCCCTTGGCGAGGTCGGCGGCGTGGGCGGCGATCTTGTAGGTGATGACGCCGGTCTTCACGTCGTCGCGGTTCGGCAGGCCGAGATGCTCCTTGGGGGTCACGTAGCAGAGCATCGCAGTGCCGTACCAGCCGATCATCGCCGCGCCGATGCCGGAGGTGATGTGGTCGTAGCCGGGCGCCACGTCGGTGGTCAGCGGCCCGAGCGTGTAGAACGGCGCCTCGCCGCACTCGCGCAGCTGCTTCTCCATGTTGACCTTGATCTTGTGCATCGGCACGTGGCCGGGGCCCTCGATCATGACCTGGCAGCCCTTCTCCCAGGCGACCTTGGTGAGTTCGCCGAGGGTCTCGAGCTCGGCGAATTGCGCCGCGTCGTTGGCGTCGGCGATCGAGCCGGGCCGCAGGCCGTCCCCGAGCGAGAAGGAGACGTCGTAGGCGCGCATGATCTCGCAGATCTCGTCGAACCGCTCGTAGAGGAACGATTCCCGGTGGCCGGCGAGGCACCAGCGGGCCATGATCGAGCCGCCGCGCGAGACGATGCCGGTGACCCGCCGCGCGGTCAGCGGCACGTGGGCGAGCCGCACGCCCGCATGGATGGTGAAGTAGTCGACCCCCTGCTCGGCCTGCTCGATGAGCGTGTCCCTGAACACCTCCCAGTCGAGTTTCAGCGGGTCGCCCCCGACCTTCTCCAGGGCCTGGTAGATCGGCACGGTCCCGATCGGCACCGGCGCGTTGCGCAGGATCCAGCCGCGGATGTTGTGGATGTTGCGGCCCGTCGACAGGTCCATGACGGTGTCGGCGCCCCAGCGGGTCGCCCAGACCATCTTCTCGACCTCCTCGGCCGCCGAGGAGGTCACGGCCGAGTTGCCGATATTGGCGTTGATCTTGACCAGGAAGTTGCGGCCGATGGCCATCGGCTCGAGTTCGGTGTGGTTGATGTTGGCCGGGATGATGGCGCGGCCGCGGGCGATCTCGTCGCGCACGAATTCCGGGGTGATGAAGGGCGGAATCGCCGCGCCGAAGCTCTCGCCGTCGGCGAGCTTGGCCTCGGCCTGGTCCAGCATCGCCCGGCGGCCGAGATTCTCCCGGTGGGCGACGTAGATCATCTCCTCGGTGACGATCCCGGCCCGGGCGAACTCGTACTGGGTCACCATCTGGCCGGGAGCGGCCCTGCGGATCGTGCGCGCGGCCGGGCAGGGGGCGACCAGCCTGTCCTCGGCCGCGAAGCCGTTATCCTCCGGCTTGACCGCGCGGGGCGTCACCGCGGCGTAGCCGCGGCCGGCGATCCAGGGATCGCGCAGCTGGGGCAGGCCGGCCGCGAGGTCGACCTTGGCGTCGCTCTCCGTGTAGGGGCCCGAGGGATCGTAGACGCGCACCGGCGCCTCGGCCGGATCGCTGAGGGCGATCTCGCGCAGCGGCACCCGGATGTCAGGCCGCCCCTCGGGACTGGCATAGACCTTGACGGAGCCGGCGATCGGTCCCGTGGTCACGCTCTGCGGCAGGCCTTTGGGGGGAATGACGGGGGCGTTCATGGATCTCTCCCGGTTCGAGGAGATCCGGACAGTGACCGTGGCGTACGGGGGAGCGTCTCGCGTGGTGGTTCCCGTCCCTCCGCCGGTATGACCCGGATCAGGTTCAAGGGTCAGGGCGCACGAAACCCACTCTCAGCCCCATGCGGGGCCCCCCTCGGAACGCCCGAACTGTCTGCGCCGCCGACGGGTTTGTCAATTGCGCGCGATCCGCCGCAGCGCGCGGCCCTCGCCCGCCCGCCGGGCGCATCCCAGATCGGGGCGGCGCGAGGGGCCGGGGGCGGCGGGCGGGGGAGGACGGGGTGGGACGGCGAGGCCGGCGCTGGCGGGGCGACGATGCGGCGACGCCGGGCGCCTCCGCCCCCGCGACATGCCCCCTCTGCGAGCGGCCGATCCCGCCCGGCGCGCGCCAGAGCCGCCACCACCTCACGCCGAAGCTCAAGGGCGGCACCCACGGGCGGACCGTGCAGCTGCACCAGATCTGCCACTCGGCGATCCACGCCCGCTACAGCGAGGCGGAGATCGCCCGCCGCCTCGCCGACGTGGAGAGCCTGCGCGCCGATCCGGAGATCGCCCGCTTCCTCGCCTGGGTGCGCACCAAGCCCGACGATTTCCACGCGGCGACGCGGCTGACGCGCGCGCGGCGCGCCACAAAGCGCGAGCCCCGTTAACCTGCCGTCAAGGCTTTCCCGCGCTCGGCCCGCGCCGAGACGCGGCCTTTACCGCCGATGGGCTCAACTCGGCGGCGAAGACAGCCAGGAGGCCCCGATGTCCGCCCCCTCCCCCGCCGCGCCGTCCCGCCTCGCCTGGGTCGACGTCGCCAAGGGCATCTGCATCCTCCTCGTGGTGATGATGCACGCGACCCTCGGCACCGGCGAGGCGATGGGCGGCGAGGGCTTCCTCCACCCGGTCGTGGCCTTCGCCAAGCCGTTCCGGATCCCGGACTTCTTCCTGCTCTCGGGCCTCTTCGTCGGGCGCGTCCTCGACCGGGACTGGCGCCTGTTCGCGGACCGGCGCGTCGTGCACTTCGCCTATTTCTACGGATTGTGGACGCTGATCCAGTCGGCCGCGAAGTACGGCCAGATCACCGCGGGGGCGGGCCCCGGGGCCTTCCTGCTCCACCTCGCGCACGCCCTCGTCGAGCCCTACTCGACGCTGTGGTTCATCTACCTGCTGGCGCTGTTCTCGGTCGCGACCAAGCTCCTGCGGCGGGTGCCGTGGCCGGTCCTGCTCGGCGCGGCGGCCGCGCTGGAGATCCTGCCGATCGAGACCGGCTGGCTGGCGGTGGACGAGTTCTGCGCGCGCTACGTCTACTTCCTCGGAGGCGCGCTGTTCGCCGAGCGGATCTTCGCCCTGGCCGACTTCGCCCGCCGCCGCCCGGCCCCGGCCCTGGCGGGGCTGGCGGCCTGGGCGCTCCTCGACGGCGTCCTCGCCTTCACACCCTCCGGGCTGGCCGGGCATCCGACGCTCGCGAGCCTGCCGGTGGTGGGTCTGCTGCTCGGGGCGGCCGGGGCGCTCGCCATCGTCGCGGCGGCGGCCCTCCTCACCCGGGCCGGCGGCCCGGTCACGGCGGCGCTCCGGCACTGCGGCGAGCGCTCGATCGTGATCTACCTCGCCTTCTTCCTGCCGATGGCGGCGACCCGCATCCTGATCGCGAGGACCGGGGTGATCGCGGATGTCGGCCTCGCCTCGCTGGCGGTGACGGTCGCGGCCGCGAGCGTGCCGCTCCTCATCGCGCGCGCGGTGCGGCACACGCCCCTGCGCGTGCTGTTCGTGCGGCCCCGGGCGTTCCGGATCGTGCCGGACCGCCCGGAAGCGGACGGCCCGGCGGGCGCGATCGGCTCCCTGCGCGGCGCCTGACCCCGGCCGCCGGGGCGGTCGGGGGCCCGTCAGCCCCCCGCCAGCATCCCCTTCACGAGCCCGCTCGCCCTGGCAAAGTCCATCCGTCCGGCATATTTCGCCTTCAGGGCGCCGATCACCCTGCCCATGTCCTTGGGGCCGGCGGCGCCGGTCTCGGCGATGGCGGCCTCGATCGCGGCCCGGGTCTCGGCCTCGTCCATCTGCTGGGGCAGGAAGGTGGCGATGATCGCCGCCTCGGCCCGCTCGGCGGAGGCGAGTTCCGGGCGCTCGCCCTGCTCGTAGAGCGCGGCGGATTCGTTGCGCTGCTTGATCATCTTCTGCAGCACGGCGAGGATCTCCTCGTCGGCGAGCGGCCCCTTGCCGAGGCCGCGGGCCTCGATGTCCTTGTCCTTGAGGGCGGCCTGGATGAGGCGGACGGTGGCGAGCTTCGCCTTGTCGCCGGCCTTCATGGCCTCCTTCATCTCGGCGGTGAGGCGCTCGCGCAGCATGGTGGTCGGATCTCCGTTTGGAACGAGGAACTTGAGCCGCCGGCGCGGGATCCCCACATTGACCCGGCGAGGGGGCGCCCCTTAAAGACGCCCTGCCGGACACTTCCCGCGCGCGCCACCCCCCGGGCGGTCGGCCGTCCGCGCGACATAAGCGAGATCACGATCATGCTGCAAGACGACGCCGCGGGCGCCCCCGCGTCCTCCGACGGCTGGGCCGAGCCCGTCGCCACCGCCCTGCTGGTGCTGGCGGACGGCACCATCCTCGAAGGCTTCGGCATCGGGGCGACCGGCGAGGCGGCGGGCGAGGTCTGCTTCAACACCGCCATGACCGGCTACCAGGAGATCCTGACCGATCCCTCCTACGCGGGCCAGATCGTCACCTTCACCTTCCCGCATATCGGCAATGTCGGCACCAACGACGAGGACCTGGAGAGCCTGGAGCAGGCCCCGGCCTCGGGCGTGCGCGGCGCGGTGATCGCCGCCGCGGTGACGAACCCGTCGAACTGGCGCTCGTCCGACCACCTCGACGGCTGGCTGCGGGCCCGCGGCATCATCGGCATCACCGGCGTCGACACGCGGGCGCTCACCGCGCTGATCCGCGAGCGCGGCATGCCGAACGCCGTCATCGCCCACGACCCGCAGGGGCGCTTCGACCGCGAGGGCCTGAGGGCCAGGGCGCGGGACCTGCCCTCCATGGAGGGGCTCGACCTGGTCCCGCCGGTGACGAGCCGCGCCACCGCCGCCTGGGGCGAGACCGTGTGGGAGCGCGGCCAGGGCTACGGCCGGAAGGCGCCCGGCGAGGGCCTGCGGGTCGTGGCGATCGATTACGGGGTCAAGCGCAACATCCTGCGGCTGCTCACCCGGGCGGGCTGCGACGTCACCGTGGTGCCGGCCACCGCGACGGCCGAGGACATCCTGGCCTTGAAGCCCGACGGGGTCTTCCTGTCGAACGGCCCGGGCGACCCGGCCGCGACCGGCGCGTACGCGGTGCCGGTAATCCGCCAGCTCCTCGACCGCAAGGTGCCGACCTTCGGCATCTGCCTCGGCCACCAGCTGATGGGCCTCGCCCTCGGTGGCAGGACCGTGAAGATGGGCCAGGGTCACCACGGCGCGAACCACCCGGTGAAGGACAAGACCACCGGCAAGGTCGAGATCGTGTCGATGAATCACGGATTCGCGGTCGATCCGCAGAGCCTGCCCGGCACGGCGGTCGAGACGCACGTCTCGCTGTTCGACGGCTCGAATTGCGGGCTCGCGCTCACCGACCGCCCGGCCTTCTCGGTGCAGTACCACCCGGAGGCCTCGCCGGGACCGCGCGACAGCCACTACCTCTTCGACCGCTTCGTCTCGCTGATCCGCCAGGCGAAGGGCGGCAACGCCTGACCGGCGGGCCGCGCCGCCGCCATGCCGACGGTCATTTCCGATGGCCGTTGGTTCCGTTCTCGACGTGCCGCCACGCTATTCGCTCGTGTCGACCCTTCGAGAGGCTCGAAGGCCCGCGGCGTCAGCGTCCGGGCCGTTCGCATGATACGCCCGGTACCAGTCCACGAAGGCGGCGACGCCCTCGCGCAGGGGCGTCGCGGGCGCGTAGCCGATGAGGTCGCGCAGCAGGCCGGTCTCGGCCTGGGTGAGCGGCACGTCGCCGGGCGGCAGGTCGCGCAGCAGGCGCGTCGCCCGCCGCCCCAGCGCCGCCTCCAGGCCGTCCAGCAGGTCCGACACGGTGGCGGGGTTGCCGCCCCCGATATTCACCACCCGGAAGGGCGCGACGGGGCTGAGCGAGTCGGATTCCGAGACCGGCGCGCCTCCCGGCGGCCGGTCGATCAGCCGCACGATGCTCTCGATCAGGTCGTCGATGTAGGTGAAGTCGCGCGCGGCCCGGCCGTGGTCGAACACCTCGACCGGCTCGCCCGCCAGGATCCGCTTCGTGAAGACGAACACGGCCATGTCCGGACGGCCCCACGGCCCGTAGACCGTGAAGAACCGGAAGGCGGTGGTCGGGATCCGCCACAGATGCGCGTAGGCATGCGCCATGGATTCTCCCGCCACCTTGGAGGCGGCGTAGAGGCTGACCGGCCGCGCCACCGGGTCGGTCTCGCGGAAGGGGACGCGGTCGTTGCCGCCGTAGACCGAGGAGGTCGAGGCGAGGAGCGCGTGGCGCACCGGATGCGCCCGCAGGCCCTCCAGCACCTCGAAGGTGCCCACCACGTTGGCGGCGACGTAGCTCGCCGGGTTCTCGAGGCTGTAGCGCACGCCCGCCTGGGCGGCGAGGTGGACGAGGATGTCGGGCCTCGCCTGGTCCATCACGCGGGCGAAGAAGCCGGGCTCCTCCAGGAGGCCGACGTGGTTGGCAAAGCCCGGCCCTTCGAGGGCGCGCAGCCGCGCCCGCTTCAGGCCGACGTCGTAATAGTCGGTGAGGCCGTCGATCCCGGTGACGCGGTGTCCGTCGGCGAGGAGGCGCCGGGCGAGGTGGAATCCGATGAAGCCGGCCGCCCCGGTCACGACACAATGCATCTCGACTGATCTCCGTGCGGCCCGGCGCACCTTGCGCGCGGCGCGGCATTCGTCAACGCTCCGGGCCCCGATCCCGCACCCGGGTCGCCCGCCCGCCATCCTCCCGCTCTTCAGCCCCGCGCAAGCCTGCGGTCCTATCCCACGACCATCGGCGACTGTCCCAGGGGAGCGAGGATCGTGGGTGTACTGATCGGCTTGGTCATCGCGCTCGGGGCGATGATCGGCGGGTTCCTCGCCGAGGGCGGGCACCTCGCGGTGATCTGGCAGCCCTGGGAATTCGTCATCATCGGCGGAATGGCGATCGGCACCTTCGTGATCGCCAACCCGATGAAGACGGTGGTCGATTCGGGCAAGGGCCTGCTCGAGGCGGTCACCGACCGGGTGCCCAAGCGCAAGGATTACCTCTCGCTCCTCGGCCTGCTCCACGCCCTCATGCGCGAGCTCAAGGCCAAGCCGCGCAACGAGGTCGAGCCGCACCTCGACGACCCGGCGAACTCGTCGATCTTCAAGAACTATCCCGACATCCTGAAGAACCTCGAACTGACGATGTTCATCTGCGACTACGCCCGGCTGATCCTGATCGGCAACGCGCGGCCGCACGAGATCGAGGCGCTGATGGACGAGGAGATCGGCACCCACAAGCGGGACGCGCTCAAGCCCTACGCCTCGATCAGCACGGTCGCGGAGGCGCTCCCGGCCCTCGGCATCGTGGCGGCGGTGCTCGGCATCGTGAACGCCATGGGCGCCCTGGACCAGCCGCCGCACGTGCTGGGCCACCTGATCGGCGCCGCGCTGATCGGCACGCTCGGCGGCATCACGCTCTCCTACGGCATCCTCGCGCCCCTCGCCAGCAAGGTGAAGATGGTGCGCGACAAGCAGACGAGGGTCTACGTCATCGTGAAGCAGAGCCTCATCGCCTACATGAACGGCGCCCTGCCGCAGATCGCGGTCGAGCACGGCCGCAAGGGCATCTCGCTCGCGGACCGCCCGACCATCGACGAGGTCGAGACCGCCACCGTGGGCGGCGGCCAGCAGCGCGAGGCGGCCTGACCATGATGGACGTCCGCGACCGCCTGCTCGACGCCTCCGGCCTGTCCCCGGACAGGCTGCCGATGCTCAACGTCATCTTCGACCGGCTGGCCACCGCCTGCGCCGACAACCTCAAGCACCTCGCCGTCTCGCCGATCTTCTACTCGCTGATGAGCGTCGAGAGCGGCCTGTTCGGCGACCTGCTCGAGCCCTACGAGGCCAACGCGGTGGTCGGCATCTTCTACTCGCCGCAATGGGACGGGCACCTCCTGGTCGGGCTCGACCGCGACTTCGTCTTCACCATGGTGGAGGTGCTGCTCGGGGCCGACGGCTCGGAGCCGCCCGTCGAGGAGGCGCGCAACTTCTCCAGCATCGAGCTGCGCATCGCCCAGATGACCTTCGAGCAGATCGGTAAGGCGCTCGAAGCCGCCTTCGCGCTGGTCTCGGTGGCGACGCTGAAGCTGGAGCGGACCGAGACGCGCATGGACTTCGCCATCATCGGCCGGCGCTCGAACAAGGCGGTGGCGGCGAAATTCCTGCTTCAGGCACTCAACCGGGGCGGCGAAATGTTCCTCATCATCCCGCAGGCGGTGCTCAACCCGATGCGCCAGAGCCTGTCCAAGGTCCTCACCGGCGAATCGACCAGCCGGGACCCGCGCTGGGAGAAGCAGATCTCGACCGAGGTCCGCAAGACGGAGGTCACGCTGCGGGCGGTGCTGGAGGAGCGCACCCTGACGCTCGGCGAGATCGCCGACCTGAAGGTCGGCCAGGTCCTCACCCTGGACGCGACGCCGCGCAGCCGGGTGAAACTCCAAGGCAACGATCAGGCGCTCTTCTGGTGCCAGGTCGGCCAGGCGAACGGCGCCTACGTGCTGCGCGTCGAAGACCAGATCGATCAGGATAAGGAATTCATGGATGGCGTCCTCGCTCGTTGACGGCGTCCTGCTCGGCGCCCTCGTGCTCACCTGCCTGTGCGTCGTGCCGATGTACCTCAAGCTCAAGCGCCTCGACCGCGTCCAGGCCGAGTACGGGCGCGCCTTCGCGCAGACGAGCCAGGCCCTCACCCAGGCGGGCGAGGCTTTGCGCGGCTTCACCGGCGAGGGCCGGGAGATCCTGGAGGCGCTCTCGGCCAAGATCGACGAGGCCCGCCGCACCCTCGCCGACCTCGATGCCCGGCAGCGCCCCCCCTCCCCTCAAGACCTTCGCCAAGATCTCCGCCCAGACCGCCGCCAAGACCGCCGCCCGGCGCCCTGACGGACGCCGCGCCGCCCCCGACCCCACGCCCCCGCCGCGAGACCCGTTCCGATGAGCAAGAACCCGTTCGACGACGCCCCCGACCTGTCGGCGAGCCACGCCGAGGCCCTGTTCGGCACGGCCGCCACCATGGCGCCGCCCCGGGCGGAGGAGACGGTCGGCGCCGGCCGCAACCTCGACTCGGTGCTGCGCATCCCGGTCCTGATCCAGGTCGTCCTCGGCTCGGCCACGATGCCGGTCGCCAACCTGATGAAGCTCGGCCGCGGGGCCATCGTCCCCCTCGACCACCGGGTCGGCGAGCCCGTCGACATCATGGTCAACGGCCGGGTGATCGCCCGCGGCGAGGTCGTGGTGGTCGAGGAGGACAATTCCCGCTTCGGCGTCTCGCTGACCGAGATCGTCGGGCCCAGCAGCAACGAAGCCGCGTAAGGCGGAGAGGGCGGGATGACGGCGGCACCCCTGGCGGTTCGAGGCGGCGCGCCGCGCCGCCTGCGTGCGGTGGACGAGGTCGCGACGCTGCTGCTCGCCATGGGCAAGCCGGCGGCCGGCCGCCTCCTCAAGTACTTCGACGAGGACGAGATCAAGCTCATCACCCGGGCGGCGGTGAAGCTCGGCCCCGTCAGCGCCGACACCCTGGAAGGCCTCGTCGACGCGTTCGTGTCCGAATTCTCGCAGGGCGCGAACCTGCTCGGCACCGTGCAGGAGGTGGAGAAGCTCCTCAGCGGCCTGCTTCCCCCCGAGCAGATCGCCGACATCCTCGCCGAGGTGCGCGGCAACAACTCGAAGCGCTCGGTCTGGGAGCGGCTGTCGGGCGTGTCCGAGACCGTGCTGGCGAGCTACCTCGTCAAGGAGCACCCGCAGACGGCGGCCCTGATCCTGTCCAAGATCAAGCCGGCGGCCGCCGCCAAGGTGATGACCCACCTGCCCCAGCCCCTGCGCAACGGATTGATGCGGCGGATGCTCGCCTTCAAGCCGATCGTCGACGACACGCTGCGCTCGATCGAGAAGATCATCAACGACGACCTGATGGTGAACTTCGCGCGCAACGCCGGCGCCGACACCCACGCCAAGATCGCCGACATCATCAACAAGATGGAGCGCGAGCACATGGACGACGTGCTGTCGAGCCTGTCGGAGTCGCGGCCGAAATCCGCCGAGATCCTCAAGGGCCTGCTGTTCACCTTCGAGGACATCGTCAAGCTGGCACCGCGGTCGCGGACCGCCCTGTTCGACGCGGTGCCGAACGACCGCCTCGTCCTCTCCCTCAAGGGCACGCCGGCCGATTTCCGCGACACGGTGCTCTCCTCGCTCTCGGCCCGCGTGCGCCGCATGATCGAGCACGAACTCAACGGCGGCGAGCCGGCGGCCCAGCGCGACGTCCTCGACGCCCGCCGCGCCATCACGGACCTCGCCCTCGACATGGCCGGGCGCGGCGAGATCGAGATCAACGGCGAGGGCGAGGATGACACCTTCATCCGCTGACGGCCGCACCGTTCGCCCGCCCCCTCCCCCGACCCGCGGCGCGGGAGCGTGACGCCGCATGGCCGACGAGACCGATCAGGAGAGCAAGACCGAGAGCCCGACCGAGCGCCGCGTCCGCGAGGCGATCGAGAAGGGCGACGTTCCGGTCTCCCGGGAGGCGTCGGTGCTCGCCTCGGTGATCGGCCTGCTGATCGCCCTGACCCTGTTCGTGCGCGGGCAGGCGGCCACGCTCGCCCGCGAGTTCGTGCCCCTGATCGATCAGCCCCGGGGCTTCACCCTGGAGAATGCGCGCGACGCCACGCTGCTGCTGCAGAGCGTCGCCATCGCCGCCGGCCGCTTCCTGCTGCCGGTCCTGGCCATCCTGGCGGTCTGCGGGCTCGCCGCCTCCATGCTGCAGAACCTGCCCCGCTTCGTCGGCGACCGCATCCAGCCGAAATGGTCGCGGGTCTCGCCCGCCTCCGGCTGGAGCCGCATCTTCGGCCGCTCGGGCCAGGTCGAGTTCCTGAAATCGCTCTTTAAGTTCCTCACGATCACTGTGGTCTCCCTGCTGCTGCTGCGCTCCGAGCGGCACAAAGTGCTGAACGCCATGACCGTCGATCCGAGCCAGGTACCGGAACTGATCCTGTCGATGGCGATCCGCCTCGTCTCGGCGGTCAGCATCGCCACGATCGTCCTCGTCGCCGCCGACCTGATCTGGGCCCGGCTGCGCTGGCAGCGCTCGCTGCGGATGTCCCGCCAGGAGATCAAGGACGAGCACAAGCAGATCGAGGGCGATCCGCTGGTCAAGGCCCGCCTGCGCTCGCTGGCGCAGGACCGCACCCGCAAGCGGATGCTGGCGGCGGTGCCGCGCGCGACCGTGGTGATCGCCAACCCGACCCACTTCGCGGTGGCCCTGCGCTACGAGCGCGACGAGAACCCCGCCCCGCTGGTCGTCGCCAAGGGGCAGGACCTGATCGCCCTCAAGATCCGCGAGATCGCCGAGGCCAACGGCATCCCGGTGATCGAAGACAAGCCTCTGGCAAGATCGCTCTATGATAGTGTGCAAGTGGATCAGTTGATCCCGGCTGAGTTTTACCGCGCTGTGGCTCAGATCCTGTTCTACGTGTTCGCGAGGTCGCGATGATGGCCCAAGCCTCTGACATGCCTGCCGGGATGCCGGCCGCGGCCAGCCTGCTCCAGGCGGCGGAGTGCATCTTCGCGCACGAGATCCGCGACTTCATCGCCGAGTTCTGCCTGCTCGACGGCGGCGTGCTGATCGGCTGGGTGCGCGACGACCGCCACGGCAACATCGCCGACCTCGTCGCCTCCTCGGCCGAGCCGTTCTTCAAGGAATCCACCCTCACCTACGCCGACGCGGCCGACGTGAGCTTCTCCTGGGGCCGCTCGCCCACCGTCGTCCTCGACATGGAGTTCGGCAGCGAGGCGATGACGGTCTTCTTCAAGCTCGTCCTCGACGGCACCTACGTGGGCGTGGCGATCGACCGGATCCTGGCCGGCCCGGGCCTCGGCCTCGACCTGGAGCGCTTCGCCGAGGTGCTGACCCGGGCGCGGCTCGCGCCCGCCTGAGCCCTGGGGCGATGCCCCTGTGGCAGCTTTGCCCCGTTGTTGCATCGCTGCCATTGACCGAATCACCCACCCCGGACATGATCGTTCAAGAAGGGTTTGCAGCCTCCTTCGACCGACCATTTCCCCGCCGGAGAAGTTCTCGCCGTGGCCGCCCCAAAGGGGCCGGGCCCGCGTGCCGAGCTGCCGCCGGGACATGGACGGAGGATGACTGCCGAAAACGATGCACCGGGTCCCCGATCCATGTACATTTTCGTCGATGACCGGCCGACGGTGACGAGCGGCTACGCGGCGAGTTTCGAGCGGGAGGGCGTTTCGTCCCTCGGGCTGATGGGCGAGGAGTTCAAGAACTGGTTCAGCGCCGCCTCGGCCTGCGACCTCGACGCCATCCAGGGCTTCCTGCTCGGGGATTTCGCCGACCGCATGGCCTGCGCGAGCCTGATCCGGCGGCAGTCCCGCGCGCCGATCATCGCGCTGAGCGACGTGAGGACCCTCGAGACGACCCTGCAGCTCTTCACCGCGGGCATCGACGACGTGCTCGGCAAGCCGGTGCACGTCCGGGAGATCCTGGCCCGCTCCGAGGCGATCTGGCGCCGGGTCAACGGCGAGACGCAGCCGGCCGGCGAGCAGGGCGAGCGCCTGAAGGTGCATTTCGACGGGCGCGACCCTGAGGTCGACGGCGAGACCCTGCCCCTGCCCCGGCGCGAGCGCAGCATCCTCGAGTACCTCGTCCGCAACCGCGGCCGCCGCCTGACGAAGGCGCAGATCTTCAACGCGATCTACGGCGTCTACAGCAACGAGGTCGAGGAGAGCGTGGTCGAGGGCCACGTCAGCAAGCTGCGCAAGAAGCTCCGGGAGCGGCTCGGCTACGACCCGATCGAGGCCAAGCGCTACATCGGCTACACGTTCGTCGGCTGAGCGCGGCCCCGCGCGAAGGGGTCTCGCCTGATCGGTTCAGCGCCGCGATCCCGCAAGGCCGACATCGGCTGCCCGGGCTCTGGCCGCGCGGGTCCGGCCTGGGGAGGGGAGCCTGGGGACCCCGGATGGGCGATGACGGCATCGGCGGGTTTTCATGCCGGCCCGATCACCGGGAAGCCGCGCGACGCCGATCCCGCGCCGATCCGACCGGAAGCCCCGGAAGTCGAGGTGACCGCCAAGCTCCGTCCGATTCTGCGCGGATCGGGCGGAAACCCCATCACGCGCCGTGCGGTCCGCGTGCTTGGCGCCCGCGGTGATCCGGGATCGGCTTGACCCAAGCGGATCCCGGATCACGCGCCTGCGCGGCGCCTGAGCGCGGCGCCTGGGCGAAGCCGACATCCGCATGGCCGAAACGGGAGATGGCGAAGCCATCAACCGGATGGCGTATGACGGACCGCGTCCGCCAGCACCCCGGGCCCGGTCCTCCGGGCTCGCCGCGCGTGAGGGGAGCGCGCCGCTCGCGGGCGCGCCGGGCGGGCCCTACTGGCAGAAGGCCCGCGCCTGAGGCGTCCAGGTGCCGAAGCCGGTCGCCACCATGTTGGTGATGACTTGGCAGACATACTGCTTCTGGGCGGGGTTGTTGTTCGGGCCGGCGTGATAGCGCGCCACCGCGAGCGTCCAGGTGCCCTCGCGGGCCTTCAGCTCCTTGAGGAACTGCGTCGCGTATTCGACATTCGCTTTCGGATCCAGCATCGCCTCGACGGAGCCGAACTTGGCCCCGTGGAAGTGATGGTTGATCTGCATGCAGCCGAGATCGATCAGCCGGGCGCCGCGGCGCCGGGCCTCGTCGAACTTGGCGCGCACGTCCGCGACGCTGCTGCCGAAATACGGCTTCCCCTCGATGTTCATGGCGAAGGGCTGCAGCGAGCCGCGCTTGCCGCTCTCGGTGAGCCCCACCGCGTAGAGCATGCCGAGCGGCACGCCGTGCCGCGTCGCCGCCTGCGCCATCTCGCGCTCGCAGACATTGGCGGCGACCGGCCCGGCGCTAGAGATAAACGCCGCTGCGGCCAGAATTGGACTGCGAACCCGTCTCATCCTGCGTGTTCCCTCGCGCTCCGGCGCGCTGGTCGGCACCCGCCTCCTGGTGGCGGCGGGCCGGGTGGTCGGACCCTTCGGCGAAGGAAGGCTGTCCGCCGCCCGGCGCGCCGAACCCTCCGCTCCCTGCCGGGGACGCGAAGCCCTGCGGGCCGCTGCCCCGGGAATCCGCCGCCTGGATGCCGATGCTGTCGGGCCGGTATCCGGCCTCCCGCAGCAGCCCGGCGAGGAGGTCCGCATCCTTGCGCAGCATCTCCGCCGTCTCGGCACGGCTGGTCTTGAGACTCATGTCGAGCTGCCCGTCGCGCAGGCGCATCGTCACCGTGACCGAGCCGAGATCGGCCGGTCTCAGCTGGAGCGTCAGGATGCGCAGCGGTCCGGCCGCCATCGCGGTGCTCGGTCCGCCCTGCGCGTCGAGAGAGGCCACGAGGTGCGGCAGCGTGGCGGAGGGCAGGGCGCCCGAGGGCGGCGCGCCCGGAGGAGGTGCGGATGACGGCCTCGCGGCCGCACCGGCCGCATTCACCGGCAGGGCGAGCGCCCCCGGATCGCCCGCGTCGCCCGGGCGCGGCGCCTCGGCCGGGAACCCGGAAGCCGGCATTCCCGCGGCAGGTTCGGCGGCCACCGTCGGCGTCCCGGCATGCGCGCGGATCGGCGCACGGGCCTCCTGGCGCCCGCCCTCGGCGGCCGCCGGCGCGACAGGACCGGCCTTGGCCGGCCCGGGCGCGTCCGTGCCGCCGAACCCGTCCCCTGCCCGATCGCCGACGGCCCGGTCCTCGCCCGTGGCGCCGGAGTCGCGGCCGGCCCGACCGCCGGGCCCGAGGGGCCGCGGGGCGATCCCCGCCCGGGCCGACGGGCCCGCCACCGGCTGCGACGCGGCGGGCGCGGAAGCTGCCGGCCGCGCGCCCGCGTCGCCCGCCGGAGCCGACGCGAGGGCGGCCTGCGGCGACGAGGAGGATCCCGCCGCCTGCCTGCTCGCGGGCAGCTCGGGGACCGGCGCCGCGGAGGCCAGGAGGGCGGCCGAGCCGGCCGCATCCGGCCGGGGCGCCGTCGCGGGCGCTGCCGCATCGCGGGCGGGTGCGGAGGAATCCTGGACCCGGTTCGGCCACCCGGTCGTCGCGGTGGCGCTCGGCGTGGCGAGGGCCCTCGCCGGCCCCCCTGCGGCCCAGGTCGGGTCGGTCGAAGGCGCGTCCGCGCGCTGCGGGCGCGACGGCCCGCTCGCCGCCCCGGTCGGACCGGAGGGCCGCGGGGCGACCACGCCGGCGCGTCCGCCCGCGGCACCGGACGCAGCGAGGGCGTCGGGCCGGAGCAGGCGCGGCGCGGCCTCCCCGGCCGGAGGCGGCTCGGCCTCCTGGGTGAGGGCGGCGAGCGCCGCGACGGGATCCCCGCCGGCCTCGGGCCCGGCCGCCAGCAGCTGCGGCATGACCGGGTTGAAGTGGGTTTCCTGCGCCAGGACCGTCGCAGGCGGCAGGACGGTCGCGACCGGCGCCGGCCCGGTGCCGGGCGCGAGCAGCGCCGGAGGCTGAGCGGGGACCGCCGGCGCAGCCGTCTGATCCGCGGCGGCGACCGAGGCGGACGCGCCGAACGCGCCGAGCTGGGCCGCGAGGGCGGCCACGGCTTCCTGCGCGAGCGCGGCGGTGAGGGCATTCGCGACATCCGGCCGCTCCGGCGCCGTCGCGGGTGCGGGGCCCGGGGCCTCGGTCGAGGCGGCGCCGTCCCCCTCGCCGGCCGCCAGCGCGCTGAGGCGCTGCAGGAGCGCGGCGGCCCGTTCCTGCTTCGGCGGCGCCGGCGCGATGAGGGCGGCCGGGCCCCGGGCCGGCGCGTCGCGGCGCTCGTCCAGGGCATCGAGCACCGTGTCGAAGCTGTCCTGGCCGGAGGGGGCCCGGCCGTCCCCGTCCGAGGATCCCCGGCCGGACGTCGCGTCGACGGCGATCCGGATCAGGCCGTGGAGGCTGTCGAGGGCGTTCATGGGCGCGTCCTCCGCATCATGTCGTCGATCTGTTCGATCGCCTCCTGGGCGCGGGCGATCGTCTTGGCCTGGGGGACGGGCCGCTTGCCGTCGGCGGCCTCCTCGGGAGGAGTCGCGGGAGCGGGCGGCAGGTCGCGGCGGATCTGCGCCGCCGTCGACAGGGCGGCGTCGAGCAGACCGGCATCCGCGCTCGGCAGGGCCGCGCGGTCCAGGCTGCGCAGCACCGCGTAGGCGCCGTCGAACCCGTCCGGCGTGGCGATCGCGGCCGCCGCCCGGTAGAGCCGGGCCTGGGCCGCCCTCACGCTGCCGGCCTCGACCAGGGCCGCCGCGCGGTTGGCCGCGAAGACCGCGGCCCGCATCTCCCCCTGCTCCACCGCCGCCCGGGCGACGAGCAGGTAGAGGTCGCCCCGCCCCTCGGGCTCGATCTCGGCCAGCATCGCTTCCAGGCGCCCGATCCGGACCGGGTCGTCGCCGTATCTGAGGCGGGTGAGCGCCGCGGCGAAGCGCTGGCGGAAATTGCCCGCGTAGACCGAGTGCCGGAAGCGCCGCAGGTACTGGATCGAGAGCGCCTCGAAGCGCGGGATGTTGCCCGCCGGGGCGAGGACGAACACCTCGCGGCGCAGCGCCCCCTCCTCCACCAGCGTGCCCGGGGCGAGCAGCCGGGCGAGATCGAGGAGCCGGAGCGCCTGATCGGGATTCTCGCGCACCACCAGGGCGGATTGCGCGAGGGCGACCTGGCCGGCGAGGCTGGCCGGAAGGGTCTGCGCGTCGAGCTTGGTGAGCACCGTGCGGGCGTCCCTCTCGCGCCCCTCCAGGAAGGCGAGGGCTCCCTGCAGGAGCGGCGCCTCGGAATCCGGCAGGCTGCCGGCCTCGATCACGCGCCGGAGCACGCCCGGCCCGCCGCCGGCGAGCGCGAAGGTCACGGCGGCCTGCACGTTGGCGGGCTTGCCCCAGGTCTCCGGTTCGAGCCCGATCAGGCGCTGCTCGATATGCGCGATGAGCTGGCGCTGGGCGAGGTGGGCCTGGGTGCCGCCGCGGGCGATGCGGTCCTGAAGGAGTTGCAGCGTGCGCACGAGCTCGACCGGCAGGCTGCGCGGCGCGACCGGCAGCGGCTCGACGACCGCCGTGGCGGCGGAACCGCCGTGCCCGCCACCGCCGCCCGCCGCCGGAGGGCTCGCCGCGTGGCCGGAACCGGCTGCGCTCTCGGCCTTGCCGTCGCCGTGGCCGCCCGCCCCGCCCCCCTCCGCCCGCGCGGCGCCGGCGAGGACCAGGCCGCAGAGCAGGGCCAGCGCGACGGGCCGCCCGAGGGCGCGCGGGACCCTCTGGCCCGTCACTCGGGCTTCTCCCGCAGCAGGATCTCGATGCGCCGGTTCTCGGCGGCCATCGGATCGGAGGGATTGCGCGGCTGCCGGTCGGCGTGGCCCTCGATCCGGACGATGCGGCGCTCCGCGACACCGCCGCGGATCAGCATGTAGGCCGCCATCTGCGCCCGGGCGCTCGACAGGCGCCAGTTGTCGTAGCTCTCCGACTTGAACGGGCGCGCATCCGTGTGGCCGCGCAGGACGATCTGGCCCGGCCGGCTGCTCAGCACCTTGGCGATGCGCTCCAGGGCCTTGACCACCTTCGCCTGCGGCTCGGCCGAACCGACGTTGAACATGCTGAAATTGAGCTCGTCCGTGATGCTGATGAGCGTGCCTTCGCCGGTGCGGCGCACCTCGACCTTCGGGGCCGGTGCTCCGGTCGCGAGGGGCTGGACCGCCTTCAGGACCTCCGCCTTGAGCTCGGCCAGGGCGGCGTTCTCGCCCGGCTCCGCGGCCTTGGCGTCGACCGGCGCGACGGCCGCGGGCTTGACCTCCGCGGGCTTGACCTCCGCGGGCTTGGCCTCCGCGGGCTTGGCCTCCGCGGGCTTGGCCTCCGCAGGCTTGGCCTCGGCGGGTTTGGCCTCGGCGGGTTTGGCCTCGGTCCGCTCCGGCTTCGCGCCCGGCGGCTTGAGCAGGTCGGCGATCTCCTTCGGCACCAGGTCCAGCCCCGTCCGACCCTCGCGCGCCGCATTCGGCAGCGCCGCCCTGGCATCGACGCGGCTGGGGGTCTTCGCCACGGTGTTGATCGGGCCGGGCGTCTCGCTGCGCGCCTGCGGCAGCGGGGCGACCTGCCAGTAGAGCGGGTCGAAGGGGTCGCGGGCCGCCTCGCCGCCGGTCACGCCCGGCTTGCCCTCCTGGACGGTGACCGCGTCGGCCGAGGAGGCGTCGCCGGGCCGCTCCGCATCGGCCTCGGCGGCGAGCTTCGCCAGGACCGCGTAGGGATCCTGGAACAGGGCCGCCTCCTTGGCGCGGCTGGCGGAGCCGCTCGTCGAGGAATCCTTGCCCTTGCCCTCGCCGCCCTTGCTCTCGCCGGTCTTGCCGGGCTCGCCGCTGTCGCTCGGCGCGTTGGTCGGATCGCGCAGCCCCTTCTTCTCGGGGGACATCTCGGCGAGGCGGATCGGGTTGAAGTAGTCGGCGATCGCGCTCTTCGTCTCCTTGCTGGTCGAGTTGACCAGCCACAGCACCAGGAAGAGCGACATCATGGCGGTCATGAAGTCGGCGAGCGCGATCTTCCAGGCGGCGCTGTGATGGCCGTCCTCGTCGTCGCCGCGGCGACGGACGATGATGATCTCGTGGGCCTCGTCCGCCATCTCAGGCCTCCGTCACCGCCGCCGAGAGCAGGCCGGTCCAGGCGGCGAGCTGCGACTCGATCACCGCGTCCTCCGCCGTCACGGTCACGTCCGCCCCCTGCGCGGGCGCGAAGGCGATCCCCTGCGCCTGCGGGCCGAGCGCCGCCGCGAGCGCGTCGAGCAGGTCCTGCGGGCCGCTCACCCGGACGGCCGGCTTGGCGGCATCCGCGAGGAGCCGCGCGATCGCGTCGCGCAACTCGGCGACGGCGCGGGCGCGCACCGCCTCGCCGAGAACCGGCAGGAGCAGGTGGGCCAGGCGCGCGGCCAGCCGGGCCTCGATCTCGCCCGTCGCCCGGATCAGCGCCGCCGCGAGGACCTGGCCCTCCTCCTCGGCCCAGGCCCGGCGGGATTCGCGCATCTGCGCGTCGGCGACGGCCTGGGATTCGGCGAGGGCGGCTTCCAGGGCGGCGGCGGTCTCGGCCGCCGCCTGGGCCCGGCCGAGCCTCCGGCCGCGCTCCTCGGCCTCCCGCAGCAGGGCCTCGCGGTCCTCCGCCGGGGGCGGGGGCGGGGGCGGCTCCGCCGAGCGGCGCGCGGAGCGCAGCAGGACGGCGAGGGGCTCGGCCTCGCCGGCGGCGGAGGTCTCCGCCGAGAAATCGGGCAGGTAGCGGGCGAAGATCGCGGTCATCAGGCCGGCTCCTCACGCATCAGCCAGCGCTTGAGGATGTTGGCGGCCTGCTCCTCGTCGAACTCGATCATCTGCTCCAGCTTCTTCTGCGGCGAGGAGTTCATGCGGTTGGTGAGATCGTCGATCAGGCTCGCCATGACGGGCGGGCCGAGCTGCGCGGGCCCCGGCGTGCCGCCCGCGGCCGCGAGGGCCGCCGCCTCCGGCGAGCCTTCGAGCAGGCCCGCGGCGGCACTCCCGGCCTCGGCGCCCGGCAGCGCCGGCACCGCGCCCGCCGCGCCCTCGGCCGCGAGGGCCGCGATCTCCTGCTCGGCCGCCGGGACTTCCAGGATGGCCCGGAGGGCCGGGCGCAGGCCGAACCAGATCAGCAGGGAGGCGACGACCAGGATGGTGGCGGCGTTGATCAGCGTCGCCGACTGGCGCATCAGCACCTCGGTCAGGCTGAGCGGCGGCACCGGCTCGAGGGGCGCCCCGTCGTTGACGAAGCCCACCGCCGCGACCTTGACGTGGTCGCCGCGCTCCTTGCTGAAGCCGGCCGCCGAGGCGACGAGCTGCTCGATCTCGCCGATCTGCTGGTCGATCGCGGCGGGCGGCGCGTTGGGGCCGGCGAGCGAGGACAGGCGAGACTTGTTCACCAGCACCGCCACCGAGATCTGCTTGATCCCGTAGCCGTCGCTCACCGTCTGGATGGTCTTCGAGGAGATCTCGTAATTGGTGAGGTCCTCGCGCTTCTGGGTCTCGCTGCTCGACGTGTCGTTCCCGTCCGAGCGCGTGCGCTGGTCGGGCAGGTTCTGCTGGGCCGTGGTCGGCCGCTGCGAGGAGCGGTTCTGCGAGTTCTCGGTCTCCCGCGTCGCCTTGACGGAGCGCTCGACCCGCTGGTCGGGGTTGAAGATCGTCTCGTTGGTGCTCGTCTTGTCGGTGTTGAGCCGGGCCGCGACGCTGACCTCGAAGTTGCCGACGCCCAGATAGGGCGTCAGGGTGCGGCGGATGTTGTCCTGGATCTCGCGGTTCACGAGCTTCTCCAGGTTCGCCATCTTGCCGGTCGGGGCGTTGCCGACGTCGTCGCCGGAGAGGAGCAGCGTCCCGTCGGTGCCGATCACGGTGACGCGCTCGGGCTTCATGCCCGGGATCGCCGAGGCGACGAGGTGGCGGATCGCCTGGGCGCCGCTGCCGTCGTCGGCCGGCTCGGTGCGCACCACCACCGAGGCGGAGGGCGGCTGCTGCTCGCGCCGGAACGAGCCGCGATCCGGCAGCACGATGTGGACCCGCGCCGCCTTCACGCCCTTCATGGTCTGGATGGTGCGGGCGATCTCGCCCTCCAGGGCGCGCACCCGCGTCACCTCCTGCATGAAGGAGGTGAGGCCGAGGGAGCCGAGGTCGTTGAACAGCTCGTAGCCGGATTTCGAGCTCTGCGGCAGGCCCTTCTCGGCGAGCAGCATGCGCGCCTGGGCGGTGTGCCCGTAGGGGACCAGCACGGCGGTGCCGTCGGTGCTGACGTCGAAGGGGATGTTGGCGTCCTTCAGCACCGAGCCGATGCGGCCGACATCGTCGCGGCTCAATCCCCCGTAGAGGGTCTCCTGGGCGGGGCGGCTGAGGTAATAGGCGCCGAGCCCGACCGCGAGGAACACCGTCAGCCCGATGATGCCGAGCGCCGCGAGGCGCCGGGCGCCGAGCTCGATGATGTTGTTCCAGAGCCTCTCGGCCTGTTCGCGACCTGACATCGATGAACCGCCCTCGGGGTGAGACGATGGGAGCCTGATCGCGCCCCATGTTGGGGGTCAGCCTTGTGCGGAGGTTGCGCGGATCCCCCGGCGGCAGAGGGCGGCCGGCGGGTGCGCCCCGCCGGGGCTTGCCACGGGCCCTGCGGGGCTTGCCGCGGCCCTGCGGGGCTTGCCGCGGCGGCCCTGCGGGGCTTGCCGCGGGCCTGCGGGGCCCGCCGCGCGGGTGCGCGCTCGGGCCTCGCGTGACGCGCGCGCGCCCTCGTGCTATGGCGCCGCCCCGAACACCCTCCCTCCCCCGATCAGGCCTGCTCGCGCTCCTCCCGCCGCGGGGCGGGCGAGCGATGCATCCCCTGATGAGTGCTGCCCCCAAGATCTCCTTCGTGTCGCTCGGCTGCCCGAAGGCCCTCGTCGATTCCGAGCGGATCCTCACGCACCTGCGCGCGGAGGGGTACGAACTCGCCCGCAAGCACGACGGCGCCGACGTCGTCATCGTCAACACCTGCGGCTTCCTCGATTCCGCCAAGGCGGAATCCCTGCAGGCGATCGGCGAGGCGATGGCCGAGAACGGCCGGGTGATCGTCACCGGCTGCATGGGGGCGCAGCCCGAGGAGATCCGCGAGCGCTACCCGAACCTGCTCGCGGTCACCGGCCCGCAGGCCTACGAATCCGTGGTCGCGGCCGTGCACGAGGCGGTGCCGCCCGCGCACGATCCCTACCTCGACCTCGTGCCGCCCCAGGGCGTGAAGCTGACGCCGCGCCACTACGCCTACCTGAAGATTTCCGAGGGCTGCAACAACCGCTGCACGTTCTGCATCATCCCGTCCCTGCGCGGCGACCTCGTCAGCCGCCCGGCCGGCGACGTGCTGCGCGAGGCCGAGAAGCTGGTGAAGGCGGGCGTCAAGGAACTCCTCGTCATCTCCCAGGACACCAGCGCCTACGGGGTCGACCTGCGCTACGCGGCGAGCCCCTGGCGCGACGGCGAGGTGCGGGCGCGCTTCGTCGACCTCGCCCGGGCCCTCGGCGAGCTCGGCGCCTGGGTGCGCCTGCACTACGTCTATCCCTACCCGCACGTGGACGAGGTCATCCCGCTCATGGCGGAGGGCAAGGTGCTGCCCTACCTCGACATGCCGCTCCAGCACGCGAGCCCCTCGGTGCTGCGGCGCATGCGCCGCCCCGCCAACCAGGAGAAGATGCTGGAGCGCATCCGCGGCTGGCGCTCGGTCTGCCCCGACCTCGCCATCCGCTCGACCTTCATCGTCGGCTTCCCGGGCGAGACCGAGGCCGAGTTCGAGGAGCTGCTGTCCTGGCTCGCCGAGGCGAAGCTGGAGCGGGTCGGCTGCTTCCCCTACGAGCCGGTCCGGGGCGCCGCCGCGAACGAGGTCGCGCCCCCGGTCCCCGACGAGGTCAAGGCGGAGCGCTACCGCCGCTTCATGGAGGCCCAGGCCGCCGTGTCGCTGCGGCTGCAGAGGGCCAAGGTCGGCAAGCGCCTGCCGGTGATCATCGACGAGGCCGGGCCGACCGTCGCCAGGGGCCGCTCCAAATCCGACGCGCCGGAGATCGACGGCAGCGTCCACGTCGCCTCCCGGCGCCCGGTGCGGGCGGGCGACATCGTCACGGTGAAGATCGAGCGCGCCGACACCTACGACCTGCACGGGATCGCGGTCTGAGCCGCGAGAACCGCGGCGGCTCAGCCGCCGATCGCCGCGAGGGACACCCGCGCGACACCCGCGCGCCATCGCCTCCCAGGCGCGCGCGAGCGAGCCCGCCTGATCGATCCCCCGGCAGGCCTCCTCGACGACCACGGCCTCGAACCCGGCCGCCCGCGCGTCGAGGGCGCTCCAGCCGACGCAGAAATCCGTGGCGAGCCCGCACAGCACGACCCGCGCGAGGCCGCGCTCGCGCAGGTAGCCCGCGAGCCCGGTCGTCGTGCGCCGGTCCGCCTCAAGGAAGGCCGAGTAGCTGTCGATGCCGGGCCGGTAGCCCTTGCGGATCACCAGTTCGGCCCCGGCGAGATCGAGCCCGTCCGCCAGCGCCGCGCCGGGCGTGCCCATGACGCAATGGTCCGGCCACAGCACCTGCGGGCCGTAGGCGAGGTCCAGGCTCTCGAAGGGCGCGCGGCCCGGGTGGCTCGACGCGAAGGAGGCGTGGCCGGGCGGGTGCCAGTCCTGGGTGAGGACGACGTGCCGGAAACGCCGTCCGAGGTCGTTGATCGGCCCGAGCACCGCGTCCCCGTCCGGCACCGCGAGGGCGCCGCCGGGGAGGAAGTCGCGCTGGACGTCCACCACCAGGAGGACGTCGGTCTCGGCCGGAACGATCACGGGATCAGCACGGTGGCGCCGGTGGTCTGGCGGCCGGCGAGGTCGCGGTGGACCTGCGCGGCCTCGGCCAGCGGCACCCGGCTGTGGACCGGGATCCTCACCGCGCCGCTCCCGACGACCCCGAACAGGTCATCCGCCATCGCCTCCAGGCTCGCCCGCTCGGCCACGTGCGTGAACAGCGTCGGCCGGGTGGCGTAGAGCGAGCCCTTGGGCCCGAGCAGCCCGATGTTGAAATTCTCGATCACGCCCGAGGCGTTGCCGAAGCTCACGAACATGCCGAAGGGCCGCAGGCAGTCGAGGGAGGCCGGGTAGGTCGCCTGGCCGACGCCGTCGTAGACCACCGCGCAGCCCTTGCCGCCGGTGATCTCCTTGACCCGGGCCGCGAAATCCTCGTCGCGGTAGAGGATGACGTGGTCGCAGCCGTGCTGCTTGGCGAGTTCCGCCTTGTCCCGGGAGCCCACCGTGCCGATCACCGTCGCGCCGAGATGCTTGGCCCATTGCGTGGCGATGAGGCCGACGCCGCCCGCCGCGGCGTGGAACAGGATCGTGTCGCCGGGCTGCACCCGATAGGTCTTGCGCAGCAGGTACTGGGCGGTGAGCCCCTTGAGCATCATGGCGGCGGCCGTGGCGTCGTCGATGCCGTCCGGCACCTTGACGGCCATCCGGGCCTCGATCACCGCCTCCTGCGCGTAGGTCTGCGCGGCCGAGCCGTAGGCGACCCGGTCGCCGACCGCGAGGCCGGCGACGCCCTCGCCCACCGCCACCACCTCGCCGGTCCCCTCGTTGCCGGGGGTGAAGGGCAGCTGCGGCGCCTTGTAGAGGCCGGAGCGGAAGTAGATGTCGATGAAGTTGACGCCCACCGCCCGCTGCCGCACGCGGATCTGGCCCGGGCCGGGCGCCGGGAGGTCGACCTCCTCGTAGCGCATCACCTCGGGGCCGCCATATTCGTGCACCCGGATCGCCTTCGGCATCGGATCCTCCCGCCCTCGTCTCTCGAGCCGGGCGGATCATAGGTGCCGCGACGGTTTCGGCAATGGCGCCGGGCGCGGACCGCCCCCATCTTGCCCGCAAGTCATCCTGGGGAGTGTCGGCGTGGGCGAGGCAGAGAATCCCGACTTCGAGGTCGCCGTGGTGGGGGCGGGGGCGGCCGGCCTGGCCGCGGCCCTCGCCCTGTCCCGCGACGGGCTGCGCACCGCCCTCCTCGGCCGGCACGCCCCGGTGGCGGACGGGCGCACCGTCGCGCTGCTCGACGGGTCGGTGCGCTTCCTCGGGGCGCTGGGAGCCTGGGAGGCGATCGCGCCCTCCGCCGCCGCCCTGGCCGAGCTGCACCTCATCGACGACACCGGCAGCCTGTTCCGACCGCCGCCGGCCCGCTTCGTCGCGGCGGAGATCGGCCTCGGCGCCTTCGGCTGGAACGTCGAGAGCGCGCGCCTGGTCGAGGCCCTGCGCGCCTGCGCCCGCGCGGCGCCGGGCCTGACCCTGATCGAGGAGGACGTGGCCGGCGCCGCGCCCGCGGGCGGGGCCGCGACCGTCACGCTCGAAGGGGGGGCGCAGGTGCGGGCCCGGCTCGTCGTCGCCGCGGACGGCGCCCGCTCGCCCCTGCGCGAGGCGGCCGGGATCCCGGTGCGGCGCTGGGACTACCCGCAGGCGGCGCTCACCACCATCCTGTCCCACGCCCGCGACCACCGCGAGATCTCGACCGAGTTCCACACCCGGCAGGGGCCCTTCACCCTGGTGCCGCTCCCGGGCGGGCGCCGGTCGAGCCTGGTCTGGGTGACGGCGGCCGAGAAGGCGGAGCGGCTGCGCGGCCTCGACGACGCGGCCCTCGCCGCCGCCGTGGAGCGGCGGGCCCAGGCCCTGCTCGGCCGCATGGCGATCGACGGGCCGCGCGGGGTCGTGCCGATGCGGGGCCTCCTCGCGACGCGCCCGGTCGCGCGACGCCTCGCCCTGGTCGGCGAGGCCGCCCACGTCTTCCCGCCGATCGGCGCGCAGGGCCTGAATCTCGGGCTGCGCGACGCCGCGGCCCTGCGCGACCTGCTGGTCGAGGCGCGGCAGGGCGGCGCGGATCCCGGCGGCGAGGCGCTGCTCGGGCGCTTCGCCCGCGGCCGGGCGCTCGATGCCCGCCTGCGCAGCGGCGCCGTCGACGCCCTCAACCGCAGCCTGCTCTCGGGCCTGCTCCCGGCCGACCTCCTGCGCGGCGCCGGACTCCTCGCCCTCTCGACCATCGCCCCCCTGCGCCGCGCGGTGATGCGCGAGGGCATCCTGCCCCGCTTCGGCACGCCCCGGCTGATGCGGGCCTGACGCCGCCCCCTCCGCTCCTTGCCCCCCGCTCCTTGCCGCCGCGCCTTGCCGCTCGCTCCATGCCCCGCCGCGAGCGCCCTGCGCGGCCGGGCCGGGCGCCCGCCAGGACGGCCCGGCCGGCACGGGTGAGCCGGCAAAAAATCCCGCGCCGAAAGTCTAGGACGGAGCGATGAAACCCCTGTCGTTGAGAATCGATTGATAGATCCGGCGCAGACTGGTTTCCAGTAATGCCCGCTTGGCACGGGTTCCGCAGGGCAAGCGGACGTCACGGGAGTCGAACGTCATGATGTGGGACGGCCTGGGTCTCTTTTCGGCAGGGCCGACCCGTCGCCTCGCGGATGCGGGCGGCGGGGGCGGGGGCGCGAGCCTCTCGGACGAGCCGCCCCGGCCCGCGCCCCGCCCCCGCCGCCCCAAGCTCGGCCTCGCCCTCGGAGGCGGCGCCGCCCGGGGCTGGTCGCATATCGGCGTGATCGAAGCTCTGGAGGAAGCGGGATTCGGGATCGACGTGGTGGCGGGCTGCTCGATCGGCGCCGCCGTCGGGGCCTGCTACGCGGGCGGCAAGCTCGCCGCCCTCAAGGAGTTCGCCCTCTCGCTGACGAAGCGCCGGGTGATGGGCCTGCTCGACTTCCACCTGAGCGGCTCCGGCCTGATCGCGGGCGAGCGGCTGCGCCAGTTGCTGGAGCGCGACCTCGGCGGGCAGTGCATCGAGGCCCTGCCCGTCACCTTCGCGACCGTCGCGACCGAACTCGGCAGCGGCCACGAGATCTGGCTCACCCGCGGCGGCGTCGTCGAGGCGGTGCGCGCCTCCTACGCGCTCCCGGGCATCTTCGACCCGGTCAAGGTCGGCGGCCGCTGGCTGATGGACGGGGCGCTCGTGAACCCGGTGCCGGTGACGGTGGCCCGCGCCCTGGGCGCGGACGTCGTCCTGTGCGTGAACCTCAACGGCGACATCCGCATCCGCGGGACCGTGATCCAGGCGCATGGCGGCGACGCGAGCGTGGTCGAGGCGGCCGCGAACGAGGCCGTGGAGACCCTGACCGAGGCGCCGCGCCGCTGGCCGCG
Source organism: Methylobacterium sp. WSM2598 (assembly GCF_000379105.1). Lineage (GTDB taxonomy): Bacteria > Pseudomonadota > Alphaproteobacteria > Rhizobiales > Beijerinckiaceae > Methylobacterium. Next base: position 1,604,045 of record NZ_KB900609.1, on the reverse strand, counting down.
GCTGCGCGCCCAGCGCGCGCCCAAGCCCCGGCTCGACCCCGGCATGCCGGGGGGCATCGCCAGCGTGATGGTGGACGCCTTCAACATCACGCAGGACCGGATCTCGCGCTCGCGCCTCGCGGGCGACCCGCCCGACGTGATGATCAACCCGAAGCTCGCCCAGATGGGCCTGTTCGAGTTCCACCGGGCCGAGGAGTGCATCGAGCTCGGGCGTCAGGCCGCCCGCAAGATGCTCCCGGAGATCCGCGAAGTCGTGGCGGCCGCAGCCCTTCCGGGCTGACGGCCGCCCGCCGCGGCCCTCCCGGGCCGCCCGCCGGACGCGCTTCCGGCGCGGCGGCCGGCGCGGCGCGGGCGTCAGGCGGTGGCGATGTATTCCCGCAGGGCCTGCTGCTCGGCCTCGACCAGGGCGATGCGGTGCTTCACGACGTCGCCGATCGAGACGAGGCCGACGAGGCGGTCCTCCTCCACGACCGGAACGTGGCGGAAGCGCCCGTCCGTCATCAGCTCCATCACCTCCTCGATGGCGGTGCCGCGGGTGCAGGTGACGACGCGCCCGGTCATGTGGCGCGAGATGGAGTGATCGAGCGCCTCCGCGCCGTGGCGGGCGACCGCCCGGATGATGTCGCGCTCCGAGATGATGCCCAGCACCGAGAGGCCGGCATCGCTCACCACGAGGGCGCCGATGCCCTTCTCGGCGAGCAGGGTCGCCGCCTCGGAGAGCGTGCGGTGGGGCTGCACCGTCACCACGGTGCGCCCCTTCTGGGACAGGATACGCGCAACGGTCATCGCTTCCTCCTCGTCCGGATCCGGCCTTCCCTCGCCGCCTCGCCGGGCGGCCGGGCCGGATTGTCGTTCCACCCCGAGTGTGTGGTCAGCCGCGTCACCTTGCAACCTCGACTTCCCGACAGGCCGCGCTCCTCCGCAGCGTTCAGCGGCGCCGGGGCTCCAGCAGCGGCAGCAGGACGAAGCCGGCCAGGAACCCGCCGAGATGCGCGTCCCAGGCGACGCTCGCGTCGCTGATGCCGAGGGGCACCGCGAGCAGGCCGAAGAGCAGGTTGGTGACGAACCAGATCACGAGGAACAGGGCGGCGGCGCGGTTGCGCAGGAGTTCCGGGATGGTCTGCAGACGGGACGGGACCGGGCGCTGCCAGGGCAGCAGCCCCGGCGCCGCGCCCGCATCGGGCACGGGCTGGAAGACGAAGCGGGTCGCGGCCGCCATCAGCCCGGAGACGCCCGCCGAGGCGCCGACGAGGGGCAGCGAACTGAGCGGATCGAGCAGCACGTGCAGCGCCCCGCCCGCGACCGTCGCGGCGAGCGCGATGGCGCAGAAGCGCCACGCGCCGCAGCGCCGCGCCACCGGGGTGCCGAAGGCCGCCAGCCAGAGGCCGTTGAGGAGGACGTGCGCCCAGGAGCCGTGCAGCAGCCCGTAGGTCACGAAGGTCCAGGGCATCGCGGCGTTCTCGGCCACGATGTAGTTGGCGAAGGCCGCGCGCGCCTGCACCTCCAGGGGGCTGCCGGGCCAGGAGGCGGCGGCCCGCACCACCTCGTCCGCCCGGCCGGGATCGAGCGCGAGGGTCGCGCGGGCCGGCACCAGCGCGAGGTCGACGAGGAGCGTGATGTCCCAGGCGTCGGGGATCAGCACCCGGCCCGCCTGGATCAGGACGAGCAGGCCGACCGCGGCCGAGACCACGCCCGGCATGTTGAAGACCGGCACCCGGGGCGGGCGCGGCAGATCGGGGGTCGCATCCATTCCGCCACCGTGACCGGCCGGCGGCGCCGCCGCAAGCCGGCGCGACGACGGAGCGCCGGACAAAAAGGGAAGCCGGCGCGACGGCGCGCCGGACAAAAAGAAGGGAGAGCGTTGCCGCTCTCCCTTGATCGGGGCGGTCGCGCGGGGAATACCCCGCGTGGACGATGTCCGGACCGTGACGACGCGGGCCGAATCGGCCCCCGCCCCTGCTGCGGCAACCCATAGGGCGAGGCAGGCCGCCGCGCCAGCCCCACGGCGCCCGTCCGCGTCGAAATTGTGGCAGCGCGCGCCCGAGATCACATCGGCGCGGCGTTAACCTTACGAGAACGTTGCGCTCCATCCCGCCTGAGGCGCGGCATAGGCTCTGCTCCATCGAATCAGGCTTGGCCGCGCCCGCCTCACGTCGCGCCAAGTCATCCCGAAGCCGACAGGGCCGGATCCGGGCCTGTGCCACGACGAGACACCATGAAGCACCCGACCAGCGCCCTGCTCCACGCCTACTGGAACGGCCTGCGCGGCGCCCGCGCGGCGCCGGAGCGCGCCGAGATCGAGCCGGGGGAGATCCGCCACATCCTGGCCGACAGCCTGATCCTGGAGATCGAGCCGGCGCTGCAGCTGGCGACGATCCGCCTCGCCGGAACCCGCCTCTGCGCGCTGTTCGGGGGCGAGCTGCGCGGCCGGCGCTTCCAGAGCCTGTGGGGGCCCGGGGCGGCCTCCGATCCGTGGCGCCTCGTCGACGTGGTGGTGCAGGAGACGGTCGGGGTGGTGGTCGGCCTCGTCGGCACCACGGACGAGGGCGACGCGGTCGATCTCGAATTGCTGCTCCTGCCCCTGCGCCACCGCGGCAAGACCCAGGCGCGGGTGATCGGCTCCCTCTCGGCGGGGAAGTCGCCGAGCTGGCTCGGCCTGCGGCCGATCACGGCGCTGCGCACCGTCTCGCTGCGCGTCCTCACCGGGGCGGAGCGGCAGGACCCGGACCACCCGCCCGAGCCGGCCAACGACCACGATCAGGCGCGCCGGCCGCGGCTCGTCCTGCATCGGGGCGGCCGTCACTGACCGGGCTCCGGGCATTTCGTTAAGGTTTGGGGCTCACAAAAGCGAGGGTTCCAAGGCCGATTTCCCGCAGGTCACCTCGACCATGAGCACCGTTGCGAGCCCGTCCGTCTCCCGTGCCCGGCTGCTCGCCGCGCAGGCGTCGGATCGGCGCCGCCACCACCGGGTGACCGTCTCGCTCCTGGGGCGGTACATGCTGTCCGACCGCCGGGAATATCCCTGCCAGACCGTGGACATCTCCCCGGGCGGGGTGCGGCTGGTCTGCGCCGTGACCGGCGAGGTCGGCGAGCGGACGGTGATCTACCTGGAGCATCTCGGCCGGATCGAGGGGACGATCGCGCGGGTGCTGCCGGACGGGTTCGCGGTGGCGATCAGCGCGACCGCGCACAAGCGGGAGAAGATCGCCTCGCAGCTGACCTGGCTGGCCAACCGCGCGAGTCTCGGCCTGCCGGAGGACCGGCGCCACGAGCGCGTGGTGCCGCGCCAGACCGCCGTCACGCTCCGGCTCGACACCGGGGTCGAGGTGCCCGCGCGCCTGATCGACGTGTCGCTGTCGGGGGCCGCCCTCGCCTGCGACCTGCCGCTCGCGATCGATTCCGCTCTCCTCGTCGGGCGCACGCCCTGCCGGGTGGTGCGCCAGTTCAGGGGCGGCATCGCGGTGGAGTTCCGCCTGCCGATCTCGCCCGACCGCTTCGACGAGAACCTCGTCCTCTAGGGTCTCAACTCATTCAAGATATTATGATTTCCGCCCGTCGCCTCGACGAGGTCATCGACGGACGGGGGCGAGACCCCGTGCATGTCGGCCTCCGGGATCACGGCCGTGAGCGCCTTCTCGGCCGTGCGGCGCGGCTCCAGGAAGCTCGGCAAGGAGCTGCCCTTGCGCACGGCTGCCCTTGCGCACGGCTGCCCTTGCGCAGCTTGGGGATCGCAAGCGCGATGCGCCCGGCCCGCGCCTCCCACGCCCGCTCGCGGGTCGCTGGTGCGGTGGGGGAGACGCTGTCCGGACGATCACGTCCGGACAGCACGTTCGCCCGACGGCCCGCCGCGACGCAGAGACCGGCCCCGCCCGCGACGGGCGGGGCCTGCCCCGGGCTCAGAACAGGCCCTCGATCTGCCCGTTCGCGTCGAGGTAGATGCCCTCGGAGGCCGGCACCTTGGGCAGGCCCGGCATGGTCATGATCTCCCCGCAGATCACCACCACGAAGCCGGCCCCGGCCGAGAGGCGCACGTCGCGCACCGCCACCACGTGGCCGCTCGGCGCCCCGATCAGGCCGGGATCGGTCGAGAACGAGTACTGGGTCTTGGCCATGCAGACCGGGAGCCTGCCGTAGCCGTCCTTCTCGAACTGGGCGAGCTTGGCGGCGGCCTTCGACTCGACCTGGATGTCCGCCGCCCCGTACAGCGTCTGGGCGATGGTGCGGATCTTGTCGGTGAGCTTGGCCTCTTCCGGGTAGACGAAGTTCGGGGTCGCGGGCGCGCCGCCCTCGGCGAGGGACACCACCGCCCGGGCGAGATCCTCCGCCCCCGCGCCGCCCTCCGCCCAGTGGCGGCAGGTGATCGCCTGGACGTCGAGCCTGTCGCGGCACAGGGCCTTGAGGGCGGCGTGCTCGGCCTCCGTGTCGGCGTGGAAGTGGTTCACCGCCACCACCACCGGGAGTCCGAAGCGGCGCACGTTCTCGACGTGGCGCTGGAGGTTGGCGAAGCCCTTCTCCAGGGCCGCGACGTTCTCCCCGCCGAGCGCCTTCTTCTCGACGCCGCCGTGCATCTTGAGGGCCCGCACCGTGGCCACGATGACCACGGCGCTCGGCGACAGGCCGGTCTGGCGGCACTTGATGTCGATGAACTTCTCGGCGCCGAGATCGGCCCCGAACCCAGCCTCCGTGACCGCGTACTCGCCGAGGCGCAGGCCCGAGCGGGTCGCGATCACCGAGTTGCAGCCATGCGCGATGTTGGCGAAGGGGCCGCCATGGATCAGCGCCGGGCTCCCCTCCAGGGTCTGGACGAGGTTCGGCTGCAGCGCGTCCTTGAGCAGCACCGTCATGGCGCCCGTCGCCTTCAGGTCGGCGAGGGTCACGGGCTTGCGCTCGCGGCTCTCGGCGACGACGATCCGGCCGAGCCGCGCCTCCAGATCCGCGAGGTCGCGGGCGAGGCAGAACACCGCCATCACCTCGGAGGCGACCGTGATGTCGAACCCGTCCTCGCGCGGGTAGCCGTTGGCGACGCCGCCGAGCGACTGCACGATCGAGCGCAGCGACCGGTCGTTCATGTCGACGACGCGCCGCCACGCGACCCGGCGCGGGTCGATGCCGAGTGCGTTGCCCCAGTAGATGTGGTTGTCGATCAGCGCCGCCGCGAGGCTGTGGGCCGAGGTGATGGCGTGGAAATCGCCCGTGAAGTGGAGGTTGATCGCCTCCATGGGCACGACCTGGGACCTGCCGCCGCCGGCCGCGCCGCCCTTCATGCCGAAGCAGGGGCCGAGCGAGGGCTCGCGCAGGCAGATCACCGTCCGCTTGCCGATCCGGTTCAGCGCGTCGCCGAGACCGACGGTGGTGGTGGTCTTGCCCTCGCCCGCGGGGGTCGGGCTGATCGCCGTCACCAGGACCAGCTTGCCCTCGGGCTTGGCCTCCAGCGAGGCGATGTGGGCATGGTCGATCTTGGCGATGTGCCGCCCGTAGGGGTGCAGGGCCTCGTCCGGGATGCCGAGCGTCTCGGCGATGGCGCTGATCGGCTGCAGGGTGGCCGCGCGGGCAATCTCGATGTCAGTCGGCATGGAACCCGAGTGTTGTTCTGGAGAAGTCGGCGTGGCGTTCGCCATAGCGGCACCTTATGCTGCTGCGGTGACTTCGGGCCAGACTAAATCGGTTGATCACCCGCGTCAGAAATTTCTAACGTGGGCGCGGCAAACTTGGACTTTGGTCCGAGATCGCCCCCGCGCGGCGGGGGCGGGGCTCAGGCCACCGCCCGGATCACCCGGCCGAGCTTGTCCACGAGTTCCCCGATCTGGTCCTCGCCGATGACAAGGGGCGGGGTCACCGCGATGGTCTCGCCGGTGATGCGCACCATCAGGCCGAATTCCTGGAAGGCCCGGTCCATGGCCTCGAAGGCCCGCGCCCCGGCCGCGTCCGGGCGGGAGGCGAGGTCGATCGCACCGACGAGGCCGAGGGTGCGGATGTCGAGCACGTTGGGCAGGTCGCGCAGGCTCATCAGGCCCTCGGCCAGCACCGGCTCCAGGCGCCGGGCCCGGGCGAAGAGATCCTCGTCGCGGTAGAGGTCGAGCGTCGCCAGCGCCGCCGCGCAGGCGAGCGGATGCGCCGAGTAGGTGTAGCCGTGGAACAGCTCGATGGTGCGCTCGGGCCCCTGCATGAAGGCGTCGTAGATGCCCTTGCGCACGAGGACGCCGCCCATCGGCACCGTGCCGGAATTCACCGCCTTGGCGAAGGTGATCATGTCCGGCACCACGCCGTAGCGCTCGGCCGCGAAGGCGTGGCCGAGCCGGCCGAAGCCCGAGATGACCTCGTCGAAGATCAGCAGGATGCCGTGCCGGTCGCAGATCTGCCGCAGGCGCTGCAGGTAGCCCTTGGGCGGCGGCAGCACGCCGGTCGAGCCGGCCATCGGCTCCACGATCACCGCCGCGATCGTCGAGGCGTCGTGCAGGGCCACGATCCGCTCCAGATCGTCGGCGAGATGCGCCCCCCATTCCGGCTCGCCCACCGTGAAGGCCTGGTGCTCGCGCGCGTAGGTGTGCGGCAGGTGGTCGACGCCCGCCAGCAGCGTGCCGAACATCCTGCGGTTGGTAACGATGCCGCCCACCGAGATGCCGCCGAAGCCGACGCCGTGATAGCCGCGCTCGCGGCCGATCAGGCGCGTGCGCCCCCCCTGCCCGCGGGCGTTCCAGTAGGCGAGCGCGACCTTGAGCGCGGTGTCGACCGCCTCCGAGCCCGAATTGCAGAAGAAGACGTGGTCGAGGTCGCCCGGCGCGAGGGCGGCGATGCGCGAGGCGAGCGCGAAGCCCCCGGCATGGCCGAACTGGAAGGCGGGGGAGAAGTCGAGTTCCGCCGCCTGCGCCTGGATCGCCGCCACGATCGGGTCGCGGTTGTGGCCGGCATTGCAGCACCACAGGCCGGCGACGCCGTCGAGGATCGCGCGTCCGTCCGGCGTGTAGTAGTGCATGTCCTTCGCGCGGGCGACCATGCGGGGCTTGCGCTTGAAGGCGCGGTTCGCCGTGAAGGGCAGCCACCAGGCGTCGAGGTCGTTCGGCGCCAGCGCGTCGTTCGCCGCTCTCAGGGTCGCCGCGTTCGTCGTCATCCACCTTCTCCCGCGTGTTCGCCCGGGACGCTACCAGGGGCGCCGCGGCGACGCAAAAGCCCTGCCGTTAAGCATCCGGGCCGATCCGCGGCGCGCGGTCAGGCGGCGTTGAGGTTTGGCGGCGAGGCTCGGCCCCGGGGATCTCGGAGGGCCGGATGGGGTTTGTGCTGCGCGCCGGGCTGGTGATCGGCCTCATCGCCTACGCCTCGGCGCCCGACCGCCCGGAGCGGCCCGGCACCGCGGCGGCGGAGGCCGGAAAGCTCCTCGACGCCCTGCCTGCCGACCTGCGCGCCCGAGTCGCGCGCGAGGCGCAGGCCGGCCTCGCCCGCGCCGCCGCCGACCAGCTCCAGGCCCACCTGCAGGCCCGGCCGCGCGAGGCGCCCCCGGCCCGCGACGAGCCGGCATCCCCCGTCCCGGCCCCCGCAGCGCCGCACCCGGCCCCGATGCGGGCATACTGATATATCAGCCGACTGCCAGATTTTCCTGGTTGTGGCCCGGCGCGGTTATGCCAAATACCAGATATACACTCGCCGGGCGTGCCCCAACGGCGGTTTGCCGCCGTCGCTTGGCGAAGATCCTTACTTATGTCAGGGTAGATCCGAACCCGAAGGTCGTGAGGACGCGCTGCCGGGTCCGCCCGACCGGGTCGGAAAGCAGGCAGCCGCGGCCGACGGGCCTGGGTTGGATGATCAAGCCGGTTTCCGTGCCCCGCTATTTCTTCGACGTGAAGGACTCGACGCTGAGCGTTCCCGACGAGGCCGGGCTGGAATGCCGCGACCTCGGCGACGCGCACCGGCAGGCCTGCGCCCTGATCGTCGACGCCATGACCGGCCCCGAACCCCTCGCCCTCGAATGGCAGAACTGGCGCGTCGAGGTGCGCGACGAGGCGCGCAGCCTCCTGTTCAGCGTGCCCTTCCCGGGCGAACGCGCCTGAATCCGGGGCAGAAACCCGTTCACCCTCTCGCAAAGGATCGCAACTCGGCGAGTTGCGTTATACTGTGGGGGAGTTATCTGGTGAGCGTGGGTTGCGTAGGTCGGGAATGGCGTCAATGGGGGAAGCCGGGGAGCAGGTCGGCGACGAGACGGTGAGGAGCGCGCTCGACACGGTGCTGCGCACGCCGTGCTTCGCCCGCTCCCCGAAACTGGCGAGTTTCCTGCGCTTCGTGGTCGAGGAGGAACTGGCCGGGCGGGGCGCCGCCCTGAAGGCCTACACGATCGCGACCCGCGCCCTGGGCCGCGGCGGCGACTTCGACCCGAGCCTCGATCCGAGCGTGCGGGTCGAGGCGGGGCGCCTGCGCCGCACCCTCGAGGAGGCGCATGCCCTCGCCGGACCGGGTCTCGGGGTGCGGATCCGCATCCCGGTCGGGACCTACCGGCCGCAATTCGAGCCGGTCGACGTCCCCCGGCCGGTCCCGGCCGCGGAGCTCCCGGAGGAGGCGGTGCCGCCGCCCCGCCTGGTCATCGCCTTCAGCCCGCGCGGTCAGGCCGCGATCATCGCGCTGCTCTCCGGCATCCTGCTCCTGCTCTGCATCGAGGTCGGGCTGATGCTCGGCGGGGCCGCCTCCCCGGACCGCGGCGCCGGGCGCGCGACGAGCCTCGCCGAGCGCCTGCGCTGACGCGGCCCGGTCACCGCGCGCCCGTCAGCGCTCAGGCTAGTTCATTTGGGCCGGTTCGTTTGGGCTGGTTCATCGCCCAGGTGACGCCGAACGGGTCGCGCAGCTGGCCGTAGAGGTCGCCCCAGAACATCTCGGCGACCGGAGTCACCACCTCGGCCCCCGCGGCGACCGCCCGCTCCCACCAGGCGGCGATGTCGTCGACCGGCAGCAGGAGGTGGAAGCCCTGCGGGGCGCGCCAGGGATGGCCGTGCTCCGGATAGGGATCGCACAGCATCAGCGAGGCGCCGTGGAGATGCAGGTGCACGTGCATGGTGCGGCCCTTCTCGTCGGCGGGATGGGACGCGACGATCTCGGCCCCGAAGGCGCGCGCGTAGAACGACGCGGCCGCCATCGCCCCCTCGACGGTCAGGTAGGCCACGATCCCGCCCTTCACGGCCGGGGCCGTCCTCTCTGGCGTGCTCATCGCTCCGGCCTCCTCCCGGGGGACGCGGCCCGGCGGCCTCCCCGCGCCGCGGCGGCGGGCGCCCGGCCCCTCACAGCGGCTTCTTCAGCATCCGGGCGAACAGCCCGACGATGCCCTCGCGGAACAGCAGCACGCAGATCACGAAGACGATGCCCTGGATGATCGTCACCCAGGCGCCGAACTGCGCGAGGTAGTTCTCCATCGCGACGATCACGAAGGCGCCGATGATCGGACCGAACACCGTGCCCATGCCGCCGACCAGCGTCATCAGCACCACCTCGCCCGACATCGACCAGTGCACGTCGGTGAGCGAGGCGAGCTGGAAGACGATGGCCTTGGTCGCGCCGGCGAGGCCCGCGAGCGTCGTCGAGAGCACGAAGACCGCGAGCTTGTACTGGCTCGCCCGGTAGCCGAGCGAGATCGCCCGGGGCTCGTTGTCCCGGATCGCCTTCAGCACCTGGCCGAAGGGCGAGTGGATGATGCGGTAGATCAGCAGCAGGCCGCCGAGGAAGATCAGCGCCACCAGCCCGTAGAGCACGCGGTCGTCCGCGAGGCTGACCACGCCGAACAGGCTGCCGCGGGGCACCGCCTGGATGCCGTCCTCGCCGCCGGTGAACTTCGCCTGGAGCGAGAAGAAGAACACCATCTGGGCGAGCGCCAGGGTGATCATCGAGAAGTAGATGCCCTGGCGCCGGATCGCCAGCGCGCCAAAGACGAGGCCGAGCAGGGCCGCCGTCGCGGTTCCGGCCAGGATCGCGAGTTCCGGGGAGAGGCCCCAGACCTTGGCCCCGTAGGCGCAGACGTAGGAGGCCATGCCGAAATAGGCGGCGTGGCCGAACGACAGCAGGCCGCCGTACCCGAGCAGGAGGTTGAAGGCCAGCGCGAACAGCGCGAAGCACAGCACCTTCATCAGGAAGACCGGGTACAGGACGAGCGGCAGCAGCGCGAGCGCGACCGCGATGCCGATGAACACGAGGCGGTGCAGCGCCTTGGCGTCCTTGCCCTCGGGGATGGCGGCGGGATTGGCGGCGTCGGACGCCGCGGCGGCGGAATGGGCCATCTCAGGCGGTCCTCACGTGCGGATCAGCGGAGTGTAGGGCATCAGGCCGTGCGCCCGAAGAGGCCGGCGGGTTTCACCAGCAGGACCAGCACCATGATAACGAAGATCACGGTCGAGGACGCCTCCGGGTAGAACACCTTGGTGAGGCCCTCCACGAGGCCGAGGGCGAAGCCGGTCACGATCGAGCCGAGGATCGAGCCCATGCCGCCGATCACCACCACGGCGAAGACCACGATGATGATGTCGGCGCCCATGTTGGGGTTCACCGAGTAGACCGGCGCGGCGAGCACCCCCGCGAAGGCCGCGAGCGCCACGCCGAACCCGTAGGTGAGCGTGAGCAGCAGCGGCACGTTCACGCCGAAGGCCTGGACCAGGGTCGGGTTCTCGGTCGCGGCGCGCAGGTAGGCCCCGAGCTTGGTCTTCTCGATCACCAGCCAGGTGGCGATGCAGACGACGAGGGAGGCCACCACGACCCAGCCGCGGTAGTTCGGCAGGAACATGAAGGGGAGCCGCTGGCCGCCCGAGAGCTCCTGCGGGATCGCGTAGGGCAGGCCCGACACGCCGTACTCGTTGCGGAACAGCCCCTGGATGATCAGGGCGAGGCCGAAGGTCAGCAGCAGGCCGTAGAGGTGGTCGAGCTTGTAGAGCCGCGCGATCAGCAGGCGCTCCAGGATCACGCCGAACAGCCCGACCGCCAGGGGCGCCAGCAGCAGCGCCCACCAGTAGCCGATCCCGGCGTAGTTCAGCAGCATCCAGGCCACGAAGGCGCCCATCATGTACTGGGCGCCGTGCGTGAAGTTGATGATGTTGAGGAGCCCGAAGATGATGGCGAGGCCGAGCGAGAGGATCGCGTAGAACGAGCCGTTGATGAGGCCGAGCAGGAGCTGGCCGAACAGCGCCTGCATGGGAACGCCGAAGATCGTGGTCATGGGATCAGCGACTCGCGCGGGGGGAAGCCGGGAGGGCGGGGCCGGAGCGGCCCCGCCGGGTCAGGACGCGGGTCGGCGCTGGCCGACCGGGTCAGCTCCTGCCGACCGGGTCAGCTCTTGCCGACCAGCGGGCAGCCGCCCTCGCTCATCGGGCGGAACGCCTCGTTGCCGGGGATCGTCGCGAGGGTCTTGTAGAGGTCCCACTCGCCCTTCGACTCGGCCGGCTTCTTGACCTCGAACAGGTACATGTCGTGGATCTTGCGGCCGTCCGCCCGGATCGTGCCCTTGCCGAAGAGCGGGTCGTCGGTCGGGATCTCCTTCATCTTGGCGACCACCTGGCCGCCGTCCTTGGCCGATTTCAGCGCCTCGACCGCCTTGAGGTAGTGGATCACCCCCGCGTAGACGCCCGCCTGGACGGCGGTCGGCTTCTTGCCGCCGAAGGCCTTGGCGAAGCGGTCCGAGAAGGCCCGGGTCGCGTCGTTGAGGTCCCAGTAGAAGGGCTCGGTCAGGACCAGCCCCTGCGCGGTCTTCGGGGTCAGCGAGTGCACGTCGGAGGAGAAGATCAGCAGGCCGGCGATCGCCTGGCCGCCCTCGGTGATGCCGAACTCGGCTGCCTGCTTGATGGCGTTGATCGTGTCGCCGCCCGCATTGGCGAGGCCGATGACCTTGGCGCCCGAGCCCTGGGCCTGGAGCAGGAAGGAGGAGAAATCCGCGGTCGGGAACGGCGTCTTGACCGAGCCCACCACCTTGCCGCCGTTCTTGACCACGACCGCGGTGGTGTCGCGCTGCAGCGCCTGCCCGAAGGCGTAGTCGGCAGTGAGGAAGAACCAAGTGGTGCCGCCGCGCTTGACCATGGCGCCGCCGGTGCCGTTGCCGAGCGCCACCGTGTCGTAGGTCCAGTGCACGGTGTTGGGCGAGCATTGCGCGCCGGTGAGGTCGGCGGTGCCGGCGCCCGAATTCACGAAGGCCTTGTTCTTCTCGCGGGTGACCTGGCTGACCGCCAGGGCGACCGAGGAGGTCGGCACGTCGATGATCATGTCGACGCCGTCGCGGTCGTACCACTGGCGGGCCAGGGAGGCGCCGACGTCGGGCTTGTTCTGATGGTCGGACGAGACGATCTCGACCTTGAGGCCCTTGTCGGCGGCCTTGTAGTCCTCGACGGCCATGCGGGCGGCGACGACCGAGCCCTCCCCCGAGATGTCGGCGTAGACGCCCGAGCGGTCGTTGAGCACGCCGATCTTCACCGGCGTCTGGGCGAGGGCGGGGGCCGCGGCGAGCGCGGCGAGCGCCGTGGCGGCGAGCAATCGTGTCAGCATGGGTCTCTCCTCCGATGGGCACCGTCGCGACGGCGCTCCGATTGTCGTTCCGTGCCTCCGCCGGCGCGACCGCCGCCGGAACCGCGCCGCCCCGCTTGCCGCGCGGGGGCCTCCCCGCCGCGGGAGGAGGCTCGCGGGGAGCGCCGGTACGGCCCGAGGGCCGCGCCCGCCTGCCCGTCCCTGGCGGGACTCGCCTGCTCGGCGGGACCTGCCCGCCCGGCGGGACCTGCCCGCCCGGCGGGCCGCGCCCGCACCGGGCGAGGCCCGGCGCTCCCGCCCGCCGCCCTCACACCCCCAGATAGGCGTGCAGCTTGTCGATGTTGGCGTCGAGTTCGGCGTTCGGGATCATGTCGATCACCCGCCCCTGCTCGACCACGAAGTGCCGGTCCGCCACCGTCTGGGCGAAGCGGAAATTCTGTTCCACCAGCACGATCGTGTAGCCCTCGGTCTTGAGCCGCGCCAGCGTCCGCCCGATCTGCTGCACGATCACCGGGGCGAGCCCCTCCGTGGGCTCGTCGAGGAGGATCAGCTTCGCGCCGGTGCGCAGGATGCGGCCGATGGCCAGCATCTGCTGCTCGCCGCCGGAGAGCTTGGTGCCCTGGCTGCCCGAGCGCTCCTTGAGGTTCGGGAACAGGGTGTAGATCTGCTCCACGCTGAGGCCGCCGGGCTTCACCCGCGGCGGCAGCATCAGGTTCTCGTAGACCGAGAGGCTCGAGAAGATGCCGCGCTCCTCCGGCACGTAGCCGAGCCCGAGCCGGGCGATGCTGCGCGAGGGCATGCCGATCGTCTCGACCCCGTCGTAGACGATCGAGCCCCGGCGCTTGCCCAGGATGCCGATGATGGCGCGCAGCGTCGTGGTCTTGCCCGCGCCGTTGCGGCCGAGCAGCGTGACCACCTCGCCGGGCTTGACGTCGAAGCTGATGCCGTGGAGCACGTGGCTCTCGCCGTACCAGCCCTCCAGTCCCTGCACCGTCAGGAGCGGCGCCGTGGCGCCCGCGGGGGAGATCTTGAGCGCCGCCTCAGCCATGTCCGGCTCCGATATAGGCCTCGATCACGCGGGGATCCTTCGACACGGTGGCGTAGTCGCCCTCCGCCAGCACCTGGCCGCGGGCCAGAACGGTGATGCGGTCCGACAGCGAGGCCACGACCGAGAGGTTGTGCTCGACCATCAGAATGGTGCGGTTCGCCGAGACCCGCCGGATCAGGGCGGCGGTGCGGTCGACGTCCTCGTGGCCCATCCCGGCCATCGGCTCGTCGAGGAGCAGCATCTCCGGATCGAGGGCCAGCGTGGTGGCGATCTCCAGCGCCCGCTTGCGGCCGTAGGAGAGTTCGACCGCCGGCACCTCGGCGAAATCCGACAGGCCCACCGCCTCGACCAGGGCCAGGGCCTCGTCGTTGAGGGCGCGCAGCACCCGCTCCGAGCGCCAGAAGTCGAAGGAATCGCCGCGCTTGCGCCGCTGCAGGGCGATGCGGACGTTCTCCTTCACGCTGAGGTGGGGGAACACGGCCGAGATCTGAAAGGACCGCACGAGGCCGAGCCGGGCCACGTCGGCGGGCTTCATCCGGGTAATGTCGCGGCCGTTGTAGCGGATCGAGCCCGCCGTCGGGGTCAGGAACTTGGTGAGGAGATTGAAGCAGGTCGTCTTGCCGGCCCCGTTCGGGCCGATGAGCGCGTGGATCGACCCGCGCTGCACCTGAAGCGCGACGCCGTTGACGGCGCGGAAGCCCTTGAACTCCATCGTGAGGCCCTCGGTGGCCAGCACGATGTCCGGCGGCGCGGCCGCGTTCCGGGCGGCAATGTCAGCCATCGCGATCCATCACCCCTGCGTTTCCTCGAAGGTGCTTATGCACCTTTGGTATGCCTCACAGCATGGCCCAAGGGGGGAGTCAACAGCCGGAGCGCCGGCGGCCGGGAATCCCGACTAATCCGTTCGAATAGGCCGGAAGATGCCGGCCCGGCCCTCGCCTAGGCCGAGCGATCCAGGCAACCGGGGGCTTTCCGGCCCGACCGGGCGGGACGGGGTCCCGCGGGCCGGGCGCGGCGGGGCCGACCCGGTGCTGCAGGGAGTCCCGGCCGCGTCGCGCCCGCCCGGGGCGCAGCTCTCCTCCAGCCAGAGGGCGAGGCCGAGGGCCCCGAGGGCCGGCAGGGCCAGGGTCGCGAAGGTCCAGGTCCAGCCGAGATGCATGGCGAGCAGCCCGCCCACCCAGCCCGACAGGGCGCCGCCGATCCCCTGCACGGCCGAGACCGTGCCGAGCGCCGTCTGGGTGCGGCCCGAGCCCCAGGTGAGGTCCGCCACCACGACCGGCATCGCGACGCCGATCACCCCGGAGGCGACCCCGTCCAGCACCTCGGCGAGGATCAGCCAGGCCGGGTCGTCGAGGAAGGCCGACAGGAGCGCGCGCAGCGGCAGCACCGCGCAGGCGGCGACGAGGAGCTGGCGGCGCCCGCGGCGATCCGCCAGGGAGCCGGCGAGCAGGGCCACGGGGATCATGGTGAGCTGCGCCACCATCACGTAGCGGGCGGTCCAGGCGGTGCCGTCCTGGCCGGCCGCCACGAGCTTCTGGCCGAGCAGGCTCAGCATCGAGCCGTTGGCGAGGTTGAACAGGGCGAGCGCCGCCGAGAGCAGCAGCAGCCGCCGGTCGGCGAGCACGGCGCGGATCGGCGAGCGGGTCGGCGCGTCGTCCGGATCGTCCTCCTTCCAGCCGACCGCCCGGCGCGGATTCCAGGCGCCCTTCGGCGTGGCGAGGGCCGCGGCGATCGCCGCGGCGGCGAGGAGCCCGAGCACCCAGAAGGCGATGGCCGGGCCGAAGAGCGGCGTGCCGAAGCTGATCGCCAGGGCGGCCCCGAGTATGCCCACGTGGTTGAAGGCCTGGTTGCGCCCCTGCTGGCGCGGGAAGGCCTGCTTGCCGACCGTGCCGAGGGTGAGCGCGGCCACCGCCGGCACCACGAGCGTGCCGCCGAGGGCGGCCACGAACTGCGCCGCGAGCACCGCCGGGAAGGAGCGCGCCGGCAGCAGCAGCACGGTGCCGCCGAGGATCGCCCCGCAGGCGAGCGCGATCAGCAGGCGCGGTCGCCCGACCCGGTCGACCAGAGCCCCGAGCGGCCCGCTCAGCGCGAGGGTGGCGAGGCCGACCACCGTGGTGACGAGCCCGACCCGGCCCGGGCTCCACTGCGCGCTCGCGGCGAGCCACGTGCCCAGGAAGGGTCCGAGCCCGCCCTGGATGTCGCCGACGAAGACGTTGATGAGCGCGAGGTGGGTTGTGGCCTGCATCGGCGCGAGCACTCCTGGCGCCGGGCCGGCGCGGGCACCGCCGGGCCCGAGAGGCAAGCCCGGCGGTTCGAGGGTCAAGAACGCGCGAGGCAGCGATTCGGATCACCGCGGCCAAGCAGAATTGCCCCGTGCCATCCTGCTCGGTCTCTTGCTCACGCATCACCTTTCGCTGACGCGGTCCCTCGGTGCGCCGCCGAACCGCTGACCCCTTCGGCAGCGGCCGGTCCCGGCCGGCGGCAGGAGGCTCAGGCCGCATCGGGCGCGGGGCCGCGCCCGTCCCGGGCGAGCGAGGCCCGGGGCCCGGCCCGCGGGCGGGCCGGAACCGCCCCGAGGCGCCTCCGGTCAGGGGCTCGGCACCGCACAGGCCGCGGCGATGCGCGCCAGCAGCGGGTCGGCCACGCCCATGGCGATCAGGTGCTGGTGGGTGTTGCGGACGTAGTCCGGATTGGCGCCCGAGCGGCCGCGCCCCTGGCGCACCAGGCGCAGGAGCTCGGCCTCGGGCAGCCGGCCGGCATATTGCGGATGGGTGCGGTCGACCGCGTAGGTCACCGCCGTCACCCGCCGCCCGTCCTCGACCGTGACGCCGAGCCGGCGCTCCACGTAGACGGCGGTCACTTGCTCGCGGGCACGCAGGTAGGCGAGCGTCGCCTCGGCCTGCGCCCCGGCGACCCGGAAGGCGACGCCGCGGCAGCTGCCGCACCGGTCGAGGCCGAGCACGAGGCCGGGGCTCTCGGGCGTGCCGCGATGGACGTGGGAGAGCACGCAGAGCGCCCGGTGATAGCCGCGCAGGCGGGCCTGCCGCCGCTCGACCACCGGGAAACCCGGGTTCCACATCAGCGACCCGTAGCCGAACACCCACAGGTCGCCGGGTGCGTCGCCATCGCCCACGCCGTGCCCTCCCCCCTTCCTTGCCGGCCGCGGCGGGTAGCAGCTAGGGAGGCCCGGTACAATCGCGAGCGGAGGCCGGCCGATGGCGCAGCAGAGCGGGACGGGCGGGGGCGCGAGGCGACCCGGGCGGCTGGGGCTGTTCGCCCCCTTCATCCTGCTCCTGGTGATCGCGGCCCTGTGGTCGGCGGGCTGGGTCTGGCTGCGGGGCCGGGCCGAGCGGGAGATCGACGGCTGGTTCGCCCGCGAGGCCCGGGCCGGCCGGACCTGGACCTGCACCGACCGCCGCATCGGCGGCTACCCGTTCCGGCTGGAACTGCGCTGCGCCGGGCTCGGCTTCGCGCGCCGGGACGTCGCCTTCACGGCCGGGCCGGTCGTGGCCGTGGCGCAGATCTACCAGCCGCGCCACCTCATCGTCGAGGCGAGCGGGCCGTTCCACGTCGAGCAGGAGGGCAAGGTCGGGGACGTGACCTGGCGGCTCCTCGAAGGCTCGCTCCACCTCACCGAGGGCGGCTTCCAGCGCGTGTCGGTGGTCGCGGACGGGCTCGACGGCCGGGTCTCGGGGGTCGAGCCCGAGCCGATCGCCTTCGCGGTGAACCACCTGGAACTGCACGCGCGGCCGACGCCGGGCCGCTTCGAGGCGGAGGGCGCCATCGACCTCAGCGCCCGCGTCGAGAAGGCGGCGGTGCCGCGCCTCGATTCCCTCCTGGCCAGCGCCGAGCCCGCCGACATCGTCCTCGACGCCACGGTTACCCGCGCCGCCGGGATCCGCACGCGGCCGCTCGCGGAGGAGCTCGAGCGCTGGCGCGCGGCGCAGGGCAGCGTCGATCTCGGGCGGCTCTCGGTCGAGAAGGGCCGCGGCCGGCTCCAGGCCCAGGGCAGCCTGCACCTCGACGAGGCGCACCGGCCCGCCGGGCAGTTCGAGGTCCGCACCGCCGGGCTCGACACGGTGATCGCGCCCCTGGTGAGCGACCACCTGGAGGGGCGGATCGGCGGGGCGAACGCCGCCCTGATCGGCAAGCTCGTCGGCCAGTTCCTCGGCGGCGGGCGGGCCCGGGAGCCGGCGCCGGAGCAGCCGGCCGGAGCGGCCCTCAAGCCCCTGCCGCCGGTGCGGCTCGTCGACGGCCGGGTCGCGGTCGGGCCCTTCGCGCTGCCGAACCTGCGGCTCGACCCTCTCTATTGACGGGCCCGGCGGCCGGACCGTTGCGCGGCCGGGCCGCCCCGATTAGGCCTTGCCCATGACGCCCATGACGCGCACCCGATTCCAGACCTTCGACGATCCGAGCCACCGCGCCGGCGCGCAGCGCCTCGCCGCCCTGCGCGCCGCGATGCTCCAGAAGGGGTTCTCCGGCTTCGTGGTGCCGCGGGCCGACGAGCATCAGTCGGAATACGTGCCGCCCCGGGCTGAGAGGCTCGCCTGGCTCACGGGCTTCACCGGTTCGGCCGGCACCGCCGTGATCCTGGCCGACCGGGCCGCCCTGGTGGTCGACGGCCGCTACACCCTGCAGGCGGCGAGCCAGGTCGACACCGCGCTCGTCACCCCGGTGCCCCTGGCCGAGACCAGCGTCGAGGCCTGGATCGAGGCCAACCTGCCGGCGGGGGGCGTGCTCGCCTACGATCCCTGGCTGCACACGCCGGACGGCGTCGCCCGGCTGGAGAAGGCCGCCGCGGCGGCGGGCGGGCGGCTCGAACCGGCGGGGATGAACCTCGTCGATCAGGTCTGGATCGACCGGCCGCCGGCGCCGCGGGCGCCCGTCCTCCCCTACCCCGAGGCGCTGGCCGGGGAGACCGCCGCGCGCAAGCTGGAACGCGTGCGCGAGGCGCTGGCGAAGGCCAGGGCCGACGCGCTCGTCGTCTCCGACCCGCACAACCTCGCCTGGGCGTTCAACCTGCGCGGCAGCGACGTCGCCCACACGCCCCTGCCCCTGGGCTACGCGGTGATCCCGCGCGAGGCGCCCGCGACGCTGTTCCTCGATCCGGGCAAGCTCACCGCGGAGGCCTCGGCCGCCCTCGACGGCCTCGCCGCGTGCGTGGACCCGGCCGGGCTGCCGGCCTGCCTCGACGCGCTCGGGCGGGCGGGGGCGCGGGTGCGGCTCGACGCCGCCACGGGCGCCGTCGCGCTCAAGCGGCGCATCGAGGAGGCGGGCGGCCGCGCGGATGTCGGGCCGGATCCGATCACCGCCATGAAGGCCGTGAAGAACGCGGCCGAGATCGCGGGCGCGCGCGAGGCGCATCGCCGCGATGGGGCCGCGGTGGCGCGCTTCCTGGCCTGGCTCGCCCGGGAGGCGCCGGGCGGCGGCGTGAGCGAGATCGCCGCGGTGGAGCGCCTCGAAGCCTTCCGGGCCGAGGGGGGCGAGTTGCGGGAGATCTCCTTCCCGACCATCTCGGGCAGCGGGCCGAACGGGGCGATCGTCCATTACCGGGTCACCGCGGCGACGGACCGGGTCGTGCGGCCGGGCGAATTGTTCCTGATCGATTCCGGCGCGCAGTACCTCGACGGCACCACCGACATCACCCGGACCGTGGCGGTGGGCCCGCCGAGCGACGAGATGCGCGACCGCTTCACCCGGGTGCTCAAGGGCCACATCGCGATCGCCACGGCGCTGTTCCCCCGCGGCACGACGGGGGCGCAGCTCGACAGCTTCGCGCGGCGCCCGCTCTGGGAGGCGGGCCTCGATTTCGACCACGGCACCGGCCACGGCGTCGGCGCCTTCCTGTCGGTGCACGAGGGGCCGCAGCGGATCGCCAAGACCGGCACCACGGCCCTGCAGCCGGGGATGATCGTCTCGAACGAGCCCGGCTATTACCGGGCCGGCGCCTACGGCATCCGGATCGAGAACCTGGTCCTGGTGGAGGAGCGCGCGCTCGCGGGCGCCGAGCGCCCGATGCTCGGCTTCGAGACCCTGACCCTGGCGCCGATCGACCGGGCGCTGATCGCGCGCGACCTGCTCACGCCCGGGGAGGCGGCGTGGCTCGACGCCTATCACGCGCGGGTGCGGGAGGCGCTCTCGCCCCTCCTCGACGGCGCGACGCGGGACTGGCTCGCCGCGGCGACGCGGCCGCTCGCCGGGGACGGACCGGCGGGGTCGTGAGCGTCGTTCGCCCACGTCCCGGTGCGCGGGTCGGGGTCGCCGCCGGGCACGGCCATCATCGGCTGCGCGGTGCGGACACCGCGGCCTGAGCCGGACTCCTCCGCGCGAGGCCTCCGCACTCCTCCGCGCGAGGCCTCCGCGCGAGGCCCCTACTCCGCCGGCACGCGCCCGGTCCGCGGACCGCGCAGGCGCCCGCGGCGCAGGGCGAGGAGCAGACGCGTCGTCCCCGAGGCGAGCCGGTCCATCGCGAGGTAGAGGACCGGGGTGATGAAGAGGGTGAGGAGCTGCGACACGAGCAGCCCGCCCACCACCGCCACGCCGAGGGGCTGGCGCAGCTCCGCGCTGGCCCCGTGGCCGATGGCGATCGGCAGCGTGCCCATCACCGCCGCGGCGGTCGTCATCATGATCGGGCGGAAGCGCAGCAGGCAGGCCTCGCGGATCGCCGCCCTCGGCGTCCAACCCTGCTCGCGCTGCAGCACCAGGGCCACGTCGATCATCATGATGGCGTTCTTCTTGACGATGCCGATCAGCATCAGCACGCCGATGATGGCGATGACCGAGAGGTCCATCCCGAAGAGCTGGAGCGCGCCCAGCGCCCCCACGGCCGCCGCCGGCAGGCCGGTCAGGATCGTGATCGGGTGGATGAAGCTCTCGTACAGGATGCCGAGCACGAGGTAGATCGTCAGCACCGCCGCGGCGAGCAGCAGGCCCTGGTTGGCCAGCGCGTCCTGGAAGACCTGCGCGGTGCCCGCGAAGGTGGTCGAGAGCGTGCCCGGCAGGCCGAGCGACTGCTTGATCTCGGCGATCCGGGAGACCGCCTGGCCGAGCGCCACGCCGGGCGGCACGTCGAACGAGATGGTGACGGCGGG
This sequence comes from Methylobacterium sp. WSM2598, assembly GCF_000379105.1. Taxonomy (GTDB): domain Bacteria; phylum Pseudomonadota; class Alphaproteobacteria; order Rhizobiales; family Beijerinckiaceae; genus Methylobacterium. The sequence goes on along the minus strand of NZ_KB900609.1, from coordinate 1,583,435 downwards.
CAGGAGCCCGAGCTGGTTGATCGAGAGCGGGCCGGGCGTGCGCGCGACCGTGGCGACCGCCGAGAGCGGCACCAGCTTGCCGCTCGCGGCGCGCAGCCGGATCTCGTCCAGGCGGTCGGCCGTCCATTGCAGGCGCGGATCGAACTCGGTGATCACCTGGTAGCTGTCCGCGGTGCTGTAGATGGTCGAGATCTGGCGCGTGCCGAAGCCGGTATAGAGGGTCTGGCGGATCTGGTCCGAGGTGATGCCGAGGGCCTGCGCCTTGTCGGTGTCGACCGTGATGGTGGCCTGCAGGGCGGCGTTCTGGAGGTCGTTGGTCACGCCCGTGAAGGTGGCGCGGTCCAAGGTGGCGCGATCCTGGGCCATCGCGTCCGTGAGCCTGACCGTCCAGCGCTCCAGCTCGGCCCGGTCGAGCCCCTGCACCACGTACTGGTACTGCGACTTCGACTGGCGCCCGCCGAGGCGCAGGTTCTGGACCGGGGTGATGAAGGCCGAGAGGCCCGGCACCTCGGCGAGGTCGCGGCGCAGCTCCGCCACCGTCCGGGCGAGCGGCGGGCGCGCGCCGCGCTCCACGAGCTCCACGAAAAAGGCGCCCTGGTTGAGCGTGCCCGTGAAGCCGTTCGAGCCCGCCCGGTTGACCACGTGGGCGACGGCCGGGTTGCGGGCGATCACCCGCTCGGCCTCGTGCTGGAGCGCCGCCACCGCCTCGAAGGAGATGTCCTGGCGCGCCTCCGTGGCGATCTGCAGCTGCCCGATATCCTCCGAGGGGAAGAACCCCTTCGGGATCGCCGCGAACATCGCCGCGGTGAGCGCGACCGAGCCGAGGAAGACCAGCATCACCGCGCCCTGGTGGCGCAGGCAGAGGTCGACGCCGCGCTCGTAGCCCGCCTGGAGCCGGGCGAAGCCGCGCTCGAACAGGTTCCTGCGCGCGCCGTGGCCCTCGGCCCCGGCGCCGTGGCCCTCGGTCCCGGCGCCGTGGCCCGCCGCCCCGGCGGGCAGGCGGGCCGCCAGCATCGGCGTCAGGGTCACGGAGATCACCGCCGAGGCCACGATGGCGATGGTCACCACGATCGCGAACTCGTTGAAGATCCGGCCGACCACCCCGCCCATCAGCAGGACCGGGATGAACACGGCGACGAGCGAGACCGTGATCGACAGGATGGTGAAGCCGATCTCGCCCGCGCCCTTCAGGGCCGCCTCGAAGGGCTTCTCCCCCTGCTCCACGTGCCGGACGATGTTCTCCAGCATCACGATGGCGTCGTCGACGACGAGGCCGACCGCCAGCGTCAGGCCGAGCAGCGAGATGTTGTCGATCGAGTAGCCGAGCAGGTACATCGCGCCGAACGTGGCGATGATCGAGATCGGCACCGCGATCGAGGGGATCAGCGTCGCGGCGAGCCGGCCGAGGAAGAGGTAGATCACCACCACGACGAGGCCGATGGTCAGCAGCAGGGTGAACTGCACGTCGTGGACGGCCTCGCGGATCGAGACCGAGCGGTCGTTGACGACCGCGATCGTGCCGGCGCCGCCGAGCTGCTCCTCGAATCTCGGCAGCATGGCGCGGACGCGGTCGACCACCTCGACGGTGTTGGCGTCGGGCTGGCGCTGGACGGCGAGGACGAGGGCGCGCCGGCCGTCCTTCCAGGAGGCGATGCGGTTGTTCTCGACCGAGTCGATCACCCGCGCGACCTCGCCGAGGCGCACGGGCCGGCCGTTGCGCACGGCCACGATGATGTCGCGGAAGGCGTCCGCGTTCATCAGCTGGGTGTTGGTCTGGATGGTGAGGTTCTGCCCCCTGCCCTCCACCACGCCGACCGGGGTCGAGGTGTTGGCGTTCGAGATCGCCGCCTGGACCTCGTCGACGCCGATGCCGCGGGCGGCGAGCACGTTCGGGTCGAACTGGATCCGCACCGCGAATTTCTGGCTGCCGTAGACGAAGACCTGGCCGACGCCCGTGATGGTCGAGAGCGAGGGCGAGATCACCGTCTGGGCGAAGGCGTCGAGGGTCGGCAGCGGGGTCGTGTCGCTCGACACCGCGAGCAGGATCACCGGCGCGTCGGCCGGGTTGAGCTTGCGGAAGCTCGGCGGGATGGTGAGTTCGACGGGCAGGCGCCGCAGCGTGCGGGTGATCGCCGCCTGCACGTCCGCCGCCGCCTGGTCGATGTTGCGGGACAGTTCGAACTCGATCGTGATCGAGGTGAAGCCCTGATAGTTCGTCGCCGAGATCGTGGCGATGGCCGGGATGGTCGAGAATTCCTTGATCAGCGGCGTCGCCACCGAGGCCGCCATGGACTCCGGCGAGGCGCCCGGCAGCTGCGCGGTGACCGAGATGGTCGGGAAATCGACGGTCGGCAGGGCCGCGACCGGCAGCAGCCGGTAGGCGAAGAGGCCCGACAGGGTGAGGGCGAGCGAGAGCAGGATCGTGGCGACCGGGCGCCGGATGAAGGGGGCCGAGAGGTTCATGGCCGGCCCTACTTGATCACGGTCCGGGCGCCCGCCGCGGCCCGGGTCTCCGGCTGGCCGCGAATCTCGGCCTGACCTCTGGTCTCGGCCTGACCTCCGGGCTCGGCCTGCGGGCGCTCCGCCACGGCAGCGCCCTCGCGCAGGCGCAGCATGCCCTCGACGACGACGTGCTCGCCCGCCCGCACGCCGCGCGCCAGGGCGGCGACGCCGGCGGCGGCCGAGATCACCTCGACCCCGCGCCGCTCGGCGAGGCCGTCCGGGCGCACCACCCAGACGAAGCTGCCGTCCTGGCCGGGCTGCACCGCGACCTGCGGCACCGTCACGGTGCCGGGCCGCCGGCCGAGATCGACCTCCACGCGGACGTACTGGCCGGGCCAGAGCCGCTCGTCCTCGTTGGGAAACGACGCCCAGGCAGTCACCGTGCCGGAGGCCTGGTCGACGCTCGAATCCACGAAGGAGAGCCGCCCGGTGGCCAGCGCCCCGTCGCCGGTCCCGGCATAGACCCGCACCGGCGCCGCCTCCGGGCGGGCGAGCGCCGCGCGCAGGCGGTCGAGTTCGCGCTCGGGCAGCGAGAAGGTCGCCCGCAGGGGCTTCATCTGGGTGATGGTGACGAGGCCGGTCCCGGTCGATTCGTTGCCCTTGACGAGGTTGCCGGCGGTCACCCGCACGGTCCCGAGCCGGCCCGCGATCGGGGCCCGGATGGTCGCGTGGTCGAGCCGCACCCGGTCGGCCTCCAGGGCGGCCTTGGCGGCCTCGACATTGGCCGCCGCCACTTTCGACTCGGCGGTGGCGAGGTCGAGCTGCGCCTGGGAGGCGGAGTTGCGGGCGAACAGTTCCGTGACGCGCCGCACGTCGTTCTGGGTGCGGGTGCGGGTCGCCTCGTCGCGGGCCAGGGCGGCCTCGTCGCGGGCGATCTGGGCGCGCAGCTCGCGGTCGTCGAGCCGGTAGAGCACGTCCCCCGCCTTGACCACCTGCCCGTCGCGGGCGAGCTGCTCGGTGATCACGCCGTCGATGCGCGGGCGCAGCACCACCGTGGCGATGGGCTCGATCCAGCCGACGGTGGCCCGGGTGATGGGCAGGTCCGCGCTGCCCGCCAGGGCGGTGCCGACGGCGATGCGCGGCGCGGCCGGCGCGCTCGCCGGCACCGGCGGCACGAAGGCGGCCGGCAGGTGCTGGGCCAGCGCCGGCGGCAGGGCCGCGCGGGTCTCCATCCAGGCGGCGCGGGCATCCCCCCCGTGGCGGTGGAGCATGACGCCCGCCGCGGCGGCGAGCGCGGCCGCGAGCAGCAGGACGAGGCGGGTCATGCGACGGCTCCGAGATGGGCCGGACGCGGCGCGGCGGCGCCGGCCTGGAGCCCGGTGAGGAAGAAGGCGGCGACGTCGCGGGTGGAGGGGGCGGCGCGGCCGCTGCCGTGGGCGGCCATGCGGATGCCGCCGAGGATCATCATGGCGGCGAGGTCCACGTCCGCCACGCGGAAGCGGCCGGCGGCGATGCCGTCGCGCAGGAGCGCGGCCAGGGCCTCGCGCAGGCCATCGAACCCCTCGCGCAGCACCCGGCGGCTGCGCTCGCCGAACTCGCTGCTGCGGCTCTCGATGGCGTGCAGGGCGGGCGAGAGCTGCCCCACCCGCTCCAGCACCAGGGTCACCGCCGCCTCGAGCCGGGCGGCCTCGTCCCCGCCCGCGGCCCGCGTCGCCCCGATCCCCTCGCGCAGGTCGGACAGGGTCCAGGCCAGCCCGGCGATGAACAGGGCCTCCTTGGTCGGGACGTAGCGGTAGAGGGTGGGCTTGGCGACGCCGGCGGCCGCCGCGACCGCGTCCATGTGGACGTCCGCGTAGGGCATGCGCGCGAAGAGCCGCATCCCGGCCTCCAGGATGCGGCGGCTGCGGTCCGGATCGAGGGGGCGGGCGGGCTCGCTCATGCGCACCGACTGAACGCGACGGTTCAGTCGCGGCGACTGAACTCGTGGGTTCAGTCTCGCGGGCTCCGGCAACGACACAAGGCGGCGCTCCCGCGGCGTGGTGCCGCAGGACGGCCGCCGGCCGGGTCCGCCCTATCCCCGCCCCGCCACCACGACCATGCGGCGGACCTCGCCGCGCAGGAAGGCCTGCAGGAAGCGGTCGTAGTGGCGGAACGAGACGCAGCCGTTCGAGGCGCCGCTCGGGCCGAGCATGTAGGTGTGGGCGAGGAGCCCGACCCGGCCGTGGATCGCCGCGGGCCCGCCGACCGGGTTCAGGCGGATCGCCCGCACGCCGTGGAAGAGCCGCTCGCGCTCGGTGAGGTCGTAGGTGCCGGGCGGGGTGGCGCCGCGCATCGGCACGTGGACGAAGCGGGGATCGTCCATCTTGTCGCCGAGCCCGGAATGGGCCTCCAGCCGCTCGCCGCTCGGCAGCGTCACGATGCGGGCGCTGATGTCGTAGATCGCCGTCGCCCGCGCCGCGTCGGGGCCCGGCATCGGGGCGACGAGCCGCCGGCTCGGCGCCGGGGCGGGGCTGGTCTCCAGGGCCGCGTAGGCGAGGCCGGGGCCCGCGGAGGGGCTGGCCGGGAGGCCGAACAGCTTCTCGAACAGGTTGCGGGTGTCCTCGGCCGGGGTCGCCGGGGCCGAGGCGGGACGGGCCGCGCGGCGCGCGGCGCGCTCTGCGAGGCGGCCGTCCCGCGGCCGGCGCAGCTCCGGCGGGCGCGGCACCGGCAGCGGCACCGGCTCGGCGAGCCTCGCCGCCTCCTGCGCGGGCGCCTCCTGGGCGGGCGTTGGTTCCGCCGCCGCGTCGGCGATGTCGGACGGCGCCTCGGCCGGGTCGGCGGGCCTGTCCGGGCTGGGGCGCAGCAGGGGATCGAGGAGGGCGGTCTGCCACGCGGCGGGGTTCGGTGCGGCGAGCAGCGGCAGCGGATCGCGCCTCGCCGCCCAGGCCGCGGGCGCCGGCAGCGCCGCTCCGGGTTCCGGCAGCGCCGCCTCCGACAGCGCAGCCTCCGGCGGCGGCGCGACGGGCGCCGGGTCGGCAGCCTCCCCCGAGGTCATCTCCCCCGAGGCCAGCACCGGCGGCGCCGGGGAGGCCTGGGCCGGGGAGGCCTGGGCCAGGACGGGCGCTTCGGCGCGCCGGGCATCCGCGACCGCGAGACCCGCGAGCGCGATCACGGCGGCGGCCAGGGGCCCGGAGCGGCGTCCGGGTGACGACAACGCCGCCCAAGGAAAGGCCGCGGACTCGAGAACCATCTTCACGCCGCCCACCTGCTCGCCTCCCCTGACACGCCCGAGGGCTCCGGGTGCAGGAGAGAGCGCAGCTGTCCCGGCATTTCTGGGGCGAGACTATGGTCAATCGAAGGAGAGTTTCGCAGTGTTGCGAACGTGTGACGTATTGATCGAACAAGCCCGGAGTGATCGCGCTCCTGTTTGCAGGACAAGCTTGGCCATAAGAGGGCATGCGGGATGCCGAATGCTATGCTCAAGCTTCGGCGGCGGGTGCCGGCAGGGGGACTCACGGCAGCCGTCGCGCGCCGTGCGGGCGGCCTTCGGCTCCGGCCGGCCCCGCCGCTCCCGTTTAACCCTCCCTCACCCCGCCGCGCGCGACCACTCACGACAGGAAGGCAGAGGGGGATGTTTCGCCGGTCGGACCGGCCGCGTTGCTGGGTCCGGGCCCGCGGTGCGGCGAGGCGGGACCATCGGGGATCGACCGTTTCCCTCTTAACATTTTACATGAGCGGAGCGATACGCCAGGGTCCGCGCGGCCGGATCCGGGGGCCGGCGCGCCGGGATCGCCCGGGCGGGCCGGTATCCCGTCCGCTCGGCTGCGCTACATAAGCGTCGTTACGCCCGGGAGGCCATCATCGATCGCGCCGCCACGACTCACTCCGCCACGGTACACGGCGAGAGATCCGACGGCCCGCCCTTCCTCCTCAGGGACGCGCGGCGCCTCGCGGCGCTGCGCAGCTACGCCATCCTCGACACGCCGCCCGAGGCCGAGTTCGACGACATCGCCCAGATGGCGGCCCAGGCCTGCGGCACGCCGATGGCCCATATCAACTTCATCGACGCGGAGCGGCAGTGGATCAAGGCGGCGGTCGGGCACGACCGGCGGGAGATGCCGCTCGACCTCGGGTTCTGCGCCGAGGTGCTGCGGGCACCCGACGTGGTGGAGCTCACCGACCTCGACCGTGATCCCGCCCGCGCCGCCAACCCGCTGGTGGCCGAGACCCCGCACCTGCGCTTCTACGCGGGCGTCCCGCTCCTCACGCCCGAGGGCTACGCCATCGGGACACTCTGCGTGCTCGACCGCGTGCCGCGGGAGCTGACCGAGCCGCAGCGCTTCATCCTGCGGGCGCTGGCCCGGACCGTGATGGCGCAGCTCGCCATGCGCCGCACCGACGCGGCCCTGCGGGTGAGCGAGGAGCGCTACCGCTCGCTGTTCAACTCGATCGATGCCGGGTTCTGCCTGATCGAGGTGCTCTTCGGCGACGGGGGCAAGGCGGAGGATTTCCGCATCCTGGAGGTGAACCCGGCCTTCGCGGGCCAGACCGGCCTCGCCGACCCGGTCGGGCGCAAGATGCGCGACCTCGCCCCGGAGAACGAGCCCTACTGGCCCGAACTGTTCGGCGAGGTGGCGCGGACCGGCCGGCCCGTCCGCGTCGAGAACGCCGCCAGGGCCCTCGGGCGCTGGTACGACGTGCATGCCTACCGGGTCGACCAGCCGGACCTCAACCGCGTCGCCGTGCTGTTCAACGACATCACCCCGCGCCGCGTCGGCGAACTCGCCCTGCGCGACAGCGAGGCGGAGCTGCGCCTCGTCGCCGACGCGATGCCGGTGCTCATCGCGGTGATCGACCGGTCCTTCACCTACCGCTTCGTGAACGCCGCCTACGAGACCTGGTTCGGGCATTCCCGCGACGCCGTGATCGGCCGCCACATGGGCGACCTCATCGGCGAGCAGGAATTCGCGATCCGCCGCCCCTCCGTGGAGCGGGCGCTGGCCGGCGAGGAGGTGCGCATCGAGCGCACC
>NZ_KB900609.1:1478360-1575884 GCF_000379105.1 Methylobacterium sp. WSM2598 | reverse complement strand
TCGATGGTGTCGCGGTCCACCCCCGCGTAGGCGAGCGCCGTGCGGGCCGGCTCCTGCGGGGCCCCGAACAGCTTCTCGAAGAAGGTGCGCGTGTCCGCCATGGCGGCGGCCGGGCTCTGCGCCCGGCCGCGGCGCGGCGTCTGGCGCTCGGCGAGCCGCGGCGTCTCGGGCGGGCGCGCCGCCCGGAACTCGGAGGGCCGGGGCACGGGCAGCGGCACCGGCTGCAGGACGAGCCGGGCCTCCGGGGCGAGCGAGGGCGCCTCGGCCGGCCGCGGGGGCAGGGCCGCGACCTGCACGGGCGGCTCGGCCCGCGGCCCGGCGAAGCCGGCGGCCGCGCGCGAGGGCTCCTGCTGCCACGCGAGCCGCGCCGGATCGAGGGCGGGGGTGGGGTCGAACAGCCACGCGGCCCGGGCCGGCGGCGCGGCGACCGCGGCCGGAACCGGGGCGGGGGGCGCGGCGGGAGCCGGCGCGGGCGCGGTCGGCGCCGGACGGGCGGCCCAGGGCACCACGCCCTCGGAGGCGAAGCCGAACCACGCGACCCCGCCGACGACCAGCAGGGAGCGGATCAGCCCGCGGCGGGGCGCGGGCCAGCGCGGGGACGGACCGGCGGAGGGGAAGGCGCGCTGGACCATGGATACGCTACTCGTCGACGCACGTCCCGAGCGATGCGGCCCGCTGACGGCGCAGCGCGCGCCAGAATAGACTGGCGAGATGCGCGTTCGCGCCGCCGTGAAATGGTCCGTTGCTTCGGGAAGTACCAATTTCGGCTGTATCAGCGATAACACCGCGTGGTTAATCAGCACTGAACCGACGTGGTTAATCATCGCTGAACCGGTGCGGGGAGCGCGCCGGATCGTCGTGGGACGGGCGGGCGCCGGGGCTCCCGGGCGCGCCGGACCGGACGGCGGAGCGCGCCCTCCCCGGCGAGCCCGCCTTTCCAGTCGTCGCGCCGGCCGGTTATGCCCTACACAGGGGCGGACGATCGGACGCTTGCTCCGATCCGCTTGAGGACGACGCGCGGGGATGATCGCGGGCTGGGCGGTGGTGCTGACCGCACTCACCTACATCTGCGCCCTGTTCACGGTGGCGCATTGGGGCGACGTGTCCGGCCGGCGCCTGATGCGCGACGAGCGCGTGCGGCCGACCATCTACGCCCTGTCGCTCGCGGTCTACTGCACCTCCTGGACCTTCTTCGGCTCGGTCGGGCTCGCCAGCCATTCGGGCCTCGACTTCCTCACCATCTATGTCGGCCCGGTGCTGGTGATCGGCCTCGGGCACCGGCTGGTGGCGCGGGTCGTGCGGATCGCCAAGGCCCAGAACTCGACCTCCGTCGCCGACTTCATCGCGGCCCGCTACGGCAAGAGCGAGCGCATCGCCGCCCTGGTCTGCCTGATCAGCATCGTCGGGGCGATCCCCTACATCGCCCTGCAGCTGCGCGCCGTCGCGGCCTCGCTGCGGGTCTTCCTCGACGCCACGGACGGGCGCGGCGGCGGCACGATCGGCCTGATGGGCGATCTCGGCCTGTTCACCGCCCTGGTCCTCGCCGGCTTCGCGGTCGCCTTCGGGACCCGCCACGCGGACGCCACCGAGCACCAGGACGGGCTGACGCTCGCCATCGCGATCGAGTCGCTCGTGAAGCTCCTCGCCTTCCTGGTCGTCGGCGGCTTCGTGGTCGGCTGGGTGCTGCGGGAGGCGCCGGTGGTCACCCCCGGGGCCCTGCTCGGCGGGACGGCCGCCCTGGTCGCCGACACGTCCGGCCCCTGGACGCTGCTGGTGCAGGTGCTGCTCTCGTCCTGCGCCGTGCTGCTGCTGCCGCGCCAGTTCCACATGGCCGTGGTGGAGAACCGGGCGGTGGCGGACGTGACCCGCGCCGCCTGGGCCTTCCCGCTCTACCTCGTGCTCATCAACCTGTTCGTCGTGCCGCTCGCGGTGATCGGCCTGATGATGTTCCCGGACGGGAGCGTCATGCGCGACATGACGGTGCTCGCCCTGCCCCTGGCCGAGCGCGCGGACGGCATCGCGCTCATCGCCTTCGTGGGCGGGCTCTCGGCCGCGACCGCGATGGTGATCGTGGAATCGGTCGCGGTCGCGATCATGATCTCGAACCACCTCGTCATCCCGCTGGTCCTGCGCGGGCGGCCGGGGAGCCAGCGGGCGACCAATCTCGGCGGCGTCGTGCTGGCGGTGCGCCGGGTCGCCATCGTGGTGGTGATCCTGGCGGCCTACGCCTATTCGCGGGTGGCCGGCGAGGTGGCGCTCGCCTCGATCGGCCTCCTCTCCTTCGCGGCCGTGGCGCAGATCGGGCCGGCCTTCCTCGGCGGCCTGATCTGGCGGCGCGGCACCGGCCTCGGCGCGGTGGCGGGGCTGACGGCGGGGCTCGCGGTCTGGGCCTACACGCTGCTGCTGCCGAGCCTGCTCGGCGAATCCGCCAGCCCCTGGGCGCGCGCCTTCCTGGAGGACGGGCCCTTCGGCATCGCGGCCCTCAGCCCCACCGCCCTGATGGGGCTCGACGACCTGCCGCGCCTCGTCCACGGCACGCTCTGGAGCCTCGGCCTCAACGCCCTGGCGTATTGGGGCTTCTCGCTGCTGCGGGCGCCGAGCGCGATCGAGCGGCTCCAGGCCGAGGCCTTCGGGCACGAATTCGTGCAGGACGCGCCGCCCCTGCGCCTGTTCCGCGGCACGCTGAGCTTCGGGGAGCTGCGCGCCGCCGTCGCCCGCTTCCTCGGCGAGGAGCGCGCGCAGCGAGCCTTCGACGCCTACTTCGCCGAGCGCGGCCGGATGATCCTCCACCCGGACGCGGTGGCGGGGCTCGGCGAATTGCGCCACGCCGAGCACCTGCTCGCCTCGGCGATCGGCGCCTCCTCGGCCCGGCTCGCGCTCTCGCTGCTGCTCGGGCGGCGCAACGTCTCGCCGCGGGCGGCCCTGCGCCTCCTCGACGACGCCTCGGCGGCCTTCCAGTACAGCCGCGACTTCCTACAGCACGGCCTCGACCACGCGGGCCAGGGCATCACGGTCTTCGACCGCGACATGACCCTGATCGCCTGGAACCGGGCCTTCGCGGACCTCTACGACCTGCCCAACGACATCATGCGCACCGGCATGCCGCTGGAGGAGATCGTCCGCTACAACGCCGCCCGGGGCGCCTACGGCGACCGCGAGGCGGACGACCTCGTGCGCGAGCGCATCGCCGCCTTCCGGCAGGAGACCGGGCCGCAGCGCCTGCGCCTCTCCCCGAGCGGGCGCGTGATCGAGATCCGGGCCAACGCCCTGCCGAACGGGGGCGTGGTCGCGACCTACACGGACGTCACCGACGCGGTCGCGGCCGAGGAGGCCCGCGAGCGCCTCAACGAGGAGCTGGAGCGCCGGGTGCGGGAGCGGACCGAGGAGCTGACCCGCCTCAACGCCGCGCTGAGCCGCGCCAAGGCCGAGGCCGAGGAGGCCAACGCCTCGAAGACGCGCTTCCTCGCCGCCGCGAGCCACGACATCCTGCAGCCCCTCAACGCGGCCCGCCTCTACGCGGCGGCCCTGGTCGAGCGCGACCGCGCCGCCGACCCGACGCTCGCCGAGAACGTCGACGCCTCGCTGGACGCGGTCGAGGAGATCCTGACCGCGCTCCTCGACATCTCCCGCCTCGACACCGGCGCCCTGACGCCGCAGCTCTCGACCTTCCGGGTCTCCGAGCTGATGCGCCAGATCCGGCGCGAATTCGAGCCGATGGCGCGCGAGAAGGGCCTGGAGCTGCGGGTGATGCCCTGCGGCCTCGGCGTCCGCTCGGACCGGCCGCTCCTGCGCCGGCTGCTCCAGAACCTCGTCTCCAACGCCATCAAGTACACCCAATCGGGCCGGGTCCTGGTCGGTGCGCGCCGCCGCGGCGAGCGGCTCGAACTCATGGTCTGCGACACCGGGCTCGGCATCCCGGCCTCCAAGCGCAAGGTGGTGTTCCAGGAATTCCGGCGCCTCGAACAGGGGGCCCGGGTCGCCCGCGGCCTCGGGCTCGGCCTCTCGATCGTCGAGCGCACCGCGCGGCTCCTCGGTCACCCGATCCGCCTGCGCTCCGAGGTCGGGCGCGGCTCGATCTTCTCGGTCCTGGTGCCGGTCGCCGCCCTGCGGCCGGCCCCGGAGGCCGCCGCGGAGGCGCCCCGCCCGGCGGACGCCGCCCTCTCGGGCCTCTCGGTCCTCGCCATCGACAACGAGCCGGCGATCGTGGACGGCATGGCGCGCCTGCTCGCGAGCTGGGGCTGCCGCGTGCGCACGGCGGGCTCGGTCGGCGAGGCGGTGCGGCGGGTGCTCGCCCCCGCCCCGCCCCCCGACGTGATCGTGGCGGATTACCACCTCGACGAGGGCAACGGGCTCGACCTGATCGCCTCGCTGCGGGCGGCCCTGTCGGCCGACGTGCCGGCGGTGCTGCTCACCGCCGACCGCTCGCCGCCGGTGCGGGAGGCGGCCGCGGCGCAGCGCGTCCACCTGCTCACCAAGCCGCTGAAGCCCGCCGCCCTGCGGGCGCTGCTGACCCAGTGGCAGGCCCGGCGGGCGGCGGCCGAGGAACCCTCCGGCTGATCGCGGCGCCGCGCGGCCATCGCCCTCGTCCGGGCGCGCTGGTTCGGCATCGCCGTCCGGACAGCCGATGGCGGTCCTGGCCCGACCTGCTGCCGAACCGGTCGGCGGACAACCGCCCCCTTCACCGGGAGGGCCGCCGGGTCGGCGGCGGCGACGATGCGGAGCCAGGATGCCGGGCGGGACTCCGCCGCGGTCAGTGCCGGACCCACATGATCCGCGCCATCCAGGCGATCTCGGCCGTCGCGATCGAGCGCGCGGCCTCGCCAGGCATCACGGGCGCGAGGTCCGCCACCCGCGCGGTGCGCCGACGCAGCACCGCGCCGACCAGCGCCCCCGTGCGCAGGCTCACCAGGATCCGGTCGCCGCGGCGCATCGGCGCCGTGGCGCAGACCACAAGCACGTCGCCGTCGTGGTAGAGAGGCCGCAGATCGTTGCCCTGAACCTCGATGGCGAAGCAATCCTGCGTGCCGAGATCCGGAAAATCGAGCTCGTCCCAGGCGGACCCGGTCGGGCGGCCGTCCGGCCCGATCCGCCCGGCCACCGCCAGGGCGGCGCTGCCGATCAGCGGCACGACGGCCGCCCCCGCGGCGGCCCGCGGCGAGACGAGCTGCACGAACTCGTCGAGGGTGGCCCCCGTCGCGGCCAGGATCTTGGCGAGGGATTCCGTCGAGGGCCAGCGCCTGCGGCCGTCGGGCGCGACGCGCTTCGAGCGGTTGAAGCTCGTCGGATCGAGCCCCGCGCGCTTGGCCAAGCCCGAGGGGGTCAGCCCGTGGCGCTGCGCGAGATGGTCGATTGCTGACCAAATCCTGTCGTGCGAAAGCATGGGGAGAGTATCTATCACCCGCAATCAGATCTGCGGACCGCTTCGCCCGACACTACTCGGCGTCATCCGAAAGGCAACGCCGCGTGGATGCCGCCCCGTAATAAATCCGGTTTCGCGCGAGAGGCGCCTCGGAATCCTCAGCCATGAGCATGATTTACAAGATCTGCCCGGCCCCGCTGTGGCGGGACGCGCAGGCCGCCGGCCGCTTCCTCGGCGCCCCGGTCGACCTCGCGGACGGGTACATCCACTTCTCCACCGCCGCCCAGGTCGCCGAGACCGCCGCCCGGCATTTCGCCGGCCAGGATGACCTCGTCCTCGTCGCGGTCGCGGCGGAGGATCTCGGCGAGGCCCTGCGCTACGAGCCCTCCCGGGGCGGCGCCCTGTTCCCGCACCTCTACGGGCCGCTGCCGCTCGCGGCGGTCCGCTCCGCGGTGCCGCTCCGGCTCGGACCGGACGGGCGCCACCGTTTCCCCGCGGACCTGGAGGGCTGACACGCCTTGCTCGCCAGCCTGTTCCCCCTCGCCCGGCCCGTTCTCCACGCCCTCGACGCCGAGACGGCCCATCGCCTGACCCTGCGGGCGCTCGCGCTCCTGCCCCCCGGACCACCGCCCGCCGACGACCCGGCCCTGGCGGTCGCGGCCTTCGGCAAGCGCTTCCCGAACCCGGTCGGGCTCGCGGCGGGATTCGACAAGGGGGCCGAGGTGCCGGACGCGCTCCTGCGCCTCGGCTTCGGCTTCGTGGAGGTCGGCGGCGTGGTGCCGCTGCCCCAGCCCGGCAACCCGCGCCCGCGGGTCTTCCGCCTGCCCCGCGACGGCGCCGTCATCAACCGGTTCGGGCTCAACAGCGAGGGGCTCGCCACCGTGGCGGCGCGACTCGCCGCGCGGGCCGGCCGGCCCGGCCTGATCGGCGCGAATATCGGGGCCAACAAGGAGGCGGCCGACCGGCTGGCCGATTACGTGACCTGCACGCGGGCGCTCGCGGGCCTCGTCGACTTCATCACCGTGAACGTCTCCTCGCCCAACACGCCGGGCCTGCGCGACCTGCAGGGCGAGGCCTTCCTGGACGAGCTCCTGGCCCGGGTCGTGGAGGCCCGCGACGCGGCAGGGGGCGGGCGCCGCGCCGCCATCCTGCTCAAGATCGCGCCCGACATCACCCTCGGCGCCCTCGACGCCATCGCGGCCACGGCCCTGCGGCGCGGGGTGGAGGGGCTCGTCGTCTCGAACACCACGGTGGCGCGGCCCGCCGGCCTCGCGGAGGCGGCGCGCGCCCGCGAGGCCGGCGGGCTCTCCGGCCGGCCGCTCTTCTCGCCCTCGACGCGGCTCCTCGCCGAGACCTTCCTGCGGGTCGGCACCCGCCTGCCCCTGGTCGGGGTCGGCGGGATCGATTCGGCCGAGGCCGCCTGGACCAAGATCCGGGCCGGCGCCAGCCTCCTGCAGCTCTACTCGGCCCTGGTCTATGCGGGCCCCGGGCTCGTCGGGACGATCAAGCGCGGGCTCGCCGCGCGCCTCGCCGACCAGGGCCGGCCGCTCGCCGCGTGGGTCGGCCGCGACGCGGCCGAACTCGCGCGCAGCGCCTGACCGGGGCCGCGTCGCGGCCCGCCCGCGGCCGGCCGGAGGCGGCCGCCCGGGCCGCGGCTCACGCCGCGGGCACCTGCGCGGGCACCTGCGCGGGGCCGGCGGGGGCCGCGCCGGCGGGGGCCGGCCCGAAGGCGGCCCGGGCGAGCCTCGGGTAGAGCAGGCCCTGGCCGATGCCGCGGGCGGCCAGGAAGGCCAGGAGCGCGAGCCACAGGCCGGTATTGCCGAGGCCCTGCACGCCCCCCAGCACCGCCAGGTAGGCGGCGAGCGCCGCGACCATCAGGTTGCGCATCGGCCGGGTCCAGGTCGCCCCGATATAGATCCCGTCGAAGGCGAAGGCCGCCGCGGCCACGACGGGCGTCAGGGCCGCGAAGGGCAGGTAGAGGCGCGCGAGGGCGCGCACCTCGGGATTGGTGCTGATCGCGTCGATGAAGGCGCCGCCCGTCGCCAGGAACAGCAGCGAGACCGCGAGGCCGAAGCCGAGGCACCAGCCGAGCGCGTAGCGGACGGCGCGCCGGAAGGCGCCCTCCCGGCGGGCGCCGAGCGCCTGCCCGCACAGCACCTCCGCCGCGGTGGCGAAGCCGTCGAGGAAGAAGCTGCCGACGAGGAACAGGTTCTGCAGCACGGCATTCGCCGCGAGGGTGAGGTCGCCCGCCCGCGCCCCGAGCGCCGAGAAGGAGCCGAAGGCCGCGATCACGGCCAGGGTGCGCACCATCACGTCGCCGTTGACCGCGAGCATGCGCAGCAGGGAGGTCCGCTCCAGCACCTCCGCGCGGGGGATCCGCCAGGGCCGGGAGCCGAGGCGGCGCAGCACCAAGAGGCCGAGGAGGAAGCCCAGGGCCTCGGCCAGGACCGCCGCCAGGGCCGCCCCCGCGACCCCGAGGCCGAGGCCGAGCACGAGCAGGATCGTGAGCGCGATGTTCGCGACGTTCATGGCGACCTGGAGGGCGAGGCCGAGATCGGTGCGCCCGCGTCCCAGGGTCGAGCCCAGCACGGCGTAGTTCATGAGCGTGAACGGCGCCGCGACGATGCGGATGCCGAAATAGGTCGCGAGGGCCGCGGTGACCGCCGGGCTCGCGCCGGCGAGCGCGAAGGCCGCCTCGCCGAGCGGCCGCTGCAGGGCGACGAGCAGCAGGCCCACGCCGCCCCCGACCGCCAGCGCCCGCGCCAGGGCCCGGTCGATCTCGGCCGCGTCGCCCGCCCCGGCGGCCTGGGCGGTGAGCCCGGCGGTGGCCATGCGCAGCGAGCCGAAGGTCCAGAACAGGTAGTCGAACAGGACGGCCCCGAGGGCGAGCGCCCCGAGGAGCGCGGCATCGCCCAGCCGCCCGATCGCCGCCGCGCCGACGACGCCGAGGAGCGGCGTCGTGACATTGGCGAGGGTCATCGGCAGGGCGAGGGCGAGGACGCGGCGGTTCGTCACCGCCGGGGCTGCGGACGCGTCCATGCGCCTAGCGCCCGCCCGCGAGCAGCCGCGACAGCAGCCAGAGCGGCACGACCACGACGGCGCCGGCGATCAGCCAGGTCCCGGCGTCGTGGAAGGTCGACAGGCCGAGGTCGATGAGCGTGCGCAGCGTGTCGTAGGCGTGGACGTAGAGCGCCCGGGGGGTGATCCCGATCATCGCCATGCCGGCGCCGACCAGGAGCGACAGGAAGACGAGCCGGACGAGGACGGCGGCGGGCGAGCCGCCCAGGAAGCGCCGCAGGTCCGAGCCGGCCCGATGCGCGCCGGACCCGTCATAGGCCCCGCGCGGATCCTGGCCGCCGCGCGGATCGTGCGGCCGCCCGGGCGGAATGGTGAAACGCGGATCGCTCATCGGGGCCTCGCGGAAGGGGATCGAACGGAAAGCTGCGGCCTGCCGCACACACGTCCCCGCAAATCTGCAACGGACGCGTTACGTCGCTCCGCGGCGCGTCGTAAAGATGGCGAGCGTCAAGCCCCACACCAGGAGGGCGCGCCATCGATTCACGAGGGAGACGTCCGCCGCAGCGGGCGGTCACGGGTTCGCAGCATGATCGACCACGCGCTCTTCGATCCCGCCAAGGCCGACCCGGATGCGGAGCGGCTCAACCGGGAGATCATGGCCGCGCAGGCGAGCGCCCCGGATCCCTGGTCGCTGCCCGTCGCCGAGGTGCGGGCTCGGCGACGACAGGGCAGCGCCGCCTTCCCGGCGATGCCGCAGAGCCCGCGGGCCGAGACGCTGACCATCCCGGGCCCGGGCGGCCCGATCGCCCTCAGGGTGATTCGCCCGGTGCGCAAGCCGCGCGGCGCCTACCTGCACATTCACGGCGGCGGCTGGATCTGGGGCGCGGCCGACGAGCAGGACCCCTGGCTGGAGCGCATCGCCGACCGCTGCGGCTTCGTCTGCATCTCGGTCGAGTACCGGCTCGCGCCCGAGCACCCCTACCCGGCCCCGCTCGACGATTGCGCGGCGGCGGCGCTGTGGCTGCACGGCGAGGGGCGGCGCCTGTTCGGCGTCGAGGCGCTGACCATCGGCGGCGAATCGGTCGGAGCCCACCTCTCGGTGATGACGCTCCTGCGCCTGCGCGACCGCCACCGGCTCCCGAAGGCGTTCCGGGGCGCGAACCTGTTCTCCGGCCTGTTCGACCTCGGCGTCACCGCGAGCGCCCGCAACTGGGGCGAGGAGCGGCTCGTCCTCAATTCCCGCGACGTGCGCCGCTTCGCGGACGGCTTCGTGCCCGAGGGGGTCGCCCGGCGCTCGCCCGAGGTCTCGCCGCTCTACGCCGATCTCAAGGGCCTGCCCCCCGCCCTGTTCTCGGTCGGGACCCGCGACCCGCTCCTCGACGACACGCTGTTCATGTCGATGCGCTGGGCCGCGGCCAATAACGGGGGTTACACGGCGGTCTATACCGGCGGCTGCCACGTCTTCATCCGCTACCCCCTGGCGATGACCGAGCGGGCGCTGGAGCTGATCGAGCGCTTCCTGATGGCGCTGGCCTGAAGCCGGGCGCCGTCAGGCCGTGCGCGCGACGGTGGTGCCGATCGGGGCGGCCTGCGCGGCCTCCGACTCGCGCGCGTAGGTCTTGGCGCGCAGGGCCGATTCGGAGGGGAGCTGGTCGAGCACCGAGCCGGAATTCGGGTCGAGCACCTGGAACACCATCTGCTGGGTCTCGACGTCGCGGCGGTAGCGCACCTCGGAGCGGCCGGCATCGGGCGACGGCTCGGGCGGGGCTTCCGCGAGGGCGCGCTTCGCCTCCGGGCTCAGGTCGAGGGTGACGGCGTCGTCGAGCGGCGCGGATTCGGGCTCGCGCCCGCCGGTCGGGCGGCGCGGCGGAGGGTCCGCCTCGATCGGGGCAGGCGCGCTCGGCGCCGCCAAGGACCGGATCTCGAACATCGAGAGTCCCCAGGTGTTCATGCTGGCATGATCAGACACCCGTCGTCCCTACCCGGACCTTAACGGCGCGCCCCGCTCGCGCGCTGGTGTGAAGGCCTGGTTAACGCCGGCGCATTCTTTTTCACGACATCGCGCCGGCGGTTCGCCCGGCGGGCGCGCCTGAGGGCGGGGCCGGTGCGGTGGCGGATCGGACCCATCGCGGCGGGCGCCGCGGGCTCAGGCCGGCGCGACGAATTCCGCGGTCTCGCGGATCCAGGCGCGGGCCTGATCGCTCAGGGTGAGGCCGAGCCCGGGCCGGGTCGGCACGATCATCCGGCCGCCCTCGAGGGCCAGCCGCTCGTTGAAGAGCGGTTCGAGCCACTCGAAATGCTCCACCCAGGGCTCCCGCTGGAGCGCGGCGGCGAGGTGGATGTGCAACTCCATGGCGAAGTGCGGCGCGACGGTGAGGCCGGCGAATTCCGCCAGCGCCGCCACCTTGAGGAAGGGCGTGATGCCGCCGACCCGCGGCGCGTCCGGCATCAGGTAGTCGGCGCCGTTCTGGCGGATGAAGTCCCAGTGCTCGGCGACGCTCGTCAGCATCTCGCCGGTGGCGATCGGCGTGTCGAGGGCGGCGGCGAGCGCCGCGTGGCCGGCCGCGTCCAGGCAGTCGAGGGGCTCCTCGATCCAGACGAGGTCGAAGGCCTCGAAGATCCGGCCCATGCGCAGGGCGGTCGGCCGGTCCCATTGCTGGTTGGCATCGACCATCAGCGGGACCTCGTCGCCGAGGCGCTCCCGCACGGCGGCGACCCGCTTCAAGTCGAGGGCCCCGTCCGGCTGCCCGACCTTGAGCTTGATGCCGCCGATCCCGCGGGCGCGGGAGCGCTCGGCATTGACCAGCAGCTCGTCGAGGGGCGTGTGCAGGAAGCCGCCCGACGTGTTGTAGCAGCGCACCGAATCGCGGTGCGCCCCGAGGAGCTTGGCGAGCGAGAGGCCGGCCCGCCTCGCCTTCAGGTCCCAGAGGGCGACGTCGAAGGCGCCGATCGCCTGGACCGCGAGGCCGCCGCGGCCGGCCGAGGCTCCCGCCCAGGCGAGGCGGTCCCAGGCCTTGGCGATGTCGCTCGGATCCTCCCCGAGCAGGGCGGGCGCGATCTCGCGGGCATGGGCGAACTGCCCCGGGCCGCCGGCCCGCTTCACGTAGCTGAAGCCGAGGCCGCCCGACCCGTCCCCGGCCTCGATCTCGCAGACCAGGATGGCGATCTCGGTCATCGGCCTCTGGCGCCCGGTGAGCACCTTGGCGTCGCTGATCGGGCTGGCGAGCGGCAGGGTCACCGCGTGCAGCCTGATCCGGCGGATCGTGTCGGTCCCGTGCGGCATCCTCGTTCCTCCCGGTGATGGCCCGTGCCGGTGATGGCCCGTGCCGGTGATGGGCCCTGGCGGGCGCGGCGCCCCGGGCGGGGCGCCCGCGCGACGTCAGGTCGGGAGCGCCGCGACCTTGGCGGCGGTCCGCACCCGGCCCGGCGCCGTGAGCAGGGCGAGGAGGGCCGAGAGCACCGCGCAGGCGGTGAGGAAGCCGAGCGCCGCCCCGAAGCCGCCGGTCGCGTCCTTGATCCAGCCGACCACGAAGGGGCCGACGAAGCCGCCGAGATTGCCGATCGAGTTGATCATCGCGATGCCGCCCGCGGCGGCGGTGCCGGTCAGGAACTCGCTCGGCATGGTCCAGAAGGCCGGCTTGCAGCCGTAGAGCCCGATCGTCGCCACCGCGATCGCCACCACCGCCATCAGGGTGTTGCCGTAGAGGCCCGCCGCGGCCAGCCCCCCCGCCCCGAGCAGGCAGGCGACGATGTAGTGCCACTTGCGCTCGCGCATCCGGTCCGAGGACCAGCTCCAGACGAGGAGCCCGATCGTGCCGACCACGTAGGGCGCGGCGCTGACGAGGCCGACCTCCAGGTCGGAGCCGCCGAGGCCCTTCACGATCTGCGGCAGGAAGTAGGTGATCCCGTAGGTCGCCGTGACGATGGTGAAGTACATCAGGGCGAGCGAGAGCACGCGCAGGTCCGAGAAGGCGCGGCGCAGGCTCATGTGGCCCTGCTCCTGGCGCAGCAGGTCCTGCCGCTCCCGCTCGATCGCGCCGCACAGCCACGCCTTCTCGTCGGGCGCGAGCCAGTCGGCGACGGCGGGCGAGTCGGTGAGCCAGCGCAGCACCACGAAGGCGAGGAGCACGGCCGGGGCCGCCTCGACCAGGAAGAGCCACTGCCAGCCCGCCAGCCCGAGCGCCCCGTCGAGGCGCAGGAGCACGCCCGAGAGCGCCGCCGTCACGGCGTTCGAGACCGGAACCGCCAGGTAGAGCGAGGCCAGCACGCGGCTGCGATAGGCCTTCGGGAACCAGTAGGTGAAGTAGAGGATCACGCCCGGGAAGAACCCGGCCTCAGCGACGCCGAGGAGGAAGCGCATCACCACGAAGCTGGTCGGCCCGGTCACGAAGGCCATCGCGCCCGCCACGAGGCC
Source organism: Methylobacterium sp. WSM2598 (assembly GCF_000379105.1). Classification (GTDB taxonomy): domain Bacteria; phylum Pseudomonadota; class Alphaproteobacteria; order Rhizobiales; family Beijerinckiaceae; genus Methylobacterium. The sequence continues at coordinate 1,563,093 of NZ_KB900609.1, read as the reverse complement.
CCAGGAGATCATGATGCGGGCGATCCAGCGCCGCGCCCCGGCCTTCTCCAGGAGCAGGTTGCTCGGCACCTCGAAGACGAAGTAGCCGAGGAAGAAGATGCCGGCCCCGAAGCCGAAATCCTTCGCCGAGAGCCCCAGCGCCTGCGACATGCCGCCGGTCGCCGCGAAGCTGACGTTGGTGCGGTCGATGTAGGCGATGAGGTAGATGATGACGATGAGCGGCAGGAGGCGCCACGCCACCTTGCGGATCGTCCTCGCCTCGAGTTCGCGGTCGGCCTGATCCATGGTTTCCTCCCGATTGTCGGTTATCGCGTCGTTGCCGGGGCCGGATCGCCCCGGAGGTCCCGATGGCGTCAGGTGACGGGCGCCGGGTTGAAGAGGGTGAGGTCGTTGTAGAGGCCCCAGCGGTCCGACCAGGGCTTGGTGCGCCCGCTCGCCACGTCGAGGATCAGGCGGAAGAGCTCCCAGCCCATCTCCTCGATCGTCGCCTCGCCGGTGGCGATCCGGCCGGCATCGAGGTCGATCAGGTCCGCCCAGCGCTCGGCGAGCTCCGTGCGGGTCGCCACCTTGATCACCGGCGCCTCGGCCAGGCCGTAGGGGGTGCCCCGCCCCGTGGAGAAGACCTGCAGGGTCATGCCGGAGGCGAGCTGCAGCGTGCCGCAGACGAAGTCGCTCGCCGGGGTCGCGGCGAAGATCAGGCCCTTCCGGCGCACCCGCTCGCCCGGCGCGAGCACGCCGCGAATCGCGCTCGTGCCCGACTTCGCCACCGAGCCGAGGGCCTTCTCGACGATGGTGTTGAGCCCGCCCTTCTTGTTGCCGGGCGAGGGATTGGCGCTGCGGTCGGCCTGCCCGCGGGCGAGGTAGGCGTCGTACCACGCCATCTCGCGGATCAGCGCGCGGGCCACCTCCTCGGTCTCGGCCCGCGGGGTGAGGAGGTGGATGGCGTCGCGCACCTCGGTGACTTCCGAGAACATCACGGTCGCCCCGCAGCGCACCAGCAGGTCGGCGCAATAGCCGAGCGCCGGGTTGGCGGTGACGCCCGAGAAGGCGTCGCTGCCGCCGCATTGCAGCCCGACGACGAGGTCCGAGGCCGGGCAGGTCTCGCGGCGGCGGCGGTTCAGCACCTCCAGCCGCGCCCGCGCCATCGCCATGATGCTCTCCAGCATCATGCCGAAGCCCTGGTGGCGCTCGTCCTGGAGCCGCACCACGCCCTCGCCCTGCCCGTCCGGCAGCAGCCGCTCGGAGACGAGCTTCTCGCAGCCGAGGCCCACCACCATCACCTCGCCGCCGAAATTCGGGTTCTGGGCGAGGCTCTGCAGGGTGCGGATCGGGATCACGGCCTCGGGCGCGTTGATGGCGACGCCGCAGCCATAGGCGTGGGTCAGCCCGACCACGTCGTCGACGTTCGGGTAGCGCGGCAGCAACTCCTCGCGGATGCGCCGGACGGCGACGTCGAGGGTGCCGGCGACGCATTGCACGCTGGTCGAGATGGCCAGGATGTTGCGCGTGCCGACCGAGCCGTCCGGGTTGCGGTAGCCCTCGAACGTGTAGCCGTCGAGGGGCGGGAGGGGCGCCGGGACCCGGGTGGCGAGCGCGAGGGCGTCGAGGGCCGGCGCGGGCGGCGTCCGCACCCGGCTCTCCTCGACCCAGGCGCCGCGGGAGATGTCCCGCAGGGCGGTGCCGATCACCTCGCCGTAGCGGCGCACCGGGGCGCCCTCGGGGATGTCGGCGAGGGCCACCTTGTGGCCCTGCGGCACGAATTCGCGCAGGGTGAGCCCGTCCGGAAGTGCGGTGCCGGCCGGCAGCCCGAAGGCGTTCACCACGATCGCGACGTTGTCGTCCGGGTGGAGCCGGATCGTGCGGGGCAGGTCCCCCGCGAGTCCCGGACTCGTCTTGGTTCCCGGACTCGTCTTGGTTCCCGGACTCGTCTTGGCGTCCGCCGGCATCGGATCCTCCCTCTCGCGGCGCGCCGGCCGCGGCGACGGGCCAGCAGGCGCTGGCGCGGATCCGGCGGCTCGCCTCGGCTCAGGCCTCGGCCCAGCCCGTGGTTGAGAGAGTCATAGCGAGCGCATTCATCTCAGGCCAACTCAGAGTCGGCATGGATTGATGCCGGAAATGGATCGACGGGCGGCGGGCCGGCCGGATTCCCCGCCCGCGGACGCGAAGCGGCGCGGGTGCCGAACGGCCCCGCGCCGGGATCTGCCTCGCGCGTGAAGCGGCGGCGCCGGGCCGGGAGCCCGCCCCTACTCGGCCGCGATCGAGGCCGGGACGACGGGCACCACCCGGGCGGCGCAGAACTTGAACTCCGGGATCTTGCCCATCGGGTCGAGCGCCGGGTTGGTGAGCAGGTTCGCGGCGGCCTCGGCGTAGCAGAAGGGCATGAACACCATCCCCTCCGGCACGTCGCGGTCGGAGCGCACCTTCACCTCGACGGCGCCGCGGCGGGTCTCGAGGCGCATCCGGTCGCCCGGCACGAGGCCGAGCCGGCCGAGTTCGCGCGGCGCCATGAAGGCCACCGCCTCGGGCTCGATCGCGTCGAGCACCCCGGCGCGGCGGGTCATCGAGCCCGTGTGCCAGTGCTCCAGCACGCGGCCGGTCGAGAGGACCATCGGGAACTCGGTGTCCGGCACCTCGTCGGGCGGCGTCACCGCGGCCGGAACGATCTTGGCGCGCCCGCTCTCGGTCGGGAACCCGGCGTAGAAGATGATCTCGTGGCCGGGCTCGTCCGGCGCGTCGACCGGGTAGGTGACGGCGCCCTCGCGCTCCACCCGCTCCCAGGTGATGTTCTTGAGCGAGGGCATCACCCGGGCCATCTCGGTGAAGATGTCGGCCGGGCCGCCATAATCCCAGGCCAGGCCGAGGCGCCGGGCCATCTCCTGGATGATCCACCAATCCTGGCGCGCGTCGCCCGGGGGCGGCACGACCGGGCGGGCCATCTGCACGCGGCGATCGGTATTGGTGAAGGTGCCGGCCTTCTCGGCGAAGGCCGAGGCCGGCAGCACCACGTCGGCGTGGAAGGCGGTCTCGGTCAGGAAGAGGTCCTGCACGACGAGGTGGTCGAGCATCGCCAGCGCCTGCCGGGCGTGGTTGAGGTCGGGATCCGACATCGCCGGGTTCTCACCCTCGACGTACATGCCGCGGATGCTGCCGGCGTGGATCGCCCGCATGATCTCCACCACGGTGAGACCCTGCTTGGGATCGAGGGACTGGCCCCAGAAGTCCTCGAACAATTCCCGCACCGCCGCCTTCTCGACGGATTGGTAGTCCGGATAGACCATCGGGATCAGGCCGGCATCGGAGGCGCCCTGGACGTTGTTCTGGCCGCGCAGGGGGTGCAGGCCGGTGCCGGGCCGGCCGATCTGGCCGGTGGTGAGGGCGAGCGCGATCAGGCAGCGAGAATTGTCCGTGCCGTGCACGTGCTGGCTCACGCCCATGCCCCAGAAGATGATCGAGGCCTTCGAGCGGGCGTAGAGCCGGGCCACCTCGCGCAGGGTCTCGGCCGGGATGCCGCACACCTTCGCCATCTTCTCGGGCGTGAACTCGCGGATGCGGTCCTTCAGCGCGTCGAAGTTCTCGGTGTAGCCGGCGATGTACTGCTGATCGGTGAGACCCTCCTCGACGATCACGTTCAGCATCGCGTTCAGCATGGCCACGTCGGTGCCCGGCTTGAAGGCGAGGTGGCGATAGGCGTGGCGCGACAGGACCTGCCGGCGCGGGTCCATGATGATCAGCTTGGCGCCGCGCTCCTTGACGGCGTTCTTGATGAAGGTGGCGGCGACCGGGTGGTTCACGGTCGGGTTCGCGCCGATGACGACGATCACCTCGGCGTCGAGCGCCGCCGAGAACGGGGCCGAGACGGCGCCCGAATTCAGCCCCTCCATCAGCGCCGCCACCGAGGAGGCGTGGCAGAGCCGGGTGCAATGGTCGACGTTGTTGGTGCCGAAGCCGAGCCGCACCAGCTTCTGGAACAGGTAGGCTTCCTCGTTCGAGCCCTTGGCCGAGCCGAAGCCCGCCAGCGCGTGGCGTCCGTGGCTGTCGCGCACGCGCCTCAGGCCGCCGGCCGCGCGCGCGAGGGCCTCTTCCCAGCTCGCCTCGCGGAAATGGGTCCAGGGATTGGCCGGATCGACCTGGTCGTTGGCGTCCTTGGCGACGTTGTCGAGGCGAATCAGGGGCTTGGTCAGCCGGTGGGGGTGGTGGACGTAGTCGAAGCCGAAGCGGCCCTTCACGCAGAGCCGGTTGTGGTTGGCCGGGCCGTCCTTGCCCTCCGCGTAGACGATGCGGTCGTCCTTGACCTTGTAGGAGACCTGGCAGCCGACGCCGCAATAGGGGCAGAGCGAGTCGACCGAGCGGTCGGGATAGACCTCGCGCTGCTGCGCGTCGTTCAGGTAGGCGGCCGGCATCAGGGCGCCGGTCGGGCAGGCCTGGACGCACTCGCCGCAGGCGACGCAGGTCGAGGAGCCCATCGGGTCGTCGAAGTCGAACACGACCTTGGCGTCCGCGTTGCGGTAGGCCATGCCGATCACGTCGTTGACCTGGACTTCGCGGCAGGCCCGGACGCAGAGGTTGCACTGGATGCAGGCGTCGAGGTTCACCCGCATCGCCGGGTGGCTCGCGTCGGTCGCCCAGCGCTCCTCGGCCGGGAAGCGGCTCTCGCTCACGCCGACGTGGTCGGCCTGCGACCAGAAGTGCGAGTCCGGATCGTGCGAGGTCGCGCGCTCCGGCTGATCGGCGACGAGGAGCTCCATCACCATGGCGCGGGCCTTCACGGCCCGGTCGGTCTGGGTCTTGACCTTCATGCCGACGGCCGGCGTGCGCTTGCACGAGGCCGCGAGCACGCGCTCCCCCTCGATCTCGACCATGCAGGCGCGGCAATTGCCGTCCGGCCGGTAGCCCGGGGCGGGCTTGTGGCAGAGGTGCGGGATGTGGGTGCCGAGCCGCTGGGCGACCGCCCACAGGGTCTCGCCCGGGCGCGCCTCGACCTGCTCGCCGTCGAGCTCGAACACGACGCCGGGGATGCCCGCCGGCAGGTCGCGCAGCGACAGGGTCCCGCTCGGGGCGGGCCCGGCCTGCCCGCCGGCCTTCGTGCCCTGCGAGTAGGAGCCGCCGCCCTGGGGCGTGCCGCCGGTGCCGCCGGCATCCTGGGGCGCGGAGGGCCGGGTCGCGAGCGGGTCGCCGCCGGCCGGGTTGCTGTTCTGGGTGCCGCTGCTCATGGTGTCGCTTCCGCTTCCGGCCCGTCCCGCCCTACTCGGCCGCCATGGGCCGCGGGGTCGGGAAGAGGTCCGGGAAATACTTGATGACGCTGGTGAGCGGATTCGAGGCCGCTTGGCCGAGGCCGCAGATCGAGGCGTCGCGCATGCATTGCGACAACTCGCCGAGGAGGTCGGTGTCCCAGACCCCGCTCTCCATCAGCATGCGGGCCTTCTGGGTGCCGACCCGGCAGGGCGTGCACTGGCCGCAGGACTCGTCCTCGAAGAACCGCATTAGGTTGAGGGCCGCACCGCGGATGTCGTCCTTGTCGGAGAGCACCACCACGGCGGCCGAGCCGATGAAGCAGCCGTACTTCTCGAGGGTCCCGAAATCGAGCGGGATGTCGTCCATCGCGGCCGGCAGGATGCCGCCCGAGGCGCCGCCCGGCAGGTAGGCCGCGAAGCGGTGGCCCTCGGCCATGCCGCCGCAGAATTCCTCGATCAACTCGCGGATGGTGACCCCGGCCGGCGCGAGCTTCACGCCCGGCTCCCTCACCCGGCCCGACACCGAGTAGGAGCGCAGGCCCGTGCGGCCGTTGCGGCCGTGGCTCTTCCACCAATCCGGGCCGCGCTCGATCAGGTCGCGAATCCAGTACAGCGTCTCGACGTTGTTGATCAGCGTCGGGCGCCCGAACAGGCCGACCTGGAACGGGTACGGGGGCTTGTGGCGCGGCAGGCCGCGCTTGCCCTCGATCGACTCGATCAGCGAGGATTCCTCGCCGCAGATATAGGCCCCGGCCCCGCGCCGCAGGTGCAGGCGCGGCCCGCCCGGCGGCAGCTTGGCAATCTCCCGCGCCAGGATCTGGCGGGCGATCGGGTACTCGTCGCGGATGTAGAGGTAGACGTCCTCGGCCTCGACCACGTGGGCGCCGATCAGGGTGCCTTCGAGGAAGCGGTGCGGGTCGGTGTTGAGGTAGAGCTGGTCCTTGAAGGTGCCGGGCTCGCCCTCGTCGCCGTTCACCGCCATCAGGCGCGGGCCGGGCTCGCCGCGCACCGAGCGCCACTTGCGACCGGTCGGGAAGCCCGCCCCGCCGAGGCCCCGCAGCGAGCCGTCGTCGAGGACCTTGAGCACGTCCTCGACCGAGAGATCGCCGGCGCGCAGGCGCTCCAGGGTCCGGTAGCCGCCCGCGTCCCGGTAGGCGTCGAAATCGATCGTGTCGGGAAGATGCGCGTGCGTGTCGCCGGCCGCGACCGCCGCCCGCACGGTCTCGACCGTGGCCCGGTGCAGGAAATTGTGCCCGACCTCGGCGGCCGGGGCGTGGTCGCACAGGCCGACGCAGGGCGCGCGCACCACGCGCACCTGCGCGCCGATCTCCGCCTGGAGCGCGGCGAGGAGCTCCTCGGCGCCGTGCATCGCGCAGGTGAGGCTGTCGCAGACCCGCACGGTCAGCGCCGGGATCGCCGCCTCGCCCTCCTTCACCACGTCGAAATGGGCGTAGAAGGTCGCGGTCTCGAACACCTCCGCGAAGGCGAGCCCCATCTCGTCGGCGAGCGCCGCGAGGTGGGGAGCGCTGATCTGCCCGTAGGTGTCCTGGACGAGGTGCAGGTGCTCGATGAGGAGGTCGCGGCGGCGCGGCGCCTCGCCGAGGAGCGCGGCGATCTCGGCCTTCGCCCGGGGATCGACCTGGCGCCCCTTCGGCACCGGCCTCGCCCGCTCGCGACCGCGTCCGGGGTGTTCGAAGCGCTTGACGCGCGACACATCGTGCTGGCTCATGGGGTCACCGTACCAGCTGGCATACAAAATACAAGGTACCGCACGGGGACGCTCGCGCTGTGATCTTCGCCGGGCTGTGTCGCGGATCGTGAGGCGGGGCTCCCGGCGCGCCGGGAGCCGATCGCCGCGCCCGACGCGACGAACCGACCCTCGTGGAGCGCGGGAGCATAAGGATCGCGGACGCGTCCGTCAGGAGCGGCCACCCCCCACGAAAGTCCAAGCCGTCCCCTGCGCGCCTTCGGCGACCCTACTGGCCGCCGAAGGCGCGCAGGGGACGGCCGGCTTCCGAGCGCTGCTCCATGGTGACGCGGCCGCTCCCGGCATCGAAGGCGGCGAGGCGCGGTCCCGCCACGGCGTCGAGGCTCTCCTCGAACGCGTCGAGGGCGGCGTTCACGGCGCCGACGCCCTCGGGCCATGCCCGGGCAAGGCGGGCGGCGAGGTCCTGCCGCAGGCTGTCGGTGAGCGGCGGACGCGTCTCGGCGGCGTAGGCCTCGGCGACGAGGCGCGCTTCCTCGGCGGGACTTCTCTCGGCATTCGGCATGGCGGGCTCCCTCCGGTGGGCGAGGGAAACGCGCGAGCGGCCGCTTCGTCGCAGGGCCGGCGGGCGGGCCGCCCGCCGGCCCTGCGGCTCAATGGCTCATCAGGCAGCAGGTCGTGGTGGTCTGCAGGATGGTGCGGGTGGCCCCGCCGAACAGCCACTCGCGCAGGCGGCTGTGGCCGTAGGCGCCCATCACCAGGAGGTCGGCCCGGAAGGCGGCGGCGTTGGCGAGGAGCGCCTCGCCGGGGCGGATCCCCGATTCGGGGATCAGCCGGGAGGACGCCTTCACGCCGTGCCGGACCAGGAAATCCGCGACGTCGGCGAGCCCCTTGGCCTCGACCTCCGGCTCGACGCCCAGCACCAGCACCTCGCTCGCCCGGGCGAGCAGCGGCAGGGCGGCGCTCACCGCCCGGCGGGCCTCCGGGGCGTCCTTCCAGGCCACGACCGCCCGATCGGCCCGCAGCCGGGTCGGGCCCGGCGGCACGACCAGGACGGGGCGGCCCGCCTCCATCAGGAGCGGCCCGGGCGCCACGCCGAGGGGGCCGTGATCGCCGTCCTCGGCACCGTGGCGGCCCACGACCAGGAGGTCGGCGGCCCGCGCCTGCAGGGCGAGGTAGGGCAGCGCCGGAGCGAGGGCGGCCCGCCAGGACGCCTCCGCGTAGCCGCCGGCCGCCCGCTCGAAGACGTCGCGCGCCAGCCCGATCTCGTCGAGCACGCGGTCCTTCTCGGCCTCGTAGATCCGCTCGGCCTCGGCGATGTCGGTGGCGGTGACCGGGTCGGGCACCTGCCGGGCGGCGACGCCGATCAGGCGGGCCTCGAACCGGCCCGCGAGGTCCGCGGCGAGCTGCGCGCGGGCCTGGGCGGCGGCGCCGAGATCGAGCGAGACCATGATGCTGGCGTAAGTCATCGCACCTCTCCCCGATGGATCCCTGCCGATGGATCCTTGCCGATGGATCCCTGCCGATGGGACGGCCGGTTGGGACCAGGGCGATCCTGCCTCCCCGGGCGCGCCTCCGCGTTGATCCAGCGCAAAGGCCGGCCGGCCGCGCATCACGCCGGCGGAGGCTTGATCCACATCAAGGTTGGTGGGGTGAGCCCGCCGGATAAGCGCTCGTCAGCGCGGGATCCCCCGCCTTCCTGCGAGCGAGCCATGGCGTCAGCCCGATCCAGCAAATACATGACAGAGGGCGAGGCCGGCCTGTGCGCGGCCCTCGGTCTCGGCTTCGTCCTCAGCCTCATCGCGGCGGCCAAGGCCGTCGACGCGCCCTTCGGCGCCCACGCGGTGATCTTCGCGGCCGCCTCCGCGGCCGGCATCGTGGCGATCCTGCGCCGCTACGCGGCCCGCGACCCGGAGCCGGTGCCGCAGGAGGTCGCCGGCAAGCCCAACTACAATCTCGGCCCGGTCAAGTTCGCGGCGATCGCCTCGATGGGCTGGGGCATCGCCGGCTTCCTGGTCGGCTGCATCATCGCCTTCCAGCTCTGGGCGCCCTCGCTCAACCTGGGGCTCGAATTCACCACCTTCGGGCGCCTGCGCCCGCTGCACACCTCGGCGGTGATCTTCGCCTTCGGCGGCAACGTGCTGATCGCGACCTCGCTCTACGTGGTGCAGCGCACCTGCCGGGTCCGGCTGGCGGGCGACCTCGCGCCCTGGTTCGTGGTGCTCGGCTACAACCTGTTCATCGTCATCGCCGGCACCGGCTACCTGATGGGCGTGACCCAGTCGAAGGAATACGCCGAGCCCGAGTGGTACGCCGATCTCTGGCTCACCATCGTCTGGGTCGTCTACCTCCTGGTCTTCCTGGCCACGATCTGGAAGCGCAAGGAGCCCCACATCTTCGTGGCGAACTGGTTCTACCTCGCCTTCATCGTCACGATCGCGATGCTCCACATCGTGAACAACCTCGCGCTGCCGGTGACGGTGTTCGGCTCGAAGTCCTACCCGATCTTCTCGGGCGTGCAGGACGCGCTGATCCAGTGGTGGTACGGCCACAACGCGGTCGGCTTCTTCCTCACCGCCGGCTTCCTCGCCATCATGTACTATTTCGTCCCGAAGCGGGCGGAGCGGCCGATCTACTCCTATCGGCTCTCGATCATCCACTTCTGGGCCCTGATCTTCATGTACATCTGGGCCGGGCCGCACCACCTGCACTACACCGCCCTGCCCGACTGGGCTCAGACTCTGGGCATGACCTTCTCGATCATGCTGTGGATGCCGTCCTGGGGCGGGATGATCAACGGCCTGATGACCCTCTCGGGGGCCTGGGACAAGCTGCGCACCGACCCGATCCTGCGCCTGATGGTGGTCTCCCTCGCCTTCTACGGCATGGCGACCTTCGAGGGCCCGATGATGTCGGTGAAGGCCGTCAACGCGCTCAGCCACTACACCGACTGGACCATCGGTCACGTCCATTCCGGCGCGCTCGGCTGGGTCGCCTACGTCTCCTTCGGCGCCCTCTACTGCCTCGTGCCCTGGCTCTGGAACCGCCGCGAGGTCTACTCCCTGCGCCTCGTCGAGTGGCACTTCTGGGTCTCGACCCTCGGCATCGTCCTGTACATCAGCTCGATGTGGGTCGCCGGGATCATGCAGGGCCTGATGTGGCGCGCCTACAACAGCTTCGGCTTCCTCGAATACTCCTTCGTCGAGACGGTCGAGGCGATGCAGCCCTACTACCTGGTGCGGGCGCTCGGCGGCGTGCTGTTCCTGATCGGCTCGCTGATCATGGCCTACAACCTCGCCATGACGATCCTGGGCCGCGAGGCGCAGGCCACCCGCCCCGCGCCCGGCGCCACCCTCGTCCCGGCCGAGTGAGCTCACGGGCCCGCCCCCGCGGCGGGCCTCCCCTCCCCGTCACAGAAAGACCATGGCGATGGCCACCGCGGAAGCCGGCCTCTGGAAGAGGCACGAATTCTTCGAGAAGAACTCCATCCTGCTCATCATCGGCATCCTGATCGTGGTCGCGATCGGCGGCCTGATCGAAATCGTCCCGCTCTTCTACCTGAAGAGCACGATCGAGGTGGTGGAGGGCGTGCGGCCCTACACGCCGCTCGAACTGGCCGGCCGCAACATCTACGTGCGCGAGGGCTGCTACCTCTGCCACAGCCAGATGATCCGGCCGATGCGCGACGAGGTCGAGCGCTACGGGCACTTCTCGCTCGCCGCCGAGAGCATGTACGACCACCCGTTCCAGTGGGGCTCGAAGCGCACCGGGCCCGACCTCGCCCGGGTCGGGGGCAAGTACTCGGACGATTGGCACCGGGAGCACCTGCGCGACCCGCGGGCGGTGGTGCCGGGCTCGATCATGCCCGCCTACGCCTTCCTGGAACGGCCCCTGGACACGGCGGCGGTCGCCGACGACCTGACGGCGAACGCCCATATCGGCGTGCCCTACACGTCCGAGATGATCACCCGGGCCCAGGGCGACCTGCGCGCCCAGCTCGACCCGGAGGGCGCGGACGCGGCCGGCCTGCAGGCGCGCTACCCGGGCGCGGCCCTGCACGTGCCCGGCGACCGCCGCCACGTCACCGAACTCGACGCCCTCGTCGCCTACCTGCAGGTGCTCGGCACGATGGTCGATTTCAAGCTCTACGACGACAAGAAGAACCTGAGGTGACGCCGTGACCTACGATATCGCCTCGCGCTTCGCTCAGACGAGCGGCCTGCTGTACTTCGTCGGCCTGTTCGCGGGAGTGACCCTCTACGCGCTGTGGCCGCGCAACCGGGCGCGCTTCGACGCCGCCGCCCGCCTTCCCCTGGACGAGGAGTGACTCCCGTGGCCGACACCGCCCACCCGCCCGCCGGCCTGCCGGCCGAGCCCGACACCACGGGCCACGAATGGGACGGGATCCGCGAGTACAACAACCCGCTGCCGCGCTGGTGGCTGCTGACCCTCTACGCCACGATCGTGTGGGCCTTCGGCTACTGGATCGCCTACCCGGCCTGGCCGCTGATCGCCAGCCACACGGGCGGGATCCTCGGCTACTCGAGCCGCGCCGAGGTGCTGGCCGAGGTGGACCGCGCCAAGGCGGCCCGCACCGCCCTCGGCCAGGACCGGCTCGCCTCGGCCGCGCTCGGCGAGATCAAGGCCGATCCGGCCCTGCTCTCCCTGGCGCTCGCCACCGGCAAGGCGGCCTTCGGCGACAATTGCGCCGGCTGCCACGGCACGGCGGCGACGGGCCGGGTCGGCTACCCGAACCTGCAGGACGACGACTGGCTCTGGGGCGGCAGCCTCGACGCGATCGCGCAGACGATCCGGGTCGGCATCCGCTCGGGCCACGCCGACGCCCGCCAGGGTGACATGCCGGCCTTCGGGCGCGACGGCGTGCTCAAGCGCGACGAGGTCGAGACCGTCGCCAACTACGTCCTGTCCCTCTCCGGCAAGGCCTTCAACCCGGCCCTCAGCCTGCAGAAGGGGGCGGAGGTCTTCGCGCAGAACTGCGCCGCCTGCCACGGCGACCAGGCGAAGGGGAACCCCGAACTCGGCGCTCCCGACTTGACCGACGCGGTCTGGCTCTACGGCTCGGCGCCCGAGCAGGTCATCGCCACGATCACCAACGGCCGCAAGGGCGTGATGCCGACCTGGGAGGGCCGGCTCGACACCGCGACGATCAAGTCGCTCGCGGTCTACGTGCACAGCCTCGGCGGCGGCAAGTAGGTGCAGGCGGGGGCGGTCCGCCGCCCCCTCGCCACCCGAAGGCCGCGTCCGCGTCGAGCCTGGTTGCTGGCGCGGATGCGGGCGACGGAGCGGGACCGCGACGGCCCGGCGCTCAAGGCCCGGTGCTCAAGGCCCGGTGCCACGGCTCACCACAGGAGCGGGTGCAGGAACACCTCGACCCGCTCACCCACCTCCAGCCCGGTCGCGTCCTCGGGCAGGGCCGCGAGCCCGTCGCTGCCGGTGAGCGAGGTCAGCACCCCGGCCCCGTCCCGGGGGAACTTCACGGCCTCGACCGTGCCGTCCTGCGCCCGCCGCAGCGAGACGCGGACGAATTCCCGGCGTCCGGTCTTCTTGCGATAGGGGAAGGCGGCCCGGGCCGGCTGCGAGGGCGGCGGCGGGCAGGACGCCCCCGCGAGGCGCAGCAGCAGCGGGCGGACCACGAAGAGCAGCGTCACGTAGACCGCGACCGGGTTGCCCGGCAGGCCCACGAAGGGGGTGTCGCCGATCAGCCCCATCGCCACCGGCCGGCCGGGCTTGATGGCGAGGCGCCAGAACACCAGCCGGCCCACCGCCTCCACCGCCGCCGTGACGTGGTCCTCCTCGCCGGTCGAGACGCCGCCCGAGGTCAGGATGAGGTCGTGGTCGCCGGCCGCCGCGGCGAGGCGCGCGCGCAGGGAGGCGGGCTCGTCGCGCAGGATGCCGAGATCCGAGACCGCGACGCCGAGGCGCCGCAGCAGGGCCCCGAGCAGGACGCGGTTCGAATCGTGGATCGCCCCGGGGCGGAGGGCGGCGCCCGGCTCGGCGAGCTCGTCACCGGTCGAGAACAGGGCGACGCGCAGGCGGCGCCGCACCGGGATCGCCGCGTGCCCGGTCGCGGCCGCGAGGGCGAGGTCCGGCGGGGCGAGGCGCCGCCCGGCCGGGACCACCAGCGCGCCCCTCCCGGCATCCTCGCCCGCGGGCCGGGCATTGGCGCCGCGCCTCAGCCCGGGCGGGAGCCGGACCCGGTCGCCCTCGACGCGGACATCCTCCTGCATGAAGACCGTGTCGGCGCCCTCCGGCATCGGGGCACCGGTGAAGATCCGCACCGCCTCCCCCGCCGTCGCGCTCCCGGCGGCGCCCCCGGCCGCCACCCGCCCGCGCACCGGCAGCAGCGTCTCGCCCTCCGCCGCGAGGTCGGCGAAGCGGACCGCGTAGCCGTCCACCGCCGCGTTGGCGAAGGGCGGCAGGTCGCAGAGGGCGCGCAGGTCCTGCGCCGCGACGCGCCCGTCCGCGTCGAGGAGCGGGACGCTCTCGATCCCGGCCACCACCGGCAGCCGGGCGGCGATCAGGGCCGCCGCCTCGTCCACCGTGAGCAGCGGGCCGCCGAAGGCGAAGCAATCGTCACTCAGTTGCGCCATGGCCCGCGAGCCTCTCGAGAACCGTCGGGAGCGGCTCGGCCCGCGCCAGCACCGCGTCGGCGATCGCCTCGACCGCGTCGAGGGGCAGCACCGGCACGCCCGCCCCCGGGAACGGGACGTCGCTCGCCACCGCGACGATGCGCGGATCCTCCGGGTGCAGCGGCGGCCGGCCGTTGGCGGCCCGGAAGACTTCGAGCTTGGGATGCGCCTCGCGCTTGAAACCCTCCACGAGGGCGAGGTCGCAGGGGCTGAGCCGCCCGAGGAGTTCGGCGAGGCTCGCCTCCCTCCCCGGCCCGACCTCGTGGATCTGCACCCAGCGCCGCGCCGAGGAGACGATCACCTCGCCCGCCCCCGCCTCGCGGTGCAGGTAGGAATCCTTGCCCGGCCGATCGACGTCGAAGGCGTGGTGCGCGTGCTTGAGCGTCGCCACGCGCAGGCCCCGCCCAGTCAGCGCCGGGATCAGGCGCCGCAGCAGGGTCGTCTTCCCGGCGCCGCTCCAGCCGGCGAGCCCGATCACCCGCATGTCAGCGCGCCTCCGCGGGCGCGAAGCCGAGGTCGTGCAGGTCGGCCCGCGTCTCGGGGGCGGTGAGCAGGGCCAGGAAGGCCGCGACGGCCGGGTCGTCGCGCCGGTCGGCCCGGTAGGCGAAGTCGTAATGCTCCTCGGTGAGCGGCAGGAAGCCGAGGCCGTAGGCCCGCGCCACCGTGGCGATGGCGACGCCCCAATCGGCCCGCCCCTGCGCCACCGCGGCCGCGACCGCGTTGTGCGAGCGGGGCTGGTTCCAGTAGCCGGGCGGGCGGGCGCCGCCGAGCAGCCCCTCGATCAGCACCCGGGTGCCCGCGCCGGTGTTGCGGTTGACCATCACGGCCTCCGGGTCGGCGAGGAAGCGCCGCACCGCCTCGGCCGCGCGGGCGCCCTCGGGGCGCCGCTCTCCTGGGCGCCGCTCTCCTGGGCGCGGCTCTCCTGGGCGCGGCTCTCCTGGGCGCGGCTCTCCGGCGCGCGGATCCCCGGCGCGCGGATCCCCGGCGCGGAAGACCACGCCCTGCAGGCGCCGCCAGCCCGGCGCCAGCACCAGGCCCGGCTCCAGGAAGGGCGCGTTGTAGCGCCCCGTCTCCGGGTCGAGCAGGTGGAGGCTCGCGAGGTCGCATTCCCGGCGCCTGAGCGCCGCCAGCCCCCCCGAGGAGCCGACGAAGATCGTCCGCGCCCGCACGCCGCGCTCGGCGAGGCGCCCGACGAGGCGGTCGAGGCCGAGGCAGTGGCTGCCGACCAGGGTGAGGTCGGGCGGCCGCAGACCGGCGCCCAGGCGCGTCACCGCGACCGTCTCGCCCGCCTCCAGGCCGGAGCGGGCCGCCGGCACCGCGAAGAACCCGTCCGCCTGCGAGAAGGCCGTGACCGTGCCCGAGCCCTTGCCGAGGGGCAGGGCCACGAGCCCCTGCGCGCCCCGGGCGAGGGAGGCCATCACGAACTCGGTGCGGCCGAGTTCCGAGGCGAGGCGCTGGGGCAGCAGGGCCTCGACCCGGCTCTCCTCCCGGGGCGGCAGGCCGGCCAGGGCCCGGATCAGCGGCACCACCGCGTCGTGGAAGGTGAACATCGCCGAGGTCGGGAAGCCCGGCAGCACCACCACGGCCTTCGTCCCGACAGCCGCGAGGCAGAGGGGCTTGCCGGGCTTGAGGGCGACGCCGTGGACCAGGATCCCCGGCGCACCGAGGCGCGAGAGGATGCGGTGGGAGACGTCCCCCGCCCCCTTGGAGGTGCCGCCCGACAGGACCACGAGGTCGGATTCCGCGAGGCTCCGGCGCAGGGCCTGCTCCAGCAGGGCCTCGTCGTCGGGCACGATGCCGCCCGGCACGGCCTCGCCGCCGTTCTCGGCCACCGCGGCGGCCACGATGGCGCCGTTGGAATCGTAGATGGCGGCGGGCCGCAGCGCCTCGCCCGGGGCGACGAGTTCGTCCCCGGTCGAGATCACGGCGACGCGGGGCCGGCGCACTACCGCGACCGCGGCGAGGCCGCAGGCCGCCAGCATGCCGATCTCGCGGGCGGTCACCGGCGTGCCCCGGCGCAGCACGGTCTCGCCCCGGGCCATGTCGGCGCCGGCGTAGCCGACGAACTGGCCCGGCGCCGCGGCGCGCACGACCTCGATCGCCGGCGCGCCCTCCTCGACGTAGTCGGTGGCCTCGACCATCAGCACGGCGTCGGCGCCGCGCGGGAGAACGCCGCCGGTGGCGATCGGCGTCGCCGTCCCGGCCGCCACCGCGAGGGTCGGGGCGACGCCGCAGGCCAGGATCTCGCGGTTGAGGCGCAGGCGCCGCGGCGCGCCCTCGCTCGCCCCCTCGGTGTCGGCGGCGCGGACGGCGAACCCGTCCACGAGGGCGCGGTCGAAGGCCGGCACGTCGATGGGCGAGGCGACGTCCTCGGCCAGGGCCCGGCCGAGGGCGGCGCCGAGCGGCACGGTCTCGGGGCCGAGCGGCAGGTGCGGCACCGCCGCCCGGAACCGCGCCAGCGCCTCCTCCCGCGAGGCGACGCTCAGGAACTGCTCCTGGCGGGCCGCGCGGGCGAGGCGGGCGGAGAAGTCATCGGGGGGCAACGCGTCACTCACAGGGGCAGGACCTCGACGACCGTGTCCTTGGCATAGCCCTCCCGCGCGGGCGGCACCAGCACGGCGCCGTCCGCCCGCGCGAGGCGGGCGAGGGGGATATCGGCGCCGCCGAGCGGTTCGGCACCCTCGGCGGATCGCCGCACGAACACCACCTCGGACAGCCCGATCGCGGAGGCGATCTTGCGGCGGAGCGGCGCGGGGGCGGGGGCGGGCGGGACCGTCCCGGCCAGGGCCGCGAGGAGGGGCCGGCCGAGGGCGAGGTGGAGCGCCAGCGCCGCCTCCGGCCGGCCCGGCAGCAGCAGGACGGGCCGGCCGGCGACCGCGCCGAACCCGGCCGTCTCGCCCGGCCGCAGGGCGATCCCGTGCGCCGCGACGGTGCCCGCCCGCGCCAGCCCCTCGGCGCTGCGGTCGCTCCGGCCAGGGCCGCTGCCGCCGACCAGGAAGGTCGCCGCGGCGCCCTCCGGCAGCGCCGCCGCGGCGCTGCCCGTCAGCGCCGCCGCCACCGCGCCCGGGTCGTCCGGCAGGCGCGCGGCGCGAACCACCCGGGCGCCCTCGCGGGCGAGGAGGGAGGCGAGGAGGGGCGAGAGCAGGTCGGGCGTCTCCGCCCCGGTGACCAGGAGGAGGACGGCCGGGCGGCGCACGGGCACCTCGGCGAAGCCGGCCGAGGCCAGGGCGAGCGCCTGCAGCGCGGTCGCGCGCTCGCCCGCCCGTCCCAGCAGATGGCCGGCCGGGATGTCTCCCCCGGCGGGGCGCGCGCCCTCGCCCGGGGCCGCGTCCGCCACGGCCTCGCCCTCCAGGACGGATTCGGGCGGCAGGACGGTGTCGCTCCCCTCCGGCAGGATCTCGCCGGCCTCGATCCAGGCGAGGCCGCGCGGGAGCCGCACCGGGGCCTGGGGCGCGGCGCCGGTGATCGCGGCCGCCTCGACCGCGTAGCCGTCGCGCAGGGCGAGGCGGCGCGCGGGGCGGCCCTCCGGCGCCGGGAGGTCGCGGGCGAGCGGGGCTCCGACGGCGTCGTGGACCGGCACGGCCTCGGGCGGCACCGGCGCGAGGCCGGCGAGCAGGAGGGCCCGCGCCTCGTCGAGGGGCATCAGCTGCGCGGAGGCGGAACGGCGCGTCATGGCTGCCGGCACCGGAGAGGGACGACCGTCGCGCGTCCCGTCGCGGACCCCGTCCGGGCGAAGGGGCTCGCCCGGATGCGGCATCGGCCGGCTGCGATCAAGCGCTGCGGCCCGCGCGCGGCCTCGGCGACGGCGTCGCGGGGCCCCGCGCTCATCGCGCGCCCGCGCGGCGCGGGGTGCGGGGCGCCGCCCGGAGGCGGGCCCGCGCGGAGCGGGCGCGGCCGGGCGCCGCCGCAATCCTCCGCCCCTCCCCCCTTCCGTTCCGCGCCGAGATAGTTTACATGTGAACTATCTTGCGGCGGGACAGCCGCGGGGGATCGCGGGAGAGGGTCCATGCCGAGCTACAAGGCGCCCGTGGAGGACGTCCTGTTCCTCCTCAACGACGTGTTCGGGTTCGAGCGCTACAGCAACCTGCCGGGTTTCTCGGACGCGACGCCGGACGTGGTGGAGGCGATCCTCAACGAGGGCGCGAAGCTCTGCGAGGAGGTGCTGGCCCCCCTCAACCTCCCGGGCGATGCCGAGGGCTGCACCCGCCACCCGGACGGCCGCGTGACGACGCCCAGGGGCTTCAAGGAGGCCTACGGGGCCTATGCGGGCGGGGGCTGGAACGGGCTCTCGATGCCGGCCGAGTACGGCGGCCAGGGGCTGCCCGCGACCCTCAACAGCGCGGTCCAGGAATTCATCTCCTCGGCCAACATCGCCTTCGGGATGTATCCGGGCCTGACCCAGGGCGCGATGGCGGCCCTGCTCGTCCACGGCACCGACGCGCAGAAGCGGACCTACCTGCCCCGGATGATCGAGGGGTCCTGGACCGGGACCATGAACCTGACCGAGCCGCATTGCGGCACGGATCTCGGCCTGCTCAAGACCCGCGCGGTGCCGAACCCCGACGGCTCCTACAGCCTCACCGGCACCAAGATCTTCATCTCGGCCGGCGAGCACGACCTCTCGGAGAACATCATCCACCTCGTCCTCGCCCGCATCGAGGGCGCGCCGGCCGGCACCAAGGGCATCTCGCTCTTCGTGGTGCCCAAGCTGCTGGTGAACGGGGACGGCTCGCTCGGCGCGCGCAACGGCGTGTCCTGCGGCTCGATCGAGCACAAGATGGGCATCCACGCCAACGCCACCTGCGTGATGAACTACGACGGCGCCAAGGGCTGGCTGGTCGGCGAGGCCAATCGCGGCCTCAACGCCATGTTCGTGATGATGAACGAGGCCCGGCTCGCGGTCGGCATCCAGGGCCTCGCCCTGTCCGAGGTCGCCTACCAGAACGCCGTCGCCTACGCCAAGGAGCGGCTCCAGGGCCGCGCCCTCAGCGGCGCCAAGGCCCCGGACAAGCCCGCCGACCCGATCATCGTCCACCCGGACGTGCGCCGCACCCTGCTGTCGATCCGGGCCTTCAACGAGGCGGGCCGGGCCCTGGTGCTCTGGACCGCCCTGCAGGCGGACGTGGCGCACCGCTCGGGCGACGCCGCCGAGCGGCAGGCCGCCGACGACCACATGAGCCTGATGACGCCGGTGGTGAAGGGCGTGCTGACCGACCGGGGCTTCGCCAACGCGGTCGACGCCCAGCAGATGTTCGGCGGGCACGGCTACATCGAGGAATGGGGCATGTCGCAATTCGTGCGCGACGCCCGCATCGCCCAGATCTACGAGGGCGCCAACGGCATCCAGGCCATGGACCTCGTCGGCCGCAAGCTGCCGCGCGACGGCGGCCGCGCGATGATGCGCTTCCTCCAGGAGGTCGAGGGCTTCTGCAAGGAGAACGGCGCCGACGAGACCCTGAAGACCTACACGGCACCCCTCGCCAAGGCCCTCGGCGACCTCCAGAAGGCGACGATGTGGCTGATGCAGAACGCCATGGCCAAGCCCGACAACGCGGGCGCCGCCGCCACCGACTACATGCACCTGATGGGGCTCGTCGCCCTCGGCTACATGTGGGCGCGCATCGCCAAGGCGGCCGCCGCCCGCAAGCGGGAGGGCAACGGCGTCGGGACGCGCATGGACGCCAAGCTCGCGACCGGCCGCTTCTACATGGAGCGCCTCCTGCCCGAGACCGCCACGCGGCTCGCCCGCATCTCGGCCGGCGCCGAGGCCGTCATGGCGGTGCCGGCGGAGATGTTCTAGGCTGCCGGCGGCCCGGCGCGCCGCGACGCCCGAACCCGGGACCCGCGTGCCGGAGCCTGGGCGGGCGATCCGCTCGGACGGTCTCGGGACGCGGCGCGACGGCCCGACGCGCGCGGCCGCCGCCGGGTTCGGCGCCCTCGCCCGCCGCCGCGCCGGCCGCGGGGCGAGGCCGACCGCGCCTGATCCGGGCCGCCCCGGCCCGCCGATCTCCCCCGCCGCCCGGCCCGCCCCGGACGGCCCGCGCCATCCTGGGAAGAAGCCCCCACTCGGAAGAAGCCCCATGCCCGACGCCTACATCTACGACCATGTCCGCACGCCGCGCGGCCGCGGCAAGCCCGACGGCGCGCTCCACGAGGTGACGGCGCTGCGCCTCGCCGAGACGGCGTTGCGCGCCCTCAAGGACCGCAACGGCCTCGACAGGGCCGCGGTGGACGACGTGGTGCTCGGCTGCGTCGACCCGGTCGGCGAGGCGGGCGGCGACATCGCCCGCGCGGCCGCCCTCGTCGCCGATTACGGCGAGCAGGTGCCGGGCGTGCAGATCAACCGCTTCTGCGCCTCGGGCCTCGACGCGGTGAACTTCGCCGCCGCCCAGGTGATGAGCGGCCAGCACGACCTCGCGGTCGGCGGCGGGGTCGAGTCGATGAGCCGCATCGGCCTCGGCGCCTCGGGCGGCGCCTGGCCGGTCGATCCCTCGATCGCCGTCAAGTCCTACTTCATGCCCCAGGGCGTCTCGGCCGACCTGATCGCCACCAAGTACGGCTTCTCCCGCGACACCTGCGACGCCTACGCGGTGGAATCGCAGCGGCGCGCCGCCCGCTCCTGGGAGGAGGGCCGCTTCGCCAAGGCCGTGGTGCCGGTCAGGGACGTCAACGGCCTGACCATCCTCGACCGCGACGAGCACATGCGGCCGGGCACCGACATGCAGACGCTCGGGGCGCTCAAGCCCTCCTTCGCCCAGATGGCGCAGATGGGCGGCTTCGAGGCGGTGGCGGTCGCGGCCCATCCCGACGTCGAGGCCCTGAACCACGTCCACCACCCGGGCAATTCCTCCGGCATCGTCGACGGCGCCGCCGCGGTGCTGGTCGGCTCGAAGGAGGCCGGCGCGGCCGCGGGCCTCACCCCCCGGGCCCGGATCCGGGCCTTCGCCAATATCGGGTCGGACCCGGCGCTGATGCTCACCGGCCCGATCGACGTGACCCGCAAGGTGCTGGCGCGCGCCCGGATGAGCCTCGACGACATCGACCTCGTCGAGATCAACGAGGCCTTCGCCTCGGTGGTGCTGCGCTTCCAGCAGGCCTTCGACCTCGACCCGGACAAGGTCAACGTCAACGGCGGCGCCATCGCGATGGGCCACCCGCTCGGGGCGACCGGGGCCATGATCCTCGGCACCGTGCTGGACGAACTGGAGCGGACCGGCAAGGCGACCGCCCTGGTGACGCTCTGCATCGGCGCCGGCATGGGCACCGCCACGATCATCGAGCGGGTCTGAGCGCCATGCGCCGCAGCGATGCCGGTTCGGCGGCGAACGCGATGCGGGACCAGGAGACCGAGCCGGATCGCGCCGCGCCGTTCTGCCCAGCGCCGGGTGCCGGACACGGCATCGTGTCCCAAGGGGGTGCTTGACGCTGGCGCCGCGGCCGGGCCTTCGGTCCCCGGCCTCAAGGCGCCTCATCAGGAAACGCTCATGACCCGAACTCTCCCGCTCCTCGCCCTCGCCCTCGCCCTCGCGGCCCCGGCGGCCCCGGCGGCCCGCGCCGAGGAGCGCACCGACCTCGCCCGCAGCATCGTCGAGCGGACGGTGGCGCGGAATCTCGGCCTCGCCTTCAAGCAGGCCGAGGAGCGCTCGCTCGCCTCGCTCAGCAAGGAGCAGGCCGACAAGCTCCGGCCCGAACTCGACAAGGGCTTCGAGCAGGAGCGCGCCAAGCTCGTCGACGACCTCTCCAAGGAATACGCCCAGAAGTTCGGCGACGACGAGCTGAAGCAGCTGACCAGGATCTACGACGACCCGACCTACCAGAAGTTCCAGGCCCTCAACGCCGACCCGAACTCCCTGGTCTCCAGCATCACCAAGGATGCGGTGACCCGGATGATGAACATGCTGACGCTCGCGACCCTGTCGACGCAGCAGCCGCAGCCGGGCGCCGGCCCGGCCCCGCAGAAGCCCTGACCGGGGCGCCTCCCGCGGCCCGCCGCCGCGGGAGGCCGCACCCGGGATCCCGAGAAGAGGACGCCCCGATGGACCTCACGCATTTCCGCTTCGAGACCGATCAAGACGGCATCGCGCTCGCGACCTGGGACAGCCCCGGCCGCTCCATGAACGTGATCACCCCCGAGGTGATGGCCGAACTCGACCGGATCATCGACGCGGTCGCGGGCGACGCCGCCGTCAAGGGCTGCGTCATCACCTCGGGCAAGGAGGCCTTCTCGGGCGGGGCCGACCTCACGATGCTGCAGGGGCTGGGCGCCGAATACGCCCGGCTCAGCCGGGAGCGCGGCGAGGAGGAGGCGATGCGCTTCTTCTTCGAGGAGACCCGCCGCCTCTCGCTGCTCTACCGGAAGCTCGAGACCTGCGGGAAGCCCTTCGCGGCGGCGATCCACGGCACCTGCCTGGGCGGCGCCTTCGAGCTCGCGCTCGCCTGCCATCACCGCGTCGTCTCGGACGACGACAAGACCCGGGTCGGCCTGCCGGAAATCAAGGTCGGGCTGTTCCCCGGGGCCGGCGGCACCCAGCGCGTCGCCCGCCTGATGCAGACCGGCGACGCCCTGCAGATGCTGTTCAAGGGCGACCAGATCCGGCCGCTCATGGCCCGCAACATGGGCCTCGTCCACGCGGTGGCCAAGCGCGATTCCGTCGTCGCGGAGGCCAAGGCCTGGATCCGGGGCGGCGGCGCGGCGCTCGCCCCCTGGGACCAGCCGAAGTTCAAGGCCCCCTCCGGCAAGGTCTACTCGCCGGCCGGGATGATGACCTGGCCGCCCGCCAACGCCATCTACCGCCGCGAGACCCACGACAATTACCCGGCCGCGAAGGCGATCCTGCAATCGGTCTACGAGGGCCTGCAGCTGCCGATGGACCTCGCGCTCAAGGTCGAGAGCCGCTACTTCTCCAAGATCCTGCGCTCGCCGGAAGCCGCGGCGATGATCCGCTCGCTCTTCGTCTCGATGGGCGAGCTCAACAAGGGCGCCCGGCGCCCGGCCGCGATCGGCCCGGTCAGCCTCAAGCGGGTCGGGGTCGTCGGCGCGGGCTTCATGGGCGCGGGCATCGCCTACGTGACGGCGCAGGCCGGGATCGAGGTCGTGCTGATCGACCAGAGCGCGGAGGCGGCCGAGAAGGGCAAGGCCTACTCGCACAAGCTCGTCTCCGACCAGATCATGAAGGGCCGCGCCAAGACCGCCGACCGCGACGCGCTGCTCGCCCGCATCACCGCCACCGCCGACTACGCCGCCCTGTCCGACTGCGACCTCGTGATCGAGGCGGTGTTCGAGGACCCGAAGGTCAAGGCCGAGGTCATCGCCAAGGTCGAGGCGTCGATCCGCCCCGAGACGATCTTCGCCTCCAACACCTCGACGCTGCCGATCAGCGGCCTCGCCGACGGCTCCGCCCGGCCCGACCAGTTCATCGGCATCCACTTCTTCTCGCCGGTCGAGAAGATGCTGCTGGTCGAGATCATCAAGGGGCGGCAGAGCGGCGAGCGGGCGCTCGCCGCCGCCCTCGACTACGTGCGGGCGATCCGCAAGACGCCGATCGTGGTCAACGACGCGCGCGGCTTCTTCGCCAACCGCTGCGTGGGCGCCTACATCCTCGAAGGCCACCTGATGCTCGCCGAGGGGGTGCCGGCCGCCATGATCGAGAATGCCGGGCGGCAGGCCGGCATGCCGGTCGGTCCCCTCTCCCTCAATGACGAGGTCGGCGTCGATCTCGGCCTCAAGATCCTGAAGGCCACCAAGGCCCAGGCCGGCGAGGGCGCCGTGAACCCGCTCCAGGAGCGCCTGCTCGTCGCCCTCGTCGAGGGCGAGGGACGGCTCGGGCGCAAGAACCGCAAGGGCTTCTACGATTACCCGGAGAACGGGCCGAAGCGGCTCTGGCCGGGCCTCGCGGCGCTCGCCGGGACGCGCCAGGATCCCGACGCGGTCGACTTCCAGGAACTGAAGCACCGGCTCCTCGTCGCCCAGGCGGTCGAGGCGGCCCGGGTCTACGGCGAGGGCGTGGTGACGGATCCCCGCGAGGCGGATGTCGGCTCGATCCTCGGCTTCGGCTTCGCGCCCTTCACGGGCGGGGTGCTCTCCTACATCGACGGCATGGGCGCCCGCCGCTTCGTGGAGCTGTGCCGCCGCCTCGAGGCCAAGCACGGCGCCCGCTTCGCGCCCCCGGCGAACCTGCTCGCCATGGCAGAGACGGGCGAGCGCTTCTACGGCCGCGCGGAGGCCCGGGCGGCCTGATCCGGCGGGTCGCGGTCGCCCGCGGCGCCGCCATCGGGCTGCGACGACGCGCCGCCGGACTGCCCCTCCGGCGCCGCCGGAGGGGCGGCGACGGGCGGATCGGCCGGGGCGGCGGGGCGACCGCTCAGGGGAGCAGCGCCGTCACCTCGATCTCGACCTTCATCTCCGGCCGCAGCAGGCCCGCCACCACGACCAGCGTCGCGGCGGGCCGCACCGCGCCCATCACCCGTCCGCACACCGCCAGCACCGCCTCGGCCTCGGCCCGGTCGGTGACGTAGTAGGTCGCCCGCACCACCCGTTCCAGGGAGGCGCCGGCCTGCTCCAGCACCGCCGCGATCGTGCGCCAGCAGGCCTCGGCCTGCGCGGCGGCGTCCTCCGGCATGGTCATGGCGGCGTAGTCGTAGCCCGTCGTCCCCGACACGAACACGAAGCCGCCCTCGACCACGGCGCGGGAATAGCCGTAGGCCTTCTCGAAGGGCGAGCCGCCGTCGATCCGGCCCCGCATCCTGTCCTCCCGATTCGGTCCACCCAGTCCAGGCAGGATCGCACGGAGCAATCCTGCTGAGCCACTTGCTTGCGCATCGGCGGCGACCTCCTCGGACATGCGCCCGCGCGCGGCGGAGCCGACCGCCGCGAGGGGGCAGCGCCGCCCCACGCGCGCGGCGCCCGCTTAATCCCGATGACGGCGCGCAACGAACTCGCTGCTTCAGTAATCCCGGGCCACGATCAAGATTTGATGCGCGCTCACGCAGCAACCCTTCGCACCCGTCTCGCGGGCGACGTTGACAAAGCCGGGAAGGCGTGAGCACATTGTTATTGGTATACAGTCGACCTTAGAAGCAACCATCCCAGTTCCGCGTCGCCGTCGGCCCGACGGCGCGCGGTGGGGCAAGGTTCCGCCGCACCGGGATCGACGGCCAACACAACGAAGAACTGAGGAACGACCCATGCGCCGCCCCCCCGACCTGCCGCCCGACTGAGTCCGGCGCGGGCCCCGCCCCGCCTCCACTCGCCGCGCCATCGCTCGCCGAGACGCGGTTCGCCGAGCCGTGATTCACCGAGACCTGGCTCACCGAGACCTGGCTCAGCGCGACACGCGCCCCGGCCGCCGGCCGGGGCTGCGCGGGCCGTCGCGCGGCCCGATTCGGGCCCGCGCCCGACACCTCACACGCCAATGACCGTCGCGCGCCGCCCGGAACCGGGGCGCCCGACACAGGAGGGAGGACTCCGCCCCATGACGTCCGTTGCCGCCACCCGGGCCCAGGCCCCCGCGATCGCGGGCCGCTGGCTCCAGCTGACCCTCGGGGTGATCTGCATGGTCGCCGCCGCCAACATCCAGTACGCCTGGACCCTGTTCGTCCCCGAGATCCAGAAGACCTTCGGCTGGGACCGCGCCGCCATCCAGGTCGCCTTCACCCTCTTCGTGGTCACCCAGACCTGGCTCACGCCGGTCGAGGGCCACTTCATCGACCGCTACGGGCCCAGCCGCGTCGTCATGGCCGGCGGCCTCTTCACCGGCCTGGCCTGGATCATCAACTCCTACGCCACGTCCCTCAGCGGCTACTACCTCGGCGCCGTGGTCGGCGGCATCGGCGTCGGCTGCGTCTACGCCACCTGCATCGCCAACGCCCTCAAGTGGTTCCCCGACCGGCGCGGCCTGGCCGTCGGCCTCACCGCGGGCGGCTACGGCGCCGGCTCGGCCCTCACCATCCTGCCCATCGCCAGCATGATCGCCGAGGGCGGCTTCCAGCAGGCCTTCTTCGTCTTCGGCCTGATCCAGGGCGCCCTGATCATCCTGGCCTCGGTCGGCCTGCGCGCGCCGGGCCGGAGCGAGGTCACCTACTCGGCGAGCGTGCTGCAGAGCCGGCGCGACTACACCCTGCCGGAGGCCCTGCGCACCCCGGTGTTCTGGGTGATGCTGCTGATGTTCACCTGCACGGTGACCGGCGGGCTGATGGCGGTGGCCCAGCTCGGGGTGATCGCGCAGGATCTCGGCGTCAAGAACTTCCAGGTCAACCTGTACTTCGTGACCATGGCGGCGCTGCCCTTCGCGCTGATGCTCGACCGGATCATGAACGGGATCTCGCGGCCGTTCTTCGGCTGGATCTCGGACCGGATCGGGCGCGAGAAGACGATGTTCATCGCGTTCTCGCTGGAGGGGCTCGGCATCGTGGCGCTGGGGTATTTCGGCTCGAACCCGTGGGCGTTCGTGATCCTGAGCGGGATCGTGTTCCTGGCCTGGGGGGAGGTCTACAGCCTGTTCAGCGCGACGGCGGCGGACACGTTCGGGTCGAAGCACATCGGGAAGATCTACGGGGTGCTGTACTGCGCCAAGGGTCTGGCGGCGCTGCTGGTGCCGGTGGGCAACCTGCTGATGCAGGCGACCGGGACCTGGGCCACGGTGCTGTACACGGTGGCGATCCTGGACCTGATCGCCGCGACGCTGGCGCTCGCGGTGCTGCGCCCGATGCTCAGGCGCCACCACGCCGCCAACGGGGTCGTGCTGCCCGAGGCCGCCCATTGAGGCCCGCGCCGCCCCGGACGTCCGGGGCGGCCTCCGAGGGGTCTATCGTGCGGGCCGCCCCGGGGCGGCCCCGTCCGTTCGGTCGGGCGCTCCCTGGCGGGAGGCTCGTCCCCGCCTCGACCACCACCGCCACGCAAGCCGAAAGCGCAACCACGTCCGTCGTCCCGCACAGAGGAGGTTCCGATGAGCATCGCCGCCGCGCTCGCCCTGCAGAGCATCCCCTTCGCCGGGCTGGTCATGGCGACGGGGTCCGGCCACCGCGACGTCTTTCCCCTCCTGTACGCCGCGGCACTCGGCCTCACCCTCTCCGCCATCGCCCTGATCGAGGGCCAGATCCCGATGTCGTTCGGGCCGCCCGAGACGCATCGCTGACCGGTCCGCGCCGAACGGAAACCCGCCCGGACGGGGTGCGTCCGGGCGGGCCCTCAGCGGAATTGCATCGGGCAAGTCTGGTTGGTCCCTTGGTGTCGCATCATGTCTCGCCGACGCGGTCCTTCGGTTCGCCGCCGAACCGGTGACCGCGTCGGCACCGGCCGGGACCGGCCGGCGGAATGATGCTGAGCGGCGCGGGGCGCCGGGTTACTCGGCCGCGACCTTGTGGGACGGCGAGCCGTCCGTGTAGGTCTCGGTCGCGAGCCGCTTGTGGGGGGCGGCGCGGCCCGGAAGCGGCGGCAGGGCCTTGGCCTTCTCGAGGTCGATGCCGGCCCCCTCGGCCACGCGCCGGCCGTAATCCTCGTCCGCGTGCCAGAAGTGCCAGACCATCCGCAGCTGGATCGGCTCGGGGCACTGCTTCATGTCGGCCACGAGGTTGGCGATCAGGTCCTCGCGCTCCCACGCCTCGAAGGAGCGGTAGCGCGCCCCGGCCTGGGCGTAGTCGTCCTCGGTCCGGCTCGCCTGGTAGCGGCCGAGATGGCCGGTCACCGGCTGGTGGTAGTCCCTGGCGGGCTTCGGCGCCTCGCGAACGCCCTCGGCCAGCGTGCTCGGCTCGTAGTTGATGTGCTTGTTCGGCCCGGTGCCGTCGACCGCGTAGGTCATCTGGCCGTCGCGCTGGTTCGAGAACACCTTCACGTCGGGATGCGGCGCGTTGATCGGCAGCTGCAGGTAGTTCGGGCCGACGCGGTAGCGCTGCGTGTCCGAGTAGGACAGGGTCCGGCCCTGCAGCATCTTGTCGTCCGAGAAGTCGATGCCGTCGACCAGCACGCCCGTCCCGAAGGCCGCCTGCTCGACCTCGGCGAAGAAGTTGTCCGGCACCCGGTCGAGCACCATCCGCCCGCACTTGAGCAGCGGGAACTGGTCCTCGGGCCAGCGCTTCGTGTCGTCGAGCGGATCGAACGAGAGCTGCTCGTTGGGCCCGTCCGGCATGATCTGCACGGCGAATTCCCATTCGGGGAAGTTGCCGGCCTCGATGTTGTCGTAGAGGTCGCGGGTGGCGTGACCGACGTCCTTCGCCTGGATCGCGGAAGCCTGGGCCGAGGTCAGGTTGCGCACGCCCTGCTTGGGGATCCAGTGGAACTTGCAGAGGACCGCCTCGCCCCGGTCGTTCACGAGCTTGTAGGTGTTGACGCCGGAGCCCTCCATCTCGCGGTAATTCGCGGGGATGCCCCAGGGCGACTTCAGCCAGGTCACCATGTGGATCGACTCGGGGTGCTGCGCCACGAAGTCGAAGAAGCGCCACGCCTCCTGGCGGTTCGTCACCGGATCGGGCTTGAAGGCGTGGATCATGTCCGGGAACTTCACGGCGTCCCGGATGAAGAAGACCTTGAGATTGTTGCCGACGAGGTCCCAGTTGCCGTCCAGGGTCTTGAACTTCACCGCGAAGCCGCGCGGATCGCGCTCGGTCTCGGGGCTCTCCTTGGCGCCGGCCACGGTCGAGAAGCGCACGAAGACCGGGGTCTTCACGCCGGTCTCGTTGAGGACGCGGGCGCGGGTGTACTTGGAGGCCGGCTCGTCGCCGATCTTGCCGTAGGCCTCGAAGTAGCCGTGGGCGCCGGCGCCCCGGGCATGCACGACCCGCTCGGGGATCCGCTCGCGGTCGAAATGCGTGATCTTCTCGATGAACTGGTAGTTCTCGAGGGTCGCGGGTCCCCGCTCGCCGACCGTGCGCAGGCTCTGGTTGTCGCGGACCGGGTGACCCTGGCGGGTCGTCAGGATCGGGCGTTGATCGCTCATGGAGCCTCCTCTCGCATCGAACAGCGCGGCGCGGGGTGCCCGGGGCACCACCACCGCGCGAGGACGTCAGACATAGGGTCGCCGGGCGCTCGCCCCAACCACGCTTGGACCCAACCACCCTTGGAACCGTTCTCGCTCGCCCTTATGACCCCCGCGTGACCTGCCGGCCAATGCATCGTTGCGAAGCTTGCGATAGACACAGCCTATGAATCTCGCCGGCCTGTCCCTCCGCGACCTCGAATACGTCGTCGCGGTCGCTGAGGAACACCATTTCGGCCGCGCGGCCGAGCGCTGCGCGGTGAGCCAGCCGACCCTGAGCGTGCAGGTGCGCAAGCTCGAACAGGCGCTCGGCGTCGTGATCTTCGAGCGCACCAACCGCCGCGTGCTGCTCACCCCCACCGGCCAAGCCGTGGTGCGCCAGGCCCGGGCGGTGCTGGCGGAGGCGCGCCGCCTGCTCCTGCTCGCCCGCGAGGGAGGCGGCGCGCCCCTGTCGGGCCGTCTCGTGCTGGCGGCGATCCAGACCCTCGGCCCCTACCTGTTCCCGCTGGTGCTGCGCCCGCTGCGGCAGGACTTCCCGCTCCTCGCCCTGGCGCTGAGCGAGGGGCGCACGGCCGGGATCCTGGAGGGCCTGCGCGAGGGGCGGCTCGACGCGGCCCTGATCTCCCTGCCGATTGCCGAGGCCGGGCTCACCGTGGCGCCGCTGTTCCGCGAGCCGTTCCTGCTCGCCTGCCCGGCCGACCACGCCTTCGCGGCAGGGGATCCGCCGAAGGCCGCCGACCTCGCCGGGCCGGACCTGCTCCTCCTCGACGAGGGCAATTGCCTGCGCGACCAGACCGTGGCGGCCTGCGGGGCCGGGCCCTCCGCCGGGCGCCACGCCACCAGCCTGGAGACCCTGCGCTCGATGGTGGCGGCCGGGGGCGGCTACACGCTGCTTCCCGCCCTCGCCGCGCCCAGCGGACCGGATCCGAGCGGCCTCACGGTCTGCCGCCGCTTCGGCGAGGAGGGTCCCTCGCGGGTGATCGCCCTCGCCTGGCGGGCGAGCGACCCGCGCGGCGAGGGTCTCGCGCGCCTCGCCGGGTTCTTCCGGGCCCATGCGCCCGCCGCAACCCTTCCTTGCGATCGGCCGGAGCGGCTCGCCCCGGCATGACAGGGCCACGATTCGCGGCTAGCGAGGCCCGTCACACGCCCTAACGCATTCGCCCGCGCGGCGCGCGGCCGCGCAACCGAAGCCTTCGATGAAGCCCGCCGATCTCGACCTCCGCCGCTCCACCGCCGTCGCGGCTCCGCAATGGGTCGGACTCGTCGCCGCCTCGGCGGCCCTCTCGGCGCTGCTGTCGGCGGCGGGCTTCCCGGCGGCCCTGCTCCTCGGGCCGATGCTCGCCGCGATCGGCTTCGGCGTCTCGGGCGCCGCCATCCGGGTGCCGAAGGCCGCCTTCCTGGCCGCGCAGGCGCTGATCGGCTGCCTCGTGGCCCACGCGGTCAACGCCTCGATCGTGCAGACCCTGATGGCGGACGGCCTCCTGATGCTCGCCGTCGTCGGCGTCACCGTGCTGGCGAGCGCGGCGGTGGGCTGGGTCCTCACCCGGATCCGGCTCCTGCCCGGCACCACGGCCGCCTGGGGCTCCTCGCCGGGCGCCGCCGCCGCCATGGTGGCGATGGCCGAGGAGTACGGGGCCGATCCGCGCCTCGTCGCCTTCATGCAGTACGTGCGCGTCGCCTGCGTGGCCCTCTCGGCCTCGATCGTGGCGCGGTTCCTCGTCGGCCACGCCGCGCCCGCCGCCCTGCCGGAACCGGTCGGGGCGCCGGAGCCCCTCGCCGTCCTGGTGACGCTCGCCGTGGCGGCGCTCGGCTCCTGGCTGGGGCGGCGCCTCAACATCCCCTCCGGCGCGATGATCGGCCCCCTGGTGATCGGGGCGACGCTCCACGCCGGCGGGCTCGCCAGCATGAGCCTGCCCGACTGGCTGCTCGCCCTCGCCTACGCGGCGGTGGGCTGGACGGTGGGCCTGCGCTTCACCCGCGCCACCGTGCGGGCGACGGTCTCGGCGCTGCCGGGCGTGCTCGCGGCGACGCTCGGGCTGATCGCGCTCTGCGGGCTCTGGGCCTTCGGCCTGACCTTCCTGCTCCCGATCGACCTGCTGACCGCCTTCCTGGCCACCAGCCCGGGCGGGCTCGATTCCGTCGCCATCATCGCGGTCGGCTCGAAGGCGGACGTCTCCTTCGTCCTCGCCGTGCAGACGCTGCGACTCCTCGTCGTGATCATCACGGGGCCGCTCGTGGCCAAGTGGATCTCGGCCAAGTGGAGCTCGCGCGCCGTCGCCTGATCCGCCACGGCCGCGCTCGCATCGCGGGCCGAAACCCGCTATGGGGCCGCCTCTGCGGAAGGCGCCAGCCCTCCCGCCATCCGGACCGCGCCCCGTGCACGACTACATCAGGAAGATCCTCACCGCCCGCGTCTACGACGTGGCGATCAAGAGCCCGCTCGATCCGATGCAGCGCCTCGCCGGGCGCCTCGGGGCGCCGGTCCTGCTCAAGCGCGAGGACCTGCAGCCGGTCTTCTCCTTCAAGCTGCGGGGCGCCTACAACAAGATGGCGGGCCTGCCGCGCGAGGTCCTCGACCGCGGGGTGATCTGCGCCTCGGCCGGCAACCACGCGCAGGGGGTGGCGCTCGCCGCCGCCAAGCTCGGCGTCGCGGCCACGATCGTGATGCCGCGCACGACCCCGGCCATCAAGGTCGAGGCGGTGCGGGCGCGCGGCGGCCACGCCGTGCTGCACGGCGACGCCTTCGACGAGGCCTACGCGCATGCCAAGACGCTGGAGGCGGACCGGGGCCTGACCTTCATCCACCCCTACGACGATCCCGAGGTGATCGCCGGCCAGGGCACGATCGGCCTGGAGATCCTGCAGCAGCATTCGGGGCCGATCGCGGCGATCTTCGTGCCGGTCGGCGGCGGCGGGCTCGCGGCCGGGATCGCCACGGTGGTCAAGTTCCTGCGCCCCGAGACCAAGGTCATCGGCGTCGAGCCGGAGGACGCGGCCAGCATGGCCGCCGCCCTCGCGGCGGGGGAGCGGGTGGTGCTCAACGCGGTCGGCCTGTTCGCGGACGGCGTCGCGGTGCGCCAGGCGGGGGCCGAGACCTTCCGGCTCTGCCGCGAGCATCTCGACGGGGTCGTGACCGTCGACACCGACGCGATCTGCGCGGCGGTCAAGGACGTGTTCGACGACACCCGCGCCATCTGCGAGCCCTCGGGGGCGCTCGCGGTGGCGGGCCTCAAGGCCTGGGCGGCGGAGCACGGGACCGGCGGCGGCGCGCTCGTCGCCGTCAACAGCGGCGCGAACCTGAACTTCGACCGCCTGCGCCACATCGCCGAGCGGGCCGAACTCGGCGAGCGCCGGGAGGTGCTGCTCGCCGTCACCATCCCGGAGCGGCGCGGCAGCTACCGGGCCTTCATCCAGGCGCTCGGCGCGCGGGCGATCACCGAGTTCAACTACCGCTACGCGGAGGGGGCGGACGCGCACATCTTCGTCGGCGTGCAGCTGCAGGGCCAGCCGGGCGAGAAGCGGGCGCTGATCGAGGGCCTCACGGCGCTCGGCTACCCGATCCTCGATCTCAGCGACAACGAGATGGCCAAGGTGCACGTCCGCTACATGGTGGGCGGCCGGGTGCCGGGCCTCGCCGACGAGCGCCTGTTCCGCTTCGAGTTCCCGGAGCGGCCGGGCGCCCTGCTCAGGTTCCTCGACAGCCTCGGCCATGCCTGGAACATCTCCCTGTTCCACTACCGCAACCACGGCGCCGATTACGGGCGGGTGCTGGCCGGGATCCAGGTGCCGGAGGCGGACAGGCCGCGCTTCCTCGAGGCGCTCGACGAGCTCGGCTACCCGTTCCACGACGAGAGCGACAACCCGGCCTACCGGCTCTTCCTCGACGGCAATGCCGCCGCCGAGGCGCCGGGGCCGGCCTGAGCGCCCGGAGCGCGACGCCGCCGCGGCGGCGTTCGCCGCGTTGGCGTTCGCCGCGGCGGCGTTGCGGGTTGACGCGGCGCCCGGCCCGGTTCACCTCTCCGGCCCGATGCCGCCGCTCCTCGCCATTCCCTTCCCGGCGATCAACCCGGTCGCCATCGCGATCGGGCCGATCGCGATCAAGTGGTACGCGCTCGCCTACATCGCGGGCCTGCTCGGCGGCTGGCTCTACGCCAAGAGGCTGGTCGCGGCCGCCGCGCTCTGGGGGCCGGTGCGCCGCCCCAGCGGCGCCGACATCGACGACCTGATCGTCTGGGTGGCGCTCGGCGTCGTGCTCGGCGGGCGGATCGGCTACGTGCTGTTCTACAATCTCGGCGCCTATCTGGCCCACCCGTCCGAGATCCTGGCGATCTGGCGCGGCGGGATGTCGTTCCACGGCGGCTTCCTGGGCGCGGTCCTCGCCATCGTCCTCTTCGCCCGGGCGCGGGCGCTGAGCGCCTACGCGATCCTCGACCTCGCCGCCGTGGTGGTGCCGATCGGCCTGTTCTTCGGCCGCATCGCCAATTTCGTGAACGGCGAGCTCTGGGGCCGGCCCGCGCCCGACTTCCCCTACGCGGTGGTGTTCCCGAGCGGCGGGCCGCTGCCGCGCCACCCGAGCCAGCTCTACGAGGCCGGGGCCGAGGGCCTCCTGCTCTTCGCGCTGATGGCGCTGGCGGTGCGGCGCGTCGGCTTCCGCCGCCCGGGCCTGCTCGGCGGCCTCTTCGTCATCGGCTACGCGCTCGCCCGGACGGCCTGCGAGTTCTTCCGCGAGCCCGACCCGCAGCTCGGCTTCCTGTTCGGGACCGAGGTCTCGGCCCTCGGGGGTGGCATCACCATGGGGATGCTGCTCTGCATCCCGATGCTGATCATCGGGATCGTCGTGGTGGTGCGGGCCCTGCGGGGCGCGACGGCCCCGCGCGCGCACCTCGCCGACGAGCCCGCCGAGGCGCGGTCCGCGTGAGCGGGACCCCGCTCCTCGCGGAATTGCGGGCGCTGATCGCCCAGAACGGCCCGATCCCGGTCGAGCGCTACATGGCGCTCTGCCTCGGCCACCCGCTCCACGGCTACTACACGACCCGGGACCCGCTCGGCGCGGCCGGCGACTTCACCACCGCCCCGGAGATCAGCCAGATCTTCGGCGAGCTCCTCGGCCTGTGGGCGGCGGAGGTCTGGCACGGGATGGGCCGGCCCTCGCCCTGCCGCGTGGTGGAACTCGGCCCCGGACGCGGCACGCTGATCGCCGACGCGCTGCGGGCGATCCGCGCGGCGCTGCCACCCTTCGCCGAGGCCCTCGATCTCCACCTCGTCGAGACGAGCCCGGTCCTGCGGGCCGCGCAGGCGGCGCGCCTCGCCGCGATCGGCCGGGAGGCCGCGTGGCACGCGCGGATCGAGGACGTGCCGGAGGGCCCCGCAATCGTCCTCGCCAACGAGTTCTTCGACGCGCTGCCGGTGCGCCAGTTCGCGCGCGGCGCCGGCGCGTGGCACGAGCGCCGGATCGGCCTCGACCCGGAGGGCGGGGGCCTCGTCGTGGGGCTCGACCCCGACCCGACGCCGGAGATCGCCGCCGCCGCGCCCGAGGGCGCGGTGCTGACCCTCCCCTCCGCGGCGCTCGCCGCCATGCGGGCGATCGCGGGCCGGCTCGCCCGCCAGGGGGGCGCGCTGCTCGCCATCGATTACGGCGAGGCGACGCTCGGCCTCACCGACACCCTGCAGGCGGTCTCCCGCCACCGCGCGGTCGGGATCCTCGACGCGCCCGGCGAGACCGACCTGACCGTGCCGGTCGATTTCGGCGCCCTCGCCCGCGCCGCCCGGGAGGCGGGCGCCGCGCTGCACGGCCCGGTGCCCCAGCGCGACTTCCTCCTCGCCCTCGGCCTCGCCCAGCGGGCCGAGCGCCTCGCCGCCCGCGCGACGCCCGATCAGGCGCGGGCCGTCGCCGAGGCCGCGGCGCGGCTGACCGATCCCGCGCCGACCGGGATGGGTCGGCTCTTCAAGGTTTTGGGCGTCTCTGATGCGGGGATGGCGGGCCTGCCCGCCCTGCCCCGCTCGACCCTGTCCCGTTGAGCAGGAGCGCGTGCTGCTCTCCTGCTTCGATCCTCGTTTCCGCATCATCCCTGCCACCGCACCGGTGCGCGTCGCGGCGGATGGTGCCCAGGCCCGAGAGGCGTCGCCATGCTCCTGGAAGCTCCCGCGCTGAGCGCGCTCCCCGGTCTCCGCCACGGCTTCTTCACGCGCGAGGGCGGGGTCTCGGGCGGGCTCTACGCCAGCCTGAACGGCGGGCTCGGCTCGGGCGACGACCCGGGCGCGGTCGCCGAGAACCGGCGCCGGATGACCGAGCGCCTCGGCGTCGCGCCGGACGCCCTGGTCAGCCTCTATCAGATCCACTCGGCCGAATGCGTCACCGTGGAGGCCCCCTTCCCCGACCGCCCGCGGGCGGACGGCATGGCGACCCGGGTCCCGGGCCTCGCGCTGGGCATCCTCACGGCGGATTGCGGGCCGATCCTGTTCGCCGATCCCGAGAACCGCGTCGTCGGCGCCGCCCATGCGGGCTGGAAGGGCGCCTTCACGGGGATCATCGAGGCGACGCTCGCCGCCATGGAGCGCCTCGGCGCCGAGCGCGGCCGCATCGTCGCGGTGCTCGGCCCCACGATCGGCCGCGAGAATTACGAGGTCGGCCCGGAATTCCACGCCCGCTTCGCGCAGGCCGGGCCCGCCCACGCGGATTTCTTCGCCCCGAGCCCGGGCCGCGCCGGCCACCACCTCTTCGACCTGCCCGCCTACATCGCCGCGCGCCTGCGCGCCGCCGGGATCGGCACCGTGGCCGATCTCGGCCTCTGCACCTACGCGGATCCGGACCGGTTCTTCAGCTACCGGCGCACCACGCACCGGGCCGAGCCCGATTACGGCCGCCTCGTCTCGGCCATTGCGCTGGTGCCATAGCGGGCATTCCGCCGGCGGGAAGCATTCGGGTCTAGGCGCAGCGAAAAATTTTTGTGGGCGCGTGAACCTTGGCCATACGGGCGCGTTGTCGGGGTAAGGAGCCAAGGGAGTCCGGGCGGCGAAACGCCGACAAGGCCGCGGTGAACCTCACCAGCGTTGTCGCCAGGACACAGCTTTCACAAGGCTGCCGGGATATGTCGAGGCACTGCTTCGGGAGAACGTTCGGCTGCGGCCGCAACGGCGCCGGGGCATCGTAGAGAGGACCAGAACCATGAAGTCGCTTCTCAAGAGCGCCACCGCCCTCGCGGGTGTTGTTATTGCCGGCTCGGCCATGGCGGCTGACCTGCCGCGTCGCGCGGCGCCGCCGCCGGTCTTCACGCCGGTGCCGGTCTTCACCTGGACGGGCTTCTACGCCGGTTTCAACGCTGGCTACGGGTTCGGCACCAGCGACAACAACAACTCGACCCTGATCGGCGTGAACGCCGCGACCGGCCTCGTGCCCCCCGGCACGACCGCGGTCCTCGGCTTCCGCAACCGCGACAACAACGACGGCTTCGTCGGCGGCGGTCAGGTCGGCTACAACTACCAGTTCACGCCGGGCGCNGGCGTCGTGATCGGCATCGAGGCGGACGCCCAGTACGCCGATTTCGGCCGTGAGCGGAACCGCTTCAGCCTCGTCACCAACAACCCGGCGGTGACCGGGCTGGCCGCCCAGCAGGTCTTCAACCCGAACGGCCTATCGGGTCTGGACTACTTCGGCACGGTGCGCGGCCGGCTCGGCTACGCCTTCGACCGCACCCTCGTCTACGCCACCGGCGGCTTCGCCTACGGCGGCGGCGGCGGCACCAGCTTCGGCCTGCCCAACCGCGACGACTTCCAGACCGGCTGGACGGTCGGCGGCGGCGTCGAGTACGCCCTGCCCACCGACTCGTTCCTGAACTTCTTCAAGTCGAACGCGGTGACCCTGAAGGTCGAAGGTCTCTACGTGAACCTCGACCGCGGCAACGGCCTCAACGGCGCCTTCGCGGTCAACAACGCCGGCACCCTGATCACCGTGACCAGCCCCGGCGTGGTGCTGGTCCCGGGCAGCGGCCTGGTGCGTCGCGACACCGAGTTCGCGGTGGTGCGCGCCGGCCTGAACTACAAGTTCGGCACCTACTGAGCCTCGGCTCGGTCACCGGCCGGACTTGCCCCGGCCGGACTTGCCCCAGCCGGACTTGCCCCAGCCGGACTTGCCCCGGCCGAACCTGCCCCGATCGAACCCGAAGCCCGGCCCACAGGCCGGGCTTCTTCCTTGTCGGTCGCCCCGGGCCGTGCGCGCGGTCAGTGCAGCGAGGCGGGATCGCCGGCAAAGCCGTTCGGCACGCCGCGGAC
Organism: Methylobacterium sp. WSM2598; assembly: GCF_000379105.1. GTDB lineage: Bacteria > Pseudomonadota > Alphaproteobacteria > Rhizobiales > Beijerinckiaceae > Methylobacterium. Next base: position 1,526,270 of record NZ_KB900609.1, on the reverse strand, counting down.
GTCCGCCTCGCCCGGCGCCGACACGCCCGGCCCCTCCTGACCCGAACTCGCCTCCGCGAGGATCCGCCGCGCCCGGGCGATCCGCGCCTGCGACTCCGCGAGGCGGGCCTCCAGCCGGCGCACCCGCTCGCGCTCCGCGGCGAGCAGCGCCTCCGCGGCCCCGCAGCGCGCCCGCGCCTCCGCCGCCTCGCGCCGGGCCGCCGCCTCCCGGTCGGCCGCCTCGCGCAGAACCCTCTCCACCCGCTCCACCAGGGGCCGCACCTGCCCGGCGATGCGCCGCGCCCGCGCCTCGGCCGCCTCCGCGCGCGCCGTCGCGTGGCGCACCGTCTCGGTCGCCCGCCGCAGCAGGGTCAGGATCGTCTCGGGATCGGGCAAGGACGGCATGGCGGCACTCGGGACCGGCGGGGGATCGCCCTACGACGCCCGGCCGCGGCGGCGCGGTCAAGACGGCGGCGGGCGCCGCGCCCGGAACGATCGCGGCAGGCCTGGGTTTTCGGGGTGCGTGATACCGATCGGGAGTACCATGATGGCCGGGAAAGACCTCAGGACGCTGTTCCTGCACCAGCTCAAGGACACCTACTTCGCCGAGAACGCCATCCTGAAGGCGCTCCCGAAGATGGCCGAGGCGGCCCAGACCGACGCCCTGCGCGGGGCCTTCGGGGTCCATCTCCAGGAGACGCGCGAGCAGGTGAAGCGCCTCGACCAGGTCTTCCGCAGCCTCGGCGAGAAGCCCGAGGGCGTGACCTGCAAGGCCATCCAGGGCATCATCGCCGAGGGCGAGGAGGTGATGCAGGAATTCGGCGGCAGCGGCGCCCTCGATGCCGGCCTGATCGCCGCCGCCCAGGCCGTGGAGCATTACGAGATCACCCGCTACGGCACCCTGATCGCCTGGGCGCGCCAGCTCGGCCTCGCCGAGGCCGAGAGCCTGCTCAAGGAGACCCTGGTCGAGGAGGAGAACACCGACGAGGTGCTCTCGGAACTCGCCGAGGAGGCCGTGAACCCGGCCGCGGCGTGACGTGCGGGGGCCCGGCCCCCGCATCCCGGCCGGAGGGAGCCTCCCTCCGGCCTCCCTGGAGGGAAGGACGATGCCGGAGGTCGCGGGCGTCCTCGAGACCGTGCTCTACGTCGACGACCTGGAGCGGGCCGCCGCCTTCTGGGGCGGGCCGATGGGCCTGCCCTGCATCCACAGCGACCACCGCATGCGGGCCTTCGACGTGGCCGGGCGGGGCGTGCTGCTGCTCTTCCCCCGCGGGGGCTCCCTCCACCCGATCGAGACGCCCGGCGGCACCATCCCGCCCCATGACGGGCAGGGACCGCTTCACCTCGCCCTCGCGATCCCGGCCGAGGCCCTGGGCGCCTGGGAGGCCCACCTCGCCGAGGCCGGCATCGCGGTCGAGGGGCGGACGCACTGGCCGCGGGGCGGCACCAGCCTCTACTTCCGCGACCCGGACGGCCACCTCGTCGAGTTGGCGACGCCGGGCCTCTGGAAGGGCTACTGAGCGGGCGCCCGCCAGACCTGCCCGTCATAGGCGAAGCGCTCCGGCCTGGAGGCGAGCGCCGCCAGCCCGGTGAAGGCCGGATCCGCGATCGTGATCACGCAGGTCGGAATCCGCTCCATCATCGCCACGAAGGGCGGCTTGTGCACGAAGGCCTGCCGGAAAGCGCCCCGCCGCAGCACCGGCAGGAGGCGCGGCGCGATGCCCCCGCCGATATAGACGCCCCCGGTCGCCAGGAAGGTGAGCGCGAGGTCGCCGCACAGCCGCCCGAGCAGCTTGGCGAACAGCGCGAGGGTCTCGGCGGCGGCCGGATCCTCGCCGGACAGCCCGCGCGCGGTCACGGCCTCGGGGGCGAGCGCCCGCCCGCCGCTCACGGCGGCGTAGAGGCGGCACAGGCCGGGGCCGGAGAGCAGCGCCTCGACGGTGATGCGCCCCTCGATCCGCTCCAGGGCCGGCCAGAGGGCCGCCTCGGCGGCGTCGCTCGGGCCGAAATCGGTGTGGCCCGCCTCCGTCGACACGATCGCCAGCTGTTCGCCGAAGGGCACGAGCGCGGCGGCGCCGAAGCCGGTCCCGGGCCCGAGCACGAGGCGGCTGCCGCGCCCCGGCGCCAGGGCCGGCCCGACCGCGGAGAGCGCGGCCCCGTCGCCGCCGAGCGGGTCGAGCGCGGCGGCCCCGGCCGCGACCGGCACGTAGTCGTTGACGAGGACGCAGGCGCCGAGGCCGAAATCGCGGCCGATCCGCTCGCCCTCGATCACCCAGGCGGCGTTGGTGAGCGGCACCGCCGGGCCGTCGACCCGCCCCGCGATGGCGAGGATCGCCGAGCGCGGCGCCGCCCCGCCCTTGGCGAGGGCGTGCCGGATCGCCGCGCTCGGGTCCGGGAAGGCCCCGGTCTGCACGTGATCGAGCGGCAGGGGCGCGGCTCCCGGCCGCGGCACCAGCGCGAAGCGCGCGTTGGTGCCGCCGATATCGCCGATGAGGACGGGGAAGTCGAACATGGAGGGCCGCTTTCCGCCGGGTGAGGAGGGGAAACGGCCCCGTTATAGCGCCGCCCGCCCGGGAATCGACCGGGTCAGCGCCCCTCCATCCGCCCGATCTCGCGCATCGCCCGCTTCAGGGCGAGCAGCCGCCGGTCGCGGTCGCGAAACAGCTCGGCCGGGTCGCGCCCGCCCCAGTCGAAGAAGCCGTGCCCCGCCATCACGCCCGTGCGCCCCTCCGCCGCCAGCGCGTCGAGGGCCGGCGAGGCGGTGCGGGCCGGGGGCGGGCTGTAGCTCGCATTGGCCAGCGCGTGGCGCAGGAGCTCGATCCCGGTGAAGTCGGCCTTGGCGAGGTGGCCGAGGACCGGGATGCGCAGGGCCAGCCCGTGGATGATCGCGTCGTCGATGTCCCGCGGCGAGGCGAGCCCCTCGTCGAGGAGGTGGTAGACCTCCGCCGAGATCGCCGACTGGATGCGGTTGGCGACGTAGCCCGGCACGAAGCGCTTGAGGACGATCGGGACCTGGCCGAGGCCGAGGACGAGCTCGCGCATCGTCTCGACCACGGCCGGATCGGTCCGCGGCCCCGGCACCACGTCGACGAGGTCGACGATGTAGGGCGGCGTGTACCAATGCGCGACGAGGGCCCGCGCCTGCCGGGCCTCCGGGATCAGCGGGAAGACGTCGAGGTAGCTCGTGTTGCTGGCCAGGATCGTGCCGGGGGCGCAGAGCCGGTCGAGTTCGGCGAAGAGCGCCCGCTTGGCCTCCGGGTTCTCGGTGATCGCCTCGATGACGAGGTCCGCCCCTGCCACCGTCCCGGCGAGGTCCGGCGACAGGCGCACGGCCGCCTCCAGCCGCTCGGGCGTCCACTCCGCCGCGACGGCCTGCGCCTCCCGCAAGGTGGCGAGGGCCGAGCCCATCAGGCCCGGCACCCGCTCCAGGGCCTCGGCCCGGCTGTCGGTCAGGCGCACCCCGTGCCCGCCGAGGGCCAGGACCAGCGCGATGCCGTGCCCCATCAGGCCGGCCCCGATCACCGCGATCTCGCTCATGCGTTCCTCCCCGGCGAGGTCCCCGCCGCGCTCCCGGCCCCCGGGCACCGGCGCGGCGTCGGGGCGGTGGCGCGGTCCGCCCGTTCACCTCGCCCGCCCTGCCTCGCCCGCCCACCTGGCCCGAGCCGCCCGCCTCGCGCAAGGGGCCGCCTGGCGCAAGGGGCCGCCTGGCGCAAGGACCCGCCTGGCGCAAGCGGGAATGCGGGCGCGAGCGCATCCTTGCGTGCGCGTTGACAGGTCCGGGGACCGATGCGACGGCTTGGCGATGAGCCGCACCGCCGACCCTGAGCGCAGCCTCGGCCCGACCCGCGCTGAGGAGATCCGCCGCCGGCTCGCGGACGAGATCGTCCGGGGCCTGCGCGCGCCCGGCACGCCGCTCGACGAGGCGGAGCTGGCGGCCCTGTTCGGCGTCTCGCGCACCCCGGTGCGCGAGGCCCTGCGGCAGCTCGAAGTGGAGGGCTTCGCCACCTCCCGCCCGCGCCGCGGGGCCCTGGTGAGCACGATCGCCCCGGCGGCGCTCGCCGAGATGTTCTTCGTGATGGCGGAGCTGGAAGCCCTCTGCTGCCGCCTCGCCGCCCAGGCCATGACCGCCGAGGAAGGCGCGGAGCTGGAGCGGGCGCGCCGCCTCTGCGAGGCGGCGGTCGCCGCCGACGCGATCGAGGAGTACCGCGAGGCCAACGACCGCTTCCACGACCTGATCTATCGGGCGAGCCACAACGGCTTCCTGATGGAGCAGACCCGGGCGGTGCGCCGCCGCGTGGCGCCCTTCCGGCGGGCGCAGTTCCAGTCCTCCGGCCGGCTGGCGAAGTCCCTCGCCGAGCACGAGCGCATCGCCGCCTCCCTGCGCGCCCGCGACGGCGAGACGGCGGCGCGCGAGGTGCGCGCCCACATCTTCACGGTGGAATACGCCTACTACCACCAGAAGGCCCAGGGGCCGGCCTCCTGAGCCTCATTCGCCGACGCGGTCGCCGGTTCGGCGGCGAGAATGATCGGCAACGAGACCCGAACGGGATCGCCCCGCGCCCCTCTGATACGCAACCCGACGGAGCGCTTCGCAATGCGGATGAGGGCGGCGCCGGCGACCCGCGGGGCGCGCTCCGTCCGCTCAGCCCGGACGCGCGCAGGACTCGCACAAGGCGGCGTGCAGCGCGTCGATCAGCGCGATCCGCGCGCCCCGGCGGTGCAGGATGCCGATCGACCGGACGAAGGCGCGATCCGCGATGGGGATCTTGCGGATCGGGCGATCGTCGCTCGACCGGAAGCCGTAATCCGGGAGCAGCGCGATGCCGAGCCCGAGCGAGACCAGGATGGTGATGGTGTCCGGCGCGTCCAGCTCGAACAGCTCGTTCGGCACGATCCGGCGGCTGTTCAGGTAGTCGGTGACGATGGCGCCGGTCGGCGAGCGGCGATCCATGCGGATCAGCGGCGCCGCCGAGAGATACGCGTCCGTCGTGTCACGGCGCAGGCCGACCGGGCTGACCAGCGTCAGCGGCTCCCGCCGCACCGGCAGCCATCCCCAGCCCTTCGCGAGCGCGAAGCGCGGCTGGACGGTGAGGGCGCAATCGATCTCGCCCGCCTCCAGCATGCGCGCGAGCTGCGAGGAGGTGCCCGGTGCGATGTGGAGGGCGATCTCGGGGCTGCGCTCCGCCATGAGCTTCAGGGCCGGCGGCAGGATCGAGATCAGCGCGGTCGACACGGCCCCGACCCGCAGGCCGCCGCGCAGCCGGCCGAGCTGCGCGACCTGGGCCAGGTCCGCCACCCGCGCCAGGATGTCCCGCCCCGCGGCGACCACCGCGCGCCCCTCGTCCGTGAGGGTGACGGCCCGGCCCTGGCGCCCCACCAGCCGGACGCCGAGCTCCCGCTCCAGCGCCTGAACCTGCTCGGCCACCGTGGCGCTCGCCAGGCCGAGGGCGCGCGCCGCGCCGGCCAGCGACCCCGCCTCGGCGATGGCGCAGAGCGTGGCGAGGAAGCGGGTGTTCACGCGCCGGATTTTCCTGTTCCCGAACACGGGAGAACACGGGTATTTCCGCCGGCGCAAGTCCGTATCGTCCCGGGCAGGCCGCCAGGAGAGGAAGCATGTCGCTCACGCCGTCCGCGCAGGGTGTCTACCCGATCGCCCCGACCCCGTTTCACCCGGACGGCAGCATCGACGTCGCCTCGATCGACGGGCTGACCGACTTCTACGTGGGATGCGGCGCGACGGGCCTGACCGTGCTCGGCGTGATGGGCGAGGCGCCCAAGCTCGACCACGCCGAGGGGCTCGCGGTCGCCACCCGCTTCATCCGGCGCGCCCGCGGCCTGCCGGTGATCGTCGGCGTCTCGGCGCCGGGCTTCGCCGCGATGGCCTCGCTCGCCCGCGGCGCCATGGAGGCCGGGGCGGCGGGCGTGATGATCGCCCCCCCCAACACGCTGCGCACCGACGACCAGATCGCGGCCTATTATCGCCAAGCCGTCGAGGCGATCGGGCCCGACGTGCCCTTCGTGATCCAGGATTACCCCCTCACCTTCTCGGTGGTGATGACGCCCGGGATCATCCGCCGGATCGTCACCGAGAACCCGTCCTGCGTCATGCTCAAGCACGAGGATTGGCCCGGGCTCGAGAAGATCTCGGCGCTGCGGGCCTTCGAGGCGGAGGGCGCGATGCGGCCCATCTCGATCCTGTGCGGCAATGGCGGCCTGTTCCTCGACTTCGAGTGCGAGCGCGGCGCCGACGGCGCCATGACCGGCTACGCCTTCCCCGACATGCTGGTCGACGTGGTGCGGCTGTCGAAGGCGGGCGAGCGCGACCGCGCCCACGACCTGTTCGACGCGCACCTGCCGCTCCTGCGCTACGAGCAGCAGCCCGGGATCGGCCTCGCCGTGCGCAAGTACGTGATGGCGCGGCGCGGGCTGATCGCCTCGGACGCGCAGCGCAAGCCCGCGGGCGGGCTCGGCCCGGCCGCGCGGGCCGAGGTCGAGTACCTGCTGGGCCGGCTCGCCCGGCACGATCCCCGCGCGCGGGTGCGGCCGCTCTGATACGGGATCCGCTTGGATCAACCGGATCCCGTGCGACGCGCCGCGGACGACCGGCCGGCCCCGCCGCGGGCGCGGCCGTGCCTCAGAGCGTCGTCGGCCGCGCGCTGCGCTCCGCCTCCGCGGTGCCGGGGACCCGGCCCTTCCCGGCGACGTGCCGGATGAACGCCGCCGCCCAGGCGTCGAAGCAGGCCATCGCGTCGGGCTCGCGAGCCATGTCGTCGGCCTGGTCGTCCGCGTAGGCCCTGCCCCGGCCCACCGTCGCGTGGCGCCAGAGCGCGTCCGGCACCTCGATCCCGCTGTAGCGGCACTGCCAGACGAGGCCCTGATAGGCCAGCCGCTCCTCGCCCTGGTAGGGCTGGGTCGCCGGATCGAACCACGCCTTGTGCCGCAGGATCCGGGGGCGGCCGTCGGCGTCGAGCTCGTCGCCGCCCTCGTTGCCGTAGCAGAAGAAGGCGGTGCTGCGCCCCTCCAGGTGGTTGCGGCTGAGCTCGCGCCAGAGCGGCGAGCGCTCCAGCGCCTGCGCCTTCGCGGTGCTCTTCTTGTCGATCAGGTCCGGGCGCGGGTTGCCGCCGCTCGCGCAGACGAGGCGGTCGAACAGCGCCTTGAGGTTCGTGGTGGGGCCGTACCACCAGACCGGCCCGATGATCGCCCAGGCGTCGGCCCGGGCGAGGCGCGCGTAGAGGTTCTCGTTCCAGAGCAGGTCCGGCTGGTGGTCGCTGCCCGGGGCGTAGCAGTTGCAGGGCCAGACGCAGAGCGCCATCGCGGAGCCGACGCAGCCGTTGCAGCCCTGGATCTTGGGCTTGCCGTGCTCGTTGCCGAGATCGACGTGGTCCGCCTGCCAGTCGGGCGGCAGCTGACCGAGCAGGCGGTGCATCAGGAAGCGCGCCTTGCCGTCGAGACCCGGGCAGCCGTCGAGCCGGCGGGCCGAGCCGGCGATCACCAGCACGCGCAGCGGCCGCTCCTCCAGGGAAAGCGCGCCGGCCGCGGCCCTCAGCTCATCCATCGCGCCCTCCCCCCGGATGCGGGACCGCCACGCGCCGGCCCGGCAGGCGAAAAATCCCGGCCGCACCCGTTGTTCCCGGGGAGCTGTGCCGTGCGGCGCCCGGTCGCCGCGGCGGAACCGCCGTCCCGAGCGCCCATTCCCCCCACCGTCCCCGCAGGCCGGGGCGGGCGCCGCGTCGGCCGATCACGCGGCGCCGGACGGCGAGGAACCGGGAGATCCCCTCATGCGACGACTTGCTCTTCCCCAGCTGCTCGCGATCGGCGTCGCGACGTCGGCCGCGGCGCAGCCGCCCCTGTCCGGCCGGGAGCCGGCCCTCCTCTTCCACGGCAATTACTGCGGCCCGGGCAACAATGCCCCGCTCCCGCCGGTCGACGCGCTCGACCTCGCCTGCGCCCGCCACGATGCCTGCACGCCGGACGGAGGCCTGCCGTCCCGGGCCTGCAACGCGCGCCTCGCCCGGGAGGCCGAGGCGGTCGCCCGCGACGCGAGCCAGCCGCAGGACCTGCGGGCGCTCGCCGGGATGGTCGCGACCGGTGCCGCGCTCCTGCCCACCGCGCCGGGCGCGGCGCCGCGCCCGGCGCTGTCGATGCGGGCCGCGCCACTCGCCGGTCCGGTCACCCTGATCGCGCCCCGGCCGGCCGCGGACCCGGACGCCCTGGAGCCAGATTCCCCGGACCTGGAGCCCGCGGACGAGGCCGAGTAGGCCCGGTCAGGCGCCGCGGGCATCCTCCAGGATCATCGCGGCCCCCTTCTCGGCCATCATGATGGTGGGCGAGTTGGTGTTGCCGGAGGTGATGCGCGGCATCGCCGAGGCGTCGATGACGCGCAAGCCCCGCACCCCCCGTACCCGCATCCGCGCGTCGAGCACCGCGCCGGGCTCGTGGTCCGGCCCCATCCGGGCGGTGCCGACCGGATGGAAGATCGTGGTGCCGAGGTCCCCGGCGGCGCGCAGCAGCCCCTCGTCGCTCGTCACCTCGGGGCCCGGCCGGTACTCCTCGGGCCGGTAGCGGGCGAGGGGCGGCTGCGCGACGATGTGGCGGGTGAGCTTGAGCGCGTCGACCGCGACGCGCCGATCCTCGTCCGTCGAGAGGTAGTTCGGCCGGATCGCGGGCGGCGCGGCCGGGTCGGGGCTCGCCGCGTGGACGCTGCCGCGGCTCGACGGGCGCAGGTTGCACACGCTCGCCGTAAAGGCCCCGAACGGGTGCAGCCCCTCGCCCCACTTGTCGAGGGAGAGCGGCTGGAAGTGGAATTCGAGGTTGGCGGTGGCGTAGTCCGGCGAGGACTTGGCGAAGACCCCGACCTGGCTCGGCGCCATGGTGAGCGGCCCGGTCCGGAACAGGGCGTACTCGATCCCCATCCAGGCCCGCTTGAACAGGTTCGCGTAGGTCAGGTTGAGGGTCGGCACGCCGGACACCTTGTAGACCGGGCGGATCTGCAGGTGGTCCTGCAGATTCTCGCCGACCCCGGGGGCGTGGTGGACGAGGCCGATGCCGAGATCCCGCAGCCGCGCGCCGTCGCCGATGCCCGAGAGTTCGAGGAGCTTGGGCGAGGCCACGGCGCCGGCCGAGAGCACCACCTCGCCGCGCGCCCGGGCGAGGGCGCGCCGTCCGTCCGGCCGCGCGAAGACCACGCCCGCCGCGCGGCCCTCCTCGATCAGCACCCGCTCGACGTGGATCCCGGTCTCCAGCCGCAGGTTCGGCCGGCCGAGGGCGGGCTTGAGGAAGCCCCGCGCGGCGCTCCAGCGCCGGCCCCGGCGCTGGTTGACCTGGAAGTAGGACGAGCCCTCGTTGTCGCCGGTGTTGAAGTCCGGGATCTTGCGGATGCCGGCCGCCTCGGCGGCGTCCCGGATCGCGTCGAGCACCGCCCAGCGGATGCGGGGCGGCTCGACGCGCCACTCGCCGCCCGAGCGGTGGAAGGCGTTGGGCGGCGCGATGTGGTCCTCGTGCTTGAGGAAGAAGGGCAGGACGTCGTCCCAGCCCCAGCCGCTGAGGCCGAGCTGGCGCCAGCCGTCGTAATCGGCCGCCTGGCCGCGCATGTAGATCATGGCGTTGATGGCCGAGGAGCCGCCGATGACCTTGCCGCGCGGATAGGCGAGCTGGCGCCCGTTGAGCCCCGCCTCCGCCTCGGTGGTGAAGAGCCAGTCCGCCCGCTTGTTGCCGATGGCGAACAGGTAGCCGGCCGGGATGTGGAACCAGATCCAGTTGTCGCGCCCGCCCGCCTCCAGGACCAGGACCGAGCGGCGCGGATCCGCCGACAGGCGGTTGGCGAGCACGCAGCCCGCCGAGCCCGCCCCCACCACGATGTGGTCGTAGGTCCCGAAATCAACCGGAGCCTCGCCCTCGCTCGCTGTCATGTCTCCTCCCGGGCTTCGCGTCGTTTCCGCGCTGTGTAGCGCAAAGCGGGCGCGGGGCAGTAGCGGCTCCCGGCGGGGCCGGGCCGCTCCCGCCGCCTCGCAGGCCGGTCCGGCCGGCGTCTCCCGGGAGACTCCGCTCCGGGAGGCCGTCACGGAAGCGAAGCAAGCGCGAATGTGGTGTCATACCAAATCCGCTTGATCTCTTCGGGATGGCGGATTTGGGCTTCGCTCAGGCGCCGCGCGGGCTGGTGATCCGCTTGATCCCTTCGGGATGGCGGATTCGGGCTTCGCTCAGGCGCCGCGCGGGCTCGTGATACGGGACCCGCCTTGATGAAGCGGATCCCGGATCAGCTGCCCGGCTCGATCGAGCAGGTATCCGCTGCGCCCACCTTGAAGAATTGACCAATGAGAGGGCTCGTGGGGAGTTTTCGATCTTTGTTTCGACCGTGACCCTTAAATCCTCCGTAGACCACCCTATAATGTCTGAAAGATCGCACAACCGCGATCGGGGATCTCATCAGGAGAGAAAAAGCAAACTCCGCGGCCGTCAAGAACTTCCTGTCTCGTAGGGCGAGAGACAGCAGCCAGGAAAGAACATTAACGTTTGCTTCCCTCAGGAGCGCCGCGGAACCAGCATCACGTCTGAGGTGGTCCCGGGCGACAAGGAGGAACGATTTGTACATCCTCCTGTGATTGCTTGACATGTTGTCGGAGGCTTGCCTGTATCCGGTCAGAAACTCGGGAACCAGCGCGAAGTTGTACTTTCTGGAGATCGCCAGGTAAAGGGCCCAATCCTCGCATCCTTGGGCACCTCGGTCTCGCAAGCTCGCGTCGTAGCCCCCCACCTCACGAACGGCGGCGGTCCGCATCAGGGTGGCGCTTCCGTTGCCGATGAAATTCATCGTGCACAGCGCCTCGTAGGCCCTTCCCTCGTGAGCTGGTTTCCAGTCGGCGACGATGATGATGCCCCGCTCGTCGATCTGGGCCGACCACGTATAGGCGAGCGCCGCATCGGCGCCGGCCGCCTCGATCGCGACCAGCTGCTTCGCGATGCGGTCCGGCGAACAGAGATCGTCCGCGTCGACGGGAGCGACGAAGGCGCCCCGGGCCTGCGCGATCCCCTCGTTCCGCGCCCGCGCAACCCCTCCGTTCGCCTGCCTGATCAACCGTATCCGTGCGTCGAGCGCCGCGTGACGCGCCACGATCGCGGTCGTGCGATCCGTCGAGCCGTCATCAACGACCAGGATCTCCAAATCGCGATGGCTCTGAGACCTGACACTCACCAATGTAGCTTCGATCGTCTTCTCGGCGTTGTACGCTGGAATAACGACAGTGACCAAAGTGTGGCAGTTACACGAACTTGAATTCACGCTCATGCCACATCCATACAGCACGGAATCGTCTTATAGTGCACGATCTATGCGATATACCGACAATCCGAACGGACGCACTCGCCCCCGAGACGAAACATTCACCTCTCGTATACAGTGCGTGGTCGGATGAAGCAAATCGGCCGGCGATTCCGAGGTTGGAGCCTCGCCCGAACGGGCCGCACTGGCTCTCGGCGGCGCGGAGAGCTGACCATGCGTCGGCCTGAACTGGGCGAGTCCTGTCATCCATCTCCGAGCGCCCGCGCGAGCACTGCCTTGCCGGCATTCGGTGCCGCGATCCTGGGCAGGGCGTAGCGCTGAAAGTCTGCGGCCCCCACCGCCGTCGCGACGGTCGAGCATGCCCACGCGAAGCCGCACGCGGCCACGGCGGCCTGAGCGGAGGCGTCCATCGCGCCGTACGGGTAGGCGAAACCTTCGACGCGCTGCCCGCTCATCTCTTCCGCGGCGCGCTTGCCCTCCGCGATTTCCCATCGCTGCTCGGCGGGCGTGAGCGTCGGCAGCGCCGGGTGACTGAGCGTGTGGCCTCCGAGGGTGACGACGCCGCGCCGCGCCATCCCGCGGACCTCGTCCGGCGTCATCGCCCTCTCCTCCTCGGACGCCGCCCCCGCTCCCCCCAGAGCCCGTCGCAGCGTCGCCATCGCGCGCTCGCGCTCGGGACGCGAGGCGTCGCGGATCAGGCGCCAGAGTGCCTGGTAGGCCGCCTCCCGCGCCGTCCGGGGCCTCTCCCACGCGCGCCACCTCCGCCGGTCGAGGTCGAGCCGGTCGGGTTCGCCGAATTGCAGGCGGTATCGCCCGTCCGCGATCCCGACCGAGAGGTCGGCCGGGGCGGAGCGGTCGAGGATCAGGTGGGCGAGCTCGTCCCACCAGAACGGCTCGGGACGCCCGATGGCGGCGGTCGTCAGGAAGAGGGTCGCCGGGATCCCGGCCGCCGCGAGCCTGGGCTCAGCCTGGTGCAGGTTGTCGACGTAGCCGTCGTCGAAGGTGAGCGCCACCGCGTCGCGCGGGAGGGTGCCGGCGGTGAGCGCGGCGACGAAGGCGGCGAGGTCCATGGGGGTCCGGGAGCGCCGGAGATGCTCCAGATGCGCCTCGAAATGGCGCGGGGAGACCGCGAGTTGCCAGGGATCGGAGTCGAGCTCGGCGACCCGGTGATACATGAGGATCACCGGACGCGGTCCCGAGCCGAACGGCCAGGCCCTGCGCAGCTGGCGCTTGAGGAAGCCCACGCCCCTCACCTCACGGCCTCCGCGCCGCCCGGGCGGCCACGATCACCGGGTAGGATGCGTCCACGACGTCGAGCTTCGTCGGATCCACCTCCGAGAGGGCGAGCCCCTGGAGGAAGGCCGTCGCGGCGTAGACGTTGCCGTGGCTCCGGACCGTTGCCGCGCCGGCGCCGAACACCTCGTCGAGGAGGCGCGTCAGCGCGGCGGGGGTCAGGGACCAGAACCAGGTCCCGGACCACTCGCCGCGGTCGATCGGGCTGATGCCGGGCACGGTCAGCAGGAGCACGCCGCCGGGCCTGAGGGCGCCGTGCAGCTGGCGCAGGGCGCTCGCCATGTCGAAGATGAGGTGCAGCGTCTGGGTGAGGACGATGCAATCGAAGGCGGCCTGCGGCAGCGTGCCCGCCCGGCTGATGTCGCCGATGAGCGTCGCCCTGGGATTGCCGGCCTCGACGTGGAGGATGTCCTGCCGCTCGACCCGCGCGCCGCCGAAGCGCCGTGAGTAGGCGTCGTCGCCGATCTCGAGCACGCGGCCGCGGATGTCGGCGGCCGCCCCCTCCAGAAATCGCTCGATGTAGAACCTGTCCACCGGGAGCCCGCGATCCCAGCCGAAATCCTCGCTCACCGGCCAGGGCGTTCCGAAATCACCCCAATCAACCCGGCCGACCGGGGGCGAGGCGCGACCGACGAGGCGGCGGCGCAGCCGATAGCCCGCGCGGCGGGAGACGGCACCGCCGAGCCGGATCGCCGCCCGGCGCGCCAGCTCGCCCGCGGTCCACAGCGGGTCGAGACGCGCGGCGGCCGCCACGCCGCGCGGCGAGATGCGTCCGCCGGCCCGCAGCGCCTCGCCCGCGTAGTACCGGCGCCAGAAGCGGCGCCCCTCGGACCAGGTCTCCCTGCGCAGCGAGTCGGCCCCCGCCGCGGGCCGGTACCGCGCGTGGACGGCGAGGGCCGCGTCCCGCATCGCGCGGAAGTCGTAGGACATGTTGCTGTCGTGCCACCGGTAGCGGGCGACGACCGTCGGGTGCGAGGCGATCGCGTGGGCCTGCGCGAGGCGCAGGTAGACGTCGTAATCCTCGCATCGCCTCAGCCGGGTGTCGAAACCGCCCGCGGCCGAGAGGATGTCGCGGCGGTACAGGACCGTCGCGTGCATGCCGACGATGTTGTGGTGCAGCAGCGCGGCGACGGGATCGCCGGCCATCGCGTGATAGACGGCTCCTCCGAGGGGATTCCCCTCCCGGTCCACCCTCTCGTGGGCACCGTACACGAAGGCGACGCCCGGCGAGCGGGCGAACGCGGCGAGGCCCTGCGCGATCGCGGCGGGGCGCAGCATGTCGTCGGCGTCCAGGAACAGGATGTAGGTCGTGCGGGCCTGCGCGAGCCCGGTGTTGCGGGCGGAGGAGAGGCCCTGATTGGGCTGACGGATGAGCCGCACCCCCGGCCACCGGGCCACGATCGCGGCCGGATCGTCGCTCGACCCGTCGTCGACGACGATCACCTCCTCCGGCACCCTGGTCTGCGCGGCGACGCTCGCCAGTGCCTCGCCCAAGAAGTGGGCGTGGTTGTAGGTGGTGATGACGACCGTGACGTCGCTCCCGGCGATGAGCTGGATCGACTTCTCATTCGACGGGGTGGTAATCGGCGCCTCCATGAGATCCTTGCTTCCCTTCATCCTGAGAGGCCCGCTCTGCATCGGCGCGCGTCGCGACGCGTGGACGGCGCCGGTCGTCGCCGGCCCGGGCACCCCGCGGCTGATCGTGGAACGGCGGCCCGCCCTCATCGCTGTTGCGCCGCCGGTCCGCGCGTTCGCGACGCCCCGCGCCGCGCCCGCCGCGCGAGGCGTCTTGGAGCGTCACTTCGGAAGCCCGCGTGATCGGGTACCGGCATGATGAGGGGAACGACCCGAGCCGCGGCGTCGGATCCGCCCATGCCTCCGTTCAAGATCCATTCGTCGCGACCGATCGAAGATTTGCATGTTTTTATTCGATAAGCATCGCCCGCTCGTCAACATCGCGCGCCGCTATCTGTGGTCGGTTCCAGCCGTCACGGTTCTCGGCCTCATCTCCACGGGACTCGAGGGCATCGGGGTCGGCCTGATCGCGCCCCTGGTCGTGAGCTTGACGTCGAGCGAGTCGGCGGCCTCGTCCGGCCCGTTCCGCGTGCTGATGCAGTTCGGGGCGGATTTGCCGGCGAATACACGCCTCGTTTACATCTGCGCAGGGATCGCGGGTCTCGTCATCCTGAAGAACGCGGTCGCGTTCCTCAACACGCTCCTGATCTCGTTCGTGGATGGTCGGGCCAGCCACGACGTGCGCGTCGCTCTCGCGCACCAGCTTCTCACGGTGGAGTACGGCTTCTTCCTGGTCGAGCCGCCGGGCCGGATCATCAACATCCTGGCCAATGAATCGTGGCGGGCGTCGGAGGCCATACGGGCCTTCTTCCAGGCCCTGTCCAGCGCCGCGTCCCTCATCCTGTTCGGGATCTTCCTTCTCTGGAGCGAGTGGCGGCTGGGATTGGCGGTCGGACTGGGCGTCCTGGCCATCCGGCACGCGATCGCCCGGATCACCCGTCGGGTGAACGACCTCAGCAGCCAGATGTCGGCGGAGAACGAGTCGCTGGCGAGCGCGATGATGATCAGCGTCCTGGCCATGCGCCCGATCCGCATCTTCGGGCAGGAGGCGCGGGAGGAGGCCCGCTTCCGCGACGCGTCCGAGAAGGTTCGGGCGCTCATCTTCGCGATGGAGCGGAAATCGGCGCTGATCCAACCCCTGAGCGAGAGCCTGCGGACCTGCGTGCTGGTCCTCCTGCTGGCCGGCACCGTCCGGGTCGCGGCCGACGTTCCCCTGCCGGTCCTCGCGACGTTTCTGGTCCTGCTCCAACGCACGCAGCCGCACCTCGCCACGTTCGAGGCCGCCCGCGCCAAGATCTCACAGACCTCCGGCGCCGTGCAGGAGGTGGAGTGGCTCCTGGCGGTGACGCGCAAGGCTGCGCCGCGATCGCTGGGCCAGGTCAAGCCCAGCTTCGACAGGGATATCCGTTTCGCCGACGTGAGCTTCCGGTATCACAGTTCCTCCGAGATCCGAACGATCGACAGTGCCTCTTTCGTCATCCGCGCCGGCTCATCGACGGCGCTGATCGGACCGTCCGGCTCAGGGAAGTCAACGATCATCAATCTCCTGTGCGGCCTGCTCGAGCCCACATCGGGTGAGATCCTGGTGGACGGGACCTCATTGGACCGGCTCGATCGTTCGGAATGGCTGAATCTGATCGGCATCGCCGGACAGGACACCGAGATCATCGAGGGGACGATCGCCGAGAACATCGCCTACGGCGCCCCGCATGTCGGCCAAGCCGAGATCGAGGAGGCCGCGCGAGTGGCGGACGCCGACGCCTTCGTCCGGTCCCTGCCGCTGGGCTACGCGACGAATGTCGGCAGCAGGGGACTCAACCTGTCGGGAGGCCAGCGGCAGAGGATCGGCCTCGCACGCGCCATCGTCCGCAAGCCCAGATTGCTGATCCTGGATGAGGCGACGAGCGCGGTCGACGGCCTGTCGGAGAGGACGATCATGGATCTCCTCGCGTCGTCGCGCCGGTCCTGCACGATGCTCGTCGTGAGCCACCGCATGAGCACGCTCTCGCGATGCGACAGCGCGATCGTGCTGGAGGGGGGCCGGGTGGTCCGGGCGTCACCGATGACCGACGTCATGCGCGACCGCGAGGCGATCCCGTAGCGCGGCGGCGCGTCACCTCGCGTCCGGCCCATCCGGGCGGAGGGGTGCTCCGAAGGGCAGCTCCGCGGCGTGCCGGCGATCCACTCGACCGGGAGCCGCAGGCCCGGGCGATCGTCGCGGGCGGCGCGTCGCGCCCGGTGCCGGCCAGCGGCTCGGGGGCTCACGCTCCCTTCCGATCCCGCCCCCGCGCAGCGGTTGCTCGTTGAGACCAGCCCGATCGAGATCCTTGTCACGGCGCGAGCCGAGCGTCGAAGCGGGAGCCGCCAACGATCGGCCGGACCGACTCAGACCGAAGACATCGTTGCATCAGGGCTGCTACCAGCGGAACGGCGGCTCCGGTTTGTAGCAAACATACCCGTAGGGACCGTACCAGCGGCTTCCGACCGAGCAGGGTGGCAGCCCTCGCAGGCAGCGCCCCAAGCAGAAAGGCGAAATGACGTCACCGTAAGCCGGGCTCATGGAGGTGGCGCGGACGACGGCAACTCCTCGACCTCGAGCCGAGGCCGGCATGGCCGAAGAACTCATGGCAATCGCGATCAACAACGCAGCTGATCCTGTAGCCTTGCAGACTTTCATGGTCAGACCTTCCGTCGCAGACGTGCTGGATCCGCCCGTGTCGATTCAGCACGCACGTTCTGAACGTCTCAGAAGCGCAACGGTTCTCATGTACTCCACGCGGAGTGGCGCTGCCTCCGTTCCTAGAGCAGCACCCGATCACGTGGCCATCGGGTACTGCTCTAGGTCTTTGATCTTGCCGCATTTTCTGCGACGAACCGGCATCCACTTCGTCGGAAAATGCTCTAGGATAACGGCTGCCGGCCTCCCGGCACCGCGCGCGACGACGGTGCGGCCGGAGTCGGGCCGAAGCAAGTGCCCAAAGCTTCCTCTGAGGCTCCTTGAGGGCCTCAGCCGGACGCTGCCGATGGATTCCTGCGACACCACGCATTCCGCCTGGCCGGCGAAGCGGGGAGACGATGATGAGGGACCGGCAACGGACTCGGCACGAGGCGCGTCTGCATGATGTCGTTGCGCGGGCGGAGATGGACGAGGCGTGAACCGTCGCGTTCGCGGCAGACGCCTTCGGGCTCCCTCCTCCGGCACGCCCTCATCGCGTGACTGGCCCTCCGCCGCATCGGTGCCGCCGGATCACAAGTCGCTTGCCGGTTGAGGCGCTCCCCTATCCAAACATCCAGCCGCGCTTGAGTCATAAAGATAAATCTTATACCGTTGCCACCTGCGATCCGTTCAGAATAAAGGCTCAGCTTCGGAGGAGAGATTTGACCTATTATCTAACATCAGTGCAAATCGCAAACATTCAAAATCAGAACAAAGAAGCCCCTCGCCGGCGCGCTGAGGTAGTATTTACAGTCGAAAACGACGAAGGTCACCCAACAGTCGCGACGACCATGCTTGTTGATATATCTTACGAGGATGGGATCACGTTTGGCGAACTGAAGGAGGAGGCAATTGCGCAAGCCACTAAGATAATTGAGGTTATTCATGGCAACTTGAGCGCGAAAAGCGCTTCGCCGGCCTGACAAGAAATGCGCATCGACATTCTTGCGCGCTGAAACCTGCGGCGGTTCACGAGGTCCTTGCGAAGCGGTGCGGTGGCCTCGGATTGCGCGCCGGCCATGTGAAGCGCGCCATCGAACCCCGGGATCAAGCGTCGAAAGGCCGTCGGCATCCGGCGCTCGATCGTGATGAGGGCGCGACAGCGCTCACACGGGAGTTCAACCGCCCTCACGGATCGCGGTCGACCTTTCCATCCAGCCCTCGAGGCGGCTGGCTCGGCCGCAAGCCTCATTCAACGATTTGCGGCCACTGCCCTTGCCGGACCTTGGGAGCACGCGGCGCAGCGTCCGATCCCGCGCCCCGCTCACAGATGCGGCTGGAATACGCCGCACGATCCTGCCACCGACGCGCCGGCGTGAACCTATTCACAGTCTGATAGAGGCGCGAGCTTCGATTTTCATCAAATATATCTTTCAAAGGATCGTATATTTCGCCCAACATGTATTGTCCCCTCATGGCTTTACTGATGCCTCTCGCTTAATCCGCTCAGCGTGAGCTGGGCTGGACAGCAAATTTCCGAATGTCAGGATCACGCGGGCCTTGGCCTGCTCGACGTAGCTCTCTTTACATCCGGTCACGATACAACTTGAGACGCGAATTTTCTGATCCACCGCGAAGCGGTCAGCATCGTTCAATGAGATTTTGACGACCTGCCCGCGATCGCGCGCCCTGTTCGGGGGCTGAAACTCGGGGGGCAGCGCGTCGGTGACCGGAAGGATGCGGGCGATCTGGCCCGACACACTCTGGCGATGGGCGGAGACCTGCACCGACTGGCCCTCGGCAGCTTCGAAGAGATAGCTTTCAGGCATGTAGGCGAGCACGAAACTCGTGCCGGTGTAGATCGAGGCCAGCCGATTCGAGCCTGGCGTGAGGACCTCGCCGGGGCTCGCGATCGCGCTTCCGACGACGCCGGAGACCGGCGCGGTGAGCACGCCGTCCGCGTAGACCCTGCGCAGGTTGTCGGAAGCACTGGTGATTTCGGCGAGCGCCGCCCGGTTCGACGCGAGTTCCGTATCGAGCGAGATCTTCTCGGAGATCATCGTGAGCAGGCGCTCGGTCGCGGTGAATGATGCGGCGGTGACCTCATGCAGCGAGCGGTTGAGGGCAAGACCCGAACTCTTAGCCTTGTTCAAGTCGGCCATGAACTCGTTGGCCTGCTTCGCGCCGGCACGGGCGACAGGGACCATCGCGGCCACGATCGTCGTGCGGGCCTCGAGTTGAGCGACGCGCGAGGAGATCTTCGCGCGCTCAATGGAGAATTCCGCGAGCGTCTTCGAGATCGAGGGAGAGTCGACCACAGCAATCTTCTGGCCGGCGACGACCGTGTCGCCCGGGCGCACGAAGACCTCACGGACGCGGGCATCATAGGGCGTCGCCACGTAGACTCGGTCGCGCGTGACCAAACCGCCCGCATTCAGAACCAGAACGCCACTTGAGTAATAATAGAAGCCTATCGCTCCGCTGCCGATCACCGCAGTACCGGTCACGAGAACTCGGAACAGCTTGCCCCAGCTCATCTGGCTCACCTTGAGTTCAGACATCTTGCTCTCCCAAGCTCAGGCGGCAGCCGACCGACGGAGCGTGCGCGCGATCAGCGCGTCAGCGATCCGGACCGATGCATGCCCGTCACCGAACGGGTTCGGCCCGCCCAGCCGGTGAGGCGTCCTTCCGCGCGTGCGTTCGCGGGCCATCGCCGTGATGACGTCGTGGTCGGACCCGACGAGGCTTCCGAAGCCGGCCGCCACCACTTCCGGACGCTCGGTCGTCGTCCGGGTAATGAGGATCGGCAGGCCGAAGGTCGGCGCCTCCTCTTGCACACCTCCCGAATCGCTGATCACCAGCCACGCGCGGCTGAGGAGATGGACGAAGTCGAGATACTGAAGCGGCGCGAGCAGACACACATTCTCGATTCCACCGAGAATTGCTAAAACCTCGCGACGCACTTCGGGGTTGAGGTGAACCGGCAGCGCGACGACCTTGTCGCCGTCCTCGGCCAGCGAGCGGAGCGCCCGAAGCACCTCGCGCATCGGGCTACCGATGTTCTCGCGGCGATGCATCGTCGCGAGAATCAGCTTCTTGTTGAGCGGAATGCCGGCAATGCCCGAATCGACCGGCGCGTAGTTCGGGGCGGTATTCTCGCGAGCGTAGAGAAGCGCGTCCACCACCGTGTTCCCGACCGTGATCACAGACTTCGGATCAACGCCTTCCCTGAGCAGATTCGCCGCACTCTCCGCGGTCGGCGAAAAATGCAGGCTGGAACTCACCGAGATGACACGTCGGTTGTACTCCTCGGGCCAGGGTGACGACAGGTCACCGGTGCGCAAACCAGCCTCGACATGGGCGACGGGCACCCTGGACAAGAACCCAGCGCTCGCGGCGGCGGAAGCAGTGGCCGTGTCACCCTGGACCACGATCCAGTCGTAATGGGTCGCTCGAAGCGCCGCGGCGATCTGGTTCGTCATCAAGCCGAACTTCTCGGCCAGACCGGGTTCGCTCATCACCGCTTCGCCATGGTACCTGACGGTGATGTTGAACAACTGCAACAGGCCGGCCGCCAGCTCAATGTGCTGGCCGGTCCAGTATGCGTCCACCTGAATGCCAGGCTGCGCCACAAGGGCCCGATACACCGGTCCAAGTTTGATGATCTCGGGACGCGTCCCAAAGGCGATCAGAATACGCATGTACTTCTTCCTTTGATTTTTTTTACCGAGTGGCTTTCCCGAAATCCTCAGGAAGATCGTGCGCCGTTTTCGACCAGACGATCGGCTTGGTCGCGAATTCCGACTCACCGATGTAAGTCTTCCACGCGCGGAAGACGGCTGCCGCGTTGATATAGAGTCCAACCGGCCAACGATACGCGATGCCGAGCAGATCATACGTACCGTAAACTTCGCGGCAAGCTGCGACCCTGACCACATAACGGGTGAACAGCGCAACGAGGTTCACGGTGACAGACGCCGACAAAAACGGCTCCAAAGACTCAGGTACACCAGAAAGATCGATGATGCCGCCTGCGATCAGGAGTAAGATCATCAGCGAGACAGGTGGAAGGAAATTAGTGACAACGCCCTTCCTGTCACGCACAAAAAAGTACTTATCCCAAGCATCACCCTTCCAGCCCAGCTTGTGCGTAGCTTCGAAGTTTATGCCGTATACCCAGCGCGTCTTCTGCTTTATACTTGATGACAAGCTTTTTGGGAAAAACTCCCGTGTTGCGACGTAGTTCAGACCGCGCTCATCGTCGGCAGAAACCGCCGCGAAAGCCGATCTGAAGCCTGCGCGCTTGGCTTCTACGCCGAGGATGTAGTCTTCCGTGACCGTCCCGGACATGAGGACCTGACCCCGCGTTGCCAGGAAGTGCTGCAGCAGCTTCCTGGTCATCGCGGTGCCCACCCCGGCCGACGGGATGGCCGCACCCACCGCGTTCCTCACGATCATCTCGCGAGTGTGCCTTTCAGCGAATTCGTCCATGTAGGTCGACGCGACGGGAAGCCCCTCGCCCCGATCGAGCGAGAACACGGGGACCTGAATAAAGTCGTGATCTTTGCTATATTCGGCATAGATAGAAAAGGTGCGCGGATCAATGACATCCTCGCTGTCATGCAGGACGGCGATGTCCGGGCAGTCCTCGCGCTCGAAGACCTGTCGGAACATTTCATTCAGCATCTGGCCCTTCGAGGTCGGACCGCCGAGCGTATTGACGATGACGGTGACGCGACTCGGGTATTTGCACTCGAGTTCCCTGGCGACGCGCAAAGTACCCGTGTCGTTCGGGTAAACGCCAAGGTACAAGCTCACGTAGGGGCAGGTAATCCGCGCGAGATTGCCTTCGACCATCCGCCCGAGGACGTCCTCCTCATGCCAGTTTGCAACAAACACGGCGATGCGGGGGATAGCGGACTTCCCGGACAGGCTCGGGAGACCCCTTCTCGAAATCCCGAATGCCATCAAATCGATGAACGCATCGTCGAGTGAGGAGATATTGATCAATGAACTAACGGCAAACATAGCTATTGGAATGACTTCACTCATAGCACCACACTCAATACGCTCACGATAAGCGCTGCGCTCCGCGCGTCGCTGATCGGTAAAAAATGTCTTAACTGGCGTGCTTTGTAAATTCGAAGGATATCGGTATGAGTACGTACGTCGTCTGATTTATAGTGAATAAGAGCAGTTACTCGGATCCAAGGCCCCCGTTAACCATGTATATTCTAATTGATAATGAGAAAAAGTTTCTGTCTTCGCTCCTGACAAGCGATTTCATATCCGACCTTGAGCCGGTTTTATGGTTAAGTTCTAGTTCATTTCGTGCATGCCTTGCGACGCTTGGAACCTCGTGCCAGCCGGTGCGTCGGTCACGACTTAAATCCCTGGTGACGCCCTCGAGCGCATACGGACCGGCCGGCCGGATGGTTGCCGGCTCGGCTTGGGTTCACTTGATCGGGGTCAGCCTGCGTTGCGCGCGGTCCGCCCCGAGGACCGGCTCTCGAACCTGTTGACGGCCTGCGGGTCTCAGTCGGGCCCGAGGGCCCGAGAGCGGCGCGCGACGGCCCTTGTTCACGGGCCCGACGGCCCCCGACGCCGCCGCCGGGGGAGACGGTCGCTCCTCGCACGCCGTCCTGCTGCATGCGCAGTCGCTCCCGACGCCGCGCGGTGCGATCCGATCCGCGCGGCCCAGCGACCATCCGCCCCGCGGCACGAAACTCGATCTGGCGCACTCAACTTCGACGCGCAAAATCCAGCAAGGTTTCCGTCGTACCGGCGAGAGCCAAGAGCCTCGCCCCAACTGTCTCAGCACAATATTTAGGCAGCATCTGTCCTTACGGCATCTTTGTAGGATTTAATGCTTTCGCAATCCGCCCCAATCATATTGCCCGACATGCGAGCAAGGGGCGCGCGGCGCGATGAAGGCCAGGACGACGGAAATCCGACCCGGCGAGTCCGCCCGGGTTAGCCTGACGCAGGTCGCGGGCGAGACGGAGTCCGTCCGCCAGATCGTGACCGACAAGACGCGCGCCATCCAGGCGGTCACCGCGCAGGTCAAGATCCTCGCCCTCAACGCGCTGATCGAGGCGGCCCGGGCCGGCGAGCAGGGGCGGGGCTTCTCGGTCGTCGCGCAGGAGGTGCGGGCGATCGGCGCGCAGATCGAGGCGATCGCCGGAGCGCTCGACGCGGAGCTCGCCGGACGCATCACCGGCCTGCAGGGCATGATGAAGGACCTCGCCGACGCGGCCCAGGGCGAGCGCCTGGTCGATCTGGCGCTGAACGCCATCGAGCTGATCGACCGCAACCTCTACGAGCGCACCTGCGACGTGCGCTGGTGGGCGACCGATCCGGCGATCGTGGCCTGCGCGGAGGAGCCGACGCCGGAGCGGGTCGCCTACGCGACGGAGCGGCTGGGCGTGATCCTCTCGGCCTACACGGTCTATCTCGACCTCTGGGTCTGCGACGCGGCCGGTCGGGTCGTGGCGAATGGCCGGCCCGACCGCTTTCCCGCGATTCGCGGCGCGAGCGTCGCCCACGAGGAGTGGTTCCGGCGCGCGGCGGCCCTGCCGAACGGCGACACCTACGTGGCGGCCGAGGTGGCGACGCGCCCGCTCCTCCAGGGCGCGCAGGCCGCGACCTACTGCGCCAGCATCCGGACGGACGGGCGCTCCGACGGGCGGCCGCGCGGCGTGCTGGCGATCCACTTCGACTGGGAGCCGCAGGCCCGGGCGATCGTCGCGGGCGTGCGCGTCGCGCCCGAGGACCGGGAGCGGACGCGCGTCCTGCTGGTCGATGCCGGCGGGCGGGTTCTCGCCGCCTCGGACGGGCGCGGCCTGCTGACGGAGACGCTCCGCCTCGACGCCCGCGAGCGCACGGGCGGTTTCGACCAGGATGCCGGGGGCGCGGTGACCGCCTTCCACCGCACGCCGGGCTACGAGACCTATGCGGGGCTCGGCTGGTACGGCGTGATCACGCAGCATCCGGCCCGGCGGGCGGCCCGCTGAGCCGGTCCCGGACCCGGACCGGGCGAGGCGGCCGGGCGACCTCGGCGAAGCGGCCGTTGAGGACGGAGATGAAGCGCTGAAACCTGTGCCGGGGCCGGCGCCAGAACCGGGGCGCCCGCACGCGAAGGTTGTCCTGGGGAGAGGCCCGCCGGGCGCGCACTCCGATCGGGCGCCGAGGAGCCGAACACCCGACATGTCCAGGCCGGCAGGGCGCTTCCTGCCCAGGCACCCGCCGCGCGTCTCATCATGGTGGTCGATGATCACCCTCAACGCCGACGCGGCCCGGAAATCCTCAGCGGAAACCCGCACTCTTGCCCGAATAATCCGTTTGGATGATGCTGGCCTTCTCCTGGCGTTTCTATGCTGCGGAAGCGGACGCGGCATTCGCGTGCCGTCTCCCAGGCTTCAGGTGAGCAAACCACTGATGTCGGTCCCGATCGAGGTCGCGCGCCCACAGGGCCACGAGGAGGCACGCCTGATCATGGTCAGGGATGTGCTGGCAGCGATCGTGGTGCGCGTGCATGCCGACCCGGATCTCGGCATCGACGAGGGATGGTTCCTGAAGGTCGGATTCGGACCGTGCGATCACGAAGGTGTCATTTTTAGCTGTGTTGAGGAGTCCCAATCCTGGGCCGAGAAGCTGCTCGGCGGGTGAATACATATGTATGTATGATCGGGCACGGTCCGAGATGGATCGGTCGGCCTCCTGCTGCATTGCCTTATAGTTAAAACCGCATCCGGTATAGGCAGTTTATACGCACTTGTATGTCGGCAAATTTGATGCAAAGCTCATCACTAGTGAAGCTTTCATCTCTTGGTTGCATAATGTTGTCGGGAGAGACCCTCCTCCTCGTCCTACAACGACTCGGCTACTGCGCATTCCTTCTCGACGAATCTGGTCATGTGACGGCGGGCAATGCTCTGGGAGCAGTCCTCCTGAAACACGAGGCCGTGGGGAATGAGGAGATCTTTCGGCCGCCCCACGAAGGCAACGGGGCGTTGCGGCAGCTTCTCGGTCAGCCGACGAGACCCGCCGCGATGCCCAGGCGCCCCTGGATCGTCCAGGACGGGACACGTCGCCTGCTCTGCTCCTTCGAGCAGCCCGCGGGCGCAGAGAGCTCCTCGCCGCACGTTCTCGTCATCATTGACCTTGAGGAGCGTCAGCGGCCGAAAGGGACCACGCTGCAGGAACTGTTCGCCTTGACCAACGCCGAGGCGAAGCTCGCGCTGCAACTCGCGAAGGGCGGAACGCTCGAGGCCTGCGCGGAGGAGAACGGCACGAGCGTGAACACCGCTCGCGTTCAGCTCCGGTCGATCTTTGCCAAGACCGGCACGGCGCGGCAATCGGATCTCGTGGCCTTCCTCAACCGCGTCGCCATGCTCGGCTGACCCGTGAGGGCGGGCCCGTCGGACAGGGCGGCCTGAGGCCGGGCTCGACATCCGCTCGACCCGAGCGGAGGCGATGCCGGATCCTGTCGGAAGCTCGCCGCCGTGGCGTCGGCCCCAGAGGCATTTCGACCCCGACCCGGAGGCTTGGCGACACGCCGAGAGCGGCGCCAGAGGCTATGTCCACCGTTTCGATGATCTGGCCGGGAGGGCCGCCACACCCGCGCCCGCGCCGACCACGGGACGAGACCCGCGCGACCCCGTCGCGGACGCGCCGACCGGCCAATACGGCCGCTGCGGTCCCCGACGAGAAGGCATCCGGGCCCCTGCCCGGCAGCTGCCGCACCGAGTTCGTCATCGCACCCGCGAGCAGGATTGCCGGACGCGAGCGGCTCCCCGGCCGAGCCTAATCCATTCGATCTAGTTCTTCACGGTTAAAAAATCGTTGCCGCATAATCAAAACCGATGATGTGCGCTCATGTTTGGCTGAGATATACGATGGTCATGTGTACCAAAAGCGCTTCGGGCAGAACGTACTTATACTGAAATCGAGCTGTACCACTTGGTGTTTTCAAACCCAAGACTTTGGCTAAAGATCTGCACATTGGACAGCAGTCGAGCGCTCATTCCACAAAGAGGCATCCATGAGTTCAGATGCTAACAATGCCTGCTCACCATCAGGAGCCGCACGCAGCATCCAGATGGATCCGGCATCTGCGCTGTCACGCTGCAAGTACGCGCTGTTAGGGGTCGCTCTGATGAGCGGTTTGGTCAACATCCTTTACCTGACCGGCTCGTTCTTCATGCTCGAAATTTACGACCGCGTCATTCCGAGCCGCAGCGTGCCGACGCTCGTCGGGCTGATGACGCTCGCCCTGGTCCTCTACGTGTTTCAAGGAATGCTCGAGACCCTGCGCTCACGCGTCCTGACCCGGATCGGGATGAGCCTGGACGAGTCGCTCTCGGATCGGGTGTTCGACCTGATGGTGCGTGCGCCGCTCAAGGGGGCAGCCCCGAGCGACGGCCTGCTGCCGATGCGCGACCTCGACCAGCTGCGGGGTTTCCTCGCCGGTTCGGGCCCAGGGGCGTTCTTCGACCTGCCCTGGATGCCGATCTACCTGGCGATCTGCTTCCTGTTCCACCCGCTCGTCGGCGTTGCCGCCGTTGCGGGGGGCGCCGTCCTGGCCTGTGTGACCCTGGCGACGGATTGCCTGACGCGCCGCTCCACGAAGAAAGCGATGGCGCACGCCTCGCAGCGCTACGCGCTCGCCGAGGCCGGTCGCCGCAACGCCGAGGTGCTCGCCGCCATGGGCATGCAGGAGCGCTTCGCGACGCGCTGGGCCGTGGCGAACCACGGCTACCTCGTCGAGCAGCGGCGTTTGGCGGACGTCACCGGCGGGTTCGGCGCGGGCTCCAAGGTGTTCCGGGCCGCGCTGCAATCGGGCGTGTTGGCGCTCGGCGCCTGGCTCGTCGTGAACAACCTGGCCACGGGCGGCATCATCATCGCGAGCTCGATCCTGGTCTCGCGCGCCCTCGCGCCGGTCGAGCTCGGCATCGCCAACTGGAAGGGCTTCGTGCAGGCGCGCCAGGCCTGGCAGCGCCTCGGCACGGCGTTCGAGCGGATCCCTGCGGTGCGCGAGCCCCACGGGCTCCCCGCGCCGCAGCAGGCGCTGAGTGTCGAGAGCGTCAGCGTCGCGCCGCCCGGCACGCCGCGGGTCGTGGTGCAGGACGTTTCGCTCGCCCTCGAGGCGGGCCATGGGCTCGGCGTGATCGGCCCCTCGGCCTCGGGAAAGTCCTCGCTGGTGAGGGCGATCGTGGGCGTGTGGTCGCCGCTGCGGGGCAAGGTGCGCCTCGATGGGGCCGCGCTTGACCAATGGACGAGCGCCGCGCTCGGCCGGCATATCGGCTTCCTGCCGCAGGAGGTCGAGCTATTCGCCGGCACGATCGCGGAGAACATCGCCCGCTTCGAGCCGCAGGCCGCCCCCGAGCACGTCATCGCGGCGGCGCGGGCGGCGGGCGTCCACGAGTTGATCCTGCGCCTGCCGGAGGGCTACGACACCCCGATCGGCGAGGGCGGGGCTGGTCTCTCGGCTGGACAGCGCCAGCGGGTAGGGCTCGCGCGCGCCCTCTACCGCGATCCCTTCCTCGTCGTCCTCGACGAGCCGAACGCGAACCTCGACACCGAGGGCGAGAACGCGCTGACGCAAGCGATTCTGGGCGTGCGCCGGCGGGGCGGGATCTGCGTGGTGGTGGCCCACCGGCCCAGCGCGCTCGCCGCCGTCGACATGGTCCTGATGATGACCGACGGCCGCGCCCAGGCCTTCGGCCCGAAGGACGAGGTGTTGAAGCGCGTGCTGCAGCCGGTCGCCGCGCCAGCGCAGGCCCCGGCCCAGCCTCACCTGCCCCGGACGGTGCCACTCCCCGAGACAATGCGGGAGACTGCGTGATGGCCGCGAGCCTCGATCCCGTCAGGATCCCTCTGGTGCGCCCGCCGGCGACCGCCGACGCCTCGATCCGGCGGCACCTCCGAGCCTCTCTCCTCCTCGGCACCGTCCTGGTCGGCGGGGTCGGCGGCTGGGCAACCTTCACGCAGATCTCGGGCGCGGTGATCGCCCCGGGCCAGCTCGTGGTCGAATCGGACGTCAAGAAGGTGCAGCACCCGACGGGCGGCGTCGTCGGCGAGCTCCTGGTGCGGGACGGCGACCCTGTCAAAGCGGGCGACGTCCTCATCCGTCTCGATGAGACGCAGACCCGGGCGGGCCTCGACATCCTGCTCAAGGCCCTCGACGAGCTCAGCGCCCGGCGCGCCCGCAACGAGGCGGAGCGCGACGGAGCGGGAGGCATCACCTTTCCGGCTGACCTGCTGCAGCGCGCCAAGGCTGACGCCACGGCCGCCCGCCTGATCGACGGCGAGACGAAGCTGTTCACCTCGCGGGTGAACGCCCGGGAGGGTCAGAAGGCGCAGCTGCGCGAGCGCCTCGCGCAACTCCAGCAGGAGATCGGCGGGCTCACCCAGCAGGCGAGCGCGAAGGAGCGCGAGATCGCCTTCATCGGGAGCGAGCTCAAGGGCGTGCGCGAGCTCTACGCCAAGAACCTCGTGCAGCTGCCGCGGCTCAACGCGCTCGAGCGCGACGCAACCCGGCTCGAAGGCGAGCGCGGCCAGCTCCTCGCCTCGACCGCGGCCCAACGAGGCAAGATGTCGGAGATCGAGCTGCAGATCCTGCAGATCGACCAGGACATGCGCACCGAGGTCGGCAAGGAGCTCGCCGAGATCCGCAGCAAGTGGTCGGAACTCGTTGAGAAGCGGGTCGCGGCCGAGGACCAGCTCAAGCGGGTCGAGCTGCGCGCCCCGCAGGACGGAATCGTGCACCAGATGACGGTGCACACGATCGGCGGCCTCGTCACCCCGAACGAGCCCGCGATGCTGATCGTCCCCTCCTCCGACCGGCTGGCGCTCGAGGTGAAGATCCAGCCCCACGACATCGACAACGTGCGTTTCGACCAGAAAGCGGTGCTGCGCTTCTCCGCCTTCAACCAGCGCACCACGCCCGAAATCGACGGCCAGGTGACGCGCGTCTCGGCCGACGTGACCACCGATCCCAAGACGGGAGCGAGTTTCTACACAGCCCGCATCAGCGTGCCCGACGACCAAAGGGCACGCTTGGGCGCCGTTCGCCTCGTGCCCGGCATGCCGGTGGAGAGCTTCATCCAGACCGGCGAGCGCACCGTACTGTCGTACCTAACCAAGCCGCTCACTGATCAGATCACCAAAGCGTGGCGGGAGCGCTGAACGGCCTCAGCGCTGTTTCCGACTTCAGAAATAAATCCAAAAGGGAGTACGAGTCATGGCTATCTCGCTCACGTCCGGCATTCTGGAAGTCGATGAGGGCTCCTTCTCGACGGCGGACGAGCTTCTCTACGCGGGCAACACCGTCACGTTCTATGATACCGGCTTAGGCTCGCTTTACGCCAACTTGGCGGCTCAAGCGGTGACCGGCGCAGCAGCCCTGTCCACCCCCCAGAAGGCGGTGGACCAGGGCATGTTCAACATCGCGGCGAACACCAAGGATCTGCTGCTCTCGTCGGCGGGCACGCTGTCGAGCGGCGCGGTCCAACAGTTCAGCACAAGCATCGGTGTCGACAGCGGCCTCACGACCGTCGACGGAAAGAAGATTTTCTTGTTCGCCGTGTCGGGCGACGACGACATCGTGGTCGGTCGCGTCGGTGCCGATGCGACCTCCGCGAAAGATGGCGGCATTGCCTTCTCGATCGCGCTCGACGAGCAGGTTGACCAGACGACCGGCTACGTCACGAAAGCTCAACTCTGGATCACACAATACGCAGCGATCACGAACGTGGGCGTTGACAAAATTGACGCCAATGATTTCCAGGCGCTGACACAGAAGCTGTTCGTCGCCTCCAGCGAGTCGGTCACTAACGAGAACACGACCTTCAGCACAGCGTCATCCGGCGCGCCCGTTTACGCCATCGTCACGCCGCCATCCAACTCACAGGACCTTAGCGTCCTGGTGACCGCGTTCAACAGCGACGACCCGAGCACAACCATCCATGAGGACTACCTGTCCCAGCGGTTGAACATCAGCACGACCGGCTTTGGCGTCGGCAGCCAATCGGTCACGGCACCACCCAACGGGGCCGGCATCCGACTCGACTACGTGCGAAACGGCGTCGCCGGCGCAGGATCGGACCCGACGGGTTCCTTCTCTAGCCACAATCACAACATCACCAACGCTGGATTTGGGATCACTCAGATCCAGGGCGGAGGCACCACGGCCGATGTCAAGGTGACGGCGATCCAGGCGAATGCGCCGGATGATGATGCAACCAATTTCTTCGCTGATCTTGGCAAGAACGACACGGTGGTTACGATCGAGGCGGTTCGCGTCAAGGACGCGAGCGGCAATGTCGTCTACCTGGGCGGCAATGTCGCCAATGCGAACGGCCTGACGATCTCCGGCGTCGGCTCGGCCTCGGCCGTGACCGTGAAGGGCGTTCAGCTGAACTGGACGGTCGAAGTCGTGAACAAGATCGGGACCTTCGACCGCCTTACGGTCGAAAATGTCGGCTCCAAGGGGTTCGATGTTGGCCACCTGATCTATACAGCACCGCCGACGGTCCAGAATACGGTCGTCGAACTCGGCTCGCATGTTCACTTTCTCGACGGGGGGCCGTCTGTCACGACCGACGCAACGCAGGTCGGCGCCTGGATCGTGGACGAAAGCACCCCGAATTCCAGTGATCACCACAGCGTTGCGGCGGCGTTCACCGCGAGCGGCGGCCCCGACGGGACCGATACGATCGCTTACGCGCTAAGTGCCACGGCCGGCAAGAGCGGCTTGAAGAGCGGCGGTGAGGACGTTCTGCTGCGCCTGTCCAACGGCGTCGTGGAAGGCTATACGGCGAGCAACAGTAAGGTCATCTTCTCCGTCAGCGTGAATTCCAGCACCGGCGATGTGACGGTCACGGAGAGTGGTCATCTCGACCATCCGGGCACCAGCGATCCCGACGACGCCGTGGCGATGGCCGCCAGCCTGATTCAGGTGAGCCAAACGGTTACGGACAAGGACGGCGACCACGCGACCGGCTCCGTCTCGATCTCCGATAAGATAAGTTTCAAGGACGACGGTCCGACCGCGGTCGCGGGCTCCGACGTGAGCCTCTCCAGCACGGACGGCAGCAGCATCGCCGGCCAGGGGACCGCGTCGTTTACCATCGGATACGGCGCGGACGGCGCCGGCACTACGACCTATGCCCTTACGATCAACACGGCTGCTACCGGCCTGACGTCCGGCGGCAAAGCGATCACCCTGTCCATGAGCGGCGCCGACGTGGTCGGCAAGACCAGCGACGGCGTCCTGGTGTTCACGGTGTCTTCGACGGGCAGCGGTGCCTTGACACTCGTCCAGTCGGCCGCGCTCGACCACAGCGGCGGGACGGCGCGCACCCTGAATGGGGCGATCTCCCTGACGGCCACCGTGAAGGACGGGGATGGCGACGCGGCGTCGGCCAGCGACAAGATCAATCTGTCATTCGCGGACGGTGCTCCGACCATCACCGGCTCAGGGCCAGTCTCGCTCGCCACCAGCGATGCGAATCTCGGGCCCTCGGGCCACGACGTGAAGGCGGCCACGTTCACGCCGGACTACGGACCGGATGGAGCCGGCTCGGTCAGCTACAGCCTAATCGGCACGGGCAGCACGAGTCTCACGTCGGCCGGCAAGGCGATCAGCCTGTCGAAAGATGCCGGGGGCGTGATCCATGGCGCGACTTCGGACGGTGACGTGTTCACCGTGTCGGTCGATCCGTCAGGTCAGGTCACGCTCACGCAGTTCAAGGCCATCGACCATGCCGCGGGCTCCGACACGGCCAGCCTGAACGGCGCGATCAGCATCAGCGCCGTCGCGACGGACGGTGACGGCTCGACCTCAGCTCCTGCGTCGCAGGGGGTCAATCTGACCTTCGCCGATGACAAGCCGACGATCACGGCCGATGCGTCGGCCTCGCTGAGCACCAGTGACGCGACGCTCGGGACGGACACGAAGGCGGTGACCATCACGCCGGCTTACGGTGCCGACGGTGCGGGTGCGACCCACTCGGCGCTCGTCATCAATGCCGCCACCACGGGTCTGACGTCCCACGGCTCCGCGATCACGCTCGTGGCGGATGGCGCCGACGTGGTCGGCAAGGCCGACACGACCGAAGTCTTCCGCGTCTCGTTCAGCGGAGGGCAGGTTACGCTCAAGCAGTCAGCCACCATCGACCACCAGGTGGGCTCCGACACCGCATCGCTGACCGGTGCGATTTCGCTCTCGTCCTCAGCGACCGACTCGGACGGCGACGTCTCGTCGGCAGCCACGACGGCCCTGAACCTGGCATTCGGCGACGCAACGCCCACCGCGACGGCCGCCGCACCCTCGGTGACCCTGACCACCAGCGATGACAGCCTGGGCGGCGCCGGGGCGGCAAGCCAGGCGACGGCCTTCATCACCGCCTACGGCAACGATGGTGCGGGCAGCACGGCGTTCGCGCTGGCGCTGACCGGCGGCAGCAGCACCGCCCTGACCAGCGGCACGAAGCCGATCAAGCTGTCGATCGACGGGTCAGGGGTCGTCCACGGCGCGACCGCGGATGGGGACGTGTTCACCGTCTCGGTGGATGCTGGTGGCAAGGTCACCCTGACGCAACTCAAGGCCGTTGATCAGGCCGCCGACGCGGTTAATCTGACCGGTGCCCTCACCGTGACATGCACCGTCACCGATTCCGACGGCGATAAGGCCAGCGCCTCGGAAGGCGTGAACCTGTCATTCACCGACAGCAAGCCCTCGATCACCGCGACCGGCAGCACGGTTGCGTTCGCGGTGGATGAGTCGAGCTTGAACGTCGGCGACAAGCACTCGATCCTGGCCCTGTTCGACGGCAAGTACGGAGCCGACGGCGCGGGCACTACGACCTACGCTCTGACGGCCACCACCGGCACGGCGACCAACCTCCTGGACACGCTCACCGGGGAGCAGGTCACGCTGAAAGCCGTCAGCGGCACGGAGGTCGATGGCGTGAACGGGCACGGCGACGTCGTGTTCACGGTCACGCTCTCGGGCAGCGATGCCACCCTCACTCAGCTGCGCGCCGTCAAGCATGGGGACACGTCAAACCCGAATGACACCGTCACGCTGACCCCGCAGCTGATCACGGTCACGGCCACGATCACTGACGCGGACGGCGACGCGAAGGCGGCCGGCGCGGATCTGTCGGCGAGCATGACCTTCAGCGACGACGGTCCGTCCATCGCGCTGAAGCAAGGCGCGACGGCGGTGGCCCTGGCCAGCAGCGACGCGGCGCTCAACACGCCTTCCGTGTCGGCGAGCGACTTCGCCGCGGCCCAGTACGGGGCCGATTCCAACGGCACGACCACGTACAGCCTGACCTGCTCGGCCGGTGACAGCGGCTTGATGTCGGGCGGTGAGGCCGTCCAGCTCAAGACGGAGAACGGCAGCGTCGTCGGCTACACGTCGAAGGGCAGCGTGTTCACCGTGTCGGTCGACGTGACCGGCAAGGTCAGCCTGACCCAGGCGGCCGCGATCGACCACGACGCGAACTCGGATACGGCGTCGCTGACTGGCAAGATCCAGGTCACCGCGACGGCGACGGACGGGGACGGCGACAAAGCCGCGGCATCGGAGGCGGTCAATCTGACCTTCGCCGATGACAAGCCGACGATTGCGCTTAGTGGCACCAAGGTGTCGTTCATCGTGGATGAGAGCGGCCTCGGCACGGGCTCAACGCCGAACTCGGCTCTGGTCACCTCGCAACAGGACATCACCGGCCTGTTCATCGGCAAGCCGGGTGCCGACTCGATCGGGGCCACGACCACCTACAGCCTAGCGGCAGCGTCAGACGGGACCCCGACCGGCCTGGTCGATACGCTCACGCAGTCGGGTGTGGCGCTGAGGACCATCAGCGCCACGGAAGTCGACGGCGTCAACGCCAACAACGACGTCGTCTTCACCGTCACCCTGGCGAACGGCAAGGTCACGCTGACGCAAGCGCGATCGGTGGTCCAGAACAACAAGCTTGACCCGAACGATGGGGCGACGCTGGCGGCGGGCCTCATCAGCCTCTCCGCGACGATCACGGACGGAGATCACGACTCAGCCTCACGGACGATCTCAATCTCCGACCTCATGACCTTCAACGACGACGGCCCCTCGCTCGCCACGAAGTCGGGTACAGGCTCGGTGACCGCCGATGACGCTCAGCTGAAGCAAGCGTTCACAGGCAGCTTTGCCGACTACTTCGCCACACCGACCTTCGGTGCGGACGGCGCGGGCTCTCTGGACTACAAATTCGCGATCAAGAGCACGAACAGCGGCCTCACCGATGTGAACGGAAAGCAAGTGTTCCTGACCCTGTCGGCGGATGGAAAGACCATCACCGGCAAGGAGACGGACGCCGCCGGCACCACGGTGTTCACCCTCGCGCTGGATAGCTCCGGAAACGCCTCGCTGACGCAGAGCATCGCGATCAAGCACGCCGTTAACACGTCCCTCGCCACGCTGTCAGCCAATGCGCTGCACCTCATTGCGACGGCGACGGATGGCGACGGCGACACCAAGACTCAAGAAATCGACGTGAGCGGCAACATCAGTTTCAAGGATGCGACCCCAGAATTCATCGAGACAACGGTGGCTGGCGGCACCAAAGCCGTCGATGACATGATCTTGCAGTATAGAAATGGCATCCAGGGCAACGACACATTCAAAGTTGACTTCCACAACGACGTCCCTGGCACGAGCGTAACGATCTCGAGCTTCGATGCGTCGTCGCACGAGGGCCTCCTCGCAAATCAAACGAGTGCAGCTCACATTGACTACGTCAAGAGCCTCGACCCCCTTACCAAACCGATTTACTCACTTGATGTAACGGACACGGGATACACCGTCAGTGTTGTGAATGCACCGGACGGCCTGCCGCAGAAGATTGCCTTCGAGAAGCTGCCTTCAGGCTCCCCCACGGAGACCGTGACGGCTACCTTGACCGGCGACTACGGCGGCTCGGTCAAGATCGACGGTCTGATCTTCGAC
Source organism: Methylobacterium sp. WSM2598 (assembly GCF_000379105.1). Classification (GTDB taxonomy): domain Bacteria; phylum Pseudomonadota; class Alphaproteobacteria; order Rhizobiales; family Beijerinckiaceae; genus Methylobacterium. The sequence continues at coordinate 1,491,488 of NZ_KB900609.1, read as the reverse complement.
CCGAGCAAGGCGATCAAGGCAACGAGTTCGGTCGTCGGTGGCGTGACGGTCTGGAAAGCTGATTACACCGCCGCCCTGGACCCCAAGCAGAATGGCGCGGCCTCCGACGCGGATGACGTCAACACCAACAACATCGGCTTCGGTATCAAGGGAGGGCAAGCGTCCCAGATCAACCCCAATGAGGGGTTCCGGGTGGATTACCTGGCGCCGACGCACCCGGATCAGACAGGCGGTCTCGACCACCTGAAGCATCTCAGCTTCGATGTCTATGGCATCGGGAATATCCCTAACGTCAATATTCACTACTGGCTGTATCGCACCGACGGCAGCCTTGTGGACGAAGGCTGGCGGAAGACCTCGGAGCACATCACCAACGGCGCGGTCGACAAGACTGGGCTCACGCTGACGGACAACAAAGCGCACAACATCGACCTGTTCGATGATGGCACAGCAACTGGCACCGCAGGCCTGCAGGGGGCGAACGACTACTTTGATTACGCTGTCGTCCAGTTCGATTTCTCGCCCGCTGCAGCGAAGAACGGGTCCATCCCTGATAACATCGGTGTCCGAGTGGGCACGTTCTTCACCGAGATCATCCAAACGCCGGAGAAGGACAGCTTTAATTTTGAAGTAAAAGCCACAGACGTAGATGGCGATGTGGCGCTGGGTGGAAGCACGCACGTTGCGCTTGATCCCGCTCATAGCGGCTGGCACCTCGTCTGAAGACCTGCGGGGGAACTGCAATCGCGGCTCCCCCGCGACCACCTTGCGAACGAATGCTTCTTTCTGACAAGGTCTACGTCCCTGATGACCTTGCATGCACTTGAGTTGCGGGGCGCTTCTCGACGGCGTCCGCGAGCGCCGGAGCGTCGAGCCCATCCACGCCCTCGAACGCGGCGGGGTCGATGATCTCACCACCGTGGATCCAGCGCACGAAGCCGGCGGCCGCATCAAACTCTGGGATCAAACATCAGGGTGGCTCAAGAGAGACGATCCTGCTTCGGGAAAGTGGAGAGCGGTTGAGGAGCCGCCTCTCGAACTGGACGGGGCTGAGGAAGCCGAGCGCGGAATGGCGCCGGCGGGGATTGCAGACGCCGTCGATGTCGCGGGCTAGAGCGGCACCCGATCCCGTTGCAACCGGGTGCCGCTCTCGATCTTTGATCTTGCCGCATGTTCTGCGACGAACCGGCATCCACTTCGTCGGAAAATGCTCTAGTGAACCGTCGCACAGTTGGTGATCATCCAAGTGGCGCGCTCGGCACGCAGGAAATCCATGATCTCCAGCGACGCGGCGAGCTGCGAGGCAACCTCAAGCGAGAGTCCTGTTTGAGGCTGCCCATCGAGCAGGACTGGTTTCCCCGTCCGAGAAGCACAAACGCTCCAACCTTCACGGTCCTTTTGTATACCGTATACCAGGGTCTGCATGGCGCTTCTCCGGCTGTGCTTTTCCTCTTAGTTTAGACATGACGAAGCGCGCAGCAACAGCAAGCTTCCCGGGCCAAATGGCGCCGGTCGCGCTTGGGGCGGAGGACCGGCGCGAGCCGAGCATGATGCGCCGGGGCTTCCCGCCCCCGCCAAAGCTCGGCACGCCGCCCGCCACCAAACGGCTGCCGAGCAGTTGGAGCGGTGCCGCACGGCAGGCCGGGGCAGGCGCCCCCGGAGTGGGCTCCGTCGAGGAAGCGCGGCCGGCCGCGGCGGCATCAAAGCCCGGTGCAGCTCGACCTGTTCGCCATGCTCTGACGCGAAGAAGGCCCCGCCGCGGGCGAGGCCTTCTCGACGTCGCTGTCTCTGCAGGTCCGGGACGTTGCCCGGCCGCCCCGGGTTCTGCCTCCCAGCCCCGAAGTCGTGAGGGCAGAGTAGGAGACCCGATGATCAGCCTACCGCGCCCCGGCAATACCCGTACTCGGTCTCGTCCTGGGCCGAGAAGCGGCTGCCATTCGCAAGTTTTCTGGTCAGCGGGTTCATTGACCGGATCGCCTCCACGATCGACCCGCCATCGACGCTCACTCTTGCGTAAAGTTCATCGACATGGCTCAAGAGCACGATCGCCTCGCCGCTTGATTCTCGCTGCGGCCGCTACGCGCACCTCACGCTTCAAGGCCCTCGCGGCGTAGCCGCCGAATTCGCCAGAAGTGTCCGGTCGTTTTCATTACATTCCGATTTGCAAGTGAGGTGCAGGTGGCGTGTCTCGATTGGGCGCGGAACACAGCTGCTCAATGACATCGAACAGTTCCGTCCACTTGATCGGCTTGCCGACGTGGGCGTCCATGCCACCGGCCCGACACCGCTCTGCATCCTCGTTCATGGCATTCGCCGTGAGCGCCACGATCGGCATCGGAGGCCGACCCTGCGCACGCTCCCACGCCCGCACCGCAGCCGTTGCACCAAGCCCGTCGAGCACCGGCATCTGCACGTCCATGAGCACGATGTCGAAGGCCGGTCCTGTCTTGATCGCCTCCACGGCTTGAGCCCCGTCCTCAACAAGCACGACCTCGTAGCCCCGGCGGCTCAGCACGGCGCGGATCACCTCCTGGTTTATCTCGTTGTCCTCGGCAACCAGGATCCGGTGGCCGCGGGCAACAGGACCCGCGAGGACTTGCGGCGCGGCCTGACCCTGTCGATCCGACTCGGCCAAGGGCAGCGGCAGTTCGAACCAGAAGGTCGAGCCTCGCCCAGGAACGCTCTCCACGCCGATCGTGCCCCCCATGAGTTCCACGAGACGCTTGCAGATCACCAGACCCAGGCCCGTGCCGCCGTAGCGACGGGTGGTCGAAGCGTCGGCTTGACTGAACCGCTCGAACAGCAGGGGCAGCTTGTCGGCCGGGATGCCGATGCCAGTGTCCGTGACCGCGACCCGCACTCGCCCGGTGCTCGCCGCGAAGCCAACCCGCATCGTGATCTCACCTCTCGGCGTGAACTTCACGGCGTTGCTGGCGAGGTTGAGCAGGATCTGGCGCAAGCGGGTCGGATCGCCGACGAACCGGTCAGGCGCGTCACCCTCGATGTCCGTGACCATCCGGAGCGGCTTGTCCTTGGCGCTCTCCGCGACCAGGGCCCGACAGCTCTCGACGAGCGCCCGCAGAGAGAAAGGCACGCTCTCGATCGCCATCTGGCCGGCTTCGATCTTGGAGAAGTCCAGGATGTCGTTGACGATGGCCAGGAGCGAGCGCCCGGCCTCCTGCGCCAGCCCGACCAGGTGCCGCTGGGCGTCCGGCAGCGAGGCGTCGTCGGCCAAGAGATCATGCACGCCGAGCATGCCGGTGAGCGGCGTCCTGAGCTCGTGGCTCATGTTGGCCAGGAACTCGGCCTTGGCCCGGGCGCCAGCCTCCGCCTCGACCCTGGCCCGCTCCAGGTGGCGTTCCTGACGGACCCGCTGGGTGACGTCCCGGATGGCGGTGACGATGGTGACCTCGTCGGCGTCCTCGATCCGCTTGTACGCGGCCTCGACCCAGACGTAGTGCCCCGCCTTGTGCTTGAGGCGGAACACGACCGAGGCGGTCGGCCTCTCCCGGGAGAGGCTCGCTGCTGCCGCCGACACCCGGTTCAGATCATCCGGGTGAAGGCAGTCGCGCACCCTGATCCGGTGCGCCTCCTCGACCGCGTAGCCGAGCATGGCGTGCACCGAGGGCGAGATGTAGGAGCGGCGCCCGTCGGCGTGGCCGAGGACGATCAGGTCGGAGACGTTGTCGGCGAGAACCTTGTAGCGGGCCTCGCTCTCACGCCGGGCCCGCTCCGCGCCATGCCGGGCGGTGATGTCGGTGTAGGTTCGCACCGCACCACCGCCCGCCAGGGGCACGGTGCGGATCTCCAGAACGGTGCCGTTCGGACGCTCGCGCTCGTAGGTGTGCTCCCTGGGCTCGAGTCCCGCCGTGGCCACCCAGGTGCGGAAGGCCTCGTCGGAATGGGCGAACTCGTTGTGCGCGAGCTGGTGATTGCGCACCGCCGTGAAAGTTGGCTTTCGCGCCATGAAGGCAGGGGGTAGATCGAGGAGTTCCAGGGCGCGCCGGTTGCAGACCTGGACCCGATCGTCGGCATCGATCATCATCAGACCTTGGTCCATGTTCTCGAGCGTCACAGCGAGCAGGTCCGCGCTCGCGCGCGCCTCGGCTTCGGCGGCCCGCACGCGCCGGTCGCGCCGCCCGAGGCCGACACCGAGCCCGACGAGAGCGAGCACCGCCGTGCTGATCGCGCTGGCCTGGACGAGCGCCTCCCGCCGCCAAGCCGCGAGGGCGTCATCGGTCGCGATCCCGGCCGTGACCACCAAGGCGGGGTACTTCACCAGCCGCTCGTAGGCGACGATGCGCTTGACGCCATCGATGGGTGCCGGTGGTGCGTCGTAGACGCCGGTCGAGATGCGTCTCAGGTTGTGGAAGAGAGGCGTGGACGAGAAGTCCTTGTCCTGGCTCTCGGTCGGTGCCGCTGGGTCTCGCGAGAGGAGCCTGCCGTTCGAGCTCCACAACCCGATCGTCCCTCGCTCGCCTAGGCCGAAGGTCGCGTAGAACTGTGCGAAGTAGTCCGGCTCCAGTTCGGCCACAACGACGCCGGCGAACGAGCCATCGAAATTGTTCAGCCGCCGCGCGAGAGGGAGGATCGGCTTCTGATCGTAATGGCTGCGGATCAGCGCACCGATGAACATGGCCCGGTCTTCCGGGTGATCTCGGAGCCAAGCGAAGTAAGGCCGATCGGCGCTGCTGAGGGGGGGATGCGGCGAGAGGGAGTCGGCAATCCACGAGCCGCTCGCATCGGTGATGGCGATATTGCGCACCTGCGCAATGGTCCCGGTGCGGCGGACGAGAAAACTCCCCAGGGTTGCTCGATCAGGGTTGCCCTCGACCCACTCGGTCGTGCCCGAGAGGATGAGGTCCACGGCCTCGATGGTGCGCTCGGCGTGCTGGGCCAGTGAACGGCTGAGATTGCGGGCGTCCTTGCGCGCGTCCGCGAGAGCAGCGTCGCGTGAGCGCATGATCTGCCACGCGCCGAGAGTCACCAGGAGAAAGGCAGTGAGCAAGGTGATGCCGACCGCACCGCGCAGGGGATAGGCAGAACGAGGACGGAGGGGCACGAACTGCATGGGGTGTCTCGAGGGACGCTGGACGATCCACGTACGACCGCGAGCATAGCCAACAGTGCTCTCCCAAGCTGAGGCCAGAGTGCGGTCCTACCCAGCTTACATCCCGCATGGCTCTCTCGGCCGCTCCACTTGCAGCGGGCGCGCAGCCGATCAGATTGGCACTTCGCTCAGCAAAAGTCTCGCATTGTCCAGCGTATTTCGTAGGGTCAGACTCTCAATTTTGTAGATAAAGAGCCGAAATCTCAGGTGCACAGAGAATAATAGTGCCCATGTGCACATCCAGACAAGCGATTTCTAAATTAATTCTGGATGGATGGATCGATGTATTGTCTTTAAGCTTTTCCCTCGCTTGGGCACGGAACAAATCTCGTCGCAGGGTGCAGCCTCGCTTGAGGGCTAGTCTCGCAAAGCGGCGGACATGGCTGGTTCCATACGCCGCCCCGCTGTGGCTCCGGCCCTTCTCGCCTCAGCGCGCCGGGCGCGCTCTTTCGCCGCCTGCATGCGCTGCTCGCTGATTTTTCGAGCCTCGGTCAGCTCGTGCACGTTGCTGAGCGCCATCGACGAATCATAGCTCTCGTTCGCGTAGATCATGCCCGATTCGATGACCCACACCTCGTCGAGCACTGGTTGCGGGGCCTCACTCGCACTGTGGGAGGGGCTGTGGACCGCGCAGCAGGACCACTGCGCCACGGCCAAGGCGGGCGTCGCCACCCCAGACATCGCGGCGATCAGGATCACGTCGACCGAGGTGTAGGGGCACGACATGCGCTGCAGGGTGGCGAGCAAGCGCCCTCAGGGCGACGAGGTCGCGGTCACGATGCAGTGCGCCTCCGGTGCGGATCGCTGGAACCGCACTGCCCGCTGGCAAGTCGGCGCAAGCGGCACGATGCTCGTTCAGACCGAGGACGGGCAGAAGATGTTCTTCTATCGCTGCCGGTGACGAGGCGGTCCGTGGCATGCCCATGGCGTTGGACAAGGCCTTCGCCAAAAGACCCTGCTCGACAGTGTCGGCAGGGTAAGTCCTTTTGGGGCGCTCTTGCGAGCGGTTGGTGCATAGGCGCCTAAGCTTGTGCCAGGCTGAGGATCGAGGGCGTAAAAAGGTCATTTACACGCGGAGACAGCACACCAAGCGGTTGAGTTTCGCGGTTGTACTGTCCCATCTGCTGCCCGCCCCAGGTGGCGGAAACTGAACTCCGGCTTCGCCAGGAGGGGCCATTCTCCTAACGCGGTCGTCCTAAGAGGCCTGCCGCAGCCCCGCCGCGCCTCTGACGAGCGGGGCCGCGAGAGCCCGCCGCCTGTGATCGGCTGGCTTCGGTCTGAAGCCGGCCGCACAGCCTCAGAGCTCGGCCGGCACTTCCTCCTCACCCCTGAAGTCTGACAAGCTGTCATTCTCGGCAGTGACGCTCCGTCATTTACTCCCGATCTAGATGTCTTCCATCCATTCAACATCACCATCCGCCAAGCTATAGCGCGCGGCAACGATCTTCAGCTTGTTCTCCTGGCGAAGACGATCCTGTATGACCGTGCTCTGCGTCTTGAGGCGAGCGGCAACACGCCGTGCGTTCGAGCGCACGGCCGCATCCAGGAGGTCACTTGACTGGCCCCGGGCCGCGAGCACCGCTGGAATGATCGGCTGGACCATCTCGCCGATCACGCCCGGAAAGGTTGCGTTCTTCTCCACGACATCGACCGCCGCAGCGACAGCCCCGCATGACTGGTGACCGAGGACGACGATCAGCGGGCAGCCGAGCACGCCCACGCCGTACTCAATGCTGCCGAGCGCGGCCGTGTCGACGGTGTTGCCCGCGTTGCGAACGATGAACAGTTCACCCAGGCCGCGGCCGAAGAGCAGCTCGGGGGGAACGCGACTGTCAGAGCAGCCGACGAGCACACAAAACGGCGCCTGGCCGCGCGCGAGTTCGACGCGCCGCTCGCGGCCCTGCTGAGCACGGTAGGGCGCCTCGGTGCGGAAACTGTCGTTGCCCTCCTTGAGGATCCGCAACGCTTGGTCAGGGGTGAGCGTGGTCTTCGAAACGGGATCCGCAGCGAACGCCGGCTTACCGCCTACCGAGAATGTGGCAGCCGCGGCAATAGCACCGCCGAGGAAAGCGCGCCTAGCAAGCGGAATGCAACACGAGCATGAGGCCTTCAGCATTGAGCGCTCCTCTCAGGAGGCGGGCTTCTGTGTCCCGCCCTAATCGGGGTCAACACGCGGCGAGCCTCCACAGGTTCCTTGACGCGGCGCGGACTGCCTCGATCGCCAAGTGGCCGCCGGCTGGCCCGCAGTCCGTGCTTGCGGGCGTTCTGGCTCGCGCGCGCCTTGCCCTCCGCCGTGCGCGGGCCGCCGCCCCTCGGGGTCCCCGGCGTCGACTGCCCTGTCCGGCACGAGGTCATCTCAGCCTTGAGGGAGCGAAGCCCCCTCCCCCGCCACGGGCTCGACATTGAGCACGTCCGTCGAGGCGGCGCGCAGCTGTTGGCCAACGCTGGTGCGGCTGCGCTCGATCTCGCGAAGCAGGGCATCGCGCCGGTGGTCGGCTGCGGCTGCCATGCGGTCGATGCGCTCCATGTCGGAGAGCCGGAGGTGGAACGCCGCCGCGGTCACGTCAGCAGTCGTCGAGCCGCGTGATGCAAGTCTGTTGTCGACCTCGGCTCAGCCTCTCGCGTCCTCACTCGGCCACCCGAGCGCCAGCCTCGTGGCCCGGGTCTCGCAAGGTGTGATGTCGAAGCTGCCATTTCGGCTTGTCCGCCTTGTACGTTGGCTCGAACAGGCTCGCCAACGCGTGGAGGTGACCCTGTGCGAGGATCTCGCGTCGCCAACGGCGTAGACAACGGCGTAGACGCTTGGCCTCCCAGATCAGGTCGACGACGTCCTTCGCCCAGATCGCCTCGATCGCGTCCGCCGGTTTGACCTTGTGCACGACCTCGAAGGAGATTTGTGTTTATAGGCGAGATTGGTTGATCCAGGAGGGCTTGCCGCCCCCTTTGCGCCTCCTCCCAGCTGGCCGACGAGATCCGGCCCTGGCAGGCCGCCGCGACCGGCTCGATTGCGCCCCTGGATCTGCCCGACCCGGCGCCGGTTTATAGATCCGGCCCCCGCCCTCCCGAGAGCCACGGGCCCGAGAGCCACGGGCCTGTTCGCCGCCGGATCCAGCGGCAAGGCTCAGGTGATCTCGGCCGGGACGACGCTGCAGGGTCCCGGCGACGGTCTCCCAATCGCCTGAACACGCCAGAGGAGAGCCATCGTCGGGCGCCCGGCTGCGCGCTCCCGAAAACAACCAAAGAGTTGTAACGTAGTCGGTTAAACACCTGTTGGTTATAGTCTTCCACACAAGATCGCGGAACGCGGCAGATCTGCAACAGCGTGGCACGCGCGACACGGTCACCGCCCAGCAGAGCGGCGTTGGCAACCACGTGGGATCAGTGCAGATCGGTCCTGGCCGGTACTTGACGTTGTGTCAGCTATAATGCGTCTGCATCATCGCGCAAATCACACTAGTCATATGAAACAAACATTGCGCTACTAACAACACGAACGTATCAAACAGCAACATTGGTTCAGGATTACATGAGCGGTAACGCGAGTGAAAGAGCCTTGACCCCCTGCCTGTCTGCAATCGACGCGCCGCTCGCGCGCCCATTATTGCTCGATAAAAACTGCTAAAGCTTGAATTTGCTACTTCATAAGCTGCCAAGTTGTGTCATCAACGCCCCCGCCGGCCCTGTCATCAAATACACACATGTGATCGAAAACGGCCGCTCCTTGCGCCCCGACACCACCATTGAGCGGGAGAGCGCCGCGGTTCCGACAGGCTGCACTTTGAGATCCGCCCAACGTCACCCGCCAGTTCCTGCCGCAACACCCGCGATGCTCGGCCAGACATAGCGAGACCGGCGCGGACCTACTGCTCAGCTTCACGATAGCAACCTTGGCCGTTCCCCAGCGGCGAAGGCTCGCCCCAGGATGCCGAAACCGCTTGCCCGGCGATCTCGGGGTCTTTCACGGCGTTTGACCGGCCCCCGATCTTCTAAACGAATACAGGCGCAGACACGCAACTAATTCAAATGCATTATGCGCATTAGCTACAATGCACAGCAGATTGCGCAGACCGAATTATCGTCCTCGACAGGCCGACAGATTGGGTTATGAAGTCGCTAAGCTCGCAGCAGGACGGCAGGCCCGCTTTGAGACCCGCCGTAGGTCGGATCAATCGGGTGATACCGATCCGATTCCAGAATGGAGAACAATGTGAGGAAGCATTTGTTCGCCCTGTCGAGTCACGTCCCTCGCTTCGCGCACGCGGCGGTGGCCTATGCGGACAAGAAATGCGCCTACACGGGCCAGAGCAGCTCTAACGGCGGCAATAGTCTGACGCTTAACAGGAGTGACGACCGTAACGGAGCCTGCAGAATGACCGCGGGTGCGGGCGGCGGCAACCCGGTCGGCGACGACAGGACCCCATTCCTGCAGGGTGGCGACCTTGGCAACGGGACCGTCACTCAGACCGGCACAGGAGATCGGCTCGGCGTCGCCGGGCGAGGCAAGCGGGCCGGTTCGGGCAACGCCCCCAACGTGACGCGGGCGGGCCCGAATGGCCGCGACGAGCTCCAGGAGATCGGTAGCAACATTGGTGTGGCGCCGGGTTCCGGGCTGCTACCGCATTTTGGGGGCGAACGACCACACCGGGCGGATCAGCATGCCTGAGGACCGGACGGCGCGGCGCGGGAGCTTTCGGGTTGTGCCCGCATGATGGTCGAGAGCTTCGTGCAGCTTGAGCATCGCCTGGAGCGAGGTCATTTGACAAAGCCGCTCGCTGAGCAAGTCGCAAAGGCGTCGTGCAAGCAATAAGACGACGCACCTTCGAGCTGTGCGGAGGCTGAAATATCCGTGCTTCTTCGTGCTGCGGGATGTACGGCATGGCTTTAGTAGTGCCAAGTATCAAAGAAGACGGGCTCATGGTCGCGGCAAACTACGTAGATTAGTCCATCTGGACGATGCGTGATCGGTGGTCAGTCATGTATGACACCGGAAAGCGGGGCGCAGACCGCAATCTGCTGGTACAAAAGGCTGGTAGGGGGATTGAATGACATCTGATGCCGGTTGCATCGGCCGCCCTGTTCGGGCGGAGCGCTCCCCTTGTCTCGCCAGTTCTCCGCGAGAGATCGCCTTTATCGATCCCGGGCTGGATGCGGTCGAGGTCCTGCGCGCGGGCTTGCGCGCCGATGTCGAGCCCATCCTCCTGAACGCGTCGAGTCCCGCGCTGGCCCAGATCGCACGGGCGCTGCACGGGCGTGCGGGCCTCGCGGCCATCCACGTCCTGGCCCACGGATCACCTGGCGCGATTGCTTTCGCCGCGGGCGCTGTCACTGCTGAGAGCGTCGGCGACAATACAGACGAGCTCGCTTCCGTGGGGAGCGCGCTCGGCGTGCGCGGCCGCCTCCTCGTTTGGAGCTGCCAGGCGGGCGCCGGCGCCGAGGGTGCGGCGCTGACGCGCGCCCTTGAGGGGGCGGTCGCCGCCCCGGTGACGGTCGCCCAAGTCGTCATCGGTCACGCCGCTCTCGGCGGGACCTGGTCTCTCTCCTCCGACATCGCCGGCGCCGCTGCGCCGCTCACCGCATCCGCTCAGGAAGGATATCTTGCCGTGGCCGCTACTCAAACGACCTCCAACGGGACCACGGTCGAAAACCTGAACGTCCTGGACACCAACACGGCGAACGACGTAGGCGGGAAGGAGATCATCACTTGGTCCGAGGTGTCGGCGTTCCTAACGTCGACAACGAATGCGACGCAGACCCAGACCCTGCAATCCGCCTTCAGTGCCGGATCGCTCGCGCTCACGTTCAACCTGGGCAACAATGTCTACTTCACTATTAAGCATACGTCCGCCGGCTACGTGATCGTCCAGACGGATCAGTACGGTTACGTTCCGGGCACGGGCCCTGTCGATCCTTATGGGACATTCGCGCTGGGAGCGCTGTCGGACACCACCGCGGCCGCAGTCGCTAGCCTGAACCAAACGTATCCCACTCTCTCAAGCTTTGTATCGGCTGTTAACTCGGTTCTGGGCTCTACATCTGCGCTCGTGACGGCAGACGTGGATGGGGGTGCGGGAAGGGACAATATTCAGGGTATCACGTCGAACACCGCCATTCATAATATCATTCAGGGAGGCGCTGGCGCCGACGTGATGAGCGGCGGGTTGGGAGCGGATTTCTTTGTTTACACTTCGGTCAACGATTCTCCCGCGGCCGGGCAGCTCAACAGCGGCGGTCAGCTCTCCCAGTCATGGGACCAAATTACGAACTTCTCATCGGCTCAGGGCGACAAAATCGATCTGACCGCGCTCGGTTCATTTGCCTGGGGTGGAAACGCGGGCCCCAAGGCGGGTGTCCCGTCTGTGTGGTACACGAGCGATGGCAATGGTGGGTCGTACGTCCTCGTCGATGCCGATGGGAATGGTCAGCCTGACTTAAAAATCCAAGTCGTTGGGGTGACGAATTTCTCACCAGCAGACATTCTCGGCGTGGATGCCACGGCCGCGGTGGTGAGTTCAGTTGTCGCAGCGACCACCGGCGGTGCGGTTGCTGGCACGGTCGACTATTTGAATGCGACCGACAAAGTGTCTGTGACGGTAACGTACAACGAGGCGCTGAAGGTTGCCTCGGGCCCGACGCCCACCTTGACACTGACGGGCGGCCGCACGGCCACTCTCGACGCTGCTGCGTCTGACTTGGTGCATGGCAAACTGGTGTTCACCTACACGGTGGCAGCCGGCGACAATGTCGTGGGCTTGGCCATCACCGGTTCCAGCCTGGCCGGCGTCACGGATCTGGTCGGCAACGCCGTTACTGCTCCGGCCAATGCAGGTCTGCAGGAGACGGGCGGCATCACTCTCACGCTCGATAACACGGTAGCGAGCGTGAGCTCAGTCGTGGCGGCGACGACAGGTGGCAGTCTGTCGTCGGGCGTGGATTATTTGAACGCCGCTGACAAGGTGTCGGTGACAGTCACGTACAATGAGGCGCTGAAGGTGGCCGCAGGTGCGACGCCCACCCTCACGTTGACGGGCAGCAAGACGGCGGCTTTCGACGTCGCTGCGTCCGACTTGGCACACGGCAAGCTGGTATTCATCTATACGGTGACCACGGGTGACAACATCTCGGGTCTTGCGATCACAAATTCGACACTGACTGGCGTGACGGATCTGGCGGGCAATGCCGTTGCTGCTCCGACAAATGCGATTCTGCAAGAGACGAGTGGCGCAACGATTACTGTTGATACTGCAGTCGCGTCCCCGACGGTCGCGTTAGTCAGTGACACTGGGTCGTCCTCGACGGACGAGGTCACCAGCAACGGCGCGCTAAGCCTGACAGGTGTAGAAAGCGGTGCCGCGATCGAGTACTCGACCAACGGCACGACCTGGGGCTCCTCGTTCGCGCCGGTGGAGGGCTCCAACACGGTCTACGTGCGTCAGATCGACAAGGCTGGGAATATCTCGGCGCCCTCGGCAGCCTACACATTCACGCTGGACACCGCCGCGACGGCGACGATCAGCCTGAACGACATCACCACGGACAACGTCATCAACGCGGCGAAAGCTGGTGGCCCGGTCGCGGTGACCGGCTCGGTCGGCGGCGACGCCAAGGTGGGTGACACGGTCACGCTGAGCGTGAACAACGCCACCTACACCGGCGCGGTGGTCGCCGGTGGCACCTTCAGCATCAACGTCCAGGGCTCCGACCTGGCGGCGGACACCAAGGTGCACGCCAGCATCACGGCGACGGACACCGCGGGCAACACCGCCTCGGCTTCGGCGGATCACAGCTACACGGTCGATACGCTCGCGACGGCGACGATCAGCTTGAACGACATCACGGCGGACAACGTCATCAACGCGGCGGAAGCTGGTGGCACGGTCGCGGTGACCGGCTCGGTCGGCGGTGACGCGAAGGCGGGCGACACGGTCACGCTGAGCGTGAACAACGCCACCTACACCGGCCAGGTGGTCTCCGGTGGCACCTTCAGCATCAACGTCCAGGGCTCCGACCTGGCGGCGGAC
>NZ_KB900609.1:1472678-1478260 GCF_000379105.1 Methylobacterium sp. WSM2598 | reverse complement strand
TCACGGCCACGGACGCGGCGGGCAACACTGCCTCGGCCTCGGCAGATCACGCCTACACGGTCGACACCACTGCGACGGCGACGATCAGCCTGAACGACATCACGGCGGACAACGTCATCAACGCGGCGGAAGCTGGTGGCACGGTCGCGGTCACCGGCTCGGTTGGTGGCGACGTGAAGGTTGGCGACACGGTCACGCTGACGGTGAACAACGCCACCTACACCGGCCAGGTGGCCTCCGATGGCACCTTCAGCATCAACGTCCAGGGCTCCGACCTGGCGGCGGACACCAAGGTGCACGCCAGCATCACGGCGGCGGACGCGGCGGGCAACACCGCCTCGGCTTCGGCAGATCACGCCTACACGGTCGACACCACTGCGACGGCGACGATCAGCCTGAACGACATCACGGCGGACGACGTCGTGAACGCAGCGGAAGCTGGTGGGACGGTCGCGGTGACCGGCTCGGTCGGCGGTGACGCCAAGGTGGGTGACACGGTCACGCTGAGCGTGAATGGCCAGAACTACACCGGCGCGGTGGTCGCCGGCGGCACCTTCAGCATCACCGTGTCCGGGGCGGATCTCGCGGCGGACACCAAGGTGCACGCCAGCATCACGGCGACCGACGCGGCGGGCAACACTGCCTCGGCCTCGGCGGATCACGCCTACACGGTCGACACCACTGCGACGGCGACGATCAGCCTGAACGACGTCACGGCCGACAACGTCATCAACGCAGCGGAAGCTGGTGGGACGGTCGCGGTGACCGGCTCGGTCGGCGGTGACGCGAAGGTGGGTGACACGGTCACGCTGAGCGTGAACGGTCAGAACTACACCGGCGCGGTGGTCGCCGGCGGCACCTTCAGCATCAACGTGTCGGGTGCGGATCTCGCGGCGGACACCAAGGTGCACGCCAGCATCACGGCCACGGACGCGGCGGGCAACACCGCCTCGGCCTCGGCAGATCACGCCTACACGGTCGACACCGCCGCGACGGCGACGATCAGCCTGAACGACGTCACGGCGGACAACGTCATCAACGCAGCGGAAGCTGGTGGGACGGTCGCGGTGACCGGCTCGGTCGGCGGCGACGCCAAGGTGGGCGACACGGTCACGCTGAGCGTGAACAACGCCACCTACACCGGCCAGGTGGTCTCCGGTGGCACCTTCAGCATCAACGTCCAGGGCTCCGACCTGGCGGCGGACACCAAGGTGCACGCCAGCATCACGGCCACGGACGCGGCGGGCAACACTGCCTCGGCCTCGGCAGATCACGCCTACACGGTCGACACCACTGCGACGGCGACGATCAGCCTGAACGACATCACGGCCGACAACGTCATCAACGCGGCGGAAGCTGGTGGGACGGTCGCGGTCACCGGCTCGGTTGGTGGCGACGCCAAGGTTGGCGACACGGTCACGCTGAGCGTGAATGGCCAGAACTACACCGGCGCGGTGGTCGCCGGCGGCACCTTCAGCATCAACGTGTCGGGTGCGGATCTCGCGGCGGACACCAAGGTGCACGCCAGCATCACGGCGACCGACGCGGCGGGCAACACTGCCTCGGCCTCGGCGGATCACACCTACACGGTCGACACCACCGCGACGGCCAGCATCACGGTCAACGCAGTCACGGCCGACAACGTCATCAACGCAGCGGAAGCTGGTGGCACGGTCGCGGTGACCGGCTCGGTCGGCGGTGATGCGAAGGTGGGCGACACGGTCACGCTGACCGTTCACGGTCAGAACTACACCGGCCAGGTGGGCAGCGACCTGAAGTTCAGCATCAACGTGTCGGGGGCGGATCTCGCGGCGGACACCAAGGTGCACGCCAGCGTCACGGCGGCCGACGCGGCGGGCAACACTACCACTGCCACAGCGGATCACGCCTACACGGTCGATACCGCCGCTCCGACGGTTGCGATCAACACGGTGACCGGCGACGACAAGATCAACGCCTCGGAGGCGACGAACGCGCTGGCGATCAGCGGCACCTCGAGCGCGGAAGCCGGTCAGTTGGTCACGATCAAGGACGGCAGCACCGTTCTTGGCACTGCCGCCGTGCAGGCCAACGGCACCTGGTCGACGACGGTGAACGCCACGGGTCTGTCCCAGGGCGCCCACACCTTCACGGCCGACGTGTCTGACGCTGCCGGGAACGCAGCTACTCAGGCGACGCGCGCGGTGACGGTGGACACGCTTGCCCCGTCGGCGCCGACGGCTCTGGCACTTGACGCTTCGACGGACAGCGGGACGGCTGGCGACAGCAAGACCAACCTCCAGGTCGTCAAGATCAACGGCACGGCCGAGGCCGGCAGCTCGGTGACGCTGTACGACACGAACGGCACGACCGTGATCGGCACCGGCACGGCGAACGGGACGACGGGTGCGTTCAGCATCACGACCTCGTCGCTGAGCGAGGGCAGCCACACGGTCACCGCCAAGGCCACGGACGCGGCTGGCAACACCGGGGTTGCGTCGACGAGCTACGCGCTCACCATCGACAAGACCGCGCCAGGAGCCCCGACGGCTCTGGCACTTGACGCTTCAACGGACAGCGGGACGGCTGGCGACAGCAAGACCAACCTCCAGGTCGTCAAGATCAACGGCACGGCCGAGGCCGGCAGCTCGGTGACGCTGTACGACACGAACGGCACGACCGTGATCGGCTCGGGCACAGCGAACGGATCGGGTGCGTTCAGCATCACGACCTCATCGCTGAGCGAGGGCAGCCACACGATCACCGCCAAGGCCACGGACGCGGCTGGCAACACCGGGGTTGCGTCGACGAGCTACGCGCTCACCATCGACAAGACCGCGCCTGTGGCCCCGAGTTTCGGGAGCTACACTGGTAACACAACGTCATCAAAACATACGATATCAGGATCGGCAGAGGGGAACGCCACCGTAAAAGTTTATACGGACAATGGTACTGTTGTTGGTTCGCTGGATGCGGCAGACACGCTGGTCGGCACCGGCTCAGCCCTTAGCAACGGAACTTACAGCTTCGTTCTCTCGGATTGGGGTAATCAATCACAGAAATTGCTGATCACCGCTACGGATGCGGCTGGAAACACAAGTGCTGCGACTCTTACAGCAGTAGCCTATACATACCCTGCGGGAGTGAGTGGCCAGCCCATTCAGCTTGGTCTTCTTAATCCTGCGCCGGGGAACGGCGATGTTAAACTCACGGTTAGGAACATTCCAACTGACTGGGTCCTGAGTGACGGCAGCAAGAATGCGGACGGCTCCTGGACCGTGACGACTGCCAATGTCGAGTCCCTAACCGTCACAACCCCCGCGACCTACGTCGGGGCGGCGGTCCTCAACATGACCATGTCCTGGACCAACGCGGACGGGACCACAGGCACGATGACCATCGCGGACAACGTCGAGGCCTACGCTAAGGGCTCGCCGATCTTCGCGTGGTCCGGGCACGACACGCTCACCGGCAGCACCGCCGCGGATCTGTTCGTGTTCGGCAACCAGATCGGAGAGGACAAGATCTACAGCTTCGACGCCGCGGCGGATAAGATCGACCTGATCGGCTACGGCGGGTTCAAGAGCTTCTCGGACGTCCAGGCCCACCTGGCCGACGACGCGACCGGGAACGCCGTGGTCACGCTCGCCGACGGCCAGACGATCACGCTCGATCACGTCCACGCCTCGGACCTGAGCGCGGCGAACTTCGTGTTCGACCAGACTCCGGCAGTGACCAACAGCGCGGCCGTGGTCCTCAGCGACGGCGCGATGCTGCCGCTCAGCGGGGCGGTGACCAACACCGGCACCATCGCGCTCAACTCGACCGGCGGCGGCACCCTCCTGCAGGTGATCGACCAGGGCATCACCCTCACGGGTGGCGGCACGGTCACGATGTCGGACGACGATGGCAACACCATCGCGGGCACCAAGGGCTCGGTCACGCTCACGAACGTCGACAACACGATCTCGGGCGCGGGCCAGCTCGGGGGCGGCGCCCTCACGCTGACCAACCAGGCGTCCGGCAAGATCACCGCCGACGGCAGCCACGCCCTCGTGATCGACACCGGCACAACCGTGGTCGAGAATGCCGGCACCCTCGCGGCGACCGGAAGCGGCGGCCTCGTGGTGAAGGGTGCGCTCGACAACACCGGCACAGTGTGGGCCCACGGCGGCAACGTGACGGTCGAGGGCGCGGTGACCGGCTCCGGCACCGCACTCATCGACGGGAACGCGACCATGGAGTTCGGCGCGGCCTCCTCGGCCCACGTCGATCTCGGCCACGGCGACGGCACGCTGAAACTGGACGACAGCCTCCACTTCAATGGCAGCATCACCGGCTTCGGCGCTGGCGATCACGTCGACCTCGCCGACCTGCTGTTCGGATCGAGCACCTCGGTCTCCTACGCGGCCAACGCGCAGGGCACGGGTGGTCTCCTGACCGTGAGCGACGGGGCGCACACGGCGGCTCTGGCTCTGCAGGGCACGTACGACGCCGCGGCCTTCTCGCTCACGAGCGACAGCGACGGTCATGCTCTGGTCTCCTATGACCCGCTGCATCACGGGTTGGCCTGAGTGTCTCCGCCGCGTCTGATCGAGCTTGCTTGATGCGGTCAGGGGCCCGGTTCGCCGGGCCCCTTCGCTTTTGCAATCCGCTCCGGGCCCGACGAACGCCACCGAGGGCAGACGGGCCGTCCCCCGACGAAGCGCGGGCTGCAGGAGGAGCACCGGCACGGTTTCCGAGTTCGCCGGACCCTGCCCAGTTGAGAGTCGCCGAGGGCCCCGCTAAAGGACTCCGTCTCTGGCGCTGCCGGTGGATGCGGGACCGACGAAGCGGAGTGGTCGCGCCGAGGGGCGAGGGCCGCGGGGGCACAACCCGCCGTTTGGGGCTTGTTCCTCCTTGAGCCGGAAGTGAAGCGGCGATCGAGCCATGTCCGACGCAGACACACCCCAGGTCACCTTCACGGTCGAGGTGGGCCCTCACGTCAGCCCGCTCATGAAGGTGCATGCGGGTGGCCGCGTGATCCCGATCACCCTCACCGCGGCGCAGGCCGGCGAGCTGGGCCGGGCTCTTCTCGCGGTGAGTGCGGTGTGCAGCAGCACCGCCCCGCATCCCGAGGGCACCCGGGTCGACAACTGCCACTTCCCGGTCGAGGCCTGGGCCGCCGGCCAGTCTCAGAGCAACGGGTTGCCGATTCTGCTCATTCAGGTGACGGGCGGCACCCAGCTGGCGCTTCAGTTCTCCCCCACGGCGGCCGAGCAATGCGCGGCGAGCCTCGCCGGCGCTGCCGCCGCACGAGCGATCGCTCGCCCTTCATAGCGCTCGACGGCGGCGAGCTCTTCACGACAACAGCGATGCGCGCTTGGGGCTCTGCATCCCGAGCGGCTCGCATGAACAAAGGATGATCAGCCCCCACAGGGTGGCCCGAGTGGAACGTTAGTGGACCGTCGGCCGGGTCATGACCAGTGCACTTCCGCTCCCTCACCGAGCAGTTCGACTGCGTATTCCGACGAAGCCGGCCGGGGGTTCCAAGTTGAAGCCGGCCGTCATTCCGAGGCGAAGCCGGCCACCGTTCCGATCTGAAGCCGACCGGCGACGGGGCG
>NZ_KB900609.1:1464076-1472578 GCF_000379105.1 Methylobacterium sp. WSM2598 | reverse complement strand
GCTACCGAGTGGCCGGCTTCATCTCGGAACGCTGGCCGACATCAAATCGGAACGCTGGCCGGCTTCGCCTCGGAACCGGTGGCCGACTTCAATCGGAATCCGCAGTTCGACAGCGACACCGCCCACGGTCGCTTCGGCCTGCAGTTGCACGAGGCCATGGCCGAGTACTTTCTCGACCTCAACCGCGCGCGGACCGTGGAGGGGCTCAGGGCCGCCCTGGCACGGGGCCGCAAGGGCGGGCGGCCCAAGGCCCTGTCCGCGGCGGACCTCGAGGTCGGGCGGGCGCTGCTGGCGTCGGGCACCATCTCGGTGACGGCGATCGCCCAGCGGCTGGGGGTGAGCCGGATGACCTTCTACCAGTACTTCCCGCAAGCGCGGGCGCGCAGCCAGGTGGCGCGGGAGGGCTGAGGGGATGCCGATCCGGCGCGAGCAGCGCGGCTACTACCCGATCGACTGGCCCCAAATCTCGGCCGTGATCCGTTTCCGGCGCGCGGGCGGGCGCTGCTAGAGCGCTTCAAGGCAGTGATGCCTAGAACAACTTCTCCGGAGCCATCGTCCAGCACTGCCCTTTGATTACCTTAGATTACCGGCGACGTTCCGGAAGGCAGTGCCTAAGTTTGTTCCAACTGAAGAAGCAGCAGCAATAAGGGCAATAGCAATCAAGGCAGCAAGCAGTCCATACTCGATCGCCGTCGCACCCGACTCGTCGTAAAAAAAGCTCTTGATCATAGCTCACAACCTTGAACTGTATGCCACCTGATTAGGCAGGAGAGCGTAGTCAGAAGAGACACTTACTGCGGAGTTTTTGCAAGATGCGGTCTGTATAAATGGATAATACATGTTTTATTTTGGACCATAGTATGTTGCGCCCGAGCTGGTTGATGCACGCAGAGGGGCACCCTCGCATAGTGGCCCGATGGGGCCTCCGGGCGGTGTTCCGGAGATCTCGCGCGGGCCTAGAACTCACCGTTGGTCGAGAGGCAGGCTATCGGCCTTCGGCTAGGTCTTGCGGGCCACTGCTTCGACTGTGCTAGTCTTCGGCTGTCCGCTCCAGGCCCGCACGCCCGGGGCAGGGCCGCGGGCGGGGTCCTCGTCCACTGCGGGGATCCGGCCCGCACTCGCGTCCAGTCCCGTTTAGCGTGGGTGACAGACGGCCGGCTCATCCGGGGGCACGCTTCGGGTGTGACTGCCTCCTGCCCCTCGACGTCGCCTTGGAGGCGCCACCCGCAGGCCGCGGCATCTTCCCGCCCTACCTGAAGCGCGGCCCGCGGCTCTCTTCGCGCACAACAGAAGCTCGCCGCGAGCCCCCATGGCGGGCTGTCGCCTGGGAAAAGCGGCGGCCGGGCACGTCATGGGGGTGGAGCCTGGCCGCTGGCTGCAACGACCGACCACAGTAACGAGGGAACCAGGACGCTGAGGTGCCTAGTTCGCGAGCCTCGCGTTGCTGCGTCCGCGCGGCAGCGGGGCGGCCGGCTGCATGGCTCTCAGATCAGCTGACGCCGTCGCGTTGCCCGAGAACGTGATCGTGTCGGCAATGATCGGCATGAAAACACTCTGCTGCCCGAAGCTGCCGTTGCCGCGGATCTCGATCGATTGGGTGGGGGTGTAGATCGCACCCGTGAGCTTCAGGCTGGCCCCGCCATTGATCAGGTTGCCGTTGCTTCCGGCGACTTGCCGGTCCTGCATCAACACGATGCCGGCGTAGCTGCCGGTTGACATGGCGCTCAGGTCGAGGCTCGCCCCGCCGTTGATCGTGAAGGTCGCATCGCTGCCCGTCAGGTACAGCGTCACGCCCTGGCCCGAGACACTCGCCTGCGCGCCGATGTCGAGCGGTCCCTTGATGAGGTACAGGCCCGGGTTGAGCGTCACCGTGCCCTTCAGGGTCAAGCCGCAGTAGACCCCGGGGTCGAGCGTCTGCGTGCGGTCGGGTTTGTCCGCCTCGCCGGCATCCTTGCAGCCCGAGCCGGAGGCGAGTGGCAGGTTGCGGAACGGGTCGTCCAGCCGGGGACAGCCGCTCTGCGGGCGGGGGGTCGTGCTCGTGGGCAGGTTGGTTCCGCCCACGGCGCAGTAGCCCGTCGCCTGCACGCTGGCGGAGCCTTGCCGCGTCAGGGCGTTGGCGGCCGACGAGTTGCTGTAGATCACGCAGTTGCTCGCGACGACCGTGGCATTGCCGCTGAACAGAATGGCGTCGGTCGCCGTCGGGTTGAGGGCCAGCACGCAGACCGGCGGACCGTCGTTGCCGGGGGCAGCCGTTGACCGGGCGGTGATCGGGATCTGGGCGACGCCGAGAATGCCGGTGAAGGCGGTCGCGACGTTCTGGGTGCTGGTGACCGTGACCGTGCTCGCTTCCACGGTGACGGTCGCGGTCGGAGCGAGCCTTCTCTGATCCGGATCGCTGGGCTGGGGGAAGAACGTCTGCACTGTGTCGGCGGGGTCCTGCGAGGCCGAGATCGAGGTCACGGCCGAGAGGGCAGCTTGGTCAGTGAGTGCCTGCAAGCGGGCCCGCTCCCGGAGGGTGCGGCTGAGGTCGACCGAGGATCCGAGGAGGATCATGAGGGGCAGGAGCGTCAGGCCAAAGATCGCTGCGACGTTGCCGGACACGTTGGTCCGAAAAGCAGAGAGGGAGACCCACATGGCATGGTCCATCAGTTGACCCAGTCATTTGAGCGGATCTACGTTAATGAGATGCACTGCAAATACCTGCAGGATAGTTAGGCGCATGGTAGGCTAAACAACTTGTTACCAGATTCTAGAAAGACGTCTATTCTGCGCGGAGAAACTGCCGGAGTGGAGAGCGCCGCCTGAGTGCATCTTGCACCTCTCTTGGCCCGCGCTGCGTGACACCTCCCCCCGCGCAGGAAGCCGTCCCGTTCGCATAACGGCCAGTATGGGGCGAGAAGCGTCCGCTACGGCGAAACGGCACCGGTCGCGCGATGGCGCAAATCTGCGGCCGGATCAACGAGCCCTGTCAGGCCTTCTCACGCGCGCGAGGGCATGCCGGACGCGTAAGCGCGTTTATGACGCCGCTTGCTTGGCGATCTTGGCGAGGTGCGCCAGGCGGCACCCCGTCGCCGCCTGGATCTGCGACCACGTCATTCGGCACGGCCGATCGAGGTCTGTAGCGTGCCCTGGAGCGGTTCCGGCGGGGATGGGCGAACCGGGTTTGAGCAAAGCGGGATCGGTCCGTGCTGTGCCCGTAGTCATGCCGCAACCGCCAGGAGAGCGGCACGGTCGAGGCGATGCGCCAGCTCGTCCTCACGCTGCTGCCGGGCCCGAGCGCTCAGGCCAGCAAACCGCAGCAGCAGCTGCTGGGGCACGTCGTCGAGCAGCAGCCCCGGTGGAGCGATAGCGGCCGGCAACGGCTCGCCGAGTTCGCTCCGGCTGGCTGAGCTTGCTGAAGCCACGCTGCTGCGACACCGGGTCAGGAGGGAAGACGAACGCGGCGGTAAGCGCGCCGACCGGGCGCCTTAAAATTTGGTTAAAACTGAGACAAGCTGCTGCCGTGCTTAGTGCAGAAGCAGCATTATTATAGCGAAGCTTGCGCTCGCCGCGCCAATAAGGCCGACACTTGCCATTGTTTCCGCAATCATCGCCGCCCTCTCTTACTTGTTGAGGCTGGCCATATCGAGTGTTGGGCGATTTGGCAACTCGGACGGGCGGCTTAGTGCATGCTCAGACCGCATCCATCCGAGGCCGGTAATTAGGTTGTGCACGCTGCAAATAGCGGCCTTAAGTGCCTCGGAATGCGAACGGCCAAGCTATCCGGAGCATGCACGGACGTTGCAGTAAGCTGTGGAACTACCCTGGTCGGTGCGACAAACTCAGCACGGAAGCTTGCCCCAGTGTGTCACCGCAAGCACACTGGCACTATATCTTGTAGCCCGCCCACGAAGCGTCGCCCTATGCCTCGCTACGAAGAATTTTCTTTTTCCGTTTCTCCATACGCTGACTTGCATCGGGTTGCGCGAGTCCGCGCGGAAGGCTTCTCTCCGCGCGGCCTGGTGTGGAGCACCGCATCGGCCGCTTCCCGAGTTTTTCAACACAATCGGCCGGAAGCGGCTGTTAAGGCCCATCCTGCACCGGCGCGGGCGCATTGCCGGAGGTGAGGCGGCAAGCTCCACGACACCCCCGGGCCGTACCGGGCCGCCATGCTGACCGCCGACCCGATCGCCGATCCCGCCGCCCTGGTCTCCGAGTGGAACCGCGGCCTCGCCTCCGTCTTCCCCGGCCAGCCGCCCTGCCCGGGGTTCCGGCCCGACGAGTGGGCGACCACCCTGGAGAACTGCCGCCGCTTCGTCGACGAGTTCGGCGCCGAAGCGGCGCAGCTCGGATGGGACACGCTCACGCTGTTCTCGGTGCACCCGCAGGCCGGCATCATCCGCGGTGACTGGTGTGGCGTGCTGATGCCGTGCTCCTACCCCGTGTTCGATGTCACCGAGGCCTACCTGAAGAAGCACCTCTGGACGTCGTGGAAGCGCAAGCCGGGGCGGTATCGCAGCGTGGTGTTTTAGGAGTTTGGGAGGAAGCCCTGAGCCCGGTAGTGGCGGCCGGCCTGTTCGGGCGCCGGTCGCTTCGGCAGCCCGACCGCCTGCCGCGCCGCCCCGCAACCGGGTGAAGCGTGACGATGCAGCACCTACGATGTAGCGCAGCCGAAGGTCTGGTGGAACCGCAAGCTGGCCTCCAAGGCGAACGAACTAACGTAGATTGTATAGGACGCCGGCCGAGCCGAAGAGGGGCCGGGGACGGCCGAAGAAGGCTGACGCCTGAGAGTGTCGTGTGATCAGGATGGCAAGGTCTCGGCAAGCTTCATTGACCTGCCGTTCACCGCGCTCCTTAGCCGACGGTTCAAGGTTGCCTCCTGCTATGCCCTCATGACTTCGGGGCTGGGAGGCAGAACCCGAGGCGGCCGGGCAACGTCCCGGAGCGACAGCGACATCGAGAGGGCCTCGCTCTACAGCGGAGCCCCTCGTGTCAGAGCATGGCGAATAGGTCGAGCTGCACCGGGCCTTGATGCCGCCGCGGCCGGCCGCGCTTCCCCGACGGGGTCCATTCCGGCAGCGCCTGCCCCGGCCTGCCGTGCAGCACCGCTCCAACCACTCGGCAGTCGTCGCCATGGTGGAACGCGTACACCACGTGTGTCCCCGCGCGCAGGATCTCCTGAAGCAGCCGCTCGCCCCTCGAAAGGCGCGCCAGTGCCGCGAGCAGGCAGGGTAAGCCGGCCGAGGCGACCTGTGTGGCTTGGAACTCGATGGCCCGCATGCCCCAGAGCTGGTGGGCAGCGCCGGCCGTCGTGGTGGCGAACGGGTTGACGGCGAAGGCCGTCAATTCGTCCAGGATGAAGCCCGCGAGCCGCTCACGCTCGACAAGATGGCCTGCCGCCCTGAGGGCGCTGGCGAGCTGGTGCTTGCTCATCGGCATGGGCGTGCCGCTATCTGCTTCCTGGCGCCAATGGCCCCGGGGACCGTGGTCTGCATAGGAAGGGTGACGCCCACGCGGTGAGCGAGCCAGTCTACCCTCAAGAGCGCGCGGCGGTGCTTGGTATGGTTGGCCTTCGTTGCCGCGGGCGCGGTCGACAGGTCCGTATGGCGCATCGCGTCCAGCATCGTTCGGTGCCAGCGCGCGAGGGACTGGAGCTGGGCGAGCCGGTCTGCGGCGGGCATGGCGCGGAGTTGATGCTCGGTCGGGAGAGGCACGTCGGATCTCGCCTTGAGAGGTGAGACGTTGGCCCGTCTGGCTGGTGCCGGGCTTTGCTACGCCCCGTCCCTGCGCTCGCCGCGCGCCACGACGGTTATCATCTCGTCGGGCAGCGGGCGCTGAAGGCGCAGGGCATCTTCGGCCTGCGCCGAGCTCCTGCCGGACGACGCTGCGCATCGCCATTTCTACCTGACCGCCTACCTGCCGGGCGAGGTCGCGTGCTGGTCGGGCGTGCCGTTGCCCATGGCCTGCACCGTGATCTGCGGCGCTACGGTGATCGTGGTGCCGGCCGCGGCCCCGCCAGTGCGCGCAGACGGGATCGACGGCGTGGATATGCCGACGAGCCCGCCCTCGGCGTAGCCCTCGCGCAAGGCCTCGAGGTACTTCGGGCCGATCCGCTTCACCACGTCGGCCGGGATCACGAACTCGCCGCGGTGCACGATGCCGGCCGGCTCATACTTGCCGCCGTTGCCCGTGAAGCCGCCCTCGCTGAAGCCGAAGAGCTTCGGGATGAACGAGAACAGGCCCGCGCCGGCCGCACCGCTACTGCCAATCCCGGTCATGCCACCGAAGATCGATGAGATGAGGCTCTCGGACAGCTTGTTGATCAACACGTCGGCGATGCGGAGAAGCTGGTTCCGCAGGGCGTCGGCCGCGCTGGTCCCGCGCAGAGGGTGACGAGGTCGATACTCATGATCTACGCCGCGTCCTTCACGGCCTTGGTCCGCTGGGCGGACCGGTCGCGGACGTCTCCGAGATGAGGCTCGTCGGTTGCCTCCTCTCGAGAGAGACGAACGGCAAGGAGCCGCTGATCACTGACTCGAACTACGAGAGCAGCATACGCCGATGTGCGTCGTCGGCAGCCGCCCCCAATCTGCGGCAGCCGCGGCACCATGATCTGCCGGATTAAGCAAGTATGCTCGTGGAACTTAAGACAAAGCAAAGCGTATCCACTTTGGCCTCCTCCGCCATGCACGCTTGTTGCAAGTCTCAATGCAAGATGGCGTGAAGCTGTCCCATTCCGAGTTGGCCTCCTGCCAGCGGTGCCAAAGTGGATCAGATGCAATCGTCCTCAGACGCCGCTCCGGCGGTTGTACGCACACCCGAGGAGGTCGCAGCCGTCCGTGCGCAAGCAATCAGGCATGCTCATCAACTGCGGGCGCTAGCCTTCATCGCTCTGCGCGATGGCATGCCAAAATCCGATCTGCGGGCCGCCAATGCCCGTGCGGCGGCCCGGAGCGTGATCCGTGCTGCAAGGCGCATTTCCGAAGACGCCAAAGCGGCAGTGCGCGCGCGCGCCCTGGAGGTGGTGTCTGACACGGCAGATCACCTGGAGCCCGCCTAGCGGGCGGTACAAGCGCCGGCCCCGCGGCCGCTCGAACACGGCGCGACGACAGACTCCGTTATACCAACGGCCCTCATTTATGACCGATGTGGGCCCACTCGCGCAGGCCGATGGATGTGATGGTGTTGGGTTGGGCGAGGAGCTTGTTCCAGGCTTCGCAGGCTGCGTCGATGATGCTCTCGTAGGTGTTAAAGACGCGGTTCGACAGCCAATTCTGGCGCAGATACTGCCACACGTTCTCGACCGGGTTCAGCTCCGGTGCTCGCGAGGGCAGGAACACGAGCGTCAGGTTCTTTGGCACGTCCAGATTGGCCGTGGTGTGCCAACCGGCGCGGTCGAGCAGCAGGACGGCATGCGCGCCTCTGGCCACGGTGCGGCTGATCTCCTCAAGGTGCAATTGCATGGCGCTCGTCTCGGCATGGGGCATGGCCAGTGCCGCGCCCGTGCCTCGGGCCGGGCAGATAGCGCCAAACAGATAGGCGCTCTCATAGCGCTGATCGGCAGGCTGACGCGGGCGCGTTCCGCGCCGGGCCCACTGGTGCACGGTTCCGTTCTTCTGGCCGATGCGCGTCTCGTCTTGGAACCAGATCTCGACGGGCTTGCCCCTGGGCAGATCGGCCAAATGCGCCTTCAGCGTCTCGCGAAAGTTTTTTTGAACTCGGACACGACCCACGCGTCCTGAGCGGGATGGCGCGGGCGAGCACTGATGCGGCTGAAGCCGAGCCTGTCCAGGAGCTTGCCCACCGTGCGCTCGTGGTAGACGACCCCGAAGCGCTCGGCGATCACCCGCTGCAGATCGACCCGTCGCCAGCGCACCACCCCGTCTCTCGCACGATCCGGCCCGGCCTCAACGAGAGCCGACAGCTCGGCCAGCTGCTCCGGGGCGAGGCGCGCCTGGGGTCCCCTGGACCAGTCGTCCTTCAGGCCGTCGGGTCCGAGCGCGTTGAAGCGGTGGGCCCAATCACGCAGGGTCTGCCGATCCATGCCACCGATGCGGGCCGCGTCCGCCCGGCTCACCCCGTCCAGGACAGCTGCCAAGGACAACAAGCGTCGGCTCTGGTTGGCGTGCCGTGTCGTGGCGGCCAGGCGGCGAAGCTCGCCGGCGCTGAAGTCGGTCCTCAGGCGAACAGGAGCGGGCATGGCGCAGGTCCTCTCCGCGCCAGAGAAGCACCTCGCCGCTCACGAGGGATCCCCCCATGAGTCACAGGCCGTGGCCGTTGGTATTAGACCTCTGCTGACACCTTGGGTTCAAGCGGTCGTCGCAACACCATCTTGCACGGCAGCCAGCACAGCGTCGAGCGCCTCTGCCGGCGTCTTCCAGTTCAGCGTCTTGCGCGGTCTGCTGTTGAGGGCTGCGGCCACAGCAGCAAGATCGTTCGCGCTGTGGGCGCTCAGATCCGTTCCTTTCGGGAAGTACGGTCGCAGTAACCCGTTCGTATTCTCGTTCGTCCCCCGCTGCCAGG
>NZ_KB900609.1:1443018-1463976 GCF_000379105.1 Methylobacterium sp. WSM2598 | reverse complement strand
CGGCTATCGAACGGCTGCGGCAGGGCGTGGAGCCGGATGCGTAACCGCAGGCAACGGTAGGTGGACCAAGACGACACGGCCAGTCAGCGGGTCGAGGATGCGGATCTGCGCCATGCACGCCCCCTCGGGAGGAACAACCAGGGTGTGCCGATCGAGGTAGAAATCCGTAAATGGCCCGACGTGCGCCAGGGCACACGCCGAAGGTGCTGACTTCATTCTAGTGCAATGACGCATTCAGAGGATTCACCGGAGGCGTGAGCCGTGCGAGTCTGCGGCATGGCTCAGACTGTCTGTGTGATCCCGAGTGCCACCGACCTAACGCGCCTGTCCGCCATCGTCACCGATCGGGCGCGGCCCCTCAAGCACATCCAGCGCGCCCGTATCGTCCTGCTCTCGGCCGAGCGCCTCCCCGTCCTGGACGTCGCCCGGCAGGCGGGCGTCGGCCGGCCCGCCGTCTGGCGCTGGCAGCAGCGCTACGCCGAAGAAGGCGTCGAGGGTCTGCTGCGCGACAAGACCCGCCCGCCCGGCAAGCCGCCCCATTCCGCCGACACCGTGGCCGGGGTGCTCGCCCTCACCTGCTCCGAGCCGCCCGGCGAGGTCACCCATTGGACAGGTCGGGCCGTGGCGGACGCCGTCGGGATCTCGTTGCGCTCCGTCCAGCGCATCTGGGACGCGCACCGCCTGCAGCCGCATCGCGTGCGCAGCTTCAAGCGCTCGAACGATCCTGCCTTCGCCGCGAAGGTCGAGGACATCGTGGGCCTCTACATGGATCCACCGCGCCACGCTGTGGTGCTGTCGCTGGACGAGAAGAGCCAGATCCAGGCCCTGGAGCGCACCCGCCCGAGCCGAGGCGTGAGGCCGGGCCGCCCCGAGACCCAGACCCACGACTACGTCCGGCACGGCACTACGGCGCTGTTTGCGGCGCTCAACGTGCTGGACGGCACCGTGATCGGCCGCTGCATGCAGCGTCACCGCCACGACGAGTTCCTGCGCTTCCTCAACACCATCGAAGCCGAGGTGCCGGCCGGCAAGGTAACCCACGTGATCCTGGACAACTATGCCACCCACAAGCACCCGAAGGTGCGGGCTTGGCTGGCCCGGCATCCGCGCTGGACCTTCCACTTCACTCCGACCTCGGCCTCGTGGATGAACGCGGTCGAAGGCTTCTTCTCGGCCCTGACCCGGCGCAGGCTAAAGCGTGGCAGCTTCAGCGGGATCGTGGACCTTCAGGCCGCGATCAATCGCTCCATCGCCGAGCACAATCACAGGCCCAAGCCCTTCGTCTGGACCAAGCCGGCCGCCGCCATCCTCGACGCCGTCAACGGCACCGCTGCACCATCCGAATGAGTCACTGCACTAGCCTGTCTGCATCTGGTAAGCTGATGTAGATCAGCGCGCCTAAGGTCATGACTAGGAACCGGAATGCGCTGTCGATACCATTCCATTCATGTGACATCCACATACCGAACCACTCACCTCCAACAATAATCAGCCCAACCTGCCAGAGTAAGTAACCAATTGTTAATCCAGCAACGGCGCTGTTTTTGGCTCGACCGAATGTAATCGCATCACTTTTAAGATGTTTAAAAAGTTGAACAGCCCCAACCCAGCACAGTGCAGCAGAGATCACCTCAGTTGAGATAATAATCAAATAAGCTGCATGGTGCAGGGCTTCAACATTGATAGCGCGATAGCGGATGCTCGCGGCCGGAAATGTTGTGTCCATCATCAGTACATGCTGTACGAAAGGCAAGTTCGTGCCGTAATCTGTGATATTACCAAACGCGACAAGGCTAAAAAGCAGTGCGATGGCCGCAACTGTCAATGCTTTGGATAGACGAACAATGATCATCACATTGGCTCCCAAGCCCCTGCTTTCGAATTTTCGGCGCGCCACTCCGAGCGGCGAGACACCAGCCGGGACGCTCTCACACCACCTAGGGAGCAGTGTAGTAGGTCGGTAGCAAACTCCGGAGCAACATAAGATTCTCTTTAGAAGAACACAGACCGCCACTGCTCAATCGGGTGCGTTGAAGGTGCCCACAGTCCTCACGGCTGAGCTAGCGCTGCATTCCTCGTGCGACATGCCGCCCGAGAAGGAGAAGCAGGACTGCCAACGCCGTGAGAGCAAGGACAATTATATAAATATCTGCCTCTTGTTGACTGTCGGCCACCCTTAAACCCTAAGCGACCACCACGCCTCGCCAACCAGTACAGCGATGAGCAGGGCTTAGCGGAAGCGCATCTTGAGAGTTGCTGGCCGGATCAGATTACAATGCGCTCTCGATTGAGATTTCAGGCTCAACCGCGTCTGTGCGGTCGTGTAGAAGAAGCTCGGCGCGGACGATCGCGACCACCAGCAGCGTGGCTGCTAGCAGGACCGCCACGAATGTGAGCAACGGCGTGATGCCTTGCGCATGCCGTCTGAAAGCTCTGAGCAGCGCGCACCCGAGCAGAAAACTGAGGGCCGAAATGACCGGTGGCGTTTGAGTGATCATATTTTCCAGGACCGATTGCACACAATCTTATTGTTCCAGGGAGGAGCCGCGGGAGCATCACCCGTTTGAGGGACGCCCGTGGAATGAGTCACGGCGGCCCGGCAGCTGAACAGAGCGGAGCAACATGGTGCTAAAGTACTGCCGGGGGATGGCCACTACGGACTGCGTGGTCAGGCGCTCTTCACCCCGCACCCGGCCCGAGCGCGACACCGGCCGGAACACCGGCCCGGAGGTGATACCGGCCGCCTCCAGCCAGTCGCGGACGAGGGCGACCGACCGCACGAACCGGCCGTGCGGGATCGCCTTCTCGAACCCCGCGCCCTCCTGGTCCGTCTTCGCCGCACCAGCACCCGCAGCCCCTCCGTGTGCTCCTGCAGGTCCTCGACATCGAGGGCGACCAGCTCGGATCGCCGGAACGCGCCCGCGAAGCCGACCGCCAGCAGCGCGCGATCGCGCTTGCCGGTGAGCGTCTGCGGCACGTGCATCAGCATCGCCGAGGCCACGTCCACCGTGGCCACCGCCTTTCGGGTCGGGGCGGTGCCGATCCTGCGCCGGATCCCCTTCACGGCCGCACGCACCGCCTCGTCCTCGGACGGGTACCTTGGCGAGCTCCGACAATGGTCGTCAGCCACGCGGATTTCCGCGGTAGTCATAAGGCCCGCACCTGATGAAAATTTTGGCCTTGCCGCGCTCCAACTGGTGCAGGCGATTGTCGAGGACACGCCAGACGACCCGCCGCGTTGCCTCCCTCCCCTCGTTCGCGCACGCCAGGGTCGCGCGAACTGCCCCCTCCCCCGTTCGGGCGGTGCGCCGAATTTCGCACTGCCACGAGCTCCCAAAGCTCGCATCACGAGCGATGACGAAGGCCGCGTCCTCAGTTTTCCTGGGGTCGGCCTTGCACGTCTTCGGACTCGACGCCCAAACGCCGACGTGGAGTTCAGCCCCGACCGCCGGAGTGATGATGACACCGGCTAGTGCACTGACGCCTTCAAAACGTACAAAGCTCAGCGCGATTTCTCGGGCGTTTGCAGACGTTTAGCAAATGAGCGCGTGGTGCGTTCGTCAGTGTCTGTGCACTAGGATGGAGATCAGGGCACGCATACTGATCCACTTCGTTGCAAAGTCCACTCTCCAGCGGAGCCCACCTCACCGTTGAGCGGACCGGGGGACCGGTCCACAAATTTACTTCGTGGGGTTCGGCCAATTGTGCTTCTCGAACTCCCGGCCGATCATGGTCTCGACGTATTCCTGCACCGTCGTGCCTTTGAGTGCGACCATCGCCTTAAACGAGTTGAAGGTGGGCGCGTCGAGCCAGACAGATAGAGCTCGCCACAGCGCTGCTGTCCGCGCACCACATCGCCGACCGCGACCAGCTCGCGGCCTTTATCCTCGACGAGGCCACCGGCTTCGGCAGCAATCCCTTCGCCACCACGACGGCCGGCGCTGCGCACCAGCTCTGGAGCACGCGCGCGATCGAGTTCCCTGCCCTCCAGATCGCCTCGCTCGGCCTACCCTGCCTGCTGGTGGCCCTGGCGCGCCTGCCTACTGGCGAGCGGCTGCAGCAGGAGGTTCTGCGGGCAGGTCCGCACGTCCTGGATGTGCTGCGCCAAAGCGACGGCCCCCACGTGGTCGGCGCTGTGCTGCATGGTCGGCCGGGCCAGGCGCTCCCGGGATACGTTCTGCCGAAGAGGCGTGCGCGGTCGCGGCGGTCCCAGGGCACGGCGCAGCTCGACCTGTTCGCGATGCTCTGACACGAGGGGCTCCGCTGCAGAGCGAGGCCCTCTCGATGTCGCTGTCGATCCGGGACGTTGTCCGGCCGCCTCGCTCCCTCAGCTATCAGCCTTCCTCGGCCGCCCACGCCCCTTCTTCGGCTCGGCGCGGGCGCTCACCTTGGCATCGGAGGCCGCCCGCTTCTCGGCCGCGGGCTTGCGGCTCTGCCCAAGGCCGATCTGCTTGGCCAACTCGGAACGTGAGGCCGCGTAGCTCGCCGCCACCATCGGGTAGTTCGGCGGCAGGCCCCACTTCTCCCGGTACTGCTGAGGCGTGAGTCCCCGCCCCGTCAGGTGCCGCTTGAGCGACTTGTAAGGCCGCCCGTCCTCCAAGCTGATGATCGCGTCCGGGGTGATGGTCTTCTTGATCGGCATCAATGGCGTGAGCTTCACCGGCTCCGGCTCCGCCGGCTTCCCAAAGCTGCTCAGTGTCCCATGGATGCTCTTGATCAGGTCCGGCAGGTCAGCAGGTCGGACGTTGTTGTGCGACACGAAGGACGAGACGATGTCGCTGACCAGCTCGATATGGCCAGGGGCGGCTTCTTCACTCATCAAGTGTTCCTATGCGAGAAAACTCGGACAGAGTGATACTTAATCGTCTGCCTGTCAACTTGCCTGACAGGTCAGCGCAAAATTCTCGCCTGCATCGGCGCCGTGCCCACTAAGTACAGTGCTGATGTGGGGCGGCAGAAAGGGGCAGAGCTTGAGGCCCTGTTTCCTCCTCGGGAGCACGGTCGCAAGCCGGGCGGAGAGGCGTCGGCGGCACCTTCCGCCCAACCACGAGGGAGGGGCCGCACGATGCCAATGCTCCTCAGGCCGCGGGCGGCGCGGCGGGGATGCACGGCGATCTCAGGAAACGGCAGGTCGGCCGAGAGGCGCTCAGTCGGGATGACAGGCCGTGGCGACTGCGGGGCGGTTCACGTTCGGCAGAGACTACGTAGGCCTAGGAACGGTCAAGATTGTTGGAAGTTGATGGCCCGTTGCGCGATCGCACGTGTGATTGGCCGGAAGCACACTCCTGCCCATCCAACCGCTGCGCCTCGGCTTGGCATCAAAGTTAAGGAAAACAAGCCGTGCCAAAGATATTGATGATCGACGAGCACAGCGTTTATAGGTCCGGACTTCGCACCCTTATTCCAATCAAGATTGAGGCGGCCACCATATTTGATGTTCCGTCGATCAAGAATGTTGATGATCGAGCGGGATTTGATCTTGTTCTATTAGACGCCGGAATATTCGATCGCGAATGCGCCCTGTTCATGAAGGAGGTGCGAACAGCAAGTCCCAATACCCGCTTCGCTTTGATGTCGCAGTCACGCGCCCGTTCCGATGTGATTGAGGCTATCTCAACAGGATTTCACGGCTTCATTTGCAAGATGGATCCCGAAGCAGATTTATTCGCAGCCATTAAGGACCTGCTTTCAGGTCGTATTTATGTCCCTCGCTGGGTTGCTGATGATGACGGCGGCAATAATGAAATTTTAGCTCTTGAAATCTCACCAATGGAGCGCCTAAAAATCACAGCTCGTCAACGTGAGATCTTGTATTTGCTAGCTCAAGGAATGTCAAACAAGGAAATTTCTAGAATTCTCCAGATTGCCGAAGGGACGGCGAAAATTCATACGACTGCACTCCTGCGGGCACTCGGGGCGCGCAACCGAACTGAAGCGGCAACCGTGGCCGCAAAGCTGCTCGGCTCGGCGCCGCAGGCGATGAAAACAGCCGGCGGTCGCATCGCTCTTGATAAAGTGCAGAATGTACGCGCAAGGCCATGGTCTCACATATTTGGGTGAGCGTTGGTTCCTGAGAGGCGAGAACCGCTGAAGCCCCGCCTTCGCCGCCTTTTAGCTCACCGTCAGCCTGGACGGTCGCTCTAGCACTACTTTGGCAGGTTGAAGGAACGAGCGGCCGGAGCGGAGGGTTTGCCTGGTGGGATGGTCCAGCGCGGATGGTCGCGATGGCAGCAGGCGACTGGCATGGAGACCTGTCCCGCTGGCTCCAGCCGTTCCTGACGGCCCTGTCGCATCCCGCCCGCCGCGCGATGTGCCCGCAGTGCTAGGGCGTGTCTGATCCATCATGGAAGCGAGGAGCGGCGGCACCTCCTGCCTGTACTCAGCCAGTACCTGCCTCGCCTTCGACAATGTGATTTCGGTCTCATTGCATTGCCGTTCTCTTCGTCAATGAACAGCTGTGATCTAGTACCTTTTCCGCGGCGCTATATTTCTGGCGGTAAGCTAGGAGGTATAAATCACCTCGTACGCCATTCGTTGCACTCACAGCAGCGAAGGTCACATCACTGAGAGAACCTGAACTCCCTGGCAGCTTTGTAAGCTCTGCAAAAGGGTTGAAGATTTGCACATCCGGGGCCTCAACCCTCATGGCATACAAAGGGCTTCCTTGAACTATCATCGGAAGGCGCGTCCAGGCTCTTCGAATGCCCTGAGCATACCGTTGAAGCGCTACCTGTATGCTCGGCTTGAGGCAATCCACGTGGATGTGGAGCTGATCCTGACTGCGTCCGCTTGTCGAGTTCACGGCCAGACCAACGTCGTCGATCGGCAGCTCACCCTTGAGGACCTCAGTCACGGTACTGCGAGCCGTCAGCGCAGCTCGCCAGTAGGCGTTGCCCGTAGAGGTTTGCAGCTCAGGTGCCTCGAGGCCAACGACACTCGCAGTCGGCATAACGACGAGGTGAGTGCGCTGGCCGGGCGCACGCAGAACCGCCGTCCCGGGCCGGGCTCCATCGCCGAGATCGACAGAGAGGCAGGGGAACGCTCCGCCCGTGGTCTTCTTGGCAAGGATGCAGCCCTGCAGGGCAACCCAGAGAACGTCACGCGGAGCACCGGCCGCCGCGCCTACTCCCGCCGTTATCAGCGCGACCGCGAGCAGGGCGGCCTGAAGCGAATGTGCAGGTTTCACTTGGGGCGGCTCTCGGATCT
Organism: Methylobacterium sp. WSM2598; assembly: GCF_000379105.1. Taxonomy (GTDB): domain Bacteria; phylum Pseudomonadota; class Alphaproteobacteria; order Rhizobiales; family Beijerinckiaceae; genus Methylobacterium. Next base: position 1,456,770 of record NZ_KB900609.1, on the reverse strand, counting down.
AAGACGGTCAGCGTGGTTCATGCGTGGCCGCTCTGCTCCGAGAAGATGCGCCGGGCCTCAGCCCGCAACACGTCCAGCTCATCCTGCAGCCCGTTGATCTGCCCCTCCAGCTCGTCGAGCGTTACGCACTCTGCGGTCAGGCAGACAACCTCTTCGTTCGGTCCTGAAGTGCCGGCGACGGCAACGGACACACGAGCTGGCATCGTCGTCGTGGCAGGCTCAACGTAGAGAGTGACAGTCCCGAGCTGGCGCATGGTGCAGTCTCCGTTCATTGCTCGTCCTGAGTGCCGTCTGCACGCTCGCGCGCTTCACCCTCGCCGGCCGTTCTGGCTCGGATCTGATCCATGATGGGAGCCAGCAGCGAAGACACCTCTTGGCCGTACTCAGCCAGGAGCTGGCTGGCTTTGGCCAAAGCGTGAATGTGCCCATCCGGAATGGGCCGTTCGGCCATGTGGTCGCTCAGCACGCGCTCGGCGAGCTGGTTCGCGAGCCGGGAGACCTCGGCGAGGCGCTCTGGCGGGGGCTGTCCGTCCGTCATTGCAGGCTGCCTCCGCTTCTCGGTCCTGCGGCTCGCGTCAGCTCGATCATCTTTTCTCGATACCCGCGCTCCATCGCGCTCCAGAGTTCGCTCCAGTGCTCACCGTCGGGGTCAGCACCTCGTGCCCTGATCATATCCCGCGCGGAAAGATCTATCCGGCTCAGCGCAGCATCGGCTTTCGCCTCGACACCGGCGATCGACCAATCAGGGGCAGCCGTGATCCTGTGAAAGGTATCCTCCGCCACCTGTGCCGCGAGCCCACGCCCTAAGAGGACGAATTCTTCAAGAGTTTCGGGCTCCATCGGCTCGCCTGGGGTGCCCTGAGTCTTATCGCGGCGGCCGCTCATCAGCGCCTCAGTGCTCGTTGCGAGTGTCATCCTCACGATTGCGGAACCGGATCCCGGTGCCGCCGCCATTCTCGGAGATGAACTACAGGCCGGATGGTTACTCATCCTCGTCTAACGCTCGGCCGCGCCGGACTGGTGGGGCTTCAGGGTAGACGAAGCGGCGCGACACCCAACCTTCGACCTTCCTGTAGCGCACGAAGATCCAGTTCCCGTTCACCTCGCCCGTGGGGACGATGCCGCGGCCGTTGGGCGGTATCACGCCAACGATCCTGGCTTCTGCCGTCGGGTACTCGCGCACGTTCAGGACGTCGTTGGGTGCGGTGTCTATCACACGCAGGGTCTGCTGAGCGTGTGCCATCTCAGGCGCAATGAGGGCGCTTACTGCGACCAGCGCCTTCAAAGAGGCTTTCATTCGTTCCGCCCTCCAATCACCGTGTCACTGTTCAGCAGCGTCCCTCATGCGTGGCCGCTCTGCTCCGAGAAGATGCGCCGAGCCTCAGCCCGCAACACGGCCAGCTCATCCTGCAGCCCGTTGATCTGCCCCTCCAGTTCGTCGAGCGTCACGCATTTCGCGGTTAGGTAGACGACCTTTCCGTCCGGTTCCGATGTGTCCGCGACGGCAACGGACAGGCGAGCCGGCGCCGAGGATGTGGACGGCTCCACGTGGAGAATGATGGCGCCGAGCTGGCGCATGGTGCGCTCTCCTCGCTTTGCTCCCTGGGTCAGAGCTCCACTATGAATGCTCGTCGCGAGCACCATCCTTTCAAAGGCGAAATCGCAAGCGCCGTACTCCAGCCTAGCGAGCAGTCCTGAAAGCTTGGCGGCTTATCATTGAGACGGCGTCAGAGCGAGATTTCCAGCCCTCAAGCTAGTTTGACACCAAGGCACCGAGACGGAAAGGCGGCCTGCCATCAAGCCGTCTCCCCGTCCGCTTATCAGTGTCCGTGACGGCGCAGAACGTCACGGATCGCCTCCTCCGCGAGCGCCTGGGCGGTCGTATCCTGGTCAAGGGCGATCTGCCGGAGCGCTTTCCGCTCGGCCGTGGTCATGCGGACGATGATCTGCACCCGTCCATCTGACACCTTCCTGCCCATCGGGGCTCCCCCGGTCTCGGCCTTGGTCTCCTCTGCCGGTGCGGGCGCCTCCGCAGGACCGACCTTGCGGGACAGCCGGTCCGACAGGCTGGTGAGCTTCGGTCGTTCGTTCGCCATGTCCTACCCCTCCAACCGGCTCTTCACTTCGCGCCAGAGGGCAAGCATCTCGGCCGCGGCCCTGCCCTCCGGCTCGTACTCGTTCACGGTCTGCCCGCCGATCACGGCGCGGCTCATCGCGACCCGCTGGGAGACCACGGCCTCGGCGACGGTCGCCCCCATCTTGGTCAGCGTCTCCCGCGCCTCCGCCACGATCGCAGGTTCGGCCGCCCCGGTGCGCGGTGGCGCGTGATTGATGACGGCGAGCGGCTGCTTCCCGACCCGTTGTGCGAATTCCAAGGTGGTCGCCACGGCCGCGAGGTCGAACCGCCCTGGTCGGGTTGGGACCAGCACGAGGTCAGCGACGCGCATCGCGTCGGCGATTGAATTCTCCGCGTGGGGCGGCGTGTCGACTATCGCGAACGCCACGCCCTCGTCCCGGGCGGCCGGCAGGATCCGCGGCAACTCCCGCGCGTCGCACTCCACGAGGGCGGGTGTGTCGCCCGGCCGGAGCTGCCACCACCAAGCCAGGGATTGCTGGGGGTCGGCGTCGAACAGCAGCACCGGCTTCTCGCCCTCGGCCGCGATCACGCTGAGGTGCGTCGCCAGGGTCGCCTTGCCGACACCGCCCTTGCGGGCCGCTATCGTGATGGTTTGCACGGAAGCCGTCTCGCGGTGTCGAGGTCAGGACGTCGAGCATGAGAGACGGCTGGGTAACACGCGGTCTCTGCGGCTCGCCACCAGGACGGCTTGAAGCCTAGCCGTCGTGCGGCTTCGCGTTCAAGACGGAGGAGCGGCAAGCCGGCTGGACGGCTCACCATCTCGCCATGTAGATAACGAGACGTCTTGCTATCAGAACCGCTTGCTGGCTCATCTGAGTCCTCATAATTTTCGATAACCGTTCTTCTCGATGGTTTCAGCATGGCCGATCCGACCCCCGACCCTTACCACTCCGGCGAGTGGCTCGCCGCCGCCCAGGAGGTCGCGCGCAACCTCGGCTTCGGGTCGCTGGCCATGGCGCCCGCCGAGCACTGGCAGAAGGTGCTCGCCTGCGTGCGCGACAAGATGCGGCTGCGCGGCGTCACCCCACCCTTCGGCTGGGACCGGGACCTCGCCGAGCAGGCCGGCCGCACCGGCCGCTGACCTCGCGCTCCAAGGGAGCTCCGCCGTGATACCTCCCGACCCTTTCGCCTCGCCTCTCGGCCCCGTGCACCACTCCGTGGAGCGGGCGGTCCAACTCGCCGTGCAGAACCAAATGGACCCGCACCCCGACGTCGCCGAGGGCGTCGCGTGCTACCTCGCGGGCATTCGGGCGCAGGCCCTCGTGCTCGCGGGTGAGGGCGGCAGCGACCGGTTCCTGGGCGCCGTGCGCGCGCAACTCCGGCTGATGATCCCGTCCGACCCGAAGGCGCTCGCGGTCATCGCGGACGACGCCGGATCGGTGCGCCGCCTCGACACCCTCACCCTGATCGCCGACGGGCTGCTGTAGGAGGCCGACGCGCGATGCCGACAGAGGTGGCTCGGAGGATCTGCACAGCGGGGCTGAGTGGAGTTTCTGCCTGACGGCGGCCAGGATGGCCGCGGATCAGGAGCGACGATGAGCAAGCGACAGCGCCGGAACCACGCCCCGGCCTTCAAGGCCAAGGTGGCTCTGGCCGCCCTGCGGGGTGAGAAGACGCTGGCCGAACTGGCCCAGCAGTTCGATGTCCACCCCAACCAGATCACGGCTTGGAAGGCCCAGCTTCTCGAAGGGGCTGCCGGGGTGTTCGGAGCCGCGTCCCGGTCGGAGAGCACACCGGCCATCGACGTGAAGACGCTGCACGCCAAGATCGGCGAGTTGACGCTGACCAACGATTTTTTGTCCGGCGCGCTCGGCAAAGCCGGTCTGCTGAGCGCAAAGCGATGATCGATCGCGGGCATGATCTCCCGATCGCCAAACAGGCCAAGGCGCTCGGGATCAGCCGGGGCAGCGTCTACTACCTGTCGCGCCCAGTCCCGGCTGCCGATCTCGGCGTGATGCGGCGGATGGACGAGTTGCATCTCGAACTTCCCTTCGCGGGAAGCCGGATGCTGCGCGACCTTCTGAACAAAGAGGGCATCGCGATCGGCCGCTGTCATGTCGCGACGCTGATGAAGCGCCTGAGCATCGACGCACTCTACCGCAAGCCGAGCACCTCGAAGCCTGCGCCGGGGCACAAGGTCTACCCGTATCTCTTGCGCGGGTTGACGATCGACCGACCCAATCAAATCTGGGCCATGGACATCACCTACGTTCCGATGGCGCGTGGGTTCGTCTACTTGGCGGCCGTGATTGATTGGTACAGCCGCCGGGTCCTGTCCTGGCGGCTGTCGATCACCATGGAGGCCGACGTCTGCGTCGAAGCTTTGGAGGAAGCGCTCGCCCGGCACGGCAGGCCAGAGATCTTCAATACGGACCAGGGCTCGCAGTTCACCAGCCACGCCTTCACCCGCGTGTTGCGGGAGGCGGGGATCGCCATCAGCATGGACGGCAGAGGCGCGTGGCGCGACAACGTCTTCGTCGAACGGCTGTGGCGGTCGGTCAAGTACGAGGAGATCTACTTGCGGGCTTACGACACCGTCAGCACGGCGCGCGCTTCGATCGGTCGGTACCTCGTCTTCTACAACGGACGAAGGCCCCATTCGAGCCTTGACCGGCGCACCCCCGACCAAGCCTACTTCGACAGGCGGCCGCATCCCGCGGCCGCCTGAACCCGGCAGGATATCCACTTATCCAAGCCCACGTCGCTGTTCAGACAAACCGAGCCACCTCTGACCATCCCCGACCGCCTCGCCCTGCCGGCGCCGCAGCGCGCCACGGTAGCGCACATCCCGGATGAGGGCGCCCTGCCGGCCGAGTCCGTGGCCCTGGTCCAGGTCTACCAGCGCGCCAGCAAGGCGGACGCGACCGTGCGCGCCTACCGGGCCGACGCCGCCGCCTTCGAGGCGTGGTGCACCCGCTACGGCCTCTGCGCCCTCCCGGCGAACCCGGGGGCGGTCGCGGCCTTCCTGGTCGCCGAGGCCGAGGCCGGCAAGGCCGCCTCCACGATCGGCCGGCGCTGCGCCGCAATCTCGTACGCACACAAGCTCGCCAAGGCGCCCGACCCGACCGAGGACGAGGCCGTGCGCGCGGCCGTGAAGGGGATCCGGCGCAAGATAGGGACGGCCCCGGCCCGCAAGGCCGCCGCCACCGTCGACGTGGTCTCGGCCATGCTCGTGCACGTGCCGCAGACGCTCGCTGGGAAGCGCGATCGCGCGCTGCTCGCGCTCGGCTTCGCGGGCGCGTTCCGGCGGTCCGAGCTGGTCGCCCTCGACGCCGAGGACCTGCAGGAGCACCCGGAGGGCCTGCGGGTGCTGGTGCGGCGGTCGAAGACGGACCAGGAGGGCGCGGGGTTCGAGAAGGCGATCCCGCACGGCCGGTTCGTGCGGCCGGTCGCCCTCGTCCGCGACTGGCTGGGGGCGGCCGGCATCACCTCCGGGCCGGTGTTTCGACCAGTCTCGCGCTCGGGCCGGGTGCGGGGCGAGGAACGGCTGACGACGCAGTCAGTGGCCGCGATCGTGAAGCGGTACGCCACGGCCGCAGGGCTCGACGCCTCGTCCTTCGGAGCGCACAGCCTGCGGGCCGGCTACATCACCACGGCCGCGGAGCACGGGGCCGGCATGGCCCGGATCATGGATCAGAGCGGCCATCGGGACCCGCGGACGGTGGTGGGCTCCATCCGGCGAGCCAATGCCTTCAAGGGGCACTCGGGGGCGGAGTTTCTGTGATGAAGCGTCCACGCCGCGTCGGCATGGCTTGGTACCGGCCCGAGGATTACGCCCGGATGCGAGCCTTCATGCAGGACGCAGACCGGCTACCCACCAGCTACGAAGCTTGGCGGATCTCGGCGGAGCAGGTGGAGGGCGAGGTGACGCGCAGCGGCGTGACCATGGTCCGCATCCTCATTGAGCCCGATGAGTTCGCCGCCTGGTGCAACGAGCACGGATTGCAAGCCGATGGCGCCGCGCGAGCCCGGTTCGCGAACGAGAGGATCGCGGGCTGAGGCGCCTCATGGATCCATCAGGGTACCACGCCCTGAACACCTGCTCGGCCGTCCTCCATCCCGCGAGAGCTCAGCGCGTCAGGCTCTCGGTCGAAGCTGCGAAGGCCACCTGCGGGTTGTTGAGCGCGAAGTTGATCACCCGCTGGCCAGAATGACTGACAAGCTTCAGGCTGATGGGGCCTCTCTTCAGGCTGGTGCTCTCCCCCGATGAGATGATCTCAGGCCGGTCCGCCTGGGCAGCGAATGCACCGGTGAGCATGCTCGGGCGGCTGTAACCATCCTTCGTCATCACTCGCCACGTCATCGTCTCGGCCGTCGAGAGGTCCCCTTTGCGACGCACGGGAGAAAACATTGCCATGTAGGTCTGCTTGAAGCCGCCCCGGTCCGCCACGAACGTGCACTCGGCCACGGGCGTCCGGCCGAAGACAAGCGTCACGTTCGGCTGGGTGGTGCAGGTCAGGGTGCCGGCTTGCTGAAGAGCTGCGCTCGACAGGGAGCTGTGGGCGTAGGCAGCGCCGGCCGCGAGAGCACCGGCAGCAAGAGCGATAGCAATGGAGCGCATGGAGCGAAACCTTGGGCTTGCTAACCCCTGGTGGGCAGCTCTCGAAGATTGCCAGAGCGTTTGATGCTCGAGCTTGGTGTTAACCAATGCTGTCCATTCGTTTCGGGCGTATTGCTTCATCTGTTACGTGCAGGCTTTTGGTGCGAAGCCGCACACAACACTCCGGAAAGCGCGAGCCGCGCGAGATGAGCGAGCCTGAACTCAGGCCAACCCCATCCTGGTACCGGACCGCGTACCGCTCAAAGCCGGCCTTCGTGTTCATGGTCTCGCATAACGACCGGGCGACCGACCATTGAAAGAGAGTCAGGCGGACCACCGCAGGGCGGAAGCTGCAATCGATGATTTGCCAAGGCTTGCCCGCTGCCCTCGCCAGCTGCAACGCTTCGATCCGTGCATCGCTCTCGGCCATCGCGGTCCTCCGACACAGAGCGCCGCACGGGTCTCACACCGCCAAGCTCATACCAAGAAAAGCTCGCCGCAACAGCACTTAGGACCCAAGCTAAGCTGTGTTGTAGCTTCGGCAACGCCGCAAGAAAAGCCCGCCGCGGCAGGACCGGGCGGGTTGAAGTACAGCTCAAGACGCTCACACCAGAGCACGATATCCTCGGCAACGAAACTATAATCGTGCTGGGCTGTGCCAGATCGTCTGGTTTCAGACACTTTAAGCGGTGCGGTTATAGCCACGAAAGCCCACGTTTCAACCTACGCTAACGGATTGCCCGCTGCACGTTCCTCAGGCCAGGGCCGTCTGCACATTGTGCAGGCTGAGCGCCGTCGTGTCGGAGAAGCCAGCCGTTTGCATAAGCGTCAGTATAGAAACGAAAGAAGCCCGCCACGGCGATGGGGGTGCCGGGTGGGCAGAAAGAGAGTGGGATCGATAAGGATCGGCGTCACTCGACCACAGCCGTGGAGAACGCGCCCTAACCTATGCTATGTTGAAGGTGTCCGAAGGTCCCATCGTACCCGCATGCTCAGAGCGCAGCTCATCCAGCGCGTCGCGGAATTGAACCCGCATCTTCCCTATAGCCAAGCTGACGCAGTCGTGCGCGCGATCCTGGACCGGATCACCGAGGCCCTGATGGAGGGTGACCAGATCGAGCTGCGCGGCTTCGGGGCGTTGAAGACGACGGCGAGAGAGGCGCGGCGAAGTCGCAACCCTCGCACGGGCGAAGCGGTCGAGGTCCCGGCCAAGCGCGACGTGGCGTTCAGGGCCTCGCGTGAGATGAATGGGCGGCTGAATCCCACGCCCAGTCAAAAGCTGCGCGCGGCGGAGTGAGGGTTGGGCCAGCCTTCACGCGTGTGAGGACGTCCAGCGGCGCGTAAGCCCCTGTACGGTCCGTATGATATCAGGGCGGCTTTTCGTTAACATGGGTGAACGCTGCGCGTTGCCGTGCAGAGGTGCCCATGCTCGACGACCAGCTTGCCCGGGCAGTCCGCGCGATCGAAGAGGCCCGCTGCCTCTGTGAGCAGGCAGAGCGCGAGAGGGCGCTGGCCCGCGAGCTTGCCTGTCGGCTCGACCTGAGCCGTGCCGAGTTCAAAGCGTTCCAGCACAACAGCGAGATCGTCCTCCGGGCCGCCGTGAGGGCCGCCCTGACCCCCGGCCCCGCGCCGGACACCGTCGTCCGGCCTCGCGCGCGAGGCGGTGCGGGGGCGTAAGTGCGTGTATGGAAACGGTTTCGGGGCCTCCGGACAGTCTTCCGAAGGTCTCGCCCGGGCCTCAAGCCGGCCGCCAGTCGAGGACCAGTTGATCGGCCTCCGGCGGGGCCTCGTGCGCACTGGCCTAGACTATGCTTTGCTCGCTGCGCTTGCCGCGCCATGATCCCCTTCGCGGCGAGCCGCGGGCCGGGCTTGAATGAGGGCTTCGGGGCCCGGCCCGCACTCGCGTCCAGTCCCGTTTAGCGTGCGTGACAGACGGCCGGCTCATCCAGGGGCACGCTTCTGGTGTGACCGCCTCCTTGCTCCTCAGCATCACTGGGAGGCGTCACCCGCGGGCCGCGGCATTCCTCCCCAACCTGAAGCGCGGCCCGCGGCTCTCTTCGCGCGCGGCACCGGGCGCTTCCGGCCTTCCAGAAGGGGGCCGCAGGCTCCTCGCCTTCACACCTTGAACCCGCTCGCGCCCCTCCAGGGCGTTCAGGTTCTCACAGCAGGCGCGCGCCTGCGCCTCGACCACGCAGCTCGCCTCCAGGTGCCAGCAGTCCTCGCGATCCCCCGGCTTGTCGCAAACACGAACGCGCTGCCGTTCACGGGTCGTTAGCCATAGCCGCCCAGCTTGCCGCCTCCTCTCCGGAGCCGGCCCATGATCCTCCACGCCCTCGCCCTCACGCTGAAGCGACAGGCCCGCACGGCGACGCCGCGGCCCATGAACTCGCGGATGGTCTCGCACACGTCGGCGTAGTAACGGCCGAGGCGGTCCACCCACCGGACCACCAGGGTGTCGCCACGGCGCGGCTTGTCGAATTGTCGAACAGCCGGCGCCCACCGGGTCTGTCAGCAAGGCGGGTGCTGACACCTGACACGCCCTCGTCAGTCACGACGTCGTTGATGTGGAAGCCTGCCGCGGCAGCCTGCTTCTCCTGATGCGCGGTGGTCTGCTCGTTGGTGCTGACCCGGGTGTAGAGGATCGTCTGCGACATGGCCGGATTCCATCCTTAAGGATGGAACCCGTATAGACAGATGTCCGTAGACGGAAAGCAACCTGTACGGACACGATTTTTTACCCCTCTCCCGAGCGTCCGCAGGGGTATACTACTCATACGGACAGCGCAGCCCCTCCGTACGGCGCTCTGATACTTGGCTAGATCTTAACAGTGGAGGCGGCGCGCCCGCAACACACTGCTGCTGCTGGCCTTCATATCGAGGCGTCGCGAGCCAGAAGTCAGGATTGGTGGTATGAGCGCTCATGCATGATTGCTCAAAGGAGCTAGGTTATGCTGATTCAACTGGCAGTTGGCACATTCGGTAGCATGTGCAACATAGTCTGCCATTCTATTATGATGACTGCCCTCATTAAAGTTGCTCGCAACCGTGCCCATTCGACCTATTACGGCGCCTTTGCATTATCTTGTATCATGGTTCCTAGTATGTTTGTGCTCATAATTGCACATGTATTGGAAATATTGATCTGGGCCATTATCTATAATGTATTTGGAGTCATTGCAAATGATTCCGAAGTAGTTTATTTTGCGTTCGTAAACTATACCACACTTGGGTATGGTGACGTCACGCCACTTCAGCGGTGGCGCCTTCTCGGTCCGATTGCTGCCATGAATGGTATCCTTCTTTTCGGTTGGTCCACGGCTGTTATCTTCGAAATCCTTCGGCGCGCCCTGATCCGCATGGATGAACTTGCGCTGTAGGACATGTGCTCTCATACCGGCGCGGCTTTGATCTGATCCGTTCATACAAACCATGGTGCGCGGAGATGCGGGTGAGGAGCAGAGCGCGTCAGCATAGTTCGACATTCCGGTTGTCCGGTGGGGTATACCTCACCGGACAATCAAAACACCGAACGGGGCACCAGTTCGCCCGACTCCAACCTCGTTGATCCTCACCAGAGTTGCCGCGTTGCCGAGTGAGGTGCCGGCCGGAGTAGGGCTGTGATCCGACCTGTCGTTCTCGCCATTGCCGCGCTCGTGGTGGCTTCCCTCCCTGTCGCGGGTCAGCCGGCACAGCGCCTCGGAACAGAGAAGGCCGAGATCATCGTCGAGACCGTCGCGGGCGGTCTCGAGCATCCCTGGGGCCTCGCCTTCCTGCCGGATGGACGCATGCTGGTCACCGAAAAGCCGGGGCGCCTGCGTATCGTCTCGGCTGACGGCAAAGTCTCACCCCCGATTGCCGGGACGCCCCAGCCGCACGTCCAGTTCCTGGATGTGGCACTCGATCCCGACTTCTCTGAGAACCAGCTTGTTTACCTCAGCTATGTCGAGTCGCGTGAAAGCGGATTGGCCACGGTGGCTGGACGTGGGCGGCTCAGCACGACCGGTATGATGTTGGAGGGCTTCGAACTCATCTTTCGGCAGCAACCGACCTCGCCGATCGAGGATCACTTTGGATCACGCTTCGCGTTCACGCCAGACGGCAAGCTCTTCATCTCGACGGGGGACCGTGACGAGCCTGACTCGGCTCAGGATCTCTCGACCGACATGGGCAAGCTCATCCGCGTTAATCCGGACGGCACCGTGCCGGCCGACAACCCATTCGTGCATCGTGCAGGAGTTCGGCCAGAGATCTGGTCTTATGGTCACCGGAACATCGAGGGCCTCGCCATCCAGCCAGGGACCGGGGTCCTCTGGGCGGGGGAGTTCGGACCGACGGGCGGTGACGAGATCAACGTTCCCAAGCCGGGCTGCAACTACGGTTGGCCCCTGGTGAGCTGGGGTGATCACAAGGACGGGCGCGCAATTCCGCGGCCGCCGACACGGCCTGACCTAACGGACGCCATTTATCACTGGACACCATCGGTCTCGTTCTCTGGTATGACGTTCTACACGGGGTCTGCGTTTCCGGCCTGGTATGGAAACCTGCTCCTGGCCGGACTGGCTTCACAGGCCTTGATCCGTCTGACGCTCGCCGGGGCACGTGTCACCGGGGAGGAGCGCATCGCGATGGACGCGCGCATCCGGCACGTTGCCCAAGGACGAGATGGCCTTCTCTACCTTCTGACCGACGAGGACCAGGGGCGGATCCTACGTTTCAAGCCGGGCGGTTGAGCTCAGTTCCGACTGGTGGGTCTCCTCTAGGGAATGAAATTTGAAGTATCTAAGCTAGCCGCTCACCAGTGGAGACGCAGGGGCTGGCCCATGCCGCAGCGGCAATATCCCCGCTGGCATTCAGTCACTCACAATCCAGCCGCCGTCAATATGCACCGACGAGCGTGGTGAACGGCCGGCACGGACCCCGCGCAGACCCGAGTTGACGTGTCTCGATGGGGTATTCCCTCGTTCAACGGCTAAGCTATGGTGGGTCGCCGCGCAGGATGGTGCTGCGATTTGATGATCCGACCGGTGATCGGGGAGACAACCTGCCGAACTCGACCGCCCCACTGATCAACTTGTTTGAGCGTAGCGGCTCCGCTCGAGCGGGGTACGCGATGCCGCACATCCTGTGGCTTAAAACAGTGATTGCGCTCCTCGCCCTGCTGTCTTGGTCAGGAGTTGCTGTTGCGCAGGACGCATCGATCACATTGGCCGACGATCCCTTCGAGATCACCGATCCGCGCGCGAATGCACCGGGCGAGGCAAACCTCTCCATCATCGGATCGTACGAGCGCGCGGCTCAAGGACGGGTGCGAAGCACGTTCGGAGCCGAGAGCGAATACAGCATCGGTATCGTCCCGGATCTGGATTTCCGAGTGGGGCAGACAGGTGCCTACGGCAATCTCGACATCCGCCGCAGGCTTGGCACCGTGTCGACGGACCCGCAGAGCGCAGAAGGTACTAGCGAGCGTGCGGCGCTTGGCGGAACGACACGGTTTGGCGCCCTCTACCAGTTGAGCAAGGAGAGCGGCGCTCTGCCCACCATCGGCTTGGTTGGCCGTGTGCGGGCCCTGTATGGACCAGGGCGCGTGGCATACGACGCTGAGGCTGTTGTGTTGTTCGGCAAGACCCTCGCGCCAGGTGAACTGCCGCTCGGTATCAGCCTCAATCTAGGCTGGGCCGGCCGCCTCAACCCACAGCAAGGGGAACGGCCAAACCGCTACTTGGTGAACGCCTCTGTCGGACAAGCGGTTACGCGCGACACGGCTCTGGTGGCGACCTACGCACGCGAACAGCAGGACCGCGGCGACGCGGATTTCAGTTTGGTGCAGGTCGGCGTCCGCCATCGTTTGCGCGAACAGCGGGCGATCTTAGGCATAGCTGCTGGATTTGGCCTGAACCGGGATACGCCGCAGTTCCAGCTTGCGGTAGCCGTGCAATGGGAACTAGGAGGCTTGTAAGGTGTGACTGGCTAATGCTCCGATGAATTTTGCCCGTGTGGATGCCTCAATTTTACAAAGAGCGATCTCCAAGCGGGAACTCCCCGATTAGGAATGCGGGTGCGAGCCGGGCGGGGCTGCGTTGGCAAGCTTGGTCGGTTGCCCCTCGGTCTCCTCGATCTCGGGACCGTCTTCCTGCGGGATGGAAGAGCTATGCGGGAGAATGGGTGACGCGCTCGGCGTGAGGGCGGCGTATCGAGGCGGGTGTCGAGCCTGCCAGGACCTCTCATCGAGAGCGATACGCCATGGACAGCCCTACCAATATCGTCCGCCTTCGTCAGCCTGAGGAAATCGACGATCCCCTGACGGAGGTGCTGCGCGCCGGCGCCCGCCGCCTGCTCGCCCAAGCCGTCGAGTTGGAGGCTGAGGCCTTCCTCACTGCCATGCAGGATCTGCGGCTACCGGACGGACGCGCTCGCCTAGGTGTGCAGTCCCGGAGTGTGATGGTGCATCATCGGCGCTGACGCGTTTGGTGGAGGATGCACTATGGCAGGAGTTCTTCACGGCAGCGCCCGAACGACGCCGCGTGTTCGAGCCGAGCTCCAAGCGTCGAAAGAAAGTAGCCGCGCCCTTGCCGCCCAGTACGGCTTGAACCCGAAGACGGTCGCCAAATGGCGCAGGCGGGCGGTGACGACCGATGCGCCGATGGGGCCGAAGAAGCCCAGGAGCACGGTCATGACGCCGGCCGAGGAGGCGATCGTGGTCGAGTTCCGGCGGCGGACGCTGCTGCCGCTCGATGATGTCCTGGGCTGCCTGCGCGAGACTATCCCCAGCCTGAGCCGCTCTGCCCTGCATCGATGCCTGCAACGGCATGGCATCTCCCGCCTCCCGGCAGCCGAGACGGCGCTGACACGCAAACGCTTCAAGACCTACGACATCGGCTACGTGCATATCGACAGCTGCGAGCTGCGCCATGCCGACGGCAAGCTGATCATGTTCCTGGCCATCGACCGCGTCTCGAAGTTCACCTACGTCGAGTTCCACGACAGCGCGGGTAAGATGGAAGGATCAGCCTTCCTGAGGAAGGCCGTGGCAGTCTTTCCCTACAAGATACACACGGTCCTGACCGACAATGGCATG
>NZ_KB900609.1:1429269-1442918 GCF_000379105.1 Methylobacterium sp. WSM2598 | reverse complement strand
GTTGCGCTGGAAGACCCCGTTCCAGAGCATCTGTCATGCCTGGACCAAAGACCCAGACCGCTTCAAAATCGACCCGCACCACCTCATACCGGGACCATACACCTAGGCGTTCCAGCGCATGCCGGTGCCGCGCACCTCATCGACAGCGGCAATGACCCAGGCGCTGTTGATCAAGATGCTCTGGTAGAGATCGAGGACGGGTACGAGCGGCAGCAGGGCGATATCGTCATCCTGTTCGAGGATGTAGACCATCGCTGTCATGACGTTCATCAGCAAGACCGAGCCGATCCAGGCCAATATGAAGTTCATTGACTGGCCCGAGGCCATCGAGACGGCGATGGAGATCCAGAAGAAGAAATTCAGGATCGGCACGAGGAAGATATCCGCTGGGTAGAGCACCGCCATGACGGTGTTGAGGAGTGATGATTTATTACCGCGGTTGGTGAGCTTGCTCAGCGTGCGCACGTAAACAATGTATACCTGCCATGTGCCACGGATCCAGCGGTAGCGCTGGCTCATCAGAGTCGCCACATCGTCTGGGCACTTGGTGTAGGCGTAAGCGCGCGGCTCGTAGACGATGCGCCCGCCCAGCGCCAGCGCCGACAGGGAGAGTTGGAAATCCTCCGCGAAGGTTTCGCCGGAAAGCGGCCCATTGACCGCGCCCGGGCCCGAATGGGTCACCGCCGCGGCGGCGGAGAGCTTGCGCGGAATTTTGGTGATCTCCTCCAGAATAGCGCGCTTGTAGAGCCCGATCGGGCCTGGCACGACCGTCACAACGCCCATCAGGCTGAGCGCCATGCGCATGCCGCCGTTGCCGAGAAGGTACTCGGCGGCCTGGAGCTTCGTCAGGAAGTTGTTGCGGTTGCGGATGGTGACCTGCCCGGCGCAGCCGACGACGCCCTTCTCGGACATCCGGGGCACCATGACGCGCAGCGCGTCCTTGGCGAGGCCGGAATCCGCGTCGACGCAGAGCAGCAGGTCGCCCTTGGCCTTCTTGTAGGCGAAGTTCAGGCTCGACCACTTGCCGCCGTTGGGCTTCGTGTAGACCCGCAGTGTACCGCCCGCGGATTGTGAGACACCGGTTTGAACCCTATGCGGCGAGAGCCGCAGGTGGAAGCTGCGCGGCCCGAATAGCCGCCGGTGAGCGGAAGCCGTGCCGCTCGATCAGCCACGTCTCGTTGTAAGTCTCACGAAATGCCAGCAGGGCTCGGCGGAGATCCTCGACCGTGTCGAAGCGCTTCACCCACAGCAGGTTCTCTTTGAGTGTGCGTATGAAGCGCTCGGCGCAGCCGTTCCCCTCCGGCGCACGCACAAAGGCAGGCGAACTCGCGATGCCCAGGAACGCCAGTTCTTTCTGGAAGTCGTCCGACATGTACTGACTGCCGTGGTCGTGCCGAACACTCAAGCCGGAGGCGCTCTTGGCCGCGAAGCTGCCGAAGCGCTGCCGCACACCCTGGCGGATCGGCTCCAGCGCCTCGAAGCGCGTGGCCCGCCGCGCTGCATGCAGGCCCACGCACTCGGCCGAGCAGTGGTCGATGGCCACGAACACCGCGGCCTGGCCCTCGCCAGTCCAGATGGTGGTCAGATCGGTGCCCCAGAGCGTGTCCACCGCGTCCGGGATGATGGTGCCGTCGTGGGTGCGCGGGCCGCGCGGCGCGCCGACGCGAGACGGGGCGAGCAGATCATGCTCGCGCATCAGGCGCAGGACGCGGCGCTTGGAGGTGCGCACGCCCGTGTGGCGCAGCCGCGCCCAGACCTTGCGGTGACCCTCGCCGTGGAAGGGGCTGCCGGTGAGGGTGGCGCGGATCGCCTCCAGCAGTGCCGCATCCGGCATCGGCCCGACCGGGCCAGGACGCCGCGCCGGTTCGGACCGAGCAGGAGAGAGGTGGCGGTGAACGGTGGCGCGCGACACGCCCCAGATCCGGCACACGCGGACCAGCCCGTAAGCTGTGCCGCTGGACGGCGAGACGGCCCGGCTCATCGCCGCGACCTCCTGCGGGCCAAAGGGCCGGGGCCGCGCGCCTCCAGGGCGGCGATCTTGGCCTCCAGCAGTTCACGCTCCAACAGCATCTCGCCGAGCTTGGCCTTCAACCGCCCGCTCTCCAGGGCTTCGGGCTCGGTGGGCCGGGTCGCCAGGCTCGCCTCGCCCGCGGCCAGAAAGGCGTCGCGCCAGCCCGACAGGGTCGCGGCGGTCACGCCCAGGCCACGCGAGACGTTCTCCAGGTCCTCGCCGCGCAGCAGTCGAAGCACCGCATCACGCTTGCGCTGCCGGGACATGCGCCCGCCTCGGCCAGGACCAGCCGCCTCTGCACCTGCCTTCACGTCTGTCGTCATCGTTCTCACCCCTGCCGCGGAGACCGTCCGCTTCTGGGGTGTCTCAAGCAACCGGGAGGCGGAGGAGCAGCGTGCAGTTGCCGTACTGACCCGCAAGCGGGAACGCCTTGATGAAGGTGTCATCCGTCGAGCCGTCATCCACGAAGATGATCTCGTAATTCGGGTAGTCGAGAGTCATCAACGAGGTGAGCGCGCCGATCACGGTCTCGGACTCGTTGAAGGCCGGGACCAGAATTGACACGAAGGGGGCCGGGTTCGGCAGTTCGGCGGGCGGCTTCCGGCGGACCCGGTCGTGCTCGTAGAAGGCCATGGCCTGGATCACCAGCCAGCGCGCGATGATGCTCGCCCCGATGACGATCAGGAAGATGCCCCAGGCCGTCGTGAACGGCCCCTTCGAGGTCAGCCCCGAGGCCGGGTCGAACAGGGTCTGCTGGATCGTCCAGGGCAGCGTCACGCCGAGGACAAGCCCGTAGGCGAGGGTGATGATCGCCAGAAAGTTGACGATCCAGCGCGGGTAGGAGCGGACTTTCGCGCGAAATTCGCCCGTGGGTACGATTTCTCCCGCGGGCACAGGTGCGGTCATTGCGGTCATGTCAGGCGTACTGAATGGTGAGGGGAGCATTACGCACCTTGTTGATCAGCCCCATCAAAGCCGGGTCGTCTCGGTGGCGGCTGAGCGCGCGCTCGAACTCCTCGTCGAAGACGATCTCCTCGCGCAGGGCATCGACCACAGGCTCGCCCATGCGCTCGACCAGATGGACCACGCCGCGGGCGAGGTCGGGGTCCTCGTCGAGGGTGCCGTCGCGAAGCTGCTTGTGTAGGTCTCGGGCCATCTCGCGCAGTTGGGTTTCGTGGGCGGGGGCGTGGTGAGCCACCGCAGGCACATCGGCCGGGGCGCGACGCAGGCCACACGTGACCGCGCCGATGCAGCCGAGCGTCATCAGCGCGAGGCTGCACTGAAAGGCAAAGCTCGCCGTCAGGTCGGGCCGCCACAGAAGCTTGACCTGCACGGGATTTCCGGCGCTGGCTAGCAGGGTGATGGCTTCGAGCGGCAGCTTCGCGTCGAAGTGTGCGATGACCCTGTTTTTCTCGTAAGGAGCTTCCTCGTAGGAGCGGTAGGAGCCTTCAAAGAACCGGTTCAAGATTGGCTGCTCCAGGGCCAACTGGACCTTCTTCTCCCGCTTCAGCGCATCAAGGTCCCCGGTTGGCACCCAGACGCGGGCGACGAAGCCGCTGCCCTTCGAGACCGCCAGGACCGGCGTGCTCTCGGGCGCGAAGCCAGGCGCGGGATGACGGTAGACTATCTCGCCGGAGAACGGCGCCTTGACCTGGGTTGCCGAGAGCAGGGCGACCCGCTCGGCCTTCAGACCTTCGAGTTCGTGCACAGCCGCTTCGCGCTCGCGCGCCGTGGCGTCGGCGGCGCGGGCGCGGTCCTCCGTCACGGCCTTCTCGATCTTGGCCAGTTCCCAGTTCAGGCCATCCATGGTCTGCTGGGTCAGGCTCATGTCGCCGTCGAGCTTGCTAATCTGTATCGCTAGCGACTTCAGCGTGCGGCCGTAGCTCTGGTCGAGTGCGGACCGGTATTTCTCCAGCGAGGCGAGGTTCGCCTGCGCGCGGTTGCGCGAGAGCGTGTAGTTCAGCAAGGTCGCAGTGCGATCCTCCACCGCCACGAGCGTGCCCGTGCCGGTGCGGTGCAAGTTCTCGGCGCGACTGGCTGCGCTCGTCGCGATCTCGATCTGCGAGGCCGCGGTGGCGAGCGCCTGCTTCTCGGCCGCCCCCTGAAGGTCGGACTGGCTGATCTTCTCGGCATACTGCGTCTGAGCGTCGAGCTGCGCCCGCTCGGCCTCGCGGCGCGACTTCTGGATGTCGAGCAGCATCTGCTTGGCCTGATCGATCTGCTGGCGAAGCTGCGCTTGGCGTTGCAGCAGCATGGAATCGACCGGCAGCGCACGCAGATTGAAGTAGGCGATCTTCGCTTCCGACTGCTTGATGTGGCTGTCGATCACCGCCAACTGTCCATCGATTGCAGGCGGCAGGAACTCGATCAGTCGCTCGCCCTGCTCGATCCGACCCTCCGGCGCCAGCTTATCGGTAGTGACGTTGCGCTTGGCATGAACGACAAAGAGATCCTGGCCACCGACAATGCCGGTGCGGCTAGAAAACTCATTGTACGCCCAATTCCCAGCGGCGCCGAAGATACCCAACACCAATGCCAAGAAGCTCAGGCGCGCGGGGCGATTTGGCTTTGCGCGATTACGACGAAACCATACGGCGAGGCTGAACGAAGCGCAGAACACGCCGAATCCGATGAGCCCGCTGATCACTGCAATTCGCAGTACATCGCTAGCTTCGATACCGGTCATTTGCTTGCCTTTCTGTGATATACAGAAGATACTCGCACCAGATGTTCTATCTGTATGGGTTCCAACGACAGTATGGGTCATTGATATCAAGAATTGGCCGAGACCATGGTCTGCATACACAAAACTGCCACAGCGTGAGCGACCGGCACTCGCGTTGGAAGTTCAGCCTGGACGGCCGACGCGGTGATGGTGCCGAGCAGTCGCGTCCCATCGTGGTATCCTTCTCTGCGCCAACCGTTCATCAATTCCTAACCCTGGATAGGTGGCGTTTTCCTCAAATCAAAGTCAGTTTTGCGGGTAATATTAACAGCTGATACAAGCCCTCGCTGAGCGGGACTCAGACTGGGTAGCGGCGGGCGACGGCTCGTGCTTCTGTCCTCTGGCTTTTCGCCAGAGGAGACGAAGCCTAACCGTCTATCTGTCCGTCCCGCTCTCTCGTGCCCGTGGCTCAATGGTTAGAGCCGGCCGCTCATAACGGTCTCGTTGCAGGGTCACGTCTTGCCGGGCCACCATCCACGAGAGCGCGGCAGTGGAGCACAATTGTGAGGCGGGCGGTCCAGTCCTTGCGCCGGCCGGGATACGGATTGCGGGCGGGCGTGCCGGAACGGGACGCTCCGGTCAGATTGGGGCGGACAGCATGTGCGGCATCGTGGGAATTGTCGGGCGGAGTGCCGTAGCGGGACAGGTGGTCGACGCCCTGCGGCGTCTCGAATATCGCGGCTACGACTCGGCCGGCATCGCCACCCTGGAGCACGGTTGCCTGGAGCGCCGCCGCGCCGAGGGCAAGCTGTCGAACCTCCAGCTCAAGCTGGTCCAGAGCCCGCTCTCGGGCGCCATCGGCATCGGCCACACTCGCTGGGCCACCCACGGCCGGCCGAACGAGACCAACGCCCACCCGCACGCCACGCCCCGCCTCGCCGTCGTCCACAACGGCATCATCGAGAATTTCCGCGAACTGAAGGCCGCGCTCCAGGCCCAGGGCTGCGTCTTCGAGACCGAGACCGACACCGAGGTCGTCGCCCAGCTCGTCAGCCGCGGCGTGGACCAGGGCTTGAGCCCCCGCGAGGCGGTCGCTGCGGCCCTGCCGCGCCTGCGCGGCGCCTTCGCGCTCGCCTTCCTGTTCGCGGGCGAGGAGGACTTCCTGATCGGCGCCCGCCACGGCGCGCCGCTCGCCATCGGCTTCGGGGAAGGCGAGACCTACCTCGGCTCGGACGCGCTGGCGCTCGCCCCCTTCACCGACGAGATCACGTATCTCGACGAGGGCGACTGGGCCATCCTGACCCGGGAGGGCGCCGAGATCCGCGACCAGACCGGCGCGATCGTCGCGCGACCCCGCCAGCGGATCGCCACCCAGTCCTTCCTGGTCGACAAGGGCAACCACCGCCACTTCATGGCCAAGGAGATCCACGAGCAGCCGGAGGTGGTGGGGCGCACGCTCGCCCACTACGTCGATCTGGCGAACGGGCGCGTCGCCCTCCCCGAGGCGCTGCCCTTCGACTTCGCCTCGCTCACCCGCCTGTCGATCACCGCCTGCGGCACCGCCTACTATGCCGGGCTGGTGGCCAAGTACTGGTTCGAGAGCTTGGCGCGGCTGCCGGTCGAGATCGACGTCGCCTCCGAGACCCGCTACCGCGAGCCGCCGCTGGAGACGGGCGGGCTGACCCTCGTCATCTCGCAGTCCGGCGAGACCGCCGACACGCTGGCCTCGCTGCGCTACGCCAAGGCCCAGGGCCAGCACACGCTGGCAGTGGTGAACGTCCCGACCTCGACCATCGCGCGCGAGGCCTCGGCGGTCGCTCCGACGCTGGCCGGACCGGAGATCGGCGTGGCCTCCACCAAGGCCTTCTCCTGCCAGCTCACCGTGCTCCTGTGCCTCGCCATCGCGGCGGGGCGCGCGCGCGGGACGCTGGACGCAGCCCAGGAGCGCCGGCTCGTCGACGCGCTGATCACGGTGCCGGGGCTGATGGCCGAAGCGGTCAAGCAGGAGGGCGCGATCGAGGGGCTGGCGCGCGAGATCGCCAAGGCGCGCGACGTGCTCTACCTCGGGCGGGGCACCGCCTACCCGATGGCGCTGGAGGGGGCGCTCAAGCTCAAGGAGATCTCCTACATTCACGCGGAGGGCTACGCGGCGGGCGAACTGAAGCACGGCCCGATTGCGCTGATCGACGACGCGGTGCCGGTGATCGTGATCGCGCCGCACGACCCGATCTTCGAGAAGACGGTGTCGAACATGCAGGAGGTGGCGGCGCGCGGGGGCCGGATCGTGCTGATCGGCGACGCGCGCGGTGCGGAGGCCGCGGGGCTCGACACGCTGGCGACGCTGATGATGCCGGATCTCGACCCGGTGGTGGCGCCGATCGTCTACGCGGTGCCGCTGCAGCTGCTGGCCTATCACGCCGCCGTCGTGCTGGGGAAGGACGTCGACCAGCCCCGCAACCTCGCCAAGTCCGTCACCGTGGAGTGACCCGTCACGGTCGAATGGCCCTGGACGCGGCAGTTCCGGCGGGCTTGTCGCAAACGCGGATGGGCCGCCGTTCACCGGTCGTTAGCCATAGCTGCCCAGCTTGCCGCCTCCCTCCGGAGCCGGCCCATGATCCTCAGGGCCCTCGCCCTCACGCTGAAGCGCCAGGCCCGTGGCGACTTCCGGGGCCGGCACTTCGAAGCCGCCCTCATCGTCCAGGCCGTCTCCTGGTACCGCGCTACGCGCTGAGCTACCGCGACATCGAGGAGATGTTCCTGGAGCGGGGCATGGAGGTGGATCACTCCACCATCAACCGCTGGGTGCTGGCCTGCGCGCCCGCCATCGAGCGCCGCCTGCGCCGGTTCCGCCAACCGCACTGCGGCTCCGTGCGCGTCGACGAGACCTACGTCCGGGTGCGCGGCCAGTGGCGCTACCTATACCGCGCCGTCGACAAGCACGGGCAGGCGGTCGACTTCCTGCTCACCGCCAACCGCGACCTGGAGGCCGCCAAGCGGTTCTTCCGTAAGATGCTCTCGGCCGAGCCGCTGCTCGCTCCTGACCGGATCGGTACGGATGGTGCTGGCCCGTACCCGCCGGCGATCACCGAGAGCCGCAAGGAGGGCCTGCTGCCGCGCACACCCATTCATCACGTCAGCAAGCACCTGCAGCAAGGGATCGAGAGTGACCACTTCCGGGTGAAGCGGCCGATGCCGCGGGTGGGCGGGTTCCGGTCGTTCGCGACGGCGCGGCGCTCGATCCAGGGGCTCGAGGCCATGCTGTGGCTGCGCAAGGGCTTCGGGTTCTCAGGGGCGTGGACGGTGCGGGAGCAGAACCAGCTCGTCGCGTCCTGCTTCGGCCTCGCCGTCACGAACAAAGCATGAAAGCGGGTACGGAGAGCCCGCTCTGCGGCCTGCTCCCGAGTTTGCGACACGCCCTCGCGGCCCGGTTCACCCTCGGCGAGATCGCGGTCCTGGCCGTGGTGGCGGCCGAGGCCTGCCGGCGCGGGGATGCCGCCTGGCCGTGGGCCACATCGCGGCCCTCGCGGGCGTGTGCGAGACCCTGGTGAGGAACGCCCTGCTGCGCGAGGCCGCCCATCTCGGCCTGGTGACGGTCGAGGAGCGGGCGATCACCGGCTGGCGGAATGACACGAACGTGGTGCGCCTCGTCTCGGAGGAGTGGCGCTCCTGGCTGCGCCTCGCGAGGGGCCGGCAGGCGCCCGCCCCAACGCTCCGGTGGCCCCTCAACCAGGAAGCCCGTAGGCCTGCCACCTCATCCGCACGGGGAGGGTACAGATCTGTGCAGGGCACGCCTACTGATCGGGATAGATCTGTGAATCCAGAGCAACGGAACCCGGGTCGGGCTGCCGGAAGGCAGGGTCGCAGGGCCACCGTCGCCACCTAGAGCATTTTCCGACGAAGTGGATGCCGGTTCGTCGCAGAACATGCGGCAAGATCAAAGATCGAGAGCGGCACCCGGTTGCAACGTGATCGGGTGCTGCTCTAGAGGTGCGGCAGCGCCACTGCGGAAGCGGGGCGCGGCAAGGCCGAAAGCTCATGCGTGGGCGTCGTGTGACGTGCTGCCCGTGTTCGCTCAGCCGAACGATGAACAGAACGGTCGAACCATAGGACCAGGAAGGCGGTCCCCGCGGGTACTTCGGCACCCGCGACGGGTTTCGGCGTCCGCGGGCGGGCGCCGCGAGCGGCGAAATTAATTTCGCCAGGGGCTCCGCCTAACCGCCTTGAACCGCTCCCGGTCCTCAAGACGTTCCACTCCTCCGTGAGCGCCTGGTCGCAGGAGGAGTCGAAGGGTAGCCCGCCACGGCGGAGCCGTGGCGGGCTGAGAGTTTGCACCGAACCGGGATCGGCAGCCTGCAACGAAATCGGCTGCAAACACGGGCTCAGAAGTGGAAGCCGAACAAGTCAGCATTCACCGTGAAAGATGGAATGTCGACCGACTGGTGGTGAAATGTAGCATCTGTGAAATCGACAGAAAGATCACCCGTGATGGCATTGTAGGTGTAGCTGCCATCCGCATGTGCGGGTCCGAGCTTTGCGTCAAAGCTGCCCGCGTATCCGGTAGCCGTATCGTTGAAATCTCCGGTCGCGTGCAAGGGACCAGCCTTGAACACGAATGTGTCGCCTGAGCCGTATGACAGCTTGACTGGGCCATCCTTGAAGACGACGTCCTTGGCCATAGTGTCCTCCCAGTATGGATTCCTGGCTTCTGGTTTGCCAGAGTTGTGAGCTAATCACCGCCACTGCGGGATTACATCATGCATTTGACGTATGAGGTGTTTGGCAGGTGATTACTGAGACTGCTTGCAGACCAGGTAATCACCGAGCAGGTACGGCGCTGCGCATGGGCCGGTTCACCTTGTCTGTGATGAGGGAGAGCGGCGCGGGAAGCGATCGGGCGCCGATGGTCTTGATGAGGCTGGCGAAGGTGTCGGCCCCGTGAGCCGGGAGTGCCGACGACCGTGCGCACGTCCGCCTCGCCCGCGGCCGCCCACATCGCCTGGTAGCCGTTCGTCACCGTCCGCCGCACCATCGTCGGGCGCAGGGCTCGCTCGCAGCCGTTGTTGGCGACCTCCACGCGGCCGCGATGTTCAGCATCGCCAGCTGTGAAGCTAATTGTCAAGCATAAGAGGAGTCTGACATCAACGGAGATCCAAATCCGCATACCCTGTTTGAGGTATGAGGGAGGATCGCGCGCCTGTTACCAGTGAAGTTTTACTCAAACACTGAAAGGCGTTCACCGTGCCACTCGGCCAACCTTTGCTGGAGGCGCTGGACTGCATGGGATATGGCGGTCTCCTTCTGGGCAAGACTGGGCAGGTATTGCGGATCAACCGGACGGCCGAGCACCTGCTCGCGGGACAAGCCGACCCCGAGCAGGGCGAGGATCGGTTGGCTCTGTGTCGCGCTGCCCTCGACAAAGTTCTGCGCGCCCAGACCGAGGCGGCTCTGAACTCGCGCCAGGCGGACTGGATCGCCGTCCCGCAGGACGTGAGCGATGCTGGCCGTCCCTTGATCGTGCGCACCGTCTCCATCAACCAGCCCGCCCCGGGCGGGCCGCACAAGGTCGTCATTCTCGTCAACCTGGATGCGAACCCCCATCCCTCGCCCGAGGTGCTGAAGAGGATCTTCAGCCTGACCTCCTCCGAGGCTCGCTTGGCCATCGAGATCGCGGCCGGCAGGAGCCCGGAGGAGATCGCGGACGCCGCCCACGTGGCGGTCGGGACGGTCCGCAAGCAACTCGCGACCGTGTTCGCGAAGACGAACACGCATCGGCAGGCGGAACTCGTGGCCCTGCTGACCCGCTTGGCTATTCTGCCGTGAGGCCGTCCGAGCCGGGGGGCCGCAGAGGAGGACGGGGCAGCGCCATCCAGTACATGGGCGTCTGGAGCAGATCGCCGCTGGGCTGCTGCCACGGCTGCGTCTCGCCGTAGCAGACCCCGACCTGCATCAGATCCCAGGCCGTGTGGAACACCAGCAAGGGCCGGCCATCCCGCGGGGCCGTGCTGATGGGCTGCCACTCGCAGCAAGACGACATCGCTTGCTCCAGTTCGAGTGCGCGGTCCTCACCCTGAGGACTTCGACGGAGTTTCCAGCCTCCGCTGCGCTTGGCAACCCCCAAATGATATACGCGCCGCATTTCGTCGGAGCTTGAGGGCCACGGTGAGATGACAGCGTCCAGAGAGCAGCCTGGGCCGCAAAGCGGGACCGGTCCGTCCGGAGGCTGGCTTAGCATTACAGTTGCGTTTTCGGCGAGGTTCTGACTCTTTGCGTCGCCATGATTCGCGCATCATGGACGTCGGAGACTTCGGTCAAGGCGACGCTGGAGTTGTGGGCCTCGTCGCTCCGGGAGGTGAAGGGGCGCATGCGGCCTCTGTTCACCCAGCGCCGGGTCGCCGCCTCGGCCGGAGCGTTCTTGGATGGACTGCTCGGTGCAGAGCGGCGCAAGACGGGTTGGATGCGGGCGGAAGCCGCGGGCGATCCCGGGCCCTGGCGCCAGCAGGCGGTGCTGGGGCGCGGACGTTGGGACGCCGACGCTCTGCGCGACGTGGTGCGTGACTATGCTCTGGAGACGCTGGCCGACCCGGACGCGGTTCTGGTTCTCGACGAGACCGGCTTNCTNAAGCAGGGCAAGGCCTCGTGCGGCGTGCATCGCCAGTACACCGGCTCGGCCGGCAAGATCACGAACTGTCAGATCGGCGTGTTCGCGGCCTATGTCTCACGGCACGGTCATGCCTTCATCGATCGAGCCTTGTACCTACCCCAGACCTGGACCTCGGATCCAGCCCGGCTGGCCGCCGCCCACGTGCCGAAGGGGACGACCTTCGCGACCAAGCCGGGATTGGCTCTGGCGATGATCGAGCGGGCGAGGGCTGCCGGCGTGCCGTTTTCCTGGGTAGCGGCCGACACCGTCTACGGGGTCGGCGAGATCGAGATGGCCCTGCGGCGGGCGGGCAAGGGNTACGTGCTCGGGGNGAAGAGCGATCACGCGTTCAACTCCTGGGCCGGCAAGCCGCTGGTGGCCGGCACCGCCGAGACGATCGCGGATGGCCTTGCTCCGTCGGCCTGGACGCGCCTGTCGGCGGGCGACGGGACGAAGGGCGCGCGGCTGTACGACTGGGCCTACTGCGAACTGGCCGACCTCGCTGGTGCCGCCTACGACCAGACCGGCCTGTGGACGCGGGGGCTCCTGATCCGCCGCAGCCTGAGCGATGGCGAGCGGGCCTACTTCACGACCTGGTGCCCGGCCGGCACGCCGATCCAGATCCTGGTCAGCGTCGAGGGACGGCGTTGGAGCATCGAGGACGCGTTCGAGACGGCCAAGACCGACCTCGGGCTGACACACAATGAGACCCGCTCTTGGCACGGCTGGCATCGGCACGTCAGCCTGGTGATGATGGCCTTCGCCCTGCTGACGGTGATCCGCCATCACGCCAACGCGCCGCCCCCAAAAAGCCGAGCCCGGCCGAGACCGCGCGCCCGCTGATCCGCTGGTCGGTCCAGGAGATCCGCCGCATCGCGGTGCGGATGGCACAGCGGCGCATTCAACCCGCTCACGTCATCGCCTGGTCGCTCTGGCGACGGGCGCATCAGGCGGCCGCCCGCCAGGCACATCTCAAACAGCGCGCGTCAGACGCCAAACGGCGGCGGCAGCGCCGGACGCCAAGCCGGGCCAGCCGTCAGCCAGCACGCACAAAAACGCAACTGTAATGTTAGGCAAGATCACCTAAGTCGCGCGAATTCTCGGCCGCATACATCATATGGGGAATGAATCGGCTTTCGCCTGTGTGCTACGCCCGATCTGCTGATTATTCCTGCTCCACAACCTGGAGCAGGCGGACAGCAGCAAGAAGTGGCCAGTCACCAGCTCGGTGACGGAGAATGCCGCTCGGGGCATCAACGCGACCGCTTGAGCGGAAATACACAGGGAACGACATCCTCTCGAGGCTCTGCTTTGAGAGCACGGATCCCTGCGGCCTGAAGAAGTCGAGGGAGGACCAGCGTGCGTTCGCCAGCTCCTCAACCCAAGTCGGACACCAGCCTCATCGCGGCCGTCGGTTCCGGACGCGCGGCGCTGATCGCCCTGGCCCTGTTCAGTGCCCTGGTGAACATCCTCTACCTGACCGGCTCCTTCTACATGCTGCAGGTCTACGACCGGGTCATCCCGAGCCGCAGCGTCCCCACCCTGATCGCCCTCTCGGTGCTCGCGGCCAGCCTCTACGCCGGGCAGGCCGCCCTCGACTTCTTCCGCAGCCGCGTCCTCTCCCGCCTCGCCCGCTCCCTCGACGAGCGCCTCGGCCCGCGCGTCTTCGCTCTGGTCGCGCGCCTGCCGCTCTCGCCCGGAGGCGGCAGCCTCGGCCTGCAGCCCGTGCGCGACCTCGACCAGGTCCGCGGCTTCCTAGCCGGAGGCGGGCCGATCGGCTTCTTCGATCTGCCCTGGACGCCGTTCTACCTCGCCATCTGCTTCCTGTTCCACCCGCTGATCGGCGTGGCGGCGACGATTGGCGCCCTCGTCCTGGTGCTGTTCACCGCCTGCACCGAGGCCCTCACGCGCAGGCCCGTCAAGGAGGCCGCCCAGCACGGCTCCGCCCGCATCAGCCTCGCGGAGACCTGCCGCCGCAACGCCGAGGTCATCGCCGCCATGGGCATGAGCCCGCGCCTGGGCGCGCGCTGGGACGAGGTCAACGGAAAGTGGACTTGCTTCGGTTTAGTAGAGAGCGGTTGAACAGGTGCCCCGCCTCTCGAACCGGACAGGGCTGACGAAGCCGAGCGCGGAATGGCGCCGGCAGGGATTGTAGAAGCCATCGATGTAGCGGGCCAGGGCTTCGGTCGCCTCGGCACGCGTGTAGAAGACGGTGCGCCAGACCATCTCGCTTTTCAGCGTCTTGAAGAACGTCTCGACCATCGCATTGTCATAACAGTTGCCCTTGCCAGACATCGAAATGGTGATCCCGCGGCTTCGTAGTTCAGCCTGGT
>NZ_KB900609.1:1301346-1429169 GCF_000379105.1 Methylobacterium sp. WSM2598 | reverse complement strand
GCAACGGCTATCGTGACCGGGATTGGCAGACGCGGGCCGGCACGGTCGAGCTGCGCATCCCCAAGCTGCGCAAGGGCTCGTACTTCCCGGCTTTCCTGGAGCCGCGCCGGATGGCCGAGAAGGCACTCACGGCGGTGATCCAGGAGGCCTACATCCAGGGCATCTCGACCCGCTCGGTGGATGACCTCGTCCAAGCCANGGGNGGCACGGGCGTGTCCAAGAGCCAGGTCAGCCGGCTCTGCCAGGAGATCGACGAGCGCGTGGGCGCGTTCCTCGACCGGCCGCTCGAGGGGGAGTGGCCCTATCTCTGGATCGATGCGACCTCCGTGAAGGTGCGCCAAGCCGGGCGCATCGTCTCCGTCGCCGTGATCGTGGCGGTNGGNGTGAACAGCGACGGCCGNCGGGAAGTGCTCGGCATGGACATNGGCCCCTCCGAGGCCGAGACGTTCTGGACCGGGTTCCTGCGCAAGCTGGCGCGCCGCGGCCTGCGCGGCGTGAAGCTGGTGATCTCGGACGCCCACACGGGCCTCAAGGCGTCGGTCGCCAAGGTGATAAACGCGACTTGGCAGCGGTGCCGCGTCCACTTCATGAGGACCGTGCTCGCCCACGCTGGCCGCAGCGGGCGGCGCGTCGTGTCGGCCTTCATCGCCACCGCCTTCGCCCAGGACGACGCCGAGGCGGCCCGTCAGCAATGGCGACGCGTGGCCGACCAACTCGGGACTGTCAGGAATTTCGTGTGAGGGCGGCGGGTTGACCGTCAGGCCGCCATGGCCCGGGTGAAGCGCTCGCCGAAGATGACGGCGAACGGGACTGTCAGGAATTTCGTGTGAGGGCGGCGGGTTGACCGTCAGGCCGCCATGGCCCGGGTGAAGCGCTCGCCGAAGATGACGGCGAACTGTGCCTTGGCCATGACCCACTCACGTGGGCCCATCTTCCATGCCCTCTCGGAGCGGTTCAAGACCAGGTAGAGGAGCTTCAGCGCGGCCTCGTCGGTCGGGAAGTGGCCCCGGGCGCGCACGGCCCGGCGCAGCGTGGCATTCAGGGCCTCGATGGCGTTCGTCGTGTAGAGGATCCGCCGGACCTCGCCGGGGAACGCGTAGAACGGCACCACCTCGCTCCAGGTTCGCCGCCAGCTCTGGGCGATGGCCGGGTACTTCTGGCCCCACTCGCCCGCTTCGAAGGCAGCCAAGGCCGCCTCGCCAGCGGCAGCATCGAGTGCGCGGTAGATGTCCTTCAGCGCGGCCGCCACGAGCTTACGGTCCTTGTAGGAGACTGGACTTGCTTCGGTTTAGTAGAGAGCGGTTGAACAGGTGCCCCGCCTCTCGAACCGGACAGGGCTGACGAAGCCGAGCGCGGAATGGCGCCGGCAGGGATTGTAGAAGCCATCGATGTAGCGGGCCAGGGCTTCGGTCGCCTCGGCACGCGTGTAGAAGACGGTGCGCCAGACCATCTCGCTTTTCAGCGTCTTGAAGAACGTCTCGACCATCGCATTGTCATAACAGTTGCCCTTGCCAGACATCGAAATGGTGATCCCGCGGCTTCGTAGTTCAGCCTGGTACTCGTTCGAGCAATACTGACTACCTCGATCCGAATGATGCACCAGACCAGCTGCCGGCCGTCGCACAACCAAAGCGCGACGCAAGGCAGTCAGGGCCAATTCCTTGTGCAGCCGGTCGCCAGCTGCCCAGCCGACGACCCGCCGGGCATAAAGATCGATCACCACCGCCAGATAAAGCCAGCCCTCCCGTGTCCAGATGTAGGAGATGTCAGCCCCCCACTTCTCGTCGGGCTCTGCGGCGGTGAAATCCTGGTCGAGCCGGTTGGGCGCGACCGGGAAGGCATGCTGGCTGTCGGTGGTGCGCCGAAAGCGGCGCGGCTGGCGAGCCTTGAGCCCGCTCTCCCGCATCAGCCGCGCCGTGCGGCGCCGGCCCACGCCAAGCCCTTGCTCGCGCAGCTCGTGCGTCATGCGCGGGCTGCCATAGGTCTCGTGTGAGAGCGCGAAGGCCGAGCGGACGTGGGCGAGCAGCACGAGGTCCTCGCGCTGACGGCGCGACGCGGGCCGGTTCTTCCAGGCGAAGTAGCCGCTCGGGCTGACATCCAGGAGCTTGCACAGACGCGCGACCGGGAAGTCCTTCTTCGCCGCATCGATGAGCTGGAACCTCATCGACTTCCCTCCTTGGCGAAAAAAGCCGTGGCCCGCTTCAGGATCTCGCGTTCCTGGCGCAACACCTCGTTCTCCCGCCGCAGCCGCTTCAGCTCGGCGGCCATGTCCTCCTGGCGGTCGGAGGGCGGCGCCTCCATCTCGCGATCGCGCTGTCCGTCGATCCAGTGGCGCAACGTCGAGAGGCCGATGCCGAGATCCTCGGCGACCTCTCGGCGGCTGCGCCCGCTCGTGTGAGCAAGGCGCACGGCTTCGGCGCGAAACTCAGGGGTGAAGCGCTTCTTCGGTTCTCGCATCGGGAACCTCCTCCCTCACGGAAAGAGCTCTCCACTTTCCCGAAGCAAGTCCAAGGAGCGCCTGTTCGCGATCCGGCGCAGCGCCCGCGAGGGCCAGAAGGCGCAGCTGCGGGAGCGCATCGGCCAGCTCCGGGAGCAGATCCAGGGCATGACCGACCAGGTCACGGCCAAGCAGCGCGAGATCCGCCTGATCGGCGAGGAGCTGAGGGGCGTGCGCGAGCTGTTCGCCAAGAACCTGATCCAGATCACCCGGGTGACCGCGCTGGAGCGGGACGCGGCGCGACTGGAGGGCGAGCGCGGGGCGCTGGTGTCCTCGATCGCGCAGACCAAGGGCAAGGTCACTGAGACCGAGCTGCAGGTGCTGCAGGTAGACCAGGACCTGCGCACGGAGGTGGGCAAGGAGCTGGCGGAGATCCGGGGCAAGCTGGCCGAGCTGGTCGAGAAGCGGGTCGCGGCGGAGGACCAGCTGAGGCGGGTGGAGATCCGGGCGCCGCAGGACGGGGTGGTGCACCAGCTCGCGATCCACACGGTGGGCGGGGTGGTCAGCCCGGGGGAGCCGCTGATGCTGATCGTGCCGCGTTCCGACGCGCTGACGGTCGAAGCGAAGATCCAGCCGCAGGACATCGACCAGGTTCGGCTCGGACACCGGGCGGTGCTGCGGTTTTCCGCCTTCAACCAGCGCACCACGCCGGAGCTGACGGGCGAGGTGAGCCGGGTGTCCGCCGACGTCAGCCAAGACCAGAAGACGGGCGCGAGCTTCTACACGGTGCGGATCCAGCCTGCGGCGGGCGAGCTGGAGCGGCTGCGCGGGCTGCTGCTGGTGGCTGGCATGCCGGTGGAGAGCTTCATCCAGACCGGCGAGCGCACAGTCATATCGTACCTTACGAAGCCGCTCGCCGATCAGATCGCCAAGGCTTGGCGCGAGAGGTGACCGCGCCAGTGATGGTGATAACATCAATATAGGCATTGGTGTGGCATTATAAAGCTGGAAAAAGGGGATATATCATGACTACAGTTATGGATTTCGATGTTTATCAAGGCTGGAACTTAGTCAACAGTTACTCTGAAGATGGTTTCAAAATCACAATATCTCCCGATTATGGAAGTAATCTTGTTGAAACTAATAATCTAATAGTGGATAACTATGGAAATGAAACAAATATTTTGAGCTCCACATCAGGCTCTAAATTTGCGTTCCACTCAATTCAACTTGGTCAATGGAGTTCTTCTAGTAATCCCATAGAGGTAACTTTTGTCGCAACTCTAGCAAGTGGGGCTACTACATCTTGGTCTTTTACGACTATTAACACGGGTGAGATGAAAACATTTTACTCTCCTTATTCAGGATCAGACATCGTATCTTTATCATACTATCGATCTTCTTTGGATTATAACTGGATTAAGTTTGATAACATTGTACTAGATCCTTCAAAAACGGTTGCGCCGACCAGCCTGGCCGACGCGGCGATCGTGGGCGGCTACGTCAATAAGGCTCATGATCTCGCCACGCAGGCTCTGACCGGCACGGCACAGGCAGGCGCGACGGTAACCGTGTACGACAACGGCACGGCTCTACCGGGATCGGTCATGGCCGACGCGCAGGGCAAATGGAGCTACACGCTGGGTGTGCTCAAGGACGGCAGCCACAGCTTAACAGCGACGGCGGTGGACGCAGGCGGTATCGTGAGCGATCCCAGCTCGGCGCTACAGTTCACGGTGGACACCCAGGCTCCGGAGACGATGCTGACGGTGTCCTCCGAGCCGGCGAAGATCACCAACGCGACCTCGGCCACGATCCAGTTCTCCGGGACGGACACGGGCGGCGTGGGCGTTGATCACTACGTGGTCACGGTTGACGGGACGGCCAGCAACAACACCACTGGTTCGGTGTCGCTGTCCGACCTCAAGGACGGTGGCCACACGATCAGCGTGGCGGCGGTCGACAAGGCGGGCAACACCGATGCCACGCCGGAGAGCTACTCGTGGACGGTGGACACCAAAGCTCCGGAGACGGCGCTGACGGCGTCCTCCGAGCCCGCGAAGATCACCAACGCGACCTCGGCCACGATCCAGTTCTCCGGGACGGACACGGGCGGCGTGGGCGTTGATCACTACATGGTCACGGTTGACGGGACGGCCAGCAACAACACCACCGGTTCGGTGTCGCTGTCCGACCTCAAGGACGGTGGCCACACGATCAGCGTGGCGGCAGTCGACAAGGCGGGCAACACCGATGCCACGCCGGAGAGCTACTCGTGGACGGTGGACACCCAGGCTCCGGCGGCTCCGACGGGCCTGGCGGACGCGGCGATCGCGGGCGGCTACGTCAACGCGGCGCACCAGGCGGGCAGTGTCCTGACCGGGACGGCGGAGAAGGGCGCGACCGTCTCGCTGTTTGACAACGGCGGGAGCACGGCGATCGCCACGGTGACGGCGGACGCGACGACGGGCGCGTTCAGCTTTGATCTGTCGAAGCTGGCGGACGGCGGCCACAGCCTGACGGCGACGGCCACCGACGCGGCCGGCAACACGGGGGCGGCCTCGGCGGCGCTGGCGTTCAAGGTCGACACGAGCGCGCCGGCGGCTCCGACAGGTCTAGCGGACGCGGCGGTCGCGGGCGGCTACGTCAACGCGGCGCACCAGGCGGGCAGTGTCCTGACCGGGACGGCGGAGAAGGGGACCACCGTCTCGCTGTTTGACAACGGCGGGAGCACGGCGATCGCCACGGTGACGGCGGACGCGACGACGGGCGCGTTCAGCTTTGATCTGTCGACGCTGGCGGACGGCGGCCACAGCCTGACGGCGACGGCCACCGACGCGGCCGGCAACACCGGGGCGGCCTCGGCGGCGCTGGCGTTCAAGGTCGACACGAGTGCGCCGGCGGCTCCGGCCAGCTTGGCGGACGCGGCGATCGTGGGCGGCTACGTCAACGCGGCGCACCAGGCGGGCAGTGTCCTGACTGGGACGGCGGAGAAGGGGGCCACCGTCTCGCTGTTTGACAACGGCGGGAGCACGGCGATCGCCACGGTCACGGCGGACGCGACGACGGGCGCGTTCAGCTTTGATCTGTCGAAGCTGGCGGACGGCAGCCACAGCCTGACGGCGACGGCCACCGACGTGGCCGGCAACACGGGGGCGGCCTCGGCGGCGCTGGCGTTCAAGGTCGACACCGCGCCTCCGGCGGCTCCGGCCAGCTTGGCGGACGCGGCGATCGGGACTAACGGCTATGTCAACAAGGTTGGCGACACCGACGCGCAGAAGCTCACCGGCACGGCGGAGAAGGGGGCCGCCGTCATGGTCTACGATGGCGGGGTGTATCTCGGGACCGCGACGGCGGACGCCAGCACGGGCCAGTGGAGCTACACGCTAGGGGTGCTCAAGGACGGCACTCACAGCCTGACGGCGACGGCCACCGACGCGGCCGGCAACACGGGGGCGGCCTCGGCCGCGCTCAACGTCAAAGTGGACGCGACGGCTCCCGTGACATTGATCACGGATATTACTCAGAGTGTCACCAAGACCGGATCAACCACCCTGGTCATCGGCTCTTCAGAGGCCGGCAGTACCGTCAATCTGTTCGATACAGATGGGACGACAGTGCTCCGCACTGCGAATGCTGACGCTACGGGCTCTTGGAGTGCCACGCTGACGAACCTGTCCAATGTCGTGCACAACTTCACTGCCAAAGCGACCGACTTGGCTGGCAATGTGGGCTCCTCCAGTCAGGTGGCGATTTTCGGGACCACTGGCAATGACGTCATCAAAGCAGTACCCGGTGGTGGCCTCATCGTCGGTTCGACCGGCAATGACAATATGACAGCTGGCGTTGGGATCGATAACTTCGTGTTCCATGCCAATCTTGAAAAGAACGTCATCTCGGGGTTCGATGTATTCCAAGATATTCTGAGTTTCGATCACAACCTGTTTGCAGGAATTACGGACGCATCGAAGATCATAAACTACACGGCTGACGTGAATGGGAACGCAACGGTCATCGTCGACCCGAACGACACGGTGACCCTGCTCGGTGTGACGAAGGCACAGCTGCAAGCTCACCTGAATGACTTCCATCTCCTGTGAGGCTGTGACTTCGGAGACCAGGACGGGGAAGGCTGCCCGGAAGCATCCGGGCAGCAGTTCCGAGACTAATCTTGTTATGGCAAGGCTGGTCCCATCAAGCTTGCTCCTGAGCAGGCGGCTCGGTTCTCCGGGCCGACCTGCGGGTCAGCTTCCCCTGGCAGGTCCGGCCGTTCGGGATCATTGGACGGCCGTCACTCGGCTGTTCCGAAGAGGGCGGCGGCGTGGGCGTGGACGAGGTCCTCGGCGCGCTGGAGGCGAGCGATCTTCCGCTGGAAGGTGGCGGCGTGCATGCTCTTGGGCTTGTCGAGACCATCGCCGATGGCACCGTCCGAGTCACCGAGTTGGTGGCGGAGCTTGAAGGCGCGGCTGATGGCGCGGTTGCGGGGGCTCTCGCGCTGGGAACGGTACGCGAGGCGGTAGGCCTGCCGGGCGGCGAAGCGGGTGGCGCCGAGGGGCAGGTAGAGCCTGGAGGTGCGGCGCCCGGTGAGGGGGCAGAGGAACCACCAGCGCTGGCCCCCGAGGGGCTGGGGCGTAGCAAGGACGGCGACGGTCTCGTTGTGCTCGGAGAGCGTGCGGCGGCGGGTGGTGCGGTAGAGCAGGCGGACGTGCCCGCGATCCTGGCCGAGAGTGGCGGAAGAAGTGACGGAGGTCCTGGGCTGCTCGGGGTAGCGGGAAGTCCAGGTCAGGGTGCCGACGCGGGTGTGGCCGGGCTGGATGATGCGGTCGCGCACGGGTTTGGGGAGATCGAGGGCGAGGCAGCTCTCGACGGTGGGCCTGCCGCCCCAGTTGCCGCTGGTGACGCCGCCCATGTCCCGTCTCGTCTCGTCTCCTGCGGATTGTCCGAAATTCCGTGGCAAGTTTTGCACCTGGGTGACCCTCCAGGTCGTCGCGCCGCGGGCGGTCGGGATGCCACGCTCGGTCAGGGCGCGGGCCAGGCCGGCCGCGGAGGTGACGCCCGCCGCGCGCAACTCGGCGAGGGCCGGGGCGAGGCGCTGCGCATTGCGCTCGCCCCGCGCCCTCCGGCCGGCGGCGGCGGCCGCGTGGTCGGCCGGCGTGAACCTCTTCCCCCGGAAGCCACCCAGGACTTGGCCGCGGGCCTTGGCGGCGGCCAGCGCGGCCCTGCTTGGCGGTGCTGACACGGGCGTAGGTGACGAAGGCGCGGGGCGGCGTGGGGTCTGGGAGCGGGGGGCACGGAATGCTCAACGAACAATGAGCTTGATGGTGTGGATGGCTCCTGATGACGAGAACTGACGGTGTCATCCTGGGCGGGCCCATGGTCTTGCCGAACCGCTCCTCGCTGGAGCGGCAGAGGTCCGGCAACGTCCAGTTCGACGGCTCCCCGCGCTCCGAGTCCGGCCCGACCAGGATCCGGTGCACCAGCACTGCCTGCTCGCCCTCGCTGAGAATCTCCCGCTGCGGCCGTGCGGACGGTCCACCAGCCCGGCCAGTCCCTCGGCATGGAACCGGATCACCGCGTCGCGCAGCGCTTGACGCTCCATCCCAGCCGCCCGGGCCGCCTCGGCGCGGCTCATGCCGTCCGGCGCGTTAGCGACGGCCAGGAGGCGCTGCATCGTGCATCGGCGGGGCTCGCGCCGGGCCAGGCGACGCAACTCGGCGGCGCTTGCGCGGTCGGTGCGGATCGTCAGGCCCGGTCGTGCCATGGCGGCTTCCTGCTGCACAGGCCGCAGGCCAGCACAGACGCGCCTCACAACCAGCTCACGTTCGAGTCAACGCCAAAGCGCCGCGGTATTAGCTCGACGTTGGCCAATGCGATGGGCGCTCGGCACCGGTGAGGTGACGAAACGGGCGAGACGTCGGACGAGAAGCTTGACGGCGACTGCCTGCAGGAAGGCAGAAGCCAAGGTGAGGTGCATCAAGAGCTTTCCAATACGGCGGTGTTACCTGATCTAGACGAAAAAATGTTAAACGGCCCAACTGCTTGGATGCACAGCGCAGTATTCTGCGCCCGCCGCCCGGGTCAGCGTCGGCGCCCTCTCACCTCTGCGCGTCGAGCAGCGGCGACCAGGTCGGGTCCGAGGCGTAGGACGGGGTCGGCACCGGCTGCTCCACCCGGCCGGTGACGTCGACCATGTAGAGCTTGCCGCCCGCCTGGCCGCCCGGATCGCGGAAGAACATCACGTATTGGCCGTTCGGCGCCCAGGTCGGCCCCTCGTTGTGGAAGCCCTCCGTCAGCACCCGCTCGCCGGAGCCGTCCGGCTTCATGATGCAGATCGCGAAGGAGCCTCGCCGCTGGCGCGTGAAGGCGATGTAGTCGCCCCGCGGCGACCAGGCCGGCTGCGAGGCCGAGCCGTCGCCGAAGGAGATCCGGCGCGGATTCGAGCCGTCCGCCCCCATCACGTAGATCTGCTGCTGGCCGCCGCGGTCGGATTCGAACACGATCTCGCGCCCGTCCGGCGAGAAGGACGGCGAGGTGTCGATGGCGTTGGCGTTGGTGATCCGGGTCTGCGCCTTGCTGGCGAGGTCCATCACGTAGATGCTGGCGTTGCCGCCGTCCTGGTCGCTCATCACGATCCGCCGGCCGTCCGGCGAGAACCGGGGGCTCGTGCTCATCTCGGCGTGGGTCGGGATCACCTCGCGGGCGCCAGTCTCCAGGTTGATGACCTGGACCCGCGGCTGCTGGCCGGTGGTCTGCGACATGTAGGTGATGTCCTGCGTCGCCGGCGAGTAGCGCGGCGCCACCACGGCGGCCTCGCCGCTCGTCAGGTAGCGCACGTTCGCGCCGTCCTGGTCCATGATGGCGAGCCGCTTGCGGCGGCGCTCCTTGGAGCCGGATTCGTCCACGAAGGCCACCCGCGTGTCGAAGAAGCCGCCGATCCCGGTGATCTTCGTGTAGACGGCGTCCGAGATCAGGTGGCCCATGCGGCGGGAATTGCCGGAGCCGCCCGCATATTGCTGGCCGATCATCTGCTGGCCCGAGAGCACGTCCCAGAGCCGGAACTCGGCCTTGACGCCGCCCGAGGCGTCGCGCGTGACCCGGCCGGTGACCAGGCCCTGCGCCCCCGCCTCCTTCCAGGCGGCGAAGTTCGGCGCCGCGTCGAAATTCGGCGTCTCGGGGAAGCGCGCCCTGTCGATCGGCACGAAGTAGCCGGAGCGCTTCAGGTTGTTGGCGACGATGCCGGAGACGAGCGGCGCCAGCGACGGGTCGCCGGCGAAATCCGCCACCGCGATCGGCATCGGCTGGAAGGCGCCGCCCGACCCGACGCGCAGGTTGAGCTGCGCCGCGGCCGGACCGGTCAGCACGAGGAACAGCCACAGCACGGGAGCCAGCGCGTGCGGCCATCGCGGGAGGAGGCGAGGAAGCATGGGGCGTGTGTCCGTCAGAATGTCGAAGGATGCAGGATGGCGGTGGGGGCGGAGCGGCGAGGTCCCCCTCCCGCGCGGGAGAGGAGCCCGGCGCGCGATCCTGCCGGGGTCATCGCGTCGTCGGCTCAGGCCCGCGGCAGCTCGAACTCCGCGTTGATCACGCGCCAATCACTGTAGAAGGGCGCGAACTGGGAGGGGATGCGGTAGGGGGCGCAGCGGCGCACCGCGCGCACGGCCGCCTCGGCGATCGAGCGGTCGACCGCGCTGCCCCCGGCCCGCAGGATGCGCGGCTCGGCCCCGAGCGACCCGTCCGGATTGAGCCGGATGTCGAGCTGCGGCAGCACCACGCCCTGGGCGGCGCCGGGCGGGGCCGAGTAGCAGCGCTCGATCTGCTGCTGCAGCAGGCCGACCAGGGCGTCGCGCTGGCTCGGGCTGAGCCGGGCCGCGCTCCCCGAGGCGGTGCCGAGGGCCGCCGTGCGCTGGACCTCGCGGCCGGTGGCGCCGCTCGCCTGGGCGGGGGCGCGGGTGGCCAGCATGTCGCGGATCGAGCCGGCATTGAACTGGTTGGCGAGTTCGGCCTGCCGGCGCGCCTTCGCCTCGGCCGCCGCCTTGGCTTTCGCCTCCGCGACCGCCTTGGCGCGGGCCGCGTCGGCCTTGGCCTTGGCCTCCGCGGCCGCCTTGGCCTCCGCGGCCGCCTTGGCCTCAGCCGCCGCCTTGGCCTCCGCGGCGGCCTTCGCCTTCGCTTCCGCCCGGGCTTCCGCCTCCGCCTCGGCCTTGGCCTCCGCCTCGGCCTTGGCCCGGGCCTCGGCCTGCGCCTTGGCCTCGGCGCGGGCCTTCTCCGCCCGCGCCTTCTCGGCCCGGGCCTTCTCCTGCGCGGCCTTCTCCTTCGCCTCGGCCTCCTCGCGGGCGATCAGCTCCGCCAGTTCCTCGCGGCGGGCCGCTTCGGCCTTCGCCTTCGCCTCGGCCTGCGCCTTCTCGGCGGCCCTCGCGGCGGCGGCTTTCGTGGCCTCGGCGGCGGCCTTGGCGGCCTCGGCGGCGGCCTTGGCAGCCTCGGCGCGGGCCGCCCGGGCGGCTTCGGCCTTGGCCGCTTCCGCTCTGGCGGCCTCCGCCTTCGCGGCCTCGGCCCGCGCCTGCTCGCGCGCCTCGCTGTCGTCGGGGCGCGTCGGCGGCAGGGGCGCGGGCGGCTCCAGGGCCGGCCGCAGCGGCGGCAGGACCGGCTCCTCGGCATTCGCCACCCTCATCTCGGGCGGGCGGGTCGGCGGGGTCGGCACGTCGGTCTTGGCCTCGCCGGGATCCTTCTCGATCGCCTTGTCGGCGACGCGGTCGGCGCGCGGGGCCTTCGCGGGCGCGTCGCCCTCCGGCCGGCCGCGCGTGAGTTCCGAGAACTCGTTCTCGGTGATGACCTCGACGGGCACGCCCTCCTCGGCCCGCGGCAGCTCGTGGGCCGCCGCGGCGTAGAGCGCGGCGCCGAGCAGGGCCACGTGAATCAGCCCCGAGATCCAGATTCCGGGCTCGGACCGCTTGAGGGAGGGCAGGCCCATGCGGCGCCTATCGCTGGTCGGGCTCGGTGACGAGGGCGACCTTCTTGAAGCCGCCGCCCGTCACGATCGCCATCACCTGCGCGACCCGGCCGTAATCGACCCGCTTGTCGCCGCGCACGAAGACGCGCTCCTCGAACCCCTCCCGCGCCGTGGCGCTGAGGCGGGGCACGATGGCGTCGTCGGCGAGTTCCTCCTCGCCGAGGAAGACCTGGCCGGTCTGCCGGATCGAGAGGGTGACCGGCTTGGCGTCCGAGTTGAGCGGCGCGGCCTTGGTCTGCGGCAGATCGAGGGGCACGCCCACCGTCATCATCGGCGCCGCCACCATGAAGATGATGAGCAGCACCAGCACGACGTCGATGAACGGCGTCATGTTGATCTCGTTGATGGCGCCGCCCCGCCGCCCGCGCCGGCGGCGCTTGCCGCCCTGTGCGGCTCCGGTGGCCATGCCCATGATCGTCGTCCCGGCTCGCGTGGGGAGGGGGTCAGGCGACGAGCGCGAGGCGCTCGTCGATCTGGCGCGACAGGATGGCGGAGAATTCGTCGGCGAAGCCTTCGAGGCGTCCCTGCAGCTTGCCCACCGAGGCCTGGAGCTTGTTGTAGGCGAGCACGGCCGGGATCGCCGCGAAGAGGCCGATCGCGGTGGCGAAGAGCGCCTCCGCGATGCCAGGCGCCACCACCGCCAGGCTGGTGTTCTTGGAGGCGGCGATCGACGTGAAGGCGGTCATGATGCCCCAGACGGTGCCGAACAGGCCGATATAGGGGCCGGCCGAGCCGATCGAGGCCAGGAAGAGCAGGCGCGATTCGAAGCGCTCGACCTCCCGCTGGATGGTCACGTCGAGCACCTTGTCGATGCGCTGGCTCAGGCTCTGGATCGAGCGGCCCGAGCCCTCGAAGGAGCGCTTCCACTCGCGCATCGCCGCGACGAAGACCGCCGCGAGCCCGGTCGGCGCCTTGTCGTGGAAGGAGCGGTAGAGCTCCTCCAGCGAGCGGCCCGACCAGAAGGATTCCTCGAAGGCGTCCATCTCGGCCTTGGCGCGGCGGAACAGCAGCGTCTTGTCGACGATGATGGCCCAGCACCAGACGGAGGCGCCGAGCAGCCCGAGCATCACCACCTTGACCACGACGTGCGCCTGCCAGAACAGGCCGAACAGGGTGATCTCGTGGACCGGAAGGGCCTGGACGGCATCGGCGGGGTTCATGCAATCGTCCTCACGTCCCGGGCGGCGGATCCAGCCCCTGGTGCGTCCTCGGATTGAGCGGTTTGACGTTCGATCGCGCTCGAATCTGTCGAAAGTAAGGGAAGCGGGCCGGCTCCGGCCGCTGCCGGGGCCAGTTAAGGGGCGGTCAGGGTTAAGGTTTGGTTGAGGCCGCCGGCCTCAGCCGGCCGCCCGGAGGGCCGCGGGCGCCGCTTCGGGCGCCGGCGAGGCCCCGGCGGAGCGCGCCGGCGGCGCGGCGGGGAACGGCGCGCGGCCCGTCACGGACTCCTGCAGCGACCGGCGCACGGCGTCCTGCGCGAGCGCGGTGGCGGCCTTGCGGTCGCTGCCGGTGGCGAAGGCGACCGGCTCGGCCCAGACCACCTCGACGTCGATCGGCCCGCGTTCCAGGAACAGCGCGAGGTGCGGCGCGAGGTCCATGTCGCCGTACCACGCGATCTCCGGCCGCTCCCGCCGGGTGAGCGGCAGGCCGTGGCGCGCCGTGTAGGCGATGCAGAGGGGCTGCAGCCGCACTTGGTCGAGGCCGCCCTCGGTCAGGGCCGCCCGCGCCGCCCCGACCAGCGAGGTGCGGAAGGGCAGGAGGCGGTTGCCGTCGCCGGTCGTGCCCTCGGCGAACAGCACCACCGTCTCCCCGGCCGAGAGCCGGCGGCTGAGCTCGGTGTTGACCACCGCCGTGTGGCGCTTGCGGGCGCGGTCGATGAAGACCGTGCGCTGCATCCGCGCCATGAAGCCGATCACCGGCCAGCCGGCGATCTCGGACTTGGCCACGAAGGAGAGCGGCCGCAGGGCGCCGAGGACCAGGATGTCGAGCCAGGAGATGTGGTTGGCGAGCACCAGGGTCGCCTCGCCCGGGGCGGGCGGCGTGCCGGAGACCCGCACCCGCACCTGGAACAGGGCGAGGAACAGGCGGTGCAGGAGGAGGGGCGCGAGCCCCGCCGCCCGCCCGCCCCGCCGCAGGGCGAGGAGGTGCGGGCCGATCAGCAGCAGGAAGGCGCCCGCGTAGACGACGAGGCGCAGCCCCGTCTTCGCGTGGCGGGCGACGCGGGCCGGGGCGATCACGCGAGGCTCGCCCGCATGGTCACGGCCGCGGCCCGGCTTCCGTCCGGGCGGGTGTAGTATGCGGCGCGGCGGCCGGTCTCGACGAAGCCGAGGCGGCGATACAGGGCGAGCGCCGCCGCGTTGCCGTCGTCGACCTCCAGGTGGACGACGCGCACCCCCGCATCGGCGAGGGCCCGCAGGTGCGCGGCGAGCAGGGTGCGGCCGAGCCCCGCGCCCCGGGAGGCGGGGCCGATCACGACCGTGAGGATCTCGGCCTCGTCGAGGACGATCCGCGACAGCGCGAAGCCCGCGAGCCGCCCGCCCTGCATGAGCCCGTGGGCGACGTGCCCGCGCTCGCAGAGCATCTGCTCGAATTCGTGGACCTCCCAGGGCCGCGCGAAGCCGGTGGCGTGAAGGGCGGCGAGGTCGGGGGCGTGCTCGGCGGAGACGAGCGGCGCCACGTGGGGCGGAGGCGGCGGGGAGAGGAAGGGGATCCGCATCGGCCTAGAGGCTGTGATGGAGCGCGGACGGGCGTGGCGTCGCGTCGGCGACGTCCGGCCCGCCGGGAGGCCCGCTTCCGGCTGCTCTCGGCCCCTGCCCGGCGCTCAACCCGGGCCCGCACAACACCTGTCTGCGCTCCATCACAGCCTCTCAGCATCATTCCGCCGGCCGGGACCGGCCGGTGCCGAAGCGGTCACCGCTTCGGCGGCGAAAATCGATGCGAAACCAAGAGACCAAGCGGAAGTGCCCCTTGCAAGTCTGCCTAGAGCATTTTCCGACGAAGTGGATGCCGGTTCGTCGCGGAAAATGCGGCAAGATCTAGAGCGGCACCCGGTTGCAACGTGATCGGGTGCCGCTCTAGCGCCGAGGCAGGCGGGCGTGGTCCTGGGGCTGCGCGTCCGGCCCGCGGAGATAGAGGGGGCGCGGCAGCGCGTGCTCCGGATCGGCGACGAGGCCGAGCGAGGCGACCCAGGCGATCTCCGGGGCGATGTGCCCCTCCGGCACGACCGCCCGGCCGCCCGCCGCGTTGGCGGCCGCCGCGAGGGCGGGCGCCGCCGAGCCGGCGAGCGCCGCCGGGCCGACCAGGTGCTGCGCCGCCTCGGCGGCCGGGATCAGGGCCGGCGGCACCACGATGCCGCCGTCCGGGCTCAGGGCCTGGAAGTAGACCTGGCCGTGGCGGGCGTCGATCGCGGCGGCGAGGAGGTAGCCCTGGCCGAGGAAATCCTCGGGCGAGGCGAGGAGCGGCGCCAGCAGGGCCGAGAGCGTGGTGACGCCGACCACCGGCACCCCGCAGGCGAGGCCCACCGCCCGCGCCGCCGCGAGCCCGACGCGCAGGCCCGTATAGCTGCCCGGGCCGACCGTGACGGCGACCCGGTCGAGGCTCGCGA
The DNA here is from genome assembly GCF_000379105.1 of Methylobacterium sp. WSM2598. GTDB lineage: Bacteria > Pseudomonadota > Alphaproteobacteria > Rhizobiales > Beijerinckiaceae > Methylobacterium. Next base: position 1,414,127 of record NZ_KB900609.1, on the reverse strand, counting down.
AGCCGCCCTCGACCCGGGCCACCACCCGCTCGACCAGGGGCAGCAGCGCCTCGGCATGGCCGCGCAGCAGCGCGAGGCTCTCCTGCGCCAGGGGCTCGGCCTCCTCGTCCGAGGAGATGCAGGCCGCGCAGGTTTCGAGCGCCGTGTCGATGGCCAGGATACGCAAGGATCGCCGACTCCGCTGCCGGGCGGGGCCCTTCCGCCGCCCGACGTTGCGCGCACACTCTACCTCATGCGCCCGGCCCCGTCAGCGCGAAGCGTGGCCGCTGTGGACAGGGCCTCAGACGGCCTGGACCTCCCGCACCTCGGGCAGGAAGTGCCGGAACAGGTTCTGCACGCCCTGGCGCAGGGTGGCGGTGGAGGACGGGCAGCCCGAGCAGGCGCCCTTCATCTCCAGGTAGACGACGCCCTCCCGGTAGCCCCGGAAGGTGATGTCGCCGCCGTCGCCCGCCACCGCCGGGCGCACCCGGGTCTCGAGCAGGTCCTTGATGGTCGCGACCGTGTCGGCATCCGCCTCGGCGAAGAACTCCTCGGCGGGGGCCGCGGGCGCGGCGCCGGCGTCGAGCACGGGCGCTCCCGACAGGAAATGCTCCATGATGGCGCCGAGCACGGCCGGCTTCACCTGCGGCCATTCCGAACCGTCCTCGGCCTTGGTGACCGAGATGAAGTCGTGGCCGAAATAGACGCCGGCCACGCCCGGCACCGCGAAGAGGGCGCGGGCGAGGGGCGAGGGCGCCGCCTGGTCGGGGGAGCGCGCCTCGAAGGTGCCGTCCGTGAGCACGACCTTCCCGGGCAGGAACTTCAGGGTGGCGGGGTTCGGCGTCGCTTCGGTCTGGATGAACATGCGGGTTCCTCGGGTTCTCAGCGCCGGTTCAAGGCCGGCCGGGAACGGCGCGTGGCGCCACGGCTGATGTGGACCCGGGCGGCGAAAACCGCAACGCCGAAGGGGCCTCAGCCGGCGAGCGCGGTGATCTCGGCCTCGGTCAGCGCCCCCGGCACGATCACCACGGGCACCGGGAAGGATCCGGCGGCCCGGCCGGCGATGCTCGCCACGAGCGGCCCCGGCCCGTCCGTGCCGGTCGCCGCGGCGAGGACCAGGAAACCGATATCCTCGTCCTCGCGGATCAGGCGCAGGATCTCGTCGGCGCGCTCGCCCGTGCGCACGAGGCATTCCGGATCGACCCCGGCGGCGTGGCGTGCGCCGGCCGCGAGGGCGTCGAGGCGCTCCCGGATCTCGGCCTCGGCCTCTTCCCGCATCGCGTCCCCGACGCCGAGCCACTCGAAACTCTCGGGCGGCTCGGCCACCGCCAGCATCACCACCCGGGCATTGAGCCGCGCGGCCCGCCGCACGGCGAAGTGCAGCGCGCGGTCGCATTCGGGCGTCCCGTCGACGAGGACCAGGAACTTGAGCCGGTGACCCGGCTCGAAGGACCGGCGCCGCTTGATCTCGGCCATGATGGGACGCGCTCCGCCGCCCGGATGCTGCCGTCCCGCGGCCCGGGCCGCAAGGCCGCCTCACCCATCGACAAGGCCCGTGCCATCCTGTAGAGAGCCGGCCAACTCACAACAGGACGCCGAAATCCTGCGTCGGACCGCATCCCGCGGCGAGGCGTGACGGCAGGAGCTTGACCCATGAACATCATCCAGCAGCTTGAGCAGGAAGAGATCGCCAAGCTCAACAAGACCATTCCGGACTTCGAGCCGGGCGACACGGTCATCGTCAACGTCAAGGTGAAGGAAGGCGAGCGCACCCGCGTGCAGGCCTACGAGGGCGTCTGCATCGGCCGGTCCGGCTCGGGCCTCAACGAGAACTTCACCGTCCGCAAGATCTCGTACGGCGAGGGCGTCGAGCGCGTCTTCCCGATCTACTCGCCGATGATCGACTCGATCAAGGTGACCCGCCGCGGCAAGGTGCGTCGCGCCAAGCTCTACTACCTGCGCGACCGGCGCGGGAAGTCCGCCCGCATCGCCGAGCGGGCCGAGCGCGGCGGCGACAAGGGCAAGGCCGCGCCGGCCGCCGCCGAGTGAGCGCCCCGCGCCGCTGACGACCAGGACCCCTCCCCTCCCGGGCGAGGGGTTTTTCGTGTCGGGAGCGCGCCCGAGACCCGCCTCATGCCACATCCGCTTGATCCCTTCGGGATGGCGGATGGGGGCTTCGCTCAGGCGCCGCGCGGGCTCCTGATCCGCTTGATCCCTTCGGGATGGCGGATGGGGACCTCGCTCACGCGCCGCGCGGGCGCGGGCTCCTGATCCGCTTGGATCGACCGGATCCCGGATCAGGCCCGCACCAGCCCCTCGCGCGCCGCGAAGGTCCAGAGCTTGTTGCCGGAGAAGTTCCAGAACACCACCAGCCCCGTGGTGACGACCTGCGCGGGCAGGTAGGTCAGGCCGGCCCAGCGGATGAGCAGCGCCATCAGGACCCAGGTCAGGACGAGGCCGCACCCCGCCACGACCACGAAGCGCCACAGCGCTTCCCCGTGCGGCCGGTCGCTCGCGTAAGTGTGGCGGCGGTTGAGCGTGTAGGACACGAACCCGCCCGCCACGTAGCCGAGGATCGCCGCCGGCACCGGGTCGACCCGGCCGAGTTCGACCAGCAGCACCAGAAGGCCGTAATGCACCGCGAGGGCGCCGAAGCCGATCGTCACGTAGGTGGTGAATTGCCGCGCCAGCGCCACGAGCGGGTGCTGGCGCAGGCGCGCCAGCGCCGTGCGAAGATCCTGATCCGTGCCCACGCGGTCCATCCGTCGCGACGCCCGTCGCCCTGCCCTCCTATCTAGCGCGGATCACTGAACCGAAGATGACCCGGGCACGCGCTGCATGCGGCCCGCGAGCTTGCGGGCGAGCCGGCGCGGCAGCAGGCGCAGGAGCGCCACCGTCGCGCGGTTGCCGGCCCCCGGCACCACCACGGCATCCCCGCGCAGGTAGGCCTCCACCGCGAGGCGGGCGACCGCCTCGGCCGCCATGCCGGGCCCGTTGAAGCGCTTCGTGCCCTCGACATCGGCCCGGGCCGGGAACTCGGTGTCGGTCACGCCCGGGCAGACGGCCGTGACGGTGACGCCGAAGGGCCGCGCCTCCTCGTGGAGCGCCTCCGACAGGGAGAGCAGGTAGGCCTTGCTGGCGTAGTAGGCGGCCATCTTCGGCCCCGCCACGTAGGCCCCCACCGAGGCGACGTTGAGGATGCCGCCCCGGCGGCGCGCGATCAGCCCGGGCAGCACGCCGCGCGCCAGCGCGGTCGGCGCCGCCACGTTGACGGCCAGCATCGCCGAGAGATCCTCGGCCGGCAGGGTGGCGAAGCGCCCGCGCAGGCCGAACCCCGCATTGTTGACGAGGCCGTGCAGGACGATGCCGCGCGCCTCGACGGCCGCGAGCAGCTGCGCGGGCGCCTCCGGCCGGGCGAGGTCGGCCGGGATCACCGCGACGGGCACGCGTCCGGCGAGGTCCGCGGCGAGGGCCCGCAGCCGCTCCTCCCGGCGGGCCGTGAGGACGAGGGCGTGGCCCCGGCCCGCGAAGGCGCGCGCCAGGGCGGCGCCGATGCCGCTCGACGCCCCCGTGACCAGGGTCCAGTCGGGCGCCCCGCTCAAGCCTGATGCGCGCGGACCCGCCGCGGCCTTTCATTCTTCCGCCAGCGCGTGTTACACGCGCCCGAGATCCATCCCCCCGCGCCCGGCCTGCCCAGCCCGCCTCCGCGCCCGAGCGGTGCGACGCGGACGAGGCCGGACGCGCGCTGCGAGAGTCCGACGCGTCCGATGCCCAAGCGCACCGATATCTCCTCCATCCTCATCATCGGCGCGGGTCCGATCGTCATCGGGCAGGCTTGCGAGTTCGATTATTCGGGCACGCAGGCCTGCAAGGCGCTGCGTCAGGAAGGCTACCGGATCATCCTGGTCAATTCCAACCCGGCCACGATCATGACCGATCCGGAGCTGGCGGACGCGACCTACGTCGAGCCGATCACGCCCGAGATCGTCGCCAAGATCATCGCCAAGGAGCGCCCCGACGCGCTGCTGCCGACCATGGGCGGGCAGACCGCGCTGAACTGCGCCCTCTCGCTCAAGCGCATGGGCGTGCTCGACGAGTTCGGCGTGCAGATGATCGGCGCCACCGCGGAGGCGATCGACAAGGCCGAGGACCGGCACCTCTTCCGCGACGCGATGACGAAGATCGGCCTGGAGACGCCGCGCTCGGCGCTGGCCAACGCCTCGGCGGCCAAGAAGGCCGACCGCGAGAAGTACCTCGCCGAGGTCGCCCGGATCGAGGCGGCGACTCCCGATCCGGAGGCGCGCAGGGCCGCCCTCGCGGCCTTCGAGAAGAAGTGGGCCGCCGGCGAGGCGGACCGGCGCAAGCGCTACGGCGAGCACGCCCTCGGCCAGGCGCTGATCGCGCTCGCCGAGATCGGCCTGCCGGCGATCATTCGCCCCTCCTTCACCCTCGGCGGCACGGGCGGCGGCATCGCCTACAACCGCGAGGAATTTCTCGACATCGTCGAGCGCGGCATCGACGCCTCGCCGACCAACGAGGTGCTGATCGAGGAATCGGTGCTCGGCTGGAAGGAGTACGAGATGGAGGTGGTCCGCGACAGGGCGGACAACTGCATCATCGTCTGCTCGATCGAGAACATCGACCCGATGGGCGTGCACACGGGCGATTCGATCACCGTCGCCCCGGCGCTGACGCTCACCGACAAGGAATACCAGGTGATGCGCGACGCCTCGCTGGCGGTCCTGCGCGAGATCGGCGTCGAGACCGGCGGCTCGAACGTGCAATTCGCCATCGACCCGGAGACGGGCCGCATGGTGGTGATCGAGATGAACCCGCGCGTCTCGCGCTCCTCGGCCCTGGCCTCGAAGGCGACCGGCTTCCCGATCGCCAAGGTCGCGGCGAAGCTCGCGGTCGGCTACACGCTCGACGAGATCGCCAACGACATCACGGGCGGGGCGACGCCGGCCTCCTTCGAGCCGACGATCGACTACGTCGTCACCAAGATCCCCCGCTTCGCCTTCGAGAAGTTCCCGGGCGCCGAGCCGACCCTGACGACCTCGATGAAGTCGGTGGGCGAGGCGATGGCGATCGGGCGCTGCTTCGCCGAGTCGCTGCAGAAGGCCCTGCGCTCCCTCGAGACCGGGCTCACCGGCCTCGACGACGTCGAGATCGAGGGGCTCGGCAAGGGCGACGACCGCAACGCCATCAAGGCGGCCCTCGGCACGCCGACCCCGGACCGGCTGCTCAAGGTGGCCCAGGCCCTGCGGCTCGGCGTCAGCCACGCCGACGTGCACGCCTCCTGCCGGATCGACCCCTGGTTCCTGGAGCAGCTCCAGGCGATCATCGACCTTGAGACCAAGGTGAAGCGGTTCGGCCTGCCGCGCAGCCCGGGCGCCTTCCGGCAGCTCAAGGCGGCGGGCTTCTCGGACGCGCGGCTCGCGGTGCTGGCCGGCACCGACGAGGCGAGCGTGCGCGCCGCCCGCCGGGCCCTGGCGGTGCGCCCGGTCTTCAAGCGCATCGACACCTGCGCGGCCGAGTTCGCCTCGCCCACCGCCTACATGTACTCGACCTACGTGGCGCCCTTCGCCGGCACCGTCGCGGACGAGGCCCAGCCCTCCGGCGCCCGCAAGGTGATCATCCTGGGCGGCGGCCCCAACCGCATCGGCCAGGGCATCGAGTTCGACTATTGCTGCTGCCACGCCTGCTTCGCGCTGAGCGAGGCCGGCTTCGAGACGATCATGGTCAACTGCAACCCGGAGACGGTGTCGACCGACTACGACACGTCGGACCGGCTCTACTTCGAGCCGCTGACCGCCGAGGATGTGCTGGAGATCGTCGAGACCGAGCGGCAGGCCGGCACCCTGCACGGGGTCATCGTGCAGTTCGGCGGCCAGACGCCGCTCAAGCTCGCCCGCGCCCTGGAGGAGGCGGGGGTGCCGATCCTCGGCACCTCGCCCGACGCGATCGACCTCGCGGAGGACCGCGACCAGTTCAAGCGGCTCCTCGACAAGCTCCACCTCAAGCAGCCGAAGAACGGCATCGCCTTCTCGGTCGAGCAGAGCCGGCTCGTCGCGGCCGATCTCGGCCTGCCCTTCGTGGTGCGGCCCTCCTACGTGCTCGGCGGGCGGGCCATGGCGATCATCCGGGACGAGACGCAGTTCGCCGACTACCTCCTCGACACGCTGCCGAGCCTGATCCCCTCGGACGTCAAGGCCCGCTACCCGAACGACAAGACCGGGCAGATCAACACGGTGCTGGGCAAGAACCCGCTCCTGTTCGACCGCTACCTGACCGACGCGACCGAGGTCGACGTCGACGCGGTGGCGGACGGCGCGGACGTCTTCATCGCCGGCATCATGGAGCACATCGAGGAGGCGGGCATCCACTCGGGCGATTCCGCCTGCACGCTGCCGCCGCGCTCGCTCTCGCCGGAGACGATCGCGGAACTGGAGCGCCAGACCCGCGACCTCGCGCTCGCCCTCAAGGTCGGCGGGCTGATGAACGTGCAGTACGCGATCAAGGACGGCACGATCTACGTGCTGGAGGTGAACCCGCGCGCCTCGCGCACGGTGCCCTTCGTCGCCAAGGTGATCGGCGAGCCGATCGCCAAGATCGCCGCCCACGTGATGGCCGGCGAGCCTCTGGCGCAGTTCGGGCTCGAGCCCAAGACCCTGCCGCATATCGGCGTGAAGGAGGCGGTCTTCCCCTTCGCGCGCTTCCCCGGGGTCGACGTGCTGCTCGGCCCGGAGATGCGCTCGACCGGCGAGGTGATCGGCCTCGACCGCAGCTTCGGCGTCGCCTTCGCCAAGAGCCAGCTCGGCTCCGGCACCCAGGTGCCGCGGGCCGGCACGGTCTTCGTCTCGGTGCGGGACGCCGACAAGGCCCGCATCCTGCCGGCGGTGCGCATGCTGGCCGAGATCGGCTTCGCGATCCTGGCCACCGGGGGCACGCAGCGCTTCCTGGCCGAGAACGGGGTCGCGGCCACCCGCATCAACAAGGTGCTGGAGGGACGCCCCCACGTCGTCGACGCGATCAAGAACGGCGAGATCCACCTCGTCTTCAACACGACCGAGGGGGCGGGCGCCCTCTCCGACTCGCGCTCGCTGCGCCGGGCGGCCCTCTTGCATAAAGTGCCGTACTACACCACTCTCGCGGGCGCGATGGCGGCCGCGGAAGGGATCAGGGCCTATCTCGGCGATGACCTCGAAGTGCGCGCCCTGCAGGAATACTTCGCGGCCTGACGCGCGGCCGTTGCGGCGCGGTCCGCGCGCCTAATCCTCGCCTTGCGCGAGACGGTGAGACCAGGCCCGGTGGAGCGTGTGATCACGTTTTGCCGGGCCGATTGCTATGGTGTGAGACGAGCACGATGGACAAGGTTCCGATCACGATCCGGGGGTACGCGGCGCTGGAGGAGGAGCTCAAGCACCGCCAGCAGGTGGAGCGCCCGCGGATCATCCAGGCGATCGCCGAGGCCCGGGCGCTCGGCGATCTCTCGGAGAATGCCGAGTATCACGCCGCCAAGGAGGCGCAGTCCCTCAACGAGGGCCGCGTGCTCGAACTGGAGAGCCTGATCTCCCGGGCGGAGATCATCGACGTCTCGAAGCTCTCGGGCACGAAGGTGAAGTTCGGCGCCACGGTCCAGCTCATCGACGAGGACACCGAGGAGGAGAAGACCTACCAGATCGTCGGCGAGCCGGAGGCGGACGTGCGCTCGGGCCGCGTCTCGATCACCTCGCCGGTGGCGCGCGCGCTGATCGGCAAGGGCGTCGGCGACACGGTCGAGGTGACGACCCCCGGCGGCGGCAAGTCCTACGAGATCGTCGGCATCCGGTACGTCGGCTGAGCGCGCCGCGCCCCGCCCGCGTCGGGCCGAGGGGTGCTGCGCGTCGGCGGGAGGCGGGGCATGCGTCCATGGATCACGGCCCTGGCGGTCGCGCTCGCCGCCCCGGCGGCGGCGGCGCCCCTCGACGGGGGGACCCGGTTCTCGGCGGTGCGGGTCGATGTCGAGACGTTGCGGGCGCGCGGGCTCGGCGGCTTCGCCGACGCGGTGGCGCGCGACCTGCAGGGCGCGCTCGCCCGCAGCCTCGCGGACCGGCTCGGCGGTCCGGGGCCGGTCCTGGTCGTGCGGGTCTCGGGCGTGTCCCTGACCGCCTTCGCGGGCGGCGGCGGGCGCCGCGCCGGGCGCGCCACCGACACCGACTACCTCGACGGCGAGGCCCTGGTAGTGGGGCGCGGCGGCGAGGTGCTGGCGCGCCATCCCCAGCTCTCGGCAGTGCCGGCGAGTTCGGGCGGCGCGTGGTACGACCCGGATTCCGAGCGGCGCCGGGTCACGGCGCTCGCCGAGCACTACGCGTGGTGGCTCAGGCGGGGGCTCGGGCTGGAGTGAGGGCGGGACCGGCCGGGAGGCGCCGCCCCGCCCGGGTCGCTCAGAGCGCGAGCAGCTCCCGCACCTCGGCCGGCCAGCCCGCGAGGTCGAGCCCGTGCGTGGCGAACAGGGCCACCGCGAGCCGGTCGATGCCGAAGGCGACGCAGCCCGTGTGGGCCGGCTCGCCGGACGCGTCGCGCAGGTTCCAGGTCGTCCCGAAATGCTCGCGGTGGTAGTTGAAGCTCATGCAGGCCGTCGCCGGCCCGTCGCCGCGCAGCGGCACCAGCAGCTCGAATTTCAGCGCCTGTTCCAGCTGGTTGAGGGCCATCAGCTGGCCGACGCGGCCGAAGAACGGGTCGCTCGCCTGCGCCACCTCGTAGGTCAGGCCGAGCCGGTCGGCCAGGGCCGTCGCCTTGTCGAGCCAGCGCTGGCGGAAGGCCTGGATCTGCTCCGGCGTGCCCACGCAGACGTATTCCCGCATCCGGAAGGATTGCAGCCGGTCGAGGTCCTTGGACGGCTCGCGGCGGAAGCAGTCGCAGGCGACGTCGAAGCGGTAGCCCTCCGCCGGCACCGCCCCGCGGGCCGCCGCGATCGGGTAGACCGGGTAGCAGGCCGCCGGCGTCAGCACGAGGTCGGCGGAGTCGAGCGCCTCGGTCCAGTCGCCGCCGGCGTAGTGCCGGTCGACGGCGCCGCGGATCTCCGCCTCGCTGCCCTCCAGGCAGGAGACGCAGCCGAGCAGGTTCGGGAAGCTCTTGAGGTAGCCGTGGGTCTCGATCTGGCGCCGGCTCATCACCGGCGGGAAGCGGAAGACCTCCGTCCCCTCCTCCCGCTGGCGCGAGACCAGGGCCTGCAGGGCCTCCGCCACCGCCTCGTAGCGGCCGGTGCGGGCATAGACCCCGTCCGCGCCCATCGGGCGGAACAGCCCGTCGAACAGCCGGTCGAGGGCATCCACCGCCGGCGGGGCCGGCTTCTTCCAACGCATGTTCATGGCGTCACCGCGCGTGTCGAATCGGGTCGGGGGGCGGGGGTCAGTCCCGGAGCGAGGCCGGAACCGTCGAGAGCAGGGCCGTCGCCGCGAGATTCGCGGTGATGCGGTCGTTGTGGATCATGATCGGCGCCGACAGGATGTCGCGCAGCGCCCGGCCGATGCTGAACGGCCCGTCCTGGCGGTAGCCCGCGAGGCCGCAGGCCCGCATGGCGCTCGACACCGCCGCGAGCGCGAGTTCCGAGGTGTCGACCTTCAGCATCGTGATGGCGGTCTGGAAATCGAGGCTGCCGAGGCTGCCGGCCTCGCCGGCGGCCGCGTAGCGGGCGATGCCCTCGGTGATCAGGGCGCGCAGGCTGCGCAGCGAGGCCGCCGCCCGGCCGTAATGCGCCGCCCCCGGCGGCATCTGCCCGCCGGCCCCGCGGGCCGCCTGGCGCGTGAAGGCCTGCGCCCGCTCCACTGCCCCGGCGGCGATGCCGGCCCAGGCGCTCGACCACAGGATGTGCGAGACCGGCGTCATCGACTCGGCGTGGATGCGCGCGTAGGGCACCGCCAGGATCTGGTCCGCCCCCCCGCGCGCCCGCAGCCGGAAGCCGATGCTGCTGGTGCCGCGCATGCCGAGCGTCTCCCAGCCGCTCAGGCGCTCCAGGGTGTAATCCTCCTTCAGGAAGACCGCGAGCACCTGGTCGGAGGCGGCCGCGTCCGGGGCGCGCCGGGCCGTGGTCACGATCCCGTCCGCCTCGGCCCCGTAGGAGATCACGGTCGCGGCCCGGTCGAGGGTGACCGCGTCCCCGTCCCGCTCGATGGCGGCGGCGCTGGAGCGGACGTTGCCGCCGCCCTGCCCCTCGGTGGTCGAGGAGGCGAGGAGCAGCTGCTCGGCGCAGAGGCGGCGCAGCAGCCCCTCCTGCCAGGGCTGGCCGCGCCCGTGATCGACGATGCAGGCGACCTTGGTCAGGTGCATCGCGTAGATCATCGCCGTCGAGGCGCAGGCGCGGCCGAGCGCGTAGCAGACATCCGCGGCCGCCGCGAGGCTCGCGCCCTCGCCGCCCAGCTCCCGCGGCACGGTCAGCCCCAGCAGCCGCTGCTGCTTGGCCGCCGCCATCGCCTCGGCCGGGTAGCGGGCGTCGCGGTCCACCGCCTCCGCGTGGGCGGCGGCGATGCCCGCCACCACGAGGGCGCGCAGGCCCGGCTCGACCGAGGCGGCCGCCTCCGCCGCGGAGGCGGCCGCCTGCGCGGCGAGCGCGCCGCCGGCCGGGATGCTCTGGATGGTCATGCACAACCCCTCTGGTTCGATGCTGCGGGCGCCGCGTCCGCTCTCCCGGCGGATCGCCGCGCCTCTCCTCTGCGGCAGGACAAGTACCGGCGAAAACCTAAGACATCCTGAGCGCCGAGCACGAGATCACGCCGCCCACTTGGCCTGCGAACGGAAATGCAAAGATCATTAAGTCTAATTTTGCGGAAATCCTTGGACCGCCATCCGACGGGAATGCGTGCACCAAGTCGTAAGGCGGGTGCCGCATCCTGGCGCCCGATACCGCTCAGCGCACCGGAGGATCGTCGATGACCGCATTCCCGCCGACCGACATCGCGGCCCGCACGGCCGGCCTCGTCCAGGGCATCCTGGCCCAGAAGGGCATCGAGAGCCGGCCCGCGCCCGACACCTTCCTGACCGAGGCGGGTCTCACCTCCCTCGACCTCGTCAACCTGATGCTGGCGATCGAGGCCGAATTCGACATCACGATCCCGGCGAGCCATCTCAACCCGGCGAGCTTCCGCACCCTCGCCTCGATCAGCGAGATGGTGCGCGCCGTCGGGGCCGGGTCGGTGGCGGCCTGAGGCGAAGCGGGTCGGCGCGCCGCTCGGGCCGGCCTCCGGGACCCGCCCCCACCCGCCCACTCGCCGCACCTGGCTCATTCCGACCCCTCCGCGCAGGGTGCCCCGGGAACCCGTCCCGCTCCGGTCCGGCCGGCCGCGCCGGCTGTCCCGCGATGGCGCGAAACGGCTGCCGCGGCAGCGCCTGTCGCCGCTACCCTGCAAGTGTGGGCCCACCCGCAAGGGCGGGCCCCCCCGGACCGGCCCGTTGCGCCGCGGCGGCGCCCGCGGCGCCGCGCGGCCGGACCCGGAGCGTGGGCGGTCCCGAAATGGACCAGTTTCCTTTCCGGCGGGACGGCCGGCGACCGGTTTTCGTTCCTAACCCTACGGAATGAGTGCCGGAACACGACATTTTCCGGCATCCCGACTTGGTTTCCAATTTGCTGCGATCGGGGCACGGGGAGCCGGCGAGGCTCCCGGAAGGGTCGCCCCGATGCCCGCTTCCTCGATGCCCAGTCCGTTTTCCGCGCCGCTCGGAGCCGCTCCGCGGCGGCCCGGCGGCGGTCGCCGAGCGCGGGGAACCGGGATGCGCGTCGACCTCCTCGGCCTCTCCGTGGACCTCCTCGGGCGCGACGAGACCCTGGCGCGGGCCCTCGCCGCCATGGCGGGCGAGGCGCCGCCGCTGCGCCACGCGGCCCTCGACGTCGCGACCCTGGTGGCGGCGCGCCGCGACGCGGTGCTCGCCCGCGACCTGCGGGAGAGCGACCTCGTGAGCGTGGCCGGGAGCGGGATCGCCCTCGCGCTCTGGCTCGCCGGCCGCGGCGCGCGCCCGCGCGTGGCGGGGATCGACCTGTTCGACGGGGTCCTGGAGGGCTGCGAGCGGCGCGGCCTGCGGCCCTTCCTGCTGGGGGAGGCGCCGGACGTCGTCGCGGACGCGGCCCGCGCCCTGCGGCGGCGCCACCCGCGCCTGCGCCTCGCGGGCCGCCACCACGGCCATTTCCGCCCCGACCAGGAACCGGAGATCTGCCGCCGGATCGCGGCGAGCGGCGCGGACGGACTCGTCCTGTCGCTGCCCGCCGGCCTGCGCCACGGCTTCCTGCGCCGCAACCGGGAGCGCCTCGCCGTGCCGCTCGTGCTGAGCGCGGAGGGGGCCTTCGCGCTCACCGCCGGGCGGATGCACCGGGCGCCCCCCCTCGTCCGGCGCGTCGGGGCCGAATGGGCCTACCGGGCGGCCCAGGATCCGCGCCGGCTCGCCGGGCGGGCGCTGCGCAGCAACGCCGCCTTCGCCGGGCTCCTGCTCGCGGCGCTCCTGCGCCGCGTCGCCGATCCCCGCCTCCCGGCGGGGTCGGGCCTGCGGGCCTGAAGCCCGCCCCCGCCCCTTCCCGTGACCCGCCGACAGGAGACCACCGTGATCGCCCTCGACGTCGCCACCGGCGCCCTCGAACGCCTGCCCCACGGCGCCCGGGACCGGTTCGCCCGCGCGTGGCGCAGCCTGCCGGCCGGCCTGCGCTACGGGCGGGCCTACGGGCGCTGGCGCGCCCGCATCCGGCGCGCCGCGGCGGATCCGGCCTTCGCGTGCGCGGCGCAGGACGAAGCCCTCGCGGCCCTGGTCGCGCGGGCGCGCGCCGACAGCCCGGCCCATCGCGAGCGCCTCGACCCCGTCCTGGGCGCCGGCGCCCTCGACGGCGCGGCGCTGCGCGCCGTCTGGCCGCGGATCCCGATCCTCACCCGCGAGGAACTCGCCCGGGACGCGACCCGCTTCTGCACCACGGATCCCGGGCGGCTGCGCGACTGCATCCTGGTCGACCGCAGCGGGCAGAGCGCGCGGATCTTCCTCGATCGCGGCCTCGACCCGGTAGCGCTGGCCTTCCGGCACGAGGCATGGGCGCGGGCCGGCTTCACGCCGCAGGCGATGCGGGCGGTGTTCCGGGGGCTCGATCTCGGCGCGCCGAGCTACATGCAGGAGGCGCCCGGCGAGGGCGAGCTGCGCTGCTCGGTCCTGCATCTCTCGGACGCGGTCATGGCGGGCTACCTGGAGGCGATCCGGCGCTGGGGCATCGCCTTCCTGCAGGGGCTGCCCTCGGCGCTCTGCGTCTTCGCCGCCCACGTGCTGCGCGAGGAGGGGCCGCTCCCGCAGGTCACCGGGGTGCTGCCGACCTCCGAACCGCTCTCGGGCCCGTCGCGGGCGACCCTGGAACGGGCCTTTCCCCGGGCCCGCCTCGTCCCGGTCTACGGGCTGCGCGAGCAGGTCGCCTTCGCGGCCGAACGGCCCGGGGCGCCGGATTGCTACGTCTTCGACCCGCTCCACGGCCTCGCCGAGATCGTCGACGGCTCCGGTCGGCCCCTGACCCGGCCCGGCGCGCGCGGGCGGCTGGTCGCGACGGGGCTCCTCGGCGCGGGGATGCCGCTGATCCGCTACGAAACCGGGGACGAGGCCGAACTCGTCGAGGCGCCGGACGACCGCAACGGGCGGCGCCTCACCGTCCGGCGGATCCGCCCCCGCAGCGCGCCCGAGACGCTGCTCGGCCGCTCCGGGCTCAAGGTGCCGCTCGCGGACATGATCCAGCTCGATCCGGCGCTCCTCGGCGTCGGGGCCTTCCAGTTCGTGCAGGAGGAGCCCGGCCAAGTGACCCTGCGCGTCGTCCCGAGCACCGGGCCGCTGCCCGACTTCACCGGCTTCCTGCTGCGGATGGGGCGCCGGCTCGCGGGGGAGCTCGACCTCACCCTGGAGATCGTCGACCGGCTCCCCACCTCCCTGGCCGGCAAGCGCCCGATCGTCGCGCGATGCCTGCGGGCCGATCCCGCCGGGCCGCGCGCCGCGGCGCAGGCGCGGCTCCCGGCCTGAGGCGCGCCCGGGCGCGGCTTGTCACCCGCGCGTCGCGCGTGCTCAATCTCCCGATGTCCCCGCCCCTCGACATGGCCGACCCGCCCGCCGCGCCGGAGGCGCCCCCGCGCCAGACCAGGCGCTACGCCCAGAAGCGGGATGCGATCCTGCAGGCCGCCGTCGCGCTCTTCAACGAGGCGGGGGTCAAGGGCGCGACCCTCTCTGAGGTCGCCCGGCGGGTCGGCCTGATGACGAACAGCGTCACCTACTATTTCCGCCGCAAGGAGGATCTGGCGGCCGCCTGCTTCCTGCACACGATCGCGGTCCTCGACGCGCTGGTGGCCGAGGCCGAGGCGGCGCCCGACCCGGCGGCGCGGCTGCGCCGCCTCCTCGACCTCACCCTCGCCAAGCGCGCCGCGGTCGCCACCGGCGCCGAGCCGGACACCGCGGTCCTCAACGACGTGCGCGCCCTGCCCGAGCCGCAGGCCGAGGCGGTGTTCTCGGCCTACGCCGACCTGTTCCGGCGCCTGCGCGGGCTGTTCGACGAGGCCGGGCTCGACCGCGCCGAGCGCAACGCGCGCACCCACCTGCTCCTCTGCGTGATCCACTCGACCCGCCTGTGGATCGACCGCTACGAGCCGCGCGACTACGGCCGGGTCGCCGCCCTGGTGAGCGACCTGCTGCTGGGCGGCCTCGCCGGCCCGGCCGCCGCCTGGTCCCCGGCGATCCTGCCCGAGCCGGCGCGCCCGCCCGAGAGCGAGGTCTCCCCCGAGGCGTTCCTGCGCGCCGCCACCATCCTGATCAACCAGCAGGGCTACCGGGGCGCCTCGGTGGAGAAGATCTCGGGGCTGCTCAAGGTCACCAAGGGCTCGTTCTACCACCACAACGACAACAAGGACGACCTCGTCGCCCATTGCTTCTCGCGCAGCTTCGCGCAGATCCGCGCCGTGCAGGACGCCGCCGACGCGGCGGGCGGCAGCGGCTGGGCGCGGCTCTGCACCGTCTCGGCGACGCTGGTGCGGCGCCAGCTCGGCCCGGCCGGGCCGCTCCTGCGCGTCACCGCCTTCAGCGCCCTGCCGGAGGCCCTGCGCACGCAGACCCGCCTGACCATGAACCGCCTCGCCGAGCGCTTCACCTTCTGCCTCGTCGAGGGCATGGCGGACGGGTCGGTGCGGGCCCACGACCCCGGCATCGCCGCGCAGCTCGTCAGCAGCATGATCAACGGGGCCGCCGAACTGCCCGCCTGGGTGCCCGGCGTGACGCCCGAGACCGCCGCCGACCTCTACGCCAGGCCGCTCTTCCTCGGCCTCTTCGCGCCGCCCGCGTAGAAAGAGCGGTACGCCGCCCCCGCCCGGGGTCTGCCCCCGACGGGCCGCGCTTTCGAAAACCGGGTTCTGCGCGCAGGGTTTTCCCGCCGCGGGACTCGGCGCTAGGGTGTGGGACGATGCCGGGGCGCTCCGACCCCGGCCCGGGAGGAGCACGCCGATGGACTTCACCCTCTCCGAGCGGCAGCGGCACTGGCGCGACCGGGTCGTCGCCTTCATGGACGAGCACGTCCGGCCGAACGTCCCGACCTACAAGGCCGAGATGGAGGGGTTCGGCAGCGACCGCTGGCAGCCGGTGCCGGTGATCGAGCGCCTGAAGCCCCTCGCCCGCGCGGCCGGCCTCTGGAACCTGTTCCTGCCGCCCTCCCCGGCGCACGACACGCCCGAGTATCGCGGCGCGGGCCTCACCAACCTCGACTACGCGCTCTGCGCCGAGGAGATGGGCCGCGTGCCCTGGGCCTCCGAGGTGTTCAACTGCTCGGCGCCCGACACCGGCAACATGGAGGTGCTGCACCGCTACGGCTCCCCGGCCCAGAAGGCGCGCTGGCTCGCGCCCCTGATGGCGGGCGAGATCCGCTCGGCCTTCCTGATGACCGAGCCCGACGTCGCCTCCTCGGACGCCACCAACATCGAGACCCGGATCCGCCGCGACGGCGACCATTACGTGCTCAGCGGGCGCAAATGGTGGTCCTCGGGCGTGGGCGACCCGCGCTGCGCCGTCGCCATCGTGATGGGCAAGACCGACACCGACGCCCCCCTGCACCAGCAGCAATCGCAGATCCTCGTGCCCCTCGACGCGCCCGGAATCAGGGTGGTGCGGATGCTGCCGGTCTTCGGCTACGACGACGCGCCGCACGGCCACGCCGAGGTGATCCTCGAGGAGGTGCGGGTGCCGGCCGAGAACCTGATCCTCGGCGAGGGCCGCGGCTTCGAGATCGCGCAGGGCCGGCTCGGGCCGGGGCGGATCCACCATTGCATGCGCACGATCGGCGTCGCCG
Source organism: Methylobacterium sp. WSM2598 (assembly GCF_000379105.1). GTDB lineage: Bacteria > Pseudomonadota > Alphaproteobacteria > Rhizobiales > Beijerinckiaceae > Methylobacterium. The sequence goes on along the minus strand of NZ_KB900609.1, from coordinate 1,397,839 downwards.
AGGAGGCGCTCGCGGCGATGTGCCGGCGGCTCCTCTCGCGTGTCGCCTTCGGCAAGCGCATCGCCGACCACTCGGTCTGGGAGCAGCGCATCGCCGAGGCCCGCATCGACATCGAGATGACGCGGCTGCTCTGCCTGAAGGCCGCCGACATGATGGACAAGGTCGGCAACAAGGGCGCCAAGCTCGAGATCGCCATGATCAAGGTCGCGGCGCCCCGCATCGCCCTCAAGGTCATCGACGACGCCATCCAGGCCTTCGGCGGCGCGGGCGTCAGCAGCGACGCGGGCCTCGCCTACGCCTACGCGCGGATCCGCACGCTGCGCCTCGCGGACGGGCCGGACGAGGTCCACAACCGCTCGATCGCCCGGCTGGAGCTGGCGCAGTACGGCAACCGCGAGCGGGCCAAGGCCTGAGAGAAGGGCCCGATCAGCCGGCGAAGCCGCAGGCGGCGAGGCCGGCCCGCATGTGCGGCGGGACCGGGGCCTCGGCGGTGACGGGCGGCTTCCTCGGGTAGAGCGGCAGGCTCAGGCTGCGGGCGTGCAGCTGCAGGCCGGGCCCGCCGCGGCGGGGCGCCGCCCCGTAGACGGCGTCGCCCCGGATCGGCCAGCCCATGGCGGCGCAGTGGACCCGCAGCTGGTGGGTGCGGCCCGTGACCGGCTCCAGTTCGAGCCACGCGCCGCCCTCCGGGGAGCGCCCGCGCAGGCGCCAGCGGGTCAGGGCCGGGTCGCCGGCCGGGTCCGCCCGCATCCACCAGCTGCGCGGATCCTCCGAGCGGCGCGCGAGGGCGAGGTCGATCTCCCCCTCCTCGGCGGCGGGCGCGCCGTCGACGAGCGCCCAGTAGGTCTTGCGGGCATGCCCCTGCGCGAAGAGCTGACCGAGCCGGGCCAGCGCCTTGGCGTGCCGGCCGAGGGCGAGGCAGCCCGAGGTGTCGCGGTCGAGGCGGTGGGCCGCCTCCGGCCGGCGCGGCAGGCCGAAGCGCAGCGCGTCGAGGTGCTGGACCAGGGTCTCGCCCCCCTTCGGCCCCGGATGCACCGGCAGACCCGCCGGCTTGTCGATGACGAGCACCAGGGCATCGCGGTAGAGCACCCGCGAGACTATGTCTTCGACGATCATGGCAGCGCGTTCGCCGTGGTTGGGGTTCAGGAGGTCCGGTCGCATCGTCCGGACGGTGTGGAGCAGGCGCGGATGAGCGACAACACCAAGCCGGGCTGGTTCGGGCGCCTGTTCGGACGCCGGGGCGAGGCCAGGGAGGCGCCGGAGGCGCCGCCGACCGTCACGCCGTCCGAGGGCGAACCCGATTATGCCGGGGCGGCGCAGAGCCCGCCCGCGGCCCCGCCGACCATCACCGAGGCCTCCCCCGACACGGAGCCGGAGCGCGACCTCGCGCCGGAGCTCGCGGGCGCCGACCTGCAGCCGATCGACGGCGCCCCCGAGGCGCCCCCGGCCGGCACCGCCGGGCAGGAGCCGGCGACGCCGGAGGAGCCCGACGGCGGCGTCGAGCCCGAGGCGTCCGGTCCGCGCGGCTGGGAGACGAGCGCCCTCGCCCATCCCGGGGCCGACCTCGCCGGGGCCGACCTCGCCGGGGCCGACCTCGCCGAGCCAGACCTCGCCGAGCCCGAGACCGACGAGCCCGATCTCGCCGAGCCCGAGACCGCGCCGCCTCCGGAGGCGCCGGGCGAGAAGCGCGGCTGGTGGAGCCGGCTCACCGGCGGCCTGCGCCGCACCTCCTCGGCCCTGTCCGAGCGGGTCACCGGGCTCTTCACCAAGCGCAAGCTCGACGCGACGACCCTGGAGGAGCTGGAGGACGCGCTGATCCAGGCGGATTTCGGCGTCGAGACGGCGACGCGGATCGCCGAGGCGGTGGGCAAGGGCCGCTACGAGAAGGGGATCTCGCCCGACGAGGTGCGGGCGATCCTGGCCGCCGAGGTCGAGCGGGCGCTGGAGCCGGTGGCGCGGCCGCTCGCGCTCGAGGGCGCTGCCAAGCCCTTCGTGCTGCTGATGGTGGGCGTGAACGGGGCCGGCAAGACGACGACGATCGGCAAGCTCGCCCAGAAGTTCCGGGCGCAGGGGCGCAGCGTGATGCTCGCCGCCGGCGACACGTTCCGGGCCGCGGCGATCGAGCAGCTCAAGGTCTGGGGCGAGCGCACCGGCGCGCCGGTCCTCAGCCGCCCGCAGGGGGCGGACGCGGCCGGCCTCGCCTTCGACGCCCTCCAGGCCGCCCGCGAGGCCGGCACCGACGTGCTGATGATCGACACGGCCGGCCGGCTCCAGAACAAGGCCGGGCTGATGGCCGAGCTGGAGAAGATCGTCCGGGTGATCCGCAAGCTCGACGAGACGGCGCCGCACGCGGTGCTGCTCGTCCTCGACGCCACGGTCGGCCAGAACGCGATCAGCCAGGTCGAGCTGTTCCAGAAGACCGCGGGCGTGAGCGGGCTGGTGATGACGAAACTCGACGGCACCGCCCGCGGTGGTATCCTGGTGGCGCTCGCGGCGAAGTTCGGCCTGCCGGTCCACTTCATCGGCGTCGGCGAGGGGGTGGACGACCTCGAACCCTTCACGGCCCGGGACTTCGCCCGCGCCATCGCCGGCCTGGACAAGGACGGCTGAGCCCCGGGGGAGCGCGGGGGCTTCGGCCCCTCGCGGCAGGGATGCGGCGGCGGCGCGGACGGTCTAATGCTCGGGCGGCGCGAGCGCGACGTTCCGCGCGCTCCGCGGCCGCAAGGCTCTGGACTAGACCCCGCCCATGATCACCGAACCCGTCCCGCCCAAGGCCCACCTGCCGCCGCTCGTCAAGCTCGCCCTGGAACTCGGCCCGCTCGGCCTGTTCTTCCTCGGCAACGCCTACGCGGATCGCTTCGGCGTCGCCGCCGACAAGAAGCTCTTCGCGGCGACCGGCCTGTTCATCGCCGCGACCCTGGTGGCGCTCGCCGTGCACTACCTGCTGGTGCGGCGCCTGCCGATCATGCCGCTCGTCTCCGGCGTCGTGGTGGTGGTGTTCGGCGGGCTGACCCTGGTGCTCCAGGACGAACTCTTCATCAAGCTGAAGCCCACCATCGTGAACAGCCTGTTCGGGGCCGTCCTGCTCGGCGGGCTCGCCGTCGGCAAGCCGCTGCTCTCCCTCGTCCTCGACAGCGTCTTCGACCTCGACGACGAGGGCTGGCGCAAGCTGACCTTCCGGTGGGGCCTGTTCTTCTTCGTGCTGGCGGCGCTGAACGAGGTGGTCTGGCGCACCCAGAGCACCGATTTCTGGGTGAGCTTCAAGGTCTTCGGGATCATGCCGCTCACCATCGCCTTCGCGCTGGCCCAGACCCCGCTCCTCCTGCGCCACGAGCGCAAGACCGCCGACGAGACCTGACCGGCGGGAACCGGCGGGCGGGACAGCGGATTCCCGCCCTCATGAGCCAGACCCTGCCCGAGACAGCGCTCGTCATCCATCGCCGGCTCTGCGCGGCCTATGGCTGCCCGATCGCGTATTTCCACGACCTCGACCCCTTGAGCGAACTCGTCTCCTCGCTCCTCTCCCACCGCACCCGCAACGCGGAATCCGGCCGCGCCTTCAAGGCGCTGCGCGCCCGCTACCCGGACTGGGCGGAACTGATCGCGGCGCCGGTCGCGGAGGTCGAGGCGGTGATCGCGGGCGTGACCTGGCCCGAGCAGAAGGCGCCCCGCCTGCAAGCGGTGCTGCGGGCGGTGCGCGAGCGGCACGGGAGCCTGAGCCTCGACTTCCTGCGCGACCTCGACGTCGCTTCCGCCCGCGCCTGGCTCGAGGCCATCCCGGGGATCGGGCCGAAGACGAGCGCGGCGGTGCTCAGCTTCTCGACCCTGCGCAGGCCGGCCCTGCCGGTCGACAGCCACCACCACCGGGTCGCGCAGCGCCTGGGGCTGATCGGGCCGAAGGTCGATGTCGGACCCGCCCACGCCATCCTGCGCGCCCAGCTGCCGGAAGCGTGGAGCGCGCAGGACCTCTACGACAATCACGAGGTCATGATGCTGCACGGGCAGCGCTGCTGCTTCCACCGCGCCCCGGCCTGCGGGACCTGCGTGCTCCTCGACCTCTGCCCGACCGGCCAGGGCCGGCGGGCCGCGTCCCCCGCCCGCGCGACCGAGCCGGCCTGACCGCCGCCGCGATGCCGCGGCCCCGACGCCTTGACCCGCCCGAAGCCTTGGGTCAGAACGCCGCGCCCGTCGGGCCGCCCGCCCTTCCGGATTCCGTCCCCCGGCCCGCCACGAGACGCTGATGCCCGCGTTCCAGGAACTCGTCTTCTCCGGCGTCCAGCCGACCGGAAACCTGCACCTCGGCAATTACCTCGGCGCGATCAAGCGCTTCGTCGCCCTGCAGCCGACCTACGCGACCTGCCTCTACTGCGTGGTCGACCTCCACGCGATCACCGTGTGGCAGAACCCGACCGAGCTGACGAACCAGATCCGCGAGGTCACGGCGGCCTTCCTGGCCGCCGGCATCGACCCGGCGCGCTCCGTCGTCTTCAACCAGAGCCAAGTGCCCCAGCACGCGGAGCTGGCCTGGATCTTCAACTGCGTGGCCCGGCTCGGCTGGCTCAACCGGATGACGCAGTTCAAGGAGAAGGCCGGCAAGGACCGCGAGAACGCGAGCATCGGCCTCTACGATTACCCGGTCCTGATGGCGGCCGACATCCTGGCCTACCGGGCGACCCACGTCCCGGTCGGCGAGGACCAGAAGCAGCACCTCGAACTCACCCGCGACATCGCCCAGAAGTTCAACACCGACTTCGCGGCCTCGATCGCGGCGCGGGGGCACGGCGAGGCCTTCTTCCCGCTCACCGAGCCGCTGATCGGCGGGCCGGCGGCCCGGGTCATGTCGCTGCGCGACGGCACCAAGAAGATGTCGAAGTCGGACCCCTCCGACTATTCGCGCATCAACCTCACGGACGATGCCGACGCCATCGCCCAGAAGGTGCGCAAGGCCAAGACCGACGCCGAGCCCCTCCCCTCCGAGGTCGCGGGCCTGGCCGGCCGGCCCGAGGCGGACAACCTCGTGGGCATTTTCGCGGCCCTGCGCGACGTCAGCCGCGAGGACGTGCTGCGCGATTTCGGCGGCGCCCAGTTCTCGGCCTTCAAGGGCGCGCTGGTCGACCTCGCGGTCGAGACGCTCGGGCCGATCGGCGGCGAGATGAAGCGCCGCGTCGCCGACCCGGCCCATATCGACCGCGTGCTCGCGGAGGGCGCCGCCCGGGCCGAGGCCATCGCCGCGCCGAACCTCGCGGCCGTCAAGGACATCGTGGGCTTCGTGCGGACGCGGTGAGGGCCCGGGAGAGCCCGGCGGGAGGGAGCGGGATGGCCGTCCAGGCGCTGATCTTCGACGTGTTCGGCACCCTGCTCGACTGGCACGGCGGGGTCGCCCGCGAGGCCGAGCGCCTGCTGAGGCCGCTCCGCCCGGACCTCGACGGGAGTGCCTTCGCGCGGGCGTGGCGGGCGCGCTACCAGCCCGGCATGGAGCCGATCCGGCAGGGAACGCGCCCCTTCGCGGATCTCGACGCGCTCCACGCCGAGAGCCTGGAGGATCTGCTCGCCGCCGAGGGCCTCGCCGGCATCCCGTCCGAGACCAAGCGCGCGCTCGTCCTCGCCTGGCACCGCCTCGACGCGTGGCCCGACGTGGCCGAGGGGCTCGCCCGCCTGCGGCCGCACTTCCTGCTCGCCCCCTGCTCGAACGCCCATATCCGGCTCGCCATCGCGCATGCGCGCCGCAACCGCCTGCCCTGGGACGCCGTGCTCGGGGCCGAACTCGCGCGCGACTACAAGCCGAAGCCGGCCGTGTACCTCGCCGCCGCGCAGGCGCTGCGCCTCGCGCCGGAGGAGGTCGTGATGGTGGCGGCCCATTCCTCGGACCTCGCCGCCGCGGCCGCCTGCGGGCTCGGGACCGCGCACATCGCCCGTCCCGACGAGACGGGACCGGGCGGCGGCGAGGCCGGGCCGAGCGTGCCGGTGGACGTCTCCGCGGCGGATCTCGGCGACCTCGCCCGCCAGCTCGGCTGCTGAGGCGGGGGCACCGGCCAGCCCTCAGCCCTCGCCGCGCAGGACCCGGGCGGTGTCATACGAAATCCGGCTGATTGCTTCGCCATGCGGATTTCGGCCTCGCTCACGCGCCGCGCGGGCGTGTCATCCGCTGTCCGGACGTAATCGTCCGGACAGCGGGTCATATCGACGGTCATGTCTCATGACCCCTGGTTCCATTCTCGCATTCTCGTCAAGCCATTCTGTGTCAAGCCATAGGGTTGCCTCGAAGTCGCGAGGCGATCCGCCGTGGCGAGAGAGGGAATCGGGAAGGCGGAGATCGCCCGCCGGCTCGGGATCGGCCGGGCGAGCGTCGGCCGGTCGCCGGTGAAGGGCGCGCCCTCCGATGTGAAGAATCGGACATTTACGTCCGAATCCGGTTGACCATCGGACGGACGCGTCCGATATTGCCTTCGCCGCAACGGAGACGGAGGGATGAAGCGGGACGACCTGATCCGGGACCTTCGCCGATATGCTCGAAAGAACGGACTTGACTTCGAGGTGGATAAGCGAGGCGGGACCGGCTCCCACTACAAAATCAGGGTCGGAGACAAGTTCACGATCCTGCAGAGCGGAGAGCTGGATCCCTACAAAGTCCAAAGGATCTGCAAGCAACTCAGCATCGATCCCACGCGGATCTAGGACTGGGTCACCCGCTTCTGACCCGAGAGGCCTCACGGAGAGTCGACACGATGGAGCATGGATGGATTTACGGCTACGTGGTGCGGCAGGAGGAGGGCGCCTTCCATGCCTACTCCTCGGCAGCGCCGGATGCGGTCGCATGGGGTGAGACCTACGACGACGCGATGCGCCAGATGGAGCAGGGTCTCGTCGCGGTCGTCGAGGGGCGCATGAAGTTCGGTCTCGACCTCTCACCGCCTGCCCCGCCCGCGGCCGACGAACCGGAGCGGTTTCTTCTGCCCGCGTCGGTCGCCGTCAAGGCGGCCGTCTATGCGGCCTGGAAGGCGTCAGGCCTATCGAAGGTCGCGTTGGCGGCCCGCCTCGGCTGCGCCGAGAAGGAAGTGCGGCGCATCCTCGACCCCTACTATCCGACCGGACTCGCGCGGATGGAGCAGGCAGCGCGCGCGCTCGGCGTCGCTCTCGTGATCGGCGCGCGACCGGCGCCCACGGCGGAGGCGGCCTGAGGGGCCCCTGTTAGGAAAGAGTTAACCTATAGTTATCGATGCGGGAAGCCTGCCGATGGAGGCCACGGGCATCGCACCCGCCGCGATCTGGAGACGCGTCTCGTGATCTGTCTTGAGGCGGCAAGAGCCCGTGAGAACATCGATGCTCTGCTCAACCGGCACTGCTTCGGGAGAAGAACGACGCCTTTCGATCCAAGAATTACTTCAATCGAGCGATTCAGACCGACTGAACACTAGCGATGAACGGTGCCTTGTCGCCGCCGTCAACTACGACCGGCTCAACGCGGGGTTAGAGACGTACCAGGCGATTGACCACCGTCACGCCTCCCTCCTGATCCCGAACATCGGCAGGCGTCGCCGTGACAGCCGGCAGGCGCCCTCCGCTGTCCACCGCCGCGTGCCGCGTGCGGCCGTGCAGGGCTCCCCCTCCGTGTTCCGATCGGGCCGCGTCGCGGCGGGCCTGCGGGCATGAAAAAGGCCGGCCCCGCGGGGGGCCGGCCGGTGCGAGGCGCGCGGGGCGCGGCTCAGTTCTTGGTCTTGTCGACCAGCGCCTTCTCCTTGATCCACGGCATCATGCCGCGCAGCCGCTCGCCGACCTCCTCGATCGGGTGGGCGGCGTTGCGGGCGCGCGTCGCCTTGAACGAGGTCTGGTTGACCTTGTTCTCCAGCATCCAGTTGCGCGTGAAGGTGCCCGACTGGATGTCGGTCAGCACCCGCTTCATCTCGGCTTTGGTCTCGGGCGTGATGATGCGCGGGCCGGTGACGTACTCGCCGTACTCGGCGGTGTTCGAGATCGAGTAGTTCATGTTGGCGATGCCGCCCTCGTAGATGAGGTCGACGATCAGCTTCACCTCGTGGAGGCACTCGAAATAGGCCATCTCGGGGGCGTAGCCCGCCTCGACCAGGGTCTCGAAGCCGGCCTTGATCAGCTCGACGAGGCCGCCGCAGAGCACGACCTGCTCGCCGAAGAGGTCGGTCTCGCACTCCTCCTTGAAGGTGGTCTCGATGATGCCGGCGCGGCCGCCGCCATTCGCCGAGGCGTAGGACAGGCCGAGGTCGTGCGCGTTGCCGGACGCGTCCTGCGCGATGGCGATCAGGGTCGGCACGCCGCCGCCGCGCAGGTACTCCGAGCGCACGGTGTGGCCGGGCCCCTTCGGGGCGACCATCAGCACGTCGAGATCCTTGCGCGGCTCGATCAGGTTGAAGTGCACGTTCAGGCCGTGCGCGAAGAGCAGGGCCGCGCCCTGCTTCATCTGGCCGTGCAGGGACTCGCGGTAGATGTCGCCCTGCAGCTCGTCCGGCGTCAGCATCATGACGACGTCGGCCTGCGCGGCCGCCTCGGCGACCTCCATGACCTTGAAGCCCTCGGCCTCGGCCTTCTTGGCGCTGGCCGAGCCCTTGCGCAGCGCGATGACGATGTCCTTGACGCCGGAATCGCGCAGGTTGAGGGCGTGGGCGTGCCCCTGGCTCCCGTAGCCGACGATGACGACCTTCTTGCCCTTGATCAGATTGATGTCAGCGTCGCGATCGTAATAGACCCGCATGGCGGCTCCCCCTGTGCGAGTTGGTGGAGGTGATGGGACGCTCCGGGCGCTGGAGCGGCCGTGCGATGCGGCGGCTTTTAGCCGGGCGGTCCGCGACAGGGAATAGGCATTGCGGCGGGGCCGGCGCGCAGCGGATGCGCGCGCGGCGAAGACCGGAGGGGACACGGTGCGCGCAGGGCCGGTGGATCCGGGCGACGTGGTGGCGTTCTGGCGCGAGGCCGGCGAGGCGCGCTGGTTCACGGCGGAGCCGCGCTTCGACGCCGCCTACACCCGCTTTCGCGCCGCGCACGAGGCCGCCGCCCGGGGCGAATGCGCGGCCTGGGAGGCGGATGCGGAGGGCGCCCTCGCCCTCGTCCTGCTCCTCGACCAGTTCCCGCGCAACCTGTTCCGGGGGACGCCGCGCGCCTACGCCACCGACGCGGCGGCGCTCGCCGCGGCCGAGCGGGCGCTCGCCCGCGGCCACGACCGGGCGATCGCGCCGGAGCTGCGCGCCTTCCTGTACATGCCCTTCATGCATGCCGAGGACGCGGCCCTGCAGGATCGCAGCCTCGCGCTCTTCGCGGCGCTCGGCCTGCACCGCCACCTCGCCGCGGCGCGGGAGCACCGCGACCTCATCCGCCGCTTCGGCCGCTTCCCGCACCGCAACCCGATCCTCGGCCGGGCCGAGACGCCGCAGGAGCGGGCCTACCTCGCGGGCGAGGACGCGTTCCGGGGCTGAGGCCGGCGGCCCGGGATGCCGAGGCGCCGCGCCGATCCCGGGCAGGCCCGCGCCCCGGCCCTGAGGCGTGGCCGCCACGGACGCGCGCATCCGAAGGCCTTACACGGCCCCCATGCTGCAACTGCGCGACTATCAGCGGGCGAGCCTCGACGCGCTCCGGGCCGCCTGGGAGGGGGCGAGGGGGCCGGCCCTGCGCGACGGCCTGATCGTGCTGCCGACCGGGGCCGGCAAGGCCCTGGTGATCGCGGCCCTCGCCCGGGAGAGTCTGGGCCGCGACCCCGCCGCCCGCATCGCCATCGTCACCCACAGCCGCGAACTGATCGCCCAGAACCACCGCGAACTCACCGGATACTGGCCCGAGGCCCCGGCCGGGATCTTCTCCGCCGGGCTCGCGCGCCGCGAGGCCGCGGCGCCGGTGCTGGTCTGCGGGATCCAGTCGGTCTGGGACAAGCTCGACCTGATCGGCCCCCGCGACCTCGTGATCGTCGACGAGGCGCACCTGATCCCCCGCGCCGCCGAGACGCGCTACGGCCGCTTCCTCGCGGGCTTGCGCGCGGTGCGGCCGGGGATGCGCGTCGTCGGCTTCACGGCGACGCCCTACCGGCTCGACAGCGGGCGCCTCGACGAGGGCGAGGGCCGCCTGTTCGAGCGCATCGTGCACGAGGTCACGGTCGGCGACCTGATCCAGCGCGGCACCCTGGCGCCCCTGGTGTCCAAGGCGACGCTCACCGCCCTCGACGTGAGCGGCGTCGGCCGGCGCGGCGGCGACTACATCCCGAGCCAGCTCGAGGCGGCGGTCAACCAGGACTGGATCACCCGCGCGGCCGTGGAGGAGATGGTGGAGTACGGCCGCGCCCGCCGGGCCTGGCTCGCCTTCTGCGCCGGGATCGCGCATGCGCGGGCCGTGCGCGACGCGGTGCGGGCGGCCGGCTTCTCCTGCGAGGCGGTCTCCGGCGACACGCCGCGGCGCGAGCGCGACCGCATCGTGCGGGATTTCCGGGAGGGGCGCGTCCGCTGCCTGACCTCGGTCGGGGTGCTGACGACGGGCTTCAACGTGCCCGAGGTCGACCTCGTCGCGCTGCTGCGCCCGACCCAGAGCACCGGGCTCTACGTGCAGCAGGTCGGGCGGGCCCTGCGCCGCGCGCCGGGCAAGGAGGACGCGCTGATCCTCGATTACGCGGGGCTCGTGCGCCTGCACGGGCCGGTCGACAGCGTCACCTCCCGCACCGCCGCCGTGCGCGGCCGGGAGACGGAGGTGCGGGCGAAGGCCTGCCCGGGCTGCGGGGCGCTGATCGCGCTCAACGCCTCGACTTGCGAGGCCTGCTGGGTCGAGCCCGCGGCGGAGCCGGGCGAGGAGGCGAGGCACGAGGCGCGCGCCGAGGACACCCTGCCGATCCTGTCCGAGCGGGTGATGGCGGCCCTGCGGGCCGAGGGGGCGTGGCGGGAGGTGCGGGGCTGGCAGGTCGCGCCGGCCCCGGGCGGCCTCGACGTGGTGCTGGACGCCGCGGACGGCCCCCACCGGATCCGGCTCGCGCTCGAAGGGCGCGGCTACGCGCGGGAGAAGGCGGTGGCGTGGTGGCGCGGGCTCGGCGGCGGGCGCGAGGCCCCGCTCTGCGCCGAGGAGGCGCTCGCGCGCCGGGACGAGCTCGCCCGGCCGGCGATGCTGCGGGTGCGCGCGAGCGGCCGCCTCAGCGCGGAGGTCAGCCTGCGCTTCCCCGACGGGCGCCTGTTCACCGACAGGCACCGCGAGGACGGGGCCGGCTGAGCCCGGGCCCGGACGGGGCCGCCCCGCCGGCTCTCAGGCGCCGCCTCGCCCCGCCGCCTCGCCGGGGCGGAAGAACAGGCCGGCCTTCAGGCTGTCGCCGATCCGGTGCGCCCGCTCGACCAGGACGGAGGCGATCTCGGGCGCGAAATGCGCCGCCGCACTCTCCTCGAACAGGGCGAGCCAGCGGGCGAAGTGGTCCGGGCCGAGCCCGGCGAGCGCGAGGTGCTTGCCGAAGGGATTGCCCTTGTAGCGCCCCGTCCGGAACAGCACCGAGGACCAGAAGGCCCGGATCGTCTCCATGTGGCGGGGCCAGCCGGGATCGGGAATCGCCGCCGCGAAGACCGGGCCGACGAGCGGGTCCGCGCGCAGGCGGGCGTAGAAGGCGTCGAGGAAGCGGCCGAGGCTGGCCTCGTCGAGGATCTGCGCGGGCATTGCCCCTCAGATGACGACGACCGGCCGCCGCATCAAGGGGCGCCGCCCCGCGCCCGGGCCGCGCTCAGATGTACTTGTCGAGCACCGTCATCTGGGGCTTGTCGGTGACGCTGGAGGTCCCGAGCCCGGTCGGCTCGGCCGAGAACATGTAGTCGCCCCACCACGGGCCGCCCGCCCAGTAGGTGGCGCCCTGCCAGGCGCCGGTGTGCTGGCTCATGTAGCCCAGCATGGCGTCCATCGCCGCCAGGCTCGTCTGATCCTGGGCCACCCCGAACTCGCCGAGGAACAGCCGGTTGTGGGTGCTCTCGGCCCATTGCGTGGCCGCCTGGAGGCGCTCGACGCCGATGCTCGTCGAGGCGACGCCCGCGTGCGTGCCGGACCCGTCGCCGTCGAGGTACTGATGCACCTCGAAGGCGTAGTTGTTCGACGGGTCGACCACGCCGCCGCCCAGCACGGCCGCGTTGTCCGAGGTCGTCCAGGTCCAGGCCCCGTCCCAGTAGGTCCCCGGGACCAGGATCTCCTGCGCGGTGGCGCCGGCCCCGCGGATGGCCTGGATCGCCGCGTTGACGTCGCCGAGCCACTCGGTGGCGGTGGATTGCTGCGGCTCGTTCATCAGGCCGAACAGCACGTTCGGGTTGGACGCGAAGTGCCCCGCCATCCTGCCCCAGAAATCCGCGAAGGCGCCGACCGGGGTGGCCGCGCTGCCGACGGGGGAGCCGTAACCCGAGCCGTAATTGTGCATGTCGAGAACGACCTTCATGCCCTTGGCGTTCGCGTAGCTCACGACGTCGTCGATGTAGGCGAGATCGCTGCTGCTCAGGGCGCCGCCCTGGACGGGCTGCAGGCGCTCCCACAGGAAGGGCAGGCGGATGACGTTCAGGCCCTTGCCGGCGTAGTAGTCGATCTCCGCGTGGTTGGGGTAGATGTAGTCGGTCCCGTACCGGCCGGGCACCGCGCTGCCGAACTCGCCGCCCGCGAGGTTGATGCCGAGCAGGGAGAGCTGGCCCGCCGGGGGAACCGGCGCGCCGCCGAGGGTGAAGCTCTGCGTGGTGGTCTGGCCCGCATTGCCGGCGGCGTCCTGCACCCGCGCCGAGGCGGATCCGCTCGCCCAGCCGGCGGCCGGCTTGGCCACCTGCAGCGAGAAGCTGGTGCCCGAGAGGCTGGCCTGCGGCACCGTGTAGGTCGCCCCGGCCACGGTCAGCAGCAGGCTCTCCGCCGGGGCGAGCGCGGCCGAGAGCGTGCCCGAGACCGTGACGGTGCCGGCCGCCTGCTCGCCGGCGTCGATCACGTTGTCGCCCGCGACGAGCAGCTGGGTGATGGTCTCGGTGGGCGCGACGGTGTCGATGATGACGGACTTCGCGGAGGAGCGCACCGAGGTGTTCCCGGCCGCGTCCGTGGCCGTGGCCACGAAGCTGTGGGTGCCGTCGATCAGCCTGCTCGCCTCCGTGTAGGACCACGCACCCGTCGCGTCGGCCGTCACGATGGCCTGGGCGGTCGCGGCACCATCCATGTAGATGGCGACCTTGGCGCCCTTCTCGGCCGTCCCGGCCAGGGTCGGCGTCGCGTTGTTCGTGGAGGCGGCCGGGAAATCCCTGAGGATCGGCGCCGGCGGGGGCGTCGTGTCGATGGTGACGGTGAGGGCGGGCGAGGGTGCGCTCGTGCTCCTGGGCCCGCTCTGCGCGACGGCCGTGAAGGCGTACACGCCGTCGGACAGGCTGGTCGTGGCGACGCTCCAGGCCCCCGAGGCGTCCACGGTCACGGCCGGCATGGTGCCGGAGACGCGCTTACCGGCCGCCGTCGTTCCGGTGTAGCTCACCAGGATCGCCGTACCGGGCGCGCCCGTTCCGTCCAGCTTCAGGCTCCGGAAGCTGGTCAGGTTGTCGCCGAGCGCACCGCTGTCCGTCGATGCGTCCAGCCATGGCGCCGGGGGGGCCGCGATCTGCGTGGCTGGGTTGCTGCTCTTGAGGGCCATCGGACACCCGGAAACAATTGAATCAAGGCTGCCGCAGGAATAGCTCGCCTGCCTTGTGCGAAGCTGGACTCGTGCGATGGTGTCGTTGCAGTGCGTTTCGATTGGTCAAACGCGAATTGTGGTCAGCCGATCTGCTTCCGGTCCGTCATTCACGCGGCGTGAGCGGCCGCTTCAGGGAAGCTCCCGCGCCCGGGATGCCGGCATCGGCCGGCCCGCCTCCTGGCCCCCTCAGGAGACCGCCCCATGACCACGCGCATCGCGTCCCTCGCCCGCCTCGCGCTCGCCGCCGTCGCGGCGCCGGAGCACGCGCAGCAGGAGGGCGCCCAGCGAAGCGTCCAGGCCCTGGGGCCATGCGTTCCAGGCGCCGGGCGGGGCCGTCCCGGCGGTCGCCCCGCGCCGCCCCGCCCCCGCTCGCGGCCGCCCCCGCGGCCCCGTCAGCGGAGGGCGGACACCACGTGCGCCCGCATCCGCGCGCCGCAGACCGGATCGCCGAACCGGGAAGTGATCGCCGCGGCGGCGGCCCGGGTCGCCTCGTCGAGGCTCACCGCGCCGCGCGCCTCGATCTCGCCGCGCAGCGGCGTGCCCTGGCACATTCCTGCCGCCGCCCGCGCCGGGACGCCGTCGCTGACCTGCGGCACGGTCTCGACCGTGACCGAAGAAAAGCCGGCAGCGAGCAGGTCCCCCCGCACCGCCTCCGGATCGTGCAACCCGTAGGGGGTGCGGGCCAGGAAGGCCGGCGGGTCGGCCGGGAACAGGGCGGCGAGGGCCTGCGTGACCGTGGCGGCGAGGTCGTTCTCGGCGAGGCGGTCCCAGACGGTCAGGACGAAGCGTCCCCCCGGCCGCAGCACGCGGCGGGCCTGCGCGAAGGCGGCCCGCCGATCGGGGAAGAACATCGCGCCGAACTGGCAGACCACCGCGTCGAAAGCCGCGTCCGGCACGGGCAGGGCCTGCGCGTCGGCCTGGCGCCAGGTCACGCCGGCCGCGCCGGGCTGCGCCGCCGCGTGGTCCAGCATGGCCTGGTTGAGGTCGGTGGCCAGGACCGGCGTGCCGGGGGGCAGGGCCGCCACGAGGGCGCGGGTGACGATGCCGGTGCCGGCCGCGGTCTCCAGCACCGACGCGGGCGCGAAGGCGGCGACCCGGGCCGCGACGTCGCGCGCGTAGGGGGCGAACAGCACCGGGCCGAGACCGCCGTCGTAGAGGGCCGGGATCGACCCGGTGAAGACGGCGTCCGCGTCCCGCATGATCGCCCTCCCGCGCTCGCGGCCGGGGCGGAAGCTTACGGGAACGCGCGCGAGGTTCAATCCGCCGGCGAGGCGGCGGGCGCGGGGGCCGGGCGGCGCTCCGCCAGGGCGAGGGCCGTGGCGGCGAGCAGGACCGCCATGCCGAGGGCCTCGGGCCGGCCGATCACCTCGCCCCCCGCCGCCACGCCGACCGCCACCGCCACCGCCGGGCTCACGAAGGCGTAGAGCCCGGCCCGGAAGGCGCCCCAGGCCCGCACCAGCCAGAGATAGATCGTGAAGGCGGCGAGCGACCCGCCCAGGACCATGAGGCCGAGCCCGAAGGCGACGCGCGGGTCGGCGAGGCCCGCGAGCCGGCCCGGATCGTAGCCCTCGGCCAGGAGCGCCACCGGCACGAGGCCGAGGGCCCCGAGGCTCGTCTCCCAGAAGGCGAGCGCGACCGGATGCATGCGCCGCATCAGCGGGCGGCTCGCCACCGCGCCCCAGGCGTAGCTGAGCGTGCCGGCCGCGACCGCCGCGAGGCCGAGCCCCGCCTCGTCGGACCCGCCGCCGCGCCGCCCCTGATAGAGGAGGAGGAGGCCCGCGAGGCCGAGCCCGATCGCCCCGAGCCGCCGCCCGGTGATCCGCTCCTCCCCGTAGAGCGCCCCGACGAGCACGATGAAGATCGGCATCAGCCCGAGATTCACCACCGCCGAGAGCCCGGTCGGTGCCCGGGCGACGCCCCAGAACAGGAGGCCGTAGGAGCCGGTGGTGATGAGGAGCGAGGCGAGCAGGATCCGGCCCGGCTGCTCCATCCGCAGCGGCAGGCGCAGGGCGAGGACGAGGTAGCCGAGCCCCGCGAGGGTGAAGCGGAAGAGCGCCAGGGTGACGGGCGGCACCACCTCCGCGGCGAGCTTCGTCGGCAGCCACGTGAGGCCCCAGATCAGCGCCATCAGCAGGAAGGCCGCGACGCGGCCCCCCTCCCCGCCCGTCCTCACCGCGCCGCCCGGGTCACGGCAGGGTCGGGGCGCAGGCCGGCCCCGCCGGCGCGTGCCGGCGCAGGCTCGCCAGCAGGATGGCGCCCGCCGCCTGGAAGGACAGGAACGCCGCCATCAGGTCGAGGCCGCAATCGACCCAGCTCGCCGAGGCCAGGAACGAGCCGAAGCTCACCGCGCCGATCAGGGCGTTCGAGACGGCGTCGTTGCGGGCGTTGAGCCAGGTCGCCTCGATCAGCGGGTTCGGGTCGTCGCGGAACCGCGACAGGGCGGCCGCCGCGAGGGCGGAGACCGACAGGCTGCTGGCGAGCGAGAGGGCGACGAGCCCGGTGCTGGTCTTGTCGGGCGAGGTCAGGTCCCGCCAGCCGTCGAGCAGGGATTGCGCCCCCGACGCGGCCATGATCGCCGCGACGAGGAGGGCGGAGAGCCGCTCCACCCGCTCGCCCCGGCCGAAGACCAGGGCGGCGACCGCGTTGAGCACGATGTCGAAGCCGAAGCCGCGGGACTCGTCCAGCAGGCTGTCCGAGCCGATCGCCAGCGCGTAGGCGCCCTGCGCGACCGCGACCGCGAGGGTGCCGATCGCGATGACCCACACCGTGCGCGTGTAGGCGCGGCGCGAGCCGGGCCGGTGACTCTCGACGGGGCCGGATCTCACCATGGACGATGCTCCGCGCGGGGCCGGAAGGCCCCTGGTTTCTCCACTGTTTCCGAATCTGGACCGTAAAGACCGATCTTGACCTGAGTAAGGCTCGCCTGAGCTTCACCGAACCGCAGATCTCTCCAACAAACCCCGCGGGCGGGGCCGACGGGCTACTCCTCGTAGGCGGTCTCGGGCCGCTCGTCCCCGCTCTCCGGGGCGGGTCCCGGCTTGGCACGGTGGCGCCCGCGCCAGAGCGGCGCGGCGGGATCGGCCCGCGCGACGGCCTGGAGCCGGCTCATCTCGTAATGGTCGTGGTAGCTCGCGTTCAGGTAGTACATCCCTCCCGCGACGATCGACAGGACCGCCGCGAGGCATGCGAGGGAGCCGAGGACCGGGCTGCCTTGGGGAAGCGTCGTCATACGGGACCTGGGAGCGGCGGAGGGCCGGGCGGGGGGGCGGAGGGACCGGCGCGAAACAACTCCGAAACGTAGCGCGCGAGGCGGACAACCGCCTATGCCCGCCGCGCCACAGGCCGGAACTTCCGGCCTGCCCGGGGCCGGGCGGCGCGCGGCGCAGCGGGGGGCGGCCCGGCCCCGGGCAAGATCGGGGGCAAGATCGGGGGCAAGATCAGGGACAGATCGTCCGGCCCGCCCGGACTCGGATCGACTTTCCGCCCTCTCGGGAAAGTCTTCGCCGGCAGAGACCGCCGTCTTGGCGGCCGACGCAGCGTTCGCCGCACCATGATCGCCGGTTCCGCGCGGGCCGAAGACTATCCTCCGGCCCCGCTCGTCCGATGCGGGATCGGTGGACCGGGCCGGAATCGGTCTCGGGACCGGATTGCCAGCGGCGGCGGATCAGATAATGTATTCAAAATTCGTAATGCCGTTCGGCCCAGCCCGGACGGCGGAGCCCGCCGCACCAAGACGGCGGCCCGAAACCTGGACGCGCCGGGTCTCCCGCCCGCCGCCTCCATCGCGGAGTGAGACGCCCATGCCGGCAAGGGTCAAGGCGACGACCAGTGTCCTCCTGATGCTGTGCCTGATGTACTTCATCACCTACATCGACCGGGTGAACATCGGCACGGCGGCGAGCCACATCAAACAGGATCTCGGGCTGACGAACACGCAGCTCGGGCTGATTTTCTCGGCCTTCGCGTATCCCTACGCGGTGTTCCAGGTGATCGGCGGCTCGGTCGGCGACCGGTTCGGGGCGCGGCGCACGCTGCTGATCTGCGGCGTGATCTGGGCCGCCGCGACCGTGCTGACGGGCTTCGCCGGGAGCATGGCCTCGCTCTTCCTGGCCCGCGTGATGCTGGGCTTCGGGGAGGGCGCCACCTTCCCGACCGCGACGCGCGCCATGCAGAACTGGACGGTGCCCGGCCGGCGCGGCTTCGCGCAAGGCATCACCCACGCCTTCGCGCGGCTCGGCAACGCGGTCGCCCCGCCGATCGTCGCCCTGCTGATCGCGCTGGTCGGCTGGCGCTACGGCTTCGTGGTGCTGGGAGTGGCGAGCTTCGTCTGGGTGGTGGCGTGGTACGTCACGTTCCGCGACGATCCCCGCGACCACGCCCGCATCACGCCCGAGGAACTCGCCGCCCTGCCGCCCGCCCGGGTCCCGGGCCAGCGCAGCGCGGTGCCGTGGGGCCGCCTCACCCGCCGGATGCTGCCGGTGACGCTGACCTATTTCTGCTACGGCTGGACGCTGTGGCTCTTCCTCAACTGGCTGCCGTCCTTCTTCAAGGAGGGGTACGGGCTCGACCTCAAGAACTCGGCCCTGTTCGCGTCCGGCGTGTTCTTCGCGGGCGTGGTCGGCGACACGCTCGGCGGCGTCCTGTCGGACCACATCCTGCAGCGGACCGGCAACCTGAAGCTCGCGCGGCTCAGCATCATCCTGCTCGGGATGCTGGGGGCGGCCGCCAGCCTGGTCGGGGTGTTCTTCACCCGCGACCTCACGGCGATCGCGGTGCTGCTCTCGGCCGGCTTCTTCTTCCTCGAACTCGTCATCGGGCCGATCTGGTCGGTGCCGATGGACATCGCCCCGCAATATTCCGGCACCGCGAGCGGGCTGATGAATACCGGGTCGGCGGTGGCCGCGATCGTCTCGCCGCTCGCCTTCGGCTGGATCGTCGACCTGACCGGCAACTGGATCCTGCCCTTCGCGGGCTCGATCGGCCTGCTGCTCGCCGGGGCGGCGCTCGCCTTCACGATGCATCCCGAGCGGCGCTTCGCGGAGGCGCCGGGGGCGGAGGGCGCCGCGCTCGCTCCGGCCGCGGCGGAGTAAGGGCGCCATGACCCGGCAGGGCCCGCTCACGGGCGTGAAGGTGGTCGAGCTCGCCCACATCATGGCGGGCCCGGTCTGCGGCCTGATGCTCGCCGACATGGGGGCGGAGGTCATCAAGGTCGAGAAGAGCGAGGGCGGGGACGACACGCGGCGCATGGTGCCCCCGACCGTGGCGGGCGAGAGCGCCGCCTACATGATGATGAACCGCGGCAAGCGCGGCCTCGCCCTCGACCTGAAGCACCCGGACGGGAAGGCGGTGCTGCGCCGCCTGCTGCGGGACGCCGACGTGCTGATCGAGAACTACCGGGCAGGGACGATGGAGCGGCTCGGCTTCGGCTACGCCGCCCTGCGCCGGGACAATCCGGGGCTGATCTACTGCTCGCTCTCCGGCTTCGGCCGCACCGGGCCCTACGCGGACCGGGCGGGGTTCGACCTCGTGGCCCAGGGCATGAGCGGCCTGATGAGCATCACCGGCGAGGGGCCGGGCCGGCCGCCGGTGAAGAGCGGGGCGCCGGTCACCGACATCACGGCGGGGATCGTGGCGGCGATGGGCGTGCTCGCGGCCTACGTGCACCGGCTGAAGACCGGCGAGGGTCAGGAGGTCGACACCTCCCTGTTCGAGGCGGGCATCGTCCAGACCTACTGGCAATCGGCGATCGCGCTCGCGACCGGGATCGCGCCGGGCCCGATGGGCTCGGCCCACCCGCTCAACGCGCCCTACGAGGCCTTCCCGACCGCCGACGGCTGGATCACCGTCGGGGCCGCCAACCAGACGAACTGGCTGCGGCTCCTCGCGGTGCTGGGGGCCGAAGCCCTGGCGGAGGATCCGCGCTTCCGCGAGAATCGCGGCCGGATGGAGCACCGCGCCGCCCTCGCGGCCGCGCTCTCGGCCTATTTCCGCGAGGCGAGTTCCGCCGAGTGGCTGGATCGGCTGGAAGCCGGGGGCGTGCCGGCGGGCCCGGTCCTCGACGTGGCGGCGATGCACCGCGACCCGCAGACGCTGGCGCGCGAGATGGTCGTGGAGGTGGCGCATCCCCGCGCCGGGCCGATGCGCACGCTCGGCCTGCCGGTGAAGTTCTCGGCGACGCCCGGACGCGTGCACGGCCCGGCCCCGCTGCTGGGCGAGCACAGCCGCGCGATCCTGGCGGCCCACGGCTACGATGCGGCGGCGATCGACGACCTGATCGGGCGCGGCGTGGTGCGCGAGAGCGCGGCCTGAGCGCCGCCCTGCCGCGCCGCGCCCGCACCCGGCCTAGTCTGGACGACCGGGCCTAGGCGAGATGACCGGGCCCAGTCGCTTCGTCGCGGGGCGGCTCCTGCTTCACCTTCCGCTAAGGAATGGAGAATAGATTGCGCTGAAACTATGCCCCGCTCGAACATTGGGATGATGCGGAAATGGGCCGTTCCTCTGAAGCATCCGGTCTGCTCGACCGTGTCCCGATCCGGCTGCAACTCGCCTTCGGCTTTGCGCCGATCCTGATCCTGATGCTGCTGGTCGCGGTGAGCGGCCTGTGGGGGGTCAACCGGGTGGCACAAGCCGTAGGCCAGCAGGAGGCCATGGTCCGGGAGCGCGACACCGCGCTCGCGGTCTCGAACGCGATCGGCGCGCTCGGCATCGCCGTGACCAGCTTCGCTCAGACGAACGACTTCGAGCATGTCCGGCGCGGCATGAACCTGGTCGTGGTCATCCGGAAGGAGGCCGAGCGCATCAAGGATGAGGGCAAGAAGCAAGCCATCCTCGACCTCACCGCGAGCTACTCGAAGAATTTCGGCCGGATGGCGGATCTGAGCATCGCCCGGCAGACGGCGACGGCCGAGGCGACGCGGCAGGGCCTCCAGCGCGAGATCGACGCGATCCTGAACAACGAACTCTCCATTGGCTCGCGCCAGATCGCGACGGCCACCAAGCAGATCCAGGCCGACGCGCAGGTCCAGCTCGCCGGCAGCATCGATACGACGCGGCGCACCCTGACGTCCTCGACCTGGCTCGCCGGCGGGCTGTCCCTCGCCGCGCTGCTGCTCGGCGCGGGGCTGGCGCTCGTCATCGGCCAGGGCATCGCGACGCCGATCCGCGGGCTGACGCAGGTGGTCGGGAGCCTCGCGGAGCGCCGCTGGGAGGTCCAGATCCCGTTCTCGCAGCGGGGCGACGAGATCGGGGCGATGTCGCGCGCCGTGGCGGTGCTGCGCGATGCGGGGCGGGAGAACGAGCGGCTCCAGGCCGAGGCGCTCGATGCGAGCCGGGCCCGCGACGCGCGCAACCGCCTGATCGAGCACCTGATCGCCGAGTTCGAGGCCGGTGCGGGCGGGCTCCTCGAAGCCGTGGGCCGCGCGGGCGCCACCCTGAAGGCGACGGCCGGGGAACTCCGGACGGTGGCGGAGCATACGCGCGGCCGGGCGGCCTCGGTGTCGCAGGCCACCGCCCGCTCGACCGAGAACGCCCAGACCGTGGCCTCCGCCTCCGAGGAGCTGACCGCCTCGATCGGCGAGATCGGCAGCCAGGTCGTCCGCGCCGACGCCTTCGTCACCTCGACCGTCGCGCAGGCCACCTCCGCCGATCGCTGCATCCGCGACCTGACCGACATGACCCGGCAGATCGGCGAGATCGTCGGCATCATCAAGGCCATCGCCGACCAGACCAACCTGCTCGCCCTCAACGCCACGATCGAGGCGGCCCGGGCCGGGCCCGCCGGCAAGGGTTTCGCCGTCGTCGCGGCCGAGGTGAAGCAGCTCGCCGAGCAGACCTCGAAGGCGACCGATTCGATCACCGCCCAGATCAACTCCATCCAGCAGGCGACCGACCGCAGCGCCAGCGCGATCGGGGACGTCGCCACCGCGATCCGCAGCATGGGCGAACTCACGGCCAACATCGCCGCCGCGGTCGAGGAGCAGGGCGCCGCGACGGCCGAGATCACCTCCAACATCCAGCGGATCGCCGACAGTTCCTTCACGATCACGGCCGACGTCGACGGGCTGAACCAGGCCGTGGCGCGGACCGGATCGGTGTCCGAGGAGGTCCACGGCGCCTCGCTGTCGATGAACGAGACGGCGAACCAGCTGCGGTCCACGATCTCGGATTTCCTGCACAAGGTGGCGCGCGCCTGACCCGGCGCGCCCGCCCCCTCCCCCACCACCCGGACATCATCCGAGGAGCGCCTTGGCGATGAAGCGGACCCTTTCCCTGGCCGCGATGGCGGCGGCGGCGATGCTCGCCGCCAGCGCCGCGTCGGCGGCATCGTTGAAGATCCTGGACCACGGCAGCCGCGGCGCCGCCGAACTCGACGCCATCGCGGCCCAGGTCGCGGCCTGGAACCGATCGCACCCGGACATCCCGGCCGAACTCGTGACCCTGCCCAAGCCGATCGAGAACCAGACGGTTCAGGCGAAGGCCCTGGCCGGTACCTGGCCGGACATCCTCGACTTCGACCGGCCGAGCTTCGCGAACGCGGCCTGGGCCGGCCTGCTGGCGCCCCTCGACGACCTGCTCCCGCCCGACCTGATGCGCGCCCTGCTGCCGTCGATCCGCGCACAGGGCCTCTACGCCCCGGACGGCAAGATCTACGCCCTCGGCCAGTTCGATTCCGGGCTCGGACTCTGGGCCTCCCGCTCGGCCCTGCGCCAGGCCGGGATCCGGATCCCCAGCGGCCTCGACGATGCCTGGACCGGCGAGGAATTCGAGGCCGCGCTCGCCGCCCTCAAGCGCGCCGGCTACCCGACGCCCCTCGACATGAAGCTGAATTACGGCGTCGGCGAGTGGTACACCTACGGCTTCGCGCCGATCCTGCAATCGTACGGCGGGGATCTGATCAACCGCACGACCTGGCAGGCTGAAGGGACGATCAATTCCGAGGCGTCGATCGCGGCGTTGGGCCGGATCCAGTCCTGGATGAAGGCCGGGTACATCGTGCCCGCCTCGGAAGGCGACGACGCCTTCTACGGCAAGCGGAGCGCGGCCCTGGCTTTGGTCGGGCACTGGATGTGGCCGACCCACAGCGCCGCCCTCGGCTCCGACCTGGTGCTGCTGCCGATGCCGCGCTTCGGCGCGCGCCACGTCACCGGGATGGGGAGCTGGAACTGGGGGATCTGGTCGGGCTCCCCGAACAAGGAGGCGGCCGCCAAGTTCCTGGAATTCCTGATGTCCGAGCCGGCGATGGAGGCGGTGGCCGGGGCGGCGGGCGCGATCCCGTCGCGCCAGGCGGCGGCGGAGCGCAACCCGCTCTTCCGCCAGGGCGGGCCGATGGCGCTCTACCGCGAGCAGCTGACCCGCATCGCGGTGCCCCGCCCGCCGCATCCGGCCTACCCGGTGATCTCGCGGGCCTTCGCCGCCGCGGTCAATTCGGTCATGAAGGGCGAGGATCCGAAGCGGGCGCTCGACCGGGCGGCGGCGGCGATCGACCAGGAGATCGAGCAGACCAACGGCTACAAGCCCTTCGGCGGCTGAGCGGCAGCGGGTGCCGACGAGCCGGGAGCGGAGGGGCGGCCTCCTCCGATCGGGGCGGCCGGATGCGGACGCATCCCGGGCCGTCGGGACCGGAGGCTGAGCCGGACTCGTTCGTTCCCGTCGTGCAGGACGTGCGATCCTGTTGTCTGGCCGTTCATTCCGCGCAGAAGCGGCAATCGATCGATTTCTCATGCGCGTTCCGGACGGTCACTTCCGGAACGCGCATGACCAGCCCGCGCGGCGCTTGAGCGAAGCCGACATGCCAAGCCCGCGCGGCGCCTGAGCGAAGCCGCCATCCGCATGGCGACGCAATCCGTCGGATGTCGGATCAGCCTGTCAGGCGAGCAGCGCCTCGACCTCGTCCGCCCGCGGCAGGTCGGCGCCGGCGCGGGAGCAGGTCAGGGCCGCCGCGGCCGCCCCATAGGCGAGGAGGTCGGCCAGGGCCTCCTGCGTCAGGGCGCCCAGGGCCTGCCGCGTCAGCAGCCCGCCGCGGGACAGCCGGGCGAGGAGCGCGGCGTGGAACGTGTCGCCGGCCCCGACCGTGTCGCGGACCGCGACCGCGCGCCCGGGCACGCTCGCCGAGACGCGCTCCGAATAGGCGACGGCGCCGTCCTTGCCCCGGGTGATCACCACCAGGGCCGCGCCCAGAGCCAGGAACATCCGCGCGGCCGCCTCGGGCGAGAGCCCGAAGGCCAGGGCGACGTCCTCGTCGCTCGCCTTCACGATGTCGGCGACCCGGAAGAAGCGCTCGGCGGCGGCCCGCCAGCCGGCGAGATCGCCCACCACGGCGGGGCGCAGGTTGGGATCGACGCTGATCAGCCGCCGGCCCGCCTCCCGCGCGGCGAGCGCCGCGTAGGTCGAGGCGACCGGCTCGACCGCCAGCGTGTAGGAGCCGAAGGCGAGGGCGCGCACGGCATCCGGCAGGGCGGGCGGCAGGGAGGCGGGCGCGACCATGCGGTCGGCGGCCTCGGCCCCGTGGAACGTGTAGGCCGGCTGGCCGTCCGGCCCCCGCGCCACCACCGCCAGGGGCGTCGGGTGGTCGGAGCGCGGCGCGAAGCGCGCCTCCACCCCCTCGCGCGCCAGAACCCCGGCGAGGTGCTCGCCGAAGCGGTCCCGCGACAGGCCGCCGAAGAAGGCCACCGCCTCGCCGAGCCGGGCGAGGCCGACGGCGACGTTGAAGGGCGACCCGCCGGGAAGGGCCCGCGCCGGGATCGCGGCGCCGTCGGCCGGATCGAGCAGGAGGTCGATGAGGGCTTCGCCGCAGACGAGGATCATGGGAATCGGTCCGGATCGCGCGCCGGGGGGGCCGGCACGCCGGGAGGGGGCGCCCCGGGGCCGGGGCGCGGCGGGGCGCCGCGAGCGGCGCCGGGGGCCTCATCCGCCGTCCGGTTGATGGCGTCGCCATCTCCGATTTCGGCCATGCGGATGTCGGCGTCGCTCAGGCGCCGCGCGGGCTCGCGATCCGGGATCCGCTGCGATCACGCGGATCCCGGATCAGGCGGCGCCGAGATCGGGGAAGCAGGAGGCGAGCATCTGGCGCACCGCCTCCGCCGAGTCGAGGTTCAGCGCCGCCTCGGCCACCGCGCGGCACTGGTCGGCGTCGAGGTTGCGCACCACGGCCTTGATATCGGCGATCGCGCCCGCCGAGGCCGAGAGTTCGGTCACGCCGAGGCCGATCAGGAGCGGCGCCGCGAGGGGCGAGGAGGCGAGGTTGCCGCACACGCCCACCCAGCGGCCATGCGCCCGCGCGCCCTCCGCGGCGAGCCCGACGAGGCGCAGCACCGCGGGATGGAACGGGTCGAGCTGCTGGGCGAGGCGCGCGTTGCAGCGGTCCATGGCCAGCGTGTACTGGGTGAGGTCGTTGGTCCCGACCGAGAAGAAATCCGCCTCCCGGGCGAATTGCCGGGCGATCAGGGCCACCGAGGGCACCTCCACCATGATGCCGACCTCGATCGGGGCGTCGCGGCCGAGGGCCTGCGCCTCCGCGTCGATCACCGCCCGCACGGTGCGCAGATCCGCCACGGTGGCGATCATCGGCAGCAGGATCCTGCACTGGCCGTAGGGCCTCACCCGCAGGATCGCCCGCACCTGCGTGCGCAGCAGGTCCGGCTTCCACAGGCCGAGCCGCACGCCGCGCAGGCCCAGGGCGGGGTTCTCCTCCTGCGGCAGCTGGGCGTAGGGCACGTCCTTGTCGGCGCCGGCATCGAGGGTGCGGATGATCAGCGGCCGCCCGTCGAGGGCGTCGGCGATCGCCTGGTACTCGGCGTGCTGCTCGTCCTCCCCGGGCGCGGTCTCGCGGTGGAGGAACAGGAACTCGCTGCGCAGCAGGCCGCATCCCTCGGCCCCGGCCGCCAGGGCCGGCGCGACCTCCGCGAGGGCGCCGAGATTGGCGACCACCTCGATCCGCGTCCCGTCCGCCATCCGGCAGGTCTCGGCGGCCGCGCGCCGCTGCGTCTCCTGGCGGGCGCCGCGCTCGGCGAGGCGCGCGCGTCTCGCTCACCTGCTCCTGCGGCGGATTGACGGAGACCTCGCCCCGGTCCGCGTCGAGAACGACCACCTGCCCGTCCGGCACGCGCAGGATGTCCGGCCCCGCCGCCACCACGGCCGCGATCCCGTGCGAGGCGGACAGGATGGCGACGTGGGAGGTCGGGCCGCTCGCCGCGAGGCAGATCCCGGCGACCCGGTCGAGGTCGAGTTCGGCGAATTGCGAGGGCAGCAGGTCGTCGGCGAACAGGATGGCGCGCTCGGGCAGGGCGACCGGGGCCTCGCTGCGGCCGCACAGGACGAGGAGCACCCGCCGCTGAATGTCGACGAGATCGGCCGCGCGCTCGGCCAGGACCTCGTTGCCGAGCTGGCGCAGGGCCGCGACCTGCGCGTCCACCGCCGATCTCCACGCGAAGGCGGCGCTCCTGCCCTCCGCGATCAGCGCGTCGGCGGCGGCCTGCAGCTGCGGGTCCTCCAGGAAGGACAGGTGCGCGCCCAGGATCTCGGCCTGCTGCGGCCCATGGCTGCCGTGCTCCGCCCCGGCGCCGAGGCCGTGGATCGCCCGCTCGAGGGCCGCGCGGGTGCGCGCCAGCGCGTTGGCCAGGGCGGCGCGCTCGCGCTCGGCGCCTTCCCCCTCCTCGCGGATGTCGAGATCCTCGCGCAGCAGCCGGTGCGAGCGGCCGAGGGCGAGGCCGGGCGCCGCCGGGACGCCCGCGAGGAGGCGGCGGACGTCCGGGCCGTCGAGGGGGACGGACGCCGCGGCGGTGGGGAGGCGCGGCGCCCCGCCCTCGGGCCGCGCCGCCCGGGGGGCGCCGGTGCCGGCCGCACCGACGAGGGCGGCGACGGCGCGCGCATCCTCCTCCGCGCCGGGCCCGACCGCCTCGACCGTCAGCACGGCGCCGGCCTGGGCGCCGAGGAGCATGATGGCGACGGAGCTGCGCGCGTCGGCGCGGCGCCCGCCGTGGAAGAGGGTCACCTGCGAGCGGGCCGTCTTGGCACGCGCCGCGATGGTGCCGGCCGGCCGGGCGTGGAGGCCGAAGGGGTCGCGGACCTCGGCGGTGCAGCGGAACTCGGTCCGGTCGGCGGGCGCCTCGGGCGCGACGGAGGCGGGCGCGGAGGCCGAGGCGATCTCGCAGCAGGGGGCGCCGCGCGCCACGCGGCCGGGCGCCGCGCGGGCGCGCAGCCCGAAGGCGTCGCCGTTCGTGAGCACGACCGGGATCATCAGCGAGGGCACGGCGGGGCCGATGCGGGCGGCGTCGAAGGAGATCAAGCGGTCGCCCGCCGCGACCTCCTGGCCCTCGCGCACGTGCGCGACGAAGCCGTTCCCGGCGAGCCCCACCGT
This sequence comes from Methylobacterium sp. WSM2598, assembly GCF_000379105.1. Lineage (GTDB taxonomy): Bacteria > Pseudomonadota > Alphaproteobacteria > Rhizobiales > Beijerinckiaceae > Methylobacterium. The sequence goes on along the minus strand of NZ_KB900609.1, from coordinate 1,370,837 downwards.
CTCGATGCCGATATGCATCAGCACTTCGGCCCCGTTGCGGGCCCGCAGCGTCACCGCGTGGCGCGTCGGCGGCAGGCTCACGACCTCGCCCGCGAAGGGCGCGCGCAGCACCTCGCCGTCGGGGTCGATGGCGAAGCCGTCGCCGAGCACGCGCCCCGAGAAGACCGGGTCGGGCACGGCGTCGAGGGGCACGAGCAGCCCGTCGACCGGCGCGAGCACCGCCACGGCCGCGTCGGCCGGCGGGACCTCCACCCGCGCGCTCGCCCCGGCCCGGTACAGACGGCTGAGAAAACCCATGGTCCACCTCCCCTCGCGGCGCTCCCCGGCCGCGGCCCGTGTCCACACCCGGGCGGGCCGCCAGGGGCCCGTCCCCGAGAAGCCCGTCACAGCGTCCAGCGATCCAGCCGGTCGAGGGTGAAGGCCCCCTCCGCCCGCACCCCGATCCCGTCCGCGCCGGGGCTCGGGAAGATGCGCGCGCTCAGCACCACGGCGCCGCCGCCGGCGAAGACCTCGACGGAGCTGCGATCGACGAAGATGCGCAGGTCCTCGATCGTCCCGCCCTCCGGGAAGGGCGCGGCGCCGAGCGGCACCGCCACCCCGTCCGCCCGGACCGTGTCCAGGCGCAGGCGGCGTCCGGAGCAATCCACCGTGAGGGTGGTGCGCTCGACGCCCCGCACGCGCATGTCCACGGCGAAGCTCCCGCCGTCCCGCGCGCGCCACGCCAGGGCGAGCTCGAACGCGTCCGACCGGGCGGCGGTGAGGTCCTGCGCGGCCGAGAGGTCGAGGTCGAAGATGGCGAGGTGCGCCTTGCGCAGGGCCGCGAGCTCCCGGGCGGGCACCTGGCACAGGCGCCCGTCCCGGACGTGCAGCTCCCGCGGCAGGGTGAGGCAGTGCATCCAGCCGAAGGCGGTCGAGGGCGCGTCGCCCTGCTCGGGCAGGCCCATCCAGGCGAACATCAGCCGGCGCCCGTCGGGCGCCTCGAAGGTCTGCGGCGCGTAGAAGTCGCGCCCGTGGTCGAGGCGGCGGAAGGCCGCCGCGTCGGCGGTTCCCGAGAGGTCGCCCGGCACGTAGCCGGCGACGTCGCCCCCCTGCTCCGGGCCGTGCTGCGCGCACAGGATCAGGAACGCCTCCCCGCCGATGCGGAAGAAGTCCGGGCACTCGCACATGTGGCCGAAGGCGCCGGGGCGCAGCAATTCGCGCACCGGCGACCAGCAGCGCAGGTCCGGCGAGCGCAGGAGCAGCACCGTCCCCTCCCCGGCAGCGGTCTGGGCACCGAGCACCATCAGCCAGGCATCGCCCTCCCGCCACACCTTGGGATCGCGGAAATGCGCCGTGTAGCCCGGCAGCGGCCCCGACAGGACGGGGCCAAGCTTCTCGAAGCGGATCCCGTCCGTGGAGCGGGCGAGGCACTGGTAGGTCTGCCGCTCGCCCCCGGCGCTGCGGACGTTGCCGTTGTAGATGAGGAGGAGTTCCTCGCCGTTCGCGACCGCGGACCCGGAATAGCAGCCGTGGCTGTCGAAGACGTCGACGGGCGCCAGGGCCACCGGCAGCTCCTCCCAGCGGACGAGATCGGGGCTGACGAGGTGGGCCCAGTTCTTGTTCGCATGGGAGCAGCCATGCGGGTTCCACTGGTAGAACAGGTGGTACGCCCCGTCCCAGTAGACGAGGCCGTTCGGGTCGTTGAGGAGACCCGTCCGGGGCGCGATGTGGAAGGTCGGGCGCCAGGGATCGACGGCGTGCTTGGTCATGGGAGGATCCGGTCCGCGCTCGGGAGGGCGGCCGCAGGCCGCGAGGTCGTCAGGCCCGCTCCGCCCGGAGGCCCACGGCGAAGGCCGCCGCGAACGCCACCCCGAAGGCGAGGGCGAGCCCGATCAGGTAGTCGAGGATGCTGCCCGGCGCCGTGATGGCGATGCCGGGCAGGCCGGTGACGCCCACCGCGGTCATGCTCACCTTCGCGGCCGCCACGTAGGCCCCGCCCACCGCGCCGCCGAGCGCGGCGGCCAGCAAGGGCCGCACGAAGCGCAGGTTGACGCCGAAGATGGCGGCCTCCGTGATGCCGAGCAGGCAGGACAGGGCCGCCGGCACGGCGACCTGCTTCACCTTGGCGTCGTCGCTGCGCAGGGCCACGGCGAGCGCCGCGCCGCCCTGGGCCACGTTGGCGGCCGCCCAGATCGGCAGCAGGAAATTCGCGGCGATCGCCGGGTTGGCGAGGAGCCCGGCCTCGATGGCGTGGAAGCTGTGGTGCACGCCGGTGATGACGATCGCCGAGTAGAGCCCGCCGAAGGCGAAGCCGGCGAGCGGACCGCCCTGCGCGTAGAGCTGCTGCAGGCCCATCGAGATGCCGTCGCCCAGGAGGCGGCCGGCCGGCCCGAGCACCGTGAGGGCGAAGAACGCCGAGACGAGGAGCGTGAGGAAGGGCGTCAGGACGATGTCGAGCATGTCGGGCACGACCCGGCGCAGGCCGCGCTCCACGAGGGCCATCACCCAGACGGCGACGAGGACCGGCAGCACCGTGCCCTGGTAGCCGAGCTGCGCCACCGGCAGGCCGAACAGGTCCCAGTAGGCCTTGATGCCGGTTCCGGCCGTCCAGGCGTTCTGGAGGACCGGGTGGATCATGACGCCGCCCAGCGCCGCGCCCATGAACGGGCTCGATCCGAATTCCCGCGCGGCCGAGAACCCGACCAGGATCGGCAGGAAGATGAAGGCGGTGCTGGAGACGAGGTCGAGCAGCTGGATCGGCGCCGAGGTCGCGGGGAGCCAGCCCATCGTCCTGATCGTGCCGAGCGTGCCCATCAGCAGGCCGCAGGCGACGATGACCGGGATGATCGGCACGAAGATGTTGGAGAGGAGCCGGGCGAAGCGCTGGGGCGCCGAGAGCCGGACCGAGGCATCCTCCTTCGCCTGCGCGGCGGACACCGCCGTGAGGCCGCCCGCCCGCACCAGGGCCTCGTGGAGCCGCGCGACGCGCCCCTGCCCGATGATGATCTGGAACTGGCCGCCGTTGAGGAAGGTGCCCTTGACCGCCTCGACCGCTTCCAGGCCGGCCTTGTCGACCTTCGCCACATCCGCCAGGACGAGGCGCAGGCGCGTGGCGCAGTGTGCGGCGCTGACGACGTTGCCCGCCCCGCCCACAAGGGCGAGGATCCGCTCGGCGGCGAGCTGGTCGGCATTCGGCGTGTAGGTCATGTCTCCTCCCGGACGACCGCGACATCGATTGTGGTATCGATTTCACACACGAATAGCGCAGGAGTCCGGCTGACGCAACGGAAATGTGACGCGGCGCGGGGCGCCGGCCGGCGCGGCGACCGCTCAGGCGCGCGCCTTGCGGTCCGCCACGCTGTCCCGGACACGCAGTTCGAACGGCATGACCTGCGCGGCGGGCGCGATCCGCTCGCCGCGCAGCATCGCCACCAGGGTCCGCGCCGCGACCGTCCCGGTGCCGAAATAGTCGAACCGCACGGTGGTGAGCTTGGGATTGTAGACGGCGGCGACGTCGATGTCGCCGATCCCGGCCACCGACACCTCACGCGGCACGTCGATGCGCAGATCGACGAGGCGGCTCACCGCGCCGATCGCCAGCCGGTCCGTGACCGCCAGGATCGCCGTCGGGCGCTCGGGCTCGGTAGCGGCGACGAGCCGGTCGGCTCCCGCGGCGCCGTCCCGCAGGTCGAAGCCGCCGAGGGCGATCCAGGAGGGCGGCGGCGCGATCCCGGCGGCGGCGAGCGCCTCGACGTAGCCGCCCTTGCGCTCGCACCCGACCTGGATGTCCCATTCCGCGACGCCGATCAGGCCGATGCGCCGGTGGCCGCTGCGGATCAGCAGGTCGGTGATCTGGCGGGTGGCGCGGCGCTCGTCCTGAATCACCGACGCGAAGCCGGAGGCGCTCGCGTCCTGCCCGATCACCACCACGGGCACGCCGATCTCGGTCAGGCTGGCCAGCAGCGGCCCGGTCAGCTGCGTCGCCAGGATGAGGACCCCGTCCACGCGCTGACGCCGGAACGTCTCGACATAGGCGAGCTCGTTCTCCGGGCGGTTGGCCGAACTCCCGAGGATCGGGATGTAGCCCGCCTCGGCCAGGGTCGCCGAGATCCCGGCGGTGATCTCGCTCGACGCGAAGGAGTTGATCCGCGGGATGACGACGCCGACCATGGTCGACGTGCTCCGCTTCAGGTTAGTCGCGATCCCGCTCGGAACGTAGCCGGTCTCGGCGATGACCCGCTCGATGCGGGCCCGCACCTCGGCCCTGACGTAACCGGAATCGTTCAGCACCCGCGACACGGTGGAGGCGGAGACGCCGGCGCGCGCCGCGACCTCCCGGATGGTGAGCGTGGCCCGCCGCGCCGCCCGCTCGGTGGCTGTCGTGCTCTCGTCCCGCGCCATGAGTCTCCCGTTCCGAGATCGGCGTCCGGGGGGCCCCGGATGCTGTCTACGACCTTGGGCTTAGGCCAAAACAATCCCTGACGTAGGGTCATTCGCGCCTTGCCCGCGCCGCTCGTCCCCGTCTACCATGTGGTATCGATACCATAATAAATGTCGAGGGAGATGCGGGTGAGCGCGACGCCGCCCCTGACCGGACAACCGGTTCCGGCCTACGCCGTACGGTAAGCCAAGCTCCACCCAGGCAACATGCGATCGCGCAAGTCGCAACTTGCGGTGAAACGCCTGCACCTGAGCCTGCGACGCAAGGTCAGCTACGCACAAGCCAACGCAAGCAGGGTCATGATCCGTTCTGGCGCGGATCGAGGATGAGCTCTGCGCATATAACATTACGTCAGACGGGAGAAACACGTGCCGAGGTCGACCACACCCGATCGCCCCGCCCGCCGCAGGGCCGCCGCAGCCGCCATGATTCTGCTGGCCTCCACCTCCGCCGCCCGGGCCGGGGACGCCTCCGGCACGCCGGAGGCGATCCTGAAGCGGCTCGAGGCCCTGGAGGCGCGGGTCGCCGACGCCGAGCGGCGCGCCCGGACCTCGGAGCAGCGCGCGGCGCGCGCCGAGAGCGAACTCAACGCCGTCCGGGCGAGCAGCGGCTCCCAGGAGGCGCGCCTCAAGAAGATCGAGACGACGACGGAGATCCAGAAGGCCGAGCTCTCGAAGACGCAGAGCGCCCTCGCCGGGCAGGGCCGGGTCGTCAAGGGGGACGCCGCGGCGCTGCTGGCGCAGGCCGCCGACCCCTCCGCCTTCGAGTTCAAGGGCTACGCGCGGTCCGGATTCCTGTCCCGCGGCAGCAAGGGCGTGTGGCACAACTATCCGGGCGCGTTCCTCACGCCGGCCGGCGCCGTCGACGGGGCGGTCGGGCGCCTGGGCATCGAGTCCAATCACTACCTCGAGCTGAACTTCGGCAAGAAGTGGACCTTCGAGGACGGCTCCTGGGCGCGCTTCCGGGCCATGCTGGCGGACGGCGTCGAGAGTCAGAACGACTGGACCGGCGGCAATAACGGGATCAACTTCCGCCAGGTCTACACTGAATTCGGCAATCTGAAAGATATGCCGTCCTGGTTGTCCGGCGCCACCTTCTGGGCCGGCAAGCGCTTTGACCGCGACAACTTCGATATCCACTTCTTCGATTCGGACATCGTCTTCCTGGCCGGCACCGGCGTCGGCGTCTACGACGCGGCCATCGCCGACGGCTGGAAGAGCAATTTCTCGGTCTATTCCCGCAATTTCGGCAATGTCGGCGTCTACAACACGCCGATCGTCGACGACTACATCTTCACGTCGAACAACAAGTTCGGCAACTGGCAGCTGATGCTGAACGGGTTCGCGGCGGCGAAGAACGGCCAGTACGCCAACCTGCCGTGGTCGGCGGCGACGCTGGCCTCCTCGGCCCTGGCGGGCACGACGCAGCGCGCCGAGACCGGGATGCTGGCGATGCTCGCCTACGGGGACACGAGCTTCTACGGTATCGCCCCGGGCGTGTCGAAGACGGCGCTCCAGTTCGGCTGGGGTCTCGGCGCGGAGGCCCGCGTCCTCGGGGCGGACGGCAACCTCGCCCACGACGCCAAGACCGTGCGCCTGGCCACCTACGGCGTCACCGACCTCGCCCCCGACCTGCACTTCGCGCCGGCCGTGATGGCTCAGATCTCGCAGGACCGCTACGTCGACGGCGACAGCTACAAGTTCATCACGCTGAACGGCCGCCTGATGCAGGACATCACGCGCAGCTTCGCGATGCAGTACGAGCTGACCTACCAATACGCCGACCTCGCGCCGAATGGCTACACCGCCTACGGGCTCCGCACCGGCCAGCACGTCAACGGCAGCATCGGCAAGGTGACGATCGCGCCGACCTTCTACCTCGATCAGCTCGGCCTCGGGTTGATGACCCGACCGCAGCTGCGGGTGTTCGGCTCCTACATCATGTGGGACAAGAAGCTGAACAATTTCAGCCTGAGCGACGCGTTCGGGCCGCAATCCGGCTCCTACCTGACCAACGTGCGGCTGAGCGACAAGGCGAGCAGCTTCCTGTTCGGCGGCCAGATGGAGATCTGGTACTGAGGCGGGCGCCGCGCCGGATCCGCGCCCGAGGGGGCGCGAGAAGGAAGGGGGGCCGCCCGGAGGGCGGCCCGAAGTCGAGGAGGAAACGCCCTTCGGGGCATGTCCGGCGGCGGCATCGCCGCGCCCGGCCCGGCAGGTCTCGCGCGTTGCGGCCGTGCTCGCGCTGATCTGAATCAACGCCCGCGCTCGTTCTCGGCGAAGGTCGGCGGCCGGCCCGCCCGCGAGGCGATCGGCCACCGCCGCCGGGTTCCTCGACCCCGAGCCGCTCGACGGCCTCTCGGGCGTGCTCGGTCCCGAACAGGGCGTCAGCATCATCCATCCCGGCCTCGTCCCCCGCGCCCTGCGCCCGCCCGGGCGGATCGAGGTCCACCTCGCGCGAACGACGCGCACCGGCGCCCTCGTGGACGCCGCCCGCGCGCATCTCCGGCGCCGCGTCGGCGAGGGTCCCGACCGCCTCGTCCGGCTGGTCCGGAGCCCGGCCCGGACGGCGGCGCCCCTGAACGGCTCCGGCAGAATCGGCCGACGGGACGTCCCGCACGAAACGCCATCGGCGCGCGGCGTCGGGGGACCTCGGTCCCCGGCCGCGGCCGCAGAGGAATGCCGTCCGCGGGGAACGAGGATCCCGCTTGGTTTCCACGTGGCACGGAACATGCTGGCACGGAACATGCTGGCTTGGCACGGAACATGCTGGATGACCCCGAGGATGGCGATTCCATGACGCTTCTACACTTGCGCTGGCGCAGGGATGTCGTTGTTGAATTGTGCGGCAACGCGTGCCGGAGAGCGTCGGCACCCAGGTGAGGGCTGCAGAATGGGAGCGTCACCGTCGCTTCGGAATGTCTCCGCGCTCGATGGGTTGTTCCGTGAGCACAGTCATTGGCTGCTGCGTTGGCTGAGCAAGCAGCGCTGGACCGTCACTTCGCCGGAGGATCTCACCTCCGACGTGTTCCTGGCGCTGCTGCAGATCCCCGATCTCGGCGCGGTCCGTCAGCCGCGCGCGATGATGACCACGATCGCTCGGCGGCTGATCTGCGACGCGCGTCGGCGCGACGATCTCCGCCGCGCCTACGAGAACGAGCTGGCGGCCCTGCCCGAGGCGTTCGAGATTTCCGCAGAGGAACGCCTCATCCTTGTGCAGGCGCTCCAGGCCATCGACGCGATGCTCGCGGGCCTCTCGCGGAAGGCGCGCGCGGCCTTCCTGATGAGCCAGATCGACGGCATGCCCTACGCGGAGATCGCGGCCGAACTGAACGTCTCGGTCAGCATGGTGCGCAAATACGTTGCGCAGGGTCTGCGCGCGGCCGTAAAAGCGCGGAACGTCGCGGGCTGACGGGGCGGGGATCTGTCATGGCTGGGTCTGCCGAGCGCGACGAGCAGCCGGTCGAGGCCGCGATCGGCTGGATGGTCGAACTCAGTTCCGGCGCGGTCACCGAGCGCCAGAGGCGCGCCTTCGAGGCCTGGCTCGCCGCCGATCCGGGCCACGAAGCGGCGTGGCTCGGGTTGCAGGAGAGCCTGATGCCCTGCGGCGTCGCCGCCCGCCAGAGATTGCCGCCGGGCCGGCTGACGCAGCGGCTCCTCGCGCGCCAGCCCAACCGGCGCGCCGTGCTGACGGGCGTCGCGGCCGTGCTCGGCCTCGGAGCGGCCGGCAGCCTGGTGGCGGACCGGTTCGTGCCGCTCGACGGCCTGCTCGCCGACCACGTGACGCGGACCGCCGAGCAGAACCGCCTGCGCCTCGACGACGGCAGCGAGGTCGTGCTCGCGCCCCGCACGGCCATCGACGTGGATTACGCCCTCGGCCGGCGGGCCATCCGCCTGATCGAGGGCGAGGTTCTCGTGCGCGTCGCGGCGCGGTCCGCCCCGTTCCGGCTCGATGCCGGCGTCCTGAACCTCACGGCGGAATCCGGCAGCTTCCTGGTCGAGAAGCGCGCCGAGGTGCTGGCGGCGACCGGCCTCCAGGGAACGGGACGGCTCGTGGTCGGGGCCGCCGCCGCGGCGATCGGGCGCGGCGAGCGGCTCGGCCTGGAGGACGGCCGCCTGCGTCGGCAGGCGGTCGACGAGGTCGAGCATGTCACGGCCTGGCTCGACGGAGTTCTGGTGGCGAAGAACCGCTCGGTCGCCTCGATCGTCCGCGCCCTGCGCCCCTACTTCCCCGGCGTCATCCGCGTGGATCCGGCCGTGGCGGAGATCCGGGCCACCGGCGTGTTCCCGCTGCGGCACCCGGGCGAGGCCCTCGACATTCTGGGCGCGTCGCTCGGCCTATCGATCACCCGCGTGGCGCATTACTGGGTGGCTATCGGGCCGGATGCGGCTGCGGCGACCCGGTCCGGGTGATCGCCACGCGGGGCCGGGGCGCCCCCGTCCAAGACGGCGCGGGCCCGGGTCTTCGACGTGACCCGCGTCCTCGTCGGGGAATGGGTCCATCCCCCCGGGCGGGGTTCGCACCGGGGCGCCCGGAGCCTCGGCGGCGCCGGTCCGGCCGAAGACTTGGCCCGGCGAGGATTTGGCCCGGCGAGCACTCGGCCCGGCGAGCACTCGGCCCGGCGAGCACTCGGCCCGGCGAGCACTCGGCCCGGCGAGCACTCGGCCCGGCGAGGACTCGGCCCCGAAGACGGCCTCGGTCGCGGAGGGGATGGTCACGGGGCCTGCTCCCGCGCGTCGTTCGGCCCACCGAGGACGAGCCGGTGGGTGTGGAATGCGTCGAGCACGTCGGAATGCGCGATGCTGATCAGGGTGAGGTCCGGCAGGGATTCGAGGAGCAGCGCGTACATGGCGCGCGCGTTCGGCGGATCGAGCGCGCTCGTCGCCTCGTCGAGCAGGATCAGCGCCGGGCGCAGCAGCAGGGGACGCAGAAAGGCGAGGCGCTGCTGCTCCCCGGGCGAGAGGTGCTGGTCCCACTCGGCGGCCCGGTCGAGATCCGCTGCCCGCTCCGCGAGGCCGACGCGCCCGAGAAGGTCGCGCAGCACCGCGTCCGGCACCGATTCCCGCGACGGGTAGGTGATGGCGTCCCGCAGCGGGCCGACCGGCAGGTAGGGCGTCTGCGGCATGAACAAGGTCGTCTCGCGGGCCGGCATCGTCAGCCGGCCAGCGACTTCCGGCCAGATCCCGGCCAGCGCGCGCAGCAGCGTGCTCTTGCCGATGCCCGAGGGGCCTCGGATGAGCCAGCGCTGCCCTCGCTCCACCCGCCAGGCCGGCAGGGTCAGGAGAGTCGCGCCGCCGGGACGGGCCACGGACAGGGTCCCGACCGCGACCATCGTCGCCGCGTCGGTGGGCCGCTCGGAAGCGGGCGGGACCGGGACGGCGTCGATCATCGCGTCGAAGGCGCGCAGGCGGCGGATCGTGCCGCGCAGGGTCTGGAGCGCGGTGGCGGATTGGGCAAAATACGCGATCGTGCCGTTGTACTGGCCCATCGATCGCTGCGCCTGAAACATCTCGCCGAGCGACGACCCACCCGCGAGGTAGCGCGGCATCACGAGCAGCAGCAGGAAGAGCTCCTCGACCGTCCCGACCGTGGCATTGGTGACGGCGATCCTCACCGCCTGGACGATCTGGGCGTAGACGTTGGTGCGGATGGCCGAGAAGCGATCGGTCAGGGCGGCAGCCTCGGCCGCCTCGCCGCGCAGGAGCGCGACCTGCTCGGCGGCGCGCCGGACCTGGATCAGCTTGAAGCGGAAATCCGCCCCGACCCGCTGCCCCGCCGCGACGAGGCGCGGCAGCTTGCGCCCGACCCAGATCACCAGGGCGGTGTGGAGGACCGCCCAGATCGTGGTGACCCAGAGCAGCAGGCCGGGAACCTGGACCGTCGCCCGGCCGATCGTGACCCTGCCGTCGCCGGAAGCGTCCCACAGGATGATCCCGAAGGTGATGCCCATCGACGCAACCTGGAATATCGCGAAGGCATTGGTCACGGCGGCGTGGGTGAACGCATCGACATCCTCGGCGATGCGCTGGTCGGGATTGTCGAGGAGATCGCGGCGCTGGCCCTCGTAATAGGCGCGGCCGTGCAGCCAGCGCGCGACGTATCGGCCGGTGAGCCACTGGCGCCACTCCAACGCGATAGCGGTGGGCACCGAGAACGCGACCGCCGCCTGCACGATGCTGGCGCCCAGCACGACGGCGAGCAGGGCCATGACCGCGGGCAGCCGGTCGAGCGCCCGCTCGGCCAGCATGTCGTAGAGCGCCTTGGTGTAGCGGGTGCTCAGGACGCTCGTGTAGACGGCCGCGCTCAGGGAGGCGAGGTTGAGGGCCACCAGCGCCCAGGCGCGGCCGGCACTCCGCGTGATCCAGAACCCGCCGGCCAGCCGGATGAAGTGCCTCAGCTTCGCGTCGGTCGGCGCCGCGCTCCCGTCCGCGTCGTCGCGTGCCGGCGCGGGGGCGCGAGCCCCGTGGTGGCTGGGCGCCATGGCAGCCTCGTCCCTCGTGATCACGCGTCAGGCCGGAGAGGAACCAGGCGGCGTCGCCGCCTCGATCGGGGCCGGGCAGATCCGCGCGGCCTCCGCGGCCGCGCCGGAATGGGCCTCGGCGAAGGCGGCACGGCCGGCGGGGGCTGCTGCGACCGGCCCCGCTCGCCCCGGCTTGGTCGATCGTGCCGGCGGCGAGCGGCGCCTCGAAGCCTGCGTGGCGGATGGCGCGGCGCCGCGGAGCGCCGCCGAAGGCGAGTCGCAGCGCCGGGTGGGGAACGGGCATGAGAGGCCTCGAATCGCTGGGCGGGCGCGGGACGGGACTTGCCGCGGTGACCCTCGCCGGGCGCACGGCGCGGCACCGCCCTGCCCGAATCATCCGAAATCCGTCGGATTGCGTCGCCATGCGAATGTCGGCTTCGCTCAAGCGCCGCGCGGGCTTGTCAGGCGCTGTCCGGACGTGATCGTCCGGACAGCGTCTCAGAAGGTGACCCGGGCCTGCGCCAGGATCCGACGTCCTTCCCCGATCGGGACGAACATCGGAGTCTGGGTCGGTTGATAATAATACTGATTGAGCAGATTCTTCACGTTCAACGAAATCGTCATGTTGTCTTTCGTATACGATAACATCGCGTCGAGAGTGACGTGGCCTGGAAGTTTGTAGTTGTCGTTCTTCGAGCCAAAGGACGTGTAGGTGCTCGGGATGCCCTCGGCGCCGCCGCCGATCTGCAGACCTTTCAGCGGGCCGTCGGTGAAGCTGTACACCGCGTAGAGCTTGCCGGTGTAGGATGGGATTCCGGGATAGACATCGCCCGGCTGACGGCGGGGGTACTGAATGATGGTCCGCCCGACGCTGCCGATCAGGCTCAGGTTCTCCGTCACCTGTCCCTGGAAGTCCAATTCGAAACCTTTGCTCGTAGTGCCCGGTCCAAGAACGCTTGCGCGCAAATCGGGTCGATATATAAGTGTATTACTGTAAGAAATTTCGAAATGCGAAGCCGTGATCATGAAGCTGTCATTGAGCAGGTTAAACTTCAGACCATATTCGTTCGAGTCGTTATATTGAGGAGCAGGAGTTTTGCCATCGGCAAGAACGCCCCGGTTCGGAATAAATCCGGTGCCGATCGTGCCATAGATGCTCATCCATTTCGTAATATCATAGACCCCGCCGGCGCTATATGTCAGCGCGCCATAATCGGTCAGACTATGGCTGCTCTTGCCATTATCCTCGGTATGTCTGTCCGAGCTGTAAAAATCCTGCATGACCGATCCCAGAATATGAAGACGATCAAATAGATCAATTTTATCTTGAAATGCCAATCCGATGTCTTCCGATCCGAGATGAACTCGCGTCTTGAAATTCCGCCCAAGAGATCCCTGCCGATTCGGCAAAGGCAGCGTGAGCGGCGGATTTCTGGGATCGATCAAGCCGGCAGGATATTCCACGAGGTTATAATTGACAAGATAATCATTCGTGTAGTCAATTCCGAATCTGGCCGTCTGCTTGTAATCCTGGAACGTGTGAACTGCGATCAGGTCGGATTGCGTGACGAACTGCCGCTCGGTCGCCGAGGTGAAGCCTCCGCCGAGCGGGACGGCCGCCGCACTCCGACTGGGCACGAATATATAACCAGAGGACACGTAATTATTCGCGAAATATCCGGTCCTGTTCCGAAACGTGAAGTCGAACGAACCGAAATTTGCTGTATCGATGGCATCGAATCTGTGCTCGACGTCCACATAGGGGTTGAAGGCTCGGAACGACGCCCCGGCCTCGGGGGTGCCGATCGGCTTCTCGCGATCGACCCGGAGCGGGCGGAAGTGGAGGGAGGGTATCCCGATCGTCATCGGCGGCAGCCCGCTGAGCTGGTCGAAGTAACGAACCCCGGCGGTCACGATCGTGGCGCCGTCGTCCCAGCGGATCTTCGGGGAGATCAGCCCTTCGTGGGGAGATCTGTCGCCGCCGAACGACGTGTCGGCCGTATTGCCCGAGAGGTTCAGCCGGTAGGTGAGGCCCTCGGCCCCCTCCACCGGCCCGCCGAGGTCGAAGGCGAGCGTGCGGTAGAATCGGCTGCCGAGGGTGAACTGCGCCTCCCGGATCGGATCGGCACTCGGCGCCTTGGGGATGATGTTGATCCCGCCGCCTTCGAGGCTCACCCCGGTCAGGTCGGTGGTCGGGCCCTTGATCACGTCGACGCGCTCGACGTCCTGCACGGGCAGGTTCATGCCCCGCGGACCGACGCGCCCGCCCACCATCACGTTCTGCACGCTGAAGCCGCGGATGGTGTAGCTCGGGATGCCGCTGCCCTGGCCGGCGCCGTAATTGACGGTGACGTTGCTGGCGTTGGTGGCCGCTTCGAGGATCGAGGTGGAGGCCTGCGCCTTGATCACCTCGCGGGTCACGCCGACGACGGAACGCGGATTCTCCTTCTGTGGGAAATTGAGCCGGTCGGAGGTGACGGTGGAGCCGGAGAGGAAGCCGCGATCCCCGGTGCTCCCCGCGAGGTCGGCCACGTCGATGGCGGCGATCATCCCGTCGCGGCTCGGGACGACCGCGCTGCTGCCCTGGCCGCGGCGGATGGTCAGCGAGCCCTGCGCGCTCGGCGTGGCCACGAGGCCCGAGCCGGCGAGCGCGCGGTCGACCGCGTCGCGGACGGTCATGCGGCCGATGATCGGCCCAGCCGCGCGGCCCTGCGTCACGTCTGCCGGGAAGGCGATCGTACGGCCGCCGGCGCGCCCGATCTGGGCCAGGACGCCGCCGAGATCGCCGGCCGGTATGGCGAAGTCGACGAGATCCTGAGCGGAGGCCGGCAAGACCAGCGGCGGCAGCACGCTCGCCGCCGAGGCCGTGGACAGAAGGAGGGCGACCAGCCTCCAGCGGCGGCTGCGACCGCCCCTGACCGGCCCTGGCCCGCGCGACCGGTCCGCCTCGGATCCGGCCGTCATCCTCTGCGCCATCGTCATCGCGACCCCCTGTGCGTCTGCGGTTCGGTCCGCTTTCACCTTCTGTGACGCTCGGGCCGCCGAAAGCGTCAGTCCGGGCGCGAGGTTTTTTGAAGAATTCGCGATCCCGGAGCATTCGCTGACTTGGAGTCGGATTCCGCGATCATGCCTCACTCTAAGTCAGGCGGACCGGCGACCGGAGCACGGCGCGTCGGCTCGGCGCGAGCGGGGCGGGCCGAGCCGCGGAACGACGGCCCGGCCGGCGCGCGTTCAGACCAGGAGCATGTCCGGCGTCAGCAGGAAGGCGGGCACGCCGACCAGTTGCACCTGGCCGCCCCCCGACAGCGTCAGCAGCCCATCCCCGTTCTCGGCCGCGCCGATGCTGAGGGACTGCCCGTCGAGGAGATGGATGCGGTCTCCGCTCGCGGCGGAGACGCCGAGGATCAGGTCCGACCCCGATCCGGCGCCGAACACGAAGGTGTCGGCCCCCTCGCCACCCTCGAGCATGTCGTCCCCCGCGCCCCCGTCGAGGGTGTCGCTCCCCTCGCCGCCGATCAGGAGGTCGTCGCCCCGATCTCCGTGCAGGACGTCGTTCCCGCCCGCCCCCGTCAGCGTGTCGGCCCCGCGTCCGCCGAACGCGATGTTGTCGCCCTCGTTTCCGATGATCAGGTCGTTGCCGTCGCCGGTGATCGCGTTCTCGATCCCGCCCTGGCCGAGTCGGATGAGTTCGGTATTGCGGACACGCGAGATCGCCCCCGGATTGAGGTCGAGGACCACGTCGCCGGTCATGGAGGCGGCCTCGATCCAGTCGCTGCCGCCGTCGCGGTCGTCGAGGACCCGGCGCGACGGATCGAGGGCCGCCATGTCCAGGAACTCGTCGGTGTAGTGATAGACCTCGTCGGAAGAGGGCGCGGACCCGTAGGCCGTCAGGCTGATGCGGCCGAGGGTGCCGCGGTCCCAGGGCATCGCGTTCTTGATGCGAACCGTCCATGTGCCGGCGCTGCGCTCGCCGCGGAGCCCATCCACCCCGAACGTCCAGGTGAGCCCCGCAGCGGCGTCCGGAGGGTGCCCGCTGCCGTCGTAGAGCTGCACGGCCGTGCCGGCAGGCGAGATCAGCGTGATGCGCAGATCCCGATAATCGCCGACCGCGATCGCCGCCTTCAGGTCGACATGGTCGAGCACGACATCGTCCGTGAGATCGAACGTGTAGGCGAGGGTTCCCGAGTCCGGGATCGCCTCGCCGACGAAGAGTTCGCCGGAGCGCACCGTGATCTCGTTCGCGGAGGTCTGCGCGGGGGCGCCGATGGCGTGCCACGCCTCCGCCATGCGGACCGCACCGAAGACGTTGACCATCCCGTAGCCGAAATCCGTGTGGACGTGCATGCCGCCACCGTTCCAGGTCGTGGCGCGGTTGATCTGCCAGACCCCGTGCTCCCAGCCGTTCGGCCAGGCCTGTCCGATCGCGCTGCCCAGATGGGTCGCGGAGGCGGCCAGGATGGTCTGGACGTCGCGCCAGCCGAGCCCGGGATTGGCCTGGAGCATCAGGGCGACCACGCCGGAGACGACCGGCGCCGATGCCGAGGTCCCGGTGAACGCCATGTAGGAGCCAGGAGAATCGCCCTTCGAGCCCGGCATGTCGGTCGTGATCAGGCCGGTGCCCGGGGCCGTGACGAGGACGGAGGACCCGTAGTTCGAGAACTCGGCCCGCCTGTTCGAGAAATCGGTCGCCGCGACCGTCACCGTGTAGCGGGAGGCGTTCCCCCCGCTGCCGTTCGCGTTGATGCCGTCGTTGCCGGCGGATTGGATGATCGGGGTTCCGAGGCCGCCGCGGCCGGTGCGCGAGACGACGTCGAAGGCTTGATCGAACCGCGCCGTGTCGCTGGTCGGATCGTTGAGGTTCGCGTTCGGGTTCAGCCAGAGCGGCGAAGGCTGCCCGCTGAAATTGATCACGTCGTACTGGGCGCAGGCCCGCATCGCCGCGATGACGCCGTCGACGTCGTGGGGCACGCCGATCGGCGGTCCCCACCGATTGAGGTCGATCTGCGTCAGGGCGGCGCCGTAGGCCACGCCGACGCCGCCCTCGCCGTTGTTGCCCGAGGCGGCGATCACGCCCGCGACTTCCGTGCCGTGCCAACCGGAATACGTGGTGACGCCGTCATACGGCCCGGGGACCAGGATCGGCCGACTCCGGTCCTCGCGCTCCTTCAGGTCGGGATGCGTGAAGTCGATGCCGTCGTCGAACACGCCGACATGGACGTCGGTCCCGTCGTAATCGTCCCAGATCGCTTCGATGTTGCCGATCGCTCTCAGGTACCATTGCTGAGCGTAGTAGGGGTCGTTCGGGTGCATGACGTCGCCTATCCTTCGCGTGGGCAGGGCCGAGCGAACCTGTCCGGACGGTCGCGCGGCGTCCGTGCGGAGGGAATGCGGCAGCCCCCACCGGCCTTGTCGGACGGGCGGGCGCAAGCGACAGAGACCCGGCCGGGATTCGGCGCGGTCCGGCCCGGGCGGCCCCCGGCCCCCGGCCGGGGAGATTGACCGACACCGCAGCACCGATTGATCGACATCAACGCGGGCGCGGCGCGCGGCGGTCAGGATCCGCTCTCGGGGTCCCCGGCTCGGGCGAGGCCGTGGCGGCGCCCCCGCCCGGCCCGCCCCTCGGGCCGAGCGGCCCGGCCGCCCCATCGAGGAGAACGCAATGCCCTACGCGTCCGTGCACGCGACGAGTGCCCGCCCGGCAAGCCCGCCGCGTGCCGGGAGCGGCCCGGACTACCAGGCCATCTTCCGCTCCGCCGTGGACCGCCTGCACGACGAGCGCCGCTACCGCGTCTTCGCCGACATCGAGCGCGTCGCCGGCCGCTTCCCGGTCGCCCGCCGGCGCCTGCCCGACGGCAGCTGCCGCGACATCACCGTCTGGTGCTCCAACGACTACCTCGGCATGGGCCAGCACCCCGACGTCGTCCAGGCCCTCACCCGGACCGCCGCCCGCTGCGGCGTCGGCGCCGGCGGCACCCGCAACATCGCCGGCACCTCCTCCCCGCTGGTCGACCTCGAGCGCGAACTCGCCGACCTCCACGGCAAGGAGGCCGCCCTGGTCTTCACCTCCGGCTACGTCTCCAACCAGACCGGCATCGCCACCCTGGCCCGGCTGATCCCCGACTGCCTGATCCTGTCCGACGCCTACAACCACAATTCGATGATCGAGGGCGTGCGCCAGTCCGGCTGCGACAAGCGCGTGTTCCGCCACAACGACCTCGCCCATCTCGAGGCGCTGCTGGCCGAGGCCGGCGCCCGGCCCAAGCTGATCGCCTTCGAGAGCGTCTACTCCATGGACGGCGACGTCGCCCCGATCGCGGCGATCTGCGACCTCGCCGCGCGCTACGGGGCGATGACCTACATCGACGAGGTGCACGCGGTCGGGCTCTACGGGCCGCGCGGGGCGGGGATCGCCGAGCGCGACGGGGTGATGCACCGGCTCGACGTGATCGAGGGCACCCTGGCCAAGGGCTTCGGGGTGGTGGGCGGCTACATCGCCGGGAGCGCGGTGCTGTGCGACGCGGTGCGCAGCCACGCGCCGGGCTTCATCTTCACCACGGCGCTGCCGCCGGCGATCGCGGCGGCGGCGACGGCCTCGATCCGTCACCTGAAGCGCTCGGGGGCGGAGCGGGCGGCGCATCAGCGCCAGGCGGCGCGCACGAAGGCGGCGCTGGCGGGGGCGGGTCTTCCGGTTCTGGCGACGCCGACGCACATCGTGCCGGTGATGGTGGGGGATGCGGAGCGCTGCAGGGCGGCGGCGGACCGGCTGCTGGAGCGGCACGGGATCTACATCCAGCCGATCAACTACCCGACGGTGCCGCGGGGGACGGAGCGCCTGCGGATCACGCCGTCGCCGTTCCACGACGAGGCTGACATCGCGCGGCTGACGGCGGCGCTGGTGGAGGTCTGGGACGCGCTCGGCCTGCCCCGGGCCGGCACGGCCTTCGCCGAGGCGGCCGAGTAGCGGAGCCGCCGATGCGCGCCGCGCGACCGGAATCCGCCGCGGCCCCCGGCGGAGGAGCTGTGCCGTGATGGAATTCGCCGCCGCCCTCGCGACCTTCCTGGTGGCCCACTCGGTCCCGGCCGTCCCGCGCCTGCGCGGCCGGCTCGTGGCGCGCCTCGGCCGCCGCGCGTACCTCGTCGCCTATTCGGCGCTGTCGCTCGCCCTGCTCGCGTGGCTGATCGTCGCCGCGCGGCGCGCCGGGACGGTGGCGCTGTGGGAGCCGGCGCGCTGGCAATGGGCCGTGCCGCTCGCCCTGATGCCCGTCGCGCTCTTCCTCATCGCGGCCGGGCTCTTCGCCGCCAACCCGCTCTCCGTCTCCCTGCGCGCCGGGGCGGAGCCGGGCCCGGTGACGGCGGTGACCCGCCACCCGCTGATGTGGGGCTTCCTGATCTGGGCCCTGGCCCACATCCCGCCCAACGGCGACCTCGTCTCGGTGGTCCTGTTCGGCGGGATGGCGGCGTTCTCGCTCGCGGGCTTCGCCCTCCTCGACGCGAAGGCGCGGCGCCGGCTCGGGGCGGAGCGGTGGCGGGCGCTGAGCCGGGGCACCTCGGTCGTCCCCTTCGCGGCCATCCTGGCCGGCCGCGCGCGCCTCGGACCGGTCCGCCCGCTGCTGCCCGCGGCCGCCGCGGCCCTCGCGGCCTATGCGTGGTTCCTGGCGCAGGGGCACGCCCTGCTGATCGGGCCCGACCCGCTGGCCTCCTTCCGGGCCCTCGGCTGACCGGGCGCGACGCCCCCCGCGGACGCGGCGTCGAGCCCCCGCGTCCCGGCCATGGATCCTGCGCGACGAGGAGACCGCACGATGATCGAACCAGCCCGCGCCGAACCCGCCCCGTACCGGGGCCCCGCGGACGAGCGCGCCGGCCGCGTCGCGCCGGCGGGCGCCCGGCCCGCCCGCCCGGCGGCGCGCGCCAAGGCCGCGCGGCCCCGCGCGGGCGCGGACGGCGCAGCCGCGCCGGCGGCGCTGCTGCCGCTGGAGGAGGCCTGCGCGCGGGCCGCCGCCGCCTGCCGCCCGGTGACCGAGGCCGAGACCGTGGCGCTGGCGCTGGCCTCGGGCCGGGTCCTGGCCGAGCCCGTCCGGGCCGCCCGCGCCTGCCCGCCCTCCGACCGCTCGGCCATGGACGGCTACGCGGTGGCGGCCGGCCAGGGCCTCGCGGCCGGCACGGTCCTGCGGGTGCGCGGACGCATCGCCGCGGGCGAGGCCGGCGAGGCGCTCGCGCCCGGGATCGCCGCGCGCATCTTCACGGGCGCCCCCCTCCCGCCCGGAGCCGACGCCGTCGTGATGCAGGAGCATGCGACGGTCTCGGGGGACGCCCTCCGGCTCGGCGGGACCGTGGCGCCCGGCGATCACGTGCGCCGCCGGGGCGAGGACGTGATGCCCGGCGACGGGCTCGCGGCGGCGGGAACCCTGCTCGACCCGCGCCGCATCGCGCTCCTGGCGGCGCAGGGCATCGGGACGGTGCGCGTGCGGCGCCGGCTCCGCGTCGCGGTGCTCTCGACCGGCAACGAGCTGCGCGGGCCCGGCGAGGACGGGCGCGAGGACAGCGGCACCTTCGACACGAACCGGCCGATGCTGATCGCGCTCCTCGGCGGCATGGGCCTGGAGGTCGTGGACGGGGGCCGGGTGCGGGACGAGCCCGCCGCGCTGGCGCGGGCGCTGCGCGACCTGGCGGCGCGGGCCGACCTCGTCGTGACGACGGGCGGGGCCTCCGTCGGCGAGGAGGACCACGCGGCGGGGTCGCTCCGGCTGGCCGGCGGGACGGGGGAGACGCTGGCGCTCGACCTGAAACCGGGCAAGCCCGCCGTGGTCGGCCGGATCGGCGCGGCGGCCTGTCTCGGCCTGCCCGGCAACCCGGTCTCGGCCCTGGTGTCCTTCTCGCTCCTCGGACGCGCGATGCTGGCGCGGCTCGAGGGCCGCGACTTCGCGAGGCCGCAGGGCCTCCCGCTGCCGCTCGCGCACGCGTTCCGGCGCAAGCCGGGCCGCACCGAGTTCATGCCGGCGCGCCTCGTGCCCGGCCCGCAGGGTCCGGCGCTCGCCCTGCTCGGGAGCACCTCGGCCCGCCTCGCGCCGCTCGTGGAGGCCGACGGCTTCGTCGAGGTGCCGGCCAGCCTCGCTTCGGGCGCCCCGGGCGAGCCCGTCGCCTTCCACCCCTTCGGCGGCCTCCTCGGCGCCTGAGCGTCGGCCGCGGCGGGCCGGGCGGCGGCGCCCGGCTCCGGGCGGGCGCACTCCCCTCCCCCGCCGGCGGCGCACCCGCGACCGCCCGGGCGCCGTCGTCCCCGCCGTGCCGGGCCGTCACGCGGCCGGGCCGCGGGCGGCCGGATCGGCGAGGGTCCGGACGACCTCGACGCCCTCGAACTCGGGATGGAAGAGGGTCAGCGGCTGCGCCCCGGCCTCCCGGGCATGGGCGAGGCGGAACGGCTCGGAGCGCGTCCAATCCTCGAACGCGGCGCGCGACGCCGAGGCGGTGTGGGACGCGGAGAGGATGTGGTCCTCGCGCACGAGGCCGCGCAGCATGTGGAGGGCGACGAAGCCCGGACGCTCGCGGAGCCTGCTCTCCCGCGTCGGCCACACCTGCTCGAAGGCCTCCGCCCGATCCTTCGGCACCTGGAACCGGTTCATGGCGATGATTGTCGAGGAGCACCGTCCGATCCGCGGCGCCGCATCGGCCCCACGCGCGGCCCAGCTCAACTTGCCCGGCGAGGAAAGATCTCGCCGAAACAGGCGAGATCGCCATCCTATCTTTGAAGTAGATCCATTCTCAACTGCGAACCTTCTCGACGATGTCTCGCTGCCGGAACGCGGCAAGGGCCCGGCGGGACGAGGAGGACGGGTCGGGCACCGACGGCACCCCAGGGGATGAGCCGGCCACGCGGATGCGGACGCGGCGGCATCACGCCTTGCCCTGGCGCAACGGCGCGACGATGCCGATCTTTATCCTGGAAAGATTCCAGTCTTGCTCAGAAGATGTTTCGGATTGCATCAAGTCGATGCACGCGGACATTAATTGACTTTAGGGCATGGAAGTCCGCATGTCGGCGCCGGCCCGCCGGCGCGCCTTCCCGCAGCGGGCCGGCCCCATGCCTCTGCGTCATGCTTCGCGGAACCCGTGATGATCGTCCGCTGCCTTCCGTCCCGCCGTTCCGGTCTCGCGGCCGGCCTCTCCCTCCTCGCCGTCGCGTCCGCTCAGGCGCGGGATGCGGCGGCGCCCGCCCCGGCGGCCCGGACCGATGCCCCGATCGCCCTCGACACGATTTCGGTGACCTCCACGAGGACCGAGGCGCCGGCCATCGCCGCCCTGTCGGGGACGAGCGTGGTCACCCGCGCGCAGATCGACCGGATCCAGCCGAGCCGCCTGTCCGACCTGCTGCGCGACGTGCCCGGCGTGACGACGCAGGAGAACCAGAACGATCCGGCCCAGGCGATCAACATCCGCGGGCTGCAGGATTTCGGGCGGGTCAACGTGCTGGTGGACGGCGCCCGCCAGGATTTCCAGACCTCCGGGCACAGCGCCAACGGCGTGTTCTACCTCGATCCGGAACTCGTCGGCGGGGTCGACGTCACGCGCGGGCCCGCCTCCACCCTCTACGGCTCCGGCGCGATCGGCGGCGTGGTCGCGTTCCGCACGCGCGCGATCGACGACATCCTGACGCCGGACGAGACGATGGGCGCGGTGCAGAGATGGGGGTTCGGCGGCAACGGGCAGCGATTCGTGAGCACGACGGCGCTCGGCGCCCGCATCGGCCCGGCCGCGGACCTGTTCGGCCAGTTCGTCTCGCGCCACGCCGATCCCTACCGCGACGGTTCCGGCACCCTGGTGCGCGACACCGGCAGCGCGCTGACCGCGGGCCTCCTCAAGGCCAATCTGCGGCCCGCCGAGGGCCACGAGATCAGCGGCACCGCCCTGATCCAGGATTTCGACTTCGCCAATGCCGGTACCGGCCAGGCGGGGGCCCGCTTCGCCAACAGGGTGCAGGCCGACACCTACACCTTCGGCTACCGGTTCGCCCGACCTGACGTGCCGCTGATCGACCTCGACGCCAAGGTCTACCGGACCTCGACGCACGACCTCCTGACCTTCCTCTCCGACGCGCCGAGCGGCCTCTACGGCGGTCTCGGCGCGCGTCCGGGCAATCGCATCGACTACGACATCGCGACCTCGGGCCTCGACATCCACAACTCGGCCCGATTCGACACCTGGGCGCTGAGCCACCGGCTGACGCTGGGAGGGGATTCCGTGCTCGACCGCGTCGAGACGGACGACCGGGCGGGCGGCTTCGGGGCCGCCTTCACCCCGTCCGGCACCCGCAGGCTCGCGGGAGCGTTCGTCCAGGATGAGGTGGGCTATTCCTCGTGGCTGCGCGTGGTCGGGGCGCTCCGCTACGACCGCTACGCATTGTCCGGCGGCGCCGTGCACGCCCGCGGTGAGCGCCTCTCTCCGAGGATCACGGTCGGCGTCACGCCCCTCACCGGGATCACGGTCTTCGGGACCTACGCGGAGGGCTATCGCGCCCCCTCGATCACCGAGGCCCTGGTGCAGGGCATCCACCCCTTCCCGGCCTTCACCCTCCTGCCCAATCCGGCGCTCCGGCCGGAGGTGGCGCGCACCATCGAGGGCGGCGTCAACCTCGCCTCCGGCGATCTGCTTCGGCCCGGCGACACGTTCAGGGCCAAGCTCAGCGTGTTCTCGACCGGCATCGACGATTTCATCGCCGTCGGGCCGGTCGGCCCGACCTATCTCGTGCCGGCGCTTCCCGGCCTGCCGGCCTCGGCCTGCGCGCGCGGCGCGGGGCGGTTTCCGTGCGTGATCCCGGTTCGGTCGCTGCAGTACCGCAACGTCGCCCGCGCGGACCTCTCCGGCGTCGAGCTGGAGGGCGCCTACGATTGGGGCGGGGGCTTCGTCTCGCTCGCGGCGACCCACACCGACGGGCGCGACGCGGCGACCCGCGAGACGCTCCTGACGGTGCCGCCGGACCGGATCAGCGCGACCCTGGGACTGCGCTTCCTGGGCGAGCGCCTCACGCTCGGGGGCCGCCTCACCGTCGTGGAGGCGCGCCGGGCCGTGCCGGCCGGCGCGACCATCCTGGCGACGAAGGGCTACGGCGTCGTCGACCTCTTCGCCTGCTACCGCTTCGACGATCGCGTCCGGGCCGACGTCATCGTCCAGAACGCGCTCGACAGGCGCTACACGCAATACCTCAACCTGCTGCAGAGCCCGGGCCTGACCGCCAAAGCCGCGCTCACCATCGCGTTCGCCACGCGCTGATGCCGACGGTCACGTCTCATCCGCCATCCGGTTGATGGCTTCGCCATCTCCCATTTCGGCCATGCGGATGTCGGCGTCGCTCAGGCGCCGCGCAGGCGCGTGAGCCGGGATCCGCTGCGATCAAGCGGAGCCCGGACCATGCCCGTTCGCATCGATCGCGAATCTCATCAATCGGCAGTTGCAACACGGGCCGCGCCCGCCGGGCGCCCGGTCCCGCGCGGGCACGGCGCGCGGGAACAGCCACGCTGCCCATGCATGGCTGACCTACACCAACGTCTGATTGATTTTGTGCGCCGCAACGTGGCATACTAAGACTCGCACGGCCGCGATGGCGTCGCGGCCGTGCTGCCCTCCTTGGGCGTTTCCTCCCTAGACTTCGGGCCGCTCGCGAGGGCGGCCTTTCTTTTGTCCAGGTGAGCGGAGCCTAGCGGCCTTTCCCCCGCCTCCAAGCCGGCTTGGTAGAAAATTGTGCAGGTAGCCTCGTTCGGGAGCATTTTGCCCCCGAGCTACCGCTTCGGCCGGTGCGATGGCCGGGTCCGGGCGTCCGGGAGATCCCGACCGCGCGCTCCTCCGGCGGGACGGCGAATCGCTATCATCGGCACGGCATCGCGCGCCACGGACCGGACCAGCTCATGATCGACCCTGTGATCGCCCTCGGCGTCGTCGCGGCGACCGCCGTCACGGACGCGGCCTACGTGTTCTTCAACGCGGCCGTGGTGGCGAGGCGGCGCGTCCAGGCGGCCAATTGGAGTGCGGCCTGGTACCTGCTCTCGGCCTTCGCGGTCATCAGCTACACGGAGAACCCGGTCTACGTGGCGTTCGCGGCCCTCGGCTCCTGGCTCGGGGCCTACGCCTCGGTCACCTGGCTGGTGCGGCCGGAGCGGCCGGAGCGGCACCCGCCCGCCTGAGCGGCGGGCCGGGCGCGCCGCGGCCCGCCGCTCAGAGCGCCTCCACGAAGGCCCGGACCAGGCTGCCGTCGGGCTCGCGCAGGCTGAGCGCGATGTCGAAATGGTGGTAGCCCGGCATCGCGACCTCGCGCAGGCGGTGGCCCGCCGCGCGCCACGCCCCGGCATAGGCGGCGGTCTGCTCCTTGAAGGCGTCGCTCTCCAGGCCGCCCACGGCGGGCAGGAGCAGCGCCCGGGTGCGGCGCGGGATCAGGTGCAGGGGGCTGTTGCGCCGGGCGGAGGCGGCGTCGAGCCCCATCCAGGCATTGATGTGGGTGTGGCGCAGCGGCTCCAGGTCCATCAGGCCGGAGAGCAGCAGGGCCGAGGCGACGACGTCCGGCGGCAGCCCGAACCGGTCCTGCCAGCCCTCCGCCAGCAGCATGCCGCCGAGATGCCCCCCGGCCGAGGAGCCCCCGACATGGATGCGCCGGCCGTCGAGGCCGAACCGGGCGGCCTGGCCGTGCAGCCACGCGACGGCGGCGCGGGTCTGGCGCACGATCTCGTCGAGGCTGACCGCGGGTGCCAGCGCGTAGTTCAGCACCGCCACCGAGACGCCGCGCGGGACGAGGCCCGAGGCCGCGAAGGCGTTGTCGTCCTTCGACAGGGCGCGCCAGTAGCCGCCGTGGATCCACAGGAAGACCGGCGTGCCGGGCCCGGCCGGGTAGAGGTCGAGCCGCTCCCCGGAGACCGGGTCGTAGGTCAGGTCGGGGATCCGCTCCAGGGTGGAGACCGCCTCCTCGCTGGCCGCGACGTAGCGGGCGTACTCGGCCTCGAAGCTCGGGACGCTGGCGCGGGCATTGTACTCCCGGTCGAGCCGCGCGCGCGTCGCCTCGGTGATCGCAAGGGTCATGTCCGGTCCTTCCCGCGGCCGCGCCGGCAGGTCCGGGCGCGTCGCCGACGCGGCCCCGACCTGAACCCGTTCGCCGCCCGGGACAAGCCCGCGGGGCCCGCCCTCAGGCGCTGCGGCGCCGGGCGAGGGCGTAGCCGCTCTCGGGCCGCGGCAGCCCGTAATGGTCGCGCAGGGTCGCCCCCGCGTACTCCTCGCGGAAGAGGCCGCGCCGGCGCAGGATCGGCACCACCTCGGCGGCGAAGACCTCGAAGCCGCCGGTGAGCCAGGGCGGCATGATGTTGAACCCGTCCGCCGCGCCGGATTCGGACCAGGTCTGGATCGCGTCCGCGACGCGCTCGGACGTGCCGGCGCGCACCCAGTGCCCGCGCGCCCCGGCGAGGCGCCGGATCAGCATGGCGGGGGCCTCGCGGCAGGGTCAAGGGAAGCGTTTTTTAAAACGCACGCGTGCCAGGAAGGAAGATCACCGCGCATCGATCATCCGGGCGATGAGATGATGACGTCGTCGGCATGCGGCCGGAAAATTCTCTCCACATTGCCGGAGAGAGAGCATTCATCTCACCGATCGTGTTCTTTAAAAAGAACGTTCTCGTTGACCTTGAGGGACCGGGGAGCCAGAGTCCGCGTCACCGAGCGGCCGCCGGGCGCTCTCCGGAGACGTGACGATGATCAGACGCACCCTGCTCTCGCGGCGGCGGGCGGCCGCCCTGCTCGGCGGCGCCCTCCTGGCCGGTGCGGCCGCGCCCGGCCCCGCCGCCGCGGCCGAGGGCCGGCTGCGCATCGCCAAGCAGTTCGGCGTCGTCTACCTGCTCCTCGACGTGGCCCTGGAGCAGCGGCTGATCGAGAAGCACGGCCGGGCCGCCGGGCTCGACATCGCGGTCGAGCCGGTGCAGCTCTCGGGCGGCGCGGCGGTCAACGACGCGCTGCTGTCCGGCAGCATCGACATCGCCGGGGCCGGGGTCGGCCCGCTCTTCACCCTGTGGGACCGCACCCGGGGCCGGCAGAACGTCAAGGGCGTCGCCTCGCTCGGCAACTTCCCCTACCTGCTCGTCAGCAACCGGCCGCAGGTGCGGTCGATCGCCGACCTGACCGAGGCGGACCGGATCGCG
The DNA here is from genome assembly GCF_000379105.1 of Methylobacterium sp. WSM2598. Taxonomy (GTDB): domain Bacteria; phylum Pseudomonadota; class Alphaproteobacteria; order Rhizobiales; family Beijerinckiaceae; genus Methylobacterium. Next base: position 1,344,799 of record NZ_KB900609.1, on the reverse strand, counting down.
CTGCCCGCGGTCGGCGTGTCGGTGCAGGCGCGGATCCTGCAATGGGCCGCCGCCAAGCAATGGGGCGAGGCGGATTTCGCCCGGCTCGACCGGATCAGCGTCGCGGTCCCGCATCCCGAGGCGGCGGCGGCGATCATCAAGGGCGGCACCGAGATCAGCGCCCATTTCGGCAACCCGCCCTTCCAGGAGCAGGAACTGGCCGAGGCCCCGGATGCCCGGGTGATCCTCAATTCCTACGAGGTCCAGGGCGGCCCCGCCTCCTCGACGGTGCTGTACGCGACGGAGACGTTCTACCGCGACAGCCCCAGGACCTACCGGGCCTTCCTCGACGCCCTCGACGAGGCGGCGACCTTCGTGGCCGCCAACCCGGACCAGGCCGCCGAGATCTACCTGAAGGCCAACGGCAGCCGGATCAGCCGCGATCTCCTGCTCAAGGTGATCAGGAACCCGGACGTGACCTTCAAGATCGCGCCGCAGAACACGCTCGGCCTCGGCCGGTTCATGCACCGCGTGGGCGCGATCCGCAACGAGCCGAAGGCGCTCGCGGATTACTTCTTCGCCGATCCGCGCGTGGCCGCGGGCAGCTGAGCGGGGGACGCGCATGACGCTCGTGGCCGACCGCACCGCCCCGCCGGAAGCCGCGCTCCCGGAGCTCCAAAGCGGCGAGGCGCCCGCCGCCCTGCCGGCGCCGCTCCTGCGGATCGCGGGCGTCTCCCTGGAATACCGTACGCCCGAGCGGGTGGTCCGGGCGACGCACCGCATCGACCTCGACATCCACCGGGCCGACCGCTTCGTGCTCCTCGGCCCCTCGGGCTGCGGCAAGTCCACCCTGCTCAAGGCCGTGGCGGGCTTCCAGACGCCGGTCGAGGGCGAGATCGTCCTCGACGGGCGGCCGGTGCGCGGCCCGGGGCCGGACCGGATCGTGGTGTTCCAGGAATTCGACCAGCTGCCGCCCTGGAAGACGGTGCTGCAGAACGTCGCCTTCCCGCTGCGGGCCTCCCGCACCCTCGGCCGGCGCGAGGCGGAGGCGCGGGCGCGCCACGTCATCGACAAGGTCGGCCTGTCGCGCTTCGCCGGCAGCTACCCCCACCAGCTCTCGGGCGGGATGAAGCAGCGCGTCGCCATCGCCCGGGCGCTCGCCATGGAGCCGAAGGTGCTGCTGATGGACGAGCCCTTCGCGGCCCTCGACGCGCTGACCCGCCGCCGCATGCAGGAGGAGCTGCTGGCGCTCTGGGACGAGGTCCGCTTCACCCTCCTGTTCGTCACCCACTCGATCGAGGAGGCGCTGGTGGTCGGCAACCGCGTGGCCGTGCTGTCGCCGCATCCGGGCCGGGTGCGGGGCGAGTTCAACAGCCACGCCTTCGACCTCGCGAGCGTCGGCAGCGCCGCCTTCCAGGCCGCCGTGCAGCGCCTGCACCAGCGGCTGTTCGACTCATCGCCCGCCGCAGGAGCACCCGCCCCCCGATGAACGCGCCGCTCCTCCCCCCGATCCGCCCGGAATACGAGCGGGCGCTGCCGCCCTTCGTCGAGGCGCCGGTGTCGCGGGACCTGCCGCTCGCCGCCCGGATCGGGCAGACCGGCGCCCTGCGCCGGGGCCTGATCCTGCTCGCCCTCGCCCTCGCCTGGGAGGGCCTCGCCCGCTGGCAGGACAACGACCTGCTGCTGCCGGGCTGCCTCGCCACCCTCTCGGCCCTCGCCGAGGGGCTGGCGAGCGGCGAACTCGTCGCGCGCGCGCGGATCTCGCTCGGCGTGCTCGCCCAGGGCTACGCGGCGGGGGTCGGGCTCGCCTTCCTGCTGACGACGCTCGCGGTCTCGACGCGGGCGGGCCGCGACCTGCTCACGACGCTCACCGCGATGTTCAACCCGCTGCCCGCCATCGCGCTGCTGCCGCTGGCCCTGCTCTGGTTCGGCCTGGGCAACGGCAGCCTGATCTTCGTCCTGATCCACGCGGTGCTGTGGCCGCTCGCGCTCAACACCTTCGCGGGCTTCCAGGGCGTGCCCGAGACCCTGCGGCTCGCGGGCCGCAATTACGGGCTCACCGGCCTCGCCTACGTCTGGCAGATCCTGATCCCCGCCGCCCTGCCGGCGATCCTGTCCGGGTTGAAGATCGGCTGGGCCTTCGCGTGGCGCACCCTGATCGCGGCGGAACTCGTCTTCGGCGCGGCGTCCGGGCGGGGCGGCCTCGGCTGGTACATCTTCCAGAACCGCAACGAGCTGTATACGGATCGGGTCTTCGCGGGCCTGCTCCTGGTCATCGCGATCGGCCTCGCGGTCGAGACGATCGTGTTCGCGACGGTCGAGCGCGCGACCACGCGGCGCTGGGGTATGGTCCGGTAGGGACTGGGTGACCGGAGCACCGCACCGAAGGGAACGTCCGATGGGACAGGGCACGTTGCGCCTCGGCGCCTTCTTCTACGCCACCGGCCACCACGTGGCGGGCTGGCGCCACCCGTCGAGCGAGGCCGACGGAGGCCTCGTGCTCGAGCGCTACGTCGGCTGGGCGAAGGCCGCCGAGGCGGCCCTGTTCGACCTCCTCTTCCTGGAGGACGGGACCGGCATCCGGGACGCCAACCTGCGGTCGAGCGAGCGCACGGCGCGCTCGACGCATTTCGAGCCGCTGACCCTGCTCTCGGCGCTCGCCGCCGTCACCAGCCGGATCGGCCTCGTCGGCACGACCTCCACGACCTTCAACGAGCCCTACAACGTCGCCCGCCGCTTCGCCTCCCTCGACCACCTGAGCGGCGGGCGCGCCGGCTGGAACCTCGTCACCTCCGCCACCGACCTGGAGGCGGCCAATTTCGGCAACGACAAGATCGCCCGCCACGCGGACCGCTACGAGCGGGCGGAGGAATTCGTCGACGTCGTGCTCGGCCTGTGGAACACCTGGGACGACGACGCCGTCCTGATCGACCGGGCGAGCGGCCAGTTCTCGAAGCCGGACGGGTTCCGCCCCCTCAACCACAGGGGCAAGCACTTCGAGGTGCGCGGGCCCCTCAACATCTCGCGCACGCCCCAGGGGCAGCCGGTGATCGTGCAGGCCGGCTCGTCGGGACCGGGCAAGGACCTCGCGGCGCGCACCGCCGAGGTGGTCTTCACCGCCAACCAGACCCTCGCGGAGGCGGTCGCGTTCTACGGCGACCTCAAGGGGCGCATGGGCCGCTTCGGCCGGGCCCCGGACGACCTCAAGATCATGCCGGGCCTGTTCCCGGTGGTCGGGCGCAGCGAGGCCGAGGCGCGGGCGAAGTTCGAGGAGCTGCAGGCGCTGATCGACCCGGCGGTCGGCCTCGCGCTGCTGGAGCGGATGGTGGGCGGCTACGACCTGTCCGGCCACGATCCCGACGGGCCGGTGCCGGAACTGCCCGAGGCCAACGGCGGCAAGTCGCGCCAGCAGCTGATGTTCGATCTCGCCCGGCGCGAGGGGCTGACGCTGCGCCAGCTGTATCTGCGCATCGCGGGCGCGCGCGGCCACTCGCAGATCGTCGGGACCCCGGCCCAGATCGTCGACGAGATGGAGGAGCGGTTCCGGGCCGGCGGCGCGGACGGCTTCAACATCATGCCGGCGACCCTGCCGGGCGGGCTCACCGACTTCATCGACCTCGTCCTGCCGGAGCTGCGCCGGCGCGGGCTGGTCCGGGAGGCCTACGAGGGGCGGACGCTGCGCGCCCATCTCGGCTCGCGCCCGCCCTCCGGGTTCGGGCCGCGGGCCGCCCCCGGGGCGTGACCGCCCGGGACGTTCCATTGAAAGACCGGAACGTTCGGTATAGAGAACACGCCGGCAATGGGGCGCGCAGCAGGAGGATCGCGGTGGCGGCACAGCGCAGGGCGGCAGAGACGATCGCGGCGGCGAACGGGATCGGAGCCGACGCGGCTTTCGGCGCCGTCGCCCCGCCCCTCTACCTCTCGACCACCTACACCTTCGCGGAGTTCGAGACGCCGCGCGGCTACGATTACGCGCGCCTCGGCAATCCGACCCGCGACCAGCTCGCCGACACCATCGCCAAGCTCGAGGGCGGCGCCCGCGCCGTCGTGACGGCGAGCGGCATGGCGGCCCTCGACCTCGCGCTGTCGCCGCTGTCGCCCGGGGACCTCCTGGTCGCCCCGCACGATTGCTACGGCGGCACCCACCGGCTGCTCTCCCTGCGCGCCGCCAAGGGGCATTACCGCGTCGCCTTCGTGGACCAGACCGACGCGGCGGCCCTGTCCGCCGCCCTGGCGGAGCGGCCCCGCATCCTGCTCACCGAGACCCCCAGCAACCCGCTGATGCGGATCGTGGATCTCGGCCGCACGGCCGCCCTCGCGCGGGAGGCGGGCGCCCTCTTCGTGGTCGACAACACCTTCCTGTCCCCCGCCCTGCAGCAGCCGATCGCGCACGGGGCCGACCTCGTGGTCCATTCCACCACGAAGTTCATCAACGGCCACTCGGACGTGATCGGCGGCGCCGTCGTGGCGGCGCAGGCCGCCCTCGGCGAGGAGCTCGCCAACTGGGCCAACACGATCGGCGTGACCGGCTCGCCCTTCGACGCCTACCTGACCCTGCGCGGCCTGCGCACGCTGTTCGCGCGGCTGGAGCGCCAGCAGCAGAGCGCGGCCGTCGTCGCGTCCTTCCTGGCGGCGCATCCGGCGGTGGCCCGGGTCCATTATCCGGGCCTGCCCGACCACCCGGGCCACGCGGTCGCGCGCGCGCAGCAGCGCGGGTTCGGCGCCATGCTGAGCTTCGAGCTCGCCGGCGGGCGCGAGGCCGTCCGCACCCTCGTCGGGGCCCTGCGGGTGTTCACGCTGGCGGAATCGCTCGGCGGGATCGAGAGCCTGATCGCCCATCCGGTGAGCATGACGCACGCCGCCATGGCTCCCGAGGCGCGCCGGGCGGCGGGCGTCGGCGACGGGCTGCTGCGGCTCTCGGTCGGGCTCGAGGCCGAAAGCGACCTCCTCGCCGACCTCGCCGTGGCCCTCGACGCCGCCGCCCGCGGCTGACCGGGCGCCTCGCGCCCGGCTCGCCATCCCGCCCGAGGCGTGGCATACCATGCGCCAACTCGAGGTGGCGATGATCTACACCCTTCACTGGACCGCGCCGTCCGGCGCGACGACCGAACGGCACGACCTGGGCACCCGGGCGGCCGAGAGGGCCATGACGTTCGTGAGCATGGGGGCGTCGAACGTGCACGTGGTCACCGGGGACGGGCGCGTCTTCCGGGCGCCGTCCGAGATGTCCGACCTGGTGGAGTACGCGCGGGCGCACGATTCCGGGCGCGGCTGAGGGCCGGACGCGCGAACGCCCGGCCGGGGGTCTCGGCCGGGCGCGTCGTCGCGGTCGGACCCGGGCGACCTGCCGCGCCCGGGCCGCCCGGGGCCTCCTTGATCGAGGCCTCCTTGATCGAGGCTTACTTGCCGCCGCCGCCCGCGCCACCGCCGCCGCCGCCGCTCCCCTGGGGGATCGGGCGCGACGGGTGACCCGCATTGCTGCCGGCCGCCGCGTCGGTGCTGATCTGCGAGGCTCCGGTCCCGCCCGGAGCGGCGAACACGTCGGGCTCGTTGCCGGTCGTCCCGGGGGCCCGGCCGACCGTTCCGGTGGTGGCCGGACCGGGCGCGGCCGGCGCGACGGTGGCGTTCGGGGCCTGGGCGGAGGCGCTGTCGGCCGCCGACAGGGCCAGCGCGGCGAGGAGAGCCGTGGAGAGCAAACGCATCGTTCGTCCTTCTTGGGTGTCCGATCGAGATTGCTCTCCCAACGCGGCAGGCCGCGGGCCGGTTCATCGCCGCGGGGCCCGGTGCGGCCGAGCTGGGCGGCCGGGGCTGGGGCCGGCGCCCGGCCGCGGGCCGGGGCCCGGCCTCAGGCCGGCGCCCGCTCCCGGCCGGCGAGGTCGCGGCGGATGCGCTGCGCCGTCTCCTGCAGGGCGCTCGCGGCGCGGTCGCGCGGACGCGGCGCCGCGACGACGTGGGTGGCCGCGATCCGTCCGGGCGCCCCGGCCAGGACCACGACCCGGTCGGCGAGGTAGACCGCCTCCTCGATGTCGTGGGTCACGAACAGCACGGTCTGGCCCGAGCCGCCGCAGAGCCGGGCGAGTTCGTCCTGCAGGGCCTCGCGGGTGAGCGCGTCGAGGGCCGAGAACGGCTCGTCCATCAAGAGCACGTGCGGCTCGACCGCCAGCGCCCGGGCGAGGGCCACCCGCTGGCGCTGCCCGCCGGAGAGCTGGAACGGCCAGCGCCGGGCGAGGTCGGACAGGCCGACCCGGGCGAGGGCCCGCGCCGCCCGCCGCCGCCGCTCGGCGCGGGGGATCCGCAGCTTCTCCAGCCCGAACCCGACATTGTCGAGGATCCGCCGCCAGGGCAGCAGGCGGGCATCCTGGAACACCAGGGCGACCGCCCGGCGGCCCGGGGCGGGCGGGCTCACCGTCACGATGCCGGCGCTCGGGCGCACGAGGTCGGCGACGACGCGCAGCAGCGTCGACTTGCCGACCCCGGAGGCCCCGACGATGGCCAGGAACTCGCCGGGCGCGACGTCGAGGTCGAGCCCGGCCAGCACCTCGGTGCGGCTCGCCTCGCGCACGAAGCTCAGGGCGATGCCCCGCAGGCTGATCAGGCCTGCCATCGCAGCACCCGGCGCTGGAGGGCCGTGAAGCCGGCGTCGAACACGCCGTAGAGGAGCGCCATGGTGAGCATGTAGACGACCACGATGTCGGTCGCGAGCAGCGTCGAGGCCTGCATCATGCGCTGGCCGAGCCCGGGCACGCCGAAGATCTCGGCCGCCACCACCGCCATCCAGGCCTGGCCGATCGCCGTGCGCACCCCGACGAGGACGCCCGGGGTCGCGGCCGGCCAGACCACCTTGAGGAGGCGCTCGGGGGCGGAGCGGAAGCCGAAGGCCTGCGCCACCTCCACGAGGTCGCGGTCGACGCCCCGGATCGCCCCGTGGCTCGCGAAGTAGACGATCCAGAACACCCCGACCGCGATGATGAACAGGGCGGCGGCCGGGCTGACCCCGAACCAGATGATCGCGAAGGGCACCCAGGCGAGGCCGGGCACCGGGCGCAGCACCCGCACCACCCAGGCGCTCAGCGCCTCCGCGGTCGGGAACAGCCCCGTCAGGGTGCCGGCCGCGATGCCGAGGCCGACCCCGATCGCGAGCCCGGCCACGTAGTGGCCGAGGCTGTCGCCGATGGCCGCGAGCCAGAGGCCGGAGCGCCATTCGCGCAGGAAGGCTTCGGGGAGGGCCGAGGGCGGCGGCAGGAAGGCCGGGTTGACGAGGCCGGCCCGCGGCACCGCCTCCCAGAGGGCGAAGAAGGCGGCGAGGCCGGCGAGCGGCCGCAGCGCCGCGGCGCGGCGCGGCCTCACCGGGAGGCCGCGGCGCGCGCGTAGAGGCGCGGCTCGAACAGGCCGTCGAGGGGGACCTCGCGGTCGAGGGCGCCGAGCTTGACCTGGTAGCGCTGCATGGCGGCGGTGGCCTCCACGATCGCGCCCGGATCGGCGGTGAAGCGCGTCGCCGGCGAGGCGAGGGCCCGGCGGATCGTGGCGAGGTCGACGAGTCCCTTGCCGAGGGCGGCCTCGACCACCGGCGCGACGCGGTCGGGCTCGCGGCCGATCAGGTCGACGGCGCGGACGATCCCGGTCACCACCGCCTGCGCGGCCTCGGGCTCCCGGTCGAGGAGCGCCCGGGTCAGGGCCACCACGGTGCCGGGCTGGCCGGGGAACATCGCGCCGCCCAGGGCGGCGAGGCGGATGCCCGAATCGCGGCCGGTGACGATCGACACGGCCGGCTCGCGCAGGGTCCCGCCCTCGACGGCGCCGACCAGGATGGCCTGCTGGGTGGCGTCGATGCCCATCGACACGAGGGTGACGTCCTTGGGATCGGCCTTGGCCACCTCCCACAGCCAGTGCTGCAGGGTGATGTTGGGCACCGAGCCGAGCGGCTGGGTGGCGAGCCGGGCCGGCGCGCCGGCGGCGGCGCGGTAGCGCCGGAACGCCTCCGCGGGCGCGAGGCCGGGCTCGAAGTGGCGGGCGAGCCGCGATCCCGCGACGAAGACGTTCTCCTCGACCGCGGTCGCGGTCACGACCTTGACGTCGATGCCGCGCGCGCGGGCCACCCCGAGGGGCGCCACGCCGGCCACGTAGACGTCGAGCGTGCCCGAGGCCAGGGCCTGGATCATGTTCGGCCCGGATTCGAAGGTGGTGATCCCGAGCGTGAGACCTGCCTCCTTGAGCCAGCCCTCCTTCTCGGCGACGAAGATCGGCGCGGCGGCGAGGATCGGGATGATGCCGACCCGCAGGGGCGCCGCCCGGCCCTGCGCCCGCGCGCGCCCCGCCGCGGCGAGCGCCGCGCCGCCGAGGAGCGGGGCGGCGCCGAGGAAGGTGCGTCGGGTGAAGGTCATGGCGGGCCCGGGACAGCAAAGGACGCCGCCGGCTTAGAACATCCTTGCGCCGCCGCGCAACAACGCGCCGGAAAGAGGATGATCTTTCTCCAGCCAGGGGAATATCGGAGTTTTATCTTCCCTTAGCGATGGATCCCGGGGAATGTTCTGCGGCACCGTCCCGGCGGCGCCGGATCCCGCGCCGGCGCCCGCCCGCGCGGGTCCGGCGCGATCTCACGCCGGCCCGGCGGCGTCCTCCTCTGGCAGGGCGCCCTCGGCCTTCAGGACCTCGTGGGCGGCCTTGAAGGCGTCGAGCCCGGCCGGGATGCCGCAATAGACGGTGGCGTGGAGCAGGATCTCGCGGATCTCCTCCGCGCTGACGCCGTTCGTCAGGGCGCCCTTCACGTGCAGCCGCAGCTCCGCGGGCCGGCCGAGGGCGGTCAGCATGGCGAGGTTGAGCATGCTGCGGGTGCGCCGGTCGAGCCCCTCGCGCGTCCAGGCATAGCCCCAGCACCACTCGGTGGTGATGCGCTGGAAGGCCATCATGAAGGCGTCGGCCCGGGCGAGGCTGCCGTCGACGTACTCCGCCCCGAGCACGGCGCGCCGCACCTCCAGGCCCTTCTCGAAAATCTCACTCTCCGCCATCTGCACCTCGCGCGGCCGGTGGGGCGCCAGCCTCGGGTGCGGCGCCCGCCCCTGTCAACCGGGCGGGACCGCGCCGCCCCTCAGACGACGCCGTTGCGCAGCGCGGTCTCCCCGCGCCCGAGGCGGGCGAGGTTGTCGAGGAGGAGGTCGACCACCCTCGTCTCGTGGTGGCGGGTCTCCCCGGCGCTGTGGGGCGTGACGATCACCTGCGGCAGCGCCCAGAACGGCGAGTCGGGCGGCAGGGGCTCGTCGTGGAAGCAGTCGAGGCCCGCCCCCGCGAGCCGCCCCTCCCGCAGCGCCCGCAGCAGGGCGGCCTCGTCCACCACCCGCCCGCGCGCCACGTTGACGAGGAGCGCGCCCGGCTTCAGGGCGGCGAGGGCCGCCTTCCCGATCAGGCCCTCGGTCTCGCGGGTCAGCGGGCAGGTCAGCGCGACGATGTCGGCCCGCGGCAGCACCGCGAGGAGGTCGCCGGGCGGCACCACCGCGTCGGCCTCCGGGCAGGGGACGGCCTGCCGCCGCACGCCGACCACCCGGAAGCCGAAGGCGCGGGCGAGCCCGGCGAGCCGCCGCCCGATCCCGCCGAGCCCCACGATCACCAGGGTCCTGCCGGCGGATTCCTCCTCGCGCGCCGCCCGGTCGGCGATCATCGGGCGCCAGTGCCGGGCCGCCTGGTGGTCGCGGGCGCGGTGGAGCTGGCGCTGCAGGCTCAGGATCAGCGCCATGGCGTGCTCGGCCACCGCGCCGGCATTCGCCCCCTGCGCGCTCGCGAGCCGGATCCCCGCCGCGGCGAGGCGGTCGCGGTCGAACTGGTCGGTGCCGGCGCTGACCGACTGGATCAGGCGGAGGCGCGGCGCGGCCGCGATCATGTCGTCGTGCCAGAGGCCGGACACGACCAGCACGTCCGCCTCGGCGAGGCGCGCCCGCAGGGCGGCGCGGCTCTCCACCGCGAAGGCGCGGGCCGGGTGGCCGCGCGCGGCGAATTCCTCGTGCAGGCGGTAGGCCGGATGCGCGAAGCCGATGGTGAGCGCCTCGGGGGGCGGCAGCGGGGCCATGGGATTCCGGCTCCGGGGTCGATCAGCGCTCGGACCCCGAGACCCACTTGATCACGCGCGGGGGCTCGTAGGCGCGGATGCGGGCGAGCAGGTCCTCCGGGGCGTCGCCCGCGAGCAGCATCGCCCGGTGCGGCGCCCGCACGAAGCCCTGCCCGGTGACGTGGTCGAGGAAGGCGAGCAGCCCGTCGTAGAAGCCGCCGACATTGAGGAGCGCGACGGGCTTGGGATGGTAGCCGAGCTGCGCCCAGGTCCAGATCTCGAACAATTCCTCGAAGGTGCCGAGGCCGCCGGGCAGGGCCACGAACCCGTCCGCCAGATCGGCCATCATGGCCTTGCGCTCGTGCATCGAGCCGACGACGTGCAGGGTGGTGAGGCCCGGATGCCCGATCTCCTTCTCGACGAGGGCGCGCGGCATCACGCCGATCGCCTCGCCGCCCTCCTCCAGGATCGCGTCCGCCACCGCCCCCATCAGCCCGACCTTGCCGCCGCCGTAGACGAGGCCGACGCCGCTGCGGGCGAGGTGCCGCCCGAGCGCCGCGGCGCCCTCGCGATAGAGGGGGAGCGCGCCGTCGCTCGAACCGCAGAACACGCAGAGCCGCATGGGAATCCCTCGCCGAGGCCGCGAACGGCGCCGCGCGATGCCTGCCCAAGCCCGGCGCCGCCGTCAATCGGCGCGACGGAATGGTCTGCGGCGAGGTCCTTGCCATCCCGGTCCGGCTCGCCTTCTCTGGCGGCGGCGCCCGACGGCGCCGCCTCCCGTGACCCGCCAGCGGACGCCGCCATGCCGACCCAAGAAGAGCCGACCCCCGAAGACGCGCTCGCCGCCCTCGGCCTCTCCCTGCCGGAGGTGCCGGTGCCGGTGGCGAACTACGTGCCCTACCGCCTCGTCGGCGAGTGTCTGTACCTGTCCGGCCAGGGGCCGAAGCGGCCCGACGGCACCTACCGCACGGGCCGGCTCGGCCGCGACACCACCGTCGAGGAGGGCTACGCCGATGCCCGCCTGGCCGGGCTGCAGCTGCTCGCCGTCGCCAAGGCGGCCCTCGGAGACCTGTCGCGGGTCACGGCCGTGGTGAAGCTCCTCGGCATGGTCAATGCCGAGCCCGACTTCGCCGACCACCCGAAGGTGATCAACGGCTGCTCGGACCTGTTCGTCGCGGTGCTCGGCGAGGCCGGCCGCCACGCCCGCTCGGCCGTGGGCATGGGCTCGCTGCCGAACGGCATGACGGTCGAGGTCGAGGCGATCCTGCAGGTCTCCCGCTGAGCCGGGCGGGCGCCGCGCAGCCTCCCTCATCCGACATGCGGATGTCGGCTTCGCTCAGGCGCCGCGCAGGCTTGCTGAGACGGGATCCGCTTCGATCAGGCGGATCCCGGATCAGGCGAGCTGGAAGCCGTGGGCCAGGGGATCGCGGTCGTCGACGAAGATCGTGTTGTGGCCGATGATGCGCGCCCAGCCGGCGACGCTCGGCAGGATGGCCGGGCGGCCGCCGACCTCCGCCGCCGCCTCGACGCGGCAGTCGAACATCGTGCCGATGATGCTCTCGTGCACGAAACTCTGGCCGACCGACAGGCGCCCCTTGGCGGCGAGTTGCGCCATGCGCGCCGAGGAGCCGGTGCCGCAGGGGGAGCGGTCGAGGGCCTTGTCGCCGTAGAACACGGCGTTGCGCGCGTCGGCGCGCGGGTTCCGGGGCGCGTCGCACCACATCACGTGGCTGGCGCCCCGGATGCGGCCGTCCTCGGGATGGACCGGAGCGAGCGCCGCCTGGGCGGCCTGCCGCACCAGCGGGCTCAGCCGCACGAGGTCGCTCGGCGTCACCGCGTCGAGGCCCGGCCAGGTCGCCTGCGGCTCGACGATGACGTAGTAATTGCCGCCATACGCGAGATCGACCCGCAGGGGGCCGAGCCCCGGCACCGCGATCTCGGCATCGGCGGCGTGCAGGTAGCTCGCGACGTTGAACAGGCGCACCTCCTCCACGAAGGCGCCCTCCCGCCGGTACGTGATGGCGACGCGCCCGGCCGGGGCCTCGATGGCGAGGCGGCCCTCCTCCCGCGGCACCACCAGTCCCTCCTCCAGCGCCACCGTCACGGTGCCGATGGTGCCGTGGCCGCACATCGGCAGGCAGCCGCTCACCTCGATGAACAGCACGCCGAGGTCGCAATCCGGCCGGGTCGGCGGATACAGGATCGCGCCCGACATCACGTCGTGGCCGCGCGGCTCGAACATCAGGGCGCGGCGGACCCAATCGTGCTCGGCGAGGAAGATCTGGCGCTTCTCGGCCATCGGCACGTGCGGGAGGAGCGGTCCTCCCCCGGTGACGACCCGGACCGGGTTGCCGCAGGTATGGGCATCGACGCAGAAGAAGGTGTGGCGCGCCATCGGGGCCGTCCTCGTCCGGCTCAGGTCATCGGAAGCGCTCGACCGCGTAGGGCCGCAGGTCGATCGGTGCCGGCCGCTCGCAGAGCAGGTCGGCGACGAGGCGCCCGGTGGTGGCCGCCTGCGTCAGGCCGAGATGGCCGTGCCCGAACGCGTACACGATTCGCCGGTCCCGCGCCGAGGGGCCGATCACCGGCAGCGAATCCGGGGTGGCCGGGCGGTGACCCGCCCACGCGGTACCGCCCCCCTCGGGCAGTCCCGGCAGGTAGAGGCGGGCGAGCGTCGCCAGCGCCCGCGCGCGCCGGAAATCGGGCGGGGCGCCGAGGCCGCCGAACTCGGCCGCGCCGCCGACGCGCAGGCCGCAGGCGAGCGGGGTCGCCACGAACTTGCGCTCGGCGAAGACGATCTCGCGGCCGAGCGCGAGGCCGGGATCCGGGAAGGTGGTGTTGTAGCCCCGCTCGCTCTCGAGGAGCACCGGGTCGCCCAGGCGGCGCGCCAGCAGCCCGGACCACGCGCCCGCCGCCACCACCACCCGGTCGGGCACGATGCGCCGCCCGTCCGTCAGGCCGACCCGGAGCGCCCGCGCGTCCTGCACGCCGAGTTCGGCCACCTCGCCGGCGATCATCGCCGCGCCCTCGCGCAGCAGGGCGGCGCGCAGGCCCTCGACGATCCGCCTCGGGTCGCCGACATGGGCGGATTGGGGCGCGAACACCGCCCGCACCACGCGCGGGCCGAGGGCGGGCTCCAGCGCCCGGGCCTCGTCGCCGCCCATCGCCTCGAAGGCGATGCCGTGGTGGCGGCGCAGGTCCCATTCGGGCCGGTCGCGCGCGAAGCCGGCCTCGCTCTCGTAGACCGTGAGGGAGCCGGTGCGGCGCAATTCGCCCGCGAGGCCGGACGCGGCGAGCATGGGCAGCAGGTCGTCGTAGGTGCGCGCGTTCAGGGCCGCGAGGGCCGCGGCGATCCGCGCGACCTCCCGCGGGCGCCCGGCCCGGACGAAGCGGATCAGCCAGGGGATCAGGCGCGGGGCGTGGGCGGGGCGCAGGGCCAGGGGGCCGAGCGGGTCGAGGAGCCAGCCGGGGACCCGCCACGCGACGCCGGGCCCCGAGGCCGGGACGATCTCGGTCACCGCGATCACGCCCGCATTCCCGTGCGAGGCCCGGTCCCCCTCGGGGTCGCGGTCGATCAGCGTCACGGCGAACCCCTCCCGGCGGAGGTGGTGGGCCGCCGCGAGGCCGATGATCCCGGCCCCGATCACAACCACGTGCGTCACGTCCCGCACACCTTCCTGCCGGCGGCTCGGGCCGGGCCGGTCCTCCGGCGGGCCCTCGCCCGGCGGGCCGCCGGGAGACCGGCCCGCTCACGGCATCGTCGCCTCGCGGCCGGGCAACCTTGCACGGGCACGCGGGAGCGACAAGGCGCCCGGGGAGCCCGGCGCCGCGGGCCGGAGCGCCGCCCGCGCGGGGCCGATCCCGCCAACGGCGGCCAAGGGCCGCGCCGCCGTCGGTCCCGGCCCGGCCCGCACGGGCCGCGCAAGCCGACGCTCGCGCCCGGGCCGGCGACGGCGCCGCCGCGGGATGCTAACCCGGTCGGGAGCCGGCGCCGGACGCCGGCCGGGAGGAGCATCGCCGCATGGGCCTGATCACCTATCTCACCCGCATCCAGTTCGAGCGCGGCGCGATCCGCCTGATCGACGAGGAGCTGGCGCTCCTCGGGGCGAGGCGGCCGCTCGTGGTGACCGATCGCGGGCTCGTCGCGACGGGGCTGATCGGGCGCCTCGCCGCGGCGAGCAGGGCGCTCGCCGACGCGCCGGTCTTCGACGGCACGCCCGAGAACCCGACCGAGGCGGCGGTGCTGGCCGCCCGCGACCTGCTGCGCGCCCGCGATTGCGACAGCGTCGTGGCGGTGGGCGGCGGCTCGCCCCTCGACCTCGCCAAGGGCGTCGCGCTCCTCGCCACCCACGCGGAGCCGCTCGGCCAGTACGCGGCGGTGCTCGGCGGCATCCCCCGGATCCGGGCCGACCAGCCCCCGGTCGTGGCGGTGCCGACGACGGCCGGGACCGGCAGCGAGGTCGGCCGCGCCGCCCTCCTCACCCTGGCGGACGGCCGCAAGCTCGGCTTCATCTCCCCGTTCCTGATCCCGAACGTCGCGATCTGCGACCCCGACCTCACCGTCGGCCTGCCCCCGCGCCTCACCGCGGCGACCGGCATGGACGCGCTGACGCACTGCATCGAGACCTTCCTGAGCCCGCGCCACAACCCGCCCGCCGAGGCGATCGCCCTCGACGGGCTGCGGCGGGCGATGCGCGCCCTGCCCCGGGCCGTGCGGGACGGCAGCGACGTCGAGGCCCGCGAGGACATGATGATGGCCGCCCTCGAGGGCGGCATGACCTTCCAGAAGGGGCTCGGCGCGGTCCATTCCATGTCGCACGCCCTCGGCGGCCGGCAGGCCCGGCCCCTCCACCACGGCACCCTGAACGCCGTGCTCCTGCCGCACGTCCTGCGCTTCAACGCCCCCGCCTGCGGCGAGAAATTCGCGGCCCTGCGGGAGGCCATGGGTCTCCCGCCGCAGGCCGACCTCGCCGCCGCGATCGCGGCGCTCAACGCCGAACTCGGCCTGCCCGCCAGCCTCGCGGCGATGGGCGTGACCGCGCAGGAATGCGAGGCGGTGCTGCCCTGGGCGGTGGCGGACCACTCGACGGCGACGAACGGCCGCCCGCTCGGCGCGGAGGAGTTCCGGCGCCTGTTCGCGGAGGCCCTCGGCTGAGGCCCGGCCGAGGCGGGCTCAGGCGGCCTAGGCTCAGGCGACCTGAGCTCAGGCGACTTAAGCTCAGGCGACCTGGGCCCGCTCGATCTCCGCCAGGGTGGCGTCGCGCGCCTGCATCAGCCGCGCCAGGACGTCGTCGAGGTCCCGGCGCGCGTCGCAGGCGCGCTCGACTTCGCGGCAGACCTCGGCGAGCGCCGGGAAGCCGAGCAGGCCCGCGAGCGAGACGATCTCGTGCGCCTCCCGGGCCAGTCGGTCATGGGCGAGGTCCGGCGAGAACCGCGAGCGCAGGTCCGCCGCCAGCCGCGCCCGCAGGGCCCGCAGCGCGTCGGGACCGAGCCGCCCGGCCTCGCCGGCGGAGACCGGCTCCGGGGAGGCGCCCCCCGCCCCGGTCCAGCGCTGCACCACGGCGAGAAGGTCCTTCTGCCGGAACGGCTTGCCGATGTGATCGTCCATCCCGGCGGCCCGGAACTCCGCGATCTGCGAGGGCAGCACGTTCGCCGTCATGGCGATGATCGGCAGCCGGCCCGCCGCCCCGCTCAGCGTGCGGATGCGCCGCGTCGCGGTCAGGCCGTCGACCACCGGCATCTGCACGTCCATCAGCACGATGTCGAAGCCGCCGGCCGCCGTGGCCTCGACCGCGGCCTCGCCGTGGGGCACCGCCACCACCGCGTGCCCGGCCGCCTCCAGCACGCGGCTGGCGATGTCGCGGTTGATGTCGCTGTCGTCCGCCAGGAGGATGCGGGCGGGCCGGGCCAGCTTCGGGTCGCGCTCCGGAGCGAGCGGCAGGGGCGGCGCGGCGCGCAGGAGCCGCAGCGTGAACCAGAAGGTCGACCCGCGGCCCGGCACGCTCTCGACGCCGATCCGCCCGCCCATCGCCTCGACGAGCGCCTTCGAGATCGCGAGGCCGAGGCCCGTCCCCCCGAATTCGCGCCGGATCGAGCCGTCCGCCTGGCTGAAGCGCTGGAAGAGGCGCCCGAGCTTGTCCTCCTCGATCCCGACCCCGGTGTCGCGCACCGCGAAGCGCACCGTCAGCGCCTCCGCGGCGATCCGGTCCGGCGCGACCGAGAGCGTCACCGAGCCGGCGTGGCAGAATTTCTGGGCATTGGCCGCGAGGTTGAGGAGCACCTGGCGGACGCGGCCCTGGTCCCCGACCAGCCAGTCCGGCACGGCCGGGTCGATCTCGGCGGCGAGCGTCAGGCCCTTGCGCTCGGCCGGCTCGCGCACGATCGCCACCACCTCGCCGATCAGGGCGCGCAGCGCGAAGGGCCGCGGATCGAGGGCGACCCGGCCCGCCTCGATGGCCGAGAAGTCGAGGACGTCGTTCACCACCGCGAGCAGCGCCCGCCCGGCCGTGCGGATGTGCTCGACCTGCCGCTGCTGCTCGGCCGCGAGGAGCCCGCACTCGGTGAGCAGGTCCGCGTAGCCCAGGATGCCGTGCAGGGGCGTGCGGATCTCGTGGCTCATCATGGCGAGGAACTCGGACTTGGCGGTGCTGGCCGCCTCCGCCTCCTCGCGCGCCTGCTCGGCGAGCCGCGTCGCCTGTTTCAGGGCCCGCTCGGCCCGCATGCGCGGGGTGACGTCGAAGTCGAGGCCGACGATCCGGACCGGGGCGCCGCTGCCGTTGCGCATGATCCGCCCGTGGCCCTCGATCCAGCACTCGACCGCGCCGCCGCCGCCGCGCGCGGCGGGCCGGAAGGTCACCGCGTAGTTCTGCCGGGTCGCGACCGCCTCGTGCACGGCCTCCCAGACCCTCCCGGCATCCTCGGGATGGAGGAGCCGGGTCCATTCCTGCGAGGTGAGCGTGACGACCGCGTCGGCCGCGTCCACCTCCAGCCCGTAGCGGCGGGCGCTGACGCGCGACAGCAGCACGAGGCCCGCCTGCATGTCCCATTCCCAGACGCCGGCGCCGGCCGCCGTCTGGGCGAGCTGCAGCAGGTCCTTGGACTGGCGGACCTGCTCCTGGGCCGTGATGATGTCGTCGATGTCGAGGGCGGTGCCGAGCCACTCGGTGATGACGCCCTGGGTCAGGAGCGGCACCATCACCAGCCGGTGCCAGCGGTAGACGCCGTCGTGGCGGCGCAGGCGGCCCTCGACCGTGAGGGGCTCGCTCGCCCGCTCGGCCCGCGCCCAGGCCTCGGCCATGCGGGCGCTGTCGGCCGGGTGGTTGTGGGCGAGCCGGTCGGCGACGGCGTTCGAGATCGGTCCGTAATAGCGGTCGAACTGGGCGTTGCGGTAGAGGGCCTCGCGGGTGTCGGGCCGCACCGTCCAGACGAGCTGCGGCAGGGCCTCGGCGAGGGCGCGGTAGCGCGCCTCGCTGAGGCCGATGGCGCGCTCGCGCTGCCGGTGGGCGGTGACGTCCGAGAAGGTGCGGATGGCGCCGCCCGAGGCGAGGCGCACGGTGCGCACCTCGATCACCGTCCCGTTCGGGCGGGAGCGCTCGTAGACCTTCGGGGCGCCGAGCAGGTCCCCCTTGAGCTTGAGCCAGGGGTCGTGATCCTCGGTGGCCCCGCTGAACTCGCCGGTGCGCTGCTGGTAGGCGACCAGGGCCGCGAAGCTCGGCTTCTCGGTGGCGAAGGCCGCCGGGAGGTCGAGGAGCGCCAGGGCGCGCTCGTTGCACAGCTGGACGATGCCGTCCTGGTCGATCACCAGCACGCCCTGGTCCATATGCGCCAGGGTGGCGTCGAGGAGGGCGGTCTTCTCGTGCAGGGCGGCCTCGGCGCTGCGCCGGGCGGTCACGTCCGTGCAGGTGCAGACCACGCCGCCCTCGGGGAGCCAGGTGCTGCGGATCTCCAGCACCCTGCCGTCCGGGAGGGTGCGCTCCGCGAGGGGCGCCGGGCCGGCATGCGCCCCGCCCGGCTCCGCCTCGCTCCAGGCGGCCCGCAGGAGGTCCGGCACGCGGGCGTGCGGCGCGCCCACCAGCGCGTCGGAGGCGAGGCCGAGGAGTTCCGCCGCGCGCCGGTTGGCCACCGCGACGGTGCCGCGGCCGTCGATCATGACGAGGCCCTGGTCCATGGCGTCGAGGGTGGTGCTGAGCAGAGCCTGCTGGGCGGCCACCTCCCGGGTGCGGCGCTCCACCATCTGTTCGAGGTCGCGGTTGATGGCGCGCAGGGCATCCGCCTGGTCGCGCAGGCGCGCGGAGGCGACGGCGAGGGCCGCGCCGACCTCGTCGACCTCGCTGAAGGAGGAGCGCGGGACGGGGATCGCCTCCCCGGACCCGAGGGCCCGCGCCGCCTCCGCCAGGCGATGCTGGGCCGCCACGATGCGCCGGCCCACCATGGCCGAGGCGACGAGGGCGACGAACATCAGCGCCGCGATGATCGGGACCAGCACGGAGAGCGAATCGGTGAGCGGCTCCTGGAGGGCCGAGCGCTCGATGCCGATGCTGACGAGCCAGCCCGCCACGCCGGAGCGCTGGTAGGTGGCGAAGACCGGAACCCCGAGCAGGTTGCGCCCCGACCACGTGCCCCGCTGGCCCTTCACGGCGGCGAAGCCCGGGAGCGGCCTGCCGGTGGCGTTGGCGCTGTCGACCGACCGCCCGATGATGGTGCCGGTGCGGTCCGTGATCGAGCCGGAATACGGGGCGGCGACGCCCGCATCGGCGAGGAGCTGGCCGAACAGCGCGGCGCTGTAGCTCGCGCTCAGCAGGTAGGCGATCCGCCCGCCGCGGGTCACCGGGACGCCGACGCGGATCATGGGCTCGCCGGAGACCGCCCCGACGAACAGGTCCGAGACGGTGGGCTTGCCCGATTCGAGCACGTTCCGGTCGATGTCGCGCAGCAGGTTCGGCAGCGCCGTGCCGTAGGGCAGGCGCGTGTTGATCAGCTGCTGGCCGTCGCGGCCGCGCAGGATGATGTTGACGCCCTGCAGGGTCACGAGTTCGCGCGCCTGCGCATCGAAGCGCGCGAGGTCGCCGGTGTCGAGGGCGGGCGAGGTCGCCAGCGCCTGCAGCATCGCGATCTGCCCGGACAGGAAGCGGTCGACCTGCGCGACCGCGTAGGCGTTGATCGCGACCGTGGCGCTCTCCAGGCGCTGCTGCTCGGCCGCGACCCAGCGCCATGCCAGCAGGCCCGAGATCGCGACGCTCGGGATCAGCAGCACGAGCGTCAGGGCCACGATGGAGTAAGACAAGGGCCGTGGCCGCCGCCCCGCCACGCGGTCTCCGGACAATGACGCGACTGTCGTGCTCACCCTCTCGGCCCCCGTCTGATCTTGGTTAGCACAGGGACGAGCCGATCCGGCAGCCGGAGGCGGCATAGGTCTTTCGGCGTAAGAGTGGGGGACGGGGCGGCCGAGCTGGAGGATCGCGCCGCAACCGGTGCGCCGGGCGGCGCGTCATCCGACATCCGGTTGATGGCTTCGCCATCTCCGATTTCGGCCATGCGGATGTCGGCTTCGCTCAGGCGCCGCGCTCAGGCGCCGCGCGGGCTCGTGATCCGGGATCCGCGTCGATCAAGCGGATCCCGGATCAGTCGCGGCGCAGAATGTCCTCGGCGCGCTTGAGCTGGACGAAGCGCGATTGCGGCGCCTCGACCCTGTAGCCGAGGGATTGCGCCGTGCCGCGCAGGTCCCGCACCGCCGCCTTGCCGGCCTCGGTCCCGTGGCAGATCGAGAAGTAGAGGGCGACGAAATTCGCGTTCCGCCGCACCGTCTCGCGGGAATCCGCGCCCGCGAAGGGCGCGATCATCAGCGCGACGGTGCGGCCGT
This sequence comes from Methylobacterium sp. WSM2598, assembly GCF_000379105.1. Classification (GTDB taxonomy): domain Bacteria; phylum Pseudomonadota; class Alphaproteobacteria; order Rhizobiales; family Beijerinckiaceae; genus Methylobacterium. The sequence continues at coordinate 1,324,925 of NZ_KB900609.1, read as the reverse complement.
CCTGCTCGGAGAGGATGGCGGGCCGGGTCGGCGAGCAGAAGACGTAGCCGTTCTCCTCCGGCCCCTCGCTGCGGCCCTGGGCGCTCGCGTGGAAGGTCTTGACCCGCGTCCGGTTGAGCACGCCCTCGGCGCTGCGCGTCACCGGCTCGGCCTTGACGACGCTGAATTCGTCGCAGCCATCCTTCTGGCACAGGCCTCGGACCAGGTCGGGGCGGGCGTAATCCTGCTGCGCGAGGGCGGGGACGGCGAGGAATGCGAGGAGCGCGACGGTGCGGATCAGCATCTGACCTCTCGGATCATGACCGGAACCGCGCCGATAGCGCCCGAACCGCGGCCGGATGATGACGCCCCGGCGCCTGTACGCGGTGCCCCCGATCGGCCATGACGGCGGGGCCGCGCGCGGCGCACCAGCAGCGCGCGGCGCGCGCCAGCAGGGGAGGACGCCATGGCCCACGCCTTCACGCATTCCGGAACGGCCCGCGGCGGGACGAACGGGCCGGATCTCGACGCCGAAGCGGTGCGGGAGGCGCGCCGGGACCTCGCCGCCTGCTTCCGGATGGCGGCCCGCTACGGCTTCGAGGAGGGGATCTGCAACCATTTCTCGGCGCTGGTGCCCGGCCACGACGACCTCTTCCTGGTCAATCCCTACGGCTACGCCTTCCGCGAGCTGACGGCCTCGCACCTCCTCGTCTGCGACTTCGACGGGAACGTGATCGCCGGGGACGGCCGGCCGGAAGCCACCGCCTTCTACATCCACGCCCGCCTGCACCGGGCGCTGCCACGGGCGCGGGCCGCCTTCCACACCCACATGCCCTACGCGACGGCGCTCAGCATGACGGAGGGCGAGCCGCTCCTCTTCGCCGGCCAGACCGCCCTCAAGTTCTACGGCCGCGTCGCGGTCGACCGGGACTATAACGGGCTCGCCCTCGACGCCCGCGAGGGCGACCGCATCGCCGCCTCGGTGGGCGGCGCCGACATCCTGTTCATGAGGCATCACGGCGTCATGGTGCTCGGGCCCAGCATCGCGGAGGCCTTCGACGACCTCTATTACCTGGAGCGCGCCTGCGAGGTGCAGTGCCTCGCCCTCGCCACCGGGCGGCCCGTGCGCCCGGTCGATCCGGTGGTCGCCGCGGCGGCGGCGCGCCAGATGCGCGAGGGCGACCCGGAATCGGCGCGCCTGCACCTCGCGAGCCTGCGCCGCCAGCTCGACGCGGAGGAGCCGTCCTACCGCGCCTGACCCCGAAGGCGCAGTTTTCTGTGGATCGTGCAGTGCCTGGTAAGGCCGGGCGGAGTAGGCTCCCGGCATGGCCAGGGTCCGCCTTCACCTGAAGAGCCGCGAGGATTTCGCGGCGCTCTCGCTCCACGAGAAGAACGCCTACCTGCAGGACGTGGCCGAGCGCGTCATGAAGGTGCGCGGCGAGGAGCACGTGCCGCTGTCCAAGGACGCGCTGTCGCGCCTGCGGCGCTTCTACATGCGCCGCTCCTTCGCGGACCTGAAGCGGGAGGAGATCGAGGACGAGGGCATGCGCCACGCCCTCGACCGGATGGCCGAGGCGATCCGCGCCGACGAGGTGCAGAAGGTCATCGAGCACGAGCTGCCGAGCCCCCGCAAGACCGCCGGCCCGGAGGCGCGGCGGATCACCCGGCCGCCCCCCGACACCGACGCCCAGCTGATGTTCTGGGTGCCGGCGGTGTTCGACGCCCCCATCAAGGACGACATGAACCTGATGGACGTCGCGCCCTTCGCCCTGTCGAAGACCGCGGGCGAGGGCATCATCCGCTACGAGCTCAAGGACGCCATCATCACGATCGAGGGCGGCGCCGAGGTCGGGCTCGCCACCGCCTACGATTACGACATCGTCATCAACATGATCTCGCACCTCGCCGAGGCGGTGCGGGTCTACCGGATCGAGGAGGCGAAGGGCCGCCGCCCGAGCCTGCCGGGCCGGGTCTACCGCCCGGCCGCCGCCGAGATCCTGAAATTCTGCCGCCGCGACCTCGGCGGCAAGCAGTACATCGACCTCGAACGCGCGCTCGACCGGCTTCAGGCCACCCGCGTCAAGATCACCAACCTGCATGGCGGCAAGCGCCGCGAGACCCAGTCCTTCCCGCTCATCGGCCGCTACAAGGTGGTGAGCCGCACCGTCCAGGACCGGATCGACCAGATCGAGATCGAGATCCCGAACTGGGTCTACGAGGGCATCGTCAAGCCGGACGGCAAGCCGACGATCCTCACCCTCAACGCCGACTACTTCCTGATCAACCGGCCGATCGCGAAGTTCATCTACCGGCTGGCGCGCAAGGCGGCGGGCGAGACCGAGGCCCGCTACTCCCTGCCCGAGCTGCACAAGCGCTCCGGCTCGAAGCTGCCGCCGCACAAGTTCCGCCAAGCCGTCGAGGACATCGTCCAGGACGCGCAGCTGAGCCCGCTGCCCGATTACGACCTGATCCTGGAGAAGAGCGAGCGCTCGACGGTGCTGCGGATGCGCCGCCGCGCCGCCCGCCGCGAGGGCGCCGAGTCCTCCGGCCGCGAGTCCCCCGCCCGCGAGTCCCCCGCCCGCGAGGCCGCCCCCGCCCGCGACTGATCCCGCGGCCCTGCCGGATGCGCCCGGGCGGGCATCCCCGGGCGGGGAGCGCGGAGGAGCCGCGGGCGCCGCGTCGCGCCGGGCCGTCTTGTCCCAGCGTCATCCGGCGTGCTACGATTTCGGCATGCTCCGGGTGCGGTCCTTCCTGCAGGTCTTGGTGGCGATCGCGCTGATCGCGGCCGGCCTCGCGTCGTCGGCCGCCCATGCCCGGTCCGCGCATGGCCACGAGGGCGCGCGCATGGCCGCGTCCGCCGCGCCGGCGGCGGCGATCCGGGATGCCGCGATCCGCCTCGGCGGCGACCATCACGGCGAGGCCGGCAGCACCGATGCCGGCACGGCCCACCCGGTCTGCTGCTGCGGCAGCACCTGCTGCGCCGCCCTGGCCAGCCCGGCCGGGGTTCCGGTCCGGGCCGCCCGCGCGGCCCGCCCGCTGAGGCCGCCCGGCGAGCGGCCCCGTCCCGACGCCCTGTCGGAAGCCCTGCCCCGTCCCCCCCGATCCCTCGCGTGACCGGCGCGCCCGCGGGCGCGTGACGCCACGCCGTCGTGCCGGCGGCTGGCCCGAGTTCCACGACGAAGGACCGATCCTCCCATGCGTACCCTGTTTGCCGCGGCCCTCGGCCTCGCGGCCCTCGCCCTGTGCGCCGGCGGCGCCCCGGCCCACGAGGGCCACGATCACGGCAGCGAGCCCCCGGCGGCGGCCACCCAGGCGCCGCGCGGCCATTCCAGCTCCGAGCGGTTCGAGCTCGTCGCGGTCGCCCGGCAGGGCGTCCTCGCGGTCTATCTCGACCGCGCGGCCACGAACGAGCCGGTGACGAACGCCGTCATCCAGGCCGAGACCCCGGCCGGACCGGCCACCGCCGCCCCGCAGCCGGACGGCAGTTTCCGGCTCGACGCCGCCTGGAGCGAGGCGCCGGGCGAGTACGAGGTCGTGTTCACCGTCGAGGCCGACGGGGCCTCCGAGGTGTTCCCGGTGGCGCTGGACGTTCACCCGCCGGCCGCCCCCGAGCCGGGCAAGGCGGCGAGCCGGGCGGCCGCCTGGGCCGCGGCCCTCGACGTGGCGCACGACCTGCGCCAGCACCTCGTCCAGCGCGACCCGGTCGCGCTGCTCATCGGCGGCGGGGGCTTCGTGCTCGGCGGCCTCACCGTCCTGCTGATCCGCGGGCGCCGGCCGGCGATCCCGGCCATCCTGGTGCTGGCGGGCGCCGCCGCCCTGCTCTCCCCCGGCGCCGCGCGCGCGCACGAGGGCCACGGCGACGAGAGCGCCGCCCTCGCGGCGCCGGGCGGGCGCGACCTCGCCCGGCGCCAGGCGGATGGCAGCGTGTTCGTACCCAAGCCGACCCAGCGGATCCTGTCGATCCGCACCGCGATCACCGCCACGGCGCGCCTGCCGCGCACCGTCGAACTGCCCGGCCGGGTCATCCCGGACCCGAATGCCAGCGGGGTGGTCCAGTCGGCGGTCGGCGGGCGCCTCGCGCCGCCCCCCGGCGGCTTCCCGCGGCTGGGCACGCCGGTGCGCAAGGACGACGTCCTCGCCACCGTGACGCCGCCGCTGCAGCAGATCGACGTCTCCGACATGCGCCAGCGCCAGGGCGAACTCGACCAGCAGATCGCGATCGTCCAGCGCCGCGTCGAGCGCTACCAGCGGCTCACCGTCAGCGGCGCCGTCGCCCAGGTGCAGCTGGAGGAGGCCCTGGACGAGCTGCGCGGCCTGAAGGACCGCCGGGCGGCGCTCGACCGGGTGCGCCAGCAGCCCGAGGCGCTGGTCGCGCCGGTCGACGGCGTGGTCGCGGAGGCGAATGCCGTGGCCGGCCAGATGGCGAGCCCGGGCGCCCAGGTCTTCCTGATCGTCGATCCGCTGCGCCTGTGGGTCGAGGCGCTGAGCTTCGACGCGCTCTCCCCGGCCCAGACCGCCTCCGCGCGCCTCGCCGACGGCCGCACCCTGGCCCTCGCCTATCGGGGCGCGGGCCTCGCGGATCGCAACCAGGCCGTGCCCGTCCAGTTCGCCGTGGCGGAGGGCAACGGCGACCTGCGCACCGGGCAGTTCGTGACCGTGCTCGCCAGCATCTCGACCCCGCAGGAGGGCTTGGCCCTGCCGCGGGCCAGCGTGGTGCGCGGCGCCAACGGCCAGAGCCTCGTCTACGAGCACACCAAGCCCGAACTCTTCGAGCCGCGCGAGGTGCGCGTCGAGCCCCTGGACGCCGAGCGCGTGCTGGTTCTCTCGGGCCTCGCGGCCGGACGGCGGGTGGTGACGCAGGGCGCCGAACTGCTCAACCAGGTTCGCTGAGGGCAGGCCCGCGATGTTCACCTTCCTCGTCTCCGCCTCGCTGCAGAACCGCCTGCTCGTCCTCGCGCTCGCCGTCGTGCTGGTGATCTACGGCGGCCTCACCGTCACCAAGCTGCCGGTCGACGTGTTTCCGGACCTCAACCGGCCGACCGTCACGATCATGACCGAGTCCGAGGGCTTGGCGCCCCAGGAGGTCGAGCAACTCGTCACCTTCCCGATCGAGACGCAGATGAACGGCCTGCCGGGCGTGAGCCGGGTGCGCTCGGTCTCCGGCGTCGGCCTGTCGGTGACCTACGTCGAGTTCGACTGGGGCACCGACATCTACCGCAACCGCCAGCAGGTCGCCGAGCGGCTGGCGATGGTCCGGCCCCAGCTGCCCGACACCGTCGCGCCCTCGATCGGCCCGATCTCCTCGATCATGGGCCAGATCCTGATGGTCGCGGTGACCGGCGACGCGGTCGCGCCGATGCAGCTGCGCGAGGTCGCCGACTTCACGATCCGGCCGCGGCTGCTGACCGTCCCGGGCGTCGCCCAGGTGATCCCGATGGGCGGCGAGGTGCGCCAGTTCCGGGTGGCGCCGAACCCGGCCGCCCTGCGGGCGCTCGGCGTCACCTACGAGCAGGTCGAGCGGGCGCTCGCCCAGTTCGGCAGCAATGCCGGCGGCGGCTTCACCGACCAGAACGCCCGCGAGTACCTGATCCGCAACATCGGGCGGACCACCAGCCTGGACGACCTGCGCAGCCTCGTGGTGGCGACGAACGGCACCCGCCCGGTCTTCCTGCGCCAAGTCGCCGAAGTGTCCTTCGCCGCGCGGACCAAGCGCGGCGACGCGGGCTTCATGGGCCGGCCGGCGGTGATCGTCTCGGTCGAGAAGCAGCCCGGCGTCGACACCGTGCGCCTCACCGAGACCGTCCAGGCGGCCCTCGCCGAACTCGCCCCCGGCCTGCCGAAGGGCGTGCGGGCCGAGCAGCTGATCTTCCGCCAGTCCGACTTCATCGAGACCTCGATCGGCAACGTCGAGAAGGTGCTGCTGGAGGCGATCGCGGTGGTGGCCGTGGTGCTGTTCGCGTTCCTGCTCAACCTGCGCACCACGCTGATCTCGCTCACCGCCATCCCGGTCTCGATCCTGGTGACGGCGATCGTCTTCCACCAGCTCGGCCTGTCGATCAACACGATGACGCTGGGCGGCCTCGCCATCGCGATCGGCGAACTCGTGGACGACGCGGTGGTGGACGTCGAGAACATCTTCCGACGCCTGCGCGAGAACCGCGAGCAGGGCAATCCGCGCTCGGTGTTCGACGTGGTGGTCTCGGCCTCGCAGGAGGTCCGCTCGGGCATCGTCTACGCCACCATGGTCATCGTGCTGGTCTTCGTGCCGCTCTTCGCCCTGTCGGGCATCGAGGGCCGGCTCTTCGCCCCGCTCGGGCAGGCCTACATCGTCTCGATCCTCGCCAGCCTGGCGGTGTCGATCACCCTGACCCCGGTGATGGCCTACTACCTGCTGCCCGGCCTCAAGCGGCTCGACGAGCACGAGAGCGGCCTCGTGCGCCTGCTCAAGCGCGGCAACCGGGCGCTGCTGCGCGGCGCCTTCGGCCGTCAACGGCTGGTGATGGGCCTCGCCGCGACCGGGGTGCTCGCCGCGGCCGTTGCCGCCTCGTTCCTGCCCCGGGCCTTCCTGCCGCCCTTCAACGAGGGGTCGTTCACCGTCAACATGACCTTCAACCCGGGCATCTCGCTGGCCGAGAGCAACCGGGTCGGCCTGATCGCCGAGCGCCTGCTGATGGAGATGCGGGACGTGCGCGCGGTCGGGCGGCGCACCGGCCGCGCGGAGCTCGACGAGCATGCCGAGGGCGTCCATTCCTCCGACCTGGAGATCGCCCTGAAGCCGGGCGCCCGCCCCAAGACCGAGCTCGTCGCCGAGATCCGCGACCGGCTGGCCGCGCTGCCGGTGAGCGTCAATGTCGGCCAGCCGATCTCGCACCGGCTCGACCACATGCTCTCCGGGGTGCGCGCCGAGATCGCCCTCAAGATCGTCGGCGACGACCTCGACACGCTGCGCCGCCTCGCGGAGGAGCTGCGGGGCCGGATGGCCGGCATCCCGGGCATCGCCGACCTGCAGGTCGAGAAGCAGGTGCTGATCCCGCAACTGGAGATCCGCGTCGATTACGGGCGCGCCGCCCTCTACGGGGTGCAGCCGGCGGCCTTCGTGGCGCAGCTCAGCAAATTGTCGAACGGCAGCGTGGTCTCGCGGGTGGTCGACGGCTACCGGCGCTTCGACGTCGTCATGCGCCTGCCCGACAGCATGCGCACCACCCAGAGCCTCGGCGACCTCCTGGTCGAGACGCCGTCCGGCTGGGTGCCGGCCCGTCAGATCGCCGACATCCGCGAGACCGACGGTCCCAACCAGATCCTGCGCGAGAATGCCCGCCGGCGCATCGCGGTTTTCGCCAACACCGACGGCAAGACCGACATGGCCGCGATCGTCGCGGGGATCCGGGCGCAGGTCGCGGCGGCGAACTGGCCCGAGGGCTACGCGGCGAGCCTGGAAGGGTCGTTCCAGGCCCAGGCCGAGGCCAGCCGCACGATCGGCGCGCTCTCGCTGCTCTCCCTGGGGCTGATCTACGCGATCCTGTACAGCCGCTACCGCTCGGCGGTCTTCACGCTGATCATCCTCGGCAGCATCCCGCTCGCCCTGATCGGCTCGGTCGCGGCGCTCTGGCTGTCCGGTCAGCCGCTCAGCGTGGCGTCGATGATCGGCTTCATCACCCTCACCGGCATCGCCACCCGCAACGGCATCCTGAAGATCAGCCATTACCTGAACCTCGCCCTGCACGAGGGGCTGGCATTCGGGCCCGACCTGGTGATCCGGGGCAGCCTGGAGCGACTGACGCCGGTGCTGATGACCGCCCTGTCGGCCGGCGTCGCCCTGGTGCCGCTGCTCACCGGCGCCGATGCCCCGGGCAAGGAGATCCTGCACCCGGTCGCCGTGACCATCTTCGGCGGCCTGATCAGCGCGACCCTCCTCGACACGGTGCTGACCCCGGTCCTGTTCCTCCGCTACGGCCGCAAGTCCCTGGAACGGCTGATCGCCGCCCGGGACAGCAACCCCACCTCCGGCGCCGGGGCGCCGGTCGAGGCGTTCTGACCCCCCTCCCCCCTCCGACCCCCCTTCGAGGAGCCACGACCATGCGTACCCCCGCCCTCGCCCCCACCCTCGCCACCCTGCTCGCCCTCGCGCTCGGCGGTGCCGCGCTCGCGCCGCTCACCGCCGCGCGCGCCCAGGAGGCCGGCCCGAACGGCGGCCAGGTCTCCGTCGCGGACGGCCACCCGATCGAGATGGTCGCCGCCGGCACGGCGCTGACCTTCCACCTCCTCGGGGAGGACGGCAAACCCGTCGACACCAAGGGCCTGAGCGCCCGCGCCTTCGTGCAGAGCGGCGGCCGGACCGAGACCGTCGCCCTCACCCCGGCGGCGCCGAACAGGCTCGTCGGCACCCTCGCCGCCCCGCTCGCCGCCGGCAAGGTGGTGCTGTCGACCAGGATCCACGGCCACGCCCTCCAGGCCCGCTATGAGACGAAGTAGCGGCCGCGCGGGGGCGCGGGCGGTCGTCACCCTGGCCGCCGTCGCCCTGACCGCCGTCCCCTTGGCGGCCGTCCCCTTGCTGGCCGTTCGCTTGGGGGCCGTCCCCTGGGCCGCCGCCCTCCTCGCCGCCGCGGCGCCGGCCGCCACCGCCCTGGCCGAGCCCCGGTCCCAGCTCAAGCAGGCCCTGCAGCTGGCCCGTTGCATCCCGCGCGCCGTCGCCGTCACCCTCCGCGAGGGTGCGATGACGGTCTACGACGTGGCCTGCCTCGGGCCGTCGCCCGATCGCGTGGTCGTGGTCTGCACCGGCCGGGTCTGCCTGCCCGACGACCCGGACCATCACGACGGCCCGGACGAGACGCCCTGACGGGCCGCGGCCGCCGCGATCCCCGCCACGGCCGCGGCGGCCCAGAGGCCGCGGCGGCCGGGCGCCCTGACAAAAGTCCCGTACTTCGCTCCGCGCCGGTTTGACAAAAATCCCGTACATGGGACTCCGCGGTTTTGGCACCCGACCGTACTTCGGTCCGCCCGCGCGTGACAAAATCGGACCGCCCGCCCCTCGCGCCGGGCTGACGGATTCGCCGTACTTCGCTCCGCCTCCCCGTGACAAAACCGGCGCCCGCGCCGGGCGGCCCGGTCGCACGGCCGGCGCGGGGATCCGTGCGGGCCGCGCTCGTCGCCGTCCCCGCTGCCCCGCCGGAGCGGAACAGTCGCGCCTCTGCAAGGTCGGAGCCGGACCGGATGCGGCGCCGGTCGGACCGGTGCACGAGCAGATCAAGACTTGCTCGACCTTCTCTATCACAAGTCACGACCGGCAATGATAATCACGCTTTCTTAGGGAAGCGGTCCTACCGTTGGGTCACGTGGGAGGATCGATGATGAGGTTGAGCATCTCGGCGCTCTTGATGGGCGCGCTCGCGCTGATGGTGTGCACCGCAACGGTGCCGCTGCTGTACATGATGATGGAAGCGGGCGAGTCCTCCTCAGCGGCCGAGGACGTCTCGCGCTATGCCGGGCTCGACAAGGACCTGGTCACGGCGGCGCTCAATCTTCGCGTCGAGCGCGGGGATTCGGCGGCCGCCCTGCAACTTCCGCCCGAACGCAACACGGGCAACATCCCGAGCATCATGACCCGGCGCGCGGCGGTGGAGGCCGCGATGGGCCGCGCGCTCGCCGCGGCCGAGGGGATCGCCGCCGCGCCGCTGCGCGAGGCGTTCCGCAAGCTCGCGGCGGATTACGAGGGGTTCCGGACGCTGCGGCCGCGCATCGACGGGGAATTGACGCGCCCGCCGCGGGAGCGCGCGGCGGGACTCGCGCAGACGGTCCTCGCGCAGGGCGCGACGCTGCTCGACAGTTTCCAGGCGGCCGCGGCGGCGCTCGAGGCCGAGATCATCCGGCTCAACCCGGCCCTCGCGCCGGAGATCGCGCTGCGCGCCGCCACCGCGGCCATTCGCGCCGAGGTGGGGCGGGACGTCGTCCTGATCGTCGGCGCCGTCAGCGGCCAGCGTCCCCTCAGCGAGACCGAGGCGAGGGACCTCGCCGCGACGGAGACGCGGGCGGCGCTGCTGTGGACCCTGCTTCAGGAGGCCGCGGCGAAGCCCAGCCTCACCCCGGCCCTGCGCGACGCCGTCGCGGCGGCGCGGCAGGGTTTCGCGGAGGGCCCGCTGAAGCGCGAGCGCGACGCCATCCTGCAGGCGATCACGCGCGGCAGCCCGGCGGCGGCCACGCTCGACCAGTGGAGAGCGGTCGCCGTGCCGGCGCTCGACGGGGTCGACGCGGTCTCGCGCCTCGCGCTCGACCGCCTGGAGGACCACGCCCGCGAGGCGGTGCAGCGCGCGCGGATGATTGTCGTCCTCTGCGGCCTGGGTCTCGGCGCGGCGCTGCTCCTGTCCGGCGGCGTGATCGCGATCGTCCTCGCGCGCGTGGTGCGCCCGCTGCGGCAGCTCGCGCGGACCACGACGCGGCTGGCGGAGGGCGACGTCGCCGTCTCCGTCACCGGGACGGCGCGGCGGGACGAGATCGGCGCCATGGCCGGGGCGGTCGCGACCTTCAAGGCGAACCTGATCCGCACGCGGGAGCTCGAGGCGGAGGCCGCCGCGGCCCGCCTCTCGGCCGAGGAGCAGAAGCGGCTCGGCATGCGGCAGATGGCCCAGGCCTTCGAGCAGGCGATCGGCGGCATCGTGACGACGGTCTCCTCCTCCGCGACGGAACTGGAGGCGATCGCGCAGAGCATGACCGAGACCGCGTCGCGGACGGTCGTGCAGAGCGCCGCCGTGGCGGCGGCGTCGCAGGAGGCCGAGGCGAATGTCGGCACGATGGCCGGCGCGGCCGGCGGCCTCGGCAGCCGCGTGCGGGAGGTCGGCGCCCGGGTCGGCGAGGCCACGGCCATCGCCGGCAGCGCCGTGCGCGAGGCGGACGAGACGGGACGCCTGGTGGCGGATCTGTCCGAGGCGGTCGCCCGGATCGGGGACGTGGTCGGGCTGATCTCGGCGATCGCGGAGCAGACCAACCTGCTCGCTCTCAACGCGACGATCGAGGCGGCCCGGGCCGGGGTGGCCGGCCGCGGCTTCGCGGTCGTGGCCCAGGAGGTGAAGGCGCTCGCGACCCAGACCGCCCGGGCGACCCGCGAGATCGGCGACCAGATCACCCGCATCCAGGCGACGACCGGCCACGCCATCGCGGCGATCACCGGGATCACCGGCCGCATCCGCGAGATCGACGCGGTCTCCGCGGCGATCGCGGCGGCGGTCGAGATCCAGGACACGGCGGCCCGGGACATCGTGCGCACGGCGGCCGAGGCCGTGCAGGGTGCGAGCGGCGTGAGGTGCAGCATCGCGGAGGTCTCGGCCGCGGCCGACGACACCGGCGCCGCGGCGAGTCAGGTCCTGGCCGCCGCCTCCGAACTGTCCCGCCAGTCCGAGCACCTGAACAGCGAGGTCGGCCGCTTCCTGGCCACCATCCGGGCGGCCTGAGCGGCGGCGCCCGGACGGGGGTGCGGAAGGACCGCCCCCTCTCCCCTCGCCGCCCGGCCTCGCGGACCCTCCGCGGGGCCGCGCCACCTGCCCCCGCGTCCGGCGCCGCGCCTTCGGCAAGGTGCGAGCACTCCCCCTCGCTCGGTCCGTCGGGCACGGCTCGGCCGCCTTCCGCAACGGCCTCGGCTGAGGGGCCGGCAATCGATCGGTGTCCGGCGCGCCCGCCTGACGCAATCCCGATCGAGAGATCACGACACCCCGCAGCCTTTGCAGTCACGCACCCCCTCGCGCCGAGGCCCCGCAGAGCTGACAGGGCGGATCCGGGACGGTCCTCCGATCCGCTAGGATCACCGGTCGCGGTGCGCCGCGGCAGCCTGCCGGGCGATCTCCGATCGCCGGCCCCTCGACGGGGAGGATGCGCCTGCCAAGGGGGTGCGGAAGAGTTTGCCGGATGACAGGATCGCACGCCCTGCACCGGGGGAGCGAACGCGTCCTGTTCAGCCTCCGCGGCGGGACCTGCCCGGGCAGGACCGCGCCCCTGCCGGCACGACCGCCCGGTTCCCGGTCATCGGCCCGCGGCCGCGGAGGAACGTCCACCCTCGGGAGCGCGCCTAGGCCGGGCGCACGACGCCGAACGGGGCGGGAGCGATCGCCGCCCCGCCCCGCCTTCGACCGGTTCCGACCGCGATCAGAAATCGCGCTGCACGCGCATCCGGACCTGGAAAGTGTCCTGGCTCGCCACTGTCGGCGCGGCCTGGACCTGCGCCAGGGTCGGCCCGCCCGCGAGGCCCGCCGCCGCGAGGTTCAGGACGGACTTGTTCGGGTTGAGCACCCGCCCGCTGGCGACGGCGGTCCGCACGTAGACGCCCTCGACGCCGACATCGAGGTCCCGCACCGGCGACCAGATCAGGCTGGCGCCGGTCACGAGTTCGGTCGTGTCGCGCAGGACCGGGCTGATGGCGAGGGCGGCCGCCCCGGCCGCGCTGGTGGGGTTCGGAAGCCCGCCCACGCCGAACAGCGCGCTTCCGGCCCGCACCCCCTTGCCGAACTGCATCTCGCCGTAGTAGGCGAAGACGGCCGAGCGCCACTCCGGCACCCAGTAATGCAGCAGGGATGCGACGGCCGAGAAGGAGGTCGACGGGGTCATCCGGCCCGTGAGCGGGTCGACGACGGCGTCCGCGTAGGACGAGCTGAACAGGCCCGGGACCGGGAAGCTCGACGGCGTCAGGGCGCCGTTGTAGTTCGCGACGCCGACGTAGCGCTCGGCCCCCTCCCCGTAGGCGCCCTGGAGATAGAGCGCGTCCCCCGCGGCGAGGAAGGGCAGGCTGATCTTCACGCCGCCCTGGATCGCCCAGCCGTAGGCGCTCGCGGCCCGGCCCGCGGGCGCGGCGGCGCGCGGCAGCGCCGCGGCCTGCGCCGGCGTCAGGACCGTCAGGGCCGGGCCGCCAGCCGCGCCGAGCACCGGATTGCCGGCATTGAGCTCGTGCACCGCCGCGGAGAGCTGCGCGGCCCCCCAGGACCCGTCGTAGCGCAGAACGCCGACGACGTCGGGCATGCGCGAGCGCTGGACCGTGTCGAGCGAGGCGACGGCGACCGGAGCACCGGCGGCGTCCGTGACCACGAGGGGCGCGAAGCTGCCCGAGGCGGCGCTCGGGCCGCCCGCGAAGGTCCCGGCGGCCCCTCCGCCGAACAGCGGCGTCTTGCGGAAGTTGGAATCCTCGACCGAGAGCGTGGCCGTGACCCCCTGGCCGAGCGTCGCCGTGTAGGCCAGGAGGTTCGTGGAGGCGAGGCCGGAGCCGAGCGCGTTGCCGATGATCTCGAAATCGCCGCCGTAGAAATCGTAGAACGAGGCCGCGCGGCCGGCCGTGAGACCCGCGAACTGGATGAATGCCTTGTCGACGTTGACGAATTGCTGGACGCGACCGGCCGTGTCGACGCCGGTCGCCGAGAAGGCCCAGCCGAAGCGCTCGACGGTCGGCGCCTTGAGGTAGCCGCCCGTGCGGCTCGCGAGGTCGAAGCGCACGAAGGCCCGCAGGGTCCCGTAGCCCGTCGAGGTCCGGGCGTCGAGGTTGAGCCGGCCCAACCCGCGATAGCCGACCGTGTCGCCCCCGCTGCGCATCAGCGGCTGGATGACGGTCGCCTCGAACCGCGCGCGGCCACCGATCCGGATGCAGGTGTCGGTGCCCGGAACGGTGAAGAAGCCGACGCCGTGCGCCGTGCAGACCCTGACGTACTCGACCGGTGCCGCCTTCCTGACCGGGAGGTCGGCCGCCGACGCGCCGGCGACCCCCGTCAAGGCCGCGGCGGATGCCGGCAGCAGACTCCTCATCCTTCCCATTGCGTTTCTCCCGCGCTCGTGGCGCTTGCGCCGCCGGTCTAGGCAAGACGATGCGCAGCACCCTCCCGTGACGGCATTGCGGCATAGACCGGACTCGACACCTCGTCGGAAGCTGACCCCGACGTCATCTGTGCCGCTGGTCTTGTCCTGCCACGAATCAAGACTACGACGCGCCGTGCGAAGCCGGCAATCTGCAAATCCGCAACACCGGACCGAAATGATGACCCTAAGTCAGACCGGGATGGTCCGACGCCGTGCCGCACCGGTCCGGGCACCGGAAACGCGCGCTCAGGCGGGCCGGACGCGGCGGGCCAGGAGGGTGGCGGCGAGCCCCGACAGCGCGAAGAGCGGCACCAGGACCAGGAGCACCTCGATGGGGCTCTGCCCCGCCTTGAGCAGGACGCCCGCGAAGAGCGGACCGACGACCGATCCGAGGCGCCCCACCGAGACGGCCGCCCCGACGCCGGTGCCGCGCATCTCCGTCGGGTAGCAGCTCGGCGCGAGGGCGTAGAGGGCCATCTGCGCCCCGGAGGCGGTGGCCCCGATCAGGAACCCGGCAGCCATCATCAGGGCGAGCGAGGCCGGGACGGCGGCGAGCAGCACCAGGGCCGCGATGCTGCAGCCGAAGATCAGAGCCACCAACGCCGCCCGGTTCCAGCGGTCCATCAGCAGGCCGGTCGCGACGCTGCCGAGGGCGCCGCCGAGGTTGAAGGCGACCTGGACCCAGGACGCGTCGGCGCGCGGCAGGCCCCGCGAGATCAGCAGGGAGGGCAGCCAGTTGAGGAGGAGGTAGAAGACGAACAGCCCGAGCAGGAACCCGGTCCAGAGCAGGGCCGTGGCGACGGCCCTGCCCTCGCCGAACAGGGCGTCGGGCACGCTGCGGGCCGGCCCGGCGCGGCGGGGCCCCCGCCGGCGGGCAGCCACGCCGCAAGCAGCGGGATCACCGCGAGCGGGGCGACGCCGCCGAGGACGAAGATGCCCGACCAGTTCCCCGGATCGGTGTCCACCAGGGTGGCGAGACTCGCCAGGACGCCGCCGACCGGCAGGCCCGCGTAGAGCGCCGCCACCGCCCGTCCGCGATAGGCCGGCGACGCGGTCTCGGCGACGAGCGCGATCAGGTTCGGCAACGCCCCGCCGAGGCCGACCCCGGTCAGCAGGCGGGCCGCGACGAGCTGGTCGAAGCGCGCGGCGAGCCCGGTGAGGATCGACATCAGCCCGAACACCGCGACCGCGGCGAGCAGGGTGCGCTTGCGGCCCAGCCGGTCGGAGATCCGCCCGCCGAAGGCCGCCCCGACGAGCAGGCCCAGCGTGCTCGCGCTGAAGAACAGGCCGAGCTGGCTCGGGGCCAGGCCGAAGGCCGCCACCAGCCGCGGCGCCGCCACCCCGGCCGATTGCAGGTCGAAACCCTCGATCGCCGCCACCAGGCAGCAGAGCCCGAGGGCCGTCACATTCGCTCCCGACGCCTCGCGCGCCGGCACCACGGCACCCACCATGTCCAACCTCCCGATCGCAGCAGGATTTCTCGGGCCTCCGCCGACCCGTCGCGCGCGGCGGCGCCGGCCTCAGGCCGGCGCGACCAGCATCAGCGCGTCGAGGGCGAGCGCGCCCTCGCCGGCCGGGTAGACGACCACCGGATTGAGATCGATCTCGCGGATGCGCGGCTCTCCCGCGAGGGTGCGGCCGAGGGCGGCGGCCAGGCGGGCCACCGCCGCCACGTCGCACCGCGCCGCGCCCCGGAACCCGTCGAGCAGGGCCGCGCAGCGCAGGGCCATGATCTCGGCCGCGATCGCCGCCTCGTCCATGCCGGGCGAGAGCAGGCGCACGTCCTTCAGCACCTCCGCCTGCACGCCGCCGAAGCCCACGAGCACGACCGGGCCCCATTCGGGGTCGTTGCGGCCGCCCAGGATCAGTTCGACGCCGCGCGGGCCCATCCGCTCGACCAGCACGCCGTCGAGGACGAGGCCGGGCCGGTGGCGCGCGACGTTGGCCGCCAGGCGCTCCCAGCCCTCCGCGAGGGCCTGCGCGTCCCGCAGGCCGACGATCACGCCGCCCGCGTCGCTCTTGTGGGACAGCTCGGCCGATTGCGCCTTGAGCACGACCGGGTAGCCGAGGACCTCGGCGGCGCGCAGGGCCTCCGCCAGGGTCGTGGCCATGCGGCCCTCCGGGAAGGGCACCCCGAGCGGGGCGAGGGCCGCCTTGGCGGCGTATTCCGGCACCACCCCGGCCAGGTTCCGGGCCAGGTTCCGGGCCAGGGCCGGCGCGGCCGGCGCGGCCGCCGCGGTGGCGATCCGGCGGCCGGACCGCCGCGCCACCGCGGCGAGGGCCCGCACGGCCCGCTCGCCCGACGGGAAGCAGGGCACGCCGAGGTCGCGCAGGGCCGCGAGGCCGTCCGGCGGAACGGCCGCGCCCTCGTCGAGCCCGGCGAAGACCACCGGCTTGCCCGGCCGAAGCTCGCGCAGGGCCGCGATGATCGGCGGGAACTTGAGGCGCGCCGTGGTCTCGTCGGTCTGGATGATGCCGAGCAGGATCGCGCCGAAGCGGGGATCGTCGAGGAGCGCGGCGAGCGCGCGCCGGTAGAGGTCGGGGTCGACCAGCCCCTGGGCGGTCAGGTCGACCGGGTTGCTGACGGGCACGAAATCCGGCAGCGCGGCGCGCAGGCCCGGGCTGTCGGCATCCGCGATGGCCGGGAGGTCGAGGCCGACCTCCTCGGCGAGGTCGAGGGTCAGGGCCTTGTAGGCGCCCGACTCCACCAGCACGGCGCTCCCCCCGGACCCGGGCGGCGGGCAGCGCAGCAGGATCTCGGCGACGTCGGCGAGCTCCTCCAGGGTGGGCACCAGGCTCACGCCGGCGTCCTCGACCTTGAGGCGCATGAGGTCGTAATCGCCCGCGAGCGCCCCCGTATGGGTGGCGGCCGAGCGGCGGGCGGCCTCGCCGCGCCCGGGATGGAGCAGGACGACCGGCTTGCCGGCCGCGTGGGCCCGCCGGGCCGCCGCCAGGAACCGCGCGGGCTTGCGGAACTGCTCGACGATCAGGACGATCACCCGCGTGTCGGGATCCTCGACCAGGAACTCGACGTAGTCCTCGACGCCGCTCGCGGCCTCGTTGCCGGTCGAGACCGAGTAGGACAGGCCGAGCCCGCGCGCCTGCAGCGTCACGGCGAGCACCGCCGCCATGGCGCCGGATTGCGAGACGATCCCGATGCCCGGGCGGCTCGCGAGCCGGGTCCCGGGCAGTTCCACGAAGGTGAGGGGCACGCCGTCGACGAAATTGACGAGGCCCAGGCAATTGGGCCCCTCGACGACCATGCCGGCCTCGCCGGCGATCCGGGCGATCTCATCCTGCTCGGCGCGGCCGGCCTCGCCGCCCTCCGCGAAGCCGGCCGAGAACACCACCGCCGCCCCGGCCCGCCGCGCCGCCAGCGCCCGGATCGCCGGCAGCACGGCGGCGCGCGGGATGGCCAGCACGGCGGCGTCCACCCCGTCCGGCAGCGCCTCGACGCAGGGCAGGCAGGGCCGCCCGCCGATCTCCGCCCGGTTGGGGTTGACGAGGTGGATCGCGCCGCAGTACCCGGCGCGCTCCAGGTTGGCGAGGACCGAGGCGCCGAGCGCACCCGGCTTGTCGGAGGCCCCGACGATCGCGACCGAGGCGGGCCGCAGCAAGCGAGCAAGATCTGTCATGGATTGGGCGTCCCTCACGCGGCACGACGCGGCGTGCCCGGCTGTGCGCGGATCGGCTCACCCCCGTTCTTGACGCAGGGGAAGAACCGGGTCGAGGCGAGCGCCGTCCTCACGCTGCCGAGGCCGGAAGCGCGGGGTGGCGTGCCGATCGGTGGTCTCTGCCGCGGGGCGCACGACCCGTCGAGTCGGGCCGCAGCTCAGGTTCCGTGCGGGGCCCGCCTCCGTCGCCGCACCGGCCGCCGGGTCGGCGAGGAAGGCGGGTCCCGCACGGGCGAGGCCTCCTCCGCCGAGGGGATCACCGGCGAAGGGATCACCGGTGCGGCGCAGGCGTGGCCGGTCCTGCGGATTCAGGCAGGATTGGCGGAGGCGGTCCTGCGCAGGTCGTAGGCGCCGAGGCCCGGCTTGTAGGACTTCTCGTCGATGAACTGGCGGATGCCCTCCTTGCGGCCCTCGCCGTCGTAGCTGTTGGCCGCCTCCTGCGCCCGGACCAGGTAATCCTCGGCGTTGTCGTAGGTCATCTCGCGGACGCGGCGGATCGCGTCCTTGGTCGCCTTGAGGGCGGTCGGGTTCTTGGCGAGGAGCAGGGCCGCCACCTCGCTCACCCGGGCCCTGAGCTGCCCGGCCGGCACCGCCTCGTTGACGAAGCCCCAGGCCGCGGCCTTGCGGCCGTCGATCGTCTCGCCCGTCAGGGCGTGGTACATGGCGTTGCGGAACGAGGTGAGTTCCACCGCGACCTTGCTGGCGCCGCCGCCCGGCAGGATGCCCCAGTTGATCTCGCTCAGCCCGAACTGCGCCTCCTCGGCCGCGAAGGCGAGGTCGCAGGCGAAGAGCGGGCCGTAGCCGCCCCCGAAGCACCAGCCGTTGACCATGGCGATCGTCGGCTTCTGGTACCAGCGCAGGCGGCGCCACCAGCCGTAGCTCTCGCGCTGCGCCTTGCGGGTGCCGGCGAGCCCCTGGGCCTCGGTCTCGCGGAAATACTCCTTGAGGTCCATCCCGGCGGACCACGCGCTGCCCTCGCCGGTGAGCACCAGCACGCCGACGTCCTGGCGGAATTCCAGCTCGTCGATGACCTCCATCATGCGCCGGTTGAGCTTGGGCGACATGCAGTTCCGCTTCTCGGGCCGGTTGAAGCGGACCCAGGCCACCCGGTCGATCACCTCGAAGGCGACGGTGTCCCGCTCGCTGCGCTCCTGCGACATCTCTCTGTCCTCTCCTGGTGCCGAAATCAGATCGGGTAATGGCCGGGCTGGGTCTCGATCGTGATCCAGCGCAGCTCCGTGAAGGCGTCGATCCCGGCCCTGCCGCCGAAGCGGCCGTAGCCGGAGGCCTTGACGCCGCCGAACGGCATCTGGGCCTCGTCGTGGACGGTCGGGCCGTTGACGTGACAGATCCCGGAGCGGATGCGGCGGGCGACCCGCAGGCCCCGCGCCGTGTCGCGGGTGAAGACCGCCGCCGAGAGGCCGTAATCGGTGTCGTTGGCGAGGGCGACCGCGTGCGCCTCGTCCCGGGCGCGCACGATCGCCACGACCGGCCCGAAGCTCTCCTCCCGGAACAGCCGCATGTCCGGCGTCACCCGGTCGACCGCGTGGGCGGGCATCAGCACGCCCGCGGCCGGGCCGCCGGCCACGAGCACGGCCCCCTCGGCCAGCGCCGCCTCCACCAGGGCGCCCACATGCGCGACGGTGCGGCGGTCGACGACGGCGCCGAGCGGCGCGCGGCCGTCGCGGGGATCGCCCACCGCCAGGGTCTCCACCTTGGCGCGGAACCTCGCCACGAAGGCCTCCGCCACCGCGTCGACGACGATGATCCGCTCCGTCGACATGCAGATCTGGCCCTGGTTCATGAAGGCCCCGAACGCCGCCGCCCGCACGGCCTCGTCGAGATCCGCATCCTCCAGCACCAGGAGCGGCGCCTTGCCGCCGAGTTCCAGGAGGCAGGGCGTCAGGGTCTCGGCCGCGCGCTTGGCGACGACGCGCCCGACCGCCGTCGATCCGGTGAAGTTGACCCGGCGCACCGCCGGGTGGTCGATCAGGGCGCCGACGACCTCGCCCGCCTCCTCGGGCCGGTTCGCCACGTAGCCGACCACGCCCTCCGGCAGGCCCGCCGCCCGGAGCGCCTCGGCGATCAGCGCGTGGGTGCGGGGGCAGAGTTCGGACCCCTTCAGGATCACCGCGTTGCCGCAGGCGAGGGGCACCGCGACCGCCCGCACGCCCAGGATCACCGGGGCGTTCCAGGGCGCGATGCCGAGCACGATCCCGGCCGGTTCGCGCATGGCCATGGCGAGGCAGCCGGGCTTGTCGGACGGGATCACCTCGCCGCCGACCTGGGTGGTGAGGGCCGCGGCCTCGCGCAGCATGGAGGCGGCGAGCGTCACGTTGAACCGCGCCCAGCCCGCGGTGGCGCCGACCTCGCCCATCATCGCCGCGACGAAGGCCTCCGCCCTCGCCTCGATCTGCGCGGCGGCGCGCATCAGCGCGGCGCGGCGCGCGTTCGGTCCCAGGTCGGCCCAGGCCGGGAACGCCGCCGCGGCCGCGTCGGCCACCGCCACGGCCTCGTCCGGCCCGCAGGCCGGCACCCGGCTCGCCACCTCCCCGGTGATCGGATCGTGCCGCACGAGCACGCGCTCGGCAGCGGCGGCCACGCCGCCCGACACCCCGGCCATCGGCATCATCCCCCTCGTCGCTTCCCCTCGGTATTGTTATGGTTCATAGCATAAAATTTGCGGGCCGCAACGGGGTGCTCTAAGGGGCCGGGGTGACGTCGAAGCCCCCGCGCCTGCACAGCCCGCTCAACGACCTGCTCGGCTACCAGCTGCGCCGCGCGTCGAACGCCCTGATGGCCGAGCTGGGTCAGGATCTCGGCCGGCTCGGCCTGACGCCCACCGAGGCGTCGGTCCTGGTCCTCGTCGCGGCGAATCCCGGCGTGACGCAGACCGAGATCGGCAGCGAACTCAGCATCAAGCGCGCCAACATGGCGCCGATCACGGCGCGGCTCGACGCGCTCGGCCTGGTGCTGCGGCAGCCGGTCGACGGGCGGGCGCAGGGGCTGTTCGTCACCCAGGCCGGCGCCGCCCGCGCCGACGAGGTGCGCAACGCCATGACGGCGCACGACCGCAAGATCATGGCGCTGCTCCCGAAGGACCTCAGGGACGGGCTGCGGGCGAGCCTGCCGGTGTTCTGGCGCCAAGCCGGACGCTGAGCGTCCCGCGCCGCAGCCTTCCCCGGTCCGGCGGCGAAAATGTCGGGGGACGCGCATCCTCAGCGGACACGCCGCGCGCGCCGCCGCCGCGAGGGCCGGGCGAGCCCCGCTCCGGTCCGCGCGGCACCGACGAAAACCCCAACGCGTCCAGGAGCGTGCGCGGCGCCCGAGCGGCCCGCGAGGGCGGGGCCGCGCCTGCCGTCGCGGCCTGACAAAAACTCCGTACTTCGGTCCCTGCCCGGATGACAAAAACCGAGTTCCTGCCCGGTCTGTGGACAACCCCCCTGGCCTGTGGACAATTTCAAGGATTCGTCACGGGCCGCCGTACTTCGTTCCGGCTTGCCCCGTACATCGATCCGTCAACGCCGTACATCGATCCGTCAATCCCGTACATCGATCCGCGAATCGCGGCTTAACCGCTTGATGCCGCGGCGGGATTCGGACCTGAAACTCAGATTCTAAAACCTTTAAAACAGATTCAAAACGCCTCCGGCGGGGGTTTCGCGAGAAATTCGAAGAAGGAGGGCGTCGCGCGCGAATCAACAGCCGCGGGCTATGTTCGGGATGGTGATGGAACAAGAGTCGTTGCGAATCGATGACCGGCGAGAGACAAGCGGAAACGGGGGTGCGCGGCACCCGAGGACTCGCTGACGCCGACGATGCCGATGGTTCACACCCACTTCCTGATCACCGGACCGCTCGCGGCGGCGCAGCGCGGCGCGCCGGGTTCCGGACCCGGTCGAAGGCCGCCCCGAGTGCCCGGCGCGGGGCGGGCGCGCGCGCCTCTGGGTCCGGTGAGCCGTGCCCGCAGCGCGTCCGCCGCGTGCCTGCGGTGCGCGAGCGAGCGGAACAGCCGCATGTCGAGGGGGATGTCGGCCTCGGCGGGCCCCGCGCGGGCGCGGCAGCCGGGCGAGCCCGTGACCGTCGCGCGCCATGCCCTGCGGCGTCGCCGCGAGGTCGAAGGTCGGGACCGTTTCGCCGCCGGCGAGGTCCGCCCGCGCCGCCCGGCTGAGCCGAATGGCATCGGCAATCCGGCTCAGCCTCGTCTCGCATCATCGTTCGCCGCCGAACCGGTGACCCCTTCGGCGAATGTTGCTTAGCTGCGCGGCCCGACAGGAGGGCCGCGCATGCGCATCGTCGACGTCCGCGAGATCACCAAGCCGATCGCCTCGCCGATCCGCAACGCCTATATCGACTTCACGAAGATGACGACGAGCCTCGTCGCGGTGGTCACCGACGTGGTGCGCGACGGGCGCCGGGTCGTCGGCTACGGCTTCAACTCCAACGGCCGCTACGGCCAGGGCGGGCTGATCCGCGAGCGCTTCCGCGACCGCCTGCTGGAGGCGCCCCCCGAGAGCCTGCTGAGCGAGGCCGGGGACACCCTCGACCCGCACCGGATCTGGGCCGCGCTGATGCGCAACGAGAAGCCCGGCGGCCACGGCGAGCGCTCGGTGGCGGTGGGCACCCTCGACATGGCGGTCTGGGACGCGGCCGCGAAGATCGCCGGCAAGCCGCTCTTCCGGATGCTGGCGGAGCGGGAGGGCCGGGAGGCCGACCCGCGCGTCTTCGTCTACGCGGCCGGGGGCTACTACTATCCGGGCAAGGACGACGCGGCGCTGCGGGCGGAGATGCGCAGCTACCTCGACCGCGGCTACACGGTCGTGAAGATGAAGATCGGCGGCGCCTCCCTGGCCGAGGATCGCCGCCGCATCGAGGCCGTGCTGGCCGAGATCGGCGGTCAGGCGCGGCTCGCCGTCGACGCGAACGGGCGCTTCGACCTCGAGACCGCCATCGCCTACGCCAAGATGCTGCGGGACTACCCGCTGTTCTGGTACGAGGAGGCGGGCGACCCCCTCGACTACGCCCTGCAGGCGGCGCTCGGCGGCTTCTATCCGGGGCCGATGGCGACGGGCGAGAACCTCTTCTCGCACCAGGACGCCCGCAACCTCCTGCGCTACGGCGGGATGCGGCCGGACCGCGACTGGCTGCAATTCGACTGCGCCCTCGCCTATGGGCTCGTCGAGTACCTGCGCATCCTCGACGTGCTCGCGGAATTCGGCTGGTCGCCCGCCCGCTGCATCCCGCATGGCGGGCACCAGATGTCGCTCAACATCGCGGCGGGGCTCGGGCTCGGCGGGAACGAGAGCTATCCGGACCTGTTCCAGCCCTACGGCGGCTTCCCGGACGGGGTGCGGGTCGAGGACGGGCACATCGTCATGCCCGACCTGCCGGGCATCGGCTTCGAGGGCAAGGCGGAGCTGATCCGGGTGATGCGGGACCTGGCGGAGTAGCGGGGCCGGCCCGGCGCGGCCTCATCCCCTCATGCCGGCCCGCCGGGCTCCCCGGCCGCGCGCGGCGCGTCGCCCCGCCCGGCGCCCGCGGCCCGGCGGCGCAGCACCAGCGGCGCCGCGTGCCAGAGGCCGAGGAGGCCGCACAGGCAGAGGATCCCGCCCGCGAGGCCCGCGCGACCGGATTCCAGCACCTTGGCGAGGACGACGCCGAGATCGGCCGCGATGCCGAGGGCCAGCGTCACGCTCGCGGCGAGCAGGAAGCGCGTCCCGAGGCGGTGGACCTCCGGCGCGTCCTCCCCCGCGTAGACGATGCGGTGGAAGGCGGCGGGGGCGACGAGCCAGATCACCGTGAGCGCGATCAGCCCGAGCGCCGCCATGTGGACGGCCCGGGCGGCGAAGGGCAGCGCCTCGAAGGAATCCGTGAAGGTGATGACGAGCTGGAAGCCGAGCAGCGCCTGCGCCCCGGGCAGCATCACCCGCGCCTCGGTCAGCATCTGCTCGAGCTTGACCTCGAGGGGCGTCGGGCCGGGCTCCGGCGCCCGCCGGGCCCGCTCGCGCTCGCGCGCGCCGGCCCGGCGGGCCCGCGCGGCCCCGAGCCCGAACCAGAAGGTCACCGCGAGGCCGAAGATCAGGAGGCCCGCCGGCAGCGCCGCCC
>NZ_KB900609.1:1176346-1291346 GCF_000379105.1 Methylobacterium sp. WSM2598 | reverse complement strand
GCCGGCGCCGCGACCCGGTAGCCCGCGGGGAAGCGCATCAGGCCGCGGTCGTCCATCCGCAGGGGCCGGACGATCTTGCCGGGATTGAGGCGGTTCTCCGGGTCGAAGGCGTCCTTGACCGCCTCGAAGGCGCGGGTCAGCCGCGGCCCGAACAGGGGCGCGATGAACTCGGAGCGCGAGATCCCGTCGCCGTGCTCGCCCGAATACGAGCCCTTGAAGCGGCGCACCAGGTCGGCGGTCTCCTCCGCGATGGCCCGCATCGCGGCGATCCCGGCCTCCTGCTTGAGGTTGAGGATCGGCCGCACGTGCAGGCAGCCGACCGAGGCGTGGGCGTACCACGTGCCCCTCGTGCCGTGGCGGGCGAAGAGGGCCGTCACCGCGTCGGTGTAGTCGGCGAGGTGCTCCAGGGGCACCGCGCAATCCTCGATGAAGGAGACGGGCTTCGCGTCGCCGCGCATCGACATCATGATGTTGAGGCAGGCCTCGCGCATGCCCCAGACGGTGCGCTGGCGGGCGGGCTCCACCACCGGCACGACCGCCCCGGCGAAGCCGTGATCGGCCATGCAGGCGTCGAGGCGGGCGAGGTCGCGCGCGAGCGCGGCCTCGGATTCGCCGGCGAACTCGACGAGGAGCAGGCAGTCGGGCCGCCCCCGCGTGATGTCGGCGAGCGTCGCGCGGAAGAGCGGGATGTCGGCGCCGAGCACCAGCACGTTGTTGTCGACGAGCTCCACCGCCACCGGATCGAGGGCGACCAGGGCCGGCACCGTCTCCATGGCGGCCCGGAACGACGGGAAGTGGCACACCCCCATCACCCGGTGGGCGGGCAGGCGGGCGAGCCGCAGGGTGACGGCGGTCGTCGCCGCGAGCGTGCCCTCCGAGCCGACGAGGAGGTGGGCGAGGTTCGGGCGCTCGGCCAGCAGCGCGTCGAGATTGTAGCCGCCGACCCGCCGCTGCACCTTCGGGAACCGGGCCTCGATCTCGTCCCGCTCGGCCTCGGCGAGGCGCCGCATCCGCGCGGCGAGGTCCTCCGCCCCGGGCGCGCCCTCGGCGGAGAGCGAGAAGGCGGTGCCGTCCGCGCGCAGGCCGTCGAGGCCGAGCACGTTGTCGACCATCTTGCCGTAGCGCAGCGAGCGGGCGCCGCAGGAATTGTTGCCCACCATGCCGCCGATGGTGCAGCGGCTCGCCGTCGAGGGCTCGACGGGGAAGAACCAGCCATCCGCCTTCAGCCGCGCGTTGAGGCGCTCCAGCACCGTCCCGGGCTCGACCGTGACGGTGCCGGCGGCCGGATCGTAGGCCAGCACCCCGTCGAGGTGGCGCGAGCAATCGACGACGAGCCCCGCGCCGATCGGCTGCCCGTTCTGCGAGGTGCCCCCGCCCCGCATGACGACCGCGACCTCGTGCTCGGCCGCGACCGCGAGCACGGCGGCGATGTCGGCGCGGGTCCGCGGCAGCACCACGCCGCGCGGCATGATCTGGTAGATCGAGGCGTCGGTGGCGTAGCGCCCGCGGTCGAAGGCGCCGAACAGCACCTCGCCCGAGACGGCCTCGCGCAGGCGCCGCTCCAGGGGCGCCGAGGACCCCGCCTCCCGACCCGCCGCCCCCGGATTGCCCAGAGACCCGTGCATCGCCCCCTCCCCTGCCGCCGCGGGCCGGCCGCCGGCTCTTGCCTCTGCCGCATACATAATACAAAATTCAGATCACGCCAAAACCGCAGGCCGACAGCCGGGAGGACCCTCATGACGCACGCGCCGGGCCGCCACTTCCTGCAGATTCCGGGACCGACCAACACGCCGCTGCCGGTCCTCGCCGCGATCGCCAGGCCGACCATCGACCATCGCGGGCCGGACTTCGCCCGGCTCGGCCGCACGGTGCTGGCGGAGATCCGGCCGGTCTTCGGCACGACCAACCCGGTGGTGATCTACCCGGCCTCCGGCACCGGCGCCTGGGAGGCGGCGCTCGCCAACACGCTGTCGCCCGGGGACCGGGTGCTGATGTTCGAGACCGGCTGGTTCGCGACCCTCTGGAGCCGCCTCGCCAAGCGCCTCGGGATCGAGGCGGAATTCCTGAAGGGGGATTGGCGCTCGGGCGTCGACGCGGCCGCCATCGAGGCGCGCCTCGCCGAGGATGCGGGCCACGCCATCAAGGCGGTCTGCATCGTCCACAACGAGACCTCGACGGGGGTGACCTCGAACGTGGCGGCGGTGCGCCGGGCGCTCGACCAGGCGCGCCACCCGGCCCTGCTCCTCGTCGACGCGATCTCGTCGCTCGGCTCGATCGATTACCGGCACGACGCGTGGGGCGTCGACGTCACCATCGCGGGCTCGCAGAAGGGGCTGATGCTGCCGCCCGGCCTGTCCTTCAACGCGGTCTCGGACAAGGCGCTGGCCGCGTCGCGGTCGGCGCGGCTGCCGAAGTCCTACTGGAACTGGGAGGAGATGCTGGCCGCGAACGCCACCGGCACCTTCCCCTACACGCCTTCCACGAACCTGCTGCAGGGGCTGGCGGTGGCCCTGGAGATGCTGCGGGCCGAGGGCCTGCCGGCGGTCTTCGCCCGCCACGACCGCGCCGCGGCGGCGACCCGGGCCTGCGTGGCCCATTGGGGCTTCGAGATCCAGTGCCGCAATCCGGAGGACTATTCCTCGGCGCTGACCGCGGTGCGCCTGCCCGAGGGCCACTCGGCGGATGCGCTGCGGGCCGAGATCCTGGAGCGCTGCAACATGTCGCTCGGCAACGGCCTCGGGCCGCTGGCCGACCGGGTCTTCCGCATCGGCCACCTGGGCGATTTCCACGACCTGATGGTCACCGGGACGCTGGCCGGCGTCGAACTGGGCCTGCGGATCCGCGGCATCCCGCACCGCCCGGGCGGCGTCGAGGCCGCCCTGCAGGTGCTCGCCGGCAACGCCGGCCCGGCGGCGCTCGCGGCGGAGTGAGGGGGGCGAGGGCTCAGCCCTCGCCGGGACCTCACCCGGCCGGCCGCCGGCGCGGCGCGGCCTCGCCCTCCCGCGCCGCGGCCTCGGCTTGGGCTGCGGCCTCGGCTTGGGCCTCCGCCCGGGCCGCGATCTGCGCCCGCGCCGCCGCCAGCACCGGGCCGGCCACCGCCAGCGGCGCGCAGGCCGCCTCGTAGGTCAGCGGCAGGAAGACCGGGTGCAGGCGCGTCACCCCGCCCGCCTCCTCGAAATCCGCCCGCTGCCCGGCATCGAGGTAGCTCTCGCAGGGCACGCCCTCGGCCAGGACCACGTCGTGCAGGTCGAGTTCCACGTGCAGGTACTCCACCTCGGCCACGGCCTCCACCGCCACGCCGCGCCCGTCGACCAGCAGGCCGGCCGGGATCAGGTGGCCGGCGAACAGCACCCCGTGGCCGGGCGAGAGCAGGAGGTCGCGCTCCGGCAGGCCCGGCGCCAGGGCCCCGGCCCGGATCCGCACCGGGCGGACGCGGTCGGGGCGGGGATGGGCGTCGGGGCGCAGGCGGCGGCGCCCGATCCAGACCACCGGCCGGGCCTCGCCGGCGGCGGTGAGGAGGCGGTCGCCGACCGCGAGATCCTCGACGCGGCGCGCGCCCGTGGGCGTGAGCAGGCGGGTGCCGCGGGTGAAGCATTCGGGGCCGGTGGCGCCGGTGGCCCCGGCCGGTCCGGTGGCCCCTGTGGCGCCGGCCGGTCCGGTGCTCCCGGTCGCGCCGGTGGCTCCGGCGGTGCCCGTCGCCCCGGCCGCCCCCGTCGCGCCGGTCGTGCCGCCGGCGCCCGTGGCCCCAGCGGGATCGGTCGCGCCCGCGGCGCCCGTGCTGCCGGTCGCCCCGGCAGCGCCGTCCCTGCCCGTGGCACCCCTCGCGCCGTCCGCGCCGGTGGCACCCGTCGCGCCCGCGGCGCCGGTGCTGCCGGCCGACCCCGTCGCACCGATTCCGGTCGCGCCGGTCGCACCCGCAGCCCCGGTGCTGCCGGTCGCCCCGGTGGCGCCGTCCCTGCCCGTGGCACCCCTCGCGCCGTCCGCGCCCGTGGCGCCGGTTGCGCCTGCGGCCCCCGTGCTGCCGGTCGCCCCGGCAGCGCCGTCCCTGCCCGTGGCGCCCCTCGCGCCATCTGCGCCCGCGGCGCCGGTGCTGCCAGCCGACCCCGTCGCGCCGATTCCGGTCGCGCCGGTCGCACCCGCAGCCCCCATGCTGCGGGTCGCCCCGGTGGCGCCGTCCCTGCCCGTGGCACCCCTCGCGCCGTCCGCGCCCGTGGCGCCGGTCGCACCCGCAGCCCCCGTGCCGCCGGTCGCCCCGGCAGCGCCGTCCCTGCCCGTGGCGCCCCTCGCGCCATCTGCGCCGGTGGCACCCGTTGCGCCCGCGGCGCCGGTGCTGCCGGCCGCTCCCATGCCGCCGGTTGCGCCTGCGGCCCCTGTGCCGCCGGTCGCCCCCGCGGCGCCGTCCCTGCCCGTGGCGCCCCTCGCGCCGTCCGCGCCGGTGGCACCCGTCGCGCCCGCGGCGCCGGTGCTGCCGGTCGCGCCCCCGGCGCCATCCGCGCCCGCGGCGCCGGTCGCGCCCGTGGTCCCCGCCGTGCCCGTCGCCCCCGTCGCACCGGCGGATCCCGTCGCACCGGTCGCGCCCGCGGCGCCCGTCGCGCCATCCGATCCCGTGGCGCCGGTCGCCCCCGCGCCCGTCGCGCCTGTGGCTCCGGTCGCCCCCGCGCCCGTGGGGCCCGTGTCTCCCGTCGCACCGGTCGCGCCTGTGGCGCCCGCTCCCGTGGCGCCCGTCGCACCGGCCGTGCCCGTCGCGCCGGTGGAGCCCGCGGCCCCGGTCGGCCCGGTCGCGCCCGTGCCCGTGGCGCCGGTGGCCCCTGTCGCGCCTGTGGCTCCGCTCCCCGTTGCGCCAGTGGCGCCCGTTGCGCCCGTTGCGCCGCTGGCACCTGTCGGCCCGGGTGCGCCCCCTCCGGCCGTGACGGTGACATTCGAGAAGACGAGCTTCGCGTAATTCACGTCATAGTTCGCTCCACCCAAACCGTTTGCCTTGTCGACGCCGCCAGCACTAAGTGTTGCGGACGCGCCGGTATCCTGGCCATTCGAATTGTAGACTGCTGAACTGGTGAGGCTCGTCGGTGCTGGTGAATTAAAGTAGGTTGGATTTTCGATGATGGCGGTGAAGCTGCGGCCGCTTCCGACGGTCGCCGTGGTTGTCAGCGAGAAATATGCGGAAGTTCCTGTGGTGATGCCTGAGGGTGTAAAGTAATATCCTGAAGATCCAATAAAATTAGATGCAGACAGGGTCGATGTGCCGGTCGTGTCATAAAGAAGTACGATGCCTGAATTCGAAACTGCATTTGTTAGGGGCTGTACGAAATTTGCCGTTACCGTGATCGTTCCGTAGGCCATCGAACCCGATCCCCAAATGTTCCGCCGCCGCTTGTGCGGCGTTGCCGACAGCAAAGGTGGCGAAGGGGACCGTCACGCGGAGGACGCGATTTCGCCAGCCGGCCCCGCCGAATGACCTTGATCTCTTCCGTTCGGAGAGATTGGTGGTCAAGTCCTGTGAGCGGGATGGGAGCGGATGTTCGCCAGATCAGTGAGACGTGTTGCCGAAAAGGCATAATTCCTTTAATACGAATACATAGTGTGAGTTTATACATATGCTGGTATATAGTAACTTTGGCTTCGTCGGCTACCATGATGGCGATTTCAGCGCGATCATGAGAGAGGTGACAGTTTTATAAACTGCATGTGGACTTGAATGATATAATCAGCTAGGAGGACGCGGTGCACAGGAGCGGTCCTGTTGCTGTGCATGGTGTCCCGTGGTTTCTCTTAATTTCCGTGTATCTTTAAAAGGAGGTGGGTATGACGGCGCCATATGTTGGTCAAATCACGCTGTTTGCCGGGAATTTTGCTCCCAGAAATTGGGCGTTCTGCAATGGCCAGATCATGCAGATTGCGCAGCACCCAGCGCTGTTCGCGATTCTCGGCAACACCTACGGCGGCGATGGAAAGACGACCTTCGCCTTGCCTGATCTGCGCGGTCGCGTGCCGCTGCATCCCGGCCAAGGGGCCGGCCTGTCGAGTTACGTGCTCGGCCAGCATGCGGGGACCGAGACTGTGACGCTCGGCGTCCAGCAGATCCCCGCGCATTCGCACAAGATCACTGGGGACGCGACCGACGGCAACGTCAGCTCGCCCGACAAGGCTCACCTGGCACAGGCGACGGTGACGATCGGAGGAAGGCCCACGCCGGTTCTCAATCACACCTCCGGCACGGCGGCGAAACCGGTGTCCCTGGCGGACGACACGGTCCAGAATGCCGGCGGCTCGCAGGCCCATCCCAACATTCAGCCCTACCTCGCGCTCAACTTCATCATCGCTGTCGAAGGCATCTACCCGGCCCGGAATTGACGGGGCCCGGCGGAGGGCCGTGGCCGCCGGGCCCGGGAAGCACGCGCCGTTCCCGCTGGGGTGGCGCGCCTTGGCGCGGCCCCGACCCCCGCGCCCGGCGGCTTTCGGCAGGACCGACGTCGGGTTCGAGGCGCGTCCGGTCGACGCGCCCGGCGCCGCGCAGGCGGCGGTCACGTGGCCGAGGGCGAACCCGACCGCGGAACGAGGCCCGCTGGCCGCAGCGGCGTGCAACCTGCAGCGACATGTCGCCGAGATCACAGATTCCCGCCGGCCCGACGACATCTCGTGAATATCTGAACATGCTCGGCAAGAGTATCTCGCGCGCCCGAGAATGGACGAGCCGCAATCGATTCTCGTGAGATTTTTTCACTGCGTCGCGCCCTCGCAAAATCCATGGACTCGTCTCCGGTGACCGGATACGAGCACGCGGTGCGCCGAAACCGATTCTGCTGCGGCGCACGATCTTCGGTCTCATCTCCGAATTCGCCGTCGATCTTCAGGAATTTTCAGTCATGACCGAGCCTTTCGTTGGTCAGATCATGCTCTTCGCAGGGAATTATGCGGCCCGGGGGTGGGCGTTCTGCCATGGTCAGCTCCTGCCGATCGCGCAATATCAGGCGCTGTTCGCGATTATCGGCACCACCTACGGCGGCGACGGCAGGGTGACCTTCGCGCTGCCCGATCTGCGCGGGCGCGTCCCGGTCAGCGCCGGCCAAGCGCCCGGCCTCTCGAATTACGTGCTCGGCGACAAACTCGGCGACGAGGCCGTGACCCTGACGCAGGCACAGATCCCGGCGCACAGCCACCTGGTGACCGTCAGCGACGCCCAGGGGACGCAGGTCGCCGCGGCCGGGGCCTTCCTGGCGAACACGAGCGATGCCAACAACAGGCCCCTGAAGACCCACAACCCGGCGCCGGCCCAGTCGGTGGTGCTGAACCCCGGGACGATCCAGAGCACCGGCGGCTCTCAGCCCCACGAGAACCGGCAGCCGACGCTGGTCCTGAACTATCTCATCGCCCTCCAGGGCCTCTTCCCGGCCCGGAACTGACGGCGTGGCGGCGGCGCACGAGGCGGGCCCGGCGGACGTCCCCGTCCGCCGTCCCGAGCGGCCCGAGGACGCGCCCTTCCTGCGGGCGCTGTTCGCGGCGGCGCAGGGCACGCCCCTGGAAGGGCTGCCCGCGCCCCTGCGCGCCCTGCTGCTCGACCAGGGCTTCGCCGGGCAGGCGGCGACCTACCGGGCGCTCTACCCGCAGGCGTGCCACGAGATCGTCGAGGCGGGCGGCGTCCCGGTCGGGCGGCTCGTCACCGCCCGCGGGGCGGCGCTGACCGTCGTGGACGTGGCGCTGCTGCCCCCCTGGCAGGGGCGCGGCCTCGGCACCCGCCTCCTCGGCGAGGTGATGGCCGAGGCGGCCCGGCTCGGCCTGCCGGTCCACCTCACGGTGGCGCAGGGCAATGCGGGCGCGCGCCGCCTCTACGCGCGCCTCGGCTTCCGGCCCGTCGCGCAGACCGACCTCACCCTCGACCTCGCCTGGAGCCCCGCCCCGTGACCCCCGTCCCCGACCGGCTGCGCCTGCCCCTGCGCTTCGACGCCGCCGCCATGGCGGCCGAGTGCGCGGCGCTCGGCGGCACGCCGTGGCTGCGCCACTTCATCACCCGCAACTACGCGGGCGAGTGGGACGTGATCCCGCTGCGCGCCCCGGCCGGCGCGACCCATCCGGTGATGATGATCGCGGCCGACCCGCCGGCGGGCGACTTCGCCGACGCGCCCGCCCTCGCCGCCTGCCCGGCGATCCGGGCGGCGCTGGCCGCCCTGCCCTGCCCGCTCGCCAGCGTCCGGCTGATGCGGCTCGGGCCCGGCTCGGTGATCCGCGAGCACCGCGACCGCGACCTCGCCTTCGAGGACGGGGCGGTGCGGCTGCACGTGCCCCTCGTCACCAATCCGGGCGTGGACTTTCGGCTCAACGGCGCGCGGGTGGTGATGGAGCCGGGCTCCTGCTGGTACCTGCGCCTGTCGGACCCGCACAGCGTGCGCAACGACGGCGCCGCGGCGCGGATCCACCTCGTCATCGACGCGCAGGTGGACGCGTGGGTCGCGGCGCTGTTCCGCGCCGCGCGGGAGGCGGGCGGATGAGCCGGGACGGATTCGCGGCCCTCGCGCGCCGCGTCGCCGCGGATGCGGCGCTGGCGGCCTCCCTGCGGCCGATCCTCGACCGCGACGCCTTCGTGGCGGCCGCCTGCGCGGCCGCGGCGCCGGCCGCCGAGGCGGTGACGCCCGCCGACGTGGAGGCGGCGATGCGGGCCAATCGCCACGGCTGGCTGATGCAATCGGCGCCCCTCGCCCTGCCGGGCGAGGTCGGGCCGATCGAGAACGACGACCCGGACGCCTTCGCGGGCTGGACGCCCTTCCGCACCGGCTGGGCGGACGGGACCCTGACCGTCGATTGGTGCCATCTCGGGGCGCGCCGCCCGACCGAGCCGTTCTTCTTCGAGACGATCTCGCGCGAGATCGGGGCGCCCTTCAACGCGGCCTTCCAGCAGCGCAGCCGCGCCGACGCCCTGGCGGCCCGCCCGCCCGGCCTGCCGCCCGCGGGCTTCATCTTCCACATGGCCCGCTGCGGCTCGACCCTGTGCGCCCAGGTGCTCGCGGCGGACCCGTCCACCCTGGTGCTGTCGGAGCCGGGGCCGCTGCGGGGCGTGCTGGAGGCCGGGCATGGCGGGGGCCTCGCCCCGGCCCGCGTCGATGCATGGCTCGGCGGCCTGGTCGGCGCCCTCGCGGCGCGGCGCTTCCCCGACGAGGCGCGGGCCGTGGTGAAGTTCATGGCCGCGGACGTGCTCGACCTGGCGCGGATCCAGCGCGTCTTCCCGGACGTGCCCTGGCTCTTCCTCTACCGCGAGCCGCTGGAGATCCTGGCCTCGCAGCGGCGGCAGGCCGGGGCCGACACGATGCCGGGCCGGATCCCGGCCTCCCTGCTGGGGCTCGCCGAGGCCGACCTGTTCGCGCTGGCGCCGGACCTCTACCAGCTGCGGGTGATGGCGGCGCTCGGGCGCGCGGCGCTCGACGGCCTCGCCCGGGCGCCCGGGCGCGGGCTGATCCTGCGCTACGACGACCTGCCGGAGGCGATCCTCGGCCGGGTCGCGCCGCATTTCGGGCTGTGGCCGGACGCCGCCGTCCTGGCGGCGATGCGGGCGGCGGCGGCGCGGGACGCGAAGGCGCCGGGCCGCGCCTTCCGGCCCGACGCCGAGGCCAAGCGGCGCGAGGCGGCGCCCTGGCGGGAGGCCGCGGCGGCGATCACCGGCGAGGTCGTCGCGGCGCTCGACGCGGCCCGCGGCGCCGGCCCGTGAGAGGGCCTCCGGCGATGGGAGAGTCTCCGGCGATCGGTTCGGCACGGCCGTCGGGCGCGGCCGCCGCGCGGGATCGGCGATCGAGAACCGGTATGACATGACCCGGCGGCAGGACCGGCCCGCGCAACGGCGGCCCGGTCCTGCGGCCCACTCCGAGGAGGCCATGACCGACACCGCCGCGATCGCCCGCGCCTTCGAGACCATCTACCGGGCCGACAGCTGGTCGCACGGCTCGGGGCCCGGGTCCCGTCCGGTCAACACGATCGCGTACCGCGCCTTCCTGGAGCGCTTCATCGCGGAGAACCGCGTCGCCACCGTGACCGAACTCGGCTGCGGGGACTGGCAGTTCTCCCGCCTGATCGACTGGAGCGGCGTCACCTACACGGGGTTCGACGTCGTCGAGAGCGTGATCACCCGGAACCTCGCCCGCTACTGGCGGGACACGGTCGATTTCCGGCTGCTGACGCGCATCGAGGACCTGCCGGGAGGCGACCTCCTCCTGGCCAAGGAGGTGCTCCAGCACCTGCCGCTCGGGGTGATCCGGGCGTACCTGCCCGTGATCCGGTCGCGCTATCGCTTCGCCCTCATCACCAACACCGACAAGCCCGAGGACGGCCTCAACGGCGAGATCGAGCCGGGCGGCTACCGGCCCCTGCGGCTCGACCGACCGCCCTTCGACCTGCCGGGCGCAGTCGTCCTCACCTATTGTCCGCAGACGGAGACCGGCATGTGGCGCAATTCCGTGTTCCTGACCTTCGGGACCGGAGGAGGGAACCCCGCATGACCGCCGACCGGGGCATCTGCCTCTGCATGATCGTGAAGGACGAGGCGCCCGTGATCCGGCGCTGCCTCGACTCCGTGCGGCCCCTGATCGACCACTGGGTGGTCGTCGATACGGGCTCGACCGACGGGACGCAGGAGATCGTGCGCGACGCCCTCGCCGGGCTGCCCGGCGCGCTGGTGGAGCGGCCCTGGCGCGACTTCGCCCACAACCGCAGCGAGGCGCTGGACCTCGCCCGGCCGCGCGGCGCCTATTCGCTGATCATCGACGCCGACGACACGCTGGAGATCCCGGACGGCTTCGTCCTGCCGCCCCTCGACGCGGATTCCTACACGCTCGACATCCGGTTCGGGGCGATCGCCTACCGGCGCCCGCAGCTCGTGCGCAACGCCCTCCCGTGGCGCTACCGGGGCGTGCTGCACGAGTTCCTGGCCTGCGAGGAGGCGCGCAGTTCCGGGCACCTGCCCCTGACGATCCGCGTGAGCGAGGACGGGCGGCGGCGGCGCGATCCGGCGACCTATCGGCGCGACGCGGCGGTGCTGGAGCAGGCGCTCGCCGCCGAGACCGACCCCTTCCTGGTCGCGCGCTACACCTTCTACCTCGCGCAGACCTACCGCGATTGCGGCGCCGTCCAGCAGGCGGTCGAGGCCTATCTCCGGCGGGCGACCCTGGGCTTCTGGGAGGAGGAGGTCTTCGTCAGCCTCTACCAGGCCGGCCGCCTGATGGAGGCCCTGCGGGCGGATCCGGACGAGATCCTGGCGGTCTACCGCCGGGCCGGCGAGGTCCGGCCGGGCCGCGTCGAGGCGGCCCACGCGGCGAGCCGCTTCTGCCGCGGCATCGGGCGCAACCGCCAGGGCCACGCCATCGCCAAGGAGGCCCTGGGCCGGCCCGCCCCGGCCGACGGGCTCTTCGTCGAGCGCTGGATCTACGCCTACGGCCTCGCCGACGAGTACGCGATCAACGCCTACTGGGCGGGCGCGATGCACGATTGCATCGACGGCTGCCTGCGCGCCCTGCACAGCGAGATGCTGCCCGCCGCCGACCGCGAGCGGATCCTGCGCAACCTGCGCTTCGCCGCCTCGGCCCTGGAGCAGGCCCCGCCGCGGCAGCCCTCCCCGCCCCTCGATCCGCCGGCGGCGCTGCGGCCGCTGCGAAGCCGCCTGCCCGAGCCGGCCCCGCGCGTGCTCCTCGCCGTCCTGGCCAAGCAGAAGGAGCCCGTGCTCGACCTCTACCTCGACTGCATCGAGGCTCTCGACTACCCGAAATCATCGATCGTCCTGTGCGTGCGCACCAACAACAACACGGACCGGACGGGCGGGATGCTGCGCGCCTGGCTCGACCGGGTCGGGGGGCTCTACGCCGGGATCGTCTTCGACGACGCGGACGTGCCCGAGCCGGTGCAGGACCTCGCGGTGCACGAGTGGACGCCCCAGCGCTTCGCGGTCTTGGGCGCGATCCGCCAGCGCAGCCTCGCCCTCACCCTGGCGCGGGACTGCGCCTTCTACTTCGTGGCGGATGCCGACAACTTCCTGATCCCGTCGACCCTGCGCGATCTCGTGAGCCTGAACCTGCCGATCGTGGCGCCGATGCTGCGGGAGGTGAAGCCCGGCTCGCGCTACGCGAATTTCCACGCGGCGGTGGATGCGCAGGGCTACTTCGCGGAATCGCGGGACTACGACGCGCTGCTCGAGCGGCGGATCCTCGGCGTGGTCGAGGTGCCGGTGGTCCACTGCACCTACCTCGTGCGGGCGGACGCGATCCCGCTCCTGCGCTACGAGGACGGCAGCGGGCGGCACGAATACGTGGTGTTCTCCGACCATGCGCGGCGCCGGGGCATCCCGCAATACCTGGACAATCGGCGCTGCTACGGCTGCCTGACCCTGGAGGACGACGACCCGGAGGCGCTCGCCGCGCGGCTCCCGGCGATCCTGGCCTTCCTGCGCGAGGTGCGGGCGGGTGATCGGCCGGAGCCCGCGCGGGCCTGAGCCGGCCCCGGCCGGGCCGCCGCGGGCGCCGCCCGCTCACCCGCCGTCCGGACGGGTCAGAAAGGCGGCGAGCGCCGCGTTCACCGCCTCCGGCTCCTCGTGCTGCAGCCAGTGGGTCGCCTCGGGGAACCACGCGACCTCGCCCTCGTCGCAGGCGGCGAGGCAGGTCTCGGCGAGGTCCGGGCTGAGGGCGATGTCCTTGCGGCCCCACAGGATCAGGGTCGGCACGCGGATCCGGCCCGGCGCGGGCGCGCGCTTGGGGAAGGCGCGGTACCAGTTCAGCATGCCGGTGAGCGCGCCCGGCTCGGCCCAGGCCGTCTCGTAGCGGGCGAGGTCCTCCGGCGTGAAGGCGCCCGGCCGGCTGGTGAGGCGCAGCGCCTCGCGCAGGGCCAGGAAGCGCCCGGCCCGCAGGGCCGCCTCCGGCAGCCGGGGCGGCTGGAACCCCGCGAAGTAGCCGAGCCGCAGGGCCTGCAGCGGGTGCCGGCGCAGGAAGGCGGTGAGCAGGTCGGGATGCGGCGCGTTGAGGACGGCGAGCCGGGCGATCCGCTCGGGCCTGCGCGCGGCGAGCCACCAGCCGAGGATGCCGCCCCAATCGTGGCCGACGAGGCGGATCCGCGCGGCGCCGTGGGCGTCCGCGACGGCCAGCACGTCCCCGGCGAGGCGCTCCAGCCGGTAGGCCGCCACCGCGGCGGGCTTGCTGGAGCGGCCGTAGCCGCGCTGGTCGAGGGCGACGACGCGCAGGCCCGCGGCCGCGAGCGGTCCGATCTGGTGGCGCCAGCCGTACCAGAATTCCGGGAACCCGTGCAGCAGGATGGTCAGGGGCCCGTCCGGCGGGCCGGCCGAGGCGAGACCGAGCGTCGCCTCGGGCAGGCGCAGGAGGGTGAGGTCGGGGTCGGACGGCGGCATGGCGGCTCCCGGGCGGGCCTCGCGGGCAACGCCGCCGCCCGATCCCGGATCCCGTCATACCCAATCCGCTTGATCCCTTCGGGATGGCGGATTGGGGCTTCGCTCAGGCGCCGCGCGGGCTGGTGATCCGCTTGATCCCTTCGGGATGGCGGATGTGGGCTTCGCTCAGGCGCCGCGCGGGCTCGCGATCCGGGATCCGCTTCGATCAAGCGGATCCCGGATCAGACGGCCGACGAGGCGGCGTAGAAGGGGCTTCGCGGCGTCTCCGGCAGGTAGCCGTCGTAGAAGGCCTTCACGTGCGGGAAGACCGCCCGGCCGAGGCGGCGGCGGGCCTCCTCCTCGGGCGTGCGCGGGCGGGCCAGGATCGCGGCGATCTCGGCCAGCACCGCGTCCCGGTCGATTCGCGTGAAGCGGCCCTCCGCGTAGACGAGGTCGCCGTCGATGTAGACCGCGTCCACGCTGTCGGTCTTGGCCCGCTGCACCAGCGCGTCGAGCATCGGGATGTCCGGGTCCTGGAACGGGTAGGTGGCCCGGCGCCAGTTGATCAGCGAGGCGTCGAAGAAGCGCCCCGGCTCCAGCCGCCCGATCGTGGCGCCGAAGGCCGTGGTCATCGCCCCCGATTCGGTCGCCATCCGGACGATCTGCGCGGGCGTCGGCACGTCGTCGTCCATGCCCGGCACCCGGTGGACCCGCAGCGCCAGGCGCAGCTCCTGGAGCATGTCGCGGTCGTCGTTGAGACCGGCCTCGTCGAGCCCCATCCCGACCGTGATGCCCTTGCGCTCCCAGGTGTTGAGCGGGGCGAGGCCCGAGCGCAGGCGGAAATTCGACGAGCAATTGTGGCAGAGGCAGGTGCCGGTCTGCGCGACGATGTCGATGTCCTCGGCGGTGAGCCAGACCCCGTGGCCGAGGGTCATGTGCGGCCCGAGCACGCCGAGATCGTGCAGGTGGCGCAGGGCCGTCTTGCCGGTGCGGCGGCGGGCATATTCCTTCTGGTAGGCGGTCTCCAGCAGGTGCATGTGCATCGGCGCGCCGGCGGCGCGGGCGCGCGCGTCCAGGGCCACCAGCCCCTCGTCGGTGCACCAGTGCAGGTTGGCCGGGGCGAGCTGGATGCGGGTGAGGCGCTGGCCCTCGTTCTCCTCCCGCAGCGCGTCGAACAGGCGCAGGAAGTCGTCGAAGGGCATCGCCTGCGCCCTCAGGTGGGCCGCCAGTTCGGCGCCGAGATCGGCGGGCAGCCGGGCGCAGAACGCCTCGTCCGCCTCGTAGACGAGGCGGTTCTGCTCGCGCACCGCGTAGCAGTAGGAGGCGCGCATGCCGAGGCTGCGGTAGCTGTTCAGCGTCTGCGTCGCGGCCGCGTGGATCGCCTCGTAGCCGCCGGCCATCCAGCCCTGGATGTGCTGCACCGTGGTGACGCCGGAGGCCACCATCTCGAAGGCCGAGTAGAGCGTGTCGAGGGTGAGGTCGATGCGCCGGGCGGGCAGCCGGCTCGCGAACCACAATTCCAGCGCGTAGTCGGGCGAGCCCAGCTGCAGCGGGGTGAGCCCGACATGGTGGTGGCTGTTGACGAAGCCCGGCAGCATGACGTGGCCGGGATAGCGGCGCAGCTCCGCCCGCGGCGCCTGCCGCTGCAGCGCCTCCGCGGGGCCGACCGCCGCGATGATCCCGTCGCGGGAGAGGACGGCGCCGTCCTCGACGATGATCGGGGTGTGGCGGTCCCGGATCCCGGTGACGACCCAGCCGGCCTGGACGATGAGTTCTGCCATTGGCGCGTTCCGTTACGCTGTGGGGAGGGAGGGCCGGAGCGGGGCCGGCGGGAGGGTGGCGAGGGCCGGCGCCGCCGCGCCCGGCGGGCTCGCCGCCAGCACGGTGCCGTCCGGGCCGAGGACGAGGCTCTCGCCGTCGTGCCGCACGGGACGGCCGAGCCCGTGCTCGACCCCGTACCGGGCGGCGGCCACGGCCGGGAGGCCGCAGCGCCGGACATGGCCGGCGAGTTCGCGGCGGAAGAAGCCCGGCGGATCCTGCGGCGCCGGGCCGGCGACCAGCACGGCGACGAGGTCGGCCGCCCCGGCGAGGCGGTCCCAGCTCTCGGCGAAGCGGCGGTCGTAGCAGACGAGGGCGGCGAGGCGCCGCCCCGCGACCGGGACGACGCGGGTCTCCGCCGGGCCGGGGCGGAAATGGTCCGCCTCCCCGACGCTGTCGCCCGGGCCGGGCGGCGGCAGGCGCCGCTTGGCCGCGAGCCGCACCACGCCGCCGTCCGGCGCGGCGAGCAGCGCGGCGTTGAGCGGCCGCTCCGCCCCGTCCTCGGCGAGCGCCATCCCGAAGACCAGGGCGAGGCTGTGGCGGCGGGCCAGCGCGCGCATCCGCGCGACCGTCGGACCCGCGGCCGGCTCGGCGAGGTGGCGCCAGCGCGCCGGGTCGTCCCCCGCCACGCAGGGCAGGACGGTGAGTTCCGGCAGGACCGCGAGGGCGGCGCCGGCCCGCGCGGCCGCCGCGGCGCCCGCCTCGACCTCCCGCCAGGGAGCGTCCGGGTCGGCCCCGGCCGGGCCGACCGGCAGGGCCGCGACGCGAAGCGCGGCGGTCATCGCGCCGCCAGCGCTTCCTGCTCGGCGAAGGCGCGGTCGACCTCGGCGCCGAGCAGGTCGGTGAACAGGTCGCGATAGGCGTGATAGCGCGCGTCCCGCGACGGCCGCGGGCGCGGCAGGTCGATCGGCACGATCGTCTTCACCCGGCCCGGCCGCGCCGTGAACACCACGACCCGGTCGGCGAGCGCGATCGCCTCGTCGATCGAGTGGGTGACGAGGATCACCGAGGCGCCGCTGTCGCGCCAGATCTGCAGCAGGAAGTCCTGCATGCGCGAGCGGGTCTGGACGTCGAGGGCCGCGAAGGGCTCGTCCATCATCAGCACCTTCGGGCGCATGGCGAGCGCCCGGGCGCAGGCGGCGCGCTGGCGCATGCCGCCGGAGAGCTCGTCCGGCTTCTTGTCGAGCATGTCGCCGAGCCCGACCCGGCGCAGCATCTCGGCCGCCCGCTCGCGGCGCTTGGCCGGCGGCACGTGCTGGATGGCCAAGCCGAAGGCGACGTTGTCCGCGAGGCTGAGCCAGGGGAAGAGGGACGCCTCCTGGAAGATCATGCCGCGCTCGGCCGAGGGACCGGTGACCGGCAGCCCGTCCGACAGGATCTCGCCGCCGGACACCTCCTCGAGCCCGGCGATCATGGAGAGGAGCGTGGACTTGCCGCAGCCCGAAGGGCCGAGGAGCACCACGAACTCGCCCGGCGCCACGTCGAGATCGAGCTCGGCCAGCGCCTGGACCGGGGCGCGGCCCTCCGGCATCCAGCGCTTCGAGACGCCGCGGATCGAGATGGCGGGCCGGGTCATCGCACGCCTCCCGGGCCGATCCACCACAGCATCCGGCGCTGCACCTGCCGCAGGCCGAGATCGGACAGGAAGCCGAGCAGCCCGATCACCGCCATGGTGAAGAAGACCAGCTTGGCGTTGAAGGTCGAGCGCGCCATCGCGGTGATCTGCCCGAGCCCGGTGCCGACCCCGACCGTCTCGGCGATCAGCACCACCATCCAGGCCCCGAACAGGTTGAGGCGCAGGGTCACGAACAGGCTCGGCAGGATCGCGGGCAGGATCACCCGCCAGAAGGTCTGCCGGTGCGTCGCCCCCATGATCCGCGCCACGTGGATGTAGGTCTTCGGCACGCTCTCGATCTGCGCCCCGGTCGAGAGCACGATGGCGAAGAACAGCGTGATGAAGACGAGGAAGATCGCCGGCTTGTCGCCGATGCCGAAGACGAAGATCGCGACCGGCAGCCAGGCTACCGGCGAGATCGGGGCGAGCATCAGCACGATCGGCATCAGCAGGTTGCGCAGGAGGCGGACGGAGTGGAGCAGCGCCCCGACGAGGACGCCGCCCACGAAGCCGAGCGCCAGCCCGACCAAGACCCGCATCGTGGTCCAGGCCATGGTGACGAGGAGCGCCGCGACGCCGCCCCCGCTCGCCACGCTGCCGACGCGGTTCGAGCGGTCGAAGTAGCGCAGCGTCCCGGGGATGTCCGCCAGGAACAGGTGCGGCGGCGGCAGGAGCAGCGGGTTGAGGAGGTCGAGCGCCCAGAGCGCTTCCCACAGGCCCGCGAACAGGCCGATGGAGAGGGCGGCCCAGCCGAGGCCCGCGAGGCGCCGCCGCTAGGCGGGGCCGAGGCGGGGCAGGCCGGCGCGCGCCGCCGGGGCCGCGAGCGGGCCGATCCGTGCGTGCGTGGTCACGAGATGATCCCTGTCGGAGCCGCTTTCGCCGAACGGGACGGCGGCTCGGCGGACGAGGCGGAAATCGGGACCCCGGCGGAACGGCCTCGCGCGCTTCTGCCGAGGAGGGGCGGCGCGATCAGGCCGATTTCAGCTTGAGCCCGTCGTACAGGGGCTTGTTCTCGGCGATCACCGCCTCCAGCAGGCTCCAGTCGAAGGCGCCCTCGTCCGGGGCCTTCCTGACGTAGCCGAGTTCCTGCATCGAGGTGCCGCGCGCCAGGATGAACCGGGTCTGGTTGCGCTGATCCACCACGATCGGCTGCTTGGAGGAGGCGTCGACCGCCGCCTCCATGCTGGTCTTGTAGTACTTGCCGACCGTGTCCTTGAGGGCGGCGCCCTTGTCCGCCTCGGCCTGGGCCTGGGCCACGAACAGGGCCTTGATGACGGCCTTCACGGCGGCGGGGTTGCTCTTGAGGAGCGGCGTGCGCACGGCGAGCACGCAGTCGGAATAGCCCTTGCCGTAGACGTCGGTCCCGTCCGAGAGCACGTGCGCGCCCTTGCGGCCGCGCACGCATTGCGAGGCGTAGGGCTCGATGTGGCAGATCGCATCGAGGGCGCCGGCCAGGAAGGCCTGGGCCAGTTCGGGCGAGGTGTCGAGGTACTTGATCTCGACGTCCCGGAAGCCGAGGCCCGCCTTCTTGAGGTAGTCGTAGGGCAGGACCTCGAGCGTGTCGGCCTGGAAGGTGCCGAAGGTCTTGCCCTTGAGGTCGGCCGCGGAGGCGATGCCGTCGCGCGCCACGATGATGCAGCCCTCGACGCCGCCGCCCGCGACGATCCTCACCGGCGCGCCCGCGTCGTAGAGGGTCATGAAATTCGAGTAGGGGATCATCGACATGTCGACGAGGCCCGCCCCGAACATCGTGGTGATCTCGGTGTTGGAGGGCGTCACCACGAAGTCGAGTTCGACGCCGTCCGCCTTGGTCACCTCGCGCTCCTTGGCGAGGAAGATGCCCATGTTGCAGAAGCCGGAGCCGTGGGTGGCCTTGATCACCGTCCCGGCGGCGGCGGGCGCGAGCAGGCCCGCCAGATGGGCCGGCAGGGCGAGCGCCGCCGCGGCGGCGCTTCGGGCGAGGAAGCCCCGCCGGGAGAAGTTTCGGTAGAACAGCCCGTCACGACCGCACATGCTCGAACCCCGTCTCGAAGGGCGTCGCGGTGGTCCGGTGAACGGGGCTTCGCCGCAAGCGGGCGGGGCCGCTCGGCCATGGGCGCAAGGCCGGGCGCAGGCTCAACGGATACCCGACGATGGGCACGCCAACCCGACAAGAGCCGACCCGGCTCTGCGCTGCGCCGGTTACCAAGCAAGCGGCGTGCCAAGTCTTGCGCCACATCCGCCGGCGGGGTCCGGGCGCGGCGGGCCGGACGCGCAAGCGAGA
The DNA here is from genome assembly GCF_000379105.1 of Methylobacterium sp. WSM2598. GTDB lineage: Bacteria > Pseudomonadota > Alphaproteobacteria > Rhizobiales > Beijerinckiaceae > Methylobacterium. Next base: position 1,272,305 of record NZ_KB900609.1, on the reverse strand, counting down.
ATCGGCTTCTCCCAGCGGTCGTGTGCCATGACCGCCGGGATCAGAGCATGGCGAGCGGGGTCTTGCGGCGGGGCGGCGGGAAGGCGGCGTCGAGGGCGGCGAGGTCCTCGGCGTCGAGGGCGAGGTCGGCCGCGCGGGCATTCTCCTGCACGTGGGCGAGGCGCCCTGCCTTCGGGATCGCCATCACGCCCGGGCGCCGCAGCGTGAAGGCGAGCGCCACCTGATAGGGCGTCGCCCCGTGCCGGGCCGCCACCGCGGCGAGGGCCCCGTCCCCGGGCAGCCGGCCCTGCTCGACCGGGCTGTAGGCCATCGCGGCGATGCCGCGCGCGTCCATGGCGGGCAGGAGGTCGAATTCCGGGCCGCGGCGGGTCACGTTGTAGAGGATCTGGTTGACCGCGCAGGCCGCGCCGCCGGCCTCGGCGAGGTCGTCGAGATCCTCCGTGTCGAAGTTGCTGACGCCCCAGGCGCGGATCTTGCCCGCGCGCACCAGGGCCTCCAGGGCCTCGACCGTCTCGCCGAGGGGCACGTCGCCGCGCCAGTGCAGGAGGTAGAGGTCGAGGTGATCGGTCCTGAGCCGGCGCAGGCTCGCCTCGCAGGCGCGCGGCAGGCGGGCGCGGCCGGCATTGTGCGGGTAGACCTTGCTGACGAGGAAGACCCGCCGGCGCAGCCCGGCCAGGGCCTCGCCCAGGAAGGTCTCGGTCTCGCCCTCGCCGTACATCTCGGCGGTGTCGATCAGCGTCATGCCGAGATCGATGCCGGCGCGGAGCGCCTCGGCCTCGGCGCGCCGCGCGGCCGGCGCCTCGCCCATCCGCCACGTGCCCTGGCCGAGGACGGGAATGAGGGTGCCGGTGCGGAGGGCGAGGGCGCGCATGGATCTGGCTCCGGAGCCGGCGCGGCGCCGGCCCTGCGGAGACTTGGCCGCGCCGGGCCGCGTTTCAACCGCCCCGTCGGGGGCGGGCGGCCCGCCTTCGGCGCCTCCGGCGCCGACCGCGCCCTCGCCCGTCGCGCCCGCCGCCAGCCCGGTGGCCGAGCCGGCCTCAGCTTCGGGCGGTTCTGACCCTGTCGAGCGCGGCGCGCAGGCCCCTGGCGAGGGTCCCGGCGTCGTCGTTGGCCCAGACATGCACGAAGAAGAGCCGCGGCGCGTCGTCGAGCATGGGGTTGTGCACGGCGGTCACCGCGATGCCGTGCCGGCGCAGTGCCGTGAGCAAAGGGTTCACCTCGTCGGCGGTGAGCACGAAGTCGCCCGCGATCGCCGCCCTGCCGCCGGTCGGCTGGAAGCTGATCGCGATCGCCGAGCCCATCGCCTCCGGCCCGCTCATGAGGTGATCCTTGGGAGTCTCGGCGCGCGGCACGCTGACCGCGTAGACGCCGCCGTTGACCCTGCCCTTGTGCCCGAGCGCCTCGTCGATGGCCGCGGTGTCGAGGTCCAGCGCCGGGTCCGGCGCGGCGGCGCGGGCGGGGACCGGGCCTTGGCCGTCCGATGCCGGACCGGACCCGCCGGCCGGCCGCCCATCGCCGTCTCGCCGCCGAACGGCGTCCGGCTGGCGCCCAGGGCGCCTTTCAGGACGGCCGACAGCGCCGCCGGGGCGCCGTGGCGCCGCCGAACGAGAGGGCGGCCACGCGCAGCCAGACCGGCAGGGCCTCGGCCAGGCTGACGGGCCGGGGCGGGCCGGCGGGGGCCGCCAGGTCCGGCACGGCCGCGCTCGGGGTGGCGCCGCGCATGGTCAGCCCCCCGGCCTTGGCCTGTTGGTCGGCCAGTTGTGGGTCTCGTCGGTGGCGTCCCGGCACCAGCGATAGAAGGCGTCGTAGAGGAGCATGCCGGCGTCGAGCTGGGCGAGGTCGTCGGCGTAGAGGCGTGACAGGCCCAGCGACGCGGCCAGCAGGCCCGACGCCTCGGGTGCGAGGTCGAGGCGCGCCGTGTCCGCGCCGCGGACGATGCTCGCCAGCCGGCGCAGGGGCGCGGTGCCGAGGGCGAGCTCGTCCAGCAGCACGTCGAAGGTGCAACTCTCGCCGCGGTGGCTCCAGAACACCCCCGGGCCGTCGATGTCGAAGGGCGCGCCGCCGAACTGCTCGGCCACGGCCTCGACCTCGGCCGGCGGCACGAACAGGAACTGGGCCGCCGGATCGGCGAAGCGGCGGATCAGCCACGGGCAGGCGATGCGGTCGATCTTGGGCCGCGTCCGGGTGACCCAGACGGTGCGGCCCTCGGCGTCGCGGGGGGGCAGCTTGGCCTGCGGCACCATCGGCAGGCCGGCGGCGCGCCACGCCTCGCTGCCGCCCTCGAGGCTCTCGGCCGGTACGCCCGCCTGACGCAGCCAGGCCGCCACCCCGTGGCTGAGCGTCCGGCCGCTGCGGCAGATCACGATGGCGGCTCGGCCCGCGAGCGCCCCGGCCCACGATGCCGGGTCGCGCCAGGGGCGGCGCCCCGCGCCCGGGATCAGGTGCGGGTCGGCGGCGAAGTCCTCGTCGGTGCGCACGTCGAGGAGCGGCGGGCAGCCGGGGGTGCCGACGAGGCGCGCGAGCTTGTCGACGGGAATGGAGGTGGGCGTAGCCATGGCGCGTCCCTGCGAGAGAGCAGACTGGACGCGATGCTTCGGCCGGAGCCTCGTGAGGGGATCGCCGCCCCCAGGCCCGAAACCCTCTGCCGCCGCGCGCAGGTGTCAAGCGCGGCGGCGCCGGGGCCGTCGCGGCGCCGCGGGATGCCCATCCCTGGACAAAAATAGGGTACCCCCCTATGTTAATTCCGGCGGGGGACGTCGTTCATGGCCCACACGATCCGGGACAAGACCAAGCTGCTGGCGCGGGTGCGCCGGATCCGGGGACAGGCGGAGGCCGTCGAGCGGGCCCTGGAGGCCGAACTGGGCTGCGGCGACGTGCTGATGCTGGTCGCCTCGATGCGCGGGGCCATCAACGGGCTGACCGCCGAACTGATCGAAGACCACATCCGCCACCACGTCGTGAACCCGGACGGCGAGCCGGACGCCGACCGCGCCAGGGGCGCGGCCGAGCTGATCGAGGTGGTGCGGACCTATCTCAAGTAGCGAAGGCCGCTCCCATGACCTCACTGCCCGACCTGCTGCAGCAGGGGACCGCGCATGCGTGGCTGTTCGTGCCGAGCGCGATCCTGCTCGGGGCCCTGCACGGGCTCGAACCCGGCCACTCCAAGACGATGATGGCCGCCTTCATCATCGCCGTGCGCGGGACGGTCGCGCAGGCGGTGCTGCTGGGGCTGGCGGCGACGCTCTCGCACACGGCGCTGGTGTGGGTGATCGCGCTGGCCGGGCAATCCTTCGGGCAGCAATGGGGGGAGACCTCCGAGCCCTACTTCCAGCTCGTCTCGGCGCTCCTGATCGTCGCCCTGGCCCTCTGGATGGCGTGGCGCACCTGGCGCGAGCAGCACCACGACCACCCTCACCACCACGGCGAGGCGCGGGCCGTCGCGACCCGCGACGGGCTCCTCGCGCTGGAGGTGTTCGAGGACGGCGTGCCGCCGCGCTGGCGCCTGCGCGCCGAGCGCGGCCCGCTGCCGGATCCCGGGCGGGTCCGCCTGGAGATCCTGCGCCCGGACGGCACCCGGCAGGCCTTCGCGTTCGTGCGCGCGGGCGCCGTCCTGGAGAGCCGGGAGGAGATCCCGGAGCCGCACGCCTTCACGGCGCGGCTGCACCTCGACGGCCCGGCCGGGGCGGAGACCCACGAGGCCGCCTTCGAGGAGCCCGCCCATCCCCACGCCCACATGAACCTCGGCGAGGAGGACGACGCCCATGCCCGCGCCCATGCGCAGGACATCCGGCGGCGCTTCGCGGGCCGCCGCGTCACCACGGGGCAGATCGTCCTGTTCGGCCTGACCGGCGGCCTGATCCCGTGTCCGGCCGCGATCACCGTGCTGCTGCTGTGCATCCAGCTCAAGCAGTTCAGCCTCGGCTTCGCGCTGGTCGTGTGCTTCAGCCTCGGGCTCGCTGCGACGATGGTGTCGGCGGGCGTGCTGGCCGCGCTGAGCGTCACGCACGTCGCCTCGCGCTGGTCCGGGTTCGGCCGCCTCGCCCGGCGGGCGCCCTACGCCTCGGCGGCGCTGATCGTGCTGGTCGGCCTCTATACCGGCTGGCTCGGCTGGCAGGGTATCCGGCACGGCCCGGCCGCGCACGCGGCCCAGGCGGTCGCCGCGCGGCGCGCGTGAGCCGCGGGGGCGGTCGCGGTCCGGACGCGTCCCGACGGGCTCGCCTCCCGGCATCTCCGCCCCGGGCCACGGTTCCGGCGCGGCGCCGGCGCCCGAGCCGCCGACGCGAGGGTCGGCACGCGATCGGCGCGGGCGTCCCGGGGGCCGCTTCCGGCCGGGGCCTGACCTCCAGATTGCGCTCGCCCGACCCGCGCCACTGATCCGGGATCCGCTTTGATCAAGCGGATCCCGGATACCAAGCCTGCGCGGCGCCTGAGCGAAGCCGACATCCGCATGGCCGAAATGGGAGATGGCGAAGCCATCTCCCGGATGTCGTATGATCCCTTCCGGACGTTCGCGGCGGGGCCGGGACTGCCCGGTCGCGATTGTCTTGCGGGACGTTCGATGTGGCGGCCCGGCGTCCCGGATACCGGCCGCCGCATCTCCGACCGGGTCCAGGCTCGGTGCGGCCGCTTCGCCCCTCAACGGGTGCGCACGCGCGGGCCGAATTGCGTTCCGATCAGGAAGCTGCCCCAGCCGAGCAGCAACCACGTCCTCGGATGATCGGAGATGCCCAAACGCAGGTCGCAGAGGATGACCGCGGCGCAGCCCGCGAAGAAGCCGCCCCAGATGATCGCCGCCAGGATGTTCCCGACGGGTGGCGCGAGCGACCCCGCAGCCACGCGCGACGGTCCCGACTCGAAAATCTCGGATGCTTGGTCCAACAGCATCTCTCCCGCGCGCCGCCGCATTGTCGAAACTCCAGCCGCGCAGCTTGTCGGTTCGACCATATAAAGATTGGTTTTGGGAGATGAATGATTTGAAATGAAAAACTACAATAAAATAGTTCAGGATTCAATCTTCGTGAGATAATCGACCAACATGTAACCACCACGAGGGAAATCCGGGCCGGGCGGCCTCGCGCCGAGCACCCCGCGCGTTCACGCTCCGCGGCGCGGGAGCCCGCGGAGGCTGTGGACCTCGTCCCGGAACCGGATCCCGGGTCGTGGCCGTCGTGCCGGCCGCACCCCGCCGCTCGGTCTCGATCGCGGGGGCATCGGCCCGGGATCACGGGCGCCGCGTCCCCCGGTCTCCGGCGCCGGCTCAGCGCCTGCGCGCCCGTGAACAACGAGGAGTTGATGCGTGCCCGCATCCCTCGGGCGGAACCGGCGCAGGCCCGCGAATTCCGGCGCGATTTGCACAGAGTCACCGAACCAAATCCGACCATGATGGGTTACTAATGCACCTGCTGGTTGCGATCGGAGGTGTGAGCAATGTTATGGAACAGGCGAGCCGTTCGAATTACGGTCGTTCTACTGCTGCTCGGCGCGGTATTGCTTGCCATTCTGCCAAATTTTACTGGATATACGAGCCTTGATGGAACGGTAAACGCTCGCTTCACGGTCGTTGCAGCCCCGATCGAAGGTGTTGTCACCGCAACACCGCCGAAGGTCGGGACCTCCGTGCCGAAGCACACGGAACTGTTTACGATCCGAAATTCCCGCATCGCGCGCACGGCGGAAGCACAGCTGGACGCTGACCTCGGCGCGGCGCGCGAAAGGCTGCGCGCACTGGAAGCTCAGATCGGAAATCTGACAGCGCTCAGGAACGACCTGAACGGTCGCCTGAAAGAGTATCAGCAGGCGAGCCTTGCCAACATCCAGCAGGAGATGGTGGTCCGCCAGCAGCGCATCGGCGCCGCCCAGGCCAACCAGGCCTCGGCAACGGCCGACCTCGTGCGCAAGACCACGCTCGGCGCGACCGGCGTGGTCGCGGGAAGCTCCGTCGAGGTGGCGCGCGCCGCGTCCATCACCGCCGCGAGCGAGCAGGCCATCGCCAAGGCCGAGCTGGAGCGCCTCAACCGGCAGCTCGACGCCGTCAAGCGCGGCACCTTCGTCGGTGAGGGCCGCAACGACGTGCCCTACTCGCAGCAGCGCGCGGACGAGGTCACGATCCAGCTCGCGACCGTCGAGACGCAGACCCGCTCCGAGCGCGCGCGCGTCCAGCTCCTCGTGCGCCAGCTGGAGATCGAGCGTCAGCGCAACGACACGCTCTCGCTCGCGGACGTGCGCGTGCCCTTCGAGGGCGTGATCTGGCGCAACAACGTCGTGGCGGGATCGAACGTCGTGGTCGGCAACGAGCTGATCCGCCTGCTCGACTGCCGCGACCTGTTCGTCGACATCCTCGTCGACGAGACCGATTACGACCAGATCAGGCCGGGCGACCAGGCGGAAGTGCGGCTCCTCGGCAGCACGGAGATCATCCGCGGCACGGTGGTGTCCGTGCGCGGGTCGAGTGCGGCCGTCGAGGAGGTGGTGCTCGCGGCAGTGCCTCCGGAGAGCCGCGGCAGGAACGCCCGCATCCGGGTCGCCCTCGAACCGAACGGGATGCAGACCGACTACGCAAATTTCTGCCAAGTCGGCCGCACCGTCCAGGTCCGCATTGCCCGCACGAACGCCACCCTTCCCATCGTGTCTTGGGTGAAGAATCTGTGGTTCAGCATCTCGTAGCACTGGCGCCGACCCTCCTCGTCGCGGCGTTCTTCCTGATTCTCACGCTCAATTGGCCTCGCGACGCGAATTGGTCGCGGGCGATCACCTGCGCCTTCGTGCTGCTCGTCGCCCTGCGCTACCTCGTCTGGCGCTTCGTGGCCACCGTGCTGCCCTCCCCCGCCAACGGGAGCTTCGGCTTCTACTGGACGTGGTTCGTCTTCTTCGTTGAACTCGGCGCCTTCGCGGACATCCTGCTCTTCCTCGTCGCGATGAGCCGCTCGGTGGACCGCCGCGCCGAGGCCGACCGCCTGGAGAAGGCGTTCTTCGCGCGGGAGCCGGCCGACCTCCCGACGGTCGACGTGTTCATCCCGACCTACAACGAGCCGCTGGACGTCCTGGAGCGCACCATCGTGGGAGCGCTCGCCCTCGACTACCCCCAGGACAAGCTCAAGATCTACGTCCTCGATGACAAGCGTCGCGACTGGCTGCGGGACTATTGCGATCGGAAGGGCGCGATCCACGTCACGCGGCCCGACAACACGCATGCCAAAGCCGGCAATTTGAACAACGGCCTCAAAGTCTCTTCGGGAGATTTCGTCGCAATATTTGACGCGGATTTCGTGCCGTACCGGCATTTTCTGCGGCGGACAGTTCCGTTCTTCGCCGACCCGACCATTGGTATCGTTCAGACCCCGCAGCACTTCTTCAACAAGGATCCGGTGCAGTCCAACCTCAGTCTGGAGAAGGTCTGGCCCGACGAGCAGCGCCTGTTCTTCGACGAGATGGCGACCTCGCGCGACGCCTGGGACGTGAGCTTCTGCTGCGGCTCCTGCTCGATCACGCGGCGAGCGGCCATCACCACGATCGGTGGCTTCCCGTACGAGTCGATCACCGAGGACCTGCTCACCACGCTCGCCCTCCTCAACAAGGGCTACAAGACGCGCTACCTCAACGAGCGGCTCTCGATGGGGCTCGCGGCGGAGAACCTGAAGGGGTACTTCGTTCAGCGGAGCCGGTGGTGCCGAGGCGGGATCCAGACGATCTACCTGCACAACGGGCCGCTGCGCGGCCCCGGCCTCACCCTGTTCCAGCGCTTCATGTTCCTGCCGCTGTCCTGGCTCGTCCAGTACACGGTGCGTTTCGTCATCCTGGTGGTGCCCGCAGTCTATCTCTGGACCGGGGCCGCGCCGCTCACCTTCACCAGCACGGTCGATATCGTGTGGTACCAGCTGCCGGTGCTCGCCGCCTACTTCCTGCTGATGGGCTGGCTCACTCCGACGCGCTACCTGCCGCTCGTCTCCTCGGCGGTCGGGGCGTTCGCCACCTTCCGCATGCTGCCGGTGGTGATCATGAGCCTCATCAAGCCCTTCGGGGTGCCGTTCCGGGTGACGCCGAAGGGCTCGGGCAACGTGGAATCGGAGTTCGACGCCTACACGTTCTTCTCGATCGCCTTCTGGATCGCCGTCACGGCTCTGGGCCTCGTCATCAACGTCGTTCCCGAGTGGTCCAGGATCGGACGCGGGGAATTCTCCGTGGTGTCGGCCTACTGGGCGGTCGTGAACATCCTGGTGCTGATGGTGGCGGCGCTGATCTGCTTCGAGAAGCCGAGGCCGCTGCTGGACAGCTTCGCGACGGACGAGGACGCGCGGGTCGAGTTCGAGACCGGCGCCATGCTGGGCAAGGTGACGAGCTTGTCGCTCGCAGGCGGGATCGCGGAATTCGACGCGGATCCGAACGTCAGGGTCGGGGACCGGCTCACCGTCGAGATGGACCGCTTTCCGCACCTGCGCTGCACGGTCGAGAAGGTCGGCCGCCGCTCCCGCCAGGGCAGGTCGGCCGTGAAGTTCTCCTACACGCTCGACGAGGCGTGCCGCGACCGCATGATCGTGAAGCTCTACACGGGCGGCTACTCGCAGGACATCCACGACCTCGACAAGTCGGCGGTCGTGGGTGGCATCTGGTCACGCATGTTCGGTCGCACTGCGAGAGTGTCGGCTTGACCCATGGGCGCGTGCACCCGGAGCAGCGCCCGATCGCGGCGCGATCGGACGCTGCTCCCGGTCCTCGATTGTGCGGCATCGTCCGCGACGAACCGGCATCCGCGTCGTCGGAAAATGCTCTGAGGCCCGCTCACCCGGGCAGCGTCACGACCAGGGCGCCGCGGCGCGTGGCCACGATCGTGTGTTCGTACTGCACGGTCGCTGCCTTGGGTTCGCTCACCAGGGTCCAGGCGTCGTCGCCCCGCTCGGCGAGCTTGGCACCCAGCGACAGGAAGGGCTCGACCGTGAAGACCAGCCCCTCGGTGATCGTCCGCCGCTCGGAGCGGTCGGGCCACGTGGCGATCTCCGTGGGCTCCTCATGAAGCGAGTGGCCCACGCCGTGGCTGGCGAGGTTCCGGACCAGGGTGTAGCGGTGGCGCCGCGCGAATTCCCCGATCGCCTGGCCGATTCCGGCGAGCGGCTTGTTGACGCCGACCTGCCGGATGCCGGTCCACATGGCTCTTCGCCCGTCCCGGCACAGCCGCTCGATGGAGGTCGAGACGGGGGGCACCGCGAAGGAGGCGCCCGTATCGGCGAAGATGCCGTTCTTCTCCGCCGAGACGTCGATGTTGACGAGGTCGCCCGGCGCGATCCGCCGCTCGCCCGGGATGCCGTGGGCGACCTCCTCGTTGACGCTGATGCAGGTCGCGCCGGGAAAGTCGTAGCAGAGCTCGGGTCCCGGCCGGGCGCCCGCGTCCTCCATGAGCCTCCGGCCTATCCTGTCGAGCTCGCCGGTCGTGATGCCCGGCTCGATCGCCGCGCCCATGGCCTTGAGCGTGTTGGCGACGATCCTGCCGATCGCTTCGAGCTGACGGAGCTCATCGTCGTTCGAGACGGTCATTCACGCTCCGGGGCCGTGCTATGCCGGGCGGGAGTTACACGCGGCGCCGCGCGCCCACAATGGCCCGGGCGGGCGCCGCTCACGCGATGGCGGCGCCCCCGTCGAGGCGGAGGGTCGAGCCCGTCGCGAAGGGCGTGGCGGCGAGGAACAGGACCGCGTTGGCGACGTCCTCGGGACGGCCGACGCGGCGCGCCGGCAGCCGCTCCGCCGCATTCGCGAACATGGCGGCGCGGTCCGCCTCCGCCATGCGCGACCAGAGCGGCGTCTCGATCAGGCCGGGCGACACCGTGTTGACCCGCACCGGGGCGAGTTCGAGGGCGAGGCCCCGTGCCAGCCCTTCGAGGGCGGCGTTGATCGCCCCCTGCAGGACCGCGGTGGCCAGGGGCCGCTCGCTCATGTAGCCCGACACGAAGGTCAGCGAGCCGCCCGGCCCGATCCGCGCGGCCCGGGCGACCTGGTAGGCGCCCCAGAACTTGCTCTCCATCGCGGCCCGGGCCGCGTCCAGCCCGAGGCCCCGGACGGGGCCCCGGGCCGTCTCGGCGGCGGAGATCGCGACGTGGTCCCAGGGACTCTCATCGGCGAAGAACCGCTCGACGGCGCCGTTGTCGGTCGTGTCGAGCACGACGGCGCGCGCCGTGCCGCCGATCGCCGCGAGGGCCGCATCGAGCTTGTGCCGGGAGCGCGAGGCCACCGTCACGGCCGCTCCCGCCCCGGCGGCGGCGCGCGCCGTGGCCAGCCCGATCCCGGAACTTCCGCCGAGAACGAGGAAGCGCTGGTCCTTCAACTGCTGCATGCTCCTGCTCCTGTCCCGATCCCGCCCCCTCCGGTGCGGCGAGCCGATGCACCGCGGGATCCGTGCCGATTCCCGCTCGCGCACGAGGCTCAGCCCGCGGGCGTGTAGGTCGCCTCGACCGTCCACGACCCCGCCGGCTGGGCGTGGAGCTGCCAGAACCGCTCGCCGACCGCCTTCGCATCCTCGGAGCCCGGGTTCACGAAGCCGGCGACCGTGACGGTCGCGACGTGGATCCCCTGCTCCCGGAAGCGCTCGAACAGGCCGTGCGCCAGGGCGCGGATTCCCGCCTTGCCGATGCTCAGGGACAGGTAGTCCGGGTGAGGCTGCAGGCCGAAGCCGCCGCCGGTGAGCAGGATCGTGCCGCCGCCCCGCGCGGCCATTCCCGGCGCGACCGCCTGGGCCGCCGCCATCGCGCCGCCGATATTCACCGCGAGGTCGCCGGTGAAGGTGTCGCGCGGCTGCTCCGCGAGCGCGGCCCGGCGCATGGACGCGGCGTTGTAGTGCAGCACGTCGATGCCGCCGAACTCCCGCTCGACGCTCTCGACCAGGGCGGCCACGCTGGCCGGGTCGCCCGCATCCGCGGCGCGCGCCTCGGCCGCGTAGCCCTTGGCCTCGAGCTGCGCGGCCAGGCCGCGCGTCCTGTCCGCGTTGCGGGCGCTCAGGATCACCCGGAAGCCCTCGCGGGCGAACCGCTCGGCCGTCTCCAGGCCCATCCCGGGGCCTGCACCGATGCTGAGAAACGTCCTCATGGCTGGTCTCCTCGACGGTGGAATGGCCGTGAGGTAAGCCATGCAGGGCGGGCGATTAATCCGGGAAGGCCGCATTTCACTCATGCAGGCGGTGCAGCAATTGCGGGAGCTGGGCGGCCTCGACGAACTGGCGGCCTTCGTGACCGTGGCCGAGGCGGGCAGCTTCGCGGCGGCGGCCAAGCTGCTCGGCCGGGACGCGTCCGTGCTCTCGCGGCGGGTGAGCCAGCTGGAGGAGCGCCTCGGCGTGCGGCTGCTCTCGCGCACCACGCGGCGCGTCGCGCTGACGGAGGTGGGCGCGGTCTATTGCCGTCGGGTGCAGGGGCTGCTGGAGGAGCTGGCGAGCGCCAGCCGCGAGGCCAGCGATTCCGCGGCCGCGCCCCAGGGCCTCCTGCGGGTGTCGCTCCCGGTCTCGTTCGGGCGGCAATGGGTGGCGCCGCTGCTGCCCGGGTTCCTCGCCCGGCACCCGCGCATCCGCATCGATCTCCGCCTGACCGACCGGTTCGTCGACGTGGTCGCCGAGGGGTTCGACGTGGCGATCCGGGTCGCGGCCGGGCCGCAGCGCGACAGCTCCCTCACCACCCGCAGGATCGCGTCCTATCGGAACCTGCTCGTGGCCGCGCCGGGCTACCTCGCCGCCCGCGGCGCGCCGCGGACCCCCGCGGACCTGCTGCGGCATGCCTGCCTGGGCTTCACCGGCTACGCCGCCTGGCCCGACTGGCCGCTGATCAAGGACGGCCGGCGCGAGACGGTCCGCCCGGCCTGCTCCCTGGTCGCGGACCATTCGGAGGCCCTGCTCGCCGCCGCGATCGGGGGCGCCGGGATCACCTTCACGTCCCACTGGCTGGCAGGGCCGGCGCTGCGGGCCGGGACGCTGGTCGAGGTGCTGCCGGGCTGGGAGGGGACGGAGCGCGGGGGCGTCTACGCGATCCTGCCGCCCGGCCGCTTGGTGCCGACCAAGTCCCGCCTGTTCGTGGACGAGGTGGCCGGAGCCATCAGGGCGGGATGGGCGCGCTGAGCCGGGCTTGGGCCGGGGGCTTGGGCCGGGGGCTTGGGCCGGGGGCTTGGGCCGGGCGGGATTGCGCCGGCAGAGGCCGGCGCGGTCCGGTTCAGCGCAGCGGCGGAGGGCTCGGCCCGCGATGCGGGCGCAGGGTCAGCCCCCACCGGATGGCGGCGCCCCGCAGCAGGAAACCCACGAGCGCGCCCGTCAGCGCGGGCCAGGGCGCGCTCAGGCCGGCCTCGTCGAGGACCACGAAGGTCGCGGCCGCCACCAGCGCCGCGGTGACGTAGAGCTCATGGCGGAGCAGGACGGACGGAACGCCCGCCGTGATGTCGCGGATGACGCCGCCCACGCAGGCCGTGATGATCCCGGCCGCGGCCGCCGAGATGGAGGAGACGCCGAACTGGAGAGCCTTGCCGGCGCCGTAGACCGCGTAGGCGGCGAGGCCGGCGGCGTCGAGCCAGTCGAGGGCCCGTTCCGGCCACCAGCGCAGCGGCATCGCCCAGGCCGCCACGGCGACGAGGACGCAGAGGATCACGGGAGCCGGATCCCGCATCCAGAAGACCGGCGCGCCGATCAGGAGGTCGCGCAAGGTCCCGCCGCCCGTCGCCGTGACGAGGGCGAAGAAGCAGGCCGCCACGATGTCGAGGCGCTTGCGCACGGCGGCGAGCGATCCCGAGGCGGCGAACACCGCCAAGCCGGCCAGGTCCAGCCAGGGGAGGAGGGGTTCGAGGGCGATCGGCGACGGCACGTCGGTCAGCTCTTTGCGGCGAGGAGGGCGGGTCCCTCCCGCCGCGGAGTGCCAGCCGCCGGGAGCGTTCGCAACCGTCCGCGGACGGGCCCTCCCGCCGCGCTTCGCGCGGTGCCGCGCCCCGCCCGGTGCCGCGCCCCGCCCGGTGCCGCGCTCCGCCCGGTGCCGCGCTCCGCCCAGTGCCGCGCCCCGCCCGGTGCCGCGCCCCGCGGTGCCGCTCCGCCCGGCCCGGTTCGGGCCTCGCATCCGCCGCGCCGCGGCGGCCGGACGTCGTCGCTCACGGTCGCGTCTCCCGCGGTCTAGGATGAGGCTCTCAGCGCCCCGTCGCCCGAAGGAGAGCCGCGATGGCTGCCCCGGATCCCGCTCCGGCCGACACCGCCCCGGTGGCCCGCGCCGCGCTCGAGGCCGACCCGCACGGCATGCTCGCGCGCCTGCGCGCCGCCGTTCCGTTCATCCGGACCGACGACGGGGTGGTGATGCTGCTGCGGGCCGCCGACATCCAGGCCCTCGTCACCGATCCGCGCACCCGGCAGGTCGAGACCGAATTCGCGATGCTGCGCGGCATCACCGAGGGCCCGCTCTACGAGTTCTTCCGCCTCACCGCCCTGTTGTCGAACGGCGAGGTGCATCGGCGGCGGCGCGCCCCGATGGCCCGCAGCTTCGCCTTCCAGGCCGTGGCGGCCCTGCGCCCGCGCGTGCGGGCCCTCGCCGAGGATCTCGTGGCCGCGCGGGCGGCGCGCGGGCGCATGAACCTCGTGGCCGATTACGCGTCCCCGCTCCCGGCCCGGGCGATCGCCGCGATCCTCGGCCTTCCGGAGCGCGACGTCCCGGATTTCACGCGCCTCGTCTACGCCATGGCCCGGACCCTGAGCTCGGCCTACCGGCCGGAGGACCGGCCCGAGGCCGAGGCGGCGGCCTGCCGGCTCACGGACTACGTCGACCGCCTCGTGGCGGAGCGCCGCCGCGCGCCGCGGGACGACCTGATCTCGGCCTTCGTGCCGCTCATCGACGCGGGCGACGCCGAGGCGGCGGCCGAGACGCGCATGCAGATCGTCTCCCTGATCCTGGCCGGCAGCGACACGACGCGGGCGGCGCTGGCGATCCAGATCGGCCTGCTGCTGTCCCATCCGGCGCAGTGGCAGGCGGTCTGCCGCGACGAGGCGCTGATCCCCGGGGCGGTGGCCGAGGCTCTGCGCTACGAGCCCGCGGTCGGCTCCTACCCCCGCTTCACCCTGGAGGCGATCCCGCTCGACGGGGGCGTGCTGCCCGCCGGCGCCCTCGTCTCCTTCTCGACGCTCTCGGCCCTGCGCGATCCGGCCCTCTGCGCGCGGCCGGAGGTCTTCGACATCCGCCGCAGCGACCATCCGCGCTGGCACCTCGTCTTCGGGGGCGGCGCGCATCGCTGCCTCGGCGAGGCGCTCGCCCGCATGGAGCTGGAGGAGGGAATGCGGGCGCTCACGACCCGCCTGCCCGGACTGCGCCTCGACGCGCCCCTGACCGTGCGCGGCTCGGCCGGGATCCGGCGGGTGGAGGAGGTCCCGGTCTCCTGGCCGGCCTGAGGCGGAAGGCCCACTTCCGCGGGCTTGCCGGCATCCCCACATGGTCGCCCGGCGGCCGCCGCGATGGGCGGACGGCCCCTTGGCAATGTCGAGTCACGCGTCATGACCTCGATCAAGGTCAGGCTGTGCGGGGACGGCACCTACACGGTCTTCTGCGACGGCGGCGTGGTCAGCACCGGGCTGACCCGCGCCCAGGCCGATCAACTCGCGGCGGTTCTCCGCTCGATCCAGGGAGGCGGGTGAGGGCCGGGACACCGGCCCCCGCGGGAGCCTGCCGGGTCATGCCGACGGCCCGGGATGCCGACGCATCGGGCCGGCGATCCTCGCGCATCGTCGATGCGAGCCGATGGCCCGACGAAGAGTGGCTTCACCACAAGTCGAGAACGGACCCGACGGTGCCGCCACGGCACCGTCGGGATCAGACGGCCGGGCGATGCTCCAGGGCGCGGCGCACGGTCGCCTCGACCTGCGCCCGGCGGGATCCCGCCAGCGGGAGGCGCGGCGCCCGCACGTGCTCCGTCGAGCCGAGCGCGATCGCCTCCGCGAGCTTGATGTTCTGGACCAGATAGGTCGAGACGTCGAGGTCGAGGAGCGGCCGGAACCAGCGGTAGAGCGCGAGCGCCTCGGCGAGGCGCCCCGCCCGCAGCAGCCGGTAGAGCGCCACCGTCTCGCGCGGGAAGGCGCAGACCAGGCCCGCCACCCAGCCGACCGCCCCGACCGTGAGCGCCTCCAGGGCGAGGTTGTCGACGCCGGTGAGGATCGCGTAGCGGTCGCCCAGATGGTTGATGATCTCGGTGGTGCGCCGGATGTCGTCGGAGGATTCCTTGATCGCCACGAAGCGCGGATCCGCGGCGAGTTCCGCCATGATCCGCGGCGTGACGTCGACCCGGTAGGCGACCCGGTTCGAGTAGATCAACACCGGCAGGTCGCCGGCCGCCGCCACCGCCCGCAGCGTCGCGACCGTCTCGGCCTCGTCGGTGTGGTAGATCGGGCTCGGCACCACCATCAGGCCGGAGGCGCCGGCCCGGGCGGCGCGCGACGCCAGCGCGCAGGCCTCGCGCGTGCCCGCCTCCGAGACGGTGAGGAGGACGGGCCGGCCGCCCGCCACGCCCTGGGCGGTCCTGAGCACCGCGAGCCGCTCGTCCTGCGACAGCATCGGGCCCTCGCCGAGGGAGCCGCAGACGATCAGCCCGTCGCAGCCCGCCTCCAGCTGGAGCGCGAAGCAGCGCTCCATCTCGGCGTGATCGAGGTCCCCGTCGGGCGTGAACTTGGTCGTGACCGCGGGGAGGACACCGGTCCACATCGTGAGCGTCTCCTGTGACAAGGGCGGGAGGGAGCGGCACCCCGGCGAGGGGGCGCCGCCTCAGGCGGCCTCGGCGGGCGAGGCCGCCTGCGCGGGGCGGGACCGGGCCTGCGCGCCCGGCCTTCGCCGCGGCGCGGCCCGGTGCAGCATCTCGCCGACGACGCCGCGCCGGAAGAACGAGACGCAGAGGATGAAGATCAGGCCGATCACCACCGTGACGAGGTCGCCCAGGGTCGCGAGGTAGTTCTGCAGGCCGACGACCAGCGCCGCCCCGACGAGCGGCCCGAACAGGGTGCCGACGCCGCCGAGCAGCGTCATCAGCACCACCTCGGTCGAGGTGTGGAGCGAGACGTCGTTGAGGGAGACGAGCTGGAACACCAGGGCCTTGAGGGCGCCCGCGGCGCCCGCCACGGCCGCCGAGAGCACGAAGGCGATGAGCTTGAAGCGGTCGGTCTCGTAGCCGAGGGAGGTCGCGCGCGCCTCGTTGTCCCGCACCGCCTGCAGGATCCGCCCGAAGGGCGAGTGGACGACCCGGTACACGAACAGGAAGCCCGCCGCGAACAGAGCCAGCGTCAGGTAGTACATCGCCGTGTCGGAGGAGAGCGCCACCAGCCCGAACAGGCTGCCGCGCGGGATGCCCTGCAGGCCGTCCTCGCCCCCGGTCCAGCGCAGCTGCACCGCCAGGAAGGACACGACCTGCGACAGGGCGAGGGTGATCATCGCGAAGGAGATGCCCCGCCGCCGGATCGCGAGGCCGCCGATCACCAGGCCGGCGAGGGCCGCGGCGAGCACCCCGGCGAGGAAGGCCGCCGGCATGCCGAGCGGATGGCTGCCGAGGCGGATCATCAGGGCCCCGGTGACGTAGCCGGCGGTGCCCAGGAAGGCGGCGTGCGCGAAGGAGACCAGCCCGGTGAAGCCGAGCAGCAGGTTGAAGGCGCAGGCGAACAGCCCGTAGCACATCACCTTCATGACGAAGACCGGGTAGATCAGGTGCGGCACGAACGGCACCGCGAGCGCCGCGGCGACGAGGGCGGCGAACAGGCGCAGGGTCGTCGGCATCGCGCGTCCCCCTCAGGCTTCGCGGCCGAACAGGCCGGCCGGGCGCAGCAGCAGCACCAGGGCCATGATCACGAAGATCACCACCGTGGAGGCCTCCGGGTAGACGACCTTGGTGACGCCCTCGACGAGGCCGAGCCCCAGGCCCGTGACCATCGCGCCCAGGATCGAGCCGAGGCCGCCGATCACCACGACCGCGAACACGATGTTGAGGATGCTGCCGCCCATCAGCGGCGTCACCTGCATGATCGGGGCGGCGAGCACGCCCGCGAGCCCCGCCAGGGCGACCCCGAAGCCGTAGGCCAGCGTGATCATCAGCGGCACGTTGATGCCGAAGGCCTGGAGCAGGCGCGGATTCTCGGTCCCGGCCCGCAGGTAGGCGCCGAGCCGCGTGCGCTCGAAGGCGTACCAGGTGGAGAGGCAGATCAGCAGCGAGGCGCCGACCACGAAGACCCGGTACTTCGGGAGCAGCATGAAGCCGATATCGACCGGCCCCTGGAGCGATTCGGGCGGCTCGTAGCCCTGGCCCGAGACCCCGTAGGCGTGGCGGAACAGCCCCTCGGTCACCAGGGCGACCCCGAAGGTCAGGAGCAGGCCGTAGAGGTGGTCGAGATGGGAGAGGCGCCGCAGCAGCAGGCGCTCGACCGCCATGCCGAGCGCCGCGACGCAGAGGGGCGCCACGAGGAGGGCCGGCCAGAAGCCGATCTGGAATTCGGGCATGCCCAGCCAGGGACCGACCTGCGTCAGGCCGATCCAGGCCAGGAAGGCCGCCATCATGAACTGCGCGCCGTGCGTGAAGTTGATGATGTTGAGCAGGCCGAAGATGATCGCGAGTCCCATGCTCAGCATCGCGTAGAAGCAGCCGGCGATGAGCCCGATCGTGACCTGAGCGAGGGCGCTCTGCAGCGTGATGTCCGGCATCGGGAGGCTCCGGCGTGGCGGGCGGGGTGCCGGCGCGGCGCGCCGGCGCGCGGGGTCAGCCCCGGGCGTTGAGGGGGCAGGCGTCGCTCGGCTTCGGATAGACGTCCTCGCCCTTGAGCACCGCCTTGACGGTGTAGAAATCCCAGTCGCGCTTCGACTCGGAGGGCTTCTTGACCTGGAGCAGCAGCAGATCGTGCACCAGGGCGCCGTCCGCGCGCAGGCGGCCGTTGCGGATCACCGCGTCGTCGATCGTCATGGTCCGCAGCTTCGCCATCACGGCGCCGGCCTCGTCGGTGCCGGCGGCCTCGATCGCCCGCAGGTAGCTCAGCACCGCCGAGTAGACCGCCGCCTGCGAGGCGCTCGGCATCCGCTTCGTGCGCGCGAAGTAGGTCTCCGCGAAGGCGCGCGAGCGCGCGTCGAAGTCCCAGTAGAAGGCCTCGGTGAGGTACATGCCCTCGGCCTTGGCGAGGCCGAGGCTCCTCACGTCCGTGATGTAGGTGAGGAGCGGCGCGATGACCTGCTTGTCGCCGCGGCCGATGCCGTACTCGGCGGCCTGCTTGATGGCGTTGATGGTGTCGGCCCCGGCATTGGCGAGGGCGATCACCTGGGCGCCGGTGGCCTGGGCCTTCAGCATGTAGGAGGGGAAATCGCCTCCCGGGAAGGGATGGCGCGAGGTGCCCAGCACCTTGCCGCCCCCGGCCTCCACCACCGCGGCGGCGTCGCGCTCCAGCGAGTGGCCGAACGTGTAGTCCGCTGTCACGAAGTACCAGGATGTGCGGCCGGCCCGGAGCAGCGCCTTGGCGGTGCCGGCGGCGAGCGCGGCGGTGTTGACCATCCACTGCGCGCTGAGCGGCGAGCACTTGTCGGTGATCGCCGCCATGGCGACGCCCGCCGAGAGCATCGTCACCCGGTTCTTCTGGCGGGCGATCTCCATCACGGCGAGCGCCGTGGAGGAGGTCGGGAAATCGGCGATCATGTCGACCTTGCCCTGGTCGAACCACTCGCGGGCGAGGTTCGCGGCGATGTCGGGCTTGTTCTGGTGGTCGGCCGCGACCAGTTCGACCGGGGCGCCGAGCACCTTGCCGCCGACCTCGTCGATGGCGATCTGGGCCGCCACCGCGGAGCCGCGGCCGGTGAAGTCCGCGTAGATCCCCGACATGTCGGTGAGGATGCCGACCTTCACGACGCCGTCGCTGACCGCCTCGGCGGCCCGCCCGCCCGCGGCCGCGAAGGCCGCGAGCGAGAGCCCCAGCGCGTATCCGATGAACCGCGACCGCATTCCCGCCTCCTGTGACCCCGGCCTGCCGCCGGTCCCGTCCCGATATCCCTCCGCGCCGGCCTCAGACGCCGAGGAGCTGCGCGACCTCCTCCTCCCGCGCGGCGACCGCCTCGGCCGGGATCTCCGCGGCGACGCGGCCGTGCTCCACCACGTAGTGGCGGTCGGCGAGGGAGCGGGCGAAGTGGAAGTTCTGCTCGACGAGCACGATGGTGAAGCCGCGGCTCTTGAGCAGCGCCACCGCCCGCCCCAGCGCCTCGACGATCACCGGCGCGAGACCCTCGGTGATCTCGTCGAGGAGCAGGATCCGGGCGCCGGTGACGAGGATGCGGCCGAGGGCCAGCATCTGCTGCTCGCCCCCCGAGAGCTGCCCGCCATAGCTGTCCTGCCGCTCGGCGAGGTTGGGAAAGAGGCCCAGCACCTCGGGCAGCGCGAGACCCCGCGTCCCGAGCCGGGGCAGGAGGGTGAGGTTCTCGCGGGTGGTCAGCGTCCGGTAGACGCCGCGCTCCTCCGGGCAGTAGCCGATCCCCAGGCGGGCGATGCGGTGGGGCGGACGGTGGATCACCTCCTCGCCCCGCACCCGCACCGAGCCGGCCCGCCGGTCGGTGAGGCCGAGGATCGCCCTCAGGGCGGTGGTGCGCCCCGCGCCGTTGCGGCCGATCAGCGTGACGCACTCGCCCTCGCGCACCGTGAGCGACATGCCGAACAGGGCTTGGCTCTCGCCGTACCAGGCTTCCAGGTCGCGGGCCTCCAGGACGACCGGGCGCTCAGCCATGCCCGCCTCCCAGGTAGGCGGCCCGCACCGCGCCGTCGCGCGAGACCTGCGCGTAGCTGCCCTCGGCCAGGATCTCCCCGCGCTGCAGCACCGTGATCGTGTCGCAGAGGTCGGCCACGACCGACATGTTGTGCTCGACCATCACGACCGTCCGGCCCTGCGCCGCCCCGCGGATCAGGTCCTTGACCCGGGCGACGTCCTCGACGGCCATGCCCTGGGTCGGCTCGTCGAGGAGCAGGACGGGCGGGTCGAGCGCGAGGGTGGTGGCGAGTTCCAGGGTGCGCTTGCGCCCGTAGGGCAGGTCGGCGGCGGGCATCTCGGCCGCGTCGGCGAGGCCGACCTCGCCGAGCAGGTCGAGCACCTTCCCGTCGAGCGCCGCCAGGGAGGCGCAGGAGCGCCAGAAGCAGTACTGCGTGCCGAGCCGCCGCTGCAGGGCCACCCGGACGTTCTCCCGCACGCTCAGGTGCGGGAAGGTGGCGGAGATCTGGAAGGAGCGCACGAGCCCCCGGCGCGCCGTGGCCGCCGGGCCTTCCCGTGTGATGTCCCGGCCCTTGTAGAGGATGCGCCCGCTCGTCGGCGCGACGAACTTGCTCAGGAGGTTGAACACCGTCGTCTTGCCGGCGCCGTTCGGGCCGATCAGGGCGTGGATGCTGCCGCGCCGCACCCGCAGGTCGAGGCCGCGCACGGCCGTGAACCCGCCGAAGGACTTCGTCAGACCCACTGTCTCCAGGGCGAGGACGACCACGGCCAGGCTCCTTGTCGAGGTCGATTCGTAGATTGTATAAAATCTGCACCGTGGTCAACAGCCGCGCCGCGGCGCAAGTCCCCAAGGCCGCGTCACCAAGGCCGCGTCACCAAGGCCGCGTCACCGAGGCCGCGCGCCGCGCCGGCCCTGGCGCGAGGCCGGCGAGATGTATAATTTATCCGCCATGGAGCGCGTCACGTGAGTTCGGGGACCACCCCGCCGCCCGCAGGCCCCCGGCCCCCGGCCAGGGGGGAGCAGCTGCGCCACCGCACGGTCTCGGCGGCCGTGGCCGACGCTCTGCGCCAGCGCATCCTCGGCGGCGCGTTGCGCCCCGGGACGCAGCTGCGCCAGGACGCGCTGGCGGAGGAGTTCGGCATCAGCCGCATCCCGGTCCGGGAGGCGCTGCTGCAGCTCGAAGCGAGCGGCCTCGTCAGGATCGTGCCGCACCGGGGAGCGGTCGTCTCGGGCCTCTCGGTCGAGGAGATCGAGGACGTGTTCCAGCTGCGCGCCCTGCTGGAGCCGCAGCTGCTGATCCTGTCGGCGCGCGGCCTGACGGCGGAGGATTACCGGGACTTGCGGGCCCTGCTCGGCGAGTACAAGGCGGCGCTCTGCGCCGAGCGGATCGACCTCTGGGGCGAGCTGAACCGGCGCTTCCACCTCGGCCTCTTGCGCCACGCGGGGCGGCCGCGCTCCCTCGGCATCGTCTCCGGCCTGCTTCAGGATTGCGACAGGCCGACCCGGCTGCAACTCTCCCTTACCGGCGACGTGGCGCGGGCGGACCGCGAGCACACGACCCTGCTCGACCTCTGCGAGGCAGGCGAGGTCGTGGCCGCCGCCGCCCTGCTGCGGTCCCACATCGAGCATGCGGGCCGGGCGCTGATCGGGCTCTACCGCAGCGTCGAGGCGGCGGGCGCCTGACCCGCCGCGCGCCGCGGCCGGAGGCCGCCGGCGGGTCGGCCGCCGCCTTCGCGGGCGCGCCGGTCGGCGCGCGGGAATCGGCCGCTCAGCCGAGCGCCTCGCCGAAGATGGAGGCGCCCGCATCCGCCGCGCCGACCGCCGCCCGGAAGGCCCCGAACAGCTCGCGGCCGACGCCGACATGGGAGGCGGCGAGGTCCGCGGTCGCGGGCGCGCGCGCCGCCCACTCGGCCGGCGGCACCAGCACCTCCAGCCGCCCGGCCGGGGCGTCGACGCGCACCACGTCCCCGTCGCGGATCCGGGCGATCGGCCCGCCCTCCGCCGCCTCGGGGGTGACGTGGATGGCCGAGGGCACCTTGCCGGAGGCGCCCGAGAGGCGGCCGTCCGTGACCAGCGCGACCCGGTGGCCGCGGTCCTGCAGCACGCCGAGCGGCGGCATCAGCTTGTGCAGTTCCGGCATGCCGTTCGCCTTCGGGCCCTGGAAGCGCACCACCGCCACCACGTCGCCCCGAAGCTCGCCCGCCCGGAAGGCCGCCTGCAGCGCCTCCTGCGAGTGGAACACCCGCGCGGGCGCCTCGATCACCTGCCGCTCGGGCGCCACCGCCGAGGTCTTGATCACCGCGCGGCCGAGATTGCCCGCCAGCACGGCGAGGCCGCCGGTCGGCTGGAACGGCGCCGCCGCGCCCCGCAGCACGCCGGTCTCGCCGCTCTCCGCCGGGCCCTCCCGCCAGGCGAGGCCGCCCGCCTCGGTCAGCACCGGCTCGCGCGTGTAGGCGTGCAGCCCCGCCCCGAGCACGGTCTGCGCGTCCGCGTGCAGCAGCCCTTCGCCGAGGAGTTCGCGGATCACGAAGGGCATGCCGCCCGCCGCGTGGAAGTGGTTCACGTCCGCCGTGCCGTTCGGGTAGACGCGGGCGAGGAGCGGCGTCACCTCGGCGAGGTCGGAGAGGTCCTCCCAGGTCAGGGTGATGCCGGCCGCCGCCGCCATCGGCAGCAGGTGGAGCGTGTGGTTGGTCGAGCCGCCGGTCGCGTGCAGCCCCACGATCCCGTTCGCGAAGGCCCGCTCGTCCAGGAGCTGCCCGACCGGCAGGTACTCGTTGCCGAGCGCCGTGATGGCGAGGGCGCGCTGCGCGGCGGCCCGGGTCAGCGCGTCGCGCAAGGGCGTGTCCGGCGTGACGAAGGAGGCCCCGGGCAGGTGCAGGCCCATCATCTCCATCAGCATCTGGTTGGTGTTGGCCGTCCCGTAGAAGGTGCAGGTGCCCGGCCCGTGATAGGAGTCGGATTCGGCGGCGAGCAGGGCGTCGCGCCCCACCTTCCCCTCGGCGTAGAGCTGGCGGATCTTCGCCTTCTCGGGGTTGGGCAGGCCGCTCGTCATCGGGCCGGAGGGGATGAACACCGCCGGCAGGTGCCCGAAGGCGAGGGCGCCGATGACGAGGCCCGGCACGATCTTGTCGCAGATGCCGAGGAACACGGCGGCGTCGAAGGTCTGGTGCGAGAGGGCGACGGCGGTCGAGAGGGCGATGACGTCGCGCGAGAACAGGGAGAGTTCCATGCCGGCCTCCCCCTGGGTGATGCCGTCGCACATGGCCGGCACGCCGCCCGCCACCAGGGCGACGCCGCCGGCCTCGCGGGCCGCCTCGCGCAGCAGGTCCGGGTAGCGCTCGTAGGGGCGGTGGGCCGAGAGCATGTCGTTGTAGGCGGTGACGATGCCGAGGCTGGCGCCCTGGCCGTCGCGCAGCATCGCCTTGTCGCCCGGGCCGCAGGCGGCGAAGCCGTGGGCCTGGTTGGCGCAGCCGAGGGCGCGGCGCCGGGGCGCGCGGGCCGCCTCCCCGGCGATGCGCTCCAGGTAGCGCGCGCGCCGGTCGCGGCTGCGCCGCGCGATCCGCTCCGTCACCTCGCCGAGGCGCGCGTGGAGGGGGGACGTTGGCTCAGATGTCGTCACGACACGATCCTCGCGTTGCGGCGGCAGGGCGGCCCCTCCCGCGCGTCGAGATGAGACGCGGCCCGTCGCGCCGCCGATGCCCCGGACGGCCGCAAGATTCGCACCGCGCACCCGATTTCCGTAACGTCATGGCGCGCGGGACGGAGTCAAGTCGATCGCCGCCATAGCACGGATCCGGGCGCGCGCCCCGCCGCGCCCCGTCGGCGTGCCGCGGGCCGGCGCTCAGGCCGGCGCGGCGCCCTCGGCGGCCTCCGGCCCGGCCGGCCGGCACGCCCTCGGCGCCGGGCGGGGCCGGGCGCGGCGGGCGGCGGGCTGCAGGCGCGCCTCCACCTCGGCCGCGCTCGGCAGGGCGGCGCCGTGCGGGGCGCAGGCCAGGGCCGAGGCGGCCCCCGCATAGGCCAGCAGGTCGCCGAGCGCCTCCGCGTCGAGTCCGGCGAGGCCCTCCCCCGTCATGCGCCCGGTCCGGAACAGCCGGGCCAGGAGGGCGGCCTGGAACATCTCGGCCGCCCCGGCCGCGGCGCTTGCCGGGGCCGGCAGGCTCACCGCGCAGCCGGGCGCGAAGGCGAGCGCGCCCCGCCCGGCCAGCGTCACCGTGACGAGCGAGGCGCCGCGTCCGAGGAGGAGCCAGGCGGCCTCGGCGGGCTCGAGACCGAGGGCGCGGCGCAGATCCTGGTCGCGGGCGGTCACGTGGTCGGCCGCCCGCAGGAGGCGCTCGGCCGGAGGAATGCCCGCCTCCGGCGCCCGCGCGACGGCGGGCAGGCCCAGGCTGACGCTGATGACCCGGCCGCCGGCCTCGCGCTCGGCCAGGGCCGCGTCCGCCCGCCCCGCCGGGCCCGCCGTCAGGGGCCCGACCCGGAACGCGATCGCCCGCACCTGCGCGGGCAGCGCCTCCTCCGAGCGCGGCAGCACCGGAAGATCGTCGGCTTCATTCTCCGCATCCTCCGCGCGCGGCGCGGCCGCCTCGCCGGCCCCCTCGCGCAGAATCGCGGCGGGCACGCCGAGCCTCAGCAGCCCCGCCGCCAGGAGAACCGGCGACCCGCCCGCGAACGCCCTGCCTGCCGGGCCCGCGTGCGCGGCCGCCTCCTCCGCGCGCTCCCGGCGGGATTCGCCGCAGACGAGAATCATGGCGTCGCCCTCCCAAGATGCGGCCCGTGCCCGCACAAGCTCGCGCCCATGTCTCGCCGCCTCGCCGTCGCGTGATGACCGTCCGCAAGCTGACCGAATTCAGCGCGAACGCAACCGCATCAATCTACTTAACTCTAGGGAATATGGCGTGTTCGGTCATGACCTGTTGCGTCAAGATCACGCGGCCAGGATCGCGCGCCGAGGGTCGCCCGCCCGATTCGGTGCGGACGCTTCGGGAGGCCCGAACCCGCGCCGCGGGCCCGCGATGCCGGCCCGCGCGGGGCGGGACGGCCCGCGCCCGGCGACGGGACGCGGAGATTGCGCCGCACGCGCTCTTGTGCTTTGGTCCAACCGTCCGAACAGGGCGATGCGGGAGAGCCCAGCCCGGCGCGATGCGCCGGGCATGGCGCCGACGGAGCAACCACCCCCGGAAACTCTCAGGCACAATCACCGCATCGTTGGACAATCTGGAGAGAGGCGCCGTCCGGCGTCCACCGAAGGAGAAACCTCGCACGCCCGTGCGGGGGAAGCTCTCAGGTACCCGCGACAGATGGGGGTGGCCGCGACGCGTCAGCGCCGTCGGTCCCGTATGTCGCGGAGGATCCTGAGATGTCAGCGCAGCCCGCCGAGTCGGTTGCCCTCGAAACCACGCCCCTGCACGACCTGCACCAGCGCCTCGGCGCGCGCATGGTCCCGTTCGCGGGCTATTCCATGCCGCTGCATTATCCGCCGGGCCAGCTCAAGGAGCACCTGCACACCCGCGCGGCCGCCGGCCTGTTCGACGTCTCCCACATGGGGCAGATCCTGCTGCGGGGCGAGGATCCGGCCGCGATCGCCCGCGCCCTCGAGGGCCTGATCCCGGCCGACCTCGTCGGGCTCAAGGTCGGGCGCCAGCGCTACGGGCTCCTCACCGACGCCGCGGGCGGCATCCTCGACGACCTCATGGTGGCGCGCTTCGAGGATCACGTCGTCGTCGTCGTCAACGCGGCGAACAAGAAGGCCGACGCCGCCCACCTGCGGGCGCATCTCCCGGCCGCGATCACCGTCGAGGAGCGGCCCGACGCGCTCCTCGCCCTGCAGGGGCCGGCCGCGGAGGCGGCCCTGGCGGCGCTCGCGCCCGAGGTCGCGGCGATGCGCTTCCTCGACGTTCGGGCGGTCACCCTGCTGGGCGCGCCCGGCTTCGTCGCCCGCTCCGGCTATACCGGCGAGGACGGGTTCGAGATCTCGGTGCCGGCCGCGGTCGCCGCGCCCCTGGCGGAGGCGCTTCTGGCGCAGCCCGGCGTGCAGCCGGTCGGGCTCGGCGCCCGCGACACCCTGCGGCTCGAGGCGGGCCTGTGCCTGCACGGGGCCGATATCGGCCCGGACACCAGCCCGGTCGAGGCGGGCCTGACCTTCGCGATCCCCAAGGTCCGCCGCCGCGGCGGCGCCCGGGAGGGCGGCTTTCCCGGCGCGGCGCGCATCCTGCACGAGTTCGAGGCCGGCCCGGCCCGGCGGCGCGTCGGGCTGCGGCCCGAGGGCCGCGCCCCGGTCCGCGCCGGCGCGCCCCTCCTGGCGGAGGCGGGCGGCGCGCCGCTCGGCCGCGTCACCTCGGGCAGTTTCGGCCCGAGCCTCGGCGGGCCGGTGGCCATGGGCTACGTCGCCGCCTCGCACGCGGCGGACGGCACCCGGATCGTGGCGGAGGTCCGCGGCCAGGCCCTGCCCCTCGCCGTGACCCCCCTTCCCTTCCTCGCCGCGACCTTCAAGCGGGACTGACCGGAGCGACACCGATGCTGCGTTTCACCGAAGACCACGAGTGGCTGAGGCTCGAAGGCGACGTCGCCACGGTCGGGATCACCCGGCACGCGGCCGAGCAGCTCGGCGACCTCGTCTTCGTCGACCTGCCGAAGGTCGGGACCACCCTGAGCAAGGGCGCGGCGGCGGCCGTGGTCGAGTCGGTCAAGGCCGCCTCCGACGTCTACGCGCCCCTCGACGGCGAGGTGACGGAGGCGAACGACGCGGTCGTCGCCGCCCCGGAGACCGTGAACCAGGATCCGGAGGGCGCGGGCTGGCTCTACCGGATGCGGCTCGCCGACCCGTCCAGCCTGGACGCCCTGATGGACGAGGCGGCCTACGCCGCGCTCCCGAAATAGGAATCGAGGAGCCGCGACCATGGCCGCCTACGACCCCTACGACTTCGCCAACCGCCGCCACATCGGCCCGACGCTCGGCGAGATGGCCGAGATGCTGGCCCGCGTCGGCGCGCCGAGCCTGGAGGCGCTGATCGACGAGACGCTGCCGGACGACATCCGCCAGAGCGAGCCGATCGAGTTCGGCCGGCCGCTCACCGAGCGCCGCGCCATGGAGCGGATGCGCGCGGTCGCCGACAAGAACCGGCTGCTCGTCTCGCTGATCGGCCAGGGCTACCACGGCACCACGATGCCGCCCGCGATCCAGCGCAACATCTTCGAGAACCCGGCCTGGTACACGGCCTACTCGCCCTACCAGCCGGAGATCAGCCAGGGCCGCCTGGAGGCGCTGCTGAACTTCCAGACCATGGTCTGCGACCTCACCGCCCTCGACATCGCCAACGCCTCGCTCCTCGACGAGGCGACCGCGGCCGCGGAGGCGATGGGCATGGCCCAGCGGGTCGCCACCGCCAAGGCCGACGCCTTCTTCGTCGACCGGGATTGCCTGCCCCAGACCATCGCGGTGCTGCGCACCCGGGCGGCGCCCCTCGGCTGGCGCATCGTCGTGGGCGACCCCTTCCGCGACCTCGATCCGCGCGCGGTGTTCGGCGCGCTGTTCCAGTATCCGGGCGTGAACGGCGCCGTCCACGACTTCGCCGGCCCGATCGCCGCCCTGCACGCGGCCGGGGCCATCGCGGTGGTGGCGGCCGACCCCCTGGCGCTGACGCTCCTGCGGGCGCCGGGCGAGATGGGCGCCGACATCGCCGTCGGCTCGATGCAGCGCTACGGCGTGCCGATGGGCTACGGGGGCCCGCACGCCGCCTACATGGCGACCCGCGACGCCTACAAGCGGGCGCTGCCGGGCCGCATCGTCGGCGTCTCGGTCGATGCGCGCGGGCGGCGCGCCTACCGCCTCGCCCTCCAGACCCGCGAGCAGCACATCCGCCGCGAGAAGGCGACCTCGAACATCTGCACCAGCCAGGTGCTGCTCGCCGTCGTCGCCTCGATGTACGCGGTCTATCACGGGCCCGAGGGGCTGAAGGCGATCGCCCAGCGCGTCCACCGCGACGCGGTGCGCCTCGCGGACGGGCTCGCGCGCCTCGGCTTCACGGTCGAGCCGGAGACGTTCTTCGACACCGTGACGGTGGCGGTCGGCCCCTTCCAGGGCATGATCCTGCGCAGCGCCGTCGAGAACGGGGTCAACCTGCGCCGGATCGGCGAGGACCGCATCGGCATCACGGTCGACGAGCGCACGCGTCCGGACATTATCCAGGCGGTGTGGCGCGCCTTCGGCGGCACGGACCTCGTCTACGACGAGGCCTGGCCCGCCCCGCGCCTGCCCGCCGGGCTCCTGCGGACCTCGCCCTACCTCACCCACCCGATCTTCCACATGAACCGGGCCGAGAGCGAGATGACGCGCTACATGCGCCGCCTCGCCGACCGCGATCTGGCGCTCGACCGCACCATGATCCCACTCGGCTCCTGCACGATGAAGCTCAACGCCACGGCCGAGATGCTGCCGATCTCCTGGCCGGAATTCGCCGAGATCCACCCCTTCGCGCCCGCCGACCAGGCCCGGGGCTATGCCGAGCTGATCGAGGATCTCTCGGCCAAGCTCTGCGCCGTCACCGGCTACGACGCGATCTCGATGCAGCCGAATTCGGGCGCGCAGGGCGAGTATGCGGGGCTCCTCGCCATCCGCGGCTACCACCTCGCCCGCGGCGAGGGCCACCGCACGGTCTGCCTGATCCCCTCCTCGGCCCACGGCACCAACCCGGCCTCGGCGCAGATGTGCGGGATGAGCGTGGTCGTGGTCGCGGCCGACCCGCAGGGCAACATCGACGTGGACGATTTCCGCCGCAAGGCGGCCGAGCATGCCGACCGGCTCGCCGCCTGCATGATCACCTATCCGTCGACCCACGGGGTGTTCGAGGCCCGGGTGCGGGAGATCTGCGACATCGTCCACGCCCATGGCGGCCAGGTCTACCTCGACGGCGCCAACCTCAACGCCCTGGTGGGGCTCGCCCGGCCGGGGGACATCGGGGCGGATGTGAGCCACCTCAACCTGCACAAGACGTTCTGCATCCCGCACGGCGGCGGCGGCCCCGGCATGGGCCCGATCGGCGTCAAGGCGCACCTGATCCCCTACCTCCCGTCCGATCCGCGCAGCGGCGAGGCGGGCGCGGTCTCGGCGGCGCCCTTCGGCTCGGCCTCGATCCTGCCGATCTCCTGGAGCTACTGCCTGATGATGGGCGGGCGCGGGCTCACCCAGGCGACGCGGGTGGCGATCCTCAACGCCAACTACATCGCCAAGCGGCTCGAAGGCGCCTACGCCATCGTGTACGCGGGCGCGAACGGCCGCGTGGCCCACGAGTGCATCGTGGACATCCGCCCCTTCCAGAAGAGCGCCGGGATCACCGTCGAGGACGTCGCCAAGCGCCTGATCGATTGCGGCTTCCACCCGCCGACGATGAGCTGGCCGGTGGCCGGCACGCTGATGATCGAGCCGACCGAATCCGAGACCAAGGCCGAGATCGACCGCTTCTGCGACGCGATGCTGTCGATCCGGGAGGAGATCCGGGCGATCGAGGAGGGCCGGGCCGACCGGGCGAACAACCCGCTGAAGCAGGCCCCCCACACCGTGCAGGACCTGATCGGCGCCTGGGAGCGGCCCTATTCCCGGGAGGCGGCCTGCTTCCCGGCCGGCTCCCTCGGCATGGACAAGTACTGGCCGCCGGTCAACCGCGTCGACAACGCCTACGGCGACCGCCACCTCGTGTGCAGCTGCCCGCCGGTGGAGTCCTACGCGGAGGCGGCCGAGTAGGCGCATCCGGGGGGCCCGCGGGGGCCCCCGGCCTCATGCGCCATCCGGTTGATTGCTTCGCAATGCGGATGTCGGCTTCGCTCAGGCGCCGCGCGGGCTTGTGATCCGGGACCCGCTTCGATCAAGCGGATCCCGTATCATCCGCCATCCGGTTGATGGCTTCGCCATCTCCCATTTCGGCCATGCGGATGTCGGCTTCGCTCAGGCGCCGCGCTCAGGCGCCGCGCAGGCTCGTGATCCGGGATCCGCTTCGATCAAGCGGATCCCGGATCAGATCCGCTTGATGTCGATGCCGTGCTTGCGCAGGGCGTAGCCGATCTGGCGGGGCGTGATCTTGAGGAGGCGGGCGGCCTTGGCCTGCACCCAGCCGGCGCGCTCCATCGCCTGCAGCAGCTGCTCCCGCTCGGTCGGGCGCGGCCGCACGACCGGGCAGGTCTCGGCGCCCGGGCAGGCGGCGGGCGGCTCGCCCTCGGCCGCCGGGGGCGACGCGTCCGGGCTCATCGGCACCGGGATCGCGGCCGCCGGAGCGGCGACCAGGGCCGCGCCCGCGGGCTTCTGCGTGCTGCCCTTCCAGAGCACCGCCGAGAGGCATTGCCCGCTCACGCAGGCGAAGTCCCGCGCGGTGATCACCTCGCCGGCCGCCAACGTGGCCGTGCGCCGGACGCAATTCTCAAGTTCGCGCACGTTGCCGGGAAAGTAGCACTTCTGCAGCACGTCGAGCGCGGTCTGCGCGAAGGCGAGCTTCGACTTGTTCTCGGCATTGTAGCGGGAGAGGAAGGCCCTCGCGAGGTCCGGGATGTCGCCCTGGCGCTCGCGCAGGGGCGGCAGCAGCAGCGACACCACGTTGATGCGGTAGTAGAGGTCGGCGCGGAAATCGCCCTTGGCGACCGCCTCCTCCAGGTTGCGGTTGGTCGCGAAGACCAGCCGCACGTCGACGCGCAGGGTGCGGTTGCCGCCCACGCGCTCGAACTCCCCCTCCTGCAGGACGCGCAGCAGCTTGGCCTGGAAGGTGGCGCTCACCTCGCCGATCTCGTCGAGGAAGAGCGTCCCGCCATGGGCGAGTTCGAACCGGCCCTGGCGCGTCCCGACCGCGCCCGTGAAGGCCCCCTTCTCGTGGCCGAACAGCTCGGATTCGAGCACGCTCTCGGCGAGCGCCGCGCAGTTCACCCGCACGAAGGGCTTGCCCTTGCGGGGCGAGAGGTCGTGGATGGCGCGCGCGAAGAGTTCCTTGCCGGTGCCGCTCTCGCCGCGCAGCAGGACCGTGGTGTTGGAGCGCGCCGCGACCTCCGTCATCGCGACGAGGCGCTTCACCTTCTGGCTCTCGCCGATGATGCCGACCGACGAGGAGGTCGCGCTCGATTCGGCGAGCGCCTTCTCCAGCCGGTGGGTCTTGGCGATGAGCTGGTCGCGGTCCTGCGCCACCGTGTTGTGCAGCCGGACCGCTTGGCCGACGAGGTTGGCCACCATGGTGAGGAAGCGCGTGTCCTCGTCGAAGCGGAAGCGCGCGCTGCCGTCCCAGATCCGGTCGATCGAGAGCGTGCCGAGGACGCGCGAATCCGCCTTGATCGGCACGCCGATGAACGAGACCGTGGCCTTGCCGGCATCCTCGAACAGGTCGAGATGGCCCGCGAAGAGCGGGTCGGCGGCGACGTCCTGCACCACCAGCGGGGTCGCGGTGGCGACGATCTGGTCGATCGCCTTCTGGGGCACCCGCGCCCGGATGTGGTGGGCGACCTGCGGCGTCCAGCCGGTGCTGGAGACGATGTCCGGCCCGCCCTCCCGGTCGAGGATGACGATCATGCCGTGATGCATGCTCAGCATCGAGGACAGGATGTTGACCACGTTGGCGAGGGTGACTTCGAGGCGCCGCGCCGCGGTCAGCACCTTGGAGATCTCGTAGATGCCGATCAGCGCCACCTCGGGCGAGGTGCCCCGCGCGGCCGGGCGGGGCGCCGGGGACGGGCTCGCGGCGGGGCTCGGCGCGGGGGATGGGGGCGGGCTCGGCGGGGCGGCCCGCGCTCTCGGCGCCTGCGGCGCGGGCCGCGGCGGTTGCGGCTGGCTTTGCGCGAGCCGCGCCGGGACGACGCGCTCCACCATCGCGTAGGCCGCGTCGATCCGGGTGGGGAGGAAATCCGAGTCGTACCGCTCCATCGTGGTGCGCTCCTGGGACAGACCCGCCCGCCGGCAGCGCCCCGCCGAGGCGGCGCCGGTGGTGGTCGGATTGTGGATTGATCCGCGGCCGTCCGGCCCGGCTTGGCGCGGGGGCGATGCCCCCGGCGAGGGCGGAGGGCTCGTCTCCCCTGACGCGAGCGGCTCCGGGCCGTGATGGGAGCATTGCGCCGGCGCCCCGTCCTTGATCTGGCGCAAACCGAGCGGAGCCGCCCGCGCCGCGCCGGCACGGCGCCGGCGGCCATGCCGGCGGCCATGTCGGCGGCCATGTCGGCGCACGCGGCTCAGGCGGCGGCGCGGACGCTCTCCAGGGCGACCGCCAGCGAGGCGACGACCGCGGCGACGCGCACGGCGGCCTGGATCGCCTCCTCGCCGACCCCCGCCTCGCGCAGCACCTGCTCGTGCGCGTCGATGCAGCGCCCGCAGCCGTTGATCGCCGAGACCGCCAGCGACCACAGCTCGAAATCCGCCCGCGCGACGCCCGGATTGCCGATGCTGCTCATGCGCAGCTTCGCCGGCCGCGTCGCGTAGGCCGGGTTCGAGGCGAGGTGGGTGAAGCGGTAGTAGACGTTGTTCATCGCCATCACGGTGGCGGCGGCCTTGGCGGCCGCGAGCGCCGCCGGGGAGAGGCGCGGCGCCGCCTCCGCCTCCAGGGCGCGGGCCAGGTCCGGGTTGCGGCTCGCGAGCCCGCAGGCGACGAGGAGCCCGTCGCGCTGCTGGGCCGTCAGCGTCTCCTCGCGGCCGAGGCTGGAGAAGTTGAGCCGCACGTCCTTGGCGTAGGGCGGGAGGCTCTGGAGCAGGGCGTCGAGGGTCATCGCCGCCTCCCTCAGGCGGCCTTGAGGACGCCGCCGCCGACCTCGCGGTTGCAGGGGCAGAGCTCGTCGGTCTGCAGCGCGTCGAGCACGCGCAACGTGTCCTTGGGCGCGCGCCCGACATTGAGGTTGGTCGCGTAGACGTGCTGGATCACGTTGGCGGGGTCGACCACGACGGTGACGCGATAGGCCACGCCCTCGGGCGAGCGCACGCCGAGCCCGTCGATCAGGCTGCCCTTCGGATCCGCGAAGGACCAAATCGGCAGCCGGTCGAGATCCTTGTGGTCGCGCCGCCAGGCCAGCTTGACGTGCTCGTTGTCGCTCGATCCGCCCAGCACCACCGCGTCGCGGTCCTCGAAGTCCGGCGCCAGCTTGGCGAATTCGGCGATCTCGGTCGGGCACACGAAGGTGAAATCCTTCGGGTAGAAGAAGATCACCTTCCACTTGCCCGGGCCACTTGCCCGGGAAGCTGTCCCGCGTGAGGGCCTCGAAGGCCGAGACCCCGTTCTCCTGGTGATGATTGAAGCCGGGCTTGACCCCGACGACCTCGAAGGCGGGAAGCGTGTCACCGATGCCGAGCATGTTCGCATCTCCGGGAGCGCTGTGAGGGGGAAACCGGTCCGGCCGGGGCCGAGGGCCTGCTTCAAGCCCCGTGCCAGGGGCGATCTCCTTGGAATTCAACGGATTCCATTCTGCGCCGGCCGTGTCGGATTCCGGACACGCGCGGGGCGCGGGGTCCGGTTCGTGTCGGATTCCCGACAGGGGCGCGCCGGGCGCCGGGGGCCCGAAATCCCCGCGCCCGCAGGGGGATTCGGGCCCGCGGCGGGTCCGGGCGGCGCTGGCACGGGCGTCGCAGTGGGGGCCGGGCGCCCGCGCGCGGCGCCGCCGCGAGCCCCGGAGGCCGGATGCAGACCGTGAACAGCTTCGCGCCGGCCGGCCGGGCGCCGGTGGCGATCGTGCTCGGCACGAACGACGTCGCCACCGCGGTGGCGCACGCGCTGCACGGCGCCGGCTACGGGGTCGTGCTCTCGCGCGACGCGGCCCACCCGGTGCTGCGCCGGCGCATGGCCTTCGACGAGGCGCTGGAGACCGGCCGGGTCGAGATCGAGGGCCTGGAGGCGGTGGCCGCCGACACGCTCGTGCAGATCATGATGGCCTTCCTCGACCGCCGCTTCGTCTGCGTCACCACCATGGAACTCGGCGACCTCGTCTGCCTCGGGCTGATCGACGTGCTGGTGGATGCGCGGATGCGCATGCGCCACCTCGCGGCCGATATCCGGCCCTACGCGCGGCTCACCATCGGGCTCGGCCCGGGCTTCACCAGCGGCCGCACGGTCGACGCGGCGATCGAGACGGCGCCGGAGGCGGTGGGAATCGTCCCGCCGGCCGGCTCGACCCTGGCGGCGCACGGGCGCTCGGCCCTGCTCG
Organism: Methylobacterium sp. WSM2598; assembly: GCF_000379105.1. Taxonomy (GTDB): domain Bacteria; phylum Pseudomonadota; class Alphaproteobacteria; order Rhizobiales; family Beijerinckiaceae; genus Methylobacterium. Next base: position 1,238,478 of record NZ_KB900609.1, on the reverse strand, counting down.
GCGGCGCCGGGCGGGAGCGCTTCGCCCGCGCGCCCCGGGACGGCCTCTGGCGGACGCGGGCCGAGATCGGCGACGCGGTGCGCGCCGGCGAGAGCCTCGGCACCTGCGCGGGGATCGCCGTCGCGGCTCCCCTCTCCGGCCGGCTCCGGGGCCTCGTGCGGGACGCGACCGATCTGCGCGCCGGGACCAAGGTCGCCGAGGTGGATCCGCGCCCGGACGGCGAGGCGTCCTGGCTCGGTATCGCCGACCGGCCCCGGCGCATCGCGGCCGCGACCCTCGACGCGATCCGCACCCTCGACGACCTCTGCGCGTCCGGACAGGATCGTGCGGGGGCCCGGGGCGGGCCGCGCATCTGGCACAGCTGACGAATCCGGAGAGAGGGCGATGAGCAGCCTGTGGTGGTCCGATGCCCTGATCGATCGCTGGCTCGCGGAGGACGTGCCCCACGGCGACCTGACCACGCGCGCCCTCGGCATCGGCGAGCGCCCGGCGCGGATGCGCTTCAGCCTGCGGGCGGCCGGGACGGTCTGCGGCACGGAGGCCGCCCTGGCGCTCGTGCGGCGGGCCGGCGGCGAGGGCGCGGTGCGGGCGGCCTCCGGCAGCCGCGTGCCGGCGGGCGGCGTCCTCCTCGACGCGACCGGCCCGGCGGGGGCGCTCCACGAGAGCTGGAAGGTGGCCCAGACCCTGATCGAGGCCCTGTCCGGGATCGCCACCGCCACGGCCGCGATCGTGGACGCGGCCCGGGCGGTGGCGCCCGCCATCGCCGTGGTGACGACGCGCAAGACCCTGCCGGGCGCCAAGGGGCCGATGATCGCGGCGATCCGGGCGGGCGGGGCCGAGCCGCACCGGCTCGGCCTGTCCGAGACCCTGCTGGTCTTCCCCGAGCACTGCGCCTTCCTGCCCGACCCGGTCGCCGCGCTGACGGCCCTTCGCCGCGCCGCGCCCGAGAAGGCGATCGTGGTCGAGGTCACCGGCCTGGAGGAGGCGCGCGCGCTCCTGGCCGCGGGGCCCGACATCCTGCAATGCGAGAAGCTGCCGCCCGAGACGGCCGCCGCCGTCAAGGCCCTCGCCCGGGCGGCGGGCGGCGTGACCCGGGTCGCGGCGGCGGGGGGCGTGACCGCCGCGAACGCCGCCGCCTACGCGGCAGCGGGCGCCGACATCCTGGTCACCTCCGCGCCCTACTGGGCGAAGCCGGCGGACGTGAAGGACGCGATCGAGGCGGCCTAGGGGGCTGCCGTCCGGTTCGGCGGGGACGCGATCCGCCACCCCGCGCGCCGACCCCGCCGGACCGGAGAACCGCCCGACGATCGCCTGCCTGATGATCCTGAACCGGTCTCGCAGGGGAAAGCGACGGGGCGGGCCGGACGCGGCACGCGCACCGCGCCTCCGAGGCCGACGATCGCTCGTCCGGCTCCGCCGTGATCCGATCTCCGGCAGATCATGGCGCGCTGCCTGCCGCAGCCCCATCCTTCCCCAGCGTGAGAAAAGGTCGGGAGGCCGTGATCCGGGATCCGCTTGATCGAAGCGGATCCCGGATCACGCGCCTGCGCGGCGCCTGAGCGCGGCGCCTGAGCGAAGCCGACATCCGCATTGCCGAAATCGGAGATGGCGAAGCAATCCGTCGGATGTCGTATGACATGACGGCCTCGTGAGCCGTTCCTCGATCTCGGTCCCGGCCGGGCAGGTCCGCGGCCCCGGACACATGCTTGAGGTCCGGCGGGGTGATGGTTCCGGACGGCGCGCGGTCTTCAGCCTCTCCGCACGAGGAACGCTGCGCGGCCGCAGCGCCCCCTCCCGGCCGCGCCCGCATCGCGCGCGCCGCCCTCTCCCGCCGCCGGGGCTGTCGGAGTTTGTCGGGTTCCCAACAGCCCGGTGGCGTCTGCGCCAATCCCCCTCTGCTGCCATAAGCTACTGAGATGATGGCAGAAACATCGTCCGAAAGCGCTGGCACATCGCTTGCGCAAACAGGGTGCGACGGCGGCGGAAGTCGCTGCCGGCCGTGACATCGGGTGCGATGTCGCCACCTACCAAGCGGGGTTCGACCATGGCTGGTCTGCGCCAAATCGCGTTCTACGGGAAAGGGGGGATCGGCAAGTCGACCACCTCCCAGAACACCCTCGCCGCCCTCGTCGAGATGGGTCAGAAGATCCTGATCGTCGGCTGCGATCCGAAAGCCGATTCCACGCGCCTCATCCTCAACGCGAAGGCGCAGGACACCGTTCTCAGCCTCGCGGCCGAGGCCGGGTCCGTCGAGGATCTCGAACTCGAGGACGTCCTCAAGATCGGCTACAGGGGCATCAAGTGCGTCGAGTCCGGCGGTCCCGAGCCGGGCGTCGGCTGCGCCGGCCGCGGCGTCATCACCTCGATCAACTTCCTGGAGGAGAACGGCGCCTACGAGGACGTCGACTACGTCTCCTACGACGTGCTCGGCGACGTGGTCTGCGGCGGCTTCGCCATGCCGATCCGCGAGAACAAGGCCCAGGAAATCTACATCGTCATGTCCGGCGAGATGATGGCGCTCTACGCGGCCAACAACATCGCCAAGGGCATCCTCAAATACGCCCATTCGGGCGGCGTGCGCCTGGGCGGGCTGATCTGCAACGAGCGCCAGACCGACCGCGAGCTCGACCTCGCCGAGGCCCTGGCCAAGCGCCTGAACTCGCAGCTGATCCACTTCGTGCCGCGCGACAACATCGTCCAGCACGCCGAGCTGCGCCGCCAGACGGTGATCGAGTACGCGCCGGCCTCCGCCCAGGCGGCCGAGTACCGCAAGCTCGCCCAGAAGGTCCACGAGAACGGCGGCAAGGGCACCATCCCGACCCCGATCACCATGGAAGAGCTGGAGCAGATGCTGCTCGACTTCGGGATCATGAAGACCGAGGAGCAGCAGCTCGCCGAGCTCGCCGCCAAGGAAGCCGCCAAGGAAGCCGCCAAGGCCGCGGCCGCCGTCCACTGATCCGACGCGCCACCGGGAGCGGCCGCGGCCGCTCCCCCGCGGCTGCTTCCCGCGGCCGCGGCCGCTCCCGCGCGGCTGCTCCCCCGCGGCCGCTCCCTCCCGGCGCGCGGCTCGACGGCCGCCCCGGCCCTGCCAGCACGGAAGGTCGACTGCCATGAGCCTCGATTACGAGAACGACGGCGCACTCCACGAGAAGATCATCGAGGACGTGCTGGCCGCCTACCCCGACAAGTTCGCCAAGCGCCGCCGCAAGCACCTCTCGGTCGCCACCCCGGCCGGCGCCGAGGAGACCGCGCCCGCGGAGGAGACGCTCCTCACCGAGTGCGACGTGAAGTCCAACATCAAGTCCATTCCGGGCGTCATGACCATCCGGGGCTGCGCCTATGCCGGCTCCAAGGGCGTGGTCTGGGGACCGGTCAAGGACATGGTCCACATCTCGCACGGGCCGGTCGGCTGCGGCCAGTATTCCTGGTCGCAGCGCCGCAACTACTACATCGGCACGACCGGGATCGACACCTTCGTGACGATGCAGTTCACCTCCGACTTCCAGGAGAAGGATATCGTCTTCGGCGGCGACAAGAAGCTCGACAAGGTCATCTCCGAGATCGAGAGCCTGTTCCCGCTCAATCACGGCGTCACGATCCAGTCGGAATGCCCGATCGGCCTGATCGGCGACGACATCGAGGCGGTGGCCAGGAAGAAGAAGAAGGAGATCGGCAAGACCGTGGTGCCGGTCCGCTGCGAGGGCTTCCGCGGCGTGTCGCAGTCCCTCGGCCACCACATCGCCAACGACGCGATCCGCGACTGGGTGTTCGAGAAGCAGGACGGCGAGATCGCCTTCGAGGGCACGCCCTACGACGTCAACGTGATCGGCGACTACAACATCGGCGGCGACGCCTGGGCCTCCCGCATCCTGCTGGAGGAGATGGGGCTGCGCATCGTCGGCAACTGGTCGGGCGACGCCACCCTGGCCGAGATCGAGCGGGCCCCGAAGGCCAAGCTCAACCTCATCCACTGCTACCGGTCGATGAACTACATCTGCCGCTACATGGAGGAGAAGTACGCGATCCCGTGGACGGAGTACAACTTCTTCGGCCCGTCCCAGATCGCGGCCTCGCTGCGCAAGATCGCCAAGCACTTCGGCCCCGAGATCGAGGAGAAGGCGGAGGCGGTGATCGCCAAGTACCAGCCGCTCGTCGATGCCGTGATCGCCAAGTACGGCCCGCGCCTGAAGGGCAAGAGCGTCATGCTCTACGTCGGCGGCCTGCGCCCGCGCCACGTGATCACCGCCTACGAGGATCTCGGCATGGAGATCGCGGGCACCGGCTACGAGTTCGCCCACAACGACGACTACCAGCGCACCGGCCACTACGTGAAGAACGGCACGCTGATCTACGACGACGTCACCGGCTACGAGCTGGAGAAGTTTATCGAGAAGATCCGGCCCGACCTCGTCGGCTCCGGCATCAAGGAGAAGTACCCGGTCCAGAAGATGGGCATCCCGTTCCGGCAGATGCACTCGTGGGACTATTCGGGCCCGTACCACGGCTACGACGGGTTCGCGATCTTCGCCCGCGACATGGACCTGGCGATCAACAACCCGGTCTGGGGCCTGTTCGACGCGCCCTGGAAGGCGAAGCCGGCCCCGGCGTTCCTGGACGCCGCCGAGTAGCACCGCGCCTCGCGGCGCCCCCGCCGCGGGCTCCCCTCCCGTGTGTTCCGACCGATGCGCGCCGCCGTATGGCGCGGCCGCGAGCCAAGGAGCCGTTCCGATGCCCCAATCCGCCGACCGGGTGCTCGATCACGCACCCCTGTTCCGTCAGCCCGAATACCAGGAGATGTTCGCCCGCAAGCGCGAGCAGTTCGAGTGCCCGGCCTCCGGCGAGGCGGTCGAGGCGCAGCGCGACTACGCCAGGACCTGGGAGTACCGCGAGAAGAACCTCGCCCGCGAGGCCCTGGTGGTGAACCCGGCCAAGGCCTGCCAGCCGCTCGGCGCGGTCTTCGCGGCGGCCGGCTTCGAGCGCACGATGAGCTTCGTGCACGGCTCGCAGGGTTGCGTCGCCTATTACCGCTCCCACCTGTCGCGCCACTTCAAGGAGCCGTCCTCGGCGGTCTCCTCCTCGATGACCGAGGACGCGGCGGTGTTCGGCGGCCTCAACAACATGATCGACGGCCTCGCCAACACCTACTCGCTCTACGACCCGAAGATGATCGCGGTCTCGACCACCTGCATGGCCGAGGTGATCGGCGACGACCTGCACGCCTTCATCCAGAACGCCAAGACCAAGGGGTCGGTGCCGCAGGATTACGACGTTCCCTTCGCCCATACCCCGGCCTTCGTGGGCAGCCACGTCGACGGCTACGACAACATGATCAAGGGCGTGCTGGAGCATTTCTGGAAGGGCAGGACCCGCAGCGCCGGCGAGGGACTCAACCTGATCCCGGGCTTCGACGGGTTCTGCGTCGGCAACAACCGCGAGCTGAAGCGCCTGCTCGACCTGATCGGGGTCTCCTACACGCTGATCCAGGACGCCTCCGACACCTACGACACCCCCTCGGACGGCGAGTTCCGGATGTATTCGGGCGGCACCAGGCTCGAGGACGTCGCCGCCGCGCTGAACGCCAAGGCGACCCTCTCGCTGCAGAAGTACTGCACGCGCAAGACCCTCGACTACGCGGCGGAGCAGGGCCAGGAGACCCACAGCTTCCACTACCCGCTCGGGGTGCGCGGCACCGACGAGCTCCTGCTCAAGATCTCGGAACTGAGCGGCCGGCCGATCCCCGAGGCGATCACGATGGAGCGTGGCCGGCTCATCGACGCCATGGCGGACAGCCAGTCCTGGCTGCACGGCAAGAGGTACGCGATCTTCGGCGACCCGGACGTGGTCTACGGCCTCGCGCGCTTCGTCATGGAGACCGGCGGCGAGCCGATCCACTGCCTCGCCACCAACGGCACCAAGGCCTGGGAGGAGGAGATGCAGGCGCTCCTCGCCTCCTCGCCCTTCGGCGCCAGCGGCCAGGTCTGGGCCGGCAAGGACCTCTGGCACCTGCGCTCGCTGCTCTTCACCGAGCCGGTCGATTTCGTGCTGGGCAATTCCTACGCCAAGTACCTGGAGCGCGACACCGGCACGCCGCTGATCCGCACCGCCTTCCCGATCTTCGACCGGCACCACCACCACCGCTTCCCGGTGATGGGCTACCAGGGCGGCCTGCGCCTGCTGACGACGATCCTCGACAAGATCTTCGACAAGCTCGATCAGGACACCATCGACCCGGCCAAGACCGACTACTCGTTCGACCTCACCCGCTGAGCGCCGCGGCGGCACCGGCCCGGCGCCGGTGCCGCCCTCGCAGATGTCCGACCGGATCCGGAGGCAGGGCCATGCTCAAGGACAAAATCGCGGACGTGTTCAACGAGCCCGGTTGCGAGAAGAACCAAGCCAAGGGCGCCAAGGAGCGCAAGAAGGGCTGCACGAAGCCCCTCACCCCCGGGGCGGCGGCGGGCGGCTGCGCCTTCGACGGGGCCAAGATCGTGCTGCAGCCGATCACCGACGTCGCCCACCTGATCCACGCGCCCCTCGCCTGCGAGGGCAACAGCTGGGACAATCGCGGGGCGGGCTCCTCCGGCTCCGACCTCTGGCGGCGCAGCTTCACCACCGACCTCACCGAACTCGACGTGGTGATGGGCCAGGGCGAGAGGAAGCTCTACCGGGCCGTGCGCGAGATCGCCCGCACCTACGCGCCCCCGGCGATTTTCGTCTACTCCACCTGCGTCACCGCCCTGATCGGCGACGACATCGAGGCGGTCTGCGCCAAGGCCTCCGAGACCTGCGGGTTGCCGGTGATCCCCGTGAACGCGCCGGGCTTCGTCGGCTCGAAGAATCTCGGCAACAAGCTCGCCGGCGAGGCGCTGCTCGACCACGTCATCGGCACGGTCGAGCCCGACGACGTCGGCCCCACCGACATCAACATCCTGGGCGAGTTCAACCTCGCGGGCGAGTTCTGGGCGGTGCGCCCGCTCTTCGAGCGGCTCGGCATCCGCATCCGCGCCTGCATCCCGGGCGACGCGCGCTACCGCGAGGTCGCGGCCGCCCACACGGCGCGGGCGACGATGATGGAATGCTCGACCGCCCTCATCAATCTCGCGCGCAAGATGGAGGAGCGCTGGGGCATCCCCTTCTTCGAGGGCTCCTTCTACGGCATCTCCGACACCTCGGACGCCCTGCGCCAGACCGCCCGGCTGCTGGTCGGGCGGGGCGCGCCCTCCGACCTCCTCGACCGCACCGAGGCCCTGATCGCCGAGGAGGAGGCCCGGGCCTGGGCGCGGCTGGAGGCGTTCCGGCCGCGGCTCCAGGGCAAGCGGGTCCTGCTCAACACCGGCGGGGTCAAGTCGTGGTCGGTGGTGGCGGCGCTGATGGAGATCGGCGTCGAGATCGTCGGCACCTCGGTCAAGAAGTCGACCGCCGAGGACAAGGAGCGGATCAAGCAGCTCCTGAAGGACGAGAACCACATGTTCGAGAGCATGGCCCCGCGCGACCTCTACGCGAAGCTGGCCTCGCACGAGGCCGACATCATGCTGTCGGGCGGGCGGACGCAGTTCATCGCGCTCAAGGCGAAGATGCCCTGGCTCGACATCAACCAGGAGCGGCATGTCGCGTATGCGGGCTACGACGGCATGGTGGAGCTCGTCCGGCGCATCGACCTCGCCCTCTCGAACCCGATCTGGGCCGACCTGCGCGATCCCGCGCCCTGGGACGCCGAGGGGCGGCTGACCGAGGCCGGGGCGGCCCCGCGCGCGGAGCCCGGCCGGGATCCCGCCGCGGATCCCGCCTTCCTGGCCCATCACCGCAGGAAGTTCGCCGGTGCGGGCGCCGACGACATGGCCGAGTGCTGAGGAGGACGCCGTGAATCCGGTCACCCCGCTCGCCAAGGCGGTCGCCACCAACCCGCTGAAATCCTCCCAGCCCCTCGGCGCGGCCCTGGCCTTCCTGGGCATCGAGGGCGCCATGCCGCTCTTCCACGGCTCGCAGGGCTGCACCTCCTTCGCGCTCGTCCTGCTGGTGCGGCACTTCAAGGAGACGGTCCCGCTCCAGACCACCGCGATGGACGAGGTCGCCACGGTGCTCGGCGGCGCCGACCACCTGGAGGAGGCGATCCTCACCCTCAAGACCCGCACCGGGCCGAGCCTGATCGGCATCTGCACCACGGCGCTGGTCGAGACGCGCGGCGAGCATTTCTCCGGCGACCTCGCCCTGATCCGCGGGCGCCACGCCGAGACCCTCGGCGAGACCGAGCTGGTCCTCGCCCAGACGCCGGACTTCGCCGGCGCCATGGAGGAGGGCTGGGCCAAGGCGGTCTGCGCCACCATCGCGCAGGTCGTGCCGGAGGCCGAAAGCCGCGTCGCCGCCCTCAACCGGATCAACATCCTGCCGGGCCAGCACCACACGGTGGCGGATGTCGAGTTCCTGCGCGAGAGCGCGCTCGCCTTCGGGCTCGAACCGGTGATCCTGCCCGACATCGCCGGCTCCCTCGACGGCACGGTGCCGGCGCGCTGGATCCCGACGAGCTACGGCGGCACGCCGGTCGCGGCGATCCGCGGCATGGGCCGGGCCCTGCACACGATCGCGCTCGCCGAGCACGTGCGCGGGGCGGCCGCCCTGCTCGAGGCCCGCACCGGCGTGCCCTTCACGGTCCTCGACACGCTGACCGGCCTCAAGGCGGCGGACCGCTACGTCGCGCTCCTCGCCTCCCTCTCGGGCAAGCCGGTCCCGGCCGCCCTGCGGCGGCGGCGCAGCCAGCTCGAGGACGCGCTCCTCGACGGGCATTTCCACATCGGCGGCCTGCGGGTGGCGATCGCGGCCGAGCCGGACCTGCTCTACGGGCTCGCCAGCTTCTTCGCCGGGCTCGGCGCCACCGTCGCGCTCGCCGTGACCACCGCGGGCGACAGTCCGATCCTCGCCCGGGTCCCGGCCGAGACGGTGTTCGTCGGCGATCTCGGCGATCTCGAGGCCCGGGCGTCGGGCTGCGACCTCCTCGTCACCCACAGCCACGGGCGCCAGGCCTCCGAGCGCCTCGGCATCCCGCTGATGCGGGTGGGCTTCCCGATCTTCGACCGGCTCGGCTCCCCGCACCGGCTCTCGATCGGCCACGAGGGCACCCGCGACCTGATCTTCGAGGTGGCGAACCTGGTCCAGGCCAACCGCCGCGAGCCCACCCCCCAATCCCTCAATCCGTTCCGTGACCGGGGAGAATCCCATGACGGCCTTGCGCAGATTGCGGCTCGTTGAGAGCGAGGAGCCGGCGGAGCAGGCCGCCGGCCCGGCCTTGCGCGTCGCCATCGCCACCCAGGACCTGAAGAGCCTCAACGCCCATTTCGGCTCGGCGCGGCGCTTCGCGCTCTACGACGTGACCGTGCGGGGCTGGAGCTTCGTCGAGGCGGTCACCTTCGAGGAGGTCTCCGACGAGGGCGGCCGGCACCGGACCGACGGCGACGACCGCATCACCCCGAAGGTCGAGGCCCTGCGCGGCTGCCACCTGCTGTTCTGCCTCGCGATCGGCGGCCCCTCCGCCGCCAAGGTCGTCACGGCGAAGATCCACCCGATCAAGATCGCGCAGGCGCAGCCGATCGAGGCCGTGCTGGAGCGCACCCGCGCCATGCTGGCGGGCGCGCCCCCGCCCTGGCTGCGCAAGGTGCTGGCCGCGTCCGGCGTGACCGCCCCCGAACCCTCCTTCGCCGACGACGAGGACTGATTCGCCGTCCGGACGATCACCGTTCGGACAGCGCCTCACAAGCCCGCGCGGCGCTTGAGCGAAGCCGAAATCCGCATGGCGAAGCAATCCGTCGGATTTCGTATGCCAAGCCCGCGCGGCGCTTGAGCGAAGCCGAAATCCGCATGGCGAAGCAATCCGTCGGATTTCGGTTGATCCGATCGCCGATGGCGACCGCACGACCCCGGAGAGACCGACCATGTCCGAGACCGCCACCCTGGAGCGCGCCCCCGAGGAGGCCGCCCTCGCCACCCCCTTCCTCACCGCCCTGGTGCGGCTGCTGCGCGCCCAGGACAGCTACGGCGCCTGGGAGAAGAAGCCGGACGCCCAGCTCCTGCGGGACTTCATCGTCTCGAAGGAGCAGCGCCGCCAGATCCCGATCATGGGCGATCCCGACCCGGACGTGCTGTGGCGGGTCGAGCTGTTCTACACGGCGGTGGGCCTCGCCGTGGAGGCGCGCGCCGGGCTGATCGCCAGCCCGATGATGAAGATGAGCCACGAGGGTTTCGGCCGCGTGCTGCTCACGGCGGGCCGGCTCATCGTCCTCAACAAGTACCTGCGCGACGTGCACCGCTTCGGCTTCGAGAGCCTCGCCAAGCTCGCCGAGGCCGGCGGCAGGGCGGTCGACGAGGCGGCCGCCATGATCGCGGCGCATCCCGACGTCGCCCGCATCTGACGGAGGCCGGCATGTCCGACATCGAGACCCTCAAGGCCGAGATCAAGAAGCTGTCGTCCCGGTCCGTCACCGCCAAGATGAACCTGCACGACCTCTCGGAGGACCTGCCCACCAACTGGCAGTCGATCCTGCGCGTGGCGCATGAGACCTACGACGCGTTCCAGGCCCTCGACGCGGCGCGCCGCGCCCTCAAGGCCGCCGAGGCCTGATTCCCGGGGCGGCCGCGGGCCGCCCTCCCCCCGTTGAGAAGGAGCCCCGCCATGGCCTTCACGACGCGCGACGGCCGCGCCTGGATGCCGGATTACCTGGTCGCCATCGACGCCAAGACCTGCATCGGCTGCGGCCGCTGCTACAAGGTGTGCTCGCGCGACGTGATGCACCTGTTCGGCGTCGGGGCGGAGAACGCGCTCCTCGGCCGGGTCGGCGACGAGGACGACGACGAGTTCGACGGGGAACTGGTGCGCAAGGTCATGGTGGTGGACGAGGCGGGCGCCTGCATCGGCTGCGGCGCCTGCGCCCGGGTCTGCCCCAAGGCCTGCCAGACCCACGTTCCGGCCAACCGGATCGCGGCCTGAGCCATGGCCGCGCCCGGATACGCCGCCCTGATGGCGGGCCAGGAGGCGGCCCGCCCGTCCGCCGACCCGTTCGACGCGCATCTCTTCGCCTGCGCGCTCGCGCTCTGCGCCGCGGAGGCGGCGCATCTGGGCGAGAGCCTCGCCGCCCGGCTCGGCCTCGGGCCGGAGGATCTCGCCGCCCTGGAGGCCCGGTTCTTCGCACCCGGCGCCCTGGCGCCCGGCACCCTGGCGCCCGGCACCCTGGCGCCCGGCACCCTGGCGCGCAGCGGGACCGCACGGCCCGATCCGGGCGAGGAGGAGGCGATGGTCCGCGACCTCCTCCTCGCGCACCGCGCCGGGCGCGGCCCGGAGGAGGCGTGGCTCGCCGCGATCGTGGCCCGCCGGGCGATGGAGCCCGATCACCTCTGGCAGGATCTCGGCCTGCAGGCCCGCTCAGAATTGTCGCGCCTGCTGGCGCGGCACTTCCCGGCGCTCGCGGCGGGGAACGACCGCAACATGAAGTGGAAGAAGTACCTCTACCGCCGCCTGTGCGAGGCGGAGGGCTTCGTCCTCTGCACGGCGCCGAGCTGCGGCGTCTGCGCGGATTTCGGATCCTGCTTCGGCGACGAGAGCGGGGAGAGCCGGATGGCGCAGCGGCGCCGGGCGGCCGACCATGCCCTTGCCGCGCCGTGAGCGGGCCGCCCCCTTGCGCTGCCTCAAGGCGCGGCGCGGCGGGCGGGGCGATCCTGGCTCTGCCGGCGGCCTGCCTCCGGTCGCGCCCGGGCGGCCCCGCCCCGCGGCCGCGCGAATGAACCCCGTCCTCTCGGAGCCGAGCCCCGATGATCGTCTGCTCCTGCAACGTCCTGTCGGATACGGCGGTGCGGGCCTGCGCGGCCGACAGCGCCCTCACGCCCGCCGGCGTCTTCCGCGCCCTCGGCTGCCGCATCCGCTGCGGGCGCTGCGCGAAGACGATCCGGGCCATCCTGACGAACCGGGAGGTCGGTCCGGGCGCCCTCCCCTCCTGCGACGGGCGCTGCTGCGCCGCCCGCGACACGGCGGCCTGGATCAACCAGGGAAGCCTCGCGGCGATGGCCGCCGCGACGGCGCAGGCCCCGCCGCGCTGAACGCCGCCCGCCGCCCGGCGGCGGTCCCTTCGGCGCGGCGGGGAAAATCTCGGGCCGCGCGTCCTTCTCTCGGGAGAGCCCATGAGCACCTCGACGCCGTGTTCCTTCGCCGGCGCGGAGCGCGGCGCGCGCGCCGCGGAGCGGGGCGCCGGCCGCACGCTCCTCCTCACCGGGGCGAGCCGCGGCATCGGCCACGCCACCGTCAAGATCTTCGCCGAGGCGGGCTGGCGCGTGATCACCTGCGCGCGCCGGCCCTTCGACCCGAATTGCCCCTGGGAATCGGGCCGGATCGACCATGTCCCGGTCGATCTCGCCGATCCGGCGGCCACCGGCCGCGCCGTCGCGCGCGTGAAGGAGCTGATCGGCGACGGGCCCCTCCACGCGCTCGTGAACAATGCCGGCATCTCGCCCAAGACCCCGGCCGGCGGGCGGCTGTCCTCGGTCGACACGCCGCTGCAGACCTGGATGGACGTCTTCCACGTCAACTTCCTGGCGCCGGTGATCCTGGCGCGCGGGCTGCTCGACAACCTGGTGGCGGCGGGCGGCTCGATCGTGAACCTGACCTCGATCGCGGGGACGCGGGTGCATCCCTTCGCGGGCGCGGCCTACGCGACCTCGAAGGCCGCCCTGTTCTGCCTGACCCGCGAGATGGCCTTCGACTTCGCGCCCTACGGCGTGCGGGTGAACGCCATCGCGCCCGGGGAGATCCGCACCGAGATCCTCTCGGCCGAGACCGAGGCGCATCTCGCGCCGACCATCCCGATGCGCCGCATCGGCACGCCCGCCGAGGTGGCCTCGGTGATCTACTTCCTGTGCTCGCAGCACGCGAGCTACGTCACCGGCGAGGAGGTGCAGATCAACGGCGGCCAGCACGTGTAGGATCTCAACTCGTTCGGCTTGAGCGTGTGGAGGGCGGCCGAGGGTGGAGGCCGTGTGAAAACTCAGGCGCGCTCCGAAATCGGAGAATAATCTTCTACACAGCCGTTATCCGAGCATCCTGGATGGCGGCCGAGATGCCAACTGGGTGCCTATTCCGGCGCTGCCCAGGGTTATCGAGGGAAGATCCTCCTGCCGCCTTTGCGTTTTCACACAGCCTCGGTGGAAAGCGGCCGTCGGGCCGCCAGTTCGGCGAGAGCGGCCATTGCGTTTGTCAAGTTTGCGAACCGGGGATCGTCGGACTATGAACCGGTGACAAAGGCCGCGCCTTGGTCCTCGCCTCCTCGGGAGTGACCAACCGAGCAATCGCTTCTTGGAGCGACCATGCAATCACCAGTGCCGTTCGCTCGTGGCCGCTTTCCAGCAACACCCGAGCCTCCGCGATGCCGGACGCCAGCTCACTTGCCGTTGGAGCGGATAAATCCGGCCTAACTTCGACGGGTGGCGATACGTAGAAAACTCGGAACTCCCAGCCTTTCTGGGCTTCGACCAAGTTCGCAATTTTGGCCAGGCTCTGTCTTTGCGATTCGTGCCGGCGCGCCTCTGATGTACACCCGCCGCGATCTCGGCGACGCGAGCCTTGGCAACGGCTTCGTCGCGCTTGCGTCCCTCAGGATGCCAGTGAACGAGATCGAGGTCGTAGACCGGCAGATGCCGAGTCTTCCCCAAGCGCTCGGCCAGCGTACTCTTGCCCGAGCCGCTGTTGCCGATGACGACCGCAACGTGCGGAAGGAGGATGAACCATTCCTCACCCTCGCACGGCCACGCTCCGCTTTCCGCCGAGGCTGTGCCACCGAGGCTGTGGCACCGAGGCTGTGTGAAAATGCAGAGGCTGTAGAAGGATCTCCCCTCGCACACCCTGATGGCAGCAGCGCAGAAGATTGTTCTACAATTTCGGGGCGCGCCCAAGTTTTTCACACAGCCTGCACCCTCAGCAGCCATCCGCACGGTCAAGCTGATTGGGTTTTGACCCTAAGCCGTCCAGAACGTCCTACTTCTCCCATAAGTCGAAAAGCGAATAAGAGTCCATCGTTTTTATTCTCTTGCCAATCTTAGATTGTGGGGCACCATATCCCTCAAATTCTAATAGGAGCGACCCAAGGCCGACGAGTATTACTTGGGGAAAACAATGACGGCGGCAATATCCGAGACGGACCATCAAACCGTCAAATGGTACTCTCATCTCTACGTTCAGGTGCTGGGCGCGATTACAGTAGGTGTTCTGCTCGGGCACTTCTACCCGCAGATCGGCGAGCAGATGAAGCCGCTAGGGGATGCGTTTATCAAAGCAATTAAGATGATCATAGCGCCGATCATCTTCGCCGTCGTGCACGGCATCGCCAGCATGGGGGACATGAAGAAGGTCGGGCGCGTTGGCCTCAAGGCCCTGATCTATTTCGAGGTCGTGACGACGCTTGCGCTGATCATCGGCCTTGTTGTGGTCAATCTCTGGAAGCCGGGCGTCGGCATCAACCTCGACCTCTCGACCGTCGACGCGAAGTCGATTGCGAGCTTCACCGCCGAGGCCAAGGACCAGTCGACCGTCCATTTCCTGATGGAGATTATCCCCTCGACCGTCGTGGGTGCCTTCGCCAAAGGCGAGATCCTGCAGGTCCTGTTCTTTGCGATCCTGTTCGCCTTTGGCCTGCAGGCGCTCGGAGAGCGCGGCGGGGGCGTGCTCCGGCTCATCGACACCGTCGGCCACGTCTTCTTCAAGATCGTCGGCTACATCATGAAGGCTGCCCCAATCGGCGCCTTCGGGGCCATGGCCTTCACGATCGGCAAGTACGGTATCTCGACGCTGCTCTCGCTCGGCAACTTCATGCTGTCGTTCTACACGACGTGCCTTCTCTTCATCTTCGTGGTCCTCGGCTCAATCGCGGCGCTACACGGCTTTTCGATCCTGAAGTTCATCCGCTACATCAAGGAGGAGCTGCTGATCGTTCTGGGCACGTCGTCCTCCGAGTCGGTCCTGCCCCGGATGATCGCCAAGATGGAGAATCTCGGCGCCGACAAGTCGGTCGTCGGGCTCGTCGTGCCGACCGGCTATTCGTTCAACCTGGATGGTACATGCATCTACCTGACGATGGCGGTGATCTTCCTCGCCCAGGCGACGAACATCGATCTGACCGTCTGGCAGGAGCTAGGCATCATCGGCGTCCTGCTGCTCACCTCGAAGGGGGCGGCGGGCGTGACGGGGTCGGGCTTCATCGTGCTCGCCGCGACACTCGCCTCGGTCGGTACGATTCCGGTCGCTTCGATCGCGCTAATCCTCGGCATCGACCGCTTCATGTCCGAGGCCAGGGCGCTCACGAACGTAATCGGCAACGGCCTTGCCACCATCGTGGTCGCCAAATGGGAGGGTGTGCTCGACGAGGAGGTGCTGCGTCGTCGCCTCAACGCGGAAACCGACGCCGAGGCGGACGAGCCCGAGGACGTGGCGATCGCCGACGACGCCAAGTCAGGCCCCCCGCAGCCGATCACGGCCTGATGCGGGCGGCAGGCACGGTGTGGCTTCGAATGGCTATTCGAGGCGTCGTCTGACAACGGAGGAGAAAATCTGAATGGCGGACAATGTCTCGGAAGAGCTGGAGCACGCCGCTCTCGCCTATCATTGCTACCCGTACCCAGGAAAACTGGCAGTAGTGCCGACGAAGCCTCTCGGCACGCAGCGGGACCTCGCGCTCGCATACTCGCCCGGTGTTGCGATCCCGTGCGAGGAAATCGCCGCAGATCCCGACAAGGCGGCCGACTACACCTCGCGCCAGAACCTCGTCGCGGTCGTCTCGAACGGCACCGCGGTGCTCGGCCTCGGTGCCATCGGAGCGCTCGCCTCCAAGCCCGTGATGGAGGGCAAGGCGGTCCTATTCAAGAAGTTCGCCGGCATCGACGTCTTCGACATCGAGGTGGACGAGCGCGACGTCGACAGGATGGTCGACGTGGTCTGCTCGCTGGAGCCGACCTTCGGCGGCATCAACCTCGAGGACATCAAGGCGCCGGAATGCTTCGAGATCGAGGAAAAGTGCAAGAACCGGATGAAAATTCCGGTCTTCCACGACGACCAGCACGGCACGGCCATCATCGTCTCGGCGGCCGTCCTCAATTCGCTCGAACTCAGCGGCAAGAAGATCGAGAGCATCAAGGTTGTCACATCCGGCGCGGGTGCGGCCGCTCTCGCGACTCTGAACCTGCTCGTCTCGCTGGGCGTGCCGCGCGAGCACATCTGGGTCACCGACATCGAGGGCGTCGTCTACGCGGGACGCAACGAGCTCATGGACCGGTGGAAGGAGGTCTACGCGCAGACGACCGACAAGCGCACCCTCGCCGAGGTGATCGACGGTGCGGATGTCGTCATCGGCCTCTCGGCAGCGGGCGTCATCAAGCCCGAGATGCTGAAGGTGATGGCGCCGAACCCCCTCATCATGGCGCTCGCGAACCCGACGCCCGAGATCATGCCCGAACTCGCCCGCGAGGCGCGCCCGGACGCGCTCATCTGCACGGGGCGCTCGGACTTCCCGAACCAAGTCAACAACGTCCTCTGCTTCCCCTACATCTTCCGGGGTGCGCTCGATGTCGGCGCCTCGACCATCAACGAGGAGATGAAGAGTGCAGCCGTACGCGCCATCGCGGCCCTCGCCCGCGAGGCGCCGTCGGACGTCGTCGCCCGAGCCTATGGCGGCGAGGCGCGGCCTTTCGGCGCTGAGTCGCTGATCCCAAGCCCTTTCGACCCGCGGCTGATCCTGCGCATCGCGCCCGCCGTCGCGAAGGCCGCGATGGACACCGGCGTCGCCCGCCGGCCCGTCGCCGACATCGAGGCCTATACCGAGAGCCTCGGACGCTTCGTCTTCCGCTCTGGCTTCGTGATGAAGCCGATCTTCACCGCCGCGAGGGCCTCGCCCCGCCGCGTCGCCTATGCAGAGGGGGAGGACGAGCGCGTCCTCCGTGCCGTCCACGCGGTGGTCGAAGAGAGGATCGCCCGTCCGATCCTGATCGGCCGCCCGGCGGTGATCGAGATGAGGCTCAAGCGTTTCGGCCTCTCCATCAAGGCCGGACGCGATTTCGACTTCATCAACCCCGAGGACGATCCACGCTATCGCGATTATGTCGCGACGCTCGTTGAACTCGCCGGGCGCAAGGGCATCACGCCCGACGCCGCCCGGACGTTGGTGCGCACCAACGCGACCATCATCGGCTCACTCGCGCTGATGCGGGGCGATGCGGACGCGCTGCTCTGCGGCTTGGAGGGCCGCTTCCGCTCAAATCTGGATCATATCACGAACATAGTCGGCTACGGGCCGGGCATGCACCAACTGGCCGCGCTCAGCCTGATGATCACCTCGCAAGGTCCCCTTTTCCTCGCCGATACCCACGTGCGGCCCAATCCGACCGCCGAGGAGATCGCCGAGATGACGTGTGCCTGCGCAGGCCATGTGCGTCGGTTCGGCATCACGCCGAAGGTCGCGCTCCTGTCGTATTCGGATTTCGGCTCGGGCGATACCGAGAGCGCCGTGAAGATGCGAAAGGCGCTGGCGCTCGTTCAGGAACTGGCACCAGATCTGGAGGCGGACGGCGAGATGGCCGCCGATACAGCTCTCTCCCAACTGATCCGTGATCGGGTTAATCCGGGTTCGAAGCTAAAGGGCGAGGCGAATCTGCTGATTCTGCCGAATCTGGACGCGGCCAATATCGCCTTCCAGCTTGTGCGCGTTCTGGCCGACGCGCTGCCGGTTGGCCCCATTCTCATAGGCCCCTCCAAGCCCGTTCACATCCTGACACCGTCGGTGACGGCTCGCGGAGTCACGAACATGACGGCCGTCGCAGTCATCGAGGCCCAATCGCAGGTGAACTGATCCGGGATCCGCTTGATCGAAGCGGATCCCGGATCACAGCCCGCGCGGCGCCTGAGCGAGGTCCACATCCGCCATTCCGAAGGAATCGCGCGGATTTGGGATGACGCATCCATCTTCCATCAAGGGGAGGGACTTCCATCCGCCATTCCGAAGGAATCGCGCGGATTTGGGATGACGCATCCATCTTCCATCAAGGGGAGGGACTTCCATCCGCCATTCCGAAGGAATCGCGCGGATTTGGGATGACGCATCCATCTTCCATCAAGGGGAGGGACTTCCATCCGCCATCGAACGCCATCCGCGGCAGAAGAGCGAACGCGGTTCTCTCGTGCTGCCGACGAATGATCTCAAACACCAAACCCGAACTGTGGACCTGTGGCGCCTCCGTCCTTCAAAATGAGGATTTTGTCATGAAGACAATCGAACAGGCAAAGAGCCTCGAGCTTGCGGAGCTGTTCCGTGAAGCACCGGTCGCGGTCATTAGCGACAATCTCGATCGGTTGCCAGGTTTTCTCGACATGCGGCCCTACCATCGGGGCGCCAAGCTGGTTGGACCTGCGCGCACCGTTCGGACGCGGCCCGGCGATAACCTGATGATCCACAAGGTGCTCGAACTGGTGCAGCCCGGCGAGGTGATCGTCGTGGCGGGCGAGGGCGACACGACCCGGGCGCTGATCGGCGAAATCATCGTTCGGATCGCGCAGATGCGCGGCGTCGCCGGTTTCGTCGTTGACGGCGCGATCAGGGATCTCGGGACCATTTCCGCCGGTACCTTCCCCTGCTTCGCCCGTGGCGTGATCCACCGGGGACCCTACAAGGACGGCCCCGGTGAGATCGACGTTCCGATCGCGATGAGCGGCGGCACGGTCGTCTCTCCAGGCGACATCATCGTCGGCGACGAGGACGGCGTGGTCAGCTTTCCGCAATCCATCGCCCGTGACCTCTCCGGAAAGGTCGAAGCGCATCTGGCCAAGGAGGCAGCGATCCTGAAGTCGATCGCGAACAGCACCTACACGGGGGCCTACAGCAAGAGTTGACGCGTCAACATTTAGAAAATTCGAAATGAAAAAACCTATATATACCACGGGTGGAGACGATGTCTGACACAATGTCTGTAGCTTTGCCTGCCGGCGGCATCAAAGAAAAAGCGAAACAAGCAACTGGAGCCGCGGTATTCGGCACATTCATCGAATATTACGATTTCAGCGTTTATGGGTATGTGGCGGCGACGCTGTCGCTCGTGTTTTTCCCTGCCGGTGACGCCGTCGCGAACCTGCTCAACACGCTCGCCGTGTTCGGCCTGGCCTTCCTCGTCCGGCCGATCGGTGCCTGGTATTTCGGGCAACTGGGAGACCGCCGCGGTCGGCGCACCAGCCTGATCGCCAGCATCACGCTCATGGGCGTCGCATCCGCGCTCACGGGCTTGCTGCCGAGCTACCAGACCATCGGCATTGTAGCGCCGGTCCTCTTGGTGCTGATGAGGCTGCTGCAGGGGTTCTCGACCGGCGGAGAGATCGGAGGCGCCGCCTCGTACATTCGCGAATGGGCGGCGCCGGATCGTCGCGCCCTTTATATCTCCTTCCTTCCCTCGGTGGCGCAGCTGGGCAAAGGCTTGGCGGCCGCTCTCGGCGGCCTTATGGCGGCCATGCTGACCCGGGAGAGCATGATCGAGTGGGGCTGGCGCATTCCCTTCCTGCTGGCTGGTCCTTTGGCGGTCCTGACGATCTGGATGCGCCTGAGCATCGAGGACAGCCCGGAATTCGCGGCGCTGTCCGCTTCGCACAAGACGACCAAGGCCCCGCTCGCGAGCCTGTTCCAGCAGTACCCGACCGCCCTAGCCAAGGTGATGCTGATCTCGGCCGTCCAGAACATCGGCACCTATATCGGAACGGTGTTCGTATCCGTGTATTTCAGCGAGGTACTGGGCTTCAGCAAGGCGGAAGCCGCCACGGTCGTGCTGCTGGCCGTGATCCTGGCGTCGTTCCTGATCCCGCTCGCCGGGATGATCGGCAACCGGGTCGGCGGAAAGACCCTGCTGCTCATTGCCTACACGGCGTACTTGCTGCTCACCCTCCCTGAATTCATGCTGATGAACCAGAACAATATCGTGCTGGCGCTCCTTGGCCTGTCCATCGGGATCATCCCCTACGCCCTGTGCCAAGCGGGCACCTACGCCACGATGCCAGAGATGTTCCCGACCCAGATCCGGCATACGGGCGTTGCCTTCGGGCACAGCGTCGGTGCGGTTGTCGGCGGCGGCGGCGGCCCGTATTTCGCGGCTTGGCTCATCAGCGTCACGGGCAACACCTACATGCCGGCATATATCCTGATGGGAGCGGGCCTCGTCGGTCTTGTTGTGGTCGGCCTGACCGTGCGCCGCAACGTGGGTGGCACTCACCTCTACGCCTAGTGGTTTGAACCGGGATCCGCTTGATCAAAGCGGATCCCGGATCAGAGCCCACGCGGCGCCTGAGCGAGGTCCACATCCGCCATTCCGAAGGAATCAGGCGGATTTGGTATGAGTTGCACACCGGCTTCGCCGTCCCTCACGGATGAAACCTGAGCGTGCATGCGATCAGAGTTTTGCACTCTGGCGTAGCAAGTTTCTGTTTGGTTGGAAGTTCGTTGGCAGAACCGCGCGACGTTGGCGAGAATGTCATCGGCAGGCTTAGAGCAGCACCCGATCACGTTGCAATCAGGTACTGCTCTAGGTCTTTGATCTTGCTGCATTTTCTGCGACGAACCGGCATCCACTTCGTCGGAAAATGCTCTCGCTCGACTTTGGCCGTTCAGGCTGCGTTGCAGGGGGCGTAGGCCCGGGGCGCAGCGAGGTTTCGGTCTGTCCCGCCGGCAATGGGATGTTGGCAAAGCCCGCTCACGCCAGGGCGCCCGGCGCACGTTGGCCAGCGAATATTGAGTGATATTGAAGGATTAGCCTGGTATGTGTTACGGGTTGGGGAGAAATGGCTAAAGCCATTCTATGATTGCTCCAGTGCGATCGCCGTGGCGCGCATCTTTCGAATGGTGAACAGAAAAATAGCTAAGATGTGAGTATACCGTCATCGGATTATCGTGATTGACATCATTTTATATTTGTAATAGAAGGAAAATCGTTGCGCAATGGGCAATCATGAATCGCGAAATCAAGATGGAATGCAGCATCATCAAATTATATCCATAAGATTTTGCCGAGAGCGCGCTTGGCTCGGTCTCACGTCCGACGCTGTCAGTCGGGCAGGCCGATCAGGATCTTGCATCGGATTGCCTGGACGCGGACCTTCTGAACGGCGGACCTTCTGAACGGCGGACCTGGGACGCAAGCGGCAGCGGGGCGAGCGCGAACCGGAGGTCTGGCCGGGGCGGGAATCCGACCCGAGCGCGTTCGTTCGACGAAGCGGCCGCGGGTCCGTCGCGGCCGCCGCGATGACGTCGAGACCCTCGCGCAGGATCCGACGGGACGCGATCGGCTGCCGCCCGAGGGCGGGTGCGGCGGCGCCCGCGCGGCACCGGACCTCGGCCGCATTCCGCCGGCCGGGACCGGCCGGTGCCCAAGGGGTCACCGGTTCGGCGGCGAACCGAAGCACCGCGTCAGCGGATATGATGCAGGACCAAAAGCAAAGCAGAATTGCCCGGGACACTGTGCTTGGTGTCTCTCACAAAACTCCCGCCGCGCTGCCCTCGCCCCAACGGGCGATGGCAGCGATCGGGAGTTTTGTGAGAGACACTTAGCGCTGCAGCCGGTTGCCGAGGACGAAGCCGAACAGGCCCATCAGGATGATGCCGAGCGCCCCCTGGCTGCCGACCAGGATGTTGGTGACGCGCCCCACGGGCTTGATGCCGAGTTCCGGCTGGTTCGCCGTCATCATGTTGAGGGCGCTGTAGCTCACCAGGTCCAGCGGGTTGTAGGTCGGCACGCCGTCCCGGCCCTCCGGGATCAGCCCCCCGGTCACCCCGTAGAGCGCCGCGAAGACCAGGATCGCCAACGCGAAGGCGCGCACGATCCGCGTCAGGCTCTCGCCGTAATCGCACAGCCACTCGACGAAGCGGTCCGAGAGCCAGTCGGAGCCGTGGCGAAGCCCCGCGCGCCACGCCCCCTCCCGCCACGCGGCGCGGGTCAGCGCTCCCGCGTGGTGGCGGCCCATGCGGCGGGCGCGCTTGAAGGCCCAGCTCGCCCCCTCCCGGTCGCCGATGCTGCGCTGGTTGCGCTCTACCACGAGGTAGCTCGCCACCGCGGCCGCGTAATCCCCCGCCACCTCCTCGCCGACCGCGCCGCCGAGCTGGTCGACCCGCAGGCGCGTGCCCTCCAGCCACGCATGCGCGAAGCGCGCGTGCCGCAACCGGCAGGAGGTGAGGTCGAGCCGCACGAGGCGGGCATCCGAGAGGTCGGCCCCCGACAGGTCGGCCCCGTCGAGCTTCGCCTCGACGAAGTTGGCCCGGCTCAGCCGCGAGCCGGCGAGGGACGCCTTGGCGAGGCTCGCCCCCTCGAACACCGCCCCGGTCAGGTTGACGTTGACGAGCTTCGCCTCGTCGAGCCGGGCGCGGCGAAACAGCGTGTCGTCGGCATCCGCGTCGGTGAAGTCGGCCCCCCAGAGGTCGGCGCCGGTGAAGTCGGCCCCGTCGAGGAGCCCGCCCGCCAGGGTCGCGAAGCGCAGGGTGGCCCCGCAGAAGCGCGCATCCTCCATCATGGCGCCGGAGAAGCGGGCCTGGCCGCCGGCCACGGTCGCGAAATGCGCGCCGCTGAGGTCCGCCCCGCTGAAATCCGCCTCCTCGATGCGGGCGCCGTCGAAGCGCGCGGAGCGGGCGAGGATCCCGGAGAGGCGCGCCCGCGCGAGGTTCGCGCCCGAGAGATCCGCCTCGACGAGGTCGGTCCCCGGCGGCAGCTCCGCCCCGGCGAGGTCGAGGGGCCCCTCGGCGCGGGGCGGCGCCTCCCGCGCGGCCGCCGGGCGAGCGCCGGGCCCGGCCGGCGCGCTCACGCCCGCACCGGCGCGGCCGCGGGGCTCGGCGCGCCGCCCCGCTGGGGCTGCGGCGCGGGCGCGGCGCGGGCGAGGACGGCCCCGAGCGCGTCGCCGAGCGAGGTCACGAGCACGTCCGCCGAGGTGGCCCGGCGCAGGCGCGCCAGCGTGCCGGGATCGCGCTCGCCCCAGAAGCCGACCAGCACGGTCACGCCCGGCAGGGTCCTGCGGGTCTGGCGCACCACGTAGCGGATCTGCGACAGGCTGATCGGCTCCAGGTAGGAGTAGCAGACCAGGGCGGTCGCCCGCGGGTCGACCGCCTCGGCACCCTCGCGCAGCAGGTCCCGCAGCGTCGTCACCCGGGACGGGAGGCCGTGGCGGTCGAGGATCTGGCTCAGCATCCGGGTCGTGGCGAGGTCGAAGGCGCCGCCGCTCGACACGCAGAGCACGGGGGCGGGCCCGCGCCAGCGCGGCGGCAGCGCCGCCCGGTCGAGCACCGTCGCGGCCGCCCGGGGATCGGGACCGACCGCCGCGACGGCGGCGGCGGCCTCGCGGCCGAGCGCCCGCCGCCACAGGCTCGGGCGCGTCGCGCCCAGGCGCTCCACCACGGTGCGGAAGGCCTCGCCGACCTCGTCCTGCCGGGCGCGCGCCACCGTCCCGCGGGCGAAGTCGTCCTGCGCCATCCGCAGGGCGGCCAGCACCACCTCGTCGTAATAGGTGACGAGCGGGCGGGCCTTGAGGAACTGCACGCCCTGGTCGATGGCCTCGCCGGGATCGCCCGCGAGCATGCGCTGGTAGAAGATCTCCTCGGGCGCCAGCGCCGGCCCGTCGCCGAGCAGCACCTCCAGGAATTCCAGCCGCTCGACGTGCCGGCCCAGCACCACGAGGCAGACGGTGAGCGGCGTGGCGAGGACGAGGCCGACCGGTCCCCACAGGAAGGCCCAGACCGTCGCGGCCAGGATCACCGCCACGGGCGAGAGGCCGGTCGAGTGCCCGTAGAGCAGCGGCTCGACGACGTGGCCGGCCACCGGCTCGACGACGAGGAACAGCGCGGCGGTGGCCAGGACCATGGTCCAGCCGGGATCGACCGCGGCCGCGAGCACCAGCGGCAGCAGCGCGCCGATCACCGCGCCGATATAGGGCACGAAGCGCAGGATGCCGGCGATGACGCCGAACAGCACCGGGCTCGGGATGCCGATGATCCAGAGCCCCAGGCCGATCACCACCCCGAAGGCGGTGTTGAGGCCGAGCTGGGCCAGGAAGAAGCGGGTGAGGCGGGCGGTGGCGTCGTCGATCGCCGCCGTGGTGCGGCGCAGGTCGCCCGAGCCCGCGAGCCGGATCGCCCGGTTGCGCAGGTCCTCCCGCTGCAGGAGGATGACGACGCTGAAGAGCAGGATCAGGCCCGTCGTCGCCAGCGGGTGCAGCACGGGGGCCGCGTAGGTACCGAGGGCCGCGAGCACGCTCGGGCGAGCCTCCACCACCTCGACCTTGAGCGGCGTGCCGGCGGCGGGCGCCGCGCGGTCCTTCGGCTCGGGCGGCGGCTGCAGCTCGCGGCTGAGATCCGCCACCATGTCGAGGAGGCGCGAGACCCCTCCCCCGCCCGCGGTCGCGCCCTGCAGGAGCTTGATCTTGTCGCGCATCGTGAGCGAGTAGCGCGGCAGGTCGGCGGCGAGCTGCGCCGCCTCGCCCGCGAGCAGGCTGCCGACCGTGCCGAGCGCCCCGAAGGCGAGCAGCACCACGAGCAGCACCGCGGGCACCCGCGGGATGCGCAGGCGCCGCAGCGCCCGCACCGCCGGCACCAGCACGAAGCTCAGGAAGATTGCCAGCGTGATCGGCACCAGGATCTCGCGGCCCATGACCAGCAGCACCGCGAGCGCCAGCACGCCGAGCAGGCCGGCGAGCACGACGAAGGCCGGCAGGGCCTGCCGCAGCCAGCGGGCGGTGACCGGATCCTCGCTCACGGCGGGGCGCCGGCGCCGGTGACCGCGCCGATCTGGCCGAGCAGCTTGGCGAAGTCGATCGGCTTGGGGTGGTAATCGTCGCAGCCCGCCTGGATCGCCTTCTCGCGGTCGCCCGACATGGCGTGGGCGGTGAGCGCGATGATCGGGATCGACTGGGTGTCGGGGCTCGACTTGAGCGCGCGCGCGACCGACCAGCCGTCCAGCACCGGCAGGTTCATGTCGAGCAGGATCACGTCCGGGCGCAAGGAGCGGGCCTGCTGCACGCCGGCATCGCCGTCATGGGCCATCACGACCTCGTAGCCGCGGCGCGTCAGGCGCCGGGACAGGAAGTCCCAGATCTCTTCGTGGTCCTCGACGAGCAGGATCTTGGTCACCTCGAGGTCTCCGTCCTGCGAAGGGGACCTCCCGCGGCTCCGCCCGGGCCGCGGGAGGCGGATGGCGGGCGCCGGCTCACCCGCGGAAAGCCGGGCCGAAGGCGACGTGCTCGGCGGTCGCGCGCGCGAAGGCCTGCATCACGTGGGTGAAGGAGCGCTCCACCGCCACGCTCGCCTCGCCCGCGTCGGGCCGCAGCACCATCACCAGCATGGACCGCCCGGTCACCTCGTAGGCGCCGCCGGCCTGGAAGGATCGGGTCTCCTGGCCCTCCGGCAGGTTCGTGTCGATGAGGCGCACCCATTCGTGCCCGCCCGCGGTCTTCGGCAGGGTGAAGCGGACCACGTCGTGATAGGCGTTGATCAGGAGCAGCAGCGTCGCCTCGGAGCCCTGCTGCTTGATGCCGGTCTCCTGCGCGCGCCCGTCGAGGAGCACGGCGAGCGAGCGGGCCTTGCCGTCCCCCCAATGCTCCGGGGACATCTCGTCCCCGTCCGGCGTGAGCCACGCCACGTCCCTGACGCCGAGTTCCTCGTCGTAGCGGCCGGTCAGGAAACGGCCCCGCATCAGGATCGGCAGGGCGTTGCGCAGCAGGATCAGGCGCTGGGTAAACTCGGCGAGGTCGCGTTCCGCCGGCCCGATCGCCTGCCAGTCGAGCCAGGAGATCTCGTTGTCCTGGCAATAGGCGTTGTTGTTGCCCCGCTGCGTGCGCGCGAACTCGTCCCCCGCCAGCAGCATCGGCGTGCCCCGCGCCAGGAACAACGTCGCCAGCATGTTGCGCATCTGCCGGAACCGCACCGCCCGGATCTCGGGATCCGCGGTCGGGCCCTCGACCCCGTAATTCGACGAGAGATTGTGCGAGTGACCGTCCCGGTTCTCCTCGCCGTTCGCCTCGTTGTGCTTCTCGGCGTACGAGACCGTGTCGGCCAGCGTGAACCCGTCATGCGCCGTCAGGAAGTTCACCGAGGCCCAGGGCTTGCGGCCGCGCTTGTCGAACTTGTCGGCCGAGGCGGTGAAGCGGGCCGCGAGGGCGGGCAGCAGGCCCTCGTCGCCGCGCCAATAGGCCCGCACGTCGTCCCGGAAGCGGTCGTTCCACTCCGCCCAGCCCGGCGGGAAGCCGCCCACCTGGTAGCCCCCCGGCCCGCAATCCCACGGCTCCGCGATCAGCTTCACGGAGTTCAGCACCGGGTCCTGCAGGCAGGTGTCGAGGAAACCGCCGCCCTCGTCGAAGCCGTAGGATTCGCGGCCCAGGATGGTGGCGAGGTCGAAGCGGAAGCCGTCGACCCGCATCTCGGTGGCCCAGTAGCGCAGGGAATCGGTCACCATCTGCAGCACCCGCGGATGCGAGAGGTTGACGGTGTTCCCGGTGCCGGTGTCGTTGATGTAGTAGCGCCTCTGGTCCGGCAGCAGCCGGTAGTAGGAGGCGTTGTCGATGCCCTTGAAGGACAGGGTCGGCCCGCGCTCGTTGCCCTCGGCGGTGTGGTTGTAGACCACGTCGAGGATCACCTCGAGCCCGGCCCCGTGCAGGCGCGCGACCATCTCCTTGAACTCGGAGAAGGCGAAGTCCGGGACCGCGGCGTAGCGGCGGGCCGGGGCGAAGAACGAGATCGTGTTGTAGCCCCAGTAGTTCCAGAGGTCCTTCTGGCGCAGGTAGTCGTCCTGCACGAAGGAGTGCACGGGCAGGAGCTCGACCGCGGTGACGCCGAGGCTGCGGATGTAGTCGAGCACGGCGGGCTGGCCGAGGCCGGCGTAGGTGCCGCGCAGGCGCTCGGGCACGCCCGGATGCAGCTTGGTGAGGCCCTTCACGTGGGCCTCGTAGATGATCGTGCGCTCCCACGGCACGTCGGGCTTGCGGTCCCGGCCCCAGGTGAAGGCCGGGTCGATCACCCGGCCCTTGCGGGTGAAGGGGGCGCTGTCGCGGTCATCGAAGGTGAGGTCGTCGCCGCTCTCGAGCCGGTAGCCGAACAGGGCCGGGTCCCAGGTGATCGACCCGACC
This sequence comes from Methylobacterium sp. WSM2598, assembly GCF_000379105.1. Lineage (GTDB taxonomy): Bacteria > Pseudomonadota > Alphaproteobacteria > Rhizobiales > Beijerinckiaceae > Methylobacterium. Next base: position 1,211,336 of record NZ_KB900609.1, on the reverse strand, counting down.
AGGGCCTTGGCGTAGGGGTCGAGGAGCAGCTTGTGGGGGTTGAAGCGGTGGCCCTCGTCGGGCTCGTAGGGGCCGTGGACGCGGTAGCCGTAGATCGTGCCCGGGCGCGCGTCGGGCAGGTAGCCGTGCCAGATCTCGTTCGTGTACTCGGGCAGGTCGATCCGCTCGATCTCGGTCTTTCCGGAATCGTCGAACAGGCAGAGTTCGACGCGGGTGGCGTGGGCGGAGAACAGCGCGAAGTTGACGCCGAGCCCGTCCCAGGTCGTGCCCCGCAGGTTCGGGCTTCCCTCGCGGATGCGCGGGCGCGCCATCACGTACGGCGCCGACACCCGGCCGCCATCAACCCTCGTCATCTCGGTTCCTCGCATCCGCACCGGCGGCAGCCCGATCCCGCGCTGCCAAGCACCACCACGCGCTCAACGTGCGGCCGCGAAGGAAGGTCCGGCGGCGCGGGCGGGACACCTGCGGAAAACTCCCGGACGGGCGCCGCGGGCCCGGGCGATCCGGTTCCAGGCCTCATGCGCCGTAGGGGTCACCGGTTTGGTGGCGAGAAATCACGCGAAAACAAGAGGCCAAGCAGGATTGCCGCGTGCAGTTGCCTAGAAGCTCGAACCCTTCGTCTGCCGGTCCGGGACCCTCTCGCCCAGGCTGTTGATGGCGCGGCCGCGGTCTTTCCGCCATTGCAGGTAGGCTTGGTAGAGTTCCTCCTTGCCGGTCGCGGCACTCGGCTGCTGGTCGTTCAGGAAGGCCGTGAAGTCTCCGCTCCCGGAGGCCTGCGGCTCGCGATGCGCGTCGAGCCACTTCTGGGCCGGCCGGAACCGGGTCCAGCCGCTCACCTCGGCGGCCAGGTTGACCTCGCGCCATTTCGGGTGGCGCTGCGGCGCGAGGAACTCGTCGAACTTGCCGAAGAACGCATCCACGAAGCGGGCGAGCTTGGCGTAGCGGGCCGAGCCCTTCACGGGCTTGTAGACCCCGAGCACCGTGCCGACCGCCAGCGTCTGCACCTCGTCGGCCTGTCCCATGAGCTTGGGGTAATCCTGCTTGGTGAGCGAGGCCGGCAGGTAGGCATCCTCGACCGCGGCCGCGTACTTCGCCGGGATGAGGTGGAACTTGCCGCCCGGATCGAAGCCCGCGATCATCGCCACGGGCTTGGCGGCGACGGAGACGACGGCGTCCACCTCGCCCTTGCGCAGCATCTCGAGCGCCGTCGGCTGATCGACGTTGATCGCCTGCACGGCGATCCCGAGCTTCCGGAACATCGCCCGGCCGCTGTAGTCGGTGCCGCTGCCCTTGACGTCGAAGGTCACGCGCTTGCCCGCGAGCTGCCGCGCATCCGTGACGTCGACCGGACCGATGATGTGCAGTTCGTCGTCGAACAGCTTGGAAATGTACTGGATGCGGGTGTCGACCTTGGTCAGCCGCTTGTCCTCGCGCAGCTGCTCGAGCGTGTCGGTGCGCAGGAAGGCGAGGTCCACACCCTTCAGGAACAGGAGGTCGTAGGCGTTCTGCCCGGCGCCCTTCCCGAGGATCGGGAGGATCCGCAGCTGCTTGCCGTCGTCGAGCACGAAGGCGAGGTCCGCGCCGATGCGGAAATAGGTGCCGCCCGGCGTGCCGGTGACGATCGAGACCGTCGCCGCGTTCATGCTGTCGCCGACCATCCCCTCGCTCTCGGCGGCCGGCGCCGCCTCCCGGGCCTGGGCCGGGGAGCCCGGCGCCCCGGCGAGCAGAGCGACCGAGATCGCGAGGGCCGCGAGACGGGTCATCCGACATCCGACGGATTGCTTGGCCATGCGGATGCCGGCGTCGCTCAAGCGCCGCGCGGGCTTGTCATCCCAAACCCGCTTGATCCCTTCGGGATGGCGGATATGGGCTTCGCTCAAGCGCCGCGCGGGCTCGTCATACGCCGTCCGGACGTGATCCTCCGGAAAGCGCATCACACGCATCCTGCTCTCCATCGGGGTCTCCCTGCCTGCTGCCGTCACGGGGCCGATCGGGCCTGACGCTGGACCCCGCCCTGGCGGAGGCGCGCGGCCGCCTCGGAGTAGCTGCGCGCGCGCTCCGGATCGCCCCTCAATCCGCGCACGCCCAGGCGGCGCAGGAAGGCCTCCTCGTAGGTCTGCGCCAGGAGCTCCGTCGCGTCGGCCGACCCGGCCCGCAGCAGCAGCAGCCGCGCTCCGCTCACGTTGCCGACCTGGAGCAGCTGCCCGGCCCTCGCCAGGAGCGCCACCGCGGAGGGCTCGTCGCCGGCTCCCGGATCCGCCGCGGGGGGCGGCTGCGCCGGGCTCGGAGGCTCCGCGATCGCGGCGCCGGTCGCCCGCGGGCCGGCCCGGTCGGGGGCCGGCTGATCCGTGCTCGGCAGGTCCCGGCTCGGCAGGTCCCGGCTCAGCACATTCCGGCTCGCCACATCCCGGCTCGGCACGTCCCGGCCAGGCCCGGGCGGCGGGGCCGCGGCGGGCGGAACGCTCATCACGGCGACGGCCGGTTGCGGCACGTCGAGAGCGAGCGGCGGAAGCGAAGAGACCTCCGGGATGATGACCATCGTCGAGAGGGTCTCGGTCTGGACCGGGTTGCCCTCCCCGGACCAGGGCGGGAAGGCCAGGACGCTGGCGACGAACACCTCGTGCGAGCGGGAGGCGAGATCGCGCGGCAGCAGGACGAAGAGCCCTTCGAGGTTGAAGCTGCTGATGTCGATCGCCTGCACGTCGTCGCCCACCACCACGTCGTGGACGCTGTCGGACACGGTCGAGCCCTGCGGCAATCCCGTCATGTAGACGGAGGCGTAATCGGCCCGGCGCGGGGGCGGGTTGGCGACCGGCAGGGCGACGCGCTCGCCGTACGGGACCTTGACGGTAGAGAGGGGCGCATCGCCCTGGACCTCCTTCGCCCGCGGCGGGGCCGCGCCCTGTCCGGACGGGTCGGATGTCCCCTGCGCCGGCGCCGAAGCCGCCGCGAGGCAGGCGGACAGCCCGGCCGCGGCCACCAAGAGGACGAGCCTGCCGCGGCGGCCGAGCGAAGCGCACGCTTCTCCTCGCATGACGTCGCCTCCCGATATGCGTGGTCCTGGACCGGCCCGGTCTTGGACCGTCTCGAACTCCGCTCGCGCGGGTCTCCCGCTCTCCCTCAGCTCTCAGGGCCGGCTGATCTCTGGCGAGTTGAAGCGATCACGCTCGTCTCGCTCCTCATCTGCAATATGGCGCAATCTCGGTTTGTCGTCCATAAACAAAGGCCAACTGGCGAAATCGAAAGCGGGATCGCGACCGGATCCCGCTCCAGGTGTTTGATTCTGCCTGATTTCCAACGACGACGCGGCCGTTGCCTCGTCGCCGGATAGACCGGTCGCGTCTGGTGGAGTCTCGGGTTGCCCGTCCTCGATACTGCTGGTTGACGCGGCGTGTCGGGGTTGAACGTTCTTCGCCGGCGCTCGACGGCCCGTCCGGGTCCGGACGCGGCCGGGATCAGGAGTTCGGGCCTTCGGATCGCGTCGCGACCAGTCCCCCGGTCCCGTCGTACGAGACGTTAAGCGGTTCGCCACGCTTCCCTTCGTGCGAGCACCGCAGGATCCCGTGATCGTCGGCCGCCGGCACGCGCCAAATTGCGAGGCGGATCACGGTGGCGCCCGCCTGCGCGGGGCTCAAACCACACACGAGCGTCGGCCCCGGCGCCGGCGGCTCAGCTCGGCACGAGCAGGGAGCGGACGGTGGCGGCGAGGTCGGCCATGCTCAGGCCGCCCTTCTGCAGGACGCGGTCGGCCTGGCCGGCGAGGCGCCGCCGCTCGTCGGCGGTCACGTCCTTGGCGGTCAGCACCACGACGGGGATGTCCCGCCATTCCGGCCTCGCCCGCAGGCCGCGCAGGAAGCCGAACCCGTCGAGTTCGGGCATCATCAGATCGAGCAGGATCAGCCCCGGCTTGCGCACCGCCACCGCGTCGAGCCCGGCCCGGCCGTTCGCCGCCGAGGCGGCGCGCCAGCCCTCGCGGGTGAGGAGCGCGGTGATGCGCTCGCGCACGTCGGGGTCGTCGTCCACGACCAGGACCGGCCCCTCGTGGATCGCCGGCCGGAAGCGCTCCATCGCCTCCTTCAGCTGCTTCCAGGCCACGGGCTTGTGCAGGTAGTCGGTCGCGCCGAGCGAGAAGGCGAGGTTCTGCTCGTCGAGCACCGTCACCATGATCACGGGCGTCGCGGCGAGGTCCGGGTCCGCCCGCAGGGCGCGCAGCACCTCCCAGCCATCCATGCGCGGCATGGTGACGTCGAGCAGGATCACCCGGGGGCGCAGCGCCCGGGCCTGGTCCAGCCCGGCGCGCCCGTCCGGCGCGGCGGCGACCCGGAACCCGTCCCGCCGCAGGAAGCGGGCGAGGAGGTCGCGGGTCGCCGGGTCGTCGTCGATGACGAGGACGAGGTCCCCGCCGGCCTCCCGCGCCGCCTCCGCGGCGGGCGCGGGCGCCGCGGCATCGGCCTCGTCCTCCCCGGCCTCCGCCTCCGCCCGGTAGCGGACCGGCAGCTCGATCGTGAAGGTCGTGCCCTCCCCCGCGCGGCTCTCGACCGCGATCGCGCCGCCCAGCATCTCCACGAAGGCGCGGGTGATGGCGAGGCCGAGCCCGGTGCCGCCGAAGCGGCGGGTGGTCGAGGCGTCCGCCTGGGTGAAGCGCTCGAACAGCCGCGCCTGCTGCTCCGCGCTCATGCCGATGCCCGTGTCGGCGACCCGGAAGCGCAGCCGGTCGCGGCCGTCCCGCCGCAGGCGCTCGGCCGAGAGCACGATCCGGCCGCCCTCGGTGAACTTCGCGGCGTTGCTGAGGAGGTTGATCAGGCACTGGCGCAGCTTCGTGACGTCGGTATGCGCCCGCCCGAGCCCCTCCGCGAGGTCCAGCACCAGCGCGTTGTCCTTCTTGGCGATCAGCGACCCCACCGTGGCGCCGACATCCTGCAGGGTCGCGGCGACGTCGAAATCCTCGGCATAGACCTCCATCCGCTCGGCCTCGATCTTCGAGATGTCGAGCACGTCGTTGATCAGCCCGAGCAGGTGGCGGGCATTCGCCTCGATCTTGCGCATGTCGGGCAGCAGCGCCTCCGCGCCGAGATCCTCCATCTCCTCCTGCAGCATCTCCGCGTAGCCGATCACCGCGGAGAGGGGCGTGCGCAGCTCGTGGCTCATGTTGGCCAGGAACTGGCTCTTGGCGGCGTTCGCCTCCTCGGCCGCCTCGCGGGCGGCCTCGAGCGCCAACTCGGCCTCCTTGCGCGCCGTGGTGTCGGCATGCGCCCCGACCCACTCGCGCACCCGGCCGTCCTTCTCCAGGATCGGGACCGCGCGCACCTCCATGTGGCGGTAGATCCCGTCGTGGCGGCGCAGCCGGTGCTCGATCGCGTAGAGCGCGTGGGTCGCGACCGCCTGCTCCCAGGCCGCGCGGGTGGCGGCGCGGTCCTCGGGATGGACGGCGTCGAGGAAGCCGAGCCCCGCCGCCTCCTCGGGGGTCTGGCCGGTGAAGCGCGTCCATTCCGAGGTGACCTGCGCGAAGGTGCCCTCCGGGGTGGTGCGCCAGACGATGGCCGAGGTCGCCTCGGTGAGCGAGCGGAAGCGCTCCTCGCTCTCCCGCGTGCGCGCCTCGGAGAGCTTGCGCAGGGTCACGTCCGACATCACGAGCCCGACGCCCTCCGCCCGCGCGGCGCGGTCGTCGACGTCGCGGCGCAGGGGGAAGAAGCTCATCTGGAAGTAGCGCACGCTGCCGGGCGCGCTCGGGGTCGGCACCCCGACCTCGACATTCGCCGTGACCAGGCCCTCGTCGCGCGCCGCCGCGAGCTTGGGCGCGAGCGCGTCGCGCAGGGAGGGCAGCAGCGCCCAGATCGGCTCCCCGACCCCGGTGCCGAGGCCGCGCTCGCTCATGCTCTCCAGCGCCCGATTCATGTGCCGGATGGTGAGGTCGCGGTCGAGGAAGCCGAGCCCGACGGGCGCGTTCTCCAGCACCCCGGCGAGGAGCGCCGCGGTGCGGCGGCCCTCGCGGCGGCGCAGGATGGCGAGGCGCGCGAGCAGGCCCGCCGCCGCCAGCGCCGAGGCCAGCACCAGGACCTGCAGCAGCGGCGAGCGCAGGCGCTCGCGCGCCGCGATGCGGTCGAGATCCGCGACCGCCCGGTCCTGCACCGCCGCCGTGAGGGTCCGCAGCGCGTCCATGATGCGCTTGCCCTCCCCGCTCCGCACCAGGGCGGAGGCGGCCTCGGCGCCCTGCTCCCGGCGCGCCGCGACCGCGCGGGCCGCGTAGGCGCGCTGGTCCGCGATCAGGCGGCGGCGCCGGGCGCGGGTGTCCGGGTCGCGGTCGAAGCCGTCGAGCCGGTCGAGCTCCGGGTCGATGTGCGTCAGCGCCGCCGCGTAGGGGTCGAGATAGGCGCCGTCGCCGGTGAGGATGTAGCCGCGCAGGCCGGTCTCCAGGTCCTTCAGGGTCGAGAGCACGCGCTCGCTCTGGGCGATCACGCCGTTGAGCCGCACCGCCTCGGCCCCGGCGCGCGTGCCCGACAGGTAGTTCAGGAGGGCCGCCGCGAAGCTGACGCCGAGGAGCAGCACGGCCAGGAGGGCGGCGGGCGACCGCGGGCGCGCGAAGCGCGGCAGCCGGCGGCTCGGGGATGGGGTCTCCTCGGTCATGGCATCCTTCGCTCCGCGCCGGGGAGGCGCGCCCGCCGACAACGTCGCTGAGGCCGAAACGTCGCGCCGGCCGGGGATCGCGGGCGCGAGGCCGCGCATCCGCCCCCTGCTCCGCCGGCGCGGGGCCGCGTAGGATGCGGCGGCCGGTCGGGGGCGCCCGCCGCCCGGCCCCCGCAACGCCTCACCGCCGGTCCGCCATGACGCACTTCCTCAACCGGCGCGAGACGCTGGTCGCCGATGCCCTGGACGGGCTCCTCCTCGCCCCCGCGGAGCCCGGGCTCGCCCGCCTCGACGGCGACCCGGAGATCCGCGTCGTGCTCCGGGCCGAGCGCGACCGGACCAAGGTCGCGGTGATCTCGGGCGGGGGCGCGGGCCACGAGCCGGCCCATGCGGGCTTCGTGGGCGAGGGCCTGCTCGACGCCGCGGTCTGCGGCGACATCTTCGCCTCGCCCTCGGTGGACGCGGTCCTGGCCGCGATCCTGGCGGTGGCCGGACCGGCCGGCTGCCTCCTCGTCGTCAAGAACTACGTCGGGGACCGCATCAATTTCGGGCTGGCGGCCGAGAAGGCGCGCGCCCTCGGGCACGCGGTCGAGGTGGTCATCGTCGGCGACGACGTGGCGCTCCCGGACAGCGCGCGGCCCCGCGGGATCGCCGGGACGGTGCTGGTGCACAAGGCGGCCGGCCACGCCGCGGCGGCGGGGCAGCCCCTGGCGGCCGTGCGCGCCGCCGCCGAGGCGACGGCCCGCGCGGTGCGCACGCTCGGCGTGGCCACCGCCACCTGCGCCATCCCCGGCCAGGGGGCCGAGGCGCGGATCCCGGCCGGCGAGGCCGAGCTCGGCCTCGGCATCCACGGCGAGCCGGGCGTGCAGCGCATCGCCCTCCCTCCCCTGCCGGCGCTCGTCGCCGACATGGTCGGCCGCTTCGGCCCGGAGATCCGCGAGGCGCCGCAGCTCGCGCTCCTCGTCAACAATCTCGGCGGCGTCTCGGCCGTCGAGATGGCGGCGGTGGCCCGGGAGGTCCTGCGCGGCCCGCTCGGCCCGCGGATCGCTTGGCTGCTCGGGCCGGCGCCGGTCGTGACGGCCCTCGACATGCGCGGCTTCTCGCTCTCGCTGATGCCGGTGGACGCCGCCGCGGCGGCGATGCTGACTGCGCCCGTGCGGGCGCCGGCCTGGCCGGCGCCGCGGCGGGTGCGCGGCGAGGCGGCGGCGCTGCCGCTCCCCGCCGCGCTCCGGCCCGCGCCGGACGAGCCCTCCGCGGATCCCGCCTCGCGCCGCCTGCTGGAAGCGGCCTGCCGCGCGCTCATCGCCGCCCAGCCGGCCCTCGACGCGCTCGATGCGCGGGTGGGGGACGGCGATACCGGCACGACCTTCGCCTCCGGCGCGCGGCGCGTCCTCGCGGAGATCGACGCCCTGCCGCTCGCCGAGCCGGCCGCCCTCTGCCGGGCGCTGGCGGAGCGGCTGTCGCGGGCGATGGGCGGGTCGAGCGGCGTCCTGCTCTCGATCCTGCTGGCGGAGGCCGGGCACAGGCTGCGCGAGGGTGCGGATCCCGGCGAGGCGCTGGCCGCGGGCGTCGCCCGCATGCAGTTCTACGGCGGCGCCCGGGAGGGCGACCGGACCATGCTCGACGCGCTGCTCCCCGCCGCGCGGGCGCTGGCCGAGGGCGGCGGCCTCGCCGCGGCCGCCCGGGCGGCCCGGGCCGGGGCGCAGGCCACGGCCGCGATGGCGGCGGCGCGCTCGGGCCGGTCGAGCTATCTCGGGGTGCGGGACCTCGCCGGCACCGCGGATCCGGGGGCGGAGGCGGTCGCGCGCGCCTTCGAGGCCCTCGCGGAGGCGGCCAGCTCGCCGTGACGCGGGCCCCGCGAGGGGATCGATCCCGCCCACCCTCGACGCCGGCTCCGCGGCCGGACCCCGCCCGGGCCCGCGAGCCTTGACCCGGGCCCAAGCAGGAGGAGACCCGATGCACGAACCGATCGCCTTCGTCGGCAGCCTGGACGCGCGGGAGGAGGCCGCCTTCCTGGCGGCGCTCCGCGCGGCCCTTCCGGAGGAGAGCCTGGTCCCGTTCCGCGCCCTCACCCCGGCGCAGCGGGAGGCGGTCAGGGTCGCCGTGGTGGCCAATCCCGATCCCGCCGAGGTCGCGCGCCTGCCCCGCCTCGCCTGGATCCAGAGCCTGTGGGCGGGTGTCGAGCGCCTCGTGCGCGATCTCGGCGCGGCCGGCGTGCCGATCGTCCGGCTGGTGGATCCGGAGCTCGCCCGCACCATGGCCGAGGCGGTCCTGGCCTGGACCTTCTTCCTGCAGCGCGACATGCCGGCCTACCGGCGCCAGCAGGAGGCCGGGATCTGGCGGCCCCTGCCCTACCGCGCCCCGGCCGAGATGACGGTCGGCCTGCTCGGGTTCGGGCTGCTCGGCGCGGCGGCCGCGGGGCGGCTCGACGAGGCGGGGTTCCGGGTCGCCGCCTGGAGCCGCACGCCGCGGGCGCGGCCCGGCGCGGAGGCGGGCGCGACGCTCGCCGGGCCGGACGGGCTGGCGCGGCTCCTCGCCGGCAGCGACGCGGTCGTCTGCCTGCTGCCGCTGACGCCGGCGACGCGCGGCCTCCTCGGCGCGGCGCAATTCGCCGCCATGAAGCCGGGGGCGGCCCTGATGAATTTCGGGCGCGGCCCGATCGTCGCCACCGACGCGCTCCTCGCCGCGCTCGAGTCCGGGCAGCTCTCCCACGCCGTCCTCGACGTGTTCGACACCGAGCCGCTGCCCCCCGAATCCCCGCTCTGGCGGCATCCCGGGGTGACGGTCCTGCCCCACGTCACCGCGCCGACGAACCCCCGCAGCGCCGCCGCCATCGTGGCGGAGAACCTGCGCGGCTACCGGCGGACCGGGCGCATTCCCGCCGCCGTGGACGCGGCGCGGGGCTACTAGAGCGGCAGCCGATCACGTTGCAACCGGGTGCCGCTCTCAATCTTTGATCTTGCCGCATTGTCTGCGACGAACCGGCATCCACTTCGTCGGAAAATGCTCTAATCCCGCGGGCCACTGATCCCCGCCGGGGCGCGCGACCCGCCCGCCGACGCCCCTGCGCCGTCGCGGGCTCCCCTCCCCTCCCCCGCAAGCTTGCGCGAGGCTTGCGTCGCCGCGCCGCGACGCCTCGCGGGCGATTGCGAATCGGAGCCGTTTCGGAAAGTTTGCAGTCTTGGCGCCGATTCGGCGGTTTTTCTGCAAACGGGGCGTGAAAACATGAACCAGGCCGCCACCGCGATCCCGGCGCCGCCGCTGCCGATCTCGCCCAGCGCGATGATCGGCGCGCACGCGGCCGTGCTGCGCGCCCAGCTCCAGGCGATCTCCTCGGGCCTGTTCCCGCCGCTCTCGGCCAAGACGCTGCGCCGCTTCACCTCGGCCGAGGTCGCCCGCATCATCGGCATCACGGTCTCGCGCCTGCAGCAGCTCGCCGCCGAGGGGCTCGGCCCCCAGCCCGAGGTCTCGCCGACCGGGCGGCGCTCCTACAGCCTCGCGGACATTCACGGGCTTCGCGCCTACCTGGACGAGCAGGCCCGGGCCGGCCGGCGCTACCAGCCGCGCCGCGGCGAGGGCGACCCGCTCCAGGTCGTCGCGGTCGCCAACTTCAAGGGCGGCTCGGGCAAGACCACGACCTCGGCCCACCTCGCCCAGCACCTCGTGCTCAAGGGCTACCGCGTGCTCGCCCTGGACCTCGACCCGCAGGCGAGCCTCTCGGCCCTGCTCGGGGTGCAGCCGGAGCTGGAGGTGGGCGAGAGCGAGACGCTGTTCGGCGCCATCCGGTACGATGCCGCCCGCCGCCCCCTCGAGGCGATCATCCGGCCGACCTACTTCACCGGCCTCGACCTCGTGCCGGCCAACCTCGAACTGATGGAGTTCGAGCACGAGACGCCGCGCGCGCTCGGCCTGCGCCGGCCCGGCGAGCCGCTGTTCTTCGACCGGGTCGCGCAGGCGATCGAGTCGGTGGAGGAGCGCTACGACGTCGTGGTGATCGACTGCCCGCCGCAGCTCGGCTACCTGACCCTGTCGGCCCTCTGCGCCGCCTCCGCCCTGCTGATCACCGTCCATCCGCAGATGCTCGACGTCGCCTCGATGAGCCAGTTCCTGGCCATGACCGAGGACCTGCTCGGCGTCGTCGCGGAGCATGGCGGGCGCCTGCAATACGATTGGCTGCGCTACCTCGTCACCCGCTACGAGCAGCAGGACGCGCCGCAGACCCGGATCGTCGGCATGCTGCGGACGCTCTTCGAGGACGCGGTGCTGACCGCGCCGATGCTCAAATCCTCGGCCATCTCGGATGCGGGCCTGTCGAAGCAGACCCTGTACGAGATCGGCCGCGAGGGCGTCACCCGCTCGACCTACGACCGGGCGCTCGAGTCCCTGGAGGCGGTGAACGGCGAGATCGAGGGGCTGATCCGCCGGGCCTGGGGGCGCGCATGAGCCGGAAATCGAACCTCGACGCGCTGTTCGCCGCCAAGCCCGTGCACAAGCCCGTGCACTTGCCGGCGCCCCTGCCCGCGCCCTCGCCCGAGCCGGACGGGTTTGCAGCTGCAAACCAGACCCCGGACGGGACCGAGTTTGCAGCTGCAAACCCGCCGGCCGCGCCGCGGCGCCGCAGCGGCGCCATCGGGGCGATGAGCCAGACCCTGCGGGGGCTGGCCGCCCAGGCCGACGCCGCCGCGAGCCTCGAAGCCGGCTCGGCCGTGGTCGAGATCGAGCCCGGGCTGATCGACGCCTCCTTCATCGCCGACCGGGTCGCCGACCCGACCGACCCGAGCCTCGCGAGCCTCGTCGAGAGCGTGCGCGAGAGCGGCCAGCAGGTGCCGGTCCTGGTGCGGCCGCACCCGGTCAGCGCCGGCCGCTACCAGATCGCCTACGGGCGCCGCCGCGTGCGGGCGGCGCAGATCCTGGCCCGGCCGGTGCGGGCCGTGATCCGGCCGCTCACCGATGCCGAACTCGTCATCGCCCAGGGCAAGGAGAACCTGGAGCGGCGCGACCTGAGCTACATCGAGCGGGCCTTCTTCGCCCGGCGGCTGGAGGAGCACGGCTTCCCGCGCGACACGATCACGGCGGCGATGGGGGTCGGCAAGGGCGACCTCTCGACCCTGATCTCGGTCGCCCGCACGGTGCCGGAGGACATCCTGGCGGCGATCGGCCCGGCCCCGGCCGCCGGTCGGCCGCGCTGGATGCTGCTCGCCGAAGGAATCCGGACGGCGGACCGCGCCGCCCTCTCGGCCCTGCTCGCCGATCCGGCCTTCCGGGCGAAGTCGACCGACCAGCGCTTCGCCGCGATCCTGGCCGCGGTCGCGGCGCTGCCGGCGCGGGGCGGGCGGCCCCAGGTCTGGACGGACCCGCAGGGCCGCAGGCTCGCCCGCGTCGAGCGCGGCGCCGACCGCGTCGCGGTCTCCTTCGACGAGCGCCTTGAGCCGGGCCTCGCGGACTACATCCTGGACCAGCTTCCCGAGATCCTGGCCGCCTACCGCCGGTCCAGAAGCTGATCCGGGATCCGGTCGATCGAAGTGCATCCCGGATCACGCGCCCGCGCGGCGCGTGAGCGAAGCCCACTATCCGTCATCCCGAGGAGACCAACCGGATTCGGGATGAGCCGCGCCCGCGCTCCCGGCGGGCGCTCCGGCCCACATCCGGGCGCCCCGGCCCGCATTAAGGATAACGCGAAGGATAACGCGGGCACCCGCCGCCCGCGATCCGGGCGCGGCCCGGCATCGGGGAGGCGCGGGACGCCGCCCCGCGCCGCGGCGCCGCGTTCACAAAACTTTACATGCGGCCGCGAGAGGCGAAACCTGCCCGCGTCATGGTCCGGCCTGACGACGCGCTTCGCGTCAAGGGAGACACCACGATGAGCAACGGTGCGATGAACGGCCCCGCCGCGCAGGCGCCGGCCCCGCGGCGGCGGATCCTGCGCCGGACCGCCCTGGCCCTCGGCCTCCTGCTCGCCGGTGGCACGGCCGGCCTCGCCGTCGCGATGGGCGGCGCCCCGGACGGCTTCGGCTTCCGGGATCCCGGCCAGCGCCTCGCGCGCCTGCAGTTCATGGCCCGGCGCGCGCTCGACTCGGTCGGGGCGACCTCGGACCAGGAGAACCGCATCCACGACATCATCGCCTCGGCCTCGGCCGCGCTGATGAAGGAGGGGCCCACGCACGAGGAGATGCGCCGGCGGCTCGCGGACCTCCTGAAGGCCCCGACCGTCGACCGGGCCGCCATCGAGGCCCTGCGCGCCGAGATGGTGCGCAGCCTCGATGCGCGCTCCAAGATCATCGCCGGGGCGCTCGTGGACGCCGCCGGGCAGGTCAGCGCCGAGCAGCGCGCCAAGCTCGTCGACCGCGTCGCCAGCGCCATGGAGCAGCATCGCGGCTTCGGCCGCTGGCGGCATCCCTGGGGCGGGGAGGGCGGGCGTCCCGAGCGCGGGCCGGGCTGGCCCCAGTTCGGCGGAGCCGGCCCGCAGCCCGGCGGAGCCGGCCCGCAGCCCGGCGGAGCCGGGCCCGAGAGGAACTGACGGAGGCGCGACCGCCATGGCCGAGAGACTGCTCCTCATCGACGACGACCGGCGCCTCGCCGCGATGGTGGCGGAGTACCTCTCGGCCGAGGGCTACGCGGTCGCCTGCCAGCCCACGGCGCGGGAGGGCCACGACGCCCTCCGGCGCGAGCGCTTCGACGCCGTGATCCTCGACGTGATGCTGCCGGACGGCGACGGCTTCGAGCTCTGCCGCCAGATCCGCACCCACTCGCGGGTGCCGATCCTGATGCTGACCGCCAAGGGCGAGGACACCGACCGCATCATCGGCCTGGAGATCGGGGCCGACGATTACCTGCCCAAGCCCTTCAACCCGCGCGAGCTGCTCGCGCGCATCCGCGCCCTGCTGCGGCGCCAGCGCGCCCCGCAGGAGGCCCGGCTCGATTTCGGGCGGCTGCAGATCGATCCCGGATCCCGGGTCGTGCGGCTCGACGGGGTGGAGCGGCGGCTCACCAGCCACCAGTTCGACCTCCTCCTCGCCTTCGCGACCCATGCCGGGCGGGTGCTCAGCCGCGAGCGGCTGATGGACCTCGTCAAGGGCGAGGATCTCGACGCCTTCGACCGCTCCATCGACGTGCACGTCTCGCGCCTGCGGGCGCTGATCGAGGACGATCCCCGCCACCCGCGCCGCCTCCTCACCATCCGGGGCGCCGGCTACGTCTTCGCCCGCGAGCAGGATGCCGAGCGGTGAGGTCGGTCCGGCGGCGCCTGTTCTGGAAGATCTACCTGACCCTGCTGGCGAGCCTGGTCGGGGCTGCCATCGCCATGGCGGGCCTGTGGTGGATGCTCGGCGAATCGCCCCACAAGCGCTGGGAGGCGCTGGAGACCCACATCGCCCACGAGGCCGTGGCCCTCGCGGGTCCTCCCGCCGAGGCCGAGCCGGCGGTGCGGCGCCTCAGCGGGCTGTTCGGGGCGGACGCGGCGCTCTACGACCGCGGCGGCGCCTTGCTCGCGGCGCGCGGGACCCGCGCCGTCCTGCTCGGCGGGGAGGCGACCGGGCCGCCGGTGCGCTGGGTGCTGCGCTCCGCGCTGCCGGACGGGCGGACCCTCCTGGTCAGCATCCATCCCTCGCCGAGCACGCGGATCGCCCGCATCGCCACCCTGACCCTGCTGGTCGCGGCCTTCGTGGCCCTCGCGGCCTTCCCGGTCACGGCGCGGCTGACCCGGCGGCTCGAGCGGCTGCGCGCCGGGGTGGCCCGTTGGGGGGAGGGCGACCTGCGCGCGCGGGTCGACGAGGGCGGCGGCGACGAGGTCGCGGCGGTGGCCCGCACCTTCAACCTCGCGGCGGGCCGGGTCGACGCGCTGCTCGCCGCGCAGCGCCGCCTCCTCGCCAATGCCAGCCACGAGCTGCGCTCGCCGCTGGCGCGGTTGCGGATGGCGGTCGATCTCTGGGCCGGCCGGCCCGAGGCGGCCCGGGCCGAGATCGTGCGCAACCTCGGCGAACTCGACACCCTGGTGGACGAGATCCTGCTGTCGAGCCGCCTCGACCACGCCGAGGCCGGGCTCGACCGGCGCGAGACCGTGGACCTGCTCGGCCTCGCCGCCGAGGAGGCGGCCCGGGTCGGGGCGGAGGTCGAGGGGGTGCCGGTGAGCGTGCGGGGCGACCCGGTCCTGCTGCGGCGCCTGCTGCGCAACCTCCTGGAGAACGGCGCCGCCCACGGGGCGCCGCCGGTCCGGGTGCGGGCCGAGCCGTCGGGCGCGCGCGCCCGGCTCGTGGTGAGCGATCACGGCCCCGGCATCCCGGCCGCCGAGCGCGAGCGGGTCTTCGAGCCCTTCTACCGCCCGCGGGGACGCCGGGAGGAGGCGGGCGGCTGGGGCCTCGGCCTCTCGCTCGTGCGGCAGATCGCGCAGCGCCACGGCGGCCTCGCCCTCTGCGAGGGCGCGGAGGCCGGGGGCAGCCGGTTCGTGGTGGACCTGCCGCGGGCGCCCTGAGGCCGGCTCGGGCGGGCCGGGCGGGGAGGGGGGTCAGGCCCGGGCCGCGCCGACCCGGTAGCGCGCCGCCGGCTCCGCGCGGGACAGGTTCGGCAGCAGGGCCTGCCGGGCCGCCTCGTAGGCCTGCCACTGGGCGGCGTCGGGCAGGGACGGGATGGTGACCACTTCGCCCGCGTCGAGGCCGGCCAGGGCGGCATCGACCAAGTCGGCGGCGCGCATCACGATCTCGCCCGGCAGGTGCTCGACCGGCACGCCCGCGAGGCCCCAGAACGCGGTCGCGGTGGCGCCGGGCAGCACGGCCTGGACGCGCAGGCCCTTGCCGGCGAGTTCGTGGTGCAGGGACTGGCTGAAGGCGAGGACGAAGGCCTTGGCGCCGCCGTAGACGCCGTTCAGCACCTCCGGCCCGATCGCGACGCTCGAGGCGATGTTCACGATCGTGCCGCGGCCGCGCGCCGCGAAGGCCGGCGCCGCCGCGTAGGTCAGGCGCATCAGCGCGGTCACGTCGAGGTCGATCAGCCTCTCCATCGCGTCGACGTCCGAGGCGAGGAGCGGCGCGGTGGCGCCGATGCCCGCATTGTTGACGAGCATCGTCAGGCTCGCGTCGCTGGCGGCGAGCCGCTCCACCGCGCGCAGGTCGGTCCGGTCGCCGAGATCGGCCGCCACCACCTCCACCGAGCGGCCGGTGCGGTCGGCGAGTCCGGCGGCGAGGTCGGCGAGCTTGGCCCGGTTGCGCGCCACCAGGACGAGGTCGTGGCCGCGGGCGGCGAGGCGGTCGGCGTAGATCGCGCCGATCCCCGAGGAGGCGCCGGTGACGAGGGCGGTGCCGAGGGACGAGAGGGTCATGGATCTGCTCCGTGGCGGGCGGCGCGGGGCCGCGTTCCGGTGAGCCGAGGAATACGCCCCCTGGCGCGCGTCTCATATGTCGTATATCCCTCGTTTCGGGACGGGGCGGAGGCAGCGTCGTGCGGGTCGGCTTCGTGATTTTCCCGGGCTTCCAGATGATGAGCCTGGCGGCGGGCTCGGTGTTCGAGTTCGCCAATCTCTGCGCCGGGGAGCGGGTCTACGACCTCGCGACCGTCTCCGAGGCGGGCGGCCCGGTGCCGAGCTCGACCGGCCTGGAGGTGAGCAGCCGCCCGATGCGGGACGAGGCCTTCGACACGCTGCTGGTCGGCGGCGGCGTCGACCTGCCGCGGCCGAGCACGGGCCTGCTGGCCTGGGTCGCGACCCGCCTGCCGGAGGTGCGCCGCCTCGGCGCGATCTGCACCGGCGCCTTCGTGCTCGCGCAGGCGGGTCTCCTCGACGGGCGGCGCGCGACGACGCACTGGCTCTTCGCCCGCACGCTCCAGGCCCGGTTCCCCGCCGTGCGGGTGGAGGAGGACCGCATCTTCATCGTCGACGGGCCGGTCTGGACCTCCGCCGGCATGACGGCGGGCGTCGACCTCGCCCTGGCGATGGTGGAGAAGGATCTCGGCGCCGAGATCGCCCGCTCGGTGGCGCGCAAGCTGGTGATGTATCACCGCCGGGCCGGCGGCCAGACGCAGCATTCGGAGCTGCTCGACCTCGCGCCGAAATCCGACCGGATCCAGGCCGCCCTGACCTTCGCGCGCCGCAACCTTCGGCGCGACCTCACCGTCGAGCAGCTCGCCGAGGCGGCGGCGCTGAGCCCCCGCCAGTTCAGCCGCGCCTTCCGGGCCGAGACCGGCCAGTCGCCCGCCAAGGCCGTGGAGCAGCTGCGCGTCGAGGCGGCGCGGCTGATGCTGGAGCAGACGCGCCACCCGGTCGAGACGGTCGCCCGCGAGGCGGGCTTCTCCGATCCCGAGCGGATGCGCCGAGCCTTCCTGCGCGCCTTCGGCCAGCCGCCCCAGGCCCTGCGCCGCGTCGCCCGCGCGGCGGCGTGAGGGGAGGGCGCCCGCGCGGGGCCGGCCAGGGAAGGGGGCCATCGCCCGTGCGAGGAATCGGCTGCGTCCTGCCGGAAACCCGCAGTCGCATGTCGGGCCGGCTTCCCCAATGCCTAGCGAGGATGTCCGAATATTTCGCCGCTGCGCAGACGAGAATCGTCTTGCACTCGGATGCGGCGGCGCCGAGAGGCTGTTATGGCCCGCACAACACCTGTCCTCAATTCATAAGGTCCTCCAGAAGAGGCGGCACGTCCCTCGGCTCCGCGATGGCCCCGATCTCGCCGCCGCGCGCGCCCGCGCTCCGCGATTCTGGTGGCGGCCGGAGGGGCGGATTTCCTGGAAGGCGAACTCGGCCGCCTGGAGGAGGCCTATCGCCGTGCGGCCCTGCGCCACCTGCAGCTCACGCATGACCGGGTCGATGCCCTCGGGGACATCCAGACCGAGCCGCCCGTCCACGGCGGCCTGACCGCCTTCGGCGCGGAAGTGATCCGCCATTGCGAGGCGCTCGGCGTGATCGTCGATGTGGCGCATGGGACCGGGAGCCTCGTGCGCCGGGCGGCCGAGGTCGCCCGCAAGCCCCTCGTTCCGTCGCACGCCTCGCTGGCGATGGATCCGACGCGCCGCATCACGCCGGAGCATGCCCGGATCGTGGCCGGGACGGGCGGGGTCGTCGGCATCTGGCCGCCGGCGCGCGTGTTTCAGGACCTGGCGGCGCTGGCGGAGGGCATCGCCCGCGTGGCGGAGGTGGTCGGTCCCGCCCATGTCGGGCTCGGCTCGGACATGATGGGACTGGTGGGGCCGAGCGCCCTGCCGGACTGCGGCGCGCGACTCCCGGATCTCGCCGCCCACCTCCTGCGGCGCTTCACGCCCGACGAGACCGTCGGCATCCTGGGTGGGAATTATTGGCGGGTGGCTCGGGCCTGCCTCGCGGCCTGACGCCTCATCCCCCATCCGCTTGATCCCTTCGGGACGGCGGCTTCGGGCTTCGCTCAGGCGCCGCGCGGGCGCGTGATCCGGGATCCGCCGTGATCGACCGGATCCCGGATTACTCCTACGCGGCCGCCCGCCCGCGCCCGAGCGGGGCGAGCCGCGCCTGGAGCGCCTCCTTCTCGCGCCGCGCGGCCGCGAGGGCGCGCCGCAGGTGGCGGATCTCCTCGTGCAGGTAGCCGGCATCGACCGCCATCTCGACGCAGTGGTCCTGCGCCTCGGCGAGTTGCCGGCGCAGGTCGGCCAGGTCGGCGACGAGTTCCAGGAGCACCAGGGTGGGATCGGGCATCGCGACCTCCGCGCAACGGCATCACGGGCCGGGACAGGCCCGGCACCGCCCGGCATCCGCGCCGTCCGCCTAACGGAGTCTTACCGAAACCCGCGGTATCGGGCCGGGCGCGGCAACGCCTTCGCAAGCGCCCCGCACGCGCTGTGGACGGCGCGGGCGCGCCGCTCAGCGGGTCCGCGCCTCGCCCTCCGGCTCGTCCCCCAGGGCGATCCGCGCGAGGCCCGAGAGCGGGTCGACGAGGGTGAGGTGGTCGTGGACGACGCGCACCCCGGGCACGCCCTCGGCGGCGGCGCGGATCGCCGGCCGCTGGCGCTCGTCGGTCAGCGCCCCGCGCAGGGTGACGGCGCCGTCCTCCACCGCGACGTCGATCAACTCCAGCGGGATCACGCCCGCATCCAGGCAGGCCGCCTCCACGTCGGTGCGGATCGCCGCGTCCTCCCGGGGCGGCGCCTCGCGGGCGGCCCGCAGGGCGTCGTGCAGGGCGCGCAGGAGATCCGCCCGGGTCACGATCCCGACGAGCCGCCCGTCCTCGACGATCGGCACGCGCCGGATGCGCCGGCGCGCCATCAGCCCGACGATGTCGTCGAGGGGTGTCTCGGGCGAGGCGGTGACGACCTCGCGGGTCATCGCGTCGCCCACCCGGTGCCCGCATTCCCGGGCATAGGCGGCGGCCAGCCGGCCCGGGCTGAGCAGGTAGCGGATCCAGGCGGGATGCGGGCGCGCGGTGCCGATCTCCCGGCGCGCCACCAGGTCGCCCTCGGTCACGATGCCGACGAGGCGGCCCGCCGCGTCGAGGATCGGCAGGCCGCTGATCCGCTTCTCCAGCATCAGGGCGGCCGCCAGTTCGAGCGAGAGGTCGGCCCGCCCGCACGTCACCTGCGTGGTCATGATCTCGCGCGCGCGCATCGCTTCCTCCCTCTCCGCCAAGAATGCTTGCTAATGACATGTAAATTAAGATGTTTTTGGCTCAGCTGGATTCAGCAGCCCTCAAAGTGCCCCACATTCTCAAGCGGATTGCACTGGCTCGCACTGGACGTCCTCGGATAAACCGCCGCAGCTTCGTAGCCGCGGGGGGGACTCGCCCAGCAGCAAGGACGAGCGCAGCTCGATACCGGCCTGGAGGCGTGGCAGCCATGACAGGTTTGCTCACAGCCGCAGCTCTGGGCGCCAGACCTGGACCGCTTTGGTCAGCGCTGGGGGGCGGCAGGATAGGGGCTAACTGCGCGCCCTCCTCACCTGATGTTCCGATACCGCTGTTCGGCCTCGCCGTATCACCGCGAGGCAGCTTGGCCGTCCAACGTTCCAGAGCGGCTGACTCTTAATCAGCGGGTCCTAGCCCGGATTATTCACGCGGGGTGACGGGCATGGCGCAAGCCGCTGATCGGCCATAGATTTCGGCTGCGACACGCAAAACCAGCCGCTCGCGGAGACCATGCCCGCCAAGGTTGACCATACCCCGCCGCTGCCCCGCCTGTCAGCGGTCTGCGGCAAACCCCTGGTCGCCCGCTTCGATGGCGGGCGGCTCTCCTCCGATGGCGGCGTGCTGGCGCTGAAAGAGATCGAGCGCCGCCTCGGCGTCGCCGATCGCTTGGCCGCCTGCCTCGATGACCCGCGAGCGCCAGAGCAGGTCCGGCACAGCCGCGCCGACATCATCCGCTTCCGCCTGCTGATGATCGCGGCCGGCTACGAGGACGGCAACGATGCCACCGCCCTGCGGCACGATCCCGCCTTCAAGCTCGCCCTCGACCGCCTGCCCGATGCGGCGGCGCTCTGCTCGCAGCCAACCATCTCGAGGCTCGATTGATCAGCCCCCACGGGGTGGTCCGGTTGGAATGTTAGTGGACCGTCGGCCTATCCACCACGGGTAGCTTGGCCGGCGGAGCCGGTCGGGCGAGCGCAGCCGGCCAATCGGTCAGGGCGGGCACGAACACCTCCGGGGCCGGTGGGCGGTAGCCCAGGGAGGCGTGCGGCCGTACGCCATTGTAGTGTCTCCTCCAGCTCTCGATCAGGGTCTGCGCCTCCCGCAGCGAGTAGAAGACCTCCCCGTTCAGCAACTCGTCCCGCAGTCTCGCGTTGAAGCTCTCGATGTAGCCGTTCTCCCACGGCGAGCCTGGGGTGATGTAGGCGGTCTTCGCACCCACGGCAGTGATCCACTTCTGTACAGATTTGGCGATGAACTCAGGCCCATTGTCAGAACGAACGTGCGCGGGAACGCCCCGCAGGATGAACAGGTCGGAGAGCACATCAATCACGTCCGCCGCCTTGAGCTTGCGCGCCACCTGGATCGCCAGGCACTCGCGGGTGAACTCGTCGATGACGTTCAGCATGCGGAACTTGCGCCCGTCATGCGTGCGCGCCTCGACGAAGTCGTAGGACCAGACGTGATCGCGGTGCTCGGGCCGCAGCCGGACACAGGAGCCATCCCCGTCCCATAGCCGGCCCTTCTTGGGCTGGCGGGCCGGCACCTTCAGCCCCTCCTGCCGCCACAGCCGTTCCACCCGCTTGTCGTTGACCAGCCAGCCGGCTGCCCGCAGCAGGGCCGCGATCTTGCGGTAGCCGTAGCGGCCATACCGGCGCGCCAACGCGATCAAGTCAGCCAGGAGCGCCGCCTCGTCGTCTCTCCCCCGCGGCACCTTGCGCTGCGTCGAGCGGTGCTGGCCGAGCGCGCGGCAAGCTCGGCGCTCGGAGACGTGTAGGACGTCCATCACATGCTCGATGCAGACGCGTCGGCGCGCGGGGCTCAGAAGTTTCCCCGGGCCGCCTCCTGCAGGATCAGCTTGTCGAGCGTGAGGTCGGCGATCGCCTTGCGCAGGCGCTGGTTCTCGGTCTCCAGCTCCTTCAGCCGGCGCACCTGGTCGGACTTCAGCCCGCCAAACTCACGCCGCCAGCGATAGTACGTGACCTCTGTCACGCCGATCGCGCGGATCGCGTCGGCCACGCTCTGCCCCTGCGAGACCAGCACATCCACCTGCCGCAGCTTGGCAACAATCTCCTCGGGCTTGGGTCGCTTCGCCATCTCGTCCGTCCTCCTGGCTCACAAGCCATACTTCAGGGCGGACCACTTCAAGGGGGGCTGACCACCTTGCCCAAGGTGCTCGGCGAGGGGGCGTGGGCAGCAATCGAGGCAAGGGTGGCGGAGCTGACCGGGGCGGGCATGGCGCCGGCGCAAGCCAGGCGGCTCGCCTCGCTCACTGCGATGGTCTCGGCTCCCGACATTGTGCGCGTCGCCGAGGTTAGCGGCCGGCCGGTTGAGGAGGTGGCAGCGACTCACTTCGCTCTAGAGCACGCCTTCCGCCTCGACCAACTTGCCGCCGCGGCGCGGACAGTGGCTGTCGCTGACACATTCGACCGGGTCGCTTTGGAGCGAGCGGTGACGGGGATCGCGAGCGCCCACCGCAAGCTGACGACGGAGGTGATTGCAGACATCGGCGCCGGCCCAGAAGCGGTGGCGGCATGGATCCGGGCGCGCGGCTCCGCGCGCACCCGGGTCCGCGACACAGTCGATGCCATCGCCGCCTCGGGGCTCACAGTCTCAAAAACGACAGTGGCAGCAAGCCTGCTCGGTGACCTAGTGCGGGGCTACTGTCATACCGCCGCGCTTTGGCGTTGACTCGAGCGTGAGTTGGTCGTGACGCACGTCTGTGCTGGCCTGCTTCCTGTGCACCAGGAGGCCGCCATGGACCGGCGAGGACTTCGCCCTCGTGCTGCCGCGCGTTTGCACGCAAGCCATCGACCGCTTCCTGTCCAACTTTGCGGCCAGCGTCCCGCCAGACGGACGGGAGCATCGAGGTGGCCTTCGTTGACCAGGGCTACAGCGGCCCCGAGCTGGTCGCAGCGGCCAAGGCGCAGGGCGCGCCTCGGAGATGGTGCGCCTGCCGGAGGCCAAGCGGGGCTTCGTGCCGCCGCCGCGGCGCTGGGTGGCCGAGCGCTCGTTTGCCTGGGCCACCCGTTGTCGCCGTCTGGTCAAGGATTATGAGAGATATGCCTCCACTCTGGCAGGATCCCGCGTGGTCGCCTTCGTCTGTCTCATGTTGAGGTAGATCGCTCAGCTCGCTTTAAGGTCATCGCACGTTCTAGTAGTCTACGACTGTTCCTATGTTCTGCCGCTCCGCAAGCGATAGGATCTCGGCGGCGATAGCAACATCATGAATCGCCAAGCCAAGATTGAATACCGCTATGCGCTCGGAGTTTCTTGACCGGCCAGTCAGATTTCCCACGACAACACTACTCACGGAGCCTCGCAAACGCGACAAATCCTTATACGGCGAGCCTGTCGCGCTCATGAAATTTGTGAATTGCCCCACATCATCCGTGAACAAAGCGTCCGATGCCGTCGTGATATCTTGGGACCATCCTCGAAAATGGATGGGGAGCACCAGACTAGCTTTCTTCGTCCAGCCGAATTTGAACACGACTTCCTCTAATCTGCTCGTCGCAGTCACGACGACATCGGCGGCGCGTATCGCGCTCTCCGCCTCTCGAACGTGGACGACGCGTGCCTCTGCCGAGACTTGTTTGGCCAGGTGGTCCACGGCACCGGGATTGATATCTACCACCTGGAACTCAGCCAAGGGGTGGATCAGCGACATCAGCTTCACATGATAAAGCCCCTGCAGACCAGCGCCAATGACTGCAATCCTATCCACGTTGTTAGGCGCGAGATACTTGCTGGTGATAGCCGACGCGGCGCTCGTGCGTATAGCAGTTATGTAAGATGCATCCATGACGCAGATGGGTAGACCAGTTTCCGGGTCATTTAGAATCATTAGGCCAGTAATATTCGGTAAGCCGCGCTTGAAGTTTCTGGAATAGCCTGCGACCCATTTAACGCCCCCACGCTTCTGCATCGGCAGCCAGCCCGCCATGGCGTGGATGAACGCATCAGTTTGAGGGTGAACACCGATTTTCGGTGGGTTTTCGAATGCGCCGTTACCATGCTCACGCAGCGTAGCTTCGACAACATTCAACGCCGAGGCAAGCGGCAACGCTGCCGCAAGAACGTCATATCTGCTAAGCCATCTTACTGTACACGTTGTCATGAATCACCTATGCTTTTGGCAGCGATCTGTTATCCGGAGTAAATTGTCTGCGCCTGGGCGAGGTCGTTCTAAATCGCTCTACCGATGGATGCGATTTCTCTAGCCGACGTTGTTTGGGCGGGTTACTGTGGACGGGAGTAGTTCTGCTCGTAGGGTTAGGGCCCAGACTCAACCAGCACCAGAAGGCGATGACGGCGGCCAAGGCAAGGACGGAGGCGAAGTTGCGGGCGCGCTTGCCGTAGCGGGTCGCGATGCTGCGAAAGTCTTTCAGCCGGCAGAAGACGGCCTTCACCTCCAGCGCTACCGATGGCGATGCTCGTCGGGATAGATCTTGCGCTTGCGGGCCCGGCTGCCCGGACCGATCAGGGCCGTGCCCTGCTCGCGTAGTTCGCGCCGCAACCAATCCGCATTGTAGTCCTTACCGGCAACAAGCCGGCGGACCCTCCCGGGCCCCTCGGCCAGCACAGCCGGCGCGGTTCTCACGCCGCCGGCGCTGCCAGGCGTGAGAGGGATGACCCCTGGTCGGTCGATCACGTCAGTGAGGACGTGGATCTTGGTTGTCGGGCCCCACGTGATGGGCCGGTGCCCTGCGCACGCGCCTTTTCCGTCATGGACCGCACGCTGGGCCCGGACGTAGGTCGCATCCAGCGCTGCTGCCTCACCGGACCATCCGGCCCTGGCCAGGGCTGCCAGCGTCGCTTTCCAGAAGCCCCGGCGCGACCACCAGTTGAAGCGATTGTAGACCGTGGTCGACGGGCCGTACTGGGCCGGGCAGTCGGCCCAGCTACAGCCGCTCTTGATCACGTGCAGGACGCCCGAGTTGATGCGCCGATCGTCCTTGCGGCGGGCGCCGGGCTTGTTGGTGGGCATGAATGGGGCGATCGCCTGCCATCGCGCGTCCGACAGCCAGAACAACTCAGTCATAGCCTCCTCCGTCCAGGAGATCCCTATGATCACATTGCTCCAGATCTATCATGATCGTAGGTGAATGATGCGGTGAACTGATGTCTCTCGCGTGCGACCAGACCAATGTCAATCCCCCACCGCGCGATCTGGAAGATTGGAAGATTTGGGTCACGACGTTTGTAAGCGGCCTCAAGCTGCCGGATGATGTTCCTCTCACCGAGGATTCGGGATTGAGCGCCGGATACAATCTCGGCGAGGCGTCGCCCAACGGCGGCCGCACCTTCGATGCGGTCGAATGGAAAGCTGGTAAATACCTCGCCAGGGATGTTTCTGAGTGCGTTCTCCTCACCATAGAACTCAACTCGCGAGCATGTCGCGACAAGAAGAATTCCGTTTGCCGCGAAGTCGTATAACATTTTCGTAGATTTTTTGGAGTAACTGTCAATTAATGGAAGGCTCGTCATCCGATGATCTGCATAGATACCCACAAACTTCGGAATCATGGAGGGGCTCCGGGTGAATCACTCACGGTTCACGTCGAATGTACGTCTATTTGTATCGCAAAGAAAGGTGTTGTAGATATATATTTTCTTCCATATCGCAGATTGTCGCCCATATTATACATTATGTCGCCATCGTTCAGATGGATATTTTAGTAAGAACGAGAATATAAACGATTCTATATCCAAATATATATTTCACGCACGGCCTACAAATCGGTATTGCCTACGCCCATTGCCTGCGTTGGTTTCGCTGACTCGGTCGTGGGGTGGGTCGCAGCGAGTGGGAGCGCCTGAGCAGGCAGGAGCTGATCGAGCTCGTGCTGTGGCTGCAGCGCCCGGACAAGACCTCACGCACGTCGTCCAGGCCGCCCTCCACGGATCGCAAGCAGCAGCGCGCGGGCCAAGCCGGGCGGTGCCAAACCTGGCCATGAGCGGCACAGTTAGATGTTTGGTCCCGCTGTGTGGTGGTACAACTGCTGCCGCATGGAGGGACGCGCTATGGGACAGGTTCTCCACGGCAGCGCCACAACGACTGAGGCGATCCGTCGGGCAATCCAAGCTCGTCAAGAGAGCGTAAGGTCCGCCGCCAAGCGCTACGGCATCAGTCCGACCACCGTGCAGAAGTGGCGCTCCCGCCAGACCAGGAGCTATGCGGGGATTTGGGTGATGGTGGCAGTCAGGCGGCGCGGTGATCTGGATCCGCGGCGACCTCGGTCCCGTCCCGGAAGATGACGTCCGCCACCACCTTCGGCAACTGGTTCTCGCCCTTCAGCCGCCGCCAGGTCTTCGCCGCGGCCATGACCAGCTTGAACACCATCAGCTTGGCGGTCGTGGGCGAGAGCGCGCCCTTGGTCCGCACGGTGCGGTGTCGGACCGTGGCGAACACGCTCTCGATCGGGTTCGTGGTCCGAAGATGATCCCAGTGCTCGGCCGGCATGTCGTAGAACGCCAGCAGGGTGTCGCGGTCCTTCGTCAGGCACTCGCTCGCGCGGGCGTACTTCGTCCCGTATGAACCGCTCCGGGTTTTTCGGAGGCTGATTGGCTTGGGTCAGGCGGCCAAGGCTTGGTCGCCGACGTGAGCATAATAGCGCGCTTCGGCCTCAGCGGGAGGGACGTTGCCGATCGGCGCGAGGAGGCGACGGTTGTTGTACCAGTCGACCCACTCCAAGGTGGCGTACTCGACCGCCTCGAAGGAGCGCCACGGCCCGCGCCGATGGATCACCTCCGCCTTGAACAAGCCGTTCATCGTCTCCGCCAAGGCGTTGTCGTAGCTGTCGCCGACGCTGCCGACCGACGGCTCGATGCCGGCTCCAGCCAGGCGCTCGGTGTACCGTAGAGCTAAGTATTGGGTGGATTCAAGTGGTCGTCGCAACGGCTTGGCGGAGGGCGGTTGTGATGGCAGGTCGGCGGCGTTCGGATCGGGCACTTCGCGAGAAGCTGCGGTCACCGGGTCGTCCCGGGGTCGGTCTGCGCGAGACGCGGCGGGGGGTCTGGGCGTTCCTCGCGCAGGGTCTCTCCAGCGAGGTCGCAGCGATGAAGCTCGGGATCTCGCCACCGGTCGGCTCGCGGTGGTTCCGGACAGCAGGCGGAATGGCACCTTCCCACCTGTCACCATCATCCAAGTCGCCTTCTGCGCGCTACCTGTCGTTGGCTGAGCGGGAGGAGATCGCGATCCTACAAGCGCAAGGTCACGGGGTCCGGGACGTCGCTCGGCGTCTGGGACGGGCGGCGTCGACCATCTCGCGGGAATTGCGCCGCAATGCGGCGACCCGCAGTGGCGGCCTGGACTATCGCGCCACGACCGCGCAGTGGCACGCTGAACGCGCGGCACGCCGGCCCAAGCCAGCAAAACTGGCGGGGAACGCAGCGCTGCGGACGTACGTGCAGGAGCGGCTCGCCGGAACTGTCGCGACACCGGGCGGGGAGCGCTCTGCCTGGCCCTAGCGTTGCCTGGAAGGGACGGCGGCACGGGCGACGCCAGAGCCGGCGATGGGGTCGATCCTGGAGTCCGCAGCAGATCGCCGAGCGCCTACGGCTCGACTTTCCGGGCGATACGACGATGCGCATCAGTCACGAGGCGATCTATCAGGCGCTCTACATCCAGGGCCGGGGCGGGCTGAAGCGTGAGCTGACCGCGTGTCTTCGCACAGGACGGGCTTTGCGTGTGCCGCGGGCCCGCAGCCTGGGCCGAGGCAGGTCGTTCGTCACCCCCGAGGTGCTCATCAGCGAGCGTCCGCCCGAGGTGGAGGACCGCGCGGTGCCGGGGCACTGGGAAGGAGATCTGATCCTGGGTCTGAAGAGTTCGGCGATCGGGACCCTGGTCGAGCGCACGACGCGCTTTACGATGCTGCTGCATCTTCCGCCGATGGACGGCCATGGGGTGACACCCGCGTGCGAAGAACGGCCCGGCGCTGGCGGGGCACGGGCCCAGGCGGTGCGCGAGGCGATCGCCGGCACGATCGCGCGCTTGCCCGAGCAGCTGCGGCGCTCGTTGACCTGGGACCAGGGGTACCGAGATGGCCGAGCACGCGCGCTTGCGGATCGACGCGGGTCTGCAGGTCTACTTCTGCGATCCACGCTCACCCTGGCAGCGGGGGACGAACGAGAATACGAACGGGTTACTGCGACCGTACTTCCCGAAAGGAACGGATCTGAGCGCCCACAGCGCGAACGATCTTGCTGCTGTGGCCGCAGCCCTCAACAGCAGACCGCGCAAGACGCTGAACTGGAAGACGCCGGCAGAGGCGCTCGACGCTGTGCTGGCTGCCGTGCAAGATGGTGTTGCGACGACCGCTTGAACCCAAGCAGTGCGCATGCCGACCAGCCGCGATCGGACCCGATGCAGGCTCTGCATGTCGAGCTGCTCCTGTGCCTTGAGAGGCACGAAGCGCATGGTCGGGCGCGTGGCTGCCTCGGCGATGGCCTCGGCATCACGGTCGTCATTCTTCTGTGCTTTGACGTAGGGCCGAACATACTCCGGCGACATCAAACGGACGGTGTGGCCCTGCGCTTCGAGCAACCGTCCGAGATGATGGGCGCCGCAGCACGCCTCCATAGCGACGATGCAAGCAGGCAGCGAGCTATGCGGGAGATTGGGTGACGCGCTGGGCGTGAGGGCGGCGTATCGAGGCGGGTGTCGAGCCTGCCAGAGCCTCTCAGTGAGAGCGATACGCCATGGACAGCCCTACCAACATCGTGCGGCTTCGTCAGCCGGAGGAGATCGACGATCCCCTGACCGAGGTGCTGCGCGCCGGCGCCCGCCGCCTGCTTGCGCAGGCCGTCGAGCTCGAGGCCGAGGCCTTCCTCACCGCCATGCAGGATCTGCGGTTACCGGACGGACGCGCCCGCCTCGTGCGGCATGGGCACGGTCCGGAACGCGAGATCCAGACCGGCATCGGCCCAGTGCCGGTCGCGCGGGTGCGCATCCGGGATCGCGGCGCGAGCAGCCCCGCGGAGCAGATCCGGTTCTCCTCGACGATCCTGCCGAAGTGGGCGCGGCGCACCCGCAGCCTGGATGCCCTGCTGCCGGTCCTCTACCTGCGCGGGATCTCCACCGGCGACTT
Organism: Methylobacterium sp. WSM2598; assembly: GCF_000379105.1. GTDB lineage: Bacteria > Pseudomonadota > Alphaproteobacteria > Rhizobiales > Beijerinckiaceae > Methylobacterium. The sequence continues at coordinate 1,183,060 of NZ_KB900609.1, read as the reverse complement.
CCAGGAAGCGCTCGCCGCCCTCCTGGGCAAGGACGCCCCGAACCTGTCGCCGGCCGTCATCTCTCGGCTGACGGCGAGCTGGGCGGACGAGTACGCTCGCTGGCAGGCCCGCGATCTCTCCGCCCGTCACTCCGTCTACGTCTGGGCCGACGGCGTCTACCTGCAGGCCCGGATGGAGGATCAGGCCGAGTGCATGCTGGTTCTGATCGGCGCCACGCCGGAGGGCAAGAAGGAACTGGTCGGCTTCCAGGTCGGGGTGCGCGAGAGCGCCCAGAGCTGGCGGGAGTTGCTGGTGGACGTGAAGCGGCGCGGGCTCTCGATCGAGCCGAAGATCGCGGTCGGCGACGGGGCGCTGGGCTTCTGGAAGGCGCTCGACGAGGTGTTCCCGGGCACGCGCCATCAGCGCTGCTGGCAGCACAAGACCGCCAACGTCCTCAACAAAGTGCCGAAGTCGCTCCAGCTGGCGATGAAGGCGGACCTGCGCGAGATCTCCGGAGCGTCCACCCGAGCGGCGGCCGAGGTGGCGATGGATGTCTTCGTTGAGAAGTACGGGACCAAGTACGCCCGCGCGAGCGAGTGCCTGACGAAGGACCGCGACACCCTGCTGGCGTTCTACGACATGCCGGCCGAGCACTGGGATCATCTTCGGACCACGAACCCGATCGAGAGCGTGTTCGCCACGGTCCGACACCGCACCGTGCGGACCAAGGGCGCGCTCTCGCCCACGACCGCCAAGCTGATGGTGTTCAAGCTGGTGATGGCGGCCGCCAAGACCTGGCGGCGGCTGAAGGGCGAGAACCAGTTGCCGAAGGTGGTGGCGGGTGTCACTTTCCGGGACGGGACCGAGGTCGTCGCGAGCCCAGATCACCGCGCCGCCTGACCGCCTCCGTCACCCAAATTCCTGCATAGCTCGGTGATTTCGGCGGTGGCAGGCCCAGGCCGGCTGTGGGTTCGCCGCACGGGACTTTACCATCGACCTAGCTCAGCGGCGGGCAACGTGTCTGGGCGGGAAGGACAGCCAGAGCTGGACGCCCACGCTCGTCCACGGCACGACACCGGTGATCAATATCAAGTTCGCGGTCCGCGATTGCCGGGTCTGCGCGCTGCGCCCGCACTGCACACGCTCAAGGTCGGCACGCCGGGCGATCACGATCCGCCCCGAAGCTCAACACGAGGCGTTGCGGGTCAGGCGGAGCGGGAACAGACTGCGGACTTCGCAGCCGAGTACGCCCGGCGAGCCGGCGTCGAGGGCACGATTGCACAAGGCATGCGGTCATCTCGGCTCCGACGGGCACCCTGCTTCGGACACGCGAAGACGCACTTGGCTCATCTGACGGCGGCAGCGATACGCCCCTCTATGTCGGGTTCCGTTGTATGTTCCGCCGAGATGGAAGTCCTAGATTATATGGCTTCAGCGATTCAGACAGAGGAATAGCATTCGCTTGTGTGTAGATATCAAAATGGATGCGATGGTGCACGCATCTGTTGATCTGGCTGTTGATCGTTGACTGCGCCATCGCCCCGACCAGCGTGTCAGCCAACAATTTCATCGGATGCGACAGGATAATATTGATCACGCCTCCGACGAGCGCTTCATAGGTCTCTTCTGTCACATCCCGTCCGATAACAACGAGGTTTCGGGACGAGGCGCTCCGGTCCTCACGCAAGGCTCGGATGACGCCGGTGATGCCGCCACCGGCGACGTAAATGCCAACCAGATCCTGCGCCTGCCGTAACAATCTCGCGGTACATTCATAGGCGTAGAGGTCATCCTCGAGTGTTACCGTGGGATCTAGCAATTGAAATTCGCTCGCATGTTCGCGGAAGTACAAACGGAAGCCCATTTCGCTGGCATCTTGGCTCTGGAAGCGATGGTGCCCCACATAGATGGCGATTTTTCCCGGCGTCCTGCACATGTTGGAGAGGAACCAGGCCGCGGTGCCGCCGACCATCGAGTTGTCCAGCCCTATGTAGCCGGCACGGTTTGCCGCCGTGAGCTCGGAAATGAGCGCGAATACAGGCACGCCTGCCGCGTGCAGAATGTCGATCGCCCGCGTCACATAGGGGTGATCTGCGGCGACGATCGCCACGGCATCGCATTTCCGCCCAAGCTCGAGGAGGCGTTCCTCGACGACCTGGTCCTCCCGGTAGTCCCGGAACTTCACCAACGATCGGCCCCTTATGATCGTCGAGGCAGCCGTTGCCTGCTGCAGCACCTTCCCGAGTGTGTCGTAAAACTCGCTTTGCTGCTGCAGGAGAAGGAAGCCAAGGGTGCGGGCAGGCCGATCCTGTTCGCGGCGGTGACGGATTGTCGGAGCGAGATGATAGCCGACGGCCTCGGCGGCAACTTGCACCCGCTCGGCGGTTGCCTCCCGCACGGGATGGCGGCGATTCAGGACACGATCGACCGTTGACACGCTGACATTGGCGGCCTTGGCCACATCGGCGATGGTAGGGCGGGGCACCTAGCTCTCCCGTTTGACAGATTCTTTCATTCTGCCATGGCCGAAAAATGATGGTTTGAAAGAAAATTTCAACGCCCGTTGCTCTTTTTTTTTCAGAGGAATAACGCTTCCAACGTCACCAATGAGGGCCTCCTCCCATGACCGAAGATAGGTGCGAAGCCTGCCGGAAATGCCATCGGCCTGTCGTGCGGTCCTGCCCCCGCTCACGAGGCGCCGGTGCCGAGGGCCTGCGCAGATCGCGAAAAGATGGACCCCGCCGACCCGGCCGGTGCGCCGTCGCCTGATGAAGAGCGGGACTGGTCTACGAACCCGTCGAACTGTCCCCGCGAGCGGGTTTCAGCGACGGTTGGGTCAAGTGCACGAACAGCGTGGATGACAAGATGAGCGCACGAGACGGCTCGGCCGCAGAAAGAGCTTATGCAGATATAAAGGACAAAATCGTCTACAATCGTATTGCTCCGCGCAGCAAGCTCAAAATTGACGAGCTTCGCCGGCAGCACCACCCCCTCGGTATAACGCCTATCCGAGACGCGCTTATCAAGCTTCATCAAGATAATCTCATCGACCATACTCCAAATGTAGGCTACTTTACCAGAGCAATGACGGTCCCTATTTTCATGGACCGCTATAATATGGAGTTTGCTCTCCTGAAATATGCGATCAACTCGGGTGCTTCGCCCTTTGCGGGCGAAGGGCTCGACCCGTCCTCTCTGTTCGACGCACCCGAATCCACCGGAGAAACCGAAACAAGACGGTCCAGTGCACGGTACATTGAGAGGGTCTATGGAAGTATTGCGCGCATGTCCGGCAATGACGAAATTGTCTGGGCTAATAAACGGTTTTGCGATCATACAAGATATATTCGTGAGCTCGGTCTCGAACGAACCGAAGGCCAAGGGACGATCATCGAGGACGTGAAGCGCTTGGTCGCACTGCTTGCCAATAACGAACGCGCTGCGGCAATCGATATTCTGGCCGTGCTGCTCGATCAAAAGATCGCTCTCCTGGACGGGTCGGTCAAAGAAGGAACCTACCGCGCCCTCAGCGCGGTCTAGCTGTTTGGTGGCGGAACGTTGTTGGGACCAGGTGCGTTGGGCGATCGAGGAGCATGCCTGGCGGTCCGAACCAGACCGGCGCTCCTCAGCCAGGAGGGCGCGCTGATGCTCGCAATCCACCCCAAGGCCCGCACCACCCCAGCCGTCCGCGCCGAGGTTGCCCGGTCACGCGAGCCGTCCGGCGTCCTGGCCAAGCGCTACGGTGTCTCCTCCGAGACCATCCGCAAATGGCGCAAGCGCGGGCCCGACGACTGTCAGGACCGCTCCGCCCGGCCTCACAAGCTGCCCTGGAAAGCCAGCGAGGAGGAGCGCGCCATCGTGTGCGCGCTCCGCCGCGCCACCGGCTTCCCGCTCGACGATCTCACCTTCATCGTCAGCCACCTTCCTGCCCCACCTGAACCGCGATGCCGTCTACCGCATCCTCAAGGCCGAGGGCCTCAATCGCCTCCCGCCTGCTGACCGCACCCGCAAGCCGCACAGCGCGTTCAGGGAGTACGAGGTCGGTTTCGTGCACATGGACGTGAAGCACCTGCCCAAGCTGCAGGATCGCGACCGCCTCACGCGCAAGCGCTACCTCTATGTCGCGATCGACCGCGCCTCGCGATACGTGCATCTGGCCGTCAAGAATGATGAGACCGCCGCCTCAGCGGTAACCTTCCTGGAGGAGGCGCTCGCGGCCTTGCCGTTTCGGGTCACGCACCTGCTCACCGACCGCGGCTCCTGCTTCACCGCGGACGACTTCGAGGCGGCCTGCCGGCATAACACGATCGCGCATCGCACCACGCGGCCCTATACGCCGCGCACGACGGATGAGGTTGAACAGCCCCCTTGCGGCGATCCATGCTATTTTGTTGCCGCCCACGGGCGACCGCGTGACGAAGTGCTGGGTTCGAGGTACAAGCCCAGTCGCGCCGTCCTCACAGCCGCTCCTCCTTTGCGACGCCCGTGGGTACCCGCCGCCCCCGTCGGCTCCAGCCCTCGGTCAGGCGCCGGTAGGCACCTCAGCCTGCTCGACGCGCCGCCGCTCCTCCTGGCGAACCCGCGTCAGGTTGTAGGCATAGGCGGGTCCGCGCTGACCACGTCGCGCCGGCTCACCCGAACGCAGCTCAAGCTCCCGCAACTTCTTGGCGTGAAGCGCTGGACGCACCCAGGCGTAGTCCTCGCCGCGCGTGAGCAGGTGCCAGATGATGACCGCCAACTTACGCGCGACCGCCACCGCCGCGACGTGAGGTCCGCGCCGGGCCGACACGCGCTGGAAGAAGCCGCGCAGCGGCCCCGGCCCGCGCACCGCCTGCCAGGCAGCCTCGACCAGCATGGTACGCGCGTGGGTGCGGCCCTGCTTGGTGATGCGCCCGTGCCGCGGCTTACCGGAGCCGGACTGATGCACGCTCGGGTTCAGGCCGAGATAGGCCACGAGCCGATCCGGGCCGGCAAAGCGCGCCGCGGGTCCGATCGCAGCGATCAGCCCAACCGCGACCACCAGGTCGACGCCCGGGATCGTCATCAGCCGGGTGACGTTCGCGTTGGCGCGGGCCTCGCGCGCCAGCTCGCGCTCGACGACCTTGAGATCCTCGGTCAGCCGGTCGTGCTCGCGCAGGTGCCGGGCAACCGCGTCGGTCTCGTCGGCCGGCAGCGGCTGCGCCAACAGCCAGGCCCGGCCCCGCGGACCGAGCAGGTCGGCGCGGGGACAGGGTGGCACGAGGTGGGCGTGCAGGATCGACTACACGATCGTTTTCAGCCGCGCCCGCTGCCGCACGATCTGGAGGCGGCGTGTGACCTGACGCGGGAGACCGAGCGTCGCCTCGTCCGGGATCCAGACCTCCGGCAGGAAGCCGCTGGCATAGAGCCGCGCCAGCACGGTCGCGTCGATGACATCGGTCTTGATGCGTGCCTCGGCGATGAGCCGCGCCTGGCGTGGGTTGGCGACCACCACCCGGCCCACGTGCGGCCGGATCACCTCGGCGACCGCACTCGCGTTGCCGGTCGCCTCGACCACGACGTGGTCATCGTGGGTGAGGGTCTCGGCGAACGCCGTCAGGTGATCGCGCGCTTGAGATGGCCATGCGGGCCCTCCACCGCACCGTTCTTGTGGGGGAGACCGGCGTTGCTGCGGGTGGGCGTCATGCCGTAGTGAGCACACAGCGCCTCGTAGCGCTGGGTCAGGTCGTCCTCGGCGGCCTGATCGAGGTTGCGGAAGGCGGCCGAGAGGCTGTCGGTGCGGTGCTCGCGTGGGGCGCCGCCAAGGGACCAGAGCGCGTTCTGCAGGCCTTCGGCCAGTGCCACGAAGCTCTCGCCGCCGAGCACGACGTGGGCGTGCTCGAAGCCCGAGTAGGCGAGCCGGAAGTGGTAGAGCCGGTGCTCGAGAGGCTGACCGGCTACGGTGACGCCGAGATCGGCCATCTCGGTGAAGTCCGAGAGCCCGGTCCGCCCCGGCTCGTGGGTCTGCCGGAAGATGACATCCTGCTCGGCGCCTTAGAGGGCGCGCCAAGCGCGGATGCGCCGCTCGAGGGTGCGGCGGATGCCGGCGCCGAGTTCGCGCCGAGTTCGGGATGGCGGCGCAGCATATCCTCGAAGATCGCGATCGGTCTCAGGCCGGGCGCAGCCTGGATCAGGGGCACGACCTCGGTCTCGAAGAGGTCGCCCAGAGGATCGGGCCGGCGGCGGCCGCGCACGCCCTTCTTCATGGACGGGAGGCGCGGATCGCGGGCGAGCCGATAACCGGTGGCGGGGCTGAGGGATGCCTTGGCGGCGGCCACCGCCACCGTGTCGGTCCGACGGTACTGCATGAAAAGCCTCATCTGGTGATCAGTCACGTGGCGGCCGGGCACGCGGATTGGTCCTCTCAGGCGAGATGACCCATTCCGCACGACCAACCGGCCGCGATCACCAGACGCGGCACGCCCTCACGGGCCCGCCGCTCTCATCCTGATTGCCGCGCTCAAATCACCCTGATTGTCGCACTACACATGCTCTCACCCCGGGAGTTCCTCAGCCAGAGTGCCTAAACCCACCCCGCCACCTGTCCGGTCAAACAGGGTGCACTCCAGCCGGACGGTGCCGTTCTCCAGCATCACCGCTTCGGCGAAGACTGGACTTGCTTCGGGAAAGTGGAGAGCTCTTTCCGTGAGGGAGGAGGTTCCCGATGCGAGAACCGAAGAAGCGCTTCACCCCTGAGTTTCGCGCCGAAGCCGTGC
>NZ_KB900609.1:1170221-1176246 GCF_000379105.1 Methylobacterium sp. WSM2598 | reverse complement strand
CTACAATCCCTGCCGGCGCCATTCCGCGCTCGGCTTCGTCAGCCCTGTCCGGTTCGAGAGGCGGGGCACCTGTTCAACCGCTCTCTACTAAACCGAAGCAAGTCCACGTGGCCGCCATGCTGCGTCCCGCGCGTCGCCCCACGGGCGCCGAGGCCCGCGGCTTCCTGCGCCGGCTGGTGCGCGAGATCCGGGGCCACTGGCCACGCGTCGAGATCCTCGTCCGCGCCGACAGCCACTTCTGTGCGCCCGAGGTGCTCGACTTCTGCCGCGCCGCTCGGATCGACTTCGCCCTCGGCGTCGCCGCCATCCCGACGCTGCGCCGGCACGTCGCGGCGCTGGAGGCGAGCACCGCAGCCCGTCACGCCGCCCGCCCCGACCGGAGCAAGCTGCGCCGCTACAAGGCGTTCTTCGACGGCGCGCGGAGTTGGTCCCGCGTCGAGCGCCTCATCGCCCGCGTCGAGGCCGGACCGCAGGGCACGGACACCCGCTTCATCGTCACGAGCCTCACCGGTGGCGACCCGCGCAGGATCTACGAAGAGGTCTACTGCGGGCGTGGTCAGGCGGAAAACCACATCAAGGCGTGGAAGCGCCACCTCGCGGCCGACCGCACGTCGTGCATGAAGGCGACTGCCAACGCGTTCCGCCTGATGCTGCACACGGGTGCCTACTGGATCCTGTGGTCGCTGCGCAGCCTCATGCCGAAGCGCTCCACCTGGCGGGTCGCGCAGTTCGACACCCTCCGGCTGCGGCTCGTGAAGCTCGCCATGCGGGTCGTCGAGTTGAAGACCCGCGTCACGCTGCATCTGCCAAGCGCCTACCCCGACCGCGCGATCCTCCGCCTCGTTCTCGACCGCCTGCCGCGCCTCACCTGTTGAGCTGTGGGGCAGCTGCCCCGGTCGAAACCCCGCGTCGCAACCCGCCAGACCCGCGATCTGCCCCCGAACCCCCGCCAACAGGACCGGCGCCGATCTCGCGCGTTCGCACAACCATGCCGCGAGCCTTCGCCAGACGCAGAAAGCCCATCGCCGCAGTCGTGAATGATCCGGGCTAGTGCACTGACGCCTTCAAAACGTACAAAGACCGACGCGATTTTCCTGGCGTTTGCAGACAATTAGCGAATGGGCGCGTGATGCGTTCGTTCGCGTCTGTGCACTAGCCAGGCGAGATCGGCCTTAGCTCGCAGCCACGCGGGGGCCGCTGCCGTCAAGGCATTCAGAGCAGCCCGCAGCGTCTCGGTCCCCTCTCTGGGCGCTCCAGCCGGAGCACGAGCTCGGTCAGCTCCTGCCTGCTCAGGCAATCCAGCTCGCTGCGGCCCACCCCACAAGGGAATCGGCGAAATCAACACCGGCAAGAGGCGTGGGCAATGCCGAATTCAAGATAGTGCATAGCATATATTTTTTGATTTAGTATCGTCCATATCCTCAGCGCTATTGATTTTTCATCTGATTGGTTGCAGCATAATTTATATTATTGGATAATATCTATAATATAAAAGTAGATATATTCAAAATAAGCTTTCTATGCTTCATGAATAGGGGTATCCGTGACGATCACCGTGAGTGCTTCACCTGGAGCCCCTCCATGACCCCGAAGTTTGTGGGCCACTACGCAGATCATCGGATGACGAGCCCTACAGAAATCGCTCGGTATTCTGAGAGGATCAAGAAAATGGCAGAGGATTTCGCCAAAGACGAGATTCTCCTGGTCGCGACATGCTCGCGAGTTGAGTTCTATGGTGAGGAGAGCGCACTCAGAAACATCCCTGTCGAGGTATTTGCCGGCTTTCCTTTCGACCGCATCGAAGGTGCGGCCGCCATTGGGCGACGCCTCGCCGAGATTGTATCCGGCGCTCAATCCCGAATCCTCGGCGAGAGGAACATCATCCAGCAGCTCGAGAATGCTTACAAGCGTGGTGACCAAAATCTTCCAATCTTCCAGATCGCACGGTGGGGGGTTGATATTGGTCTGGCTGCACGCGAGAGGCATCAGTTCAACGCATCATTCACTTACGATCAGTTCGTCCGAGCCGTCATGGCTGATCGATATAAGAATGGCGAGACTCGCGGACACCTTTACCTGATCGGAGCAAGTGACCTATGTGTCGACCTGATCGGGAGTGGTGTCGGAGAGCATTTCCCTTCCACGAGGGCCGTGACGCGGAATCCGAAGGAAGCTCGCAAACGTTTCCGCCGCTGGGCTGACAAAAAAGTCGACGTCATGCACCTGAGAGAATTTGGGCACGCACGCGAGCCATGGTCGCTCGCTGTGATCACAACATCAGATCTCAATGATCAACACAAAACCGATCTTCAGAAAGGGCTTCTGCAGCTGGAGCCTTGCACGGTAGTGGACCTGATGGCAAACCCGGAGATATCGGACGCCCTAGCCGGGAAGCTCAACTGCGTGAGCATGTATGGTGAAGAGTTTCACCGGTCCATCGAGCACAACAATGAGCAGCTGGCTCCAAAGCGGCTGCTCGTGTGTTCCGAAATCGAGGCAGCATTCCAAACAGTGCAAATCGATATTTCCGCTAAGGCACGGTAACCCCAAGGCGGTACACACCCTGTCAGGCGCCGACCCGAGGCTCGCGGCCTTCGTCGGTCGCTTCACGGAAGCGGCCCGCCTTCTCGGTCCACTCGCGGCCGCGGCGGGCGCACCCTCGACCGCATCTCCCACACAAGGACCCTAACCCATGGCCCATTCAGACTGGGGTGGCATCTTCCCCGTTCTCGTCACCCCCTTCGGGACCGACGGGAGCATCAACGAGACCCGATACCGGGAGCTCATTGATGAGGCGATCGCCAATGGTGCGAACGGCATCGTAACGGCCGGCAGCACAGGCGAGTTCTATGCGCTGAGCATCGCCGAGCGGGCCCGCCTCTATCGGCTCACCGTCAGTCATGCAGCAGGGCGCGTTCCAGTCCTGGCAGGGGTTGCCGATCTGCGGGTGGAGGATGTGGTCGAGGTCTGTCAATCCGCAGTCTCGGCCGGGTGTGCGGGTGGCATGATCCTGCCGCCCATCTACGCCATGCCGAGGCCCCGCGAGATCCTAGCGTTCTTCGAGCGTGTCTCTCGGAGCAGCTCGCTGCCGTTGATGCTCTACAACAGCCCGCGCCGCACCGGTGTGGACATCACGCCCGCACTGGTTGATCAGCTTTCCGCCCTACCGACTGTGGTCGCCATCAAGGACAGCTCCGGTCACATCACCCAGGTGACTGAACTCGTCCAGCGGGTTGGCCACAAGCTGCGCGTATTCGTGGGTTACGAAACCATGATCGTGCCGGCCCGGGCAGTCGGGGCCCACGGCGTGATCGCGATGGCGCATCAGATAGCAGGCCCTCTCATCCGCGACTACTGGGACAAGGCGCTCACCGGGGACAAGGCCCTGGACGGGCTCGGTCGCGACGTCTTCGCCTTCTATCGCTGCTTCCAGTCCGGGGCCTATTACGCGGCCATCAAGGAGACCATGAGCCAGCTTGGGCGCGACGCCGGCAGCCCGCGGCTACCCTTGCTGCCGCTGGCAGACGAACAAAAGGCCGCCATCGCCAAGATCATCGCCGACGCGGGTCTCGAACGCTGGGCGAAAGCCTCAGGGGAGGGGTCCCCATGCGTGGTAACCTCGACCCAGAGGACCTGTTCCCAACGGGCTTCCGACTGACCGGCGCCTGAGTGTACCTTCCACTGTCGAAGTAATAAAACATGTGCACGAAACTGGCTCTACATATTGGCGGCGAACGAGTCGTCGAGGTCGATTCGGGGGCAAAATTATTTTCGATCCCGCCACAGAACAGTCTCTCGGCACGCTGCTCCACGCCGGCACAGCAGAGCTTGACCGCGCACTGATGGCGGCGAGCCGCGCCTTTGCGCTTGAAACGCACGTCGCCTTCGAGCGGGGCCAGATCCTGCGTCGCGTTGCTGACCTCATGCGCGAGTGGCTTGACCACGTAGCCACTGTGCTAACGCTCCCGGTTTGTCGCCGGCGGTGAACGCCCCAAAGGGACAGGCCCGATGTACAGGCCGACCTTCTTGGCGGACATGCCCAACCACGCGAAGGCCATGACGCACGAACCTTTTGGCCCGCTTGCGCTGGAGCAACCGGTTAATGACATAGACCAAGCACTGGAACGGGCGAATGCGCCGCCCTGTGGGCTGGCCGGATATGCCTTCACAAGCTCCGCCGCGACCGTCAATCGTTTGGCGGAGGAGCTTGAGGTCGGGACCATAGGCATCAACCAGATGGTGGGCGCGATGCCAGAAACCCCCTTCGACGACATTGGCGACAGCGGCTGGGGCCGCGAAGGTGGCGTCAAGGGGACTTGACGCCTATACGGTCAAGAAATACGTCGGCCACCTTCGGACGTAGCGACACGAAGTGAAACGGGCCGGGAAAGGAAATGTCAGCTGATGGGCTCAGACGAGATGAAGCTTTCCGGATGGCTGCCAAGGCAGTTGTCAACCTCCGGGCCGCGTTATCTGGCTCTGGTGAGCGCCCTAGAACAGGATGTCAACGAAGGCCGGTTGACTGACGGTTCCCGCCTGCCCCCGCACCGGAAGTTGGCTCAGCGGCTGGGCCTTTCCGTTGGCACCGTGAGTAAGGCCTATCAGGAGGCCGAGCAGCGCGGCATCGTCAGCGGCCATGTGGGGCAGGGCACCTTTGTGAGCCGGCGCGCCGTGGGCCGCGATGAGGCGTCCGCTACGCGCGAGCCAGTGAACATGGCGTTGAACGTGCCGGCTGATGGGCGCGAGACCGAGATCTTATCCGGGCTGTTGGCCGAGGTGTCGGCCGTCCGCGACCTCGCGCCCCTCCTGAACTACCATGCGCTCGGCGGTATCCGGCAGCATCGCGAGATCATTGCCGCCTCTGTCTCCGGCGGCTCGTTCATCGTGGATCCAGCGCGGCTGTTCCTGTGCAACGGTGCCCAGCATGCGATTGACGTCGTGGTGCGCCTAGTGGCGCGGCCCGGCGATGCCATCCTTGTAGATACCCTCACTTACTCCGGCTTCAAGGCTATCGCCAAGGCCTACCATCTCACGCTGGTCCCTGTGGCCATGGACGGCGAGGGCGCCCATCCTGACGCTCTGGAGGCGGCTTGCCGGACGTCCGGCGCCAAGGTGTTCTACTGCATGCCGACCTTGCAGAGCCCTACGGCTCGCACCATGAGCCTTGCGCGTCGGCGGCGCATCGCCGAACTGGCTGAGGATCTCGACCTTACGATCATCGAGGACGATGTCTATGGCTTCTTCATACCGGAGCGGCCGGCGCCGCTCACGAAGCTCATTCCCGACCGCAGCTTCTACATCACATCCTATTCCAAATGCGTTGCACCGGGATTTCGCCTTGGCACGCTGACGGTGCCATCAGCTTTTACCGAGCGGGCCGAACTCCTCCTGAACGCCTCGGCTTGGTTCGTGGCTCCTATGCTCAGCGAGATCGCGGTACGCCTCGTCGAGAGCGGTAAGATGAGCGAGCTGGTGCGCGAGCGCCGGCAGCAGGCGCTTGATCGCTATCGTGTGTTTTCCAGCATCTTTTCCGCAGCAGAGAGGCTGGAGTTCCCCCCCTTTTATGGCTGGCTGCCATTGCCTCCAGAATGGTCGGCGATCAGCTTCGCCGCTGCCGCAGGCCGGCACAGCATAAACGTCACGCCCCCCCTCATGTCCATGGTGGACGAGACCGATCCTGGGGCGATCCGCGTCTGCCTGGGCGGGCCGAAGGACCTTACCGAGCTCTCAAACGCATTGTACACTCTCAATCAGGTCATCGCCAGCCCACCCCCGAACGTGTTCTCAGTCGCTTAGCATTACAGTTGCATGCGTCGTTTCAGATGCGCCTCTTGGGCTGCAGCTTGATGAGCGCGTCTCCAGGCTGACCATGATCCTCCACCGCTACGGTGGCTCTCCCGCACTTTGATATTGGTGGCGAACTTGGGTTCAAGCGGTCGTCGCAACACCATCTTGCACGGCAGCCAGCACAGCGTCGAGCGCCTCTGCCGGCGTCTTCCAGTTCAGCGTCTTGCGCGGTCTGCTG
>NZ_KB900609.1:1086239-1170121 GCF_000379105.1 Methylobacterium sp. WSM2598 | reverse complement strand
GAAGGTGGTGGCGGGTGTCACTTTCCGGGACGGGACCGAGGTCGTCGCGAGCCCAGATCACCGCGCCGCCTGACCGCCTCCGTCACCCAAATTCCTGCATAGCTCGTGGAGGCCGGTCCAGGAGCGGCCCTCGAAGTGGTCGAGGCCAAGCTCCTCCTTCATCTGCTGGTGGGCCTGCTCACAGATCCAGCGGGCCTTGATCAGTCCGGCCAGCTGCTTGAGCGTGGCCTCTGCCGGCAGGTTCGAGAGATAGTACTTGCGCTCGCCCGAGGGGCGGAACTCGCCCACCAGCCAGACCTCCTCGCCGGGGAGGTGCTGATGACCCATCGCGCCGATCCGCTGGGTCGGACCGTCAGCGGCCCGCACGCGCACGGCGCAGAAGCGGGCTCTGAGCCGCCCCTTGGTGCCGCGCCGCCACGTCACGACGCGTCCGGCCAGATCCTCCAGAACGGTCTCGGCGGCGATTGAGGGCTGATCCGGCACGTGACGCTGGCGCGGGCGGCCACGCCCGGCCACGGGGAAGACCATCGCGACGTCGAGCGGGTAGACCTTGTTGCGCCGGGTGATGCCGACCGCCCAGGTCAGGCCGCGATCGCTCAACGCCTGCCGGAACGGGGCGGAACTGCCGTAGCCGGCATCGGCCAGCACGCAGCCGAAGCGCGCACCCTCGGCACGAACCCGGTCGATCTCCGCCAAGGCGATCTCGGCCTTGGTGCGCGGGCGGCGCAGATCCTCCGGCACGCCCACTCGTGCCATCCGGTCGGGATCGCCCGTCCAGACCTCGGGCAGGAACAGCCTCAGCCCGACAGCAACAGGCACCTCGCCGCGGGCGAGCGTGAGCGAGACGAGCGTCTGGCAGAGTTGGCGTTCTTGCCGAGCGTGGTGGCGTATTGCGGCGCGACCCCGACCGAGTGCGCGCCTTTCTTGGGCAGGGCCGTGTCATCCACCACGAGGATCGCGTCCGGACCACCGACCAGCCGGTCGGCCTCCGCGACGAGCGCCCGCTCCAAGGGGGCCGCATCCCAGATCCCGGCGGCAATGAAGTGGTGCAGCCGGTCGTAGGAGACGCCCGCGGACCGCGCCGCCATGGGCTGGACGCTCTTGCGCTCACCCAGTCCGATCAGGCCGGCGACGTAGAGCGGGCACATCGCGCGGCGGGCTGGATGCGACAGGGCCGTCAGGAACGGCTGGAGCCAGCGGGACAGGTCTCCATGCCAGTCGTCTGCTGCCATCGCGACCATCCGCGCTGGACCATCCTACCAGGCGAACCCGCCGCTCCGGCCTCTCGTTCCTTCAACCTGCCAAAGTAGTGCTAGCACCTCGCTGGTGCGTGCGGCGGTCAAGATCAGGAACTCGAAAGCGAGTCGGGCCACCTCGCCCTGATCGGATGCGCGTAGCCGGGCCACGAAGGTTGGAACCTCGGCGTACGAGAGGGCGGCGTGGTGCTCGTCCCGCTCACCTTGCTTCGGCAACCCCTTCGCCACACCATCTACTGGGTTGTCACCAGAGCGATGGCCGGCGGCTTTGGCCCAGTCGAGCACGGTGCCGATGCGCTGGCGTACGCGCCGCGCAGTCTCCGGCTTCGTCAGCCAGATTGGCGCGAGGGCGCGCAGCACGTCAGGGGTGTCGATTTGATCAACGCGGCGGGATCCAAGGTGCGGGACGGCGTACCTGCGCAGTGTCGTGATCCACTGCGCGGCGTGCTTCTCGTTCCGCCAAGATGCCTTGTGCTCGGCATGCACCTGCTCGGCCGCCTCGGCGAAGGTAGGTACGGCTGCCGCCGTGTTGCGACGCTCCGCCAGAGGGTCACCGCCGTCGCGAGCAAGCTTGCGGTAGGCGAGGGCCTTTTCACGGGCCTCGGCTAGGGACACGAGGCTGAGTCCACCGAGCCCTATGTCGCGGCGTTTACCCTGAACGACGATGCGAAGGAGCCAGCGTTTCGATCCTGATGGCTCAACCACGAGGTAGAGGCCGTTGCCGTCAGCGTAGCGGCCGGGCACCTTGAGGGCACGCACCTGCACGGAGGTAAGGGCTTTGTCAGGGTGCCTGCCTTTGCCGCCCATCGTAGCGTCCGTCGAACTATGACCACCCACATTTTAGCCCACAATAGATGCGGGATGTTCGCGGATTGCAATGGGCAAAGCTGGATGAACTGAGCAGGGCGCTTGTGTGGTTATGTATCTGAAACTGTAATGGTTCTTGCACGCTGCGCGTCCTTCTCGGACCTGGCCGGACAATTAGATTGGGCAGACTCCCCCTCCGCCCCGCACCCGTGGGACGCCTCGTCCGGGGCGGCGCCCCGGCCCGACACCCGCTCCGGCTCGGGTCGATCCGGATCAGGTTGCGCCCGCGGGAGAGGAGCACCTTGCGCAGGATCAAGGCCCGGCCGGGGGGAGGGGGCATCCTCCCCCCGCGGCCGGGGAGGGCCCGGCCGCACCCGGAGACCCGCCGCCATGCTCGACGCCCTCAGGAGCCTCCTCATCGAGATCACCGAGACGTCCGGCGTGCAGACGCCCTCGGCGGCCCTCGCCTACGGCCTGTCCCTGGCCCGGCAGGCCGGGGCGCACGTGACCGTGCAGGCGATGACGGTCGAGATCGTGGTGCCGAATGCCTGGATCAGCGGCTTCGCGGCCTCCCTCGCCGCGACCGAGAACGAGCGGCTGCGCGGGCTCGCGCGGGCCGCCGCGGAGGCCGCGCGGGCCGAGGCGGCGGCGGGCCTGCGCTGCACCGCCCGCGCGCAGGCGCTCAGCGCCGCCGAACTCTTCGCCGGCCTCGCGGCCCGGGCGCGCCTCAACGACCTCACGCTCCTCGACGCGGAGCCCAGCCTGCTCGCCACGCAGCGGGGCCTGATCGAGGACCTGATCCTGTACGGCGGCGGCCCGCTCCTGGTCGTCCCGCCCGCCTGGACGGAGTTCCGCGCCGGCCGGGCCGTGGTCGCCTGGGACGGCAGCGCCGCGGCCTCCCGCGCGCTGCGCGACGCGCTGCCCCTGCTGCGCCAGGCCCGCGACGTCCACGTCGTCACCGTGACGGCGCCGGGCCGGTCCGACGAGGCCGTGCCGGGCGCGGAGGTCGGCCCCTTCCTGGCGCGGCACGGCGTCGCCGCGACCCTGGTCGACCTGCCCGGGGAGGACGGCGTCGCCGGGACGCTGCGCCGGCACGCGGTCCAGGCGCGGGCCGACCTCCTGGTGATGGGCGGCTTCGTCCATGCCCGCCTGCGCGAGATGGTGCTCGGCGGCGTCACCGCCGCCCTGCTCACGGACTGCCCGGTGCCCCTGCTCCTCGCGCACTGATTGACCGCACCCGAACCGTGATCCACGTCAATGACGAGCCGGCCCGGCTGGTGAAACTCCCGGTTGAGGCCGGGCGCGACCGCCGGCCGCGACGCGGAGCGATGCGATGACGGGAACGGCGGGAACGACGCGGGCGACGGCTTCGGTGCGGGGCAGGGACGGGTCCGTGCCCGGGCCCCTCGCCCCGCACGACCTCGCCGGCCTCGACGCCTACTGGAGGGCGGCGAACTACCTCTCGGTCGGGCAGATCTACCTGATGGAGAACCCGCTGCTGCGCGAGCCGCTGACGCCCGCGCAGGTGAAGCCGCGGCTCCTCGGCCACTGGGGCACCACGCCGGGGCTGAACTTCATCTACGCCCACCTGAACCGGGTGATCCGCGCGCGCGACCTCGACATGATCGCGGTCTGGGGCCCGGGCCACGGCGCGCCGGGGCTGGTGGCCAACGCCTACCTGGAGGGCACCTACAGCGAGATCTACCCGGACGTCGCCCAGGACGAGGCCGGGATGGCCCGCCTGTTCCGGCAATTCTCCTTCCCGGGCGGGATCCCGAGCCACGCCTCGCCGGAGCTGCCCGGCTCGATCCACGAGGGCGGCGAGCTCGGCTACTCCCTCGTCCACGCCTTCGGGGCCGCCCTCGACAATCCCGACCTGATCGTCGCCTGCGTGGTGGGCGACGGCGAGGCCGAGACCGGGGCGCTCGCCGCCTCCTGGCACTCGGCGAAGTTCCTCGACCCGCGCCACGACGGCACCGTCCTGCCGATCCTCCACCTCAACGGCTACAAGATCGCCAACCCGACCATCCTCGCCCGCATGCCCGAGGCGGAGCTGAGGAGCCTCCTCGTCGGCTACGGCTACGACCCGATCATGGTGGCGGGCGACGAGCCCGCCCCGATGCACCAGGCCATGGCGGCGGCCCTCGACGACGCCCTCGACCGCATCGCGCGGATCCGGCACGAGGCCGCGGCGGAGCGCCCGCGCTGGCCCATGATCGTGCTGAGGAGCCCGAAGGGCTGGACCGGCCCGGCGCAGGTCGACGGCAAGCCCGTGGAGGGGACCTGGCGCGCCCACCAGGTCCCGGTGGCGGCGATCCGCGACAACCCCGAGCACCTCGCGATCCTCGACGCGTGGCTGCGCTCCTACGCGCCGGAGACGCTGTTCGACGCGGCCGGGCGCCTGCGGCCCGACCTCGCCGCCCTGGCGCCGCGCGGCGAGCGGCGGCTCTCCGCCAACCCGCAGGCCAATGGCGGGCGCCACCCCAAGCCCCTGCGCCGGCCGCCCCTCGCGCAGCACGCGATCCCGGTCCCGGCGCCGGGCGCCACGGAGGCGGAGGCGACGCGGGTGCTCGGCGGCTACCTGCGCGACCTCCTCTCCCTCAACGCCGAGGCCCGCAACCTGCGCATCATGGGGCCGGACGAGACCGCCTCGAACCGCCTCGACGCGGTGTTCGGGGTGACGGACCGCGCCTGGCAGGAGCGGATCCTGCCCGGCGACGAGCATCTCGGCCGCTTCGGGCGGGTGATGGAGGTGCTGAGCGAGCAGCTCTGCGAGGGCTGGCTCGAAGGCTACCTGCTCACCGGCCGCCACGGCCTGTTCGCGAGCTACGAGGCCTTCATCCACGTCGTCGACTCGATGGTGAACCAGCACGCCAAGTGGCTGAAATCGGCCCGGGCGCTGCCCTGGCGGCGGCCGGTGCCGTCGCTCAACCTGCTGCTCTCGTCCCACGTCTGGCGCCAGGACCACAACGGATTCAGCCACCAGGACCCGGGCTTCATCGACTTCATCGCCAACAAGCGGGGCGACACCGCGCGGGTCTACCTGCCGCCGGACGCCAACACCCTGCTGTGGGTGGCGGATCACTGTCTGGGCACGCACGACCGCATCAACGTCATCGTGGCCGGCAAGCAGCCGGCGCCGCAATGGTTCTCCCCCGAGGCGGCGGCGCGCCACTGCGAGGCCGGGCTCGGCGTCCTCGACTTCGCCTCGACGGAGGGGCAGGGGGAGCCGGACGTGGTGATGGCCTGCGCCGGGGACGTGCCCACGATGGAGACGCTCGCGGCGGTGGACGCGCTCCGCCGCGCGGTGCCCGACCTCGCCATCCGCGTCGTCAACGTCGTCGACCTGATGACGCTGGCCTCGCCCGACGCGCACGAGCACGGCATCGACGACGCGGCCTTCGACGGGATCTTCACCCGGGACCGGCCGGTGATCTTCGCCTATCACGGCTATCCCTGG
This sequence comes from Methylobacterium sp. WSM2598, assembly GCF_000379105.1. Classification (GTDB taxonomy): domain Bacteria; phylum Pseudomonadota; class Alphaproteobacteria; order Rhizobiales; family Beijerinckiaceae; genus Methylobacterium. The sequence continues at coordinate 1,164,598 of NZ_KB900609.1, read as the reverse complement.
CTGATCCACCGGCTCACCTACAAGCGGACGAACCACGCGAACTTCCACGTCCACGGCTTCATCGAGGAGGGGACGACGACGACCCCCTTCGACATGGCGGTGATGAACCGCCTCGACCGCCACCACCTCGCCATCGCGGCCCTGCGCCGCGTCCCGCGCCTCGGCGCCCGGGCGGGCCGGGTCGAGCGCGCCCTGCGGGAGCGGCTCGCCATCCACCGCGAGCACGTCTGCCGGACCGGGGAGGATCTGCCCGAGATCCGCGACTGGCGCTGGGGGGAGGGGGAATGGCCGCCGGCCGCCTCCGCGGATCCGTCCCGCGAGGAGGATGCGGATCCGCGCGACCTCGAGGCGGGCTGGCAATTCATGAGCTGAGGCGGCGGGGCGCGGCCCGGCGCGCGAGGCGCCCGGGCCGCGCCCCGGGAGGATCAATCCACCGCGACCATCACGTCCGACGCCTTCACCACCGCGTAGGCGTCGCCGCCGGCCGCCAGGGCGAGCGCGTCGACGGATTCGTTCGTGATCGAGGCGGTCACGATCTGGCCGGGCGCGATCTCGATCTTGACGTGCGCCGTCGTGGCGCCCTTCTCGACCGAGACCACCTTGCCCTTCAGGACGTTGCGTGCACTGATCTTCATGTTGCCTCCAGGACGGGATCCGGGGGGAACCCTCCGGCGCGACGTTACCGCACCGCCGGATCGCAGCATAGACGGTTCGTCGGCGGCGCGAAATCTTTCGTTACTCTGGGTCATGGGACCGAGATGCGGCGGCGTGCCGAGGTGATCCGCCCGGCCGTCCCGGCCGGGCGCCCCGCCGAACCGCGCGACATCTTCGCGCCCCTCAGCCGAACTTGAACAGCACCCCGAAGCCGCCGCGGGGATAGTTCCACTCGATCTCCCCGGACGGCTCGCACAGCACCCGGCAGGTGCCGCACTCGAAGCAGCCGTCCGGCACCACCTCGACCTGCCCGCCGTCGCTCAGGCTGTAGCAGCCCGCGGGGCAGAGCCGCGTCATGGCGAGCAGGTTGGGCGACGGCTCGACGTGGGGCGCGATGCGGATGTGGGGGCGCCCCACATCCACCACGTAGCGGTTCTGGTAGAGCTTCTCTTCGACGCGCGCGGTCATGACGGGCCTCCGGTGATGCGGTGGATGGGGTGGCGCCCGCTCAGCGCCACGCGCGGGCGACGCGCACGGCGTCGCCGATCAGCCCCGGCAGGGAGCGCCGGCGCACGACGCTGCGCCAGGTCGCGCGCTCCTTCTCGCGCTTGGGCACGCCGTCGACGCGCAGGAAGTTCTGGGCCGCCTTCGACATCAGCTCCGGGTAGGTGAGGAAGAAGTTCTTGGAATGGGTATGCAGCAGGGCCGGCATATCCTTGTACTTCTTCATGTCCTTCATCACGAAAGACTCCTCGACCATCTTGCGGTAGAGGGCGAGATTGGCGGCGGTCGGGGGAAGGCGCCGGCTCTTGAGCTGGAAGATGGCCTCGGCGGCGAGCCGCCCGGTGGTCATCGCGAGGTTCGAGCCCTCGCGGTGGATGGCGTTGTTGAACTGCGCGGCGTCGCCGACCACGACCCAGCCGTCGCCGCAGAGCTGCGGGATCGCCCTGTAGCCGCCCTCCGGGATCAGGTGGGCGGCGTATTCCTTCACCTCGGCCCCGGCGAGCAGCGGGGCCACCGAGGGGTGCTTCTTGAAGGCGTCGAGCAGCCCGTAGGGCGTCTCGGCCCCGTCGCGGTAGTCGGAGACGAGGCAGCCGAGGCCGACCGACAGGCTCTCCTTGTTGGTGTACAGGAAGGCCATCCCGGTCATGCCGCGGGAGATCGTGCCGATCGCCTCGATCACGACGCCCTCATCCTCCCGCAGGTTGAAGCGGGCGTCGATCGTCTCGGCGGGCAGGAAGTGCATCTCCTTGACGGCGAGCGCGACGTGGTCGGGGCGCGGGATCGGCCGCAGGCCGGTCCGCGAGCCGAGGAGCCCGTTGACGCCCTCGGCCAGCACCACCACGTCCGCGTGGACGACGCCCCCGCCCCGGTCCGTGCGCACCCCGATCACCCGGCCCGAGGGGTCGCGGATCAGCTCGGTCGCGGTCGTCTCGCAGAGCAGCGTCGCGCCCGCCTCCTGCACCTGGCGCGAGAACCAGCGGTCGAACTGGGTGCGGATGATCGTGTAGCGGTTCGGCTTCTCCTCGTTGAAGTCGTCGGAGCGATAGTGCATGCCGACATGCGAGGTGCCGTCCATGATCCAGAGGCGCTGCTCCAGCACGTGGCGCTCGAGCGGCGCGTCCTCGCGGAAGTTCGGGACGAGCTGCTCCAGCATGTCGGCGTACAGGATGGCGCCCTGGACGTTCTTGGAGCCGGCGGTCTCGCCGCGCTCCAGCTGCAGCACCTTGAGGCCGCGCTTGGCCAGGGTGAGCGCGCAGGCGTTGCCGGACATGCCGGCACCCACCACGATGGCGTCGAAGGTCTCTACGGTCATGGCGGGGCTCCTCAGCCGGCGAGTCGGTCGCGGGAATGGGGCGAGAGGCGCCGCCGGAAGGCCTCGGTCAGCGCCGGCAGCAGCCGGATCGCGTCGGCCACGACGCCCACATGGGCGAAGTCGAAGATCGGCGCGTTGGGATCGGTGTTGATGGCGACGATGAGGTCGGCGCCCTCGACCCCGACCCGGTGCTGGATCGCGCCCGAGATGCCGGCCGCGATGTAGAGCTTCGGGCGGATCGTCTTGCCGGTCTGCCCGATCTGGCGGTCGGAGGTGATCCAGCCCTTCTGCACGAGGGGCCGGGAGCCGCCGAACTCGGCTCCGAGCGCCAGCGCGAGGTTGCGCACGAGCTGGAAATTCTCGGCCGATTGCAGGCCGAGCCCGCCCGCCACCACCACGTCCGCGTAGGCGAGGTTGGCCCTGGAGGCGTCCCGGTCGGCCACGAAGGACAGGACCTTGGTGACGATGTCCGCCTCCGCCATGGCGAGGCCGCGGGCGATGACCGGGCCGACCGGCCGCTCGACCCGCGCCGGCATCGGCATCACCCGCGGGCGCACGGTCGCCATCTGGGGCCGGTAGTTCAGGGTGTAGATCGTGCAGAGCAGCGAGCCACCGAAGGTCGGCCGGGTCGCGCCGAGCGACTTGTCGGCGTCGACGTCGAGCTCGGTGCAGTCGGCGGTGAGGCCGGTGAGCAGGGTCGTGGCGACCGAGCCCGCGAGGTCGCGCCCGAGCGTGGTGGCGCCCAGCAGCAGGATCTCGGGCTTGTAGGCGTCGACGAGGTCGGTCAGCGCCTTCGTGTAGGGCTCGGTGCGGTAATGGGCGAGGACCGGATCCTCGCAGAGATAGACGCGGTCGGCGCCGTAGCAGAAGGCCTCCGCCACCGCCGCGCGGGTGCCGCTCTCGGGCGCGCCGATCACCACCCCGGCGAGCGAGACGCCGAGCTTGTCGGCGAGGCGCCGCCCGGCCCCCATCAGCTCCCAGGAGACCGGGTGGACCTGGCCCCGCTCCAGTTCCACGAACACCCAGACGTGCTGGTAGGCCCGGAAATGCTCCGGGAGCTCCTTCTTCATCCCGGCGCGGCCGCCGGCCGCCGGCTTCGACTCGGGCTTGGCTTGGCTCATGGCGTCCTCCTGATCACTGGCCGGCCGCGAGGCGGGCGAGGTCGTCCTCGGGGCCGGGGCTGCGGGCGAACAGCGCCTCGATCAGCCCCTCGGCGAGGCCCGCCGCGTCGCGCCCGTGGGTCGGCACCAGGGCGGCCTTCTCCGCCCGGGACGCGGGCGCGAAGACGCGCTTGACGACCGTGGGCGAGCCGCGCAGGCCGCAGCGCGCGATGTCGGCGATGCCGGCCTCCCTGGCGCTCCAGGTCACGATCTCGGCCCGGGCGGCGCGCAGGGCCTCCGCGAGGCTGCCGCGCCGCATCTCGTTGATCCCCTCCAGCACCGTCACGAGGCAGGGCAGGCGGGTCCGCAGCACCTGCACGCCGCCCTCGGCGCGCCGCTCCACCGTGACGGAGCGGGCCGCAAGGTCGAGTTCCGCGATCCGCGCCACGTAGGTGAGCTGCGTCAGGTTCAGGCGCTTGGCGATGCCGGGGCCGACCTGCGCGGTGTCCCCGTCGATCGTCTGCTTGCCGGTGAAGACGATGTCGGGCGGCCCCCAGGTCTCGCCGATCCGGCCGATCGCGGTCGCGAGCGCGAAGCTCGTCGCCAGCGTGTCGGAGCCCGCGAAGACGCGGTCGGTGAGCAGCACCGCCCGGTCCGCCCCGAAGCCCAGGGCCTTGCGCAGGGAATCCGCCGCCATGGGCGGCCCCATGGTCAGCACCGTCACCTCGCCGCCGTGGCGGTCGCGCAGCCGCAGGGCCGCTTCGAGCGCGAACAGGTCGTAGGGATTGATGATCGTCGGCACGCCCTGCCGCATGATCGTGTTCGTCACCGGATGCACCCGGATCTGTCCGGAATCCGGCACTTGCTTGATGCAGACCACGCTGTGCATGTCGCTCACCCTGCTGGAAGCGCGGCGAGATCGCCGACTCCACTGTCTTCCTCTCGACGTTGAGGCATTCGCCGTGCCAGGCCGGATGATCGGCCTGGGTCTTCGCTTTCAATGACTTGGAGCGTCACCTGGGGACACTTGGAGCGTCGCTCGGATGATCGCTCGGATGTGGGTGTCGGATCGGTGTCGGCTTGCCGACACGGTGGGTCAGGATTGCGTCAGGGGGTGCAGGATGTCGGCCAGGGGCACGAAGGCGCCCCGCGCCGGCGGGCGCTCGGGATCGTGCTCCCTGAGCACCTTGAAGACCCGCTCGGCGAGCGGGGTCGAGGTCGCGAAATCCCGGTAGGCGCGCTCCAGCGTGTCGCGGGCGGCGCGCCGGACGGCGTCGTCGTCGAGCCCCGCGAAGGAGGTGGTGGCGAGGTACTGGCCCATCCGCTTGAGGATGTGCAGGCGCGCGACGCGCAGCACCTCGGGCGCGTAGGGCAGGTCGAGGACCTGGAAGAACTCCTCGGCGCTCGACAGGGCGGCGAGGCGGTCGAGGCAGGGCGATGCCATGGGCGTCTCCTCGGAGGGGGATCAGGTCGGGTCGGACGGCTCGGCGGCGGGCGCCGGCGCGGCCGCGAGACGGGTTTCCAGGCGCTCGATCCGGGCCGCGAGGGCGACCAGGGCGGCGCCGAGGGGATCGGGCAGGCGGTGATGCTCCAGGTCGATGCGCCCGTCCGCGCGCGGGCGGCCCGCACGGGCCGCGGCGACGAGGCGGCCCGGCACGCCGACCACGGTCATGCCGGCCGGCACGTCCGCGATCACCACCGAGTTGGCCCCGACCCGGGCCCCGGCGCCGACCTCGACCGGCCCGAGGATCTTGGCGCCCGCGCCGACCAGGACGCCGTCGCCGAGGGTCGGGTGGCGCTTGCCGGGCGTCCAGGAGGTGCCCCCGAGCGTGACGCCGTGGTAGAGCGTGACGTCGTCCCCGATCACCGCGGTCTCGCCGACCACCACGCCGGCGCCGTGGTCGATGAAGAAGCGCCGCCCGATCCGGGCGCCCGGATGGATGTCCACGTTGGCGACGAGGCGGGCCGCCCAGGAGACGAGCCGGGCCGCGTACTTGAGGCCGCCGCGCCAGAGCCGGTGGGCGAGGCGGTGCAGGATCACCGCGTGCACCCCCGGATAGGTGGTGACGATCTCGACGAGGTGGCGCGCCGCCGGGTCGCGCGAGCGGACGCAGGCGACGTCCTCGGCGATCTGCCGCCAGAGCGGCGGCTCCCGGGCGGCCGTCCCGGCCCGGGCGCCGCCGCATTCGGATCCCGCTCCGGGGCCCGCCCCGGCGGGGAGGGGAGGCCCCCGCCGCGCCGCCCGCGCCGCGGAGGCGCGGGCGAGGCGCCCGAGCTCCGCGATCTGAAGCGCCCGCAGCCGGCGCGCGCGCGATCCCATGATCATCGCTCAGCTCCCCGCGGCGGCGAAGCGCGGCAGCGGCCGCGCGCTCATCAGGCACTCGTCGTGGAGGCGCCGCAGCAGGCCCGGCGGCACCGCCGCCTTGGTGCGCACCGCCGCCGCCCGGACCCGTTCCAGGAGGTCGCGGGCGACCTCCGCGTCGAGGCTGCGCCCCTGCGCGGCGAGGGCGCTGGCGAGCGCCGCCACCCCCGAATGCTTGCCGATCACGATGCGGTGGCTGCGCCCGAGCATCCCGGGATCGAGCGCCTCGTAGGTCGCCCGGTCCCGCAGCAGCCCGGCGACGTGGATGCCGGATTCGTGGGTGAAGATGTCCTCGCCCACGATGGCCTTGCCGCGCGGCAGGGGACGCTCGGCCGCCGCCGCGACGGCGGCGGCGAGCGGGCGCAGCGCGCGAAGGTCGATCCCGGTCGGCCCCTGGCCGAACCGCGCCAGCGCCACCGCCACCTCCTCCAGGGCGGCGTTGCCGGCCCGCTCGCCGAGCCCCGTCACGGTGACGCTGGCGTGGCGCGCCCCCGCCCGCAGCGCCGCCAGCGTGTTGGCGGTGGCGAGGCCGAGATCGTCGTGGGCGTGGAATTCGAGGGCGAGGTCGGTGGCCGCGGCGAGGCGCCGGACCAGGGCGTCGGCGGCGAAGGGATCGAGCACGCCGAGCGTGTCGGCGAGGCGCAGGCGCTCGGCGCCCGCCGCCCGCGCCGCTTCGGCGACGCGGCAGAGGAAGTCGGGATCGGCGCGCGAGGCGTCCTCGGCGCCGACCGCCACCGCGAGGCCGAGGCGCCGCGCGCGCGCCACCGTCGCGGCGACCGCGTCGAGGGCGAAGACGCGGTCGCGGCCGAGCTTGCCGCGCAGCTGGGCGTCCGAGACCGGGATCGAGAGGTTGACCGCCGGCACGCCCGCGGCGACCGCGGCGAGGAGGTCGTCCTCGCGCATCCGGCACCACGCGATCACCCGCAGGGGCAGCCGCAGCGAGACGATGGAGCGGATCGTCTCGATCTCGTCCTCGCCCATGGCCGGCGTGCCGGCCTCGATCTCCGGGACCCCGGCCGCCGCGAGGGCCTCGGCGATCTCGATCTTCTCGCGGCGGGTGAAGGCGACGCCCGGGGCCTGCTCGCCGTCGCGCAGGGTGGTGTCGTTGAGGAACACGGTCCGGGCGGGGGGCGGCCCGGACGGTGCGGGGGGAGGGGAGGCGGAGGACGGTTCCGGCATGGCGCGCTCCGGGTGGGGGGACGGGGGCCTGGAGCGGGCGCGTCCGGGGGACCCGCGACCCGCTCCAAGTCGCGGTGTCTTGGTCTCGGTGTCTTGGTCTCGGTGCCTTCGGCATTTCCCTCGCCGCGGCGGCGGGGTGCCGGGCGTCAGGCGTAGACGGGATTGAAGGACGCGGCCTCGCTTCCCGTCCCGCTCCAGAACGGGGACAGGTCGCGCAGCTTGCCGACGATGCCCGGCATGGCCTCGAGCACCCGGTCGACCTCCTCGCCCGTCGTCTCGCGCGAGAGCGAGAAGCGGATCGCCCCGTGCGCCGCCGTGGCGGGCACCTTCATGGCGCGCAGCACGTGGGAGGGTTCGAGCGAGCCCGAGGTGCAGGCCGAGCCCGAAGAGGCGGCGATCCCCGCCCGGTTGAGCAGGAGCAGGATGCCCTCGCCCTCGATATACGCGAAGGCGACGTTGGCGGTGTTGGGCAGGCGGTGATCCGGGTCGCCGGTGACGAAGCAGTGCGGGATGCGCTGCAGCAGGCCCTTCTCCAGCCGGTCGCGCAGGGCGCCGACCCGGATCGCGTCCGCGGCGAGCCCCTCCGCGGCGATCCGCGCCGCCGCGCCGAGGGCGACGATGCCCGGGATGTTCTCGGTGCCGGCGCGCCGGCCCCGCTCCTGGTGGCCGCCGCGCAGGAGCGGCCGGACGCGCAGGCCGCGCCGCAGGTAGAGCGCCCCGACGCCCTTCGGCGCGTGCAGCTTGTGGGCCGAGAGCGACAGCATGTCGATCGCCGTCGCCTTGAGGTCGATCGGCACCTTGCCCACCGCCTGCACCGCGTCGGTGTGGAACATCGCCCCGTGCGCCTTCGCCTCCTCGGCGAGGTCCGCGACCGGGAAGATCGTCCCGGTCTCGTTGTTGGCCCACATGATCGACACCACGGCGACCCGCTCCGACAGGGCCGCGCTGTAGGCCGCCCGGTCGAGCCGCCCCTTCCCGTCGACCGGGATGACGTGGACCTTGATGCCCCGGTTCTTCTCCAGGTGGCTGCACAGGGAGAGCACGGCCGGGTGCTCGACCGCGCTGGTGACGATCTCCCGCCGCCGCGGGCTCACCTCCAGGGCGGAGAGGATCGCGGTGTTGTCGCTCTCGGTGCCGCCCGAGGTGAAGACGATCTCGGAATCGTGGGCGGCGCCGAGCAGCGCCTGGACCTCGCCCCGCGCCGCCCGCACGGCCCCGCCCACCGCCGCCCCGAAGGCGTGCATGGAGGAGGCGTTGCCGAAATGCTCGGTGAGGAACGGGAGCATGGCCTCCACGACCCGGGAATCGACCCGGGTGGTGGCATTGTTGTCGAGATAGGCCGTGGTGTGGGTCGCGGTCATGGTCGCCTCCGGGCGGTCTGGGGCTACTTCACCGGGACGACCCGGAGCGGGAGGCCGAGGGCCTCGATCAGGCGCTGCTGCACGCCCGCCACGGTGACGCTCGCCATCTGGCAGCCGACGCAGGCGCCCGAGAGCCGCACGCTCACCACGGTGCCCTCCACCTCGACGAGTTCGCAGTCGCCCCCGTCGCGCTGGAGCACGGGCCGCAACGCCTCGATCGCCTTGTCGATCAGCCGGATGCGCTGCATCGGGGTGAGCGCGGCGGGCGCGAGCGGGCTCTGGGGCGAGGGGAACGCCCTGGTGCCGGCGCCCGGCGCCGCACTGGCGCCCGGCGCCGGGGGATCCCCGAATGCCTGGGCGAGCCGGGGCTTGCTCTTCAGGCTGCGGGGATCCGCCGCCCCGATCCGGTAAGCGGCGCCCGCCGCGAGCAGGCCGGCCTCGACCATCTCCCGGTTGATGCGGGCGAGCGTGCCCTCGATCGCCTCGAAGCAGGTCAGGCAGCCGCCGCCCGCCTTGGTGTAGAAGGTGACCTGCTCGGGCGTGGTCAGGCCGTTGGCGCGCACCGCCCGCTCGATCATGCCCTCGTCGACGCCGAAGCACTTGCAGACGAGGGCGCCCTCCTCATGGTCGTCCTCGACCGTCTCGCCGCGGTAATGGGCGACCGCGGCCTGCAGCGCTTCGTAGCCCATCACCGAGCAGTGCATCTTCTCGGGCGGCAGGCCGCCGAGGAAATCCGCGATGTCCTGGTTGCTGATGGCCAACGCCTCGTCGACCGTCTTGCCGATGACGATCTCGGTCAGCGCCGAGGAGGAGGCGATGGCCGAGCCGCAGCCGAAGGTCTGGAACTTGGCCTCGGTGATCACCTCCGTCTCCGGATCGACCTTGAGCATCAGCTTGAGCGCGTCGCCGCAGGCGATCGCCCCGACCTCGCCGACCGCGTTCGCCTCCGCGAGCAGGCCCGCATTCTTCGGATTGAAGAAGTAGTCCTTGACCTTGTCGGAATAGTCCCACATGGCGCGTCCTCCTCAGCCGAAGGACTTGCCGCAGGCGCATTTCGCCCCCGCATTCGGGTTCTCGAACACGAAGCCCGAAGTCTCGAGCGCCGTGACGAAGTCGATCCGCAGCCCCGAGACCAGGCTCTGCGAGCGGCCGTCGACGAAGAGCCGCACGCCGTCCTGCTCGACCACGAGGTCGCCGTCGCGGGCGCTGGATTCCAGCCCCATCATGTACTTGTACCCGGCGCAGCCGCCGGCCTCGACCATGATCCGCAGGCCGGTCGGTGTGCCCGGCGCCTGCGAGAGCGCGGTCTTCACCGCGGTGACCGCGTTGTCGGTGAGCGAGATCATGTCGGGATCCTCCGTGAGGGTCGGGTTCCGGCCCTCCGAGCGGCAATCCCCGTGCCATGACTTATGATGTTGAATTGTTTGTGTTTTCCCGGTCGCGAGCGCCGTGTCGCAAAGGCGACAAGTCCGACACTCGGTCGGATTGTCGAGGGGAGCCCGGCGGCCCGACGCGCGCGGGACGCCCGCCCGCCCGCCCGAGGCCGGGCGCCCCCTCCGCCACCCGCACGGCGAAGCGGCAGGCCGGCGCGCCCACGGCCTCGCAGGCGAACTCGACGACGCGGGTGCGCGGGTCGACGAGGTCCCGGAACAGGGACTCGAACACGGCGCCGCAATAGGCGCAGGCCGGCTCGCGGCTGGTGACGGACCGGCTCACCGGGCCGCCGGCGATGACCAGGGTGGGGAGGGGAGCCCAGGCGACCTCGAAGCGGCCCGCGCCCACGAACGTCCAGGCATGCCGGCCGATGGCCGCCAGGAGAACGCGCAGGGCGAGCCGGCGGGGCAGGAGCGCGAGCAGCACCCGCAGCGGGCGCGGGATGCGGTGCGCCAGGAGGTAGCGCCCCGTCAACTCCCCGGCCTCGCGCCCGACCGCCCCCGCGAGGGTGGGGCCCAGCACCGCGTGCAGCGCGGCGTGGAGGCGCGCCACGTCCCCGTCCGGCACCATGGCGCGGGGCGGGTCCGCGAGGTGGTGGCGCAGGCCGGCGCGGGCGAAGACCGCGTCGCGCACGATCGGGCCGTGCCGCGTCGCGAGGGCCTCGGCGACGCGGGTGACGGCGTTCGGCCCGATGCGGGCGGCCGCCCCGGCCTCGGCCCTCACGGGGTCAGGCCTCGGCCCGCGGGCCGCCGCGCGTGAAGGCGACGCGGGGCGGCGGGGTCCCGTCCTGGTCCTCGGCCATCTGCTGCCGGCCGCCGCCGCAGGCCATCAGCTCGGCCGGGATCACCGCCTTCGAGCGGCGGTTCTGGGTGGTCTGCCACTCGACCGCGGTGTCGGCGGCGCGCCGGCGCGTCGCGTCGAAGCCGAAATCCACCGTCTTGCGGGATTGCGGGCCCCAGTACTCGACCTTGCCGAGGTCGTAGAACTTGCGCTCGAATCCCGCCTTCAGGAACGCCTTGAGGCAGCCCAGCAGGTAGCGGCGGCGCGCGCCGGATCCCGACCAGGGATAGGAGAACAGCGCCTTCCTGAAGTAGAACCGGCGGTAGTTGTTCATCACGCGGTCGAGCAGCTCGCCGCGGTCCATGGCCTGCGGCTTGATGATCGGCGTGACGAAATTGTACTTCTCGTAGTCGAAGATCTCGACTCTGTCGCCGAGGTCGCGGAACAGGTCCGAGAACGGCCAGGGCGTGTACATCGACCAGTTCGCGAGGTCGGGCGCCCAGTCGCGGGCCATCCGGTAGGTCTCCTCCAGCGTCTCCGCCGTCTCGTTCTCGAGCCCGACGATGAACTGGGCCTCCACGACGATGCCGGCCTCGCGAAGCAGCTGGATGGCCTTCTTGTTCTGGGCGACGGTGGTCTCCTTGTTGAAGAGGTCGAGCTTCAGCTGCGCCGCCGCCTCGGTGCCGAGCGAGACGTGGATCAGCCCCGCCCGCCGGTAGAGCGGCAGCACGTCCTCGTCGCGCAGGATGTCCGTCACCCGCGTGTTGATGCCCCACAGGATGTCGACCTCGCGCTCGATCAGCTCCTTGCAGAAGGCGATGAACTTCTTGCGGTTGATGGTCGGCTCCTCGTCGGCGAGGATGAAGAAGCCGACGCCGTATTTCTCCTTGAGCTCAACGATCTCGTCGACGACCTTCTTGGGGTCGCGGATGCGGTAGTCGCGCCAGAATTTCCACTGCGAGCAGAAGGAGCAGGTGAACGGGCAGCCGCGGGCCATGTTGGGGATGGCGACGCGAACGCCGAGGGGGATGTAGGTGTACTTCTCCCATTCGAGCACGCTCCAATCCGGGGACAGCGCGTCGATGGCCTTGACGGTCGGGGCGGCGGGGGTCGCGACGACGCGGCCCTCCTCCAGGTAGGCGAGGCCCCTGATCGCGGCGCGCGCGGCCGGCCAGCGTCCCTCGGCCACGGCGCGGGCGACCTCGACCATGATCTCCTCGCCCTCGCCCCGCACCACCGCGTCGATCCAGGGCGCCTCCGGCAGGACTTGGCCGTACATGAAGGTGGCGTGCACGCCGCCCAGCAGCGTCACGGCGCCGGGGCGGACCTCGCGGGCGATCTGGAGCACCCGCTCGGCCTTGTAGATCGAGGGCGTGATGGCGGTCGCCCCGACGATGTCGGGCGCGAGCGCGGCGATCCGGGCCCGCAGGACCTCGTCGTCGAGGTCGTTCGTCATGGCGTCGAAGAAGTGGAGGTCGTCGAAGCCCGCCGCGCGCAGCGCCCCCGTGAGGTAGGCCACCCAGGCCGGAGGCCAGTTCCCCGCGATCTCGGCGCCGCCCGAATGGTAGTTGGGGTGAACGAAGAGGATGCGCATGGGTCGACACTCCCGAGTGTCAAGTTAGATTGACACATCCGCGCCGCCGCGATTTGCGCTGGATCAAGGCGGCCGGGATCCGGGCCCCGGCGCGGCCGGGCCGGACGCGGAATCGGGCGAACTCGCCGGCGCCCGCGGGAGCGCCGGACCCGCCCCGGGGCGCCCCCGCTCAGGCGCCCGGCGGCACCGCGTTCACCCACAGCACCACGGCCTCGTCGGTCTCCGAGGGATTGCCGTAGCGGTGGGGCCGCCGGCTGGCGAAGCGGAAGCTGTCGCCCGCGGCCAGGGACAGGGCCGCGTCCTCCACCCACAGCGCGAGCCGTCCCTCCAGGACCAGCCCCGCCTCCTCGCCGCCATGGGTCAGGGCCTCGTCGCCCGTGCTCGCGCCCGGCGCGAGCCGCATCAGGAACAGGCTGAGATGCCCGTCCGCCCCCGGCCGGGTGAGCAGCTGCTTGGCGATGCCGGAGCGCCACAGCGTCAGCTCCGCGCGCTCGTGCGGCCGGGTGACGATCGGCTCGGCGGGCCCGGGTGCCGCGCCGAACAGGCTCGCCAGCCCGACCTCCAGCAGGTCGGCGAGCTGCGTCAGCACCCGCAGGGACGGGGAGGACAGGCCGCGCTCGACCTGGCTCAGGAAGCCGATCGACAGGCCGGTGCGCGCCGCGATCGCCTTCAGCGACAGGCCGCGGGCCTGGCGCAGGGCGCGCAGGCGCCGGCCCATCGCGAGGTCGGCCGCCCGCTCGCCGGCCCGCGGCGCGGCCTGCCCGTTCCCTCGACCCGTCCCGGCCTGTTTCATGTGCGTGAAATCTGGTTGCGCTGCGCGGCGCATTATGCCCAGATGTTCACGTTCATGAAATCCGCCGCGGAAGCCCGCGCGACGGCGCGTCCGCCCCTCAGAGGAGCACCGAGATGAAGCGTCTCGTCCAGGCGGCCTGCGCGGCCCTCGCGCTCGCCCTCGCGGGGCCGGCCGGGGCCCAGACCGCCCTGAAGGTCGGCTCGACGCCGACCGGCATCCCCTTCACCTTCCTGGACACCAAGACCAACTCCATCCAGGGCGTCATGGTCGACGTCATCACGGCCGTCGGGCGCGAGGCCGGCTTCACGGTCCAGGTCGAGCCCCTGCAATTCTCCACCCTCATCGCCGCACTCAACGCCAAGAAGATCGACATCATCTCGGCCGCGATGTTCATCACGCCGCCCCGCAAGGAGGTGATCGACTTCTCCACCCCGGTCTACACCTACGGCGAGGGGATGATCGTGGCGAAGGGCGACACCAAGGACTATACCGGCTTCGCCGACCTGAAGGGCGAGACGGTGGGGGCGCAGGTCGGCACCGCCTTCGTGGAGCCCCTCAAGAAATCCGGCCTGTTTTCCGAGGTGAAGATCTACGACACGATCCCCGACATCCTGCGCGACGTGAATTCCGGCCGGCTCAAGGCCGGCTTCGCGGACGGGCCGATCCTGGCCTACAACCTCAAGCTCGGCCTGTTCCCGAACGTGCGCCTGGTCGACAGCTACAAGCCGACCGTCGTCGGCTCGGTCGGGATCGGCCTGCGCAAGGAGGATAGGGACCTGCGGGAGAAGATCGACGCGGCCCTCGCCAGGATCAAGGAGAGCGGCGAACTCGCCCGGATCCTGGACAAGTGGGGTCTGAAGCCGTCCGCGAACCCGTCCTGAGCGGCCGGGCGCCATGGAGAGCTTCCTGGCGGATGCCCGCGAGTTCGTTCCGATCCTGCTGCAGGGCGTGCAGCTGACGATCCTGATCACGCTCGGCTCCCTCGTGGTCTCGACCGTGCTCGGGCTCGTCTGGGCGATGATGCGGGTCTCGGGCGTGCGCTCCCTGGCCTTCGCGAGCGCGCTGTTCATCAACGTGATCCGGGGCATCCCGATCATCGTCCAGCTGTTCTACATCTACTTCGTGCTGCCGGATTTCGGCATCGCGCTCACGGCCGTGCAGGCGGGCGTGCTCGGGCTCGGGCTCGCCTACTCGGCCTACCACGCCGAGAATTTCCGGGCCGCCATCGAGGCGATCGACGGGGGCCAGATCGAGGCGGCCCAGACCATCGGCATGGGCTGGGGCCTCACCATGCGGCGCGTGGTGCTGCCGCAGGCCCTGCGCATCGCGCTGCCGCCCTACGGCAACGTCATGATCATGATGCTGAAGGATTCCTCGCAGGCCTCGACCATCACGGTCGCGGAACTCGCGCTTCAGGGCAAGCTGATCGCCTCGGCGACCTTCAAGAACACCAGCGTGTTCACCCTGGTGGCGCTGATGTACCTGGCGCTCAGCCTGCCCCTGATCCTGATCGTGCGGCACACCGAGAAGCGGGCGGGGCGGCGGTGATCGAGCTCGACGGCGTGCGCAAGGCCTACGGCGCGGTGCCGGTGCTCAAGGGCATCACGGCGCGGGTGGCGCGCGGCGAGGTGGTCTGCATCATCGGCCCCTCCGGCTCGGGCAAGTCGACGCTCCTGCGCTGCATCAACGGGCTCGAATCCTACGACGGCGGCGAGATCCGGGTGAACGGGCGCCGGGTCGACCGGGCGAGCCCCACGATCCGCGCCGTGCGCATCCAGGTCTCGATGGTGTTCCAGCGCTTCAACCTGTTCCCGCACCGCACCGCCCTGGAGAACGTGATCGAGGGGCCGGTCTACGTGAAGGGCGAGGACCGGGCCGAGGCGACGGAGCGCGGCCGCGCCCTGCTCGCCCGCGTCGGCCTGTCCGGCAAGGAGGAGGCCCGCCCGCCGCAGCTCTCGGGCGGGCAGCAGCAGCGGGTCGCCATCGCCCGCGCCCTCGCCATGCGGCCGGACGCGATCCTGTTCGACGAGCCGACCTCGGCGCTCGATCCGGAACTCGTCGGCGACGTGCTCGGGGTGATGCGCGGCCTCGCCGAGGACGGCATGACCATGCTGGTCGTCACCCACGAGATCGGCTTCGCCCGCGAGGTGGCCGACCGCGTCCTGTTCCTCGACCACGGACTCGTCGTGGAGGAGGGGGCGGCCCGCGCGGTGCTCACCGCGCCCGAGCATCCCCGCACCCGCGACTTCCTCCGCCGCGTCCTGCATCCCCTGTAGGCTTCGATGACCGAACCTTTCCCGCTCGCCCCCTCGCTCTGGGCCGCCACCGCCGCGCCCGCCCCCGCGACGGCGCCCCTCGCCGCCTCGGGGCGGGCCGACGTGGCGGTGATCGGGGCGGGCTATGCCGGCCTCTCGACCGCCCTGCACCTCGCCGAGGCCGGGCTTCGCCCGGTCGTGCTGGAGGCGCGCGAGATCGGCTTCGGGGGATCGGGCCGGAACGGCGGCCAGGTGATCCCGGGCCTCAAGTACGATCCGGACGAGCTGGTGGCGAAGTTCGGCCCCGAGCGGGGCGAGCGGCTCGCCGCCTTCGCGGGCGCCACCGCCGACGCGGTGTTCGACCTGATCGCCCGCCACCGCATGGAGGTGCCGCATGTCCGCGCGGGCTGGATCCAGGGTGCCCACACGGCGGCGGGGCTGGCCCAGGCGGAGCGGCGGGCCGCCCAATGGGCGCGCCGGGGGGCGCCCGCGCGGCTGCTCGACCGGAACGAGGCGGAGCGGCTCCTCGGCAGCCCGCGCTACCTCGGCGGCTGGCTCGACGGCCGGGGCGGCGCGGTCCAGCCGCTCTCCTACGCCCGCGGCCTCGCCCGCGCGGCGCTCGGGGCCGGCGCGACGATCCACACGGACACGGCGGTCACCGGCATCGCGCGGCGGGACGGGGCCTTCGTCCTGCGCACCGCGCGCGGCCCGGAATTGCGGGCCGAGAAGGTCGTGATCTGCACCAACGGCTACACGGGCGGGCTGTGGCCGGGCCTCGCGCGCACGATCATCGCGGCGAACTCGTTCCAGGTCGCCACGGTGCCGCTCTCCGACAACCTGCGCCGCACGATCCTGCCGGAGGGGCAGGTCTCCTCGGACACCCGCAAGCTCCTGCTCTACTTCCGGCTCGACCATACGGGCCGGCTGCTGATGGGCGGGCGCGGCCCCTTCCGCGAGCCGCGCGGCCCGGCCGACTGGGCGCATCTCGAGCGCATCGTCGCCAAAGTCTTCCCGCAGGCGGCGGATGTCGGCTTCGACCATCGCTGGTGCGGGCGGGTGGCGATCACCCGGGACTTCCTGCCCCACCTGCACGAGCCGGTGCCGGGCCTCGTGATCGACATCGGCTGCCAGGGGCGGGGCGTCGGCCTGCAGACGAGCATGGGGCGGGCCATCGCCGCCTACCTGGCCACGGGCGACGCCGCGGCGCTGCCGCTGCCCTTCGGCCCGGTGCAGCCGCTGCCGCTCCACGGCCTGCACCGCCTCTACGCCTCGGCGGTGATCGCGTGGTACCGCATCAGCGACGGGGGTCTGTGAGGGCGCCCGGGGGCGCCGCTCAGGGGCCGAGCATCGCCGGGTCGAGCCCGTTCGCGCGGGCGAGCCGCAGGAGGTCGGCGCGGGTGTCCTCGGGCAGCAGCACGCCCTCGCGCAGGTTCTCGGCCTCGGCCCGCGCCTCGATCTCGCCCGGGTAGAACACCGCCTCGGCACCCTCGGCGAGGGGCACGGCCCTCATCTCGGCGATGAAGCGCTCCATGCGGGCCTCGAACTCCGCCAAGGGCTGGATCCGGGCGATGTCGATCGCGAGCGCGAGGTGGCCTGCGCCGCTGCGCCGCTCGGCCTGGTAGGGGCCCGCGACGCCCGCCCCGAAGGCGCTGCCGGTGAGCACGCCGGAGAGCACGTCCATCACGGCCGAGATCGCGGAGCCCTTGTGCCCGGCCATGGGCAGGATCAGGCCGTCGATGGCGGCCTGCGGGTCGGCGGTCGGCCGGCCGGAGGCGTCCATGGCCCAGCCGAGGGGGATCGCCTCGCCGCGCTGGCGGGCGAGGTAGATCTTGCCGCGGGCGACCGCCGTGTTGGCGATGTCGAGGACCAGGGGCGCGTGCCGGCCGGCGGGCGCGGCCCAGGACCAGGGATTGTTGCCGAGCGCCTTGCGGCGCCCGCCCCAGGGCGCCATGGCGGGGCTCGCATTGGTCGACAGGAAGCCGATGCAGCCCGCCCGCGCCGCCATCAGGGTGAAGTACATGGCGGTGCCGAAATGGTTGGAGTTGCGCACCGCCACCGCGCCGATCCCGTGCGCCGCCGCCCGGGCCATCGCCTCCGCCATCGCCTGCGCGGCCACGACCTGGCCCATCGCCTCGCGCCCGTCGATCACCGCGAGGCCGCCGGCATCGACCACGGTCTCCGGCACGGCGCGGGGATCGCAGACTCCCGCGGCGAGGCGGGCGGCGTACCAGGACAGGCGCATCATCCCGTGCGACTGATGGCCCCACAGATCAGCCTGGACGAGGCTGTCGGCGCAGAGAGCGGCATCCTGCGCGCCCATCCCGGCGGCGCCGTAGACCGCCGCCGCGAAGGCCCGCAGGGCCTCGGCGGGGATGCGCGGACCGGTCACGCCGGATTCCCCGGCGGGCGCGTGCGGAAGGCGAGGTGGCGCCCGAGGAAGTCGGCGCGGATCTCGGCCGGCCCCTCGACCGTGAAGGGCCGCGACACGGTGCCGGTCGAGACGATCTCGCCCGCCCGCAGCGCCAGGCCGCGCTCGCCCGCCACCGCGATCAGGTCCGCGAGGGCGGCCGCCGGGTCGGTGGCGTCGTCGCCCGCGAGCGCCCGGGCGCGCAGCTCGCCGTCGACGGCGACGCGGAGGTCGGCGGCGAGCGCGGCGAGCGCCTCCGGGTCGACCGCCTCGCCGACCACCAGCGCCTCGAAGCCGGCATCGTCGGCCGCGAAGCTCGGCCAGCCGGCGGCGCGGCGGTCCACGAAGCGCGACAGCACCACCTCGAAGGTCACGCAGGTCTCCGCGACGAGGTCCCGCAGGGGCGGGGGCGGCGCGCCCGGAGCGACGTCGCGGGCGAGCCGGAAGGCGATCTCGCACTCGATCGTCGCGGGCGCCGCGTGCGGCAGGGGCACGACGGCGTCGGGGCCGTGGCAGCGGGCGGCCAGGACGCGTCCGGCGACGGAGCGCCCGATGCCGAGGTCGCGCTTCTGCGCCCGGCTGCCGAGGCCGAGCTTCCAGCCGCTGCAGGGCTCGCCGAGCACGGCGATCAGCCGGTCCTGCACCGCGTAGCCCTCCGCCAGGGTGGCGGGCCGGATCTCCGGCGGCAGGGCGGTGATCTGGCGCCCGCCGCGCCACGCCTCGGCGAGGAGCGCGGCGGCGGGTTCGGGATCGAAACTCATCGGTGCGCGCTCCTGCCGGCTCCGGACCCGTCCCCCTCGCGCGGAATCGCCGCGGCCGCAAGGGCGCGGAGCCGGCCGGTGCGGCGACCGTCCTATTTCTGCCCGGCCGGCGCGGGGTCGCCGCCCCTGAGGACCCGCATGGCGTTCAGGATCACGGAGGCGTCGATCGCCTCCTGCAGCAGGGCGCCCTGGATGGGCGAGAGGTAGCCCAGGGCGGCCGCGACCATGCCGGCGAGGGAGAGGCCGAGCCCGACCCAGACGCTCTGAAGGGCGATGGCGCGGGCGCGGCGCGCGATGGCGATCGCCCGCGGCAGGGGCGCGAGGCTGTCCACGAGCAGCACCACGTCGGCCGCCTCCGCCGCCGCGGCCGCGCCGCGGGCGCCGAGCGCCACCCCGAGATCGGCCGCCGCGAGGGCGGGCGCGTCGTTGACGCCGTCGCCCACCATCGCCACCGGGCCGTGGCGGCGCTCGGCGGCGATGATGCGGGCCTTGCCCGCCGGGTCGAGATCCGCCGCCACGGCGTCGATCGGCAGCCCGGCCGCGAGGTGCTCGGCGATCGCCCGCCGGTCGCCGGTGGCGAGCACGATCCGGTCGATCCCGCCGGCGCGCAGGGCCGCGAGCGTGCCGGCGCCGTCGCCGCGCAGCGGGTCCTCGACGTGCAGCGTCGCGGCGGGCGCCCCGTCGATCGCCACCAGGACGCGCGCCCCGCCGGGCGCGCCGCCGCGATCCGGGGGGAAGGCGATGCCGAGGCCGCGCATCAGCCGCGGACCGCCCACCGCCACGGCGCGGCCCTCGACCGTGCCGGCGATGCCCTCGCCCGGGTACTCGGTGACGGCGGCGGGGGGCGCGAGGGAGAGCCCGCGCGCGCGGGCCGCCTCGCCGAGCGCCCGCGCGGTCGGGTGGGCGGAGGCTTGGTCGAGGGAGGCGGCGAGCCGGAGCGCCTCGGCGGCCTCGGCGGGGGCGACCGCCTCGATCCCGGCGAGGCGGGCGCTGCCATGGGTGAGCGTGCCGGTCTTGTCGATGACGAGGACGCGCAGCGACGCGAGGCATTCGAGGGCGCCGCCGCCCTTGATCAGGACGCCGATCCCGGCCGCGCGCGACAGGCCGGAGACGAGGGCGACCGGCACCGCCAGGATCAGCGGGCAGGGGGTCGCGACCACCAGGACCGCGAGGGCGCGCAGCGCATCCCCGCTGGCGAGCCAGGCGGAGCCGGCGAGCAGGATCGTGCCGGCCAGGAAGGCCACGGCGTAGCGGTCGGCGAGGCGGCTCATCGGCGCCTTCCGGGCGCGGGCCTCCGCGACGAGCCGCAGGATGCCCGCGTAGGTGCTCTCGGCGGCGCGGCGCTCGGCCGTGAGCGTGAAGGGCGTGCCGACATTCACGGCGCCGCTGAGCACGCGCGCCCCCGGATCGTGCGCCACCGGGAGGGCCTCGCCGGTCAGCGTCGCCTGGTCGAGGACGGCCCGGCCCTCGGCGACGCGGCCGTCGACCGGCAGGACGTCGCCCACCCGCACCAGGATCGCGTCGCCCGGCTCCAGGGCGGCGAGCGGGACCTCGCGCACGCCCCCCGCCTCCCGGCGCAGCGCGCTGCGCGGCTGGCGGGCGAGGAGCGCCGTCATCTCCCGCGAGGCCCGCGCCGAGGCGAAGCTCTCCAGCCCCTGGCCGCCCGCGTACATCAGCGCGATGATCACGCCGGCCAGGGGCTGCTGCAGGGCGAGGGCGCCGCCCATCGAGAGCAGGGCGACGAGGTCGAGCCCGACATCACCCCGGGCGAGGCTGGTCACCACCTCCGCCACCAGGACCGCCAGCACGATCAGGGTCGGGACGGCCCAGGCCCAGGCGGCCATCTGGGGCGCGCCGAGGGCCTGGGCCGCGAGGCCGAGACCGAGACCGAGGAGCGGCAGTCCGACGAGGCCGCGCCGCAGCACGCCCCGCCACGCCGCCGGCGCTTCGGGGACCGTTTCGGGGGAGGACCGCGCCGCCCCGCTCTCCGACACTGCCTGCATGGCTTGCCCTCGCCCGCGCCCCGCGCGGTCCGCCCCATCAGCCCGGTTCCGGGAGGGCGGGCCATGATCCGTGTCAAGACCGCCCGCCTCGGGCGATTGATCAGGCACAAAGACCTCCAGGGGCCGGCGCGCCACATTTCCGGGGAGACGCCGAGGCGATCAAGTTTCGGGGAGCGAGGGAGAACGCCGATGACCACGATCTTCGACGAGCGCGAGACGATGTTCGAGCAGGAATTCGCCCATGCCGAGGAGGTGCGGTTCCGGGAGCGCGCGCATCGCAACCGGCTGCTGGCGGGATGGGCCGCCGGGCGGATGCGCCTCGACGGCGCGACGGCCGAGTCCTACGTCGCCGCCTTCGTGGGCGGCAGCGTGCTGGCCACGGACGAGGAGGTGCTCGCGCGCCTGCAGGCCGATCTCGCGGCGGCGGGCGCCGCCGAGGCGCTGCCCGGCCTGCGCGCCCAGCTGGAGCGCCGCGCCGCGACCGCCCGGGCGGAGCTGATCGTCGGCGAGGCGGTCGACGGGAGCCAGTAGGGTCCGCGCGAGGCCGCGGCCTCCGCACGGAGGCGGACGCGGATCGACTCCGAGGGGCGGGTGCGGCCGGACCCGCCCCTCGCGCGCCGGGAATTCATGCGACATCCGATCGATGGCCTCGCCATCTCCGATTTCGGCGATGCGGATATCGGCTTCGCTCAGGCGCCGCGCGGGCTGGTGATCCGGGACCCGCTTCGATCAAGCGGGTCCCGGATCAGGCGGCGCGGGCGTGGGCGGCCACGCGCGCGACCCGGAAGGTGTGGAGCTCCTCCGTCTCGGCATCCCGCAGCGAGACGTACTCGCCCTCCACGAAGCGGTGGGACCCGAGCCGGTAGCCGGGCTCGTCGTCCTGCGTGCTGCGGTCGTCGTAGTCGATCAGCCAGGTGGCGCCCCCGCTCCCGCCCGCCCGGTGGATCAGGCGGCCGTGCCGGTCGGGCTCTCCCGTCCAGAAGCGGCGCACCCGGCAATGGTCGCGCCGCGCCTGCCACTGCGCCGCGTCGAGGTGCCCGTCGGCGTCGAGGGGCGCGACGATCTCGTAGCCGCGCCCCGCGCTGCCTTCCGGGAAGTCCGGGCAGCGGGCGAGCGTCAGGGTGATGGTCGAGAGCATGGCATCCTCCTTCGGGGGCCGGGCCGTTCCGGCGGCCGCTCGGGGCCCTCCTCGCCCCAGCACAGGCCGGCGCGCCGCCCGGGGCCTTGAGCGAGATCAATCCGGCCGCCTCGATCGGGGCGCAGGATGGTCGGAATTCAGCGGAATTGCATCGGGCAATTCGGCCGATGTCTTGTTACCGCATCATGTTTGCCGCCGAACCGGTGACCGTCTCGGCGAATGATGCGTCGTTCAACCTTGGCTCAAGCCGGAGGTATGCCATGCGCGCGCGCGACATCATGCACCGCGACGTCTTCACCGTGCGGCCCGAGACGCCGCTGGGAGCGCTCGCCCGGATCTTCGTGGAGAAGCGGATCAGCGCGGCCCCCGTGGTCGACGAGTCGGGCGCCCTCGTGGGAATCGTGAGCGAGGGCGACCTGCTGCACCGGGCGGAACTGGCGACCGATCGCCGCCGCTCGTCGTGGCTGAGGTTCTTCGCCTCGATCGAGACCCTCGCCCATGAGTACCGGGAGGCCCATGGCCGCACGGTCCGGGACGTGATGGCGAGCCCGGTCGTCACCGCGACGCCGGACACGCCCCTGCCGGAGATCGTGGAGATCCTGGAGCGCCGCCACATCCGCCGCGTGCCGATCGTCGAGGCGCGGCCCGGCCTGCCCGAGCGGCTCGTCGGGATCGTGACCCGCAGCGACCTCGTGCGGGCGCTGGCGACCCTGCTCCCGGCGGCGCCCGAGCCGAGCAGCCCGCGCGATCTCACCGATCAGCGCATCCGCGACATGCTGCTCGCCGAACTCGGCCGGCAGCCCTGGACGGAGAAGGGCGAGAGCAACGTCACGGTGCTCGACGGGGTGGTGCATCTCTGGGGCATGGTGAGCCACGAGGCCGAGGCGAAGGCCCTCGTCACGGCGGCCGAGACCATCCCGGGCGTCGTGGCCGTGCGCGACCACACCTTCGTCGGCACGGTGGGCGCGGAGCCGGTGATGCTGTGAGGCTGGCCCGGGCGGCCCGGGCGGCTCCCTCGGGGGCCGCGCGGGGGCGCGGCCCCGATGCCGCCGCGGCCGCGCCCCGGCCGGGGCCTCACCCGACCAGCCGCTCCAGCGCCGGGGCGAGCGGCAGGTCGAGCAGCGTGATCCCGGCATCGTCCAGGAAGCGCCGCTCGTTGCGGGTGAGGTCCGCCCCGGTCATCACCGCGAAATGCGGCCCGGCCGAGCGCTTCATGATCTGGCGGGCATAGGTCCGCAGCATCTGGTCGTGGAAGCGGCAGCCGAGGAACAGGAAGCCCCGGCTCACGCGCCGCGCGCGCACCTCGACCGGGATCGGCGTCTGGATGTCGATCTCGGTCATCACCTCGACGTAGTCGCTGTCGGCGACCAGGGCCTGGCCCGGCGGGCGGGCGGCGCCGTGGGGCTTGTAGAGCAGAGTGACCCAGCCGCGCGAGGCCGCCTCGTCGACCGGCGTCCCGGCCGCGTCGAAGCCCCGCGTCCAGACGTCCCGATGCGCCCCGGCCCGGGTGATGCCCTGGATCTCGCCCCAATCCGTCCGGCCGCTCGCCGCGAAGGCCGCCCGCAGCGCGCCGTCGTACCAGGTGTCGACGATCAGCCCGAGGCCGCGCCCCGCCAGCGCGGTCTGGAACGGGGTCGGGGCGAGCGGGGGCGCGAAGATCTCGGCCATCCAGGCGGCGAGGGTGCGGCGGTGGCGGCGCTGCTCGATGAACTGCGCCACGGCCCAGAGGTTGGTGCGGATCCGGCCCGGCGCCGCCTGCCGCTGGCCGAGCGCCGCCGCGAGCGCCTCCGGGCTCAGCGGCACCGTGCCGCCCGCGCCCGCGGCGGCCTGGAGGCCGGGCCCGAGATAGGGCACGAGCCGGTCGTCCGCGAGCAGCGCCGCGGCCTCCCGCAGCGGCGCGAGGCCGTCCGGCGCGGCGAGGGAGCGGGGCGCGGCGAGCGGGGGCGGCGCCTGGATCGACGGGTCCATCGGGTCACTCCTCCTCGTCGCCGAGCTTGCGGGCGTTGACGGTGATCGGAAGGCGGGTCTCGGCCGGCAGCGCCGGCAGCACGAAGGTCCAGCCGTTCTTCAGCCGCACCCAGCCGCCCCAGAGGGCGTCGTGCTCCATGGCGACGATCGGCTCCTCCAGGTCCTTCTTGGGCGCGTAGGCCGAGAGGCCGCCGCGGGGCGATCTGCGGATCATCAGCTTCACGGGCGGGCCTCCTCGCTGGCGGCGCGCGCCGGCGCGGCGCCGGACGCCGTCGGCCGGTCGAGGCTGACCAGCTCCTTGCCGCGCATGCCCACGATGGTGCCGCGGTCGACCCACTCGACCGCGTAGATGTAGAATTGCTGCAGGAAGACCCCGATGTCGCGCACGTAGCCGGTGTCGCCCTTGCGCACCAGGGTCTTGCCGATCTCCCTGTGCGGATAGGTGCCGTCGTTCTTGACGTGCTTGGTCGCGCGGACCTTCTCGCCGGGCCGGAAGGCGGGCTCCCGCCGGATCTCGATCTCCTGCTCGCGTCCCAGTCCCATGCTCTCCTCCTCATCCCCCATCCGCTCGATCCCGTCGGGATGGCGGAATCGGGCTTCGCTCAGGCGCCGCGCGGGCGCGCGATCCGGGATCCGCTTGGATCAACCGGGTCCCGGATCACTCGGCGAGGCGGCGGGACGCCGTCTCGCGGATGGCCGGCACCTCGTCCGCGAGGAGCGGCGCGAGGTGCCGAGGATCGATGCGCTCGGCCACCGCGTGGCGCACGCGCATGTCGGGGTCGCGGATCAGCGCGACGAGGCGGGGCGCAGGCAGCCGCTCGGCCGCCGCGCGCCGCACCAGCGGGTCGGGATCGGCCGCGAAGGCCATCAGCGCCTCGGGCACGACCCGCGCGGCTGCCGCGCGCCGCACCTCGGCCTCGGGGTCGCGGGCGAGCAGCAGGAGCGCGGCCGGCGGCGCCCGGCGGGCCGCCGCGAGCCGCACCGCGTAGTCCGCGTCGCCGAGCAGGGGCACGAGGTCCCGGCCCGAGAGCCGCTGCGCCACCGCCATCCGCACCCGCCGGTCGGGATCCTCCCGCATGGAACCGGCCCGGGCGAGCGGCAGCCGGAAGGCCACCATCGCGCGCACCTCCGGCTCCGGGTCGTCCCGCAGCCGCCCGATCAGGAACACGCTCGCGTGCTTGGCCGCCAGCGTGCGCACCTCGAAATACGGGTGGTCGAGATAGGCCGCCGCGAGGTCCGGGTTGCGGGAGAAGAAGCGGTCGATGCGCTTCCCCCGCCGGTCGAGCACGCAGGCCCGGCCGAGGTCGCAGCGCCCCTCGGCCTGGAGATCCTCGTGGGGGCAATCCTGGCAGCGCAGCGGCCGGCCCTGCCAGTCGAGCGCCTCGGGACCCGGCTCGGCTCCGCCCGCCATCGCCGCCTCCTTGGCATGAAGAGACCAAGCAGAATTGCCCCATGCCGTTCTGCTTTGGCGCATCCCGCGCCGGAGCGTCCGCCGCGCCCGCGTCGCCGAGGGTGAGGGCGAGGGTGAGGGCGAGGGTGACGGACCCGCGACGCCCGGCAGACCCGCCCGGCGGCCCGCTCAGGCCGCCGGGGCGGCCTTGACGCAGGTGTTCGGCACCGGGCAGACCGCCGCGCATTGCGGCTCGTCGAACTGGCCGTCGCATTCCGTGCACTTCTTGGGATCGACGATGTAGATGTCGCCCTTCATGCGGATGGCGCTGTTGGGGCATTCGAATTCGCAGGCGCCGCAGACGGTGCATTGCGAGGCGATGATCTTGAGGGCCATGGCGGTCTCCTGGTGGAAGGGCCGGGCGCGCCCGGCGGGGAAGAGGGGAGGGCGAGGGGAGACGGGGACGGCGCGGGCGGCCCCGCGCCGGGCGCCGCGTCAGGCCGAGAGCATCAGCGGCGCGTCGGTGACGCGGCGGCCGAACTGCTCCGCGTAGACCGCGCCGATCGCCGCCTCGATGTAGTCGAGGGCGTAGCGGTCGGTGGCGCGGATGCCGGCGGCCTCCAGGCTCTCCTTCGGGCAATCGCCGATCTTGGCGCAGAGGACGACCTCGACCCCCTCCAGCGCGGCGATTACGCCGTCGAGCGTCGCGTCCTCGCCGAATCCGCCCAGGCAGTAGGAGTCGACCTTGCGGTGGCCGACGAAGGTCACGCCGCCCGGGCCCGCCTCGTAGACCTGGAACTCCTTGGCGTGGCCGAAATGCTCGTTGATCCGGCCGCCGCCCTTGGTGGCGACCGCGACGAGGAGCGTCTGCTCCGCCCCGAGCGCCCTGAGCTGCGCCACCACGGCCTGCTTGTTGACCTGGTGGTCGCCGCGCTCGTGCGCCACGACCTCCCGGTAGGCGGCGCGCTTGCTCGGATCGTAGCGGATCTGCGCGGGCAGCTGGTCGAGGGTGAATTCCTGGCCGCGATCCTCGCCGAGGAGCCCGACCGCGTCGGCCCGGCACTGGCGGCAGTGGCGCATCAGCTTGGCGCCGCCCTCCAGCTTGTCCTGCAGGGCCTTCAGCTCCATGGCGGTCGGGCCGCGCTGGCCGGTCAGGCCGAAATGCGTGCCGTGCTCGGGCGCCGAGATCAGCGGCATCACGTTGTGCAGGAAGGCGCCCCGCTCCTTCACCCACGCGTTCACGTCGAGCAGGTGCTCGTCGTTGATCCCGGGGATCATGACCGAGTTCACCTTCACCAGGATGCCGCGGTCGCGCAGCATCTCCAGGCTCAGCATCTGCCGCTCGTGCAGGATGCGGGCGGCCTCGACGCCCGTGTAGCGCTTGTGCTGGTGGAAGATCCAGGGATAGATCTTCGCCCCGATCTCCGGATCGACCATGTTGATGGTCACCGTGACGTGATCGACGTTCATCTCGGCGATCTCGTCGACGTGGTCGGGCAGGGCGAGCCCGTTGGTGGAGAGGCAGAGCTTGATGTCGGGGATCTCCCGGGACACCGCGTCGAAGGTGGCCTTGGTCTTCTTCCAATCGTAGCAGCTGTCGCCGGGGCCGGCGATGCCGAGCACCGACAGCTGCGGCACCTCGTTGGCCACCGTCACCACCTTGCGCAGGGCCTGGTCCGGCGTGAGCTTCTCCGACACCACGCCGGGCCGGCTCTCGTTGGCGCAATCGTACTTGCGATTGCAGTAATTGCACTGGATGTTGCAGGCCGGCGCCACCGCGACGTGCATGCGGGCGAAGTAGTGATGCGCCTCTTCCGAGTAGCAGGGATGATCCTTGATCTTGTCCCAGACGTCCTCGGGCATCTCGTCCGGCTTGGCCGAGGAGCCGCAGGACGTGGACGAGCAGCCGCCCTCCTGCAGTTTCGCCCGCATCGCGTCGACCGAGATCGGTGCCGAGACGAGGGCCTCGAGGGAGAACACCGGGGAGGACATGTCTTCACCTCTGCGTCAGTCCGGTGAAGGTTCCGCAAGCGCCGTGCCATCCATCAAGTCATTGTAGTACTTGGAAAATCGACGATCCGCGGCGGGTACACGGATGTCTCGTCCTGTCGGATTCGCGACATCGCGCGTCGGGCCCCGACGCGCCCGCGCGGCGGGCCGGGGCGGCGTGCGCCGGGCGCGGCTCAGCCCAGGGCAGGACCCAGGGCAGGACCCAGGGCAGGACCCAGGGCAGGACCCAGGGGCGGACCCAGGAGCGGGCCCGGGGCGCGGGCGGCCTCGCCGGGCGGCGACAGGAGCGGCATCGGCCGCGCGAAGCTCCGGCGCCCGTTCTTCATGCCCTGGAGCGGCCAAGCCAGGGTGCAGACCGCCTCGGCGGGGCTGCGCGCGTCGAGCACGACGAGGTCGGCCCGGCGGCCCGGGGCGAGGCCGTAATCGGCACACCGCATCAGCCGCGCCGCCTGGTCGGTGACGAGGTCGAGGCAGAGGGCGAGGTCCGGCTCGGACGAGACCTGGGCGACGTTGGCGTAGAGGTTCGCCATCCGCAGCAGCGAGGCGTCGCCGTAGGGCGTGAACGGGTTGAGGACGTTGTTGGTGGCGATCGAGCAGGTGACGCCGGCCCGCGCCAGCCGGTGCGCCGCCGCCACGCCGCGCGGCACGTTGCAGGCGGCCTCGCGCCCCATCAGGAACAGGTCGGTCGCGGGCAGGACCGTGACGGCGACGCCCGCCCCGGCGAGGCGCCGCGCCGCCCGTCCGAAGGCCTCCGGTGGCAGGGCCGAGAGCTTGGTCGCGTGGCCGATGGCGACGCGCCCGCCCCAGCCGGTCCGGTCGGCCCAGCGGCAGACCTCGTCGAGGCGCAGCCAGGTCGGGTCGAGGTCGAAGTCGAGGTGGAAGTCGATGTCGACGTCGAAGCGCCGGGCGAGCGCGAAGATCCGCGCGACGTGGCCGTCCGCGTCCCGGTCGATGTAGGGGACGCCGCCGACGAGGTCCGCCCCCTCCTCAAGGGCCGCGACCAGCACGTCCTCGCAGCCCGGATCGTCGAGCAGTCCCTCCTGCGGGAAGGCGCAGAGTTCGAGATCGACCGCCCAGGCGTAGTCGGCCTTGAGGCGCCTCAGCGCCCGGAAGCTCGTCAGCCCGATGCGGGGATCCACCTCCACGTGGGTGCGGATGCGGGTGGTGCCCTGCGCGACGGCGCGCTCCAGCACCCGGCGCGCCCGCTCGTAGACGTCCGCCTCGGTGAAGCCGCGCTTGGCCGCCGTGACGGCCGCGATCGCCTCCCCGACGCTGCCGGCGCCGCAATCGCAGCGCCCGAGGAGGCAGGCCTTGTCGAGGTGGAGATGCGTCTCGACGAAGCCCGGGATCACCAGCCGCCCGCCGAGATCCTCGCTCGGCCCGTTCGGCGGCAGCCCGGGCTCGACGGCCGCGAAGCGCCCGTCCCGCACCGCGAGGTCCACGAGGCCGTCGCGCCCGGGCAGGCGGGCGTTGGTGAACAGGTGATCGAAGTCCATGGCGGTCAGGCGCCGAGGCTCGGGTCGAGGATGCGCTCGGCGCTGTCGTTCCAGACCTCCTGGCTGACGATGAGCCCGTCGCGCACCACGAAGCGGTCGACGTAGCGGTTGCCCTCGAAGGGGCGCCCGTCCGGCCACGCGCCGTAGAGCGTGCCGAGATTGTACACGACGGTCTCGCCGTCGCCGGGCACCACGTCGTTGCACAGGATGCGCTTCTTCACCCAGCGATAGCGGCCGGCATTGAAGGCGGTGGCCTCGCCCGGATGACCGAACACCCGCCCGCCCGTGAAGACGATGCGCACGTCCGGCGCCATGAAGGCGGCGGCGGCGACGGGATCGGGGCGCATCGAGGCCTCCAGGAAAGCGTCGACGATGCGGGCCGCCTCGGCGGGATCGGATGTCGGCATGGCGGGTCTCCTGAGCGGGCGGCGGCGCGCCGCCCCGGCCCGCGGCCGACGCGGCGGCGCCGAGTGTAAGGCCCTGTCCCGGCAAATCGTATACCGTTTGTGCGGCAAATCGTGCTCGAAAATTGACACAAGTGCCGCTTCGGCGAGCGGATCGCCCGCTTTCCAAGCTCAAGCTTGGCCGCGCGCGCGGCGGGAGACCGGTCTGCGCCGCACCTCGATCGTATACGCTGGCACGGAACCTGCCTTGCCGGCGGCATGAACGCGACCGCCTCGCTGCCCCGGCCCCCCGACGAGACGTCCTTCGCGCCCGGCCGCGTCAAGGCGGTCGAGCTGGAGGGCGCGTCCGTCACCTTCGGGCAGGGGGCCTCCGCGGTCGCGGCGCTGGCGCCGACCAGCCTCGACATCCGCGAGGGCGAGTTCGTCGCCCTGGTCGGCCCCTCGGGCTGCGGCAAGTCCACGATCCTGCGGCTCGCCGCCGGCCTGATGCGGCCGGGCGCCGGCGCGGTGATCGTCGGCGGCCGGGAGGCGAGCGCCAAGGCGCTGCGCATCGGCATGGCCTTCCAGAACCCGACGATGCTCCCCTGGCTCACGATCGAGCGGAACGTGATGCTGCCCCTGCGCATCGTCGCGCCGTACCGGTCGGAATTCCGCGCCAAGCGCCGCGGCGCCTTCCGGGACCGGGTCCACGCCCTCCTCGACCAGGTCGGGTTGAAGGACTTCGCCAGGAGCTACCCCTGGCAGCTCTCGGGCGGCATGCTCCAGCGCGCCAATCTGTGCCGGGCGCTGGTCCACGAGCCGCGGCTCCTCCTCCTCGACGAGCCCTTCGGGGCGCTCGACCAGTTCACCCGCGAGGAGCTCTGGGGCATCCTCCAGGACCTCTGGATGGCGCGGCGGCCGACGGTGATCCTCGTCACCCACGACCTGCGCGAGGCCGGCTACCTCGCCAGCCGCATCTGCGTGATGAGCGCGCGGCCGGGCCGGATCCTCGACGATTCGCCCGTGGCCTTCCCGCGCCCGCGCAGCGTCGCCATGACCTACGAGCCGGGCTTCGTCACCCTCACCCACCGCCTGCGCGACCTCATCGTGAGCGCCCGGGCGGCCCCGGCCGGGAGCCCCTGACCATGCCGGCCCTCCGCCTGCGGCAGCGCGGTCTCGCGCTCCTGATGATCCTCGGCTTCTTCGCCGCCTGGGAGGTGCTGTGCGTTGCCCTCGGCGTGTCGGATCTCGTCCTGCCGCGCCCGAGCCAGATCCTCGCCACCTTGGTCGCCCGCGCGCCGGTGCTCTGGCCGCACATGCTCCAGACCCTCGGCACGACGATGCTCGGCTTCGTCCTCGGCGTGCTCACCGGCCTCGTCATCGGGGCGGTGATCGGCGTCTCGCGGCTCGCCTACGACACCGCCTACCCGCTGCTGATCGGCTTCTCGTCCATCCCCAAGGTCGCGGTGGTGCCGATCTTCGTGCTGTGGTTCGGCTCCGGCACCGTCCCGGCGGTGCTCACCTCGCTGGTGATCTGCTTCTTCCCGATCGTCGTGAACATCGCCACCGGCCTCGCCACCACGGAGCCGGAACTGGAGGACGTGCTGAAGGCGCTCGGCGCCTCGAAGCTCGACATCCTGTGGAACGTCGGCCTGCCGCGCACGATGCCGTTCTTCTTCGCCTCCCTGAAGGTGGCGGTGACCTACGCCTTCGTGGGCACGGTCCTGTCCGAGACCGTCGCGTCGAACCGTGGCATCGGCAACGTGATGATGGCCGCCTCCTCGAATTTCGACGTGCCGCTCGCCTTCGCGGGCCTGTTCATCCTCGCCGGCCTCGGCATCGCCCTCTACGCCGCCTTCTCGCTGGTGGAGGCGCGGGTGACCGGCTGGGCGACGCGCAAGCGCGAGATCGCGGTCTGAGCGGGGCGGGCCGCCGCGCCGCGGCCGGCCCCACCACGGCAACACGGCGCCGGGGAGCGCCCAGAGGGGAGAGCCGACGATGATCCGACGTCTTGCCGCAATCCGGTATCTTGCCGCCACGCTGGTCCTGTGCCTCGCCGCCGGGACGGCGCTGGCCGACACCACGATCAAGTTCACCCTCGGCTGGAAGACGCAGGGGAGCGACGCGGCCTTCTTCCTCGCCCGCGACAAGGGCTACTTCAAGGAGGAGGGGCTCAGCGTCGTCATCGATCAGGGCGAGGGCTCGGGCGCGACCGTGACCCGCATCATGGGCGGCGCCTACGATGCCGGCTTCGGCGACATGAACGCCATCATCCAGAACGCGGCGACCCGCCCGGCCGACGCGCCCGTGATGGTCTACATGCTGTGGAACCAGCCGCCCTTCGCGATCGTCTCGAAGGCGGCGAGCGGCATCCGCGGCCCCAAGGATCTCGAGGGCCGGACGCTCGGCGGCGCCCAGGGCACCCCGACCACCCGCATGCTGCCGGTCTTCGCCAAGACCAACGGCCTCGATCTCGCCAGGATCAAGGTCAGCAACATGGCCCCGAACCTTCAGGAGCCGATGCTGCTCCAGGGCCAGATCGACGCCGCGCTGGTCTTCACGATCACGAGCTACTTCAACCTCGTGCTCAACCGGCAGGATCCGGACAAGGATTTCAACTGGATCTCGTTCGGCGATCACGGGCTCGATCTGTACTCGAACGGGGTGATGGTGTCGCGCAAGCTGCTGAAGGAGAACCCGAAGGCGGTGGCCGGCCTCGTGCGGGCGATCAACCGGGCGGTGGTGGAGATCGGCCGGGACCAGGATCTCGGCATGCAGGCCGTCGTGGCCTTCGACAACCTCGTCAACGCCGCGGTCGAGAAGCGCCGGCTGCAATTCTCCTACGAGACGCTGATCGTCTCGCCCGAGATGAGGGAGATCGGGGTCGGCGACCTCAAGGACGACCGGCTCGCGCGCGCCATCGCCCTGGTGGCGGCGGGCTACGACCTGCCGCGCCGGCCCGAGCCGGCCGAGGTGTTCAGCCGCGGCTTCCTGCCGCCGCGGGCCGAGCGGAGCCTCGACTACGTGAAGAAGTGACGCGCCGTGCGGATCGCGGGCGACGCGCTCCTCGGGCCGGACCTCGCCGCGGCGCCGGCCCGGGCGATCCGCATCGTGGGCGACCGGATCGCGGCGATCTCCGCGATCGCGGCGGATGCGCCGGGCGCAGCTGTCGGGCCGGGCGGGGAGGGGGGCCCGGCAGTCCCGGGCCGGCGCCTGGTGATGCCGGCGCTGGTGAACGCCCACGACCACGCCCGGCCCCTGTCCCTGACCTCCTTCGGCGCGGCCTTCCTGCCCCTGGAGACGTGGCTGCCGCGCTCGGCCCTGGCGACCCCGCCGGACGCCTACCTCGCCGCGGCGGCACCCCTCGCCCGGGCGGCGCGGGCCGGCTGCGCCGCCGTGATGGTGCACTACACCCGCCCGAGCGGCCGGCTCCCGCTCCTCGACGAGGCCCGGGAGGTGGCCCGCGCGGCCCACGACGTCGGCGTTCGCATGACCTTCGCGCTCGCCGTGCGCGACCGGAATCCCCTCGTCTACGGAGCCTCGGACGAGGTGCTGGACGACCTCCCGGCGGGGACCCGCGCGGCGATCGAGGCGGCCTTCCTGCGGCCGGCCCCGTCCCCGGCGGAGTACGTCGCCCTCACGGAGGCGATCGCGGCGGCGATCGAGGGGCCGACCGTGGCGGTCCAGTTCGGGCCGGCGGGGGTGCAATGGTGCAGCCGGCCGCTCCTCGAAGCCGTCGCGGAGCGCTCCGCCCTGACGGGCCGGCGCGTGCACATGCACCTCCTCGAAACCGCCGCCCAGCGCGACTGGGCGCGGCGCGAATACCCCCAGGGGATCGTGCGCTTCCTCAAGGAGATCGGCCTCCTCTCGGCGCGCCTGACCCTCGCCCACTGCGTCCATGCCGATGCCGAGGAGCGGGCGCTGATCGCGGAGGCCGGGGCCACGATCGTCACGAATTTCAGCTCGAACCTGCACCTGCGCTCCGGGATCGGCCCCTTCCGCGAGGCGCGGGCCCAGGGCTGCCGGGTCTGCCTCGGCCTCGACGGCCTCGCCTTCGACGAGGACGACGACATGCTGCGCGAGCTGCGCCTCGTGCAGGCGGTCCATGGTCCCTGGGGCTTCGCGGATGCGGACGACCGCCGCCGCTTCCTCGCGGCCGTGATCGCGGAGGGCCGCGCCAGCCTCGGGGCGCCGGGCCCCGGCCTGCTGGAGGCGGGCGCGCCGGTCGACCTGATGGTGCTCGACCTCGACGCCCTCGACCGGGACGCGATCCTGCCGGTCGACCCCCTCGACCTCGTCTTCGCGCGCGCGACCGCCGCCTATGTCCGCGACGTGGTGGTGGCGGGCCGCCGCGTCGTCGCCGACGGGCGGGTGACCGGGATCGACCTCCCGGCGGCCGAGGCCGAGCTGCGGGCGCGCTACCGCGGCGCCGTGCCGCGGGATCCGCTGCTGCGGGCCTGGCCGCGCTACGAGCGGGCCCTGCGCGCCTGGTACGCGCGGCGCATCGGCTGCGCCTGATCCGGTCGATGGCTTCGCCATCTCCCATTTCGGCCATGCGGATGTCGGCGTCGCTCAGGCGCCGCGCGGGCTCGCGATCCGGGATCGCTTGGATCGAGCGGATCCCGGATCACTCCTGCGCGTAGCGGCGCAGGATCTCGCTCAGGTCGCGGCTGCGCCCCGGCGGGTCGATCAGGGCGCGGGAGACCACCGCCGAGAGGTGCCCGTCCATCACGGCGACCGCGCGGGCCTCGTCGCCCGCCTCGAGCGCCGCGATGATCTCCCGGTGCTCGTGCACGCCGCATTCCGAGGAGTGCGGGCGGCTGTAGAGGGTGAGCGTCAGGCCGCAGCGCCACGCCGCCTCCCCGACGTAGCGCGCCAGCACCTCGCTCCCGGTCATCTCGGCGAGCAGCACGTGGAACTCGGTGGCGAGCCGCA
This sequence comes from Methylobacterium sp. WSM2598, assembly GCF_000379105.1. Taxonomy (GTDB): domain Bacteria; phylum Pseudomonadota; class Alphaproteobacteria; order Rhizobiales; family Beijerinckiaceae; genus Methylobacterium. The sequence continues at coordinate 1,130,779 of NZ_KB900609.1, read as the reverse complement.
CCGAGTGCGGCTCGGATCCTCCCCGGGCGGCGTCCTCGCGGTCGGCATGCTCCTTCAGCCGCGCCACCTGCTCGGGCGTCAGCCGGCCGGCGAGCCGGGCGATGACCAGGCGCTCCAGGGCGCGGCGGATGTCGAAGATGTCCCCCGCCTCCTCCCAGCGGGGCCGCGCCACCCGCGCGCCGCGGTTGCGGCGCATCTCCACCAGCCCCTCGGCCGCCAGCTGGTGCAGGGCGTTGCGCACGATGGTGCGGCTCACGCCGAAGCTCGCTCCGATCGCGTCCTCGGGCAGCTTCTCGCCGGGCTTGAGCGCCTGCTCGATGATCGCGCGCCGCAGCGCCGCGTAGATCGCCGCTCCCCGGTCGCCGGCCGCGGCCGGTCTGCCGCGCGGAAGCCGCACGATCCGGGCCGCCGCGCCCGTTCTCTTTCCCGTCACGCCGTTCTCCGGGCTGAGGGCCGCCCGCCGCCATGATCCGGAAGCTCCGGCGGGTTTTCAAGGACGAAGCGGCCCGCCGCGCCCGGAGGATCGCCTCCCGCCGACGCTCTCCGCGCCGATCCGGGCGGGCGATGCCGGCCGGGGCGCGGACCCTGCCGCCCCGGTGCCGCGGCCGGTTGCCGGTCAGGGGAGGCCAGCCATGCGGCCGCGGCCGGCGGCGGGCGGAACTGTCGCGATCCCGCTCGTCGGACCCGCGGCGGGGGCCGCGGTGGGTCGCCACCGAGACGGAGGCCGCCTCCGCTGCGCGGCGATCGCGCGGACGAGCTTTCACCGGATTTAACCCCAGGCGAACGAACCAACGCGTGACCAGGGTCATTCGAACAGGCAACGCAATCCGTCGCGCGTTGTCATGGACCAAGTCAAACCTTTCAAATTCGCGACCAGATGGACTGGCGACCCGGAGCAGGCGCAAGAGAAGCGCTTGAGCGGCAGGGATTCTTGCTTCCTCCACATTGACTCCATGAGCCGGTCGGTCGAGGCGCTGGCCGTCTCGCGCGAGCTCCTGGCGCGGCCGCTCTTCGACGTGCCGACGGGTCGCGTGGTGCGTCGCCCTTCTCTCGCCCCCCCGAGGGCTGCCGCGATGGGGTGGCTGCGCAGCCGGCAGTTCCTCCACCTTTCCACCCAGACCGGGAGGCGAGCATGTCCCACGATGCGAGAAAGCCCGACCCTGAGGTGCCCCCTGCCTCGGATCCGACCGGGGCAGGGCCACCGCCTCCGGGGGCCAAAGTTCGCCCTGACGGCAAGGTCACCTCGGGGGTTGGAACCCCTCGGGCCAAAACTCAATCAGCATGACTTGTGATCCGGGATCCGGCTGATCACAGCGGGTCCCGGATCACGAGCCCGCGCGGCGCCTGAGCGACGCCCACTTCCGCCATCCCGAAGGCATCGAGCGGATCGGGGAGGAGCGCGACGGCGACCGAGAGCGCTCCGGCCTCGGCCTCGGCAGGCCCACCGCCGTGCCGTCAGTGCCCGTCATCTGCATTCAGCCCCGGGGCTGGCGGCGGGAGACACACCATGGCGGCCTCCGATCCCGATCTGCCTAAGGCCCGTCCGCCGCCCTGACCGGGACATCGTGCGCGAGCATTACCAGCCCTCGCGCTGCTGCGCGCTTCCGGAGGGCTATTGCTGCACGGACAAGCAGACGCGGGACGGTAAGCGCCAGATCATGGCTCTGCTTGCCTGGGCCGGGCCGGAGCCCCTGCCACGCCCGGCCGCCCGTCGCGGCCCGAGCGCGACGGGAGAGCCGGCTGGCTGGCGACGTGGCCTGATCAGCAGATCTCAGGCCCGCCGCGCCGGCGGGATGGCCGTCCGGATCGCCTTTCGCCTCCGGCCCTCAGGTCTGATCCGCATACGGAGGAACCTCGACGAGCGTTCCGATCAAGCGAAGCAAGGCTTGCTGTTCCGGCTTGCCCGTTCCGTCTGCCAAGAAAGCTCCCAGCTCGATATGACTGCGCTTTCCTCCGGAGGGCCCGTTAGGCTGGTGAATGATGAATGCCCTGCCGTTCTGCGGCTCTCGGCCAAGGTACCAAGTGTCCCCGCTCGGGCTTCGGTAGAGTTCTCGGCGTTCCGACATCAGAAATGCCTCCTGGCTGGTCCCGAGCGTATGCCAGCCGGCGTCGGATCGCGAGGGAACGGCAGGGGAACGGCCGCGGCGCGCGCGCGGCTCCACGAGGCGGATCGAGACGCTGCCGGATCGGAGCAGAGGATGGCAGGGACGGCGCGCGCCGTTCACCCGGCGGGGTTCTTCGGCCGGTCGGACGCGGCCTGCGCGCCCGTCCGTCGAAGTCTTCCAGCCACTCCTCGCGCTCCTCGAAGCCGAGCGGGCAGGGGCACGCATCTCGGGGCTCGCCACGCTGGCGGGCCCGGGCCCCTTCCGCGGGGCGATCGGGCAGGGAGCCCAAGGATCGGGACCGCTGGTCCGCATGCATGCGCTCGACGCGCGCAAGCTACCGGGAGCTCATCGACCCTCGGCCGAGGATTCTGTCCCGTCCCGCCTCCGGCGCAAGGACGTGCGGGTCGCGCGTGACCAGAGCGCCGGCAGCGGCCGACATTTGCAGCGCTTTGATCCGCAACGCGCGGCCCACGCCGCTGATCGCCTCAGCCCTGGAGGCATTCCCGCAGCCATGCAACTGCCGGGCGATTTCGGCGCACTCGCCGGCAAGGGCGTTACCGAGCGCCGCGGCCTCGACCAGGGCAGCGTGCAAGTCGCGAACGTTCTCGTCCATCAGCGCCACCAAGCCCGCGGGATCGCGCCCCGGTGGCCAACGCTTGAACTCCCACACCCGGGTCCGATGATGTCTCCCCACCGTCCGCCTCGACGCGTGGCGACGGCGCAGACCGGCGGCTCCGGAGCCCCTTCCTGCCGCGCTGAGCGGGCCGCTGGCGGCTGTTCTCTTCGCATAAGGGAACGCGTCGACGCTCTACGGACGGCGTCGACCTCGCCTCAGCGCCGCCCATCCTCGACGAGCGAGATCAGCGAGACTGAACCACACGAGGATGACGCCCAGTCGCAGAAGCCTCCGCCAGCGCGGCGCCTGCGATGGCGTGGGAAGATCGGTCGGCACGTGGGGGTACCTCTGTGCCGCACTCCGCGTGCCCTCCATCCGTAACACCGAGATCACCGGAAACCTAATGCGCAGCCCCGGCACATTCCGAGCAGCGTGACCGTGTGCGAGCCCAGCCGATCGGCCTCGGGCCCGAACGCGTCCCCGGAGCGATGGTGGTCCTCCGGGGTGGTTGCCCACTCGTCAGGCCGGAAGCCGGGGCAGGGCGGCTGGCCGGGCGAGAGGCCGGCCAGGCCGCGGGACCACGCGCGGAGGGTGGGGCGAGGGACGCGGAATCGAGCCTTGCGGCACGGTCGCGGCGCGGCCGACCGGGGGCGAGCCCAGGTAGCGGATGCCCACGCCTTGGCCTATCGCCTTGTTCCCTGGCCCATCCGGCGGCCGGAGGGCGAATGAGAACGGCCATGCGTGAATCCTGGCGCCCGAAATCCGGGGTTTCCGGCGGAAGAGACGGCGCCTTTCGGGCCTACGCGCTCCTCACGCTCACCGCCCTGATCTGGGCCGGCAACGCCGTGGCGAGCAAGTGGGCGGTGGGCGAGGTCTCGCCGCTCGCGCTGACCAGCCTGCGCTGGCTCGTCGCCTGCGCGGTCCTGGCGCCCTTCGCGGCCCGACGGGTCGCCCGCGAGTGGCGCCTGCTGCGCCCGGCCTGGCTGCGCATCCTGCTGATGGGCGGCTGCGGCTTCACGGTCTTCAACGCCCTGTTCTACGCGGCGGGCGCCGCCACCACGGTCACCAACATGGCCCTGTTCCAGGGCGCGATGCCGGTCGTGGTGCTGGCCTGCAGCTTCCTCGCCTACCGCACGCCCGTCACGCGCATCCAGGTGCTCGGCGTCCTCGTGACCTCCCTGGGCGTGGTCGTCGCGGCGACGCACGGCGACCTCGCGGTGCTGCGCACCTTCGCGTTCAACCGGGGCGACCTGCTCCTGCTCCTCGCCTGCCTGCTCTACGCCGGCTACACGGTCGCGCTGCGGGCGCGGCCGGCCGTGTCGGGGGCGACCTTCTTCGCCGCGCTGGCCCTCGCCGCCCTGCTCACCTCGCTGCCGCTCCTCGTCGCCGAGTGGGCGGCCGGGCGCCTGATCTGGCCGAGCGCCGCGGGCTGGGCGATCATCGCCTTCGTCGGGCTGGGGCCGTCGCTGATCTCGCAGCTCTTCTTCATGCGCGGCGTCGAGCTGATCGGGCCGAACCGGGCGGGCATCTTCGTGAACCTCGTCCCGGTCTTCGGGGCGGCGCTGGCCGTCACCGTGGCCGGGGAGCCGTTCCGGCTCGACAACGCCGTCGCCCTCGCCCTCGTCCTCGGCGGCATCGTCATTGCCGAGCGGCTGGGGCGCGGCCGCGGGGCGTGAGCCCCGGGGACGGCATCGCCGCCCCCCGCCCGGCACGGGTCCGGCGCCTTCGGGCCTCAGCGGTGGCAATGGTCGCCACCGCTGAGGCCCGAAGGCGCGCCGAAGCGGTTATGCTCCCGGGCGCCCGCCCGGGCCGAGAGGAGCAACGATGAGCATTCGCGCGCAGCTGGTCGAGCGGTTCTTCCGCTATGTCGCGGTTCCGAGCCAGAGCGACGCCGCCGCGGCGACGCTGCCGAGCACGCCGGGCCAGCGCGACCTCGCGGCCCTGCTGGCCGCGGAGCTGCGCGAGATCGGGCTCGCGCGGGTGACCCTCGACGACGCCGCCATCGTGACGGCGCTGAAGCCCGGCACCCGGCCGGGCGCCCCGCGGATCGGCTTCGTCGCGCATCTCGACACGGTCGATGTCGGGCTCTCCCCGGTGATCCGCCCGCAGGTGCTGCGCTTCGACGGCCGCGACCTCTGCCTGAATGCCGAGCGGGACATCTGGCTGCGCGCCGCGGAGCACCCGGAGATCCTGCCCTGGCGGGGCCAGGACGTGATCGTCGGCGACGGCACCAGCGTGCTGGGGGCCGACAACAAGGCCGCCATCGCGGTGATGATGACGCTGCTGGCGACGCTGGGCCCGGCGGACGCGCACGGCGACATCCTCGTCGCCTTCGTGCCCGACGAGGAGATCGGGCTGCGCGGCGCCAAGGCCCTCGACCTCGCGCGGTTCGCCTGCGACTTCGCCTACACGATCGATTGCTGCGAGGTGGGCGAGGTCGTGCTGGAGACCTTCAACGCCGCCAACGGCGAGGTCGTGTTCACCGGGGTCAGCGCCCACCCGATGGCGGCCAAGGGCGTGATGGTCAACCCGCTGCTGATGGCGCAGGACTTCATCGCGCAGTTCGACCGGGCGGAGACGCCCGAGCGCACCGCGGGCCGCGAGGGCTATTACTGGTTCAGCGGGATGGTGGCGAACGACAGCGAGGCGCGGCTCCAGGTCCGGATCCGGGACTTCGACCGGGACGCCTTCGCGGCCCGCAAGGCGCGGGTGGAGCGGGAGGCCGCCCGCGTCGCCGCCCGCTACCCGACCGGCCGCGTGGCCTGCCGCCTGGACGACGTGTACGGCAACATCCGGGACTCGCTCGGGGACGACCGGCGGGCGGTGGACCTGCTGTTCTCCGCGCTGGCGGCGCTGGAGATCACCCCGAAGCTGATCCCGATGCGCGGCGGCACCGACGGGTCGGCCCTCTCGGCGCGGGGCGTGCCGACGCCGAACTTCTTCACCGGCGCCTGCAATTTCCACTCGCGGTTCGAGTTCCTGCCGGTTCCCGCCTTCGAGGCCTCCTTCGAGGTCGCGCGCACGATCTGCCGGCTCGCGGCCGCCTGAGGGCCCCGGCGGCCCTGGATCGGCCCGCATCCCACCCCGGCCTCGCGCGGCGTCGGACATGAACTCGCGCGCCGGGTGATGTATCGGGAGCGCGCTGCGCCCGCGGCGCGACCCGACAGGAGCCCGATGCCCTCGTCCCGACCCGGCTTCTGGATCGCCGCGCCCGCGCTGGGGGCGCTGGCGGGCCTCGCCTACGCGGCCCTCTCGGGCACCGGCCCGCTCTCGGAGCCGGCGCTCCGGGGCGCCCTGATCGGGTCGCCGATCCTGTTCTACGAGCGCGGGCTGCTGCTCGCGGCCTGGCGCGACCGGGTCCGCCGGGCCGCCACGCCCCTCTTCGCCGCGGCCACGGTCGCGACCTACGTGGCGATGATCGTCCTCGGCAACGCGGCCGCCGGGACGCTGCTGCACCACGTCTTCGGCCTGATGCCGAGCGCCCGCGCCGCCATGATGATGTCGCGGACCGGCTTCCTCTACGCGCTCGCGATCTCGGTGCTGATCGCCTTCGTGTTCCGCGTCCGCGACCTGATCGGCCCGCGGGTCTTCGCCAACCTGCTGATCGGCCGCTACCACCGGCCGATCAGCGAGGAGCGCATCTTCCTGTTCCTCGACGTGTCCGGCTCGACGCGCTTCGCCGAGGAGCGCGGCGACCTCGCGGCGCAGCAATATCTCGGCGAGATCTTCAGCGCGCTCGCCCTGCCGGTCCATCGCTCGCGCGGCTCGATCGACGACTATGTCGGGGACATGGCCCTGGTGAGCTGGACCCTGGCGCAGGGCAGCCGCGACGCCGCCTGCCTGCGCTGCGTCTTCGATTTCGCCGCCCGCCTCGCCGCGGACGCCGCCTCCTGGGAGTCGCGGTTCGGTCAGGTGCCGGGCTTCCGCGCGGCCCTGCATTGCGGCTCAGTCGTCACCGCCGAGATCGGCCTGGAGCGGCACAAGATCGCGTATTTCGGCGACACCCTGAACACGACGAGCCGCCTCGAGGCGCTCGCCAAGGAGCTCGGGGTCACGGTGCTGGTCTCCGGCGACCTGCTCGACCGGCTCGGCCCGCTCCCGCCCGACCTCCTGGCCGAGGATCTCGGCGCGCATGCCCTGCGCGGCCGCCACGAGCCGCTCCGGGTCGCCTGCGTGCGCGCCCGGCCGGCGTGAGGCCGCGGATCCGAGAAAGGCACCCCGATGAACCCTGAGACGGCGGACCGAGTCCTGATCGGCGGCGGCGGCATCGCGGGCCTCGCCGTCGCGCGGGCCCTGCACCGGCGCGGCATCCCCTCGCTCACCCTGGAGCGGCGGGACGAGCCGGCCGCGGCCGGGCTCGCCATCAACCTGCCGGGCAACGCGGTCCAGGCCCTGGACGCGCTCGGCCTCGGGGAGGAGCTGCGCGGTCTCGGCCAGCCCCTGGCGCGGCGCGAGTACCGCGACGCGGCGGACCGCCTGATCTTCCGCGTCGACGAGGAGGCGTTCTGGGGCGCGCGGGCGCGGCCCCGCTGCCTGCGGCGCGCCGACCTCCTGCGCCTGCTGCGGCGCGGCCTGCCGGAGGAGGCGGTGCGGCAGGGGCGCGGCCTCGCGGCGGTCCGGCAGGATCCGGGCGGCGTCGCGGCGGTGCTGAGCGACGGCACGGCCGAGACGGGCGGCCTCCTGGTCGGGGCGGACGGCGTGCACTCGACCGTCCGCCGGGCCGTGTTCGGGGGCGCGGCGCCCGAGGCGGCGCGCCTCGCCGGGGCGAGCTGGCGCTTCATGATCCCCAATCCGGGGGTCGAGGCCTGGACGCTCTGGAGCGGAGGGGGCGGCCTCTTCCTGCTCATCCCGGTCGACCGGGGCGAGGCCTACGGCTGGGTCGCGGTGACCGGCGCCGCGCCGGCGGGCGACGCCCTCGGATCCGTCGCGCCCGTCTTCGCCCGCTTTCCCCGGCGGGTGCGCGAGGCGCTCGCGGCCGCGCTCGCGCGGCCGTCCTCCCTCCATCACTCGCCGCTGGAGGAGGTGCGCGCGCCGCGCTGGCACGCCGGCCGGGTGCTGCTGGCGGGGGATGCGGCGCACGCGACCGCGCCGGTCTGGGCGCAGGGGGCCGCCCTCGCCCTGGAGGACGCGCTGGTCCTGGCGCGGGTGCTGGACCGCCCGGCGGCGTGGGGCGAGGCCGGCGCCGCCTACGAGCGGCTGCGGCGCCCCCGCGTGGCCCACGTGCAGGCCATGACCGACCGGATGTCGCGCGCGGCCCGGATGCCGGATCTGGCGAGGCGCCTGCTCCTGCCCTTCCTCGGGCCGCGCAGCTACCGGGCGACCTATGGGCCCCTGCGCCGGCCGGTCACCGGCTGAGCGCCGCCGCGCGCTGTCGCAACCTGCGACAGCCGCAACAGCTGTCGCAGCTTCGGCCGCGCGACCGCCCGCGACCCGGCCGGGACCCAACCCGGGTCTTGCCCGGCACGCTCCCCGCATGACCCCGCGGCCGTGAAGCATTGCCAGGGACTTACCGCGTCGCAAGATCCGGCGGCGGGGCGGCGGCGGCGGCCTGGCACGCGGGCTGCTCAGGACAGGACGGCTCGCCCCGCACCCGACGAGGGCGAGGATCCTGGGAGGACACCATGAACAAGCCGGAATTCCTGCGCGGCCAGACCGCCTCGCCGTTCGCGGCGCGCTACGACAACTTCATCGGCGGGCAGTGGGTGGCGCCGGCGGCGGGCCGCTACTTCGAGAACACGTCGCCGCTCACCGGGCGGCTGATCTGCGAGGTCGCCCGCTCCGACGCCCAGGACATCGAGCGCGCCCTCGACGCCGCCCACGCCGCCAAGGACGCCTGGGCCCGCACCGCCCCGGCCGAGCGCGCCCGCATCCTCACCAGGATGGCCGACCGCATGGAGGACAACCTCGACCTGCTGGCGCTGGCCGAGACCTGGGACAACGGCAAGCCGATCCGCGAGACCACCCACGCCGACATCCCGCTGGCCATCGACCATTTCCGCTACTTCGCCGGCTGCGTGCGCGCCCAGGAGGGCTCGCTCTCCGAGATCGACCACGACACCGTCGCCTACCACTTCCACGAGCCGCTCGGCGTGGTCGGCCAGATCATCCCGTGGAACTTCCCCATCCTGATGGCGGTCTGGAAGCTCGCCCCGGCCCTGGCGGCCGGCAACTGCGTGGTGCTCAAGCCCGCCGAGCAGACCCCGGCCTCGGTCCTGGTCCTGGCCGAGATCATCGGCGACCTGCTGCCGGCCGGCGTGCTCAACATCGTCAACGGCTTCGGCCTGGAGGCGGGCAAGCCGCTGGCCTCCTCGCCGCGCATCGCCAAGATCGCCTTCACGGGCGAGACCTCGACCGGGCGGCTGATCATGCAGTACGCCAGCCAGAACCTGATCCCGGTGACGCTCGAGCTGGGGGGCAAGTCGCCCAACATCTTCTTTGAGGACGTGATGGCGCGGGACGACGCGTTCCTGGACAAGGCGCTGGAGGGCTTCGCGATGTTCGCCCTCAACCAGGGCGAGGTCTGCACCTGCCCGAGCCGGGCGCTGGTGCAGGAATCGATCTACGAGCGCTTCATCGAGAAGGCGGTGGCGCGGGTGGAGGCGATCCGGCAGGGCTCGCCGCTCGACCCGGCCACGATGATCGGCGCCCAGGCCTCGGGCGAGCAGCTGGCCAAGATCCTGTCCTACATCGACATCGGCCGCCAGGAGGGGGCGCAGCTGCTGACCGGCGGCGAGCGGGCGGTGCTGGCGGGCGAGTTCGCCGAGGGCTTCTACGTGAAGCCGACGGTGTTCCGGGGCCACAACCGGATGCGGATCTTCCAGGAGGAGATCTTCGGGCCGGTGCTGTCGGTGACGACGTTCAAGGACGAGGCCGAGGCGCTGGCGATCGCCAACGACACGCTCTACGGGCTGGGCGCCGGGGTGTGGACGCGGGACGGGACNCGGGCCTACCGNTTCGGGCGGGAGATCCAGGCCGGCCGGGTGTGGACGAACTGCTACCACGCCTACCCGGCCCACGCGGCGTTCGGGGGCTACAAGCAGTCGGGCATCGGGCGCGAGACCCACAAGATGATGCTCGACCACTACCAGCAGACCAAGAACCTCCTGGTCAGCTACTCGCCAAAGGCCCTCGGCTTCTTCTGAGACCCCGCTCCCCCGCCGGCCTTCGGGCCGGCGAGGATTTCGGGGAGCCGCGCGCCCGCGCGGCTCCCCCCCTTCCACGCCTTGGCAATTCCTCTCAGGTGAGCGCACCGATGGCGTTCCGGCCGAGCAATCCCTCCATCCCGACGAAACTCGAGCGCAAGGCCCTCCGCGCGCTGCTGCACGCGGAATGGGCGTCCATCGCGCAGGTCTATTCCGGCCCCAAGACCCACGCCGACCTCGTGGCGAAGGGCTGGATGGAGTACCTGCCCGGGTCCACCGACCGGGTGCGGATCACCGGCCCGGGGCGGGCCGCCTACAGCCGCCCGATCCCGGCCCGCGGCCAGCGCCGCCTCGACCGGCCGGCGGAGGGCGGGGCCTTCGCGATCCCGGGGCTCTGACGGCCGACGGCCCTTCGGGCGGGTCCATCAGCCACTCGGCCGGGGGGCGCCGCCCCGCGCCCCGTCACATCCGGCCGATCGCGATCCCCGTGAAGGTCTGGTTGAGGTGGGTCGATCGGTACTGCTCCCCGAACGTCTCGAAGCCGACCACACCGTACTTCCGATAGAGTTCCGAGATCGGGTGTCGGATCTGGTGCATCTCGGCGTCGAGCCGGCGCAGCACGCACTCGAAGCCGATCACGAGGTCGAGGCCGCCCAGGCGCGCGTCGAGGTCGACCAGAGCCTCCTCGGTCGAGGCCAGGAGGTCGCGCTGGCGCGCCAGAGTCAGCACCACCCCCTCGTCGATCGCGCAGAACAGGCCGAGCGAGCCGTCCGGGTTGAGGCGGCGGATCGCGCGGCAGAAATAGTCGCCCCCCACCCGCACCACCAGCGGGTGGGTCGCGAAGGTCATCGGCGAGAGCTCGCCCGGGCGCAGGCCGACCGCGCGCGCGTACTCGGCGGCCGCCGGCTCGGCGTTGAGCTCCCGCACCGTGCGGTTGGCCGCGTCGGTCTCGGTCACCACGAATTTCACCGGCGTCGGCTCGAAATTGTCGATCTTGAAGATCTCGACCGGGTAGGTCGTCTCCACGACCGCCACCACGGCGGCGTTGCGGTACGCCTGCCCGTCGTGGATCAGCGCGGTGCGCGAGAAGGTCAGGGCGTCGCCGGCCGAACCGCCCACCAGGGGGATGGCGTCGAGGCCCCAGGCCACCGCGGAGATGACCCTCTCCTCCGCGTGGGTGCGGCCGTCGATCAGCGACAGGGCGAAGCGGTGCAGCGGGACGGGGGCGGCCTGGCCGAGCCGCGCGCGCAGCCCGCGCATCGCCGCGACCGTCGCTTCCCCGTCGAGGCAATCGATGCCGGTGAGGACCGTCGAGACCACGCGGAAGCCCTCGCGCGGGAAGGCGACGGCGACGAGACCCCGCTCCAGGCCGCCCGCGGCGCAGATCTCTCCCGAGGCGGTGCAGCCCGCGACCCCGATGCCCGGAAACCGGGTCCGCAGCGCCTCGGCCAGGGCGGCGGCGTCGTATTCCGCGGAGAAGAACACCAGGAGGTGGCCGACCTCGTCCCGGTCGAGGGCGGCGGCGATGGCCTCGGCCGCCTGCGCGGCCCCGTCCGCCTCGGTCCACGCCGTCTGCACGCCGCAGGCATGCGCCCGCATCGGTCGTCCCGTGCCCACCAGGCCCCTCCCTGACGGAACCGGCCCGGGCCGATCCCCGCCGCGCGCCGGCCCGTCGGCCGCTCCGCTTCCGGCTTCGCCACAGGCTGCGCGAGAACGGCGGCCGCCGCAAGCCGGGCATGATCAGTTAAGATCAGATCTTTGCAATGAAATGTCCTGAACAACCGGAGTAACGGGCGAGCAGGGCCCGGGCCCCCGTCTCGCCCAGGACCATCGCGGCGGTCGACAGCCCGTCCGCCAGCAATCCCGACGGGGCCAGGACGGTGACCGAGGCGAGGTCGGGGGGCGAGGCGCGGGTGGCCGGATCGACGATGTGGTGGTGGCGGAAATCCGGCGTGAAGGCGGTGGCGTAGTCGCCCGAGGTCGCGGCGAAGCCCGCGAAGGGCGCGACCGTCGCCGCGAGGGTGCGGGCGCGCCGCGGATGGGCGATCCCGAGCCGCCACGCCGACCCGTCCGCCCGCCGGCCGGCCGCGCCCAGCTCGCCCGTGTCGATGAGGGCGTCCCGCACGCCGCGGCGCGCCAGGGCCGCCATCACCCGGTCGGCGGCGTAGCCCTGGGCGATCCCGTTCAGCGTCAGGGCCGCGCCCGGCCGGAGCAGGCGCAGGCTGTGCCCGTCGATCCGGACCTCGCGCCAGTCGACGAGGGCGCCGGCCCGCGCGAGGGCGGCGGGGGTCGGGCGCGCCCCGCGCGCCGCCGCCTCGGCCCAGGCCTGCCAGAGCGGCTGCACGGTCGGGTCGAAGGCCCCCGCGCTCGCCGCCGCGAGGTCGAGGGCGAAGCGCGCGAGCGCGAGCAGGTGCGGGTCGGCCCCGTCGAGCCGGCCCTCGCGGTTGAGCCGCGACAGGGCGCTGTCGGCGCGAAACAGGCTCGCGGCGCGCTCCACCGCCCGGATCTCCGCGAAGCCCTCGGCGAGGGCCGCCTCGAGGGCGGCCGCGTCCGGCCCCGCGAGCGTGAGCGACACGGTGGTCCCGAAGGCGAGCCCGGCCCGGCTCGCGGTGCGCAGCCCCCGCGCCCGGGCGAGGGCGAGGAGGCCGGCCCCGCCGAGCCCCGCGAGGGCCCCGGCGGCGCCGACGAGGAGGCGGCGCCGGCCCGGCCTCACGCCGTCTCGGCCGGGGCCGGCCGGGGCCGCGCCGGGTGCTTGTGGCCCGGGTACTTGCGGGCCGGATGCTTGCGCGCCAGGATCGCCGGCACGCATTGCCGGGGATCCTGGATGATCGTGACGCAGTCCATACACTGGAAGCACTCCGCGTAGTCGATGCGGCCGCTCGGCGCGATGGCGCCGTAGCGGCAGCGCACGCGGCAGAGCTGGCAGGGGCTGCCGCATTCGGGCCGGCGCGGGATCCAGTCGAGGAGCCGCAGGCGGCCGAGCAGCGCGAGGCCCGCGCCGAGCGGGCACAGGTAGCGGCAGAAACCCTTGTAGACGAAGAGGTTGAGGAGCAGGAGGGCGGCCGCGTAGGCGCAGAAGGGCGCGCCCCGGACGAAGCCGAGCGTGATCGCGGTCTTGAACGGCTCGGCCTCGGCCAGGGCATCCGCCAGGGGGGCCGAGAGGGCGGCGCTCGCCAGGATGGCGGCGAGGAGGAGGTGCTTGAGCCGGCGCAGCGCCCGGTCCGCGGCGGGGCCCGGGACGCGCGGGCGCAGGCGCAGGCGCAGGGGACGGGCGGCGGCGGCCGCGAGTTCCTGCAGCGCCCCGAAGGGGCACAGCCAGCCGCAGAAGGTGCCGCGGCCCCAGACCGCGAGCGTCGCCAGGGCGAAGCCCCACAGGAGGAGCGAGGGCGGGTCGTAGAGGAGGAAGCTGAGGTCGCCCGTGACCGTCGCGGCGCGCACGAGGCCGATCAGGGTGACGACCGAGAGCTGCGCCTGCCCCACCCAGCCGATCACCACGAGGGTGAAGGCGAGGTAGGCGAGGCGGAAGGCCGCGAAGGGCCGGGGACGGGCCGCGAGGCCGCGCGGGCGCGCGAGCACGGCGACCAGGAGGGCGAGGGCGGCGCCGATCAGCGCGAGGTCCGCCGCCCGCGCTCGCCACGGCTCGGTCCAGGTCGCGGGTTCCTCCGGCGCCTCCCGGACGAAGAGGTCGGGCGGCAGGGCGTAGTCGGCGGCGACCTCCCGGGTCGCGCGCTCGGGGAAGATCTGGCCCTTCTCGCGGGTGATCCGCAGGGTCAGGCTCCAGGGCGCCGAGGGGTCGAAGCCCGCCTCGGGGGCGATCCTCAGGATCGACCAGGGCCCCTCCGGCATGCCGGGCGGTCCGGCGCCGCGGCGCTCGATGGCGAGGTCGCGGGCGGTCACCCCGAGCCCGCGCTGGCCGAGGCCGAAGCGCTCCGGGATCGCGCCGAGCACGAAGTCCTCGCCGAGCGCGCTCCAGGCCCCGGCCGACAGGACTAGGACCGCGTGGGCGCCGGGGCCGATCTCGGCCATCAGCGCCGCGTGCCGCGCCTCGCCGAGCAGCGCGCGGCCGATGGTCGGCAGGTTGAGATAGGCGAGGTAGATCTCCGCGAAGGGCGCGTCGGGCGCGGCCGGCGCCGGGCCCTCGAAGCCCGATCCCGCGAAGGCCGCCTCGACGGCCCGGTGCGTGGGCGCGAAGCGCCGCACGAAGCCGCGGGCGAGGAGCGCGTCCCAGGTCAGGCTCTCGACGGGGCCGGGCCGCGCCTCGACGCGCAGGGCCGCGCTCTGGCCGGCGCCGAAGCCGAGCTTGGCGCGCGCCACGGCGAGGGAGGCGGCGAGCAGCGATTCGTTGATGACCCGGGTCGAGGCGGTCGCCATCGACACCCCGTCCACCGTGGAGGCGGGTGGGGCGCCGTTGGCCCGCGCGTTGGCGCGCCCGACCCGGATCGGCCGCCGGGCCGACATCCCCCCATATTGCGCGACGAAGGCGAAGAGCGGCCCCTCGCCGAGCCCTTCCAGGAAGACCGGCTCGCGGTGCGAGAGCACCCGCACGTCCCGGAAGCTGCCGTCGGGCGCCAGCGCGACCAGCAGGTTCGGCGGCGTGCCGCCGAAGCCCGGGATCGGCGCGAGGTCGGCCGATTCGTACGCGTAGGCGAAGACGTCGTAGCGGCCCGCCTCCTGCTTGAGGATCGGCCAGACCGGCAGGGCGTCGTCGCGCTCGCCGACCACGAGGGGAGGGGGGAAGAGCCGCTCCAGCCCGGCCCGGTCGAGGGTGCCGGCCCCGGCCGCGGCGGGGAGCCAGAGGGCGAGCAGCGGGGCGAGGAGGCGGATGGCGCGCCGCGCCGCCCTCACGGCCCGTGCGGGCCACGGCGGCGCCAGGGGGAGGCCGGCTGAGCCCCCCCTCACGGCGCGGCCCCGGTCGGGCGCACGGCGGCGCCCCAGGGATAGCGCCCGACCTTGACGCTGCGCAGGGCCCGGCGGGTCGCCACGTCGATCACCGTCACGTCGCCCGAGACGCCGTTGGTGGTGAACAGGCGGCCCTCGTCCTGCGTGAGCGCGAGGTGCCAGACCCGGCGCCCGACCAGGATGAAGCCCAGCACCTCGAAGGTCGCGGCGTCCACCACCGCCACGCGGTCGGCCGGGCCGAGCGCCACGAAGGCGAGGCGCCCGTCGCGGGTGAGCCGGATCCCGACCGGCTGGATCCGGTCCGGCGCCACGCCCCTGATCTCGAACCCGATCGTGCGGCGGACCCGGCGGGTCCCGACGTCGATCACCGCCACCGTGCCGCCGACCTCCGAGGAGACCCAGAGCGTCGCGCCGTCCGCCGTGAAGGCGGCGTAGCGGGGCCGCTGGCCGACCGGGGTGGCGTCGACGACGCGCAGCGTCGCCGCGTCGATCCAGTGGACCATGTTGGTGGTCTCCGAGGTCGTGACCGCGAGGGTCCCGTCCGGGCTCACCGCCATGCCCTCCGGCTCGATGCCGACGTCGATCTGGGCCAGCACCCGGCGCTCGGCCGCGTCCACCACCGTCGTGGTGGCGTTCTCCTCGTTGGCGATGAAGAGGCGGCGCCCGTCCGGGTGCAGGGCGAACTGCTCCGGGTCCTGGCCGGAGGGCAGGTTGTCGAGGAGCCGGCCGGTCTCGGGGTCGATCACCTGGACGGCGTCGGAATCGCTCGCGCAGACGAAGAGGCGGCGCCCGTCCCGCGAGAAGGCCACCCCGCGCGGCCGGCGCCCGACCGCGAAGGTGCGGACCACCTCGAGGCGCTCCGAATCGATCACCGAGACGGTGTTGTCGCGCTCGTTGGTGACGAAGACCTCCGCCCCGGGCGCCGCGCCCGCCCGGAGCAGCGCGAGGAGGCCTGCCGCGCGCCGCCGCATCAGCTGCCGCGCCGCGGGTCGCGCATCGCCCGGCAGGCGCTCTCGGGCTGGTCGAGGCCGAGCGTGTCGAGTTCGGTGCGCTGGTGGAGGAAGCCCGCGAGCGGCGCCGTCGCCGCGACGGCGCCGGGCCAGAGCAGGAAGACCGGCTGGCGCAACTCGCCGCTCCAGGGCCGGAAGCTCAACGCCCGCCCCTTGAAGCCGCCGAGTTCGAAGCGCCCGGACAGGAGCAGGTCGGCGATCGCGTCGGGATCGGCGCTGCGCAGTTGCGCGGCCGCCTCGCCGACCGCGTGCACGGCGAGCCAGCCCGCGTAATCGACCGCGTCCATCGGCCGGCCCGCGAGCTTGCGGAAGCGGGTCTGGAGCTGGGCCGCCGCCCAGGCCTCGACCGGCCGGCCCCAGGCCGTCGGGGTGAGCCCGTGCGTGCCGACGACGGGCCGCGGCGAGGCCGTGTTGTAGACGAGGCTCGCCCCGAAGGCGCCCGCCTCGTCGGCCACCGCCACCACGTCGTGCTCGGGCCCGCGCGAGGCGAGCGCCAGTTCCTGCGCGGCGGAATCGCGGATGTCGGCCCCCTGCGGGTCGAAGCGCGCCTCCGCCACCACCCGGGCCCCGAACTTGCGGGCGCTGCGGCGCAGGGACTCGGCGTAGAGCGCGTCCGCCGGGGCGGGCCCGGACAGGAGGAGGAGCCGGGTCCAGCGCTTGGCGACCAGGAACTGCACCAGGGCGTCGGTCAGCATCGCCCGGGAGGGCAGCAGGTGCAGCACCCGCGCCCGGCAATCCTGGTCGCGCAGGCGCGTGTCGGCGGCGCCGATGTTGAGGAAGACCGTGCCTCCCGCCGCCTCCGCGTCGGCCAGCGCCAGGAGGTCGCCCGCCGGGGCGTTCACGACCACGAAGCGCGGCGCCTGCGCGGCGAGGATGCGCGAGAGCGCCGCGCGGATGTCCTCGCCCGGCCCGACCACGGTGCTGTTCAGGGAGAAGCCCAGGCCCACGAAGCGCCCCGTCGCCTGCGCGTCGCGCAGACCGAGTTCGGCGCCGCGCAGACCCTGGTCCTCGGGGACCGGCTCCTCGTTGTTGAGCGGGACCGGGCGGTCCACCCGGCGCTCCAGGTAGTGGACGGCCACCACGGCCTGCGCGGCGGCGGCGAGGCCCGTGGACAGGAAGGCGACGGCCCCCGCCAGCAGCAGGCGCGCCGCGCGAAGGCCGGTGCCTCGCATCGCTGCATCTCCTCGCGGCGGTCGTGCCGCCTCGTGCCCCGCAGGATAGGCCGCCCGGCCCAGACGAGCCACTTGGACCAAAAGTTAAACACTGAATTGTACCAAAGGTTGAACAGTCTAGATTGCTATTGATTTGGTACATGAAAGCATTATGGTCGCAGCCAGGCCGCTTTGTCGGCCGGATGAAGACATCCAGCGTGCAGAACTGAGAATCAAGTGCGGTCCCGCCCGGCGCTCCCGGAGCGGCCGAGGACGGGCCGAAGCATGCGATCACGCTCCGTGGTCGCCGGGGATGAACTCACCAAGGAAGAGGTTGAGACCGATGCGGATTCCGCCGATCGCCCGCCGCACCCTGCTGGCCGCGGCCCTCGCGGCCGCGAGCGCAAGCGTCGTCCACGGCCACGGGGACGTGCAGCCGCAGCCGGTGGACACCAAGGGCCTGCCGGCGCTCGGGCCGGACCTGCTCGCCGAGAATCCCTACCGGGGCAATCCCAAGGCCGTGGAGATCGGCTACTCGGGCTACACCCAGAACTGCGCCCGCTGCCACGGCCTGGAGGTGATCTCCGGCGGCCTCGCGCCCGACCTGCGCAGGCTCGAGACGGGCAGCGAGGGCGACGCGTGGTTCATGGAGCGGATCCAGAACGGCGCCATGATCAACGGCACCTACAAGATGCCGCCGTTCCGGGACGCGCTCTCGCAGGAGGCGATGTGGGCGATCCGCTCCTACATCGAGTCCCGCCACGTGGACGAGGGGTGAGCGGGGCGATGCGCCGCCTCGTCCTCCTCGCCGCCCTGTCCGCCGCCCTGTCCGCCGCCCTGGCGGCGCCGGCCGCCGCCCGCCCCCTCGACGACGTGGTCGCCTCGGGCACGCTGCGGGTCGCGGTCTACCGCGAGAACGCCCCCTTCTCGGATGACGGCGCGGCCGGGCCCGCGGGGATCGAGGTCGACCTCGCCCGCCGGATCGCCGAGCGCCTCAAGGTCGCCCTCGACCTGCGCCTCGTCGAGGCGGGCGAGAGCGTCGACGGCGACTTCCGCCTCAACCTCTGGCGCGGCGACCTCGCCGGCACGGCCCTCGCCGACCTGATGCTGCACGTGCCGACCGACCGGCAGCTCGCGCTGCGCAACGCGCAGGTCTTCTTCACCCTGCCCTATTGCGAGCAGCGCGTCGCCTTCGCGTATCGCCGGGACAGGGTGGAGGCCTTCGATTCCCTGGCGGCGAGCGAGGCCAACCCGGTCGCCGTCGAGGGGACCAGCGCCGCCGACACGCTGCTGATGCTGGCCGAGGGCGGGCGGCTGCGCGCCCATATCCGCCACTTCCGCAGCTTCGAGGCGGCGGCAACGGCCTTCCTCGCCGGGGAGGCCCCGGTGCTCGGCGGCACGCGGGCGGCGATCGAGGGGGCCCTGCGCGCGGCCGGCCCGAAGGCCGAGGGCGTCGCCGTCACCGAACTCGCCGTGCCGGGGCCGGTGCGCACCCGCTGGGCGATCGGCGGCGCCGTGCGCCAGGATTCCCGGGACCTCGCCTACGCGGTCGGCGACGCGCTGGCCGCCCTCGCGGCGAGCGGGGAGATGCAGGCCCTGTTCGCCCGGCACGGCGTCACCTTCACGCCCCCGTCCGACGACTGACCGGAGGGAGGGCGACACGGGCGGTCGCCGCGGCGGCCGCCGCGCAAGCTTCACTCGCCCTGCGCACGAGAACGGGCGGCAGGGTCTCGCGGAGGAGGACACATCATGCGATTACGTGCGATTTTGTATACGACGGCGGGCGCGCTGGCGCTGATGCTCGGCGCCGCCCGGGCCGAGGGCGTGACGGACCAGGACATCGCCAACGACGCCAAGACCCCGGGCGACGTCGTCACCTACGGGCTCGGCCTGCAGGGCCAGCGCTACAGCCCCCTCAAGGCCCTGACCCGGGACACGATCAAGGGCCTCGTCCCGGCCTACTCGTTCTCGTTCGGCGGCGAGAAGCAGCGCGGCCAGGAGAGCCAGGCGCTGGTGCACGACGGCGTGATCTACGTGACCGGCTCCTACAGCCGCGCCTTCGCCATCAACGCCCGCACGGGCGAGAAGATCTGGGAGTACAACGCCCGCCTGCCGGAGGGCATCCTGCCCTGCTGCAACGTCGTCAACCGCGGCGGCGCGCTCTACAAGGACCGGTTCTACTTCGGCACCCTCGACGCCAAGCTGGTGGCGCTCGACGCCAGGACCGGCAAGGTGATCTGGCGCAAGGACATCGACGATTACAAGGCCGGCTACTCCTTCACGGCGGCGCCGATGATCGTGAAGGGCAAGATCATCACGGGCGTCTCGGGCGGCGAGTTCGGCGTGGTCGGCCGGGTCGAGGCGCGCGACGCCGAGACCGGCGAACTCGTCTGGTCGCGGCCGGTGATCGAGGGCCACGTCGGCACCCTCCACGGCAAGCCCTCGACCATGACCGGCAAGGTCAACGAGAGCTGGCCGGGCGACACCTGGAAGTTCGGCGGCGGCGCGACCTGGCTCGGCGGCACCTACGACGCCGAGACCAACCTGATCTACTACGGCACCGGCAATCCCGGCCCGTGGAACAGCGCGACGCGGCCGGGCGACAACAAGTGGTCGTCGTCGCGGCTGGCGATCAACCCGGATACCGGCGAGATCGTCTGGGGCTTCCAGACCACCCCGCACGACGGCTGGGACTACGACGGCGTCAACGAGTTCATCCCCTTCGACCTGCACAAGGACGGCAAGGTGGTGAAGGCGGGGGCGACCGCCGATCGCAACGGCTTCTTCTACGTGCTCGACCGCGCGAACGGGACGTTCCTGAGCGCGATGCCGTTCGTGGCGAAGATCAGCTGGGCCAAGGGCATCGACGGCGACGGGCGGCCGATCTACGACCCGGCCTTCCGCCCCTCCGACCCGTCGCAGTCGCAGGACGGCAAGAAGGGCAGCACGGTCTTCGCCGTCCCGAGCTTCCTCGGCGGCAAGAACTGGATGCCGATGGCCTACAGCCCGGACACCAAGCTGTTCTACGTGCCCTCGAACGAGTGGGGCATGGACCTGTGGAACGAGCCGGTGGCCTACAAGAAGGGCGCCGCCTATCTGGGCGCCGGCTTCACCATCAGGCCGGTCTTCGAGGACCATATCGGCTCGCTCAAGGCGATCGATCCGGCGACCCAGAAGGTGGTGTGGGAGTACAAGAACAAGGCGCCGCTGTGGGGCGGCGTGCTGACCACGGGCGGCGACGTCGTCTTCACCGGCACGCCGGAGGGCTACCTCAAGGCCTTCGACGCGAAGACCGGCGAGGAGGTCTGGAAGTTCCAGCTCGGCACCGGGGTCGTGTCCTCGCCGATCACCTGGGAGCAGGACGGCGAGCAGTGGATCGGCGTCGCGGCGGGCTGGGGCGGCGCGGTGCCGCTCTGGGGCGGCGAGGTGGCGAAGTCCACGGCCGGCATCACCCAGGGCGCGAGCTTCTGGGCCTTCCGCCTGCCCAAGCAGCTCGCCGCGCGCTGAGGCCGTGGCGGGAGCCGGCCGGGCGGCCGGCTCCTCCGCCGCGCGGGAGCAGCGATCCCGCGCGGCCGAACGCGCTCACCGCGCGACGACGGGTCCCGGATAGACGACCCGCACCGCGCGCCGCGGCTCGCCGGAGGGCATCGCCTTGGGCCCGGCCGCGCGCGGTGCGGCGACCGGGTGGCTTACCGCGGCCGGCGCCGAGGGTGACGAGATGGCCGGCTCGGGGGCGAGGGTCAGGCCGGCCAGCAGCGCCGTCACAGCACCGACGGCCCCGAGCAGCCCGATCGAGATCGCCGAGCGGCTCGGGCCGGGAATCGTGAGGGCGATGCGGGTCATGGAAGCCTCCCAGGGCCACATTGGAATTGTACCGTTTGCAATAGACATCTAATATTTCGTGCACAATGTTTCCCGGCGACCTAGGCCGTTGGGCCGAGCGTCCAACCGGATCGCGCCCTGGAGCAGAGGCTGCCATCCGCTCCCTTTGGTTGCGGGGCGTCGTTTTCATGACTTCTTGGTTGTAGGGCTCCTTGGCTAATCGCCGGGAGAGCGATCGCGACGGCGACCGAGGCGGCGAGTCCGCCAGGCTACTCCAGGACCCGCTCGCGGAGGAGCGAGCTCACGGAACGTCGGCGGGACAGCATCGCAAAGCAGATCCCTTGTCCGTCGGCCGACGAGATCGATCGATCCCGGTCACTTGCGGGGCGGGAGGCCGAGATCGTCTCGGATGCGACTTATCGTCGGTCGGCGCGGCTCGACGGCGGCGCTCGGTTGACAGCAATCCCGCTCTGGCGTCGAACTGCCGGCCACGCTGCGGCCGGCGGGAGGCTCCGGATGCGCGATGGTCCTCGGCGTGAGCGCGGAAATGGGTGTGCATCCTTGCGTCATGAGCGCGAGAGCGCCGGGAGCGGCACGTGGCCGTACGGCGGCGGCGAGATGGGCGGGTGCATCCGCGCCCACGCCTGGGACGCGACGCCGCTCGGGCCGCTGGCGGGCTGGCCGCGGGACCTGCGCACCACCCTTCAGCTGGTGCTCGCCATGCGCCAGCCGGCGGGCCTCTGCTGGGGGAAGGAGGCGGCGCTGCTCTACAACGACGCCTACCGGGCGATCCTCGGCGACAAGCATCCGGGCGCGCTCGGGGCGCCGCTGGTGCGGGTCTGGCCGGAACTCGCCGATTTCCTGCGCCCGGCGGTCGAGGCGACGCTCGCCGGGACGTCCCAGCTCTGGGACGACACCCCCTTCGACCTCTGGAGCCGCGGCGACGGCCCGCGGACCGGATGGTTCACGGCGAGCTGGACCCCCGTCCGGCTGGAGAGCGGTGAGGTCGGCGGCTTCCTGATGGTGGCGGTCGAGACGACGGCCCGCCGGTTGGCCGAGCGCGCCCTGCGCAGGAGCGAGGAGCGCCAAGCCTTCCTGCTGACGCTGAGCGACGCGCTGCGCGACCTCGACGACCCGGTCGCGGTGCAGCAGGCGGCCCAGCGGGCCCTCGGGGAGCACCTGGGCGCCGACCGGGTGGCCTACGCGGAGGATGTGGGCGACGGCGCGCATGTCGACCTGAAGCAGGACTGGACCCGGGGGGGGCCCAGCATCGCCGGGCGCTACCGCTACGCCGATTACGGGCGCGAGCTGATGGAGGCGCTGCGGGCGGGGCGCCCCTGCGTGCGCCCCGACATCCAGGCCGATCCGCTGATGACGCCGGCCGAGAAGGCCGCGCATGCCACGCTGGGGGTCGGCGCGACGCTCTGCGTGCCCCTGGTCAAGCAGGGCCGGCTCGTGGCGATCCTCACGGTGCACTATGCCGGCCCGCACGATTTCCGGCCCGACGAGGTCGCGATCACCGAGGAGACGGCGGAGCGCACCTGGGCGGCGGTGGAGCGGGCCCGTGCCGAGGCGGCCCTGCGCGGCAGCGAGGAGCGCTTCCGGCACTTCGCCAACGCGTCCTCCGACATCCTCTGGATCCGGTCGGCCGACACGCTCGCGCTGGAATTCCTGAGTCCCGCCTTCGAGCCGATCTACGGCCTGCCGCGCGAGGCGGTGGCGGGCGACCCGCGCCGCTGGGGCGCCCTGATCGTGCCGGACGACCGCGAGGCGGCGCTGCGGCGGCTCGACGAGGTGCGGCAGGGCCGTTCGGTGACGCACGAGTTCCGGATCCGCCGGCCGGCGGACGGCGCCTTCCGCTGGATCCGCAGCACCGACTTCCCGCTCTTCGGCCCGGAGGAGCGGGTGCAGCGCCTCGCCGGCATCGCCAGCGACGTCACCGAGGCGAAGCAATCGGCCGAGCACCAGGCGGTGCTCCTGGCCGAGCTGCAGCACCGGGTGCGCAACATCATGGCGATGATCCGCTCGGTCACGGCGCGCACGGCGGACACCGCGATGCACGTGCGCGACTACGCGGAGCTCCTGTCGGGGCGGCTGATGGCCCTCGCCCGGACCCAGGCGCTGCTGACCCGGGCGGCGAATCTGGGCGTGGAGGTCGACGCGCTCGTGCGGGCCGAACTCGAGGCCCAGGCCCAGGACCCGGGGCAGTACGACCTCTCCGGCCCGCCCGTGACGCTCGCCCCCAAAGCCGCCGAGGTGCTGTCGCTGGCCGTCCACGAACTCGCGACGAACGCCCTGAAGCACGGGGCCCTGGCGGGGTCCCGGGGGCGGGTCGTCGCGCGCTGGCGCCTGACCCGTCCCGACGGACGGCCCTGGCTGCGGCTCGCCTGGTCCGAGACCCGCCCGCCCGAGCCCGACTGGGCGCCGCCCGCCCACCGCGGCTTCGGCACCAGCCTGATCGAGCAGCGGGTCCCCTACGAACTCGGCGGCCGCGGACGCCTCGCGGTCACCCGCGAGGGCGCCGAGGCCAGCATCGAGTTCCCCTTGGGGCCGGCGCCCAGTATCCTCGAAACCGACGCGCCGGTCCGCACGGGCGTCAGCGGAGGTGCCCTCGACATGATCGGTGAGCCCAGCCTCGTCGGGCAGCGCGTCCTGGTGGCGGAGGACGATTTCTTCCTCGCCAGCGACGCGGAAGCCGCCCTGCAGGCCGCCGGTGCCGTGGTGGTGGGACCCTTCCCGCGCGAGGAGGCCGCCCTCGCGGCCCTGCGCGCGGGCGGCGTGACCGCCGCCGTGGTGGACATCAACCTGGGCGCCGGCCCCTCCTTCGAGACGGCCCGCGCGCTCTTCCAGGCCGGCACGCCGTTCATCTTCCTCACCGGCTACGACCAAGCCGTCATCCCGGCCGAGTTCGGGGACGTCGTGCGGCTCCAGAAACCGATCGAGCCGCGGCACATCGTGCGGGCGATCGCGCGGCTCGTCGAGGGCCGCCGCGGCTGACGGCCCCGCGTGGCGCGAAGCCCGAAGGTGGGCGCGGCGGCTCCGGTCAGAGGGTGCCGGGCCGCGCGATCTCGATGTCGCGCGGGTCGGGCACGTAGGCGCACCAGCCGCAGCGCCCGGTCGGCTCGGCCTGGGGCGAGTTCTTCTGGGAGCAGAGCGGGCAGACCTTCAGGAGGATGCGTCCCTGGATGCGGGAGGCGTGGCCGCGCCCCTTGAAGGTGATGGTCTTGGCTTCTGACACGATGGACGGAGGGGATTTGCGCCGGGAGGAGTGCCGGGAACGCTCCCGTCCGATCGGAGTTCGGCCCCCGCGCGCAGCTGACGGTTAAATGGCGGCGGATCCGGCGGCGCCGTCCCGGCGCGAGAGCTTGGCCGATGTGAAAGAAATTAACATTCCTTGGAACAGCTCCGCCCCGCCCTGGGTTCTCCCGCCGAGCAGGTGGCGGACGATGAAACCAAGCTCTGACCCGATCAGCATTGCTGAAGGAAACGATCAGGCGAGCTCTGATCGTCATGCGGAACGGCATTCCGAGACGTCTGTGAGGTCGACTGCAGCGGTAGAGCTGTCGGAGTCCTCCCAGACTATCCCGATTGCGGAAGAAACCGCCCGGATCGACAAGCGCGTGGTCGAGACGGGGCGGGTGCGGGTGCGGACCCACGTCGCGCTGAGCGAGCAGGTGCTGCGCGAGACCCTGCGCAGCGACGCCGTCGGGGTGAGCCGCGTCCCGATCGACCGCGTCATCGCCGAAGGCGAGCCGGCCCCTCAGGTTCGCACCGAGGCGGGGGTGACCATCATCCCCGTCCTGGAAGAGGTCCTCGTGGTCGAGAAGCGCCTCATCCTCAAGGAGGAGGTGCATATCCGCCAGACGACCCGGGGGGAGGACGTGGAGCTCCCCGTCACCCTGCGCCGCCAGCACGCGACCATCGAGCGTCTCCGGCCCGATGGCACCCCCAACCCCGATTTCCCCACGGAGGAGTAGAGTATGTCGCAGACCATCACGGCCCTCTTCGACAGCCGCCGCGAGGCCGAGGCCGCCATCGAGCGCGTCGTCGCGCTCGGCGTGCCCCGCACGAGCATCCGCCTCTCCCCGGAGACGCAGAGCAGCACCACGGCGACGGGCACGTCCTACGACCATCGCCGGGACGAGGGCGGCTTCTGGGCGTCCCTGAAGGACATCTTCATGCCCGACGAGGATCGCTACGCCTACGCCGAGGGCATGAGCCGGGGCGGCACCATGGTGATCGTCACGGCCGAGCCGGGCGATGCCAGCCGGATCGCGGACGTGCTCGAGGGCGCGGGCGCGGTGCACATGGACGAGCGCGAGGCGGCGTGGCGCCGCGAGGGCTGGACCGGCTACCCCGCCGCCGCCTCGGGCACGACCGCGACGGCGCGGGGCGCCACCGCGTCGGGCACCGCGACCGCCCGCACCACCGCGGCGACCGGCGCCGCGACCGCGCGCGGCGGCACGGCGACCGGCGCGACCGTGGGCCGCGACGAGACGATCCCGGTGGCCGAGGAGCGGCTGCGGGTCGGCAAGCGGGTGGCCGAGGCCGGCCGCGTGCGGGTGCGTTCCTACGTGGTCGAGACGCCCGTGCAGGAGCAGGTGGGCCTGCGCGAGGAGCGCGTCCATCTCGAGCGCCGGCCGGTGGACCGGGCGCCGACCCAGGCCGACGAGCGGCTGTTCGCCGAGCGGACGATCGAGGCCGCCGAGCGGGCCGAGGAGGCGGTGGTCTCGAAGGACGTCCGCGTGAAGGAGGAGATCGGGCTGCGCAAGGACGTCGAGCAGCGCACCGAGACCGTCTCCGACAAGGTCCGCCGGACCGAGGTCGAGATCGAGGACGAGCGCGACAAGGTCACCCGCACCGGCACGACGGACACTCCCACCACGCCGCGGCGCTGACCGGCCCGTTCGCGATCCCGCTTCCCGCCCGGGCCGCGCCACGGCGCGGCCCGGGTGTGGCCGCGCCACAACGGTGCCGCCCGCGCGCGCGCCGACGCCTCGTCCGCTCTGGGCGAGGCGTTTCGCTGCCGTTAACCAGCGTGACAGCACGATGACACGGGCGGCGGGATGAACGGGGATGCGCCACATCCAGGTTGAGGACGGATTGCGCCTGCGCTTTCCGGGGCGGGACGCGAGCTTCCAGGAAGGCGTGGAGATCGGGCTGCTGGTCGCGCAGCTCGCGCAGCAGGGCGGCCGCAGCTTCACGCGCCTGCTCTCGAGCGCCAGCCTCGATCAGGCGCGCAGCGTGGCGCGCGGCTTCGGCTGCGCGATCGAGGTCGTCGCGGAGCAGGACGGGGTGAGCGAGGTGGTGGTCTCCTCCGGGCGGCGCCGGCCGGTCCTGACCGTGGTGCCGGGCGGCCTGCGGACGGCGTAGGAGCCCGCGCGACGGGTTCGGGCGCGAGCGCCGGATCGGACAAGACGCCACCGCTCGGATATCCTCCGCATCGACGCGCGGGAGCGTCGTCGGCCATCCGGTCCGCGCGGTCGTCGGCGCCGGCCTCACGGCGAGCTTGACCATTCCCCTGCGTCGCCGGACAACCGAGCCGGGACAGGAGACAGGTCATGATCTCACGCCGGGATATCGCCTCCCTGGTCGGCATGGGCGCCCTCGCCGGGGGAGCGGCGGCCGTGGCCGCGCCAGCCGCCGCCCAGCCGACGGCCGGAGAGACCACCTTCGAGCGCGTCCGCCGCACCCGGAAGCTGCGCATCGGCGCGGTGAACGGCGGCGCCCCCTACTATTACAGGGACCTCGCCAGCGGCCAGTGGAAGGGCTTCTACATCGACATCTGCAAGGCCCTGGCCGACGAGCTCGAATGCGAGCTCGACGTCACCGAGACCACCTGGGGCAACTCCGTCCTCGACCTGCAGGCCGGCAAGACCGACGTGTTCTTCGGCCTGAACCCGACGCCGAAGCGCGCCCTGGTCGTGGACTTCTCGGTCCCGGTCTTCGCCAACGCCTTCACGTTCATCACCCGGAAGGGCTTCGAGAGGAAGACCTGGGCGGAGATGAACGATCCGGCCGTGCGCATCGCGGTCGATGCCGGCTCGTCGCACGACGCGGTGGTGACGCGGCTCGCCCCGAAGGCCCAGATCACCCGGCTCAAGGGGGCGGACGACGCCACCGCCGCCCTCCAGGCCGGGCGGGTCGACGCCCAGTGCCTCGTCTTCATCCTCTCCCTCACCGTCCTCAAGAAGAACCCCGCCCTCGGCCAGTTCACGCTGCCGATGCCGATCTTCTCGACCACCTCGAACGCCGGCTTCCGGCGCGAGGCCGACAAGACGTGGCGCGACTACGTCAGCACCTGGATCGAGTTCAACAAGGGCATGGGCTTCATCCGCTCGGCGATCATCGGCAACCTCGAATCCGTCGGGGTGACCGAGGCCGATTTCCCGCCGGGCGTGTCGATCTGAGCGGCCGGCCCGGGGGCGCGGCATGTACGTGTGGGATTTTGGCGTCCTCTGGGGCTACCGCTGGCTGCTCCTCAACGGGCTCGCCGTGACGGTGGCCTTCACGGCCGGCATCGTCGCCCTCGGTCTCGCCGTCGGCCTCGTCGGCGGGCTCGCCAGCCTGTCGCGCCTCGCTCTCGTGCGCGGCCTCGTCCTCGGCTTCGTGGAGATCTTTCGCTGCACCCCGGTCCTGGTGCAGCTGATCTGGTTCTACTACGCCCTGCCGATCCTCACCGGCCTCGAGATGTCGCCGGTCACGGCCTCGCTCCTCGCCCTGTCCTGCTACGGCGGCTCGTTCTACGCCGAGATCATCCGGGCCGGCATCGTCTCGATCGATGCCGGCCAGGGCGAGGCCGGCGCCGCCCTCGGCATGACCCCGGGCCAGACCATGCGCCGGATCATCCTGCCGCAGGCCTTCCGGCGCATGGTCCCGCCGCTGATGAACCAGTCGATCATCCAGCTCAAGAACACCTCGCTCGTCTCGGTGCTGGCGGTGCCCGACCTCGTCTACCAGGCGCAGGTGGCGGCCCATGACAGCTACCGGCCGCTCGAAACCTACACGGCGGTGGCGGTGGCCTATTTCGTGATCCTGTTCCCGCTGACCGTCCTGGTGCGGATCGGCGAGCGCCGGCTCGGAGCGGGCGCGTGACCGCCGCGCCCAAGATCGAGATCACCGGGCTGCGCAAGAGCTTCGGAGCCGTTCCGGTGCTGAGGGGGGTCGACCTCGCAGTCCCGGCCGGCGGGGTCGTCGCCCTGATCGGCCCCTCCGGCTCGGGCAAGTCGACGCTCCTGCGCTGCATCAACCTCCTGGTGGTGCCGGATGGCGGGACGATCCGGGTCGGCGAGACGCGCTTCGCCTTCGGGCCCGGCGCGACCCTGCCGGGCGCGAGGCCGCTGGCGGCGTTCCGCGCCCGCACCGGCATGGTCTTCCAGCACTTCAACCTGTTCCCGCACCGGACCGTGCTCGGCAACGTGACCGAGGCGCTCGTCACGGTCCGGCGCCTGCCGAAGCCGGAGGCGGAGGCGCGGGCGATGGCGCAGCTGCGCAAGGTCGGGCTCGCCGAGCGGGCCGCGCAGCATCCGGCCACGCTGTCGGGCGGCCAGAAGCAGCGCGTCGCCATCGCCCGGGCGCTCGCCATGGAGCCCGAGGTGATGCTGTTCGACGAGGCCACCTCCGCCCTCGATCCCGAACGCGTCGGCGAGGTGCTGGGCGTGATCCGGGACCTCGCCGCGGAGGGTATGACGATGGTGCTGGTCACGCACGAGATCGCCTTCGCGCGGGAGGTGGCCGACCGCGTGGTCTTCCTGCGCGACGGCGTCGTGGTCGAGGAGGGCCCCGCCCGCGAGGTCATCGACGCGCCGCGGGATCCCGCCACGCTGAGCTTCCTCGGCCATTTCCACCGAGGGCGCCTGCCCTTCCCGGGGGCGGGCGCGTGACGCCGGCGGTGACCCGCGCCACCCTCGTCACCGGGGCCGCGAGCGGCATCGGCCGGGCGACGGCCCTGCGCCTCGCCGCTCCCGGCGCCGGGCTGCTCCTCGCGACCCGGGCGAATGCGGAGGGGCTCGCCGCCGTCGCGGCGGCGGCCCGCGCCGCGGGGGCGGCCGTCGCGACGCGGATCGCCGACGACGCCGCGCCGGAGACCGCCGCATCCCTCGCCCGGGCGGCGGCGGACGCGTTCGGGCGCCTCGACGCCCTGGTCGCGGTGGCCGGGAGCGCCCGGCGCGGGCGGGTCCTCGACCTTCCGCCCGCCCTGCCCGGGCGCGACGAGGCGGACGCCTTCCTGCGGCTCGTGGCGGCCTGCCGGCCGCTCCTCGCCGCCGCCGCCGCGCCGCGGGCCGTCGCCGTCTCCTCCTTCGTGGCCCACGCGATCCGCCCCGGGCTCACGCCCTTCGCGGCGACGGCGCTCGGCCGGGCGGCGCTGGAGACCGCGGTGCGCCTGCTCGCCCTCGAACTCGCCCCGGAGGGGATCTGCGTGAACGCGGTCGCGCCCGGGCTGATCGCCAAGGACGACCCGGCCGCCGGCAAGCTCGGGGCGGAGGCGAGGGCGCGGACCATCGCGGCCGTGCCGCTCGGGCGCGTCGGGCGGCCCGACGAGGTCGCGGCCGTGCTCGCCTTCCTGGCCTCGGAGGCCGCCTCCTACGTCACCGGGCAGGTCTGGCACGTCGACGGAGGCTTGGCGTGAGCGCGCCCGTGATCGACCGCATGCGGCTGTTCCCGATCGAGAGCCCGATCCGCATGGCCCGGCTGCAGGGCGTCGGGACCGTCGAGGGCGCGGTCACGCGCGTCCTCCTCGACCTCACCGCCAGCGACGGCGTGGTCGGCTGGGGTGAGGCGGCGCCCTGGGCGGTCTTCACCGGCACGCCCGAGGCCGCCTTCGCGGCCCTCGACCGCTACCTGCGCCCGCTGGTGCTCGGCGCCCCCGTGCGGCGCATCCGGGCCCTCGGCGCGGCGATGGACCGGGCCCTGGTCGGCCATGCCGAGGCCAAGCTCGCGGTCGAGACGGCCCTGTTCGACATCCTCGGCCGCCAATCCGGGCTCTCGGTGGCGGACCTGCTCGGGGGCCGCGTCCGCGACACGATCCCGCTCTCCTTCTCCATCGCCGATCCCGACTTCGCCGCCGATCTCGACCGGATGCGGGCCATGGTCCCGGCCGGCGCGCGCATCGTCAAGGTCAAGACCGGCGTGCGGGAGCACCGCCGGAAGATGGCGCGGCTGGAGGCGATCCGGGCCGAGTTCGGCGCCGCCCTCGACCTGCGCGTCGATGACAACCAGGCCCTCGCGCCCTTCGGGGCGATCCGGCTGCTGCGCGACGTCGAGACGCTGGCGCCGACCTTCATCGAGCAGCCGGTCGCCCGCGGCCACCTCGCCGCGATGACCTCCCTGGCGGCGGCCCTCGACACCCCGATCCTGGCCGACGAGAGCTGCTTCGACGCGAGCGACCTCGCGGAGATCGTGCGGCTCGGCGCGGCGGACGCGATCTCGGTCAAGCTGATGAAGACCGGCGGCCTGCTCAAGGCGCAGGGGCTGATGGCGCTCGCCGACGCGGCAGGCCTGCCCGGCTACGGCGGCACGCTGTGGGAGGGCGGCGTCGCGCTCGCGGCCGGGACCCAGTTCATCGCCGCGACCCCGGGCGTCTCGCCCGGATGCGAGTTCTACATGCCCCACCACGTCCTCATCGAGGACGTGCTGGAGACGCGGGTGGAGAATCGCGGCGGCGAGGTCGTCGTGCCGGACGGCCCGGGCCTCGGCATCACCGTGTCGGAGCACGCGGTGCGGGCGAATGCCCGCGTGCGCGCGCAGGCCTGAGCGCGCGATGGCCCTCCACGTCGCAGTCATCGGCGCCGGCATCGTGGGTGCGGCGACCGCCCTCGACCTCGTGCGCGCCGGCTGCCGGGTCACGCTGATCGAGCCGGGCGAGCCCGGCGGCGCGCAGGCGGCGAGCTACGGCAACGGCGCCTGGATCAGCCCCGGCTCGATCGTGCCGATGGCGCTGCCGGGGACCTGGCGCAGGGTGCCGGGCTACCTCCTCGACCCGGCCGGCCCGCTGACGATCCGCTGGGCCGACCTGCCCCGTCTCGCGCCCTGGCTGGCGCGCTTCCTCCTCGCCGGGCGGAGCGTGGCGGCGGTGGAGCGGACGGCGCGGGCCCTGGCGCCGCTCCTGGCGGACGCGCCCTCCCGCCACGCGGCCCTGGCCGCCGGGATCGGCCGGCCCGACCTGATCCGGCGCGAGGGGCTGCTCTACGCCTATCCGGACCGCGCCGCCTTCGCGGCGGAGGCCCTGGCCTGGCGGCTGCGCCGCGACAACGGCCTGTCCTGGGTCGAACTCGGCCCCGAGGACCTGTCCCGGCGCGTGCCCTGCCTGTCCGGGCGCTACGGCTTCGGCGTCCTGATCGAGGAGGGCGCCCACTGCGTCGATCCGGGCGGCTACGTCGCGGCCCTGGTCGCCGAGGCGGTCGCGCGGGGCGCCGTCCTCGCCCGGATCGCGGCGCGGGATTTCCGCGTCGCGGCGGGCCGCCTGCGGGCCGTGATGACCGAGGCGGGCGAGATCCCCTGCGATCGGGCGGTGATCGCCGCGGGGATCGGGGCGGGGCGCCTCGCGCGCCTCGCCGGCGACCGGGTGCCGCTCGCGAGCGAGCGCGGCTACCACGTGGTGGTGCCCGCGCCGCGCGCGGCCCCGCGCATCCCGATCATGCCGAGCGACGGCCGGATGGCGAACACCTTGACGATGCAGGGCCTGCGCCTCGCCGGACAGGTGGAGCTCGCCCGCGTCGAGGCGGCGCCGGACTGGCGCCGGGCCGCGATCCTGCTGCGCCACGCGAACGCCGCCTATCCGGACCTGCGCGCCACGCCGGAGGAGAGCGCGCGCTGGATGGGGCATCGCCCCTCCACTCCCGACGGCCTGCCGGTGATCGGCCCCGCCTCTTCCACGCCCGACATCGTGCACGCCTTCGGGCACGGCCATGTCGGGCTGGCCGCCGGGCCGATCACCGGCCGGGCCGCCGGCGCCCTCGCCCGCGGCGCGGCGCCCCCGCTCGACATCGGCCCCTACGCGGCGCGGCGCTTCCGCCGCTGGCCGGGGGCCTGATCCGGGATCCGCTCGATCGAAGCGGGTCCCGGATCACGCGCCCGCGCGGCGCCTGAGCGAAGCCGACACCCGCATGGCGACGCAATCGACCGGATGGCGTATGAGGCGAGGGCGGCGAGCCGGCCGGTTTGCGTCCTCGCGCTCCCCGCCTGCCGGACCCGTCTCCGGCCCGCGCGATTGAACCAGCGGGGCGGGGGAGATCCGGGGCAGCGGGGCGCGTCCCTCCGGCGAGTGCGAGGATGAGCGCCGCGCCGTCCCGTCGGGCGGGCCGTCGCCACCCAGGACCGGGCCGCCGTCCTACTCCGCCGCCACCCGCAGGGCGGACGCGGCGGCGAAGCCGGCCTTGCCCGCGTAGCCGCTGACGATCGCCTGGCGCTCGGCGTGGCTCATCACCGCGTCGATCGCCGAGAAGCCCGCCGGGGCGCGCTTCTCCACCTCGTCGATCACCCGCTCGGGGCCGCCCTTGCGGTTGAGGAGCACGATCTCGGCCGTCTTCGGCCGGCGCTCGGCCTCGTAGGCCAGGAGCGCCTGGGCCGGGTGCTCGGCCCGGGCGAGCGCGTCGGCGAGCGCCCGCGCGTCCAGGATGGCCTGCGAGGCGCCGTTCGAGCCGACCGGGTACATCGGATGGGCCGCGTCCCCGAGCAGGGTGACCCGCCCGTGCGTCCAGCGCGGCAGCGGGTCGCGGTCGCACATCGGGTACTCGAAGGCCTGGGGCGTGGCCTCGACCAGCCCGGAAAAATCAAAATCCGGGAGCGTGAAGCGGCGCGCGAAGGGCAGCACCGTCGCGCGCTGGGCCGGGCGCGACCAGCTCTCCTTCGGGGGCGGCGAGACGCGCCCGTCCGCCACCTTGGCGAGCACGACCCAGTTCATCAGCTGGCGCCCGTCCTCGGCCTCGGCGATCGGGTAGAGCACGCACTTGCCGCCCATGCCGCCGCCGATCGCCATGGTGCGCCCGTCGCCCCAGGGGGCCCAGGGCGCGGCGCCCCGCCACATCAGCACGCCGTTCCAGCAGGGCGGCCCCTCGTCCGGGTAGAAGCGGCGGCGGGCGACCGAGTGGATCCCGTCCGCCGCGATCAGCACGTCGGCCCGCACCGTGCGCCCGGCCCCGCCCCGCACCGCGTCGGTGAAATGCGCCGTGACCCCGCCCTCGTCCTCCAGGAAGCCGGACAGCGCGAGGCCGGTGCGCACGGCCTCCCCGCCCAGGCGCTCCCGCACGGCCGCGTCCAGCACGCCCTGGAGGCGCCCGCGATGGATCGAGAATTGCGGCACCGGATGCCCCGCATGGGTGCCGCGCAGCTCGCGCCAGACCTCCTGGCCCTGGCGGTTGTAGTAGCGCAATTCGCGGGTGCGGATCGCCACCCGGTCGAGGGCGGCGAGCAGGCCGAGATCGGCGAGTTCGCGGATCGCGTGCGGCAGGGTGTTGATGCCGACCCCGACCTCGCGCACCTGCGCGGCCTGCTCGTAGATCTCGGCCCGGATGCCGCGCCGGTGCAGCATCAGGGCGGTGGCGAGCCCGCCGATCCTGGCGCCGACGATGACGACGCGCATGGCCTCACTCCGCCTCGGGCGGGGGCAGGAAATCGACCTCGTGCTGGGCGGAGATCGCCGCGAGGTCGGCCGGGGCGGCGTTCGGCCCGAGATTGTGCAGGGCCCAGAACAGGTCGTAGAGGCGGCGCGACGGCGCGACCCAGAACAGGCACTTCACGTCCGCGTCGCCGCGGTTGAACAGGCCGTGCGGGACGCCGCGAGGCAGGCGGATCGTGTCGCCGGGCTCGGCGAGGCCGGGCTCGCCGTTCAGCTCCAGGCTGAGCCGGCCCTGCAGCATGTAGACGAACTCGTCCTGGGTCGGGTGGATGTGCGGCGGCACGAAGGTGCCGGGGGGCAGCGTCGCGTGCCAGCCGAAGGAGGCCTCCGAGAGCTGCTTGGGCACGTAGGTCTGGCCGAGGATGTTCCAGCGGATTCCCTCGATGCCCTCGCCGGCCCGGGTCACGCCTGCGGTCATGGCCGTCATGATTCGTCCTCCCTGTCCGTCCGCCGGTCCCGCCGCGCGCCCGGACGCCGCGGCCCCCGGATCGCGGGGCCGCCGCAACCCCACCGCGACCGGGTGGCCGCCGTCAAGCGGCCGCGGCGGGCTGATCACATGTCCGGCGGCTCACACGTGCAGGAAGCGGTCCTTCACCTCGGGGCTGCGCGCCAGCGCCGCGCTGGTGCCGGTCCAGGCGACGCGG
Organism: Methylobacterium sp. WSM2598; assembly: GCF_000379105.1. Taxonomy (GTDB): domain Bacteria; phylum Pseudomonadota; class Alphaproteobacteria; order Rhizobiales; family Beijerinckiaceae; genus Methylobacterium. The sequence continues at coordinate 1,096,774 of NZ_KB900609.1, read as the reverse complement.
CCCTTCTCGATCACCACGTGGCGGTCGGCGAGGCGGGTGAGCGCCTCGACGTTCTTGTCGATCACCAGGATCGCCGCGCCCTCGTCCCGGATCGCCCGCAGGCAGGCCCAGATCTCCTCGCGGATCAGGGGCGCCAGCCCCTCGGTCGCCTCGTCGAGCACCACGAGGCGCGGATTCGTCATCAGGGCGCGGCCGATCGCCAGCATCTGCTGCTCGCCCCCCGAGAGATCGTTGCCGCCGTGGTGCCGCCGCTCCTTCAGGCGCGGAAACAGCCGGTAGACCGTCGCCAGCGTCCACGGGGCGGGGCCCCGCGCCGGCCTGCGGTGGGTGGCGACGAGGTTCTCCTCCACCGAGAGGGTCGGGAAGACCTGCCGGCCCTCCGGGACCAGCCCGAGGCCGCGCCGGGCGATGAGGTGGGACGGGCGCCCGGCCATGTCCTCGCCGTCGATCAGCACCCGGCCCGCCCGCGGCGTCAGCAGCCCGAAGAGCGAGCGGACGATCGTGGTCTTGCCCATGCCGTTGCGGCCGAGCAGCGTCACGGCCTCGCCGGGCCCGACCGCGAGGTCGATGCCGAACAGCACGCGGGATTCGCCGTAGGCGCTCTCCAGCCCCTCGACGCGCAGCATCAGGCCGCCTCCTCGCCCAGATAGGCCGCGCGCACGAGCGGGTCGGCCCGCACCGCCGCGGGGGCGCCGCTCGCCACCACGCGGCCGTCGACCAGCACGCTGATCCGGTCGGCGAGGGCGAAGACCGCCTCCATGTCGTGCTCGATCAGCACGATCGTGTGCGTCGCGCGCAGGTCGCGCAGGAGCCGCACCAGGGCGGCGGATTCCTCCGCGCCGGTGCCGGCGAGCGGCTCGTCGAGGAGGAGGAGGCGCGCCCCGGTGGCGAGCGCCACCGCGATCTCGAGCTGGCGCTTCTCGCCGTGCGACAGGCTCCCGGCCCGCCGCGCGGCCCGGTCGGCGAGGCCGACCCGGGCGAGGGCCGCCGCCGCCTCCTGGTTGAGCGCCGCCTCGCGGCCCGCCGCGCCGAAGAAGCGGAAGCTCGACCCGGCCCGCGCCTGCACGGCGAGGGCGGCGTTCTCCAGCACCGTGAAGCCGTCGAGCAGCGAGGTGATCTGGAACGAGCGCGCGAGGCCGCGGCGCACGCGGCCGACCATCGGGAGGCGCGTGACGTCCTCCCCGGCGAAGAGCACCGTGCCGCCGTCGCTGCGCAGGCGCCCGGAGAGCTGGTGGATCAGGGTCGTCTTGCCGGCGCCGTTCGGCCCGATGATGGCGTGGATCTCGCCCGCCGCCACGTCGAGGCAGACGTCGTCGGTGACGCGCAGCGCCCCGTAGGACTTGCGCAGGTGGCGGACGCGCAGGAGCGGGCTCACGGCCGGCCTCCCCGGCCGGGAACGAGGCCCGCGAGGCCGCCGCGGCCGAGGAGCACGCTCGCGACCAGGATCAGGCCGAGGCCGAGCCGCCAATGCTCGGAATGCCGCGCCAGCACCTCCTCCAGCGCGATCAGCGCCGCCGCCCCGACCACCGGCCCGACCAGGGTGCCCCGGCCGCCGAGCACCACCATGACGATGAGTTCGCCCGAGCGCTGCCAGCTCATGTAGGCGGGCGAGACGAACTCGGCCTGGTTGGCGAGCAGCACGCCGGCGAGGCCCGCCAGCGCCCCCGCCAGGCCGTAGGCGGTGAGCCGGTAGGGGAAGGCCGGGAAGCCGATCGCCTCCATGCGGGTCGGGTTGTCGCGCGTGCCGCGCAGCACCCGGCCGAAGCGCGAGCCCGCCACCCGCCGCAGGCCGAGGAGGGCGCCGGCCATGACCGCGAGGGCGGCGTAGAACAGGGCCTCGTCCCCGTCGAGGAGCGGGCGGCCGAACAGGGTCGAGCGCCGCGACAGGGCCATGCCGTCGTCCCCGCCATAGGCCGCGAGCGAGACCGCCAGGAAATACGCCATCTGCCCGAAGGCGAGCGTGATCATGATGAAGTAGACGCCGCGCGTGCGCAGCGCGATCGCCCCGGTGACGAGGGCGAAGAGCCCGCAGGACGCGACCGCGGCCGGCACCTGGACGGCGAGGTCGCGCAGGCCGTGCGCGTCGAGGATGCCGAGCGCGGTGGCGCCGATGCCCAGGAAGGCCGCGTGCCCGAACGAGACGAGGCCGCCCAGGCCGAGCACGAGGTCGAGGGAGAGGGCGGCGAGCCCGAAGATCAGCATGCGGGTCGCCGTCGCGGTCAGGAAGGGCAGGCCGAGCGCCTGCGCGGCGGGCGGGACGAGCGCGAAGGCGGCGAGCAGGGCGAGCGCCGCGAGGCCGGACCGCGACGGGCGAAGCCGCCCGCCCCCGCCGGTCCGCGCGGCGAGCCGCGCGCCGAGTGAGGGGGCGCCGCTCATCGGCCGCGCGCCGGGAACAGGCCGGCCGGGCGGAAGGCCAGCACGCCCGCCATCAGGATGTAGGTCAGCATCGGGGCCAGCGTCCGCCCGGTCTGGGCCGCCGCCGAGGCCTCCATCAGGCTGCGCAGCAGGATCGGCCCGAAGCTGCGCCCGAGCTGGTCGGCGAGGCCGACGATCAGGCTCGCCACGAAGGCGCCCCGCACCGAGCCGACCCCGCCGATCACGATGACCACGAAGGTCAGGATCAGCACGGAATCCCCCATGCCGGGATCGACCGAGAGGATCGGCGCCACCATGGCGCCGGCGAAGCCGGCCAGCACGGCGCCGAGCCCGAAGACGAGCCGGAACAGGCGCCGGACGTCGACCCCGAGGGCCGCCACGATCGGCCCGTGCGTGGCCCCGGCGCGCAGCTGCATGCCGAGCCGCGTGCGGTGGACCAGGAGGTGCAGGAGGAGGGCGGCGGCGAGCCCCGCCGCGATGATCGCCACCCGGTAGAGCGGGTAGCGCAGCGTGCCGGTGAGCGGCACCGCGCCCGACAGGGCCTCGGGCAGGGCCACGCTCATCGGGGCGTTGCCCCACAGGATCCGCACCCCCTCGTTGAGGATGAGGATCAGCCCGAAGGTGGCGAGCACCTGGTCGAGGTGGTCGCGCTCGTAGAGGTGGCGGATCACCAGCGCCTCCACGAGGAGGCCGAAGGCCAGGGAGGCGGGCAGGGCGAGGAGGAGGCCGAGCCCGAAACTGCCCGTGAGGCCGGCCAGCGTCGCGGCGAGGTAGGCGCCCACCATGTAGAGCGCCCCGTGCGCCAGGTTGATCAGGTCCATCACGCCGAAGACCAGCGTCAGCCCCGCCGCCACGAGGAACAGCAGGATGCCGAGCTGCACGCCGTTCAGCGCCTGGATCAGGAACAGGTTCAGCATCGCCCCGTCACATCTTGCACTCGGCGGCGTAGGCGTCGCGGTAGTCCGAGAAGATCTTCTCGACGATTTGGGTCTCGTACTTGCCGTCGGGGCGCTTGGCGGCGCGGACGAGGTAGAAGTCCTGGATCGGGAAGTGGTTGTTGCCGATCCGGAATCGGCCGCGCAGCGACGGGAACTCGGCCGCCTTGAGGCCGGCGCGCAGCGCGTCCCTGTCCTTCAGGTTGCCCTTGGCGGCCCTGACGGCGCTGTCGATCATCTGGGCGGCGTCGTAGGCCTGCATGGCGTAGGTGCCGGGCACGCGGCCATACGCCTTCTCGTAGGCGGCCACGAAGGCCTTGGATTGCGGGTTGTCGAGGTCGGGCGCCCAGTTGGCGCCGCCGTAGAAGCCGACTGCGGCGTCCTTCTGGGCCGGCAGCGTGCTCTCGTCGACCGTGAAGGCGGAGAGGAACGGGATCTGGGCGAGGCCCGCCTGCCGGTACTGCCGCACGAGGTTGACCCCCATGCCACCCGGCATGAAGGCGAAGACCGCGTCCGGGCTGGCGGCCGCGATCTGCGCCAGCTCGCCCGAGAAGTCGAGCTGGCCCAGCGGGGTGAACATCTCGCTCACCACCTCGCCCTTGTAGGAGCGCTTGAAGCCGGCCAGCGAATCCTTGCCGGCCTGGTAGTTCGGGGCGAGGAGGACGAGGCGCTTGTAGCCCTTGTCCTGCGCGACCTTGCCCAGGACCTCGTGGACTTGGTCGTTCTGGTAGGAGGAGACGAACAGGTTCGGGTTGCACTCGGACCCGGCGTAGTTCGAGGTGCCGGCATTGGGGCTGATCAGGAAGGCGCCCGATTCGGTGACCGGCCGCACGATCGCCCGCAGCACGTTCGAGAAGGTCGGGCCGACCACGAAATCGACCCGGTCGCGCCGCGCGAAGTCCCGCGCCCGGTTGGCGGCGACGTCGGGCTTGAGCTCGTCGTCGACCACCAGCACCTCGGTGTCGAGGCCGCCGAGCTTCCGGCCCATGGTCTCGAGCGCGAGCAGGAACCCGTCGCGCCCCTGCTCGCCGAGCACCGCCGAGGGGCCGCTCAGGGTGAACATCAGGCCGACGCGCAGCTTGCCGTCCTCGCCCGGCTCGGCGCGGGCCGGCGCCGTGAGGAGGGCGGCGAGGAGACAGGCCCCGAGACCCTGGATCGCGACCCTGCCGATCGGCTTCATGTGCGTGTGTCCCCCATGCGTGAGCGCGGCCGCACTCTCCGGCGTGGCGGTCCGGAAGTCGAGTCGGTGCGGGCGCGTTCGCGCGCAGGACGAGGGGCGCGGCGGCCGAGCGCCCATGCCCCCGAGTGGACGATGCCCCCGAGTGGACCATGCCCCCGAGCGGCCCATGCCCCCGGGCGGTCCGCCCCTACGCGTGCGAGTAGTGCAGGTCGTAGATCTCCGCCACCTCGGCGTCCCAGGACACGGCGGGCGGCGCGACCTTGCGCACGAGGCAGCTCGAACTCAGGAAGGCCGGCTGCCGGTCGATGCCGGCGATCGGCCCGGCGCCGGAGAAGCTCGGCACCGTGAAGCCTTCGAGCCCCATCTCGGTCTCGACCACCTCGAAGCCGGTGTGCCGGTTGAACAGGCCGCGCCACGCATTGTCGGAGAAGCGCCAGAAGTCCCACGGCGCCTCGTGCAGCGGCCAGGCCTGATGCGAGCCGATATAGGCGAGGCCGCCGTCGGTCAGCACGCGGTTGAGTTCGAGGGCGGCCTTCCAGGGCATCAGCAGGTGCTCGAAGACCGAGACCGAGAACGCGAAGTCGAAGCGCCGGTCGAGGACGCGCGACAGGTGGTGGGCGTCGCCGACCACGTCGACGTTGGGCCCGGCCAGGATGTCCAGGCCCGTATAGGCGACGCTCGCCGGGAAGAGGGTGCGGTAGACGTGGCCGCTGCGCGCCCGGGCGCCGATCTCCAGGAGCGAGCCGCCCCGCTCGGCGACCAGGGCGACGAATTTCGGGAGCAGCCGGCCGCGGTTGCGGTCCGCGTAGGCGGTCAGCGGGACGACGTCGCGGAAGCCGAACCGGATCGCGACCCGCTCCGGATCCGGCTCCGGCAGCGTGGTCACGGCGGCGAGCCGGAAGCCCCAGCGGGCGGCCCGCTTGCCGAAGGCGGCGACGACGTCGGGGCGCTCGATCGCCTGGAAGGCGCTGGCGAGCGGCCGGCCGTCGTACAGGATCCGCGGCCGGCGCCCGGTCGTCCAGCCGGACGCGATGACGATGCCGCGGGCGATCGTGAACGTGTCGAGGGCTCTGCCCATGGGGGATGCTCGCCTTTCAGGGCCGGTGCCGGCTCGTCCGGACGCGGCCCGCTTGCCGGCGCTCCCCGCCGCCGTCAAGCGAGGGCGGCCGGCTCCCTCCCGGCGCGGCGCGCCCTAGATCCTGGCCGACCCGGGGTCGCGCCCCTCGCGGAGCCCCGCTCGCCCAGCCCAGGAGGCCGCGCCATGCGCGCCCGCTTCGCCGCGCTCGAGACGCGCCGCCCCGCTTCCCGCCCGCTCCGGGCCGCCGCCTCCCTCGGCCTCGCGCTCGCCGCGGCCGTCCCGGCGCTCGCGGCCGAGGGCGCCTGCCCGGGACCCAATGCCGGGCTCTCCCTGCCGCCGGGCTTCTGCGCCACGGTCTTCGCGGACGATCTCGGCCATGTCCGCCAGATGGCGGTGGCGCCCGACGGCACGCTCTACGCCAATACTTGGAGCGGGTCCTACTACAAGACCGCCGCGCCCCCGGGCGGCTTCCTGCTCGCCCTGCGGGACCGCACCGGGACCGGGAAGGCCGACGCGGTCGAGCGCTTCGGCGAGAGCGCGGCCGAGGGCGGGCACGGCGGCACCGGCCTCGCCCTGTTCGAGGGCGCCGTCTACGCGGAGAGCAACGACCGCATCCTGCGCTACCCGCTCGCGCCGGGGGACCTCGCGCCGACGGCGAAGGCCGAATTGGTCGTCTCCGGCCTGCCGCTCGGCGGCGACCACCCGATGCACCCCTTCGCGATCACGCCGCAGGGCGACCTCCTCGTCGATCTCGGCTCGGCCACCAATGCCTGCGAGGTGAGGAACCGCATGCCGGGCTCGCGCGGCCACGCCCCCTGCACCGAGAAGGAGACGCGGGCCGGGATCTGGCGCTACGACGCGCGCCGGACCGGCCAGACCTTCTCGCCCGCCGAGCGCTACGCCACGGGCCTGCGCAACGCCGAGGGCTTCGCCCTCGACGCCGAGGGCCGCGTCCTCGTCACCCAGCACGGCCGCGACCAGCTGCACGAGAACTGGCCGGCGCTCTACACCGCCCGGCAGGGATTCGAGCTGCCGGCCGAGGAGGTGGTCGAGCTCAAGACCGGCGCCGATTACGGCTGGCCCGAATGCTACTACGATGCCGAGCAGAGGAAGCTCGTCCTCGCTCCCGAATACGGCGGCGACGGCGGCAGGAAGGTCGGGCTCTGCGCCGACCGCCAGGGGCCGGTCGCGGCCTTCCCGGCCCATTGGGCGCCCAACGACATGAAGATCTACCTCGCGGCGGGGCCGAAGGCCTTCCCGTCCGCCTATCGGGGCGGTGCGCTCATCGCCTTCCACGGCTCCTGGAACCGCGCCCCCGGGCCGCAGGGCGGCTACAACGTGGTGTTCCAGCCCCTCAGGGACGGCAGGGCCGCCGGGCCGTTCGCGGTCTTCGCGGACGGGTTCGCGGGCGCGGTCAAGGAGCCGGGCCGGGCGCAGTTCCGGCCGACCGGCCTCGCGGTCGCCCCGGACGGGGCGCTGTACATCTCCGACGACGTCCGCGGCCGGATCTGGCGCGTCACCTACCAGGGCGGCAATCCGCAGGCGGCGGTTGCCGCCGCCCCCGAGGCCAGGCCGGCCGCCAGGGGCTCGCGGGCGGAGCTTCCCCCCGAGGGCATCCACCCGGATGCGGGGCGCGAGGCCGCCTCCCTGCCAGTGCCCGAGGGGGCGACGCGCGAGGAGGTGGCGCGCGGGGCGCGGATCTTCGTGGGGGAGATCGGTGGGGCGACCTGCGGCGGCTGCCACGGCTCGGACGCCAAGGGCTCGCCGATCGGACCCGACCTCACCGACCATGAGTGGGTGTGGAGCGACGGCAGCCTCGCGGGCATCACCCGCACGATCGCGAGCGGCGTGCCCGAGCCCAGGAAGCACGGCGGCGCGATGCCGCCGATGGGCGGGGTCGCGCTCTCGGAGCAGGACCTCAGGGCCGTCGCGGCCTATGTCTGGGCGGTGGGGCACCGCTGAGCCCCGCCGCCTGCCCGCAGAGCCCGTGAGACGGAGACCCGCCATGCGCGCCATCAGGATCGGAGCCCGAGGAGGCCTCGACGCGCTCGAAGCCGTCGACCTGCCGGAGCCCGGCGAGCCCGGACCCGGCCAGATCCGGGTGCGGCTGCGGGCGAGTTCGCTCAATTACCACGATTACGGCGTGGCCCGGGCGACCGATGGCCGCTTCGCCGGCCGCATCCCGCTCTCGGACGGCGCCGGCGAGGTCGAGGCGGTGGGCGAGGGCGTCGCCGAATTCGCGCCCGGGGACGCGGTCGTGTCCTGCTTCTTCCCGCTCTGGCAGGACGGCCCGGCGGAGGTCGGGGACTTCTCCACCGTGCCGGGCGACGGCGTCGACGGCTACGCCCGCGAGGCTTTGGTGCGGCCCGCGACCTGGTTCACGCGCGCGCCTGCCGGCTACAGCCACGCCGAGGCCGCGACGCTGACCACCGCGGGGCTCACCGCGTGGCGGGCGCTCGTGGTCGATGGCGGGCTCAAGGCCGGGGACAGCGTGCTGGTGCTCGGCACCGGCGGCGTCTCGATCTTCGCGCTTCAGCTCGCAAAGGCGATGGGCGCCACCGTGATCGCCACCTCCTCATCGGACGAGAAGCTCGCCCGGGCGCGGGAGCTCGGGGCCGACCACCTCGTCAATTACCGCGCCGAGCCGCACTGGGGCGAGGCGGTCCGGCGCCTCACGGGCGGGCGCGGCGTCGACCACGTCGTCGAGGTCGGCGGGCCGGGCACGCTGCCGCAATCGATCGCGGCCGTGCGCGTGGGCGGCCACATCTCGCTGATCGGCGTGCTCACCGGGCGCGGCGGCGAGGTGCCAACCGCGGCGCTGATGGCCAAGCAGGCCCGGCTGCAGGGGCTGATCGTCGGCAGCCGGCGCCACCAGCAGGATTTCGTGCGCGCCCTCGACGCGACGGGCCTGCGGCCGGAGATCGACCGCAGCTTCCCCCTGTAGGCGCTGGCGGAGGCGTTCCGGCACGAGGAATCCGGTGCGCATCTCGGCAAGATCTGCATCGCCATCGGGGCGCCGGTTTGACAGCGGCGCCCCCGCGGGCGCACGCCGCTCCCCCGAGACCCGACCCCGGAGCCCCCATGAGAGCCGAAGACCTCGCCCCCTATGCCGGTCAGGCGCTCGCCGAGGCCGTGCTCCCGGACCTGCCGAACTACGTGCGCGGCAAGGTGCGGGACAATTACGACCTGCCCGACGGGCGGCGCATCCTGATCAGCAGCGACCGGATCAGCGCCTTCGACCGCATCCTGGCGGCGATCCCCCTCAAGGGGCAGGTTCTGACCCAGACGGCGCGCTTCTGGTTCGAGGCGACCCGCGACCTCTGCCCGAACCACGTCCTCGCGTATCCCGACCCGAACGTCGTGGTGGCGCGGCGCCTGACCATCCTGCCGGTCGAGATCGTGGTGCGGGGCTACCTCGCGGGCACCACCGCCACGTCGATCCTGACCCTCTACCGGGCCGGCCAGCGGGAGATGTACGGCCACCGCCTGCCCGAGGGGCTGCGCCCGAACGAGAAGCTGGCGCAGGCCATCCTGACCCCGACCTCCAAGGCCGGGGAGGGGGGGCACGACGCGCCGCTCACGCCGGAGGCGATCCTCGCCCAGGGCCTGCTCACCGAGGCGCAGTGGCGGACCGTCTCGGAGACGGCCCTGGCGCTGTTCGCCCGCGGCCAGGACTTGGCGGCCCGGCGCGGCCTCATCCTCGCCGACACCAAGTACGAGTTCGGCACGGATGCGCAGGGCCGCATCGTGCTCGCCGACGAGATCCACACGCCCGACAGCAGCCGCTACTGGTTCGCCGGGAGCTACCCGGCGCGCTTCGCGGCCGGGGAGGCGCCGGAGAGCTTCGACAAGGACTTCGTCCGCAACTGGGTGGTGGCGCGCTGCGATCCCTACCGCGACCCGATCCCGGCGATCCCGCCCGAGGTCGTGATGGAGACGGCGCTGGTCTACGTCCGGGCCTTCGAGACCATCACGGGGCAGCCCTTCGCCCTGCCCGACCCCGCCGAGCCTCCCCTCGCGCGCATCCGCCGCAACCTCCGCACCTATCTGGGCGGCTGAGCCGCTGTCCGGACGATCACGTCCGGACCGCGTATGGCCGCGCCCTCGACGCACCGCGAGCGGGAGCACGGATCTCGGTCAGCCCACGCGCCTCATCCGCGCCGGGCCGCCTCGATCGCCGCGACGTCGATCTTGCGCATGGTCATCATGGCCGCGAAGGCGCGCTTCGCCTCCTCGCCGCCGGCGGCCATCGCGGCGGTGAGCGCGCGCGGCGTGATCTGCCACGAGATGCCCCAGCGATCCTTGCACCAGCCGCAGGCGCTCTCCTGTCCGCCGTTCCCGACGATCGCGGTCCAGAGACGGTCCGTTTCCGCCTGATCGTCCGTGGCGATCTGGAAGGAGAAGGCCTCGCTGTGCCGGAAGGCGGGCCCGCCGTTCAGGCCGATGCAGGGGATGCCGGCTACCGTGAACGTGACCGTCAGCACGTCGCCCGCCTTCCCCGACGGGTAGTCGGCCGGCGCGCGCTGGACGCTCCCCATCGCGCTGTCCGGAAAGGTCTCGACGTAGAAGCGGGCAGCCGCCTCGGCGTCCTTGTCGTACCACAGGCAGATCGTGTTCTTGGCGACCATGGTGGCTCCTCCCTCGCGCCGCCGGCGACCGGGACTCGCCTTCGGGCTGCGCGGATGCGGCCGCGGCAATGCCATCCAACCATCCGGCATCGGGCCTGCAAAGGGGGTGCGGGACACGCCCCGGGCGCCGCGGGGAGACGGCCCGGTGCCCTCCAGGCCGCGCGGCAGCTTCCTCCATGCGCTGCGAAGCGGAGGCGCGGGACGGCGCACGAAGGACCCGTACCGGGTCCGACGAGGCGACACGCGCCGCGCGGTGCGGGACCCAGAGCGGCGGAGGTCGGCCGCCTGAAGCGCCGCCGAGAATCACCCCAATGGCGTCCGTCCCATGGCGTCCGTCG
>NZ_KB900609.1:911239-1078739 GCF_000379105.1 Methylobacterium sp. WSM2598 | reverse complement strand
CGCTCGGGGCCCGCGCCCTCTATCTCGGCTCCTCGCTCTACCGCATCCACGGCACCAACGAGCCGCACACGATCGGCCAGAACGTCTCGTCGGGCTGCATCCGCATGATGAACGAGGACGTCATCGACCTCTACGACCGCGTCCCGGTCGGGGCGACCGTGATCGTGAGCTGAGGCGCCCGCAACGGAAAGCCCCGCCGCGCGAGGCGGCGGGGCCCATCCTCCCGCCCGACAGGGGCGGCCCGGCCGCGATCAGACCCAGTCGTCGTTGCCGCCGGAATCGCCGTCGTCGTACGAGGCGTCCTGGTAGTCGGCACCGCCGCCGCCGAGCGGGGCGCCGAAATCCTCGCCGCCGGCATTCTGCGCGTCATTGCCGAAGTAGTTGTTCTCGATGACCGTCTCGCCGCCGGCCCCGGCCGCACCGCCGAGGCCCGCCGCGCCGAGGCTGCCGAGGCTCGAATGCCCGCCGCTGAAGGCGTTCGCGAGCGCGCTGCCGAGCAGCATGCCGCCCGCCGCGCCGGCCGCCATCGGGAGCGCGTTGGCCAGGAAGCCGCTGCGCTGCGGCTGGGGCTGGCCGGCCCAGGGACCGCCCTGCTGCGGCGCGTAGCCCGGCTGGCCGTACCCGCCCTGCTGGGGCGGATAGCCCCCGCCCGGGCCGTAGCCGGGCGGCTGCTGGCCGTAGCCCGGCTGGTTGCCCCAGGCACCGCCGGGGCGCGGCGGCTCCTGGCGGGGATCCTGGCGGGGATCTTGGCGGGGATCTTGGCGCGAGCCGCCGCCGAAGATGCTGGAGAAGAAGCCGCCGCCCGCGCCCTGACCGGCCCCCTGACCGCGCTGCGCCTCGGCGCGCGCCTGCTCGAGCTGCTGGTTGAGGCTCTTGATCGCCTCCTGCTGCACGTAGATCAGCTGCGCCATGGCGTAGGGCGCGTAGGGCTGGGTCCGGATCTTCTCGGCGATGAACCGCTCCGCGTCGGCATCGCGGGGCTGCTGCGCGGCCTGCTCGAGACGCTGGAAAATGCCGTTGATGACGTCGCGTTCTTCGCTGTTCATGGAGTCGTACTCCTATCGGCACCAGGCAGCGAGACCGCCCGGCGGCCTCCAGATGGGAGGGGCGTTGCTGTTTGTCACGGGGCACGAGAGCCGAAATCGACCGAGTCCCGGCCCCGATGAGATTACGATTTGGTCACCTGCTCTCATCCCGCCGCTCCGCTCGACCGCGGCCGCACTGACCTGACAGTTCGCGAGATTTGAAATGGTTCCGCCTCGGCAGCGTCGCCGCGCCGGCACGCGGCGCCTATCTGGGCCCTGTTTCGCCTGTTAAGGACGGCGCGCGCGGCACGCGTGACGGGCCTGCCGCCGGGAGGATGATGATGGATCGAGAAAAGGTCAGCGGGTTGCAGGTGGCGCGGGTGCTCCACGACTTCGTGGTCCGCGAGGCATTGCCGGGCACGGGCGTGTCGCCCGAGGTGTTCTGGGGCGGGCTCGCCGCCGTCCTGCGCGACCTGACGCCGAGAAACCGCGCCCTGCTCGCCAAGCGCGACGCGCTGCAGGACCGGATCGACGCGTGGCACCGCGAGCGCGCGGGCAGGCCCGTCGACGAGGCCGCCTACGAGAGCTTCCTGCGCGAGATCGGCTATCTCCTGCCCGATCCGGGCCCGGTGCGCGCCCGCACCGAGAACGTGGACGACGAGATCGCCAGCATCGCGGGCCCCCAGCTGGTGGTTCCGGTCTCGAATGCCCGCTACGCCCTCAACGCCGCCAATGCCCGCTGGGGCTCGCTCTACGACGCGTTCTACGGCACCGACGCGATCTCGGACGAGGGCGGCGCGGTCCGCGGCCCGGGCTACAACCGCACCCGCGGCGCCCGCGTCGTCACCCGCGCCCGTGCCTTCCTGGACCGCACCGTGCCGCTCGCGGGCGGGCGCCATGCCGACGTCGTGACCTACGCCATCGAGGGCGGCGCCCTCGTCGGCAACATGAACACCGGCGACACCATCCCGCTGGCGCGGCCCGAGGCCTTCGTCGGCTATCGCGGCCGGGCGAGCATGCCCTCGGCGCTGCTCCTGCGCCACAACGGCCTGCACATCGAGATCGTCCTCGACCGCACCCACCGGATCGGCCGCTTCGACGCCTCGGGCGTGGCCGACATCCTGATCGAATCCGCGATCTCGACCATCATGGACCTGGAGGATTCCGTCGCGGCGGTCGACGCGGACGACAAGGTCGTCGTCTACCGCAACTGGCTCGGCCTGATGAACGGCAGCCTCTCGGCGACGTTCCAGAAGGACGGCCGCGTGCTGGAGCGCCGCCTCAACCCCGACCGGCACTACACCGCCCCGACCGGCGGCGAGGTGACAGTGCCCGGCCGCAGCCTGATGCTGGTGCGCAATGTCGGCCACCACATGTTCACGGACGCGGTGCGCGATGCGGAGGGCAACGAGGTGCCGGAAGGCATCCTCGACGCCGCCGTCACGGCGATGATCGCGATCCACGACCTGCGCAACGAATCCGGCCTGCGCAACAGCCGCAAGGGCTCGGTCTACATCGTCAAGCCGAAGATGCACGGGCCCGAGGAGGTCGCCTTCGCGGTCGAGCTGTTCGGCCGGGTCGAGGCGATGCTGGGCCTGGAGCGCAACACGCTCAAGATGGGCATCATGGACGAGGAGCGCCGCACCACGGTCAACCTCGCCGCCTGCATCAAGGCCGCCGACGAGCGGGTCGTGTTCATCAATACCGGCTTCCTCGACCGCACCGGCGACGAGATCCACACCGCGATGGAGGCGGGACCGGTCATCCGCAAGAACGACATGAAGGCGACGCCCTGGATCAAGGGCTACGAGGAGAACAACGTCGATGTCGGGCTGGCCTGCGGGCTGCTCGGCCGGGCGCAGATCGGCAAGGGCATGTGGGCGGCGCCCGACGCCATGGCCGACATGCTGATGCAGAAGGGGGCCCACCCGAAGGCCGGCGCCAGCACGGCCTGGGTCCCGTCGCCGACCGCCGCGACGCTCCACGCCCTGCACTACCACGAGACCGACGTGCGCGCCCGCCAGGAGGAGCTCGCGCGCCGGCCCCGCTCGGCCCTGCACGAGATCCTGCAGATCCCGCTCGCCCGCTCCAACTTCGCCCCCGACGACGTCCAGCAGGAGATCGACAACAACGCCCAGAGCATCCTCGGCTACGTGGTGCGCTGGATCGATCAGGGCGTCGGCTGCTCCAAGGTCCCGGACATCCACGATGTCGGGCTGATGGAGGACCGCGCCACCCTGCGCATCTCCTCCCAGCACATCGCCAACTGGCTGCACCACGGCGTGGTCAGCGAGGAGCAGGTGATGGAGACGCTCCGGCGGATGGCCAAGGTCGTGGATCGCCAGAATGCCGGCGACCCGCTCTACACGCCGATGGCGCCGGGCTTCGACGGGCCGGCCTTCCGGGCCGCCTGCGACCTCGTCTTCAAGGGCCGCGTGCAGCCGAACGGCTACACCGAGTGGGTGCTGCATGCCCGCCGCCGCGAGGCGAAGGCGGCCGGAGCCCCGACCGAGAAGGCCCGCGAGGGCGCCACGGCGTGACGTCGCGGGCCGGCTCCCCCGGGAGCCGGCCCCGTCGGCAGGCGTCAGGCCGCCGGCCCGCCGGCGGGCGTCGAGCCGCCCTCCAGGCTCGCCCCGAGCCAGGGCTGGCTGTTGACCATCCCGACCCGCCAGCCGGCCCCGTCCGGGCCCTCGTAATGGTCGAGCCGGGTGAGCGAGCAATTCTCCACCGCGAAGGCCAGCCCGCCCTGGGGCGGCAGGGCGAGGGCGAGGGCGATCGCGGCCCGGATCGTGCCGCCATGCGCCACCGCGACGATGTCGCGGCCGCGGTGCTCCGCCGTCAGCTCCGCGATCGCGGCATGGACTCTCCCGCACAGCTCCGAAAAGCTCTCGCCGTTGGGCGGGCGCTCGTCGGCGGGGGCGAACCAGTAGCTGTCCGCCAGGGGCTGGCGCTCGGCGAAGAAGCGGGCGCGCTCCCGGCCCTGCCAGTCGCCGAGATCCTGCTCCGCCAGCGCGGGCAGCGCCGTCAGGGCGGGCGCGATCCCGTCGACCGTGAAGTCGCGCGCCTGCCACAGGGCCTCGGCGGTCTGGCGCGTGCGGCCGAGATGGCTCGACACCCAGGCCGCGCCGAGCGGCAGCACCGGGGCGAGGCCCGCGAAGACGTGGGCATCCCCGCAATCGCAGGCGATGTCGGAGCCGCCGTAGATGCGGCCGTTGTCGCCGCGCACGGGCGCGTGGCGCACCCACCACCAGCGGGTGCGGACGAAGGAGGGGGGAGGGGCCTTGCTCATCACCCCGCTATAGCCCGAATTGCCGGGAAGCCCGAATTGCCAGGACGGCGAACGCACCATACCGTCCTTTCGAAATGCGGAGCGGGCGGATGGCGGACGGGGCGGCGGATCTGATCTTCGGGGCGGACATCCCCTTCGCGCGGCTCTGCGGCGTGGAGGCGTTGCGCTTCGAGGAGGGGCGGACGCATCTGCGCCTCGCCCTCGGGCCCGCGCACGCCAACAATCTCGGCATCGCGCACGGGGGCGTCCTGTGCACGCTCCTCGACATTGCCATGGGGACCGCGGCGCGGCTCAATGCGGGGCGGCCGGTGGTGACGCTCGACATGCAGACGCGCTTCCTGTCCCCGGGGCGGGGCGTGCTCCTGGCGGAGGGGCGCGTGGTGCGGGCCGGGCAGTCGATCCTGTTCTGCGACGCCGAGGTGCGCACCGAGGGCGGCGCCCTCGTCGCCACGGCGAGCGGCGTGTTCAAGCCGACCGGCCTCGCCGAGCCGACCTCGCGGCCGGCCGGCGCAGCGAGCCCGTGAGGGAGCCGCGCCTCACGCGGCCAGGACGCCGCGCCTCACGCGGCCAGGACGCCGCGCCTCACGCGGCCAGGACGCCGCGCCTCACGCGGCCAGGAGTGTGCGCCCGTCGTGACCGGTGATGGCGAGGCGGCGCAGCGTGCCGGGCGCGACGCCCTCCGGCAGCCGCACCGGCAGGAACCCTTCCGTGCGGCCGGTGCCGCCGCGCTCGGCCAGCACCTCGCGCCGCTGCCCGACCTCCGCGGCGAGGCGGCGGGCGAGGGCGGCGGCGCCCGCCTCGCGCAGCCGCGCCGCCCGGGCGCGCGCGACCTCGCCCGGGACCTGCGGCATCCGCGCGGCCGGCGTCTCCGGGCGTGGCGAGTACGGGAAGACGTGGAGCTGCGTCAGCCCGCATTCCTCCACCAGGGCGAGCGAGCGGGCGAACTGCGCCTCGGTCTCCGTCGGGAAGCCCGCGATCAGGTCGGCGCCGAGCACGATCTCCGGCCGCAGGCGCCGGACCGTCTCGCAGAAGGCGACGGCGTCGGCGCGGGTGTGCCGGCGCCTCATGCGCTTGAGGACGAGGTCGTCCCCCGCCTGCAGCGACAGGTGCAGCTGCGGCATCAGCCGCGGCTCGGTCGCCAGCGCGTCGAGGAGGTCGGCATCCGCCTCGACCGAATCGATCGAGGACAGGCGCAGCCGGGCGAGGTCGGGCAGCGCCCGCAGCAGCGCCTTGACGAGACCCCCGAGGCCCGTCCCCGCGCCGAGATCCCGGCCGTAGGCCGTGAGGTCGATCCCGGTCAGCACGATCTCGCGGACCCCGTCCTCGACGAGATCCCGCGCCTGGGCGATCGCCGCCGCGACCGGCAGCGAGCGCGAGGGGCCGCGCCCGAACGGGATCACGCAGAAGGTGCAGCGGTGGTCGCAGCCATTCTGCACCGGCAGGAAGGCCCGGGTGCGGCCCGGCATGCGGGGCGCGGGGGCGGGCGAGGCGTGCCGCACCGCCATGACGGCGCCGACGCCAGCGGGATCCGGCGCCGCCCGGCTCTCGCCCGACCAAGTTCCGCCCAACCAAGTTCCGCCCGACCAAGTTCCGCCCGACCAAGCCCCGTCCGACCAAGTCCCGTCCGACCAAGTCCCGTCCAACCACGTCGCCGGCGCGAGCTTCGCGTGGTTGCCGACGAGGCCGGAGACCTCCAGCATCGCCCGGTAGGCCCGCGCCTCGACCTCGGCGCCGCAGCCGGTGACGACGATCCGAAGCCCGGGCCGCTCGCGCGCCGCCTGCCGGATCGCCTTGCGCGCCTGGCGGGTCGCCTCCGCGGTGACCGCGCAGGTATTCACGACCAGGAGGTCGCCGCCCGCCGGCCTGGCCGCCCCGGCCGCCCTCCTGACCGCCTCGCCCTCGACGGCGTTGAGGCGGCAGCCGAAGCTCAGCACCTCCACGGGCATCAGGCCGCGCCCGCGAACAGGGCAGGGGGGAAGCGGCCCTCCCATTCGAGCTCCGTCGGCCCGGTCATCCGCACGTGGTCGTCCTCGCCCCAGGCGATCACGAGGTCGCCGCCCGGCAGGGTCACGGTGGCGCGCCGGCCGGTCAGCCGCAGCCGCGCCGCCGCCACCAGGGCGGCGCAGGCCGCCGAGCCGCAGGCCCGGGTGAGGCCGGCGCCGCGCTCCCACACGCGCAGCCGGATGCGGTCCGCCGCGACCACCTGGGCGAGCGAGATGTTGGCCCGCTCCGGGAAGAGCGGATGCGCTTCGAGGAGCGGCCCGATCCGGCCGAGATCGTAGGTCTCGGGATCGCGGTCGACGAAGAACACCGCGTGCGGGTTGCCCATGCTGACCACGCCCGGCGAGTGCAGGATCGGCGCATCGATCGGTCCGATCTGCAATTCGATCCGCCGCGTGTCCGGGAAGGGCTCCGAGAGCGGGATCTCGTCCCAGCGCAGGTGCGGGTGGCCCATGTCGACGGTGAAATCCGTGTCGGAGACGCGGGTGACGGCGAGCAGCCCCGCCGCGCTCTCCAGGGTGAGCTGCTCGCCCGCGCGCCCCATGACCGGATCGGCGCGCATCGCCCAGGCGACGCAGCGGGTGCCGTTGCCGCAGGCGCCGGATTCCGAGCCGTCCCGGTTGTAGATCCGCAGGCGGGCGTCGGTGCCGGGCGTGACCGGATCGTGAAGCACCATGAGCTGGTCGAAGCGGGAGCGGGGATCGGCCGCGATGGCCCTCGCCTCCTCGGGCCGCACCACGTGGCTGCTGGCGCGCAGGTCCAGCACCACGATCTCGTTGCCGAGACCGTTCATCTTCAGGAAGCGGTGATCCGCGAGGGGGGACATGGTTGTGGCGGCTCGTCTTCAGGTCGCCCGTATATGGCCCGAAACGCCGCCGCGCGCGAGCGCCGCTCTCGCCGGGGCAGGCGAACCGGATTACGGTCTCGCCCGTTCGGATGGTGGCGCACGGCGCCGGCCCGACCCCCGATCCCGACCGGAGCGCTTCGCCCGTGATTGTGTCCCGTCTCCCGCTCGCCGCGCTCGGATTGGCCCTCGCCCTCGCCGCCGGATCGGGCGCCCCGCGGGCCCAGCAACCGCCCGCGCAGGCCAACCCGCTCCCGACCACCACCGATCCGGGGCCGGGGCCCCGCTCCGGCGAGGCGCCGGCCCCGCCGCTGCCCGAGAAGGCGGTGCCGCCGGGCCCCGCGCCGGTCGGCCCGCGCCAGACCCTGGTGCCGAATCCCGGGGATCCCTCGGACGTGGACGAGGTGATGCTGCCGGCCAAGCCCGCCGCGATCCTCGCCGGCAACGCCAAGTGGGACGCGGCGGTGCCGACCCTGCGCGACGCCTTCGCGCGGCTGGAGGGCGACCTCGCCAAGGCGGGCGTGCGGGCGGTGGGCCGGCCGGTCGCGGTCTTCACCCGCACGGACGACGACGGGTTCCAGTTCGAGGCGATGCTGCCGATCGAGCAGGTGCCGGACCCGAGGCCCGCCGGCCTGCCGGCCGATCTCCGCTTCGGCAGCACGCCGAGCGGCAAGGCCCTGCGCTTCGTGCACAAGGGCGCCTATGACGAGATCGACCAGACCTACGAGACGGTGACGGCCTATCTCGACGCCAAGGGCATCATCGTCCAGGACGCCTTCGTGGAGGAGTACCTGACCGACCTGAGGAGCGCGAGCGACACCGGGCTCGAGGTGAACATCTACGCGCTGCCGAAGGAGGGTGGGCCGCGGTGATACGACGTCCGACTGATCCGGGATCCGCTGCGGTCAACCGGAGCCCGGATCAGACCATCCGGCGGCCGGCCTGACCCGGCGCCGGCCCGCCCGCCTACTTCGCCGCGGCCCGCACCTTCTCCAGGAAGCTCTCGTAATTCTCCGCCGTCAGGATGCCGACGAGCTTGTCGCGGATGCGGCCGTCCGGGCCGATGATGAAGGTCTCGGGCACCCCGTAGACCCCGAAATCGATGCCGACGCGCCCGCTCTCGTCCATGCCCACGGCCCGGAACGGGTTGCCGTGGCGGCCGAGGAAGCGCCGCCCGTTCTCGGGCGCGTCCTTGTAGTCGATGCCGACGAGGTTCACCCCGTCGCGCGACAGGCGCATCAGCATCGGGTGCTCGATCTGGCAGGGCGCGCACCAGGACGCCCAGACGTTGAGCACCGTCACCTTGCCGGCGAAATCGGCGCTGGCGAGGCCCGGCACCGGCCCGTCCTGCCCCGCGAGGCCGGGCAGCCCGGGCAGCGCGAAGGCGGGGGCCGGGCGGCCGATCAGGGCCGAGGGCACCGCCGAGGGGTCGTAGCCCCGCGTGAGCAGGCGCCCGAGGAAGATCCCGGCCAGCGCGAGGAAGACCACGAGCGGCAGCAGGAAGAGGATCCGGCCGCGCCGGGCGGACGCCGCCTCGGCCTCGTCGGCGGCGCTCACGCGTCCCTCCCGTCCTGGAGCCGCGCCAGGGCGCGGCGCTGGGCGCGGAAATCGAGCACGGCGTGCAGGATCAGCGCCGCGACCACCAGGGCCGTGAAGGCGTAGGAGGCGAGGATGAAGGTGGCGTGCGGTCCGAGATCCACGGCGGGTCCGATCGGTCAGGCGATTTGGGGCGTCGGCACGGCGTCGAGCCGCTCCGCTTCGAGGATCGCCAGCGTCCGCACCCGGCGGCGCAGGATCTCGGTGCGCATCGTCGCGAGGTGCAGCGTGATCCCGAGCACCGAGAAGGCCGCGATCATCACCAGCAGCGGGTAGAGCATGGTCGGGTGGATGGTCGGCCCACCCATCCGCAGGATCGAGGCCGGCTGGTGCAGCGTCGACCACCAGTTCACCGAGAACTTGATGATCGGCAGGTTGACGGCGCCGACCAGGGTGAGGATCGCCACCGCCCGGGCGGCCCGGCCCGGATCCTCGATGGTGCGCCACAGCGCGAGCAGCCCGCAATAGATCAGCAGCAGCACCAGCATCGAGGTCAGGCGCGCGTCCCAGACCCAGTAGGTGCCCCACATCGGCTTGCCCCAGAGCGAGCCGGTGACGAGGCAGATCAGCGTGAAGGCGGCGCCGATCGGGGCGGCGGCGCGCTGCGCCACGTCGGCCAGCGGGTGGCGCCAGACCAGCGTGCCGAGCGCCGAGACCGTCATCGCCCCGTAGAAGAACACGCCGAGCCACGCGGCCGGCACGTGCAGGAACATGATCCGCACCGTCTCGCCCTGCTGGTAATCGGCGGGCGCGACGAAGAACGACAGGTAGAGGCCCGCGGCCAGCAGCACGGCGCTGAGGCCGCCGAGCCAGGGCAGGGCGGCGCCCGACCAGCGCATGAAGTGGCTCGGCTGCGCGAGCCGGGTGAGGAGGCCTTGTGCCATGGGGCGGGATCTAGCCCGGGGCCGCGGCCGCCCGCAATGCGGATGATCGGCGCATCACGGAACGCGCGCGGGAGAACCCCGTTGGGCTGCGGTTTCTCGGTCAAGGTTCCGCGACATGCTGAAATGGGCCCTCATCTTCTTCGTGGTCTCGCTGGTGGCGGGCGCGCTCGGATTCACCAACGTGGCGGCGGGCGCCCGCGGGATCGCCCGCCTGCTGTTCGGCCTCTTCCTCGTCGTCGCCGTGGTGATCGTGGTGGTCGCCTTCGCGCTCGGGCAGGCGGTGTTCTGAGCCTCGCGGCCGAGCCGGGGGCGCCGCGCGCGGCGGCGCGGGTCACTCGCTGGCGCGCAGCGCCGCGGCGGCCCCGAGCGTGCCGACGACGCCCGCCACCAGGCTGAGCGCGCCCAGGATCATGAGCGGCGTCGCGAAGGGCACGGTGCCGCCCGTGGCGGCCTCCGCCGCCGAGACCCCGAAGATCAGGGTCGGGATCATCAGGGGCAGCACCACCACGGCGAGGATCAGCCCGCCGCGGCGGATCGAGGCGGTGAGCGCGGCGCCCACCGCACCGATGAAGGTGAGGGCGGGCGAGCCCACGAGGAGCGTCAGGCTCGTCGCCGCCATGGCGGTCGGCGTGAGCGCCACCAGGAGCCCGAAGAGCGGCGCCGCGAGGGCGAGCGGCAGGCCGGTCGTCAGCCAATGGGCCAGGGCCTTGGCCAGCACCACGAGTTCGAGCGGCACCGGCGCCCCCGTGAGGAGGTCGAGGGAGCCGTCCTCCTCGTCGGCCTGGAACAGCCGGTCGAGGCCGATCAGGGTCGCCAGCACGGCCGAGAGCCACAGGATGGCCGGGCCGATCCGGGACAGGAGGTTGAGGTCGGGTCCGAGCGCGAAGGGCACCAGCACCACGATCATCAGGAAGAAGACGAGCGACAGGGCGCCCGAGCCGCCGATGCGGCCGGCGAGCCGCAGGTCGCGCAGGAGCACTGCGAGGAAGGAGCGGGTCATCGGGCGGCCTCGGCGAGGGGGTCGAGGCGCGCCGGGCGATGGGCCTCGATGGCGATCTCGCGGGCGCCCTCGAGCCCGAGCGCCTGGTGGGTCGCCGCGATCACGAGGCCGCCCTCGCGCAGGTGGGCGCGCATCAGCGCGGCGAGGATGCCCTGCGAGGCGACGTCGAGGGCGGCGGTCGGCTCGTCGAGGAGCCAGAGCGGGCGGCGGCAGACGAGGAGCCGCGCGAGCGCGACCCGCCGCCGCTGCCCGGCCGACAGGTAGGCGACCGGCAGGCCCGCCGCGTGGGCGAGCCCCATCCGGCCGAGCGCCTCGCGGGGCGACAGCGCCGCCTCGCCGAGGAGGTCGCGGGCGAAGGCGAGGTTCTCCTCGGCGGTGAGCGCGCTCTTGAGCCCGTCCCGGTGGCCGACCCCGTGCAGGCATTCGGGGATCGTGCGCTCGCCGACATCCTCCGCGCGCAGCCGCCCGGCCTCCGGCGCGAGACGCCCGGAGACGAGGGCGAGCAGGGTGGACTTGCCCGCGCCGTTGCGGCCCGTCACGACCAGCGCCTCGCCGGGGCCGAGGGCGAAGGAGAGGCCGGAGAAGATGCGCCGCCCCGAGCGGCGGCAGGCGAGCCCCTCGGCGATCAGCCGCACGGGGCCGCCCCGGCCGCGCCCGCGACGCCGCGTCCCGGCCCGCCAGGGAAGGGCGCGCGCCGCCCCCCGGGCGCGTCCCGGTGCCGCCTCGCCTGCGCGTCTCGTCTCGCCACCTCACACCCCCGTAGCGGCCACATTCGAAGTGTTCTATACGCATCCCTGGCTGCGCCGCGCGACCTTGAAGGCGTCCAAACCGTCTCTCGCGCAATCCCAGTCCGGGCACCCCCGGGGCGGCGCGCGCACCGTGGCCCTCCCGGCCCTGCCCGGGATGCCGCACGGGAAGCGGAGTCGTGCCCGCACAGGGGACCGGCGCCGCTCGCGCATCCGGCCGAACACATGACGTCTGGCGCAGGTCATCCCTGCGCCGTGTTCGACAACCCCTCGCGAGGACCACGCCGTGGCTTCCATCGACAGCTTCAAATCCCGTCAGACCCTGCAGATCGGCGNNAAGNCNTACGCCTANTACNCNATCCCNGNGGCCGAGAAGAACGGCCTGCCGGANGCGNGCCGGCTGCCCTTCTCNATGAAGGTGCTGCTGGAGAACCTGCTCCGCTTCGAGGACGACCGCTCCGTCAAGCGGGCCGACATCGAGGCCGTGACCGCCTGGCTCGACAACCGCGGCAAGGTCGAGACCGAGATCGCCTTCCGGCCCTCGCGCGTGCTGATGCAGGACTTCACCGGCGTGCCCGCCGTGGTCGACCTCGCGGCCATGCGCGACGCCATGGTGGCGCTCGGCGGCGACCCGAAGAGGATCAACCCGCTCGTGCCGGTCGATCTCGTCATCGACCACTCCGTGATCGTGGACGAGTTCGGCACCCCGAAGGCGCTGGCCGACAACGTCGCCCTCGAATACGAGCGCAACGGCGAGCGCTACACCTTCCTCAAGTGGGGCCAGACGGCGTTCGACAACTTCTCCGTGGTGCCGCCCGGCACCGGCATCTGCCACCAGGTCAACCTCGAGTACCTCGCCCAGACGGTCTGGACCAAGGCCTTCGAGAACGGGCAGGAACTGGCCTATCCGGACAGCCTCGTCGGCACCGANTCGCACACCACGATGGTGAACGGCCTGGCGGTGCTGGGCTGGGGCGTCGGCGGCATCGAGGCCGAGGCGGCGATGCTCGGCCAGCCGCTCTCGATGCTGATCCCCGAGGTGGTCGGCTTCAAGCTCTCGGGCAAGCTGCCGGAGGGCACCACCGCCACCGACCTCGTGCTGACCGTCACCCAGATGCTGCGCAAGAAGGGCGTGGTCGGCAAGTTCGTGGAGTTCTACGGCCCCGGCCTCGACGACATGGCGGTGGCCGACCGCGCCACGATCTCCAACATGGCGCCCGAATATGGCGCGACCTGCGGCTTCTTCCCGGTCGACGCCAAGACCATCGACTTCCTGAAGGTCACCGGCCGCGCCGACGAGCGCATCGCGCTGGTCGAGGCCTACGCCAAGGCGCAGGGGATGTGGCGCGACGCCGCGACCCCCGACCCGGTCTTCACCGACACGCTGGAACTCGACCTCGCCGACGTGAAGCCCTCGCTCGCTGGCCCCAAGCGCCCGCAGGACCGGGTGCTGCTCGATTCCGCCAAGGCCGGCTTCGCCGCCTCGATGGAGAGCGAGTTCCGCAAGGCCGCCGACATCGCCAAGCGCTACCCGGTCGAGGGCGCCAA
The DNA here is from genome assembly GCF_000379105.1 of Methylobacterium sp. WSM2598. Classification (GTDB taxonomy): domain Bacteria; phylum Pseudomonadota; class Alphaproteobacteria; order Rhizobiales; family Beijerinckiaceae; genus Methylobacterium. The sequence continues at coordinate 1,065,806 of NZ_KB900609.1, read as the reverse complement.
TTTCGACATCGGCCACGGCGACGTGGTGATCGCGGCGATCACCTCCTGCACCAACACCTCGAACCCGAGCGTGATGATCGGGGCGGGGCTGCTCGCCCGCAACGCCGTCGCCAAGGGCCTGCGCTCGAAGCCCTGGGTGAAGACCTCGCTCGCCCCCGGCTCGCAGGTCGTCGCCGAGTACCTGGAGAAGGCCGGGCTGCAGCAGAGCCTCGACGCGCTCGGCTTCAACCTCGTGGGCTTCGGCTGCACCACCTGCATCGGCAATTCCGGCCCGCTGCCGGCGCCGATCTCCAAGGCGATCAACGACAACGACGTGGTCGCGGCCGCCGTGCTGTCGGGCAACCGCAACTTCGAGGGCCGGGTGAATCCGGACGTGCGGGCGAACTACCTCGCCTCGCCGCCCCTCGTCGTCGCCTACGCGCTCGCCGGCTCGCTCCAGGTCGACCTGACCCGGGAGCCGCTCGGCACCGGCTCGGACGGCAAGCCGGTCTACCTGAAGGACATCTGGCCCTCCTCGGCGGAGGTGAACGCCTTCATCGAGCAGACCATCACCTCCGCCCTGTTCAAGAGCCGCTACGCCGACGTGTTCGGCGGCGACGCGAACTGGAAGGCGGTCGAGGTGACCCCGGCCCAGACCTTCCAGTGGAATTCCGGCTCCACCTACGTGCAGAACCCGCCCTACTTCGTGGGCATGGAGAAGACCCCGGCGCCGGTCACCGACATCGTCGGCGCCCGCATCCTCGGGCTGTTCCTCGACTCGATCACCACCGACCACATCTCGCCCGCGGGCAACATCCGGGCGGCCTCGCCGGCCGGCGCCTACCTGCAGGAGCATCAGGTCCGGGTGCAGGACTTCAACCAGTACGGCACGCGCCGCGGCAACCACGAAGTCATGATGCGGGGCACCTTCGCCAACATCCGCATCAAGAACCAGATGGTCCGCGACGCGTCCGGCACGGTGGTGGAGGGCGGCTGGACCCTCTACCAGCCTACGGCTGAGAAGATGTTCATCTACGACGCGGCGATGCGCTACCAGCAGGAGGGCACGCCGCTGGTCGTGTTCGCCGGCAAGGAATACGGCACCGGCTCGTCGCGCGACTGGGCGGCCAAGGGCACGAAGCTGCTCGGGGTGCGGGCGGTCATCGCCGAGAGCTTCGAGCGCATCCACCGCTCGAACCTCGTCGGCATGGGCGTGGTGCCGCTGGTCTTCCAGGGCGAGACCAGCTGGGCCTCCCTCGGCCTCAAGGGCGACGAGACCGTGACGATCCGCGGCCTCGCCGGGGAGCTGAAGCCGCGCCAGACCCTGGTGGCGGAGATCACCGGGGCGGACGGCGCGACCCGGGAGGTGCCGCTCACCTGCCGGATCGACACCCTCGACGAGCTGGAATACTTCCGCAACGGCGGCATCCTTCCCTACGTGCTGCGCCAGCTCGCGGCGTAACGAACCGGGCCGGGCGCCCGCCCGGCCCCCTCCCGAGGGCCCTTCCGCGCCGCGGAGGGGCCTTTTTGCTGGGCGCCGCGCGCCCCGGAGACAGCGCATGACCGCGGATGACAAGATCAACGGCCTCACCGTCCTGTCGGCGAGCCACGGCGAGATGATCGCCCGCCTGTCGGAGGCCCAGGCCGACGTGGCGGCCAAGCAGGTGGCGCTGCAGATGGCGATCGGCTTCCTCGCCCGGATCCTGCGCGGGATCGATTCCGACCATTACCGCCACGAACTCGGCGGCTATCTCGCGATGCTGGAGGACGCGCTCACCCGCGACGACCCGGATTCGGACCTCGCCAAGCGGGTGCTCGCCACCGTGCGGGCGACCCTGGAGACCGGCGACGCCGAGGAGGAGTGATCCGGGATCCGCTCGATCGAAGCGGATCCCGGATCACGAGCCTGCGCGGCGCCTGAGGGACGCCGACAGCCGCATTACTGCGCCACCGCGGCGGCCTGCGTGGCCTGCGCCTCGGCGCCGGACTGGGTCCAGCGCGTCGCCTCGATGATGTTGGTGCCGAGCATCGTGCGCACCGAGATGCGCAGGGGCAGCAGCACCCGCGCGCCCTCGACCGGGGCGAGCCACACCGACATGTCGGTGTTCTCCTCCATGAATTTCACGCCCGGCTTGTCGGGCCGGTGGCCCGTGATCGGCCGGTAGCGGGCGTTGCAGACCAGGACCGGCCCCGCATAGCCCGGCTTCTCCACCCGGCGGGTCTCGCCGTAGCTCAGGATCACGTCGAACCGGCTCGCCCCGTCGAAGACCGGGATCACCCGGTTGCAATTCTGCGGGTCGGTGAGGTCGCCCCGTCCCTGGGCGGGCATCAGCAGCGCGCTCACCGGATCGACCACGGCCCGCTTGCTCGCCGCGTCGACCGGCACCCGCTCGGGATCGACCAGGAGCGGCGGCACGATCTCGGAGGCGACCACGTTGCCCCGCGCCAGCGCCATGCGGACGGTGATCGAGGTGCTCGACGAGTGCGAGGACACCGCGAAGGTGCCGGGGATCGGGCGCCCGGACCCCGCGACCCCCGAGGCCCGGCCCGAGCCGTAGCCGCCGGTGATCGCGCCGACGAGGCCCGTGAGCTTGGCCGTCACGTCCATCCGGTAGCGCTGGCCCTCGATCGCTCCCGTCATCTGCGCGGTCCCGATCGGCACGCCGGCCAGCATGATGCCGTAATCCACCGTCACCGCGGTCGCGGCCGCCCGTGCGCGGGCCGCCGCGGCAGGGTCCGCCGGCCCCATCCCGAGCAGCAGGCCCGGGGCGAGGAGGGCCGGGAGGAAGGGCTTGGCACGCATGGCACAGACCGTGGTGAGGGGACGCGGGACGAGCCCGCCATCCGCAGGAATCGCGCGGCATCGTGACGAGTTTAAGGTTAACGCTTCGTCTCGGCGCCCGCGGGCGCGCGGACGTGACGCCGCTCACGCTTGACGAAACCGCCCTCTCTCCCCTATAGGCGCGAGCCTTCCTGGCTTTCGCGCGGTCCGGTCGCCGCCGCGGTCGCTGTTCCAGCGCCCGGCGTGAGCGTCAAGCGGCCCGTGGCCTATCGGATTGTGAAGGACTGATACCATGTCGCGTCGCTGCGAACTCACCGGCAAGGCCGTGCTCACCGGCCACTTGGTGAGCCACTCGAACCGCAAGACCAAGCGCCGGTTCCTGCCGAACCTGTGCAACGTCACCCTGCTCTCCGACACGCTCGGCCGCTCCGTGCGCCTGCGCATCTCGGCCAACGCCCTGCGCTCGGTCGAGCACCGGGGCGGGCTCGACGCCTTCCTGGTCAAGGCCGGCGAGCAGGACCTGTCGCAGAACGCGCGCCTGCTGAAGCGCGAGATCGAGAAGAAGCTCGCCGCCGCGGCCTGAGCGGCCCCCGCCGGGCGCGGCGTTCCGCGCCGCCGGCGGGCCCCCCGGGCACCCGATCGAGAGCCGCCGCCCGACCCGGGCCGGCGGCTCTTCGCGTCCGGGGCGGGATCGCGGCTGTGACGCCGTGTCGGGGCGGCCGCCCTTGCCGCGCTGCGCGTTCTGCCGCAGCGTGCTGCCCAACAGCCCGGCCGTGCCGGGATCCATCGGCCCGCTCGCGGCCGGGGTTGAGGGAGGCGTCCCGTGACGAAGGGTGGGCGCGCGCATCTGTGCGGCGTGCAGACCGCGTGGTCGGAGCTGGACCGGGCCGAGGAGGCCGTGGCGGCCATCGCCGACGCGATCGACGCGCGGCGGGTCGGCCAGCTCCTCGTCTTCTTCTCGCCCGCCTACGGGGCCGACGCGGTCGCGGCGGCGCTGGCGCGCCGCTTTCCGGGCATTCCGGTGGCGGGCTGCACCTCCTCGGGGGAGATCAGCCCGGCGGGCGGCCTCGATCGCGGCCTCGTCGCGGTCGCCTTCCCGCGCGAGGGCTTCCGGGTCGTCTCGACCGTGCTCGCCGACGTGGAGCAGCTCGACGTCGAGGCGGCGGTGGCCCGCGTGCGCAGCCTGCGCCTGCGCCTCGGCACCGAGGGGGCGGAGTACGGCCAGCGCTTCGCGATCTCGCTCATCGACAGCCTGACGCTGGCCGAGGAGCGGGTGACCTCGGCGGTCGCCTTCGGCCTCGACGCGATCCCCCTGGTGGGCGGCTCGGCGGGCGACGCGCTCACCTTCGCCCACACGGCGCTGATCCACGACGGGGTGGTCCATCACGGCGCGGCGATCCTGCTCATCGTGGCGACCGACCACCCGATCCAGGTGTTCAAGACCGACAACCTGGAGCCGCGGGCGGTGAAGTTCGTGGTCACCCAGACCGACGCCGAGCATCGCACGGTGCGCGAGCTCAACGCCGAGCCGGCCGCGGCCGAGTACGCGCGGGCGCTCGGCCTGCAGCCCGAGATGCTGACCCCGACGGTGTTCGCGGCCAATCCGCTCGCCGTGCGGGTCGGGGGCGACTACTTCTGCCGCTCGATCCACCGCCTCAACCCGGACGGCTCGCTGAGCTTCCTGTGCGCGGTCGACGAGGGGGTCGTGCTGACGCTGGCCGGCCGCAAGGATCTCGTGGCGACGACCCGGGACGAACTCGCCCGGCTCGACGCGTCGCTCGGCGGCCTCGACCTCGTCATCGGCTTCGACTGCGTGCTGCGCCGGCTCGACGCCGAGTCGCACCAGGTCCGCCACCGCCTGTCCGATCTCTATCGCCGCTACAACGTGATCGGGTTCGAGACCTTCGGCGAGCAGTACCGGGCGATCCACCTCAACCACACCTTCACGGGAATCGCGATCGGGGCGGGGTCGCGGGCGTGAGGGCGCGCCGCATCCCGGCGCGCGGGTGATCCGCGCGGCCGCGCCGGCAGCGCCCTCCTCGCCGCGCGCCATCCCGGCGGCCCGGGACGCCGACGCATCGGGCCGTCGCCGATGGCGGACCCGGGCTTCGCTCAGGCGCCGCGCGGGCTTGTGATACGTTTTCCGGAAGTGATCTTCCGGAAAACGTATCAGACCTTCGGCAAGGCGCGCGCGTCGCCGTGGTAGGAGCGGTTCGGCCGCATGTCGACCGCCGAGGCCATGCGGTTCGTCATGTTGAAGAAGCTCGCCACCGCCGCGATGTCCCAGATGTCCTTGTCGGTGAAGCCGGCATCGCGTAGCGCCTCGCGGTCCTCCTCCTCCACCGTCCAGGGCGCCTCGGTGAGCGCCACCGCGAAGTCGAGCATCGCCCGGTGGCGCGGCGAGAGCGACGCGGCCCGGTAGTTCATCACCAGCATCTCGCCGAGGACCGGGTCGCCCGAGAGCACGCGCACCGCCGCCCCGTGCGCGGTCAGGCAGTAGTAGCAGCGATTGGCGCTCGACACCGCCACCGCGATCATCTCGCGCTCCAGCTTCGACAGGCCCGACGGCGCCAGCATCAGGTCGCTGTAGAAGGTCACGAAGGCGTCGAGCTTGGCCGCGTCGTGCGCGTAGGCGAGCAGCACGTTCGGCACGAAGCCGATCTTCTCCCGGCACTTGTCGAAATAGGCGGCGAGGTCGGGGGGCAGCTCGGCCGCCGGCTCCAGGTCGAGGGCCATCACGGCGCCCTCGGTCTCCTGGAGGCGCGGGTGCTCGCCGACCTCCTCCTTGGCCACCTTCCTCTTCGGCTTCGCCCCGGCCATCGCGTCGTCTCCCTGTCGTCGCGACTGAGCTATAGATCGGGAAACGCACGCGGACGAGACGCCAGGGTTGCGGGCCGCCGAGGTCTATGTCACCCGTCGCCCGCTGACACCTCGGCGGGAGGGACGAGCCGTGGACCTGTCGACCGCGACGCCCGAAGCGCGGGCGAGCCGCACCGACCTCATCGCCGCCGCCGTCGCGGCGGCGGAGGCCCGCCGGGAGCCCGGCGACTTCGTCCGCGACCTGTTCGGCCGAGTCCCGCCCGAGGATCTCAACGCCTACGCGCCCGAGACCCTGGCCGACCTCGCCCTCGCGGCCCGCCAGCACCTCGCCGCGGCGCGGCCCGACGAGAGCGGCGCGGATCTGCGCCTCAACGACGTGGTGGTGGAGCGCGACGGCGGGCGGCGCGACGTCACCGTCCTGGAGGCCATCAATCCGAACCGGCCCTTCCTGCTCGATTCGACCCTGGCCGAGCTGGTGGCGCGGGGCTACGAGCCGCGCCTCGTCGCCCACCCGATCCTGGCGGTGGAGCGCGGCCCCGACGGCGCCCTGCTGCGCCTCGTGGGCGAGACCACCGCGGGAGCCGGCGACGCGCTGAGCCGCGAGAGCTTCATCCACATCCATCTCGACCGGATCGACGACGAGGGCGAGCGGGCGGGCCTCCTCGACGGCCTCGCCCAGGTCTACGCCGACGTGGCGGTCTCCACGCAGGACCACCGGGCGATGCTGGCCCGGCTCGACGCGGTCGCCGCCGCCTACGAATCCGCGCTGCCGCCGGTGGCGGCCGAGGAGGTCGCGGAGGCCCGCGCCTTCCTCGACTACATCCGGGCCGACCAGTTCACCTTCCTGGGGATGCGCGAGTACCGGCTCGGCGAGGGCGCCGAGTACCGGGGTGTGCGCGAGAGCGGCCTCGGCCTCCTGCGCGACGGCTCCGTCGAGGTGCTGCGCCGCGGCCGCACCATGGTGGCGATGACGCCCGAGATCCGCGCCTTCCTGGAGCGGCCCGAGGCGCTGATCATCACCAAGGCGAGCCTGATCTCGCGGGTCCATCGCCGCACCCACCTCGACATGGTCGGGGTCAAGCTCTTCTCGGGCGACGGGCGCGTCGCGGGCGAGCTGCGCATCGTCGGGCTCTTCGCGAGCACCACCTACACGAGCCGGGCCGAGGAGGTGCCGTACCTGCGCCGCAAGGTCGCGACCGTCGTGGCCGAGGCCGGGCTCGACCCGACCAGCCATGCCGGCCGCTCGCTCCTGCACGTTCTGGAGACCTATCCGCGCGACGACCTCTTCCAGATCGACACCGATCTCCTGCGCCGCTTCGCCCTCGCCATCGTGCTCCTGGCCGAGCGCCCGCGGGTGCGGGTGCTGGCGCGGGCGGACAAGTTCGGCCGCTTCGTCTCGCTCCTCGTCTTCGTGCCGAAGGACCGCACCGACGCGGCCCTGCAGAAGCGAATCGCCGCCCACCTCGCCATGCGCCTCGGCGGGCACATCTCGGCGATCTACCCGGATTATCCGGAGGGGCCGCTCGCCCGCTTCCACATCGTGATCGGCCGCCGCGAGGAGGTTCCGCCGGCGATCGATCCGGCCGAGCTCGAGGCCGAGGTGACGGCCCTCTCGCGCACCTGGGCCGACGGCCTGCGCGACGCCCTCGCCGAGGCCATGGACGGCGGCCGCGCCCGGGCGCTCGGAGCCTACTACGCCGAGGCGTTCCCGGCGGGCTACCGGGAGACCTACGACAGCGCTCAGGCCCTGTCCGACATCGCGATCCTGGAGCGGATCACGGCGGAGCGCCCGCGCGCCGTCGACCTCCACCGCCACCCGGGCGACCCCGAGACGCGGATCGGCCTCAAGGTATTCTCGAAGGGCAGCGCGCTGCCCCTCTCGGATCGGGTGCCGGTGCTGGAGAATTTCGGGTTCCGGGTCATCGACGAGCGCACCTTCCTGATCGGCCGGCCCGGCGCGCCGGAGACGGACGGGATCTGGCTGCACGACATGCTGCTCGAGCGCGCGGGCGGCGGGGCGATCGATCTCGCCCGGCTCGACCGCCCCGTCGAGGCGGCCCTGCTCGCCATCGCGCGCGGCCTCGCCGAGACCGACGCCTACAACCGGCTGATCCTGGAGGCCGGCCTCGGCTGGCGCGACGCGGCCCTGCTGCGCGCCCTCGGGCGCTACCTCCGGCAGTTGCGGATCCGCTACGGCCAGGGCTACCTCGCCGCCACGCTGAGCCGCCACCCCGCCCTGGCCGCCGGGATCGTCGCCCTGTTCTACGCGCGCTTCGATCCCCGCGCCGAGGGCGGTGCCGAGAGCCGCGCCGCCCGCGAGGCGGCCCTGCGCGCCGAGATCGAGGCCGGCCTGTCCGCGGTGACGAGCCTCGACGAGGACCGCATCCTGCGCCGCTTCGTGAACCTCGTGGAGGCGGCCCAGCGCACCAACTTCTTCCAGGTCGCCCCCCACGGCCTGCCGCCCGACACCATCGCGTTCAAGTTCCGCTGCGCCAAGGTCGACGGGATGCCGCTGCCGCGGCCGCTCTTCGAGATCTTCGTCTATTCCCCGCGCGTCGAGGGCGTGCACCTGCGCTTCGGCTACATCGCCCGCGGCGGCCTGCGCTGGTCGGACCGGCCGGAGGATTTCCGCACCGAGATCCTCGGCCTCGTGAAGGCCCAGCAGGTCAAGAACGCCGTGATCGTGCCGGTGGGCGCCAAGGGCGGCTTCTTCCCCAAGCGCCTGCCGCCCGCCTCCGACCGCCAGGCCTGGATGGCCGAGGGCACCGAGAGCTACCGGATCTTCATCCGCACCCTGCTCTCGCTCACCGACAACATCGTGGACGGGGCGATCGTCCCGCCCGCCGACACGGTGCGCCACGACGGGGACGACGCCTACCTGGTGGTCGCGGCCGACAAGGGCACCGCCACCTTCTCGGACATCGCCAACGCGATCTCGATCGAGCGCGGGCACTGGCTCGGCGACGCCTTCGCGTCGGGCGGCAGCCAGGGCTACGACCACAAGGCGATGGGCATCACCGCCCGGGGCGCCTGGGAGGCGGTCAAGCGCCATTTCCGCGAGATCGACGTCGACGTGCAGAGCCAGCCGGTGACGGTGGTCGGCGTCGGCGACATGTCGGGCGACGTGTTCGGCAACGGCATGCTGCTCTCGCGCTGCCTCAAGCTCGTGGCCGCCTTCGACCACCGGGACATTTTCCTCGATCCGGACCCGGACCCGGCCACCTCCTACGCCGAGCGCCGCCGCCTGTTCGAGCTGCCGCGCTCGTCCTGGGCCGATTACGACCGGGACAAGATCTCGGCCGGCGGCGGGGTCTTCCCGCGCTCGGCCAAGACGGTGCCGCTCTCGCCGGTGATCCGCGCCCGCCTCGGCTTCGACCGGGCCGAGGCGACCCCCGCCGAGGTGATGCAGGCGATCCTGAAGGCGCCCGTCGACCTGCTCTGGTTCGGGGGCATCGGCACCTACATCCGCGCCTCGGGCGAGAGCGACGACGAGGCGGGCGACCGCGCCAACGACGCCCTGCGCATCACCGGCGCGGAGGTGCGCGCCCGGGTGATCGGGGAGGGGGCCAATCTCGGCGTGACCCAGCGCGGGCGCATCGAGGCGGCGCGGCGGGGCATCCGCCTCAACACCGACGCGATCGACAACTCGGCCGGCGTCAACACCTCGGACGTCGAGGTGAACATCAAGATCGCGCTCACCACGCCCGAGCGCGACGGGCGGCTCGGCCCGGAGGCGCGCAACGCCCTGCTCGCCGGCATGACCGGCCAGGTCGCCGACCTCGTCCTGCGCAACAACCAGATCCAGACCCTCGCCCTGTCCCTCGCCCAGCGCCAGGGCGCGGCCGAGTCCGGCTTCGCGACGCGGCTGATGCAGGCCCTGGAGGCGGAGGGCCGCCTCGACCGCTCCGTCGAGTTCCTGCCCTCGGACGCGGCCCTCGCGGAGCGCGCCCAGGCCGACGAGGGCCTGACGCGGCCCGAACTCGCCGTGCTCCTCGCCTACGCCAAGCTGTCGCTCAAGGACGCGCTCCTCGACAGCGCCGTGCCGGACGATCCCTATCTGTCGCGCGAGCTCGATCGCTACTTCCCGCCGGTGCTGCTCGCCCGCTACCCGGACGCGGTGGCGAGCCACCGCCTGCGCCGCGAGATCATCGCGACGGGCCTCGCCAACGCGATCATCAACCGCGGCGGCCCGACCCTGGTGAGCCGCCTCTCCGACGAGACCGGCGCCGAGGCGCCGACCGTGGCGGCGGCCTACGCGGTCACCCGCGACGCGTTCGGGCTCCTCGACCTCAACCGGGCCGTGGACGGGCTCGACGGCGCCGTCTCGGGCGCCCAGCAACTCGCCCTCTACGCGGAGCTCCAGGACCTCCTGCGCCAGCGCATGGTCTGGTTCATCCGCCACGAGAGCCTCGGGGAAGGGGGCATCGACGCCGTGGTGGCGCGCTACCGGGACGGGATCGCGGCCGTGGCCTCCTCACTGTCCTCGGTGCTGCCGGCCGGCGCGCGCGAGGCCCTCGCCAAGCGCGGTCGGAGCCTCGCCGACCAGGGCGTGCCGGAGCCCCTCGCCGGGCAGCTCGCGGCCCTCGCCGAGCTCGGCGCCGCCCCCGACATCGTGCGGGTCGCCGAGGCGACCGGGCGCCCGCCGGTCGCCATCGCGGCGACCCACTTCGCCATCGAGGAGCTGTTCCGCCTCGGCCCGCTCACCCGGGCGGCCCGCGCCGTGCCGGTCTCCGACACCTTCGACCGCATCGCCCTGGAACGGGCGGTCGCCGGCATCGCCGCCGCGCACCGGGCGCTGACGGCCGAGGCGGCCGCGACGGGGGCCCAGGGCCAGGCGGCGGTGGAGAGCTGGAGCGCCGCCCGCGGCGCCTCGCTCGCCCGCATCCGCACCGCCGTCTCGGCGATCGCGGCCTCAGGCCTCACCGTGTCGAAGGTCTCGGTGGCGGCGAGCCTGCTGGCGGACCTGTCCAGGCCGTGACGGAGGCTCCCGCCTTTGACGCCGCCTTCCGCGAGCGTCTCGCGGACCTCGTCGCGTGGCGGCGCGACGTGCGCCGCTTCCGGCCCGACCCGGTGCCGGAGGAGGACCTGCGCGCCTGCCTCGCCCTCGCCTGCCTGAGCCCCTCGGTCGGCAACAGCCAGCCCTGGCGCTTCGTGCGGGTCGGCGACCCGGACCGGCGTCGCGCCGTGACGGAGAATTTCGCCCGCTGCAACGACGAGGCGGCGCGGGCCTACCCGGACGCGCGCGCCGCCGCCTACCGGCGCCTGAAGCTGGAGGGGCTGCGCGAGGCGCCCGTCCACCTCGCGGTGTTCTGCGACGAGGCGACGGAGAGCGGCCACGGGCTCGGCCGCGCCACCATGCCGGAGATGCTGCGCTACTCGGTCGTGCTGGCGATCCACACCTTCTGGCTCGCCACCCGCTCGCGGGGCCTCGGGGTCGGCTGGGTCTCGATCCTCGACCCGGCGCCGCTGACGGCGCTCCTCGGCGTGCCGGAGGCGTGGCGGCTCGTCGCCTACCTGTGCGTCGGCTACCCCCAGGAGGAGCACGCCGATCCGGAACTCGTGCGCCACGCCTGGCAGCCGCGCCTGCGGGCCGAGGACCTCGTCGTCGAGCGCTGACCGCCCCGGCGCCGGCAAAAAGGAAGACCGCACTCCGGGGAGGCGGCCTTCAAGGAAGGGTCTCGAAACCTCTGGAGGAGGCCCGGATCCTTCGCCGCCCGCGCAGCCGGGGCTGGCCGGGTGCCGGAGGGGCCGGACCGAGAGGTCGTGCCGTGAATACAGCGGCTTCGCGGCCGGGCGAAGGCACCATTTCGGCGGAATGATGACGCGTGGCCGGTCCGGGCGCGGCGGGGCGGCCGCCGGCCGAGACCTGTGCGAAGCCGGCAACGCGATGCGCCGCGTCGCCCTTGCGGGGCCGGGAGCGGCATCCCATCATGCCCGGCAGGGACGTGCGGAGACGTCCGGCGAGACCAGCGGAGGAACGATGACGGAAGGAGAGACCCCGGACAGTCGTCTACCGGGGGCTGAGGCGCGGGTGATCCCGTTTCCCCGCGCTGCCCCCCCGCCGGTCTCGTTCCATCGCAGCGAGCTGCGCGAGATCCTCAACCTCTACGGGCGCATGGTCGCGGCCGGAGAGTGGCGCGACTACACGATGGATTTCACCCGCGAGAAGGCGGTGTTCTCGATCCATCGCCGCACCTCGGAGCGCCCGCTCTACCGCATCGAGAAGGATCCCCGGCTCGCCCGCCGCCAGGGCGCCTACGCGGTGGTGGCCGAGACCGGCCGCATCCTGAAGCGGGGCCACGATCTCGCGCAGGTGCTGCGCGTGCTGGAGAAACCCCTGCGCGTCGTGTCCTAGGACCCTGACGCCAGCTTGCGCCAGCCTCAGGCAAGGTTGCGACCCTAGACCTCGGGATACGGAATGGTTCCGAGGATCCGACATTGAGCGGCATCTACCTCTTCGGCCTCGCGTCCCGGCAGGCGCAGTACCTCTCGGTGCGGCAGGCGACGGTCGCGGGCAACATCGCGAATGCCGACACGCCCGGCTACAAGGCGCGCGACGTCGTGCCCTTCGCCGAGGTGCTCTCCCGCGCGGGGCTGGACCTCGCGGCGACGTCCCAGGGCCATCTCAGGGCCGGCACGACCACTCCCACCGCGAAGGTGAAGCCGAGCGAGAGCTGGGACGCGATCCAGGGCGGCCACTCGGTCAGCCTGGAGCAGGAGATGCTGAAGTCCAACGACATCGCGCGCGACTTCAACCTCAACACGGCGGTGGTGAAGGCCTTCCACCGGATGATGCTGTCGGGCGTGAGGAGCGGCTCGTGATCGACCCTCTGACCGCCTCGGCGCGCCTCGCCAGCGCCGGGATGGAGGTGCAGTCGCTGCGGCTGCGCGTCGTGGCCGAGAACATCGCCAACGCCCAGTCGACGGGCGTGGACCCGGGCTCGGACCCCTACCAGCGCAAGACGATCACCTTCCGCAGCGAACTCGACCGGGCGGCGGGGGCCGCCACCGTGGGCGTGCGGGAGATCGGCGTCGACCGGGCGCCCTTCCGCGTCGAGCACGAGCCCGGCAACCCGGCGGCCGATGAGAACGGCGACGTCAAGTATCCCAACGTCAATGTCCTCATCGAGATGACGGACATGCGCGAAGCCAACCGCTCCTACGAGGCGAACCTGCAGATGATCAAGCAGGCCCGGGCCCTCGTGGCGAGCGTCATCGATCTCCTGAAGAGCTGAGGCGTGGCGCCATGATCGAGGCCGTCGCATCCCTGAACGCGCTGATCGACCGGACGGGACCGGTCTCCGGCCCCTCCTCGGCCGGGCTCCTTCAGGGCGTTCTCAGCCCCGCCCCGACCGCGATCCCGACGGGTCCGGCCTTCGGCGACGTCATGGCCCAGATCGCCTCCGGCATGCGCGACACCCTGCGCGCCGGCGAGGCGACCGCCATCGCCGGGCTCCAGGGCAAGGCTTCCGCCCAGCAGGTGGTGGAGGCAGTGCTCTCCGCCGAGCAGAGCCTGCAGACCGCCATCGCCATCCGCGACAAGGTCGTGGCCGCCTATCTCGAAATCAGCCGCATGGCGATCTGAGGATCCACCCCGACATGAGAGCGCTCGCCATCGCCGCCACGGGCATGAATGCCCAGCAGCTCAACCTCGAAGTCATCGCCAACAACGTCGCCAACCTGAACACGACCGGCTTCAAGGGCGCCCGGGCGGAGTTCACGGACCTGCTCTACCAAGCCGAGCGGCAGCAGGGCGTGCCGAACCAGACCGGACAGGAGGCGGTGCCCGAGGGGGCGCTCCTCGGCCTCGGCGTGCGGGCGGCCGCGATCCGCAACCTGCACCGCCAGGGTCCGCTCGCCCAGACCTCGAACAACCTCGACCTCGCCATCAACGGCCGCGGCTACTTCCAGGTCACGAACCCGAACGGCGAGGTGAACTACACCCGCGCCGGCTCCTTCAACAAGAGTTCGACCGGCCAGCTCGTCACCCTCGAAGGCTACGTGGTGGAGCCGGCAATCCTGTTCCCGGCCAACACCGTCGACGTCGTGATCAACCAGTCGGGGCAGGTCTACGCCAAAGTCGACGGGCAGGCGACGCCGCAGCTCCTCGGCCAGCTCTCGATCGCCAACTTCGCCAACGAATCGGGCCTGGAGCCCCTCGGCAACGGCCTCTACCGCGAGACCGCCGCCTCGGGCGCCCCCGTCACCGGCGTCGCGGGGGATACCGGCTTCGGCAAGGTCCAGCAGGGCTACCTGGAGAGTTCGAACGTCGATCCGGTCAAGGAGATCACCAGCCTGATCACGGCCCAGCGCGCCTTCGAGATGAACTCGAAGGTGATCCAGGCCGCCGACGAGATGGCCGGCACGGTGTCGAAGGGCATCCGGTAACCCGGCGCGCCGCGGCGGCGCCCGCGAGCGGCGCGGCCCCGGCGCGCCCGCGAAGGCGAGGATGCGATCACGATGGTCATGAGCAGTCGAACCCGGCGGGCGCTCGCGCTCGCCCTCCTGGCCGGCGCCTCGGGTGCCGGCATCGGCCCCTGCGCGGCCGCTCCCGCCGCCGCGGAGGCGCCGCCCGAGCGCGCGCCCGACCTCGTCCTCCCGGTCCCGGCCGTGACGATCTACCCGGGCGACATGATCAAGGAGACGATGCTGCGCGAGCAGTCCTTCCCGCCGACCTTCCGCGCCCGCGCCGCCGTGATCGACGCGCCCCTCGCCATCGTCGGCCGGGTGGCGCGGCGCACGCTCCTGCCCGGGGAGCCGGTGCCGGTCAACGCGGTAGACGATCCGCGCCTGGTCAGCCGCGGCACGCCCACCACGATGATCTTCGAGGAGAACGGCCTCATCATCACCACGCTCGGCACGCCGCTGCAGAATGGCGGCCTCGGCGAGGTCATCCGGGTGCGCAACACCGATACGGGCCGGATCGTCGTCGGCGTCGTCCAGGGCGACGGCCGCATCCGCATCGGGGACATGCGCTGATGGACCGGATCCTCGCGCTGCTGCTCGCCCTGCTGGTCGCGCCCCTCGCCGCGCTCCCGGCCCTCGCCGGCACCCGGATCAAGGACATCGCCGCGCTCCAGGGCGTGCGCGACAACCAGCTCGTCGGCTACGGGCTCGTCACGGGCCTCCAGGGCACCGGCGACACCCTGCGCAACGCGCAGTTCACCGAGCAGTCGCTGCAATCGATGCTCGACCGGATGGGCGTCAACGTGCGCGACTCGCGCCTGCGCACCCGCAACGTCGCGGCCGTGATGGTGACGGCCGACCTGCCGCCCTACGCGACCGTGGGCTCGCGCATCGACGTCACTGTGACCTCGCTCGGCGACGCGACCTCGCTCAAGGGCGGCACGCTCCTGATGACGCCGCTCTCGGGCGGCGACGGGCAGGTCTACGCCGCCGCCCAGGGGCCGATGGCGGTCTCCGGCTTCTCGGTGGGTGGCCAGGCCGAGACGGTCACGCAGGGCGTGCCGACCGCCGGGCGCATTCCGAACGGCGCCCTGATCGAGCGGCAGGTGCCGGGCTCGCTGCAGGACCTGCCGCAGCTCGTCCTCGAACTCAAGAACCCCGACTTCAAGACCGCGACCCTGATCGTCGACGCGGTCAACGCCTACGCGCTGCAGCGCTTCGGCCGGCGCGTGGCGATCCCGCGCGACCAGCGCTCGGTGGTGCTGCACAAGCCGCCCGCGATCGCGCAAACCCGCTTCATCGCGGAGGTCGGCGACCTGACCATCCAGCCCGACACCCCGGCGCGGGTGGTGGTGGATCAGCGCACCGGCACGGTGGTGATCGGCCGCAACGTCCAGATCTCCACGGTGGCGGTCACGCACGGCAACCTGACGGTCCGGGTCACCGAGACGCCCGAGGTCTCCCAGCCCAATCCCTTCTCCCGCAACGGCCAGACCGTGGTGGTGCCGCGCACCGAGGTCTCGGCCCAGGAGCAGCAGGGCCGCCTCGCCGTCCTGGGCGGCTCCGACCTCCAGACCCTCGTCAAGGGCCTCAACCAGGTCGGCCTGAAGCCGAGCGACATCATCTCGATCCTCCAGGCCGTGAAGACGGCCGGCGCCCTCCAGGCGGAGCTCGTGGTGCAATGAGGCGGCGTCCCCTCCCGGCGGGCTTCCTCCCGCCGCTCGCGGGCCTGCTGTCGCTCGCGGGGCTCGCGGGCCTGCTGTGGCTCGCGGGGCTCGCGGGCCCCGCCCGCGCCGCCGAGGAGGCGCCGCCCTCGCGGGCCGCGGCCTATTGCAACGGCATCGTGGACGCGGCCGCGGATGCGCGCGTGGCGTGGCAGAAGGAGACGCTGACCGCCCTCGAGAAGCAGGTCGAGGAGCGCATCAGGCAGCTCGAGGCCAAGCGCGCCGAGTACGAGGAGTGGCTGCGGCGGCGCAACGAGTTCCTGGCCAAGGCCGACGAGACCGTGGTGGCGATCTACATGAAGATGCGCCCCGACGCGGCGGCCCTCCAGCTCGCCAACATGCCGGACGAGGCGGCGGCGGCCCTCCTCACCAAGCTCAATGCGCGCACGGCGAGCAGCATCCTGAGCGAAATGGAGGCGTCGCGCGCCGCGCAGCTCGCCCGGATCATGACCGACGCCAGCAAGAAACCGAAGGACGGCGAGAAATCCTGATGAAGCGCCTGCTGACCTGCGCGGCCGTGGCGGGGCTCGGCGCCTGCGCCCAGCCCCTCGACCCGATCGGACGCCCGCCGCTGCTGACGCCGATCGGCACGGGCCTCGCCGCCCCGCGCGAGCCGCTGCCGGCCTCCTTCGCGGCCACGCCCCGGCGCAGCTACAGCTCGACCTGGGCACCCGGCGCCGCCGACCTGTTCCAGGACCCGCGCGCCCGCAACATCGGCGACGTGATCACGGTGAGCATCTCGATCAACGACAAGGCGCAGTTCGACAACGCCACCGATCGCTCGCGCAGCCAGAAATCGTCGCTCGGCTTCGATTTCAGCTACGGCGTCTCGGGCGTGAAGGACTCGGCCACCGCCGATGCGGGCATCCGCTCGGGCACCGAGACCAAGGGCAACGGCACCATCGACCGCAAGGAGAACCTGAGCCTGTCGGTCGCGGCCGTGGTCACCGACACGCTGCCGAACGGCAACCTCCTGATCAGCGGCTCGCAGGAGGTGCGCGTCAACAGCGAGGTGCGCGTGCTCACCGTGGCGGGCATCGTCCGGCCGCGCGACATCACCCGCAAGAACACGATCGACTACGACAAGATCGCGGAGGCGCGGATCTCCTACGGCGGGCGCGGCCGCATCACCGACGTGCAGGACCCGACCATCGGGCAGCGGGTCTTCGAGACCGTCACGCCGTTCTGATCCGCTGTCCGGACGATCACGTCCGTTCAGCGGATGACGAGCCCGCGCGGCGCCTGAGCGAAGCCCCAATCCGCCATCCCGAAGGGATCAAGCGGATGTGGGACGACAAGCCCGCGCGGCGCTTGAGCGACGCCGACATCCGCGTTGCCGAAATGGGAGATGGCGAAGCAATCAGCCGGATGTCGGATGACGGCGCCGGTTCTGCGGTGTTCGGGGCATACCCATTCCGCTCGATCCCTTCCGCATGGCGGATTGGGGCGTCGCTCACGCGCCGCGCGGGCGCGCGATCCGGGATCCGCTGCGATCAACCGGATCCCGGATCAGCCCTCGCCCTCCGGCGGCGGGCCGGGCGGGGCGAAGAGATCCTCGGGCGGCGCGATCGTCACGCGGCCGGCCGCGATCTCGACCTTCGGCACGAAGAGGCGGGTGAAGGGCAGGAGGGCCGGGCGTCCGCCGCCCTCGGGCTCGATCTCCAGGAGGTCGCCGCCGCCGTAATTCGGCACCGCCCGGATCGTGCCGAGCCGCGTGCCCGCCGCATCCACCGCGGCGAGACCGACGAGGTCGGCGGTGAAGAACTCGTCCTCGTCCTCGGGCGCGCCGAGGCGGTCCCGGGGCACCGAGAGGGTGAGGCGGTTGAGGCCCTCGGCCGCGCTGCGGCCCGCGACGCCGGCCACCCGCGCCACCAGGATGTCGGGCGTTCCCGCGGCGGGGCGCAGCGCCGTCAACTCCACCACGCGGCCGTCGGAGGCGAGGAGCGGCCCGTAGCCGCCGATCGCCATCGGCTCGGCGGTATAGGATTTCAGCCGCACCTCGCCCTGGAGGCCGTGCGCGCGGCCGAACTCGCCGAGCACGACGAGTCTCGCGTCCGGCCCCGGCGGGGCCGCGCCGGCCGCGCCCCGTCCCGCGCCGGCGCGACCGGATGGGGCGGGGCGCTGGGGCCGGCGCGCCATGGAGGCGTTACGCCGCGGCGTCGTCGCCGGCGCCGGCCTTCTCGGCGCGGGCGGCGGCGCGCTCCTTGGCCTTCTGGCCCGGCTCGGCCTTCTTCGGGTTGTTGCGGGCCGGGCGCTTGGCGAGGCCGGCGGCGTCGAGGAAGCGCAGGACGCGGTCGGTCGGCTGCGCGCCCTTGGCCAGCCACGCCTGGATCTTCTCGGATTCGAGCGACACGCGGGCCGGGTCGTCCTTCGGCTTCATCGGGTCGTACACGCCGACCTTCTCGATGAAGCGGCCGTCGCGCGGCGAGCGCGAATCGGCGACGACGATGCGGTAATAGGGGCGCTTCTTGGCGCCGCCGCGGGTCAGGCGGATCTTCAGGGACATTGTCTCACCTCTTCACTCAGTCGCTTGTCACCACGTGCGCGGGAGACGCGCGATCGCGCTCCCGCCTTCCGGAGGGGCCGCCGGGCGGCACGCCTCCCCATCGATCTTCCCGCTCTCGAGAACGTCGATCCCCAAGCCGGGCCGGTCGGCCCGATCACTTCCCAAGCCGGGCCGATCGGCCCGGTCACTTCCCAAGCCGGGCCGGTCGGCCCGCTCACTTCTTCTTGCCGAAGGGCAGGCCCCCGAGGCCCGGCAACCCCGGCATCTTGCTCCCGCCGAGGCCCGGCAGGCCCGGCGCCTTCCCGGGCGCGCCCCCGAGCCCGGGCGGCATCGGCGGCAGCTTGCCGCCGAACTGCTTCTCCAGGGCGGCGATCTGCTCGGGCGTGGGCTCCGGCATGCCGCCGCCCATCATCCGGCCCAACCCCCCGAGGCCGCCGCCGGGGCCGCCCCCGCCGAGCCCGAACATCGAGCCCAGCGCCTGGCCGATCCCGCGCTTGCCCGACCCCATCGCCTTCATCATGTCGGCCATGGTCCGGTGCATCTTCAGCAGCTTGTTGATCTCCGCGACGTCGACGCCCGCGCCCTTGGCGACGCGCTTCTTGCGCGAGGCCTTGAGGATGTCGGGGTTGCGCCGCTCCTCGGGCGTCATCGACGAGATGATGGCGCGCTGGCGCCGGAACATCTTCTCGTCGAGATTGGCGCCCTCGACCTGCTTCTTGATCTGGCCCATGCCCGGCAGCATGCCCATCAGGCCGCCGATGCCGCCCATCTTCTCCATCTGGCCGAGCTGCATCGCGAGGTCGTCGAGGTCGAACTTGCCCTTGCGCATCTTCTCGGCGACGCGCAGGGCCTGTTCCTGGTCGATGGTCTCCGCCGCCTTCTCGACGAGCGAGACGATGTCGCCCATGCCGAGGATGCGGTTGGCGACGCGGGCGGGATGGAATTCCTCGAGCGCGTCGACCTTCTCGCCGGTGCCGACGAGCTTGATCGGCTTGCCGGTGACGGCGCGCATGGAGAGGGCCGCGCCGCCGCGCGCGTCGCCGTCCATGCGGGTGAGCACGATGCCGGTGACGCCGAGGCGCTGGTCGAAGGCGCGGGCGGTGTTGACCGCATCCTGACCGGTGAGCGCGTCGGCGACGAGCAGCACCTCGTGCGGGCGGGCCGCCGCCTTCACCTCGGCGGCCTCCTGCATCAGCGCCTCGTCGAGGGTGATGCGGCCGGCCGTGTCGAGCATCACCACGTCGAAGCCGCCGAGCCGGGCGGCCTCCATGGCGCGCTTGGCGATCTGCACCGCCGATTGGCCGGCCACGATCGGCAGGGTCTCGACGCCGACCTGCTTGCCCAGCACCGCCAGCTGCTCCATGGCGGCCGGGCGGCGCGTGTCGAGGGAGGCCATCAGCACCCGGCGCTTCTCGCGGCCGTTCAGGCGCCTGGCGATCTTCGCCGTGGTGGTGGTCTTGCCCGAGCCCTGCAGGCCGACCATCAGGATCGCCACGGGGGAGGGGGCGTTGAGGTCGATGATCTCGGCCTCGGCGCCCAGCATCGCCACGAGCTGGTCGTTGACGATCTTCACGACCATCTGGCCGGGCGTGACCGATTTCAGCACGGTGGCGCCGACCGCCTGCTCGCGCACCTTCTCGGTGAAGTCGCGCACCACTTCGAGGGCGACGTCGGCCTCCAGGAGGGCGCGGCGCACCTCCCGCAGGGCGGCGGTGACGTCCGCCTCGGTCAGCGCGCCGCGGCGGGTGAGCCCCGACAGGATGCCGGAGAGGCGATCGGAGAGGCCTTCGAACATCGGATCCTCGCGCCTACTCGTCGTTGCCCGCGCTGGCCGCCCGGCGCACCTGCAGGGCGCCCTCGAAGTGCCGGATCGCGGCCTCGAACTTGTCGCGGCAATCGGGATTGCAGAATCCCACCACGGCGCCGTTGTAGAGCGTCAGCGAATCGGCGGCGATCGGCCGGCCCGACCAGGGGCAGGCCGTGTTCACCGCGTCCTCGATGCGCAGTCGCGCGGGGCTGGTCTCAGTCATCCGTGATCCCGGCTCGCGGCGCCGCTCCGCCCAACGCCGGACGCGCCCGAGGGCGCGTCGCGCTGTCGGGCGTTGGCCTCCGGCCTCGGGGGACCGGTCGGCGGGTCGGGTCGGGACGAAACGTCGCCTGGAAGCCGGAGCCCCTAGAGGGTGTCGAGGCGAATGTCAACGCAGGGCGGAGGCGCGCTCCCGCGCGGCCGCGAGGTGCCCCTCCAGGAAGGCCCCCGCCTCCGCCAGGGAGCGCCGGGCCTCGGGCAGGAACGAGGAGGCGAATTGCCAGGCATGGGGCACGACCGGCCAGACCGTGAGCGCCACCGTCACGCCCGCCTCCCGCGCCCGGGCGGCGAAGCGCACGGAATCGTCCCGCAGGATCTCGCGCTCGCCGACGTGGAGCAGGATCGGGGGCAGGCCGCGCAGGTCGCCGTGGAGGGGCGACACCAGGGGATCGGCCGGGTCGTGGCCGCCCAGATAGGCCCGCTGCAGCAGCGGGAAGCTCTCGACCGAGAGCATCGCCTCGCGCCCGGCATTCTCGGTCAGCGAGGGGCTGCCGCCGAGGAGGTCGGTGGCGGGCGAGAAGGCCGCCGCCGCCGCCGGGAGCCGCCCGCCCGCGTCCCGGAGGCGCAGCAGCAGGGCGAGGGCGAGGTTGCCGCCCGCCGATTCGCCCGCGAGCACGGCCGGCCCTTCGGCCGCGAAATCCGCCCAGGCCGCCGCCGCGTCGTCGAGGGCCGCCGGGAAGGGATCCTCGGGGGCGAGGCGGTAGTTCGGGGTGAAGATCCGGAAGCCCTGCCGCGCGAGCCCGCCGATCAGGGGTCGGTGGGTGCGCGCCGAGCAGGCGACGAAGCCGCCCCCGTGCAGGTAGAGGAGGCGCGGCGCGGCCGCCGCGAGACCCTGGCGCTCCGCCCATTCCCCCGCGATCCCGCCGACCTCGCCGGGCCGGAAGGCGATGCCGGGCGGGTCCGGGAAGGCGGCGGAATCGAAGACGCGCCGGACCTGTCGGACGTCGGTGACGCCGGACAGGCGCCGCTTGACCTGCCGCCGGACGATCCAGGCGAGGAGATGGGCGCGCAACGAGGCCATGCCGCGAGAATCCTCCTACTCGCCGAGCGCCCGGCGGATCACCGCCCAGTAGCGCACCGGCATCAGGCGCTGCAGGAGGACGACCTGCCGCGCGTCGGCGCCGACGATGAGGCGGGGCGTGCGCCGCGCGATCCCGGCGAGGATCCGGTCCGCCGCCGCCGCGGGGGCGAGGCGCAGGTGGCGCTCGAAGGCGGCGCGGCCGCGCGCGGCCTCGGCCGGGTCGACCCCGGCCCCGGTGCGGGCATTGCGGGCGATGGCGGTGGCGACGCCGCCCGGATGCACCACCATGACGTGGAGCCCCGTCCCCTCGTATTCGTGGCGCAGGGCCTCCGAGAAGCCGCGCAGCGCGAACTTGCTCGCCGCGTAGGCGGTCTGGCCCGCCGGCGCGATGATCCCGTAGAGGCTCGACAGGTTGACGATCATCGCCTCCGGCCGCCGGCGCAGGGCCGGCAGGAAGGCGTGGGTCATCCGCACCGCGGCGCGGAAGTTGATGTCCATCAGCCACTCGAACTCGTCGAGGGCGAGGTCCTCGAAGCGGCCGGCGAGCGCCACCCCGGCATTGTTGACGAGGAGGTCGAGGTCGCCGTGGCGCTCCTGCACGGCCTCCGGCAGGGCCGCGATGCAGGCCGCCTCGCGCAGGTCGAGGGGGTGGGTGCTGAGCGCGGGCGCGCGCCCGTCCAGGGCGGCCGCGACCCGGGCGAGACCCTCGGCATCCCTGTCGACCAGGGCGAGGCGGGCGCCGCGCGCGGCCAGGGCCTCGGCCAGGGCCGCCCCGATCCCGCTCGCCGCGCCGGTGATCAGCGCCGTCCTGCCCCGCAGCCCGAATGATCCCGCCACCGACCGGCCCCCTCGCCCCGCAAGGCCTCTTGGCCCCGCAGGGCTCCCTCAGCCCCGCAGGGCCTCTTGGCCCCGCAAGGCCTCTTGGCCCCGCAAGGCCTCTTGGCCCCGCAGGGCCTCCCCGCGTCATCGCGCGAAGGAGGCCCGGGTTGCAAGCGCGAGGGGCCCGGTCTCCGGGGCGCGGGCCGGTCAGGCCCGCTTGCGGGCGGGCTCGCGGGTCTCGGGGACGGGCCGGGCCGGCAGCTCGACGTCGATCTCCAGGAGCGAGACCCCCTCGCCGCGGTCCATCGACACCTTGACCTTCTCGCTGTCGATGGTGACGTGCTTGGCGATGACGGCGAGGATCTCCTCGCGCAGCACCGCCGCGAGGTCGCTCCGGCCGGAGGCGGCGCGCTCGTGGGCGAGCAGGATCTGCAGGCGCTCGCGCGCGATGGGGGCGCTGGCGCGGCGGGTGAAGAACGGCAGGAGTGTCATGCGGCCCTCCGCGACAGGAGACGGTTGAGGAAAGACTTGCGCTCGCTGGGGATCGTCATTGCGACGGTCTCGCCGCAGAGCCGGCGCGCCGCGTCCAGGTAGGCGCGGGCGGGCGCGCTCGCCGGGTTGTTGAGCGTCACCGGGTTGCCGACGTTGGAGGCCTTGAGCACCTCCTCGCTCTCCGGCACCACGGCGAGCAGCGGAATCGACAGGATCTCCAGCACGTCCTCGATCTTGAGCATCTCGCCCTTGTCCGCCCGCGAGGGGGCGTAGCGGGTCAGGATCAGGTGCTTGTCGATCGACTCGCCGGCCTCGGCCCGCACCGTCTTGGAATCGAGCAGCCCGATGATCCGGTCCGAGTCGCGGACCGAGGACACTTCCGGGTTGGTGACCACCACGGCCACGTCGGCGTGGCGCATCGCCAGGGTCGCGCCGCGCTCGATCCCGGCCGGGCTGTCGCAGACGATCCAGTCGAAACGCTCCCGCAGGGCCTCGATCACGCGGGCGACGCCCTCCTCGGTGAGCGCGTCCTTGTCGCGGGTCTGGGAGGCGGGGAGGAGGGAGAGGGTGTCGAGGCGCTTGTCGCGGATCAGGGCCTGGGCGAGCTTGGCGTCGCCCTGGACGACGTTGATGAGGTCGTAGACGACGCGGCGCTCGGCGCCCATCACCAGGTCGAGGTTGCGCAGGCCGACGTCGAAATCCACCAAGCAGACATTCGCGCCTCCCTTGGCGAGGGCGGCGCCCAGGGCGGCGGTCGTGGTGGTCTTGCCGACCCCGCCCTTGCCCGATGTGACCACCACGACCTTTGGCATGCTGCACCTCGTTGTTCGTTGGGCGGTCCCGGCCGCCTGCCGTTCGGGGGTCGCCCGGGCGCCCGAGGGCGCGGGGCGGACGTCAATCGAGCACTTTCATCCGCATCGCGTCGCCGTCGAGCCAGACATGCACCGCCCGTCCGAGCAGGGACGGCTCGATGTCGTCGGCGACGCGGTAGAGGCCGTCGATCGCCAGCAGTTCCGGCGCGAACCGGCTGCTGACGATCCGGGCATTGGCGTTGCCGGCCGCCCCCGCGATCGCCCGCCCGCGCAGGGCCCCGTAGACGTGGATCGACCCGCCCGCGATCACCTCGGCGCCCGAGGCGACCGACCCCATCACGGTCACGTCCCCCTCCGGGAACAGGACCTGCTGGCCCGAGCGCACGGGTGCGTCGAGCACCAGCGAGCCGACGGTGGTCGGCCGCTCCGGCAGGGCGATCGGCGCCGGCGCCGGTTCCGGCTCGCCCGGCACCGGGATCTCGCCGCCGGCCCGGCCGCCGGTCAGCCGCGGCGGCAGGCCGCTCGTGAAACCCGCCGCGCCCGCCCCTTCGAGCCCCATGATCGGGATCCCGCGGG
This sequence comes from Methylobacterium sp. WSM2598, assembly GCF_000379105.1. Lineage (GTDB taxonomy): Bacteria > Pseudomonadota > Alphaproteobacteria > Rhizobiales > Beijerinckiaceae > Methylobacterium. The sequence continues at coordinate 1,041,783 of NZ_KB900609.1, read as the reverse complement.
CGGTCAGATCCCCCACGAGGACCGTCAGCGCCTCGGCCGAGGGCTTCAGCGCGGTCACGTCGAGGATCACGGCGCGGCCGGCGAAGAAGGCCGGCGAGCGCTGCATCAGGGCGTCGAGGTCTGAGAGCCAGGCCTCGACGGGCGCCTCGGGGGCGAGGACCACGGCCAGGAAGGAGCGGCCGCGGAAGCGGATCGGCGGGCGGGCGGGGGTTGAGTGGGTCACGGGTTGATGATTCGTTACCGTTCTATTTCGCGCCCGGATGGTTAGCGAGTGGTTAACACCAGAGCGCGAAGTTTAAATTTCCCTAACGTCATACGCGAGTCTCCCCCGTCAGCGGCCGGCGGCGCGCCGCTCCCCGGCCCAGCGGCGGCGGGCCGTCCAGGCGTAGCGGGCGTCGCCGTCGAGGAGGTGGAGGTGATCCGCGAGGCGGTTGCGTTCGAGCCATGCGAGGGCCGCCTCGAGCTCGGCCACCGTCATGGCGGTGCGGGCCTTGTTCCCGAACAGCCGCTTCAGCACGGCGTTGTAGCGGTGGGCGAGGCGGCCGGTGCGCGGCAAACGCAGCTCGGCCTCGTCCTCCACCGCCTGCGCGGTGACCAGGGCGGCGACCCGCCGGCGCAGCTGCCGCTCGGCGGCGGAGGGCGGCAGCGGTGGGTCGGCCGGCATCTCCGGCCGCACCAGGGCGAGCGCCGGCCCCGGCCGCAGCATGGCGTAGCGCAGCCCGAGGGCGTTGCTCTCCAGGGGCACGATGCCCTCCTCGCCGCGGGGCGGGAGCGGATCGCGCGGCGCGGCCGAGATGCTCCGCGTCCGGCGCGCGGCGGCCCCCTGCTCGGCTTCGATCCGCGCCCGGAAGCGGGCGAAGAGCGGGTCGTCCGGGTGGAAGACGACGGCGTGCTGCTCCCCGTAGGGCCCGGCCTGGGGGTCGACCCGCGTCGCCCGGGCGATCATCTGCTCGAGCCAGGGGCGGCTGCGGATGTGGGTGAGCGCCGCCACCACGGCCACCTCGGGCGCGTCGAGCCCCTCGTAGGCCATGGCCACGGTGACGAGCGCGGCCGGCTCGGGCGCGAGCCGGAAGCTGGCGAGCGCCGCGTGGGCCTCGGGCTCGGAGGAGACGGCGATGCGCGCGTCGCGGGCGGCTTGGCCGGCGGGCATCCAGCCGCGCAGCATGGCGAGGTAGCTCTGCGCGCTCGCCTGGTCGGGCGCCACCACCAGGAGCTTGCCGAGCCCGCGCGCCGCCTCGCCCGGTCCGAGGCCGCGGGCCGCCCGCCGCGCCGCCCGCAGGCGCCGCGTCGCCAGGAAGGCCTCGTGCAGCAGCGCGCGGGCGAAGCCGGTGCGCAGGGCCGTGAACAGGGCCGGCCGGGTCGTCGCGCGCGGCGCCGAACCCGACAGGCGGTGCGGGCCGACCCGGGCCTGCCCGTCCGCCCGGCCGCCCTCGAGCCAGCTCGCCTCGCCGTCGAGGGCCCCGAACTGAACCGGCAGCACCGCGCGCTCGGCGAGCGCCTGCGCCCGCGAGTAGCCGATCACCGCCCAGCCCGGCGCCGCCGTGTCCGGCACCGGGGCGCGGCCGGCCTCGCCGTCCCGGTAGGGGAGCCACAGGATGCGCCTCCCATCCGCCCGCTCCAGGGTGCCCGACAAAAGGAGGCGCAGCCGCGCGTGCTGGAACAGCGGCAGCAGCGCCCGGCTCCAGGCCGCCGCCTCGCCCTCCGGCACCTCCCCGCCCAGGGCGGGGAGGTGGTGCACCTCGTCGATCACCAGCAGGGTGTCGCTCCGCCGCATCTCGGCGAGGTGCAGGGAAGGGGCGGCGGCGACTGCCTGGTAGGTGGTGACGTAGCCGGAAAGGCCCCTGGCGGGATCGGGGGTGTTGTCGGCGGCGCGCACCGAGAGGGCGTGGCCGAGGGCCGCCCGCCAGGCCGGATCCGCGAAGGCCTCCTCGGCCTGCAGGCGCAGGGAGTCGCGCGGCACCACCCAGACCACCCGCCGCACGGTGCCGGCCGCGATCAGGCGGGCGGCCGCGATGACGGGCAGGAGCGACTTGCCCCCGCCCGGCGTGACGGCCGCGAGGATGTCGGTGACCTCCGCCGCCGCGCCGCCGGCGATGGCGGCGACCAGTTCGGCGAGGGCGCGCTGGTGGCTGCGCAGGGGACGGGGGGCGCTCACGGGGCGAGGATGCGACTCATTCCGGCCAGCATGGCCGAACATCGCGCATTTGTGAATCCTTACGCTGTGTCAGGTTCAGTCGCGGCCCGACCGTCATGCGGTACTGTCCGGTTTCGAGCTCGCAAGAACTGCGAGACGACGGCACTCGGGCGGGGCTGGAGCGCAGGTTTTCGTCGAGACATTCTGGGGAAGAGGGCGAGTTCAGTCCGGCGGGGCGGCAGCGATCGGGCGGCGGGCGCGGCGGTCTCGTCCTCGATCCCGGAGCGCTGGTCTCTCGTCCGCCCTGCCGGCGCGGCGCGGTCTTGTGCCGGGATCATGCCTCGCAGGCGCGCGGACGGGCAGGCGGGCCGCCCGCGCCGCGGGGAAGACTGCGGCGGAGCGGGGCCGCGTCGTCGGCCGACCCGTCCCGGCCCTGCTTCGCGGGCCGTCCCGCCGGCGCTCAGCCGGCCCGGGCGGCCATGTAGGCGCGCCAGCCGCCGTGATGCGTCACCTCCTCGGCCCCGGCCACCGCGTGCGCCTCGCACAGGAAGCCCGGGACGGCGCTACCGTCGTCGAGGGTGATGCGACCGAGCCCGAGGGGGGCGGGGATCGCGGCCGCGAAGCGCCCGAAGGCGGCGGGGTCGAGGGTCCAGACCTCGACCGCGAGCCCGGGGCCGGCATGGCCCGGAACCCGCACGAGCCCGGGCTTCGGCGGCTGCGTGCCCGGCAGGGCGTAGAGCCTGTAGTCGGGCGCCGTGCGGGCCTCCCGCAGCAGCCGGCCGCCGAGGGCGGTGAGTTCGCGGTTGAGGGGCATGCCCGACAGGTGCGCCCCCACCACCACGATCGCCAGCCGCTCCTCGGGCTCCGCCCCGACGCGGCTCTCCTTCGGCAGCGGCGCGTCGCGCCGCGCGCCGAGCCCGCACGACGCCGCGCGGTGGAGCGCGTCGGCGAGGGGCAGGAGGGCGTCGTCCTGGAAGGCCCGGGCGACCAGGGTGACGCCGGCGGGCAGCCCGTCCGCGCGGAACCCCGCCGGCACCGCGACCGCCGCGCAGTCGAGCAGGTTGGCGAAGTTGGTGTAGCGCCCGAGCCGGCTGTTGAGGGCGATCGGGTCGGCCCGCATCGCCTCGACCGTGTAGGTGGTGGGCGCCGTGGGGAGGAGCAGCGCGTCGACCCGCTCCCAGGTCGCCTCCGTGCGCCGCCGCAGCGCCTCCAGCCGGTACTGGCCCCGGAAGGCATCCGCGGCCGAGAAGGCGCGGGCGGACTCGACGATGCGGCGCACCGCGGGGTCGAGGGCGTCCGGGTTCGCCGCCGCGAAGGACTCGATCGCCGCGAGCCGCTCGGCCACCCAGGGGCCCTCGTAGAGCAGCTCCGCCGCCTCGCGGAACGGCCCGTAATCGAAGGGCACCAGGGGGCAGCCGAGCGCCTCGGCGCGGGACGCGGCCTCGTCGTAGAGGCGCGCGGTCTCGGCATCGCCGTAGAACTCGCGCTCCGCCCCGGCCAGCACCCCGAGCCGGGGCCGGGCCGGCAGCGGGCGCGGAGCGCCGCGCCGCGAGTAGGGGTCGTCCGGGTCGAAGCCCTCGGCGATCCGGCGCACCGCCGCCGCGTCGCCCACCGTGAGGGCGAAGATCGAGACGCAGTCGAGGCTGCGGCAGGCCGGGACGAGGCCGCGCGCGCTGAGGAGGCCCTTGGTCGGCTTGATGCCCACGAGGTTGTTGAACGCCGCCGGCACCCGGCCGGAGCCGGCCGTGTCGGTGCCGAGGGCGAAGGCGCAGAGGCCCGACGCGACCGCGACTGCGGAGCCGGAGCTGGAGCCGCCCGAAATGTAGGCGTCGTCGAAGACGCTGCGCGGCGCCCCGTAGGGCGAGCGCGTCCCGTTGAGGCCGGTCGCGAACTGGTCGAGGTTGACCTTGCCCACCACGAGGGCGCCCGCCGCCCGCAGGCGCGCCACCACGGCGGCGTCGGCCGGCGCGGTGGTGGCGAAGGCCGGGCAGGCGGCGGTGGTCGGCAGCCCCGCCACGTCGATGTTGTCCTTCACCGCGAAGGGCACGCCCCAGAGGGGCAGGCTGCCGGGCTCCGGCGCCCGCTCCATCAGCTCCCGCGCCGCGTCCCGCAGGGCGCCCGCGCGGGCGGGCGTGATGAAGATGGCCGGGTCCGCCCCGGCGATGCGCGCGCTGAGCGTCTCGGCGAGGTCGAGGGGCGTGAAGGCCCCGGACGCGTAGAGCGCCCGCAGGGCCGTGAGATCGAACACCGCCGGCAACATGACGCCAGAAGACCCTCCGCGCGGCGCAGCCTGGCGCCACCGCACCCGCGCAGGCAAGAGCCGGACCGTCCGGCCCGCGCGCCGCCCTCAGCCGAGGGCGCGCGGCATGCGGAAGGGCAGCATCAGCCGCACCAGCGGGTGGCGGAAGCGGTCGAGGCAGAGCGCCTCGTGCACCGGCTCGACCGCCTCGCCGCAGATCCGCGCCGCGAGCTGCGAGCGGGAGTAGAAGGGCGCGTCCTCGAAGCGGCGCAGCACCCTGGCCTGCCCGTCGTCGCTGCGCGTCGCCCGCTTCAGGCGCCAGAGGGTCGGCGGCAGCGCGGCCGGGATCGGCGGCTCGATCGGGCGCGGCGTCCCGTCCGGGTCGAAGCGCAGCGAGAGGTCCTGCCGGGTGCCGTCCCGCCGCAGCACGTCGTACAGGATCGCGGCGCCGTGCCGGAGGGTCGCGCGCGACCACGTCCAGCTCCGGAACGAGGCTTCGAGGGGGGTGTCGCCGTCATTCGTGTCGAAGTAGGCGTGGCCGCGCCAGCGCAGGGCGGGCCGGTCGAGGTCCACCTCGATCCGCGAGGCGGGGGCGATCGGCCACCAGCGGTGGCGCCCCTCCGCGTCGAGGGTGAAGGGGCCGGGCGTGATCCCGCGCGGGTAGACCCGGATCGTGCCCGAGAGGCGCGAGGGCAGGGGGGCCGTCACCTCGCTGACCCGGATCGTCAGGGCGCTGCCGTCCCAGGCGAGGGAACTCGGGCCGATGCTGAGCGAGGCGGCGTCCCGCGCCACGCTGCGGCGGCGGCGCTCGGTCATGGCCCAGCGGGCCGGCGCCCCGTACAGCACGACGTTGACCGCGCTGTGGTCGAGCGGGTCCTGGCGCCCGCTCCAGGCGTAGTAGGGCGAGAACACGCTGCCCAGGAAGGCGATGACGGTGAGGCCGTGGCGGCCGTCGTCGCTGACGCCGTCCACGTACCACCACGCGTAGCCGCCGGGCGGCACGCTCAGGTCGAAGCGAGGTCCCGCAGCACCTGCCGCGCCGCGAGCCGGCCCGACTGGGCCGCCATCGGCACGCCCGGCCCCGGATGCGCGCTCCCCCCCGCCAGGTAGAGGCCCGGCAGCCGCGTGCGCGCCCCCGGCCGGCGGAAGGACGCCGTCCAGCCGTGCGAGGCCCGGCCGTACAGCGCCCCCCCGGTCCCCGGGAAGAGCGTCGCGAAATCCGGCGGCGCCGTCACCGTCTCGGCCTCCGGCGCGAGCGTCAGGCCGCAGGCGGACAGCCGCCGGCTCATCGTGGCGTGGCATCGGGCGATCTCCTGCGGGGAAAAGGGTTCGTCGCGGGCGGGCGCGTTGACGAGGGCGAGCAGGGCTTCCGGCGCGTGGTCCGGGCCCCGGCCCGTCTCCGGCACGCCGTCGTCGCCGCGGTCCTGGGCGCAGACGTAGACGGTCGGGTCCTCCGGCAGGCGCCGCCGCCGGGTCAGGTCCACGAACTCGCTCTGGTAGTCGCGCGAGAAGAACACGTTGTGGCGCACCAGGGGGAAGCCGTCCGGGCGGCCGGCCACCGCGAAGGTGACCGCCGAGAGCGAGCGCGCCTCGCGCGGGACCGGGTCGACCGCCCGCGCCGCCTCCGGCCCGAACAGGCCCGCGGCGAGGGCCGCCACGTCCGCGTTGGCGACGACGCGGGTCGCCGGGAGGCGCTCGCCGCTCGCCAGGGCGACCCCGGCGACGCGCCCGCCCGCCGTGACGATCCCGGTCGCCTCGGCCCCGTAGCGCAGGGCGGCGCCCTTCTCGGCGGCGAGCTCCGCCACGGCGGCGGCGAGGCGCGACAGCCCGCCGGCGATCGTCCAGACCCCCTCCTGCTCCACGTGCGCGACCAGCATCAGGGTCGCGGGCGCCTCGAAGGGCGAGGAGCCGCAATAGGTCGCGTAGCGCCCGAACAGCTGGCGCAGGCGCGGGTCGCGGAAATGCGCGCAGAGCGCGGTCCAGAGCGTCGCGAAGGGCTGGATGCGCCAGAGGTCGCCGAGGCCCCGGGGCCCGACCCGCAGGGCGAGTTCCAGCGGGTTCGGGCGGGGCTCGCGGATGAAGGGGGTCTCGAGGGTGCGGTAGATCTCGGCCGCGCGGGCGCGGAAGCGGCGGAACCCCTCCGCCTCCCGGGGGCCGGCGAAATCCGCGATCGCCGCCTCCGAGCGGGCCGGGTCGGCGAAGAGGTCGAGGCGCTCCCCCGCGCTCCAGGCGTGCCGCGCCAGGATGCCGGCCGGCGTCAGCGAGACCCGGGCGGCGAGGTCGGCGCCCGCCTCGGAGAAGATCTCCTCGAACACCCAGCGCATGGTGAAGACCGTGGGGCCGGCCTCGACCCGGCGCGGGCCGGCCGCCACCGCGCGCATCTTGCCGCCCGGCGCGGCCGCCTTCTCCACCACGGTGACGTTCAGGCCCGCGGCCGAAAGGCCGAGGGCCGCCACCAGCCCGCCGATTCCCGCCCCGATCACCACCACCCGTTCGTCCGTCACGCCGTTGATCTCCCGGCCCAAGAGTGTCAATCATAGTGGACAGTTTCTGTCGTTCAAACAAAATGACACCGGCAGAATGATACCGGCAGAATGACCCCGGACGGAGGGAGAGGCGCATGGACGACGGTGGGCGCATCGAGCGGGCCCTTGACGTGGCCGTGTCCCACGCGGAGGCGCCGGGGGCGCCGCCGCTCCTGGCGGAGGCGATCCGCTACGCGGTCTTCCCGGGCGGGCACCGGATCCGGCCGCGCCTGTGCCTCGCGGTGGCGCGGGCCTGCGGCGACGACGACCCGGCGGCGTCCGACGCGGCCGCGGCCGCGATCGAACTCCTGCACTGCGCCTCGCTCGTGCACGACGACCTGCCCTGCTTCGACGACGCGCCGATGCGCCGGCAGAAGCCCTCCGTGCACGTCGCCTTCGGCGAGCCGATCGCGCTGCTCGCCGGCGACGCGCTAATCGTGCTCGCCTTCGAGACGCTGGCGCGCGGCGCCGCGCGGGTGCCCGAGCGGCTCGGCACCCTGGTCGGGCTGGTCGCGCGCGCGGTGGGCTCGCCCGCCGGCATCGTGGCCGGGCAGGCCTGGGAATCGGAGCCGAGCGTCGGCCTCTCGGCCTACCAGCAGGCCAAGACGGGCGCGCTCTTCGCGGCCGCGACCGTGACCGGGGCGGCGGCGGCCGGGGCCGAGGCGATGCCCTGGCGGCTGCTCGGAGAGTATCTGGGCGAGGCCTACCAGGTGGCGGACGACCTGCGCGACGTGGCCTGCCGCCAGGAGGAGGTGGGCAAGCCGGTCGGGCGCGACGCCACCCTCGGGCGGCCCAACGCCGCGGCGCTCCTCGGCCTCGACGGGGCCCTGCGGCGCCTCGCGGACCTCGCCCAGGAGGCGGTGGCGGTGATCCCGGACTGCCCCGGCGCCGAGAGCCTCCGGCGCGAGATCCAGGCCCAGACGCGGCTCTTCCTGCCGGCGCGGGTGGCCCAGAGCCTGGTCGCGTAGGCGAGCGCCTCCCGCGCTCTCCGGGCCCGACGGGCCCGGAGAGGGGAGTGCCCGGCGGGAGGGGCAAGGCCTCCGCCGGACCCGCACGCCCCGCCATTCCCTCGCCCGGAGCACCGCCCATGCACGGCACCGGCCCGCACGCGCTGACGGCCCGACCGGCCGCCCCGCCCCCCCGCCCCTGGCGCGAGCGCTGGCTCGCGCTCCGCCACCGGCTGATCGCCAGCCCGCGCTTCCAGCGCTTCGCCGCCGCCTTCCCGCCGACGCGCCCGGTCGCGCGCCGCAACGCGCGGGCCCTGTTCGACCTCTGCGCCGGCTTCGTCTACGCGCAGGTGCTGGCGGCCTGCGTCGCGCTCGACCTCTTTCGCCTGCTCGCGGACGGCCCCCTGGCGCCCGACTGCATCGCCCGCCGCCTCGACCTGCCGCCGGAGCGGGCGCTGTGCCTCCTGCGCGCCGCCGCCTCCCTCGACCTCCTGACCGCCCTGCCGGACGGCCGCTTCGCCCTGGCGGATCTCGGCGCGGCCCTCCTCGGCAATCCCTCGGTGGGCGCGATGATCGCCCACCACGCCCTGCTCTACGACGACCTGCGCGACCCCGTGGCGCTCCTGCGCGGGCGGGCGGGGCCGAGCCGGCTCGCGGGCTACTGGGCCTATGCGGGATCCGCGGCACCCGCCGCCCTCGGCGAGGCCGCCGTCGCGCCCTACGGCGCCCTGATGGGGGCCTCCCAGGCCCTCGTCGCGGGCGACATCCTCGACGCCTACCCGCTCGCCCGGCACCGCCGGCTCCTCGACGTCGGCGGCGGGGAGGGCGCCTTCGCGGTGGCGGCCGCGCGGCGCGCCCCCCACCTCGCCGTCACCCTGTTCGACCTGCCCCCGGTGGCGGCCCGCGCCGCGCGGCGCTTCGCCGAGGAGGGGCTGGGCGGGCGCGCCACCGCCCTCGGCGGCAGCTTCCACGACGGGCTGCCGCCCGGCGCCGACCTGATCTCCCTGGTGCGCGTGGTGCACGACCACGACGATGCGCCCGCCGCCGCCCTGCTGCGGGCCGCCCACGACGCCCTGCCGCCCGGCGGAACCCTGCTCCTCGCCGAGCCGATGGCCGGGACGCGGGGCGCCGAGCCGGTCGGCGACGCCTATTTCGGCTTCTATCTCCTCGCCATGGGCAGCGGGCGCCCGCGCCGCGCGGAGGAACTCGCCGCGATGCTGCGGCAGGCCGGCTTCGGCGACATCCGCGAGCGCGCCACCCGCCGCCCGCTCCTGGTCCGACTCCTCGTCGCGCGCCGCGGATCCGTGTCAAAAGTGTAAACTCAACTTGACGCCACACCGTGACAATCTAAATTGACATGAGCCGCACGAAGCGGCACCGCTGCCGACGCAGCGCTGGGAGGGGCGGATCGCATGCACGCGCTGGCCGTGATCCTCGACGGGCCCGAACGCCTCGGCCTCGACCGGCTCGCCCTCGACGCGCCCGGCCCGGCCGACGCCGTGGTCGAGGTGGCGTGGAGCGGCATCAGCACCGGCACCGAGCGCCTGCTCTGGTCGGGCCGGATGCCGGACTTCCCCGGCATGGGCTATCCCCTGGTCCCCGGCTACGAGTCGGTCGGGCGCGTGGTCGAGGCCGGCCCCGAATCCGGCCGCCGCCCCGGCGAGACCGTCTTCGTGCCCGGCGCCCGCTGCTTCGGCCCGGTGCGCGGCCTGTTCGGCGGCGCGGCCTCGCACCTCGTGGTCGAGGGCGCGCGCCTGCTGCCCATCGACGCGGCGCTCGGCGAGCGCGGCATCCTGCTGGCCCTCGCCGCGACCGCCTACCACGCCCTGGCGGGGGCGGAGCGCGGCGAGCGCCACCTCGTCGTCGGGCACGGCGTGCTCGGGCGCCTCCTGGCGCGCCTCGCCCGGCTCAGCGGTCAGGACCCGGTGGTCTGGGAGCGCGATCCGGCCCGCCGCGGCGGCGAGCACGGCTACCCGGTGCTCGACCCGGCCGCCGACGAGACCGGGCGCTACGCCCGCATCACCGACGCGAGCGGCGATGCCGGCCTCCTCGACGGGCTGATCGCCCGCCTCGCGCCCGGGGGCGAGGTGGTGCTGGCGGGCTTCTACGAGGCGCCGCTCTCCTTCGCCTTCCCGCCGGCCTTCCTGCGCGAGGCGCGCCTCCGGGTCTCGGCGCAGTGGCGGCCCGGCGACCTCGACGCGGTCGCGGGCCTCGTGCGCGCGGGCGCGCTCGGCCTCGACGGCCTGATCAGCCACCGCCGGCCCGCCGCGCAGGCCGCGAGCGCCTACCGCACGGCCCTCACCGATCCCGCCTGCCTCAAGATGGTCCTCGACTGGAGAGCCCGCTCATGACTGCCGCCCCGCACGCAGCCGCTCTCCGCCACCCCGATCCCCGCCCGGCGGGCCCCTCGGTCGCGCCGCCCGATCCGCGGGAGGGCGCGGCCCGGCGCGAGACCCAGGTGATCGCGATCTACGGCAAGGGGGGCATCGGCAAGAGCTTCACCCTCGCCAACCTGTCCTACATGCTCGCCCAGCAGGGGCGGCGGGTGCTGCTGATCGGGTGCGATCCGAAGAGCGACACCACCTCGCTGCTGTTCGGCGGCCGGGCCTGCCCGACCATCATCGAGACCTCGACCCGCCGCAAGCTCGCGGGCGAGGCGGTGGCGATCGGCGACGTCTGCTTCAAGCGCGACGGCGTCTTCGCCATGGAACTCGGCGGACCGGAGGTGGGCCGCGGCTGCGGCGGGCGCGGCATCATCCACGGCTTCGAACTGCTGGAGAAGCTCGGCTTCCACGAATGGGGCTTCGACTACGTCCTGCTCGACTTCCTCGGCGACGTGGTCTGCGGCGGCTTCGGCCTGCCGATCGCCCGCGACATGTGCCAGAAGGTCATCGTCGTCGGCTCGAACGACCTGCAATCGCTCTACGTCGCCAACAACGTCTGCTCGGCGGTGGAGTATTTCCGCAAGCTCGGCGGCAATGTCGGGGTGGGCGGCCTCGTCATCAACAAGGACGACGGCACCGGGGAGGCGCAGGCCTTCGCGGCGAGCGCCGGCATCCCGGTGCTCGCCTCGATCCCGGCCGACGACGACATCCGCCGCAAGAGCGCCAATTACGAGATCATCGGCCGGCCCGACGGCCGCTGGGGACCGCTCTTCGCCGAACTCGCCGCCAACGTGGCGGCGGCCGCGCCCCACCAGCCGCTTCCCCTGAGCCAGGACGCGCTGCTCGGCCTGTTCAAGGGCGAGGCGGTCGGCCGCGGCGTGGTCCTGGACCCGGCGAGCGACGAGGACATGCGCGGCCGGCCGGTCCAGCCGCGGGCCTCCCTCGAAGTCGTCTACGACGCGGTGTGAGCATGGGCGCCTCTCTCGACATCGGGGCGCTGCGCGCCCGCGGCGAGGCCCGGCAGGGGCCGGAGCCGGCTGCTCCCGGGCCGGACCCGATTCCGGCGCCGGACGGGCCCGGCTGCCACGCGGGACGGGCGCAGCTGCGCGCCGCCGCCGAGGCGGCGGGCATGGGCGAGACCCTGCAGGCGCTCCGGCGCGACTACCCGGCGGGCCCCCACGACCAGCCCCAGAGCATGTGCCCGGCCTTCGGCGCCCTGCGGGTGGGGCTGCGCATGCGCCGCACGGCCACGATCCTGTCGGGCTCGGCCTGCTGCGTCTACGGGCTCACCTTCACGTCGCACTTCTACGGGGCGCGCCGCACGGTCGGCTACGTGCCCTTCAACTCGGAGACCCTGGTCACCGGCAAGCTGTTCGAGGACATCCGCGACGCCGTCCGGGCGGTGGCCGACCCGGCCCAGTGCGACGCCGTGGTGGTGATCAATCTCTGCGTGCCGACCGCCTCCGGCGTGCCCCTGCGGCTGCTGCCGCGGGAGATCGACGGGGTGCGCATCATCGGCATCGACGTGCCGGGCTTCGGGGTGCCGACCCATGCCGAGGCCAAGGACGTGCTCGCCGGCGCGATGCTGCGGGTCGCGCGGGCCGAGGCCGAGCGGGGACCGGTCGCGGCGCCGCGCCAGGGCCGCGACGGTCGCCCGACCGTGACGCTGCTCGGCGAGATGTTCCCGGCCGACCCGGTGCAGATCGGCGCCCTGCTCGAGCCGCTCGGGCTCAGCCCCGGCCCGGTCGTGCCGACGCGGGAGTGGCGGGAGCTCTACGCGGCCCTCGACTGCGCCGCCGTCGCGGCGATCCATCCCTTCTACACCGCGGCGATCCGCGAGTTCGAGGCGGCCGGGCGGACGGTCCTCGGCTCGGCGCCGGTGGGCCACGAGGGCACCGCCGCCTGGCTCGACGCGGTCGGCGAGGCCTGCGGGGTCGCCCGCCTCACCGTCGAGGCGGCCAAGAACCGGATCCTGCCGGCGATCCGCGGGGCGCTCGCCGCCAACCCGATCCGCGGGCGGATCACGCTGTCGGGCTACGAGGGGTCCGAACTCATCGTGGCCCGGCTCCTCGTCGAGAGCGGGGCCGAACTGCCCTATGTCGGCACCGCCTGCCCGCGCACCCGCTTCGCGGAGGACGACCGGGCGTGGCTGGAGGCGCGCGGCACCCGGGTGCAGTTCCGCGCCTCCCTGGAGCAGGATCTCGCCGCCCTGGAGGAGTTCCGGCCCGACCTCGCGGTCGGCACCACGCCGGTCGTGCAGAGAGCCAAGGAGCGGGCGATCCCCGCCCTCTACTTCACCAACCTGATCTCGGCGCGCCCGCTGATGGGCATTGCCGGGGCGGGCTCGCTCGCCCAGGTCGTGAACGGGGCGCTCGCCCAGCGGGAGCGGTTCTCCGCCATGCGCGCCTTCTTCGAAGGCGTCGGCGAGGGCCACGCGGCCGGGATCTGGGAGGACGTGCCGCAGCGCCGCGCGCCCCCGAAGCGCGCCCCCGCCCCGGCGCCGATCGGGGAGGGCGCCTGATGCTCGTCCTCGATCACGACCGCGCCGGCGGCTACTGGGGCGCCGTCTACGTCTTCACCGCGGTGAAGGGCCTGCAGGTCGTCATCGACGGCCCGGTCGGCTGCGAGAACCTGCCGGTGACCTCGGTGCTGCACTACACCGACGCATTGCCCCCGCACGAATTGCCGATCGTGGTGACCGGCCTCGCCGAGGAGGAGCTCGGCCGCCACGGCACCGAGGGCGCGATGAAGCGCGCCCACGCCACCCTCGACCCGACCCAGCCGAGCGTCGTGGTCACCGGCTCGATCGCCGAGATGATCGGCGGCGGCGTCACCCCCGAGGGGACCAACCTCCAGCGCTTCCTGCCCCGCACCATCGACGAGGATCAGTGGCAGGCGGCCGACCGCGCCCTGTCCTGGCTCTGGGCCGAGTACGGGCTGAAGAAGGCGGCCCGGAAGGGCGCGATCCCGCCCCGCCCGGCCCGCACCCCGGCGGTGAGGCCGCGGGTCAACATCATCGGGCCGGCCTACGGCAGCTTCAACACGCCCTCCGACCTCGCCGAGATTCGGCGGCTCGTCGAGGGGATCGGCGCCGAGGTGAACCTCGTCTTCCCGCTCGGCTGCCACCTCGCGGACATCCCCCGCCTCGTCGAGGCGGACGCCAACATCTGCCTCTACCGCGAATTCGGCCGGCTCCTGTGCGAGTCCCTCGACCGGCCCTACCTTCAGGCGCCGTTCGGCATCCACAGCACCACCAAGTTCCTGCGCGCCCTCGGCGAGATCCTCGACCTCGATCCCGAACCCTTCATCGCGCGCGAGAAGCACACCACGCTGAAGCCCCTCTGGGACCTCTGGCGCTCGGTCACGCAGGACTTCTTCGGCTCGGCGAGCTTCGGGGTGGTCGCGACCGAGACCTACGCGCGGGGCCTGCGCCACTTCCTGGAGGAGGAGATGGGACTGCCCTGCCGCTTCGCCTTCGCGCGCACGGCCGGGGTCAAGCCCGACAACGCCGCCGTCCGGGCGGCGATCCGGGAGACGCCGCCGCTGGTGCTGTTCGGCTCCTACAATGAGCGGATGTACCTCGCCGAGAGCGGGGGCCGGGCGGTCTACATCCCGGCCTCGTTCCCGGGAGCGGTGGTGCGGCGCCACACCGGCACGCCCTTCATGGGCTATGCGGGCGCGACCTACCTCGTGCAGGAAGTCTGCAACGCGCTCTTCGACGCGCTCTTCCACATCCTGCCGCTCGCCCGCGACCTCGACGCCGTCGAGGCGACGCCGGCCCGCGCGCACCGCGAACTGCCCTGGGACGAGGAGGCGCGGGCGCGCCTCGACGCTTCGGTGGCGGCGAGCCCCGTCCTGGTGCGGATCTCCTACGCCAAGCGCCTGCGCGACGCCGCCGAGCGCGAGGCGCAGCGGGTCGGCGCCGAGCGGGTCACGGAACTCTGCGTCGAGCGCGCCCGCAGCGCCCTCGCCGCGGCCGCCTGATCCCCCCGGCGGCGGGTGACGGGCGGCCCCGGCCGCCCGCCGCGGGCCGCGCCGCCCGCGGTCGAGCACGACGGAATGCGCGCGCCGCGCGGTCATCGCGCGGCGCGCCCCAGGGATTTGGCAGGCGCGCGGAGCGCGTCACGGATTCGGCACGCGCGCGGAGCGCGCCAGGGAGGAGATCAGACGCATGACCCGTCCGTTCACCACGGCCTCGCGCTCCCGGTCGGAACAGGCCCAGTTCCGCCTGATCCTGGCGGCGACCTACCCGGTCTTCCTGGCGGCGGCCGTCGTCCAGCGCGTGCTCCCGGGCCGCGGCGTCACGCCCCCGGGGCTGCGGCGCTCCGTGTTCGGCGAGGCGCGGGCGATGGCGCTCTCGGCCATCCCCTTCGCCTTCATGGGCTGAACCCGGGCGGCCCCCGGCCCCCCGGTTTGCCGGCCACCGGCCCGCAGGGCCGACCGGAGAGTTTCCGTCGCCGTCCCGGCGACGGAGAGACCGCCCGTTCCCGCCGCGCGGGGGCGGGCGACCACCCCCGCGCGGCAGCCCCGCGCGGACCCGCATCCGGAGGTTCGGCAATGGCCAATGGAATGGACAAACCAAGTACCCTCTCGGGACTCACCGAGGAGGAGGCGAAGGAATTCCACGGAATCTTCGTCACCAGCTTCATCATCTTCACGGCGATCGCGGTGGTCGCCCACTTCCTCGTCTGGCTGTGGCGGCCCTGGCTGCCGGGACCGAACGGCTACTCGTCGCTGACGGACGGCGTGACCTACGCCGCCCACGGCCTCCTGCCCTTCATCGGCTGAGGACGGAGCTCTCGCCATGCACAAGATCTGGCTTCTGTTCGATCCGCGCCGCACCCTGGTGGCGCTGGCCGTCTTCCTGTTCACGCTCGCGATCCTGATCCACTTCATCCTGCTCAGCACCAACCGGTTCAACTGGCTGGAGGGGCCCGCGGTGAAGAGGGCCGAGATCCCGCACAGCCTCGTGCTGCCGACCTGACGGCCCGAAAGGGGCGCCGCTCTCGGCGCTCCACACCGCGGACGGCGGCCCGGACCGACACCGGGGCACCGCCCGCGGGCGACTGCGCTCCATCGCGGGGAGGCGGCCACCATGGCCATGCTGAATTTCGAGCGGAAATACCGGGTCCGCGGCGGCACGCTGCTCGGCGGCGACCTGTTCGACTTCTGGGTCGGGCCCTTCTACGTCGGGTTCTTCGGGGTCACGACGATCTTCTTCAGCCTGCTCGGCACCGGGCTGATCCTCTGGGGCGCGGCGCTCGGCCCGACCTGGAACGTCTGGCAGATCAGCATCGCGCCGCCCGACCTCAAGTACGGGCTGGCCCTCGCCCCGCTGCGCGAGGGCGGGCTGTGGCAGCTCATCACCGTCTGCGCCATCGGGGCCTTCTGCTCCTGGGCGCTGCGCGAGGTCGAGATCTGCCGCAAGCTCGGCATCGGCTACCACGTTCCCTTCGCCTTCTCGGTGGCGATCCTCGCCTACGTCACCCTCGTGGTGATCCGCCCCTTCCTGATGGGCGCCTGGGGGCACGGCTTCCCTTACGGGATCCTGAGCCATCTCGACTGGGTGTCGAACGTCGGCTACCAGTACCTGCACTTCCATTACAATCCGGCCCATATGCTCGGCGTGACGTTCTTCTTCACGACGACCTTCGCGCTGGCGCTTCACGGCTCGATGATCCTGTCCGCGACCAATCCCGGCAAGGGCGAGGTGGTGAAGACGCCGGAGCACGAGGACACCTACTTCCGTGACACGATCGGCTACTCGATCGGCACGATCGGCATCCACCGGCTCGGCCTGTTCCTCGCCCTCTCGGCGGGTTTCTGGAGCGCCGTCTGCATCGTCATCAGCGGCCCGTTCTGGACCCGCGGCTGGCCCGAATGGTGGGGCTGGTGGCTGAACCTGCCGGTCTGGCGCTGAACCGCTCCCCGCACCGTCACCCTGAAGAAGGCATCCGCCGCCATGGGGTATTACCAGAACATCTACACGCAGGTGCAGGTGCATCCCCTGCGCCCTGAGCCCGGGGTCAGCATCCCGCACATCGAGAAGCGGGTCGGCACCGGCCACTTCAACTATCTCGCGGGCCTCGTCGGCAACGCGCAGGTCGGCCCGATCTACCTCGGCACGACCGGCACGCTGTCCCTGGTGAGCGGGTTCATCGCCTTCGAGATCATCGGCCTCAACATGTGGGCCTCGGTGAACTGGGACCCGATCCAGTTCCTGCGCCAGCTGCCCTGGCTCGCCCTGGAGCCGCCGCGCCCGCAATACGGGCTGATGATCCTGCCGCCGATGGCGGAGGGCGGCTGGTGGCTGCTCGCCGGCTTCTTCCTGACCGTCTCGATCCTGCTCTGGTGGTTCCGGATGTACCGGCGCGCCAAGGCGCTCGGGCTCGGCTACCACGTGCCCTGGGCCTTCGCCTCGGCGATCTGGCTCTACCTCGTGCTCGGCTTCATCCGGCCGATCCTGATGGGGTCCTGGAGCGAGGCGGTGCCCTTCGGCATCTTCCCGCACCTCGACTGGACCGCCGCCTTCTCGCTGCGCTACGGCAACCTGTTCTACAACCCCTTCCACATGCTCTCGATCGTCTTCCTGTACGGGTCGACGCTGCTCTTCGCCATGCACGGGGCCACCATCCTGGCCACCAGCCGCTACGGCTCCGAGCGCGAGATCGAGCAGATCGTGGACCGGGGCACCGCCACCGAGCGCGCCGCCCTGTTCTGGCGCTGGACCATGGGCTTCAACGCCACGATGGAATCCGTCCATCGCTGGGCGTGGTGGTTCGCGGTCCTGACCACGCTCACCGGCGGCATTGGCATCCTGCTCACCGGCACCGTCGTCGACAATTGGTACCTCTGGGCCGTCAAGCACGGCGTCGCCCCGAGCTATCCGGCGGTCTACGGGCCGGTGGTCGATCCCCTGAGCCTGACGGGAGGCGCGCGATGAGATTGGCCCTTCAACTCCTCGGCGTCGTCGTCGCGGTGCTGCTGACGGGCGCGATGCTCGGCACGGCGGGCTGGACCCATCCCCCCGTGCGCTCCGAGCAGGTCGGCTACCGCGGCACCGGCATGGTGCAGGTGACGAACCCCCGCACCCAGGCCGCGCTCCTCGCCGCCAACGCGGTCCCGGCCCCGCAGGACCCGGCGCCTCCCGGCGGCGAGCCCGCGACCCAGACCTACCAGAACGTCCAGGTCCTCACCGACCTCACGACCGACCAGTTCAACCGCGTGATGGTCTCGATCACCGAGTGGGTCTCGCCCGAGCAGGGCTGCGCCTATTGCCACAACGTCGAGAACATGGCCGATGACAGCGTCTACGCCAAGACGGTGGCGCGCGCGATGCTGCGCATGACCCGCCACGTCAACGCCGATTGGAAGAACCACGTCGGCACCACCGGCGTGACCTGCTACACCTGCCACCGCGGCAACCCGGTGCCGGCGAATGTCTGGCACAACAACCCGGGCCCGGCCCATGCCCTGGGCTTCGCGGCCCGCGACAACGGCCAGAACCACCCGAGCCTCGCGGCGGGCCTCGCCTCGCTGCCCTACGACCCGTTCAAGGACCTGCTCGGCGACAAGGGCATCGACAACGGCGCGATCCGGGTCGCCGCGACCACGGCCCTGCCGGTGAGCCCCGGCAAGCCGATCATGACCACCGAGAAGACCTACTCGCTGATGATCCACATGTCGGAGGGGCTCGGGGTCAACTGCACCTACTGCCACAACAGCCGCGCCTTCTCGAACTGGGGCGAGAGCACGCCCAAGCGCGTGACGGCCTGGCACGGCATCCGGATGGTGCGCGACATCAACGGCTCCTACATCGAGCCGCTCGCTCCGGCCCTGCCGCAGGTGCGTCTCGGCCCCGAGGGCGACCCGCCCAAGGCCAATTGCACCACCTGCCACCAGGGCCTCGCCAAGCCCCTCAACGGCGCCAGCATGCTCAAGGACTATCCGGAACTCGCCGGAGGACCCCTGCCGCGGCCCTGACCGAGAGTTGCGGCTCGTCGGGACGGCCCCTGCCGAAGCGGCAGGGGCCGTGCTGTTTCGGTCACGGTGAGATCACGGCGTAATTCGTAAATTGTTAGACTGGTATTTACGCCTCGCGCGACAGTGTACGGGCCTCCGGAAGGGCCCCATGCCGATTCTGCACCACACCCGATCGCTCGCGGCGCGCATCGTCCTCGCGGCCCTGGCGCCGTGTCTCGTCCTCGCCGGCGCCGTGCTGCTGGCGGGGAGCGAGCGGGCGCGGCAGTGGGACGAGATGGGCCGGGTCGAGCGGCACGTCGACCTCGCGGCGGCGCTGAGCCGCTTCGTCCACGAGGCGCAGATCGAGCGCGGCGCGTCGAACCTGTTCCTCGGCGCGAAGGGCGGCCAGTTCCGGGCCGAGGTGGCGGCCCAGCGCGAGCGGACGGACGCCGCCCTCGCCGCCCTGGCGGAGATCCTCCCCGCCGAGGCGGCGGATCCCGGCGAGGGGCTCGCGCGCCGCGCCGCGGCGCTGCGCCGGGCGCCCGCGCTGCTGCGCGGCCACCGGTCCGCGGTCGACGCGCTGGCGGCGACGGCCAAGCAGAACCTCGCCCTCTACACGGGCCTGATCGACGAGGCGCTCGGCATGGTCGGGGAGCTGTCGCGCCGCGCCGCGCACCCGGCGATCGCGGCGCGGCTCCTCGCCTACGCGGCGCTGCTGGCGCTCAAGGAGGAGGCGGGGCGCGAGCGGGCCACCGCGGCGGCGATCTTCGCGGCGGGCAGCGCCGACCTCGCGGCGTTCGAGCGCCTCGCGGGGCTGGCGGCCAGCCAGGCCGGGCGGGAGGGCGCCTTCCGCCTCTGGGCGGAGCCGGACGCCGCGGAGGCGGTCGCGGCGGTCGAGGCCCAGGAGGCGTCCCGGGAGGTGGCGCGGCTGCGCCGCCTCGTCCTCGACGCGCCGCCGGGCTCCCCGCTCGCCTTCCGCGACGCGCCCGCGTGGTTCGGGCTGGCGACGCGCCGGATCGAGGGCCTGAAGGGGGTCGAGGACCGGCTGACGGCGGAGATGCGCGAGGCTGCGCGGGCGGTGCGGGCCGAGGCGGGCCGCGCGCTCGCGGCCTGGACCGGCGCGGGGCTCGGCGCGGTCGGCCTCTCGGTCCTGCTGGCGGCGGCGATCGCGCGCGCCATCGCCCGGCCGCTCGTCCTGGTGTCGCGGACCATCGCGGCGATCGGTCGGGGCGAGGAGGCTCCGGCCCTGCCGCTGGGCGGCCCGCGCGAGGTCCGCGCGCTCGCCGAGGCGGCCGAACGCCTCCGCGAGGGCGTGAGCGAGCGGCGCCGGATCCGCGCCGCGCAGGAGGAGGAGGGCCGCCGGCGGGCGCTCGCCCAGCGCGCCGCCATGCAGGCGGTGGCGGAGCGCTTCGAGGCCCGGGTCGGGCGCATCATCGCGGCGGTCGCCGACGCGGCGCGGGAGCTGCAGCGGGCGGCGGAGGGACTCGCCTGGAATGCGGCCGCGACGGCCGAGCGCTCCGCGACCGTGTCGGGCGCCGCCGGGGACGCCGCCGCGCACGTCGCGGCGGTCACCGCCGCCGCCGAGGCCCTCGCCGCCTCGGTCGGCGAGATCGGCCGCGAGGTGCGGGATTCCGCCGACCTCGCCCGGAGCGCGGTCGAGGAGGCGGCCCGCACCCGGGCGGTGGTGGGGGATCTCAGCGCCGCCGCGGGCCAGATCGGGGACGTGGCGGGGCTGATCGCGGCGATCGCGGCCCGGACCAACCTGCTGGCGCTGAACGCCGCCATCGAGGCGGCGCGGGCGGGCGAGGCCGGGCGCGGCTTCGCGGTCGTCGCCGCCGAGGTCAAGCACCTCGCCGCGCAGACCGCGCGCGCGACGGACGAGATCACCGGGCAGATCGGCCGGATCCAGGGCTCGACCGGGGCGGCGGTGGCGGCGATCGGCCGGATCTCCGGGGTGATCGGCCGGATCAGCCTCGGGTCCGAGGCGATCGCCGCGGAGGTGGCCGGGCAGGGCGAGGCGGCGCGCGAGATCGGCCACAACGTCGCGCGGGCCGCCCTCGGGACGGGCGCGGTCACCCGCACCATCGCGGGCGTCGCCGGGGCCGCGGAGGAGACCGGTGCCGCCTCGGCCCGCCTGCTCGCCTCCGCCACCGACCTGGCGAGCCAGGCCGAGACCCTGGGCGGGGAGGTCGCGCGCTTCCTCGATTCCGTGCGGGCGGCCTGATCCGGGATCGGCTTGATCGAAGCGGATCCCGGATCGCGAGCCTGCGCGGCGCCTGAGCGCTGCGCCTGAGCGAAGCCGACATCCGCATGGCCGAAATCGGAGATGGCGAAGCCATCAACCGGATGGCGCATGCAGACCACCCATCCATCCGGGCGAAATCCTGGCCGACGCGCTGGAAGAGATCGGCGTGACGCCGACCGAGCTGGCACGGCAGATCAAGGTGCCGCACAACCGCATCGGCCAGATCATCAACGGCAAGCGCGCCATCACGGGCGACACCGCGTTGCGCCTGGGCCACTGGTTCAGGACGAGCGCCGCGTTCTGGATCAACCTGCAGGCCGCCTACGATCTGCGCGTGGCCGAGCAGGAGGCCGGGGCCGAGATCGGCGCGCTGCCCGTCCGCCCGGAAGCCGAGCCGCAACCGGCGCAGCCGCGCATGCCGTAGCGCGGCCGAGGCTGATGACCCGCGAACGCGCCCGCGTTCGCGCGCGGCGGGTCACCATTTCCGCCAAGCCGCGGCCGTGCTAGGCCTCCCCGCAAAGCCGGTCGGACGGCGCATGCGGGGGGTATGCGGGCCCGGTCGGACGAGACCCTCCGCATCGTCCAGGCGCCCGCCGTGTCACGCTTCCGCCCGCGCCGTCTCCTCGGCACTCTCGGCACGCTCCTGGTGCTCGCCGCCGCCGCGGGAGCGGCCCTGTGGCTGCTTCCCGAGCGCCTGCGCGCGGCCGCCCCCGTCGGCAAGCCCCCGCCGCCCCGGGTCACCCGCGCGGTGATCGAGGAGGGGCGCAGCATCGTGAAGCTGAGCGCGGCCGAGCGCCGCCAGATCGGCGTCGAGACGGTGACGCTGCGCCTCGCCGAGCACCGCCAGGAGCGGCAGGCCTACGGCACGGTGGTCGATCTCGCCCGCGTCACCGACCTCACGAATGCCTACGCGGCCGCCCGCGCGCAGCTCCTCACCGCGCAGGCGAAGCTCGAAGTCTCGCGCAGCGCCTACCAGCGCGCGAAGGCGCTCGGCCCCTACGCCACCGCGGTCCAGCTCGAGACCGCCGAGGGCAGCTTCCGCATGGACGAGGCCTCCCTCGCCGCCGCCGAATCGCAGCTGCGCACCCTCGCCGCCACCGCCCAGCAGGAATGGGGCGCGGTGATCGGCCGGGCGATCGTCGAGCGGTCGCGCCTCGTGACGCAGCTGATCGAGCGCGAGCGCTTCCTGGTCCAGGTGACGCTGCCGCCGGGCGAGAGCGTCGGCGCCCCGCCCGCCACCGCCTACGCGGAGGTGCCGCCCCAGAGCGCCCGCGTGCCCCTCGCCTACGTCTCGCCCGCGACCCGCACCGACCAGCGCATCCAGGGCCTGAGCTACTTCTACACGGTCGCGGGCGACGGCGGCTTCCTGCCCGGGATGAGCTGCCTCGTCTTCGTGCCCTCGACCCGCGCGGTGGCGGGCATCGCCGTGCCGGAGGACGCGATCGTGCACTGGCAGGGCGGGGCGTGGTTCTATCGCGGGGTCGGCCCCGACGCCTTCGCCCGCCACCCCCTCGGCACGGACGCGCCGATGTCGGCCGACACCTTCGTGGTGGCGGGCCTGCCGGAGGAGACCGAGATCGTGCTGCGCGGCGCCCAGGCGCTCCTCTCGGAGGAGATGAAGAGCCAGATCCGCGTCTCGGGCGACGACGACTGAGATGGCCGCGCCGTCCTCCGGCCCGCAGGCCCTCCTGGTCGGCGCCGCGATCCGCTTCCGCGGCGTGGTGCTGGCCCTCGCCCTCGCGCTCCTCGCCTACGGGACGATCGCCCTCGGGGAAGCGCGCTACGACGTGTTTCCGGAATTCGCACCCCCCTCCGTGGTGGTGCAGACCGAGGCGCCGGGCCTGAGCGCCGAGCAGGTCGAGCAGCTGGTCACCCTGCCGGTCGAGGTCGTCGTCAACGGCCTGCCAGGGATCGAGAGCCTGCGCTCCGCCTCGATCCAGGGCCTCTCGGTCATCACGGTGGTGTTCCGGGCCGGGAGCGACGTCTTCCGCAACCGGCAGCTCGTCACCGAGCGCCTCGCCGCCGCCGCCTCCAAGCTGCCCCAGGGGGTGGGCCCGCCGACCATGACGGCGCTGACCTCGTCGAGCAGCACCGTGCTCCTCGCCGGGATCACCTCGGCGACGCGCACGGCCCTCGACCTGCGCACGGTGGCGGACTGGACCGTGCGGCTGCGGCTCCTCGCCGTACCGGGCATCGCGCAGGTCTCCCTCTACGGCGGCGACGTGCGCTCGCTGCAGGTCCAGGTCCGGCCCAAGGACCTGATCCGCTTCAATATCGGCCTCAACGACGTGCTCGCCGCCGCCCGCCGGGCCACCGGCGTGCGCGGGGCCGGCTTCGTCGACACGCCCAACCAGCGCATCACCCTGCAGACCGAGGGGCAATCCCTCACGCCCGAGCAGGTCGCCCGCACGGTGCTGGTCAACGAGGGCGGCGCGAGCGTGGTCCTCGGCGACGTCGCGACCGTGGTGGAGGCCCCCGAGCCGCCGATCAGCGCCGCCCTGGTCGACGGCGAGCCGGGCGTCCTGTTCATGATCGGCGCGCAGTACGGCGCCAACACGCTCGAGGTCACCCGCCGGGTCGAGGCGGCCCTGGCCGAATTGCGCCCGGGCCTGGAGCAGCAGGGCATCCGCCTCCACGCCGACCTCTTCCGGCCCGCCAACTTCATCGCGGTGGCGAACGGCAACGTCATCCAGGCGCTGGCCCTCGGCGGCGCCCTCGTGGTGGTGGTGCTGTACTTCTTCCTCAACGACTGGCGCACCTCGCTCATCTCCTGCGTGGCGATCCCGCTCTCGCTGCTCGCCGCGGCCCTGGCGCTGCAGGCCTTCGGGGAGACCCTCAACACCATGACGCTCGGCGGCCTCGCCATCGCGATCGGCGAGGTGGTGGACGACGCGGTGATCGGGGTCGAGAACGTGGTGCGGCGGCTGCGGCAGAACCGGCGCCTCGGCCTGCGCCGGCCCGAGGCGCGGGTCGTGCTCGACGCCATCCTGGAGGTGCGCACCTCCGTCGCCTACGCGACCTTCGCGGTGCTGCTCGTCTTCGTGCCGGTGCTGACCCTGACCGGGGTCGCGGGCCGGCTGTTCGGGCCGCTGGCGCTGGCCTACATCCTGGCGGTGCTCGCCTCCCTGGCGGTGGCGCTGACGCTCACTCCGGCGCTCGCCACGATGCTGCTCACCGGCCGCGAGAGCGCCCCCGCGCACGACCCGCCGGTGATGCGCTGGTGCCGGCGCGGCTACGAGCGGGTGCTGCGCGGGGTCGAGCGGGCGCCGCTCCTCGTCGGCGGGCTCACGGTCATCGCCACGCTGAGCGGGGCGGCCCTGCTCCCGACCTTCGGCAGCACCTTCCTGCCGGACCTCAAGGAGGGGCACTTCATCCTGCACATGGCGGCCGCGCCCGGCACCTCCCTGCAGGAATCGGTGCGGATGGGGCGCCACCTCACGGCGGCCCTGCGGGAGATCCCGGGCGTGCGGACGGTGGCCCAGCAGGTCGGCCGCGCCGAGGCCGGGCAGGACACGGCCGGCCCGCACTACAGCGAGGTGCATATCGACCTCGATCCGACCCTGGACGGCGAGGGCCAGGAGGCCGTCGAGGCGCGGATCCGGGCCCTGATGACCAGCTTCTCGGGGGCGGCCTTCTCGCTGAAGACCTTCCTGACCGAGCGGATCGAGGAGACGGTGTCGGGCTTCACGGCGCCGGTGGTGATCAACCTGTTCGGCCCGGACCTCGCGCGGCTGGAGATCGCGGCCCGCGACGTCGCCCGCGAGATCGGCGAGGTGAGGGGCGCGGCCGACATCCAGCAGGCGGCCCCGCCCGGCCTGCCGCAGGTCAACGTCTCGCTGCGCCCGGCCGACCTGCGCCACTGGGGCCTCGACGCGGTCGAGGTGCTCGAACTCGTGCGCACCGCCTATCAGGGCGACACGGTCGGGCAGAGCTACGAGGGCAACGCGATCTTCAACGTGATCGTGATCCTCGACGCCGCCGTGCGCGGGCGGCTCGCCGCCCTCGGCGAGCTGCCGCTGCGCACCCGCGGCGGCAGCTACGTGACGCTGCGCCAGGTCGCGGACATCTACGAGACGCCGGGGCGCTTCCAGGTGCTGCACCAGGGGGCGCTCAGGGTGCAGACCGTGACGGCGAACGTGGTCGGGCGCGACGTCGCCTCCTTCGTCGAGGCGGCCCGGCGCAAGGTCGCCCGCGAGGTCGAGCTGCCGCCCGGCACCTACGCGGCCTTCGCGGGCAGCGCCGAGGAGCAGGCACGCTCGCGGCGGGACCTCCTGGTCTCCTCGGCCTTCGCCGGTCTCGGCATCCTGCTGCTGCTCGGCGTGGTGACCGGGCATTGGCGCAACCTCGCGCTCGTCGTCGCCAACCTGCCCTTCGCGGTGGTCGGCGGCGTGCTCGCGGTGTTCCTGACCGGCCGGGTGCTGTCGCTCGGCTCGATGGTGGGCTTCGTGACCCTGTTCGGGATCTCCCTGCGCAACACCATCATGATGATCTCCCACTACGACCACCTGGTGGGCGTCGAGGGCCGGACCTGGAGCGTCGCGACGGCGATCGAGGGTGCCGGGGACCGGCTGGTGCCGATCCTGGCGACCTCGCTGGTCACCGGCCTCGGGCTGATGCCGCTGGCGCTCGGGGCCGGCGAGCCCGGCCGCGAGATCGAGGGGCCGATGGCGATCGTGATCCTGGGCGGCCTCGTGACCTCGACGGCGCTGAACCTCCTGGTCCTGCCGATGCTGGCGGTGCGGGTGGGCCGCTTCGTCGGGCCGGGCGCGGGATCGGACCCGCTGCGCGGGGCGCCGCACGCCTCCGAGGAGACGGCCTGATCGTCAGGCGCCCGCGTCGCCGCCCGGCTCCCGGAGCCGCCAGCGCAGGTCGAGCGCGTGGGCGATGCCCGCCCCCGCGAGCGCCAGGGCGATCCAGGTCCAGGCGGCGCCGACGAGCGCCGCCCGCAGGGCGAGCATCAGGCAGGCGCCCGAGGCGAGGTTGACGAGGAGACCGGGCAGGCCCGGCCGCCCGGCCCGCCGCCGCCACGCCGTCAGCGCCACCGCCTCGAGCGCGACGAGCGCCAGCACCAGGTCGACGATGCGGCCGCTCCCGAACAGGTCCGACACGCGCGCTCCCCCGCTCCGCCTCAGAACGGCCCGTTGAGGCGCACGATCGACCAGTTGAGGCAGGCCGCGACCCCGACCCAGAGCAGGTAGGGCAGCAGGAGCAGCACCCCGGTGCCGGAATGCCGGCCGACGACCAGCATCAGCACCGCGATGGAGAGCCAGAGCGCCGCCACCTCGGCGAGCGCCCAGTCGGGCCGGCGCAGGCGGAAGAACAGCCCGCTCCAGGCGACGTGGAGGGCACCGTTGCCCGCGAAGGCGACGAGGAGCCAAGTCCGCGCGGGGCCCGCCGGGGCGGCGTTCCAGGCCAGGACCCCGGCCGCGGCCGCGAGGCCGATGATCACGGTCCAGATCGGCCCGAAGGCCCAGTCGGGCGGCTTCCAGGCCGGCACGCGCAGGGCCGCGTACCAGGGATCGATGACCGTGAGCCACGCGCCCGCCGCGGCGAGCGCGATGCCCGCGAGGGCCGCCACGATCACCGGCGCCGCGGACCCGCCGAGCAGGCCGCTCACGGGGAGACCCAGCCGAACAGGTGCGCGAGGTCCTTGAAGAAGATCCGCGCGTGGGCGGCGGGCCGCGCCCGCACCAGCTCCTTGTTCATGTAGGAATCCCAGGTGAGCGACTGCACGTCCGGGTCGCGGCAGATGCTGACGAAGCGCTCCCGGAGCGCGTCGTTGCGGTACCAGACAGTCTGCATCAGGCGCAGGATCCAGAATACGCGGCCATGCGCCTTGAGGAAGCGGCGGCGGGCCTGGGCCAGGGCGCGGGCATCGCCGGTGGCGAGGCACTCGTGCACCGCCTCCGCGGCGAGCCTGCCGCCGAGCATCGCGTAGTAGATGCCCTCGCCCGAGGCCGGCGCGACGAGGCCGGCGGCGTCGCCGGTGAGCAGCACGTCGCGCCCGTTGTCGAAGCGGGGCAGGGGCTTGAGGGGCAGGGGGGCGCCCTCGCGGCGCAGCGTCTCGCCCGCGTCGAGCCCGGTCGCCTCGCGCAGGCGCCCGACCGCCTGGCGCAGCGAGAAGCCCTTGCGGGCGCTGCCGGTGCCGATGCTGAGCGTGTCGCCGTGCGGGAAGATCCAGGCGTAGAAGTCGGGCGAGAGGGCGCCCTGGTAGTAGACGTCGCAGCGCGCCGCCTCGAAGGCGCCGGAGGCCGGCGTGCGGACGACCTCGTGATAGGCGAAGACCTGCCGCATCCTGGCGTGGCCCGGGATCTCCTGGCGCCCGACCGCCGAGGCGGCCCCGTCCGCCCCGATCACCAGCCGGGTGCGCACCGCCTCCGCCTCGCCGTCGCGGCGACGCAGGTGCACGGTGACGAGCCCGTCCCCCTCCCGGGTGAGGCGCAGGAAGGTGCCGGTGCGGCGCTCGGCCCCGGCCAACGCCGCGCGGTTGCGCAGCCACTCGTCGAAGGGGGCGCGGTCGACCATGCCGACGAAGCCCTCGCCGACCGGCATGTCGACGGCCCGGTTGGCGGGCGAGACCATGCGGGCCGAGCGGATCCTCGCCACGAGCAGGTCGTCCGGGATGGCGAAGTCGCGGATCAGGCGCGGCGGGATCGCCCCGCCGCAGGGCTTGATGCGCCCCGCCTTGTCGAGGAGCAGGACCCGGCGGCCGAGCCGGGCGAGATCGGTCGCGGCGGTCGCCCCCGCCGGCCCGCCCCCCACCACCACCGCGTCGAGGACCGCGTTGCTCACGGGGGTGCTCATCATGGCCGTGCTCGTCATGGCCGTGCCTCCCTGGTTGCCGTTCTTCGTCGACGGGCCCTCGGCACCTCCTGCGGGCCCGAACGGGCCCGGAGAGGGGAGGTCGGATTCTCAGCCGTGCGAGGCCGCGAGGCCCGACAGGTCCGGCCGGGGCGCCTGCGCGGGTGCCCCGATCCGCCACGCGAGCCCCGCCGCGACCACGAACAGGGCCGCCTCGGCCGCGAAGACCGTCGCGTAGGCGGGCACGACCGCGCCGAGGGCGAGGCGGGCGACGTCGACGCTCGCGGCCCCGAGGAAGCCCCCGAGCCCGAACGCCACGCCCTGCGCGGCGCCCCAGACGCCCATGCGGGTGCCGTGGCGGCTCTCGCCGCCCGCGCCCGCGAGGCCCATCATCGACCCGATCGCCGAGACCGCGAAGACGCCGTTGAAGAAGCCGAGCAGCGCCACGCAGGTCCGCAGCAGCCCGCCCGGGCCGCCGAGAAGCGGCGCGTCGGGGCCGGCGCCGCAGGCCGCGATCGCCAGCAGCGCGGCGGCCGAGCCGAGGCAGCCGCCGGTGGTCCACAGCCGCAGCGAGGCGAGGCGCCCGCGCGCCCGCACGGTCACGAGGGCGACCAGGACCATCCCGGCGAGCACGCCGCCGTTCTGGATCCCGGCGAGCTTGGTGGTGGCGCCGGGCGTCATCGCGAAGACGAGGCCCGCGAAGGGCTCGAGGATCAATTCCTGGGCGGAGTAGGCGAGCATCGCCAGGAAGATGAAGATCGTGAAGCGCCGCGCCGCGGGCTCGGCCCAGACCTCGCCGAGCACCTGCCGGAAGGGCCGCCGCGCCGCCTCCCGGGCCGCCGCTCGCGGGCGCCGCGGCTCGACGCCCCAGAGTGCCGCGAGCGCCACCGCGAAGGCGATCGCCGACACGCCGCCCGAGACCGCGACGAGCCGCCCCGCGGAGAACGGGTCGAGCAGGTGCCCGGCGGTCGGGGCGGTGACGACGAAGCCGGCGATCATCATGATCCAGACGATGGTCGCGGCGGCGCCCCGGCGGCGGGGTGCCACGCCCGTCGAGAGCAGCACCAGCAGCGAGGTTCCGGCCGCCCCGACGCCGATGCCGACGGCCAGGAAGGACAGGATCGCCAGGGCGAAGCCGGCCGCCGGCGCGGTGGCGATCAGGACGGTGCCGGCCGCGGCGCCGACCCCGCCGAGCGCCAGCAGCGCCATGCCGCCGATGATCCAGGGCGTGCGGCGCCCGCCGAGGTCGGAGCCGTAGCCCCAGCGCGGCCGCAGCACCTGCACCGCGTAGTGCAGGGCGACGAGCGCGCCCGGCACCGCGGCCGGGAGCGCCAATTCCACCACCATCACCCGGTTGAGGGTCGAGGTCATCAGCACCACGATCGCCCCGAGGGCGGTCTGGACGAGGCCGAGGCGCAGGATCGTGCCCCAGCCGAAGGGGGCGGGGGCGGCGCTCACGCGGCCCCCCCGGCGCGCAGGGCGAAGGCGGCGACGAGCATGCCGAGCACGGAGAGCAGCGTGCCGGTGCCGTTGTACCACGCGGCCCGGCCGCGCGGATCGGCGAGGAGGCGGGGCATCAGGGCGCCCTGGCCGGCGAGGAGCAGCGCCACGAGGCCCGCGTGGAAGGGCCGGTCCCAGGCGAGCAGCAGGGCCACCACGGCGGCCTGCGGCAGGGCCATCACCGCGCAGGCCAGCCGGGCCGCCCGGGCGGTGCCGAGCTGGACCGGCAGGGAACGCAGGCCCGTGCGGCGATCCCCCTCGACGGACTTGAAGTCGTTGAGGGTCATGATGCCGTGGGCGCCCAGGCTGTAGAGCAGCGCCAGCAGGATCACCCGTCCGTCGGGCAGGGACCCCGTCATCGCGGCCGCCCCCGTGAACCAGGGCAGCCCCTCGTAGCAGAGCCCGCAGGCGGCGTTGCCCCACCAGCCGTTCCGCTTCAGTCGGACGGGCGGGGCGCTGTAGAGCCACGCCAGGGCGAGCCCGAACAGGCCGGCGCCGAGGATCCAGGGCCCGAGGGCGCCCGCCACCGCCAGGGAGAGCAGCGTCCAGGCCAGGGCGACGGCGAGCCCCCAGCGGCCGGGGATGCGGCCCGAGGGGATCGGCCGCTGCGGCTCGTTGATGGCGTCCACGTGCCGGTCGAACCAGTCGTTCACCGCCTGGCTGGTCGCGCAGACCAGGGGCCCGGCGAGCAGGAGGCCGGCGACGACCACCGGCCAGCGCCCCGCCGGCGCGACGCCCGAGGACACGACCCCGCAGGCGAAGGCCCACATCGGGGCGAACCAGGTGATCGGCTTCAGCAATTCGAGCAACGCGCCCGGCGCGGGGAGCGCGCGGGCTCCGCCACCGTCGCGACGGGCGGGCCGCCACTTCGTCCAGGGATGCGCGAGGGGCTTCGTCGTCATGCCGCGAGGGTGTGACGCGGCCGGGCAAGTGTCAAGTAAACTTTACACCCGCGCGGCGCGCGGCGGGGATCAGCCGGGCTCCTCCTCGGTGTCCTCGCTCCCGTCGAGGTCGCCGAGGCCGTAGCGGCGCAGCTTGGCGTAGAAGCCCTGGCGGCTGAGGCCCAGCATCTCCGCCGCCGAGGCGCGGTTGTCGTTCGTGATGCGCAGGGCCGCCTCGATGCAGAGGCGCTCGATCAGGTCGGTGGTCTCCCGCACCAGGGTCTTCATCGAGACGCGGCCGACGAGGTCGGTCATCTGCTCGACCGAGCGGGGCAGTTCGCGGCCGCCCGCCGCCGGGGCGACCCGGCGGGGCAGGCTGCGCAGGGTGAAGCCCAGGCAGGGGTGCTCGCCGCCCGGCACCGAGACCGCCGCGACCTCGACCTCCTCCACGGCCCCGAACTCGCCGCGCACGACGGTGGCGAAGTGGCGGACCGAGCCGTGCTCCACGAGCGTGCTGAACAGCGCGTTGATCTCGGTCCCCTCGCGGCCGAGCCAGCGGTCGAGGGGCTCGCCCTTGGCCTGGTGCTCGGTGGCGAGCTGCACGAGATCGAGGAAGGCGGCGTTGGCGCCGATGATGCGCCGGTCGCGGTCGGTGACGACGAAGCCCTCCGGCATCGCCTCGATCACCTCGAGGGCGCCCGAGCGCGAGGCCGCCGGCCCGGACGGCGCCGCGACCTGGGTGAGGCGCACCAGGATGTTGGTGCCGGTCTCCTGCCGGAAGAGGGCGGCGGAGACGCGGGCCTCGCCGCGGCGGTGGGCGAGCCGCGCGTGCAGGTCCTCGGCCTGGCCGGTGAGCCGCAGGCCCACCAGCAGCGACTGGACCGCGCGGGCGCTCTCGGGCTCGAACAGGTCGACCACGTCCTGGCCGACGATACGCTTGGCCGAGCGGCCGAGCAGGCGGGCCGCGGCCGGGTTGATCTCGGCGACGCGCCGCGTCCCCGCATCGACGATCAGCACCGATTCGCCCGCCAGCTGGAACAGCACGCGGTAGCGGGTCTCGGCCCCGCGCAGGCGGGCGTAGTCGCGCTCCAGGGCCTGCTGCGATTCGGCGAGGCGCTGCTGCAGGGCGGCGAGGGCCCGCAGGTCGCGGCCGATCGCGATGATGCGCCCGTCACCGGGGATGCGCAGGGCGGAGTAGCGGATCGGGACGTCGGCGCCGCCACTGCGCGACGGGTGGTTGACCTGCCGCCAGCGCGTCACCGTGCCGGGCCCGGCATCCTCCAGGAGGCTCGCGATCTTCGCGCGGCTCTCCGCCGTGACGGTGTCGATCCAGCGCCGGCCGAGCCAGCTCTCGCCCGCCTCCTCGGCAAGGCCGTCCGCGCCGAAGGTCGCGTCCCGGATCACGCCGTCCGGATCGACGATCAGCGACACGTCCGTCACCGCGGCGACGAGCGCACCCGTCGTCTGCGCGTCGAGGTGGGAGACGGCGTCTCGAAGCACCGCGAACGTTTCCTTCGCAGTAAGGCTCAAGGGCTTGTTCAAGGGTCACCACTGGACGCCGACCGCACTGAACACACCTTTCAGCAGGCTCTAACCCGTAGATCAAGCAGGCTCTGCGCGATCCCGGGCGCGTTGCGGGCATCTCCCACTGCGGCGTCCGCGCCCGCGTGGCGGACCCTGTCGGGCCGATCGTGGAAGGCGGGGCCGCCGACCAGGATCGAGACGCCGCGGTTGCGCGAGCCGCGCCGGATCACCGGGATGATCTCGGTGAGCGCGTCGAGATGCGCGTCGCAGGACAGGGACAGGCCGATCACGTCGAACCACTCGGCGCGCATGCGCGCCATCGGCTCCGTCAGCTGCCGGTCGACGCTCGAGGTGACGTCCCAGCCGGCCTCGCCGAAGAAGTGGGCCACCAGGGTCAGGCCGAACGTGTG
The DNA here is from genome assembly GCF_000379105.1 of Methylobacterium sp. WSM2598. GTDB lineage: Bacteria > Pseudomonadota > Alphaproteobacteria > Rhizobiales > Beijerinckiaceae > Methylobacterium. The sequence goes on along the minus strand of NZ_KB900609.1, from coordinate 1,010,231 downwards.
CATCTCGCCCGGAGCCGGCATCAGCAGCACGCGGCGGCTCGCCGGATCGACGGGGTGCGGATCGAGAAAGAGCAATTCCAGGTCGTGGACGATGCGGCGCAGCCGCGCCATCGCGACCGTCACCTGCACGAAGTCGCACTCGTCCTCCTCCCACAGGCGGCCGATATGCCGCGCCGTGGGGGCGAGCAGCCCGAGCAGCAGGTCGTCGAGGCCGAGGCCCCCGTCGAGCAGCCCGCGGATCTCCGCCATCACGTCGGCGTCCTGCGGCGCCAGCATCAGCGCGCTGAACCGGACGACCTCCTCGGCGATCGGCGGGCGGCCGACCGCGCGCACCCTCGGGCGCTCGGACCGGTGGGCGAGCATCAGCCGCGGGATGATCTCGGCCTCGACCACGCGCGCGAGGTCGTCCCTCCACCTGGCCCCGCGCCCGAGACCGCCGGCCTCGCCACACGGGCTCTCCCGTGGCGGGACAAAACTGCCCGTCAGGTCGCCCGAATACCTCGGATCTCCCATCGGCACCTCCCCGATGCGCGTTCTGCCCGGATGTCCTTATACAGAGTCACGTTTTTTGCTTTGGGAGCCTCTCACGACAGGTCGAGAGAGCCGGGCTTTAGGGAAAATACCCGTCCTCGGCGTGGCCGCAAGTGACTTTCGCGGCCTAAGCCCTGAAATGTCACCCAGCACGACTGTCAACCTGTGTTGACACTCGCGCGGCCGTGGTCCTAGGCTGCCCCCATCGACGACCCGCCGCGAAGGCGGGCGGGCAGGGCAGGATCGAGGCAGGGCAGGCGCGATGGCGACGTCCAACAACCGTCCGGTTCTGTACAGCGAGGCCGAGCGGCGCCGCCGCGACGCCACGCCCTGGACCCTGGTGCAGGGCGTCCTGGCGCCGGTCCAGTTCGCGATCTTCCTGGTCAGCCTGGGGCTGGTCCTGCGCACCCTCGCCACCGGCGAGGGCGCGGCGCTCGCCAACGCCTCGGTGGTGACGAAGACGCTCGCGCTCTACGCCATCATGGTGACCGGCTCCCTCTGGGAGAAGGCGGTGTTCGGGCGCTACCTCTTCGCGCCGGCCTTCTTCTGGGAGGACGCGGTCAGCATGCTGGTGCTGGCCCTGCACACGGGCTACCTGGCGGCCCTCGCCACCGGGGCGCTCGCGGTCCCGGCCCTGATGGGGCTCGCGCTCGCGGCCTATGCCGCCTACCTCGTCAACGCCGCCCAGTTCCTCCTGAAGCTGCGCGCCGCCCGCGCCGGGGCGCCGGCGCGCCGCGCGCCCCGCCTGACGGAGGCGACGCCGTGACGGCCCTCGCGAGCCCCCCCGCCTGCGGCCCGGTGCTGCGCCAGGAGCGCGGCCAGCGCGCCGTGTTCTGCGGCCTCACCGGCATCGTCTGGCTGCACCGCCGCATCCAGGACGCCTTCTTCCTGGTCGTCGGCTCGCGCACCTGCGCGCACCTGATCCAGTCGGCGGCGGGCGTCATGATCTTCGCCGAGCCGCGCTTCGCGACGGCGATCATCGAGGAGCGCGACCTCGCGGGCCTCGCGGACGCCAACGAGGAGCTCGACCGGGTGGTGACCTGCCTGCTGGAGCGGCGGCCGGACATCCGGCTCCTGTTCCTGGTGGGCTCCTGCCCGTCCGAGGTGATCAAGCTCGACCTGTCGCGCGCCGCCGCGCGCCTCTCGGCCCGGGTCGCGCCCGCGGTGCGGGTGCTCAGCTACTCGGGCAGCGGGATCGAGACCACCTTCACGCAGGGCGAGGATGCCTGCCTCGCCGCCCTGGTGCCGGACCTGCCGCGGGACGAATCGGGCTCGCTCCTCGTCGTGGGCGCCCTCGCGGACGTGGTCGAGGACCAATTCGCGCGGCTCTTCGCGGAGCTCGGCCTCGGGCCGGTGCGCTTCCTGCCGGGGCGGCGGGCGGCGGACCTTGCGCCGGTCGGGCCGGGGACCCGCTACCTGCTGGCCCAGCCCTTCCTGGCCGACACGGCGCGCGCCCTCGACGCGCGCGGCGCGTCGCGGATTCCCGCCCCCTTCCCCCTCGGAGCGGAGGGGACGACGCTCTGGCTCGCGGCCGCCGCCCGCGCCTTCGGCGTGCCGGCCGGCCGCGTGGACGCGGTCACGGCGCCGGGCCGCGCCCGGGCGGCCCGCGCGCTCGCCGCCCATCGGGAGCGGCTCGCCGGGCGGCGGGTCTTCTTCTTCCCGGATTCGCAGCTCGAACTGCCCCTGGCGCGGTTCCTGGCGCGGGAGCTCGGGGCGGAGCTGATCGAGGTCGGCACGCCCTACCTCCACCGCGCCCACCTCGCCGAGGAGCTCGCCCTGCTGCCGGACGGGGTGGCGGTGACCGAGGGCCAGAGCCTCGACGACCAGCTCGACCGCTGCCGGGCGGCGCGGCCCGACCTCACGGTCTGCGGGCTCGGCCTCGCCAACCCGCTCGAGGCGGAGGGTCTCGCCACCAAGTGGTCGATCGAGCTCCTGTTCACGCCGATCCAGGGCTACGACCAGGCCGGCGACCTCGCCGGGCTCTTCGCCCGCCCCCTCGTGCGCCGCGCGCGGCTGGAGGTCTGAGGCGATGCAGCTCACGCTCTGGACCTACGAGGGGCCTCCCCATATCGGCGCGATGCGGGTCGCGGCGGCGATGAACGGCCTGCACTACGTGCTGCACGCGCCGCAGGGCGACACCTACGCCGACCTGCTGTTCACGATGATCGAGCGGCGGGATTCCCGCCCGCCGGTGACCTACACGACCTTCCAGGCCCGCGACCTCGGCGCCGACACGGCCGAGCTGTTCAAGCGGGCCGCCGCCGAGGCCTACGCGCGCTTCCGCCCGCAGGCGATGATCGTGGGCGCCTCCTGCACGGCCGAATTGCTGCAGGACGACCCGGCCGGCCTCGCCCGGGCGCTCGGCCTGCCGATCCCGGTGATCCCGCTCGACCTCCCGGCCTACCAACGCAAGGAGAATTGGGGGGCCTCCGAGACCTTCTACCGCCTGGTCCGGGCGCTCGCGGGGCCGCCGGCCGCGCGCCCGGCGCGCGCCGTGCGCAGCTGCAACATCCTGGGCCCGACCGCCCTCGGCTTCCGCAACCGGGACGACCTGCGCGAGGTGCGCCAGCTCCTCGACCGGCTCGGGATCCCGGTCAACGTGGTGGCGCCGCTGGGCGCCTCGCCCGCCGACCTCGCCCGCCTCGGCGAGGCCGATTTCAACGTCGTCCTCTACCCGGAGGTGGCGCGCGCCGCCGCGCAGTTCCTGGAGCGGACGCACCGCCAGCCCTTCGTCGAGATCGCGCCGATCGGGGTGCGGGCGACGCGCGCCTTCGTGGAGGCGGTGGCGGCCCGGGCCGGCGTCGATCCGGCCCCGGTCCTCGCCGACGAGGGCTCGCGCCTGCCCTGGTACGCGCGCTCGGTCGATTCGACCTACCTGACGGGCAAGCGCGTCTTCGTGTTCGGCGACGCGACCCACGCGGTCGCCGCCGCCCGGGTCGCCACGGCGGAACTCGGCTTCGCGCTCGTCGGCCTCGGCACCTACGCGCGCGAATTCGCCCGCGAGGTCCGGGAGGAGGCCGAGGCGCACGGCCTCACCGCCCTCGTCAGCGACGATTACCTCGCCGTCGAGGAGGCGATCGCGGCGGCGCAGCCGGAACTGGTGCTCGGCACCCAGATGGAGCGCCACATCGCCAAGCGCCTCGGCATTCCCTGCGCGGTGATCTCGGCCCCGATGCATGTCCAGGACGTGCCGGCCCGCCACGCGCCCCAGATGGGATTCGAGGGCGCCAACGTCCTCTTCGACACGCTCGTGCACCCCCTGATGATGGGGCTGGAGGAGCACCTGCTCGCCATGTTCCGGGACGACCCGGAATTCCACGACGGCGTCGCCCCCTCGCATCTCGGCGGGACGGCGCGGGACCTGCCCGCCGCCGCGCCGCAGCCCGCCGCCCTCGTCTGGGCCATCGAGGCCGAGCGCGAACTCAAGAAGGTGCCGTTCTTCGTGCGGGGCAAGGCCCGCAGCAACACCGAGCGCTTCGCCCGCGAGCGCTCGCTCCCGCTCATCACCGTCGAGACCCTGTACGATGCAAAAGCGCATTTCAGCCGCTGAGCCGGCGGACGCGCTGCCGGAGCTGCGCGTCGTCATCGTCACCCTCGATAACCACCTCGCCGGGGCGGTGGACCGGGCGCGCCAGAGCCTCGCCCGCAGCGAGCCGCGCCTCGTGCTGAGCTTCCACGCCGCGGCCGAGTGGGATTCCGACCCGGCCGCCCTCGACACCTGCCGGGCCGAGATCGCCCGGGCCGACATCGTGCTCTCGGCCATGCTGTTCATGGACGAGCACGTGCGGGCGGTGCTGCCGGCCCTGCTGGCGCGGCGCCCGCATTGCGACGCGATGGTGGGCTGCCTCTCCGCGGCCGAGGTGGTGCGCACGACCCGGATCGGCCGCTTCGCCATGGACGGCTCGCAGAACGGGGCGCTCGCCTTCCTCAAGCGCCTGCGCGGGCGCCAGGGCGGGCAGGGCGGCGGCGCCCGCCAGATGGCGCTGATCCGCCAGATCCCCCGCATCCTGCGCTTCATCCCGGGCTCGGCCCAGGACGTGCGGGCCTATTTCCTGACGCTGCAATACTGGCTCGCCGGCTCGGACGAGAACGTCGTCAACCTCGTGCGCTTCCTCGTGTCGCGCTACGCGGCCGGGCCGCGGGCCGGCTGGCGCCAGCGCCTGACCGCCGAGGAGCCGCTCGCCTATCCGGAGACCGGCCTCTACCACCCGCGCATGGCCGGCCGCATCGGCGAGCGCCCCGAGCGCCTGCCGGTCCCGGCCGGGAGCCACGGCCGGGTCGGCCTCCTGCTGATGCGCTCCTACGTGCTGGCCGGCAACACGGCGCATTACGACGGGGTCATCGCCGCCCTCGAGGCCCGCGGCCTCGCCGTCGTGCCGGCCTTCGCCAGCGGCCTCGACAACCGCCCGGCGATCGAGCGCTTCTTCCTGCGCGACGGGCGCCCCCGCGTCGACGCCCTGGTCTCGCTCACCGGCTTCTCCCTCGTCGGCGGCCCCGCCTACAACGACGCGGCCGCGGCCGAGGCGGTGCTGCGCCGCCTCGACGTGCCCTACCTCGCCGCCCACGCGGTCGAGTTCCAGACGCTGGAGCAGTGGGACGCCTCCGACCGCGGCCTCTCGCCGGTCGAGGCCACCATGATGGTGGCGATCCCGGAACTCGACGGGGCGACCGCCCCGATGGTGTTCGGCGGGCGCTCCGGCCGCCCGGCCGCGGGGCCCGCCCCCTCGGCCCATCCCCGCGACATGGCCGTGCAGATCGAGCGCGCCGACCGCCTCGCCGCGCGGGTCGCCCGCCTCGTCGCCCTGCGCCGCCGGCCGCGGGCCGAGCGCCGCCTCGCCGTCGTGCTGTTCAACTTCCCGCCCAATGCCGGGGCGACCGGCACCGCGGCCTTCCTGTCGGTCTGGGAATCGCTCTGGCGCGTGCTCGCGGCCCTGGCGCGGGACGGCTACCGCGTCGAGGTTCCGGAGAGCGCCGAGGCCCTGCGCCGCCGCGTCCTGGAGGGCAATTCCGCCCGCTACGGCACCCCGGCCAACGTCGCCCACCGCATCCCCGCCGACGAGCACGTGCGCCGCGAGCGCCACCTCGCCGAGATCGAGGCGCAGTGGGGCCCGGCGCCCGGGCGCCACCAGAGCGACGGCGCGGCGCTCCTGGTGCTCGGCGCCGCCTTCGGCAACGTCTTCGTCGGGATCCAGCCCGCCTTCGGCTACGAGGGCGACCCGATGCGGCTGCTCTTCGAGCGCGGCTTCGCGCCGACCCACGCCTTCTCGGCCTTCTACCGCTACCTGCGCGAGGATCTCGGCGCCGACGCGATCCTGCATTTCGGCACCCACGGGGCGCTCGAATTCATGCCCGGCAAGCAGGCCGGGCTCTCGGCCGCCTGCTGGCCCGAGCGGCTGATCGGCGAGGTGCCCAACCTCTACCTCTACGCGGCCAACAACCCCTCGGAGGGGACGCTCGCCAAGCGCCGGGCGGCCGCGACCCTGGTGAGCTACCTGACGCCGAGCCTCGCCCAGGCCGGCCTCTATCGCGGCCTCCTCGACCTGCGGGCCTCGCTCGAGCGCTGGCGGGCCCTGCCGCCGGAGGACGCCGCGGAGCGCGCCGCGCTCGCGGAGATGATCCGGTCCCAGGCCGAGGCCCTCGACCTCGCCGCGGCCGGCGACCCCTGGGCCGAGGAGGCCGGCGGCCGCATCGCCGACCTGACCCTGCGCCTCGTCGAACTGGAGCACACGCTGATCCCGCACGGGCTCCACGTGGTCGGGGAGGGGACGCGGCCGCAGGAGCGGGTCGACCTCCTGCTCGCCCTCGCGGACTCGGTCCACGGCCTCGCGCCCGCCCGCGCGGCGGTCGAGGCGCTGGTCGCGGGCGCCTCGCCCGACCAGGCCCTCGCCGCCTCCGGCCTCCCGGCCGACGAGGCCGCCCGGGCCGCCTTCCGGGCGCTCGCCGAGACCGACCGGCTGCTCGCCGAGGACCACGAGGTCCCGGCCCTGCTGCGGGCCCTCGACGGCCGCTTCGTGCCCCCGGTGGCCGGGGGCGACGTGCTGCGCACGCCCGCGATCCTGCCGACCGGGCGCAACCTGCACGGCTTCGACCCCTACCGGATCCCGAGCGCCTTCGCGCTCGCCGACGGCCGCGCCCAGGTCGAGCGGCTGCTCGCCCGCCACGCGGCGGACGGGGGCCGGCTGCCGGAGAGCATCGCGATTGTGCTCTGGGGCAGCGACAACCTGAAGACCGAGGGCGGCCCGATCGCGCAGGCCCTCGCGCTGATGGGGGCGGCGCCGCGCTTCGACGGCTACGGCCGGCTCTGCGGCGCGACGCTGATCCCGCTCGCGGAACTCGGCCGCCCGCGCATCGACGTGGTGGCGACGCTCTCCGGCATCTTCCGCGACCTGCTGCCGCTGCAGACCCGGCTCCTCGCCGAGGCGGCCTTCCTGGCGGCCTCGGCCGACGAGCCCGAGGCGATGAACTACGTGCGCAAGCACGCGCTGGCCCACCAGGCGGCCCAGGGGATCGACCTGGAGACGGCAGCCCTGCGGGTGTTCAGCAATGCCGAGGGCGCCTACGGGGCCAACGTCAACTTCCTCGTCGATAGCGGGCGCTGGGAGGACGACACCGAGCTCTGCGAGACCTTCTCGCGCCGCAAGAGCTTCGCGTATGGCCGCGACGGCAGGCCCGCGCCGCAGCGGGCGCTGATGCAGGCGGTGCTCGGCACGGTCGAGGTCGCCTACCAGAACCTCGATTCCGTCGAGGTCGGCGTCACCAGCGTCGACCACTACTTCGACGGGCTCGGCGGCATGGCCCGCGCGGTGAGCAAGGCCCGCGGCGCGGCGGTGCCGGTCTACATCTCCGACCAGACGCGGGGCGAGGGCAAGGTCCGCTCCCTGTCCGAGCAGGTCGCGCTCGAAACCCGCACCCGCATGCTCAACCCGAAATGGGTCGAGGGCATGCTCGGCCACGGCTACGAGGGCGTGCGCCAGATCGACCAGCACCTCACCAACACGGTGGGCTGGTCGGCGACCACCGACCAGGTCGCGCCCTGGATCTACCAGCGCCTCACCGAGACCTACGTGCTCGACGAGGCCATGCGCGAGCGCATGGCGGCGCTCAACCCCGCCGCCTCCGCCAAGGTCGCCCACCGCCTGATCGAGGCGCATCGGCGCGGCTTCTGGACACCCGACCCCGAGACGCGGGCCGCCCTCGACCGGGCCGAGGAGGCCCTGGAGGACCGGCTCGAAGGCATCACCGCGGAGGCCGCCGCATGAACATCGCGATCCGAAATCCCGTGGCGACGCGCCCGGCCGAGCGGCGGGAGGAAGGCAGCCTCCAGGTCGCCCTCGACCCGGACCTGCGCATCGACACCGCCAAGGTCTTCGCCGTCTACGGCAAGGGCGGGATCGGCAAGAGCACCACCTCCTCGAACCTCTCGGTCGCCTTCTCGAAGCTCGGGAAGCGGGTGCTGCAGATCGGCTGCGATCCCAAGCACGATTCGACCTTCACGCTGACGAAGCGCCTCGCCCCGACGGTGATCGATGCCCTGGAGGCGGTGAAGTTCCACGCCGAGGAACTGCGCGTCGAGGATTTCGTGGTCGAGGGCTACAACGGCGTGATGTGCGTCGAGGCCGGGGGACCGCCCGCCGGCACCGGCTGCGGCGGCTACGTCGTCGGCCAGACCGTGAAGCTCCTCAAGGAGCACCACCTCCTGGAGGAGACCGACGTCGTCGTCTTCGACGTGCTCGGCGACGTGGTCTGCGGCGGCTTCGCCTCGCCGCTCCAGCACGCGGACCGGGCGCTCATCGTCACCGCGAACGACTTCGACTCGATCTTCGCCATGAACCGCATCGTCGCGGCGATCCACGCCAAGGCCAAGAATTACGGGGTGCGGCTCGGCGGGGTGATCGCCAACCGCTCGGCGGCGACGGACGAGATCGACCGCTTCAACGCCGCGGTGGGCCTGCGGCGCCTCGCGCATTTCCAGGACCTCGACGTGGTGCGCCGCTCGCGCCTGCGCAAGGCGACCCTGTTCGAGATGGAATCCTCGCCGGAGCTCGACGCCGTGCTGGCCGAGTACCTCGCCCTGGCGGAGGCGCTCTGGGCCGGCGTCGAGCCCCTGGAGGCTGAGCCGATGCGCGACCGCGACCTGTTCGAGTTCCTCGGCTTCGATTGAGGGGGCGGGCGATGGGCATCGCGGCATCGCAGATCCGGGGAGACCGTCCCGCCCGCTTCCGGGACGGGCGCGGTGCGGCATCGCCAACGCGCGGAGGAACGACGCCGTGACCAGCCCCAGCTACGCCGCCCGCCGCTCGCAGCTCGAAACCTACTTCGACCGCACCGCGGTCGACGCCTGGGCGCGGCTCACCTCCGACGCGCCGGTGAGCCGTATCCGCGCCACCGTGCGGGCCGGCCGCGACGCCATGCGGGCCGAGCTGCTCTCCTGGCTGCCGCGGGACCTCTCCGGGTGCCGCCTGCTCGACGCCGGCTGCGGCACCGGCGCGCTCGCCGTCGAGGCGGCGCGGCGCGGCGCCGCCGTGGTCGCGGTCGACGTCTCGCCGACCCTGATCGGGCTCGCCCGCGAGCGCACCGCCGGCCTCGCCCTGCCGGGCCGCCTCGACTTCCTGGTCGGCGACATGCTGGACGACGGGCTCGGCCGCTTCGACCACGTCGTGGCGATGGATTCGCTGATCCACTACCCGGCCGCCGACATCCTGCGCGCCCTCGCGGTGCTCGCCCGCCGCACCGAGGCCTCGCTCCTGGTCACGGTCGCGCCCCGCACCGCGCTGCTCACGCTGATGCACGCGGCCGGGCGCCTGTTTCCCCGCGGCGACCGCGCCCCCGCGATCGTCCCGGTGAGCGAGGCGGCGCTGCGCCGCCGCATCGCCCGCGAGGCCGCCCTCGACGCCTTCGCGGTCCGCCGCTCCCGGCGGATCACCAGCGGCTTCTACCTCTCGAACGCCCTGGAGCTCGCGCGGCCATGAGGGCGACCGGCTCCCTCCTGCGGGTGCTGGCGAAGGCCGGGCCCCGCCTGCTCCCCTTCGCGGATGCGGCCACCGCGGAGCTGCCGCTCGGGCGGCTGCTGCGCCTGTCCCTGTTCCAGGTGACGGTCGGGATGGCCGCGGTGCTGCTCATCGGCACCCTCAACCGGGTGATGATCGTCGAACTCGCCGTGCCGGCCTGGATCGTCGCCGTGATGCTGTCCCTGCCGCTGCTGGCCGCCCCGTTCCGGGCCGTTGTCGGCTTCCGCTCGGACCGCCACCGCTCGGTGCTCGGCTGGCGGCGGGTGCCCTACCTCTGGTTCGGCACGCTGCTGCAATTCGGCGGCCTCTCGATCATGCCCTTCGCGCTCCTGATCCTGTCGGGGGACACGACGGGGCCGGTGGCGGTCGGGCAGGGCGCGGCGGCGCTCGCCTTCGTGCTCGTCGGGGCCGGGCTGCACACCACCCAGACGGTCGGCCTCGCGCTCGCCACCGACCTCGCCCCCGCCGAGGCGCGGCCGAAGGTGGTGGCGCTGCTCTGCGCCATGCTGCTCGCCGGCATGATGGCGAGCGCCGTGGTGTTCGGGATCGCCCTCGCGCATTTCTCGGCGATCCGGCTGATCCAGGTCGTGCAGGGGGCCGCCCTCGCGACCCTGATCCTCAACGGCATCGCCCTGTGGAAGCAGGAGGCGCGCGACCCCTCGCGCACGGGCGGCCCGTCGCAGGGCTTCCGTGCGGCCTGGGCGGCCTACGCGACGCAGCCGCGCGCCCGCCGCCGCCTCCTCGCCACCGGTCTCGGCACGGTCGGCTTCAGCATGCAGGACATCCTGCTCGAACCCTACGGCGGCGAGATCCTGCGCCTGCCGGTCGCCGCCACCACCGCGCTCACCGCGGTGCTGGCGGTCGGGGGCGGGGCCGGCCTCGTCACCGCGGCGCGCTGGCTCAACCGCGGCGGCGACCCGTTCCGGGTCGCGGCGGCGGGCGCCGTCGTCGGCATCGCGGCCTTCTCGGCGGTGATCTTCGCCGCCCCGCTCGGCTCGGGCGCGCTGTTCGGGCTCGGCGTGGCGCTGATCGGGGTCGGCGGCGGCCTCTTCGCCCACGGCACCCTCACCGCCTCGATGGCGGGGGCCGCGCCCGACGAGGCCGGCCTCGCGCTCGGGGCCTGGGGCGCCGTGCAGGCGAGCGCCGCGGGCCTCGCCATCGCGGCGAGCGGGCTCCTGCGCGACGCCGGCTCGGCGCTCGCCGTGGCCGGGCGCCTCGGCGAGGCCCTGACCGACGCCTCCACCGGCTACCTCGTCGTCTACCACGTCGAGATCGCCTTCCTGTTCGCGACGCTCGTCGCCATCGGGCCGCTCACCCGCGCGCCCGCGCGTCCGCGCGCCGGAGCGCCGCTCCCCGCGTCCCGTCCCGTCCGCCCGGCCCTGTCTTGAGGGAGGCCACGATGCCCAAGGGTGCCATCACCGGTTACATCGACGTCGCGCAAGTCGTGCTCTACGCGTTCTGGCTGTTCTTCGCCGGCCTCGTCTTCTACCTGCGCCGGGAGGATCGCCGCGAGGGCTATCCCCTCGAATCCGAGACGCGGGGCGGGCTGATGGGCTGGGACTGGCTGTTCCTGCCCACCCCCAAGGCCTTCGTGCTCGCGGACGGCAAGACCATCCTGGTGCCCCGGCCGGAGGAGGGGCCGAGCGGCCCGCTCGCGGCGGTCAAGCGCGAGATCTGGCCCGGTGCGCCCCTGGAGCCGACCAACGCGACGGACGGGGTCCTCGGCGACGGCGTCGGCCCGGGCTCCTACGCGCAGCGCACCGACACGCCCGACCAGACCTGGGAGGGCCACCATCGCATCGTGCCGATGCGCGTCGCCACCGAGTTCACCGTGGCCGCGCGCGACTACGACCCCCGCGGCATGCGGGTGGTCGGGGCCGACCGGGCCGTGGCCGGCACCGTCAAGGACATCTGGGTCGACCGCGGCGAGTCGCTGCCCCGCTACTACGAGGTCGACCTCGCGGAGGCGCCGGGGCGCTCGGTGCTGCTCCCGGTCGTCTTCGCGGACGTGCAGGGCGCCAAGGGCACCGTCGTGGTGGAGGCGCTGCTCGCCCGGCAATTCGCCGACGTGCCGCCGCGGCGCGAGGTCGACAGCGTCACCATCCGGGAGGAGGACCGCATCATGGCCTTCTACGGCGCCGGCACCCTCTACGCGACCCTCGGACGCCAGGAGCCTCTGCTGTGAGTGCCCCTGCTGTGAGCGCCCCTGCTGCGAGTGCCCCTGCTGCGAGCGCCCCCGTTGCGAGCGCGCAGGCGATCCCAGGCGGCCTGCCCGCGCCCCTGCCGCCCGGTGAGCGCCTGCTCTGGCAGGGCCGCCCGGCCCTCCTCGGCCTGGCCCGCCGCGCCTTCCACGCCGACCTCGTGGCGGCCTATTTCGGGCTGCTCGCCGGCTGGCAGGCGCTGGCCTCGGGCAGCCCCGCCTCGGCCCTGCCGGTCCTCGGCGCCGGGGCGGCGGCCCTGGCGATCCTCGGCGGCCTCGCCCTCGCGGCGCGCGCCACCACGACCTACAGCCTGACCGACCGGCGCCTGATCCTGCGCATCGGCATCGCCCTGCCGATGACCGTCAACCTGCCGCTGCGGGAGATCGAGGCGGCCGCCCTGCGCCGCTTCGCGGACGGGACCGGCGACCTGCCGCTGCGGCTGAAGGCGGGCACGCGCCTCGCCTACCTCCACCTGTGGCCGCACGTGCGGCCCTGGCGGCTCGCCGCCCCAGAGCCGATGCTGCGGGCCCTGCCCGGGGCGGACGAGGTCGCCGCGCGCCTCGGGGCGGCCCTCGCCGCCGCGCACGGGCAGGCCGCGCCGGCCTGGCAGCCGGCGCAGGCCGCCCGCACCTCGGCGCCCGGCCGCTTGGCCGCGGCGGGCCCGTGAGGAGGCGGCCATGGCCCATCACACCATCCAGGTCCCGCGCATCCAGGTCCGCCGGGCGATCCTGCTCGTCGGCTTCACGATCGGCGCCGTCGCGCTCGGCCGCTTCGGCGATGTCGGCACCACCCGCATGCCGCCGGCGCAGCCCGTCCAGGTGCTCGACCTGCGGATCGAGGACCGCGCCGGCGGCGCCGTCGCCCTCGCGGATGCGCGGGACGGCCACCTCGTCGCCACGGTGCAGCCCGGCGAGGACGGGTTCCTGCGCGCGACCCTGCGGGTGATGGCCCAGGCGCGGCTGCGGGAGGGGCTCTCCCGCGACCCGCCCTTCCGGCTCACCCGCTGGGACAACGGCACGCTCTCGCTCGACGACCTCGCGTCGGGCCGGCGCATCAACCTCGAAGCCTTCGGGGCCACCAACGCGGCCGCCTTCGCGCGGCTGCTCGAACAGGGGAGGGGCGCAACATGATCCCGTGGTTGACGACCAAGCGCCGCATCGAGGTGCCCTGCACGGTGGAGATCGAGCAGACGCCCGAATCCCTCCACGCGCACGTCACCCTGGAGGGCGGGCTCGCCATCGAGCCCGGCGACGAGGTCACGGTGCACGACGCGCCGACCTCGGTGCCCTACGGCACCCGCCTCACCGTGCGGCGGCGGGCCACCGTGCTGCGGGCGAGCGCGCTCGAGCGCGCCTGGACCCGCCTCGCGGGCCATTTCGAACTCACGGAACTCTACGAAGTCAGCTTCACGGAAAGGACGACGCTATGACCGCGACGGCTCTCCCGGCCCAGAACGAGAGCACCCGCGCCGCCCAGGCGACGACGTTCCTGAGCCCGCGCTTCTACACCACCGACTTCGCGGAGCTCGACCGCACCGACGTCGAGCCGGTGCGCGCCGAGTGGGACGTGCTCATCGCCGAGATGCGCGCCGACCCGAACCGGCGCCACTTCGTGCGCAACGCCGAGTTCGATCTCGACCTGTCCGGCCTCGATCCGGAGCTGCGCAAGGAGTTCCTCGATTTCCTGGTCTCCTCGATCACGGCCGAGTTCTCGGGCTGCGTGCTCTACGCCGAGATGCGCAAGCGCGCCAAGAACAAGGACATCCGCGAGCTCTTCGCCTTCATGAGCCGCGACGAGGCCCGCCACGCCGGCTTCATCAACGACACGCTGAAGGATTTCGGCGTCGGGGTCGACCTCGGCTTCCTCACCCGGGCCAAGAAATACACCTATTTCCGGCCGAAATTCATCTTCTACGCGACCTACCTCTCCGAGAAGATCGGCTACGCCCGCTACATCACGATCTTCCGGCACCTCGAGCGCCATCCCGAGAACCGCTTCCACCCGATCTTCAAGTGGTTCGAGAAGTGGTGCAACGACGAGTTTCGCCACGGAGAGGCCTTCGCGCTGCTCATGCGCGCCAACCCGAAGCTGCTCTCGGGCCTCAACGCCTACTGGATCAAGTTCTTCGTGCTCGCCGTGTTCGCCACGATGTACGTGCGCGACCATTGCCGGCCGGCCTTCCACGGGGCGCTCGGGGTCGATCCGACCGATTACGACTTCGCCGTGTTCCGGGTCACCTCCGAGATCTCGCGGCAGGTCTTCCCGCTGACCCTCGACCTCGACAACCCGGCCTTCAAGGCGGGGCTCGACCGGCTGCTCGCCTGCGCCCGCGGCATCGAGGCCGCCAAGGCGCAGGGGGGCCTCGCCGGGCGCCTGCGCCGGGCCGGTCACGCGGCCCGGGCCGCCCTCACCTTCGGACGGCTGCTGCTGCTGCCCTCCAAGCCCAACCCGATGCCCGAGCAGATCCGCCTCAGCCCCGCCTGGTAGACGCATGTCCGCCTACGCCTCGCCGATCCTCTTCGCCGTGCTGATGTGGTGGTTCCTCACCGGAGCGATCCTCTGGTTGAACCACCGCCCCCGGCACACTCATGCCTGGAGTTTCGGGGCGATGAGCCTCGCGCTCCTCCTCGCCCTCTGGGGCATCGCGGCCACCGCGGGGGCCGAGAGCGAGGCCTCGGCCTACGGGGCCTTCTCCGCCGCCCTGGTGGTCTGGGGCTGGCAGGAGATGGCCTTCTACATGGGCTACGTCGCGGGGCCGCGGCGCACGCCCGGCCCGCCCTCGATCCGGGGGCTCGCCCGGTTCGGGGCCGCGGCGGCGACCAACCTCTGGCACGAGGCCGCGATCGTGGCGGGCGCCGCCGCGATCGCCTGGCTGACCGCGGGCGCGCCGAACCGGATCGCCCTCTGGACCTACCTGGTGCTCTGGGGGATGAACCTCAGCGCCCGGCTCAACCTCTTCCTCGGCGTGCGCAACCTGCACGCCGAGTTCCTGCCCGAGCACCTGCGCTACCTCGGCAGCTTCTTCCGCCGCGCGCCGATGAACGCGCTCTTCCCGGTCGCCATGCTGCTGGCGACGGGCTTCCTCCTGGTGCTGCTGCACCCCGCCGTCACCGAGAGCGCCTCGGCCTTCAAGCGCAGCGGCCACACCATGCTGGCGACCCTGATGGCCCTCGCCATCCTGGAGCACGGCTTCCTGATGCTGCCGCTGCCCTCCGCCGCCCTCTGGGCCTGGGGCCTGCCGGCCCGCCGCCCACCCGATCCCGACACCGGCCCCCGCCCGGCCGGCGACATCGCCTGACCCGCGGGCCCGCGACGGCCCGCCCATCACGACAGAGGGGACGCACCATGGACTACGAGTCGTTCTTCGCCGCACAGCTCCAGGGCCTTCACCGCGAGGGACGCTACCGGGTCTTCACCGATCTCGAACGGCAGGCCGGGCGCTTCCCCTACGCCACGCAGCACGGAGCCCACGGCACCCGCGAGGTCACGGTCTGGTGCTCCAACGACTACCTCGGCATGGGCCAGCACCCGGCCGTCGCGGCCGCCATGCACGAGGCGATCGACCGCTGCGGGGCCGGCGCGGGCGGCACCCGCAACATCTCGGGCACGAACCACTACCACGTGCTGCTGGAGCGCGAGCTCGCCGACCTGCACCGCAAGGAGGCGGCCCTGCTCTTCACCTCGGGCTACGTCTCGAACTGGGCCGCCCTCGGCACCCTGGCCTCGCGTCTGCCCGGCTGCGTGGTGTTCTCGGACGAGGGCAACCACGCCTCGATGATCGAGGGGCTGCGGGCGAGCCGGGCCGAGCGCCACATCTTCCGGCACAACGACCCCGCGGATCTCGACCACAAGCTCCGGCTGGTGAACCCGGCCCTGCCCAAGCTCGTGGCCTTCGAGTCGGTCTACTCGATGGACGGCGACGTCGCCCCGATCGCGGAACTCTGCGACGTGGCCGAGGCCCACGGCGCCATGACCTACCTGGACGAGGTGCACGCGGTCGGCCTCTACGGCCCGCGCGGCGGCGGCATCGCCGAGCGCGAGGGGCTGATGGACCGCCTCACCGTGATCGAGGGCACCCTCGGCAAGGCCTTCGCGGTCAGCGGCGGCTACATCGCGGCCTCCGCGGCGCTCTGCGACTTCGTGCGCAGCTTCGCCTCGGGCTTCATCTTCACCACCTCGCTGCCGCCCGCGGTGGCGGCCGGGGCGGCGGCCAGCATCCGCCACCTCAAGGCGAGCGGGGCCGAGCGGGCGCGCCACCAGGACCGGGTCGCGGCGGTGCGGCGGCGGCTCGGCGCCCTCGGCATCCCGGTCATGGCCAACGAGAGCCACATCGTGCCGGTGATGGTGGGCGATCCGGTGCTGTGCAAGCAGATCAGCGACACGCTCCTCGACGAGTTCGCGATCTACGTCCAGCCGATCAACTACCCGACCGTGCCGCGGGGGACGGAGCGCCTGCGCATCACGCCCTCGCCCCTGCACAGCGACGCGGACATCGAGCATCTCGCGGCGGCGCTCGGGGCGATCTGGGCGCGGATCGGGCTTGCCAGGGCGGCGTGACGGGGGCGGCTCCGCCGCGCGCGGAGCCGGCGGCTCAAATCGGACAGGACCGCCCGCCCGGATCCCGGCGGCGGTCCTCCAGGCGAGGGGAAACGTCGTGGCGCTCACCCAATCGGCCCTGTCCCGGCGGGCCCTGAAGCCGGGCCCCGCAGCGTCGCCGGCCCCGGCGGCCGCGGCGCCCGCGCCCCGCCCGCCCTATCCGTTCACGGCCATCGTCGGCCAGGAGGCGATGCGGCGCGCCCTGCTGATCGGGGCCGTCGATCCCTCGGTCGGCGGCGTGCTGGTCTTCGGCGACCGCGGCACCGGCAAGTCCACCGCCGTGCGGGCGCTCGCCGCCCTGCTGCCGCCGATGCGCGCCGTCGCGGGCTGCCCCTATGCCTGCGACCCCGCCGACGAGGCCTTCCTCTGCCCCGCCTGCCGGGCCCGGGCGCCCCAGGGACTTCCGGTGCAGAGCGTGCCGGTGCCGGTGGTCGACCTGCCGCTCGGCGCCACCGAGGACCGGGTCGTCGGCGCCCTCGACATCGGCAAGGCGCTCACGCGCGGCGAGAAGGCCTTCGAGCCGGGGCTGCTCGCCCGCGCCAATCGCGGCTTCCTGTACATCGACGAGGTCAACCTGCTGGAGGATCACCTCGTCGACCTCCTGCTCGACGTGGCGGCCTCGGGCGTCAACACGATCGAGCGCGAGGGCTTGAGCCTGCGCCACCCGGCGCGCTTCGTCCTCGTCGGCAGCGGCAACCCGGAGGAGGGGGAGCTGCGCCCGCAGCTCCTCGACCGGTTCGGCCTCGCCGTCGCGGTGACGACGCCGGCCGACCTCGCCGCCCGCGTCGCCATCGTGCGCCGCCGCGACGCCTACGAGCGCGACCCGGCGGGGTTCGCGGCCGAGTGGGCCGGCGAGGAGGAGCGCCTCGCCGGCGCGATCCTCGCCGCCCGCGCCCGCCTGCCGCGCGTGGCCGTGCCCGACGAGGTGCTCGAAGCGGCCGCCCGGCTCTGCCTCGCCCTCGGGACGGACGGGTTGCGCGGCGAGCTCACGCTGATGCGCACCGCCCGCGCCCTCGCCAGCCTCGACGGCGACGAGGCGGTCGGGCTCGCCCACCTGCGCGAGGTCGCGCCCGCCGCCCTCGGGCACCGGCTGCGGCGCAACCCCCTCGACGAGGCCGGGGCGGAGGCGCGGGTCGCCCGCGCCGTCGCCGAGGTTCTCGGGTGAGCGCCGCCGAGACCTGGGCCCGGGCCTGCCTGGCGGCGGCCCTGTTCGCGCGCGACCCGGCCGGGCTCGGCGGCGTGCGGCTGCGCGCGCGGCCGGGACCGGTGCGGGAGGCGTGGCTCGCGCGGCTGCGCGCCCTCCTGCCCGCCGGCCGCCCGCTGACGCGGCTGCCGGCCGGCATCGCCGACGACGCCCTCCTCGGCGGCCTCGACCTCGCCGCGACCCTGCGGGCCGGGCGCCCGGTCGTGGAACCCGGCCTGCTGGCGCGCAGCCATGGCGGGGTGGTGGTCGTGCCGATGGCCGAGCGGCTCGACGCGGGGATGGCGGCCCGGCTCGCCCGGGTGCTGGAGACCGGCGCGGTCGATCTCGCGCGCGACGGGGTCGCGGCCCGGCTTCCCGCCGCCTGCGGCCTCGTCCTCCTCGACGAGGGCGACGGGGAGGACGAGGCGGTGCCCTCCGCCCTGCTGGAGCGCGCCGCCTTCCACCTCGACCTCGACGGGCTCACCCTGCGGGACGTCTCCGAGCCCGCCCCGCCGGACAGCGCGCCCGTGTCCGGGGAGACCGCCGCGGCCCCCGTCGAGGCGCGCGCGGCCGAGCGCCTCTGCGCCCTGGCGGCGCAGCTCGGCATCGCCTCCCTGCGGGCGCCGATCCAGGCCCTGCGCGCGGCGCGCCAGAATGCCGGGCGGGAGGGGCGTTCGGCCCTGGCCGAGCCCGACCTCGCCGCCGCGGCCGCCCTCGTCCTCGCGCCGCGCGCGACGCGCTGGCCGGCCGAGGCCGAGGCCGAGCCGCCCCCGCCGGAGGCGCCGCCCGAGGAGGCCGAGGGCGAGTCGGACCCGGGCGGCGGCGAGGCGGCGGAGGATCGCCTGCTCGCCGCGGCGGCGGCCGCCCTGCCGGCGGGCCTCCTCGCCCGGCTGACCGAGGCGGGCGCGCCGGGCGCGGCGCCCGGCCGGGCCGGCGGCGAGGCGCGCCAGGCCCGAAGCGGCCGGCCGGTCGGCGCCCGCCCGGGCGATCCGCGCCGCGGGCCCCTCGCCCTCTCCGAGACGCTGCGCGCCGCCGCGCCCTGGCAGCGCCTGCGGCGGGGCGCGGAGGCGGAGCGCCTGCGCCTCGCGCCGGAGGACATCCGCGTCCGGCGCTTCGTGCACCGGGCCGGGACCACCACGATCTTCGCGGTCGACGCCTCCGGCTCGGCGGCCCTGGAGCGCCTCGCCGAGGCCAAGGGCGCGGTGGAATTGCTGCTGGCCGAGTGCTACGTGCGGCGCGATCGGGTCGCCCTGGTGGCCTTCCGCGGTCGGGGGGCGGAGCTGCTGCTGCCTCCGACCCGCGCCCTGGTGCGGGCGAAGCGGGCGCTCGCCGCCCTGCCCGGGGGCGGCGGCACGCCGCTCGCGGCCGGGATCGAGGCGGCCGCGCTCCTCGCCGCTGCGGAGCGGCGGGGCGGGCGCATCCCGGTGGTGCTGCTGCTCACGGACGGCCGCGCGAATATAGGGCGCGGCGGCGCGCCGGGCCGGGCGCAGGCCGCGGCGGACGCGCTCGCTGCCGGGCGGGCCCTGGCGGCGGGCGGCACCCGCGCCCTCGTCATCGACACGGCCGCGCAGCCGCAGGACGGCGCCCGCCGCCTCGCCGAGGCCATGGCGGCGCGCTACCTGCCGATGCCGCGGGCCGATGCCGCGTTGCTGAGCGAGGCCGTGCGCCGCGAGGCGCCGCCGCGCGAGGCGGCGCGCGGGGCCGCGCCGCGAGGCTGACCCGGATGCCCATGACCAGCGACAGGCCGGCCTTCGCCCGCGAGGGCCGCGACTGGCCCAACCGCGAGGCGAGCCGCTTCGTCGCCGCCGGCGGGCTCACCTGGCACGTGCAGGAGGCCGGGACGGGGCCGTGCCTGCTCCTGCTCCACGGCACCGGGGCGGCCACCCATTCCTGGCGCGGGCTGCTGCCGCTCCTGGCGCGGCGCTTCCGCGTGGTGGCGCCGGACCTGCCGGGGCACGGCTTCAGCGATCCCCTGCCGATGCCCTCTCTGCCCCGGATGGCCCGCGCCGTGGCGGAGCTCGTCCGCGGCCTCGGGATCGCGCCGCAGGTGGCGGTGGGCCACTCGGCCGGGGCAGCCATCCTGGTGCGGCTCTGCCTCGACGGCGCGCTGGCGCCCCGCCTCCTCGTCGGGCTCAACGCCGCGCTCAAGCCCTTCCCGGGCATGGCGGGCCTCGTCTTCCCCGCCATGGCCCGGATGCTGTTCCTCAACCCGGTGGTGCCGCGGGTCTTCGCGTGGTCGGCCGACCGCAAGGCCGTCGCGCGGCTGATCGAGGGCACCGGCTCGGCCCTGGACCGCGAGGGGCTCGACCTCTACCGCCGCCTGTTCCAGATGCCGGGCCATGTGGCGGGCGCGCTCGGCATGATGGCCAACTGGGACCTCGTCGGCCTCGACCGCGAATTGCCGCGCCTCGCGGTGCCGCTCCTGCTCCTGGTCGGCGCGCAGGACCGCACGATCGCTCCCGAGGTGTCCTTCGGGGTGGCCGAGCGCCTGGGCGGCCGGCCGCGGGTGGAGCTGCTGCGCGGCCTCGGCCACCTGATGCACGAGGAGCGGCCCGAGCTGGTGGCCGGATCGATCGAGGAGGCGGCCCGGCGCGAGGGCGTGGAGGCGTGACGCGGGGGCGCCCTCGGCAGCGTTCCACCGGGTCCGGCGCCCGGCGCCCGATCCCGCCCTTGCCACCGGCCCCGACCGTGCTACTGTCAACTTATGTTGACACTCGACGTCGCGCCGCCGCGACACACCGCGCGGCCGCGCAAGCCCCATGCAGTGGTGATCGGCAGCGGCTTCGGCGGACTCGCGGCGGCCGTGCGCCTCGGTGCGCGGGGCTACCGGGTCACCGTCCTGGAGCGGCTCGGCCAGCCGGGCGGGCGCGCCCGCGTGCATCGGCAGGACGGCTTCACCTTCGATGCCGGGCCGACCATCGTCACCGCGCCCTTCCTGTTCGAGGAGCTCTGGGCGCTGTGCGGCCGGCGCCTCGACGAGGACGTCACCCTGGTGCCGATGCGGCCCTTCTACCGCATCCGCTTCCACGACGGGGCCAGCGTCGACGTGAGCGGCGACGAGGCCGCGATGCGCGCGCAGGTGGCCCGCATCGCCCCCGGCGAGGTCGAAGCCTACGGGCGCTTCATGGCGGCCTCGGAGGAGATCTGCCGGGTCGGGTTCGAGCAGCTCGGCCACGTCCCCTTCGGCGAGGCCGGGACCATGCTGCGGGTCGCGCCCGACCTCCTGCGGCTCGGCGGGCACCGCAGCGTCCACGGCCTCGTCTCGCGCTACTTCCGCGACGAGCGCCTGCGCACCGTCTTCAGCTTCCACCCGCTGCTGATCGGCGGCTCCCCCTTCCGGGCGAGCGCGATCTATTGCCTGATCGCCGCCCTCGAGCGGCGCTGGGGGGTGCATTGGGCGATGGGCGGGACCGGCCGCCTCGTCGAGGGGCTGGTGCGGCTGATCGAGGGGCAGGGCGGGCGCCTGCGCTGCCACGCCGAGGTGACGCGCATCCGCGTCGAGGGCGGCGCCGCGACCGGGGTCGACCTCGCCGACGGCACCCGCCTGCCGGCCGACATCGTGGTGTCGAACGCCGATTCGGTCGTCACCGCCCTCGACCTCCTGCCCCCGGAGGCCCGCGGCTGGCGCGAGCGGCGGCTCGCCCGCGCCTCTTCCTCGATGGGCCTGTTCGTCTGGTACTTCGGCATGCGGCGCACCTATCCGGACGTGCCCCACCACACGATCCTGCTCGGGCCGCGCTACCGGGACCTCCTCGCCGACATCTTCCGCCGCAAGGTGCTGGCCGAGGATTTCAGCCTCTACCTGCACCGGCCGACCGCCACCGATCCGGGCCTGGCCCCGCCGGGCTGCGACGCCTTCTACGTGCTCAGCCCGGTGCCGAACCTCGACGGCGGCCAGGACTGGGCGGCCCTCGCCGAACCTTATCGGCAGCGCATCGCCCGCCACCTCGAAGCGACCCTGCTGCCGGGCCTGTCGGAGGCCGTGGTCACCTCCCGGGTGACCACGCCGCGGGAGTTCCGCGACGATTTCCGCGCCTATCGCGGCTCGGCCTTCGGCCTGGAGCCGATCCTCAGCCAGAGCGCCTATTTCCGGCCGCACAACCGCAGCGACCGGGTGCGCCACCTCTACCTCGTCGGCGCCGGCACCCATCCGGGGGCGGGGCTGCCGGGCGTGCTCTCCTCCTCCAGGATCCTCGACCGGGTGGTGCCGGATGCCTCTGTCTTCGCCTGACCGGCCGCGCGCCGGCCCCGCCGACCACGCCGCCTGCCGGGCCGCCATCCGCGGCGGCTCGCGCAGCTTCTACGCCGCCTCCTGGCTGCTGCCGCGGGCCGTGCGCCGGGACGCCTACGGGCTCTACGCCTTCTGCCGCCTCTCGGACGACGCCGTCGACGGGCCGCGGGCGCGGGCGGACGCGGTCGAGCGCCTGCGCCTGCGCCTCGCCGCCGCCTGCGCGGGCCGGCCCTTCGACGATCCGGCCGACCGGGCCCTCGCCGAGGTGCTGGACCGGCACGGCATCCCGCCGGCGCTGCCGGCCGCGCTCCTCGACGGGCTCGCCTGGGACGCGGCGGGCCGGCGCTACCGGGACCTCTCCGACCTCGTCGCCTACGCGTCCCGGGTCGCGGGGGCGGTCGGCGCCATGATGACCCTGGTGATGGGCGAGCGCTCGCCCGAGGCGCTGGCGCGGGCCTGCGACCTCGGCATCGCCATGCAATTCACCAACATCGCCCGCGACGTGGGCGAGGATGCCCGCGCCGGGCGGCTCTACCTGCCGGAGGCGTGGCTGCGCGAGGCCGGCCTCGACCCGGACGCCTTCCTGGCCCGGCCGGCCCCGAGCCCGGCGCTGGCCGCGGTGCTGACCCGGCTCCTGCGCGCCGCAGACCTCCTCTACGCCCGCTCGGAGGCGGGCATCGCCCTCCTGCCCGCGCCCTGCCGCCCGGCCGTGCGGGCGGCGCGGCTGATCTACGCCGAGATCGGCCGCGCCGTCGAACGCAACGGGCACGATTCCGTCACGAGCCGCGCCCGGGTGGCCGGCGCCCGCAAGGGGCGGCTCCTCGCCCGCGCCGCCGCGACGCCGTCGCGGCGGGCCGCAGGCGGCCCGGCCCTCCCCGAGGCGGCCTTCCTGGTCGAGGCGGTCGCGGCGCATCCCTTCGCGCCGCCGCCCCCGGACCCGGCGTGGTGGGATCTCGGCCACAAGGCGGTGCGCCTCCTCGACCTCATCGAGGTGCTGCGCGAGCGCGAGAGCCTCGGCGACGCCGCGCCGTCGTGAGCGGGATGCTGGTCGCCCTCCTCGACATCGCGCTGCCGTTCGGGATCGTGCTCGGCCTCGGCCTGTGGCAGCTCCGGCTGCTGCGGCGGGACCGCGCCCGCGGCGAGGAGGTCGCCCGCGCCCGCCGGGAGCGCCCGCCGGAGCCCTGATCCGGGATCCGCGTGATCGCAGCGGATCCCGGATCACGCGCCTGCGCGGCGCCTGAGCGCGGCGCCTGAGCGAGGCCGACATCCGCATGGCCGACATCGGAGATGGCGAAGCCATCAACCGGATGACGTATGACAAGCCCGCGCGGCGCCTGAGCGAAGACGACATCCGCATGGCCGACATCGGAGATGGCGAAGCCATCAACCGGATGTCGCATGACCCGTCGTCCTTGCCTCGGGCTGGACTTCGGGTCGACCAAATCCTGGCGGGTCTGGTCCGGTCTCGTCGCGGTGCGGCGCCGAGATCGACGCACCGTCGATGGGATTTTGCGGGATCGAGTCCGGTCCGGGCGGCTTGCCAGCGGGCGCGAACTCGGCCCGTATGGGCGCGACGCATCCTGCCCCGGAGAGGACATGCCGCTCGACCCCGCCCTGCGCGACCGGATCATCGCCTCGGTCGAGGCGGGTTTCCCCGACCAGATCGCCCACACCCAGGCGCTGGTGCGCTTCCCCTCGACCCGCGGCCAGGAGCAGGCGATCCAGGATTTCGTGTTCCGCGCCTTCCGGGCGCGCGGCCTCGCCATGGACCGCTTCGCCATGGACCGGGCGGCGATCGAGGACCATCCGGGCGGCTCGAAATTCGCGCCCGACCACTCGGAGGCGCCGATCGTCGTCGGCATCCACCGGCCGCGGGCGGAGACCGGGCGCTCCCTGATCCTGCAGGCCCACGTGGACGTGGTGCCGCCCGGCCCGATCGACCTGTGGACCCACCCGCCCTTCGAGCCGGTGATCGAGGGGGATTGGCTCTACGGCCGCGGCGGCGCCGACATGAAGGCGGGCCACGCCGCCAACCTGTTCGTGCTCGACGCGCTCACCCGGATCGGCCTGCAGCCCGCCGCCACCGTGACGCTGCAATCGGTCGTGGAGGAGGAATCGACCGGCAACGGGGCCCTGATGACCCACCTGCGCGGCTACCGCGCCGAGGCGGTGCTGATCCCCGAGCCCGAGGAGGAGATGCTGGTGCGCGCCAATACGGGCGTGCTCTGGTTCCAGGTCGAGGTGCGCGGCCGCCCGGTCCACGTGCGCGAGATGGGGACGGGCGCCAACGCGATCGACGCCGCCTACCGGGTGATCGGGGCGCTGCGGCGGCTGGAGGAGAGCTGGAACGCCCGCAAGGCCGGCCGCCGCCACTTCGAGGGGGAGGCGCACCCGATCAACCTCAATGTCGGCCGGATCGAGGGCGGCGACTGGGCCTCCTCGGTGCCGGCCTGGTGCCGGATCGACTGCCGCATCGCGATCTATCCGGGCGTGGGCGCCGAGGAGGCGGCCCGCGAGATCGAGGCGGCGGTGCACGCCTTCGCCCTGGCCGACCCGTTCCTGTCGAACGCGCCCCCGCGCGTGACCTTCAACGGCTTCTTCGCGGAGGGCTACGAGCTCGCCGAGGGCTCGGAGGCGGAGGCCGTGCTCGCCCGGGCCCACGAGGCGGCGACGGGGCGCGCCCTGCGCAGCTTCATGACGGCGGGCTACCTCGACACCCGCGTGCACGCCCTCTACGACCGCGTGCCGGCGCTCTGCTACGGCCCGATCAGCGAGAACATCCACGGCTTCGACGAGCGGGTGAGCCTCGCCTCGCTCAAGCGCATCACCACCGCCATGGCCCTGTTCGTGGCGGAATGGTGCGGGGTCGAGCCGGTGTGAGTTCTGCTCGCCGGTGGATGATGGAGGAGGCGGCGTCCTGGTGCTGGAGGGGCCCGGCGCGAGCCGGGCCTTCGAGCAGGCCAGATCCTGCGCGGTGGCGCGCGGGCGGAACACCGTGACCAGTCGCAAAGTCCTGCAACAGGTGCCGAGTCTGGGGCGTCGAGGGCGCCTGAGCCGACGCGGCGCCGGCGCTCACCCCTTCGCGCGCGCGAGCCCCTTCGCGCGCGCGAGCTGCGCCCGGGCCGCCTCCAGCACCTTGGCGGAGGTGAAGCCGAACTTGGTCTGCAGGTCCTTGATCGGCGCCGAGGAGCCGAAGGTGTGCATGCCGAGGATCGTGCCGGCGCTGCCCGCATAGCGGTCCCAGCCGATCACCGAGCCCTGCTCCACCACCACGCGCGCCGTCACGGCGGGCGGCAGCACGCTCTCCCGATAGGCGGCGTCCTGCTGCTCGAACAGCTCCCAGGACGGCATCGACACCACCCGCGCCCGCACGCCCTCGCCCCGCAGGGTCTCGTAGGCGCCCAGGCAGAGCTGCACCTCGCTGCCCGTGCCGATCAGGATCAGCTCGGGCGTGCCCTCGCCGCCGGCCAGCACGTAGGCGCCCCTGGCGAGCCCCGAGGCGGGCGCGCAGGTGGCGCGGTCGAAGGTCGGCAGCGGCTGGCGGCTCAGCGCCAGCACGGCCGGCTGGTGCCTGAGGCCCATGATCACCCGGTAGGCCTCCGCCACCTCGTTGGCGTCCGCGGGCCGCAGCGTGATCAGGCCGGGGATCGACCGCAGGGACAGGAGGTGCTCCACCGGCTGGTGGGTCGGGCCGTCCTCGCCGACGCCGATCGAATCGTGCGTGAAGACGTGGAAGACCGGCAGCTCCATCAGCGCCGCGAGGCGGATCGGCGGCCGCATGTAGTCGGAGAAGACCAGGAAGGTCGCCCCGTAGGCGCGCAGGCCCACGAGGCCGAGCCCGTTCACGATCGACCCCATGGCGTGCTCGCGCACCCCGAAATGGATGTTGCGCCCGCCGGGCGTGAACGGCCCGAGCGCCTCCTCGCCCTCGATCCTGGTCTTGTTCGAGGGGGCGAGGTCGGCCGAGCCCCCGAGCAGCCACGGCACCTTGGCGGCGATGGCGTTCAGCACCTTGCCGGAGGATTCGCGGGTGGCGAGGCCCTTGGCGTCGGCCGGGAAGTGCGGGATCGCCGCGTCCCAGCCCGCCGGCAGCTCGCCCGACAGGAAGGAGGAGACCGCGCCGGCGAGGTCCGCGTCGGAGGCGCGCACCTCCTCCATCAGCTCCTGCCACTCGGAAAAGAGCGCCGCGCCGCGGGCGCCGATCCCCTGGCGGAAATTCTCGTAGACGCCGTCCGGCACCAGGAACTCGGCATCCTCCGGCCAGCCGAGGAAGCGCTTGGCGCCCCGGATCTCCTCCACCCCGAGCGCGTCCGAATGCGCCTTGGAGGTGCCCTGCTTGGTCGGCGCGCCGTAGCCGATGACCGAGTTGACGATGATCAGGGTCGGCCGGTCCTGCGATTGCAGGAAGGTCTCGATCGCGCCGGCGAGCGCGGGCACGTCGTTCGCGTCGGCGACGCGCAGCACCTGCCAGCCATAGGCCAGGAAGCGGGTCGCCACCTCCTCGCTGAAGGCGAGGTCGGTGTGGCCCTCGATCGTGACCGTGTTGGAATCGTAGATCCAGCACAGGTTGGCGAGGCGCAGGTGGCCGGCGATCGAGGCGGCCTCGGACGCGACGCCCTCCATCAGGTCGCCGTCGCTGCAAAGGGCGTAGACGTTGAAGTCGAACACCGCCCGCTCGCCGAACGGGAAGCGCTCGTTGAGGAAGCGGGCCCCCATCGCCATGCCGACCGAGTTCGCCACCCCCTGGCCGAGCGGCCCGGTGGTGACCTCGACGCCGGTGGTGAAGTGGTACTCCGGGTGGCCGGGCGTGCGGCTGTCGAGCTGGCGGAAGCGCTTGATGTCGTCGAGGCTCACGGCGGGCTCGTCGGCACCATCCTTCTGCGCGACGCCCGCGAGGTGGAGCAGGCTGTAGAGCAGCATCGAGGCGTGGCCGACCGAGAGCACGAAGCGGTCGCGGTTCGGCCAGGTCGGGTGCGCCGGATCGTAGCGCAGGTAGCGGTTCCAGAGCGTGAAGGCGACGGGCGCGAGCGCCATCGGGGCGCCGGCATGGCCGGAATTCGCCTTCTGCACGGCATCCATCGTCAGCGTGCGGATCGTGTCGATGCTGCGCTGGTCGATCGCGCTGATACCGGCCTTCGCGGCGGTCTCGGCTGCACTCATCTCGGACCTCGTCGGGTTCAGCTGCGGGCGGTCGCGCCGGCAGCGCCGCGCCCCTCGTCGTCGCTGCGCTCCATAGCGGGTCCGACCGCGCGACTGAAGTTCAGAAGTGTGTTGACCAGGGCGACGTGGCTGAAGGCCTGCGGGAAGTTGCCGACTTGGCGCTTGGCGACCGGGTCGTACTCCTCGGCGAGCAGCCCCACGTCGTTGCAGGCGGCGAGGAGCCGCTCGATCATCGCCCGGGCCTCCGCGCAGCGCCCGAGGCGGATCAGGTTGTCCGCGTACCAGAAGCTGCAGGGCAGGAAGGCACCCTCGCCGGCCGGGAGGCCGTCCGTGGTCTGGTTCTCGGTGTCGTAGCGCAGGATGAAGCCGTCGCGCATCAGGTCGCGGCCGATCGCCTCGACGGTGCCGACCACCCGCGGGTCGTGGTGGGGCAGGAAGCCCACATGGGCGATCAGGAGCAGGCTCGCGTCGAGGCGCTTGGAGCCGTAGGATTGCACGAAGCTGTTGAGCTCCGGGTCGAAGCCCTTCTCGCAGACCTGCGCGTGGATGCGCGCACGCACGTCGCGCCAGCGCGCCACGGTGGCATCCCCGGCGCCGTCCCCGTTCAGCCGCTCGTAGAACCGCACCGCCCGGTCGAAGGCCACCCAGGCCATCACCTTCGAGTGCACGAAGTGGCGCCGCCCGCCCCGAACCTCCCAGATGCCCTCGTCCGGCTCGGTCCAGACCTTCTCCAGGTGGGCCAGGAGGGCGAGGCCGACCCGCACGCCGTTCTCGTCCCCCTCCATGCCGCGCTCCTCGGCCTGGTAGAGCGCGTCGAAGATCTCGCCGTAGACGTCGAGCTGGAATTGCTGCGAGGCGGCGTTGCCGATGCGCACCGGCCGCGAGCCCTCGTAGCCCGGCAGCCAGTCGATCTCGATCTCGGGCAAGAGCCGCTCCCCGGCGATGCCGTAGAGGATGCGGGCCTGTTCCGGGCTGCCCGCGACCGCGCGCAGGAGCCAGTCGCGCCACGCCCGCGCCTCGTCGAGGTAGCCCGCATCCACCAGGGCGAGGAGCGTGAAGGTCGAATCCCGCAGCCAGCAGTACCGGTAATCCCAGTTGCGCACCCCGCCGATCGCCTCCGGCAGGGAGGTGGTCGGCGCCGCCACGATCCCGCCCGTGGGCGCGTAGATCAGCGCCTTGAGGGTGAGGAGCGAGCGCAGCAGGATGTCGTCCCAGGGCGTGCCGCCCTGGCAGCGGCTCGACCAGGAGCGCCAGGCGTCGGTGGTGCGGCGCAGAACCTTGCGCGGCTCGATCGGGGCGGGGTCGTCCTCGGCGGAGGGGGCGTAGCTCAGCACGAAGGACAGGCACTCCCCCTGCGCGAGGGTGAAGTCCGAGACGGTGCTGCGCCCGACGCCCCGCAGGGGCGCCTTCGTGCGCAGCACGACCTTGTGCGGGCCGACGATCGCCCGCAGGTCGTCGTGCTCGTTGCGCGAGACCCAGGGCACCGCCGAGCCGTAATCGAAGCGCACCACGAATTCCATGCGGACCGGGACCGACCCGCTCACCCCCTCGACGAGGCGCACGAGGTGGAGCCCGTCGTCGCTCGGCATGTAGTCGGTGACGCGGATCGTGCCGGCCTCGGTCTCGTGCGTGGTCTCCAGCACCAGGGTGCCGGGCCTGTAGCAGCGGGTGACGCGGGTCGCCGGGCCGGCCGGGGCGATGCGCCAATGGCCGTGCTCGGCCGTGCCGAGGAGGGCGGCGAAGCAGGCGGGCGCGTCGAAGCGAGGCCAGCACAGCCAGTCGATGCTGCCGTCGCGGCCGATCAGGGCCGCGCTGCGCCCGTCGCCCACCAGGGCGTAATCCTCGATCCGCGATGCCATGCTCGACCCTGCGGCACTCTCCCGTCCCGGGAGATAGCGGAACGGGTTCGCCGGTCCAGCCGCGGCGCCGGGTCAGGGATGCCGGTCGATCAGGTCCAGCATGGCGCTGCCCGCCTGCACGACGCCGGCGCCGAGGGCCGAGACGTGGCGCACCATCACGCGGCCGGTCTCGACGACGCGCGGCAGGGCGAGCCCCGCGAAGGAGGCGCGCTCGGTGGGCGGCGTCTCCTCCGGCCCGGCCTCCGCGGCCTGGAGAGCGGCCGGGCGGGACGGCCGGGCCTGCGCGGCCTGCAAAGCGTGGCGGGGGCTCGCCGGCCGCCTCGGGGCGGGGCGCGCGCTCAGCGGCAGGGGCTTCTCCGGGGCGGCCGCCGGCAGCGCCTCGCAGAGAGGGCCGGCCGCGGCCGGTTCGGCGGGCGCCCGTGCCTCGGCGGCGAGGGCGCTCGACACCGCGAGGGGGAATTGCCGCGCGAATTCGAGGGGGAGCGGGTGGCGCGTCAGCGCCTCGCCGCCCGCCTCGGCGGTGCGGAACGGGTCCGGGACGGGGCGCGGCGCCGCGGCGGCGGCCTGGCCGGCGGGCGGTCTGGGCGGCGCGTCGCGCCAGTAGAGCGACCCCGCGGCGAGGCAGGCGGCCACGCACAGGGTCGGGAGGAGGGGGAGGTAGCCGAGCGTCCGCCCTCCGTCCACCGATCCCGGCGCAGCCTCGCGCCGGCCGTCGAACTCGCTCATGGGGCCGATCCTCCGTTCGCTCACCCGCGCAGTGAGCCGCGGTTTTGCGGCCGAACCGCGGCCTTTTCATTGCGGCGAGGTTTCCGCAGGGTCGCGCCGGCGAGGTCTTGCGAGCCCCGGGCCGCTCCCCCGGCCGATGCGGGGTTTCCGCCCCCGCCGCGCGGTGCGAGCGCGGCCCGCGGGGACGGGTCCGGCGCGGCCGAGCCGCCGAAGCACGATCCGACTTCCGTCCGATCCCGACCGCCCCGGCCCGACATTTGCCTCTTGCGCCCGGCATGCCCGACCCTGTGACCACTGCCCCGCTGACCTCCCCCGACCAGAGCCTGACCATCGCGGTCGTCGACCCGAGCCGGGCGCGCGCGGCCGTGCTGGAGGAGGGCCTGCGCAACCTCGACGGCGCCCGCGTCGTCGTGATTCCCGACACGGTCGACCTCCTCGACAGGCTCTCGGCCCTGGCGCCCGACGTGGTCGTCATCCACCTCGAGAGCCCGAGCCGCGACCTCCTGGAGCAGCTCTTCGGCGTCTCCCGCCTGGTCGAGAAGCCGGTCGCGATGTTCGTCGACCGCAGCGACACCGCCATGATGCAGGCCGCGGTGGATGCGGGCATCTCGGCCTACATCGTGGACGGGCTCAAGGCGGACCGGATCAAGCCGATCATCGAGGTGGCGATCCTGCGCTTCAACGCCTTCGCGCGGCTCCAGCGCGAACTGGCCGAGGCCCGCAACGAACTCGCCGACCGCAAGCTCATCGACCGCGCCAAGGGCATCCTGATGAGCGCCAAGGGCCTGTCGGAGGACGAGGCCTACAAGCAGCTGCGCCGCAAGGCCATGAACGAGAAGCGCAAGATCGTGGACATCGCCCGCGCCATCGTCACCGCCGCGGACCTGCTCGGATGAGGTTCCAGCTCGGATACGTCCCGCTCACGGACGCCGCCACCGTCATCGCGATGGCGGAAGGCGGCTTCGCCGCCCGGGAAGGCCTGCGCGTCGAGCTCGTGGCCGAGCCCTCCTGGGCGACCCTGCGCGACAAGCTCGCCCTCGGCCTCCTCGACGGCGCCCACATCCTGGCGCCCCTCGCCCTCGCGAGCCATCTCGGCCTCAGCGGCCCGCCCGCGAGCCTGATCGCCCCGGCGGCGCTCGGCCGCAACGGCAACGCCGTCACCCTGTCGCTTCCCCTCTGGGAGGCGATGCGCCCGGACGGCGAGGCCCTGCCCGAGGTGGCCCGCGCCCTCGCCGCCCTGGCCGGAGCGCGGGCCGCGGCGGGGCGGCCGCTCACCTTGGGGACCGTGCATCCCTTCTCCAGCCACACCTACCAGCTGCGCCGGCTGCTCGCCCTCGGCGGCTGCCGCCTCGACCAGGTCCGGCTCGTCGCCGTGCCGCCGCCGCGGACCGTCGAGTCCCTGCGCCGGGGCCTGATCGACGGCTTCTGCGTCGGCGCGCCCTGGAACAGCGTCGCGGTGGAGGCCGGGGTCGGGCGCATCGCCGCCCTCGGCGTCGATCTCGCGCCGGATTGCCCCGAGAAGGTGCTGGCGCTGCCGGCCGAGCTGGAGGAGCGGGTGCCGCCGCTGCTGCGCGCCCTGCGGGCGGCGGCGCGCTGGTGCGGGGAGCCGGGCAACCGGCCCGACCTCGCCCGCATGCTCGCGGCGCCGCGCCACCTCGGCCTCGACCCCGACCTGATCCTGCGCGGGCTCGCCGGGTCGCTGCAGCTCGCGCCCCGGGGCGCCGCCCCGCGCGCCGCGCCCGACTACCTGACCCTCGGGGAGGAGGTCCTGGCCTTCGACATGGGGGCGATCGACTGGATCCTCGCCGAGATGGAGGCCTGCGGCCAGTTCGCCGCGCCGCCCGCCGCCCGCGCCCAGGCGGCGGCCCTGCCCAGGCCCGACCTGCTGGCCGCCTGAGCATCATTCGCCGAGGCGGTCGCCGGTCCGGGGGCGGTCAAGGACGCGAGAGCGAGAGGCGCGGCAGACTTGCCGCACGCCTTCTTGCCGCACGCCTTCTTGCCGCACGCCTTCTTGCCCCACGCCTTCTTGCCCCATGCCTTCTCGCCCCACGCCTTCTCGCCCAACGCCATCTTGCCCGACGCCGTTCTGCTCAGCGCGCAGGCAGGCCGCCGGCCTGCCTGTTTGGCAGACAGGGCGCTGCCGATTTGTGCAGCGCAGCACGGGGCGGCGCCCGGCGGCCGGGCCCGCGCCGGATCGGCTGGAATCGATCCAGATCAATGACTTGGGCGGTTCGACGAGAGTTGGCACGGGATCTGCTTTGAAAAGGATCGAGCCCGTCAGCGCCGACGGGATCTCACCGTCAGCAAGGCCGCTGACCCGACTCTCCGCTGGAGCCCCGCCTGCCGGGGCCCGGACGAGCTTGGGCAGCGGTTTTTTCGTTTCGGCAACGCGGGCGCCGCCCGCAAGGACGACAGGAGCGGGACACGGTGTCGATCGGCAGGGGTGACCACACGACGCGTCGCGGCCTTCTGAAGGGGGCGGCCGCCGCCCTCTCGCTCACCGCCGCCGCCAGGGCCGCGCTGCCGGGCGGGGCCTTCGCGCAGGGGACGGGGCCCGAGGTGAAGGGCGCCAAGCTCGGCTTCATCGCGCTGACCGACGCGGGCCCGCTCTTCGTCGCCAAGGAGAAGGGCTTCTTCGCCAAGCACGGCATGCCCGAGGTGGAGGTGCTCAAGCAGGCCTCCTGGGGCACCACCCGCGACAACCTCGTCCTCGGCTCCGAGGGCAACGGCATCGACGGCGCCCACATCCTGACGCCGATGCCCTACCTGATCAGCGCCGGCCGGGTGACCCAGAACAACGTCCCGGTGCCGATGCACATCCTCGCCCGGCTCAACCTCAACGGGCAGTGCATCTCGGTGGCCAAGGAGTACCTCGACGCCAAGGTGGCGCTCGATTCCAAGGTCTTCCGGGTCGCGACCGACAAGAAGAAGGCCGCCGGCAAGTCCGTGAAGGCCGCCATGACCTTCCCGGGCGGCACCCACGACCTCTGGATCCGCTACTGGCTGGCGGCCGGCGGGATCGATCCGGACCGCGACATCGAGACCATCGTGGTGCCGCCGCCCCAGATGGTGGCGAACATGAAGGTCGGCACGATGGATTGCTTCTGCGTCGGCGAGCCGTGGAACGCCCAGCTCGTCCAGCAGGGGCTCGGCTACACGGCGCTCACCACCGGCGAGCTCTGGAAGGACCATCCCGAGAAGGCCTTCGCCATGCGGGCGGACTGGGTCCAGAAATACCCGAACGCCACCCGCGCCCTGCTGATGGCGGTGATCGAGGCGCAGCAATGGTGCGACCGGCCCGAGAACCGGGACGAGTTCGCCGCCATCGTGGCCAAGCGCCAGTGGATCAACATCCCGGTCGGCGACGTCGCCGGG
Organism: Methylobacterium sp. WSM2598; assembly: GCF_000379105.1. GTDB lineage: Bacteria > Pseudomonadota > Alphaproteobacteria > Rhizobiales > Beijerinckiaceae > Methylobacterium. The sequence goes on along the minus strand of NZ_KB900609.1, from coordinate 977,361 downwards.
CGCATGAAGGGCACCATCGATTACGGCGACGGCCGGGTCGTGCAGGACAGCCCCTTCGTGATGAAGTTCTTCCGCGACCACGCCTCCTATCCGTTCCAGTCCCACGACCTCTGGTTCCTCACCGAGGACATCCGCTGGGGCAAGTTCGAGCCCCAGACCGACACCAGGGCCCTGATCGCCAAGGTCAACCGCGAGGACCTGTGGCGCGAGGCGGCCAAGGCGCTCGGCGTGAGCGCGATCCCGGCCTCGACCTCGCGGGGCAGGGAGACCTTCTTCGACGGCAAGGTCTTCGATCCGGCCGATCCGGCCGCCTACCTGTCCAGCCTCAGCATCAAGAAGGTGGCGTGATGGCCCTCGGAACCTCCATCGGCGGCCTCGCCGCCGCGCGGCGGAAGGGGGAGGCGTCGCGCGGCCCCCTCGTAACGGCGGCGGGCCTGAGGGCCCTCGCGGCCCGCATCGTGCCGCCCCTCGTGGTGCTCGGCCTGTTCCTGCTCGTCTGGCAGGTGCTCTGCGACCGGCCCGGCGCCGGCCTGCCCGCCCCGTCGCGGGTGATGAGCGAGGCCTGGCCGATCATCTCCGACCCGTTCTTCGACAATGGCGGCACCGACAAGGGGCTGTTCTGGCACATCGTGGCGAGCCTGCAGCGCGTGGCGCTCGGCTTCGCGCTCGCCTCCGTGGCGGGCGTGCTGCTCGGCACGCTGGTCGGCCAGTCCGAATGGGCCATGCGCGGCCTCGACCCGATCTTCCAGGTGCTGCGCACCATCCCGCCCCTCGCCTGGCTGCCGCTCTCGCTCGCCGCCTTCCGGGATGGCCAGCCCTCGGCCATCTTCGTGATCTTCATCACCTCGATCTGGCCGATCATCATCAACACGGCGGTCGGAATCCGCAACATCCCGCAGGATTACCGCAACGTCGCGTCGGTGCTCCGGCTCAACGCCTTCGAGTTCTTCGGCAAGATCATGCTGCCCTCGGCGGCGCCCTACATCTTCACCGGTCTTCGCATCGGGGTCGGCCTGTCGTGGCTGGCGATCGTGGCGGCCGAGATGCTGATCGGCGGCGTCGGCATCGGCTTCTTCATCTGGGACGCGTGGAACTCCTCGCATATCAGCGAGATCATCGTCGCCCTCGTCTATGTCGGCGTGATCGGCTTCGTCCTCGACCGCGTGGTCGCCGGGATCGGGCAGCTCGTCACCCGCGGCACCGCCAGCGCCTGAGGAGCCCCGCGCCATGAGCCACCTCGTCCTCTCGAATGTCGGCATCAGCTTCACGCGGGCCGGGCGCACCACGGAAGTGCTGCGCGACGTCAACCTCTCGATCGCCAAGGGCGAGTTCGTCTCGCTGATCGGCCATTCGGGCTGCGGCAAGTCGACGGTGCTCAACATCGTGGCGGGCCTGCTGCGCGCCTCGACGGGCGGCGTCCTGCTCGACGACCGCGAGGTCAACAGCCCCGGCCCCGAGCGGGCCGTGGTGTTCCAGAACCACTCGCTCCTGCCCTGGCTCACCGTGCGGGAGAACGTGGCCCTCGCGGTCGACAAGGTGCTGCGCGCCAGGAAGGGCCGGGCGGAGCGGCGCGACTGGGTCGCGCACAACCTCGCCCTCGTGAACATGACGCACGCGGCCGAGAAGCGCCCGCACGAGATCTCCGGCGGCATGAAGCAGCGCGTCGGCATCGCCCGGGCGCTCGCCATGGAGCCGAAGGTGCTGCTGATGGACGAGCCCTTCGGCGCCCTCGACGCCCTGACCCGGGCCCATCTCCAGGACCAGCTCATGGAGATCCACCTGCGCCTGCGCAACACCGTCATCATGATCACCCACGACGTGGACGAGGCGGTGCTCCTCTCCGACCGCATCGTGATGATGACGAACGGCCCCTCCGCCACGATCGGCGAGGTCCTGGCCGTGCCGCTCGCCCGGCCGCGCCGGCGCCTCGACCTCGTCGAGGACCCGACCTACACGCATGCCCGCGCGGAGGTGCTGGAATTCCTCTACGCCCGGCACGCCAAGCCGGCCCTCGCCGCCTGAGGCCGGGACGATGCAGGAACGCCTCGTCGTGGTCGGCAACGGCATGGCCTCGCTCCGCTTCCTGGAGCGGCTGACCGAGCGCCAGGGCGGCCGCTACGCGGTGACGGTCGTCGGCGCCGAGCCGGTGGCGGCCTACAACCGCGTGCTGCTCTCCTCGCTGCTCGGCGGCGAGGTCGACGAGGCCGCCTGCACCTTCCGCGGCCTCGACTGGTACGCCGATCACGGCATCACCCTGGTCACCGGCGCGCCCGCCACCGCCATCGACCGGGAGTCCCGCACCGTCCGGGTCGGGGAGGGGCTCGTCCTCCCCTACGACCGGCTCGTCCTCGCGGTCGGCTCGGTGCCGATCCGCCTGCCGAGGCCCGGGATGGACCTCCCCGGCATCGTCACCTTCCGCGACCTCGCGGACGTGGCGGCGATCCGGCGCGCCGCCGCGCCCGGCGCCCGCGCGGTGGTGATCGGCGGCGGCCTGCTCGGGCTCGAAGCGGCGGTCGGCCTCGCCCGGCTCGGCGCCGAGACGACGCTCCTCCACGTGATGGACCGCCTGATGGAGCGCCAGCTCGACCACGCCGCCGCCGACCTCGTGAGACGGGCCATCGAGGCGCGCGGGGTGCGGGTGCGGCTCGAGGCCGATACCGCCGCGGTCGAGGGCGAGGGGCGCGTCGAGGCCCTGCGCCTCGCCGACGGCGCGACGATCCCGGCCGACCTCGTCGTCCTGTCGGTCGGGGTGCGGCCCTCCACGTCGCTCGCCGCCGCCTCGGGCCTCGCGGTCGGGCGCGGCATCCGGGTCGACGACCGGATGACCACCTCCGACCCGTCCGTCTTCGCCCTCGGCGAGTGCGCCGAGCACCGGGGCATGACCTACGGCCTCGTCGAGCCGGCCTACGAGCAGGCCGAGGTGCTGGCCCGCCACCTCTGCGGCGAGGCGGCCGCCTACGCGGGCACCGCCCTCTCCACCAGCCTGAAGGTCTCCGGCCTGCCGGTCTTCTCGGCCGGGCTCGTGGACGTGCCGGAGGGCGCCGAGGCCGTGACCTGGAGCGATCCGGCGGCGGGGCTCTACCGCAAGCTCGTCATCGCCGAGAACCGCCTCCTCGGCGCGGTCTTCGTCGGCGACGTCGCCGAGCAGGGCTGGTGCAAGGCCCTGATCCGCTCGGGCGAGCGCCTCGCCCGCGCCGACCGGGACGACCTGATCTTCGGTCGCCCGGCTCCCCAACCCCTCGCAGCGTGAAGGAGCGCGCAATGGCCGACGACTTCGACGCCGAGCAGAAGCGTTACCTCGAAGGATTCGCGAACGGGATCCAGGCCGTCCGCCTGACCGGCGGGATCGGCCTCGGCGGCGCGGCGGCCCCGCCGGCCGCCGAGCCGACCGGGCCCGACGCCATCCACATCAAGGCCCAGGACCGGGTCGTGAAGGCCGGCGGCAAGCTCGCCGACCAGGAGAAGTGGAAGCGCGCCGAGAACCCCTTCGACGGGCACAACCGCCTGATCGCCGAGGCCGAAACCGGCAAGGCGCCCAAGCCCGAGGACAATTTCCGCTGGCGCTACCACGGCCTGTTCTGGGTCGCGCCGGCCCAGAACTCCTACATGTGCCGCCTGCGCATCCCGAACGGGATCCTGCAGCACTGGCAGTTCGCCGGCATCGCCGACCTCGCGGATGCCCATGGCGGCGGCTACGCCCACGTCACCACGCGGGCGAACCTGCAGGTGCGCGAGATCGCCACCGAGCACGGCCAGCCCTTCCTCGACGGGCTCGTGGATCTCGGCCTGACCGCCCGGGGGGCCGGCGCCGACAACATCCGCAACGTCACCGGCTCGCCGACCGCCGGCATCGACGCCCAGGAACTCCTCGACACCCGCCCCCTCGCCAGGTCCTGGCACAACTGGATCCTGAACGACCGCTCCCTGTACGGCCTGCCGCGCAAGTTCAACGTGGCGTTCGACGGCGGCGGCGTGCTGCCGGTGCTGGAGGAGACGAACGACATCGGCTTCCAGGCGGTCGAGGTGGCGGAGGGCGCCGCGGTCGCGCCGGGCCTCTGGATGCGCCTCGTGCTCGGCGGCATCACCGGCCACCGCGACATCGCCCGCGACACCGGCGTGGTGCTGCGCCCGAGCGCGTGCAACCGGGTCGCGGACGCGATCCTGCGCGTCTTCATCGAGAACGGCGACCGCACCAACCGCAACAAGGCCCGGCTGAAATACGTCCTCGACGCCTGGGGCTTCGACGCCTACCTCGCCGCCGTCGAGGACAAGCTCGGGCGCAGGCTCGACCGGGTCGATCCGGCCCATATCAGGCCCCGGGGCGGCTGCGACCGCTTCGCCCATGTCGGCGTGCATCCCCAGAAGCAGGCGGGCCTGAACTGGATCGGCGTCGTGCTGCCGGTCGGCAAGATGACGACCGACCAGATGCGCGCCCTCGCGCAGATCGCCCGGGAATGCGGCGACGGCCTGATCCGCCTCACCGTCTGGCAGAATTTCCTGATCTCGGGCGTGCCGGACGCCCGCGTGGCGGAGGTCGAGGCCCGGGTCGCGGCGCTCGGCCTGACCACCAAGGCGTCGAGCATCCGGGCCGGCCTCGTCGCCTGCACGGGCAATCGCGGCTGCAAGTTCGCGGCCTCGGACACGAAGGGCCACGCCCTGATGATCGCCGACCACGTCGAGGCCCGGGTGAGGGACCTCGACGTGCCGGTGAACCTGCACCTGACCGGCTGCCACCATTCCTGCGCCCAGCACTACATCGGCGATATCGGCCTGATCGGCGCCAAGGTGGTGGTGAGCGAGGAGGGCGACACCGTCGAGGGCTACGACATCGTGGTCGGCGGCGGCTTCGGCGAGGCGGCCAGGATCGGGACCGAGATCTGGAAGGCGGTGCGGGCCGAGGAGTGCCCGGGCCGGGTGGAGGCGCTGCTGCGCGACTACCTCGCCCACCGCACCGGCCCGCAGGAGAGTTTCCAGGCCTTCACCGCCCGGCGCGGGCCGGAGGCCCTGAGGGGCCTCGCCGAGGCCCGGATGCTGGAGGCGGCCGAATGAGCGCCGCCCTCGGAGCCGCCGGCGCGGGGCCCGCCCGCGCGACCGCGTCCGCCCCGCATTCTCCCCGGTGACCGCCATGACCCAGCACGTCACGCCCCCCCTCGTCCTGATTCCCGAGAGCGCGCCCTTCACCGCCGACCAGCGGGCGTGGCTCTCCGGCTACTTCGCGGCGCTCCTCGGCCCGGCGCTGGAGGGCGCGACCGCGCTCGCGCCCGGCGAGGTCCCGGCCGCCGGCCCGGCGCTCGCCGACAACGGCGACGCGCCCTGGCACGACCCGTCGATCCCCCTCGGCGACCGCATGGCCATGGCCACGGAGCGCTCCGCGGCGCAGAAGCTGATGGCCGCCATGGCCCAGCAGGATTGCGGCCAGTGCGGCTACACCTGCGCCGACTACGCCAACGCCATCTTCCTCAGGAAGGAGGAGCGCCTGAACCTCTGCCAGCCCGGGGGCAAGGAGACCCTCCGGATGCTGAAGAAGCTGGAGGTGGAGGTTGCCGGCGCGGCCCCGGCGGCGCCCGGCGCGCAGGCCGCCCCGGCGGCGCCCGCCGCGGCGGCAATAGCCGCAGAGGCCGCCCCGGCTGCCGGGGCGGCGACCGGCCCCTGCGGCTATTGCCGCGAGAACCCGGCCGAGGCGGTTTTCCTCTCCCGGCGGCGCCTCAACGCGCCCGGCGGCGAGAAGGAGACCTGGCACATCGAGATCGACCTCGCCGGCACCGGCATCGATTACGCGGTCGGCGATTCCCTCGGGCTGTTCCCGGCCAACGCCCCGGCCCTGGTCGACACGGTCATCGCCGAACTCGGCGCCCGGCCCGAGCGGGTCGTCGCCACCCGCTTCGGCGAGGCGACGCTGCGCGACCACCTGCTCGGCCACTACGCGCTCGGCGCGGCGCCGGACGGGCTGTTCCAGCTCCTCTCGCTCCTCACCTCGGGCCCGGCGCGCCGCAAGGCGCAGGCCCTCGCCGCCGGGGAGGATCCGGACGGCGACCTCGCCCATCTCGACGTGCTCGCGGCCCTGCACAAGTTCCCGGGCGCGCGGCCGGACGCCGAGGTCTTCCTCGAAGCCCTCGACGGGTTGCAGCCGCGCCTCTACTCGATCTCGTCGAGCCCCAAGGCCGATCCCGGCCGCGTCTCGCTCACCGTCGACGCGGTGCGCTACAGCCACCGCTCGCGGCTGCGCCTGGGCGTCGCCTCGACCCACCTCGGCGAGCGCCTCGCCGAGGCCGCCAAGGTGAGGGTCTACCTACAGAAGGCGCACGGGTTCGGCCTGCCGGACGATCCCGGGACGCCGATCATCATGGTCGGGCCCGGCACCGGCATCGCACCCTTCAGGGCCTTCCTGCGCGAGCGCGCTGCCGTCAAGGCGCCGGGCCGCAACTGGCTGTTCTTCGGCCACCAGCGGCAGGCCTCGGACTTCTTCTACCGGGACGAGCTCAACGGCCTGAAGGAGGCCGGCATCCTCACGCGGCTCTCCCTCGCCTGGTCGCGCGACGGCGGCGAGAAGACCTACGTCCAGGACCGCATGCGCGAGAACGGCCGCGAGGTCTGGCGCTGGCTGGAGGAGGGCGCCCACTTCTACGTCTGCGGCGATGCCAAGCGCATGGCCAAGGACGTCGAGCGTGCGCTCATCGACATCGCCGCCAAGGAGGGCGGCCGCAGCCCCGACGACGCGGTGGCCTACCTCGCCGCCCTCAAGAAGGCCGGCCGCTACCAGGCCGACGTGTACTGAGCGCAGCGCCCTCCAATCCGCGGAAGCGTCCTTGATGAACCTCCACGTCCCCGACCTCTTGCCCGATCTCTTGCCCGACCTCTTGCCCGACCTCTCGCGGCTGCCGGAGCCGGTGCGCACGACCTGCCCCTATTGCGGCGTCGGCTGCGGGGTGCTCGCGCGGCCGGACGGGCAGGGGGGCGCCCGCGTCGAGGGCGATCCCGAGCACCCGGCGAATCTCGGTCGCCTCTGCTCCAAGGGCTCGGCCCTGGGGGAGACCCTCTCCCTCGACGAGCGGGTGCTCCACCCGACGGTCGCGGGCGCGCGCGTGACCTGGGACCGCGCCCTCGACGAGGTGGCGGCGCGCTTCCGGCGCGTGGCCGCCGAGCACGGCCCGGATGCGATCGCCTTCTACCTCTCCGGCCAGCTCCTGACCGAGGATTACTACGTCGCCAACAAGCTCGCGAAGGGCTTCATCGGCACCCCGCACGTCGACACCAATTCGCGGCTGTGCATGTCCTCCTCGGTGGCGGCGCACCGGCGCGCCTTCGGGTCCGACACGGTGCCGGGCTGCTACGAGGATCTTGACGAGGCCGACCTCATCGTCCTCGTCGGCTCGAACGCCGCGTGGTGCCACCCGGTCCTGTTCCGCCGCATGCTCGACGCGCGGGCGCGGCGCGGGACCAGGATCGTGGCGGTCGATCCGCGCCGCACCCAGACCGGCGAGGAGGCCGACCTCTTCCTCGGCGTGAGGCCCGGCACCGACGCGGCCCTGTTCTCCGGGCTCCTGGTCCACCTCGCCGAGACCGGCGGACTCGATTCCCGCTTCATCGCCGCGCACACGGCCGGCTTCGAGGCCGCCCTGGAGCGGGCCCGCCTCATCGCCCCCGACGCGGCCGCGACCGCCGCCGCCACGGGCCTGACCGGGGCCGAGGTCGCGACCTTCTTCGACCTGTTCCGGACCACGCCCCGCGCCGTGACGGCCTTCTCGCAGGGGGTGAACCAATCCTCCCAGGGCACCGACAAGGCCAACGCGATCATCAATTGCCACCTCGCCACCGGGCGGATCGGCCGGCCCGGCACGGGGCCGTTCTCGCTCACCGGCCAGCCCAACGCCATGGGCGGGCGGGAGGTCGGCGGGCTCGCCAACATGCTGGCGGCCCACATGCACTTCGCGCCCGAGGAGGTCGACCTGGTGCGCCGCTTCTGGGGCGCGCCGCGGATCGTCACCGGCGAGGGGCTGAAGGCCGTCTCCCTGTTCGAGGCGATCGAGCGGGGCAGGATCAAGGCCCTCTGGGTGATGGGGACGAACCCGGCCGTCTCGATGCCGCGGGCCGACCGCGTCCGCGCCGCCCTGCGCGGCCTCGACACGCTGGTGATCGCCGAGGCCGTCGCGACCACGGACACGCTCGCGCTGCGCCGGGACGCGATCGTGCTGCCGGCCCTCGCCTGGGGCGAGAAGGACGGCACGGTGACCAATTCCGAGCGGCGCATCTCCCGCCAGCGCCGCTTCCTGCCGGCGCCCGGCGAGGCGCGGGCCGATTGGTGGATGCTGGCGCAGGTCGGGCAGCGCCTCGGCCACCTCCAGGCCTTCGCCTGGCCGAACGTGGCGGCGGTCTTCCGCGAGCACGCCGCCCTGTCCGGCTTCGAGAATGCGGGCAGCCGCGACTTCGACCTCTCCGGCCTCGCCGAGATCCCGGACGCCGCCTACGAGGCGGCCCGGCCGGTGCAGTGGCCGCTGCCCCGCCGGGCGAAGGGCGGGCAGGCCCGGCTGTTCGGGGATGGGCGCTTCTTCACCCGCGACCGGCGCGCCCGCTTCGTCGCCGTGCAGGCGCCCGCCCTGGCCCACCCGACGAGCGAGGCCTTCCCGTTCCGGCTCAATACCGGGCGGGTGCGCGACCACTGGCACACGCTGACCCGCACGGGGAAGAGCCCGAAGCTCTCGGCCCACCGCGCCGTGCCCTTCTGCGAGATCCACCCGCGGGACGCGGCCCGGATCGGCCTCTCGGACGGGGACCTCGCCCGCGTCACCACGGCCCACGGCAGCGCGGTGCTGGAGGTGATGCTGACCCCCGGCGCGCAGGAGGGCGTGCTCTTCGCCCCGATGCACTGGAGCGCGGCGACCTCCTCGGCGGGCCGCGTCGGCGCCCTGGTGCAGGGGGCGGTCGATCCGGTCTCGGGCCAGCCGGAGCTCAAGGCCACCCCGGCCGCGATCGCGCCGGTGCCGATGCGCTCGCGCGGCTTCCTGATCACCCGGGAGCCGGTGGCGGCGCCGGAGGGCTGGTGGTGGGCGCGCGCCACCATCGAGGGCGGCGTCGGGCTGATCGTGGCGACCGAGGACGGGCCGGACGAGGCGGCCGCCCTGATGCGGCGCCTGTTCCCGGACGCGTCCTTCAGCGCCTACGCGGATCCGGGCTGCGGCGTCTACCGGGCGGCCGCCTTCGTCGAGGGGCGCCTCGTCGGGGCGCTCGCCCTCGCGCCGGCGGCCGAGCGGCCCTCCTTCGAGGCCGCGAAGGCCTTCTTCCGCACGCAGGAACTGCTCGAACCGGCGGCGCGCCGCGCCCTGATCTCGGGACGGGCGCAGAGCGGCGGCGCCGGTCCCCTGGTCTGCGCCTGCCACAATGTCGGGCGCGACGTCATCGTCGGGGCGATCAGGGGCGGCGCCCACGCCGTCGAGGCGGTCGGCGCGGCCTGCCGGGCCGGCACCAATTGCGGCTCGTGCATCCCTGAGATCCGCAAGCTGCTGGCGGCCGAACTTGCGCCGAGCCCGGCCTGAGCGCATCGTCCCGAGCGAGAGAGTTCCGTACTTGAGGACGATGAGTTCCCCCCGAACCCCGCGCGAGACGCGCTCCCCCGGCCTCGAACCGCTCGCGGTGCTGCCGGTCTTCGTGACGCTGCAGGGCAAGCGGGCGGTCCTGGCCGGCGCCGGCGGCGGCGCCGCCTGGAAGGCGAAGCTGCTCGCCGCGGCGGGCGCCCAGGTGGACGTCTACGCCCCCGACCCGACCGAGGAGATGCGCGCCGCGCCCGCCGAGGCGGTGGCCGGCCGCATCGTGCTGCACGCCCGCGACTGGAGCCCGGCCGACCTCGCGGGGGCCGCCCTGGCGATCGCCGCCCAGGAGGACGAGGGCGCGTGCGCCTGCTTCGTCGCGGCGGCGCGGCAGGCCGGCGCGATCGTCAACGCCGTCGATCGGCCGCATCTCTGCGACGTGTCCTTCGGGGCGATCGTCAACCGCTCGCCGCTCGTGGTCGGCATCTCGACCGAGGGGGCGGCCCCGGTCTTCGGCCAGACCGTGCGGGCGCGGATCGAGGCGATGCTGCCCTCCGGCTTCAAGGCCTGGGTGGCGGCGGCGCGCGACTGGCGGGCGGCGGTGAGCGCGCGCTACCACGCCTTCGCGGAGCGGCGCGCCTTCTGGGAACGCTTCGCCGACCGCGCCTTCGCGGAGCCCGACCGGGCGCCCACCCGGGCCGATCTCGACGAGCTGACGAGAGAGGCCGATGCGGGCCCGCGCGGCGGCGCCGTCGTGCTGGTGGGGGCGGGGCCCGGGGACGCGGAGCTCCTGACGCTCAAGGCCCTGCGGGCCCTGCGCAGCGCCGACGTGATCCTGTACGACGACCTCGTGGCGCCGGAGATCCTCGACTACGCGCGGCGGGAGGCCCGCACCATGCTGGTGGGCAAGACCGGGCATGGCCCGTCCTGCCGACAGGACGACATCAACGCCCTGATGGTGAGCCTCGCGCGCTCGGGCAAGCGGGTGGTGCGGCTGAAATCCGGCGATCCGCTCGTCTTCGGCCGGGCCGGGGAGGAGATCGACGCCTGCCGGGCGGCGGGGGTGCCGGTCTCGGTGGTGCCGGGCGTGACGGCGGCGCAGGGCGCGGCGGCCTCGCTCTGCCTCTCGCTCACGCACCGCGACGCGGCGCGGCGCCTGCAATACGTGACCGGCCACGACCGCCGCGGCGCGCTGCCGGATGACCTGAACTGGGCGGCGCTCGGCGATTCCTCGGTCACGACCGTGATCTACATGCCCAAGCGCACGCTGGGCGCGCTGCTGGCCCGGGCCATCGCTGAAGGGTTGCGCCCCGACACGCCGGCGCTGGCGGTCTTCAACGCGACGCGGCCGGACCAGGCGGTGCTGCGGGGCAGCGCGACCAGCTTGGCGGAGGCGATCGCGGCGAGCGGGATCGCGGGTCCGGCGATCGTGATGGTGGGCGACGCGGTCGGTCGGGGCGCCGAGGCCCTGATCGCGGAGGCGGTGGCCGGGTTCCCGGTGGGGCCCGAGGCGGGGCGGGAACCGCGCTCGCTGTCGGGGTGAGGCGCCGGCGCGGCGCCCCTCCGAAGGCCCGCCGGCCCGGCCCGAGAGGCTCAGGCGGCGAGCTTGGCGGCGATCACGTCGTTCTGGTTGCTCGCGAAGAGCGGCGCCGAGGCGGGGGTCGGGGTCAGGCGGTCGGCGGCGACGCGCACCAGTGAGGCGTTCACGGCGACGGCGGCGACGAGACCGAGCAGGGCGAAGGCGATCATCGGTGGCACTCCCGAGTGGCGTTGTGCGACGCACACAATATGGCACCGCACAAAGAGCACTGGCATGCCATATGCCAGAGGGGAGCCATGCAACGGAAGCATGACGGTCGGCCTTCGACGGGTCAGGCCCCCTCGCTGGGCCGGCCGACCGACAGCATCTTGCGGGCCCCCCAGTGCCCCAGCCCGATCGCCGCGGCGATGAACGGGGCCGCGACGATGAGGGCGCCGAGCACCTCCGACCCGGTCAGCCAAGCCAGGAGCTTCACGGCGGCCACGAGCAGCAGGAAGCCCCCGCAGCACAGGAAGATCAGCCCGCCGCCGAAGGAGGAGCCGAGCCGCATCACCGTGCGGCGGATGCCGTCGAGTTCGTGCGCCAGGAGCGCGTATTGCGCGACCGCGAGATCGCCGGCCTCCCGGACCGCGTCGAGCATCAGCCTGACGGTCGACCTCTGATCGTCCTGAGCGATCCGCCGCGTCCGCGCCATCGTCCTGCCGCCTGAAGTGAGCCGGGTCCGGGCCGACAACGGCGGCGGACCGAGCCCGTTCCGCGGCCCCGCCCGCCTCGGGCAGCGCGCTCCCGGCATCGCCCGCGCCTCCACCGGCGGTGGCCGGTTCGGTCCTTCGGGCCGTCGCCTGGCGGCAAGCCGCCGCAGGAGATCACAGGCTTGATTTGGGTTAAATCATATCCTAAATAAGCACCATGAGCACCGCAAACACGATGCCGCACGGCCTGACGCGGGCGAGGGGGCGGCCCAGGGAATTCGACACCGATGTCGCCCTTGATCGGGCTATCTCGTATTTCCGTGAGCACGGTTATAGTGGCGTCTCTATTGCCGATCTTTCGGGTGCGCTGAATTTATCCGCTGGAAGCATATATAAGGCCTTCCATAGTAAGCACGAACTATTTTGCGCGGCTCTCGACAGGTATTTAAAGCTGCGTGGCGCGAGGCTATCGGAAATTGCGGCTTGCTCGGAAAGTGGTCGGGAAAAGCTGCGCCGCGTTCTAGATTTCTATGCGGAATCCTCGCACACCTCGGAAGGACGTGGCGGTTGTTTGGTGATCGTCGGCACGGTCGAACTCGGCAGTACAGATCCGGTCGTGGCCGCCAAGGTGGCCGACGCTCTGAGGCGGAACGAGGAAAGGCTGACGGAGATGATACGAGCCGGCCAGAGCGATGGCTCGATCCGGAAGGACCTGGATGCGGCGACCACGGCGAGAGCTCTGCTCGCGATGGTTCAAGGCATGCGGGTCTTGGGTAAGACCGGACGGGAGCGTGAAGCCATGATGGCCATAGTGGGAGTAGCCATGCGGCTGCTCGACTAGAGCGGCCCCCGATCACGTTGCAATCGGGTGCTGCTCTAGGTCTTTGATCTTGCCGCATCTTCTGCGACGAACCGGCATCCACTTCATCGAAAAATGGTCTAGAACGTAAACGCAACGACACGAGGTTGCCTTTCAGCGTGTCGGGAGGCGGTGCGCTCCCCCGGCATTGCGATTTTCCGAGCGCAATTAAGGAAAAAAATGATCCAAAATACCGTGGGTGCAACCGCGAGGGATCCAGCATCGCTTCGCACGCAGGATCCAGGAATGTCGAAGCGGCTCATGACTCTCCTGGCCTGCGCATGCGGCCTGATCGCCGTGAATATTTATTACGCACAGCCCCTTATTGGCCCAATCAGTTCTGAATTGAATTTGTCGAAAGAAGCTGGCGGCCTCATCGTCACCTTGACGCAGATTGGCTATGGTGCCGGGCTGCTGCTCGTGGTGCCTCTCGGCGACCTTTTCGAGAATCGCCGGCTTGCCATTTCCATCCTGGTCATCGGCGCATTCGGGCTCCTCATCTCCGGAATCGCCAGCTCGGCCGCGCCCTTTCTCGCCGCTGCCCTGATGGTGGGTTTGGGCTCGGTCACGGTGCAGATTCTGGTCCCCTACGCCGCACATCTGTCGCCAGAGGCCACGCGTGGCCGCGTGGTCGGTAACGTGATGAGCGGTTTGATGATGGGCATCATGCTGGCTCGACCCTTGGCGAGTCTGATCACAAACTTTTCGTCTTGGCGGGCCGTCTTTTTCTTTTCGTGCGCAATCATGATTGGCCTTACGCTCATACTCCGCTCTGCGTTGCCTCTCCGGCCAGTCACGGCTAAGATGAGCTATGGCAAAATGCTCGCTTCGATGGCCCATCTCGTCCGGACGACGCCGGCGTTGCGACGGAGGGCACTCTATCACGCCTGCATGTTCGGTGCGTTCAGTCTCTTTTGGACGATAACACCGCTTCTGTTGATGGGGCCGGCGTTTGGCTTCAGCCAACGGGGTACCGCTCTCTTCGCCTTGGCCGGCGTCGCCGGAGCCGTCGCCGCACCGATCGCCGGCCGGATCGCGGACCGTGGATGGATCAGATCTGCAACGGCTGCTGCCATGATGATGGCGGTCGCCGCCTTCGCCATGACGCATATCGCCGTGTTGGGCTCCAACCTATCGCTCGCGCTCTTCGTGCTGGCCGGCATCATCTTGGATTTTGCAGTGTCGGCCAATCTCGTCCTCGGACAACGTGTGATTTTTGCGTTGGCGCCCGAGTTTCGTGCGCGGTTGAATGGTGTCTACATGACAACCTTCTTCTTCGGTGGCGCGATTGGTTCCGCTCTAGGGAGCTGGGTGTTTGCCCGCTACGGGTGGAGGCTGTGTGAGAACGCGGTTGGGTGTGTCGCGATGCAGCGGTGATGGCGCGCGCGGTGCCGCGTGCCCTCACGCCCGCAGGGCGGTGAGGAGTGGGCCGGTGCCGAGGATCGCGATCACCCGCTTCAGATTGTAGGCCAGGACCTGCAGGCTCATCTCGGTGGCCACGTTCCTCAACCGACGCATCCGGAAGTGGGTCGCTCCCATCCAGCCCTTGAGCGTCCCGAACACGTGCTCGACCGTCTGCCGGCGCGTGCGCATCGCGTGAGGGTCCGTGTCGAGCCGGCGCTGCACGGCGTCCAGGACGGCCTCGTGCTCCCAGCGCATCACCCGCCGCTCCTTGGCCGGCGTGCAGCGCGCCTTGATCGGGCAGCCCTGACAGGCCGTCGTCCAGTAGCGGTGCAGCGTCAGCCCGCCCTCCACATTCGTGTAGCGGTAGGAGAGCCGCTCACCGGCTGGGCACCGGTAGGCATCCACCTCCGGCTCGTAGACAAAGTCCTGCTTGCCGAAGCGCCCCTCCGCCTTGGCGCCCGAGGTCAGCGGCTTGGGCAGCGTCACCGCGATGCCGACCTGCTCACAAGCCAGGATCTCCTCGCCCGAGAAGTAGCCCCGGTCCGCCAGCACGCTGAGCGCCTCATGCCCGGTTGCCGCCTGTCCCTGGCGGCTCATGTGAGCCAGCTGGGTGCGGTCGTGCCCGACGTTGGTCACCTCGTGCGCGACGATCAGGTGGTGCTCTGTGTCGACGACCGCCTGCACGTTGTAACCGACCAGGCCCGTGCCCTTGCCGCTCGTGGCCATCGCCCGCGCGTCCGGGTCGGTCAGCGAGATCTGTCGATCGGGGGCCGCTGCGACGAGCGTCTCCATCGCCTGCAGTTCGCGCATCCGCGTGCGCAAGGCGTCCAGACGCTCCGCGATGCGCACCTTGCGCACCCGCGCGACCTCGTCCTCCTGGCGGTCGGCGGTGTCGAGGGCGGCGAGATAGCGCGCGATGCTCGCCTCGACCTGCTCGATGCGGCGCCGGACCGCGGCCGGAGTGAAGTTGCGATCGCGCGCGTTCACCGCCTTGAAGCGGCTGCCGTCGAGAGCCACGAGGCCACCGGCCAGGAGGCCCAGTTGTCGGCACAGCACCACGAACTGGCGGCAGACGGCCTGGATCGCTGGACCGTTGTCGCGCCGGAAGTCGGCGATGGTCTTGAAGTCGGGGGCGAGGCGGCCGGTCAGCCACATCAGCTCGACGTTGCGGCCGGCCTCACGTTCCAGTCGGCGGCTGGAAGCGGCTTGGTTGAGGTAGCCGTAGAGCTAAAGCTTCAGCAGCGTGGTGGGATGATAGCCGGGCCGGCCCGTCGCGGCCGGCATCAAACCGTCAAAACCCAGAGCCGCAAGATCAAGTTCGTCCACGAACACGTCGACGACGCGCACCGGATTGTCCTCGGACACGTAGTCGTCCAACCGGTTCGGCAGCAGCGTGACTTGATGGCGATCCGCACCCCAAACAAACCGCGCCATACCAGCCTCCACCGTCAGGCAGAGACTATCAAAAACCCTCACGTTTTCACACAGCCTCGGTGGAACGGAGCATCTGCTGCCGGCATCGCCTTTGGGCTGATCGCCTTGGGATATTTCGCAACCGAGAAGGCGAGCGGATCGCGCGCGTGATGGCTTCCTGCGCGACGCCTCGCCGTCGACGGCCGCGGCCTCGCCGGCGACCCCGATGATGGCGGTGGCGATCCGCTTCGCCACCTCTCCGCGCATCCGAACCGGAGCGCGATCGTCTTGTCCGGATGGGCTTCGGCCGCCGCCACGGCGCTGCGAAGCCCTCTTTGGCAAAGCTCCGGCGGCGCCGGACACCCCTCTCGCGTGTTCGGCACGAGCCGATGGCCCGACGAAGATTCGAGAACGGAACCCACGGTCATGAGACGTGACCGTTGCGATCAGGCGACCCGGGCGGAGGGACCCTCCATCTCCACCAGCCGGCCGCCCTCGACCTTGAGCACCCGGCCGACGAAGGGCAGGAGGTGCGGGCTGTGGGTCACGAAGACCTTGGCGGCGGGCACGCGGACCAAGGCCTGGACCAGCTTCGCCTCCGAGACCGGGTCGAGATTGGCCGTGACCTCGTCGAGCAGCAGCAGGCGCGGACGGCGGCAGAGGGCGCGGGCCAGGATCAGGCGCCGCCGCTGGCCCGTCGAGAGCAGGTTGCTCTCGTCGGAGACGAAGGTGGCGTAGCCCTGCGGCAGCGCCTCGACCTCGTCGCGCAGCCCCACCACCGAGAGGGCCGCCTCCATCTGCAGCCGCGTGATGTCGGGGGAGTACATCGCGAGGTTCTCCGCCACCGTGCCGGCGAAGAGCCGGTCGTCCGCGAAGACGCAGCCGATATTCGCCCGGTACTCGTGCAGGCCGAATTGCGCCAGGGGCCGGCCATCCACCAGCACCTGCCCCTGGGCGGGCTCCGCGAGGCTGGCGAGCACCCGCAGCAGCGAGGACTTGCCGCAGCCCGAGGGGCCGAGGATCGCGATCGACTCGGCCGCGGCGACGTCGAGGGTGAGGTCGATCCCGTCGATGAGCGGCTTCTCGCCCCGCCCGTACTGGATCCGCACGCCCTCCAGCGCCACGCCGCGCCGGATCGCCCGGTCGATGCTGCTGCGCTCGCTCGCCTGCTCGGGCGCCTCGTACAGGATGTCGTCGAGGCGCTCGTAATGCACCCGCATCACCGAGATCTGCAGGAGGCTCATGATCAGGGTGTTCATGGTGGTGAAGAACGACGTCCTCAGCGAGAAGAACGCGTAGAGCACGCCCACCGACAGGGTGCTCTTCATGACGTCGGTGACGCCCATGTAGAGCGTCGCGACCGTGCCGAGCATGAAGACGAGGTGCAGGGCGAAATCGGCGTCGATCGCGTAGCGGCGCGAGCGGTAGCTGGCATTGGCGAAGCGCGAGAAGCTGTCGAGCCACTTCAGCGCGAAGAACTCGGTGGTGTTGCCGGCCTTCAGGGCGGCGATCTGCTTGAGGCCGTCGAGGAGGCGCATCTGCTCCTCGGAGCGCGCCTCCAGGGTCTCGGTCGTGGTGCGGGCGATGCGCGGATAGGTGGCGAAGCGGATCGCCACCGCCATCACCAGGGTCGCCAGCGAGGCCGCGGCCATCGACGGCGAGTAGTAGTACATCATGGCGATCAGCAGCACCGACATGATGCCGTCGGCCAGGGACGACACGAACCCGCTGATCAGGAAGGTCTTGATCTGGTCGATCGAGGACAGGCGGGTGATGAGGTCGCCGGGATGCCGGGCCTCGAAGAAGCCCAGCGGCAGGCGCAGGGCGTGGCCGACGACGTTGCGGGTGAAGTGCACCTCGAACAGGGTGGCGGTGCGCAGGGTCACCACGTCGCGCAGCCAGCGCGAGGCCGCCTCGAAGCCCGAGAACAGGATCAGCCCGACGGCGACCGCGTTCAGGAGGTCGAGGTCGAATTGCGGGATCACCGTGTCGACGGCGGCCTGCAGGAAGATGGGCGTCGCCAGGGCGAACAGCGTCGTCGCGAAGGACATCACGGCGACCATCGCGACCGTGTGCTCGACGCCCCGGCAGGAGCGGAACACCGCCCAGAAGGTCGAGGCGCGGGCCGCGCGGATCGCCCGGAAATCGACCCGGCGGGAGAATTCGAGGGCGACGCCCGCGAAGTGGCGCTCCACGTCCTCCCGGGCGTAGATCCGCGGGCCGAAGGCCGGGTCGTGGATGTGGAACTGCCCGCGGGCGACCTTCTCCAGCACCACGAAGTGGTTGCCGTCCCAGTGGAGTATCGCCGGGCAGGCGAGCTTGCCGAGCTCGTCGACCTGGGCGATGCCCAGGCCCTGCGCGTCGAGGCCGATCTGGCCGGCCACCTCGACGATCTCCTCGACGATCTCCGCGAAGCTCATGCCGCGGCGCGAGACCGGGAACAGCGAGCGCAGGTAGGGCAGGTCGATGTCGTGCCGGTGGGCATTCGCCACCATGGCGAGGCAGGCCAGCCCGCACTCCATGGTCTCGGCCTGGAGCACGGTGCGGACCCGGCGGATCCGCTCCCCGACGCGACGGCTCATCAGCGCCCCCTCAAGGCACGGATCGGATCGGTGGCCCAGTCGATCAGGCGCCGCCGCTCGACGACGATGTCGACCGACAGGGTCGCGCCGATCTTCAGCGGCACCTTCTCGCCGTAGGCGTCGACATCCGCCCGGTCGGGGCGGATGTCGATCCGGTAGGCGGATTGCATCGGCACCGGCCGCGGATCGAGCCCGGCCTCGGGCGGCAGCCCCTCGGTGACCGGCGCCCGCACGGCCGCCTCCGAGATGTACGTGATGGTGCCGTGATGGATGCCGAAGGTCTTGTACGGGAAGGCGTCGTATTTCAGGATCACCCGCTGCCCGACCTTGGCGAGGCCGACCGCGCGGGAGGGCGCCTCGACCACGATCAGGGGCGCGGCGGCCGGGTCGCCGATCGCGGCGACGAGCTGCCCGGACCTGACCGAATCGCCGACCTTCGCCCCGAGGGCGAGCACCGTCCCGGCGCTGGGAGCCTGGATCTCCAGGGCCGATTCGGTCCGCAGGGCGGCGATCCGGCTGTCGATGCTCTCGATCTGGCTGCGGGCGGCGGCCTTCTGGCTCTGCTTGGTGGCCACCAGGGTCTCGTAGGCGCGGCGGCGCTCCGTGTCCTGGCGCTGGTATTCGAGGCGCCGGAGCTCGATCTCGGCGAGCTGCCGCTCGTAATCGTAGGTCGTCCGCTCGCGCGCCTCGAGGACGTCGCGGGTGGCGTAGCCCTCCTTCACGTAGGCGGAGACCCGGCGCACGATGGCGCGGCTCTTGTCGGCGGCGGCGGCGACCTGGCGGGACTGGGCGTCGAGGCCGGCGTAGAAGCGGGACTGATCCGATTCGATCGCCTTCTGCTGGCGCGTCGCCTGGGCGATGAAGGCCTCCGCGGCCGCCGCCTCGGCCTCCTGGGTCCGGCGCGTCTGGAGCAGGTTGCGGATCTCGGCCTCCGCCACCGATTCCCCGCCCGCGGTCGCGGCGCCGAGGCGCAGGGCGTAGACCGGGCTGCCGGCCGCGACCCGGTCGCCCTGCGTCACGGCGAGGCGGCTGACCACGCCGGCGCGCGGCGCGTCGAGGCGCACGAAGCCGCCGGTCGCCGCGACCACGCCACGCACGCTCTCGGTCTGGGCGAAGCGCCCGAACCAGAGGCCGCCGAGGGTGGCGCAGACCGTGGCGCCGACGAGGAGCGTGGCGAACAGCGTGGTCCGGTTCTGCCGCAGGTCGATCGTCTCGGCGAGCAGCGGCGCGGCGGGCCGCGGGGGCGGGGCGGCCTCGGCCGGCTCCTCCTCCGGCGCCGCGGCGGGCAGGGGGGCGGCACTCACGCGGCTCTCTCCTGCGCCGCCTCGGGCGCGGCCAGGAACTCGCCGAGCCGCTGCCACATGAACCACTGCTCGGGCGCCGCCAGCACCGATGCCTCGATGTGGCGGCGCACGAGGTCGGTGACGCGGGCCTTGGCCTCCGGCCCGGACTCGGCCACCTCGAAGGGCCGGCCCGGCGCCACCACGTCCCCGTCGAGGTGGGAGCGCACCGCCAGCGGCACCACCGTCGCCTCGGTCAGCCGGGCGAGCGCGTCGAGCCCCATGGCGAGGCGCGCCGGCCGGCCGAACAGCGTCGTGTCGACCGGGCCGCCGTAGCTCGCCGGCAGGTCCACGAAGGACACGATCACCGCCCCGGCCCGGGCGAAGCGCACGGCGTCGATGTAGTCCTGCTTGTCGCGCACGTTGAGGAAGCGCATGTCGGTGCCGATCTCCGAGATGCGGCGCATCACCCGGGTCTCGATCTCGCGATCCTCGCGCGCGCGCAGGATCAGCATGCGCCGCCCCGGGAAGACGTCGTGCACGAGGCGCGCGAAGGGCAGGGCGAAGCTGCCCATGTGCAGCGGCGCCAGGATGACCGGCCGGGCGCCCGCCGCCACGCGCTCGAGCATCCCGCGCTCCAGGATGGTGACGTGGGCGGCGTCGGCCACCAGGGCCTCGCGCGACCGTGAGAGGATTGCGAGCCATTCGAGGCTGGTCATGCGGTCGGCGAAGACCGCCTCCCGGTCGAGGCGGCGCGCCTCGCGGGCCGGAACCCGCAGGGTGCGGGCCAGCGCCTCCGCGATCCCGAGCGTCCCGGCCCGGCCCCGCAGCACGGCGAGGCGCCAGCTCGCCCGCACCGCGCGGCGCCGCGCGCGCAGCGGCAGGCGGGCCGCGAACAGCTCGGTGCGGGTGGGCGTCATCGCGATGGGGGCCTGTCCTGCGGTCCGTCTCGGAAGGGCGCGGACCCGCGCCGGCGGGGCCGGAGGCGGGATCTGCCGGCCGCCGCGACGGGCAGGGCCGGCCGTCGGCTGCGCTCAGATCACGAGCACTTGCTGTTGCCGCAATCCTTCTTGCCGTCGTTCTTCGGCGGGGGGCACGGGGCGGGGGTGTCGCAGCCGCCGGAAATCGTCTTCAGGGTGGCGAGGTCGAGCGTCTTCACGGTGATGTCTCCGGTCGGAATCGGACGAGGTACCCCGCCCGGAGGCGGGGTGGGGCGCGCTCAGATCACGAGCACTTGCTGTTGCCGCAATCCTTCTTGCAGTCGTTCGCCGGCGGGGGGCACGGGGCCGGGGCGCAGGTGCCGCCGGAGATCGCCTTCAGGGCCGCGAGGTCGAGCTTCGTCATGATGATCTCTCCTGTCAGGGGAGACGGGGCGCCGCCCCGCCGCACGGTCTCTGTCGACCGCCGCCCGTTTCCACGACGTCACCTGACAGCATTCAAGCGCGGAAAACTACCGACTCCGCTCGTCGGAGCCGTCATTTCCTGTCCGTCGTTTACCATTGGGCGCGAAACCCGTTACTTTCGCGTTAATGAACTTGCCCAAGGCGCCGCCTCATTGAGAATGCCGGTCACGACATCTGAGAGACCGGCCATGCAGACCATTCCTTCCGCTTCGGCATACTCCACCGGAGATATCGAGCGCATCCTGCTCGAGATCGTCCGCAAGCAGGCCCGCAACGAGGGGGCCGATTGGTCCCTGACCACCACGATGGAGGAGGCGCAGATCGATTCCTTCGATCTCGTCGAACTCGTCTTCGAGGTGGAGGACCGCTTCGGCGTCGAGGTCAGCTTCAACGCCAACGAGCGGCCGATCGGCGAGATGACCTTCGGGGACGTGATCGCGCTGATCCGCGGCGCGCTGGCCTCGAAGGAGAAGGCGGCGTGACCCGGGTCGTCGTGTCGGGGCTCGGGGTGGCCGCGCCCGGCGGCCTCGACCCCGAGAGCTTCTGGGCGAGCCTGGTCTCGCCCGGGAGCTGCTTCACGCCGGCGCGCGAATATCCCGAGGGCGACATCCCGGTCGGACAGATCGACGCCGCGATCGACTTCGCGGACCTCCCGGTCCCCAACCCGGGCGCCTGCGACCGGGCCGCCCTCCTGGCGGTGGCGGCGACCCGCTCGGCCCTCGCGGATGCCGGCCTCGGCGAGGGCGCGGTCGATCGCGGGCGGGTGGCGGTCGTCCTCGGCAACGGCGGCGGGGGGCTGATGAGCCTCGACGAGCAGTACCGGCGCGTCTTCGTGGACGGCAAGCGCCCGCACCCGTTCTCGGTGGTGCGCGCCATGACGAGCTCCTCGGCGAGCTGGGTCTCCCTGGCCTTCGGCCTCAGGGGGCCGTGCTTCGTCACCGCGAGCGCCTGCGCCTCGGCCAGCCACGCCCTCGGCATGGGGCTCCTGCTGCTGCGCGCCGGCCTCGCGGACGTGGTGGTGGCGGGCGGCACCGAGGCGCCGCTCTCCTACGGCACCCTGCGGGCCTGGGAGGCGATGAAGATTCTGAGCCGCACCGGCTGCCGCCCCTTCGCCCGCGACCGGGACGGCCTGGTCCTGGCGGAGAGCGCCGGGATCCTGGTGCTGGAGCGCGAGGCCCACGCGCGCGCGCGGGGCGCGCGGCCGCGGGCCGTCCTCGCGGGCTTCGCGGCGAATGCCGATGCGGGCGACATCGTCGCGCCGAGCGCCGCCGGCATGGCGCAGGCGATGCGGGAGGCCCTGGCGGATGCGGGGCTCGCGCCCGCGGACGTCGCCTACGTCAACGCCCACGGCACCGGCACCCGCAGCAACGACCGCACCGAGATCGAGGCGATGCGGGCGGTGTTCGGCCGCGACCGCATCCCGCCGACCTCCTCCACGAAGGGCGCGACCGGCCACGCGCTGGGGGCGGCGGGCGCGATCGAGGCGGTGGCGACGGTGCTGGCGATGGGGCGCGGCGTGGCGCCGCCGACCAAGACCCTGACCGAGCCGGACCCGGACCTCGCCTTCGACGCGATCCCGCGCGCGGCCCGCCCGATGCCGATCCCGGCGGCGCTCTCGAACTCCTTCGCCTTCGGGGGACTCAATGCCAGCCTCGTCTTCCGCGCCGCGTGAGCCGCCCGCCGGGCCGGGGGACGCCGCCTCGCTCCTCGACGCCCTGCGGGCGCGCATCGGCACGATCGTCGCGGTCTCCCCCTGGACCGCCATCGACCAGGGCCGCATCGACGCCTTCGCGGCGGCCACCGACGATCACCAGTTCATCCACGTCGACCCCGTCCGGGCCGCCGCGGAGGGCCCGTTCGGCGGGACGGTGGCGCACGGCTACCTCACCCTGGCGCTCGCCGGCGCCCTCGCCGCCAAGGCTCTGCCCCCGCACCCGGCCGTGCGCGCGGTGGTCAATATGGGGGCGGATCAGGTGCGGCTCCTCGCGCCGGTCCCGGCCGGGAGCCTGCTGCGGGGCAGCTACGAACTCGCGCGGGTCGCCGCGCTGCCGGACGGCCGCGCGGCCCTGCGCCTGCGCGCCACCCTGGAGGCGCAGGGCCGCGCGCGTCCGGTGCTCACCGCCGAGTTGTCGCTCCTGCTCGTCCTCGCCTGAGCCCGCCGCAGGGCCGCGTCCTCTGCCCGGCCCGCCCCGGAATCTGGGGTTTAAGACGGTCTTAAGCATGACTTGCGCAAGGTCTCGGGCGCCGACCCTCGGTCATCCCGTTCCGGGGATTGTCCGCGCGTCGGCCCTCTGCTGCGGAAGGCCGGATGTCGCGACGCCCCATCCCGTTCGAGCGATGCGCCGTCCTCGCCCTCGCCGCGGCGCTGGTCGGCGGGACGGCGGGACCGGGCGCGGCCCAGAGCCTCGACGCCGCCGGGGCGGCGGCCCTCGACCAGAGCCCGGCCCTGAAGGCGGACCGCGCGCGCCAGGAGGGGGCCGAGGCGCGCCGGCGCGGCGCCCTCGACGCCTTCATGCCGAGCATCAGCTTCTCGGCCGACAGGCCCCTCGACAGCAAGTACAGCTACTCGCCCAACGCGGCGCCGACGCAGATCGGCATCGATTCGACGCCCCGCAGCGCGCCGACGCAGCTCGGCCTCAAGCTCGACCTGCCGCTCTTCGACGGGTTCAAGCGCTGGCACACGCTCGAATCGACGACGGGCCTGGCGGAGGCCGGGCGCTTCGTCAGCCAGGGCAAGCGCCAGCAGGTGCTGCTCGACACCGGCGTCGCCTACCTCGCGGTGCTGCGCGACGCGCGGAGCCTCGCCTACCGGGACGCGCAGGTCGCCGCCGTCGCCCGCATCCGCCAGCAGGCCGAGCGGCAGTTCGAGGTCCGCGACGCGACGCAGACCGATGTGGCGCTCGCGCGCTCGCGCGAGGACGCGGCGCAGGCGCAGGGCGACCGGGCCCGGGCAGACCTCGCCGCCTCGCGGCTCGAATTCCGCCGCCTCACCGGCATGGAGCCCGAGCGGATGGCGCAGCCGCGCCTGCCCGCGAACCTTCCGGCGAGCGCCGACGCCTATGCGGCGCTGGTGCAGCGGGCCAATCCCAACCTCGCGGCCTCCCGCCTCGATGCCGGCGCGGCCCGCGCCCAGGCCAGGGCCGCGCGGGCCGAGCTGCTGCCCCAGGTCAACCTGCAATTCTCCCGCTCGGCAGTGCTCAACTACAGCCAGGCGCTCGACCAGATCAACGACACCACGACGCGCCTCGTCGCCAAGCTGCCGCTCTACGAGCCCGGCGCCTATCCGCGCATCGAGGAGGCCTCGGCCCTCGCGCTGCAGCGCGCCTACGAATCCCAGGACCTTGAGCTGACGACGCTCACGGCGGCCCGCACCCTGCACGCCCGGCGCCGGGCGATCGGCGAGCAGGCCGAGCGGCTCCTGGAGCGGGTCCGGCGCCTGCGCGAGACGGTGCGGAGCTTCTCGGTCGAGCGCCGGGCGGGGTTCCGCACCGTCCTGGACGAGCTCAACCTGCGGGCGGAGCTCGCCGACGCCGAAGTCGCCGCGGCGGCGGTGGTCACGGAGCGCGACGCGCTGACGCTGCAGCTCGCCGCGGCCGCGGGGCTGCTGGGCCTGAACGGGCCGGGCCTCCGCCGCCTCGACACCCTGCCGCCGCCGCTGCCGCCCGGCCCCGTCGCCCTGCCCCCCGCCCTCGCCGGGGGCGAGCCCGAGGGCCCGCCTTTCCTGCGCGGCAGCCTCGACGCGGCGGGCCTCGGGGAGGGGCCGGGGCGCGTCTCGGTCGCCGCCGCGGGGGCCGGCCCGCGCCCGTGGTGAGCGGCCGTCGCGCGCTCCGGTCGCACCCGACCTGGACGGCGACGCTGAAACCGGGGCCCCGGACGCGCGGTTGGGCCGGGCGCGAGTGCCGGTCCCGGCGCTCAGGCGCGCCCGCAACCGTTCGAGAGGCCCCATGGACCGTCGTCTCGCGCTCACGACCCTCGCCACCCTCGTCGCCGTCCCGTCGCTGATCGGCACGGCCCTCGCGCAGAACGCGCCCAGTTCCGCGTCCCAGGCCACCGGGAATGCGGGCGCCCGCATCGGCGAGGCGGAGGCCAAGCACATCGCCGACACGCTCGCCGCCGGCTCCCTCGCCCTCGCGGCGAGCCGCCTCGCCCTCACCAAGGCGAAGGACGACGACGTCAAGGAATTCGCCCGCTTCGAGGTCGCCGAGCAGGAGACGATCGCCGACGTTCTCAAGGCGATGCGCGACCAGGGCACGCCGGCGAGCGGCCAGGTGAAGGCCCCGGCGGAACCCGAGGTGACTGGCCAGATCGACGCCGGCGGCAAGGCGAAGCTGGAGAAGCTGGAACAGGCCAAGGCCGGCGAGGCCTTCGACCTCGAGTACATTCGCGGCCAGATCGAGGGCCACCAGGCCCTGCTCAGGATCCAGGAAGCCTACCTCGCCGGCGGCAAGGACCGCGAGAACCTCGCGGTGGCCAAGCTCGCCCGGACCCAGATCCGCGAGCACCTCACCCTGCTCGCCGACATCGAGAAGGATCTCAAGGACTGATCCGACATCCGACGGATTGCTTCGCCATGCGGATCTCGGCGTCCGCAAGCGCCGCGCGGGCTTGGCATCCGCTGTCCGGACGTGATCGTCCGGACAGCGTCTGACGCGAGTCCCGGGCGGCCGCCGGACATGGCCGCCCGGGACTCGCGCGCCAAGCTTCGTGCCGGCCAAGCTTCGTGTCGGCCAAGCTTCGGCCCGGGCCGGGACCGGTTCGCGTGCACCGGCCGAATCGGGCAATCCGATCGCGCACCGTCGATCCCGTGCCGGACCGCACGGCGGCTCGGGCTCCGGGGCGCGATGGTCTCCCCATCGAAGCGGCGCCGCGCCGGAACGAGCGGGAGAGAAGGATGAGCGTCTTCACGGCAACCCTCGCCACGGAGCTCGCGGGCGAGGCGCGGGACCGGGAACTCGGCGACGAGAGCCTGGACGAGGTCAGCGGCGGCGCCCCGTTCCCGATCCGGCCCACGGCGCCGCTGCCCCCCGTCGTGGCGACGCACGACGGCAAGGGCTGGCATTTCAGCGGCGGCCTCTCCTGGCCGAGCGCGCCCGCGCCGCAGGTCCCGGCTCGCCCCGTCCCGGGCTGGTGACGGCTGCCGGGGGCTGGCGAGACGCGATCGCCGGACCATCCCGGTCCCCCGAGAAGCCGCCCCGGGCCTCAGCGCGACGGCTTGGCCGACTTCTCGGGCGAGGGCTGGCTGTCCAGGCGCTCGCCGCCGACGCATTCGCGCAGGTAGGTGTCGCGCTCGCCGCCGCCGAGCTTCAGCGCGTCGGCGCGCGAGGCGCATTCCCGCTGCCACTGCTCCGGCGAGGAGGAGGTCGGGGTCGCGCCTTCCGCGGCCGCCGCGCCGGCGGCGAGGGTCAGGCTGAGGGCGAGAAGGGCGCGGATCGGCATGGTCGGGCCTCCGGGACGGGCGAGCGATCAAGCCGCCGCCCTCCCGCCGGTTCCGGCCGCCGCGCGCCTCAGCGGCGCTCGTAGAGGAGCCGCGCCCGGATCGTGCCCTCGAGCTGCCGGATCTCCTCCAGCAGCGCCTCGGCGTCGCCCTCCACCGCGTCGGTCTCGATCACCACGTACCCAACCTCGCCGTCGGTCTGGTAGAACTGCGCCGCGATGTTGATGCCCTGGCGCGCGAAGACGTCGTTCAGGCGCCGCAGCATGCCCGGGATGTTGCGCTGGACGTGGATGTAGCGCGTGCCGAGCGGCCTCGCGGCGAGCTGAACCTGCGGAAAATTCACCGCGCCGAACGTCGAGCCGATATCCGAGTAGTCGACGAGCTTGCGCGCCACCTCGGCGCCGATCCGCTCCTGCGCCTCCTCGGTCGAGCCGCCGACATGCGGCGTCAGGATCACGTTCTCAAGGCCCTGGAGCGGCGAGACGAAGCGCTCCTGGTTCGATTTCGGCTCGACCGGGAAGACGTCGACCGCCGCGCCGCGCAGGTGGCCGTCGCGCAGCGCGCCCGCGAGCGCGTCGAGGTCGACCACGGTGCCGCGGCTGTTGTTGATCAGGTAGGCGCCGGGCTTCATCGCCCGGATCTGCGCCTCGCCGATCATGGTGTGGGTGGCGGGCGTCTCGGGCACGTGCAGCGAGACGACGTCGCTCTGGCCGAGCAGGTCGTCGAGGGTCTCGACCGGCTCGGTGTTGCCGTGGCGCAGGCGGTCGGTGAGGTCGTAGAAGATCACCCGCATGCCCATCGCCTCGGCGAGGTTCGAGAGCTGCGAGCCGATATTGCCGTAGCCGACGATGCCGAGCGTCTTGCCGCGCACCTCGAAGGAATTCGCCGCCGACTTGTCCCAGCCGCCCGCATGGGCCGAGACCGAGCGCGGCACGATGCGGCGCAGCAGCATCACGATCTCGCCGATGACGAGCTCGGCCACCGAGCGGGTGTTCGAGAACGGCGCGTTGAAGACCGGGATGCCGCGCCGGCGCGCCGCCTGCAGGTCGACCTGGTTGGTGCCGACCGAGAAGCAGCCCACCGCGATCAGCCGGTCGGCGGCCTCGAAGGCGCCCTCGTCGAGCTGCGTGCGCGAGCGGATGCCGAGGAGATGCGTGCCCCTGAGCGCCTCGCGCAGGTCCGCCGGGTCGAGCGCCTTTGCGAGGCGGGTGACGTTGGTGTAGCCGGCGGCGTTCAGCAGCGACACGGCGCTGTCGTTGATGCCTTCGAGGAGAAGGACGCGGATCCTGTCCTTCGGCAAGGAGAGCTTGTCGGCCATCGGGGTCGTCTCGTCGGGCGCGCGGGCGCAGGGCCGGACCGATAGGAGAGGCGAGGGCGCGGCGCAACCGGACCCCGCGCGATGCAGGGCTGGGCTGCGCGGGCGGCGGGGCGACGGCGTGCCCCGTTGCGGCGGCCGCCCCGCCGTGGTGTGGCGGCGTTATTCCTTCGCGCGAGGACCCGCCATGCCCCTCTCCCCCGCCATGCGCCGCGCGGCGATCCCGCTCGTCGCCTTCGTGCTCGGCCTCGCGGCGCTCGGCCTCGCCGCCTCGGCGATGCTCGGCCGCCCGACCGTCCCGGCGAGCGGCGTCGGCGGCCCCTTCGCGCTCGTGGACCAGGACGGCCGCCCCGTCACCGACAAGGACGTGGCGGGGCGGGCGCACCTCGTCTTCTTCGGCTTCACCCATTGCCCCGACGTCTGCCCGACGACCCTGCAGCAGATCTCGGACGTGCTCGCGGCGCTCGGGCCGAAGGGCCGCGACGCCAAGGCGCTGTTCATCACGGTCGATCCCGAGCGCGACACGCCCGAAGCCCTCAAGGCGTACCTCGCGAGTTTCGACCCGCGCATCGTCGGCCTCACCGGCACGCCCGAGGCCGTCACCGGCACGCTGAAATCCTACCGGGTCTACAGCCGCAAGGTGCCGCTCAAGGACGGCGACTACACGATGGAGCACACGGCGCTCGTCTACATCATGGACGCGCGCAACAACTTCGTCGGGTCACTCAACCTGATGCGGCCGGCGGCGGATGCCGCGGCGGAGTTCGCCCGCCAGCTCTGAGGCGGTCGAGGCCCGGCGCCTCCGGCGGGCCGCGCGGGCGAGGCCGTGCTCGGTCTTGTTCCAGCGGAACGGCGCGACGAAGAACTCGGCGAGGCCGAGCCACGCCCCGAGGCTGACGAGGACGTAGTAGGCCGGCAGCGCGGCGATCCAGGGGATCAGGTCCGGCCGGCCGCGGCGCAGGCAGCCGAGCAGGGCGGGCAGGGCGATCGCCGCGAAGCCGGCGCCGAACAGCTCGATCCCGAGCGCCGTGACCATGTTGGTCCAGAAGCTCGGATCCGGCTCGGCGGGCTGCACCAGGAGGCGCCAGCCCGCCACGAGGAGCGCGGCCGGGTAGACCAGGGCCGAGACGACGGCGCCGGGCACCAGGGCGAGCGCGGCCAGCGTCCCGAGCACGCCCAGCGCGCGGGCCGTCGCGACGGGCCGGCGGGCATGGGTGATCGTGGTCTGCACGAACCCCTTCATCCAGCGGGTCCGCTGCCGCAGCCAGCGCCCCGGGCGGCTCGGCATCTCCTCCCCGGTCGGGAGCGGCAGGTCGCCGACGCGGTAGCCGGCCGCGCTCAGGCGCAGGCCGAGATCCGCGTCCTCGGTGACGTTCCAGGCGTCCCAGCCATGCACGGCCCGCAGCGCCTCGGTCCGGAAATGCGTGGTGGTGCCCCCGAGCGCGATCGGCAGCCGCCACGCCGCCAGGGCCGGCACAAGCACGTCGAACAGGGCCGCGTATTCGAGCGCGAAGCAGCGGGTGAGCCAGGACTGCTCCGCGTTGTCGACCACGAGCCGGCCCTGCAGGCAGGCCGTCCGCGGGGACGTCCGCGCGAAGAGCGCGGCCGCCGCGCGCAGCTGCAGGGGGTGCGGCTCGTCCTCCGCGTCGTAGACGGCGAGGTAGGTCCCGCGGGCGAGGGGCAGGGCGACGTTGAGCGCCCGCGGCTTCGTGCGCGGCTCGCCCGGCGGGGCGACGATGACTTCGATCCAGGGCGGCAGGGCGCGGGCGGCGAGCGCCCCGGCCGTCTCCGCGTCGTCCGCCTCGATCACGATCTTCGCGTCGAGCTTGGTGGCCGGGTAGTCGAGCCGCGCCAGGGCCGCGATCAGGTCCGGCACGATCGCCGCCTCCCGGGAGAGGGCGACCAGCACCGTGTAGACCGGCAGGTCGGCATCCTCGGCCCGCGGCAGGTCCGGCAGCGGGCAGGGCGGCACGAGCAGGGCGGCGAGGCGGAAGACCGTCATGCCGAGGAACAGGAGGCTGACGGCGGCCGCCGCGGCCCCCTGCACGCTGCCCGGCGCGTCCCACAGGAGCGGCACGGCCGCGAGCGCGAGGCAGGCGGCGAGGCACTGCCCGGGGCTCGGGCCCGGCCGGTAGGCCCAGTCGGGCGCGGCGCGCTGCAGGGCCTCGCTGGCCTGGCGCGCCGCCTGCCGCGCGCAGGCTTCGAGCACCGCCGCCCGCAGCCGGCCCGGCGCGGTGATCGCGATCCCCGATCCGGCCCGGGCGCCGCCCGCGAGCAGGTGCCCGATCTCGGCCCCGCGCGGGGCGCGCACCAGGGCCGGACCCCCGCCCGGCGGGAGCGGCGCCACGCCCGCCAGGATGCTCTCCGGGTAGCGGGCTCCCGGGCCGAGGGCGATCGCCCCCGCGAGGTAGGGCGCGCCGAGGGCGCGCGCGAGGGCGCGGTAATAGGCCTCCTCGCTCATCAGGCCGCTGCGGATCAGCGCCGTGGCGCCGTCGGTTCCGCTGCAGCGGGCGATCCACCCGGCCAGGGTCAGGACGTCCAGCGGCACGCCCTCGGCCCGGAGGAAGGAGAGTTCGGGCCTGACGTCGGCATGCGCTGCGGCCGGCACTGCGAAGGGCACCCGGGCTCCCGGCGGCGATCGATCGTGCTACACGAGCGGCGTGGGACGGAGCCCCTGGCCGACAGCGAACCGGCAGCCCCGCGCACGCTTGGTGGATGGTTTACGGCCGGGAGAGACATGACGCAAGGGAAGCGATGGACGCGGCTCGTCTCGGCGCCCAACTTGGCGCCCGTCTTGGCGCCCGTCTTGGCGCCCGTCCTGGCGCTCGCCCTCTGGTGCGGCGCGGGCCGGGCGGCCGAGCCGGTCACGATCCCGAATTTCTGGAATCCCCGCGCGCGCCTGGAGCGGCCCGAGCCGCCGCAGACGAGCCGCGCCGTCCGCTTCATCACGGACGACGAGTACCCGCCGCTGCACTTCGCCGGACCGGACGGGAACCCGACCGGCTTCTCGGTCGAACTCGCCCGGGCGGCCTGCGAGAAGCTCAACCTCACCTGCACGGTGCAGGCGCGCCGCTTCGACACGCTGCTCGACGCGCTCGCGGCCAAGGAGGGCGACGTGGTGGCGGCCGCGATCCCGCTGACTCCGGCCCTGCGCGCGAATTTCCTCGCCACGCGGCCCTATTTCCGCTGGCCCGCCCGCTTCGTCGTCCGCGCCGACAAGGGCCTGCCGGCGCCCGACGCGAAGGCGCTCGCGACCCGCAGCGTCGGCGTGGTCGCGGGGACCGCGCACGAGGCCTACCTGAAGGCGTTCTTCCGCACGACCCCGCGCGGCTTTCCCGACCTCGGCACGGCGCAGGCGGCGCTGAAGCGCGGGGAGATCGACTACCTCTTCGCGGACGGGGTGGCGCTGGCCCTCTGGCTGGGCGGCGTCGACGCCGCCGGATGCTGCGCCTTCGCGGGGGGCGACTACCTGGAGAACCGTTACTTCGGCGAGGGGATCGGCCTCGTCACCCGCAAGGAGGACGAGGTGCTCGCCCGCGCCCTCGACGACGCGCTGCAGCGCCTGTGGGACGAGGGGAAATACGCGGAACTCTACCTGCGGTTCTTTCCCGTGAGCCCGTTCTGACCGCGCCCCGAGGAGGATGCGATGACCGAGACGCTGCGCCTCTATTATTCCCCGGGTGCCTGCTCGCTGGCGCCGCACGTCGCGCTGGAGGAGACCGGGGCGCCCTTCGAGCCGGTGCGGGTGAACCTCGCGGCGGGCGAGCAGCGGCAGGCCTCCTACCTGGCGATCAACCAGAAGGGCCGGGTGCCGGCGCTGGCCGAGGGGGCCTGGGTGCTGACCGAGAACCCGGCCGTGCTGCGCTACATCGCCCGGCGCTTCCCCGAGGCGGGTCTCTGGCCGGAGGACCCGCGCGGGGAGGCGGCCTGCGCGGAGTGGCTCGCCTGGCTCGCCTCGACGGTGCACGTCGCCTACGCGCATGTCCGGCGGGCGGAGCGCTACGCCGGCGAGGAGGCGGCGATCGCCGAGGTGCAGGCCAGGGGCCGGGAAGCCTGCTTCGACCTCTGGACCATGATCGAGGTCGGGCTGTCGCGCGGCGGCTGGGCCCTGGGCGAGCGCTACAGCGTGGCCGACCCCTACCTGCTGGTGTTCTGGATCTGGGGCCGCGGCCCGGCGCTCGGCTACGAGATGGCGCGGTTGTTCCCGCACTGGACCGCCCATGCCCGGCGGATGGCCGCGCGCCCCGCGGTGCAGAGGGTGTTCGCCCGCGAGGGGTTGGCGCTGCCCGCATAATACGGGATCCGCTTGATCCAAGCGGATCCCGTCTCACACGCCTGCGCGGCGCCTGAGCGAAGCCCACATCCGCCATCCCGAAGGGATCAAGCGGATCACCAGCCCGCGCGGCGCCTGAGCGAAGCCCACATCCGCCATCCCGAAGGGATCAAGCGGATTTGGTATAAGCTGTCCGCGGGAGCGGTGCCTGGCCTGGGCGCGGGGCGGGGCGCGTGACCGGCGCCCGCCGCCGTCGCTCGCCTCGCCGCTCTCCCGAAACGGCCCGAGGGCGCGCCGATCCGAAGCCTTCCCCGACCGGCCGCCCGTCAGCCGAGGAGGTGCCGCGCGGCCCGCAGCGCCGCGTAGCCCAGGCATGCCGTCCAGATCGCCGCGAGCCCGTGACGGAGCAGTTCGCCCTCCCGGTGAATGACCCTGAGGGCTCTCTCGGCTGTCCCTGAGCGTGTCATCGGCGTGCGGCTCGCGTGGCTCCGATGCCGAGCTTGCGCTGAATTTTTCATCTTGCCGTTGGGGCGACATCTAAAATTGTCGCCGGATCCGAGATTCCGGGTTCCGGCGGGACGCCGTGAAGAACGGCACGAGGGGAGCTTCGCTCGGTCGATCAGGCAGAACCCGACGCCCGTGCCGACGGGCCGGCCCGTCGGAGGGCAGTGCCTGTGCGACGCGCCGTCCGAGCTCAGGCCTGCGGTCCGGGCCGGGTCCGCATTCCGCCTGGGGAAGCGGAGAGATCAGCGGGATTGCCCGCCGTCGCGCGAGGGCGCGTGATGGGTCTCGTCTCTCGCCGGTCGTCTCGCCGGTCGTCTCACCGGTCGTCTCGCCGGTCGTCTCGCCGGTCGTCTCGCCGGTCGTCTCGCCTTGCGTCGAATGCCGGTTCCGGGCTGGAGGCGGCCGCCGGGGGCTGCCACGGGGTGGCGTCACGCCGCCCCGCCGCCGTGCCGGGGCGCGGGCGAGACGTTAACGACCTGTTAACCATGCCTGCCCGACATCATGCGGTCCGAGCATTCTCATCCCTGTGAGGCGGCATGGGCATCGTCGAGCAGCGTGAGCGCGCCCAGCAAGCGTGGGCTTTCGCGCTGGAGCACCTCGTGAGCAAGGGCTGCGACGAGGCCGTCGCCCTCGAGACCATGAGCGAAGTGGCGTTCCAGACCTACGTCGACCGCCACGGATCGGTGGCGACGGCGAGCTATCTGCGGCTGCTGGCGCAGCAGGTCGAGGAGGCCGATCGCGAATTCGCCGCCGCCCTGATGCAGGGGTGAGGGCGTCGGCGCGGGCCGAGCGCCGAGGCGCGGGCGACCGCGACGCACCGAGGAGATCCCGGACGCCCATGACCGAGCCGCTCCCCTGCCAGCGCCCCCTGTTCGAGATCCCCGATGCGGTGAGCTACCTCGACGCCGCGGCGTGGTCCCCGATCCCGCGGCCGGTCCGCGAGGCCGGCGAGGCCGGCATGCTCACCAAGGTCAGACCCTGGGCCCATCCCCGTGAGCGGGCGGCGGGCTGGGCGGAGGAGGCCCGGGCGGCCGCCGCCGCCCTGATCGGCGCGGGCCCCGCGGACGTCGCCATCGTCGGATCGGTCAGCCACGCCATGGCCACGGCGGCCCGCAACCTCGCGCCCCCGCCGGGCAGCCGGGTCCTGCGGGTGGCCGACGAGTTCCCCTCGCACCGCTACGCCTGGGACCGGCTGGCGCAGGCGCGCGGCCTCGTCGTCGAGGAGGTGGCGCGGCCCGAGGACGGCGACTGGACGGCGGCGCTCGCGCGCGCGATCGCGCGTCCCGGCGCGCCGCCGGTCGGCGTCGCGACGCTGACGCCGCTGCACTGGGCGGACGGCGCGCTCATCGACCTCGACCGGCTCGCGCCCGCCCTGCGGGAGGCGGGCGCCGCCCTGGTCGTCGACGCCACCCAGGCGGCCGGCGCCGTCCCGATCGACGTCGCCCGGCTGCGGCCCGACTTCCTGGCCTTCCCGACCTACAAGTGGGCGCTGGGACCCTACAGCCTCGCCTTCCTGTACGCGGCGGCGCATCGGCAGGACGGCGTGCCGCTCGAGGAGAACAGCGGCAACCGGCCGCAAGCGGCCGCGGGGGCGCGGCGCTACGACAGGGGCGAGCGCGACGATCCCGTCGCCCTGCCGATGGCCGCCGCCGGCATGGGGCTGATCGCCGGCTGGGGCGTGGCCGGGGTCGCGGCGCGCCTGCGCGCCCTCACGGACCTCCTGGCGGAGGGATGCGCCGCGCTCGGCCTGCCGGTGCCGCCGCGCGCCCTGCGCGCCCCGCACATCCTCGGCATCCACCTTCCCGGCGACGAGGCCGAGCGCCTGGCCGCGTTCCTGCGGGAGCGGCAGGTCTTCGCCAGCGCCCGGCTCGGCCGCCTGCGCCTGAGCCCGCACGTCTGGGCCGACGAGGCCGACATCGCCCGCTTCCTCCACGCGCTGCGCGACGGCGTGGCGGGCGGAACGGAGGGCCGCGCGGGCCGTTCCCCAGCTCTCACGGACAGGAGAGCGGAATGAGATTCGCGGGAACGGCAGCGGCGGCGATCGTGGTCAGCGCCCTCGGCATCGGCGCGGCCGAGGCCAAGGGCTGCATCAAGGGCGCCATCATCGGCGGCGTGGCCGGGCACTACCTCGCCAACCGGGGCGTCGTCGGTGCGGTGGCGGGCTGCCTCGGCGGCCGCTACATTGCCTCCCGCAACGCCCGCCGCGAGGTCGATTACGGCGCCCGCGTCGCACCCGGCGGCTACGGCCCGGGCCGCCCGCCCCGCCGCGACTACAATTACTGAGCGAGAGGCCCCTGCGCCGGATCGTGCCGGCGCCACCGAGATGGAGAGGCAGACATGAGCGACGGCTATCCGTCCATGACGGCCCTTCTGGGCCTCCTCGCGCTGGCAGGCTACCAGAACCGGGACAAGCTCGCCGAGATGTTCGGCGGCGGGGCCCAGACCGCGCCGTCCCCCGCCCCGGCCGGGCAGGGGGGAGGCCTCGGCGGCTTCCTCGGCGGCCTCGGCGCGGGCGGGGGTGGGGGCGGCCCGGGCGGCTTCCTGCACAGCGGCCTCGGCGAGATGCTGGAGCGCTTCCAGCAGGCCGGGCAGGGTCCGGTGGTGCAATCCTGGGTGGGTCACGGCCCCAACCAGCCGATCAGCCCCCAGCAGCTCGAACAGGCGATCGGCCCCGACGTGCTGCAGGTGCTGGCGCAGCGCACCGGCCTGCCGCGGGAGGAACTCCTCGAGCGCCTGTCGCGCGACCTCCCGCAGGCGGTCGACCGCTACACGCCCGACGGCCGGGTGCCGTCCTACTGACCGGGGCGGGGGCCGCGGCCCCCGCGCCGCGGCTCATTCCTGGCGAGGGCCCGCCTCGACCTTCAACTGGTCGATGACCCAGAGCCAGGCCCCGTCCTCTCCCTGGCGGGCGACCTCGACCGAGAGGGAGCCGCGGCCCGAGCGGGCCATCGTCAGGGCGACCGGCCCGGTGCGGATGACCGGCAGCGTCTCGACCGGGGGGAAGTGGGAGCGCTTGCGCAGCAGACCCTCGTAGAAGCGGCGGATCTCCTCGTGCCCGCGCGCCACCACCTCGCCGACCGCCAGGACGGCCTCCGGGGCGTAGAGCGCGACGAGTCCCTCGACGTCGCCGGCATTCGCGCGCGCCAGGAACAGGCGCGTGAGCGCCTCGGGCTCGGCGGCGCGCTCGCGGTCGGTGTCTTGCATCACGGCACTCCCTCACGGCGTGGAACGGCCCGCCTCCGCGGGCGGATCGCCGGCGGGCCAGGCGAGGCGCCCGCCCGCCCCGTCGCGCAGCGTGACGCGGACCGGCACCCCGGCCTCCACGCTCTCCGAGACGGTGCAGAACTTGCGGAACTGCGACAGGACCTTGTCGAGGCGGTCGGCCTCGACCGCCTCCAGGGCGAGGACGATCTCGACGTCGATCGCCTCCACCCGCAGGCGGCCCTCGGCATTGCGCGCGACGCGGCAGCGCGCCGTCGCCCCCAGGCCCCGCACCTCCTGGCGGTACTTGCCGAGGGCGAAGACGAGGCTCCCGCACAGGCAGTTCGCCACGGCCGCGGTGAGCATCTGCTCGGGGCTCGGTCCCTCGCCCGTCCCGATCGGGTCCGGCTCGTCGGTCAGGAGGTCCGGCAGCCCGGTCCCGAAATCGACCAGGAACTGGTAACCCTTCAGGTGCTTCAAGGAGACGTCGAACGGGTCCGGCATCGCGGCGGCCTGGGGCGGGACGATCGTCGGGCGGATCCGACCTGGGTGAACTCCGCAGGGCCGAACCGGTTCTCTCGACGGGTGGGGCCTTTCGCCGATGGCGACGGACGATGAGGGCGGGCAGGATTGGCGCTCGGTGGGCACGCGCCGGCCGGACGCGGCCGAGCGCGAGCGGGCCCTCGCCCGGGCCCGGGAGCCCGGCCGCGGCCGCACCGCCGCGCAGCCCTCGGAGATCCCCTCGCGCGGCTGGGGCGACATCCTCTGGCGCGTGGCCTGGTCGGTGCCGCAGGACCGCGTGCTCGCGACCGCGGGCGGGGTCGCCTTCTTCGCCCTGCTCGCCGTCTTCCCGGGGCTCGCCCTGATCGTGTCGCTCTACGGGCTCGTCGCGGATCCGGGCGCCATCTACAAGCACCTGAGCCTGCTCACCGGGCTGCTGCCGCAGGCCGTCCTCGACCTCCTCGCGGCCGAACTCAGCCGGGTGGCCGGCAAGAGCACGGGCGCGCTGGGCGCCGCCTCGGGCGTGAGCCTGCTCGTCGCGTTCTGGAGCGCCAATTCGGGGGTGAGCGCCCTCTTCGACGCGCTCAACGTCATCTACAAGGAGCGGGAGAAGCGCCCGCTCCTGCACTTCTACGCCACCACCTTCCTGTTCACCCTCACGGGCGTCCTGTTCGCGCTGGTGGCGACCGGCATGGTGGTGGCCCTGCCGGTCGTGCTCAACCAGGTCGGCTTCCAATCCTACGCCAGCGATGCGGCGCTGCGCCTGCTGCGCTGGCCGGCGCTCCTCGTCCTGGTCAGCCTCGGCCTCGCGGCGATCTACCGCTACGGCCCGAGCCGGCACGAGGCCAAGTGGCGCTGGGTGACCTGGGGCAGCGGCATCGCCGCGCTGCTCTGGGTCTGCGCCTCGGCGCTCTTCTCCTGGTACGTGGCGCGCTTCGACAGCTACAACCGGATGTACGGGTCGCTCGGGGCCGGCGTCGGCTTCATGACCTGGATCTGGTTCTCCATCGTGATCGTGCTGCTCGGGGCCGAGCTCAACGCCGAGATGGAGCGGCAGACCGTGCGCGACAGCACGACCGGCCGGCCGAAGCCCCTCGGCACTCGCGACGCCCACGCGGCCGACACGGTCGGCCCGAGCCACGAGTGAGGTTGCGTGCGGCCGGCTTCGGGGGTGTTCGGGTCTTGTGCCGGGCCGAGGCCGGGACACCGCGCTCCGCCCGGCTGCC
The DNA here is from genome assembly GCF_000379105.1 of Methylobacterium sp. WSM2598. Lineage (GTDB taxonomy): Bacteria > Pseudomonadota > Alphaproteobacteria > Rhizobiales > Beijerinckiaceae > Methylobacterium. The sequence goes on along the minus strand of NZ_KB900609.1, from coordinate 940,213 downwards.
GGCATCGCCCGGCCGTGGTCTGACCTTCGCGGTCATGCGGGCCAGAGAGGCCGGTGGCCTCGGGCCATCGCTCGGGTTCCGGCAGGGTCGGCGTGACGGACGTCGACAGGTCCTTGGTCTCTCATGCGACATCCGACGGATTGCGTCGCCATCTCCGATTTCGGCCATGCGGATGTCGGCGTCGCTCAGGCGCCGCGCGGGCTTGGCATACCCAATCCGCTCGATCCCTTCGGGATGGCGGATTGGGGCTTCGCTCACGCGCCGTGCGGGCTTGGCAGACGCTGTCCGGACGTGATCGTCCGGAGAAGCGGATCAGAGCAGCCGGATCGCCTGGGCGCGCACCACGATGCTGTCCTGGCGGAACCGGGCCTCCAGCTCGCGCCGGTACCGCGCCCACCAAGCCGGGTCGAGGTCGTCGCACATCACCTCGAATACCACGATGTCGTCGTGCGACCGCCCCTTCCCGTCCTGCCAGACGCCCTCGGCCGGGCCGCGGCTGTAGGCGGTCACGCCCCCGAAGGTGCCGGCGAGTTCGTCCCGCACGCCCGCATAGGCGGAGCCCGGAAAGGGGCGTCCCTCGTTGTCGGAGAGGGGGAGGAGGATCTGGACCAGGGTCGCGCTCATCGGCTCGCATCTCCCCGCTCAGGGCCGCTCCGGCGCGGGGCGCGGCGCACCGGCTCGCCCCGGACCAGCGCGGCGATCGCGGCCGCGATCTTCTCGCCGCCGCGGACCGAGGGCTCGATCGGATTGGCGAAATCCGCGTCCTCGTCGCAGAGGACGCGCAGGTCGATCAGCGGCAGATCCCGCGCCCAGGCCTCGCGGGTGACGACGTCGTTGAGCACGGCCAGCGCGGCCGAGGCCACGCGGCGATACGCGGGGTCCGCGTAGCGCGGATCGTAGATCGTGCAGAGGCAGGTCGGCGTGCCGCGGGCCAGGACCGCGTCCAGCATGGCGCGGTACTGGGCCCGGAACCCGTCGCGCGCGTCGGCGAGGGCGCCGACCGCCTCGGCGACCGAGCCGGCCGGCCGGACGAGCAGCGCGGAGGCCCGCAGGGCGTCGTTGCCGCCCGCGCTGACCACGAGGTGCGTCCCGTCGGGCGGGACCCCCGCGAGCTGCCGCGCGACGTCCGCCAGGACCGCGCCGTCCAGGGCGCAGAGCGTCGCCCGTCCCTCCGGCGCGAGGGCGGCGCGCAGCTGCCGCACCACGTCCGGACCGCCGCCCACGTAGGCGGCGTTGTCGAAGACCGAATCACCGAGGAGGACGACGTGGTGCATGAACCTCTCGCCTGGGCGGACGGGGCGGGCCCGGGATCCGCCAGCGCGCGAGGGCGTTGCCCTGTTCCATGCACCTCTTCCTCGACTGCGACGGCGTGCTGGCGGATGTCGACGCGGGGGCGACCCGCATGCGCGGCTGCCCGCCGCGGGAGTCCGAGCGCCGCCACGACCTCGCCCGGTTCTGGGCCGCGCTGGCCCGGGCGCCGAAGCGGCGATGGGCGCGGCCCGGCACTTCCCCGGCACGCGGATCATCACCTGCATGGCGGCCGACGAGCGGCACCCTTGCCGGGCGGGCGACGTCCTCGTCGACGACGCGCCGCGCCACCGCCACCTCCGGGAGGGGGCGGGCGGCGTCTTCATCCATCACCGCTCGGCCCGCGCCTCCCTCGCGGCGCCGGCGGCCATCGCCGGGACGAATCCATGACGCGTGAGCGGAGCGTGACCACGGGCGACGGCACCGCCTGGACCTGCCTCGAAGCCTATGCGGGTCTCGCCGAGACCGCGGATCGCGCCGAGACCGCGGATCGTGCCCTCGCGACGCGCCGCGATGACGGGAGGCGTGCGGTGGTGTGCACGCCCTCGGGCGGCGCGCACTCGGTCCGGCTGAGCCTGCCCGCCGGGTGGGAGGAGGATGTCGCCGACGCGGATCTCGCCGCGGCGATCGAGGCGCAGCACCCGCGCGAGCCCTGATGCGACATCCGGCGGATTGCGTCGCCATCTCCCATTTCGGCCATGCGGATGTCGGCTCGGTCAAGCGCCGCGCGGCCGCGCAGGGGCTCCGCTCCGGGCGGGCTCGGCCGTCGCCGGGCCGCCGGGCGCCGCGGGCAGCCCGCAGCGCTTCGGTACGCTGGCGAACGGATCTCCGCCCCCGCGCGCGAACGCGCCGGCGCGACCCCGCATTGGGACCGTCGGAGCCATCCGGCTCCCGTTTCGGTCCCACTGCCGGCCGGGCCATGCCCGCGCCGGCATTTCTTTGGCCCGCTACGGCGTCGCCTTGTCGTTCAGCCTCGTGATCGTGAAGGGGGTGAACGTCGCTCTGCCGGCGCCCGCGCCGGTCGGTCGCGCGCCGACGGGAGCCTGTTGCGACCCGGCACCGCCCGCCACGTGATCGAGCGCGTCGTCCCGAAGCTCGTCCCGGCGCGGGCGCGGCGTGGGCTGCTCACGATGCATGTCACCCTCCTCCGGGGTCGATCGAGACCCGGAAGGCTAGCACGCGGCCCGGCCGAGGGCGTGCGGCCCGGCACCGACCGGCACCGGGCCCGGCGCTCCGGCCGCGAGGTCCGAATCCTCCGCCGGGTGCTCGCGCGCCGGCCCCTCAATGGAGAGTGTGCGGGTTGGTGACCGGGCGCTCGTCGCGGAATTCCTGCACGACCGCGAGCATTTCAAGAGAGTTCGCAAGCTCGGCCGCAGCCTCGCGCGACATGCCGGTCTGCTCTCGCCCATTCAGGCGGACTGGTTCATTCGTCTTGGCCGCGTGAACGCTCCAGCCATCGTGTGTCTTTCGCACGATATAGCTCCGGTTCGGCATGAAGTTCCTCCGGCTGAACGCTCTCCTAGGTGTGTTGCCTGCCGATGCCGGCGACAAGGGGCCGAACAGCGCCTGCACACTTGGGCAGCGCTGCCACCTCTCGTACCTTGGTCCGGGGTCTGCGGGTTCGCGTGACCGTCGCGACGCGCCGAATTGCGCAGGATACATTCAAGTTTTCACGACATGCCGGACGTCATCGGGATCGGGCCCGCTCCGCGGCGCAGAATCGGGCCGGCGGGGGACGATCAGGCCGACCGGCATCGCGCCTCACCAGGGCTCCCACGGCAGCGGCAGGGGCGCGCGCGGGCCGGGCGCCGGCCGGGCCGGCGGCGACAGGCGCGCCTCGGCCGCCCGGCGCGGTCCCGCCGCGACGCGGCCGGGCGGGGGCTCGCGCGCGGGCCCGCGCGCCCGGCCGGCGCGCGCCTCGACGATCTCGCTCACGCTCGTCTCGACGCGGCGGAAATATGCGGCGGGCGCGTCCTTGCCGGCCAGCACCTCGCCGGCGGCGTCCCGCCGCCGTCCCATCCAGACGCCCAGCACCCGCCCCTCGCTCCAGCCGACGAACCACGCATCGGCATTGCCCGTGGAGGTGCCGGTCTTGCCGTAGGCCTCCCGCGAGCCGAGCCCGGCGTTGCGGCCGGTCCCGGAGCGCACGACCTCGCGCAGGATGCGGCGGGTCGGCGGGATGCAGCGCGCCGGGACGGCCCGCGCGCGCGCCGGGTCGAGGAAGCGCGCCCGCACCTGGCCGCGCCCGTCGACCACGGCGAGTACCCCGGTCGGCGCGACGCGGTAGCCGCCGTTCGCGATGGCCGCGTAGGCCGCCGTCACGGCCATCACGCTCGTCGCGTAGGAGCCGAGGACGAAGCCCGCATCCGGGTTCGGCCCCGGATCGAGGCCGAGCCGGCGGCTCGCCTCCGCCACGCGCGGCACCCCGATCTCCCGGGCGAGCCGCACGGACGCGGCGTTGCGCGAGGAGGCGACCGCCTCCAGCAGCGTCGTCTCGCCCCGGTAGCCGAGATGCCCGTTGGACGGCCACGTGTCGGTCAGCGGCAGGTCCAGCACCCGGCTCTCCGGCGACAGGCCCGCCTCGCAGGCCGCGACGAGGAGCGGCAGCTTCGCGGTCGAGCCGGGCTGAACGCTCGTCTTCACGGCCGCGTTGAAGGGGCGGCGCGCCCAATCGAGGCCGCCGATCATCGCGCGCACCCGCCCGTCGGGGCTCATCATCACGGCCCCGGCCTCGTAGGCGGGCGGGATCGCGCCGCTGCCCGCCATCTCGGCGAGCCGCGCCTCGGCCGCCTGCTGAAAGCGCGGATCGAGCGTGACGAAGAACCGGAGCGTCTCGCCCTCCTGCATGGTGCGCGGCGCGAAGCTCTGCACGACCCACTCGGTGAAGGGCTGGGCCTGGATCGCGAAGTCCGGCATCGACCCGGGCCGCACCCCGGTCCGCTCGGCCCGCAGGCGCTCGGCCTCGCTGATCCTGCCCTGCTCGACCATCAGGCGCAGGACGAGGCGCGCCCGCGCGTAGGCGCGCTCGCGGGTCGCCTCCCTCAGCGGGTTGAAGCGGGCGGGCGCCTGCACCATGCCGGCGAGGAGCGCGCACTCGAACAGGGTCAGGTCGCGCGGCTCCTTGCCGAAATAGTGGCGGCTCGCCCGGTAGAGCCCGACGATCTCGCGGCCGCCGAACTCGATCTGGTTGAGGTAGGCCGCGAGCAGCTCCTGCTTGCCCACGGCACCGTCGAAGGTGCCGGCGTGCCAGACCTCGGAGCCTTTCCGCTCCAGCTTGCTGAGGAAGTCCCGGCCCTGGAGGTCGTGGAAGACGAGGTTCTTGAGGAGCTGCATCGGGATGGTGCTGCCGCCGCGGCTCAGGCCGCCGCGCAGCACGGCGGCGAGGGCGATCAGGTCGACGCCCCCGTGCTCCAGGTAGCGGCGATCCTCGACGGCGATGATCGCCTTCTTCATCGCCTCCGGAATCTCGTTCGGCCGCAGCACCACGGGGCAGCGGCAATAGGCGTCGAAGCCCGTCGCCGTGCGGGTGACCATCACCTGCGGGGCGGCGACGAGCGCGCGCAGCTCCGCGGGTTTGAGGTCCCAGAAGGACGGGGTCTCGGGGGTTTCGGCGCGCGCCGGACCGGCGAGCGCGGCCGCGCAGAGCAGGGCGAGGCCGACGGAGCGGCGCATGTCTCGACTCCAGGGCCGTCCCGCGGAGGGACACGGCCACGGCTGGAGCAGGTGTGATCGCGCCGGGCGTTCGACAAGGGTGGGGGCGGCGGCGCGTCGGCTCCGCCCCCTCGCGACTCCGGTCCGGCCCGCGGCGTGACGCCCCGGCGCTTGCACTCCCGGATCGAGAACATATAGTGAACATATCGTTGACGAGGCCTCAGAGCCAGGGAGGACGGATCATGGCCCGCTACCGCTTCCACTGCACCAACGGCGCCGAATGCGTCCTCGACACGGTCGGGGCCGAGGTGCGCGCGCCCGCGCGGCTGACGGCGCGCGCGGCCGAGACCGCGCGGGCGGTGATGGGCGCGCTCGGCGAGCGGGCGGACTGGTCGCAGTGGCGCGTCAGCGTCCACGACCTGACCGGGCGCCGCGTCCTCACCCGGCCCTTCCTGGCGGCCGGATGCGGCCCCGCGGCGGTGGCGGCGTGAGCGGCCCGGCGGCCCGCAGGGTGGCGGGCTCCCGGCTCGCCCCGATCGCGGAGGCCGGCGAGGTCCCGGACGGGTCGATCCGCCCACTGAGCCTGTCGGATTTCACGGGCCAGCGCGCGGCGCGGGCGAATCTGGGGGTGTTCATCGAGGCGGCGCGGCGCACCGGTCAGGCGCTGGACCACGTGCTGTTCGTGGGCCCGCCGGGGCTGGGCAAGACCACGCTGGCGCAGATCGTGGCCCGGGAGCTGGGGGTGAATTTCCGCTCGACCTCGGGTCCGGTGATCGCCAAGGCGGGGGACCTGGCCGCGCAGCTCACCAACCTGGAGGAGCGCGACGTCCTGTTCATCGACGAGATCCACCGGCTGAGCCCGGCGGTGGAGGAGATCCTCTACCCGGCCATGGAGGATTACCAGCTCGACCTGATCATCGGCGAGGGCCCGGCGGCGCGCTCGGTCAAGATCGAGCTGCCGCGCTTCACCCTGGTGGCGGCCACGACCCGGGCGGGTCTGCTGACCACGCCGCTGCGCGACCGCTTCGGCATCCCGATCCGGCTGGAATTCTACGCGGTGGACGAGCTGGAGGCGATCGTGGCCCGGGGGGCGCGGGTGCTGGGGATCGGCATGGCGGCGGACGGGGCCAACGAGATCGCCCGGCGGGCGCGGGGCACGCCGCGGATCGCCGGGCGGCTGCTGCGGCGGGTGCGGGACTTCGCGATCGTGGAGGAGGCCGGGACGGTGACGCGGGCGATCGCCGACCGGGCGCTGCGTCTGCTGGACGTGGACGCGGCGGGTCTGGACACCATGGACCGCAAGTATCTGGGGCTGATCGCGCGCTCCTACGGGGGCGGTCCGGTCGGGGTGGAGACGATCGCGGCGGCGTTGTCGGAGCCGCGCGACGCCATCGAGGAGATCATCGAGCCCTACCTGCTCCAGCAGGGCTTCGTGCAGCGCACCCCGCGCGGCCGCCTCCTCACCCCGCACGCCTTCCGACACCTCGGCCTGCCCGTGCCGGTGCGCGAGGAGGAGCCCCTCGACGCCGCCCTGCCGGAGTGATGCGCTGTCCGGACGATCACCTCCGGACAGCGGATGACAAGCCCGCGCGGCGCGTGAGCGAAGCCGCCATCCGCATGGCCGACATGGGAGATGGCGAAGCAATCCGTCGGATGTCGTATGCCAAGCCCGCGCGGCACTTGAGCGAAGCCGACATCCGCATTGCGAAGCAATCCGTCGGATGTCGTCTGACGCCTTCTCCCGCGGGCTCACGCGCCGAGCGCGCGGCCGAACCACAGGCTGAGCAGCGCCGCGAGGGCGACGAGCGCCAGGAAGCCGTTCACCGCGACGAGGATCGCGGGCGGCAGCCGCGGCACGTCCGGCCGGGGCGGCGGGGCCCCGACGAAGACCTGCCGCCAGACGCCGGCCACGAAGCAGAAGGCGCTGAACAGGACCAGGATGGTGCCGAAGCCGACGATCATCCAGCCCGGCACCACCCCCTCCAGCAGCTTGCGCGCCCCGATCCCGCTCGCCAGAGCCACCAGGCCGGTGCGCATCCAGGCCGCGTAGGTCCGCTCGGCCGCGAAGACGGTCCGGTCCGCCGCGAGCTCCGTCCTGCGGTCCGCGCTGTCCTTGGTGACCTGCGCGGCGGCGGCCGTGCGCTCGGCCGCCTGCTCGGTCCGGCGCTCGCTGCCTGTCGCCTGCTCCATCGCGCTCTCCCTGGCTTTTCGCCCGATCCTCACCGCTCCGCCGGGCCCTGCGCCCCGTCGCCGGCCTCTCTGCGCCCGGCCGGCTCGACGATGACGGTCGGCGGCTCGGGCGAGGTGCCGCCGAGGGCCGCCTCCACGGCCTCGCCGGACGCGGCCGTGGCGGTGGCCTCGGGGGTGGGCCGGGTGATGCGGCGCGGCCGGCGGGGCCGGGTCGCGCCCTCGGCCGCCGCCTTCTCGGAGGCGACCGCCTCGACGGCCGGGGCCGCGATCAGGCCGAGGCCGGCCGCGTGCGCCGCGATGGCGCGGCTGTCGGCGGCGAGCACGAGGCTGCTGCCGGCCGCCGCCACCTCGCGCGCGAGCCGGGCGATCTCCGCCGCGCGCTCCGGCGCCCGCGACACGTTGCGGATGTAGACTGCGAGCACCCGGCCCGGATGCGCGTGCACGATCCCCGCATAGACCTCCGGGTCGTGCTGGCCGCTGTCGCCGATCAGCACGAAGGGAAGGTCGCGGTAGAGCGCCAGCATGCGGCGGATCAGCTCGGCCTTGTGGTCCTCGGCCCGGCGGGGCAGGGGATGGCGCCAGGACAGGCCCCATTCGCGCAGGAACAGCACCGGCCCGACCGGGATGTCGTGCAGGCGGAAGAATTCCGAGAGCATGTCGTAGATGCCCCAGGGCGCGCGCGAGACGTAGAGCATCGGGTTCTGCTCGGCCCCGCCCGCGCCGGCATGGAGCGCCCGGTACAGGGCCGCCACGCCCGGGAAGGCGACGCGGCGGGTCGCGTCGGCGACGAACAGGCGCCAGAGCATCTTCAGCTTGTTGGCGACGCCGGTGTGCATCACCGTGTCGTCGATGTCGCTGATCACCACGAAGCGGCAGCGCGGCGGCGGGATGAAGACCTCGCCCCGCGCCTCGACCGGCGGATCGCTGGCGAGGCGGATCGAGACCGGGTGCCACGCCCCCTCGCCCGGCCCGGGCGGGCGGGGGCAGAGATGGATGCGGAAATAGCCGTCCCGGTCCGTCACCGCGCGGGCGGCGCTGCCGCCGAACCGCGCCTCCACGGCGAGGCCGGGCAGGCGCCGGCGCCGGATGCGGCGGCCGATGTCGCGCAGCTGCGCGCGCAGGTCGTCCGGATCGGCCGCGCGCTCGGCCTCGGATTGCCGGAAGGCGCGGCCGATCAGGAAGATCTCCTGTGCCGAGCCGTAGCCGCGATAGACCTCGACCGCCACGCCCCTGCGCCCCTGCGCCCGGCGCACCGGCCGGGCGGCGAGGCCGAGGATCCAGCCGGCGGCCCGCCTCAGCCGGCCTGCCCGCGCGCCCGTCATGGCCGTCCGCCGCGCCTAGAGGTTTGGCGGCGCCTGCCAGGTGACGCCCGGATGCTCGCGGACGTCGCCGGCCTCGCGACCCGTATCGGCGTCGCTGACCCACTCGCCGGGCTCCGCGAGGTCGGCGATCCGCGCGGCCGGATAGGCCGCTTCGAGGAACAGGCGGGCCTCGCCCTCGCCCGCGGCCCGCACGGTGACGAGCGGGCGCGCCGCGTCGGCCTCGACGATCCTGGCGATGAACAGCTTCGTCATCTCGCGCTCCTGCCGCGGCCCGGGCCGCGCGAGAGCACAACGCGGGAGGAGGCCGATCGGGACGCCGCGCTGCGGGAAAAGTCGCGGCGCCCCGGCGCGCTCAGATCAGGCCGCGCAGGGCGAGTTCGTTCTTCAGGTAGGCGTAGAAGATCGGGGCCGCGACGAGGCCCGGCAGGCCGAACACCGATTCCATCACCAGCATGGCGGCCAGCAGCTCCCAGGCCCGCGCGCGGATCTGCCCGCCCATCACGCGGGCATTCACGACGTATTCGAGCTTGTGGATCGCCACCAGGAAGCCGAGCGAGCCGAGGGCGAGCGCCGGCGAGACGCTGAGGCTGACCAGCACGATCACCGTGTTGGAGATCAGGTTGCCGACCACCGGCAGCAGCCCGGCCAGGAAGGTGATCACCACCATGGTCTTGGTGAAGGGGAGGGCGATCCCGAGCCAGGGCACCGCGACCAGCAGGTAGAGCGCGGTGAGCGCCGTGTTGAGGGCCGAGATCCGCACCTGCGCGAAGACCACGCTGCGGAAGGCGGAGGCGAGCAGCCGCACCCGGTTCGTCAGGGCGTGGAGGAGGGGCGGGCGCTCGTCGAGGCCGGTCTCCCGGCTCACCGCCACCATGGCGCCGATCACGAGGCCGAAGACCAGGTGGAACAGCGCCCGCCAGACGTCCTGGCCGATCGCCCGCACCTGCCCGGCATGCTCGCGCAGCCAGGTCGCGGCCGCGGCCTTCAGCTCGGTCGATTCCTCCGGCAGGAAGCCGACCAGCCAGGGCGGCAGGCGCGAGCGCGCCGTCTCGATCACCTCGGCCATCTTGCGCAGCAGGACCGAGAGGTTGTCGGACCCGCCTGACAGCAGCCCGACCAGCCAGAGGATCGCCGCGCCCACGGCCGCGACGATCACCCCGGCGAGCAGGGCCACCACGATGACCTTGGCCGTGTGGTGGTGCACGAGGGCGTCGCTGCGCCGGGGCGCCAGCAGGTGGACGAGTTCGTGGACGAGCAATCCCGCGAGCAGCGCCCCGAGCAGGTGGAAGTGCAGCACGGCGACGAGGGCGAGGCCGGCCAGGATCTGGGTTGCGGTCTCGAGCCGATGGGGCGTTCCGGGGAACGGGGCGACGGTGAGCGGGTCGGACGGGCGAACGGGATCGAGCATGGGGCGGCTCCGACACGGGCTGCCGAACAGGCGCCGGGAGGGACAATGTCTGACACGGGAATGGCGGCGCGTCCGTGCGGCCGCATAGGCGGCCCAGAGTCGCGACCTGATCAGGTCGCCCCCGTGCGACGGCGAAACGAAGGAGCGGGATCCTCCCGCGCAGTCCGGGCGCCGCCCTCGGCCCTCAGCCCTCGCACCCGCGGCGGACGTCGCGCCCGGCGCGGTCAATAGGTCCAGCGCTGGGCCTTGGCGACGAGGAAGTCGCGGAAGGCCTGGACGCGGGCGACCGAGCGCATCTCCTCGGCGTAGACGAGGTAGCTCTCCAGGTTCGGCATCTCGATGTCGCGCAGCACCTGCTGCAGGAGCGGATTCCCGTTCGCCGCGTAGTCGGGCAGGATCCCGATCCCGGCCCCGGTCTCGACCGCCACCTGCAGGGCCGAGATGTTGTTGACCGTGAAGTGCACATTGCGCGGCTCGCGCCCTTCCCGGCCCGCGGTCGAGAGCCAGTGCGTCGCCATCAGGTAGGAGGGCTGGTCGCCCCCGAAGGAGACGATCCGGTGCTTGTCGAGGTCCTCGATCGACTTCGGCTCCCCGAAGCGCTTGATGTACTCGAGCGAGGCGAAGACGTGGTAGTGCACCGTGAACAGGCGGCGCTGGATCAGGTCGGGCTGGGCCGGACGGCGCAGGCGGATCGCCACGTCCGCCTCGCGCATGGCGAGGTCGAGCTCCTCGTTGGTGAGGATGAGCTCGATCCGCACCTCCGGGTGCAGGTCGAGGAATTCCGAGACCCGCTGCGACAGCCACGCGGTGCCGAGGCCGACCGTGGTCGTGACCTTGAGGTCGCCCGAGGGCCGCTCGCTCGTCTCCACGAGCCGGGCGCGGGTCGTCTCCAGCCGCATCTTCATGTCGCGCGCGGCGCGGAAGAGCAGGTCGCCCTGCTCGGTCAGGATCAGGCCCCGGGCGTGCCGGTGGAAGAGCGGCGCCTTCAGCTCGCGCTCGAGCGCGCTGATCTGGCGGCTCACCGCCGACTGGCTGAGGCCGATGTCGTCACCCGCCTTCGTGAAGCTGCCCGCCTCCGCGACGTTCAGGAAGATCCTGATCTTGTCCCAATCCACGGCCGTTCATCCCCGCGCCAGAGTCCCCGGCCGGCGGGTTGCGGCGGGCGGCTCTCGCGAACGCGAATTGTTTGGGGGCCGCGACGGAGCGGGGCGGGACCCCGCTCCGTCGCGACCGGTCCCGCTCTCCCGCCTACTCGGCCGCGGCCCGGCGCGGCGTCTCGCCGATCGCCAGGTTCGCGAGGTACTTCTCCGCCTCCAGGGCGGCCATGCAGCCCATCCCGGCCGCCGTGATCGCCTGGCGGTAGACGTCGTCGGTGACGTCCCCGGCCGCGAACACGCCCGGGATCTCGGTCGCCGCCGTGCCGGGCGTCACCGCGAGGTAGCCCCCGGCGCGCAGGGGCAACTGACCCTCGAAGAGCGCGGTCGCCGGCTGGTGGCCGATCGCCACGAAGACGCCGTCCGCCCTGCGCTCGCTGACCGCCCCGGTGGCGACGTCCCTCAGCCGCACGTGCGTGACCGAGGGGGCCGGGCTCTCGCGCCCGCAAATCTCCTCGACCGTGTGGTTCCAGACCACCTCGACGTTCGGGTGCCGGAAGAGCCGCTCCTGCAGGATGCGCTCCGCCCGGAACGCGTCGCGGCGGTGCACGACCGTGACCTTGGCGGCGAGGTTGGCGAGGTAGAGCGCCTCCTCGACCGCGGTGTTGCCGCCCCCCACGACCAGAACCTCCTTGCCGCGGAAGAAGAACCCGTCGCAGGTGGCGCAGGCCGAGACGCCGAAGCCCTGGAACTTCGCCTCGGAGGGCAGGCCGAGCCACTTCGCCTGGGCGCCGGTCGCGACGATGAGCGCGTCGCAGGTGTAGACGGCCCCGGAATCCGCCTCCAGGCGGAAGGGCCGCTGCTTCAGGTCGACCTTGGCGATGTACTCCGACACGATCCGGGTGCCGACATGCTCGGCCTGCAGGCGCATCTGCTCCATGAGCCAGGGGCCCTGGACGGCCTGCGCGAAGCCCGGGTAGTTCTCCACGTCGGTCGTGATCATGAGCTGGCCGCCCGGCTGGAAGCCGGAGATCAGCAGCGGCTCGACCATCGCGCGGGCGGCGTAGATCGCGGCGGTGTATCCCGCCGGGCCCGAGCCGATGATGATGAGCTTCTCGTGGGTGGTGGACATCGGAATCTCCGGGCCTCCCGGCCCGGGACGACCTCACGGGCCGCCCGGGTGGGTCTGCGGATCGCGCCGCCTCAGATAGGCGGCCGCGACGGCCTCTGCGATCGCGGGGGTGAAATCTAAGGGTTCGTAACGAGAACCTTCAAGTCTGCCATCGAACGGATGCACAGCTCCGTACTGCCGGAGTGCGGCGAAGAACGGGCGATGGCGGGCGTAGGTCTCGGTGAGCTCGCCGAGGAGGATCGGGGATCCGGTGGCGGCGGCCTCCGCGACCATGTTGGCGCTGTCGGCCGTCACCACGATCGCGTCGGCGAGCGCCAGCAGGGCGAGGTAGGGATCGGCGCCGCTCCCGTCATGGAAGAAGCCGCCGCGTCGCGACGCGAGGTCCCGCAGGGCCGCGCGCAGGGCGGGCGGCGTGCGCCGGGAGGGGGTGATCATCAGGCTCGCCTCGCCGGCGAGGCGCTCCAGGCCCGACAGGAAGGCCGCGGCGGCCTGCGGGCGGACCCGCCCGCGCCGGTCGTCGCCGCCGACCAGGATCGCCGCGCGGGGGGCCGGGAGGGCGCGGAGCCGCGGGTCGGGCGCCGCGCGGGCGGCCGCGAGGCGGGCGGCCGAGACCGGATGGGGGCCGGCCAGCGTGACGAGCACGTTCCGGCCGCGCAGGCGGTCGTGCTCCGGCACCCAGATCAGGTCCGCGGCGCCCGGGCCGGTGCGGGGGTCGCGCAGGAACACCGTGAAGGTCGCGGCCCCCGCCCGGCGCCGCAGCGCCCGCAGGACCGGGACGGCGCGCCGCCCGGCCGCGATGGCGAGGTCGGGCCAGGGCGGGGCGGGGGCGAGGTCGCGCGGGTCGGCCGGGCCGCGGGGGGCGAGCCAGGAGAAGGGCGGGCGGGGCGCCACGCGGCGCTCCTCGGCGACGAGGCCGAGCGCCTGCGCGAGGCCGCGGCAGGGGGCGAGGTCGCCGGCCTTGCCGTCGGTGAGGATCCAGGCCGTCGTGCCGGGCGGGAGCGTGGTCACCCGCTCCGCATCGGCCCGGCCCGGCGCCGGAGTCAAGCGGTGCCGGGCGGCCCCGGCTTGTCTCGGCCTGCCCCGCCCGCTAGTGACCAGACGCCCTCCGTCCCAGCCAGGATCGCCGAGCCCCTTGCCCGTCCGCCTCGACGCCATCGATTGGGCGATCCTCCGCGAGCTGCAGGCCGACGGCAACATCACCAACGTGGCGCTGGCGCGCCGGGTCGGGCTCTCGGCCCCGCCCTGCCTGCGCCGGGTGCGCGCGCTGGAGGAATCCGGGATCATCCGCGGCTACCGGGCGCTCCTCGATCCGAAGCTCCTCGGCTACGAGGTGGTCTGCTTCGCGATGGTGCAGCTCGCCGCCCAGGGCCAGGCGGAGATCGCGGCCTTCGCGGCCGAGATGCGCAACTGGGCCGCCGTGCGGGAATGCTGGACCCTCTCGGGCGAGACCGACTTCCTGCTCAAATGCGTGGCCGCCAACCTGCCGGCCTTCCAGCGCCTCGTCGCCGACCTGACCGCCCTGCCGAACGTGCGCAGCGTGCGCACGGCCCTCGCCCTCGACCAGATCAAGGACGAGCCGGTGGTGCCGCTGCCGATCGCCTGAGCCTCCGCCGAGCCGGCGGGTTCGGCCGCACCGACGGAGCCGGACCGGGAGCCGCGGCGCGGCCCGGCGTGCAGGTCCTCTCCGGTATCCGAACCGATCCGCTCGGCCCGATCGACGGCCGCGTCCGATCCATCGGGAGCATCCGCGATCTTGGCAGGCGGTCCCCGCTCCCGTGCCGCGTCACGGCGACGGCCCTCTCCCGGCGTCGCGGGGCCGGACCGGCGGCCTGGCGGGGATGCGGGAACCGCACCAGGGGTTGTTTCTGGTGATCGTTCGCATCAGCGGTTGCCGCGACGGCCGATCTGAGCTGAGGTGCGGGCCGGAGGGCCTGGATCTTGGCTGGAGACGGTGCATCGATGGCTCAGGAACGGATCACGGTACGGACGGTCGCTCCCGCACCCGTCGCGATCGTGTGGACGGCCTACACGTCGCCCGAGCAGATCAGGGAGTGGAACTTCGCGTCCGCCGACTGGCATTGCCCGAGCGCGAGCGTCGACCTTCGCGAGGGCGGACAGTTCTCGTCGCGCATGGAGGCGAAGGACGGCAGCATGGGCTTCGATTTCGAGGGGATCTACACCACGATCGTCGAGAACGAGCGGATCGAGTTCGCCTTCGGCGACCGTCGAGCGGTGGTCGAATTCACCCCGGAAGGGGACCACACCCGGGTGACGGTGTCGTTCGATCCCGACGCCGTGTTCCCCCTCGCGCAGCAGCGCAGTGGGTGGCAGGCCATCCTCGACAACTTCTCCAAGCATGTCGCGTTGCGGGCTGGAATGTCTGCAACGTAAAGGATTTGTCTGCGGGTTCGGTATGGGCCGACGTTCTCATGCAGCCTCCACCTTGAGCGGGCACTCGACGCGTTTGCCCTGCGCTATGCCGGGCGGGTGCGCAGCTGTCCCTCGTAGTCGCGCTTGCCGATCGGCACGCCCCGCGCGCGCAGGATGTCGTAGGCGGTGACGGCGTGGAAATAGAAGTTGGGCAGCGAAAACGAGAGGATCAGGGCCTCCGACGTGAAGGCCAAGCGCCGCGGACCGATCTGAAGGTCCAGTTCGCGGCCCGCCCAGCTGTTGACCTCGTCGGGGGTGTACGCCTCCAGCGCCGCTTCCGCCTTGCCCATCATGGCTTGCAGCTCGACGAAGGGAACCGGTCCGACCAAGCCGGGCGGCGCGAATACACCCGTCTTCGCGGCTTCCAGCCCCCACACGGCATGGTGCCAAGCGGCCTCGATCTGGAAATGGAAGGGTGCCATGTCATCGGAGAGCCGGGCTCTCACGAATTCATCCGGATCGGCGCCCGTCTCGCTGCAGTGCCTGCTCGCGCGGTCGAGGAAGCCCGCAACGGCGCGTACGGTCTGCAGGAAGGTCGGCACGCTGAGCTCGTAGAATGATGTCGCCATCGGAACGACCCCACTGCGCCATCGCTGGCATCCACCCCGTGGCGGATGCCATCATTGTACGCGTTCTCATGATCGATACTGAAAGGTAGCGGCGCGCAGGGTCCCGAACTTCTCGCGATCCTTGCCTCCCGGTCAAACGCCCGCGCCGGACGTCGCGAGAGGTCCAACCTCTCAGCGCATCGCCTCGCGCTGCGCGAGCGCGCCGCCGGAGGCCTTCTGGATCAGCCCGTCGGTCTGGTCGCGCTGGCGGCGGAACTCGGCGAGCAGCCGTCCGTCCAGTTCGCGGCCGCGGGGCACGCGGATCTTCATCGGGTCGACGAAGTGCCCGTTGATGATGACCTCGTAGTGCAGGTGCGCGCCCGTCGACAGGCCGGTCGAGCCGACATAGCCGATCACCTGGCCCTGCCGCACCCGGCCGCCCGCGGCGATGCCGCGCCCGAACCGGGACATGTGGTTGTAGGTGGTGACGTAGCCGTTGGCGTGCTGCAATTCCACCCGCCGCCCGTAGCCCGAATCCCACTCCGCCTTCAGCACCGTGCCGTTGCCCGCCGCCACGATCGGCGTTCCGATCGGCACCGACCAGTCGACCCCGGTGTGGAGCTTGGCGTAGCCCAGCACCGGGTGGCGGCGATAGCCGAAGCCCGAGGTCATGTTCCCGTCCGTCACCGGCTTGCGGATCAGGAACTTCTTGAGCGAGCGGCCCATGTCGTCGAAATACTCGACCGTGCCGTCGTCCGGCGACTGGAAGCGGTAGACCCGCCGGGCCTCGCCGCCGACCGTCAGCGCCGCATAGAGCAGGTCCGGCCGCTCCGCCGAGCCGCCGCCCTCCTCGTCGTAGGTGTAGACGAGTTCGAGGTTGTCGCCGCTGCCGACCCGGCGCTGGAAATCGACGTCGTAGCCGAAGATGCGCACGAGGTCCTCGACCATGCTGCGCGGCAGGTCGTGCCGGGCGGCGGTCTCGTAGAGGCTCGCGTAGAGCCGCGCCCCGGTGCCCTCCTCGTCCTCGTCCGCGCCGGGGGCGGGCACCGCCTTGGCGGGGGCGCCCTCCTGGCCGGGGGGCGTCACCGACACGAACTGGCCGCGGTCGTTCATCGCGGCGATCGCCTCGATGCCGCGCTCGCCGTAGAGGATGACCCGGTTGAGCTGGCGCGGATCGCCCGGCTTGGCGCCGGGGCCGACCAGGAGCCGCATCTGCTGGCCCTCGCCGGTCGAGGCCGTGCGCGCGAAGCCCCCGAGGGCGGCGACGATCGGCCGGACCTGGTCGTCCGCGGCGGCGTTCGCGCGCAGCACGCTCTCCAGGGTCTCGCCGCGCCGGATCGTGACGTCGCGCTCCTCGACCAGGGGCGTGCCGCGCGGTTCCAGCTTGGCGAGGTCGGTGACGTTCTCGCGCAGGACCCGCACCTCGATCGACTTGAACGGGCCCGAATCGCGGCCGAACTCGGAGTCGAGCGCCGGCAGGGCCGGGAAGCCGCGCAGGGCCCGCGACAGCATCAGCTGCGGGGCGATCGGCAGGGCGGCGAGGCGCCCGGCCTCCGCCGCGAGGCGCCGCTCCTCCTCCAGCTGCGCCTCCACGTCCTCCTCGGTGAGGGCAGGGGCGCCCGGGCCCACGGCGGCCTCGGCGAGGTCGCGCTTGACCACCGAGACGTCCGCGTCGGGCGCCTCGGTCGGCGGTGGCTCGGGCGCGCGCTCGGCCCCGGGCTCGCTGAAGAAGCGCATCGGGTCGAAGGCCGGGATGTCGGTCGCCGCGAGCCCGGCCGTCGCCGAGAGCGCGGTGGCGATCCGCACGAAGGGCCGCACCTTGATGATCTCGCGCTCGCCCGCCCGGATCGTCACGGGCGCGCGGAAGCTCTGCTTGGCGAGCGCCACCATCGGGTTGCGCACCAGCCGGTCGCCCTTGCGGGCGGCGTTCGAACCGCCGTCGCTCGGCTGCGGCCGCGCGGCGATCGCGGCCGCCTGCGGCAGCTGCGCGAAGCTCGCCTCGCCCTGGAGGGAGATCCAGATCGCCGAGCCGATCAGGCCCGTCCCGGCCATGCCCGTGAGCACGCAGGCCGTGAGCCAGCGCAGGTTCACGTCGCGCCGGTCGGTCTGCGAGGAGGCCACGCCCGCGAGGTTCAACGGCGGCTCGTGGCCGGGATCGGGGTTGCGTCCCGCGCGGGGGGAGGGGGGCGGAGACCCGGCCGGGTCGAGGCGCGCGCGCTTCACCGTGGCTCCTGGAAGGACAGCATGCCTCGCCCGGGCGGGGAGGGGACGCGGCGCCGTGCGGCTGCCGACGCGACCATGCGCAGGCCGCGGACCGAAATCAACCGCAGGACCCGCGCCGATCCTCAGGGCTTTCGCCCGCCAGGATGTCAGGATTGAGGCGCGGCGCGAATCGGACGGGCGCGATCGGGTCGCGGGCATCCCGGCTGCGGCTTTCTGCCGGCCCCTGCCCAGCGCGCGGAGCGCGCGATCCCTCTTGCCCAGCGCGCGGAGCGCGCGATCCCTCTTGCCCAGCGCGCGGAGCGCGCGATCTCCCGGGCAGGTTTCACGCGAGGCGGCATGCACCTTCACCTCGATGCGGTCGGCGGGATGGCCGGGGACATGTTCGTCGCCGCGCTCCTCGACGCCTTCCCGGAGCACGAGGCCGGCCTCGTCGACAGCATCCGGCGGGTGGCCGGCGCGTCGGTCTCCTGCCGGCTCGTGCCCCACGGCGACGGCGTGCTGCAGGGGCGCCGCTTCCTGGTCGCGCCGACCCGGGACCACGACCATCCCCATGGCGGCCACCCCCGTCACGACCATGCCGAGGGCGCCCACGCCCACGCGCACCGGCACTGGGCGGAGATCCGGCGCGCCCTGCGCGGGGCGGACCTCGCGCCCGCGGTCGCCGAGCACGCGCTCGCGATCTTCGGCCACCTCGCCGAGGCCGAGGCGCGGGTCCACGGCATCCCGGTCGAGGAGGTCGCCTTCCACGAGGTCGGCGCCTGGGACTCGATCGCCGACATCGTCGGGGCCGCCCACCTGATCGCGGCGCTCGCGCCCGCGGACTGGAGCGTCGGCCCGCTGCCGCTCGGGGCGGGCCGGGTGACGACCGCGCACGGCGCGCTGCCGGTGCCCGCCCCCGCCACCTCCCTCCTGCTCCGGGGCTTCGCGGTGATCGACGACGGCGTGCCGGGCGAGCGGGTGACCCCGACCGGGGCCGCGATCCTGCGCCATCTCGGCGGGCGGGGGCGGTTCGACGGGCCGCGGGTGATGGGGGCGAGCGGCATCGGCTTCGGCGCCCGGACCCTGCCGGGGCTCAGCAACTGCCTGCGGGTGCTCGCCTTCGAGCCCCTGCCCGGCGACCCGGCGGGGCCGGAGGGGGCCGGGGCGGGCCTGCACCGGGATCTCGGGGTGATCGAGTTCGAGGTCGACGACCAATCGGCGGAGGATCTGGCGATCGGGCTCGATCGGCTGCGCGCCGAGCCGGCCGTGCACGACGTCGTCCAGGCGCCGGTCTTCGGGAAGAAGGGCCGCATGATGACCCATATCCGCGTGCTGGCACGGGCCGAGTCCCTCGACGCGGTGATCGCCGCCTGTTTCCGCGAGACGACCACGATCGGCCTGCGCCACCGGATCGTCGCGGGCGTGGCGCTGCCCCGCCGCAGCGAGACGGTGACGGTCGAGGGGCGCGAGGTGCGGGTGAAGAGCGTCGAGCGGCCGGGCGGGCGCACCGCCAAGGCCGAGGCCGACGACGCGGCGGGCGAGGGCCACGCGGCCCGCGCGGCCCTGCGCCGGGCGGCCGAGCGGCGCGCCCTCGGCGGGGACGCTTCGTGAGCGGCGGCCTGGAGGCCGTCCTCGCCGGGATCGGCCCGGTCGCCGTCGCGGTGAGCGGCGGCGTCGACAGCCTCACCCTGGCCAGCGTCGCCCGCCGCGGCAGCGCCCGGATGGTCCACGCGGTCTCCCCCGCCGTGCCCGAGGAGGCGACGCGGCGGGTGCGGGAGGAGGCGGCGCGCCAGGGCTGGGACCTGGCCGTGATCGAGGCCGGCGAGTTCGGCGACCCGGCCTACCGCCGCAACCCGGTCAATCGCTGCTTCTTCTGCAAGACCAACCTCTACGGGGCGATCCGCGCCCTCACCGGGCGGGTGATCGTTTCGGGCGCCAACCTCGACGATCTCGGCGAGTACCGGCCGGGCCTGGAGGCCGCGAAGGCCTACGGCGTGCGCCACCCCTTCGTGGAGGCCGGGATGGGCAAGGAGGCGGTGCGGGCGCTCGCCCGCCGCCTCGGCCTCGGCGCGGTGGCGGAACTGCCCGCCGCGCCCTGCCTGTCGAGCCGGGTCGAGACCGGCATCCCCATCGAGCCCGCGACGCTGGGCTTCGTCCACGCCGTCGAGCGGCTGGTGAGCGAGGTCCTCGGCGGCGCGCCAGGGCCCCGGCGGGCGGTGCGCTGCCGGGTGCGCGCCTCCGGCATCGTGGTCGAGCTCGACCCGGCGAGCCTCTCGGCGCTGACCGCGGACGACCGGGTCGCCCTCGGTCTGCGCATCGCCGGAGAGGCGCCCGTCGACCTCGTCGGCGCCGAGATCCGCTTCGCCCCCTACCGGGTCGGCAGCGCCTTCCTGACCGGGAGCGCCCGATGACGGAGTTCGTCCTCGACGTCGAGCGCCCGGCCCGGATCGGCCTCGAGGAGGCGGTCTACGCCGCCGGCAAGACCGCCGCGCAGGTGGCCGCGATCCTGGCGGCCGCGGCGGAGCGGCGGGCGAGCCTCCTCGTGACCCGCCTCGACCCGGAGAAACTCGCCGCGCTGCCCGGGACCCTGCGGGCGGAGATCGATTATTGCGACCTCTCGCGCACGGCCTGGTTCGGGCCGCCGCGGCCGGTCCGGGGGCAGGGGCGGATCGCCATCGTGGCGGCCGGCACCTCGGACCTGCCGGTCGCCCGCGAGGCGGAGCGCACCCTGCGCTACGCGGGCGAGGCCGCCACCGTGATCGCCGATGTCGGCGTCGCCGGCCTGTGGCGGCTCACCCGGCGCCTGGAGGAGATCCGGGCGCATCCGGTCGTCATCGCGGTCGCCGGGATGGACGCGGCCCTGGCGAGCGTGCTCGGCGGCCTCGTCGCCGGGGCGGTGATCGGGGTGCCCACCTCGGTCGGCTACGGCGTCGCCGCGGGCGGGCGCCCGGCCCTCGACGTGATGCTGGCGAGCTGCGCGCCCGGCCTCGCGGTCGTGAACATCGACAACGGCTACGGGGCGGCCTGCGCCGCCCTGCGCTTCCTCCACGCGGCGGGCCGGCTCGCCGGCGCGTGAGGCCCGCGGGCGGGGTGACCCGCCGGGCCGCCCGGACCCCGGGCGGGCCCGCTCAGCAGAACGGTCTCGGGCAAGTCTGCCGGGACTTGATCCCGGCGGTCATGTCTCATGACCGCTGGTTCCGTTCCCGGATCGTCGCCAAGCCTTTGGCTTGGTGTCGCGAATCCGGGATGGTCGACGCCCCGGTGCGGCAGCCTCCTGGGGCGTTGGTACGAGGTGCCGCATCCTTGTCGCCGCCGGAGCGGTGACCACGTCGGCGAATGGTGCTCAGACCGGAGGGCGGACCATGGAACGTCGCAGTTTCCTGCAGGGCGCGGTGCTCGGGGCGGGCCTCGCGGCCGGCGGCTCGGCCGGCGCCGCGTCCCCGGCGGGGCCCGGCCCGGCGCTCCCGTCCGCGGGGCCGCTGCCGCCCGCGGCGGCCGCGCTCGCCGGGGCGAACCGGCCCGAGGATCCGGCGGCGCTGCCCTTCGTGACCGATCCGGGGGAGAGGCGGGGCGAGATGCTCTACCGGCCCCTCGGCCGCACCGGGGTCACCGTCTCGGCGATCGGCATGGGCGGGTTCCACCTCGGCAAGAAGGCGCTCAGCGATGCCGAGGCGACGCGGCTGATCCATCAGGGCGTCGACCGCGGCATCACCTTCATGGACAATTGCTGGGACTACAACGAGGGCAGGTCCGAGGAGCGGATGGGCGCGGCGCTCGCCGAGGGCGGCTACCGGGCCAAGGTCTTCCTGATGTCGAAGATGGACGGCCGGACCAAGAAGGAGGCGGCCGCCCAGATCGACACCTCGCTCAAGCGCCTGCGCACGGACCGCATCGACCTCGTCCAGCACCACGAGATCCTGCGCTACGACGATCCCGACCGGGTCTTCGCCGAGGGCGGGGCCATGGAGGCCTTCATCGAGGCGCGCCAGGCCGGCAAGCTGCGCTTCATCGGCTTCACGGGCCACAAGGACCCGCGCATCCACCTGCAGATGCTGGAGGTCGCGGCCGAGCGGGGCTTCCGCTTCGACACCGTGCAGATGCCCCTCAACGTGCTCGACGCGCAGTTCCGCAGCTTCGCGCACCTCGTGCTGCCCTCCCTGGTGGCGCAGGGGATCGGCGTGCTCGGGATGAAGACCTTCGGCGACGGGGTCATCCTCAAGAGCAACGCCCCGATCCGGCCGATCGAGTACCTCCACTTCAACCTCAACCTGCCGACCTCGGTGGTGATCACCGGCATCCAGAGCCAGCGCGACCTCGACCAGGCCTTCGAGGCGGTGAAGAGCTTCCGGCCGATGGACAAGGCGGCGGTGGCGGAACTGCTCGCCCGCGCCCGACCCTACGCGCTCGAGGGCAAGTACGAGCTGTTCAAGACGAGTTCGACCTTCGACGGCACCGCCAAGAACGCCGCCTGGCTCGGCGGCGAGGCCGAGGGCGTGCAATCCCTCGCCCCGACCATGGAATAGCCGGGTCCGGGGCCGCCCGCTGACGGCTGCCCCGAATCTTGCTTAACCTCGGCCATTCGAAAGCCTCGGCCATTCGAACGCTCGGTCACCCGACACTCGGCCATCCCACGCCATCGGAGCCCGCCATGACGCGCCGCCTGCCCCTCCTCGCCGCCGCCCTGATCCTCCTGCCGCAGGCGGCCCTCGCCCATCCGGGCCACGGCGACGCCGCCGGCTTCGCGCACGGATTCGCCCATCCCCTCGGCGGGGCCGACCACGTCCTCGCCATGGCGGCGGTGGGGCTGCTGGCGGCCCTGCGCGGCGGGCGGGCCCTGGTCGCGCTGCCGGTCGCCTTCCTGGCCATGATGGCGGTGGGCGGCGCCCTCGGGGCGGCCGGGCTGGCGCTGCCGGCGGTCGAGACCGGGATCGGCCTCTCGCTCGTCGCCTTCGGGCTCGCCGCCGCCCTCGGGGCCGGGCTGCCGCTCGCCGCGCTCGGGCTCCTCGTCGGGCTCTTCGCGGTGTTCCACGGCCACGCGCACGGGGCCGAGATGCCCGAGAGCGTCTCGGGCCTCGCCTACGGCGCGGGCTTCGTCGCGGCGAGCGCGCTGCTGCACGCTGCCGGGATCGGGCTCGGCCTCGCCGCCGGGCGGCTGCGGGCCGCCGCCCCGGTCATGGGCGGCGCCGTGGCGCTGGCCGGCGTCGCGCTCCTGGCCCACCTCGTCTGAGGCGGCTCAGCCCGGGTTGACCGCGGTCACGAGCCAGCAGGCGGCGCCGAGCACCACCGGCTCGGTGCGCGGCAGGGCCGCGGCGACCGCCGCAAAGGCGGCGGCGCGCTCGGCCTCGCCGAGGTCGCGCACCAGCACCGAGGTCGGGCCGAGGGTGAGGGCGAAGCGCGTCGCCTCCTCGGCGTCGCGCCCGAGCACGAGGTCGCGCAACACCGCCGACTCGGCCACCGCGGCGAAGCCGGCCTGCCGGAGCAGCCCGGCGAGGAGGCCGGGCTCCGCGAAGCGGAACGGGCCGGGCGCCCCCGGGACCGGCGGCTCGGGCGGCGGCACCACCCGCAGCGCCGCCTCCCGCGGCACCCGGATCCAGTCGTTGGCGGGCAGCCCCTGCCAGCACAGGAGCGCGATCCGCCCGCCGGGCCTGAGGCCCCGGCGCAGGTTGGCGAGGGCGGCCCGCGACTCGTCGAAGAACATCACCCCGAAGCGCGACAGCACCGCGTCGTGGACCGGCTCCAGGGGCTGGGTCTGGGCGTCCGCCTCGACCCAGGCGACCGGGGCGTTCTCGGGATCGGCCGCGAGGGCGCGCTGGCGCGCCCGGGCGAGCATCGGCCGCGAGACGTCGAGGCCGGTCACCGAGCCCCGCGGCCCGACCGCCCGCGCCGCCAGGAGCGTGGTCTCGCCGCAGCCGCAGCCGATGTCGAGCACCCGCTCGCCGGGCCTGAGGGCCGCGGCCGCGATCAAGGCCTCGGTGAGGGGCGCGAAGGCGGCGTCGAGCGCGTCCTGCAACCGCGCCCATCGCTCGCCCGCCTCGCCGTTCCAGTACTCGGTCTGGGAGATCGGGTCCGTCATCGCGGCCTCCGCCAGGGGCGTTCCGCGGCCTTCTCGACCGCCGCGCGCGCCCGCGCAAGGGCCAGTCAACAGGAGCTCGACGCTCGGATCGGCCTCGATCACCGCGAGGGCCTCCCGGCCGTCCCGGGCGAGCAGCACCGTGTCGCCGAGATCCTCCAGGTGCCCGCTGGCGCGGGAGCGCACGGCCTCGCTGCCCTCGACGACCAGGATCGTCTCGCTGCCGCGGCGCGGCGGCGCGGCCGGTCCCGCCTCGGGGCGCGCCCCCGGGCAGGCCGGGACGGGCGCCTCCAGGGCCCGCCTGATCTGCCGACCGGCCGCTCCTCGGTCACCGCCTGGAGGGCCATGTCGAGGTTGCCGGTCACGACCTGGAGCAGGTTGTTGAAGTCGTGGGCGAGGGCCGCCGTGAGCTCGCCGATCGCCTCCATCCGCTGGGCCTGCCGCTGGGCCTGCTCGGAGGCCCAGCGCCGCGACAGGTCGAGCTGCGAGGCGAAGAAGCACAGCAGGTCGCCCGCCTCGTCGTAGACCGGCCCGATGAGGACGCTGTTCCAGAATGCCGTGCCGTCGCGCTTGTCGTTGAGGATCTCGGTGGCGATCGCCCGCCTGTCGCGCAGGGCGTCGCGCATCTCGTCCACGGTCGCGCGGCTCGTCCGCGCGCCCTGGAGCAGGCGGCAGTTGCGTCCGAGCAGCTCCTCCTCGTCGTAGCCCGTCAGGTCCTGGAAGGCGCGGTTGGCGAGGATGATCGGGTTGGCGGGCTGGCGCGGATCCGTGAGGATCATCGGCATGCGCGTCATCTCCACGGCCGCGCCGGCGGCGGCTCCGGCCGGCCTGCGGGCTGATCGATCGCCATCGATTAGGCCGGCCATGTCCTTTCTCCAGCGCGGGAGGGGCGAAGGATCTCCGATTTCCGGTCGCGGAACCGCTTGCAGGCTGCCAAGGCCGTCGCTATAAGCCCCCCACGTCGGCGGCGCCGACGCTTCGGAGTGTAGCGCAGTCTGGTAGCGCACCACGTTCGGGACGTGGGGGTCGCAGGTTCAAATCCTGCCACTCCGACCAATCTTTCCCGAGACTTAGCTCAGATCCCCCTCAGACCGTGGACCGAATGGTGGACCGATTACCGGCGCCGGTAACAGCCTTTTGCGCCGCGATGAAGTGTCACTTTGAAGCAACGGTACGGGATCCCACATTGGGTATGGTGCTGCTCAATCTCAGCATACCGCCCCAGTGCGATCTCGCACTCTTGAGGAACCTCACAACCGTTAGACGATTGCCAATCGGTGAAAGGTGGCCTTAAAGAGAGTGTGCGACCTGAGTAGGCGAGCGGACCAGTCGGGGTGCGATACCGACGCCCACAGTCGCGAGAGGCGAACATGACCCCCATGCGGAAGATCCAAGAGGATCGTGGTCCCATCTGGGACGACGAGGTCCTTGCCAACTGCGCTGGCGAAGCCAGCGAGGAGGATCTGCGCCGCCTTGAGGAACTCGTGCGCCCGGAGTTCGAGCAAGGCGAGTGGCAGGTCGACGATGGTCCAGGATGGTGATGCGCCACCAGCACGGCATTGGACCTACCACGACCTCGGAACCCTCCCCCGGCAACTAGATATCGTCTGGTGCCGGTTTCCCTTCAAAATCGCAGAGATGGAGCCTGGACCGTATGCACGGCCCGGGCTCGTTCGTCAGCGGCAGGTTGATATCCAAAACCGCCGTGGCGCTGTGCAAATCGTGTACGGCACGACCAACCTGAAGCCCGGGCGTCGTGTCCTTGATCTGACGATCATGAACTCGTCGACCATTGATGAGCTGGGTTTGCGGGAAGCTACGCGGTTCGACCTGGACGCTACAGTGACGCTGCCCTGGTGCGTGGAGTTCTTCAAGGCTCCAAGGGGACTGCCTCTCCTGATCGGCTCCTTGCGAAATAGCCCGCGTGCCATGGACCAACTCGCGACTCTCAAGCACCTGCGCGAGCGGGTTGACCGGCTCCGGGCCGCAGCCGTCGAGAACGGCGCTGCGAAGCCGGAGTAGCGGATTACGTTCACTGGCCATGCCCGAATCACCCACCCTCGGCGACCTCTACAAGCTCAAGCGCCTCACCGACGAGCAGGTGACCGCCGCCGTCTCCGCCTACTGCGCCGACCCGACGCCGGGGGTGCGAGAAATCGCGGAGGGCGTGTCGCTCTACATCGCCGCGGCCGTCCTGGCGAGCCCGTATGCGCGAGAGGTACTGGCGCTGGCGGATGCTCAGGAGGGCATGCGGTGGACCGCCGTGCGGACTGCCATCCTGCTGGCGAGGCCCAGGTAGTTCGGCCCGCTGCTCAAGGGCGCCGAGCACAGCGCCCGCGGGGGCTGCTGGGCTGGCAATGCGAATGGTCAGGAGTGTTGCCTGGGCGCGAGGCCAATGGGCGAAGCGGAGATCAAGCTTGAGTTTGGTTAGGCGTTAATCTCCAGGAGCAGGCTGTTTGGGGCGGCAGGGGCATGAAGGTCGCTGAAACTGGCCATAGCGGCTCGGACGTGCGATGTCCCCGTGATGACCGATACCAACCTGCATCCCTTCACAATCGAAGTTTCACCGCTGACCACGCCCAAAGGCCACTTCGGCTGGGCCATCCGCAAGCACGGCAAGCTCCTCGAGCGATCCGACCGACCGCATGTGAGCGAGGACAAAGCGCACGCTCAGGCTATCGCGGCCGTGGAGCGGACGGCCCACCCCGGGACGGGAGCGCGGCGCTGATCCCGCTGGCAAGAGACGGCACAGCGGCCTCGTGCGGCCCGGTCATCGATATGCGGCGGGGCGCTCGCATACGGTAGGGGGGTTGTCCTGAGCGACGGCTACGCCGGCAGGTGCGCCAACACGGACGGCACCTCGGCAAGCCGCGTGGTGTAGCGCGGCGTGCGCATCTCGAACTTCGTCGACCACGTCCGCTTCTC
Source organism: Methylobacterium sp. WSM2598 (assembly GCF_000379105.1). Classification (GTDB taxonomy): domain Bacteria; phylum Pseudomonadota; class Alphaproteobacteria; order Rhizobiales; family Beijerinckiaceae; genus Methylobacterium. The sequence continues at coordinate 913,933 of NZ_KB900609.1, read as the reverse complement.
GACGAGACCCGCCCGTGCCGGTACGACGCTGCCGCGCCCGAACCGCGTGTTGCAGGCGTCCATCGCCGCCATCAGCGCGCCTGAGCGCTCTCGGTCGAGCGCCCCGAACAGCGCCCGCGGGCTCTCGGCCAGCGGCACGAGGTCGGTCGTGATCACGCCGGCCTTGCTGTAGCGCCAGGGTATGCCGACCGGCTCGCGCCACGTGCGCGCGATCCCATGCTGGGCCGCCTTGATCAGCGCGAGGCTGTCGTTGGTCGCCTCCGGCAGGTGAATCACTGTGGAGGTGGAGCGCATCGGGTCGCCCCGGTCGTGCTCGCTGGTGTGGTAGAAGACCGTGATCTGGTTGGTCGCGAGCCCGTCCCGGCGCAGCTTCTCGCCGAGCTGCGCCGCATGCGCGGCCACCGCCTGCTCCAGCTCCGCCCGTTCGGTGATCCGGGCCGAGAACGAGCGCGTCATCGCGCAGCCCTGCCAGCGCGCCGGTACGAGTTCCAATGGCAGGCAGGCGCGGCCGCGCAGCTCGTGGATGATCCGCTCGCCCACTACGGTCAGCGCCTTGCGGGCGGGTCGCAGGTCGAGGTCGCGGAGGTCCGCTACCGTGTCGACCCCGAGCGCCTGGAGCTTCGCCAGCGAGGCCCGCCCGACACCCCAGACCTCCCCGGCCGGGATCCCGACGAGCCACGCCGCGCGCTCGTTCTCGTCCGAGAGGTCGCAAACCCCGCGGAGGTCGGGGATGCTCTTGGCAATGTGGTTGGCGAGCTTGGCGAGCGTCTTCGTCGGCCCGATCCCGACGCAGGTCGGCAGTCCCGTCCAACGCCGCACGGTGGCGCGCAGATCGCGCGCCAGCTCCACCCGGTCGCGCTCGCGCACGTCCGACAGGTCGAGGAAGCTCTCGTCGATGGAGTAGACCTCCACGTCGGGCGCGAAGGTCCGGTAGACGGCGTTGGCCCTCGCGCTCATGTCGCCGTAGAGCGCGTAGTTGGACGAGAACACCCGCACGCCCTCGCGCCGACAGAGGTCGCGGATCTTGAAGTACGGTTCGCCCATGCGGATGCCGAGGGCCTTCGCCTCGGCGGTGCGGGCGATGGCGCAGCCATCGTTGTTGGACAGCACGATCACCGGCACGCCTGCGAGCTTGGGGTCGAACACCCGCTCGCAGGAGCAGTAGAACGAGTTGCCGTCGATCAGCGCGATGGCGGGGCTCATCGCACGGTGCTCGGCCGGACGTGATGCCAGCGCACGGAGAACAGCAGCACGCCCCAGAGCTCGCACTCCTCCAGCTCCTCCAGGCCGAAGACGGGCATCTCAGGATTGTCGAAGGTGAGCGCGAGGCGGTTGCCGTCGAGCACGAGGCGCTTGAGGCTCATCTCCCCGTTGACGACCGCCACCACCACGGCGCCCGCGCTCGGCCGGAGGGAGCGGTCGACCACGGCAAGGTCCTCGTCGTGGATGCCGGCCCCCTTCATGCACCAGCCGCGCACCCGCCAGATGAAGGTGGCGGCCGGGTTCGGGGCGAGCCAGCGAGGGAGTTCGAGAGCGCCCTCGATAAAGTCCTCGGCAGGCGACGGGAAGCCCGCGCAGAGGGTCGTGCGCATGAAGGGGATGCGCACCAGCCCGCCCTCGTCCGCGGCCTGCTCGCCGACCCGGTAGAGACTCACGCCCGCCCTCCACGTTAGAACGAAAAGAGAACAAGCAGGCTGGGAGTTCCTCGGTCAAGGCCGTGCGTTGAGCCTGTGCAGAGCAGGGACGACGCGCTCCAACGAGGTGATGAATGGCCATGCGCACGACGTTCGTGGTGCAGACCTTCGAGGTGCACCGAAAGAAGCTGCGGCCCGGCGTGCGTGACGTGGCGCCGACCGAGAGCGGCGCCCTCAAGCGTGCGGAGGCCATTGCCGGCCGCCAACCGGGCGCGGCAGCGCTGAAGATCGTGGCGGACAACGAGACAGGCGAACTGGAGAGCGTCACGCTCCTTGGTCAGTTCGGCGAGGTGCCGGAGGATTTCGCCGAGAGCCTGCAGGGCGGCTAAGCGCACCGCGATTACGTGTGGAGACCAGAATGGCGTTCAAGGCGAAATCGGCTTCAGAGACCAAGGCCGCGGAGTTGGCATCCGCGCTCATCCGCATCGCGGATCGGGAGAGCGCACCGCTCACCATCGGCGTGGAGGGGCTTCTACGCGGCAATCCGCGCCTGACGCCTCTGGCGATCGGGCAGATGTACCGCAAGCACCGCGACAGCCTGGAGGCGGCCCTGGCAGAGCGCGGCTACACTCTCATCACCTACGCCGATCAGGGCCCGGGCCGCGGAATGGAGTTCGAGATCGGAGTGGTGGGTGGCTGACGCGCCCAGGGTCGGCGAGCTTCTGAAAGCCGGACGCGTCACGGACGGCGACCTGGATGCCGTCATTCTCGCCTACTTGCAGGATCCCAAGCCCGGCCCTCGCGCGATCGCAGAAGGCGTAGTGCTCGACGTGGCTGCCGCGTCGAGGATGCCCTGCTCGCTTTATTCATCATGCTGCATGAGGAGCTTCTGGCAGGATCGCAGCCATAATGACGAGCCGGTTTTTGGGCCGGCTTGCCGCTTCAGCTGCGGATTCCGATTGAAGTCGGCCACCGGTTCCGAGGCGAAGCCGGCCAGCGTTCCGATTTGATGTCGGCCAGCGTTCCGAGATGAAGCCGGCCACTCGGTAGCCGGCATCGG
>NZ_KB900609.1:836629-911139 GCF_000379105.1 Methylobacterium sp. WSM2598 | reverse complement strand
CCCGTCGCCGGTCGGCTTCAGATCGGAACGGTGGCCGGCTTCGCCTCGGAATGACGGCCGGCTTCAACTTGGAACCCCCGGCCGGCTTCGTCGGAATACGCACTTCAGCACGCGAGGGAGATGAGACGTGAGAAAGAAGGACTACCCGCGACTCACACTTGAGGAGCTTCGCAAGCCAGTTTTTGACCCTAAGTTCGATATTGATTGGAACACCGACGAAGCGCATTTCAACAAGGCGATTTCTATCGCTGCCGAAGCTCTAAGCAAAGTTAAATCTATTCCTGAGACTTTATCTAATTTGTCTACCAAGGATTTGAAATATTTGATTGAGTATATTGATACTGGCTATCCATTAGATAAATTCCAAAGGGGATTATTAGTCAATTTGCTGAGGGGACAGCTCATGACAAAAAGAGGAAGGCCAAAACTCACACGAGAGAAAGAGCGGGAGCAGCATCAAATCTGCGCGCGGTACGTTGAACTCACAAGCAAATTGAAATCAGAAGGTCAAAAAACTAATTATAGCGAAACCGCTAAGGAAATAGTTTCTAAAGAAACCGGCCATGAGATCTCTTATATTGAGTATTGCTTAAAGCAACACTTATCATTACATCGGACTAAAAACCCATTCGCTGAATTTGTGGTACGTTCATATCTCGATGAATCCGAATAGTGAATCCGCCCACTCTGTCGGTGAGATTTCCGAAAAAACATCTACCTTTTCCGTCATGGTGAAGCGCCAACACAGGTGACATGGTCTGTCCACCCGCAGCCAATTGGGTGCAGACATGTCCAGCAAATCCATCGAGGATTGGTGCCGGTCCCACGGCCTAAGCCGGTCGACGTTCTACAACCTCAAGAAGATCGGTAAGGCGCCCCGCACCTTCAACGTCGGATCGGCCGTTCGCATCACGGACGAAGCCGACCGCGACTGGTGCCGTGCGCGCGAGAACGAGAGCAATGCCGAGAGCCGAGCGGCTTCGAGGGAGGCCGCCTGAAGCATGGCTCAGAACGTCGAAAGCCGAGGCGCTGGCGGGCGCACTCGGCTCTCGGAAATCGTCTGCTTGGCGGCTGACGACCGAGAGATAGCGCACAGCGCCCTCGACCACCAGACCAGACGCCTTCGCGCCCGGTTCGGCCTCAGCCCCGAACGCGCGCGAGCCGTCGCCGAGCTGGCCTATGCGAACGCAGGGAGGCGCGCATGATCGGCCGCCTCAACCGCGCCAGCCGGCGCCGCCTCGCACGGCAGAACCCCGGCCGCCTGTCGCCCTTTGCGGCTGACGCCGCCAGCCTCATGCGCCTCGGCGTCCACACCTTCATCCGCCCCGCCCGACGAGATGAGTTCGATGCGCTCCGGTTGTCGTCTCCGGAGCGGGAGTTCGGAGACGCCGTCACGGTGGTTTGGCGCGTCGTGCCAGGCGTACACGCGAAGGCCATCATCCCGGTTTCGGGTGACATCACCGCTGCCTGCGCACGATCCGAGCATGAGGCCGCCGACCTGCTCAAGGCGGCCACGCACATGCGGCCATCGCTCATCGCCGTCGAGCTGGCCAAGCCAGTAGGGAGGCGGTGATGAGCGCGCCTCTGGAAACGGCCGTCCGCTACATTCGACGCGGCTGGAACCCCGTTCCTATTCCCTTCAAGATGAAGGGGCCGCAGGACAAGGGGTGGCAAGACCGGATCATTCGTGAGGAAGATGCCAGCCGGTTCTTCAACGGCTTACCTCAGAACATCGGTGTCATTCTCGGTCCTTCATCCAACGGCTTGACTGATGTGGACCTCGACTGCTCCGAAGCGATTGAGCTGGCTCCTTATTTCCTGCCCCGCACGGATGCGATCTTTGGGCGCCTGTCGAAGCCACGCTCTCATTACCTGTATCGGACACAGCTCGCCGGCACGCTCAATACCGGCCGAGTTGCGTTCACGGCTCCCAGGCCGGAGGGCGGGACGATCATCGAACTGCGGGTCGGCGGCGAGAAGGGGGCGCAGACAGTTTTTCCCGGCTCGGTTCACGAGAGCGGTGAGCCGATCGAGTGGGACAAGTCAGGCGATCCCGCCGCGGTGGACGGAGGCACGCTCCAACGGGCCGTGCGCACGATCGCAGCAGCGGCGCTGCTCGCCCGCTTCTGGCCGAAGGGCCAGCGCCACTACGCCGCCCTCGCGCTCGGCGGCGAACTGGCGCGGATCGACGCCACGCCTGAGGCGGCGGAACGGCTAATCACGGCCGTTGCCAAGGTCGCCAAGGACGAAGAGGAGGAAGACCGGGTCAAGGCGGTGAAGGACGGGATGGCGGCGGTGAGGGCCGGCGAGCCTTACGCGCGGCCCAACTTGGCTGAATTCTTCGGCCAGGCGGCCAGAAAGATCGAGGCTTGGCTTGGGCTGCGCGCACAAGACGAGCAGCCACAGGAAGGCGAGGTGCCGCCCCGCATTGTCGCCGCCTCACCGTTCGTCTGGATCGACGAGGCCAGCATCCCGGCCCGGCAGTGGCTCTACAGCCGGCACTACATCCGCGATTTCGTTAGCGTCACCGTCGCGCCCGGCGGCGTCGGCAAGTCGTCCCTGGGCATCGTGGAGGCCCTCGCGATGGCGAGCGGAAAGCCACTCCTGGGCATCGAACCTCAGCAGCGGTGCAAGGTCTGGCTCTGGAATGGCGAGGACCCCAAGGACGAGATGCTGCGACGGGTCATGGCTGCGGCTCAGCACTTCGAGCTCACCCGCGAGGATCTAGAGGGGTGGCTCTTCCTCGACTCCGGGCGCGACATGGAGATCGCTGTCGCCGGGCAGACCCGAGATGGTGTGGTGATCTACGAGCCCGTGAGGGATGCTGTCATCGCGACAGTCCAGCAGAACGGCATTGACGTGGTCATCATCGATCCGTTCGTCTCATCCCACCGCGTAACGGAGAACGACAACAACGCGATCGACCGTGTCGCGAAGCTCTGGAGCCGGATCGCGGGCGAAACAGGCTGCGCGATCGAGCTGGTGCATCACTCGCGCAAAACCGGCGGTGCCGAAGTGTCCGTGGAGGATGGTCGCGGCGCATCCGCCCTGCTCGCTGCGGCCCGCTCAGCCCGCGTGCTCAACGCCATGACAGAGCAGGAGGCTGACAACGTCGGCGTGGAGCACCGGCGGCTCTTCTTCCGGGTGGACAACGGCAAGTCCAACCTCGCCCCGCCGCCCGACAAGGCAACGTGGCACAAGATCGTATCGGTCCAGCTGATGAACGGCGACGCCGTTGGGGTCGTCACGGCGTGGAAGCCGCCGGACCCATTCGAGGACGTCAGTGTCTCGGATCTCCGCAAGGCACAATCCGAGGTGAACGTCGGCGGGTATCGGCTCGATGTGCAGTCGCCCGACTGGGTCGGCCACGCCATCGCCCGGGCGCTCGACCTCGATCTCAGCAAGCCCGGCACCAAGGCCAAGGTGAAGGGGCTGCTCAAGACCTGGACGGAGAGGGGCATGTTCCGGGTCGTCGAGGGCAAGGACGCCAAGGGCAACTATCGCAAGTTCGTGGAGGTAGGCGAATGGGCCACCGACTGATGCTCCTCACCACCCTAAAGGGTGGGGTGAGGAAGGGTGAGGAAAACGTCCCCGATTCTCCTCCCCACCACCACCTCCTTATGGAGGGTGGGGGTGGTGGTGGGGATGCGCTGGTGGAGCCGGTGAGGTGAGGAAACCACCTCCTCTCACGGAGCTCAGCCACCCGGGGCGGGACAGAGCCAAAACGTCTCCATCGCCACTCGGCCCCCTGTGATCGCCGTCCACGTGATCGTGCCCGAGGCCGAGACGTTCGATGACATGCCACTTTCTGGCTGCTGCAACGAGGCGTAGGTGCGGCATCGGCCCTGGGCGAGTTCCTGACGGGTTCCGGCAGCGGCCCGACATCATCGACGTCACCACGGCACAGCTCAGGGCAGGGCCAACGCTGACCGTCATCTCTGGAGGTCACTCGTGGCGAAAGCGAATCGGAAGTTGACTGAGGCGACTGTGCTCAAGCCTCATAAGCCGACGCCGGACGAGGAAGCGGCTCTGACCGCCTATCAAGCCCGACGGGCCAAGCGATCGTCCGCGCGCATCAAGGTGACGAAGAGCAAGGCGGGTTCTGCGATCGGCGCGGATCACACCGATCTCACGATCGGTACCGTCATGCTTATGAACGCGATGGGCACGGCGAGCACCGACTTCATGCAGGGCTTGCTCACCCAGCTCTCGAACGCAGCCAGCCAGCGGCGTGAGCCGGACGAGGGCGCCATCAACTTCATGCTCGCGGTCGTGAACGGGATTGCGCCACGCGACGAGATCGAGGCCATGCTCGCCAGTCAGATGGCCGCCGTGCACATGGCCACGATGACCTTTGCGCGGCGCCTCGCACACGTCGAGAACATCCCTCAGCAGGACAGCGCCGAGCGCGCCTTCAACAAACTGGCGCGGACCTTCACAACGCAGATCGAGGCGCTCAAGCGCTACCGCAGCGACGGCAGCCAGACCGTGCGGGTCGAGCGCGTCACGGTCGAAGCCGGGGGGCAGGCGATCGTGGGCGCCGTCAGCGCGCCAGGGGGTGGGGGCCGCGATGAAAAGTGAGGACAACCCCATGCGCCGAGAGTACGCGATGCGCCTTAGCCCGCGTTGTGGAGCGCGGACACGCAGCGGCACACCCTGCTGCGGGCCGGCGATGTCGAACGGGCGCTGCCGGATGCACGGGGGGCGCTCGCCTGGCGCGCCCAAGGGCGAGGCAAACGGCGTGTACCGCCACGGCCGCTACACGAATGAAGCTGTTGCGCAGCGGCGTGAGCTGACCGCGTGGGTGAGGGCGATGAGGAGGGTGGCTCGGGACATCGTGTGAGGCGGATCCGCAGGATCTCACGCTGCACCATAGAGTTCGGGCGTCAACATTGGATCGGCCGTATCGGGCATCGGGTGTGTCACGTACAGCCGGCGCGCGAACTCATGACCCCAAGCGGTCATTGGCGGAACGTGTCGGGAGTGTCCGGTGGCGCGCAAGTTCCGGACATTCACATTTCGGACCGTCGGCTGCACTCGTGCGGCCGATTTACCGACCTCCCAACACAGCTTGCTCAGTGGATGCGATGACTCAAGTGGCATTCAAGGCGCAGCAGGCGTCGAAGAGGGACCATGACGGCGGTGGCCGCCATCAGTCTGGCTGGGCGGGCTAACGAGCTGAAGAGGCAAGCGCGAGAACTGGGGAGTATGAAACGTTCATGTTTTGTACGCTTCTGGTTTCGCGCTCACCGTGGCCACAAAGAACTGGAAATCCCATAGCGCCTGGGCAGGGCACAGGTGCTGGACTTTACGGCTGCCGGCAACCCGGAAGAGCGTCGACAGATGCCACCTCTGGCTTTCGGATGGACTTGTGCGGCAAGCTAACCATAGTGCGCGCATGTCCCTGCCAGTCCCTCTCCCCACACTACGAATCTTTGAAGCGGCCGCACGTCGCCAGTCCTTCCACGCGGCCGCGACGGAGTTGAACCTGACGCCGAGCGCCGTCAGCCACGCCATTCGGAAGATGGAGGAGGCTGTCGGTGTCGTGCTGTTCGAGCGCATCGGCCGGGGCGTGAGTCTGAGCCCCGAGGGCGAGGCCCTGATGCGGCACGTCGAGAGAGGCTTCGACGAATTTCGCCGCGGCTTGGAGACTGCCTCGGCCCGCGCGCCGCGCTTGCTCCGTCTACACAGCGCGCCGAGCTTCGCGGCGCAATGGCTAACGCCACGCTTGGCGCGCTTCTACACCCAGAATCCTGATGTGGAGGTGCGCCTGTCCGCCAGCACCGACTACACGCGGTTTGAGAACGGTGAATTCGACGCCGACATCATCTACGGGCTCCCCCGGCACGAGGGGCTGGTGGTGGTCCCGTTGGCGGAAGAGACGCTGACTCCCCTGTGCGCCCCGCACATCGCCCACACAATCGAGTCTCCAGTCGATCTCCTGCGGCACCAACTCATTCAGAGCGACACCAAACAATTCCGCTGGCCGGCTTGGTTCACGCTTAACGGAATGACGATGCCGTCTTCATTGTGCGGCTCTCGGTTCGACCGGAGCTTCCTAGCAATCGCCGCGGCGGCCGAGGGCCTCGGGATAGTTCTAGAATCGACTCTGCTGGCCGAGCGCGAGATCGCGCGCGGCCGCCTCGTTGCTCCCCTATCGGGCCGATCGCAGGACATCCGATATGTGGGGCACCACCTCGTGTATCCCCGCCCTGTCGAGAAGAAGAACGCCCTTCGGTCCTTCGCCCAATGGTTAGCGCGCGAGCTGTGCATCGAGCTGACCACCTTCGTCTGATCCCGAATGGTGAATGGCCGGGACGGCCGGCACCAATAAGCCTTCGCCCCATCCCAGGTTGTTGACGAGCATCCAGTCGCATTCGAGGCTGAGACACCCGCCTCCCTTATGCACGCGACACGTCCTGGCCTCCTGCGGGAGAGCGGATGGGCCGGGACGGGCCGAAGCGCGACTAGGACATTGCCTCCTGATCGGTGAATCCCATTCACGGGTGCCCGCGAAACTTCTCATTTGTCCACGGCGCTGGCCCCTGGTACGGGTGGAGCAAGCAAAAGCACTACGGAGGAAATCCAAGCTGCCCTAGGAGCTTGGGCCTCAAGGGCCTAATTTCGCCAGAGCAGCCCTCGATGAAATTGGCTATTCTGATGCGGGTCCTGCGGCGGCAAAGCTGCGTCTTGTAATGTCACTAGAGCTTGTGCCGTTCGGACCTGATTGTGTCCATCAACGCCACGTCTGAACACAACACGGCGAATTCGCTCAGGAGGCGACGTCTATGCTGTTGGCTGACAAGGTGTGTCTTATCACGGGTGCGGCCTCTCAAAGAGGGATCGGCCGCGCCACCGCTCGCGTTTTCGCCAAGCATGGCGCCAGCACGGTCATCCTGGATTTGGATGAGACTCAGGCGCGTCTCGCGGCCTCGGAACTGGGTGACAAACATCTAGGCCTGGCCTGCAACGTCACAGATAAGCGGGCATGCCTGGACGCTGCCGACCGTGTTCTCCAGAAATTCGGTCGGGTCGATGTTCTGATCAACAACGCTGGAATCACGCAACCAATCAAGTTCATGGACATCAAGCCCGAGAATTACGACGCGGTGCTTGATGTAAACCTGCGCGGTACGCTCTATATGAGCCAAGCCGTGGTGCCGCAGATGCGGAAGCAGCGTTCGGGCTCAATCATTTGCATGTCGTCAGTTTCGGCACAGCGCGGCGGTGGCATCTTCGGCGGACCGCACTACAGCGCCGCCAAGGGCGGCGTGCTGGGCCTCGGCAAGGCCATGGCTCGAGAACTCGGTCCGGACAACATCCGGGTGAACTCGATCACGCCGGGGCTCATCCAGACCGACATCACCGGCGATAAGCTGACAGACGACCTTCGGGCCGAGATCCTCAAGGGGATCCCGCTGAACCGTCTCGGTGCTGCGGATGATGTTGCGAACGCTTGTCTGTTCCTCGCATCGGATCTCTCCGCCTACACTACTGGCGCGGTCATCGACGTCAACGGCGGCATGCTAATCCACTAAACACGACATCTGTACGATGGAGGACCATGTGCAGACCGCTGGCAAAGCCCAAAAGTCGGCATCTTCCGAGACGAAGCCTGCCCTCGCTAATGACCTGTCGCTTGCCGACCGGGCGTACCGGATCCGCCGCCACGCGCTACGCATGGGCGAGGTCCAGGGCCAGGGTTACATCGCCCAGGCGCTCGGCATCGCGGACGTACTCGCCGTCTCCTACTTCCACTCCATGCGTTACCGGCCCGACGACCCGGAATGGGAGGGCCGCGACCGTTTCCTGCTCTCGATTGGGCACTACGCCATCGCGCTCTACGCGGCGCTCATCGAGGCCGGGATCGTCCCGGAGGACGAACTCGAAAGCTACGGCTCGGATGACAGCCGCCTGCCGATGTCCGGCATGGCCGCCTACACGCCCGGCATGGAGATCACCGGCGGCTCCCTCGGCCACGGGCTTGCTCTGGCGGTTGGGTTCGCTCTCGGGCTGAAGCGCAAGAGATCGGATGCTTTCGTTTACTGCCTGTTCTCGGACGGTGAACTAGGCGAAGGTTCGATCTGGGAAGGCGCATGGTCGGCCAGCCACTGGAAGCTCGACAACCTGATCGGGATCGTGGACGTCAACAATCAGCAGGCGGACGGGCCGTCGCCCGAAGTGACAGGATTCGAGCCCTGCGACGAGCGCTTCAGGTCTTTCGGCTGGCACGTTCAGCGCGTCAACGGCAACGACATTGATGCACTGGTGAAAGCCTTCGATGCGGCCCGAGCGTGCACCGAGCCCAAGCCTCGCATCGTGATCTGCGACACTCGGATGGCCAAGGGCGTGCCGTTCCTAGAGGAGCGCGAGCGCAATCACTTCCTGCGCGTCGAGCCGCAGGAATGGCAGGATGCTCTCAAAATTCTGGACGCCGGGAGGTCCCCATGAAGCGCTCGAAGTACACGCGCCCGACCTGGCTCAAGGAGCAGGGCGAGGGAGGACAGGGCACAGCGGACAAGCCGCGCCTGACGACCTCCGCGATGATCGCGTCCCTGGCGGGCCCCAATCAGCGCACCAAACCAGCTCCGTTCGGCCACGCCCTCGCCGCCCTGGCCGAGAAGCGGCCCGAGATCGTCGGATTGACCGCGGATCTGGGCAAGTACACCGACCTACACATCTTCGCGCAGGCACACCCCGAGCGCTTCTATCAGATGGGCATTGGCCGAGCAGCTGTTGGTCTGCGCCGCCGCCGGCATGGCCCGCGAAGGCTTCATGCCCTTCGCCACTACCTACGCCGTGTTCGCGGCACGGCGGGCGTACGATTTCATCTGCATGGCCATCGCGGAGGAGAACCTCAACGTCAAAATCGTCTGCGCGCTGCCCGGTCTCACCACAGGCTACGGACCGAGCCACCAAGCCACCGAGGATATCGCGATCTTCCGGGGTATGCCAAACATCACCATCATCGACCCCTGCGACGCCTATGAGATTGAGCAGATAGTTCCGATCATCGCGGCCCACGACGGCCCAGTCTACATGCGTCTTCTGCGCGGGCACGTGCCACTGATCCTAGACCGCTACGACTATACCTTCGAACTCGGCAAGGCGAAGCTGCTTCGCGACGGCAAGGATGCCTTAATTATCTCCACCGGCTTCATGACGATGCGGGCGCTCGAGGCCGTCGAAGCTCTCGAAGCCGACCGGGTCGATGTCGGCGTGCTGCACGTGCCAACAATCAAGCCGCTCGATCAGGCCACCATCCTGAAGGAGGCGTCGCGCAGCGGCCGGCTGGTAGTCGTTGCGGAGAACCACACCGTGGTTGGCGGTCTCGGAGAAGCCGTCGCCGGTCTCCTGCTTCGCTCAGGAGTAACACCGACATTCCGGCAGATCGGGCTGCCCGACGAGTTCCTGGATGCCGGCGCCTTGCCCACCCTACACGAGCGCTACGGCATCTCGACGCCCGCGATGTCCCGGCAGATCAAGACCTGGCTCTCACACTGACCCGACAGGCACCGCGGCCGGCGCCGAAGTCGCCGGCCGCTTAGGACAAGATCCGTCCTGGGAGGGAACATGCCACACGCCAACCCGCGTTCGCTCAACCGCCGAACCGTCCTCGCCGCCGGCGCCGCGCTGCCGCTGTTCGGCATCCTTACTCGGCCGGGCTCCGCCGCCGAGTTTTCGTACAAGCTCGCCACCGGTCAGGATCCGACCCACCCGGTCAATATCCGCGCGCAGGAGGCGATCGATCGCATCCGCGACGCGACTGGCGGCCGCGTGGAGATCAAGCTGTTTCCAGCCAACCAACTCGGCTCGGATACCGATCTGCTGGCGCAAGTGCGCAATGGCAGCGTCGAGTTCTTCAACCTGTCGTCATCGATCCTCGCGACCTTCGTTCCGGTGGCCGGGATCGTCAACACCGGCTTTGCCTTTCCGAACTACGACGCCGTCTGGCAGGCGATGGACGGCGATCTCGGGACCTACCTGCGCACGCAGATCGCCAAGACGCCGATACTCACCGTCTCGAAGGTGTGGGACAACGGATTCCGCCACATCACGTCGTCAGGCCGAGAGATCAAGACACCGGAGGATCTGAAGAACTTCAAGATCCGCGTTCCTCCAGCTCCGATCCTGACCTCGCTCTTCAAGGCTCTGGATGCAGGGCCCGCTCCCATCAATTTTAATGAAGTCTATTCGGCATTGCAGACCAAGGTCGTCGATGGGCAGGAGAACCCACTGCCGATCATCGCGACGACCCGCCTCTACGAGGTGCAAAAGTCTTGCAGCCTGACCGGCCATGTCTGGGACGGCTACTGGATCCTCGGCAACAAGCGCGCCTTCCAGCGCCTGCCGCAGGATATCCAGACGAAAGTCACGGCGGAGTTCGATCGCTCGGCCGCGGATCAACGCGCCGACGTGGCCAAGCTCAGCGAGTCGTTGCGCAAGGACCTCGGCGCGAAAGGCTTGCAGTTCATCGATGTCGATCGCGAGCCGTTCCGGGCCGCCCTGTCGAAAACGTCCTTCTACAAGGACTGGAAGGGCAAGTACGGGGATGAGGCGTGGGCGCACCTCGAGAAGACGTCCGGTAAATTGGTGTGACGACAATGGAAGATATCGCCCACCTGGAAGCCGGGGTCACTCACGGCATTCACGTTGAGACGCGCAACAATTGGGCCGCGCGCCTCAACACGATCCTCGTGCACCTCGTCGAGGTGCCGACGGCACTTCTCGTCGTCGCCGAAGTGGTCGTGCTGCTGGCCGGCATCATCTCGCGCTACGTGTTTCGCGAGCCGCTGGTGTGGTCGGACGAACTGGCTGGTATCTTGTTTCTCTGGCTGGCGATGCTGGGCGCGGTGATCGCCTTCCAGCGCGGCGAGCACATGCGCATGACGGCGATCGTCAGCATGCTTGGGCCCCGCGCCCAGTCGTTCCTCGACGTCGTGGCGATCGCGGCGCCGCTGGCGTTCCTCCTCCTGGTCTTTCACCCCGCCTACGAGTTCGCGGCGGACGAGGTGTACGTGACGACGCCGGCATTGGAGATCACCAATGCGTGGCGTGCTGCCGCCCTTCCCATTGGCATTGTCCTGATGCTGCTGGTGTCCTTGCTACGGTTGGCGAGCGTCGCCGATTGGCGCCATGCGGTCTGTGCAGTCGCTCTGGTGGCCGCCATCATCGGGTTGCTCGTGCTACTGCAGCCTATTCTCCGGCCGCTGGGCAACCTCAACCTCTTGATCTTCTTCGTTGTCCTCGTTGGTGCGATGGTGTTCGCGGCGGTGCCGATCGCCTTCGCGTTCGGGCTCGCTACCTTCGGCTTCGTTGCTCTCACCACGGATGCTCCGGAAATGGTGGTGGTGGGGCGCATGGACGAGGGCATGAGCCACCTGATCCTGCTCGCCGTGCCGCTCTTCGTCTTCCTGGGCCTGCTCATCGAGATGACCGGCATGGCCAAGGCCATGGTCGGCTTCCTGGCCGCCCTGCTCGGCCACGTGCGCGGCGGCCTGCACTACGTGCTGGTGGGCGCCATGTACCTCGTGTCCGGCATCTCGGGTTCGAAGGCCGCCGACATGGCGGCGGTCGCCCCCGTGCTGTTTCCCGAGATGAAGGCGCGCGGCGCCAAGGAGGGCGACCTCGTGGCCTTGCTCGCCGCCACGGGCGCGCAGACCGAGACCATCCCGCCGTCCCTGGTGCTGATCACCATCGGGTCGGTCACCGGCGTGTCGATCACCGCCCTGTTCACCGGCGGGCTCCTGCCCGGCATCGTGCTCGCGATCACACTGTGCGGCGTCGTCTGGTGGCGCTACCGGGGCGAAGACCTCAGCCATGTCACGCGGGCTACGCCACGCGAGATCGGGCGCACTTTCGTCATTGCCGTGCCCGCCATCGCGCTGCCCTTCGTGATCCGGGCTGCAGTGGTGGAGGGGGTCGCGACCGCGACCGAGGTGTCGACGATCGGGATCGTGTACGCGGCGCTGGCGGGCCTGCTGGTGTACCGGCAGTTCGACTGGCGGCGGCTCTACCCGATGCTGGTGTCGACGGCGTCCTTGTCGGGGGCGATCCTGCTGATTATCGGGGCGGCGACCGGGATGGCGTGGGCGCTGACGCAGTCGGGGTTCTCGCAGAACCTCGCCGCGGTGATGCAGAGCCTCCCCGGCGGCGCGTTCGGTTTCCTCATCGTCTCCGCTCTCGCCTTCATCGTATTGGGCTCTGTGCTGGAGGGGATCCCGGCGATCGTGCTGTTTGGGCCGTTGCTGTTCCCGATCGCGCGGACGGTGGGGGTACACGAGGTGCACTACGCGATGGTGGTTGTTCTCGCCATGGGCGTCGGCCTGTTCGCGCCGCCGTTCGGGGTCGGGTACTACGCAGCCTGCGCGATCAGCCGGATCCACCCGGACAAGGGCATTCGGCCGATCGTCGGCTACATCCTCGCACTGCTGATCGGTCTGCTTGCCGTGATCCTAGTGCCCTGGATCTCAATCGGGTTTCTGTGAACCCGACCTGCGAGTCAGGCGATGCAACATTGAGATATGAGAGCGGAAACGCCCCGATGTATGGGGCCTTCCCCGGCTCTCACATCACATGATTTGTGAGAAAGCAGGCTTGAGAGCCGGTTCTATACGACGCTCATACACAAATTGATGGGACGTCAGAGGGTGATTGCCGGTCTCGGAGCGGCTGCTACCGAGCGTCGAGCAGCCGTTCCGGCGACGATCATCAAAGGTCTGCAAGTAACGCATCTGAGCCTTTGAAGGATCAGATGCGAACGGTTGGAGTGTACCGCCCGCGGATTGTGAGACACCGGTTTGAACCCTATGCGGCGAGAGCCGCAGGTGGAAGCTGCGCGGCCCGAATAGCCGCCGGTGAGCGGAAGCCGTGCCGCTCGATCAGCCACGTCTCGTTGTAAGTCTCACGAAATGCCAGCAGGGCTCGGCGGAGATCCTCGACCGTGTCGAAGCGCTTCACCCACAGCAGGTTCTCTTTGAGTGTGCGTATGAAGCGCTCGGCGCAGCCGTTCCCCTCCGGCGCACGCACAAAGGCAGGCGAACTCGCGATGCCCAGGAACGCCAGTTCTTTCTGGAAGTCGTCCGACATGTACTGACTGCCGTGGTCGTGCCGAACACTCAAGCCGGAGGCGCTCTTGGCCGCGAAGCTGCCGAAGCGCTGCCGCACACCCTGGCGGATCGGCTCCAGCGCCTCGAAGCGCGTGGCCCGCCGCGCTGCATGCAGGCCCACGCACTCGGCCGAGCAGTGGTCGATGGCCACGAACACCGCGGCCTGGCCCTCGCCAGTCCAGATGGTGGTCAGATCGGTGCCCCAGAGCGTGTCCACCGCGTCCGGGATGATGGTGCCGTCGTGGGTGCGCGGGCCGCGCGGCGCGCCGACGCGAGACGGGGCGAGCAGATCATGCTCGCGCATCAGGCGCAGGACGCGGCGCTTGGAGGTGCGCACGCCCGTGTGGCGCAGCCGCGCCCAGACCTTGCGGTGACCCTCGCCGTGGAAGGGGCTGCCGGTGAGGGTGGCGCGGATCGCCTCCAGCAGTGCCGCATCCGGCATCGGCCCGACCGGGCCAGGACGCCGCGCCGGTTCGGACCGAGCAGGAGAGAGGTGGCGGTGAACGGTGGCGCGCGACACGCCCCAGATCCGGCACACGCGGACCAGCCCGTAAGCTGTGCCGCTGGACGGCGAGACGGCCCGGCTCATCGCCGCGACCTCCTGCGGGCCAAAGGGCCGGGGCCGCGCGCCTCCAGGGCGGCGATCTTGGCCTCCAGCAGTTCACGCTCCAACAGCATCTCGCCGAGCTTGGCCTTCAACCGCCCGCTCTCCAGGGCTTCGGGCTCGGTGGGCCGGGTCGCCAGGCTCGCCTCGCCCGCGGCCAGAAAGGCGTCGCGCCAGCCCGACAGGGTCGCGGCGGTCACGCCCAGGCCACGCGAGACGTTCTCCAGGTCCTCGCCGCGCAGCAGTCGAAGCACCGCATCACGCTTGCGCTGCCGGGACATGCGCCCGCCTCGGCCAGGACCAGCCGCCTCTGCACCTGCCTTCACGTCTGTCGTCATCGTTCTCACCCCTGCCGCGGAGACCGTCCGCTTCTGGGGTGTCTCAAGCAACCGGGAGGCGGAGGAGGAGACCGACCTCGATGGACCGATCAGGAGCGTTGGCAAATAGGCGAGGTCTGACGAATGTTGCAGGGCACGTTTAAATTAGCCGTTCCAGAGCCATGCGGCGGCACCGGAGGCCGAGCGGAATTCGTCGAACGCATGCACGCGGGCTCCAGGAATAGCGTCCCGGGCCATGGTAGCGAGCGCGTGACCGGGGCCGAGTTCCAGCACGGTGTCGGCCCCGTATTCCCGGCAGGCTTCAAGGCAGGCGGACCAGTCGATCGTGTGCGAGATCTGCCGCGCCAGCTTGGTCAAGCCCGCTCGGGCGTCGAAGACCGGCGCACCATCGAGCCCGCTGATCAGCCGCGGGGCGCCCTGCGGCGGGCGCCGCACGTCTTCCCGACCTAGAACCTCCTCGAAACGCTGGCTTGCCTGCGCCAGGAACGGCGTGTGAGAGGGCGTGTGCACCGGCAGGACCACGGCACGGCGCGCGCCGGCCGCGAGGGCATCGCTGCACAGGACATCGAGCGCGCCCGTCGCGCCGCCGGCCACCGCGCTGTCGGCCGCGTTGCGGATGGCGAGGTAGCAGTGGTGCCGCCCGGCGAGCGCGGCGATCGCGGCGAGCGGCAGGCCCCGGATGCCCGCGAGCCCGAACCCCTCGGGCGCTGCCGCGTCCATCGCCTCTGCCCGCGTGGCTGCGAGGCGAATCACCGCCTCCGCATCGAGACGGCCTGCGCAGCCCCAAGCCGCGAGATCGCCGATGCTGTAGCCCGCCACGATCGCGCGGGCCGGGCGCGCCGCTGCGACCATCGTCCACCCCGCCAGGGCGGCCACGCAGCAGAGCACCTGCCCGGTGCGGTTGTCGTGAAGGTCCGCCCCTGCGGAGCGGACGAGCGCCCGCGGGTCGGAGCCGAGGACGCGCGCGGCCGCCGCGAAGACTGGCTCGGCGGCCGACAGGTCCGCCGTGAGGTCGAACATGCCGGGGTGCTGGCCGCCCTGGCCCGACAGGAGCACCGCGAGGGTCACGGTGCCTCGAACCCGTCGACGAACAGCGTCATGGCCAGAAGGTCCGCCGCGCCGCCGGGGCTGAGATTGCGGGACACGAAGGCATGGTGGAGGCCTTCCGCCCGCTCCCGCCAGTCGGGCTGCGCTACGCCCCCCTCCGCGATGAACTGCGCGGCCGCGGCCCGCGCGAAGGTGTAGCCCTCTGGCCCGCCCCGATGCAGGAGGTTCGTGTCCTCAAGATGCGCGATCAGGGCGAGGCAGGTCTCGACGCGCGCCGCGTCCGGGGCGTCAGGGCGAAGCCGCCGGCCTCGGTGCAGAGCTGGCAGGCCGACCCGGTAGAGAGTCGGGAAGCCTGCGGAGGCCTCGGCCGGCGCGCCGCCCACCCCGTGGCGGCGGCGCACCCGCGCGCCCGGCGCGTGGAGCAGGACCGGTCCGTCGAGGATCGCCTCGCCGTAGCGCTTCCGCACGAGGCGGCCCAACGCCCCTGCGCCTGCGCCTGGCAAGGCGCCGGCCGCGGCGCAGAGGAGGCCGAGACCGAAGATGGCGCCGCGATGCGTGTTCACGCCCCCCGTCGCGGCCCGCATCGCCGCCTCCGCGTCGAGGCCGATGCGCCGCAGGGCTGGCATCGGCGCCCCAGCCGCTCCCGCGAGCGCAAGGTCGGCGAAGAAGGGCGCGATCGCCCTGGCGCTCGCCCGAAAGGTGCCCACGTCCATGTCCGCGTGGCTGCCGGAATCGACGGGACTGACGAGGCCGGGCTTCGGATACGTGTCGAGTTCGCCTCGCAATGCGCTCGCGGCGGCCTGCGCGATGGCGTCCGCCGCGTGGTGGTCCTGTGCCCGCGCGTGCAGCGGGAGGGTGGCAAGCGCGCTCATTCTGATTCTCCCGCCAGGATCGCGGCCGCCTCACGCATGACGAGGCGGTCGCGGCGCTTGACGAGCACGGCATCGCCCGGGGCGGCTTCGTGCAGTTCGCGCCAGTTCACGCCGCCCCCGCCGGGCATCAGGATATCGCCGTCGAGGCGCATCGGTGCCTGTGCCTCGATTTCTGCAAGGCCGTCGAGGAGCCCGCCCGGGACCGCTCCGGCCACGGGCCAGAGCAGGTCGAGGTCCGAGGTCTCCGACAGGTAGGGCAGCCCCGTCAGGCTTTGCCAGAGCAGGCTCCCGAAGGCGCGCGGCACGAGGCCGTGCGCCTCGCCGAGGGCCACGACCTGCGCGAGGGTCGCCGCCCAAGACTCCGGGCAGACGTCGCGGGTCGCCGCGAGGGCGACCGGAGCCCGCAGCCGCACCGCCTCGGGCGGGAGCGCGAGGCCGATGCGGCGCTTGCCGTCCCGCGGCGGCAGAGGCAGGCCAACCGGCACCAGTCTCGCCTCCTCGGGATGGGAGCGGCGCAGGATGACCGGGCGCCCCAACCCCGCCCATTCTGCCACGTGCGGCACGCCGGCGAGGTCCGGCCGGCCGGCGAGCACGGCCGTCCAGGCCTGCGGCACGACGTCGAGGAGGTCGTGGCGCCGGTAGGCCTCAGCCAAGGGCCGCCTCCCGCACCACCTGTGCGGCAATCTCCTCGGCGAGGGGCCGGCCGCCGCGCTCGCGCCCGGCGCGGTCGCGCGCGTCGCGCTCCGGCATCGCGTCGAGCACGGCCGCGATCTGGGCCGCCAGCGGACGGTCGGGATCGAGCACCGCCTGCACGGCGCCTGTCTTCACCATGTTGTCGAGGCCGGGCGCGAACACGGGTGTGTCCTTGGCCATTGCCTCCAGCCGGTCGAGGGGCAGCTTCGTCACCCGGGCGACGGAGGGCAGGTCCATCACGCTCGGGTTCGCCCCCGGCAGCCCAACGAGGACCCGGGTCGCGAGCGCCGTCGCGATGAAGGCGCCCGCCGCCGAGTGCCCGTAGATCAGCCCGACTGTCGGGTGGCCCTTCTGGTCGGCGAAGAGCAGGGCCTTGGCGAGGTGTGCGAGGTACTCGTTGAGGCCGAGCAGCTCGTCGCGCCGGCTCATGCGCTGGCTGTCGGAATCGATCGCCACCAGGATCGGCGTGCGCTCAGCCCGGCGCACCACGTCGAGGACGTGGCCCGCGAGCCGGCAGGCGCCCTCGACACCGAGGGCCACGTCGCCGTCGAGGCCGATCACGGCGAGGCGGCCGCCCCGGAACGGTCCTTCACCACTGATGAGCCCGTCCGCCACCGCGACGGCATGGCCCTCTGGGAACAGCGAGGAGAGGATCTCAGCGAGCGTCATGGGTCGTCTCCGCGAGGCTGGCGAGCAGGGCGTCGAACTCGGCCGTCGTCATCCCCGGCACAGCAGCCGGGTCGTTCACCCCGAGCCGGGCCCAGATCTCGGTGCCGTCGCGGCACGCACCGAAGCGCGCGAGGCGCTCCTCCAGCCGCGCCTGCTCGGCGTCGAGCGTCGCGAGATCGAAGGCTGGCGCGCGCGCGATCAGCGCGAGGGCCGCCTCCCGGAAGGCCGCGACCGTGTCGTCCACGAAGGCGTCCGCGCCGCCCGTGAGGCGCCGGTGCTTGCCCCCCATGGTGCGCCAGACGAGCCCCCGGTCGCGGGAATCGAATTCCTCCGCCCCCTTGTTGGTCTCGATCACCTCCGGCCCCGAGACGCTGATGCGACCGCCCTCGGAGACCGCGAGCCGCGAGCAGGTGGCCGCGATGAGACCGCCGCCCCCGTAGGCCCCGGCGCGGCCGCCGATCAGCCCGACCACCGGCACGCCGGCCGAGCGCACCTCGGTGATGGCCCGCATCACCTCGGCGATGGCGGTCTCACCGGCATTGGCCTCCTGTAGGCGCACGCCGCCGGTGTCGAACAGGATCAGCACCGCGGCAGGCTTCAGCGTCAGGGCGGCGCGCAGGAGCCCGACGAGCTTGGCGCCGTGCACCTCGCCGAAGGCGCCGCCCATGAAGCGGCCCTCCTGCGCGGCGACGAGGACGGGTTTTCCGTCGAGGCGGCCCGCCCCGACGACCATGCCGTCGTCGAAGGCGCGCGGCAGGTCGAAGAGCGGCAGGTGCGGGCTCGTCCGGCGCTGCTCGGGGCCGATGAACTCGCGGAAGCTGCCATCGTCGAGGAGGCCGTCGAGGCGGGCGCGGGCGCTCGCCTCGTACCAACTCGCAGTCGTGGAATTGGTGATCCGCTCGCTCACGTCAGGCCTCCATCAGCCGGGCACCCTGGAGCAGGCGCAGGGACACGGTGTCGGGGCGGGCACCCCCGTCGTTGATGGTGATGCGCAGGCCCCCGGGCTCGGTGCGGGCGACGAAGTCGGCGACCACCGCCGCCCAGACCTCGCCGTAGCCGTGGATCGCCGTCTCGATCTCGACCGTGCAGTCGGTCGGCGGCAGCACCCGCTCCAGCAGCACTTCGAGGTTGCCGGAGGCGACCACGCCGGTGATGGCCTGCGCCTTGGCGCCGGCAAGCGCGCGGCGCGTGGTGTGTCGGAAGTTCAGCTTTTCCATCGCGGCCTCACCAGTTGCGGAACTTCGCGGGCGGCTCGTAGAGGCCACCCGACCAGTGCACGAGATCCTTGATCGACTTCGCCGCCAGCAGGGAGCGGTCGGCGTCGAGGGGCTCGATGCCGAGATCCTCCGGGCGGCGCACGATGCCGCGCTCCCGCAGGCGCTCGACCATGGCGCGGTCGCGCTTGCGGCCGATCTCGGTATAGCCCGCCACCCCGCGGATCGCCTGCTCGCGTTCGTCGGGGGTGCGGCAGAGGAGGAGGTTGGCGATGCCCTCCTCGGTGACGATGTGGGTGACGTCGTCGGCGTAGACCATCACGGGGGCGAGTTCGAGCCCGAGCTTCCTGGCGAGTTCGAGCGCGTCGAGCTGCTCCACGAAGGCTGGCACGAGCTTGTCGCCGAAGGTCTCGACGATCTGCACCACGAGCTTGCGCCCGCGCATCAGGGCCGGATCGCCCGTCCCCTGCGCCTCCCGCCCCGCCTTCATCCAGGTGTCGGAGGGGTGGCGTCGCCCGTGCGGGTCCGAGCCCATGTTGGGCGCGCCGCCGAAGCCCGCCACCCGCGACTGCGTCACCGTCGAGGAATGGCCTGAGAGGTCGATCTGCAAAGTCGAGCCGATGAAGAGGTCGCAGGCGTAGAGCCCGGCCGTCTGGCAGAAGGCCCGGTTCGAGCGCAAGGAGCCGTCGGCACCGGTGAAGAACACGTCCGGCCGCTCGCGGATGTAGCGGTCCATACCGACCTCGGAACCGAAGCAGTGGATCTGCTTCACCCAGCCCGATTCGATCGCCGGGATCAGGGTCGGGTGGGGGTTGAGCGCCCAATGGGTGGCGATCCTGCCCTTCAGCCCGAGCCGCTCGGCGTAGGTCGGCAGCAGCAATTCGATCGCCGCGGTGCCGAAGCCGATGCCGTGGTTGAGGCGGCGGATGCCGTACTCGGCATAGATCCCCTTGATCGCCATCATGGCCATCAGGATCTGCGTCTCGGTCATCGCCGCGGGATCGCGGGTGAACAGCGGCTCGACGTAGAACGGCTTGTCGGCCGCGACCACGAAGTCGACCCGGTCACCCGGGATGTCGACGCGCGGCACGCGGTCGACGATCTCGTTGACCTGCGCCACCACGATCCCATTCTTGAAGGCAGTGGCTTCGACGACGGTGGGCGTGTCCTCGGTATTCGGCCCCGTATAGAGGTTGCCGTCCCGGTCGGCCGAAACGCCCGCGATCAGCGCCACGTTCGGCGTGAGGTCGACGAAGTAGCGGGCGAACAGCTCCAGGTAGGTGTGCACCGCCCCGAGTTCGATCTGCCCGCCGTAGAGCATGCGGGCGATGCGCCCGCCCTGCGGCCCCGAATAGGAATAGTCGAGGCGCTTGGCGATCCCCTGCTCGAACAGGTCGAGGTGCTCCGGCAGCACGATGCCGGACTGGACCATGTGCAGGTCGTGCACGCGGGCGGGATCGCACTGGCTCAACCCCCGCGCGAGGCAATCCGCCTGCTTCTGGTTGTCGCCCTCCAGACAGACCCGGTCGCCCGGTCGGAGCACCGCCTCCAGCAGGTCGACGACCCTGTCGGCCTCCACCACCTTGCCGGAGGCGTGGGCGCGGCCTGCCTCGATCCGCGCATCGCGGGCCGCCCGTTCCTGACGCCAGGCGCTCATCCACTCCACTCCCTGCTGTGACGCCTGCGTATGCGCAAGGCCGTTCATCGGCCCCGACTGCATCCGCAGCAGCGCCAATGCGGCTCTCTTGTATTCTATCTTGCGCCCGTGTCAAGAACCTGTATACGAGTAGGTCGTCAACGCGAAACATCGCATACGGGAAGGAGACGCCCCATGATGGGTGCATGCACAAGGCCCGAGCCGGGCCGCCGATCCGTGCTGGCCGGCACGCGCCGGGAGGGCGACCGATGACGATCCTCGGCGTCGCGCTCCTCGCGCTCTGCACCCTGATCGGGGTGTTCCTGGGCGACCTGCTCGGGGTTCTGCTTCAGGTGAAGGCGAATGTCGGCGGCGTCGGCATCGCCATGATGCTGCTGATCGCCGCTCGGGTCTGGCTGGTGCGTCACGGCCGGCTCAGCCACGCGACCCAACTCGGGGTCGAGTTCTGGGCGACCATGTACATCCCCATCGTGGTCGCCATGGCCGCGCAGCAGAACGTCGTGGCGGCCGTGAGCGGCGGCCCGATCGTGGTCATCGCGGCGGTCGGCAGCGTGATGCTGTGCTTCGCCGCGACGGCGTTGCTCGGTCGGCTCGGCGGCCGGTCGGCGAAGATCAGCGCCGAGGTCGAGCACGGCGGTGCGGTGATCGCGGGCGACACCGACGAGGCGCCCTATTCCACGACGGCCCGGAGGTGACCCCCATGCTGCACATGCTGGAACACGTCTTCGTCGAGCAGAGCCTGGTCGCCGCCTTCGCGGTAGTCGGTGGGCTGATGTTGATCTCGAACTTCGTCGGCAAGCGCCTGACGCGCGGGCGCATCCACGGCTCGGCCATCGCCATCGTGCTCGGCCTCGTGCTCGCCTATGTCGGCGGGCTCGTCACGGGGGGTAAGCGGGGTCTCGCCGACATCCCGGCCCTGGCCGGGATCGGCCTGATGGGCGGCGCGATGTTGCGCGACTTCGCCATCGTCGCGACCGCCTTCGAGGTGGACGTCATCGAGGCCCGCCGCGCCGGCCTCCTCGGCGTGATTGCGCTCGCCCTCGGCACGGTGCTGCCCTTCATCGTTGGGACGCTGACGGCGGCGGCCTTCGGTTATCACGACGCGGTCTCGATCACGACGATCGGGGCGGGCGCCATTACCTACATCGTCGGACCGGTGACGGGCGCGGCACTCGGCGCGGATTCCACCGTGATGGCGCTCTCCATCGCCACGGGCGTCACCAAGGCCGTAATGGTGATGGTGGGCACGCCACTGGTCGCCCGGCTGATCGGCCTCGACAACCCGCGCTCGGCGATGGCCTATGGCGGCCTGATGGGCACGGTGAGCGGCGTCGCGGGTGGCCTTGCCGCCACCGATCCCAAGCTCGTCCCCTACGGGGCGTTGACGGCGACGTTCCACACCGGCATCGGCTGCCTTGTGGGTCCATCGCTGTTCTTCCTGATTGTGCGAGCGATCGTGGGATGACCCGGCCGGAGCCCGGACCCGAGGATGTGTCCGGCGGGAAGCAAGAGGATGACGGCATGGACGTCAGTGTCGAAGGGCGGGGTCTCCTCTCCGATCAGATCCGCAACGCCTTGACGGACGAGATCGCCTCCGGCGCGCTGCCGGCGGGCATCGCCCTCGACGAGCAGGATCTAGCCGACCGCTTCGGCGCCTCGCGCACGCCCGTGCGCGAGGCTCTGCGGCAGCTCGCCTCCAGCGGCCTCGTCGAGGTGCGGCCGCGGCGCGGAGTGGTCGTCACGCGCATGACCCCTGAGCGGATCATGGAGATGTTCGAGACCACGGCGGAGTTCGAGGCGCTGTGCGTGCGGCTGGCCACCTACCGGATGACGCCGCTTGAACTAAGCGCTCTGATGGACCTGCACGAGCAATCGGCCGCGGCGGTGGCCGCGCAAGACTACGACGCCTACGACGCCCAGAACCGCACCTTCCATGAGGCGCTTTACCGGGCGACCCACAATGGCTTCATGGCCGAGCAGGCGCTGGCGATCCGGGGGCGCCTCTCGGCCTTCCGTCGCACGCAGTTGCGCCACGGCGAGCGCATCCGGCGCTCGCGCGCGGAGCACGGCGAGATCCTGCAGGCGATCGCGGAGGGCGACGGGGAGGCTGCGGCGCGGCGGATGCGTGCGCACATGCTCAATGCCGCGAGCGCGCTCGGCCGCTACGTGGCGGAGCACGCGAGCGAGTGAGTGGGCATCTCGGCCTGCGAGCCTTCAAGTGATCACCGTACGAGCGCCTCGTGGGTGTGAGCATTGACCCTGCCGGCCGGTCGGGTCGCCAGTGCGATCGCACGATGAAGGTCAGCTACCAAGTGACGAGCGGCCGCTCCGGCGGCCCGGTTCGAAGGTCAGGAAATGGCGCATTCCTGCCCTTCCGGGGCGTCTCCGCGAAGGGCATAGAACCACCCGCAGCGAGCCTCGCGTACGGGTCATAAGCGTCAGACCTGTTCCATCAGCCGTGCGCCTCGCTGCCTCGCCGCGCCTCCGCTATCACGGTCCCACGAATGACACCGCGGGAGGACGCCATGCACACGATCATCGCCGTCGAGCCCGGCTTCTACCGCATCCCGCTGCCGCAGGTGCTGACCGACTCGACGCACGGCGCCATGCGCGCTTTCGAACTCGTCACCGTGCGGGTGCGCGACCGCGACGGTGCGGAGGGTGTCGGCTACACCTACACGGTCGGGCGCAACGGTGCGGCTGTCCACGCGGTGCTCGCCCGCGAGATCCCGGAGATTGTGGCAGGCGAGGACGCGGACCGCATCGAGGCGCTCTGGCACAAACTGTGGTGGGCCTTGCACTACGGTGGGCGCGGCGGGCCGACCGTGCTCGCGCTCTCCGCCTTCGACATGGCACTTTGGGACCTCAAGGCGCGCCGCGCGGGCGCACCGCTCTGGTCGCTGCTCGGTGGCTTTGACCCGGATGTCCCGGTCTACGCGGGCGGTATCGACCTCGACCTGCCCCTCGACGCGCTGCTGCGCCAGACCGACGACAACCTCGCCAAGGGCTTTCGCGCCATCAAGATGAAGGTCGGGCGCCCACGTCTGCACGAGGACATCGAGCGCGTGGCCGCAATGCGCGCGCACCTCGGAGCGGGCTTCCCGCTGATGGCGGACGCCAACATGAAGTGGGGCGTGGACGAGGCAATCCGGGCGGCGCGCGCCTTCGCGCCTCACGATCTGACCTGGCTGGAGGAGCCGACCATCCCCGACGATCCGGCGGGTCACGCCCGCATCGTGCGCGAGGGCGGGCTGCCGGTGGCGGCGGGCGAGAACCTCCGTTCGCTCTGGGAGTTCAAGGCGTACATCGCGGCGGGCGCTGTGACCTACCCGGAGCCCGACGTGACGAACTGCGGAGGCGTCACGGCCTTCATGAAGATCGCGCGGCTGGCGGAAGCCTTCAACCTGCCGGTGACGAGCCACGGGGCGCACGACGTGACGGTGCACCTGCTCGCCGCCTGTCCGAACCGCTCGTACCTGGAGGCGCACGGCTTCGGCCTGGAGCGCTACATCGCCGAGCCGCTCGCCATCGCGGAGGGCAAGGCGCGTGCGCCTGACCGGCCCGGCCACGGCATTGTCTTCGACTGGGACGGGCTAGAGCAACTGAAGGCTTAAACAGGCAGAAGATGGTCGCCGCCCTGCGAGGGCCGAAATCGCCTGCATTGAGCACTGGAGAGCTTCACACCAATTCGAAGGCGATCGCATCAGGAACTATTACTTTTCCGCGCGTACGCGTGCGCTGAAAAGAAATTCTTTGTGCAGCTGATCTGCCATAAATATTTTCGATATTCTTATGGAAGCCGCCGCATTCACAATCTGTCCCAGAGTGGACGGAACTAGGCGCTCTCGCGCCTAGTTCCAGCACCGGCCGAGATCACTCCCAACTCGCGACGCCATGATGCCCCGAGCACGTTCCAGCGCGGTGCCGGCTGAAGCTCCACGTGCCGTCTCGGCAGTGGGCTGTCGCTCCCTCGGGCTTGCTGCCGTCCCGTGTGTGCGCCGGCTGGTGCACCGACCGGCCATCTCGGTTGATATACCGGCCGTGCCGGTCGAGCGTGTTCTCGTTCGGCTCTCGGAACTCGCGGGCAGCGGCGCCGGAGGCTAGAAGTGTGATGAGGGTGCCCGACGCGATAAGCGATCTAACTAGGACCCGCTGCATCGGCTTCCCCATCCTTGGGGAGAAGTTTGCTCAGATTTGAGCAATTGCAAAGTACGCTGCGGCGATCATCAACACCTTTGCCGGGACGTCCATTGCCTCTCATCAGCCTGCCAGTTTGGGTGAACCCCGCCCGTCACGCCAGTCAGGGCGCCTTGAAGTAGAAGTCTTCGTTCGGCAGCGAGCCGTACACGAACGGCTCCTGCCTGCGGTCCGTCTCAGCAAGGACATCGTCGCGGACTGCCCGGAACACTCGATTGATCTCAAGCCCAGGCTTCACAAGGTTGCGGGTAAGTGCGGCCACGAAGGGACTGTTGTTCTGCCCGAGAGCTCCGTCCAGAGCGACTTGGCCAGCTTTCGTGGCATATACGACCAGTGTACCGCCCGTTTCTGGTTCCACACGCGCCAGTCCGCGGCCGATAGAGCGTGATGTCATGGTGCGGGCCATCTCTGGGATGAACGGATTGTTTCGGCATGCGTCGAGGATGATGATCCGCAGCTTGCGCGCGCCCTCCACGCTACTGAGCACCTGATCCAGAGTGACGGCCTCGAACTGAACGTCCCGGTCCGTCTTGAGCTGCGCATCCACGGGCAGGAGGTAGTTGGTCCCACCCACCTCGATGCCATGCCCGGCGTAGTAGACCATAGCCCAGTCGGCTTGCCCTGTAGATGGGCGTCCGAAGTGGCCCCACCCTCGTCTGCTGTTTAAAAATTTGATCAGAAAGGCATTTCCGTCACTGGGGTGGGCACCTTTTGGACGCCGATCGGCGCCGAAGCGGTGCCTACTTCTACGAGCCAAAGACAAAGCTTTTCAAATGCTTAGGCGCAAGTGATCCGCGGGTCCGCTTTGGACGCCGATTCACAGACAGGCGCGGAGGACGTCAGTGGAGTGTGCCACCACCTGGCACGTAGATCAGTGACATCGGAGCCGGCCCGCGACTTCCGAAAAAACATCTACCTTTTCCGTCATGGTGAAGCGCCGCCACGCCTGACATGGTCTGTCCACCCGCAGCCAATTGGGTGCAGACATGTCCAGGAAATCCATTGAGGATTGGTGACGCGTTTACGGCCTGCGCCTGTCGAAATTCTACAACCGCAAAAAGATCAGTGCGACTCGGACAGGCTAGCCCCGCGACAGAGTTCGGCGTTGCCCGATTCTAGGGCGGGATGATCCATCGACCGGGCCACTACATGGACCTACTCGATTGGGCGCACCAGGGGATCTCCCCGGTGATTGCCCGGAACTCTCGCCGGGGACAAAGGCCGCTGCGCTGTCGTGCCAATTGATTGATCCCGCCCCGAGGCTACACGGAGAGGAGGAGTGAATGCCCGCGCGCATACCGAGCCGGGATGAAATCGCAGACGATACCCCGCTGTTGCTCGACGTTGCGGCCGCGGTTGCCTTCCCGGATGGGGCGGTATCTGGTTTGGTGCTTCGCCGGGCAGCTGGCCGCGACGAACTGCAAATCGAGCGTCTCGGCGGCCGGATCTATACGACGCTGGCCTGGATCAGGGAGTGGCGCGCGAGATGTCGGCAGAAGCCAAGGGCCCTCGACTGTGGCTCAAGCCTGGCAACCGCGGATCGGACGGCAAGCGCCGACCCGGCACCTGGACCATCAAGGACGACAACGGAGTCCGTGTCAGCACGGGCATCCGCGGAAGCCGCGCTGGCCGACCTCCGCCAGAGGCTCAAGAGGCCCTCGCCCAATATCTCCTCCGGCGCCGGCATGTCTCGCGCGAGCGCAACCGTTACGCCGATGAGGTCGCCCTCGCGGACGTGATTCGCCTGTATGCCGAGGAGCGAGCGCCGAAGCAGGCGAGGCCGGTCGAGGTCATTAGGCGGTGCGAGACCCTGATGGCGTGGTGGGGCGACCGGAAGCTGTCCGAGGTCACGGGCCGAACCTGCCGGGCTTACGTCGACCACCGCAACGCCCCTGTCGCTAGGCGCGAGCTCGAGGATCTCCGCGCAGCCATCCGCTACCATCATGCCGAGGGCTACTGCCGCGAGGTGGTGAGCGTCGTGCTCCCTGAACGCGGCCCCGCACGCGATCGGTGGCTCACCCGGTCCGAGGCCGCACGCCTGATCTGGGCCGCGTGGCGCTATCGCGAGGTGCAGAAGGGCTCGCCCACCGGGCGGCGCTCGCGTCAGCATGTCGCACGCTTCGTACTGGTGGCGCTCTACACCGGCACGCGGGCGAGCGCGGTGTGCGGCGCCTCACTCGGGCCCATCCAGGGCGGCGGGTGGATAGACCTCGATCTCGGCGTCTTCTACCGGCGCGCCTCGGGCGAGCGCGAGACGAAGAAGCGCCGCCCGCCTGTGCGCCTCCCCAATCGGCTTCTCGCGCACATGCGCCGCTGGCGCGGGAACGGTCAGACCTACGCAGTCGAGTGGCTGGGCAAGCCGGTCGGGACGGGGGTGGAGAAGGCGTTCCGCGGAGCCTGCAAGGATGCCGAGCTCGTCGACGTCACGCCGCACACGCTCCGGCACACGGCGGCCACGTGGCTGATGCAACGCGGGACCGACCTGTGGGAGGCGGCAGGCTATCTTGGCATGACGGTCGAGACGCTGGAGCGGACCTACGGCCACCACCACGCCGACCATCAGAAGCAGGCCGCGGCGAACATCGTGAGGAAGGCCCGATGAGCGGTGTGGACCGAATGGTGGACCGAATGAAAGTAGAAACCGGTCCGAATGCGGTCCTCAGAGTGAGGGAAAAGCCTTATGAATCAGTGATACATGCATGGCGCACCACGTTCGGGACGTGGGGGTCGCAGGTTCAAATCCTGCCACTCCGACCAAAATTCCCGAGACAGCTCAGCGGCTCACAGAAGTACCCGATCAATACCATCGAGATGGTGGACCGGATCAGCCCTTCCGGCCGAAGTTCGCGGCCGCCTGCTGCTGGTGGCTCGGATGGTGTCGCCGGAGACGCGCTCCAGGGTTTCGACCATCATGCGCCCGCACTGGGCCGCGCTCACCCGTTGCCACTTGGCGCCAAGTCGCGCGGCCATGTCGGCGCGGAGGTGCTGCGCAACGGTGCGTGCGGTCGTCCTCGGACCGAGAGCCCGCCGAGCAGGGGCGTTGCGACCGCGCGGCCCTGCCCGTCATGGCCGAGACGGAGCAGGGCGGGGGCACCATGCGCGCCGCGGCGTCAGAGGTGCGATGCGATCCCCGCGCGGGCCACGTCCCGCTCCGCGATCGGCGGTTCGCCCATCCATGCGGACCACTCGCGCGCCAGGAGCCATCGCTCCCTCACGGCAGCGACGGCTTGTCCCTTCGTCGGCGCGGTTCCTGACTTGTCGAAGCCGAGAACGGACGCGGGCTGTCGCAGGAGGATGCTCCAGGCCCACTGAGGGGTCCAGGATGGCATGCGGATGACCTTGCAGACCCGAGCGAACGTGTGACCATCGACCTCCGCGAAGAAGTCGGCCGCCTCCCCGGGCCGCGCAGGCCGCCAGATGAGCGGGTGATCGTCCATCATGTGACAGAGCCTCCCGGCTGATGCCTCACCTGTGACACTCGTGGGGACAACGCCCGTCCAGCCGATTTGATGCCGGAGCGAATGCCGAAGCCTGTCGCGGCGATCACGAACGCTGTCCGGGTGCGGGACTGCCACGTCCCGTCCTCGACACCGTCCTGATGCGTCAGCACTCGCGATGTCGGATTGCGCAGCGAGCGTGGGCGTGAATTGATGCGCAGCGCGCGAACCTTGACGGGTGCTCCTCGTTTCAGAACGTGTCCGCGTTCTGCGATCGTATTTCGTTCCGGGTTCTGCTAAATTGACGGCGGCTGATCACAGGGAGGTCAGCATGGCTCAGAGCCTCGCCCCCGAAGCGCCCGCACCGGCGTCAGGTGCCCCCCTGGCGAGCACGTCGCCGCCGGACGTGAGCAAGCTCTCCTCGGTCAAAGGTCTGCTGCTCATCTTGGCGGGGATCGTGGTGGGCGGCGCGGGCTACTCCTACTCTTACACCCACACCTCCCCGTTGGGGACGCTGGTCGGCATGCTCGGCATCGCGCTCTGCATCCTCGGCACCGCCAAGGCGGAAGGGCCGGTGCACCGATAGGGGCTTGGCGGTGGGCCGCGATGGGCCCGCGGCAGGTCTGATCCGGGATCCGGTTGATCGAAGCGGATCCCGGATCCCAAGCCCGCGCGGCGCGTGAGCGAAGCCCCAATCCGCCATCCCGAAGGAATCAAGCGGATCATGAGCCCGCGCGGCGCGTGAGCGAAGCCCCAATCCGCCATCCCGAAGGGATCAAGCGGATTGGGTATGATGCCGCGTTGCCGCCGGACCGGGGCCGGGAAGGGCGGGTCGGGGATCGGTTCAGGGTGGTCAGCGGGGCCTCAGGGGCCCCGCATCCTTCAGAGCAGATGGCGGGACGGACCCTCGTGCCTCATGCCTCGTTCCGGCGGTCTGGCCCGCGATGGGCACCCGGCACCCGACGAGAACGGACGGCGCCGCCATTCAACCGGCAGCGTCCTCGCCGCGTCGTCCTCGCGCGTTCCAAACAGCGC
The DNA here is from genome assembly GCF_000379105.1 of Methylobacterium sp. WSM2598. Taxonomy (GTDB): domain Bacteria; phylum Pseudomonadota; class Alphaproteobacteria; order Rhizobiales; family Beijerinckiaceae; genus Methylobacterium. Next base: position 882,267 of record NZ_KB900609.1, on the reverse strand, counting down.
TTCAGCGGGACTCTGGCCAAGGGCGGGCGGGTGCCAAGGGCGGGCGGGTGACTGGGATGATGGGAGGACGTGCATCGGTAGGGGCGGCCTGCCGGCATCTCCTGGCGGGGACCCCGCGACGCCCGCTTCGTCATCCCACGCCGCCCGCCCGCCATTGGCCAGAGCGGCGCTGCGTGAATGAGCGTCTCCGAGGTGGGCCGGCCGCATGAACCGCTTCACTCCCGGCCCAACCGCCATCATCCACCGCGTCTCACACTTCCGAGTCAGCCGCAAGCATATTTTGAAAAGAGTGATAGCATAGTGCGCAGCTCATAGTCAAATCAAATATGCCGTCTGCAATAGCTAAATGCCCGCCAGATGAAAAATGCTGCTGATCATCGTGTAGAATAGTTTTATGATTAGGAATTGTATATCGAAAGATATTTTTGTTCAGGCGCTCTGAATTGTTTTGATTGAAGAAATCGATGTAATCACCCATCCGTGGAAATCTTTCAGAAAGCCCCGGTCCCGGAAGCGGCAGATCGACCACAACGACGATCATCAATGGGAATCTTTGTTGTAGCGCGTTGATGGTTTTCGTATATTTCTCCGATATGTCATCGATTTTGTCGAACGATGAGGTTTCTTCCTTATGGAGCCAGATCTGTGTGTATCCCCATAGACTGACGAAAATATCAGCGCCGAGCGTTGATAAGACGTCCTCTAGTCCACGGCCGATCCCCGACTCATAAGCAGGCCACTGCATTCCCCTAAGGCTTGTATTGGTCATGTATACTTTTTTGTTAAGATGCGATTCGTATCTTTGTGCTAATATGCAAGGAAATGTATTCTCAAACCGAGTTGCAAGATACGGATTGTGAATGCCGTATTCATCATATCGGACCGGCCGCGGAAGCGAGAGCGAGTCGCCCCTGACTACCAAATGAGCGTGGCTCTTTTGCTTCAGCACATTGATTGCGTCCGACGGATCGGCTCCGCTGAGAACGGCCTCGTTCGGATAGCCGTCCCGAAGGAGTTGATTGGCGTGACTCGTGTCCACGGATTTCGCTTCCGGTTCGGGTGCTGACGGACGTCATGGGGCCGAGGCGGTCGGCGTCAGATCCACGACGCGTAACACGGCTGCCGCCACTCAGTCCGGGGGGCGGGACAGGGCACTCGGTCAGGTGAGAGGCTGGCGAGGCGGATCCCCGAGCCCGGCGGGCGACGTCCGATACCCGGGCGGCCGCTCGCGATGCGGATCCCGGCGTCGCTCGGGCGGGCGCAGCCAGGCTCCGCCGCCCGGGCCGGCCGGTGCGGGATCCGCTCAGCTCAACCGGATCCCGTGTCAGATGTAGCGCGTGAAGAACCGCTCCCAGAGCAATCCGACAAAAGTGAGAAGTGCCGACACCAGCGCGACATACGTGAGTGAGGCGTCGGGCGTGTACTGAGGGTAATAGGCGGATCGAAACACCATGATGAGGTTCGTCATCGGGTTCCACAACATGACGTGATAAATTTCGGACGGCATGCCGTCCGGAAGAAAAAACACGCCACTCAGGGCGTAGAATAGAATAATGAAAAGGGCGAACCCTAGCTGGAAGGGCGGGAAGATATGGACGACGTTGCAAGAGACTATACCAAGACCAAATGCGAAAAAGATCGAGGTCAGGATCGACATAATGGCGAGAAACGCATTGTCGGGAATCGGATTGACGCCGGAGACGGCCAGAATGAACATGATGAGCGACACGCTCATGCACGCATTCAGAATCTCGACCAATCCGCGCGACAGGCAGACATCCAGGAATTTCACGTCGGGAAATGAGAGGAGCGGCTTGTTCATCAGAACTCCCTCCATCATCTTTCTGGAGAGATAGATGAAGATGATCATCGGCGTCATGCCGGTATGGATGAACAGGGCCGTGCTCTCGCCGATCGGCGCCGGGACCTTTCGGACCAGGAAGGTGACGACCAGCACGAAGAGGTGGGCGACCGGCCAGCCGACGATGATCACGTAGCCCCACATGGTGCGGCCGAATCGCGTGCGGATGTCGCGCAGGATCAGCGCGTGCAGCACCTGCAGCTGGATCTGGAGGGCCGATTGCTGGTGAAGCGGCGTTGCCCTGTCGGTCGCATGCGCCAAAGTCGTCGCTCCCGCGGTGAGGTTCCGGCGCCGCCCTCTGGACTCCCTTTGCGGCGTCCGCAAGGCTGGCGATGGCCCGGCCGCGCGGGCCGCGACCGGGCCCGGCCCCGAGGAGCCGGCCGCGAGGGGCCGGCGCGCCTCCTCCCTCGGCGGACGACGGCCCCTCGGCCAAGGTCTCTCGGCCAAGGTCTCTCGGCCATCCGGCCGGTTTTGCGGCGCTGCGGCCGCGTGCTAGAGCCGCATTTCCCCGATACCGCCAAGCCTTGCGGCTTTGGGCGCTCGACGAAAACAGGCGGCAGGCAATGAAGGACATCCTCGATCGGCTGGACCAGCGGCGCGCGCAGGCCCGGCTCGGCGGCGGCGAGAGCCGTGTGGCGGCCCAGCACAAGCGCGGCAAGCTCACGGCGCGGGAGCGCATCGAACTCCTCCTCGACACCGGCTCGTTCGAGGAATTCGACATGTTCGTCCAGCACCGCTCCATCGACTTCGGCATGGAGAGGCAGAAGATCCCGGGCGACGGCGTCGTCACCGGCTGGGGCACCATCAACGGCCGCACCGTCTTCGTCTTCTCCAAGGACTTCACGGTGTTCGGCGGCTCGCTCTCGGAGGCGCACGCCCAGAAGATCATCAAGGTCCAGGACATGGCCCTCAAGATGCGCGCCCCGATCATCGGCCTGTTCGATGCCGGCGGCGCCCGCATCCAGGAGGGCGTCGCCGCGCTCGGCGGCTACGGCGAGGTCTTCAAGCGCAACGTCCTCGCCTCGGGCGTGATCCCGCAGATTTCGGTGATCATGGGGCCGTGCGCCGGCGGCGACGTCTACTCGCCGGCCATGACCGACTTCATCTTCATGGTCCGCGACACCAGCTACATGTTCGTGACCGGCCCGGACGTGGTCAAGACCGTGACCAACGAGGTCGTCACCGCCGAGGAGCTCGGCGGCGCCAAGGTCCACACCGCCAAGTCCTCGATCGCGGACGGCGCCTACGAGAACGACGTCGAGGCGATCCTGCAGATCCGGCGCCTGATGGACTTCCTGCCGGCCAACAACCTCGAGGGCGCGCCGGAGATCGAGAGCTTCGACGACCCCTCCCGGCTCGACAAGAGCCTCGACACCCTGATCCCGGACAACCCCAACAAGCCCTACGACATGGGCGAGCTGATCCGCCGGGTGGTCGACGAGGGCGACTTCTTCGAGATCCAGGCGGCCTTCGCGCGCAACATCATCACGGGCTTCGGGCGGATCGAGGGGCGCACGGTCGGGCTGGTCGCCAACCAGCCGATGGTGCTGGCCGGCGTGCTCGACGCGGACGCCTCGCGCAAGGCGGCCCGCTTCGTGCGCTTCTGCGACGCGTTCGGCATCCCGATCGTCACCTTCGTGGACGTGCCGGGCTTCCTGCCCGGGACGGCGCAGGAATATGGCGGGCTCATCAAGCACGGCGCCAAGCTGCTCTTCGCCTACAGCCAGGCGACGGTGCCGCTCGTCACCGTCATCACCCGCAAGGCCTTCGGCGGCGCCTACGACGTCATGGCCTCCAAGCACATCGGCGGGGACGTGAACTACGCCTGGCCGAGCGCGCAGATCGCCGTGATGGGCGCCAAGGGCGCGGTCGAGATCATCTTCCGGCAGGACATGGGCGATCCCGACAAGATCGCGGCGCGCACGGCCGAGTACGAGGAGCGCTTCATGTCGCCGTTCGTGGCGGCGGAGCGGGGCTACATCGACGAGGTGATCATGCCTCACTCGACCCGCCGCCGGGTGGCGCGGGTCCTGGCCATGCTGCGTCCCAAGAGGGTGGAGCAGCCCTGGAAGAAGCACGACAACATCCCGCTCTGAGGGAGCGGGCGCCCCGGAGGGGCGCGGGCGGAGAACGGCACCGGCGGTCATGAGACAGGACCGCCGGTCTCATCCGACGTCCGGGTGATGGCTTCGCCATCTCCCATGTCGGCCATGCGGATGACGGCTTCGCTCAGGTGCCGCGCTCAGGCGCCGCGCAGGCGTGTGATCCGGGATCCGCTTCGATCGAGCGGATCCCGGATCAGACCTGGGCGCCGGCCGCGGCGCCGGTCAGCCGGACGAGCACGATCTCGGGCGGCACGCCGAGCCGCACCGGGATCCGGCTGAGGCCGAGCCCGCCCGAGACGACGAGGTGGCGGCCATTCTCGACCACGTGGCCGTAGACGTAGCGCTGGCCGAAGCGCGAGGCCGTGACCGGCGAGTGGCCGAGGAGGCGCACCTGCCCGCCGTGGGTGTGGCCGGCGAGGGTGAGGGCGACCCGACCGGGAACCTGCGGGAAGATGTCGGGCTCGTGCGCCATCAGGATCACCGGCGCGTCGTCCGTCACGGCGGCGAGGGTGCCGGGAATGTCGGCGAGGCCGTGCCAGAGCCCCTGCGGCACGAAGGGCTCCTGGTAGGCGAGTCCCGCGAGCCAGAAGGGCTGCCCGTCCTTCACGAGCCGCAGGGCCGCGTTCTCCAGGACCGTGATCCCCTGCGCCTCCAGCACCCGGCGCGCCTCGACCGGGCCGCGCCGCCGCGCCTGGGCGGCGGCATCGTCCCACCAATCGTGGTTGCCCAGGACCGCGTGCACGCCGAGCGGTGCCCGCAGGGACGCCAGCCGCTTGGCGAAATCCGCGAGCGCCACCCGCCGCAGGGCGACCGGCCGCGCGCCGGGGTAATCCCCGAGCAGGAGGACGAGGTCGGGAGCGAGGGCGTTCGTCGCCGCGACGATCTCCTCGACGCGCCCCAGCGACATCCAGGGCTCGCCGACGTGGAAATCGGCGAGCGCGGCGATGCGCAGCGACAGGGCCCGCGGCCAGTTCGCCGGGCGCGGCGCGTAGGGAGTGACCACGAGGCGCCAGGCGGGCTCGACCGCGCCGCCGTAGAGGCCCGCCCCGGCTCCGAGCGCCGCGAGACCGGCGGCGCCCGTCAGGACCTGTCGCCGGCTCGGCATGATCAGCATCGACGCGAGTTCCCCCGGCGCGTGGCCGCCGGCCCACGGCTCAGGGGAACAGGTCAACCGTGAACAACCGGTTCAACCGCGGACGCGCATCCCCATCAATCGGCGATCTCGTGCTCGTGCCGGATCGGCCGGCGCGCCGCGGTGGCGCAGTCGGGCTTGCCCCGGGTCGCGCGGGCCGCCGCCGCGAGGGCCGGCAGCGCCAGGGGACGGAATCCGGCCGTCACGCCAGCCTCGCGCGGGCGGTTCGTGGCCGCTTCGGTCGGGCTCTGCGCTTGCGACACCATCAGTTCGTTCCTCTCGTCACCTCGGCTCTCGCTCGGCCGGTCGCCGCCGATAAAACGGCCGAACCGGTCGGCTCTCGGGCGCCATTGCGGCCCGGCGGGGGCAAGGTGGGGGCGGCCCCGCCCCAGAGATGGACGCGAGATGAACGACACGGGAGCCGACCCGGACCAGAATGGGACCGGGCTCGGCCCAAATCTCTGACCTTTGACGCATTCTTCGCGACGAAACGGCCTTGCCCGGCCGAGGACCCGGGAGAGCCCCGCTGACCGGTTCAGGCTCTCCAGCGGGAGGGCCGAACCGGTCGTCGCAGCGCCTGAGCGGAGTGGCGTGCGGCGATGCTGCATGGGGTCTCGGTCCCGCATCGTCGTCGCCGCCGCGCCGGCGAGGGCGGGTCTCAGACCGCCGTCAGGTTCTCCTGACGGATCCACTCCGCGGTGCGGTCGAGGGCGCGGGCGAGCCGGTCGAACAGCGCGTCGATCTCGTCGGGCGTGATCACCAGGGGAGGGCAGACCGCGACCCGGTCGCCCGCGAGGAAGCGCACGATCAGCCCCTCGGCCTGCGCGAAGGCCACGCAGCGGGCGGCGACCCCGGCCTTCGGGTCGTACTGGCGCTTCGTCGCCTTGTCGGCCACGATCTCGAGGCCCCCGATCAGGCCGATGCCGCGCGCCTCGCCGACCAGGGGATGCTCCGCCAGGGCCGAGAGCCGGCGCTGAAAGTGCGGCGCCTTCTCGGAGGCCGCCTCGACGAGGCGGTCGCGCCGGTAGATCTCCAGCGCCTTGATGGCGACCGCGCAGGCGACCGGATGCCCCGAATAGGTGGTGCCGTGTCCGAAGGTGCCGATCTTGCGGCTCTCGTCGAGCATCGCCTGGTAGAGCGGCTCCTCCACCGTGAGGCCGCCGAGGGGCATGTAGGCCGAGGTGATCGCCTTGGCGAAGGACAGGCTGGCGGGCCGCATCCCCATCGTCTCGGCGCCGAACCACGTCCCGAGCCGGCCGAACCCGCAGATCACCTCGTCGGCCACGAAGCGGATGTCGTAGGCGGCGAGCACGCGCCCGATCGCCTCGAAATACCCTGTCGGCGGCACGATGGCGCCGCCCGCGCCGAGCACCGGCTCGGCGATGAAGGCCGCGACCGTGTCGGGATCCTCGCGCTGGATCAGCGCGTCGAGTTCGGCCGCGAGCCGGGCCGAGAAGGCCTCCTCGCTCTCGCCCGGCTCGGCGCCGCGGTAATGGTGCGGGCAGCGCGCGTGCAGGAAGCCCGGCAGCGGCAGGTCCCAATCCGCGTGGTTGGCGGGCAGGCCGGTGAGCGAGGCCGAGGCCACCGTGACCCCGTGATAGCCCTTGACGTGCGAGATGATCTTCTTCTTGCGCGGCCGCCCGAGCGCGTTGTTGAGGTACCAGGTGAGCTTGACCTGGGTGTCGTTCGCCTCGGAGCCCGAGGAGGTGAAGAACACCTTCGAGACCGGGATCGGCGCCAGCTCCTTCAGGATCTCGGCGAGTTCGATCGCCGGGTCGTGGCTGCGGCCGGAGAACAGGTGCGTGAAGGGCAGCCGCGCCATCTGCTCGCGGGCGGCCTCGACCAGCTCCTCGTTCGAGTAGCCGAGCGCCGTGCACCACAGCCCCGCCATGCCCTCGAGGTAGGGCCGGCCGTCGGTGTCGTAGACCCAGACGCCGTGGCCGCGGTCGAGGACGAGCGGCCCGGTCTCGCGAAACAGCGCGAGGTTGGTATAGGGATGGATCAGGGTCTCGACGTCGCGGGTGGCGAGGTTCGACAGCATCGGCAGGGTCCCGGGATCTCGGCCGCTCCGCGGGATGGCCGCGGGCCTCTCGGGGCGCTTCGGAGAAAACCGCCCGCCGCCACACTAGCGGCGCGATGCCCCCGCACCAAGGCGGCCCGCGCATGAGACCTCTTCCAAGCATGATCGACCCCGCCTCCCTCGTCTCCCAGCCCGCGCCCGGGCGCGCCTGCGGCGCCTGCACCCTGTGCTGCAAGGTCTTCGACGTGCCGGCGGTGGAGAGCGTCGCCGGGACGTGGTGCCGGCACGCCGTCGCCGGCCGGGGCTGCGGCATCCACGCGACGCGGCCGGATCATTGCCGGGCCTTCCACTGCCTGTGGATGACCGAGGGCTGGCTCGGCCCGGAATGGAAGCCGGACCGGGCCAAGATGGTGCTGACCCAGGATCCGGTCACCCGCTTCCTGAACGTCCAGGTCGATCCGGGCCAGGCGGGCGCGTGGAAGCGCGATCCCTACTACGCCCAGCTCAAGCGCTGGTCGGTGGCCTCGCTGCCCCGGAAGCGGCACGTGATCGTGTTCGTGAACAAGCACGCGACCGTGGTGCTCCCCGACCGGGACGTTCCCCTCGGGGTGTTCGCGCCGGGCGACCGGCTGGTCGCCCGCGAGCGGATGACGCCGGCCGGCCTCGTGATCGACGTCGAGAAGGTGCGGGACGCGGCCTGAGAGCCGCGCAAGGCGCCCCGTCAGGCCGGACCGGCCGCGCCGCTCCGCCGCGCGATCACCGCCACCGGCCCGCCCCCGTCCGGCCCCTGGAACTCGGCCCCGCCGGAGACGAACAGGTCGGTGGCGCCGACGAGGCCCGCGAGCGCCCCCGCCACGAAGCCGCGGGCGTGGCGGGTCGGCGCGATGTCGGAATCGGTCAGCATCGTGTGCCGCCGGCCCCGGATCGCGCCGTCCGCCGAGGCCTCGGCCTTGGCGAGGAGGGCGGCGAGCCTGGCCCGGCCGGCCTCGTCCACGAACCCGTCCGGCCCGAGCAGGCCGAGCCGCCCCAGGCAGGCCGCGACCGGCCGGAGGTCGATCGCGTCCGCCATCACGGCGTGATCGATGACCAGGGGGCCGGTCCAGTCGGGCGACATCCCCATCACCACGACCTCGTGGTCGAGGAGCTCGACCCCCGCGGAGGCGCCGCAGCGGCGGGCGTGACGTCCCGGATCGGTCTCCGCCACGGTCTCGCCGATCGCGGCGGCCGGGACCTCGCCAAGGGCGAGGGCGGCGCCGAGCGCCGCGGCCGCGCGCGAGAGGCCCATCGACTTGAGCGTGTCCCGGGTCGCGGGTGCCGCGCCGCGGGCGAGGGCCGCCCCGATCCGCTCCGAGGTGAGGAGCGGGCACTTCACCTGGACGTAATGGACCTGACCGGCGTCGAGTCCGGCCTCGCGCATCGCCGCCCGCACGCCGGCGGCCACCATCTCGACCTGGGCGCGGCGCCCGAGATCCTCGGCGGCGAGGGGCGGCGTGCGGGCCTGCCCGACCGCGAGGGCCGGGCCCGGCCCGGCCGCCTCCCGGGCGGCGATCACGAGCCAGTGCGGCGAGAGCCCGCCCTCGGTGCCGCCCGACATCACCATGGCGATCCGGCCGAGCGCCGCCTCGCCGATCAGCGGCCCGAACAGCCCGCGCAGGGCCTGCACCGCCAGCGGGCGGGTGAAGTCGTTGACGCAGCCATTTCCCTCGGTCTTGGCGAAGACCGCGACCACGTCGCCGGGATCGAGGCGCCCGTCGCGCAGGGACGCGGCGATGGCCGAGACGTCGTCGGGGGCGGCCATCGGCAGGCGCAGGATCTCGGCGCGGCGGGGCATGGTGTCGTCTCCTCCCCGCCTGCGGCGGGGCGCGGGGCATTCCCTCGATCCGCCGCCGGCAGCAACCGCCGTGCCAGGGCGCCCGGTCGCGGCGCGGCGGTGTGGTGATCCGACGCGCGACCGCGCGCCATTGCTCGGGGCGGGAAACGGGCGTTATGAGGAAGCGAAGGCGCCCGCCCGCCCCGTGGCGGATCGGCACCCGCGCGCGGCCTCGGCCGAGCGCCTCGCAACCCTGCTCTCGCACGGGCAGCCCTGCTCTCGAACGGGAAGGACCGGATGCGGAGCGACGCCGGAGACGGGCGGTCGCGCGGGGCGGCGCCCGCGGGTGATGCGGGGGCGGCCGCGTGAACCGCCGGCCGATCTCGCTCGCGGTCGGCGTCGCCTGCCTCGCCGCCTGCGGCCTCGCGGCCGCCGCCGGCACGGCCGTGATGCCCTCCTACCTCGCCGCCTGGCTGGTCCTGGTCTCGCTGCCGGCCGGCGCGCTGCCGCTCCTGATGGGGCTCGAACTCGCGGGCTTCGCCCACGAGCCGATGGCCGCCTCCCTGCGCCGTCTCCTCGCGCTCCTGCCGATCGCCGCGCTGCTGCTGGTGCCGATCCTGCTCAACCTCGGCGCGCTCTACGGCTGGGGCCGGGGCCTGCCGCCCCGCACGGCGCTCGCGGCGATCTGGTTCACGCCCGCCTTCTTCACCCTGCGCAGCCTGTTCTACCTCGCGGTCTGGCTCTGGCTCGCCGAGACCTTCCGGCGGGCGCCGCTCGATCTCGCCCTCGAGGCCGCGGCGGCGCGCCGCCGCCGGGCCGTGATCGGCATGGTGCTGCACGCGGTGCTGGGCACGCTCGCGGCCGAGGATTGGGTGCACTCGGTCGATCCCGCCCGCGCCTCGGCCGCCTTCGGGCTCCTGGTGATGACGATCCAGGCCGGGCTCGCCCTCTCGGCGGCGGCGCTGATCGCCGCGCGGGCGAGTTCCGGCCGGCCGCTGCGCGACAACCGCATGGCGGCGGCCTTCACCGACCCGATGCTGGTGCTGCTCGCCTGCTGGGGCTTCGTGCACTTCGTGCAGTACCTCGTGGTCTGGTCGGCGAACCTGCCCGACGAGGTGCGCTGGTACCTCGACCGGGGCGGCACGCTCGCCCGCGTCGGCGCGGTCGTGGCGCTCGCCACCGGCGTGCTGGCGCTCCTCGTCCTGCTGCCGCGGCGCGTGGTCGGGCGGCCCGCCGCCCTCGTCGCCATCGCGGCCCTCGTCCTGGTGCTGCACGGCGCCGAGATGTTCTGGCTCGTGACGCCGGGCTTCCGCGGGGCTTTCCGCTTCACCTGGCCCGACATGCTGGCTCTGGTCGGCGTGGTCGGGGTGGCGGCGGGCCTGTCGGGGCGCGTCGAGCGCAGCCTGTGGCGGGCGCATCCGTGAGCGGGCGAGGATGGCGGCAGATCCGCGTCCCGGCCCGCTTCGCGTTCGGCCGCTCCCCCGCCGCCTCCTGCCGGGACCTCCCTCGACAGCGGTTCCGAACCCGCTCGGAGCTTCCGCGGCGGCCGCGGGACGGGACCGCCCGCCTCAGGCGGCGGGCTGCAGCGCCCCGGCCGCGACCTCCTCGATCAGCCGCAGGTGGCGCGGCAGGCAGACCCGGGCGAGGTCGTAGCCCTCGGCGCTCCGCCGCGCCGCCGCCCGCATCGCCCGGAAGGCCTCGGGCTCGGCCAGCGCCCGCACCACCGCCTCGGCGATGGCCGCCGGGGAGAAGAAGTCGACCAGCACGCCGTTCTCGCCGTCGCGGATCACCTCCTCGACCGGGGGCGTGGCCGAGCCGATCACCAGGCAGCCGGCCGCCATCGCCTCCAGCATCGACCAGGACAGGACGAACGGATAGGTCAGGTAGACGTGGGCGGCCGAGACCTGGAGCAGGTTGAGGTAGGTCCCGTACGGGATCCGCCCGACGAAATGCACGCGCGACAGGTCGAGATCCGCCCTGACCTCGTCCAGGAAGATGTCCTTCCAGGTCCGGCCGGCGGGGGGCTTGGCGCCGTAGCTCACGTCGCTGCCGCCCACCAGCACCGCCCGGGCCTGCGGCCGGCGCCGCAGGATCTCGGGCAGGGCCCGCATGAAGCTGTGGTAGCCCCGGTAGGGTTCGAGGTTGCGGTTGACGAAGGTGACGACCTCGTCGCCCGGGGCGCAGCTGGTGCCGGTGCGGTCGAGGGTGATCCGCGCCCGCGGATCCGGCCGCACGAGGTCGGTGTCGATGCCGTCGTGGATCACGCTGAGCCGCGGCCGGAACGGGGCGGGGACCCGGCTCGCCTGCCAAGCCGTCGGCGAGACGAGCCAGTCCGACGCCTCGAAGGCCAGGTAGGCGGCGGCGTTGCGCACGCGCACGGCGAACAGCCCCTCACCCGCCCGCACGGGGAATTCCGGGTCGAAGCCGACATCGGCGCCGCGCGCGCCGTAGCTGAACTCGACGAAGCTCAGGAACCTCGCCTCCGGCCAGACGTCCTTCAGGAACAGGGTCTCGCCCCAGCCCGGATGGCCGCAGATGACGTCGGGCGCGAAGCCCTCCTCCCTCAGGCGCAGGGCGGCGCGGGCCGCCGCCTCGCCGCGCAGCACCTTGGTCTCGAAATCCTGGGCGAGGCGGTGGATGCCCGGGGTCGAGCGCCCCTCCACCGCGTAGCGCAGGTGGCGCACCCCCGGCAGCGGCGGCGCCGGGTTGATGCCGAGCGCCACCACCGCGTGCCCGGGCCGGGCCGCCAGCGCCGGGGCGACGTGGCGGTACTGGCCCGGGAAGTTCTGGTGGACGAAGAGGACGCGCATCGCCGCGCCGGGCTCAGCGCTCGTGGCCCGCCGTCGCGGTCGTCTCCTTCACGGGCGAGAGCACGTAGTCGATCACCCGCCGCGAGCCCGTGCGGATCTCCGCCGTCACGGTCATGCCGGGGGTGAGCGGCACGGTCTTGCCGTCCGCCTCGATCGTCGCGCGCGACAGCTCGATCGTGACCGGGAAGACCAGGTTCTGGGTCTTGGGCGTGCCGCTCACCGGGCTGAGGCCCTGGCCGCGGCTCATCGAGACCGCGTCCGAGGCGCCGCTCGCGTCGCGGTCGTCGACGGCGTCGCGGGAGACCCGCGCCACCTTGCCCTCGATGCTGCCGTAGCGGGTGAACGGGAAGGCGTCGATCTTCACGACCGCCTCCTGGCCCGGGATCACGAAGCCGATATCCTTGTTCTGGACCATGGCCTCGACCTCGATCGGCCCCTCGCTCGGAACCACCACCAGGAGCGGCTGGCCCGCCGTCACCACTTGGCCGAGCGTCGTCACCGCGAGCTGCTGCACGGTGCCGCTGATCGGCGCGGTGAGCCGGGTGCGCTCGCGCTTGAGCGCCGCCTTGACCACGTCCTGCCGCAGGGCGTCCCGCTTCTGGGCCGCCTCGGTCACGGATTGGTGCTGCTTGGCGACGGTCTCGGTCGCGAGCTGCTCGACCCGCCGCTGCAGCGAGACCGCGGCGGCCTGCGCCTCGATCAGCTGGCCGCGGTCGTAGGCGAGGTCCGCCGCCACCTGCTCGACCTGCTGCACCGCATCGATCACCGCCGCGCGGGTGCCGGCCTGGCGGGCGACCAGGGTCTCGCGCATGTCGGCCCGCTCCTTGAGCACCGCCTGCAGCCGCTCGCGCGCCGCGATGCTGGTGGCGAAGCGCTTCTGCGTCGCGTCCTTCTCGGCGATCTGGGCGAGCAGCGCGTCGCGGGAGGCGACGTACTGCCCGATCTCGGCCAGCATGGCGGCCCGCTCCCGCGCCTGCACGGCGGGCGGGATGCTGGCGGGGAACGCGACCGGGCTCGTCGCCGGCTGGTTGGTCTCGACCGCCGCGACCGTGGCCTGGCGCCGGATGATCTGCGCCTCCAGCGAGGCGAGGTCGCCGCGCCGCGCCGCGAGGTCGGCCTCCGCCTCGGTCGGATCGAGCTCGATCAGGAGGTCGCCCTCCTTGACCCGGGCGCCGTTCTCGACGTGAACCGCCAGCACCTTGCCGGTCTCGAAGGGCTGCACGACCTTGGAGCGCCCGCTCGGCTGGATGCGCCCGCTCGCCACCGCGTGGATGTCGAGATGGGCGAGGAAGCTCCACAGGAGCGCCGCCGCGAACATCAGGCAGATCGTCCAGGTGAACAACGTCGCCTGCGGGGAGGGCGGCGTGTCCAGGATCTCCAGGTGGGCGGGGAGAAATTCCTGGTTCTCGCGGTTGACCGCCATCGCCCGCACCCGCTCGGTGAGGCGGCGCGGGGAGAGGGAGCGGGCGGTGGGCAGGGCCGGCAGCCGGTTGCGCGCGGCCGGGGCCGGGGAGGGGGCGGCCTGCCCCTCGGGGCGGGGTTCGGGGTTCGCGGTCACGCGGCGGCTCCCTGCTCGGCGGATCCGTGGTCGGACTGCATGCGCCACAGCCGGCCGTAGAGCGAGGTGGGACGCTCCACGAGGTCGCGGTGGGTGCCGTCCTCGACGATCCGCCCGTCCTGCAGCGCGATGATGCGGTCGCAGCCGCGCACCGCCGCGAGGCGGTGGGCGATGATCACGACGGTGCGTCCGCGCACGATGTGCCGCATGTTCTCCTGGATGATGCGCTCGCTCTCGTAGTCGAGGGCCGAGGTCGCCTCGTCGAGGATCAGGATGCGGGGATTGGTGGCGAGCGCCCGCGCGATGGCCAGCCGCTGGCGCTGGCCGCCCGAGAGGTTGGCGCCGCGCTCCTCGATCGGGGTGTCGTAGCCGAGCGGCAGGCGGTTGATGAACTCGTCGGCGCCCGCGAGGCGCGCCACCTGGATCACCTGCGCGCGCGACAGGCCCGGATTGGCCAGCGCGATGTTCTCGAACACCGTCTTGTTGAACAGCAGGTTCTCCTGCAGCACGACGCCGATCTGGCGGCGCAGCCAGGCGGGGTCGACCTGCGCGATGTCGATGCCGTCGATCAGCACTTGGCCCTTCTCCGGCACGTAGAGGCGCTGGAGGAGCTTGGTGAAGGTCGACTTGCCCGAGCCCGACGGCCCGACGATGCCGAGCACCTGCCCGGCCGGGATCTCGATCGAGACGTCGCGCAGCACCTCGGGCGTGCCCGGCTGGTAGCGGAACACCACGTTGCGCACCGTGATCTGGCCCTTGGCGGGGGGCAGGTGCGCCTGGCCCATCGAGCGGGTCTCGGGCGGGCAGTTGAGCACGTCGCCGAGCCGGTCGATCGACACCTTCACTTGCTGGAAATCCTGCCAGAGCTGCGACAGGCGCAGGATCGGGGCCGTGACCTGCCCCATGATCATGTTGAAGGCGATCAGCGAGCCGACCGTGAGGTCGCCGTTCATCACCGCGTAGGCGCCGAAGAAGAGCACGAGCGCGGTCGTCACCTTGTTGATGTACTGGATCGCGTTCTGGCCGATGCTGGCGACGACGCCCGCCACGAAGGAGGTCTTGACGTAGGCGGCGAGGCGCTCCTCCCACTGCGTGCGCAGGGTCGGCTCGACGGCCAGCGCCTTGACCGTGTGGATGCCGACCACCGACTCGATCAGGAACTGGCTCGACAGGGCCGAGCGGTTGAAGCGCTCGAGGGTCTGCTCGCGCAGGATCGGCCGCAGCACGACCGCCACCACCACGTAGCAGGGGATCGACAGGGTCACGATCAGCGCCAGCAGCGGCGAGTAGAAGTACAGGATAACGATGAACAGCAGCGTGAACGGGATGTCGATCGCCGAGGTGAGGGCCTGCCCGGTGAGGAAGCTGCGGATCGTCTCCAGTTCGCGCACGCGCGCGACGGTCTGGCCGGCCGGCCGGGTCTCGAAATAGCCGAGCGGCAGGCGCATCAGGTGCTCGAACAGGCGGGCGCCGAGTTCGACGTCGATCCGGCTCGTCGTGTGCGTCAGGATGTAGCTGCGCAGGTATTGCAGGACCACGTGGAACAGGCCGAGCACCACGAGGCCGACCGCGACCAGGGTCAGCGTCGAGTAGCCGCGATGCGTGAGGACCTTGTCGATCGTGATCTGGAAGAAGATCGGCGTGATGAGGGCGCAGACCTGGATGAAGAAGGAGGCGACCAGCACGGTCAGCAGCGGCTGGCGGTAGCGCCAGATCGACGGCACGAACCAGCTGAGGCCGAAATCGTGGATGACCTTCTGCAGGCTGGCCCGGCGCGCGATCAGGATGATCGACCCGGTCCAGCGGGCGACGACGGCGTCGGCCGGCACGTGCTCGGCGGTGCGGGCCGCCGCGTCGATGATCCGGTACTTGCCGTCGTCGAGGCGCCGCCCGAGCAGGACGAAGCGCCCGCCCTCCATCTCCAGGATGGCGGGCAGCGGGATCGATTCGAGGCGCTCGGGCTTCTGCTTCTCGAGCAGGCGGGCCTTGAGCTTGAGCTGGCGGGCGCCGCGCACGAGGTCGACGGCGCGGGCGGGCTGCACGCCGAGGCCGAGCTCGTGGCGCACCTGCGCGGGCTCGCAGGCGACCTGGTGGAACGAGGCCACGAGCGCCAGGGCGGCGAGGCCGGAATCGATGACGGGAGCCGGCGGCGGCGCGTGCGCGGCCTTCGGTGGTTCATCCGGGGAGGGGCGCCCCGCCGGTGACACGACCTGTCCTTCCATGCCCGTTCCCTTCGTCTCCGCTCACGTTGCCGGCGCGCCGAAGCGGATACCAACGATATTCGACCGCGTGATGAATGTCGCGCCGCAGAGCAACGACGATGCTGCCGGTGGGCGCGTGATGGCCATTGGCGATGAAGTTGGCTGAATTGCGGGCGGGGTGTCCGTGCGCCAGCGCTCCTTGCCCGCGACCGAAGGCGCGACTAGGGTCCCGCGGCGATTTGAACCGCCGGCCTCGGGCCGCCCTGCGCGCATCGCAGGTTCTCTTGAAGGTGGAGTGACAGCCATGGGCTTTCTGGCCGATGCCCTCTCGCGCGTGAAGCCGTCCGCGACGATCGTGATGACCCAGAAGGCGCGCGACCTGAAGGCGAAGGGCCGGGACGTCATCAGCCTGTCCGTCGGCGAGCCGGATTTCGACACGCCCGAGCACATCAAGCAGGCGGCCATCGAGGCGATCCGCCGTGGCGAGACCAAGTACCCGCCGGTCTCCGGCATCGTGCCGCTGCGGGAGGCGATCGCCCGCAAGTTCAAGCGCGAGAACGGCCTCGACTACAAGCCGTCCCAGACGATCGTGGGCACCGGGGGCAAGCACGTCATCTACAACGCCCTTCTCGCGACGCTCAACCCGGGCGACGAGGTGGTGATCCCGCGGCCCTACTGGGTCTCCTATCCGGAGATGGTGGGGCTTTGCGGCGGCACGGCGGTGTTCGCCGACACCACGATGGCGAAGGCCTTCAAGCTTCAGCCCGAGGATCTGGAGCGCGCGATCACGCCCCGGACCAAGTGGCTGATCCTGAACTCGCCCTCGAACCCGTCCGGCGCGGCCTACACGCGGGCCGAGATGAAGCGGCTGACCGACGTGCTGCTGCGCCATCCGCACGTCTGGGTGCTCACCGACGACATGTACGAGCACCTCGTCTACGGCGATTTCAGCTTCGTGACGCCCGCGCAGGTCGAGCCCGCCCTGTACGAGCGCACCCTGACGATGAACGGCGTCTCGAAATCCTACGCGATGACGGGCTGGCGGATCGGCTACGCGGCGGGTCCCGAATCCCTGATCAAGGCGATGGATTTCGTGCAGGGGCAGCAGACCTCCGGCGCCTGCTCGATCGCCCAATGGGCGGCGGTGGCGGCCCTGGACGGCCCGCAGGACCACCTCGCCGAGTTCCGGGCGGCCTTCCAGACCCGGCGCGACCTCGTGGTCTCGATGCTCAACCAGACGCGGGGGCTGCGCTGCCCGACGCCGGAGGGGGCGTTCTACGTCTACCCGTCCTGCGCCGAGCTGATCGGCCGCCGCACGCCGGAGGGCCGGGTGATCGAGACGGACGAGGATTTCGTGTCGGCGCTCCTGGAGAGCGAGGGCGTGGCGGCGGTGCACGGCTCGGCCTTCGGGCTCGGCCCGAACCTGCGCATCTCCTACGCCACGTCGAATGCCGTGCTGGAGGAGGCCTGCACGCGCATCCAGCGCTTCTGCGGCGCCCTCAGCTGAGGGCGGGCCGGGATGGGCCGAGACCCGGCCCTCCCGCCCAGCCCCGTGTCCGGCGGCGCCCCGCCGGCCTTTGCCGCTTGCATCGGCGCTCCGAGCCGTGCTATCGCCCGCGGCGTCGGCAGGAACCGCGCTCGGCGCGATGCCAAGTCCCTCCGGGACGGGCCCGACCGGCAGGCGGCGCTGAGCGATCGGCCGCTTGCTGGGGGATAGTTTAACGGTAGAACAGCGGACTCTGACTCCGTTAGTCGTGGTTCGAATCCACGTCCCCCAGCCATCGAAATCACCCGTCAGGTCAAGGGCTTGGCGGGTTTTTTGTTGCGCGAGCCCGGCGACAATGTGTTTCGACTAGCTGCAACACGACCCCTGGATTTACAATGGGTTACAGCCGTACGTCGGCTGCTCCGTGCAACACGGATGGAACACGAAACCGCGCACCCACAAGAGACAGGGATGGTGGCTCATGCCCTCGTGAGCCGGGCGATGCTAGACGTAACCCACGGCAGGGCAGGGGGTGCATCTGAGACGTGTTTCATCCCCTTGGGAATGCTCCTGCAGGCAGCGAGCCCCGCGCGGCCTCGGGCTTTGGCATCAGCGTCCGGGATCCATTCGGGCAAGGACAGAGGACTTGCTGTGCCCCGCTTCCTCGATCGCAGCCCCCTCAGGTGTGAAGCTACTGCTCTGTCTTGGCATTGCCACGTGCTGAATGAGGCGCCAGGATTCGTGACCAACACGGCCGGGGGCACAGCGCATCGGTATCCTCGATGAGCGAAGGGAACCGCTCATGACTGGCTCGTGACTGGCTCGAAAAGCACGTCGACCTCAGAACACAAGCTTGCGCAGACCAACAAACTTTTAATCTGTAGGTCCTGGGTTCGAGTCCCAGCGCGCTCACCAAATATTCCAATGCCTTACGCGGGATTTTGGCCTTGTACGAGGGTCGGTTTGCTGAACCGGGTAGCTGCACGGGTAACCGTGAACCGCCCGTGTGTCGCGGGGTGGCAAGCGCCTGCCGACCTTGCACTCGCATCCAGCTTGCGGGGAAGTAGATTCACACGTAGCGGTGCGGCTCAGCGAATCACGCGAGCATGTGGGCACTTTCCAACTGAGCAGAGTGACTCCGAGGAGCGTGGCGCCTGCTGTGACCACTTCGGAGTGACATAGCCGTTGCCCGCTGAAGGGCCGAGATGCGCCACTTCCAGACCTTCGAGCGGTGACGCCGGGAGGGCCGCTCGACATCCAACAGCGGCCCTTCGAAATCGGCAGTTGCACCTCTGGCACTGCCGCCGATTCGCGTAAGGCGGGCATATGGAACCGACGTTCCGCCATCATTTCGGGTCGCACAAGGGCTGTGGCAAAGCGGATCTTCATACGATCTTTGTAGCGCCCTCAGGCTTCTCGCGTGACCATCCGCAGAAGTCCCGTCAGCAAGGCCGAGACCACGAGCATCGCTGCGAGGCCGAGCAGCCCGGCATTGAACGAGCCGGTGGCATCCTTCAGCACACCCATAATCCAGGGCGCCACGTAGCCGCTCAGGCTGCCGACAGCGTTGATGAAGGCGATCCCACCCGCCGCCGCAGCCCCGGTCAGATAGCGGGACGGTAGGCTGTAGAAGGCCGGACGCGCCGAGCTCAGCCCGATCACCGCGAAGGTGATGCCGATCATCGCTGGTACCAGGGAGCTGAACACCACCGAGATCACGAACCCGGCCGCCGCCACTAGGCAGGTCGCTGCGAGGTTGGCGAGGTGCCGGCCGGTCCGGTCCATGTGGCGCGCCCACACGATCATCGCGGCTGAGGCGACGAGGTAGGGCACGGCCGAGAGCCAGCCGATCTCCATCGTCGAGAGCCCGTGGCCCTTCAGGATCAGGGGCAGCCAGATCGCGATGCCGTTGATGCCGAGCCAGTAGCTGAACAGGATGCCCGTCAGGATCCAGACCTTTCCGTCCCGCAAGGCCGCCAGGAAATCCTTGCGCGGCCGGCTCGTGCTCTCACGGTCCAGAGCTTCGAGCAGGGCTGCGCGTTCGTCCGGCGTCAGCCAGGTCGCCTCCTTCGGTGAGTCGCGCAGCAGGATCAGGGTGAGCACGCCCATGATACAGGCCGGCAGGCCCTCGACCAGGAACAGCCACTGCCAGCCCTTCCAACCGAGCAGGCCGTCGAGCTGCAGCAGGGCGACGGAGAGCGGACCACCGATCACCGAGGAGAGCGGGATCGCCACCAGGAACCAGGACAGGACGCGAACCCGGCTCTGGGCCGGAAACCAGGTCGACAGGTAGAACAGCACGCCGGGAAAGAAGCCGGCCTCCGCCGCCCCGGTGAGGATCCGCAGCGCATAGAAGCTCGTGGGCCCCGTCACCAGGGCGGTCGCGGCCGACAGCAGGCCCCAGGAGATCATGATCCGGGCGAGCCAGCGCCGCGCGCCGACCCGGTAGAGGATCAGGTTGCTCGGGACTTCGAGCAGGCAGTAACCGACGAAGAATAGGCCCGCCGCCGCCCCGAACTGGGCATTGGTTAGCCCGAGGTCGCGGTTCATGGTCAGTGCCGCGAAACCGACGTTGGTCCGGTCGATGTAGTTGAAGAAGTAGGCGATCGCGACGATCGGGATCAGCCGGACGAGGTTCTTGCGCGTCGCACTGGCCAGGAGCGCCTCGGACGAGGCCTCGGCCGGGATCGACGCAAGAGTGGCGGTTGCGGAACTCATCGGGTCCTCCTGCTCGGTACCGCCTCAGACGAAGCCGAAGAACCGGGTCGGGTTGTCGACGAGCAGGAGCTTGCGAGCCGCTTCACTCGGGGCGATCTCGGCGATGAGGTCGACGAGGTCGCCGTCATCCGGCATCGGCCCGTGCAGGTTCACGTGCGGCCAGTCGCTGCCCCAGAGCACGCGCTCGGGGGCGTGGCGGGCGAGGCCAGCCGCGAGCGGCACGACGTCGTGGTAGGGCGCACCCACCTTCGAGAGGCGCTCGGGCCCGCTCAGCTTCACGTACACCGTGCCGGTGTCGAGGAGCCGCTTCATCGCGCCCGCGACCGGCCCGTCCGGCCCTTCTGCGATGTCGAGGCGGGCCATGTGGTCGATGACGACCGGCACCTCGATCGAGCGGATGAACGCCTCCGCCTCCAGGAGCTGCCGGCCGCCGACGTGGATCTCGGCGTGCCAGCCGTGCGGTCGGATGAGGCGGATCGCATCGGAGATCGCGTCATTGGACAGGCGGGCGGAGAGGTGGGTCATGAAGTTGAAGCGTGAGCCGCAGACCCCGGCGACCGCGTAGCGTGCCACCTCCTCGGGTGGAGTGTCCGGCCTGACCAAGGCGACGCCGCGATAGCGGCCCTGGCCCGTGGCGAGCGCGTCGAGGAGCGGACGGTGGTCGAAGCCGTGTCCTTGACTGTGCACGATCACGGCGCGCGAGAAGCCGAGCCGCTCGTGCAGGTGGCGCAAGGCCGTCTCAGGAGCCTCCTTCGGCGTGAAGCTGCGGTCGACCGGCAGCGGGAAGCGATCGAACGGCCCGTAGATGTGGCAGTGCGCGTCGCAGGCGCCAGCAGGCAGCGCGAGGCGCGGCTTACGGGGGTTGGGGTTCGGTGGTGGCCCCTCCGGCTGCGGGTTGAGGTCACTGGCTTGGGATGCCGTCGCTGCCGAGCTCGTCATCTTGGTTCGATCTCCCTGTTTGGTCGCCCGCGCGAGCGCAGGCCATGTCATTGCCAAGGCCGCGCCCAGCATGAGGGCACGCCGTGTCGGATCACCGTGGTGTGCGGTCACGCGTTCTCCTGCTGATGCTGTCGTCTGCTGTTCTGATCAGCTGATGAGCTGCGGCCGGATGCAGGCCTTGTGGGAGCGGGCCTGACTCGATCTCGTCGCCTCAAGAAGTCGGGCTCAGGTGCAGGATCTGGCGAGCCTCGGCGGGCGTCGCGACGCGCCGGCCGTGCTTCTGGACCATCTCGGCGGCGAGGGAGACCAGTTCGGCGTTGCTCGCCGCCAGCCGGTCCTTCGCCACCCGGATGTTGTCCTCCAGCCCCGTGCGCACCGCGTCCGCCCCGCGAGAGAGCGCCCAGCCCATCACCCGCGCCTGCTCGCGCCCGATGCCGGCCGCCGTCCAGGTGGCCTTCGGCAGGATGCGTCGCGTCTCGGAAAGCAGGATGTCGAGCAGATGCTCGTCCGCCGGCATGGCGTTCTTCACCCCCATCACGAACTGCACGTGGGGCGCCTCGTCCATCAGCCCCGCCTCGATCAGCCGCCTCGCCCCGTGCAGGTGCGAGAGGTCGAAGATCTCGATCTCGGGCCGGATGCCGTAGCGGCGCATCTGCCCGGCGAGCTCGGTGACGAGCGCGGCGGGGTTCTCGTACACGATGGTCGGGAAGTTGACCGAGCCGGTCGAGAGCGAGGCCATGTCGGGCCGGTGCACGAGGGAGAGGCCGCGCGCGCTCGGGTCGCGCCCGCGCCCGCCGGTGGAGAATTGCACGATCATGCCGGGGCAGTGCTTGCGCACGCCCTCCTGCACGGCGGCGAACTTGTCGGGATCCGAGGAGGAGGACTCGTCGTCGTTGCGCACGTGGATGTGCACGAGGGTGGCGCCGGCTTGATAAGCCTCGTGGGTGGATTCGATCTGCTCCGAGACGCGGGTCGGGACGGCGGGGTTGTCCTTCTTGCGCGGCACCGAACCGGTGATCGCGACCGCGATGACGACAGAGTTCATGGCGATGCTTCCTTGAAGAGACCGGCAGTGGGGCTGATCGGCACACCACGGCCGAAGGGCCTCACCGCGAGGGCTGGCTCTCGCTGGTCGTCAGCGGATCAAGACCGCTGCGCTTGAGGTCCTGACGAGCGTCCGGAGTCGATAGGAAGGCGACGAACTCCTTGGCAGCTTCGATCTGCTTGGACTTTTCCGAGACGGCAGCGGTCATCGGGCTCGCCTTCTGAACCTCATCCGGCAGGGGGCCGACGAAATCGACGCCACCCACACTCAGGAGCTCACTGACCTGCTGGATGCCGAGCTCGACCTCGCCCCGGGCCACCGCCTCGCCGACCAATTCGCCGGTGATCTTGCGCATCTTGCCCGCGACGCGGTCCGCGATGCCGAGCCGCTTGAGGAGATCGGTCGAGACGAACACGCCACTCGCGCCCTCCGAGTAGCCGATCGACCCCGCTGCAAGGAGCGCCTGCCGGAGCGCGTCGATGGAGCTCACATCCGGCTTCGTCGCGCCGGTCTTCACGCCGACGCCGATCCGCGACTGGGCGATGGCGGTGCGCGACGCGGGCACGAAGCGGCCCTCGGCCACGAGCTTATCGAGCGAGCTGCCCACGATCAGCAGCACGTCGGCGTCCTCGCCCGCCGCGATGCGGACGGGCAGCGCGTCCTTCGTGGTCCCGAACGACGGCCCCCAGGAGAGGATGAGCGTGTGCCCGCTCGCCTGCTCGAAGCGCGGGACGATCGTGCGGAACGCCCCCGTGAAGGCGCCCGAGACCAGGACGTGGATCTCGGCGGCGTGGCTCGGGCCGGTCATCACCATCATGGCGGCCAGCCCCAGGGCCGCGACGCCGCCGCGGTTCGATCGGGTCATTCCGTTCCTCCCATTTTTCATGCGTGGCGATCCTGTCCACCAGCGTATTGCACAGATGGAACAGTCGGGTACAGCGCTTGCTGTCCAGCTGTAAGAAGTTTATGCGCCGCGAATTGGCATCTGAATACCGCCACTCTCATGCATGATCAAGAGGCTCTCGGAACAAAATTGCAGAAGAGCGCGGTTTTTGGCAGGTATGCCGAACTGTAATAGCAAGTTATACTCAGAAAGTATTGGATATTGTGGGGGCGGTCGGTATCTGGTGAGCTCGGAAAGGGGCCTGCGAGACCCCTAGGAGGAAGCGAACCGAGCCATGGCACGCCTCAAACCGCTCTACGTCCAGGTCATCATCGGCATCGTCGCGGGCATCCTGCTCGGGATCCTTGCCCCGGAGGCCGCCGTCGCGGTCAAGCCGCTCGGCGACGCCTTCATCGCGCTCCTGCGGATGATGCTGGCGCCGATCATCTTCTGCTCGGTCGTGCTCGGGCTCACGCACGTCGCCGATATGCGCCAGCTCGGACGCCTCGCCCTCAAGGCCCTGATCTACTTCGAGGTGCTCACCACTATCGCGATGGCGCTCGGCTTCGTCGCGGTGAACGTGATCGAGCCGGGTGTGGGCCTGCACGCCACCAATCTCGCGATGAACGAGAATGTCGCGAAAATCGCGAGCAACGCCAGCCACTTCACGGCGGTGAGCTTCTTCCTGAGCATCATCCCGCATACGCTCGTCGACGCCTTCGCCAAGGGCGAGATCCTGCAGGTGCTGCTCATCTCGATCCTGACCGGCGCGGCGCTGAGCATCGGCGGCGGCGGCAAGGACTCTCTGATCCTGCGCGGCATCACGGAGGCGCAGGACGTGCTCTTCCGTATCCTCGGCTTCGTCATGAAGCTCGCGCCCCTCGGCGCCTTCGGGGCGATGGCCGCCGCAGTCGGGGCGTTCGGGGCCTCGACGCTGCTCTACCTCGCCAAGCTCGTCATCCTCTACTGGGCCACCTCGCTGGTCTTCGTCCTTGTGGTGCTCGGTGGGGTCGCGGCCTCGATGGGGCTGTCCATCTTCCGGATCCTGCGCCTGATCCGCGACGAACTCCTCGTGGTGCTGGGCACCGCGTCGAGCGAGGTCGTGCTGCCCCGCCTGATGGAGAAGCTGGAGAAGGCCGGTTGCGACGGAGCGATCGTCGGCTTCGTGGTGCCGAGCGGCTACAGCTTCAATCTCGACGGCACCTCGATCTACATGGCGATCGCCGTCGCCTTCATCGCCCAGGCGACCGACACGCCCTTCGACCTCTGGCAGCAGGCCGGTGTGCTGGCGATCCTGCTCCTCACCTCGAAGGGCGGCACGACGGTCGCGGGCGGCGCCTTCATCAAGCTCGCCGCGACGCTGCAGTCGGTGCGCTCGCTGCCCCTCAATGGGCTGGGGCTCCTGTTCGGCGTCGACCGCTTGATGGCGACCTGCACGGCGCTGACCAACGTCGTTGGCAACGTCGTCGCGACCTTCTTCATCGCCAAGTGGGAAGGGGCATTCGATGCGGCGAAGTGGGAAGCCCTGCGGGCCGAGATGGCCGGAGGCCGCGTCGAGGTGGTCGCTCCGGCCGCAGCCGCCGAGCTGCCCCAGCAGACCTCGCACTAGGCTCGGACCGCCATGTCAGGCCTCCGGCTCCTCCTCGACCATGCGGGCGCCCACCCAGGCGCCCCGGGCCACCAGCCCCGCTACGCAGGTGCGCACCAGGCGCGACAGTTCCAGAGTCAGCCACGCGGTGCGCGCCTCGACCGGCATTCCGATGCAGATCGTCGAGGTCAGGGCTGGCCGCTCGATCGGGCGGGCCACGAACTCGCCCCGCGCGACCTCGAGCGCGACACCCGCGAAGGTCTGGATCGTCGCCCCGAAGCCGCGCTTCACCATCGACTTGATGAGCGGGATGCTGTCGACCTCCAGGGCGACGTTGAGACGGACGTTGTGCTGGATCGCGGCCCGCTCCAGCAGCCGGCGGTTGCTGTGGGGCAGGGACGGCAGGATGAGGGGCACCTCGGCGAGGTCGCCGAAGCCGATGGCGCCCTCCGCCGCGGCCGGGTGGTTGGGGGCCACGGCGAGCACCATGCGCTCGTGCAGGATCGCCCGCATCACGATGCCTTCGAGGGGCATCGGGTTGTGCAGGACCGCGATGTCGACGCGGCGCCCGAGGAGCCACTCCTCCAGGGAGGTGCTGATGCCCTCTCGGATCGTGAGTGTCGCCTCGGGCCAGCACTGGCGGAAGCGCTCGTAGATCTCCGGCACGATCAGCAGCCCGGAGGTGGGGGCCACCCCGAGGGCGACCTGACCGGCGAAGCTCGGCCGGCCGCCCCGGACCTTGTCGATGGTCTGCCGGAGATGATCGATCAGGGCCTCGGCCTCGCCGAGCAGGACCGCGCCGGCCTCGGTGACCTCCACGCCGCGGCCGTGGCGCACCAGGAGCTGCACCCCGAGTTCCTCCTCCAGCTTCTTGAGCTGCCGGCTCAGGGCGGGCTGCGCCACGTTGAGGTGGCTCGCGGCGGCGCTGAAGCTGCCGGCCCGTGCGACCTGCACGAAGTAGCGCAGCTCCCGGATGTCCATCGTCCCTCCCGCGCCTCTGCCCTTGTGTTGGACCGAGCAGAGCATCGGGGCGGGCCAGCGTCAAAGCCGATCGTGACGAACTTCCATAACGATACCCAGGGGAGGATCTGATGAGACTTCGCGATCTTGCACGCGAGGAGATGAGCGAGGCGCAGGCCCGCGTCGCCGACGAAGCTGCCGCCGGCAAGAGGGGCCGCGTTCCGGCGCCCCTGCGCGCCTGGATCTACAGCCCGGAGCTCGGCGCACGGGCGCAGCGACTGGGCGAGTTCTGCCGCTACGAGACCTCGCTCGGCCCGCGCCTGTCGGAACTCGCGATCCTCGTCGTGGCCCGGAGCTTCACCTCGCACTACGAGTGGTTCGCCCACAAGCGCGAGGCGCTGAAGGCGGGGCTCGACCCGGAGATCGTGGCGGACATCGCCGCCCGGCGCACCCCGCACTTCACGGACGACGCGGCGCGGGCCGTCCACGACTACGTGACCGTCCTTCTCAGCACGCACCGCGTGCCCGATGCGGTCCATGCAGCCGCCGTGCAGGTGCTGGGTGAGCAGGGCGTCGTCGAACTGGTGGGCGTGCTCGGCTACTACATCCTCGTCGCCCTCACCCTGAACGCCTTCGAGATCGGCCTTCCCGAGGGCGAGGTCTCCGACCTCGCGCCCTGAGGCGCTGCATCCTTCACCGCAACCACGAACCAATCACATCGGGAGACGGGCCATGGCCGGACGGCTGCAGGGCAAGGTGGCGATCATCACGGGGGCGGGCTGCGTCGGCCCGGGCTGGGGCAATGGCCGGGCGGCGGCCGTGATCTTTGCCCGGGAGGGCGCGCGCGTCTTCGCGGTCGACCTGAGGGCCGACGCCATGGAGGAGACGGTGGCGCGCGCCCGCGAGGCGGGCGGCGAGATCCGCACCCACCTGTGCGATGCCACCAAGGCCGACCAGGTCGAGGCGATGGCGCGGGCCTGCGTCGAGGCCTACGGCCAGGTCGACATCCTGGTGAACAACATCGGCGGATCGGCGCCCGGCGGCGCGGTCGCCCTGTCGGAAGAGGCTTGGGACCGCCAGCTCGACTTCAACCTCAAGTCCGTGTTCCTGACCTGCAAATACGTGATCCCCGAGATGGAGAAGGTCGGCGGCGGATCGATCGTCAACACCGCCTCGACGTCCGGCATCCGCTACACCGGCTCGCCCCAGGTCGCCTATGCCAGCACGAAGGCCGCAATCATCCAGTTCTCGCGGGTGACGGCGGTCGAGTACGCCAAGAAGAAGATCCGGGTGAACACGGTCGTACCCGGCCAGATGCACACGCCCATGGTCGAGACGCGCCTCGCCGGGCAGCGTGCGGGCGGCGACGTCGACGCCCTGCTGCAATCCCGGCTGAAGCGCATCCCGCTCGGCTTCATGGGCGATGGCACTGATACGGCGCACGCCGCCCTGTTCCTGGCCTCGGACGAGGCGCGCTTCGTCACCGGCACCGAGATCGTGGTCGACGGCGGCATGACCGCGCGCTGCGACTGACCGACGGCCGCGACGGCGGTTGCCCTGTTCTCAAGCTTGAACCCCGGCGGCGGCCCGGACGCCGGGGGAGCGATCCCGCACGCCGCTTGCGGCAGGCGGGATCACCCGTCCGGTGACCTGAGACGACACGGAGGAATGACCATGAGACGCCTGCTGCACGCCCTCGCCCTCGGCTCGATGATGCTCGCCGCGAGCCCGGTGCTCGCCCGCGAGGCCGGCTCCGTCACGCAGACCATGGTCGAGCGCGACGGCGTTAAGATCGAGGCCTTGTCCCAGGGTACCGGCCCGACGATCGTGATCCTGCCCTCGCTCGGCCGGTCGGGCGAGGATTACGACGTTGTCTCGCGGATGCTGGCCGAGGACGGCTTCCGGGTGCTGCGGCCGCAGCCGCGCGGGATCGGACGCAGCGAGGGCCCCATGGAGGGCCTCAACATGCACGACCTCGCGGCGGACGTCGCCAGCGTGATCGAGCACGAGAAGGCGGCCCCGGCGGTTGTCGTCGGCCACGCCTTCGGCAACTTCGTCGCCCGCCAGATCGCGGCGGACCAGCCCGACCTCGTGAAGGGCGTCGTCGTTGCGGCGGCCTCGGCGGGCAAGGTGCCGCCCGGCAGCACCGAGAAGCCGATCGGGCCCGAGATGCGCAAGGCCATCGACGGACCCTCCGACCCGTCGCTGCCGGAGAAGAAGCGCCTCGAGTACCTGCGCATCGCCTTCTTCGCCCCGGGCAATGACCCGCGGGTCTGGCTCGGCGGCTGGAACACCGCCGTGCACCACATGGAGTCGCATGCCCGCAACCACACGCCGGTGGACGACTACTTCGCGGCCGGCCGCGCCCCGATCCTCGACCTGCAGGCCGAGCACGATCCGGTGGCTCCCCGGCGCTTCGCCGGCGTGCTGAAGTCGCTGCTCGGCGATCGGGTGACGATCGTGGTGATCCCGAACGCCGGCCATGCGCTGGTGCCGGAGCAGCCCGTGGCCGTCGCTCGTGAGATCGCGAAGTTCGCACGCGGCCTCGACGGCAAGTAGGCCTCGGCGCTCGATTGGGAGGTCGCCTCCTCTGATCAGCCAAGCAGCACCGGTGTGCTGCCTGGCGGACTAGCGAACACCTCGGCCATCAGGGGGAGAAGCATTATGAACCTGGCTCGGCTCAAGGCCATCGTCATTGTAATCGGCGGCGTGCTGTGCATGGCGAGTTATGCCGATGCGGCAGATCTGAAGGTTCTGACTACCGGCATCCTCAAGGGATCATTTAACGACATCGCGGTGCGGTTCGAGCGAGAGACGGGTCACACGCTGACGATGTCATGGGGCCCGTCATCGGGAAAGTCGCCCGAGGCGAGCCAAGTGCGGATCCGGAATGGAGAGCGCGTCGATGTCCTGATCATGGTCGACAACGGCATGGATGAGGTGATCAAGGGTGGTTATTTCAAACCTTTGGAGCGCAAGGACATCGCGGTCTCGAAGATCGGCGTCGCCGTCAAGAAAGGGCAGCCCTGGCCGGAGATCGGCACAGTCACGGCCCTGCGCAAGGCGCTGCTGGACGCGAGATCGATCGGGTATTCGGAAGGGGCGAGCGGCACTTACATCGCGAGCGTGTTGCTGAAGAAGCTCGGCATCGCCGACGAGGTCGCTCCCAAGAGCAAGGTCATTCTTGGGAGGAGGTTCGTGGGTGAGGCGCTCACGGATGGTGAGATCGAGCTTGGGCTGCAGCAGATCAGCGAACTTCGCCTGGAGCCCGGCGTCGACGTGATCGGCCCTCTACCCGAGGAACTCCAGAAGAGGAGTGTGGTGTCGGCGGCCGTCTCATCGAATTCTGCGAACGTGACGGCCGCGAAGCAGTTCATCGACTTCCTGTCCTCGCCAGGCTCGAAAGAAGCGATGATCAGAAGCGGCTTGGATCTGCCGGCGCCTCGGCCGTAGAGGCCGCATCCGCATCGGTGCGGAGTGCCATAGAAGGTTGTTCTACGCCGGCGCTGCATGCTCGCGTTTCACACAGCCTGCACCCTGAGCGGCCGTTCGGGCTCGTAGTCTTTCATGGGTATACCCATCCGAGGCGTAATCGTGAGACACTATTCGCGTCTCAACAGGGTCGTCTTCCGCGTTTCGAGACGTCACGTTGCGACGGTCTAGAACCAAACTGCCACCCTAACCTATCGATGCGCGCCAGCAGGTCCTCCTGGCAGCTCTCGGCGATAGCTGGTTGGGGTCGCGCGTCTAACCGGGGCATTGGAGCGGTTTCGACCACGGACGGCGATCACGCACTGGTCGCTGGCTGCATTAGCACCTGCGCATGTATGAAATGGCAAGCTACACCACGGTGCAGGGCGAACTGCCGAGCACTGCGCCCACGCCCGCGATGACCAGGTGCTCGGCCGCGAACGCGATCCGAACTCCTCGGCTCGCGCCCTGGACCTCAGCGATCTTCACCGCCACAGCATACCGCTTCGGTTCAGCATTGAGTTTGGACTATGGCCCTGCGCGTCCTCGATACGGTCCACGCCCTCTGGCTCCGACCGCGCCTGCTCGGTTCCATTGCGGTTGCGATCGCCCTCGCGCTGGTGCTGCCGTCAATCGCTACGTGGTCGCGGGTGCTGATCGGCTGGTGCGCGGGTGTGGTCGTCTTCGTCGGGCTTATCGTGTGGAACATGACGACGCAGTCGGCGGACGAGCTGCGGCGCGAGGCCTCGCGGCTCGACGACAGCGCCGCGATGATCTCGCTCTTCGCGCTCCTGGCCGCGACGGCCAGCGTCGGCGGAGTTGGGATGCTCGTCTTCGGCCAGCAGGAGCAGGACGCCTACAAAGGCCCGCACATCGTCCTCGCGGCGGCAACCATCCTCTGCGCCTGGATCTTCGTCCAGGTCGTCTTCACTGTACATTATCTTCACATCTATTACGGCGAGGACGAAGGTGGCCGGAGCCGCGGCGGCCTCGACTTCAATGGCGATGACGCGCCAGATTTCTGGGACTTCCTGTACTTCGCAGTCACGATCGGCACAACGTCACAAACCTCGGACACCGACATCCGCTCGAAGCACATACGTCGCATCGTCACCGCGCACGCCGTATACTCGTTCTTCTTCAACACCTCCCTACTAGCACTTGCCATCAACATGGGGGCTGGTTTTGCTTAGGGGATACCGGCCTTCTGGCTGGAGCCAGCAGAGCACCCGCCCCAGTCCACAGTGCGCCTCGGTGTTTCCGTCGAATGCAGCCTTGTCGGCAGACATCTGTCATGTATAGAAAACGACGGTTTTTCAGCCACTTAAACCTGTAAGGCTTGCGTGTCAGAAAATCAAAGTCGGACGTCAGCGGTTTCCCGCACGCCTGTCACGCCGGTGAAGGATGCTTTCGGCAGTGCGGTCGGCGACGCCAAGCTCCAGGCCGAAGGCAAGATGGAGAAAGCCGAGGGCCGTGCCCAAAGATGCCTACGGCGGGGTGAAGGACACCCTGCGCGGCCGCTGAGCCTCAACGTACCGGTGGATGCCTCTCGGCACCCACTGCGCGCAGCCCGCCGAGACGTCCGAGCGGGGAGCGAAGCCCGAACTGCCGGGTTATCACCTCGCAGAAATCGGCATCGTGGTCGCGCCTCATCGCCCAGCCGTTCTGCGGGGAGAGGCATATGGCTATCGACGTTCGTTCTGACCTTCGCCGGCCGACCACGCTGGCCTTGGCCGCGCTGAGTGTGCTGCTCCTGGTCATTCTGCTCGTCTCGAGCATCTCGCACTCTCGGCAGCGGCAAGCCCAGGAGCAGCAGATTGGAAATCTGAATAGCCAGCTTGCAGCGGTACAATCAGAGCTGCAACAGCAGACGCGGGCTGCGGGAACGCTCAAAGAGTTGCAAGCAAAAATTGCAGCGACAGAACAGCAAAACACGCAGACCACGCAAGCTGCACAGCAAGCACAAGCGCAGCTCCGCGAATTGGAGCAGAGCAGGCAGGTCGCCGAGCAGAAGGCCAGGGATGCCCTGCAAGCCGCTCAAGCACCAACGCAGCGCCTTGCAGAGCTGCAGTCCGATGTCCAGAAGGCCGGCCAGCAGGTGGCGACTCTACGCGAGGCGGCCATCTCGGCAGAGCAAACAGCGGCGGCCCGCACCCAGGAACTCTCGGACGTCGGACGGCGGGTAGAAGAGGCGCGCAAGCAGGAAGCGAAGCTGCGAACCGACTTGGCCGCTCTGGCGCAGGAAGCGACCGCGAAAACTGCCGAGTTGGCTGACGCCGAACAACGACAGCAGCAGGCCCGTGAGGGCTTGGCGGCGGCGCAGAAGGAACTGCTGCAAGTCCGAGCCGATCGGGAGCGCGTCGCCCAGCAGCGAGGTGAGTTGGATCAGACCATCACCAGCCTCACTCAAGCTCGCGATAAGACATCGGCCGACAAGAGTCAGATCGAGCAACAGCTCCAGCAGACCCGAGACTCGCTGATGTCCGCACAGAAGGACGTGGCCGCTGCGCAGGCTGAGCGTGACCGGCTGACGGGCGAGCGTGGACAGGTTGAGCAGGCCATCAAGGCTCTGACCGGCAATCGAGAGAAGCTCACCAGCGACCTCGAGTCCGTTCAGAAGCGGTATGCGGAGGCCCAGGCACAGCTTGCGACGCTGACGGAGAACCTCGCGGCGAAGAACAAGGAGGTTGCCGACCTGGAGGGTCGTCTTCGCACGACCCGGCAGGAACTCGCCGAGGCACAGGGCAAGCTGGCCGACGCCCGCCAGCAGTTATCCGGTCAGCCCGCTGCGGACGGCTCCGCGCCCGCCGGGACAGGAAGCACATCACCTGAAGGTGAGACGAAGCCGCAGTAGAGAGGCTGGCCCGAAACAGCCTTTCCCTTGCCCCGGAGGTGTAACCGAGATCCAAGAGTTCCCGACGGTGTGCGAGGCGATCCGCACGGCCGCAGTGGTGCTCAGAGACACGGCCTCTACCCCGTGGATCGTGAGGGAGGACGGCACGATCCTCAGGCACGGGTGGATCCGAGAGCAGGCTCGGGTACTCGGGTTCCTGGAATAGGGCAGCGGTCCTCATCCATGACGTCATGAGGGTGCAGACCCGGGTGACGACGGAAGGGCTCTTCCACGAGTCGAAGGTCACCCGCCGGGGCGGCGGGGTGCAGTCGTGGGGCGGGCGGGAAGCCTGAGGCAAGCCCTGCGGGGTTTAAGCACTGCCGCGGCCAGTCCTGGCCGCGTGGCAAACACACCACCGTCACGACACCAGCCCGCCCGGCGGCCCACCGGGCGGGCTTTTTCGCCTTACGCGATGCGCGCCAGGTGGACCGTGATCCGCACGCCCACGCGCTTATGAGCCAAGGGGCATCCTTCCCCTGAACCTGCAGCGCCTATCAGCATTGTTCTAGCCGGGAGGCTGCAAGATGCTGATCAATGCAGACGTGGATTGCACACCTGAAGAGGCGCGGGTCTTTCTCGGCCTGCCTGACCTTCAGCCGCTCCAGGCCGCCGTCATGGCGAAGATGCAGGAGCGCATGCTGCAGGAGATGCACCGTTACTCTCCCGATAGGCTCATGAAGGCGTGGATGTCCGCAATGACTGAGCCGGCGAGGAGGAAGCGCAGTGGGCCGCCGCCGCACAAGCCGCATCCTTCATCGCAGTAGCGCGGCGCGACGAAGGCCACCCGCCGGGGCTGCGGGGCGCAGTCCGGAGCAAGCCTCAATGGTTAGATGAAACCGTTTGCGTGTAGACGAGGTTAGACTCCCAATCCGCTTCATTCCAAAGGGATTGGCATGGCCTTCGTGTTCTTCCTGGTTTTTGTTGGCCCGTGGATCGTACTCGCCGGGTTGGATGTTCTCGCACAAGCTAGACGAAAGCCATACTGATTCCAGATTTTAGCACGACAGATGATGATATTGCAAACCAAGCCATAACATCCAGCAACCAGGAGTAGCCTTCCTGGGCTATCATCTGGAATGAGAGATCCTCGCAAAGAACTCCTAGACCGTACACAAGTACATATTGCATGAACCGAGCGGTGTCTAGAGCGCGATCCGAGCGGGCTGAAACGGCTGGCGGTGTGGTGGGTTGGTCGGCGAAGGAGAGCGCCGATGTCCTCAGCCCTGTCCGTCGATATGCGTCAGCGCGTGGTTCATGCCGTCGAGGCCGGTGCATCCCGGCATCAGGCAGCGGCGCGCTTCGGGGTCAGTCTGGCGAGCGCCAGCCGCTGGTGCGGGCAGTTCGCCCGTGAGGGTCACGTCGCCCCCAAGCCGATGGGCGGAGATCAGCGCTCGCACCGGATCGAGGCGCAAGCCGACCTGATCCTGTCGCTCTACGAGGCGCAGCCCGGCAGCTATCTGCATGAACTCCGTGCGGCTCTGGCCGAGCACGGCGTTTGCGTGGCGCAGAGCAGCCTCTCGCGCTTCTTCAAGCGCCACGGCATCTCGGGAAAAAAGCACGGGCCACGCAGCCGAGCAGGAGCGGCCGGATGTGAGGGCCGCGCGCGAGGCGTGGTTCGAGGGCCAACTCGACCTCGATCCGGATCGCCTCGTGTTCATCGACGAAACCGCAGCCAACACCGCGATGGCACGCCGCTACGGGCGCGCTCCGCGCGGCGAGCGCTGCCGGATGAGCGTGCCTCAGGGCCATTGGAAAACCACCACCATCGCGGCGGGCTTGCGCACCAGCGGCATCACCGCGCCCTGGCTGCTCGACGGGGCGATGAACGGGCAAGCCTTCCGCACCTACGTGGCCGACGTGCTCGCCCCCACCCTCCAGCCCGGTGACACGGTCGTCATGGACAACCTGCCGGCCCACAAGGTCAGCGGCGTCCGCGAGCGCATCGAGGCCGTGGGAGCTCGGCTGCTCTACCTCCCGGCTTACAGCCCCGACTTCAACCCCATTGAGCTGGCCTTCGCGAA
The DNA here is from genome assembly GCF_000379105.1 of Methylobacterium sp. WSM2598. Taxonomy (GTDB): domain Bacteria; phylum Pseudomonadota; class Alphaproteobacteria; order Rhizobiales; family Beijerinckiaceae; genus Methylobacterium. The sequence continues at coordinate 848,766 of NZ_KB900609.1, read as the reverse complement.
GCTAAAAGCTCTGCTGCGTAGCGCGGCGGCGCGAACCATCCCAGACCTCTGGGACGCCATTCGGCGCAGCCTGCAGCGCTTCGCCCGGGCTGAGTGTCGAGCCTACCTCGCCGCTGCTGGCTACGACGCAACTTGATCGGATGCCGCTCTAGCGTTTGTTGACGCTGTTGCTGTACGACTCGGTCGAATGAATGCAGATCTGGGGCACTTGCCGGAAACGCGAACTTCCTTAGTTCAAGACCTGGAAAATCTGAACCGTCTTCGTTTGAAACTATCACATGGAGGGTAATATTGCGGACTAATACTTACCAAAAATGTCGGAGTAGGAAGCCACCCTCCTGCTGGTCATCGAACCCCGAGCGGTTGCATCCCACCACCGCCAAGCTCCTGCCAACGCCTCCGGCCGCGTAGATTACAACAGATGATCCGACGGCCCGGCGCGGGCCGTGGAAGGCCTTTAGACTATTCCTCGACTGGCGCCCCGGCCGGACCGGCTCCGAGGTCTTCCGGAGACTGTCCGCGGGTTCCATATCGCGCACCATACTGGCCATTATGCGAACGGGCAGCCCTCACGCGCGTGAAGGCGGGCGTATGGAACCAGGGTGTCTGGCCGTGCGAAGTTGATGAGATGCGCTTGGTGTGGCCGAAGCTGAGCGCGTGCTACGGTCGCGCCGAAAGCGACCGGGGCGTCGCCGCTAGGGAGGAAGTGCCAGCATGACTGCGATGAGAACGGCTGCGGCCTTCGCGCTCATCGGGGTTGGCCTGCTCGCCGGACCAGCTGAAGCCGAGGTGACGCAGTTCGAGACCGTTGCGGTGGAGCGGCCGGCGCTCCAGGGCCGCAGCTTCGGCGAGCGCGGCACGGCTGAGAAGATCGCTGGGCGGGCGACCATCGCCTTGGATCCGGCCGATCCCCACAACGCCGTCATCGCCGACCTCGCCCTCGCGCCCCGTAATGCCGACGGCCGGGTCGAGGCGGTGGCGGATGTGGTGCTGCTGCGCCCCGAGCGCCCCAACGGCCTGCTCCTGGTCGAAATCCCCAATCGCGGCCGCAAACTGATCGGGCCGCTCGTCGAGGGTTCCTCAACCGAGGCGTCGGGCCGGCTTCAGCAGGCGGGGGATGCGGGCCGTGGATTCCTGCTGTCGCGGGGCTACACCTTGGCGTGGATCGGCTGGCAGGGCGACATCGCTCCGGGCGCTGGCATGGGCATTCGCCTGCCCGTACTCTCAGGGGTCACCGGGCCATCGCGCGAGGAGTGGGTGTTTGACCACACCAAGAGCCCGGTCGAGGCGACGCTGACCTGGCCCGCTGCGGACCTCGACCCGGCGAAGGCGCACCTCACCGTGCGGGCGAAGCCGGAGGATCCGCGCACTACGCCCGCAGGCCTGTCGTTCCGCTACCTCGACGCTCACCGGATCGAGATCACCCGCCCAGAAGGCTTCGACGGAAGCGCCCTCTACGAACTGAGCTACACCGCCCGCGACCCAGCCGTGATGGGCCTCGGCCTCGCAGCGATCCGGGACGTTGCGACTTTCCTGCGCCACGACGCCAGCCCGCAGAACCCGCTTGCGAGCGGCGGCAGGAGTGGCATCGACCGAGCGATCGGCTTCGGCATCTCGCAATCAGGTCGCGTCCTGCGCGACTTGCTGTATCTCGGCCTCAACGAGGACGAGCGTGGGCGGATGGTGTTCGACGGGATGATGCCGCACATCGCCGGCAGCCGGCGCAGCTTCACCAACGCCCGCTTCGCCCAGCCCGGCCGCAACCCGGCGCCGCACCTCGACCGTTACTACCCGGCCGACCAGTTCCCCTTCGCCTACGCGGTGACGACTGACGCCCTGACAGGGCGGCGCGATGGCCTGTTCCTGCGCTGCCGGCTCAGCAACACCTGCCCGCGCCTAATGCACGTCGACAGCGAGTACGAGATGTGGGGCTCCCGCGGGGCGCTGGTGACGACCGACACAAGCGGTGCCCAGCTCGACCAGCCGCCGGAGGTTCGGGTCTACATGGTCACCGGCGCGCCGCACTTCGCCAATCCCAACGCCAAGACGATGAGCGAACCCGGCTGTGCCCTGCCGGTCAGCCCGGTCCATGCTGGGGCTGCATCTCGCGCCCTCCTCGCCGCTCTGGAAACCTGGGTGGCCGATGGGATCGAGCCTCCGGCGAGCCGCTACCCGTCGCGGGCCGACGGCACTCTCGGGGTCGCGGCGCATCTCTATCCGCCGATCCCGGGCCTGCCCTATGCGGGCCTCTACAATCCGGCCCAATGGGTCGAGCAGGGGGATCCTCCGGCGGTGCGTGGCACCTACCCTCTGCTGCTACCGAAGATCGATCAGGACGGCAACACGCTGGCGGGCATCCGCCTGCCGCTGATTGAGGTCCCACGGGCGACCTACACCGCCTGGAACCCGACCCGCGGCGTCGCCGCTGAGACCCTGTGCAACCAGAAGGGTGGCGTCCTCGCCTTTCTGGAAACCCGTGCGGCGGCACGGGCAGCCAGCGACCCGCGGCCCTCCCTTGAAGAGCGCTACCCAGATCCGGGGACCTACGCGGCGGCCGTGCGGGCCGCGGCAGCGCGGATGGTGGCCGAGCGCACGCTCCTGCCTGCCGACGCAGAGGAGATGAGCACCGCGGCGGAGAAGGGGCAGCTCGCCCAGTGAGTGCAGGCGAACTTCGCGCTGCCAGGGCCGCCGCGGGTACTGGCATTATGCTGGTTGCCGGGATGAGGGGGTAACTGTTCGGAGCCGGGATCTTCTCGAGCTGGCTGTTCTGAAGCAGGCCTTTAGACGGCGCGCATGCATGTCACCAAAACGACGGTTTTCCAGGCACTTAAACCTGTCAGGATCGCGTGTCAGGAAATCAAAACCTGTCACGAAGCCGAAGCCGGGCGCCAACGGTATCCTGGTTCGCCCGGCTTACCTGTCTGCACGACACCCCGCCGAAGCTCGGGTCTGATGATCCGCTTGCAAACTCACAGAGGTTCTCACCCCTTGCGCAGCCGCTTCGTATTCGCACGGACCTTCCGGCGGTAGCCGCTCACGACATGGCCCGGCGACTTGCCGGTCGCGATCTGCAGCGCGGCCTCGCCAGCCGCTAGTACTTTCTCGCTCACCATCAGGTGCGCTTCCGACATCGCGGCGGGTCCGCCGAGCGCGATCTTGGCGAGGCGCAAGCCGATCACCGTCTGAGCCTCGACGCCGAGCATCGTCACATCGACGCCCAGCTTCCACATGGGTCCGAATATCGGGACTGGCATACCGGTGTTCCTTGTACGGGGGGACCATAGAGGTGGCTCGGAGGATCTGCACAGCGGGGCTGAGTGGAGTTTCTGCCTGACGGCGGCCAGGATGGCCGCGGATCAGGAGCGACGATGAGCAAGCGACAGCGCCGGAACCACGCCCCGGCCTTCAAGGCCAAGGTGGCTCTGGCCGCCCTGCGGGGTGAGAAGACGCTGGCCGAACTGGCCCAGCAGTTCGATGTCCACCCCAACCAGATCACGGCTTGGAAGGCCCAGCTTCTCGAAGGGGCTGCCGGGGTGTTCGGAGCCGCGTCCCGGTCGGAGAGCACACCGGCCATCGACGTGAAGACGCTGCACGCCAAGATCGGCGAGTTGACGCTGACCAACGATTTTTTGTCCGGCGCGCTCGGCAAAGCCGGTCTGCTGAGCGCAAAGCGATGATCGATCGCGGGCATGATCTCCCGATCGCCAAACAGGCCAAGGCGCTCGGGATCAGCCGGGGCAGCGTCTACTACCTGTCGCGCCCAGTCCCGGCTGCCGATCTCGGCGTGATGCGGCGGATGGACGAGTTGCATCTCGAACTTCCCTTCGCGGGAAGCCGGATGCTGCGCGACCTTCTGAACAAAGAGGGCATCGCGATCGGCCGCTGTCATGTCGCGACGCTGATGAAGCGCCTGAGCATCGACGCACTCTACCGCAAGCCGAGCACCTCGAAGCCTGCGCCGGGGCACAAGGTCTACCCGTATCTCTTGCGCGGGTTGACGATCGACCGACCCAATCAAATCTGGGCCATGGACATCACCTACGTTCCGATGGCGCGTGGGTTCGTCTACTTGGCGGCCGTGATTGATTGGTACAGCCGCCGGGTCCTGTCCTGGCGGCTGTCGATCACCATGGAGGCCGACGTCTGCGTCGAAGCTTTGGAGGAAGCGCTCGCCCGGCACGGCAGGCCAGAGATCTTCAATACGGACCAGGGCTCGCAGTTCACCAGCCACGCCTTCACCCGCGTGTTGCGGGAGGCGGGGATCGCCATCAGCATGGACGGCAGAGGCGCGTGGCGCGACAACGTCTTCGTCGAACGGCTGTGGCGGTCGGTCAAGTACGAGGAGATCTACTTGCGGGCTTACGACACCGTCAGCACGGCGCGCGCTTCGATCGGTCGGTACCTCGTCTTCTACAACGGACGAAGGCCCCATTCGAGCCTTGACCGGCGCACCCCCGACCAAGCCTACTTCGACAGGCGGCCGCATCCCGCGGCCGCCTGAACCCGGCAGGATATCCACTTATCCAAGCCCACGTCGCTGTTCAGACAAACCGAGCCACCTCTCATGACTAATCGCGCAACGATGGCCAAGCTGCTGGGCTTAGCTTCTCATGCCGGGCGCCTACGCCTGAGGTTGGTAGCGGGTCGGGCGTTCCATGAGGGATTGTGCAGAGCTCGAGGCTCTACGGCCTCGCGGGTGGAGCTGGCTCGACGTCAGCAGGATTGGGCACATAGGTGCACCAAGCGCAGGAACCTCGATGCTCTGCCTTCGGCGCATTGCGCTGGGAGCAGATAGGGCAGACGTGTAGGACGACTCGGCCACCGACGAGAGTGGCTTGGCCCCGTCCTTTGAACGTAACGGCCTGACAGGTTGGATTGTTTGGTGGCGCTGCCATCACAACCTAGGCCGTAGTCGTGCTTTCACCTGTTAGAAAAGGAGCCGCCCCCGCAGGAGCGGCCCAAGTCTAGGGAGGAAACGCCCATGGAGGGCTGCGAGACCGCAACGCCATCGCGATCTCACGACGACTTTCTATGCTGCGCTGCAACAACTTGAAAGCGCAAAATCTGGACACCATGCCCACGATTTACGCATAGCTGGAGGGAGCAAGAAACTTCGCCATGCGCCGCATGCATGTCCCGCTCTCTCAGCGGATGTCGCGAAGGAGTTGTGAGGCGCAATAGGACCGAAGCTGCGCCAGTTCTCCCCCGGAGTAGAATATCCAGAAAACGACGGTTTCTCAGCCACTTAATCCTGAAAGGTTAGGGTGTCAGGAAATCAAACGGGTGCTCCTGCGCGAGCGTCATGCGTCCCTTCAACCAGCGTCGCAACATGGCAGCTGGCGGTGCAGACCATGATAGGCACGGGCCGCGGGGCAGGTTGCGACCCATAGCGGTCCTTCACACGGTCAAGCTGATTGAGTTCAGACCGTAGTGGTGCGCTCGCCCGATCGGCTCCGCCGGACAAGCGACCCGTGGTCGACAGGCCGACTATGCACCAACATTCCAACTGGGCCACTCAATGGGGTCTGACCAGTTGATCATGGGAACCGGCCAGCATCTCTCCACTTGGGCGAGGTGCGGCAAGGTGCTCGCCTTGTCGCGTGGCCCGGGCGAGGAGATTGCACGATGGACAGGCGAGCCGAGACCGCGGGGGCCCTTCTCCGGAGCAAGAAGTCCGGCATCACGGGGGTGATCGGGGCGGCACCGGACGACAGCGTCGAATCGGCCCTTAGGCTCATGGCCGAGAAGGATATCGGCGCCCTCGTCGTCCTGGAGGGGTCCAAGCTCGTCGGGCTCGTGTCGGAACGGGATTACGCGCGGAAGGTGGAGCTTCAGGGTGCGACGGCCCGCACGAAGCTCGTCCGGGACATCATGACCCGGGACCTCATCCCGGCAAAGCCGGCGGACAGCGTCGAGACCTGCCGACGGCTGATGAACGACCACCAAATCAGACACCTGCCCGTGTGCGAAGGGGACAAAGTCGTGGGCGTGCTGTCGATCCGCGATGTCTTGGATCAAATCATCCTGCACGACGAACGTCACATCAAGGTTATCGAAGAAGAGCGAATGCAAATGACGACGAACACCGGCTCGTACTGACCAAATCGCTTTCCCATTTTCGATCGCAATACTTCGTGGAGGAAGGGCATGAGTTTCGTCGTCACCTTGGCCGCCCTGTTTTTCTTGATGTTCGTGGCCTATCGCGGATTCAGCGTCATCCTGTTCGCGCCCGTGGCCGCTCTCCTGGCCGTCCTCGTGACCGATCCGAACGCCGTGCCGGCGGTGTTCACCGGCCTGTTCATGGAGAAGATGGTCGGCTTCGTGAAGCTCTACTTTCCTGTGTTCCTCTTGGGCGCCGTGTTCGGCAAGGTGATCGAGCTCTCGGGCTTTTCGAAGTCGATCGTCTCCTCCGTTATCCGCTTGGTCGGGCACCAGCGGGCCATGCTCTCGATCGTGCTCGTCGGCGCGCTCCTGACCTATGGAGGCGTGTCGCTCTTCGTCGTCGTCTTCGCGGTCTATCCGTTCGCCGCCGAGATGTTTCGGCAAAGTAACATCCCGAAGCGCCTCATTCCCGGAACCATCGGGCTCGGCGCCTTCACGTTCACTATGGATTCCCTACCCGGCACGCCGCAGATCCAGAACATCATCCCGACGACCTTCTTCAAGACCGACACCTGGGCTGCGCCGATCCTCGGCACCGCCGGCGCGATCTTCATCCTGGTCGTGGGCCTCGCCTACCTCGAATGGCGGCGCCGGCAGGCGGCCGCGGCGGGCGAAGGCTACGGCGAAGGTCACACGAACGAGCCCGAGCCGGTGCTCAGCGAGCGGCTGCCTTCTCCGGCCCTGGCCATCCTGCCCTTGATCGTCGTGGGCGTGCTCAACAAGGTGTTCACGTCCCTGATCACGTCCCACTACGGGGCGACCTACGAGGTCGCGCTCGCGGACAAGAGTCACCCTATCGTCACGCAAGTCTCCTCGGTGGCCGCGATCTGGGCCGTCCAGGGCGCGCTGCTCGCGGGCATCCTGACCGTCATGGCGTTCGCCTTTAGGCAAGTCAGGAAACGCTTTGCGGAAGGCACCAAGGCCGCGGTCGCGGGCGCTCTCTTGGCGGCCATGAACACCGCATCGGAGTATGGCTTCGGGGCGGTCATCGCGGCCCTGCCCGGGTTCCTCGTCATCCGCGACGCGCTGAGGGCGATCCCGAACCCGCTCGTGAACGAGGCCATCACCGTGTCGGTGCTGGCCGGCGTGACCGGTTCGGCGTCGGGAGGCATGAGCATCGCGCTCGCCGCCATGTCGGACCAGTTCATCGCGGCCGCCAATGCCGCCGGCATCCCGTTGCAGGTCCTGCACCGGATCGCGTCCATGGCGAGCGGCGGCATGGACACCCTGCCCCACAACGGGGCGGTGATCACCCTGCTGGCCGTGACCGGCCTGACGCACCGCCAGTCCTACGGCGACATCTTTGCGATCACCTGCATCAAGACACTGGCGGTCTTCGTGGCGATCGGAATCTACTACGCGACCGGCCTCTACTGACACGAGCGCGAGGCGACCCCATGTCCTTCTCGAACCACCCCTTCCTCGCCTCCCTGCGCTCCGGACAGAAGGGCAAGGTGGTGACCGCAGCCGAGGCGGTCAGGCTCATCCGGGACGGCGACACCGTCGCAACCGGCGGCTTCGTCGGCATCGGTTTCCCCGAGGGCATCGCGGTCGCCCTCGAGGAGCTTTTCCTGTCGAGCGAGGAGGCGGATTTCCTGACCACGGGCAAGCCGCGCAACCTGACCCTCGTCTATGCGGGCGGCCAGGGCGACGGAAAGGACCGGGGGCTCAACCATTTCGGCCACCCGGGCCTTCTGAAGCGCGTCGTCGGCGGCCACTGGGGGCTGGTGCCGAAAATCCAGCAGCTCGCGATCTCGAGCCAGATTGAGGGCTACAACCTTCCGCAAGGGGTGATCTCGCACCTGTTCCGGGACATCGCCGCGCACCGCCCCGGCCACCTGACGCGGGTCGGGCTCGGCACCTTCGTCGATCCGCGCTTCGGCGGCGGCAAGATCAACGAGCGCACGACCGAGGACCTCGTGGAACTCGTCAGCATCGGGGGGGAGGAGGCGCTCTTCTACAAAGCCTTTCCGATCACCATCGGCATCGTGCGCGGGACCACGGCGGACCCCGACGGCAACATCACCATGGAGAAGGAGGCGCTGACACTCGAGGCGCTGGCCATCGCCATGGCGGTGCGCAACTCCAACGGCATCGTCATCGCCCAGGTCGAGCGTGTCGCCGAAAGCGGAAGCCTGAACCCGCGCCAGGTGAAAATCCCCGGCGTTCTCGTCGACTGCGTTGTCGTAGCCGAACAGCCAGAGCACCACTGGCAGACATTCGCGACGCCCTACAACCCGGCCTTCAGCGGCGAGATCCGGGCGCCGATGAACTCGGTCACCGCCATGGAGATGAGCGAGCGCAAGGTCATCGCGCGCCGGGCCGCCATCGAGCTCAAGGCCAACAGCGTCGTCAATCTCGGCATCGGCATGCCGGAGGGCATCGCCAACGTCGCGGCGGAGGAGAAGATCATCGACCTGATCACGTTGACCGCGGAGCCCGGCGTCATCGGCGGCATCCCCGCGGGCGGCCTCAACTTCGGTGCCGCCGTCAACACGCAGGCGATCCTCGATCAACCCTACCAGTTCGACTTCTACGACGGCGGCGGACTCGACGTGGCATTTCTCGGTCTCGCCCAGGCAGACCGCGAGGGAAACCTGAACGTCAGCCGCTTCGGCAGCCGGCTCGCCGGGGCGGGCGGCTTCATCAACATCAGCCAGAACGCCAAGAAGGTCGTGTTCGTCGGTACCTTCAACGCCGGCCGCCTTCAGATCGCGATCGAGGGCGGCACGTTGCGCATCCTGCAAGAGGGCCGCTCGCCGAAGTTCGTGGCGGAAGTCGAGCAACGGACGTTCTCGGGTTCCTATGCCCGCCAGCGCGGTCAGCCGGCGCTCTACATCACCGAGCGTTGCGTCTTCTGCCTGTCCGCTTCGGGTCTCGTGCTGACCGAGATCGCGCCGGGGGTCGATCTCGAGCGCGACATCCTCTCGCAGATGGAGTTCAGGCCGGCGATCGCCGAGCCCCTGGCGACGATGGACCCGCGCATCTTTCGTCCCGAGGCCATGGGCCTGCGCGACGATCTCCTCACCGTGCCGCTCGAGGAGCGCTTCGTCTACGATCCGCAGCAGGACCTCTTTTTCGTCAATCTCTCCCAGTTCACGGTCAAGACGCTCGATCAGGTCGAGCAGATCCGCAGCCTAGTTGTGAAGCGGCTGAAACCGCTCGGCCGCAAGGTCTACGCAATCGTCAACTACGATGGGTTCGGCATCATGCCGGAGTTGCTCGACGCCTACTCCGACATGGTAAAGTGGCTGATGGAACACTACTACTCCGGCGCCACCCGCTACACGACGAGCGGCTTCCTGCGTGTCAAGCTCGGCGAGTCCCTCGACCAACGGGGAGTCTCCGCGCACATCTACGAGAGCGCCGACGAAGCCCGGAGCCACCTGCAGGACCTCGAAAGCGGCTCTTGAGGCAGCCCCCGTCGTAGCTCGTCCATCACGTCGCCTCGCCCAGATTCCCGTCGTACCGCTTAGCCAGAGCTCTCAGGTTGTCTTGAATATGCTGTATCGCTCGACGGACCGCCTCCCTCGTGGTGGCGCTCCCGTCCGAGCCGCCACCGAATTCCTTAACATGCGATGACACTCCGATTAGTATTTTTCAAGGCGGCAGCTTAGCCATTACTCATTCTGAAGGGTAGATGGAGGGACGTCAGCTTCGGGATGAATTGCCAAAGCCGGGATCCAGCCCGTAGCAGACCTCGCGATTGAGAACCAAAGTTAGGTTCTGAACGCTAAGGCCGCTGTTAATACGTAGCCTCCCCGAGCATGCGGTAGTCTTGCATCCCTGAGCAACCAAATGCCTCTTGCCATGAACGACGGAACACAGCCGATTGTACTAGCAGCGTCCCGGCTGCTTCAAGTCGAGGTTATCGACAGCGGCAGAACGCTCGCCCTACGGCTTCAAGGAGCAGACGGCCGTGAGTTGGCTGTGCTCGTGCCACGCTCTGGAGCGGATGAGCTTCGCGTGCACCTCGCCGACAGCCTGGAAGCCGCGGCGCAGGTCCCTCTTTCCTGAACTACATCCCCGGAATGTCCGCTTTCCACCGAGCCTGTGTGAAAACGCAGGGGCTGTAGAAGGATTTTCCCTCGCCCACCCTGGGGAGCGCCAGTATAGGCATCCTGACGGCATCTCTGCTGCCGCTCATGGCACCTGAACGGTGGCTGCGCAGAAGATTGCTCTAAAATTCGGAGGTGCGTCCGAGTTTTCACACAGCCTGCACCCGAAGCGGAAATTGCCCGACCAAACCGGAGCTGCGGCGTGCAGGCGAAGGTCAACACACCCGACCCGGGCCTTCCGACCGCAAGCCCGGGCGGAGTGCGGACGCTGCGATCCGGCAGCGCTCCCGTGACATTGTCCCACTATCAACTATGAGGCTGTCTCGCGCTGTGCTTCAATCAGCCGGCGCGGAACCTTCCTCGTCGGCTTCCTACAATTCCCGGGTTCGGACGGCGAGAACAGGATGATCGTCGTTCTCCAAACGAGGGAACGCGGCCATGCGGCGACGTGACGTCAATGGATTGATCCTGGGCCAGGTCGCAAGCGCGCTGTGGCCGCAACGCGCGGCGTTGGCCAACAGAGTTCCTCGAGTCGCGTTCGTCGTGCCGATCGGCCAGTTCGTGGAAGCCAAAGAGGGCGATGGCTGGAGTGGTCTCGTCAAAGCTTTCCTGCAGGGTCTTCGGGATATTGGGTACGTTGATGGCACCAATTTTAGCTTCGAGTTCTATTCGGCGGAGGGTAGGCCCGGGCGAGTGGACGAAATCGCGGCCCACATTCTTCGAAATCCGCCTGACGTTGTTCTGGCAGGAGGAGGCGGGGCCAACGAGGTCGCCCATGCCTTCAAGCGACTGACGCGGACGGTCCCAATCGTCATGGCCAACAGCTCAGACCCTGTCATGCAAGGACTTGTGGCCAGTCTTGCCAAGCCGGGCGGCAATATCACGGGCTTTTCCGGAAACACGGGACCGGAAGTTGAGGTCAAAAGGTTAGATTTACTGAGAGAAGTGGCACCGGATGCGACCCGTATCGCCTATCTGGGACTGAAGATTGACTGGGAAAGTCCAGCCGGAGTTGGGGTGCGTGGCGCAGCGGCGCGGCTCGGCGCGAAGGTGCTGCATGCGGAGCACACACCCACGGATTATGAGGGTGCGTTCGAGTTCATCACGAAAGAGCACGTGCAAGGCCTGTTCGTGGGGCGAAACCCTTGGAATTTTTCGAACAGGCGGGCGATCACGGCATTCGCGGCGGATCGGCGAATGGCGGCGGTGTATCCCACGCGGGAGTTCCCCCAGGTCGCCGGTCTGATCTCCTATGGACCGAGCCTCCTGGACCTCTATCGGCGCGCCGCCGGTTATGTCGACAAGGTCCTGAAGGGGAGCAACCCCAGCGACCTACCCGTTGATCAACCAACGAAATTCGAACTTGTGATCAACTCGAAGGCCGCGCAGGTCATCGGCTTCACCCTGCCCGTGTCACTCCTCGCCCGCGCCGATGAGGTGATCGAGTAGGCGGCCGGGGTTGGGCCCCGCGCGGTTCGTCACGCCCGCTTTCCACCGAGGCTGTGTGAAAACGTGAGGGTTTTTGATAGTCTCTGCCTGACGGTGGAGGCTGGTATGGCGCGGTTTGTTTGGGGTGCGGATCGCCATCAAGTCACGCTGCTGCCGAACCGGTTGGACGACTACGTGTCCGAGGACAATCCGGTGCGCGTCGTCGACGTGTTCGTGGACGAACTTGATCTTGCGGCTCTGGGTTTTGACGGTTTGATGCCGGCCGCGACGGGCCGGCCCGGCTATCATCCCACCACGCTGCTGAAGCTCTAGCTCTACGGCTACCTCAACCAAGTCGCTTCCAGCCGCAGACTGGAGCGTGAGGCCGGTCGCAACGTCGAGCTGATGTGGCTGACCGGCCGCCTCGCCCCCGACTTCAAGACCATCGCCGACTTCCGGCGCGACAACGGTCCAGCGATCCAGGCCGTC
>NZ_KB900609.1:790023-836529 GCF_000379105.1 Methylobacterium sp. WSM2598 | reverse complement strand
CTGGTCCAAGATCGCATCAGGGATGCGGGGCGCTTTGCGTCGTGCCATCGGGAACCTCCTTCGGGTTCACTATGGCCGCCCCACACGAAATTCCTGACAGTCCCGGTGGGTGATCGCGATCCTCGGCACCGGCCCACTCCTCACCGCCCTGCGGGCGTGAGGGCACGCGGCACCGCGCGCGCCATCACCGCTGCATCGCGACACACCCAACCGCGTTCTCACACAGCCTCGACCCTGAGCAGCCCTCCAGCCGCGTTCCTGGCCGCAGGCCGCACCCGAGGACGTAATCGCTGCGCAATGGGACCCGTCTGCATCAGAGCCATGGACTCCCGCTGGCTCACCTACGGCGCCGTTAGCTCGACGGCCGCCGTCGCCGTGCTCGGCCTGTACCGCCTCGGCCTCCCGAACCCCGTCCTGCTCGTGTCGGTGTCGGGCCTCATAGCCGGCGGCATCGTCATGCTGATCAAGGACCGCCTGTGACCCAACGTCAACCGCGCCGCGCCTACGACGAGCAGGGCCGCGAGATCCCGCCGCCCACGCTGGCGGACCTCCGCGCCGAGGGCGACCGCACGGCGTTCGTCCACTGCGACGCCACCGGCTGCGGCCACGAGGCGACGATCAGCACGGACCAGTTCCCCGCCGAGATGCCGTTCCCGGACATCGCCCTGCCCCTGCGCTGCGCTGCGTGCGGGTCGAAGGAGGTCGGCGTCATGCGCGACGTCGTCGGGATCTACGCCCGCCCGCGCGAGCGCACCGGCTGGGGCATGACCTGATCAGGCCCGCTGCCGAGGCGGTACGGCGCTATCGAGCGGGATTTGTTGCAGCCATCTGATCACACGATAGACAAAACTAACGGAAAGCCTCACTCTGATACAGACCCGCAAAGGCGAAGGGTTGCAGGGGAGGATTAAGATGGTGCTCAGGACCGTCAGTGTTTTAGCTGGATTTCTAATTGCAAGCAACGCTCTTGCTGCCGAACTTCCGAGGGAAGGGAATGATAGTTATACTACGAATTATGTGAATATGTACTCGAATGTTATAAAACTCGGCGAGCGTACCGTTTCGATATATGAGAGCAACGGCGTTACGCGCAACGACAGTGGCGGACCAATGTTCAATGACATGGCCACACGCTGTCTTGGTATGCGCGAGGTTGTGGATGGGGTAGTCCTAAATCGCGGCAGTTGCATCGACATGGATAAAGAGGGCGATCAGATCTTCACGACGTACGAGTCGAAAGGGCCAAATGGAATTCACACTTTTGTTGGAGGAACGGGCAAATACACTGGCATTTCAGGGACTGCAGAATTTAACTACAATCCACTTAAAAGCCCTGAAAACGCACGAGGTATGGTGATCGTCCCCCATAAATCAAATTGGAAGCTGCCTGTGAAGTAGGGCGCGCGTATACGAAGCAAAAAGCCTCGCCGCGGCCGGAGCCGGGCGGGCCGAAGACGTCCCCACATGATCAAGGGCATCGTGCACCCGCACGCCCGGGGCGATCAAGCGCCGCCCTCCTGCGGGCCTAGAGCGTGTTATGAACCTACGATGTAGCGTGAGCGTTGAAGGGCATGAGCACCGATCGCGCCGCCTACCCGTCCGCCGTGTCCGATGAGGAGTGGGCGCTGGTGGCGCCCTACCTGGCGCTGCTGCGCGAGGACTCGGGCCAGCGTGACCACGATCTGCGCGAGGTGTTCAACGGCTTGCGTTACATCGTCAAGACCGGCGCGCCGTGGCGGTTCCTGCCCCACGACCTGCCGCCGTGGGCAGCGGTCTACCAGCAGACCCAGCGCTGGTTGGCCGCCGAGTGCTTCGCCGATGTGGCCGGCGACCTGCGTGCTGTGCTGCGGCAGGCGGCCGGGCGTGAGCCGGAGCCCTCGGCGGTGATCCTGGACAGCCGGACCCAGCGCTCCTCGCCCGAGAGCGGCGAGCGGGCCGGCTACGACGGGGCCAAGCGCATGCGCGGGTCGAAGGTGCATCTGGCGGTCGACACGCCCGGTCACGGGGTGGCGCTGCACGTCACGCCGGCGGATGGCGATGACCGCAGTCAGGTCGGCACGCTGACCTGCGTGGTCCAGGCGGAGACGGACGGGGGCGTGGAGAAGGCATTCGTCGACCAGGGCTACACAGGTGAGAAGGCAGCGACCGCAGCGCAGGCGAACGGGATCGCGTTGGAGGTGGTCAAGGCCCCGGAGGCCAAGCGCGGCTTCGTGTTGCTGCCGCGGCGTTGGGTGGTGGAGCGCTCGCTCGCCTGGGCGGTGCGCTGCCGCCGGCTGGTCAAGGACTACGAGCGTTATGCGAGCACACTGGCTGGAATGTACATGGTCGCCTTCGTCTGTGACATGCTCAGCAAGCTCGGACGCATAGTAGAAAGTTCATAACACGCTCTAGGCCTAGTGATAGTTGCCTATCAAAACCCCCGATTCAACCCTTGTGATCCGGGTTCCCGCGCTCCGAGGCACCGTGTCGCGAGGGTGTACCTATACGGACATGCTGCCATGCAACAAAAGCCAATTCACGTCCTCGCCGCGGGGCAGAGGAGTGGCGTCAGACCAATCCAATTGCTAAGGGGCCAAAGGTGAAATACCCATGGCCCCTCGGCCTCATCGATCACGAAACGCCTTAGTTCTCGTGATCACACGAGACAAATTATGTGTCACTGATTAAGTGCTAATAATGGCATCTTCCATAGTAACTTTCAAATATTCAAGTGGATCTTCGCCTATCTTTCCTCTTTTTGATGCTTTGTGAGACGTCCCACCAGTTACGGTTTCGAGCTCCCCATCTGAAAGGGCATCAACTTCGTGTTGCTTTTCGACTATGGTTTTTGGCTTGTTTGTCGGCATGTTAGATCTCCAGATCTGTGTGCCGGATGCCGTCATCTCATCTCGCGATAAGTATATAGGCCGTGCAGTTCATAGCATGTCTGACCCAACATATATGTGCTCGATCGCACAACGAGCGTGATGTGCACCTCAGCCATTAGTAGCGTCTCTCTGAGGTATACCCTAATGATCGCCCGACCGCGGGGTCGCGGACGGTTTGACGGATCAGAATAGGGTCGCGGGCCCAGCCTCCGGGCCGAGGTGCGGAGCCTACGCCTACGGCCACGCTCACACGGTAGGATCGATCATAATAGGGCTTCGGGACCGGCCGCCGGCTCGAGGTCGAACCGCGATGCGGCCCCGGCGCGGCTGAATGGCGAGACACCAGCATTGTCTAGTTGGGTAGACAACAAAACGCCGGCCATGTCGCCGGCCTCGGCGGTTCCCGTTGCTCGCTCCGCCCTCTCGGCCGGCAAGCTCGGCCTGCGGCTTGGCGTCAGCTAAGATTTTTCTCGACGTGAGGATGCGCGGACGTGCCGATTTCCCGCCCGGTGAGGCCCGATCCGACCGCCCGCGGAGGCCCCGCCGCCGGCCCAATGATTCATGTCACATGCGGGGGGTAGGGGGAGCGTGGCTGCTTTCACACGGTAGGATCGATCATATACATAGTTCTCTTATGATCGATCCTACCGTGTGACTTTGGCCGTGATCCTAGCTCATGGGGCCTCGTTCCGCGGCCAAGCTCGTATCGGCCAAGCTCAACGCGGCACCGCCGCGCGCATCCGGGCCAGGATCGCCGGCACGGTCGGGCCTGCCGCTCGCGGGCTCCGGGCTCGCCGGCCGCTCCGCCTCGATCACCTCGACCTTCGCCATCGGCCCCACTCTCGTTTCCAGCCAAGCTCTGATGTCCTTCACCACCGCCGGATCGTAGGCGCCGCATCTCCACTTCTGCCGGGCGCCTTGGTGTTGATACTTGAACAATAATACCCTGGGTACTTTCTTGGTAATTGCCGATATAAGATCGTCCTGAGATGGTTTTCTTACGTGCATCCAGTCTTTAGCC
This sequence comes from Methylobacterium sp. WSM2598, assembly GCF_000379105.1. Classification (GTDB taxonomy): domain Bacteria; phylum Pseudomonadota; class Alphaproteobacteria; order Rhizobiales; family Beijerinckiaceae; genus Methylobacterium. The sequence goes on along the minus strand of NZ_KB900609.1, from coordinate 832,641 downwards.
GACTGATTATCTTTCCACACATTAGGCCATGCTCTTGACATATCTGATGGGCTTGTCAGAACAACGCCGTCCGCCAGCATCTCGGTGTCCGCCTCCGGCGGTTCCCAATACACCACCTCATCAAAAATAATCGGTAAGCATAGATCGGCGAGTATATCGATGTTGAGAGGTTCACCTTCTGTTCTGTTGACGCCTCTCGCTCGCCCTATGGCCTGTAAGACTTCGGCGTCGCAGATAAGCGCGCGAAACATCTCGGCGACTCGGTTCGGGTGCATCGCGCACTCGACGCCGACGAAGCCGCCTCCGGCCAGCCGCAGCTTTCGGATTTGTCGCCCGTAGTTCGATCCGGCGCGCTCCGCATCGTCCTGGGGCTCGGCCTCGGTCCCCGCATCGGGCTCGTCCTCGGGCTCTCTCTTGGCCTCTTGCACAATGTCAGGGTCGGGCTCCGGCACCCGGCCGGTCAAGGCTGCGGCGAACGCTTCGACCGCGTGCGGCATCGGCATCGGCCGCCCGACCACGATCAAGCCTCTAACGTGCTTATAACTATCGGTGCCGGAGATGTTGTTGAAATGCTCCACGGAAATTTCGCTCGGAAGACCACGGCTTTTCAGCCAGTCCGCCATATGCTTCTGAGCAATAACAAGTAAAGGCTTCCTACCTAGCTCAACGAATCTGTTTCGAATATATCGTTCGATGTAGATGCGGTTTAAATTTCGCTTTATTTTTGTCTTCGTCTCGATCCTCTTCTTTTCACTCCTCTCCTCATCTATCTTCTTATGCTCTTCTGGGTCTTCCGATCGCTCGTCTTCGTCGTCATCTGCTTTTACGTTCGCCTTGTCTTCAAGCTTGCTCTTGGCGACCGGGGCGTCGAGAACCGCCCTGTAGCGGACGTGCGGGGTCGCGGCCTCGATCCGCACGGGGTTGGCGGCCTGCGGGAAGAACCCGCGCAGCACCTCGCCGGGCGGCATGGTGGCGTCGAGGATGATGGCGGGCACCTGCCACTTGGGCCGGATCTCGCGCAGGCCGCGGACCTTGACCGCCAGGGCGCCGCCGCGCTTGGCGCTCTGGCGCACCACCTCCACCCACCCCGTCACCTCGTGCCCGGCCCGCACGGCGGCCCGGAGGGCGCTCCACAGGCTGATCGCGCGCCGCGCGGTCCTGGCGTGCGGCACCGCCTTGCCGGCCGCCTCCACGGCCAGCGGCGACATGCCCGGGACCAGCTTGGGCGCGAACTCCTCGAACAGCTCCCACTCGCGCGAGAGGGCGTCCGTCAACCGCTCCTCGGTGAAGCCGTGGCGGGCGAGGATGTCGAGGCGCAGGTAGCTCGGCGCGCCGTGCGCCTCGGCCTGCTCCCGCATGGCCCTAGCGATCGCCTGCCGGTCCGGTTCCACGTCGTTGTGCAGAGTGTCATCCGCAACCCTGCCCGGCTTAGGCTTCGTGAGCGGCAGATATTCCGCCAACGTGTCAAGCGCAATGCCGCTATCACCAACCTTCAACCCCGCTTCCCAGAAGCTCTCATCGATCACAATAAGGTCAACTTCTTTGATCATCTCCATAGCCATGAACAGGTATTCATGAGAAACGATCCAGACTTGGGGCTTTGCTTTCTTCTGCTTCTGATACGCACAAGTCTCATAGAACTCGCATGTAATCGCGTCCTTTCCCTTCGGCTTATGTCGGCAGCAAGCCTCTTCGACACTCTTGACGTTCATCTCGATGGCGAGGCGCACCGCGTCGGGCTTGCGGCACATGGTGCCGGCCGGGGCGTCGGCGGTCGCGGGCTGCCCGGGGTCCTCCGCCTCCCGGCCTCGGAACACCCGGGCGGAAATGCCTTCGGCCGCGAAGTCCTCGGCGATGTGGTCCCCCAGCCGGTGCCGCGGCACGAAGTACATGATCGCGCGCGGCTTCTCGCCGGCCCCGATGCGGGCCCGCAGGTGGGCCGCGATCTCGCGGATGGCGATCGAGGTCTTGCCGACGCCCGTGGTCACCGCGATCGGCGTCACGGGCGGGTCGCCGCGCATCTGCGGGTCGGCCCGGCGCCACCCGTCCGCGCGGGCCAGCGCGGCGCGGATCTCCCGCGTGACGTGATCCCGGGCCACGGCGACGGGCACAGGCGGGGCGGTCGGGGGCGGCTCGGCCCGCGGGTCGTCGAGCTGGTCCCGCAGGCGGTCCTGTGCCTTGCCCCAGGATCGGGCCGCCTCCGCGTCTAGGCGGTCGGTCGGGTCCAGGTACTTCCCGGCCGGGCCCTCCGGGTTGTCTCTGCACTCGGCCGTGAACTCATCCAGGGTCATCCCGGCGCGCACCGCGAGGCTGGCGGCCTTCTGGAATACTTCCGATCGCGACCCGACCGGGGCGGGGCTCGCCAGGACGCGCCGCACCTTGGTAATGCCGTGGCTGTTGCGGAGGAACGCGGCCCATGGGTTCGCGCCGTCCGCGATGCCGGTCCCGGCCGCCAAGCAGGCCGTGGACGGCCGATCGGGCTTCGCCGGGTCCGGGAGCCCGCCGAAGCTCCTCGGCGCTGTAGACGCCCCCTGTGACCTTCAGGATCGGGGTCGGGCAGGGCTCGGGGCTGCGGCCCCGCTCGTACACCTTGGCCGGTGTCGGGTAGTTCGGCGTGCCGGCAACCCGGAAGGGCTGTGTCTGATTGCCGGTTGCGGTGTCGGTGCCGACACGGGCCCGGATGGTGGCGCCGAGGGCTTGTGCCTCGGGGCCGGCCATCGCCTTGTCGAGGAACACCCATAGGTGGCGGTTCTCGCCGCTTGAGGCGACTTCCAAGCTCGGCGCGATCGGGAGCGGCGCCGCCAACCCCTTGGCGTTGTCGGTGTCGGCGTCGATGACGAAGGCAAACACGGCCCGGGTCGCGGGGGTCTTGCCGCGCTCCCCGCCGCGCACCTTGGTCGGATCGACCGTGCGCGGTTCGATGTAGACGTTGTTCCGGGCCCTGGCCTGCCGGATCGCCTCCGCGGCCATGCCCTCAACGTCGCCGATCGCGAACCGGCGCGGAAACATGGACCCATCCGCGCCATAGATCGCCAACTGCAACAGCCCTGGACGATCGGCGCCGGCCAGCGCGCGGGTCGCCGCGTCGTGAACGATCGCGACGAACTCGCGGACCTGGGCCGGGTCGAGGGCGTCGCCGGGGTCCGGCCGCGGCAACGGGGGGTAATTCGAGCGCGAGGCTGCTCCCCGCTTCGCGGGGCCGCTCATTGCGTAGCAGCCTCCTGCTGCGTGGTATGAAACAGATCGGCCTTGGGGGCGTGCCTCTGAATGTAATTAGTACCCAGCTCGTCGATCACTGCCGCAAGCTCGCGGCTGATCCGAAACGAACGAAGCAAGCGGAGGCGACTTGGCTCAACAGGGTTGCCAGCGACCGCGACGACGACCAGGCGCGGTTGTAACGCTGCCTCGTGAGAGTTATACGGAGGCATGGCACAATTCCGTACTTTAGGCCTCTGCCGTGGTAGTATATGACGAGGCATTTACTATTAACGCTGAAATTTATCTTGAAAGATCACTTTATTTCTGACGCATCTGGCAAATGGAGCACTTGTCGTGCGACATGGGCCGGCACAGTATGTTTTTTCCGAATTTTGTTGTCTTGAGTTTGCCCTCTTTTGCTGCCCGAAGGATTGTGTTCATCGAGAGTTCGGCCATGAAGGCGATTTCGTCGAGGGTAAGGGGACGCCCGTCGGCCAGCTTAGCGAGGATCGCAGCCCTGTTGAGCGGGGCAGTGCCGCGCGTCCTGATTTTAGGGGCGTGAGATGACGGTCCGCTGGTCGGATTTTGGGTTGTAACCGCTTGATAATTCATGGCCGTTTTTCTCCATGGTCGGAGAAAATTCATAGAAAAATCAATGCAGCTGGGCGGACTCTGGCTCCGTTAGTCGTGGTTCGAATCCACGTCCCCCAGCCAATCGATATCACCCGCGATCTCAAGAGGTTGGCGGGTTTTTGTTGTCTGATCCTGTTCCACAACGTGTTGCTGGGGGCTGCGACGCGGACCCTGAATTGACAATGGGTTACACGCGGGTGCAGGCTTTTCCGCGCAACACGGATGCAACACGAAACGGGCTTTTGTCGCGCGCGAGCAGGGGACGTCCGCCAAGCAGGGCAGGGCTGCCCAATATGTATTTCACTGCCTCAGGAGCACTCTGAAACCGCGAGCTTGGCGTGGCTTCAAGCCGGAGCGTAAGCTTTAGGAGCCCTCCGAATCTGGGGAGGATGCTTAAACTACCTCTACTTCCTCGATCTTCCCTGTTGCGGCCGGGCGTCGCGGCGCGCCCTCCTTGGCCCCCGGCGATGCTGAATCAACAAGGGAGGGTGCGCAGCACGTCACCCGCTGAGATGAGTATGGCCACCGCTCATGGTGGTTTGGTGAGCAAGTTGGTATGCGAGAGTGGGACCGCTTAGGCCTACAAATTTTCAATCTGTAGGTCCTGGGTTCGAGTCCCAGCGCGCTCACCAATAAAGTCAGGCACTTAGGAATGGTTTCCGGCTCCGCATGAAGGCCCGTTGTTGAACCGGGTAGCTGTACGGATAACCGTGAACCGCCGGCGGATCGCGGGGCGGCAATCCTGCCCAGAGTGCATTCTCGCCCACCTTGCCGGGGAAAGTACCTCTGCATGGGCGAGAGCGGGGAGCCCCTCGCCTGATACGCCGGCTCAGCGGCCGCCCGGCTCCGCGCCGCGCGCTCGCAGGTAGGCGAGCATGGTACCCGCGTCGGAGACCTGGAGGCCGACGCCCGGCGGGTCGTCGCGAAAGCCCGGCTCCACGAACATCTTCCTGATCGCGCCGTCCACGACGTGCATGGAGTAGCGCCAGCTGCGCAAGCCCATGCCCTGTGCCCCGCGCCTCACCAGCATGCCCATCAGGCGCGTGAAGTCGCTGTTGCCGTCCGGCAGCATGAACACCTTCTCGATGTTCCGGCTGCGCGCCCACTGGAACATCACGAAGGCGTCGTTAACCGCGAGACAGATCACTTGGTCGATGCCCAGCGCCGCGAAGTCGTCGGCGTGGCGCTCGTAGCCCGGCAGGTGCTCGTCCGAGCAGGCCGGCGTGAAGGCGCCGGGCAGCGCGAAGAGGACGATGTTGCGGCCCCCGAACACCTCGGTGGTGGTGAGGGCCTTCCACTCGAAGGGGTTCGGTCCGGGCAGCGCGTCGTTGCGCACGCGGGTGTGGAAAATGACGTCCGGGACGGTGGCGGGCGGCATGGGACTTGAGGCCTCGCGGGGATGCGGGAGAAGAAGCAAAGGATCGGCGTCAGGCCACCGACACCTCGCCGCGCTCGATCTGGATGGTGCTGTCGACGAGCGCCCGCAGAAGGTCGGGGCTGCTCTCCGTGATGAGGATCGCGACGTCGGGGAGGGCCGCGCGCAACCGCGCCAGCGCCTCGGCGTAGCGTAGCGCCAGCGCCGGGGCGAGGCCCTGGAAGGGCTCGTCGAGCAGCACCGCGCGCGTACCCACCATCAGGGCGCGGCCGAGCGCCACCATCTTGCCCTGCCCGCCCGACAGGCCCGCGGCCTTGCGCGGCCCGAAATCCCTGAGTTCGGGCAGGAGCGTGTAGACGGCGTCCAGCCGCCGCACGATCTCGGGCCGGGGCAGGCCGAGTACCTGGGCGGGCAGCAGCATGTTGTCGCGCACGGTGAAGCTGCCGAAGAGCTTGCGCTCCTCGGGCGCGTAGCCGATGCCGAGCCGCGCCCGGTGGTGAGCCGGGACCGCGGTGGCGTCCTGCCCGTCGAGGACGACCCGCCCGGCCCGCATCGGCAGCAGGCCCATCAGGGTGCGCAGAGTCGTGGTCTTGCCCGCCCCGTTGCGTCCGATCAGGGCGACGCGCCCGCCCGGCGGGATCGTGAAGGAGACGCCGCGCAGCACCGGCACCCCGGCGATCTCGACCGCGGCCTGCTCAAGCCGGAGCATGCCCACCTCCCGCCGGCACGATCCCGATCACGGTGCGCTGCACCTCCGGGTCGTTGAGGATCACCTGCGGCGGTCCGAGCGCCGCGATGCGCCCCTGGCCCCACACCGCCACCCGGTCGGCGAAGCGGCCGACCACCTCCATGTCGTGCTCGACGAACACCGCCGTCACGCCGGCCCCGCGCAGCACCCGCACCAGGGTCTCGACGATCCCCATCTTCTCGGCTGCCGCGACGCCGCTCGTCGGCTCGTCCATCATGATCAGCCGCGGGCGCAGGGCGACCGCCATCGCGATGTCGACGAGCTTGCGCGTGCCCTCGTTGAGGGCGTCGGCCCGCACCCCGGCGAGGTCCGAGAGGCCGAAGCGCTCGATCAGGTCGGCCGCCTCGTCCCGGATGCCGGGGCGCAGGAGCGGCGCGAACAGCGGCAGCGTCCCCGACCGGGAGGCCACCGCGAGCGCCACGTTCTGCAGCACCGTGTGCTCGGCGAAGAGCTGCGGCAGCTGGAAGCTGCGGACGACGCCGAGACCCACGATCCGCCGCGGCGAGAGGCCGAGGATCGGCTGTCCCTCGAAAGCGATGCTCCCGCCCTGCGGCTTGAGGTAGCCGGTCGTCATGTTGATGAAGGTGGTCTTGCCCGCCCCGTTCGGGCCGATGATGGCCAGGAACTCGCCGGCCTCGACGTCGAGGTCGATGCCGTCGGCGGCCTTGAGGCCCCCGAAAGCGAGGCGCAGGCCTTTGGCCGAGAGAAGATGGGTCATGCCGCCCTCCTGCGCCGCGCGATCAGGCCCCACAGGCCGCCGGGCGCGAACACGATCACGGCGAGCAGCACCACGCCGAGCACCGCCTGCCACGCGTTGGCGACGAGGGCCGCGGCGTAGACGCGGGTGAGTTCGTAGGCCGCCGCCCCGAGGAAGGGGCCGATCACGCTGCCCGCCCCGCCCAGGATCGCGATGAAGACGAGTTCGCCCGACGTGGTCCAGTAGGCGAGCGCGGGCGTGACGTGGCGGGTGGTGAGCGCGATGAGCGCGCCGCCGCACCCCGCCATCACGGCGGAGGCCGCGTAGGCGATCAGCAGCACACGCTTCGGGGACACGCCCATGAAGTCGAGGCGGGTCTCGCGGGTCTTGATGCCGGCGAGCGCCTCGCCCCAGGGGGAGTGCTGCGCCACCCGCACCAGGGCGCCGAAGCCGAGCGCGAGGACGAGGGCGAGACCGAGCACCGCCCATTCCCCCGCCTCGCCGGAGAGGCGCTGGCCGAGGAAGGTGGTGGGGCCGAGCCGGATGCCGTCCGCCCCGTGCGTGATCGCGTAGAACTTTTCCAGCACCGAGTAGAACACCATGCTCAAGGCGAGGTTGAGCATGCCGAAGAAGATCTCGCGGTAGCGCACCACGAACAGGCCGATCAGGAGGCCGACGAGACCGGCGACGATCGCGGCGAGCGGCACCAGGAGCAGCGCCTCCGGCACGACGGTGCCCGCGAAGGCCACCGTGTAGGCCGCGAGCGCAAGGTAGAGGGCGTGGCCGAAGCTCACCTGTCCGGCGCGCAACAGGAGCAGGATGCCGAGCACCGCGAGCCCCTTGGCGAGCGCGATGGTGAGCACGAAGCGCAGCCAGGGCACCGCGTAGGCGAGGCCGAGCACCAGGGCGGCGCCGAGGAGCGCCAGGAGGGTTTCGCCGCGCCGGCTCATATCCGCCTCGTCTCCGCCACGCCGAACAGGCCCTGCGGCCGCACCAGCAACACCGCCACCATGATGGCGTAGGGCACCACCACCTCGAATTCCGGGGCGACGTAGACCGCGAAGGAGCGGCCGAGCCCGATCAGCAGGGCCGCCACGGCCGCCCCCTCGATCTGGCCGAGGCCGGCCGTCGCCACCACCGCGAAGGAGAGCACGATGGTCGAGGCCCCGACCCCCGGCACCAGGGAGACGGTGGGGGCGGCGAGCGCGCCGCCGAGCGCAGCGAGGATCGTGCCCACCGTGAAGGTGAGGAGCGTCACCTTCGCGGCGTCGATGCCGAGCGCCCGCGCGGCCTCCCGGTCCACCGTGACCGCCACCACCATGCGCCCGATCAGCGTGTAGCGCAGCACGAAGGCCAGGATAGCCAGCGTCGCCAGCGCCACGCCCGGCAGGACGTAGAGCTGGTAGGCCGTGAAGGGGATCGCGTCGGCCCCGAAGGGCACGTCGACGGTGCCGAGCCACTTCAGCGGCGCGTCGAACACCACCGGCTGCACCCCGAAGACGAGCTTCTGCAGGTCTTCGAGGATCATGAACAGCGCGAAGGTGACGAGGAGCTGCAGCACCGGCTCCTGGTCCTGCATCCGGCGCAGCAGCAGCCGCTCGATCAGCGGCCCGAGCACGATCCCGACCAGGATCGCGGCCGCGAGCAGCACCGGCAGCCCCGCCCAGGGCGGGGCGCCGAGCGAAGTGAGGAAGAGCCCGAGCGCCGCCGCCACGTAGCCGCCGATGGCGTAGAGGCTGCCGTGGGCGACGTTGAGCACCCTCAGCACCCCGAAGACGAGGTTGAGCCCCACCGCCACCATGAACACGGCGGCGGCGTAGGACAGCCCGTCGAGGAGGGCGAGGCCGACGAGGAGGCCGTTCTCGGAGAGCCAGGACATCGCTGGCCTACTTGAAGGCCAGCGCCTGCGGCACCTTGGCCACTACGTCGGGGGTCAGGGTCTTGAGCCAGTCCGCGCTTTTCTGGCCGACCGGCGTGGTGACGGTGTCGGCCGGGAACACCACCATGTCGGTGAGCACCGGGAACGGGTAGCGGTCGGAATGCAGCGTCGTGCCGATGAGCTGGTTCTCCAGCCCCTGCCCGTCCTCGCGGATGCGCACGCTCGCGGTCGGCGAGGGGAATTCGAGGCCCTTGAAGGCGGCGGCGAGTTCGGCGTCGGTGGGCCAGCCGCCGCCCTTGGCGGCGAGCGCCTTCTCGAGGCCGGCCTTCATGGCGGAGACGGCCTGCGCCATGTGGAAGCACGGATAGATCGGGTAGGCGTTGAAGCGGGTGCGGTAGCTCTCGGTGAAGCGCTTCAGGCGCTCCGGATCGCTCGGCGAGGGGTGCAGGAACCAGTGGTCGCCGCGGGCGCCGACGATCTGGCCGGCGGGCAGCGCCTTGCCGACCCGCTGCAGCGAGGATTCGGCGAGCGGCATCACGAAGGTCGAGCGCTCGAACAGCTTGCGGTCCGAGGCCTGCCGGATGAGGGCGTCGAGGTCGCCGCCCCAGGAGGTGGACAGCACGACCTCCGGCCGCAGGGCCAGCACGCGGGTGATCTCGGTCGAGAAGTCCGTGGCGCCGAAGCGCGGGAAGAGTTCGGCCGCGACCTTCACCCCCGGCTTCAGGGTGTTCATCGCCGTGCGGAAGATGTCCCAGGAATCGCGGCCCCAGGCATAGTCCTGGTTGATGACGGCGATCGACTTGAAGTCGGGCTTCACCTTCAGGAGGTAGAGGAGCGCGGACAGGATCTCCGGCGTCGCGTTGGCCTGGGTGCGGAAGGCGAAATTGTAGCGGTTGTCCTCGAAGATGCGCTGGGTGCCGCAATCCCACAGCAGGGTCGGCCGCTTCAGTTCGTCGGCGAGCGGCGCGCAGGCGATGCAGTCCGCCGACGAGATCGCCGCGAAGACGACGTGCACGCCCTCGCTCTGCACGAGGCGGCGGTACTCGCCGACCACGTGGTCGACGCCCGGGCCCTCGTCCACAAAGATCGGCCGCACCTTGATCCCGGCGATGCCGCCGGCCGCGTTGATCTCGTCGAACAGCATCTCGGCCGTCTGCCGGCCGGGCACGCCGAACACGCTCGCGGGGCCCGACAGGTAGGTGGCGATGCCGACCTTGATCTCGGCGGGCGGGGCGCCCTGCGCCTGCACGCTGCGGCCCGCGAGAACGAGGCCGCCCGCACCGATCGCCCCGAGCGCCGCCCGCCGCGTCAGCGACGCGCGCGCGTTGTCGCTACCCACCATCGCATCCTCCCTCTCGTCTTGTCTTTCACGCGGCGGTCCTCGGGACCGCCGTCGCCCACGCTATGTCAGTTGCGGCGCTGGCGCACGACGTCAGTCACCGTGCCGTCGCGGTATTCCACCAGCGCCACGATCCGCCCCTGCGGATCGACCTGCGGGCGCGGCGCCCCCTTCGTCCTGTCCGCCGCGAGGTCGCGCAACCGCGCGATGTCCACGAGGGGCAGGCCCGCGGCGGCGAGGCGCTCAGAGAGGTCCGCGCGCCGCGGGTTGACCGCCACGCCCGCCTCCGTGACGACGGCGTCCACCGTCTCGCCCGGCGTCGTCACGCACTCGACCGCGTCGACGATCTTCGGCGCGCCGCCCGCGGCGAGCTTGGTCGTGACGAGGGCGAGCTTGGCGCCGGCCGCCGTGTCGGCATGGCCGCCCGATCCGCCGATGATCGCGCCGCCGTTCACCGCCGTGACGTTGACGTTGAAGGCGAGGTCGATCTCGGCCGCGCCCATCACCATGCAGTCGAGGTGGTTGACGAGCGCCCCCTTCGAGGCCGGGTTGGCGTAGAGCGAGGCCGACATCGCCACGTGACCCCTGTCCTCCCGGTAGGAGGCGACCGCCGCGAGGTCGAAGCACTGCACGTCGAACAGCGTGCGGAAAAGGCCCTGTCGGAACATTGACACGATGCCCTGATGCACCCCGCCCGCCGCGAAGCTGCCGACCACGCCCTTGTCGCGCATGATCGCTGCGACGTCCTGCGCGACGGCGAGCGAGATCCCGCCCGCCCCGGTCTGGAACGAGAAGCCGTCGACGAGCAGGCCCGCGGCGTCGATGACCTTCGCGGCCGTCGCCGCGATGGAGAGCCCGACCGGATCCTCGGTGACGCGGGTCGTGCCCGACACGATCTTGGAGGCGTCCCCGATAGAGTCGACCGGCACGACGTAGTCGACGAGGTCCTGGGCGATGTCGATCGACGCGAGCGGATAGGGCGAGAGCGCGTCGGTGATCGCCACCACGCGGCCGGCGTGGCGGGCATCGACCATCGGGTAGCCGAGCGGCCCGCAGGCGGAGGGGCCATCGACCCCGTTGAGGTTGCCGTAGACGTCCGCGGCCGGCGCCGCCACGAAGGCGACGTCGATGGGGAGTTCGCCCGCCTCGATCGCGCGCGCCCGGCCGCCATGGGTCTGGAGGACCGCCGGGTTCGGCAATTCGCCCGCCGCGATCGCCTCGGCCACCGGACCGGTGACGTAGTTCGTCGCAAGGCGGGTGACGACGCCGCTGCGGATGTGCGCGACGAGGGGCGCGTGCACCGGAAACAGCGAACTCGCCGCCACCTGGATGTCGCGAAGGCCCAGGGCCGCGATCTCCTGCATCACCGCGCGCAGCACGTCGTCGCCGTTGCGCAGGTGGTGGTGGAACGAGACGGTCGCCCCGTCCTTCAGGCCGCAGGCGCGGATCGCCTCGCGGATCGAGGGCAGCACCTTGCCCTCGCCGGGGTGCTGGGCGCGGATGCGGGCGGCCGCGCGCAGGCTGTCGCGCGGGGCCGCGAAGGCGCCGCGGAACGGCCTGACCTTGCCGTAGCCTGCGATGAAGGAGGGTATCGACATCGGCTGATCCGTGCGGACGCGCGCGCTCGGAGCGCGGGAAGATCGAGGCTTGAGGGCGCCGCGTCCGGTGCGCTCGGAGCGCGGAACCTCCGCGCCGAATAGACGCGAGGGCGGGCCATCCGTCCAATACGCGGATCGGCGGCGCGCGATAACGACGGCTTATCAACCATCGCGGGGGCGGACGCCGATCGCGTGGCGATCAGGGGGCGCACCGCGGTCGAAGCTCGCCCGTCATGGCCGTTCCAATCGTGGCTTTCGCCCCTTCTCGGACCTTGAGAGCGTCTGCTTCCGGGGCATCGCGCTGAGGGCTGGAGCATCGTCCGACGAAGTGGATGCCGGCTCGGCGTAGAAAATGCCGCAACATCAACAACCTCGAGCAGGGTTCGGTTGCGGCTCGATCGAACCCCGCTCTAGAACTGGCCCACCGCCTCCGCGATGGCGCGGAACGGCAGCGGCTTCTGCAAACGGGCGGGGTCGGCCAAGTCCCCCGGGATCACGGCGGGATCGTACCCGGTCAGGAAGGGGGGCACGCCGCGCGCCTTGAGGACGTGTGCGGTCTCGCAGCTGGTCGCCGGCTGCGGTGCGTCCGTCTCCAGGATGCTCTCGCCCTCCTTGAGCGGGAACTCCAGGCGGCAGCGCGCACCCTCAGGGCCGATGGTGATCGTGCCGCGGCCGCTCAGTCCATAGGGGATGCGAGCCTCGATCAGCGCGCTGCCGAAGCCCCGGCGCGTCGAGGGATCTCGCGGCGGCGCCCCTTCCTCGATCCAGTCCAGGGCCAGCCACGGCCTGCTTTTCGATGGGCGTCGAACCGACTGATCCGGGATCCGCTGTGATCGAGCGGATCCCGGATCGGGCATGGATCATCGTGTCGCGAAATCGGGAGGTCCGCTTCCGGGCTCGGTGATCAGGGCGGCTCCCCACCCTCGGCAGCCCATCGCACGGTCGGGCTGAGCGGGTCCAGATCCCGACGCAATGTCCGACGACCCGGCCACCGCTGCATCGGCCGCCGCGCTACGTCCGCGCCGCGGCGACGATCTCGGCCGAGAGGGGATCGCGCATCGCCTCCTCCAGGCAGCGGATGAAGTTGCGCACCGCGGCGGTCATCAGGAGGTCGGGTCCGCGCACCAGGGCGAGGGAGGCCGTGGGGGCTGGCTCGGCGAGCCGCAGGTAGACGACGCCGGGCGCCCGGATCTGCCGCATCGAGGCGGGCACGAGGGCGACCCCGACGCCGGCCGCCACGAGGTTCACGGTCGAGGCCATCTGCGGGGCCTCCTGGACGATGCGCGGGCTGAAGCCCGCCCGGCCGCAGGCCGCCACGATGGCGTCGTAGAGGAGCCGCCCGTTCGCCCGCGGGTAGACGATGAATCGGTCGGCCGCGAGATCCGCGAGGTCGATGCGCCCCGCCCCGGCGAGGCGGTGCTTGGCCGGGAGCGCCGCCCAGAGCGGCTCCTCCGGGAGCGCCGTGCGGCGCAGGCCCTCGGTCTCGTCCTCCGCGGCGCGGATGAAGGCGAGCTGGATCACGCCCTCGCGCAGGCCGCGCAGGAGGACCGTGGTGACCTGCTCCTGCAGCGCGAGGTCCATGCCCGGATAGGCGTCGCGGAAACGCCCGATGGTGCCGGTCACGATCGGGTTGAACGAGGCCGAGGAGGTGAAGCCGATGCGCAGTTGCCCGAGTTCGCCCTTGGCGGCGCGCTTGGCCGCTGCGGCCCCCTCGTCGGCGGCGGCCAGCGCCGCCCGGGCATAGGGCAGGAAGGCGCGCCCCGCCTCCGTCAGTTCCACCCCGCGGGTCAGCCGGCGGAACAGCGGCGTGCCGAGTTCCTCCTCCAGCTGGCGGATCTGCTGGCTGAGCGCCGGCTCGGCGATGCCGAGCCGCTGGGCGGCCCGGGTGAAGTGGAGGTCCTCGGCGGCGGCGAGGACGGTGCGGATGTGCCGGAATTCCATAAGCCGGATGCATGGGCTCGGGACGCACGCCTTATTAGACCGTATCGCCCGACCGGGCTATGGTTCCCCTAAAGAGAGCCGCCGCAGACGGCACCCGGAGGAAACGCCGCCGTCCGCGTCGCCCCGACAGGCGCGCGGAGGGCGGGCGCCCGCCCGGCAAGGCTCTCGCCGCGAAGGAGCATCTGCCATGTCGAGACCCATGAACTTCATCGGTGGCGAGTGGACCCGCTCGTCCGGCGGGGCGGCCCTCGACGTCTTCGAGCCGGCGACCGGCGCGGTCATCGGCACGATCGCCGACAGCACGCCGGAGGATGTCGACCGCGCCGTCTCGGCGGCCCGCGAGGCCTTCGACCACGGCGCCTGGGGCCGGACCTCGGCCCTCGACCGCAGCCGCCTGCTGATCCGCCTCGGCACCCTGATCCAGCGCGACGCCGAGCGTCTCGCGGCCATCGAGGCGCGCGACACCGGCAAGCCCGCGAGCGTCGCCAAGGCCGACATCGCGGCGCTCGCCCGCTACTTCGAGTTCTACGGCGGGGCCGCCGACAAGCTGCACGGCGAGACCATCCCCTACCTCAACGGCTACTTCGTCACGGTCACGCACGAGCCGCACGGCGTCACCGGCCACATCCTGCCCTGGAACTATCCCGCGCAGATGTTCGGGCGGACGCTGGCCCCCGCGCTCGCGGTCGGCAACGCCACGGTGCTCAAGCCCGCGGAGGATGCCTGCGCGACGGCGCTCGCCCTCGCCGACCTCGTGACGGAAGCCGGCTTCCCGAAGGGGGCCGTCAACATCGTGACCGGCCGCGGGGCCGGCGCGGGCGCCGCGCTCGCCGCGCATCCGGGCGTCGACTTCGTGTCCTTCACGGGCTCGCCGGAGGTGGGGCAGATCATCCAGAAGCTCTGCGCCGACCACTTCATCACCTGCACGCTCGAACTCGGCGGCAAGTCGCCCCAGATCGTGTTCGCGGATGCCGACCTCGACGCGGCAATCCCGGTGATCGTCAAGGCGATCATCCAGAACAGCGGCCAGACCTGCTCGGCCGGCAGCCGTATCCTGATCGAGCGCAGCGCCTACGACGCGGTGGTCGGCCGGCTGAAGACCGCCTTCTCGGCGGTGCGGGTCGGCCCGCCCGAGATGGATCCCGATTGCGGCCCGATCATCACCGAGAAGCAGCGCAAGCGCGTCCAGGGCTTCATCGACCGCGCGGTGGCGGACGGCATCCCGGTGCTGGCGCAGGCCCAGATCGCCGAGGGCTCGCCGGCCGGCGGCTACTACGTGCGCCCGACCCTGTTCGGGCCGACCCCGCGCGACAACGCCATCGCCCGCGAGGAGGTGTTCGGGCCCGTCCTCGTGGCGCTGCCCTTCGACGACGAGGAGGACGCGGTGGCGCTCGCCAACGGCACCGATTACGGCCTCGTCGCCGCGGTCTGGACCCGCGATGGCGGGCGCCAGATGCGGCTGTCGAGGCGCGTGCGCACCGGCCAGATGTTCGTCAACTGCTACGGCGCGGGGGCGGGCATCGAACTGCCCTTCGGCGGCTCGGGCAAGAGCGGCCACGGGCGTGAGAAGGGCTTGGCGGCGCTGCACGACTTCAGCAAGACGAAGACGACCGTGTTCAACCACGGCTGAGGCATGAGGGAGGACGCGACCATGAGGCTTGGGAACAGAATCGCCGTGGTGACGGGCGCGGCGAGCGGGTTCGGCGAGGCGATCGCGCGCCTCTTCGTGGAGAACGGCGCGCGCGTCGCCATCGCCGACCTCAACGGCGAGAAGGCGGAGGCGGTGGCGCGCGCGCTCGACGAGGACCGGGCGATCGCGGTAAAGACCGATGTCTCGTCGCGGCCCGACATCGACCGGCTGCTGGGCGAGGTCTCCCGCCGCTTCGGCACGCCCGACATCATCGTCAACAACGCCGGCTACACGCACCGCAACCGGCCGCTCTTGGAGATCGACGAGGACACGTTCGACCGGGTCTTCGACGTCAACGTCAAGTCGATCTACCACATGGTCCAGGCGGCCGCGGGGGCGATGCGCGACAACGGCGGCGGGGTGATCCTCAACGTCGGCTCGACGGCGGGGATCCGGCCGCGGCCGGGCCTGACCTGGTACAACGCCTCGAAGGGCGCCGTGAACCTGATGTCGAAGTCGCTGGCGGTCGAACTCGCGCCCTGGAAGATCCGGGTCAACGCGATCTGCCCGGTGATGGGCGTGACCGGTATGCTGGAGGACTTCATGGGCGTGCCCGATACCCCTGAGAACCGCGCCAAGTTCATCGCCACGGTGCCGCTCGGGCGCCTCTGCGAGGCGCAGGACGTGGCCGAGGCCGCGCTCTACCTCGCGACGGCCGAGTTCATCACGGGCGTGGAACTGCCGGTGGACGGCGGGCGCACGGTGTGAGGCGCGCGCCAACCCTCCCCCTCGGCGGGGAGGGTGGCAAACGTGCGTGATCCGGGATCCGCTTGAACGAAGCGGGTCCCGGATCGCGAGCCCGCGCGGCGCCTGAGCGAAGCCGACATCCGCCTTGCCGAAAGGGGAGATGGCGAAGCCATCAACCGGATGTCGGATAAGCCGGGAGAGGGGCGGCGCGACGCCTCAGAACCCAGCGCCCATCATCGGCGCGTCCTGTCCGGAAACGTGGTTCTCCTCTCCCGCCCCGCCTCCGCGGGGCACCCTCCCCCCCTCGGTGGGGAGGGTCAGGCGCGGGTCCCGAAGACAGGAGAGCACCACCCATGCCCGTGATCCAGGCGGCCGATCTCACCGAGAGCGTGGCCGATGCGCTGCAATACATCAGCTATTACCACCCCCTCGACTACATCCAGGCGCTCGCCGAGGCCTACGGGCGCGAGGAATCGCCCGCCGCCCGGGACGCGATCGCGCAGATCCTGACGAACAGCCGGATGTCGGCGCAAGGCCACCGACCGGTCTGCCAGGACACCGGCATCGTCACGGTGTTCGTGAAGTGGGGCCAGGGCTGCACGCTCGCCGGCGGCGAGAGCCTTCAGGCGGTGATCGACGAGGGCGTGCGCCGCGCCTACCTCGACCCGGCGAATCCGTTGCGCGCCTCCATCGTCTCCGACCCGGCCTTCGGGCGGAAGAACACCCGCGACAACACCCCGAGCGTGCTCCACGTCGAGATGGTCCCGGGCGATCACGTCGAGGTGACGGTCGCGGCCAAGGGCGGCGGCTCGGAGAACAAGGCCAAGTTCAAGATGCTCAACCCGTCCGACTCGCTGGTCGAGTGGGTGCTGGAGACCGTGCCGACCATGGGCGCCGGCTGGTGCCCGCCGGGGATGCTGGGGATCGGGATCGGCGGCACGGCCGAGAAGGCCATGGTGATGGCCAAGGAATCGCTGATGGCGCCGATCGACATGGCGCAGCTCAAGGCGCGCGGTCCCGAAAACGACATCGAGGCCCTGCGCATCGAACTGCACGACAAGGTCAACGCGCTCGGCATCGGCGCGCAAGGGCTCGGCGGCCTCACCACCGTGCTCGACATCAAGATCCTCGACTGGCCGACCCACGCGGCCTCGAAGCCCGTGGCGATGATCCCGAACTGCGCGGCGACGCGCCACGCGCATGTCGTCCTCGACGGCTCCGGGCCGTCCTTCCTGCCGGCGCCCGACCTCGCCGCGTGGCCCGACGTCGAGTGGGCGCCCGACGCCAACGCGCGGCGCGTCGACCTCGACGCCCTCGACCCCGCCGAGGTCGCGACCTGGAAGGCGGGCGATCGGCTGCTCCTGTCCGGGCGCATGCTCACGGGCCGGGACGCGGCGCACAAGCGCATCCAGGACATGCTCAACCGCGGCGAGCCGCTGCCGGTCTCCTTCGAGAACCGCGTGATCTACTACGTCGGGCCGGTCGACCCGGTGGGCGACGAGGCAGTGGGTCCGTCCGGTCCGACAACCGCGACCCGCATGGACAAGTTCACCGACACGATGCTCGGCCTCGGGCTGCTGGCCATGATCGGCAAGGCCGAGCGCGGGCCGACCGCGATCGCGGCGATCAAGGCGCACCGGCGCGCCTACCTGAGCGCGGTCGGAGGGGCTGCCTACCTCGTCTCGCGGGCGATCCGTTCGAGCCGGGTGCTGGCCTTCGAGGATCTCGGCATGGAGGCAATCTACGAATTCGAGGTCAAGGACATGCCGGTGACCGTAGCGGTGACCGCGGACGGCGACAGCGTCCACGCCTCCGGTCCGCAGGCGTGGCGACGCCCGCCGATCCGGGCGATCGGCGCGGCGTGACGGACGGCTTGCGCGACAGGTGTTTCAAATCCCGCCCTCTGTGGGGGCGGGCTCATCGGCTGGACCGAACGGGAAGCGCCCGCGACCCTGGTGCTCGTCAATCGCCGGGTCGGCGAAAACGTCTCGTCAATGCGGAAGCCCGGCAGATCGGCGCGAAGCCGATCTGCCGGGCTTCTGCTTGTGACCGTCAGGAGGTTCGGCTCAAGCGCGGGGCGCCGTCTCCCGGACCGAGGGGCGGTCGGCATTCGCGTCGCGCAACGCCGCGAGCCGCGGGGCGAGGGCGCGCCACTCCTCGTTGGGGAAGCGGAACATGAGGTAGTCGAGGGCCGTCACCGCCGCGATGGCGGAGAGGTCGAACGGGCCCGAGGCGGGCAGCGCCGCGTCGAGCCGCTTCAGCCCCTCGCGCATGGTGCGGTAGCGCTTGATCCCGACCATCCCGGTATCGAAGTCCGGCGCGGACTTGCGGCCGATGATCACCGCCACGGCGGCGTCGAACACGCCCACCGCGAGCCCGGCGCAGGACAGGATCTCCGCCTCGACCGTGAACACGGCCGGCTCGGGGCGGATCGCGTCGAGGTGGCGCAGGATCAGGAGCGCCTCGGTGAGCCGCACGCCCTCGCGGGTGACGAGGGCCGGCACGCGGCCGGCCGGGTTGGCGTCGAGGTGGGCGGGATCGTCCGCCCAGGCGTCCACGAAGACGGTCTCGACCGTCTCCGCGAGGCCCTTCTCGATCAGGGCCATGCGCACGATGCGCACGAAGGGCGAGGTCGGGTTGGCGTAGAGCTTCATGACGTCTCTCCCGGTCAGCCGGTGGTCAGGGGGCAGCCGCTCTTCTCGGCGGGAGTGAACAGCGTCTCGCCGGGAATGGACTCGATGATCCGGTAGAGGTCGGCCTTCCCCTTCGACTCCTTGGGGCTCTTCACCTCGACGAGCTGCATGTCCATCACCACGCGGCCGTTCGCCTGGATGCGCGGGTTGCCGTAGAAGCCGTCGTCGATCGGAAGCTCCTTCATCACCTTGTTGACGACGGCGGCGTCGTCGGTCCCGGCCTTCTCGACCGCCCGGAGATAGTGGCGCACCGAGGAGTAGGCGGCGGCGTGGCCCATGGTCGGCACCACGTCGCCGTTGCGGGCCATCAGGCGCTTGGCCCAGGCGCGGCTCGCCTCGTTGGCGTCCCAGTAGAAGTTCACTGCCATGCGGATGCCCTGGGCCACGTCGAGGCCGAGCGCCACCGTGTTGTTGGTGAAGACCAGCATCGCCACCACCTTCGAGGTGATGCCGAATTCCCGCGCCTGCTTGATCGTGTTGACGAGGTCCGGCCCCGCATTGGCGAGCCCGATCACGTCCGCGCCGGAGGCCTGCGCCTGGATGAGCTGCGAGGAGAGGTCGGTGGCGCCGAGCGGGTGGCGGATTGGACTTGCTTCGGGAAAGTGGAGAGCTCTTTCCGTGAGGGAGGAGGTTCCCGATGCGAGAACCGAAGAAGCGCTTCACCCCTGAGTTTCGCGCCGAAGCCGTGCGCCTTGCTCACACGAGCGGGCGCAGCCGCCGAGAGGTCGCCGAGGATCTCGGCATCGGCCTCTCGACGTTGCGCCACTGGATCGACGGACAGCGCGATCGCGAGATGGAGGCGCCGCCCTCCGACCGCCAGGAGGACATGGCCGCCGAGCTGAAGCGGCTGCGGCGGGAGAACGAGGTGTTGCGCCAGGAACGCGAGATCCTGAAGCGGGCCACGGCTTTTTTCGCCAAGGAGGGAAGTCGATGAGGTTCCAGCTCATCGATGCGGCGAAGAAGGACTTCCCGGTCGCGCGTCTGTGCAAGCTCCTGGATGTCAGCCCGAGCGGCTACTTCGCCTGGAAGAACCGGCCCGCGTCGCGCCGTCAGCGCGAGGACCTCGTGCTGCTCGCCCACGTCCGCTCGGCCTTCGCGCTCTCACACGAGACCTATGGCAGCCCGCGCATGACGCACGAGCTGCGCGAGCAAGGGCTTGGCGTGGGCCGGCGCCGCACGGCGCGGCTGATGCGGGAGAGCGGGCTCAAGGCTCGCCAGCCGCGCCGCTTTCGGCGCACCACCGACAGCCAGCATGCCTTCCCGGTCGCGCCCAACCGGCTCGACCAGGATTTCACCGCCGCAGAGCCCGACGAGAAGTGGGGGGCTGACATCTCCTACATCTGGACACGGGAGGGGCTGGCTTTATCTGGCGGGTGGTGATCGATCTTTATGCCCGGCGGGTCGTCGGCTGGGCAGCTGGCGACCGGCTGCACAAGGAATTGGCCCTGACTGCCTTGCGTCGCGCTTTGGTTGTGCGACGGCCGGCAGCTGGTCTGGTGCATCATTCGGATCGAGGTAGTCAGTATTGCTCGAACGAGTACCAGGCTGAACTACGAAGCCGCGGGATCACCATTTCGATGTCTGGCAAGGGCAACTGTTATGACAATGCGATGGTCGAGAAGTTCTTCAAGACGCTGAAAAGCGAGATGGTCTGGCGCACCGTCTTCTACACGCGTGCCGAGGCGACCGAAGCCCTGGCCCGCTACATCGATGGCTTCTACAATCCCTGCCGGCGCCATTCCGCGCTCGGCTTCGTCAGCCCTGTCCGGTTCGAGAGGCGGGGCACCTGTTCAACCGCTCTCTACTAAACCGAAGCAAGTCCAGATCTCGCCGACGACGGTGCCGCCCGCGGCCTTCACGGCCTTGCCCGCATCGGCCGCGAGACCCTGGCCGAACACGTAGTCGGCGGTGATGAAGTACCAGCTCTTGCCGCCGACCTGCACCACGGCGCCCGCGACCGCCTTGGCGAGTTCGCCCGTCGAGGGCACCCACTGCGTGCCGTAGGGCGAGCAGCCCGCGCCCGAGAATTGCGAGGCGTAGCCGCCGGTCACGAGCGTCGTGATCCTGCGGTCCTTGGCGTAGGACTGGACGGCGAGGCCCACCGAACTCGCGCCCCCGAGCACGAAGGCCGTGACGCCGCGCTGGTCGACGAGCTGCCGGGCGAGGCCGGAGCCGATGTCGGGCTTGTTCTGATGGTCGACGCCGATCACCTCGATCGGCCGCCCGAGCACCTTCCCGCCGAAATCCTCCGCCGCCATCTGGGCGGCCAGCACCATGTTCGGGCCGCCGTTGCCGGAATACATCCCCGACAGGTCCTCGATCACGCCGATGCGCAGGGGCGTCTCGGCGGCGACGGCCGGTGCGGCGAGGAGCGTGGCGAACAGGCCGGCGACGGCGAGGCGTCGCGTGACGGGCGGGCAAGGCATCGGGGTTTCCTCGGGGTCGGCATCGGCCGTTGCGAGCCCGGTGCGGGCGTCGGAGCGATGCTCGTGGATCGCAGCGATGATCGCCGCGCGGCGCCATCCGCGTCCAATAGCGCTCACCCCGGTCTTCCATCGTTGCTGCTTATGGCGCCGCGTGATCTTGGCGTGTGATCTTGGCGTGTGATCTTGGCGTGTGATCTTGGCCTGTGATCTCGGCCCGAGATCTCGACCGCGGCTCAGATCCGGGCACCGGCGCCCCATAGGCCCCGATTATGGATTTATCCTGCGGTTACTATTGGACGCGGCGCCCGCGGGCCGTCACCACCGGAGGGGCGCCGGCCGGTCCGGACCGCGCCGCGAGGGTGCGAAGCGCCCCGCCCCCGAGGAGACGCCCCCGAGGAGACGCCCGCATGATCACCAGCTTCTACATGCCGACCCGGATCGTGGCCGGCCAAGGCGCGCTCGCGACCGTCGGCAGTCTCGCCCGCGACCTCGAGATGACGCGGGTGCTCGTGGTGTCCGATCCCGTCATCTCGGCGCAGGGCTTCCACGCCGACGCCCTCGCGGCCCTGGCGCAGGCGGGAATCGCGATCGAGCGCTTCGACGAATGCGGCATCGACGCGCGCTGCTCGCACATCGACCAGCAGGGCGAGCGGGTGCGCCGCGCCGGCATCGACGGGGTCGTGTGCATCGGCGGCGGCTCGGTGATGTGCACCGGCAAGGGCATCGCCATCGTGGCGACGAACCGCAAGCCGATGGCGGAATGCACCGGCATCGGCCGCTTCGACCGCAAGGCGCTCCCGATGATCATGGTGCCGACCACGGCGGGCTCGGGGTCGGAGGTCTCACAATGGACCATCGTCAAGGACGAAGAGCGCCACCTCAAGCTCCTCGGCGGCGGCCCCCTGAGCTTCCCGGACGCGGCGATCCTCGATCCCGTGACCTTACGCTCGCTGCCGATGCACGTGGCGGCGCTGCCCGCGGTCGACGCGCTCACCCACGGGGTCGAGGCGTACCTCAGCGGCATCGCTTCGCCGCTCACCGACGCGGTGGCGCTCGCCGCCGTGCGGCTGCAGCACGGCTCCCTGCGCGCCTCGATCAACGCCGACGACGACCGCGCCCGCGAGGACAACCTCGTGTCCTCCTGCATGGCCAACATCGCCTGCGGCAATGCCCGGCTCGGCCACGGCCACGCGCTGTCGCTGCCGCTCGAAGGCCATCTCGACCTGCCCCACCCCTACGGCGTGGGC
Organism: Methylobacterium sp. WSM2598; assembly: GCF_000379105.1. Classification (GTDB taxonomy): domain Bacteria; phylum Pseudomonadota; class Alphaproteobacteria; order Rhizobiales; family Beijerinckiaceae; genus Methylobacterium. The sequence goes on along the minus strand of NZ_KB900609.1, from coordinate 810,490 downwards.
GTGTTGCTGCCGCACGTGATCACCTTCAACCTCGCGGTGCTGCCCGCCAAGGTGAAGCCGCTCGCCGAGGCACTGGAGGTCGAGACCGCGGGGCTCTCCCGCCAAGAGACGATCGCGGCCTGTGCCGACGCGGTCCGCGCGCTCTACGCCGATATCGGCTTCCCGGAGCGCTTCACGCCCGCGCAGCTGCCGCGGGAGCGGGTGCGCGAGATGGCGCTCCGCGCCGTGCCGGGCCTCTATGCCGGCATCGCCGCCAAGGACTTCGACCCGGCGAGCGCGAGCGACCGCACACTCATCGCGAGCCCGGCGGCCCGGCGGATGACGGTCCGCCAAGCCGAGGAGATCCTGGAGCGCTGCCTGTAGCGCGGGCCGCCGCCGGGGACGCGGCGCGCCGTCAGCGCGCCACGGTCGTGCGGCCGCCCGCCCCTGCCGGCGCCGGTCGCCGGGGTGGCGTTCCAGAACAAGGCCGTGGTCTAGAGCAGCACCCGATCACGTTGCAATCGGGGACTGCTCTCGGTCTTTGATCTTGCCGCATTTTCTGCGACGAACCGGCATCCACTTCGTCGGAAAATGCTCTAGTCCGCTGTTCGCCTCGAAGCGGACCCACGAGGCGGGCCTGCGGAATGCCGGCAAGCGTCACGTGCTCCCGTAAGCCGCGATGATGTCGGAGAGCCGTGCTTCCGGCGGGCCTGAGCTTTGGAAGGGGAGGGGAGGTCCTCGGGTCGACCGGGTGCAGCCGAGAATGAGAGCTGCGCCCAGCACTCGCCGGTTCGGCAACGCGCCTTCCCGGACCTTCGACCCATGCCGCCGGAATGGCCGCTCGACAGCTGACAACGGACCTTCGTGGTGCCTTCGTGGTGATCGCCCCGCTGGCGCTCCCGCCGATCCGCGAAGGCGGGGGTTATGAAACCAGCTCCCAGGTCGGCTGGCTCACAGAAAGGGGTATTGCGGCTGAATTGTCGAAGCGTCCGCCGCTCTCCAAGTGATTTTATCTGCCCAGAGACCGGAGCAGATCATCGAACGTATGTGCGGTGCCGGCATGGACGTTGGCTTCTCCGAAACGCTCAAAATGCTCAGTTGAAGGACTGCTGATCTCCACCAGCGGCCGGCTGTCGCCGCCATACGTGCCGATCTGCACATGGACTCAGGCCGGCGCGTAACCCTCATCGCCAGCGCCCTCCAGACCTCACCAGCACGCCACTGTATACCTGCAGAAATGGCAGCAGTGCTAATCCTGCATTGTGTTTCGTCTCGACAGTTCATGTGATGGAAGCGATACAGGCAGGACACGACGAGGGACGAGTTTCGCTATCACTCCGTGCCTGCTCGGGTATAACTCGGGCGCTGATCCGTCGGACGGAGTTCTCATGCCTGACCTCTTTTCGCCGTTCATGCTCAAGGATGTCACGCTGCGCAACCGCATCGTCATGTCTCCCATGACGATGTACCGCTCGCCGCCTGACGGCACGGTGACGGACTTCCACCTCATGCTGATCGGCTCGCGGGCCGCGGGCGGCTTCGGGTTGGTGTTTCCGGAACAGATCGCCATTCAGCCCGACGGCCGCACGTCGACGCACTGCGCCGGCCTGTGGGACGATGCACAGATCGACGGCCTGCGGCGCATCAACCGTCTCGTCAAGGACATGGGCGCGGTGCCTGCGATCCAGCTCGGGCATACCGGCCGCAAGGGCAGCGAGAACCGGCCCTGGGACAAACCCCGCCAGCAATACGCCCCCGATCATCCCGAGGGGTGGCAGGTGCGCGGCCCCTCCGCCGTGCCCTACGGCGGCCGCTTCCACCACCCCGTGCAGGAAATGTCCGTGGCCGAGATCCACGAAGTCCATGCGAGCTACGCGTCCGCCGCGCGCCGCGCCGCCGAGGCGGGATTCGAGTGGCTCGAGCTGCACTTCGCGCACGGCTATCTCGGCGCGAGCTTCTTCTCGCCCATCGCGAACAAGCGGACCGACGCCTATGGCGGATCGCTCGAGAACCGCGTCCGCTTCCACCTCGAAGCGATCGACGCGGTCAAGGCGGTCTGGCCGGAGCGCTTGCCCTTGACGATGCGCCTCGGCTCCGACGACCTGAACGAAGAGGGCGTTCAGTTCGACGAGTCCGTCGTCGCGGTGGGCTGGATGAAGGAGCGCGGGCTCGACTTCGCGGACCTGTCCATCGGTCTCAACACGGATGACATGAGGGCGCCGCCGTTCAAGCAACTCGCTTTCATGGTGGAGCGTGGCGCGCGCGTTCGACGCGAGTGCGGCATCCCCGTGGGCGTGAGCTGGAACCTCGGCGTTCCCGCGGAGGCCGACCGCGTGATCCGCGACGACCTGATCGACCTCGTGTTCATCGGGCGCCCGGCACTCGCCAACCCCCACTGGCCGGTCTGGGCCGCGCGCGAACTGGGACACCCCGATCCGTTCTCGCTCGTGCCGGAGGATTGGGCGTGGTGGCTGCGGAACTTCCGCGCGAGTTCCGAGGCCATCGGTTGGCCGCCCTTACCGAGCCCTCCCGTCGATCCGACGTCTCCCGCTCAGCGCGGCTCCGTCGCGCGCTCCGAGTAATCCGTCAGTCTCGGACGGCCGCGCCGCCCCTGGCGCCGATGGCGCCCGTCCGGACGGGACCTTACGGCTTCGTCACGAGCGGGCACTTGCTCTTGGAGAGGGGCTGGAAGGCTTCGTCGCCCGGAATCGTGGCCAGCACCTTGTAGTAGTCCCACGGAGCCTTGGACTCGCCCGGCTTCTTCACCTGGACCAGGTACATGTCGTGCACCATGCGCCCGTCGGCGCGGACCTTGCCGCTCTCCGTGAACATGTCCGCGATCGGAAGCTCCTTCATCTTGGCGGCGACGGCCTTGCCTGCATCCGTGCCGGCGGCCTCGACCGCTTTCAGGTAGTTGGTGACCGCGGAATACGCGCCCGCCTGAATCTGAGACGGCATCTGCTTCGTGCGCTCGAAGAAGCGTTTCGACCAAGCGCGCGTCTCTGGCGTGCGGTCCCAATAGAACCCGGTGACGAAGGTGAGATTCTGCGCCTCCTGCAGGCCGAGCGAATGGACGTCTTGGATGTACATCAGGAGCGGCACCACGCTTTGAGTCGTGGTCAGCCCGAACTCGCGCGCTGCTTTGATGGAGTTCACCGTGTCCGAGCTGGCATTGCCCAGCGCGATCACGTCCGCCTTCGAGGCCTGGGCCTGCAGCAGAAACGACGAGAAATCAGGGGAATTGAGCGGGTGAAAGACTGTGCCGACGAGCTTCGCGCCCGCCTCTTCGGTAAACTCCTTGAGCGCGCCGGCCACCCCTTTGCCGTAGGCGTAGTCAGCGGCGAGAACGAACCACTTCTTCTTCCCGAGTTCGCTCATCGACTTCACGACGCCATGCGCTGCCGAATACGTGTCGTAAACGTAGTGGATCGAATTGGGCGTGCAATTCTCGTTCGTCATGATCAACGAGGCGGTGCCCGTCATCAGGGTCAGCCGATTTCGTTCTACGGCCAAATTGTTAACGGCGAGTGCCACGGACGTGTTGTTGAGGTCGACGACGGCATCAACCCCCTCGCGGTCGAACCAGTTGCGAGCGATGCCCGCGCCGGTGTCCGCCTTGTGCTGATGATCGGCCGATACGATCTCGATAGGCCTGCCGAGAACCTTGCCGCCGAAGTCTTCGACAGCCATGCGGGTCGCCTCGACGGAGCCCTTCCCGCCCACGTCGGCATACGGACCGGACATGTCGGTAAGGACGCCAATCACGACCTTGCCGTCTGTCAAATCCGCGGCGAGGGCCGGTGCGCTTGCGAGCGGGTTCAACGCCAGGCACAGCGCGCTGGCGACCAGTCCTGCGGTTTTCATCGAGGTGCCCCTGTCATTTGGCGTGAAACCGCCTTGGTCGACATCGCGCGCCGCGCGTTGGCTGTCGCGAGGGTGGCGAGCACGTCCGAGTGCGCTCCCACATCTTGTATGTTGCAAATCAGTGATCGCACCCAGAGGCGAGATCCGGGGCTGGCCGACATGCGCGATCTCGATCCGAAAGGATCCGCTTCCCCCCCTCTTGCGGCGCTTCGTGTTGTCCGACTCACGTTGGCTGCCTGCTCAATCACGTTCACCTCCGCGAGCCGAACGCCGCGGTCTTCGTCACTGGAATTTATCGTCGAGCCACTCCGTGCACTCGGGCGCGTTGCACTTGACGCAGCCAAACCAAGCATTCGTCAGGACCGTCAGTCAGAAAATTCTGGCAGCTACTCATTTCAGTATTTTCCAAGGATTTAAATTCTCGGATGACCAGCAGATTTTATCCCGAAGCCGTATGCATTACATTTTTGGTGTACTTCCAACTGTGAAACTGGGATCGGTCCGCAGACCGATCCCATGGCTTCATCATCGAGGCAGTTCGGAGTGCGCCGTGCCGCGCCCCTCACTCGAACATATCTGGCTGCGTCTCGGCGATGTGGCTGTACAGCGTCTGGAAATGCAGCCAGCCAATGTAGTCGCTCCCGACGTGCTCACGGCTATAGCGGGCGGTCTTCTCCGACAGCACCTGCGGCTTGATCCCGGTGGCTTCGATCAGGAGTTGCTGCTGACAGGCCCGCTCCAAGGCGATGAACCAGAAGGCCGCATCATCGATGCTGTGGCGACTGCAGGTGAGCAGGCCATGGTTCTGATGCAGCACGCCACGATTGAGCCCGATTTGCTGAGCAACCGAAAGTCCACTCTTCTCTTCAACCGCTACAGCGCCCGCCGAAGCGCCGATCACCGCGTGGCTGTTGTAGAAAGCAGCCGCATCTTGGCTGATCATATCCAGCGGGCGGCCCGTGGCGCACCAAGCCGTGCCGTAGGTCGTGTGCGCGTGGCACATCGCCATCACGTCGGGATACTCTTCGTGCACGGCGGCGTGCAGGACAAAACCGGCGCGGTTGATCGCGTGGCGGCCTTCGACGACGCGGCCCTTGTGGTCGGCCAGGATGAGGTTGGACATCCTCACCTGGGAGAAGTGCACGCACATCGGGTTGGTCCAGTACAACTCCGGGCGCTCGGGGTCGCGGACCGTGAGGTGCCCGGCGAAGCCGTAGTCGAAGCCGTGCATCGCGAAAGCGCGGCAGGCTGCAACGAGGTGTTTCTTGCGGTACTCGCGCTCCTCAGCGTAGCTGGCGAATTCCGGCACATCCGGAAAGATCAGGTCGGCCTGCTCAGGCTAATAGATCGAGGTTCTCTTGCGGCCGGCGCTGTCGTTCGGCAGATCGATGGCGATGTTTTGGTCGGAATGATCGTCAAGCATGAGAAATCCTTTCGTCGGTGTATGGGAGAGGGATCGGCATCAGCGGTTGGCGGGGCGCTAATCGCGCAATACAGAAATATCTCTGGCCCGCGGAAATCCTATCCGAGAGCCGCGACGGCTTTGACCGTTACTCCGTCGGTGTGAAGCGAGAAGACTCTTCGCCTCTGCTTCTTTGAGATCCTCCTTGGCGAACAGCCCGGTCGACAGGAGGTGAAGGTGATGGTGACGAACAAGGGCGGATGCAGGTGTGATTGATCCCAGCCGAGGCAGGCATACGCCTCGGCAGCATCACCGGGATGCCCGTGGCGCGGGCGATCAGCCCACCAAGTGCATGGAGCCACACGTGCCGGCGCCGATCAGGCCGACCCGGACAGCCCGGCCTTCGCTGGCACGCCACTGCGGCTTGAAGAACGAAGCCATGTCGCGACGTCCCTGAGGGGCGCGGTCGGTCCGATCTCGGGTCCGGTCCCCGCCGCGGTTGCATTCTTTCGCGAGATCGTCGTTAGCATTCGATTCCGTGCACGCCCATGCGAAGAAACGCAAAGGCGCCGTGCACGAATGCGCATTCCTCGACGCGGCGGTCCGAGAGCGATGTCCGACTTCGACTGGAACGACCTGCGGGCCTTTCTGGCGGTTGGCCGGGCAGGGCGACTGACGGTCGCCGCGCAGCGCATGGGGATTGATCACTCGACCCTGAGCCGCCGCCTCTCCGCCCTGGAGAGCGCCCTCGGTACGCGCCTGTTCGAACGCCGCCCGTCAGGCTTCGTCCTGACCAGTGACGGCGAGCGGCTGCTCGGCGATGCGGAGCGGATTGAGAATGTGGCGATCACCCTGCGCTCGCGCCTGGACGAGGCCTCTCACCAGGTGAGTGGCACCGTGCGGGTCGGCACCCCCGAGGCCTTCGGAACCACCTTCCTCGCGCCACGCCTCGCCCAGCTCTCCGCCTCCCAGCCGACGCTCGAGATCGAACTCGTGGCCAATCCGCGGAGCTTCAGCCTGTCGAAGCGCGAAGCCGATCTCGCCGTCACCCTGACTCGACCGGAGACCGGCCGGCACTTCGCCCGCAAACTCGTCGATTACGCGCTCGGCCTCTACGCGGCGCGCAGCTACGCGGAGGCTGCGGAGGCGATCCGCACGGTGGACGACCTGCATCGCCACCGCTGGGTCGGGTACGTCGAGGATCTGCTCTGGACGAGTGAACTCAACTATCTCCCACAGGTCTCGTCCGCGATCCACCCGCAGGCGCGGATCTCGAATGTCATTACTCAGATGGAGGCGGTGCGCGGGGGAGCGGGCCTTGGCATCCTGCCGCACTTCCTGGCCCGCGGCCACCCGGACCTCATCGCCGTCCTTCCGCAGGAGGTGCGGATCGTTCGGGCCTACTGGCTCATCGCTCATGCGGATACTCGCGACCTTCCGCGAGTCAGGCTGGTCTCGGAGTTCCTGACTCGGCAGGCCGAGGCCGCTGGCGATGCCTTCTGGCTGGCCGCACCATAGGGCCAAGCCTAGGCAGGCGTTGGGCAGGGATCTCCACCGACTGCGCTCGGCTCTCCTCCACGCCCATGAGCCATCGGCGGTAGGCCTGGATCGTCTGCCGCGCACCACCGACGCGCCGGACGCCAGAGACCCGCCAGGTGCCCGGTGACGGGGAACCAAAGCCATACTTCAGGGCGGACCACTCCGATGGGGGCTGATCAAGACGGCATCAACACGATCAATGTCCAGAATACGCGATCCGCGTGAACAGCGTGTAGTTCGACTCGAAGCTCATGATTGTGACGAAGATCAGGATCGCAGTCGGTGGCACTAGGATCGCGTAGATCAAGGCCAATCGCTCCCAGGCAAGATGCATGAACACGGCCACGATGAGCCCTGCCTTGACGATCATGAACAGGAGGATCAGCGACCAGCGCAGGGCGCCCTCGAGATGAAAATAATCGACCAGATAGGAGCAGGCGCTCAGCACGAACAGCCAGCCCCAGACGAGGAAATAGAGCCGGATCGAGTGGCTCTCGCCCGTGCCCTGGCTTCCAGCCGCGTGCATCGGATCCTCCTACCAGAGATAGAACAGGGCGAAAATGAAAACCCAGACGAGGTCGACGAAGTGCCAGTACAAGCCGACGATCTCAACGTTCTCGTAGCGCCCGCGCTGGCTCGTGAAGAAACCGCGTCGACCGGTGTCGAAATCACCCCGCCAGACCTTCCGGGCGATGATCAACAGCACGATGACGCCGATGGTCACGTGGGTGCCGTGGAACCCGGTAATCATGAAGAATGTCGAGCCGAACTGATGCGCTCCCCAGGGGTTGGTCCAGGGGCGCACGCCCTCGCGGATCAGCTTCGTCCACTCGAAAGCCTGCATGCCCACGAAGGTGGCGCCGAGCAGCGCGGTGACTCCCATGAGCAGTGCCGTTGTCCGGCGGTCACGCCGATAGCCATACGCGACCGCCATTGCCATGGTGCCGCTGCTGGAGATCAGCACAAAGGTCATGATAGCGATCAGAAGCAGGGGCAGCTTCGCATGCCCGATCTCAAGCGAGAAGACCTCGCTCGAATTCGGCCAGGGCACCATCGTCGACATGCGGACCGTCATGTAGCCGACGAGAAAGCAGCCAAAGACGAAGGTGTCGCTGAGGAGGAAGATCCACATCATGGCCTTGCGCCACGAGGCGCCGGTGAAGGCCTGGCGGTCGGCTCCCCACTCGTCCGAGAGGCGCTGCCGCCGGGTCGGCGGGCTCTCCGCGGAACTCATCGATCGTAGGAGCGTGTCGGTCATGGCGGCCTCTCGCGGCGGTCAGACGGGGCGGCACACGGCGTCGATCAGACCCGACCACGGTGTCCTGAACAGGAATCCGAAAACGACGAGCCAGATCGCCAGGAGCGCGTCCCAGTAGAGGATGCAGAGGTCGATTCTCCCGCTCACCCGCGCCCGCGATCCGGCCCGTTGAGCGGCGAGCGTGATCAACCCGAGGGCGGCGATGCCGCCTGCGAGGTGCAGGCCGTGCAGGGCTGTGATCAGGTAGAAGAAGGATCCCGCGGCATCTGCCGTGCGCCCGAGCCCCGCCTCCCAGAGCAGCCTCCATGCGAGGCCCTGTCCGCCGAGAAACATGACACCTGCCACCGCCGCGACGCGGAGCGCGACTTGCGCCCCGTCCGAGTCGCCTCGCCGCTCTGCCGCTCCTGCCCCGTGGAGCGCGAGGCTCGCGACGGCCAGGAGGCCTGTACTGAGCCAGAGAAGGCGCGGATCGACCGGGATGCGCGCGCTTCCGGGCGGCACCCGCATTCCGTAGGCCGCGATCAGCAGCGCGAAGAGCAGACCCACCGCAGCCAGGAAGACCCCGAGACCCAGCTTGGCGGCTCCCATCTCTCGTCCCGGCGCCAGGACCGCGGGCGGGCCGGCCCCCGGACGATGTCCGGTTGCTTGCTTCGCCATGCGGAGATCGGCTTCGCTCAGGCGCCGCGCCGGCTCGCTGATCCCGGATCCGCCTGGATCGACCGGATCCGAGATCAGCCAGGGCTTGGCGGTGAGCTGCTGCCGCGCCAGCCACCGCGCCGCGATGGCGCCGAGCCCCGCGAGATAGAGGAGCACCAGGGTCACGGCGCCGCTCCCCCCGGAAGTGGGCCGGGCTGGTTCTGCGGCACGAAATCCTGGTCGGCGCCGGGCACGCTGTAATCGTAGGGCCAGCGATACACGACGGGCAGCTGCGCGCCCCAATTGCCGTGCGCGGGCGGGGTCTCGGGTGTCTGCCACTCCAGGGTCGTGGCGCGCCAGGGATTGCTTCCGGCGGGCGCCCCGTGCGTGAGGCTCCGGATCAGATTGCCCAGGAACACGACCTGCGCGGCTCCGACCAGGAAGGCCGCCACGCTGATGAAGGCGTTGAGCGAGGCGACCGAGTCGGGGACGAAGCCGAGCCCCGTGATCTCGAAGTAGCGTCGCGGCACGCCGAGCAGTCCGAGATAATGCATCGGAAAGAAGATCGCGTAGGCACCCAGGAACGTGACCCAGAAGTGCACACGGCCGAGCCGCTCGTCGAGCATCCGCCCGGTCACCTTGGGGTACCAATGATAAATTCCGCCGAAGATCACGAGGATCGGCGCGACGCCCATCACCATGTGAAAATGGGCGACCACGAACAGGGTGTCCGAGAGCGGGACATCAACGACGACGTTGCCGAGGAACAGGCCGGTGAGGCCGCCGTTCAGGAACGTCACGATGAACGCGATCGCGAACAGCATTGGGACCGTAAGGTGAATGTCACCCTGCCACAGCGTCAAGATCCAGTTGTAGACCTTGATGGCGGTCGGCACCGCGATAATGAGCGTGGTCGTCGCGAAGAAGAATCCGAAATACGGGTTCATGCCGCTCACGTACATATGGTGCGCCCAGACCACGAAGCTGAGAGCGCCGATCGCGACGATCGCCCAAACCATCATTCTATAGCCGAATATGTTCTTTCGGGCATGCGTGCTGATGAGGTCGGAGACGATGCCGAAGGCCGGCAGAGCCACGATGTAGACCTCGGGATGGCCGAAGAACCAGAACAGGTGCTGGAACAGAATCGGCGTGCCGCCGCCGTACTTGAGGCGCTGCCCGGCCTCGATGATGGCGGGCATGAAGAAGCTTGTCCCGAGGAGGCGATCGAGAAGCATCATCACGGCCCCGACAAACAGGGCCGGGAAGGCGAGCAGGGCCAGGACCGTCGCCGTGAAGATGCCCCAGATCGTGAGTGGCATGCGCATCAGCGTCATTCCGGGTGCCCGCGCCTGCAGCACCGTCACGACGTAGTTCACCCCGCCCATCGTGAAGCCGATGATGAACAGGATGAGCGAGGCGAGCATCAGCACGATGCCCCATTCCTGCCCGGGCGTGCCCGAGAGGATGGCCTGGGGCGGATAGAGGGTCCATCCGGCGCCGGTCGGCCCGCCAGGCGCGAAGAAGCTGGCCACCAGCACCAGCACGGCAAGCAGGTAAATCCAGTAGCTCAGCATATTTACGTAAGGAAATGCCATGTCCCGTGCGCCGAGCATCAGTGGGATCAGGTAATTGCCGAAGCCGCCGAGGAACAGGGCCGTCAGCAGGTACACCACCATGATCATTCCGTGCATGGTAATGAACTGGTAGTACTCGGAGGGTCCGATGAAAGAGAGGAGGCCCGGGAAGCCGAGCTGGAGCCGGATGAGCCAGGACAAGACGAGGGCCACGAGGCCGATCGCCATGGCGGTGCCGGCATACTGGACGGCGATGACCTTGGCATCCTGACTGAAGACGTAGCGCGTGAGCCAGCTGTGCGGGTGATACAGCTCGACCTCATCCAGTTCCGAACCCGGGAAGGGACCTGCGGTCCCGACAGGCGTATCGGCCATGGCACGTCCTCTCAGTGGTCCTCGGCCATCCGTCGTCGGAGGCCGGCGTCGCGTGGTTCCCTGGTGGGTCGGGCGGCGAAGTTCGAGAAAGTCTTCTGCTGGTCGAGCCAAGTCCGGTAAGCGGGCTCCGCGTCCACAACCACGCGTCCGCGCATGGCGTAATGGTTGACGCCGCAGACCTCGTTGCAGATCGCGTCGAAAGCGCCCGTCCGGGTCGGCGTGAACCAGAAATAGGTCACCGTCCCGGGGATCACGTCCATCTTGGCCCGGAATTCCGGAACGTAGAAGTCGTGTACCACGTCGAACGAGCGGAGCAGCAGCTTCACGGGCCGCCCGAGCGGGAGGTGCAGGTCGCCCTCGTCGATCACGACGTCGTCCTGCCCGGCCGGGTCGTCCGGATCGAGGCCGAGCGGATTCGTGTCGCTGACGAACTGGATCCCGGCGGCACCCAAGCGCCCATCGGCGCCGGGCAGGCGGTAGCTCCAGCGCCATTGCTGGGCGACGACCTCGACCTGGGAGGCCGAGTCCGGGACTCGCACGAACTGCGCCCAGACCGCGAGACCCGGGGCCAGCATCGCCGCCACGCCGAGCGCCGTGACCGCCGTGAGCCAGCCCTCGAGACGCCGGCTCTCCGGCTCATAGGCCGCCCGTTGCCCGGGGCGATGGCGGAAGCGGGCAAGACAATAGGCGATGAACAGCACGATCAGCGTAAAGACGGTGCCCGTGATCCAGAACGTGATGATGAGCGTCGTGTCTATGTAGCCCCAGTTGGATGCGATCGGCGTCCACCACCATGGGCTGAGGAGATGGAAGGCGACCGAGCCGAGGGCGATAAGCACGAGAACCAGCGGCATGGCCAGCTCCTGCATCCGTCTCAAGGGCCGGGACAGGATCCGCGCGGCCCATCGTGACGAGGCGACGACTCCTGGAGCGCTCCTCGCCAGCGGGGAGACCGGTTCGGCGTAACGGAGCGCGAACACTCACGGCTTCAGGGAAGCACGGCACGCCGGTAGAGGTGCCACGTTGCGTGCCCTAGGATCGGCAGAACGAGTGCGAGCCCGACGAAGAGCGGCACCATGCCGATGACCAGCAGGCCCGCAACGATGAGGCCCCAGAGGATCATCACGAGCGGGTTCTCCTGCAACAGCGCCACCGACGTCTCGATCGCCGTCCCGGCATCGGCTCCTCGGTCGATGATCAGCGGGAACGACACCGCGCTGACCGCGAGCGCGACAAGCGAGAAGGCTGCGCCGACGAGGTTGCCGAACACGATCAGCATCCAGCCCCTCGGGGTTGTCAGCACCTCCTCGGCGAACGCGAACACCGAGTCGTGCGTCGCTCGGCCGAAGAGAGCCCAATACAGCCCCATCGCAGCGATGAGCCAAGCGATGAGAATCAACATCAGAAGGAACCCGACCGCCGCGATCGCTCCGCCGTTCCGGCCGGTCAGGAGCTCGTAGGCATGGGTCCAAGCGGTGTCGAGGCCCTGCTCCCGCCGCCGGCTCAGCTCGTAGAGCCCGACCGCCGCGAAGGGGCCGATCAACGCGAAACCGGAGGCGAGCGGGAAGAGGATCGGGATGAGATCATACTCGAAGATCACGGCCGCGATGATGATGCCCGCTATGGGGTAAATGGCGATGAGGAAGATCACATGCGTCGGCATTGCCACGAAATCTTCAAATCCTCTTGCCAGGGCCGTCAGAAGGTCCTGGCGAGTGATCGAGCGCAGGCGCGGACGCACGAATGTCTGGTGTGAGTACTCGGCATGAAGCATCGTCATCGCCTCGCCCTCCATATGGAAGACTCGAACTGCGTCAGGTCGTGAATTCGTCCTTATCTCGTAAATACTGCCAAGCTTTCGCGCGCGAACCCGGACGCGCGAACCCGGACCTTATACGATTAATTTTTGCCGCTGTCGCGAAATTTCCATTGGTGAGTGGAGGCCCCTGTCGGCCCGACGTGGCCTTTCGATCGTCAGGCGTCCTCGCGCGCGCTTTCTGATCGTGTGCTTGCCGCCGAGCCGTCATGCCACGCTGCGTCTCGCATCGAGACGACCGATGATGCCGCGGATCATGGGCATACGCCCGGTTGGGTGGCGGCCTCGTGCTTCTGAAGGAGTCATCAGGTGATCGCCCTGCGCGGCTCCGCCGTCGTGGCGCAGGGGGCCATCGACCGAAGACTGTCGTGCACTTCTCCGCCCTCCTGTCGCGGCTTCGCCCGCGGCAGCAGGGGTTCAGGCCCCTCAGGCTTCCTCCGTGCTGCGCGCGTGCTGCGCGCGAGCCCCGATCGCGAACAGGTGGGCCCACACCGCACGCTCCCGCGTGAGCCGCGGAAACACTTTCTCGAACGTCGCGATACACTCCTCTGCCGACGGATCGTGGAGCCGCCTCACGATCTCGATCGAGCGCTCATGGCCAGAGGTCTTCACGCCCGCCAGCATCTGCACGTCATATCAAGGCTTATCACGATCCTCTTCGATCGGTCTCTCCAACTGTATGAACGGAATGTCGAGCACCTGTTCCAGTGAAAACGCCGATCGGCCGCCGAGCATTGCGCCAAGATTCTGCTTCCGTCACTGAAGAATGACTTTCACGCGACGCTCGAAGGCAGCCTCTTAGGGAGACAAGTTCTCGCGGCCGAGGCATGTGGGCTGACAGAGTCCGAGTGGGCGGACGAACTCGCCGGCCTCGGCTGCCGACGATCCGTCGCGGTCGCGATGGCGGCTCGTGCCTGGCGTTCTGTCCTGGCGACGCCCCGACGAGTTGCACGGCCCGCCTGCGCCGCACGATCAACGGTACCGCGTTCGGCCAGGAGGTTGATCCACGCCTCCTGCGCGTTGACGGTCCCCCGGATCTTGGTCCGGCCGAAGGGTGAGCCCCCGGGTCTCATTCGGCGGCCTCTAGGGCCGCCGCCAAGGCGAATTCCTGGGGCGTCCGCCACCCCAGGGCTGTGTGAGGACGGCTCTCGTTGGACTGCCGTCGCCACGCCTCGATCTTGGCCCGGGCATCGGCCAACGACGAGAACCAGTTCGCTTTCAGGCACTCGTCGCGCAGGCGACCGTTGAACGACGCGACCAGCGCATTGTCGGTCGGCTTGCCAGGACGCGAGAAGTCCAGCGTGACGCCGGTCTCGTACGCCCCGATCTCGTCCTGCCGGGCCACGGAGGGGACGTCTCGCGCAAGGTCGCCGGCAGCCAGGTCGCGCGTCACGGCCGTGAGGGCCCCCACGCGCCGGGCGACCGCCCGACCGATCAGCGCGGCCAGGAGGGCGACCATGCCGGCGGCCGCAACGACACGCTCGAGGAGGCTGAGCCGGGCGGCCCTCACCTGGCCGGCCGTGTCGTCGGCGTAGACGCCCGATCCGATGATCCAGCCCCAGGGCTCGAAGCCCTGCACGTAGGAGATCTTGTCGACCGGCCGGCGCTCGCCCGGCTTCGCCCGAAGGTACGGCACGAACCCTGCTCCGGCCTTGCGGACCGTGTCCACCATGTCGCGGAACAGCGCCTTGCCGGTCGGGTCGAGGGTCTTGGTGAGGTCGGCTCCGTCCAGGTCGGGCCTGAGGGGATGCGCGATCATGCGGGGGTGCATGTCTTTGATCCAGAAATACTCCTTGCCGTCGCAGCGCATGGCCCCGAGGGCCGCCACGGCGAGAGCCTGGGCCTGCTCGCGGGTCATCTTGCCGGCCCTCTCCTGGTCCGCGAAGCCGGCGACGGCGCCGTGGGCCGCCTCGACCAGCTGGCGCGCCTCGACCAGCTGGCGCGCCTTGGCCATCCGGGCCTCGACGACGCTGTCGCGCAGGGCGAGCCCGGCGAGGGCGATGACGACGCCGATCCCGACGAGAGCGGCGGCGGGAATGGCGTGGAGCTGTGCCCTGATCCCGAGCTGCACCGGATCCTCCCCTGAATGCCCGCCTTTGCGACGGATGCAGGCCTGAGAAGATGCCGTGTCTACACTTATATCTTCTTGGCAGGGCGCTTTCTCATTTAATGCAGGGCGCAAACACACAGCACATCCGAAGCCCTGAAGGAATTTCGGCTTATGTCATTCGGACGAGACTGGCGCAAACGCGGCCGCACCAGCGGATGTGGGCCGTTGGATCCACGCGCCCGGCTCGCCGCTGCGGCTCCGGGATGCGGTGAGAACCACCATCGCGGCCCATCGTTGCTCCAGCGCTCAATGGGATCGCAGAAATCCAGCTTAGATAGATTGTTCTAACTCTTTCTGCGGCCAAAGATCGAATTAGAAGGCAAATATGAGCTGAAGGACAGTCACGATTTAGGCAAAGTTTACGTTCTCCTGCTCTGACAAGGGTCGGAACGGCAAGACAGAGTACGATGATATTCGAAAAGGCGGCGGCCATGCTCCTTGAGGATGACGAGGCGCGCGACGCCTGCGACGATGGGACGGGGACGGAACAGGGCAATGCTGCCCTCCTCCCGGCCGTCCTGGAGACCATGGATCAGGGTCTCATGATGATCGACGCCGAGGGTGTCGTGCGCGTCTGCAACGGCCGCGTCATCGAGATGCTCGATCTGCCTCCCGAGATGATGCGGGCGCAGCCCAGCTTCGACCAGGTGCGCCAGTACCAGCTCGGTCGGGATGAGTTCCGCCGCTCTCCGAAGGAATTCCGCCAGTGGGTCGCGGATACCGGATTGAGGCCGCGCCACCACGTCTACGAGCGGGAGCGACCCAACGGCCGCATCCTGGAAATCCGCACCGTGCCCCTCCCCGGGGGCGGCGCCGTCCGCACCTACACCGACATCACCGACCGCAAGCGCGCCGAGCAGCAGGTCGCCGCCAGCGAGGCCCGCTACCGCGCCCTCGCCGACGGCCTGCCGCAGATGGTCTGGGTCATGCGCGCCAGCGACGGCGAGTTGCTCTACCGCAACGCGCGCTTCGCGCACTACTACGGCGAGATCGGCACCGCGCGGGGGGAGCGCGTGGAGCGCAGCCACCCCGACGACGCCGCGCGGGTCGCGGCGGAGTGGGCGCGGTGCCGGGCCGAGGGCTGCCCCTTCGAGATCGAGGTGCGCCTGCGCCGCCACGACGGCGTCCATCGCTGGCACAAGCTCGTCAAGATCCCGGTGCGCCACGCGGGCGAGACGGTGGAGTTCCTCGGCACCGCCCTCGACATCGAGGAGATCGTCGCTGGTCGCGAGGCCCTGCGGGTCACGACCGACCGGCTGCGCCTCGCCCAGGAGGCGGCCGGTGCTGGCCTGTTCGACTGGAGCCTGATCGACGGCAGCGCCCTGCTCTCGCCGGAGACGCTGCGGCTGTTCAACCTGCCCGAGGACCGCGCGACGCGGGTCACGCAGGCGGAGTGGGCTGCCGCCATGCACCCGGACGACCTGCCGGTGCTGGCGGCCGAGACCCGGCGGGCGGTCGCCACCGGCACGACCCTGCGAGTCGAGTTCCGAATTCCCCTGCCGGACGGGTCCGATCGCTGGATCATGGGCACGGGCCGGGTGATGGCGGACGGGGATGGGCGCGCCGTCCGCGTAGTCGGCATCAGCATCGACGTCACGGACCGCAAGAGGGCCGAGCAGGCGCGGCAGGCCAGCGAGGCCGCGCTGCGGGTCAGCGAGGAGCGCCTCGCCCTCGCCCTGGAGAGCGGCAGCGACGGCCTGTGGGACTGCGACCTCACCACCGGCACGTCCTGGGTCTCCGACCAGTGGCTGACGATGCTCGGGTACCGGAAGGGTGAGCTCGACGCGGGCTACGAGACGTGGCTGCGCCTGCTGCACCCGGACGACAGGGAGGCGGTGCTGGCGCGCGTGCGCGACCACCTGGAGGGCCGCACACCGAGCTACGAGTGCGAGCAGCGCATGCGCCGCAAGGACGGCGGCTGGGCCTGGATCCTGGAACGCGGCAAGGTCGTCTCGCGGGCGCCGGACGGCACCGCCCGGAGGGTGGTGGGCACCCACATCGACATCACCGCGCGCAAGGAGGCCGAGGCGCGGGTCACCCACATGGCCCGCCACGACACCCTCACGGACCTGCCCAACCGGGCGCTCTTCCGCGAGCGCCTGGAGCAGCGGCTGGCCGAGATCCGCCGCCACGGCGGGCACTGCGTGCTGCTGGCGCTCGACCTCGACGCCTTCAAGGCCGTGAACGACAGCCTCGGTCACCTCGCGGGCGACGCCCTGCTGCGCGAGATCGCCCGGCGGTTTCGGTCGGTGCTGCGCGCGGAGGACACCGTCGCCCGCCTCGGCGGCGACGAGTTCGCGATCCTTCTCGGCGGCACGCCCCGCCTGGAGAGCGTCATGGACTTCGCCGAGCGGCTGGTCGCGTCCGTGCGGGAGCCGGTCACGCTGGAGGGGCAGCAGGTCGGCGTCGGCGTGAGCATCGGCATCGCGATCGGCCCCGAGCACGGGGAGGATGCCGACACGCTGTTCCGGCACGCCGACCGCGCGCTCTACCGCGCGAAGAGCGACGGGCGGAACACCTTCCGGTTCTTCGAGCCCGCGATGGACAGGGCGGCCGAGGAGCGCCGCCGGCTCGAACTCGACCTGCAGCTCGCCCTGCGGCGCGGCGAGTTCGTGCTGCACTACCAGCCGGTCCTCGACGTCGCCTCCCGGGCGATCGTCGCGGTCGAGGCGCTGGTGCGCTGGAACCACCCGACCCGTGGCCAGCTCGGCCCGGGCGTGTTCATCCCCCTCGCGGAGGAGACGGGTCTGATCGTGGCGCTCGGCGAGTGGGTGCTGCGGACCGCCACCCGGGACGCGCGGCACCTGCCGGAGCACGTGCGGGTGGCGGTCAACATCTCCGCAGTCCAGGTCCGGCACGCCAGCCTCGGGCAGACCGTGCGGGCGGCCCTCGACGCCGCCGCGCTCTCTCCGGACCGACTGGAGCTCGAGATCACCGAGAGCGTGCTGATGGGCGACAGCAGCCTGGTGCGGGACGCGCTGTCCGGGCTGCGCGAGCTCGGGACCCATCTGGCGCTGGACGATTTCGGGACGGGGTACTCGTCCCTGAGCTACTTGCGGCAGTACCCGTTCGATCGGCTCAAGGTGGACCGCTCGTTCATCGCCTCGATCCCGGACCAGGGGACGGTGACGATCCTG
Source organism: Methylobacterium sp. WSM2598 (assembly GCF_000379105.1). Lineage (GTDB taxonomy): Bacteria > Pseudomonadota > Alphaproteobacteria > Rhizobiales > Beijerinckiaceae > Methylobacterium. The sequence continues at coordinate 792,797 of NZ_KB900609.1, read as the reverse complement.
CGGGCGATCGTCGGCCTGGGCACGGGGCTCGGCATGACCGTGACGGCCGAGGGTGTGGAGACGCCCGCGCAGTTCGCCTTCGTGGAGGCCGAGGGCTGCGCGCAGGTGCAGGGCTACCTGACCGGCAAGCCGCAGCCCCTCCCTGACCTGCTGGCGACCCTTGAGGGACGCAACGACCAGCCTCCTCTGCAGGACACCTTTCCGCCCTCGCCGACACTGAAACCTCGCTCGCCGAAAGCCGTTGAGCCACTGACCCGCAGGCCGTGAGCATGCGTCAGCGTCGGTCGCCTCGCGGCTTGCAGGAGATCATCCTCAACAGCTGGAGGACTTCGAGCATGGCGCGCAATCCTCTCACTCCCTTCTCCGGCGGCCTGATCGGGGGCGGTGACCCCTTCCTGTCTCTCCACCGCGAGATGAACCGGCTGTTCGACGACGTCTTTCGCGGCGCCAGCCTGCCGGCCTCCGGAGGTCAGGGCACGGGCGCGGGCGGCTTCATCGCCGCCCACATCAACGTGTCGGAGACCGACAAGGAGATCCGGGTGACCGCCGAGCTGCCCGGCGTGACGGACAAGGACATCGACGTCAGCCTCGATGACAACGTGCTGACGATCCGGGGCGAGAAGAAGTTCGAGCAGAGTCAGGGTGGCGAGAAGGAGAACTTCCATTTCGTCGAGCGCTCCTACGGCACCTTCCAGCGCTCGCTGCGGCTGCCCTTCCCTGTTGATCCGGAGCAGGTCAAGGCCAGCTTCGAGCACGGCGTGCTCACGATTGCTCTGCCCAAGACCGCGCAACAGGAGCGCTCGCGCAGGATCCAGGTCCAGAGTGCCGGAGGCCCGCAGGGCGGCGGGTCGGGCGGCCAGGGCATGAGCGAGGCCCAGGGCACCTCCCCGCAGAGCAGCCAGGGCGGATCCGGAGCCTAGAGCCGTGGCCGGCCCGCGCGGTGCGGGCCGGTAAGGCCACGCCGAAGACCTGATCCGCTGTCCGGACGATCACGTCCGGACAGCGGATGATCCGGGATCCGCTTGATCGAAGCGGATCCCGGATCACAAGCCCGCGCGGCGCCTGAGCGCGGCGCCTGAGCGAAGCCCACATCCGCATGGCGACGCAATCCGTCGGATGTCGGATGATAGTGTGAACGGCTCCTGCCACACGTGCCGAAGTGCCGGGGTAAGATCGTTCGTTCGGATCTCAGGAGCCGTTCATGGTACATGTTGAGCACTGCCGGCCTCGGTCCGACGAACAAGGTCATGCAGATCCACGGCATCAATGATCACGGCGGCGTCGCCCTCAAGATCGACTTGAATTCGCTGAAACCGATGGCGATCGCGAGGAATACGGCTGTGATCGGATGCTCTGCGAGCCGAGCATCTCACTCCCGAAGGGGCCGGATCGAGACCGATCAAGAGCGATGGGTCACTCGGTCCCGGGTGGCGGCCTGCGAGCCCGACGGCCTCCTCGAACGCGCTGTCGCGATGGCGCGGAAGTGCTGATATATCAAAATGCTCGCAACCGCGGCGAAGAAGCACCACACTGATATATAAGTTAATGGATAGAAATATTTTGAACCAATAAGGATTAGCACGTTGACGAGGCCCATCATAATGATCATTCGATGACTGGAAAGGAGCAACGGAATGCTGATCCCGGCCAAGTAGATGTATTCGATCCCGGCGATCCGACTGAAGTCGCTGTGGTAGAAAATGCTGTGACCGAGGACGTTGGCCCGGTAGGGTGAACTGATCATGCCGAACAAGAGATAGGCCGCCACGGCCAGCCCATACGGAATGAAGAGGCTGATGAACCTGCGGCGGCGAAAGTCTACCTCTGCGAGAGATGCGCTGATCGGGATGAGCACCGGCCATATCACCTCCGCGAAGGCCAGGAAGGCATGGGTCAAGGCTGCGGTGATCAAACCACCTGTCTGAGTTTCAAGCCGAAGCCAAAGGGCGCCTTCAACCCACTGTTGGAGTCCGAAGGCGAGGGGAATGGCCGCGAGCGGCACTTGCCGCCACGCCTGCGCCCGCGCCAATGTCACGGCACCGAGGGAAATCAGGGCCGCACCGGCCGTAAAGCTTGCTGTTGCCGAAAAGCACATCCGGAGGGCCGCCTCTGCCGTACATCTGGCGCCATGCTCGCGGGATCCTCCGAGCTGGCATTGATTTCGATTAATGGCGGTGATCAAGCGCTGCGGGCGGTGCAAGGAGGCCGAACAGGTCGTGGCCCTGCCCCGGTTCGTGGTCCGGGGCCTGTGCAAGTTCTCGGGCGAAACAGGGCCGTCCCCACGTCGCGGATCTGCCCAGGGAGCGTCGCCGAGACGCGCAGACGGGGGTGGGGCTATCGATCTGCCGGACCATCGCGGAGGCCCATGGTGGGCCTCTCACGGCCGAGCGCAACAGAGCCGGCGGGGCGACGTTCCGGTTGGCGCTGCCGGCCGTGACCGAACGAGAGCTGATCGATGCCGGTTAGAGCGGTCGTGCACGCCGTCGATGGCCCGGAGGCGATGCGGGAGTGCGTGGCGTTCCTGCTCGCCGCGCAAGGGTTTGCGGCAGGCAACGCGACGGCGCGGAGCTGGTGCTTGCCGCCCCACCGGATTGATGATCGGCTGCATGGTTTCCGGCATTCGCCCGCTCGCTCCGCGAGGGGGCCGGTTCCTCATGGCGTCATACGCCATCCGGTTGATGGCTTCGCCATCTCCGATGTCGGCCATGCGGATGTCGGCTTCGCTCAGGCGCCGCGCGGGCTTGGCATACGCCATCCAGTTGATGGCTTCGCCA
>NZ_KB900609.1:788871-789923 GCF_000379105.1 Methylobacterium sp. WSM2598 | reverse complement strand
GCCGATCCCGGATCAGGGGGCAGTATGTCGTGACGCCTGACGATAGCGATGACCGATGTCGCATGTCAGGCGCAGATGTCCTGGAAGAGGTAGAAGCCTAACCGGTCGGCCGCCTCGCGGGCAGCCCAGGGCTGAAAGCCGACCGGCACGTCTGCCTCGCTGCGGGCCGTGTAGCCGTAGGACCAGTTCTCTGGCGCGAGAAAGGCCGGCACCGGCATGTCTTCACGGACAGCGCAGCACACGCCCGGTTTGTGCTTGCGCAGAAATACATTGTAAGCGTCGCGCAGCTGATCTTGTGCCAGCATGGCGTCCTCCCTTGCTCTCTCGGCTCGGCTATTCGAGCGGCCTGAGACCCGCCGCTCATTGATCCAGCGCAAACGGATCCAGCGGGATGCGCGCCACGGGACCTATGTAGAAACCCCTAAGGGATGTCGCGGAATTTTCAGATCGAGAGGTTGTCTGCCACACGTCTGTCGACTCACCCCAGCAGGTCACGCGCGCCTCGGTCTCACGGCCGCGCAGGCCGAGGGAGCACCGGCGATGATCCTGAAGCACTCCGGCCTCATCGCCTTCGCGATAAGAGCGGCGCTCGGAGCGGCCGCGATCGTCGCCGCCGCGGATCCTGGCATTCGGATCGCCTACTCGGATGGAGCAGTGCAGGCGCGTGTCGAAAAGGCGGCGCGGCAAACGGACCGGGTGATCCGCGCCAGGATGATCGAGGCGGCCCAGCACTCCGAGCTCCAAGTCGGGCAGGTGACCGGCGGTGATGGGACCAGCGCCCGCGGGCGAATGGTCGTGGCTTCCCACGCGCAGTGAGAAGGCTGGACAGCCATGGTGTTTCCCGATGCATCGCTCCTCGACGAAGCGGCTGAGGAACTCGCATTCCTGAGGACCGTCCTTCGGTCGAGCCGGCCAAGTCCCGCTTCCACGCCCAGGGCTGGAAAGGCGGGAGCGGTCTCTGATGCGCGTGCACTCGAGCTCGCGGCCGACCGCGATCTGGGTCGTGTCCCTGACGGCGGTGTAGCGCGACGCTAACGAGGCAGCCCGCCCGC
>NZ_KB900609.1:379780-788771 GCF_000379105.1 Methylobacterium sp. WSM2598 | reverse complement strand
TGCGGATGTCGGCTTCGCTCAGGCGCCGCGCTCAGGCGCCGCGCGGGCGCGCGATCCGGGATCCGCTTCGATCAAGCCGATCCCGGATCAGGGGGCAGTATGTCGTGACGCCTGACGATAGCGATGACCGATGTCGCATGTCAGGCGCAGATGTCCTGGAAGAGGTAGAAGCCTAACCGGTCGGCCGCCTCGCGGGCAGCCCAGGGCTGAAAGCCGACCGGCACGTCTGCCTCGCTGCGGGCCGTGTAGCCGTAGGACCAGTTCTCTGGCGCGAGAAAGGCCGGCACCGGCATGTCTTCACGGACAGCGCAGCACACGCCCGGTTTGTGCTTGCGCAGAAATACATTGTAAGCGTCGCGCAGCTGATCTTGTGCCAGCATGGCGTCCTCCCTTGCTCTCTCGGCTCGGCTATTCGAGCGGCCTGAGACCCGCCGCTCATTGATCCAGCGCAAACGGATCCAGCGGGATGCGCGCCACGGGACCTATGTAGAAACCCCTAAGGGATGTCGCGGAATTTTCAGATCGAGAGGTTGTCTGCCACACGTCTGTCGACTCACCCCAGCAGGTCACGCGCGCCTCGGTCTCACGGCCGCGCAGGCCGAGGGAGCACCGGCGATGATCCTGAAGCACTCCGGCCTCATCGCCTTCGCGATAAGAGCGGCGCTCGGAGCGGCCGCGATCGTCGCCGCCGCGGATCCTGGCATTCGGATCGCCTACTCGGATGGAGCAGTGCAGGCGCGTGTCGAAAAGGCGGCGCGGCAAACGGACCGGGTGATCCGCGCCAGGATGATCGAGGCGGCCCAGCACTCCGAGCTCCAAGTCGGGCAGGTGACCGGCGGTGATGGGACCAGCGCCCGCGGGCGAATGGTCGTGGCTTCCCACGCGCAGTGAGAAGGCTGGACAGCCATGGTGTTTCCCGATGCATCGCTCCTCGACGAAGCGGCTGAGGAACTCGCATTCCTGAGGACCGTCCTTCGGTCGAGCCGGCCAAGTCCCGCTTCCACGCCCAGGGCTGGAAAGGCGGGAGCGGTCTCTGATGCGCGTGCACTCGAGCTCGCGGCCGACCGCGATCTGGGTCGTGTCCCTGACGGCGGTGTAGCGCGACGCTAACGAGGCAGCCCGCCCGCGCGCCCGTCACAGCTCTGCGCCCGCGAGACCGGCACGTCGACCTGCCGCAGCTTGGCCACGACCTCCTCCGGCTCGCGCTTCCTCGTTCCCATCGCGCCCGTCCTCCGGCCCAAAGCCATGATTCGGACCGGACCACTCCGACGGCGGCTGACCGGGGGCGGTGGCCGGTGTTAGTGTTCAAACGATAAATAAGCCTTGACAGGATCTCCCGCCGCCGGCAGTTTATCAGTTGATAAATGACTGCGGCCCGGGCCGGTGCATTGCGGCGCCCGCCCACCATGGAGGAACGTCATGGCCATTCGGACGGGGTCCGCCGGCAGGCGGGCGATCATCGTCGGCGGCTCCCTGGGAGGGCTGTTCGCGGCCCTGCTGCTGCGCCGGGTCGGCTGGCAGGCCGAGATCTACGAGCGTGTCGGCGCCGAGCTCTCCGGCCGCGGCGCCGGGATCGTCACCCACGCGGAGCTGTTCGACGCCCTCGAGCGGGCCGGCATCGAGCGGGGGCGGGCCGAGATCGGCGTGGCGGTGGCGGGGCGCCGGGTCCTGGCCCGTGACGGAAGCATCCTCGCCGAACGGGCCCTGCCGCAGGTGCTCACCGCCTGGGGCCACCTCTACACCCTCCTCCGGCGGGCCCTGCCCGACAGCTGCTACCATCGGGCCCGCGGCCTCGTTCGGGTCGAGGAGGGCCCCGAGGCGGTCACGGCCCATTTCGCGGACGGCTCCACCGCGCGCGGCGACCTCCTGATCGGGGCCGACGGCATCGGCTCGGCGGTGCGGGCGCAGTTCGCGGCCGAGGCGGCGCCCCTCTACGCCGGCTACGTCGCCTGGCGGGGACTCGTCGAGGAGGCGGACCTGTCGGGGGAGACGCGCGCCGCGCTCTGCGACCATTTCTGCTTCGCGCTGCCGCCCGGGGAGCAGATCCTCGGCTACCCCGTCGCCGGGGCGGGCGACGCGACCGTGCCGGGCCGGCGCCGCTTCAACTTCGTCTGGTACCGGCCGGCCGCTCCGGAGACCGGGCTGAGGACGCTCCTCACCGACCTCGACGGGGTGACGCACCCGCTCTCGATCCCGCCGAACCGGATCCGTCCGGAGGTCACGGCCGCGATGCGGCGGGACGCGCGCCGGCTCCTCGCGCCCGCCTTCGCCGAGGTGGTGGAGCGCACGGCGCAGCCCTTCCTGCAGGCGATCCAGGACCTTGAGACGCCCCGCATGGTGCTCGGGCGCCGCGCCGTGATCCTGGGCGACGCCGCCTTCGTGGCGCGGCCCCATGTCGGCATGGGCGTGACCAAGGCCGCCGGGGACGCGCGCGCCCTCGCGGAGGCGCTCGACGCCCACCCGCACGACCTCGCGGCGGCCCTCGGCCAGTTCGAGCGGGCGCGCCTCGCGCCCGGCCGCGCCGTGGTCCGGCGGGCGCGGGAACTCGGCGCCTTCATGCAGGCGCAACTCCTCACGCCGCGGGAGCGGGCGCTCGCCGAGCGCCACCGTGCTCCCGAGGCCGTCATGGCCGAGACGGCCGTGGCGACCTGGCTCGCGGCCTGAGCAACGATCACCACAGCAGGAGGGACGACACCATGGAGATCGAGCGGATCGCGGGCCATCCGGCCTTCCGCCGGCTCGCCTTCGAGCGCGGCTGCCTCGGCCTCGGCCTCGCGGCGGCGATGGCGGGGGCCTACTTCACCTACATCCTCACCATCGCGTTCCGCCCGGCCCTCCTCGGCCTGCCGGTCGCCGAGGGCTCCGCGATCAGCTGGGGCATCGTCGCCGGGGTGGGACTCCTCGGCCTCGGCTTCCTGCTGACGGCGATCTACGTGCTCGTCGCCAATACCCGCCTCGACGCCCTGAGCCGCCGCCTGCAGGAGGACCTGCGATGAGGCCGCGCCTCCTCCCGGCCCTGGTGCCGCTCGCCCTCGCGGCGGGACCGGCGGCGGCCGACGCGCTGTCGGGCCCGTCGAGCCGCCAGGCCCTGAACCCGGTCGCCATCGGCCTGTTCCTCGCCTTCGTGGCCGTGACCCTCGCCGTCACAATCCGGGCGGCCCGGCGCGGCACCCGCACGGCGAGCGACTTCTACGCCGCGGGCGGCTCGCTCGGCGGCGTCCAGAACGGGCTCGCCATCGCGGGCGACTACACGTCCGCGGCCACGTTCCTCGGAGTGACGGCGCTCGTCTACGGCTCGGGCTACGACGGGATGATCTACGCGGTCGGCTTCCTGGTCGGCTTCCCGATGATCCTGTTCCTGATCGCCGAACCCCTGCGCAATCTCGGCCGCTACACCTTCGCGGACGTGGCCGCCTACCGGCTCGCCGAGATCCCCGTGCGGCTGGTGGCGGGGCTCAACACCCTGGTGATCGTGCTCCTCTACCTGATCGCCCAGATGGTCGGGGCCGGCAAGCTGATCGAGCTCCTGTTCGGCCTGCCCTACGCCACGGCGGTGGCGCTGGTGGGCGTGCTGATGATGCTCTACGTCGCCTTCGGCGGCATGCGGGCGACCACCTGGGTGCAGATCATCAAGGCGGTGCTCCTGCTTGCCGGGACGGCGCTGATGGCGGCGCTCATCCTCGCCCGGTTCGGCTTCAGCCTGGAGGCCCTGTTCGCGCGGGCCATCGCGCTGCATCCCAAGAGCCGCGCCATCATGGCGCCGGGCGGGCTCGTGCGGGATCCGGTCTCCGCGCTCTCGCTCGGCCTTGCGCTGATCTTCGGCACCGCCGGCCTGCCGCACATCCTGATGCGGTTCTTCACCGTGGCGGATGCGCGCGAGGCGCGGCTCTCGGTGCTGGTCGCCACCGGCTTCATCACGGTGTTCTACACGCTGCTCTTCGTGCTCGGCTTCGGGGCGATCGCCCTCGTGCTCGGCGAGCCCGCCTTCACGGACGCGGCCGGCCGCCTGATCGGCGGCCCGAACATGGTGGCGCTTCACCTCGCCGACCGGCTCGGGGGCGCCCCGCTCCTCGGCTTCATCTCGGCCGTCGCCTTCGCGACCATCCTGGCGGTGGTCTCCGGGCTCGCGATCGCCGGGGCCTCGGCGGCGAGCCACGACCTCTACGCCCGCGTCCTGCGGCGCGGCCGGGCGAGCGAGGCGGAGGAGGTGCGCGTCTCGAAGGGCGCGGCGGTGGCGATCAGCCTCGCCGCCATGGCCCTCGGCCTCGCCTTCGAGAACCAGAACATCGCCTTCCTGGTCGGGCTCGTCTTCGCCATCGCGGCGAGCGCCAATTTCCCGGTGATCGTGCTCTCGGTCTCCTGGCCGGGGCTGACCACCCGGGGAGCCGTCGCGGGCTCGCTCGCCGGGCTCCTGTGCGCGCTCGGCCTGATGATCCTCGGCCCGGGCGTCTGGACCGCCGTGCTCGGCCTCGGGGCGGCCCCGTTCCCCTACGACAACCCCGCGCTCTTCTCCGTGCCGCTCGCCTTCGTGACCGCGGTGGCGGTCTCGCGCCTCGACCGCAGCGCGGCCGCCCGCGCCGTCCGCGCGGCCTACCGCGCCCAGCACGTCACCGCCCAGACCGGCTTCGACCGGCCCCGGCCGGTCGCCGCCCACTGACCGAGGAGGACCCATGACCGAATCCCCCGCCCATGCCTGGCCCGCGCCGCCGGCCGACTGGCCCGAGGCCCTGCGCCGGGACTTCGCCGACCGCGCCGGCAACGGGCAGGTCGGCAGCCGGCTCGTCTCCGAGACCGACCGCGTCCGCGTCTGGCTCCTGACCCTGAGGCCCGGCGAGCGGATCGGCTTCCACACCCACGTCCTCGATTATTTCTGGACCGCCATCACCGCAGGGCGCGCCCGCTCGCATTATGGGGACGGGCGGGTCGCGGAGGTGTCCTACGCCCCCGGCGACACGCGGCACCATCGCTACGCGCGGGGCGCCTTCATGGTCCACGACCTGGAGAATATCGGCGACACCGACCTCGTGTTCACCACGGTGGAATTCCTCGACAGCGCCAACCCGCCCCTGCCGCTCGGTCGCGACGCGGCCATCGCGGTCCCGGCCGGGCGGTGACCGGCCGGTCAGCCCCCCTCGGCCGCGCAGCCCGCGCGGCCCCGCCCCGGCCCGGTGGTCTTCCCGCCACGCCGCGTGGTAACCTGCCGCCGTGGATGCGACGACGAAATTCGTGACGGCCCCCCGACGCCCGTCCGCGGCGCAGCGCGCCCCGGTCCGCGCGGGCGAGGCGGGGCGCCGGCGCCTGAGCCCGGCCCAGCGCGAGGAGGAGATCGTCCGCGAGGCGGTCGGGTTCTTCGCCGAGTTCGGCTTCGAGGGCCAGACCCGGGAACTCGCCAAGCGGCTGAACATCACGCAGCCGCTCCTCTACCGCTACTTCCCGACCAAGGACGCCCTGGTCGAGCGCGTGTACCAGGAGGTGTTCCTGCGCCGCTGGAACCCGGCCTGGGAGGAGGCCGTCCAGGACGCCTCCCGCCCCCTGCGCGAGCGGCTGACCGCCTTCTATACCGATTACGCCAGCGTCATTCTCACCTACGAGTGGATCCGCCTGTTCATGTTTGCCGGGCTCAAGGGCCTGGACTTCAACACGCGCTATCTGGATCTGCTGCGGGAGAGGATTTTTTCGGTCATCATCGGACAGTTGCGCGAGGAGTTCGGCAGGCGCCCGCTCGCGGACAAGCCGGCCACGCCGCTCGAGATCGAGGCGATCTGGAGCCTGCATGCCGGCATCTTCTATCTCGGCGTGCGCAAGTTCATCTACAGCATGCCGGTCGACGACATCCCGGCCATCGTCGGCATGAAGGTTAAGATGTTCCTCGACGGCGCGGCCTCGGTGATCGGCGTCGAGGAGGACGCGCCCTGCGCCCGGTGAGGCGGTCCGCGGCCGGGTCGGGATCGGGGCGCGGGCGGCGCCGCGCCCCGGGAGGCCGGTGAGGGCGCGTCGCGCGTGGGCGCGGGAGAGCGCTTTCGGACAAGATGACATGGCTCTGGTTGTCTCTCGGAAGCTCGTCCGGGGAGAGAATCCCGTGATGGCGACGGGCCGCCATGGTGCCGGAATCGATGATGCCGGGGCCGCGCCGCACGGCGCCGGCTGAATCTGCGGGACGAGGAGGCGCGGATCGCCGGGCTGCGGGCCGACCTCGTGGGATCCGGCCGCCGCCAGGGGGCTGCCGGCCTGACCGGGGCGGCCCGGTGGCTCGGGCGCGACTCGGTTGCACGCTGCCGCGTTGCGACCACGAACGTGTCACAGTGCTCCTCGCGAGACCGTGAGGAGTATCGGCGTGAACGCCTGCAGCCTGCCGCCCGAGCCGCCCGACCACCCCTTCATCCCGGGTGGCAGCGAACTCGGCGCGCTCGTGCGCGCCCACGATTGGGCGGCGACTCCCCTCGGGCCCCTCGAAACCTGGCCCCAGAGCCTGCGCACCGCGGTCGGGATCGTGCTGCTCTCGCCCGTGCCCATCGTGATGCTGTGGGGCGAGGACGGCATCATGATCTACAACGACGCCTACTCGGTCTTCGCCGGGGGACGGCACCCGCAGCTCCTCGGCTCCAAGGTGCGCGAGGGCTGGCCCGAGGTCGCCGATTTCAACGACCACGTCATGAAGGTGGGGCTCTCCGGCGGCACGCTCGCCTACAAGAACCAGGAACTGACCCTGCACCGCTACGGCCGGCCCGAGCAGGTCTGGATGGACCTGGACTACTCGCCGATCCTCGACGAGCGCGGCCGGCCCGCCGGGGTCGTCGCCATCGTGGTCGAGACCAGCGAGCGCGTGCGGGCGGAGCGCCGCGAGGCCTTCCTGGCCGGGCTCGCCGACGCGCTGCGCGACCTCGCCGACCCGCTCGCCGTGCGGGAGGCCGCGACCCGCAGCCTCGGCCTCCATCTCGGCGCGGACCGCGTCGGCTACGGCGAGGTGAGCGACGCGGACGGCGCCCCGCGCCTGACCATCGCGCAGGATTGGTGCGCGCAGGGCGTCGCCTCCATCGCCGGCCAGCACGACATGACCCGCTACGCCTCCGCCTTCCTGGCGGATTTCCTGGCCGGCCGGACGGTCGTGTTCGAGGACATGCGCAGCGATCCCCGGACCGCCGGCCAATCCTCGGAGGCGGCCCACGCGCGCCTCGCCGTCCGGGCGCAGATCGTCGTGCCGCTGGTCAAGGCCGGGCGCCTCTCGGCCGTCCTCTTCGTCCACTCGGTCGAGGCCCGGCCCTGGTCGGCCGACGACGTGTCGCTGGTCGGGGAGGTGGCCGAGCGCACCTGGGCCGCCGTCGAGCGGGCCCGGGCCGAGCGCATGGTCCAGGAGCGCAACGCGCGGCTGGAGATCCTCGCCGAGGCGATCGAGCGCGCGCCCGCGGCGCGCACGCTGGGCGAGCTGATGGAGATCGTGGGGGCCGCGGCGCGGCGCCTGTCGGGGGCGGACGGCGTCACGGTCGTGCTGCGCCGGGGCGAGCAGTGCTTCTACGCCATCGAGGACGCGGTGCAGCCGCTCTGGAAGGGACGCCGCTTCCCGCTCGTCTCCTGCATCTCGGGCTGGGCCATGCTCAACCGCCGGACCGCGATCGTGGCGGATGTGCGCGCGGATTCCCGCGTGCCGCAGGATCTCTACACGCCCACCTTCGTGCGCAGTCTCGTGATGGTGCCGATCCTGGCGGACGGCGAGGCGACCGCCGCCATCGGCGCCTACTGGCCGGAGGTCCATCGGCCGCCCGAGGGCGAGGTCGCGACGCTGGAGGCGCTCGCGCGCACGGCGGGCGCGGTGCTGCGGCGCCTCGACGCCGAGGAGGCGCTGCGCCGCCTCAACGAGACCCTGGAGACGCAGGTCGCCGAGCGCACCGCCGACCGGGACCGCATGTGGCGGCTCTCGACCGACGTGATGCTGGTGGCCCGCTTCGACGCCACGATCACGGCCGTGAACCCGGCCTGGACGACCCTGTTCGGCTGGCGCGAGGACGACCTCGTGGGCGGCCGGTTCACGGATTTCGTCCACCCGGAGGACAGGGAGGCGACGCGGGAGGAGGTCGGCCGGCTCTCCGAGGGGCTGACGACGCTGCGCTTCGTCAACCGCTACCGGCACCGGGACGGCAGCTACCGCTGGCTGTCCTGGACCGCGGTGCCGGACGAGGGGCTGATCCACGCGGTCGGCCGGGACATCACCGTCCAGCGCGCCCAGGGCGAGGCCCTGGCCAAGACCGAGGAGGCGCTCCGGCAGGCTCAGAAGATGGAGGCGGTGGGCCAGCTCACCGGCGGCCTCGCCCACGACTTCAACAACCTGCTCACCGGCATCGCCGGCTCCCTCGAATTGCTGCAGACGCGCGTGGCGCAGGGCCGGACGGGCGAGCTCGACCGCTACATCGAGGCGGCGCAGGGGGCCGCCAAGCGCGCCGCGGCGCTCACTCACCGGCTCCTCGCCTTCTCGCGCCGCCAGACCCTCGCCCCCAAGCCCACCGACGTGAACCGGCTCGTGGCGGGCATGGAGGAGCTGATCCGGCGCAGCATCGGCCCGGCGATCGCCCTGGAGATCCTGGCCGGGGACGGCCTCTGGCCGATCCTGGTCGATCCGAGCCAGCTCGAGAACGCGCTGCTGAACCTGTGCATCAATGCCCGCGACGCGATGCCGGACGGGGGCCGCATCACGATCGAGACCTCCAATGCCTGGCTCGACGAGGAGGCGGCCCGCCCGCTCGATGTCCCGGCGGGCGAGTACCTGCTCCTGTGCGTGACGGATACCGGCACCGGCATGCCGCCCGACGTGATGACCAAAGTCTTCGACCCGTTCTTCACGACGAAGCCCCTCGGCGAGGGCACGGGGCTCGGCCTGTCGATGATCTACGGCTTCGTCCGGCAATCCGGCGGGCAGGTGCGGATCGCCTCCACCCTCGGCCAGGGCACGACGATGGGCCTCTACCTGCCGCGGCACCGCGGCGAGGCGGAGGCGCCCGAAGCCTCGCCCGCCCTCGCCGTCGCCCCCCGGGCCGGGCAGGGCGAGACGGTGCTGATCGTCGACGACGAGCCGAGCGTGCGCATGCTCGTCACCGAGGTGCTGGAGGATCTCGGCTACGTCGCCATCGAGGCGGCGGACGGGCCGTCGGGCCTGAAGGTGCTGCAATCCGGCGCGCGCATCGACCTCCTGATCACCGATGTGGGGCTGCCCGGCGGCATGAACGGCCGGCAGGTCGCCGACGCGGCCCGGGTCACCCGCCCGGACCTCAGGGTGCTGTTCATCACGGGCTACGCGGAATCGGCGGCGATCGGCCGGGGGCTGCAGGAGGCCGGCATGGCGATCCTGACCAAGCCGTTCGTCATGGACACGCTCGCGAGCCGCATCAAGGACCTCATCTCCGGCCAGGGCTGATCCCGACGGTCACGGGAAACGACCGTCGGTTCCGTTGTCGAATCGTCGTCCCGAGGCGTCGGCTTCGTTCGCCGTCGACGGCAGAGCGGCGTCGCCGATCGCGGTCCTGGGCGCCGCCGCGCGGGGAGGGACGCGTCACGGTCGGCCCTCACGGTCGGCCCATGCGGCGCCCGCCGGGCTTGCAAGACGCGGTCCCGTTCCGCACGAGGGCGGTGGTGGGGCGCAGCGGCGGGGAGCGGCGGCATGACGGGGCTCAGCCTTCAGGACGCGGCCAGGAGGGCGGGGGTGAGCCGGTCCGCCATCTGGCGGGCGATCAGCGCGGGCCGGCTCGCCGCGCAGCGTCGCGAGGACGGGGAATTCCGCATCGCGCCCGCCGAGTTGCAGCGGGTCTACCCGCGCGCCGCGCCGCCGGACAATCCTCTCGACCAGGAGGCGCAGCGGGCCGACGCGGTCGCGCTGCGCCTCCGGCTCGCCGCCGCGGAGGCGGAGATCGGGGGCCTGCGCGAGATGGTGGAGGAGCTCCGCCGCGCCCGCGACCAGTGGCAGCAGCAGGCCGAACGGCTGACGCGCGCGCTCGCGGCGCTCGGCGCGCACCGGTAGCCGCCCGTCTCGGCGGGGGGGCGGCGTCCCGGACGCGTGCCGACGATGCACCCGCCCGTGCCGGGCCGAGCGGCCTCATCCGGCGAAGCGGGGCGCCCGCACGCGGCGCGCACTGCCCGCCGGGGATCCGGCCCGCACCCACGAACCAAGCGCGGCCTCGCGCGTAAGACTGCCCGCGCGAGGTTGCGCGGACGAGCAGCGGGCCCATGACGCGGCAGCGATTCCGGCACGAGGAACGGCGGACACGGCGGGGCGCCCGGATCGTCGAGGGCTTGCGGTGGGTCACGCGGCCGCTCGCCGCGCCCGATCCGCTCCTGTGGGCGTTGATCGCCGCGCTCCTGGCAGTCGACGGGGCGTGGCTGTGGGCGGCCGGGATCGCCCTCGACCCGGCGGGTTTCGGGGGGCTCGCCGGCCTCGTGGCGGTGCTGCTCCTCGGCGCTTTGTTCTGGAGCCGGGCGACCTCGCATCCCGCCCTGCGCGGCATGGCGCTCGCCTCGGCCGGCCTGATGGCCGGCACGGCGGCGCTCGGCCTGCTCCACTACCTCGCCGCCACGCTGGGGCGTCCCCTCGCCGACCCCGTGCTCATGCGGGCCGAGGCGGCGCTCGGCTTCGACTGGCGCGCGCACGTGGCGCTGGTGGAGCGCCACCCCGCCGTCGCGCGGGCCCTCGCGCTCGCCTACCATTCGAGCGGTCCGCAGATCGCCCTGGTGGTGATCGTGCTCGCGGCGACCCGCCGCATGGGCCGGCTCTGGGCCTTCGTGCGCCTGTTCTGCGCCGCGCTGGCCTGCGCGGTCGCCGTCTCGGCCCTGCTGCCGGCGGTCGGCCCCTACGCCGCCTACGGCCTCGCCCCGCCGGATCCGGATTCGGTCGAGACCGTGGGCGCCCTCTGGCACCTCCACCCCCTCGCGCAGCTGCGCGCGGGCAGCCTGCGGGTGATCGCGCTGCAGGACATGCGCGGCCTCGTCACCTTTCCGTCGTTCCACGTCAGCCTCGCGCTGATCACCGCTTGGGCGCTCGCGCCGGTGCCGGGCCTGGGAAAGCCGGCGATCCTGGTGAACGCGGCCGTCGTGCTGGCGACGCTGAGCGCGGGCGGGCATTACCTGCCCGACCTGCTGGCCGGCGCGGCCGTGGGCGGCGCGCTGCTCGCCCGTCTCGTCCTGGCCCGCCGGCCGGCCGCGCCCACCGAGGCCGCCGGCCGGCTGATCCCGAGCGCACTCTCCCGCATCGTGCCGCGCCGGGAGCGCGCCTGATCCCGCCGGCGTCCCCCCGGACCGAGGGGCCGCCGCGCCGTGCGCGACCGCACGGAAGCCGGCGGCGCGCCCGTGTCGGATGGGCGCCAGGGAGACTCTCGATCACCGAGGAGGCGCGCATGACCCGCCGCGACACCGATCCGGGACGCACCATCGCGGCCCTGGCCGACGACCTTCCCGACGACGTGCTCGACCGCGCCGTCGGCGGCCGAAGCTACTCCGATTTCGGCCTGGGCGAGCTGACGCCGAAGGACCCGATCGCGGTCGGGTCGCAGCAGGCGGGCATGACCTTCCGGATCTCGGCCTTCCAGATCGTCGACATCTTCACGCAATCGCGCGGATCCGGCGGCGGCGGCGGCGGAGTTTGATGAGCGACGCCATTGACCGCCGCGTGGGCGGGCGGGGTCGGCCGCGCGAGCGCGGCACACCACGAGTTGCGCTCGCGCCCTCGCACGCGCCTTGCTACGGGCAATCCATGTCTCAGCACACCCTCCGCGCCTGTCTCAGCGCGCTCCGTCTCGCCAGTTGGTTCTGTGTCGTCCTGATCGTCTGGCTCTCGTGGATCCCGCGCGAGTGGGAGATCCGCACCGGCCTGCTCGGCCAGATCGAGCACGTCATCGCCTATTGCGGGGCGGCGGCGCTCCTGGCTACCGCCTACCCGCACATCCGCCGCGCCCCGCTGAGCGCCGGCCTGGTCGGCCTCGCGGGCCTGCTCGAAGTCGGGCAGATCTGGGTTCCGGGCCGGACCCCGCAGGTGATTGACTTCGCGGCCAGCAGCGCGGGGGCGATCCTCGGCGTCCTGCTCGGGCGCGCGGCGCTCGCGGCGGCCGGCTGGGCGGCGCGTCGGGGCGCCTGAGCGCCCGCGCCCGGCGTCGATGGCGCGCCCGCCCGGCGCCGGCGGCGCGGGGCCCGCCTCGCGCTGGCGCGGGGCCCGCCTCGCGCTGGCGCGGGGCCCGCCTCGCGCTGGCGCGGGGCCCGGGTGGCACCGGTCGCCGTCCCGCTCGAGGATGGATCCCGCCTGCGCCGACCCGCCCTCCCGCGCGGCGCGCGAACCGCCGCCGCCACGCCGGTCGCACTCAGCCTTTATCAGTCAAATTGCAATAAAATTGTCCGTGACGAACGCGATGAGTTGGACGATCAGTATCAATCGAAAGTTAGGACCGGAAGCCTAGCCTCAGCTGGTCTAATTTGCGGCCGGCCCGTCATGCTCCTTCGAAGACATTTCTTGCGCAGTCAGGACGGGAGCAACTCCGTGGAGTTCGCCCTGCTCACGCCCGCGCTGATCGTGCTCGCCTTCGGCCTGATCGAGTTCGGGCTGATCGTGTACACGCTCAACAGCGCCGAGAGTGCCGCGCGCGACGTGACGCGCCAGCTCGCCACCAACCGGATCAGCGCCGCCCAGGCGTCGGACGCGGTGATTCGCCAGCTCCCGGCCTGGGTCGCGGCCGGGACCACGATCAGCGTCACCCAGACCGCGCCGGGCGACCCGGCCAACAACCGCTTCACGACGGACGTCGCCTTCTCGGCCGCGGCGGCGACCCCCACCACGCTCCTGAACTGGGCCTATGGCAGCGTCGTCCTGCACGCCCGGGTCAGCATGCAGCAGGAGCCCGGCTCATGAGGCACTTCTTCCGCGACCGCGCCGGTCAGATCACCGTGCTGGCGAGCCTGCTGTCGCCGGTCGGGCTCGGCGTCGCCGCCCTGGCGATCGATCTCTCCACCCTGCAGATGGTCAAGCAGCGGCTCAAGGTGACGGCCGATGCCGCCTCCCTGGCGGCCGTGGCCGTCCTGCCCGACACGGGCACGGCCCTGAGCCGGGCCCTCGCGATCGCGGCGGACAATGCCGGGGCGGGCGCCGGTTCGGTGACGACGGCCGCCGACGTCCAGTTCGGCAGCTACGATTCGGCCACGCGGACCTTCACGGCCGGCGCTACGCCGGCCAACGCCGTGCAGGTCACCGCCTCCCGCAGCGAGGCGCGCGGCAACCCGGTCATCACCGGCTTCGCGCGGGCGCTCGGCTGGGCGACGCCCGACCTCTCGGCCAGCGCGGTGGCGGTGCGGTTCTCGC
This sequence comes from Methylobacterium sp. WSM2598, assembly GCF_000379105.1. Taxonomy (GTDB): domain Bacteria; phylum Pseudomonadota; class Alphaproteobacteria; order Rhizobiales; family Beijerinckiaceae; genus Methylobacterium. The sequence continues at coordinate 775,450 of NZ_KB900609.1, read as the reverse complement.
CGGCCTACTGCTTCCTGGTCCTCGACCCCTCGGCCTCGGGCGCCCTCAGCGTCTCGGGGACGGGCCGCCTCTCGGTGCCGAATTGCGGCGTGCAGGTGAATTCCACCTCCGCCTCGGCCGCCACCACCGGCAACAACAGCACCGCCCAGGCCCGCAGCTTCTGCATCACCGGGGGCTATTCCGGATCGAGCTTCAGTCCCGTGCCGATCACCCGGTGCCTTCCCGCCGCCGATCCCCTGGCGGACATCCCCGAGCCCGCCCCACCCACCGCCGGCTGCTACTACAACGGCCTCAACACCGGCTCCGGCATGACGCTTCCCTCGAACGTCACCTATTGCGGCAAGATCACGCTGAACGGAAACGGCAATTTCAACCTGCAGCCTGGCCTGTACTATTTCAAGAACGCCACTGTCGAATTGCTGCAGAACGCGTCCTTGGCGGGATCGGGAGTGACGATCTTCCTCGACGCGACCTCCACCCTGAAATTCGCGGCCTCCGGGACGGTGAACCTGAAGGCGCCGAGCACCGGCCCCTATCGGGGCTTGCTGATCTTCCAATCCCGCAGCGCCTCGGCGACGACCACGAGCGTGGTGCGCGGCAGCCCCGACATCCTGCTCGACGGGACGATCTACCTGCCCAGCGCGACACTGAGCATGACCGGCTCCGGCACCGTCAGCGACGTCGCCAAGAGCGGCTACGTCATCGCCGGGCGGGTCAACTACAACGGATCGGTCACGTTCAACTTCGACGTCTATTCGGACGTCCTGCCCGCGGGCTTCAAGTACAGTTCGGGCCTGGTGGAGTGATCCGGGATCCGCTTGATCGCAGCGGATCCCGGATCCCAAGCCCGCGCGGCGCCCGAGCGGAGCCGACCTCCGCATGGTGAACTCGCCCGGCGGCCCTCTGCCCCTGCGTCTCCGTCCGGGTGCCCGGCCGCGGGATCCGGGGCCGGACCGGTCCCGAACCGGCCGCAGCGGGGAGCACGAGTTGCAAGATGCTCTCGGCGCGCGGAGCGTCCCTCCGCGCTGAACGGACGGGAGAGAGGGACAGCCGCCCCGCCGCTCAGGCGACCGAGTGCCTCGCCATCAGGCGCGCGAGTTCGGCCTCGGCGACCTCGCGCGCCTCCGCCTCGGATCGGTGCGGCCGGTCCGACCGGCGGTAGAGCTTGCCGTGGTCGCGAATCGCCCAGGTGTAATGGCCCGCCGCATCGCGGCTGGGCCGGATCTCCAGCGTGAAGCAATGCTGCCCGTGCGCGTCCATGACCCGGATATGGAGGCCGGCGCCGCGGGTCCAATGCGGCGAGATGGCTAGTGGCCGTGATGGACGGCGGACGGGCGTCGCGCCGGCCACGCCAGCCGCCGGCGGAGGGGCCGCCCGTCACCGGCCCGACCGCCTCACGGCCTCGCGGCGCCGCCGCCGCAGTCCCAGGATGGTGCCGGGCGCGTCGCGACCAGCCGCGCGGCGCGGGCGGAGGCGGATCGCTGGCCCCCCTCTTGCAAACCCCGCCGCGCACCGGAGGGGTCCCGCATGAACCGACGCCAAGTCCTGACACTCGGGGGCGCCGCCCTGGCCTGTCCGGCCCTCGCCCGCGCGGCGAGCGAGACGACGCTGCGCTTCGTGCCCTACGCCGACCTGGCGCTGCTCGACCCGATCATCACCACGAACTACGTCACGCGGACGCACGCGCTCCTGGTCTTCGACACGCTCTACGGGACCGACGCGCAGTTCCGGCCTCAGCCCCAGATGGTGGCGGGGCACGAGGTCGAGGCCGACGGGCGCCTCTGGCGGCTGACCCAGCGGGAGGGCCTGCGCTTCCACGACGGCAGCCCGGTCCTCGCCCGCGACGCGGTGGCGAGCCTCAGGCGCTGGGCCGTGCGGGACGCCTTCGGCGGTGCGCTCTTCGCGGCCCTGGACGAGATCTCGGCGCCCTCCGACCGCGTGGTGCAGTTCCGCATGAGGCGGCCCTTCCCGCTGCTGCCCCAGGCGCTGGCCAAGCCGACCTCCTACGTGCCGGTCATCATGCCCGAGCGCCTCGCCGCGACGCCCGCGACGAGCGCGGTGCCGGAGATGGTCGGCAGCGGTCCCTACCGCTTCGTCGCGCAGGAGCGGGTCCCGGGGGCGCTCGCGGTCTACCGTCGCTTCGCCGAGTACCGGCCGCGGGAGGGGGGCGAGGCGAGCTTCACGGCCGGGCCGCGGATCGCCCATTTCGAGCGGGTCGAGTGGCGCACCATGCCCGATCCCGCCACCGCGGCGAGCGCGCTGCGGGCCGGCGAGGTCGACTGGATCGAGCAGCCCGCGATCGACCTCGTGCCGCAGCTCGCGCGCGCCCGGGGCGTCACGGTGGCGGTGGTCGAGCCGGCGGGGCTGATCGGGCAGATCCGCTTCAACCACCTGCAGCCGCCCTTCGACGACCCGGCCATCTGCCGGGCCTTCCTGGGGGCGGTCGACCAGACCGAGATGATGGACGCGGTGGCCGGCACCGATCCGGCGATCCTGCACGGGCCGGCCGGCATCTTCACGCCGGGCGGGCCGATGGCCTCCGAGGCCGGGATGGAGATCCTGACCGGTCCCCGCGACATCGCCCGCAGCCGGCGCGAACTGGAAGCGGCCGGCTACCGCGGCGAGCCGGTGGTGCTCCTCGCCGGCACGGACGTGCCGCGGATCAACGCGGTCTGCGAGGTCATGGCGGAGGTCTGCCGCCGGCTCGGCGTCGCCCTCGACTACGTCGCCACCGATTGGGGCACGGTCAACCAGCGCATCCTCAACCCGAAGCCCCTGGACCAGGGCGGCTGGAGCCTGTTCGGCATCTTCTCCGGCGGGCTCGATCACCTCTCGCCGGCCTACCACCTCGCGACCCGCGGCATCGGCCGGGCCGGCGTGCCGAGCTGGCTCACCGACGCCCCGCTGGAGGAGCTCCGCGACGCGTGGTTCGCGGCGCCCGACCTCGCCGCCCAGCAGGCGATCGCGGCGAAGATCCAGGCCCGCGCCCTCGCGGTCGGCGCCTACATTCCCTGCGGCCGCTACGTCCAGCCGACGGCCTACCGGTCGGAGCTGACCGGGATGCTCACCGGGCTGCCCCTGTTCACCAACCTGCGGCGGGGCGGGTAGGCGCGGGAGATCGGCACGTCGTCGCGCGGACGGCTCGGCCGGCCCTCGGCGGCCTGCGGGACCGGTCCGCTCGCCCCGGACGACGGCGACCGGACCCCCTCATCCCCGATCCGCCAGATCCCTTCGGGATGGCGGATGTGGGCGTCGCTCAAGCGCCGCGCGGGCTTGTCATCCGCTGCGATCAACCGGATCCCGGATCAGGCCAGCGGGTTCTCCGCCGCGGGCCGGTCGTGGAGGTGGCAGGCGGCCTCCTGGTCGGGGGCGATCCGGCGCATCCGCGGCACCTCGCGCCGGCAGCGCTCGAACGCGAAGGGGCAGCGGGTGTGGAAGCGGCAGCCCGGCGGCGGGTCGATCGGGCTCGGCACGTCGCCCTTCAGCACGATGCGGTCGCGGGCGGCGCCAGGCTCGGGCACCGGCACCGCCGAGAGCAGCGCCGCGGTGTAGGGGTGCTTGGGAGCCGCGAAGATGCGGGCCCGCGCGGCGATCTCGACGATCTGGCCGAGATACATCACCGCGACCCGGTGCGTCATGTGCTCGACGATCGCGAGGTCGTGGCTGATGAACAGCAGCGCGAGGCCGAGATCCCGCTGCAGGTCCTGCAGCAGGTTCACCACCTGCGCCTTGACCGAGACGTCGAGGGCCGAGACCGCCTCGTCGCAGACGATCAGCGCCGGCTCGGGGGCGAGCGCCCGCGCGATGCCGATGCGCTGGCGCTGGCCGCCGGAGAATTCGTGCGGGTAGCGCGCGCCCGCATCCTTCGGCAGGCGCACGAGGTCGAGGAGGGCGGAGATCCGGGCGTCGAGGTCGCGGCCGCTCCGCGCGAGGCCGAAATTGCGCAGCGGCTCGGCCAGGATCTCCCGCACCCGCATGCGCGGGTTGAGGCTGGAGAACGGGTCCTGGAACACCACCTGGATGCGCCGCCGCAGCGGCCGCATCGCGCCCGCCGAGAGGTCGTCGATGCGCTGGCCGTCGAGCACCACCTGGCCCGAGGTGGCGTCGGTCAGGCGCAGGATCGTGCGGCCGACGGTCGATTTTCCGCAGCCGGATTCGCCCACGATCGACAGGGTCTCGCCGCGCTCCAGCGTGAAGCTGACGCCGTCGACCGCCCGCACCGCGCCCCGGCGCAGGGGAAAGTGCTTGGTGAGGTCGTTGACTGCGAGGAGCGGCGGCTTCATGCGGCGGCCGCCTCCGCGGGGGCGTGGTGGCAGGCGGCGAGGTGGCCGGGCGCCTTGGGGGCGATCGCCGGCGCCACCGCCCGGCACAGATCGGTCACGGCGGGGCAGCGCCCCGCGAAGACGCAGCCGGTGATGCGGCTCTTGAGGCTCGGCACCTGCCCGGGGATCTCGGCGAGTCGGGTCTGGGTCCCGCCGAGGGAGCTGCCGAGGCGCGGCACCGCGCCGAGCAGGCCCCTCGTGTAGGGGTGGCGCGGCCGCGCGAACAGGGCCTCGACCGGCGCCTCCTCGATCTTGCGGCCCGCATACATCACGATCACCCGGCTCGCGACCTCGGCCACCACCCCGAGATCGTGGGTGATCAGGATGATGGCGGCGCCGACCCGGCGCTTGAGGTCGCGCATCAGGTCGAGGATCTGGGCCTGGATGGTGACGTCGAGGGCGGTGGTCGGCTCGTCGGCGATCAGGAGCTTCGGGCTGCAGGCGAGCGCCATGGCGATCATCACCCGCTGGCGCATGCCGCCCGAGAGCTGGTGGGGGTAGCCCCGCACCCGCCGGGCCGGCTCCGGGATGCCGACGAGGCTCAGCATCTCGACGGCGCGCGCCTCCGCCCGGCGCCGGTCGAGGCCCTGGTGCAGCCGCAGGGTCTCGCCGATCTGGCGGCCCACGGTGAGGACCGGGTTGAGGCTCGTCATCGGCTCCTGGAAGATCATGCCGATCGCGTTGCCGCGGATCTGCCGCATGGCGCGCGGCGGCAGCGCCAGGAGATCGCGGCCCTCGAAGCGGATCGCCCCGGTCGAGCGCCCGACCCGCTCGGGGATCAGGCGCAGGATCGAGTTGGCGGTGACGGACTTGCCGCAGCCGGATTCGCCGACGATCGCCACGGTCTCGCCGGTCTCGACCTCGAACGACACCCCGTCCACCGCCCGGTTGATGCCGTCCGGCGTGCGGAAATGGGTCCGGAGGTTCTCGACTTCGAGGAGGGCCATGGCGGCTCCGCGGCGGGTCAGGATCGGAGGGAGGGGAGCCGCCGCGCGCCGCCCTCCCGGCGCGGGCGCGTCACAGCCGCTTGGCCATGCGCGGGTCGAGGGCGTCGCGCAGCCCGTCGCCGACGAGGTTCACGGCGAGCACGGTGAGCGACAGGAACAGGGCGGGGAAGAACACGATCGTCGGCTTCACCTGCCAGAGGGCGCGGCCCTCCGCCATGATGTTGCCCCAGGAGGGCGTGGTCGGCGGGGTGCCGGCGCCGATGAAGGAGAGGATCGCCTCGGTGATCATCGCCGAGGCGCAGATGTAGGTCGCCTGCACGGTGAGCGGCGCCAGGGTGCCCGGCAGGATGTGGCGCCCGATGATCGCCGGCACGGTGCTGCCGCTCGCCACCGCGGCATCCACGTAGGGCTGCTCGCGCAGGGACAGGACCACCCCGCGCACGAGGCGCGCGACGCGCGGGATCTCCGCCACGGTGATCGCCGCGATCACGTTCCCGACCGAGCCGCGGGTGAGCGCCATCAGGGCGACCGCGAGCAGGATCGGCGGGATCGCCATCACCCCGTCCATCACCCGCATGACGATTCCGTCGAGCGACCGCAGGAAGCCCGAGACGAGGCCGATCGCGAGCCCGATCCCGGAGGCGAGCGCCGCCACCGCGAAGCCGACGAGGAGCGAGACCCGGGCCCCGTAGATCACCCGCGAGTAGATGTCCCGCCCGAGCATGTCGGTGCCGAACCAGTACTGCGCCGAGGGCAGCCGCGTGCGCCGCGACGGCGACAGGGCGGTCGGGTCGACGGTGAACAGGTACGGCGCCAGGACCGCGCAGGCCAGCATCAGCAGCAGGATCGCCGCGCCGACCGCCACCGCCGGGTGGCGCCGGATCAGGCCCGGGAGGCCGCCCCGGCGGCGCACCGGCGGGAAGAGGTCGGGCAGGTCCGGCGCCGCCGCGACCGGGCCGGAGGGGTCGACGGTCGCGCTCAATAGCGGATCCTCGGGTCGAGCAGCACGTAGACGAGGTCGATGCCGAGATTGACCAGCACGTAGCAGAAGCTGAACAGCAGCACGACGCCCTGGATCACCGGGTAATCGCGGCGCAGGATGGCGTCGACGGTGAGCCGCCCGAGCCCCGGGATGACGAAGACGCTCTCGGTGACGACGGCCCCGCCGATCAGGAGCGCGATGCCGAGGCCGATCACCGTGACGATCGGCACCGAGGCGTTCTTGAGCGCGTGCACGAACAGGATGGCGCGCCGGCCGAGGCCCTTGGCGGTCGCGGTCTTGATGTAGTCCTGCGCCAGCACTTCGAGCATCGTCGCGCGGGCGATCCGGGCGATCAGCGCGATGTAGACCGAGCCGAGGGCGACCGCCGGCAGGATCAGGTTCTGCAGCCAGGGCCAGAACCCGGCCGAGAGCGGCGTGTAGCCCTGGACCGGCAGCCATTCGAGTTCGAGGGCGAAGACGTAGGCGAGCAGGTAGGAGATCACGAAGACCGGCACCGAGAAGCCGAACACCGCCAGCGTCATCACCAGCCGGTCGATCAGGCTCCCGGCCTTCCAGGCCGCCGCGACGCCGAGCGGCACCGCGACGGCGATCGACAGGACCAGCGTCACGACCATCAGCGACAGGGTCGGCTCGATGCGCTGGCGGATCAGCGCAGTCACCGGCAGGGCGGTGAAGATCGAGGTGCCGAGGTCCCCCTGCAGGATCTGCCAGGCCCACTCGCCGAAGCGCACCAGGAAGGGCCGGTCGAGCCCGAGGGTCGCCCGGATCCGGGCGACGTCGTCGGGCGTCGCCTGGTCCCCGGCGATGATCGCCGCCGGGTCGCCGGGCGCGATGTAGAGCAGGCTGAACACGAACAGGGCGACGACGACCATCACCGGGATCGTCGCCAGGACCCGCCGTCCCGCATAGGCCAGCATGCGCGTCTCCGCGGGTTCACGCCGATTTCGACACGCCCCAGAAGAAGGGCAGGGGGCCCTTGGTGACGCCGCTCAGCGATGTCCGCCACGCCTGGTAGGTGAGGAAGAAGCCGGTCGGCACGTAGACCACGTAGTCGAGGGCGGCCTTGTTGAGGCGGCGCATGGCGGCCTTCTCGTCCCCCGGCGTCGCCGCCTCGAACCAGCCGGTGATCGCGGCCTCCACCGGCGGGCTGTCGGGCCAGCCGAACCACGCCTTGTCGCCGTTGGCCCGGATCGCCGTGTAGCCGACCGGGCTCAGGCAATCCGCCCCGGCATGCCAGGTGTGGAACATGCTCCAGCCGCCGTCCTTGGGCGGCGCCTTGGAGGCGCGGCGGGCGCCGACGGTGCCCCAGTCGGTCGCCACGAAGTCGACGTTCATGCCGAGCTTCTTGAGCAGGTCGGCGGTGACGTCGCCCTGCGCCTTGGTGATCGGCTGGTCCTGCGCCACCACGCAGGTCACCGGCTCGCCCTTGTAGCCGCTCTCGGCCAGGAGCTTCCTGGCCGCCGCGAGGTCGCCGCCGGGCTTGACCACCTCGCCGCCCTCCTCGTTGTAGAGCGGCGTCCCGGGCGTGAAGTAGCCGGGCAGCGGCTTCCACAGCGCGTCGTCGTCGCCGACGATCGCCCGCATGTAGTCCTCCTGGTTCATCGCCATCAGGACCGCGCGGCGCACCAGCTGGTTGTTGAAGGGCGGGTGCAGCGTGTTCATCCGGAACGAGCCGACGTTGCCGAGCGGGTCGGCGATGTCGACCTGGATGTTGCGGTTCTTCTTGAGCAGCGGGACGAGGTCGGCGATCGGGTTCTCCCACCAATCGACCTCGCCGTTCTGCAGGGCCGCCGAGGCGCTGGCCGGGTCCGGCATGATGATCCACTCGACCCGGTCGAAGGCGATCTGCTTGCCGCCCGCGAGCCAGGAGGCCGGCTCCTGGCGCGGGACGTAATCGGCGAAGCGCGTGAACACCGCCCGCGCCCCCGGCACCCACTCGTCGCGGGCGAAGCGCATCGGCCCGGAGCCGACATACTCGGTGATCTGCTTGAACGGGTCGGTCTGGGCGATGCGCTCGGGCATCACGAAGGAGCAGGGCGCGTTGTTCTTGGCGAGCGCCAGGAGCATCTTCGGGTAGGGCTTGGTCAGCACCCAGCGGAAGCTGCGGTCGTCGACCGCCGAGAGCTCCGCCTGGATCGCCCGGATCATCAGCCCCATCGGGTCGCGGGCCGACCAGCGCACGAGGCTCGCCACCGCGTCCCGCGCCCGCACCGGCTCGCCGTCGTGGAACTTCAGGCCCGGCCGCAGGGTGAAGGTCCAGGTCAGCCCGTCCGACGAGACGGTCTCGGATTCGACCATCTGGCGCTGGGGCCGCAGCTGCGCGTCGACCCCGTAGAGCGTGTCCCAGACCAGGGCCGCGGCGTTGCGCACCACGTACTGGGTCCCCCAGATCGGGTCGAAATTGGCGAGGTTCGCCTGCGGGACGAAGCGCAGGGTCTTGGCCGCGCCCTGGGCGAGGGCCGGGGCCGGGAAGGAGGGTCCGGCGGCGAGCGCGCCCGCGCCGGCCATTGCCTTCAGCAGCGATCTGCGATCCATGCGGGTCACCTCCCCTTCGGGGCGTCGGCTCGCGCCGCGCTCCGGCTGTCTCGGGCCTCCTCGGCAAGCAGAGCGCGTGCCAAGCTCAAGCGGGATGCCACCAGCGGCCCCCGACCACCACGCCCGCCGAGGTCAGGCGCCGGTCGCCGGCGAGGTGCTCGCCCGTGGTGTCGACGTAGTCGAAGCGGCCCTCGTCGAGCCGCAGGATCGTGGCGTCGCCGACCGATCCCGGCCGCAGGGAGCCGAGTTCGGGCCGCCGCAGGGCCGTCGCGGCGTTCACGGTCGTGGCGGCGATCACGTCCGGCAGGCTCATGCCGAGGCAGAGGAACTTCGACAGGGTCGTGGTCTGGTCGAAGACCGGGCCGTCGATGCAGAGGGTGTGGATGTCCGACGAGATCGTGTCGGGCGGGAATCCGTTCGCCAGCATGGCCCGGGCGGTCTTGAAGGCGAAGGAGCCCTTGCCGTGACCGATGTCGAAGAGCACGCCGCGGCGGCGCGCCGCCACCACGGCCTCGCGCACCCGGCCCTGGCCGGAGAGGGGCGCGTTCGGGAAGGGCCGGAAGGCGTGGGTCAGCACGTCGCCGGGGCGCAGGCGCTCGACCACCTCCTCGTAGCTCGGGGGCGGGTGATCGATATGCACCATCATGGGCATGCCGACCTCCTCGGCGACCTGGAGCGCCGCCTCGAAGGGCTGCAGGCCCGAGCGGCCGGAGGCGTGCAGCCCGACCCGGACCTTGATGCCGACGACGACGTCGCGGTTCGCCTCCGCGACCGCCGCCGCCTCGGCCGGGGCCATCAGGCGGATCTCCTCGCTCTCCCCGACCATGATACTCTTCGAGAAGGCGAAGATGCCCGCGAAGGACACGTGCAGGTAGGCGAGGATGCGGACCGGCGAGGGCTCGATCACGTGCTTGCGGAAGCCGAGGAAGTTGCCCGGGCCGGCGCTGCCGGTGTCCACCGCCGTGGTGACGCCGCTGTCGCGGGCGAACTGCGCCGCGTCGATGCCGAGCGAGGTGCCGCCCCAGTAGACGTGCGTGTGCAGGTCGATCAGGCCCGGGACGACGATGAGGCCGCGCAGGTCGCGGACGTCCGGGCAGCCGGTCGTGTCGATGCCCTCGCCCAGGGCGGCCACGCGGCCGCCCGCGAAGGCGACGCGGGTGACCCGGTCGATCCCGGCGGAGGGGTCGATGACGCGCGCGCCATCCAGGATCAGCTCATGAGCCATCAGACGAACTCGGTCGAACCCGCGCTCAAGCGAGCATGGCGGACCGCTCTTGTCCAGCTTATCCCTTCGCCGCGACGCGCGCTGTCCTCGGATGACGGCCCCGGATCGGGTCCGTGATCCGCCGAACCGGCTCAGGCGGGGCGCCGGATCAGGCGCGGGCGCCAGATCCCCAGCACCACGTTGGCGGTCGCGACGGCGAGCAGCACCAGGAGCGTGCCGCGCTCCGGGCCGAGGGACTGGGCGAGGGTCGCGGGATCGATCTCGCCGGCGAGGGCGCGGGCGCTGCGCCGCGCCTCCTCCTGCATCGGCCCCTGCACGCCGACGAAGCCGTACTCGAAGAGCAGGATGCCGGTGGCGAGCTTGACCCAGGCCCAGCCGGCGGCGTGGAAGCCCCGGTGCGCCGCGATGGCGAGGAGGCCCGCGACCAGCGTCACCGCCAGCGAGGGCAGGAAGATCCAGGTCGAGACGGCCGCCATCGCCTCGCGCATCAGCGCGTAGCCGGCGAGCGAGCGCGGCGAGGGCGCGACACTCATCATCGCGACGAGGCAGGCCATCGCGCCCATCAGGCCGATCGAGCCCATCGTGTGCAGGAATTTCAGGAAGCGTCGCATCCGTCGCGTCCCCGGGACCTCGCTCGCGCGGGAGAGTATCCCACCTCGCCGCCGCCGGGGAACCGGGGCTTGCGCGCGATCCCCGCGCCGCGCCAGGGAGGAGGCCGCGCAGCGCACGACCGGAGCGGCCCGCGATGAGCATCGACACGGTGGCGGATCTCCTCCTCGCGGCCCGCGGCGGCGCGCGGGTTCCCTGGCGGGCGGTCGCCCCGGCCGATCCGGCCGGCGCCTACGCCGTCCAGGACGCGGTCGCCGCCCGGCTCGGTCCCGTCGGCGGCTGGAAGGTCGGCGCGGCGAATCCGGAGGCGGTGCCGAACGCCGCGCCGTGCCCGGCCGCTTGCCTGCGCGGGAGCGGGGCCGTGCTCGACGGGCCGGAGTGGCGCCTGCGGGGCATCGAGGCGGAGGTCGGGCTGCGGCTCGGGCGCGACCTCGACGGCGCGGCCCCGCGGGCCGAACTGGCGGCGGCGGTGGAGGCGGTCCTGCCGGTGATCGAGGTCGTGGAGACGCGCCTCGACGGCTGGGGGGAGGCCGACCCGCTCGCGCGGCTCGCCGATCTCCAGAGCCACGGCGCGCTGATCCTCGGCCCGCCCTCCCGCCTCGATCCGGCGGCGCTCGACCTGCGCACCGTCGCGGCGGACCTCAGCGTCGACGGCCGGGCGGTGGCCGCGACGCGGGGCGGCAACCCGGCGGAGGATGTCTGGCGGCTGCTGGCCTGGCTCGCCGACCACGCCGCCGCGCGCGGGCGCCCGCTGCGCGCCGGGCAGGTCGTCACCACCGGCTCCTGCACCGGGATGCTGTTCTGCGCGCAGGGGACGCGGGTGGCGGCCGAACTCGCCGGGATCGGCGCGGTGGCGATGCGCTTCTGACGCCGCGGCTCCCGGCCCCGCGGCTCACCCGGCGTCCGCCTCCCCGAGATAGCGCTGCCGCAGGTGGCCCAGGAACGGCGCGCTGGAGAGCGGCTGGCCGGTCGCCGCCACGAGGAGGTCCTGCGTGTCGAGGAGGCTCGCCCGCTCGTGCACGTGGCGGCGCAGCCAGCCGACGAGGGGCGCGAAATCCCCCCGCGCGAGGCCGGGCCGGATCCCGGGTTCCGCCGCGCAGGCCGCCGCGAAGAGCTGCGCGGCCATCATCGCCCCGAGCGTGTAGGTCGGGAAATAGCCGAAGGAGCCGCCCGGCCAGTGGATGTCCTGCAGGCAGCCGAGGGCATCGTTCGGCACCGCGAGGCCGAGGAGGTCGCGCATTCCGGCGGCGAAGGCCTCGGGCAGGTCGGCGACCGCGAGGTCGCCCGCGATCATCGCGATCTCCAGCTCCGTCCGCAGCAGGATATGGGCCGGATAGGTGACCTCGTCGGCATCGACCCGGATGAGGCCGGGCGAGACCGCGGTCGCGAGGCGGGTCAGGTTCGCGGCGCTCCAGGCGGGCCCCTCGCCGGCGAAGTGCCGGCCGAGCAGGGGGGCGAGGAAGCTCAGGAATTCGGGCGAGCGGCCGGCCTGCATCTCGATGATCAGCGACTGGCTCTCGTGCAGGCTCATGCCGCGGGCCTGCCCGGCCGGCTGGCCCCGCCACGCCGCCGGTCGGCCCTGTTCGTAGAGCGCGTGCCCGGTCTCGTGCAGCACGCCCATCAGCGCCCGCATCACGTCGCGCTCGTCGTAGCGGGTGGTGATGCGCACGTCGTCGGCGGCGCCGCCGCAGAACGGGTGCAGGCTGACGTCGAGGCGCCCGCGCCGGAAGTCGAAGCCCGCGGCCCCCATCAGCGCGAGCCCCACCGCCCGCTGGGTCTCCACCGGGAAGGGGCCCGGGAGCGGCAGCGCGGGCGGGGCCGCCGCCTGGCGCGCGCGGACGGCCTCGATCAGCCCCGGCAGGACGGCGCGCAACTCGGCGAAGAGCGGCTCGATCAGGCCGCGCCGCAGGCCCGGGTCGTAGGCGTCGAGGAGCGCGTCGTAGGGCGAGAGGCCGAGGGCCGCGCCCTTGGCCGCGCCGATCTCGCGCTGGAGCCGCAGCACCTCGGCGAGGTGGGGCGCGAGCAGGGCGAAATCCGACCGCGCCCGCGCCTCCCGCCACACCATCTCGGCCCGCATCACCGCGCGGGCATTGGCCTCCACGAGGTCGCGCGGGACCGCCGCGGCGTGCCGGCGCACCCGGCGCATCTCGCGCAGGTTGGCCCGCGCACCGGGGTCGAGGGGCTCCTCCTCGGCCCGGGCGAGCTCCTCGTCGAGGGCCGGGGCGGTCAGGAGGTCGTGGATCAGCCCCTGCAGGGCGGCGAGCTGGTCGGCGCGGCCCTCCGCGGCCCCGTCCGGCATCTGGGTGCGGGAATCCCAGTCGAGGATGCCCGCGGCGCCCTCCAGCGCCGCGATCCGCCCGAAACCCTCCGCGAGGGAGCGATATGCGTCCATGCCCCGATCGATCCCCTGGCTGCCGACCCGCCGCGGGTCCGGCTCGCCGACCCGCCCCGCCCTGGCTATCATCCCGGCGGCGGCGCGGCGACCCGGTCGGGCCCGGCCGCGACGCGGAGCGAGACCATGGAGGATCCCACCGGCCCGGCCCTCGATCTGGCGCGCCGCCTCGAGCGCGCCTGCCTCGATCACGGCCGCAAGGCCCTCGACCTGCACAAGGCCGCCGCCTCGGCCGCCCAGGCCCGGGACCTCTACGCGGCGCAGCAGGCCTACCGGACCGCCCAGGATTCCCTGAGGCTCGCCCAGGAGACCGTCGCGGAGGTGCTGGCCGCCGTCTCGGATTTCCTGAAGCCCCGGGGGAAGGACCGCGATCCGGCGCGGTGAGGCCTGCCGGATCGCCGTAACCGGCGTGCCGGTCCGGCGAAGACGGGGCGACGGGGCGGCCCCGCGGGGCGGGCGCCGTCCGAGGAGGCGTGATGGCGAGCGCGACCGAGCCGAGCGACGAGGCGCTGCTGCCGCGCCTGCGGGCGCGGGACGAGGCGGCCTTCCGGCTGCTGGTGCGGCGCCACCACGTCCGCCTCGTCGCGGTGGCGCGCGGGGCGGGGCTGCCGCCGGAGGCGGCCGAGGAAGTGGTGCAGGAATCCTGGATCGCCGCGATGCGCAACCTCGACGGCTTCGAGGAGCGCTCCGCCCTGCGCACGTGGCTCACCGGCATCGTGGTGAACCTCGCCCGCAAGGCGGCCCGGGCCCGGCGGCGCACGGCCACCTTCTCGGACCTCGCGCCCGCCGACGCGGAGGAGGACGGGTTCGACGCCGACGCCTTCCTGGCCGACGGGCACTGGCGCCAGCCGCCCTGGCACTGGTCGGAGGTCGATCTGGAGCGGGCGCTGGCGGGGCGGCAGGTCTGGGCCGCGGTCGAGGCGGCGATCGCCGCGCTGCCGCCGCTCCAGGCCTCGGTGCTGCGCCTGCGCGACGTCGAGGGCTTCGGGGCGCGGGAGACCGAGGGCCTGCTCGGCCTCAGCGAGGCGCGCCAGCGGGTGCTGCTCGACCGGGCGCGGTGGCGCGTGCGCGCCACCTTCGAGCGCCTGACCCGCGAGGCGCCCCTGCGCAGTGCCTCGTGACCGGGACAGGGGGATGCCGATGATGCGATGCCGCGAGGTGGCGGAGCGGGCCGGGGCGGTGCTCGACCGTGAGGCGGACCTGCCGACCCGGCTGCGGGTGCGGCTGCACCTCGCCGCCTGCGCGCCCTGCCGCCGCTTCCTCGCGCAGATGCGGGCCGCCCGCGCCCTGCTGCGCGGCGCCGCGCCGCCGCCCCTCGACCCGGCCCGGGAGGAGGCCCTCGTCGCGCGGGTCCTGGGTGGGGAGCCCCGCGGCGACGAGGGCGCCTGACGCCCCGGGGCCGGTCAGGGCGCCGCGCCGCGCCACGCCGCCGCCACCGCTTCCAGGCTGGTCGCGGGCAGGTCCCGGCGGATCGCCGCCGGGCTGCGCGAGAAGCGCGGCGCGGGGGCCGGCTGCATCACCCCGTCGACCTCCAGGTAGGTCCCGCGGGCCGCGAGGTGCGGGTGGGACGGCGCCTCGCTCAGGGTGAGGACGGGGGCGAGGCAGGAATCGGTGTCCTCCAGCAGGCGGCACCACGCGTCGCGGGTCCGGGTGAGGAACAGGGCCTCGAGCCGGCGGTGCAGGGCCGCGCCGTCGCGGTCGTCGAAGGCGGGATCGTCCTCCAGCCCGACCCGGCGCCGGAACTCGGCGAAGAAGTGCGGCTCCAGCGCCGCGAGGGCGACGAAGCGCCCATCCGCGCAGGCGTAGGTCCGGTAATAGGCCGCGCCGCCGTCGAGCAGGTTGGCTTCCCGCGCCTGCCTGCCGAGGCCCTGGGCCGCGAAGTCGCTCGCCATCGCCATCAGCGAGGCGGCGCCGTCGCAGATGGCGCAATCCACCACCTGCCCGTGCCCCGTCCGCCGGGCCGAGAGGATCCCGGCCAGGATCCCCATCGCGAGGTAGAGCGCGCCGCCGCCGAAATCGCCGACGAGGTTGAGGGGCGGCACCGGGTGGCTCTCCGGCCCGATCGCCGCGAGGGCCCCGGTCACCGCGATGTAGGTGAGGTCGTGCCCGGCGCGGGCCGCGAGCGGCCCCTCCTGGCCCCAGCCGGTCATCCGCCCGTAGACGAGCCGCGGGTTGCGGGCGAGGACCACCTCCGGCCCGAGGCCGAGCCGCTCCATCACGCCCGTGCGAAAGCCCTCGATCAGCGCGTCGGCCTCGTCGAGGCAGGCGAGCACGCGGGCGCGGTCGCCCGGCGCCTTGAGGTCCGCCGTGACGCAGCGGCGCGAGCGGGTCAGCACGTGGCGGGAATAGGGATCGGCCCCGCCGGGCCGGTCGACGCGCAGGATGTCGGCGCCGAGATCGGCGAGCAGCATGGCCGCGAAGGGGCCGGGGCCGATCCCGGCGAACTCGACGAGGCGCAGCCCCGCGAGGGGCCCGGTCGCGGCGGGCGGGGCGGGCGGGGTCATGGCGCGGCAAAGCTCCCTGCGGCGCTCCCCGGCGGCGCCGGGCCGGTTCGGCGGGGGAGCGGGGTGTCCGGCGGCCCGGGCCCGCCGGCCTTCCGGGCCGGCGCCCGCATGCTACAGGATCGGGCCTGAGCGAGGGCAAGGATTGGTTCGCGCCCTCGCCGCCGGGAGGCCGCCGATGCTGTCAGACGACCAGATCCTCATCCGCGACACGGCCCGCAGCTTCGCGCAGGCGCGCCTGAAACCCTTCGCGGCCGAGTGGGACCGGGACTCCCGGTTCCCGCGCGAGGCCGTCGCTTCCCTGGGCGAACTCGGCTTCCTGGGCATGCTGGTGCCGGAGGCCTACGGGGGCTCGGCCGTGGACCACGTCTCCTACGCGCTCGCGATCGAGGAGATCGCGGCGGGGGACGGGGCGGTCTCGACCATCATGAGCGTCCACAATTCGGTGGCCTGCGTGCCGATCCTGCGCTTCGGCACCGAGGCGCAGAAGGAGCGCTTCCTGGTGCCGCTGGCGCGGGGCGCGCAGCTCGGCGCCTTCTGCCTGACCGAGCCGGGGGCCGGGTCGGACGCGGGCGCCGTCACGGCGCGGGCGCGGCGCGTCGGCAACCGCTACGTCCTCTCGGGCACCAAGCAGTTCATCACCTCGGGGCGCAGCGCCGACCTCGCCATCGTCTTCGCGGTGACCGATCCGGAGGCCGGCAAGAGGGGCATCTCGGCCTTCATCGTCCCGACCGCCACCCCGGGCTACCGCGTCGCCCGGATCGAGCACAAGCTCGGGCAGCGCGCCTCGGACACCGCCCAGATCGTGTTCGAGGACATGGAGCTGACGCCCGACCTGCTGCTCGGGCAGGAGGGGGAGGGGCTGCGGATCGCCCTCTCCAACCTGGAGGGCGGGCGAATCGGCATCGCCGCCCAGGCGGTCGGCATGGCCCGGGCCGCCTTCGAGGCGGCCCTCGCCTACGCGGGCGAGCGGGAGACCTTCGGGCAGAAGCTCACCGCCCACCAGGCGGTGGCCTTCCGCCTCGCCGACATGGCCACGCGGATCGAGGCGGCGCGGCTCCTCGTGCACAATGCCGCGCGGCTGCGCGATGCCGGGCAGCCCTGCCTGAAGGAGGCCGCGATGGCCAAGCTCTTCGCCTCCGAGATGGCCGAGGCCGTGTGCTCGGACGCGATCCAGATCCACGGCGGCTACGGCTACCTGGCGGATTATCCCGTCGAGCGCATCTACCGGGACGTGCGCGTCTGCCAGATCTACGAGGGCACCAGCGACGTGCAGCGCATCGTGATCAGCCGGGCGCTGACGGGCTGAGCGGCGGCAGCACCGAGGCCGGGCGATTCGCCCCGACCGGCACCGGGATGGCGCGGTCCCGGATCCGGTTCGGGCGCGGTCCGAGGTATGGGTCCGATCCGGCGGCGTGACCCCTCCCGCGCGGCGGGCGCGGGGCCCTGCGCGACCCGAGCCACCCCGAAGAGGCGCCGCGCGCCCAGGATGATCCTGGCAGAGCGCCGCGGCCAGGGCGCTTGTGATCGACGAGAGAGTGCCGCGGAAGCGATGAGGTCGGGCTGTCCGCCCCGACTGACCCTGCTGAGAAGCAGGACCGACTGCCCGCTTCAAGGTCGATCGCCCCGCATTAATTTCATATGAACCATATTTCCGCTTTGCCGCGGGATCGCAGCGGTCATGCAAACGGGTGCGGGAACGGGACAGAACGGTCGAGCCGACCCGAAACCACTTGTTATCCTTAACGGCATTTTAACCCCG
Organism: Methylobacterium sp. WSM2598; assembly: GCF_000379105.1. Lineage (GTDB taxonomy): Bacteria > Pseudomonadota > Alphaproteobacteria > Rhizobiales > Beijerinckiaceae > Methylobacterium. The sequence goes on along the minus strand of NZ_KB900609.1, from coordinate 758,154 downwards.
CGTGCGACAAAGATCGTCCCGCGACGACCGGGGCAGGCCGCCGCCGCCTCCCGCCGCACAGGCGGCGGCCGGCAGCAGGGCCCGGAAGACCCGACACGATTCGATCCTTCGCCAGCGCGAGCGGCCCGGAGCGGGGCGCTCCAGGAGGGCAACCTTGACGAGCCTGCTGACCAACTCCGCCGCGATGACGGCGTTGACCACGCTGAAGTCGATCAACGCGAACCTCGACACCACGAGCAACCGGGTGTCGACGGGCCAGCGCGTCTCGGCCGCGGCCGACAACGCCGCCTACTGGTCGATCGCGACCGCGGTGCGCTCCGACAACGCCTCGCTCGGCGCCGTGAAGGACTCGCTCGGCCTGGGGGCCTCCGCGGTGGGGACGGCCTATAACGGCATCAACAGCATCATCTCGGACCTGCAGAACATCCGGGCCAAGCTGCAGACCGCCCTCCAGGGCGGGACCGATCGCAGCAAGGTGCAGACCGAGATCTCCGCCATCCAGAACAAGATGAAGGCCACGGCCGACTCGTCCGTGTCGAACGGAGTGAACTGGCTGTCGGTGGATTCCTCGGCCACGAACGCGCGGTTTCGTCCGGTGGAGAGCGTGGTGGCGGGCTTCGCGCGCAATGCCGCCGGCACCGTCTCGTTCTCGACCATCGACGTCAACGTGAACGCGATCAAGCTCTACGACGTCAACGCGACCAGCATCACCTCGGCGGCGACCCAGGCGCAGTTCACGGCAGGCCAGTCGCTCACCGGGACGCCGCTCTTCACGAACGGGACGGCCGACTTCTCGGGCACGAACGAGGTCAACTTCACCCTCCAGATCGACCGGCTCGGCACCGCGGGTGGGGCGGCCGGAACGGCCGCGGGCGCCTATGGCGGCAAGGTGAACATCGTCCTGAACAATTCGACGCTGATAACGGCGGCAAACGATCGCTCGAAGGTCACGACGGACGAATTCCTGAGAGCCATCAACAACGTCATCGGCGCGAGCACGTTGCCCCAGACGGGAGCCGGCGGCTCCGCGGTGGCGATCACGACGGGCGGGCTGAAGGGCCTGATCACCGCCGCCCTCGATTCCTCGGGCCGGCTGGTCTTCCGCACCACGGATACCGGCGCGACCCTGACCGCCACCCTGACCGTCGGGACCGCCACGGCGGGCAACACGCTGAAGGATTTCGGCTTCGGCACGACGGCGGGGCTCGCCGCCACCGGCAAGGGCACGGATGCGGGAACCACCACGGCCCGCGGCATCATCGACACGAGCGTCGGCAGCTACGATGCCTCCTTCGGCGGCGGCAGCTACTCGATCGCCAATTTCGACATTTCGAAGCTGGTCGGGACGGCCGGCGACAGCAACCTCAAGGACATTATCGCGGCCGTCGACAAGGCCCTGGCGGCGGTCACCGATGCCGGCACCAAGCTCGGCGCGGGCAAGAACCAGATCGAAGGCCAGACGAGCTTCGTTGACTCGCTCATGAAGGCGAACACCGCCACGATCGGCACCCTGGTCGACGCCGACATCGAGGAGGAATCGACGAAGCTGAAGGCGCTGCAGACGCAGCAGCAACTCGCCGTCCAGGCGCTCAGCATCGCGAATTCCTCAGGGCAAGCCCTGCTCACCCTGTTCCGCTAAGCTCCATTTCGCCGGCCGGTGCCGAAGCGGTCACCGGTTCGGCCCCCGACGATGCGGAGACGGGACGCACGGGCGGACTGGTCCGAGGCCATTCCGTTCGGGACGACATCGCCCCGCAGCCCCGATCCCGCCCCGCACCGCCGGCGGTGTCCGCGCGTCGGGGCGCTCCTGCCGGGCCGCGGCCTTGCGCCGGCGCGATGGCAATCAGGGGGAGCGGGAAGCGCAGGCGGTCCGTCCGCGTCGCGCGCAGACGGCAGGATCACGGCCGTCCGTGCCGCAGCGGAGGGCGCCCCCTTCGGAGGGCCTTCGCATCGACAATCTTCAGGACAATCCGGGCGGCATTTCGGCTCGCCCTCCTCATCGACCTTGCCACCAATGCCCTACGCTTCGGTAAGGAAGTTGGTGGAGCTGAGGGGATTCGAACCCCTGACCTCCGCAGTGCGATTGCGGCGCTCTCCCATCTGAGCTACAGCCCCGGCGAGGCGGGGGCCTTGTAGGCCGGCCCGCTTCACCCTGTCAATTCCCTTCCCGCTCCGAACCGCACGCCGTGCCTTCTCGGGCGACGAGGACCTACGGACCGCGCATGCGCTCGCTTCTCTGGCTCATCGACAACGTCATCACGCTCTACGTCTATCTCCTGATCGCGAGCGCGGTCCTGAGCTGGCTCGTCGCCTTCAACGTCGTGAACGTCCGCAACCCCATCGTCTCCCAGATCGAGGATTTCCTGTTCCGGGTGACCGATCCGGCGCTGCGGCCGATCCGGCGCATCCTGCCGAATCTCGGCGGGATCGACATCTCGCCGATCATCCTCGTCCTGCTCCTGTTCTTCCTGCGCAACCTGATGTTCGAACTCTTCGCGACGCTGGCCTGACATGACCCGGCCCTGGCGCCTCCTGACGGACGGGCTCGAAGTGCGGGTGCGGGCGACCCCGCGGGGCGGCCGCGACGCCGTCGAGGGGATCGAGACCCGCGCGGACGGCCTGCCGATCCTCAAGGTCCGGGTGCGCGCAGCCCCCGAGGACGGGGCCGCCAACGCGGCGATCCGCGCCGTCCTCGCGGAGGCGCTCGGCTGCCCCGCCCGCGCCGTCACCCTGGCGGCGGGCGCCACCGCGCGGGTGAAGCTCTTCCGCGTGGCCGGCGACGGCCAGGCCCTGGCTGCCCGCATCGGCGCCCTGCTCGGGCCCTGACGAAAGGCGTATCGCACCGCGCCGCGCCGCGGTGCGACAAGGCGCCGAGCTCCGCACGCTCCTCCGAGGGACGACGATGAAGACGAATCCGGGCCGGTTCTTCGAGGATTTCCGCCTCGGCGAGACCATCCGCCACGCCACGCCCCGCACCGTGACCACCGGCGACGTGGCGCTCTACACCGCCCTCTACGGGCCGCGCTTCGCGGTGCAATCCTCGGACGCCTTCGCGCGGGCCTTCGGCTACGAGCGGGCGCCCCTCGACGACCTGCTCGTGTTCCACGTCGTCTTCGGCAAGACGGTCCCGGACATCTCCCTCAACGCGCTCGCCAATCTCGGCTACGCGGAGGGCCGCTTCCTGCGGCCGGTCTATCCGGGCGAGACCCTGTCCTCGGTCTCGGAGGTGATCGGCCTCAAGGAGAGTTCGAACCGCCAGACCGGCGTGGTCTACGTGCGCTCGACGGGCTACGACGCGGGCGGGGCGCCCGTCCTGACCTATTGCCGCTGGGTGCTGGTGCGCAAGCGCGACCCCGCCGCGGCGATCGCCGAGGAGGCGGTGCCGACGCTCGCCAAGGCGGTCGAGGCCGCCGACCTGGCCGCCTCCCTGCCGCCCTTCGATCCGGCCGCCTACGACACGGTTCTGGCGGGCAGCCCGCACCGCTTCGGCGACTACGCCCCGGGCGAGCGCATCGACCACGTCGACGGCATGACCGTCGAGGAGGCCGAGCACCAGATCGCCACCCGCCTCTACCAGAACACCGCCAAGGTCCATTTCGACGCGCACGCCGTGAAGGAGACGCGGTTCGGGCGGCGGCTGATCTATGGCGGCCACGTCATCTCGCTGGCGCGGGCGCTCAGCTTCAACGGGCTGGCCAACGCGTTCTCGATCGTGGGGATCAATGCGGGCCGCCACGTGGCGCCGCTCTTCGCGGGCGACACCGTCTACGCCTGGAGCGAGGTGCTCGCCGCCGCCGACCTGCCGGGCCGCAGCGACGTCGGGGCCCTGCGCCTGCGCACGGTCGCGGCCAAGAACCAGCCCTGCGGCGCCCATCCGGACCGCGCCGGGGACGGGTACGACCCCGCGGTCATCCTCGACCTCGACTATTGGGCGCTGATGCCGAAGTGAGCGGCGGGGGCCTCAGGCGTCGCCGCTCCCGGCCGTGAAGCGCCGGAAGGCGTCGAGGGTCTCGCGGCTGACATGGTGCTCGATGCCCTCGGCGTCGCAGCGCGCCACGTCCGGGCTCACCCCGAGGGCCAGCAGGAAGGCCTCCACGACCCGGTGGCGCTCGCGCGATTCCGTCGCGAGCGCCCGGCCCGCCTCGGTCAGGAAGACGCCCCGGTAGGGGCGCTGCTGCACCAGCCCGTCCTCGGCGAGGCGCTTGAGCATCTTGGCGACGGTCGGCTGCGCCACGCCGAGGCGCGCCGCGATGTCCACCTGCCGGGCCTCGCCCGTATCCCCGATCAGGTCGGCGATCAGCTCGACGTAATCCTCCACCAGTTCGAGCCGGCGCGCCTCGCGCACCTGCCGGAAGCCGGCCGAATGCCGCTCGGCGTCGACGAGGCCGGTCTCATCCTGGGGGTCGCGCGCCGGAGGGCCGTCCGCCGCGTCGTCGTGGGGCAGGTGCTGCATGGGTCGGGACGATCCACCTCGGGGTCGGCTGCGCGTCGCGCGCCCTTCTTAGACGAGGGGGCGGCGGGTGTGCAGGGGGACGAGTCCGCGGCCGGGAACAAGTGGAGCGCGGCCGCTCCGGCGGAGCCGCCGCATATGCAACGATTTTCCTATTGTGTGGCCGGCAGCGCCCATTGCATCAGCAGCGCAACCGGGAGATGCGCGAAGTCGATGGGCGAGACCGTTCGCGAGACGCTGGCGAAGCTGGCGGGCCTCGACCGCGAGGTCGTGGCGATCGCGTGGCTGTCCCTGCGGGTGAGCCTCTCGGCGGTGCTGATCGGGGCGGGGCTCGGCATCCCGCTCGGGGCTCTGGCGGCCGTGGCGCGGTTTCCGGGCCGGGACGCGCTCGTGAGCCTGCTCAACGCCCTCATGGGCCTGCCGCCCGTCATCATCGGACTCCTCCTCTACCTCCTGCTGTCGCGCTCGGGGCCGCTCGGCCCGCTGGGCCTGCTCTTCACCCCCGCCGCCATGATCGCGGCGCAGACCGTCCTGGTCACGCCGCTGGTCGCCGCCCTGGCGCGCCAGATCCTCGCCGACGCGGAGGCGCAGCTCGGCGAGCAGCTGCGCTCGCTCGGGCTCGGCCCGTTCCGGCGCGCGGCGGCGCTCGTGCACGACGCGCGCTTCTCCCTGGTCACCGTGGTGCTGGCGGCCTTCGGCCGCGCCATCTCGGAGGTGGGGGCCGTGCTCGTGGTCGGCGGCAACATCGCGGGTCAGACCCGCACCATGACGACGGCGATCTCCCTCGAGACGCAGAAGGGGGACCTGCCCCTCGCCCTCGCCCTCGGCCTCGTGCTGATCGGCCTCGTGGTCGCCCTCAATGCCGCCGCCGCCCTGCTGCGCGGCTACGCGGCGCGGGCCTACGGATGAGCCCGGCCCTGCCGATCCTCCTCGACGGCCTGTCGTTCCGCGCCGGGGGGCGCACCATCCTCGACCGCGTCAGCCTGCGCATCGAGGAGCCGGGCATCACCGCGCTGATCGGGCCGAACGGGGCGGGCAAGAGCGTGCTGCTGCGCCTCCTCGACGGGCTTCTGCCCCTGAGCGCCGGCGCGGTGCGGATCGGGCCGGGCGGGGCACCCGCCCGGCGCGCCTTCGTGTTCCAGCGGCCCGGCCTCGTGCGGGCGAGCGCCGGGCACAACATCCGCCTCGCCCTCGCGGCGGCCGGCTGGCGCCGGGCCGAGGCGCGGGCGCGCTGCCGCGCGGCCCTCGCCCTGGTCGGGCTCGCGGACCGGGCGCGGGATCCGGCGACGCGGCTCTCGGGGGGCGAGCAGCAGCGCCTCGCCCTGGCCCGCGCCTGGGCGGTGGCGCCGGACCTCCTGCTCCTCGACGAGCCCACCGCCAACCTCGACCCGGCCGCGGCCGAGCGGGTCGAGCAGGTGGTCGCCGGGATGGCGCGGGAGGGCGTGAAGGTGCTCCTCGTCTCGCACCATCTCGGGCAGGTGGCGCGGCTCGCCCGCGACGTCGTGGTCCTGTCGGGCGGGCGGGTGGCGGAGCACGGCCCGGTCTCGCAAGTCCTCACCCATCCCCGCGCGCCCGAGACCCGGGCCTACCTCGCCGGAGAATTGCCGTGGACCGCCTTCGCCGCCTGTTCTGCCTGACTCTTGCCGCCTGGCTCGCCGCCGCGCCGGCGCGCGCCGGGGAGAGCATCACGGTCGCCTCGACGACCTCGACCGAGCAGTCGGGCCTGTTCGACCACCTGCTGCCGCGCTTCACCGAGGCGACCGGAATCGGCGTGCGGGTGGTCGCCCTCGGCACCGGTCAGGCCCTCGACGTCGGCCGCCGCGGCGACGCGGACGTGGTCTTCGTTCACGATCAGCCCGCCGAGGAGGCCTTCGTGCGCGACGGCTTCGGCGTGGAGCGCTTCCCCGTGATGTACAACGACTTCGTGGTGATCGGGCCGAGGGACGACCCGGCGGGGATCGCCGGGCGGGACGTCGCCCAGGCCTTCCGCAAGATCGCCGCCGCGAGGGCGCCCTTCGTCTCGCGCGGGGACCGCTCGGGCACGCACGCCGCGGAGCTCAGGATGTGGCGGGAGGCCGGGCTCGACCTCGGCGCGGTGCGGGGCGAGTGGTACAAGGAGATCGGCCAGGGCATGGGCCCGGCGCTCAACGCCGCCGCCGCGACCAACGCCTACCTGCTCGCCGACCGCGGCACCTGGCTCGCCTTCAAGAACCGCCAGGACCTCAAGGTCCTGGTCGAGGGCGACCCGCGCCTGTTCAACCAGTACGGCGTGATCCTGGTCAATCCGGCCAAGCACCCGCACGTGAAGGCGCGCGCGGGTCAGGCCTTCATCGACTGGCTGGTCTCCCCCGCCGGGCAGGGCGTGATCGCGGGCTACCGGATCGGCGGCGAGCCGCTCTTCGTCCCCAATGCCGGGACGTGACGCGCCGGCTTGCTGGCGCGCGGCGCGCGGTGCATGGACGCGCTCCCGGGGATCCGCGGCGGAGACGACGTCAGTGCCTGCTTCGAGCCTGTGGCGCCGCGCGCGCGCCCTCCTCGGCCCCCGCGGTGCCGGCGAGGAGGCCTTCGACCCGGACTTCTACGCCCGCCGCTACCTCGACGCGCGGGCGCTGTCGCCCGAGGAGCGGGCGCGGCACTTCGCGGTGACCGGGCGCCGGGAGGGACGCGCGCCCAACGCGGAGGTCTTCCTGCACCGGCTCGCCGCGCATTACGGCCCGCCCGAGCCCGATTTCGACCTCGCCTTCTACCGCCGACAGCCCGACCTCGCGGAGGTCTTCGCGCGGGATTGGGAGTTCCTCGCCCATTACCTGGAGCGCGGGCGCGGGGAAGGGCGACCGCGCAACGTGGCTGACCACCTCGCGCGGCTCGAACGGGCGCACGGCCCGCTCGGGCCGCATTTCGAGATCGACGCCTACCGGCGCAACGAGGATCTGGCGCTGCTGTTCGACGACGAGTGGCAGTTCGTCGCCCATTTCCTGCAATGGGGCCGCGCGGAGGGGCGCTTCTTCCGCCACGCGCAATTCGCGCTCTGCGACGCGGCCCGCGAGGCGCGGGTGGCGGGCCGCTTCGAGGAGGCGATCGGGCACGCCCGCGCCCTGGTCGCCGAGCTGCCGCGCAACCGCGAGGCGGCGTCCCTGCTGGTCCACCTCCTCACCGTGACCGGACGCGAGCGGGAGGCGCAGGCGGCCCTCGCCGAGGCCGGGCTCGCCCCCGCGGAGGGCGCCGCGCTGCGGGCGCTCGGGGCCTATCTGCGGCGGGTCTCGCGGGAGCAGGCCCTCGCCCTCGTCGACGGGCTGCCGGGCCGCTTCACCTACCTGGAGCCCGGCGGAGTGGCGGAGCGCATCCTCGCCGCCAAGGCGGCGCGGCGCCCCTTCGCGCTGCTCCGCCTCGGCGATGGGGAGGGGTGCCTCCTGCGCGTCGACGCGGCCGACGAGGCCGCCTTCGCGCCGCTCTACGCGGCCAACCGCGAGACCTTCGCCCGGATCTGGTTCGGCGACGGGTTCGACGCGGCGGGGAGCGGCTTCTCGACCCTGGCCGCGGGCCTGTCCGAGGCGGCCGCCGAGGCCGACATCCTCGGCGTGCCCTACCGGGCCTGGATCGAGCACGAGTACCGGATCGTGACCCCGTCGGGCGTCCCGGGCGTCACCAACGTCCTGCGCTGGCTCGACGCCCGCGCCGCCGCTGGCCTGCCCGTGCCCCCGCTCTGCCAGCAGACGATCCACGTGGCCCTCGGCCAGGGCGACTTCTTCCGCGACCTCCTCGCGGGGGAGGCGGAGGTCGGGCTGATCGCCTGCTTCCCGGACCTGCCGGAGGCGATCCGGCGCCGCTTCGGGGTCGGGGCGGTCGAGTTCCACAAAATCCCGGGCGAGCAGATGTCGCGCCGCCTGATCGGCGAGCAGGCGGCCGGGGGCGCGCATTACCCCGACGTGTTCGAGGCGGTGACCGCCCGGCTCTCGCGCCCCCTCGACGGCCGGATCTTCCTGGTGGCGGGCGGGCTGCTGGGGAAGTTCTACGCCCTCACGATCCGCCGGCACGGCGGCATCGCCATCGATATCGGGTCGCTCGCGGATGTCTGGATGCAGAAGGTCACGCGGCCGGGCTACGAGCATCTCGCCGGACTCGCCCTGACCGAGACCTGATCCGGCGCGCCGTCACCGCGCCGCGGCCGCGCCGCGCGGCGGCGCGGGCCGGACCGGCCCTCAGACGGCGATTCGATCCTCGTCGTCGGTCGGCTCGCGCAGCACGTAGCCGCGGCCCCACACCGTCTCGATGTAGTTCTTGCCCTGGCTGGCATTGGCCAGCTTCTTGCGCAGCTTGCAGATGAAGACGTCGATGATCTTCAGCTCGGGCTCGTCCATGCCGCCGTAGAGGTGGTTGAGGAACATCTCCTTGGTGAGGGTCGTGCCCTTCCGCAGCGAGAGGAGTTCCAGCATCTGGTACTCCTTGCCGGTCAGGTGGACCCGGGCGCCCGAGACCTCGACGGTCTTCTGATCGAGATTGACGATCAGGTCGCCCGTGGTGATCACCGACTGGGCGTGCCCCTTCGACCGCCGCACGATCGCGTGGATCCGCGCGACGAGCTCGTCCTTGTGGAAGGGCTTCGTCAGGTAGTCGTCCGCGCCGAAGCCCAGACCCTTCACCTTGTCCTCGATCCCGGCCATGCCCGACAGGATCAGGATCGGCGTCTTCACCTTGGCGACGCGCAGCGACCGCAGCACCTCGTAGCCCGACATGTCGGGCAGGTTCAGATCGAGGAGGATGATGTCGTAGTCGTACAGCTTGCCGAGGTCGACGCCCTCCTCGCCGAGATCTGTCGTATAGGTGTTGAAGTTCTCGGACTTGAGCATCAACTCGATGCTCTGCGCCGTGGCGCTGTCATCCTCGATCAGAAGTACGCGCATCTCAGTCCCCAAGCCCTGGCCCATGAGGGTGAGGCAAACACCCGCCGCCCATCCGCCACCGGCCCGTGGCGGATGCCCGTCTGCATTCGACTCGCGACGCTATGCCCAAAGCGTTAACAAAGCCTGATTCCGTCCCGCAAGCGCCTCGAATCCGCCAAGCCCGGCAATCCGTTGCACGTTGTCGTTCCGTTCCGGCCCGCCACCGCCCGCGAGCCCTGTCGGTCCGCCCTGGGGCCGGGCTAACCGGCTCCAGGGATTCGCATTCATCCCTTTTGTGACTTCCGCGACACGCCCTCGGATTTCCGCCCTCGGGCTGCCGCTCGTCCGTTACCGCGCAGTGTTAAGGAGACGGGTAAATGGAAGGTTGATGGTGTCCCCGCGCCCGCGCCCATCCACAGAGCGTGGAACGGGTGCGGCGAGGCACGGTCGCCCCTTGTTCCACAAATTGCCGGGGGCGTCGAAAGGTTTCTGGGACGGGGCGAGGGGACGGGGCGAGGGTGCGATGGGGCAGGAAGGCGGGGGGGCGGGGCGGCTCGCGGCGGCCCGGGCGGCGCTCGACGGGGTCGAGACCCTGGAGGTGTTCGGCCGGGTCGTGGCGATCCGCGGGCTCCTCGTGGAGGTGGCCGGCCCGGTCGCGGCGATGCGGCTCGGTGGGCGGCTCGACATCGCCGTGGAGGGGCGCGGCGGCGAGGGCAGCGTGCCCTGCGAGATCATCGGCTTCTCGGGGTCCCACGCCCTGGCGATGCCGTTCGGGTCGCTCCAGGGCGTGCGCCGGGGCTGCCCGGCCCGGGTGGGCGCCGAGGAGGCGGGGGCGATCCGGCCGTCCCCGGCCTGGCTCGGGCGGGTGGTCGACGCGCTCGGGCGGCCCGTCGACGGGCGCGGGCCGCTGCCGCCGGGACCGCTCCCCTATCCGCTCCGCGCCGACCCGCCGCCCGCCCACGCGCGGGCCCGGGTCGGGCCGCCCCTCGACCTCGGGGTGCGCTGCATCAACACCTTCCTGACCATGTGCGTGGGCCAGCGGATGGGCATCTTCGCCGGCTCGGGCGTGGGCAAGTCGGTGCTGCTCTCGATGCTCGCCCGGGCCGCCGCCTGCGACGTGGCGGTGATCGGCCTCGTCGGCGAGCGCGGCCGCGAGGTGCAGGAATTCCTGCAGGACGATCTCGGCCCCGAGGGCCTCGCCCGCTCCGTGGTGGTGGTGGCGACCTCCGACGAGCCGGCGCTGATGCGCCGCAACGCCGCCTACGTCACCCTCGCGCTCGCCGAGTCTTTTCGCGACGCGGGCGCGCAGGTGCTCTGCATGATCGACTCGGTCACCCGCTTCGCCATGGCGCAGCGGGACGTGGGCCTCGCGGCCGGCGAGCCGCCCACCGCCAAGGGCTACACGCCGACCGTGTTCAGCGAGCTGCCGCGCCTGCTGGAGCGGGCGGGGCCCGGCACCGGGGCGGGCTCCATCTCCGGCCTGTTCACGGTGCTGGTCGAGGGCGACGACCACAACGAGCCCGTCGCCGACGCGGTGCGCGGCATCCTCGACGGCCACATCGTGATGGAGCGGCGGATCGCCGAGGGCGGGCGCTACCCGGCGATCAACGTGCTGCGCTCGGTCTCCCGCACCATGCCGCGCGCCTGCGACCCGGCCTTCCTGCCGACGGTGCAGCGCGCGCGCCGGCTCCTCTCCACCTACGCCGACATGGAGGAACTGATCCGCCTCGGCGCCTACCGGCCGGGCTCCTCGCCCGACGTCGACGAGGCGATCGGCCTGATGCCCGACCTGGAGGCTTTTATGAGGCAGGGTAAGGAAGAAGCAACCTCCCTGGGGGAAGGATACCAGCGCCTGGCGGCGATCGTCGGCGGGCCCTGAGCCGGACCGCCGCAGCCGACGCCCTGAGCCGGGATCGCATCCCGGGCCTCGCGGCGCGTGCGCCGCGCCGCGCTCGGGCGAGAGCGAGGGTGGGGACACCGCCCGACGGCGTGGAGTGGGAGCACGATGAAATCGCGGGATACGCTCATCCGGTTGCGACGCTTCCAGGTGGACGAGAAGCGCCGCCGCGTCACCCAGATCGAGTCGATGATCGCCGATTTCGCCCGGATGGCGGCGGAACTCGACCGTGAGGTCGCGCAGGAGGAGCAGCGCGCCGGGATCACCGACCCGGCCCATTTCGCCTACCCGACCTACGCGCGGGCGGCGGCTCAGCGGCGCGACAACATCCGGCGCTCCGCCAGCGACCTCGACGCGCAGCTCGCCGAGGCCAAGGCGGCCCTGGCGGAAGCCTTCGAGGAGCTGAAGAAGGTCGAGATCCTCGACGACCGCGAGCGCTCGGCCGAGCGGGCCGCGGACGCGGCGCGCGAGCAGTCGGATCTCGACGCGATCGGGCTCGGCCGCGCCCGGGCCTGAGCCGCGGGCGGGATGTGCCGGTCGTTGCCCGGACGGCGCCTCTGCGGAGCTGGCGTCCCCGGCAGCGACAGACGATCAGCGTGTCATCCGCTGTCCGGACGATCACGTCCGGACAGCGTCTGCCAAGCCCGCGCGGCGCTTGAGCGAAGCCCCAATCCGCCATCCCGAAGGGATCAAGCGGATTTGGTATGACGAGCCCGCGCGGCGCTTGAGCGACGCCGACATCCGCATTGCCGAAATGGGAGATGGCGAAGCGATCCGTCGAATGTCGGATCAGGCCAGCACCGGCACGTGCGGCGCTGCCTCGCGCGGGAGGTGGCCCGAGAGGCGCGGGTCCGGCACCACCTCGATCGCGCGGGCGAACGGCGTGAACCCGCTCGCTTGATAGAACCCGATCGCGGAGGGGTGGTCGAAGGTGCAGGTGTGCACCCAGACCCGGGAGACCGGTCGCGCCCAGGCGCGGCGCAGGGCCTCTCCCATCAGCTGCCGCCCGATCCCGCGCCCCACCGCCTCGGGAACCAGACCCAGGAAGGCGATCTCGACCTCGCCCTCGACCCGCGCGTCGAGTTCGACGAGGCCGATGTCGTGGCCGTCCCGCGTGAGCGCGAGCGCCTCGACCGCTGGGTCGGTCAGGATGGCGGCGAGCGCGGCGTCCGCCATCCGCCGCCGGCTGAACCAGAGCCAGGGCGTGCCGATCCGCGCGAACAGGGCGCGGTAGCGGGGGAGGTCCGCACCGAGCGCCGCCAGCGGCAGTTCCGGCGCGTCCGGCAGGGGAGGGCGGTTGCGCATCTCGAGCGAGGTCACGACCGCCGCCACGTGCGTCGCCGGGATGGGGGTGAGCCCGTCGCAGTTCAAAGGCGTCATGGCCGGCCCCCTACCGCAGGGTGAGGCGCCGCCGCAAGCCCCGCCCAAAGCCCCGCACAAGCCGCCGAGGGCACCTCATGCGGGCTGGCAGCGTTTGCAGCGGGCACGCGCCGCGTTAGATCCGCCGGCGGGCGGTGCGGGAGCGGGGCGATGACGCAGGACAACGGGACCGGGGTCCACCGCTTCCCCGTCGCGGCCGGCCCGGAGGGGCCGACCGTGTCCGACATGATGGCCCGCCCGGACGGCCCGGCCCTCGAATGGGTGGAGGCGCGCCCCCTCGGCCAGCCCCGCGGCGCGCCGCTGCTTTTCGTGCACGGGGCCTTCGGGGGCGCCTGGATCTGGCAGGAGATCTTCCTGCCGCACCTCGCCCGGCGCGGGCGGCGGGCGCTGGCCTTCAGCCTGCGCGGCCACGGCCGCAGCCAGGGCGCCCGCCAGCTGAAGAAGGCCTCCCTCGCCGACTACCTGTACGACCTGCGCGCCGCGATCGCCCGCTGCGGCGAGCCCCCGATCCTGGTCGGCCACTCCCTCGGCGCCCTGCTCGCCCAGCGCCTGATCGGGCAGGTGCCCCTGCGCGGGCTCGTGCTGCTCGCGCCCCTGCCGCCGGACGGCCTCGCCCTCGTGGGCGCCCGCATCGCCCTCACGGATCCGGGCTTCTGGGTCGAGGCCCTGGCGGGCGCCCTGCTGCCCGGCCGCGGGCCGGCGGTGGCGCTCTCCCGCCACTGGCTGTTCTCGGAGGGCCTCTCCTTCGAGCGCGCCCGCGCCTACGCGGCCCGGATGTCGGCGGAGAGCCCGGTGGCGCTGGCCGAGGCGCATTGGCCGGCCCCGACCGTCCCGGCCGCCCTGATGGGACTGCCGGCCCTGGTGGTCGGCGGCGCCCGCGACCGCATGATCTGGCCGGCGACGACCTGGCGCACGGCGCTCTACCACGGCGCGCAGCACCGGACCGTGCCGGACATCGCCCATTTCCTGCAGCTCGATTACGGCGCCGAGGGCGTCGCCCGCCTCCTCATCGACTGGGCGGACGAGCGCGGCCTGTGAGGGGTCGCGGTGGCACGAAACCGTCATGATCGCGTGAAAGGAGGGCGCCCGGCCGCGATGCGCCTCCTTGCGGCCAGGACGGCGCTCGGGCATCAAGCGCCCCGACCCGGGAGTGCGACGGACATCGCCATGAAGAAGATTCGTGAGTTCATTTGGCCGGCGATCGGCCTCGCGGCCGTCGTGGTCTCGATCTACCTGCTCTGGCACCAGTTGAAGGGGCTCTCGATCGCCGATGTCGAGGCGAGCCTCAAGGCGATCCCGCCGCACCGCTACGCGCTCGCCGCCGCCTCGACGCTGATGGCCTACATGGCCCTGGCCTGGTACGACCGGATCGCGCTGATCCACCTCGGCGTGAAGGGCATCTCCTGGCTCTTCGTCTCGCTGTGCTCCTTCACCACCTACGCGCTGTCGCACAATATCGGCGCCTCGGTCTTCTCGGGCGCCCTCGTGCGCTACCGGGCCTACACGTCGAAGGGGCTCACGGCCGCGCAGGTCGCGGTGCTGGTGGCCCTGTGCTCCTTCACCTTCGGCCTCGGCACGATGCTGCTCGGCGGCCTCGTCCTGACCCTGCAGCCGGACCTGCTGACCCGCCTCACCGGCATGCTCCCCGGGGTGATGACCAACCCCGCCACCGCCCGCATCCTCGGCGCCGGCCTGCTCGGCGTGGTCGGGCTCTACGTCGTGGGCTCGATCCTGCACCTCAAGCCGCTGACGATCCGCAGCTTCAAGCTCGAATACCCCCGCCCGAACGTGATGGTGCGCCAGCTCATCGCGGCGCCGCTGGAGCTGATCGGCGCGGCCGGCATCATCTACTTCGCCCTGCCGGAGGCCGGGAATCCGGGCTTCCTCGTCGTGCTGGCGGTGTTCCTGGCCTCGTTCTCGGCCGCCCTGGTCTCGCACGCGCCGGGCGGGCTCGGGGTGTTCGAACTCGTCTTCATCACGGCGATGCCGGACCTGCCGAAGGTCGAGGTGCTCGCCGCGGTGCTGATCTTCCGCCTGTTCTACCTGCTCCTGCCCTTCGCCATGGCGATCGTGGTGGTGCTGCTGTTCGAGCGCGGCCGCCTCGCCGCCGCGATCCGCGGCAAGGCCGAGCTGCCCCCCGGCGCCCCGGCCGCGCCGGTCGACGGTCCCGGCCTCAAGCCGGACCTCCCGGCCTCGCCGCCGATCCGCAAGGTCGGCTGACCCGCGATGGGCCGCGCGCGGCTGCGCCGGGCGCGGCTCGGCTTGGCGGCCCTGCTCGGCCTCCCGGGCGGGGGCTACTTCATCCCCTACCGGCACGCCGCGGCGCGGGCGGCGCAGGAGGGCTACCCGGCCCTGGAGCCGCTGTTCCGGGAGGCCGAGCCGGATTTCCGCGCGCACCTCGCCGAGATCGCCGCCCGGGCCGGGGATCTGCGGCGCGTCGCCGAGGGCGGCCCCGGGCTCCTCGGGCCGCGCCCGCCCCGCCTGACCCAGGACTGGTTCCCGCGCCTCGACGCCGCCGCCGCCTACGCGATGGTGCGGCGGGCGCGGCCGCGGCGGATCGTCGAGGTCGGTTCCGGGCACTCGACCCGCTTCCTCGCGCAGGCCGTGGCCGATGGCGGGATGCCGACCGCGCTCACCTGCATCGACCCGCGCCCGCGCGCGCCGCTGCCGGCCCTGCCCGGCCTGCGGCACGAGGCGCGGCTGTTCGGCCCGCGCGACGGCGAGGCCCTGGCCTCGCTCGCGCCCGGGGACCTGCTCTTCATCGATTCGAGCCACGTGGCGATGCCGGGCAGCGACGTCGACCGGCTCCTCCTCGACGCGCTGCCGCGCCTCGCCCCGGGCGTGCTCGTCCACCTGCACGACGTCTTCCTGCCCGACGCCTACCCGCCCGAATGGGCGTGGCGCGGCTACAACGAGCAGGTCGTGGTGGGCGCGCTGATCCAGGGCGGCGCCTTCGCCCTCGCCTTCGCCAGCCGCTACGTGGCGACGCGCACGGATTGGCTCGCCGGCAGCCCTCTGGCGGGCCTGCCCCTCCCGCCGGGCGCCTTCGAGACCAGCCTCTGGCTGCGCAAGCGCTGAGGCGCCCTCGGGCGGGATCCGGTCGCCTCGCCCGCGGATCCCGCTCCGGGTTCTCGATCCCGCCGCATCGTCTGCGACGGGCCGGCGGCCCCGTCGCCGGGCGATCCGCGCAGCAGAATTGCACGGGGCAATCCTGCTTGGGTCTCTTGGTGTCGCATCGCGTTTCGCTGACGCGGTGCTTCGGTTCGCCGCCGAAAAGGTGACCACGTCGGCACCGGCCGGTCCCGGCCGGAACGATGCTTAGACGACGTGGTCCGGGGCGAGCGCGCAGGCCGGGCCGCCCGCGATCTCCACCTGCAGCGTCGCGTGCGCGATGCCGAAGCGCTCCCGCAGCACCTGCCCGCACTCGGCCAGGAAATGGTTGCCCGGGTGCCCGGCCGGCATCACCAGGTGGGCGGTGAGCGCCGTCTCGGTGGTGCTCATCGACCAGACGTGCAGGTCGTGGACCTCGGCGACGCCCGGCCGCTCGGCGAGGCAGCGGCGCACGGCGACGGGGTCGATGCCCGGCGGCACCGCCGCGAGCGACATGGTCACGCTGTCGCGCAGCAGGCCCCAGGTGCCCGCGACGATCACCGCCACGATCACGAGACTCACCAGCGGGTCGATCCAGGTCCAGCCGGTGAGCACGATCGCGAGCCCCGCCAGGACGACCCCCGCCGAGACCGCCGCATCCGCCACCATGTGCAGGTAGGCGCCGCGGATGTTGAGGTCGCCCTTGCGCCCGGAGGCGAACAGCCAGGCGGTGAAGCCGTTGATGGCGATTCCGATCAGCGCGACGGTGATCACCGTGCCGCCGGCCACGGGGGGCGGGTCGGCGAAGCGCAGGATCGCCTCCCAGGCGATGGCCCCGACCGCCACCAGCAGGAACACGGCGTTGAACAGCGCGGCGAGGATCGAGCTGCCGCGCAGGCCGTAGGTGAAGCGCGCGGAGGGCGCGCGCCGCGCCAGCACCGCCGCCGCCCAGGCGATCAGGAGGCCGAGCACGTCCGAGAGATTGTGGCCCGCATCCGCCAGCAGCGCCACGGAGTCGCTCAGGACGCCGAACACCGCCTCGACCAGCACGAAGCCGGTGTTGAGGGCGACGCCGATCGCGAAGGCGCGGCCGAACTCGGCCGGGGCGTGGACGTGCCCATGGCCGTGATGATGGCCGTGATCGTGGTGGTGGTGCGCGTGGTCGTGTCCCATGGCACCGACATAGGCGATCACGCTGGGTCAGGCGAGCCTGGTCGGGCGGGCGGACAGGGTGTCGGCGCGGCCTGCGCATCGCGGCGCCGTCAGGCGGGCGGTGATTCCGCCCAGGAAGCGGGCCGCGATCCCAGCGGCCTCGCCGGCCGGTCCCAGCGCACCGGCGTTCCGGCGATCGAGACCGGGGGGCTCGCGCGCCGCGCCGGCCCCCAGCCGGTCGCCTCGACGGCCGCCTCCGCGATGTCCGTCGCGACGTCGGTCTGTGTCGCGCCCTCGGAGCCGGGCGGGGCGGCCTCGCCTTGAACCGCCGCCAGCAGCGCCGCGGTCCGGGCGAGGGAGAGCCGCGCCGAGAGGCCCCGCCCGTCCGTCAGGCGATGGCGCAGGGCCCTGAGCACGGCCGCCGCCGCCAGGTAGCCGGTGGCGTGGTCCAGGGCCTGGACGGGCAGAGGCACCGGGACGCCGGCCCCGCGCCAGCGCATCCCCGCCTCGGCGATCCCGGAGGACATCTGGACGAGGCTGTCGAAGCCGCGCCGGGCGCGCCAGGGTCCCGACCAGCCATAGGCGTCGAGCGAGACGTCGATCAGGCCCGGCCGGAGGGAGCGGCGCGCGGCCTCCCCGTAGCCGAGGGCGTCCAGCGCCCCCGGCCGGTAGCCGTGCACGAGGACGTCCGCCCCGGCGAGCAGGCGCTCGAAGGTCTCGCGGTCGCGCGGCGCCCGGAGATCCAGGCGGGCGCAGCTCTTGCCGAGGGTGACCTCCGGGGCGACCGCCTCCTCCTCCCAATCCGGCGGGTCGATGCGCAGGACATCGGCGCCGAACCCGGCCAGGAAGCGCGTCGCCACCGGCCCGGCCAGGATGCGGGTCAGGTCGAGGATCCTCAGCCCGGCCAGCGGCCGGCCGGGGCTCGGCCGCCAGGCCGAGGGGGAGGTCTCCGCGGGCGCGAACGCCACCAGCGGCTCGGCGGCGACGGCGCACCCCTGCGGATGGCGGGCCCACTCGGCGGCGGACCGCATCGCCGCCGCGCATCCGCCGGCCGCGACCACCGCCTCCTCGAGCGCGGCGGCCTCCCAGCGCGACGCCGCGGCGGCGACGGAGGGTCGGTCGGCCCCGCATCCCAGAACGGACAGCGCGGCGGCCCGGTGGCGCGGCGCGTTGGTGTGGAGCCGGATCCAGCCGTCGCGCGACGCATAATCGCCGGCGACGGGATCCCAGGCCGGCGGCAGGGTCCAGCCGATCGGCAGCAGGGATCGCGCGAACCAGAGCGCCGAGAGCGGGCGGGAGACGCGGATGGCGGGCGCTGTGGCGGTGGCGGCCAGTTCGGCGACGGCGAGCGCGGCCGTCCCGATCGCGGCCGCGGCGAGGGCCGCGACCGGGAAGGCGGAGGGCAGGAGCGCGGTCCCCTCGAAGCGGAGCGGCCCCGCGCGGCTTTCGGCGAGGCCGATGGCGGGCAGGATCCGGGCGAGGATCGGCGCCTCGCCCGACCGGCCGTCATCGCCCACGGGCGGGGCGCCGCGCATCCGCTCCGACATGGTGCAGTCTCCTTGACGTGAGAGCCGCCAGCCTCTCGGCTGTGCCGCGGAGGATCAATCTTGATCGACACGATCAACATGCGGGAATGGATCGACCGCGACGCGGCGCTGCACGCGCTCGGCATCAAGCCCCAGACGCTCTACGCCTATGTCAGCCGCGGCCGCATCGGGATGTGCCCCGATCCGGGCGATCCGCGGCGCAGCCTCTATCGGGCCGACGACGTCGCGGCCCTGAGGGCCCGGCATATCCGGGGCCGCAAGCTCGCCGACATCGCCGCCGGCGCCCTCGCCTGGGGCGAGCCCTCGCTGGCCACCAGCATCTCGACCGTGCACCAGGGCACGCTCCTCTATCGCGGCGTGGGCGCGGTCGATTGGGCGCGGGCGGCCACCCTCGAGGACACGGCCGCGCTCCTCTGGCAGGGCGATCGGGAGATCCGCTTCCCCGCGCCGCGGGTGCGGCCGCGCGAGCCGTTCTCGGCGCTGGCCGCGCTCGCGGCGTCGGGCCGGGCAACGCTCGGGCTCGGCGGGAATGGCCTGCGCGGCGACGCCGCGACCGCGATCGGCCATCTCGCCGCGAGCCTCGGCGCCGCGCGGGGCGACGCGCCGGTGCACCGCCGCCTCGCCGAGGCCTGGTCCCTCGGCGAGAGCGAGGGCGAGCGGATCAGGCTCGCGCTGATCCTCCTGGCCGAACACGAACTCAACGCCTCCACCTTCGCGGTGCGCGTCGCGGCCTCGACGGGCGCTTCCGTCGCCGCCGGGCTGCTCGCCGGCCTCTGCGCGCTCTCGGGACCCCGCCATGGCGGGGCCGGCATGGCCCTGGCGGCCCTGATGGGGGATGCCCGCCGCTGCGGCGCCGGCGAGGCGGTCGCCGCGTGGCTGGCCCGCGGCCGGGCGCTCCCCGGTTTCGGCCATCCGCTCTACCCGGCCGGCGATCCGCGCGCGAGGGCGCTGCTGGCGGAGCTCGCGCCGGACGAGACGGCGCGCGCCCTGCAGGAGGCGGCCTTCGCCGAGACGGGGGACCTGCCCAACGTCGATTTCGCGCTCGCCTGCCTGGCCGAGGCGTTGCGGCTGCCGGGCGACGCGCCTCTGTCCCTGTTCCTGCTCGGCCGCAGCGTCGGCTGGAGCGCCCACTTCATCGAGCAATCCGCCGAGGGCGGCCTCATCCGCCCGCGCGCCCGCTACCGCGGGCCGGGGCCGCGATCGGGCCCGGCCGGGCCCTGACGGTGGTCGCGGGCCGGTTCATCCGCCATCCGGTTGATGGCTTCGCCATCTCCGATTTCGGCCATGCGGATGTCGGCGTCGCTCAGGCGCCGTGCTCAGGCGCCGCGCAGGCTTGTGATCCGGGATCCGCTTCGATCAAGCGGATCCCGTCTCAGACCGACCCCACCGTCTTGAGCCTCGCCCGTGGGTGGATCTCCGCCTGGCTCATCACCGGCGTCTCGCGCCGGAAGCGCTCGATGATCGAGCGCACGAAGGGGCGGGCCTGGACCGAGGTGACCAGCACCGGCATCTCGCCCATCCGCGCCGCCTCCTCGAAGCGGTCGCGCACGGTCGTCACGAATTCCGACAGGCGCGAGGGCTGCATCGCGAGGTGACGCTCGTCGCCCTGGCCGACGATCGCGTCGAGGAAGGCGCTCTCCCAGGCCGGCGACAGGGTGATGATCGGCAGCACCCCGCCCGGGCCCTGGTACTGGGCGCAGATCTGCCGGCCGAGCCGGGCGCGGACGTGCTCGACGATGTCGCGCGGGTTCTTCACGTGGCCCGCCACCTCGGCGATCCCCTCCACGATCGTGCCGAGGTCGCGGATCGAGACCCGCTCGGCCAGGAGGTACTGGAGCACCCGCTGGATGCCGGTCGTGGCGATCTGGCTCGGGACGATCTCCTTGAGGAGTTCGGTGTGCTCCTTGGGCAATTCCCGCAGCAGCTTCTGCACCTCGACGTGGTTGAGGAGTTCGGAGACGTGGGCCTTGATCACCTCGGTGAGGTGGGTCGAGACGACCGTGGCGGCATCCACCACGGTGTAGCCGCGCAGCTGGGCCTGGTCGCGCAGCGAGGCGTCGATCCAGGTAGCCGGGAGCCCGAAGGTCGGCTCCAGCAGGTGCTGGCCGGGCAGCTGCACCTGGCCGCCCATCGGGTCCATCGCCATGAACTGGCCCGGGAAGACCTGGCCCGTGCCCGCCTCGATCTCCTTGACCCGGACGATGTAGGTGTTCGCGTCGAGCTGGACGTTGTCGAGGATGCGCACGGAGGGCATCACGAAGCCGAGCTCCGCCGCGAGCTGCCGGCGCAGGGCCTTGATCTGCTCGGTGAGCCGGTCCTGGCCGCCCGGGCCGTTGACCAGGGCGAGGAGCGCGTAGCCCATCTCGAGCTTCAGGTCGTCGAGGCGGAGCAGGTCCGCGACCGTCTCCTCCTTGGGCTGCGCCGCGCCGGCGCCGGGCGCGCCGCCCGCCGCCGGCGCCTCCGTGTCGACCGGCTTGGGCATCCGCGCGATCCGGCGCGCGAGGTAGGCGGCCCCGCCCGCGAGGAAGAGGAAGGGCAGCATCGGGATGCCGGGCAGGAGGGCGATCAGCAGCATCACCGCCGCCGACATCCCGAGCGCCTTGGGGTAATTGGCGATCTGGCGCCCGAGCGCCCGGTCCGCGGCCCCCCGCACGCCCGCCTTCGAGACCAGCAGGCCCGCCGCCGTCGAGACGATCAGGGCCGGCACCTGACTGACCAGCCCGTCCCCGACCGTCAGCAGCGTGTAGGATTGCGCCGCGGCGCCGAAGCCCATCCCCTGCTGCATCGTCCCGATGATGATGCCGCCCACCACGTTGATGAAGGTGATGAGCAGGGCCGCGACCGCGTCCCCGCGCACGAATTTCGAGGCGCCGTCCATGGCGCCGAAGAAGGCGCTCTCCTCCTCCAGCGCCTGCCGCCGGGCGCGCGCCGTCTTCTCGTCGATGAGCCCGGCCGAGAGGTCGGCGTCGATCGCCATCTGCTTGCCCGGCATGGCGTCGAGGCTGAAGCGCGCCGCCACCTCGGCGATGCGGCCCGAGCCCTTCGTGATCACCACGAAGTTCACGATGATCAGGATCGCGAAGACGATGATCCCGATCAGGAAGTTGCCCCCCATCACGAAGTGCCCGAAGGCCTCGATCACCTGGCCCGCCGCCGCCGTGCCCTCGTGCCCGTGGCCGAGGATGAGCCGGGTCGAGGCGAGGTTGAGCGCCAGCCGCAGCATCGTGGCGATCAGCAGGACGGTCGGGAAGACCGTGAATTCCAGCGGGTTCTCGATGAAGAGCCCGGTCATCAGGATCAGCACGGACAGGATGATCGACACGGCGAGGAGCAGGTCGAGCAGCAGCGCCGGCAGCGGGAAGATCAGCACCACCAGGATGCCCATCACCGCGATGGCGAGGACGAGGTCGCTGCGCCGCGTCAGGCCGACGAGGTCCGCGCGCGTCGGCAGCGCGAAGGCGCGCAGCGCATCGAGCCCCGTCGCCTTCGCGTCGCTCATCCCGGATTCCGCCCCGCCCTCACCCGGCAAGATCTGCCGGGTGCATGGTGAAGGATCCGTTAAGACACCCGCCCGGCCCGGCCGTTCCCGCGGCGCAGCGCCGTCGCTCTCATCACCGGTTGTTGGCCGGCTGCTCTTCGCGGCAGCGCAGCAAGGCAAGTGACATGCCCCGCTGTGCCGCAGCAAAAAACAAGCACAGGACCGGAACCGTGACGGTCAAGTTCGATCAATCCGGGAAGAACGACGTGGTGGCCCTGCGCCACCTCGGCGATTTTGCGGAACCAAGCGGCGGCATAACGATTGAGACGGTAACCCAAACCGACACGTCGAGGAGATCATGCGCACCACCCTGATCACCGTCGCGACCCTGAGCCTGCTCGGGGCCGGGATCGCGCAGGCCCAGACGACCGTGACCGGCGAGCCGGCGCGGGATGCCAAGCCCAGCACGCAGTCGCAGGGCCAGGAGGCCGTCACCCGGCCGAACACCGACACGGTCGACAAGGGCAATCCCGGCACCACCGGCACGCTCACCAACGCCAAGCTCGAGCCCGGTGCCAACAGCTTCACCGAGGGCCAGGCTCGCAGCCGCCTCGAGAAGTCCGGCTTCACCGAGATCAAGGACCTGAAGAAGGACGACCAGGGCATCTGGCGCGGCCACGCGATGCAGTCCGGCAAGTCCGTCCAGGTCGGGCTCGACTTCAAGGGCAACGTCGCCGCCAACCCGTGACCGCTGCCCGCGACGCACAGGATTCCTCTCACGAAGGAGCGCCCGATGGCGACCCGCACAATCTCGGCCCTGTTCGATTCCTACGATGACGCCGCCGCCGCCGTGCGGAAGGTGGAGGCGGCCGGCGTGCCGCATTCCGACGTCAGCATCGTCGCCAACAACGAGGGCGACCGCTATTCCGGCCACGCGACCGCGCACGACACCGCCCACAAGACCTCGGACGGGGCGGGGGCGGGCGCGAGCGTCGGCACGGTGCTCGGCGGCGGCGCCGGGCTCCTCGCCGGCCTCGGCCTCCTCGCCATTCCGGGCGTGGGCCCGGTCGTCGCGGCGGGCTGGCTGGTCGCGACCCTGACCGGCGCCGGCGTCGGCGCGGCGGCGGGCGGCCTCCTCGGCTCGCTCACCGGGGCCGGCCTGAGCGAGGACGAGGCCCACGCCTACGCGGAGGGCGTGCGCCGGGGCGGCACCCTGGTGACGGTGCGGGCGGACGACGCCACCGCCGACCGGGTGACGAGCCTGCTCAAGGAGCACGGCTCCGTCGACATGGACCAGCGCATGCAGGGCTGGCGCAGCGAGGGCTGGACCGGCCGCCACGACGCCACCGGCTCCTACAGCAACCCCGCCACGGTGGCGGGCGGCGAGGTCGGCAGCACGGCGATCGGGGCCGCGGGCTCGACCACGACCGGCCTCGGCACCGGCGCCCCGCTCCCGACGAGCGGCGTGCCCTACGGGGCCGGCCCGACCCCGGCCGGTCAGGCCATGGACGCGGCGGTCGAGCGCGACACCCTCGCGGGCACCACGCGCGAGCGCCACGCCGCGATCGAGGACGAGCTCCCCCCGGTCCGCCGCCCGGTCGAGACCGACCGGCGCTGACGCGATCCGGCGTCCGGACGCTCGGTCGGGACGCCGGACCACCGCGCGGCGCGACCGAGCGGATGACGGGTGATACCACCGGGCATTTCCAATGACCGGTGGTGCTGCGCTCGAATTTTCGCCAAGCCTTTGGCTTGAAATCGAAAATTCGAGATGGATCAACGGCTCGATGCGTCAGCATCCTGAGCCGTTGGTATGACGCGCAGCTTGGCTGACGGCCCGGCCGGGGGATGCCCCGGCCGGGCCTTCTTCGTGGGCGGTCGGCCGGGTCCCGGCGGCCTGCGCCGCGAAAGCTGCTCGGCCCGCGGCGCGGGCGGCCTTGCCGGACGACCCCGCACTCCCCCCGTCGAACGATCCTCCCGGGTGCCCGGTGCGCCGATCGCCCCGCGAACCGAGTCCCGGGTTGAGGCCGCCGCGTCGCTAGGCGTGGCCGAGGGCGGGGGCGTAGACTGCGCCATCGTTGGCAGTTCCGACTCCGTAGGCGCCGACGGCTGAGAGACCCTGTGTGCTCCCGCTTACGTCAGGCAGGAGCCCACCATGCGCACGCCACGCGCGGACGCCTCCAGACTCGTCCGGCAAACGGAAGCGAGCATCGCGCGGTCGCGCCAGGTGCTGGCGCAGTCCTACGCGATCCTCAGGCGCGCGAACCTGGTGCTGAACTCGCTTCGTCACGGTCGCGGCACGCGCTCCGCGCCGGGGGACGACGGGCCCGCCGAGGCGGGCGCGCGGGAAGTCACCGCCGCGAATCCCGACGATCCGGCCGGCAACGCCGGCACGTCCGGCGCGCGCAGCCCGGACGGCGGGGATGCGCGGCCGCTCGCGGGGCACCCCGTCGCGCCCCGCCGCTGAGCCGGGGCGGCCAGCGGTGCGGCGGCGGCAATTCTGCGGGACCAGGATCGTGAGAGGGATCGCTGCGGGCGATCCCGCGCGGGGCGAGGGTGTCGGCGAAGGGTGTCGGCTGCGGGCGTCCCAGGCCTCCGCGGTGAGCGCGTCGGCAGTCGGGGCGGCGGTGACGGCGGGGCTCGGGGTCGCGGCCCTCGCCCGGCCCGTGGCGCCCTCAGGCGCGCCCGAGGTCGGGGCCGAGGTCGGGCTGCCGCCACTGCCGCCCTCGGAGGTGATGCTGCACGCGCGCGACCAGGGCGCGCGCGCCGCGGGCGCCCTCAGGCTGATCGCCGGGGCCTTCCGGGCGGCGCCGGGCTGAGGGGCGCCGGAAGAGGAGGCGGCCGATCACGGTGCCGAGCCTTCGGCAGAACAGGGCCGCGGCGAGGAACCACGCGGCGGCGAGCCAGAGGGACTGGAGCAGCGTGAGCGCCGCCGCGCCGAGCACCAGGGCGCCGCGGCCGAGGAGGGCGAGGGCCCCGCGGGCGCGGGTGCCGAGCCGTTCCGAGAGCCGGCCCGCCCGGCGCAGGTCGTCCGCGCTCTCGGCGAGGGAGAGGGCCTGCAGGGTGCCGCGGGTACCGACCCGCCGCTGCAGGGCCGCCGCCTCCTCGCCGAGCCCGCGCAGGCGGCGCAGGGCGGCGGGGCGCAGGGCCCCGCCGAGCGTCGCCCGGGCGCCCGCGAGATCGAGGCGCGCGAGGGCGGCGAAACTGCCCCGGAGCGCGCCCGCATCGACCAAGCCCTCGGTGGCGCGGGCGAGGATTCCCTGCAGCGGCTTCGACAGGCGCCCGGTCCGGGTCGCGAGCTTGAGGGTGGTGGTGCCCGCATGGGCCGGCACGCCCGCCCCGGCGGCGAGCCCGAACGAGGCGACGGTGGCGCCCGTGAGGGTGAGGCCGACCGCCGAGAGGCCGAGCAGCATCGGGTCGTAGGCTTCCCGGCGCAGGAGCTTGCCGCCCTCGCTCCAGAGGTCGCGCAGGTCGCCGTAACCGACGAGGTCGCCCGCGAGCGCCCCGGCGAGGCCCGGCACGCCCTCGCCCTGGCCGGTGGCGAAGCCGCGCGCCGCCTCCGCGACGGCCCGCGCCGCCGCGCTTTCCTCAAGGGCCGCCACCGCCGCCCGGCGCGCCGGCGCCACCGCCGCGCCCTCGTGCTCCGCCACCGCGACGAGGCTGCGGGCGAGGTCCGGATCGCCCGCCGCCAGGGCGGCATCGATCTCCCGGCCGAGGCGCTCCGGCGTCGCGGCCTCGCGCAGCCGCAGGGCCGCGAGCGCCCCCGGGTCGTCGGCCGCCTCGCGCAGCTGCCAGGCCGCCCCGGCCCGCGGCAGCAGCGCCGGCGCCGCGGCCGCGAGGAGGCAGGCGGCGCCCGCGAGCAGCAGCGCGCCGGCCGCGCGGCGCGGCCGCGCCGGGCGGGGAGGCGGGGGGAGGGCGCAGGAGGGCATGCGAGCGGGATCCTTCTCGGCGAGAGATAGGAGCGCCCCCGCGCGCCCGCACGTGGCGGCCCCGCCACGCGGCCCGCTTTCCCGGGGGGCCCGGCCACGGGGCGGCCCACCTTTACCGGCGCTTAACCATGGCGCCCGCCCTATGCGGCCATGCCGCACGACGCTTCGCCCCCGCCTTCCCCCTACGATCCGCTGGCGGATGCGCGCGCGCTGCATGCCCGCATCGAGGCCCTGCGCCACGCCATGCGCCTGCAGATCCGCGCGCTGGACGGCCTGGAGCGCCGCCTGACGCCCCTGCGCCCCGAGGGACGGCAGGGCGCGGCGCGGCTTCGCGACCTCAAGGCGCTCGGGATGCTGTAGCCTCCGCGGCGGCACCCCGCCGGGCCGTGCCGAGGTCTGCGGGTTTGCCCGCCCCGATCGTGTCCCCTGGTGGGTGTCGTGCGCGACCGCCCGCGGCGGCTGCCGCGAGGGGCGAACCCCGCAGCTCCTGCTCGCGAACGGTCCTGGGGCCGCGGCGTCTCGCGCGCGCGGTCCTGTCGCGGAAGGACGGACTCCGCGGCCCTCCGGCAACGCGGTGAGGAACGGATAACCTTGGCGGGAGGACGCCCGGGACGGCCCGCGGGTCCGCGCGTTGAGCAAGGGAGCCGAAGGCGGGGAGCAGCGCATGCAGGACCGGTGCGGCCCGACCCCGGTGACGATCCGGCTCGGCGATCGGACGATCACCGCGAGCGTGCGGGCCGTGGGCGGGACCCTCGATCTGCCCCTCTGGCCCGACGGCCCGCCCCGCCGCCTGCGCCAGATCGTGCTCGATCTCGGCGCGGCGGGCGCGCCGGTGGAACTCTGGCTCGACGAAGCGGCGGCCGCCGGCCTCAGCGGGGGGCCATCACGGTCCTGAGCACCTCCAGGATATCGTCGCCGCGGCAGGGCCGGGCGACGAATTGCGCGTCCTCGGGCATCCGGTCCGGATCGGGCTTGGCGCGGCCCGACACGATCACGGTCGGCAGGCCGGGGCGCAGCTGGGAGGCCGTGCGGGCGAGGTCGAATCCGTCGGTCTTGCCCGACAATTCCACGTCCGTGATGAGGGCGACGATGTCGGGACGGCTCTCGAGCAGGGAGAGCGCCCGCTCCGCCGAGGCCGATTGGAGGGCCTCGAAACCCGCCGCCTCCAGGACGTCGCTCAGGTCCATGATGGTGAGTGCCTCGTCCTCCACCACCAGCACGACGGGCCGCTCGCCCGGCACGGTCTCGTTCTCGGTCCCCACGGTCACCATCCTCCGCGCTCGGCCCATCCGGCCGGTACGCCCGGTGGGCGATCCATGCGGAGGGCGTGTTGATCTGCGCCGACCGCCGGTCCACCGCCTGATGCGCCGACCGATGATCGAAACGAGGGACGGCACGCCCCGGTTGCAGGCCGCCCCGGGCCGGCGCCGCAGCGCCCGGCCGCGCCGCCCCGACGCGGTGGGGCGACACCCCTAAGGTTGGCCGGCTAGGCGTGGATGTCCAGCCCGGGCGGGTCCGCGGCCGGTGCGGCCGGCGCCGGGCCGTGGCCGCGCGGCCACAGCCTGCGCGGCCCGGGCAGGGGTTCGCAGGGTGCGCCCGCTTGCGCGGAGGCCCGCACCCCGCTAGAGGACGGCGTCCCGCCACCACGGCCCCGCGCCGCGGCGGCCCGGGTCGGAGAGGTGGCCGAGTGGTTGAAGGCGCACGCCTGGAACGCGTGTATACGGGCAACCGTATCGAGGGTTCGAATCCCTCTCTCTCCGCCAGTTCATCTTAAATCACTGTCGCGCATCGATTTATCCGCGCTTTCGCCGGCTCGCCTGCCGACATCATGTCGCTTTGGACTTAGCCTAGGTGAGGTCCGCAAGGCGTCCTGCGGAGTGCCTGTGCGGCGTCGAGGGCGGTGGCTGGTGGGCCCTGGGGGTTCCCCCACCTCCGGGCGGCATCCGGTCGGTCCCCTCTCGTGGGGTCGCTCGATACCATTCGTGAGGCTGCCGCGCGGGAGCGGAGCCGGGTCGCGCCGGCGCGGCTCCGGGCGGGGATCGGCTTCGGCGGCGACGTGCTCCCGCGATCGGGAGCGGTCCAGAAGGCCGCGAACCGCCGGTCGATTGTCCAGCGCCGGCCGTCGAGACCTGCCGCTTCGGGGTCGGATGCGCCACCCTCGCGCCCGCTGGCGCGGGCCAAGCAGGGACGGTCCTGATGCCGCTGCCCGATGCCGGCCCGTTGCCCTGTGGTCACGCGGGCGTCAGGATGATACTTGCAGCGCCGTATCGAGGTGGCGCCCACGGAGGACCGTCCGCGCCAAGGGCTCCCCGGATCCGAGAGGGTCGGCCCAGGCGGGTGAGGCGCAGCGCGACCGGCTGTGACGAGTTCGCTCGGTCCTGCGCGAACATGAAGGAGCGTTTTGGCCAATGTGACCGACCCGTCGATGCACGATCTCGGCACCGATCAGGTTGGGGCACCGGTGATGCCTCCCGCAACTTGGCTCAGCCGGGATCCGGCGCACGGAGCTGATCGCGCCGATGCGAATGCCGACCGAAACGTCGCGGAGATTCGTTACAGAAGTGCATTCGGCTAGTGAAAATAAGCAAGCTTGATGTCCGATCGCGGGACTGTCCTAGGTGATTGAATCAGCTCCTGCGTGATCAAGAAGCGCGAGCGAGCTGCCGTAATGCGTATTTCGAGTTCGCCGTGGTCCTGCGACCGGCAGACATCCACGTTGTGGAGTCATGATGCAAGGCTGTGCTGGAAGGTAGCAGAAAATGCTGTGGAGACGCAAAAAGAAGACTAGATCTGGTGTCATTGCCTCGATTGGCGGGTTCGATCAGACATATTACAGGCTCAAGAATCCTGATGTGGCTGCGTCCGGCGTTGATTTGCTGGATCATTTTCTCAATCACGGATGGAAGGAGGGCCGGGATCCGTCCCGCCACTTCAGCGTGAGCGGATATTTGCAGGCCAACCCGGATGTCGCTGCCGCGAACATCAATCCGCTGGTGCACTTTTGGGCATTCGGCCTGGCGGAGGGGCGGTCAGGATGGCAGGTCGCCGAGGCCGCCACGGCCTTCCAGGAGGGGAGATACAAGGACGCCCTGTCGGCCTCGAACCGCATCGCGGAAACCTCTCCGGGTTTGCCGGGAGCATATTACTGGGGCTCGTTGGCAGGGATCTACGACGGCGATTTTCGCGGTGTCTGCGATCTCGGAATGCGGGCGATCAAGAATGGCATCGCTGAACCCCTCGTGCTCACGGCGCTGGGAACCGCGTTCTGGCGCCTCGATCTTCCGGACTTTGCGCTGATCGCGCACGAACGCGCTTTCAAGCTCGACCCGGGGAGTTCTCACGTTCGCCTCGGCCTGGCGCGCGCCTGCATCCGCATGGGCGATCTCCAGCGCGCCATCGACGTGGCGGGGCCGATGGGCGACCATCTCGCGCCGGATCGGTCGACCTCCTTCGAGCTGACCACCGCAGAAGAGTTGGCATTGAGTAACCTGACTTGGCCGTTCGGTATCTACCAAGCCGGGATATCGGCTTTTCGAAGGGAGGACTGGGACACGGCCGTCCACCATTTCTCAAGAGCTTTCCACTTGTTTCTCACCCAGCAGAACGTCAATATGATTGATATCTGCGGTGAATATTATTGCAACGCTAAAATATGCTCGGAAAACAAGTCGGGGCTGCGCGCCATTTCGGATGCCGCGTCGCCTTTCCTGCCGGACGCGCGATGGCCCAAAGTGTACGCCGGCGCGCAGGATCTGCTGGAAGGGCGAACGGACGACGGGCTGCGCAAGATCGTCGAAGCCCAGCCCTTACCCCCGCGGGAACTCGGTGATCTTCTCGGCCTGAATTCGCTTCTGCTGCCCGAGGCCGTGACGCTCTCGCGCCGCGAGCGCTCGCCTCGCCTCTCGTCGGGGGCCGTCTCGGACTTTCGCGCGGCGCAAGCGCGGGTCGGATCCGGCCGCGCGATCCTCGCCGCCTGTGATGGAACCTACTTTTCCAAACTGTCCAATCTGTACGTGGGCTCACTCAACATTGTTGCGCCTGGATCGCATCTGCATTTTCACATCATGAATCCGCTGGACAGCACGGAGGCGCTGATCGGCCACTTGCGCACTCGCTATCGTGACGTCGAAATAAGTTTTTCTCGCGAAAACATAGATAAGTCAGACAAGAATTTGAAAGCGATCTACGCGACGCGGAGATTCGAAGTCGCTTTCGAGCTCATCCAAAAGCTCAGTGTGAATCTGCTCGTGACGGATGTCGATATATCTTTCGAATCTCCTGTCGCAGATTTCATTTCGAAACTGCGAGGCTCGGATGTCGGATTGATGTTCGAGGGACGTGTACTGCCTTGGTTCAGCAATCCAGCCACCATCGCATTCTTCTCGAATACGCCATCATCCTTGAAGTTCCTGTCCTACGTCAATAGCTACGTGGCCTTGGCGTTCGCATCGCTGCGTGATACGAACATCTGGTTTGTGGACCAAAATGCGCTGTATGTCTCTCGCCAGATCATGGGATCATCCCTTCAGATTGCCAATCTGAATTCGATCGAACCCGGCATTTTCGGCTGCTATACGACTGAGGGGCGCGATCTCTATACTGAGAGGCGATCGCGCGAGCTTGGCTTGTCGGATCCGGAGGGAGCTCCCGAGACCGTCACGGCCGCCGCCCGTGCCGGTGGCGGCAGGCTCTGACGGCCGCGAGGAGGGAGGCGCGAGTGTCGCCACCCGCGTGGCGAGCGGTGTCGAGGGGCGCGCTTCGCCCTCGGCCGCCCCCGTGAGCCGGTGCCGTCCGTCACCTCGCCCAGGACCTCCGCGGGCGCGTCACGCCGCGCTCTCGCCCGCCGCGGGCGGTCGCGGATCGGCCTCCGATCGCTCCAGGATCGCCACCGATGTCGGTTCGAACACGTAGAGACACGTCTCGGACCACGCGTCACGGACGCTGACCTGAGCTCCGCGACTGCGCGCGGCGCTCTCGAAGCTCTCGTCGGTATGGACGGCGACCACGCGATCGTACTGCGCGCACAGCGCGGTCACGTCCACGGGCGAGGGCGCGTCGCGCGGCACGCTCACGACGCAGAGCGATGCGGCACCGCCGAGTCCGCAACCCGGTTCCGTCGCGCGCATCGTCGCCACGACCGCGTCACCGGTTCCGGACGGGTACGTGATCTCCGCGCCGTCGCTGCGCAGAAGTTGTCTTCCGACGTGAATGCCGAGTCGTCTCGCCGCGTCGAGCTCACAGCCCGTGCAGACCACCCTCGTCCTCGTCCCGGGCGAGCCCGCGACCGCTTCCTGCTCGAGCACGAAGTCCGTCCGGCCGCCACAGCGTATGCAGTGACCGGTCAGCGCCGCCGCCCGCGCGGCTTCCGCGAGCCGCGCCTCCGCCGACGCCCTGACGGTCCTGACGGCATCGGGCAGGTTCGGCCGGTCGCCCCGCGGGGTGAGGTGAAGATGAGGGGAAGCCGCGTGCTTCGGGCGATTCTCGAAAATCTCCAGCAGCGTGTGCTCGTTGCGACCGGAAGCGCCTGACCAGTTGAACCCGTATTGCAGGGAGGAGTAGTATCGATGCCCATTCTTGTAAATGAGAGAGCGATATTGAGCCAGTAGTTCTCCAATCACTCCGAAAGAGTGAATGTTGAACTCATGGCTGTGTCGAGAAAATACGGCCTCATCCTCAATAATATTCCCGCTGAAGTGAAAAAAGCGAAGTGGGAAGCCATTGACGCTCCAAGTTCCGTCCGTCCTCGATAATCTTCTCTGGCTCAAGTTCCAGTAGGCAACATTGTATCCGACATGGCGAAGGATGAAGGTGTTGTCGATCATCGCGGGAAGAAGGTCTGCCCACTTCTGGTCCACGAAGCGGCCGCGCGGCAGGTCGATGCTGCAATCCGATTCGAGGCGGCGCGACCACCAGGAGACGACGCGTCGAACCTGCGGGGTATCGGCAAAACAGCAGAATCCGAGATTGTAGATCCCGTACAGCAGGAACATGCCGTCATTCATGTCGGCGAACTCGGCCGGTTCCGTGATGTGCGGCGTCAGAACACAGGCGGCGCCCTCGTCGAGGCATGATCGCAACTCGTCCAAGGGAGAGAGCACCATGATGTCGGGGTCGAGATAGACGACGCGACTGCCGGGATGCCTGTCAAATAAATAGAGGAACATGAAAGGTTTTAGAGAAGTATTGAGCTCCGTAATGTTGTAATTTTGTTTCATCTTCTCCAAATTCGGCACACCAAGTTGGTCGATGTATATAATTTCGAAGTCATACATGCCGGCATCGACGGAGTCCTCGCGGTCACAAAGCAGGAGGTAGAAGGTCGCATCTTTCTCGTGCGCCAGGATCGTCTCGCGCAGCGTGAGAGCGTATCCCATGAAATTGGCTGAACATACTGTGAAGAATATCATCGGCGGTCTCTCTACGCCCGAGCCCCGTGGGCGGGCAGGACTGGGTGCCGAACCGTGCCGGCGCTGACGGGGACGAGACGTGCCTCGGATCGCGGCGCTTCCGGGGAGGGGGCGGCGCATCCCTGCCCCGCGAGGACCGGTCCGGCCGCGGTCGCGCCATCGGCGGACATCCCGGCCGGTCGGGAGCGGCCGACACAGCTCGCCGCCCCGTCGCCGCGACCGCCCGCCGGCCCGGCCGTGGCCGGGCCGTGCGGACCACGCCCGCCCGTCACGGCTGCGCTCTCAAGGCCACGCCCGCGCTGCCGAGGATCCTCCCCATGATCTCCGCTCCGCGGCTCACGTCGTGAACCTCGGCCGCGCGACGGTAGCCCGAGGCGGAGATGTGCTCCCACAGGCCGCGGTCCCGGTGCAAGCGGCAGACCGCCTCGGCGAATTCCTCGGGGCTGTCCGAGACCATGACGTCCCTCCCCGCGACCAGGTCCATGCCCTCGGCGGCGACCGAGGTCGCCACGGTCGGCACCCCGTGGATCAGGCTGGACACGATCTTGCCCTTGGCCCCGGCTCCGTAGCGCAGGGGGGCCACCATCACCCGAAGTCCCTCCAGTCGCTCGCCGATGTCCTCGACGTACCCGACATACACGACGTTCCTGTCGCGCCGCAGCCTGAAGCGCGGCGGCAGATCCGATCCCAGGACGTAGAGCTTGATGGCCTCGTCGCGCCCGCTCACCAGCGGCCAGATCTCGTCGAGGAGAAACAGGAGCGCGTCCACGTTCGGCGTGTGGCCGAACCCGCCGATGAAGCCGACCCCGTCGCGGGCGTCGAAACCCGCCCGGGGCTCCGCGAGGTCGCGCAGGAGCGGAACGACGTGAACGTTGGCCCCCGGAACGTTCTCGCGCAGGAGCCTCGCCTCCAGGGAGGACACCACGATGGTGGCGTCGCACATCCGGCTCAGATAGTATTCCCGCTCCCGCGTCCACTGGCTGCGGTTGAGCGACACCCGGTCATCGTTCAGCAGCGCCTCGCGCTGCTCGCGCACGTGGTGCAGATCTACGGTATTGAAGATGATCTTCGCGCTTTGAGACGATTTCCTCGCAAACTTATAATAATTGCCGCCGCAATGAACTCTCGATAGGAAGAACACGTCAAAATTCTTGCCGCATCTAGCCAGAAAATCTTCGACCGACTTATACTTGTAGTAGTCGACGCCGTCGACGCCGATGTCCTCTATCTGGCGCCGATAGCAATTGTCGTCTTGGAATTCGGCGGAGGCAATGAACGTGATGCGAAATCCCATGTTCAAGAAAATACGAAGGAAATTGAATGCGTCCAGTGAACCGGAATCCCGATTGGGCCTGGGGTATACGCCGTCGATCACCAGCAGCTTCGGGCCGTTCCCGGCCCGGGTCGACGCAGGTCCCGGCCTTGCCGTTCGGCCGGAGAGGTTCTCATCCGTGCCCATATAGTGCTCCAACGCAGCGATGTTCGAATCCAGCGGGAGCGAATGGCTATCGATGTAAGATGCAAGGTCGAATAGAGGGTTCGGATTGTAACGGCTATCCTCGTTGCGGGTGAGAAAATGGGCGAGCGGATGGAGGCCGGCCGCGGCGGCATCGGGGTAGGACGCGTCGTACCAAGCGGTATCGAAGAGCGGATGCGGCTTCAGACCGTGCTCGACCCCGTGTCGGATGTAGTGGACGAGCGGGTTGACATCCGCGGTACGCACGTGCGGGTAGGAATCGAGGTACCAGTGCGGCCTGAACAGCGGGTTGGGCATGCGCCCTTCCCGGGAGCCGTGATCCACGTAGTGCCGGATCGGATCGGCACCCGAGGCGCTCACGTCCGGATAGGTTCTGCGATACCAATCGACGTCGAACATTCCCGGGCAGGATGCAATGGTCTCGTAATCGCTCGCGGTCGAGGCTTCGGAGCGACGCTCTTTCCTGGCGAGATGGTTGGTTAATTTAGCAATATTTCTGAGAATATTCTTGGATTTCCGCATTGTGATCGATGCTCGCGATACGTGTAGGGCGCCCGCTTCATGAACGGCGCCGATTCCCGGCAATCCCACGGGCTGCCGGGATCCGACTCGGCCGGAGCCGACACGGCATTAGCAAATTCGTGAGCTTTCGGAAGCATGCCCGGATGCTCGCGCGGTCGCCGCGGGGCGCGGCGGCAAACCGCGACCTGCCGGGGCCGGACCGGCGGCATCTCTCCGGACGCGGTGGAACGGCCCGCACTGCCGGCGGGTCCGACCCGCGGCGCGATGCCGCCCGCGCGTCCGCCTCGCGCCGCCGCGGCTCGGCGCCCGCCCGGTCCACCGCGTCCGGCGCGGCGGTCCGATCGCGATCCGGGAACTTGCATCCCGGCAGGTGGGGCATTAAGGGCATGCCGGAATCCTGTGGAAATTTCATCAATGGATCCTTACCGCGTCGGGCCTGATCGTAAGGCTCTGGAGGAGCTATTCTTTTTCAGTCCGCTTCCCCCTTCACGGAACGGCATTGCCGATTACGCGACGCGTGTCTTGGCGGAGCTTTCGTCCCACTACGACGTGACGGCGTTCAGCGACTCACTATTTTCCGAGGTCCCGCCGGGCGTGACGCTGGCCGATGAGGCTTGCGCGTTCCAGTATCTCCGGCCCGGCGCCAAGAATGTGTACCAGATCGGCAACAATCCCGGACACGTCTTCGTGTTACGTGCTGCGCTGCGCCATCCTGGCGTGGTCGTATTGCATGATCCGCGCCTTCTTTATCTGTATCAGACGGCAGGAACCTCGACTCAGGATCTCTACGATCTGATGGCCGCATCGAATCCGCGCGCCGCGGAGCTGGTTCGCGCGGCGCGCGTCGATGGTCGTGGGCCGACCCGGGCCGATCACGTCCTGTTCGACGCCCTGGCGGATGTTGTGAGGGCGTCCCGCGCCGTCGTGGTGCATTCCGACTACGCCCGCCAGCTGATCCGCAAGCAGCACGGGGACGTCGCCGACAAGGTCGTGGTCATCCCGCACTTCGCGTACCCGCCCGTGACGCTCGCGCGGGCGGCGGCGCGCGCGGCCATGAACGTCGCCGCGGACGCCTTCGTGGTGATCACGGCGGGCTTCGTCCATCGACGCAAGCGCTACGAGTGGCTGATCGAGGGCCTTGACCAAGCCTTGCAAACCATCCGGCAGCCGGTGGTCTGGATCCAGGCCGGCGAGTTGCGGGAGGAGGAGGTGCCCCTCGCGGAGCTGCTGGACCGCCACCCGGCGGTCAAGGCGGTCTCGCGGGTCACGGGCTACCTGTCCGAGAGCGACCTCGACACCGCCGTCGCTGCCGCCGACGTTCTGGTGAACCTGCGCTTTCCATCGGAGGGCGAGAGTTCGGGATCGCTGGCGCGGGCGTTCGGGAACGGCACCTGCTGCCTCGTCTCCGATACGGCCGCGTTCCGGGAGATCCCGGACGATGTCGCGATCAGGATCCCGACGGTCGATGCGCCGCGGGCGATCGCGGCGGCACTGGACGCGCTCGCGGCCGCTCCCGCCCTCCGCGACGCCTTCGGCGCACGGGCCGCGCGCTACGCCGCGACGGAGCTGTCGATGAGCCGCTACGGCGAACGGTTCCGAGGCGTCCTCGACAGGCTCGACGCGTTCCCGGTGACGGCAGCGGCCCCCGCCGGGGCGGCGCTGCCCACGCTCCGCCTGCCGCCCGATCCCGCCTCGGCGCGCGCGCGCCTCGAGGCGCAGCTCGCCGCCCACCCGGCGGGCGTGAGCGTCGAGATCGGCCCGATCCAGGCCCTCGTCGACGCGCGCGCGATCCTGGCATCCGTTCTGCCGGGAGGCGCCGAGGCGCGGCACGTGCGGGTCGTGCCGGTCTCGGCGGACGGCCCGGCCGACGAGGCGTCCTATCAACTCCGGCTTCGCGTCTCCCGCCAAGCCGTGTCGCGCACCCAAGCCGTCTCGCGCACCCAAGCCGTCCCGCGCCCCCCGGCGACGGCCTGATCGACGCGCATCCCGGTCCCACCCGCATCGAGGCTGACGTGGCTTCCCTTCGCAGCATCCTGTCGGTCGTTCGAGCCTTTCGGTCGGCGGACGCCCGGAGCCTGATTGAGTCGGGCCTGTTCGACGCCGCATGGTACCGGAAGCGCTACCCGGCTGCCCGCCGCGGCCTCGTCTCGCACTACCTCGCCTCCGGGGCCGCGGAAGGTCACTGGCCCAACCCGCTGTTCGATCCCGTCTGGTACGCGACGGCCTACCCGGAGGCGGTGGCGGACGGGACCTTGCCGATCCTCTCCTATCTCCGGGACGGGCTCGCGACCGACCGGCGGCCCAACCCGGTCTTCGACACAAGGTGGTACCTGGAGCGCTACCCGGACGTCCGCGACTACCGGTTCCACCCCCTCGTGCACTACCTGAGGCACGGCGTCGAGGACGGCCGGGATCCGAGCCCCGACTTCAGCACGCTCTGGTACCTGGAGCAGAATCCGGACGTGCGGAATGCCGGTGAGCACCCGCTGGTCCACTACCTGCACTTCGGGATGCACGAGGGGCGCGCTCCGCGCCCGGCCTCCCCGGGAGACCGGGCGGCCGTCCACCGGACCGAGCCCCTCACCCGCCTCGAAGCGATGGTCCGGCGGGCGCAGGCCGGGGAGACGGAGCCCGCGGACCGGGCCGATCCCGTCTTCCGCTCCCTCGCCGAGGCGGTCGCGGCGATCAGGCTGCGCGATCCGGACGCCCGCTTCGTCGACGCCACCTATCCGGATCATGTCCTGCCCGGCCTCGTGCCCGATGCCGTGCTGGCCGGCCCGGCGGCCTTGCTGGCGCAGGAGGGTCCGTTGGGGTTCTACGCCGCGTTCCGCCAGCAGGGCGGTCGCCAGCCGATCTTCGTCGGCGGCCTGCCGCGCCGGCCGCCTCCCCACGAATGGGTCTATGTCGGCGCCTGCGACGCGCTGCCCCCCCGCCTCGGGCCGGCCCTCGCCGCGCGATCGTTCCTGGTCCGGGACGAGCCCGACCGGATCGCGCAGGTCGCCGCGCGCGCCCCGGCCGAGATCGATTCGCTCGATCTCGGTCCGCCCGATGCCGAGGGCCTCGGGGTCGCCGCGCTGCTCGCGCCGGGGCGGCGCGCGGCCTTGACCGAGCCGGTCGGCACGGCCGAGTTGCCGAACCTGGACCGCATCCTGCTCCTGCCGGATCACGCGGTCTCGACCCCGGGCGAGGTCGAGACCGCCGGCGATTTTTCCTGGATCTGGTGCGGGCCGGACCGCATCCAGCGGTTCGCGCTCGGGCGGCGGCCCTTTCCCCGTACGACGATCGGGATCGCGTTCAGGGCCGCCGATGTGGGGATCGGGTCGCGGTGCCGCGACCTGCTGCGCTTCCAGGTCAATGGCCGCACGGTCGAGGCCGTCGTGGCGGTGTCGGGTCGGGACGGGGCGGCCCTGATCGCCGTCCCGCCGGCCGGGCCGGCCGGGCCGCTGACCCTCTCGATCGGCTGCCGGGACGGCGTGCGGGCCCCGGGAGACCCCCGCCGGCTCACGGTGCACGTCACCGCCATCACCCTCACGCCGGCCCGTCCGGAGACGGCATCGCAGGAGATCGCAGCCCGATGAGCCGCCCCACCTCCGTCGGAGCCGGCCCCCGCATCCTCGTCGTCTCCCCCATGGCGTCCCATCCCGCGAACCAGGGCAATTCGCTCCGGCTCCTGGCGTTCAACCGGGAGCTGATGAGGCGCGGCAGCCGCATCGACCTCGTCTATTACGGCATGGAGGGGCTGACGCCGGAGAGCGAGGCCGCCATGCGGGCCGCCTGGAACGACTTCATCTTCGTTCCGAGCCGGCCGCTCGGACGTCCGTCCTACGCCACGCACTGGGGCATCGACGACTGGTGCTCCGACGCGCTCTGCGAGGCCGTGGAGCGCCTCACCGCCGAGCGCCGCTACGACGCGGTCGTGGTGAACTACAGCTGGATGTCCCGCGTGCTGGAGTTCTGCGACGGCCCGGTGAAGGTCCTCGACACGCACGACGTGTTCGCGGGCCGCCGCGACAAGATGGTCGAGGCCGGCCTCGACCCGCGCTGGTTCTTCACCTCGGTGGCGCAGGAGCGCGAGGCCTTCGCGCGGGCGGACATCGTGATCGGCATCCAGGAGGCCGAGAGCGGCCTGATCGCCGAGCATTGCGCCGGCCGGGTGCTCACGGTCGGGCACCCCCTCGATCTCGACTTCCTGCTCGAGGAGGCGGGGACCGAGCGCCCGCTGCCATTCGGCTACTTCGCGAGCGGCAACCCCTGGAACAAGCGCTCCGCCCTGGCCCTCGACGCGGCGCTGGCGACCCGTCCGTTCCGCAACTGGGCCATCGCCGGCACGATCTGCGACAGCCGGCTGCGCCTGAGGACTGCACCGCTCGAACTCGGTCGGGTCGCGCATCCGCGCGAGTTCTACGACCACGTGGACTGCGTCGTGAACCCGATGATCGGCGGCACGGGGCTCAAGATCAAGACGATCGAGGCGCTGTCCCATGGCCGGTCGGTCATCGGCACCACGGCCGCGTTCGAAGGGCTGCGGCCCGCCCACCCGTTCCACCGCTTCGCCTCGGCGGAGGCGCTGGCGGAGGGCATGCAGGATCTCGCGAGGGATCCCGCACTCCGGGACGAGGTGGCCCGTGCGAGCCGGACCCTCGCCGTGGCCTATGCGGGCGCGGTCGCCGCCCAGTTCGACATGTTGATCGCTTCCATCGAGGACCTCGCCCATGATCGCCGAAGCCAGCGCCACGAAGAGCTCGCCTGAGCCCCGCCCGGCGGTTCCCGCGCATGCCGGGCGCGATGCCGGGGATGCCGCGGCCTTTCCGTTCGGCCGGGCGCGCGTCCTGCCCGGCCACATCGTCCTGATCGCCGAAACCGAGGCGCGCCTGCACGGCCCTCTGCTGGCCCTCGTCGAGGGCATCGAGATCGGCCGCAGCCGGCCGCTGGATCGCTGCGCCGCGGGTGACGAGGTCTCGATTCCGATCCGGCGCTTCCCGTTCGTCCCGCTCCCGTGCGAGGTCCGCTTCTCCGGCGAGGACGGCCTCGATGCGGCGGCGCCGATCGCGCTCGCCTCGGAGGCCGAGGCGGTGCGGCTCGCGGGCCCCGGCGAGGTGACGTGCGACGATCTGCGGATCGAGAACGGGATCGTGACCGGGACGCTCACCAACGCGGTCAACGGGCTCGCGGTCCCGGTGCTGGTCGGGCAGATCAACGGCGTGTTCCGGCAAGTCCAGGTTGGGCCGCTGCGCATGCGGGACGAGGGCGGCAGCACCTGCCGGCTCTCGCTGGCGCTCGAGGCCGGCGACCTCACCGAGACCGGCGCGACCATTCGCGTTCACGCGCTGCCGAACCTCGCACCGATCGCCCAGATCGGCTTCTCACGCGCCGACAAGGATGCTCTGGCGGAGGCCGTGACGCGCCTGGAGGCGAAGGTGGCGCAGCTCGCCATGAGGGCGCGCATCGACGCGGCGGGCGCTCAGCGCGTCCTCGAGGAGGCCGTCGCGCGCCAGCAGACGCGCCTCGACGCGATGACGGAGTACTTCGCGGCCCTCGTCTACGACCGAGGGGCGGGGGTCCCGGACGATCAGGCGGCCGCGGCCGAGGTCGACCGCGTCCTCAAGGCCTTCTACGAGACCGTGCGACGGCCCGACGACGGGCGGGCCGTATCCTCCGCCCGGAACATGGTCCGCCTCGCGCCGACGGACCCGAGCTTCGGCGACGACTGGCACGCGCCGGAATACTTCGACGGCGTCTCCTTCCGCTGGATGCCGGTCGCCGCCACGATCCTCAATCCGGCCGCGGATCGGCGCGCGACGGGGTTCCTCGTCAGCGTGTTCTCCTATCTCGGCGAGGTGCCGCCCGACGTTTTCGTCTCGCTCGACGGTGGGGAGCCGGTCCGCGGCGAGAGGATCGGCCTGGTCGACGGGCAGTCCTACACGGTCCGGATTATCCTGCCCTCGCCGCAGCATTTCGGGGTTGCGCGCCTGATCTCCAGCCAGGCGAGGCGGCCGAGCGAGCTCGACCCGACCTCCCACGATCGGCGCATCCTGTCGTTCAGCGTGACCGGAATCAGGCTGCTGCTCGAGCCCGACGAGTGAGGCCGGGCGCTGACGGCGGCACCGTCGAATTCCACGCCCAGGTCACCGGCGACGACGCTCCTGCCGAGACGAGACGCCGGACGACGCTCTCGGGTGCAGGCCCCGGCACCGGGCGGCGGTCACGGCCGAGGATGCCGGCGGTGAGGACGTCGGGGCGAAGTGATCCGCTGTCCGGACGCTCACG
Organism: Methylobacterium sp. WSM2598; assembly: GCF_000379105.1. Taxonomy (GTDB): domain Bacteria; phylum Pseudomonadota; class Alphaproteobacteria; order Rhizobiales; family Beijerinckiaceae; genus Methylobacterium. The sequence goes on along the minus strand of NZ_KB900609.1, from coordinate 717,678 downwards.
TCCGTTCAGCGGATGACAAGCCCGCGCGGCGCCTGAGCGAAGCCCCAATCCGCATTGCGACGCAATCCGTCGGATCACGAGCCCGCGCGGCGCTTGAGCGAAGCCGACCTCCGCATGGCCGAAATGGGAGATGGCGAAGCAATCCGTCGGATGTCGGATGACCCGCCTCGACGCTCCGGCGCGGGCCCGCCGCATGTCGCGCCAGCCCGCGCATCCGGACGCGGCCCGCGACGATGACGCCCGCACTCTGCGCCTGTCGATTGCCTCACTGCCAGTCCGGTCGTGTCATCCAGAACCGCGTTCGCTGCGCCGAGCCGTCAGGTTGGCTGGTAGTCAACCTTCATGAACGGAATTGGAACTCGCCCGAGAAACTCACATATGTCCCGCCCAACCGATGGACTTCCGAGATCCGTCATCAGCAACTGGCCAGTCCCGCGAAAGAACTCATACACCTCAGCCGCATGCTGCTCCATCACGGCTTTCAAGCTTCCGTCGCTGACGTCGGAAATCTTCTGCGGGAGATCGTGCAAGTAGCGGGTATAGACCACTTTCTCATACGGATCGAAGTCTCGACTGCCGATGTGCCGCCGGACCGACCGAATCCAGTCTTCAGCCGGCCGGTGTAACACGATGAATTGCGAGGATGGAAACCGTCTCGCCAGAACATCGTAGATTCCGCAGATTGGCACGTCGCTGACGGCATCATGTTCATACAGGACTTTATTCAAGCTGTAGGAAACGTGCCACCTGTCCGCTTCACGGCCTCGGATCTCTTCCTCAAGATCGATGCCATCGTAAAACTTAGGCCAGTGGATCGATTTCAGCCCGAGATCACACAGCAACCTATGGACACTTTGAGTTCCGCAACGGTGGAGACTCGCCACGAACACTTTTCTGCTCCGCAAGAGCTCAGTCATGGTGCTCCGCTATCGTCTCCTGAACGGCGCGCCGCCTGCCGTCATCCGTACCGTGCGCACCCCATTGGGGTTTATTTCTCATAGAGACACAGAATATAACGGAGACCCATGAAATCAAGCGGAATCTCAAAGTGCTGCGAATGGATCGTCAGCACGGCCGCGATACGTCGGCCTCCGGATTTGATTTGGACCGCTTTACCGAGCGAAAATAAAATGCCGAGCTTCGCGAATTCTCGTCGATTTCTAGATCGACGACCGATCAACGCCGGCACCCCACAGAGGATCCCAGCGAAGGGGCTCGGATCCTCGGAGATTGAAGGGCGCGGCCAAGGGCATGCCCTTCCATCGTGAGTCCGGTCGCTCAACCGGCCTCGCGCATCAGGGTGCCGATGCGCGCCAGCCTGAAGCTGGTCGCGATCACGGCGGCCCGGACGTGCGCCGCCGCGGGCTCAGGCCGCGGCCGTGCGCGGTCCCGGGCCGGCGGGACGGGCTGGCGGCGCGGGCGGCCGCACGATCCGAGAGGCTGAGGCGCCGACCCGTGTGCGGATCGGGGTGCGGCCATGGGCGGGCGGCGTGCGCGGCGCCGGAGCCGCGGCGCCCTCGGCTCGACCCCCGAAGACGATCCCGACGTCGCCTCCGGCGACGAGCCCGCGCCTCCACCACCGACTCGTCGCGGCGGCAGTGGCGAGCGCGACGCGGCGTCTCGGCGGTCGCCAGGAGGGTGCGCCCCGCGGTGCGGTGCGGGAGGTGTCGTCGCACCGCATCCCATTCTCATCCAGTCTCCCGCGCAACTCGGCCGCCGGCACCGGGGCCCGTGACAGGTCGGGAACCTCCTGCTATGACGGTCCGAGGTATAACGCCGACACGCGTGTGCTCTCTTGCCAAAACTGAAACCTGCTCATTTGCTTACGAAATACGTTGAGGAGAGCGGGCCACGCGAGAGATGATGCGAGTTGGTATATTAATCATCTGGGAGATGCCGTCTTGAAATTTGTTCGTGCAACAATCTTATCCGATGATCCCCTCATCATATTCACGGGAGGCTCGGGTGATGCGCCGGTTTCCGGATCGTCGCTCCTGGCGGAGCCTCTGCGTGATCGGAAAGTAACGTTTCTAATCTTGACCTTATGGTCGGCCGAGAGCAACGATCATGCCGACAACTTGATGAATTTCGTAAAGAAATATGAGGCCGATTATCCAAATCACGAATATATCGTTTTTTGCAATACACAAGCTGAAGTCGAAAATCTTGCGCGCCGGGGCGTGCGGGCTTATTTTGGACAGCAGAACTCTTTCATCGATCCGAATGTTTATAAACCGATCGATGGCATCCCGAAAGATCTACAGGCAGTCTATACGGCACAGCTTCACCCGTTCAAGAGACATGCTCTCTGCGCCGACCTCGACTCCGTAGGCCTCGTGTATCACTCGTTCGGAGAAGAAACGCGTGCGTACTACTCGGAGCTGAAGCAGCAGATTCCGGGCGCTCGCTTCATGAATGAAGAGCTGACGAGCCCGCCGCACGGGAATCTCTCGGCGCCGGAAGTCGTCACCATCATGAATCGGGCGCATGTGGGACTCTGCCTCTCCGCCGAGGAGGGCGGCATGCATGCCAGCGTCGAGTATCTGCTCACCGGCCTGCCGGTCGTCTCGACGCCGTCCAAGGGCGGGCGCGATTTCTTCTTCGACAACAGCTTCGTCGAGATCGTGGATCCGACGCCGGCCGACGTTGCGAGGGGGGTGAGAGAGATCATCGGGCGGGCGCCGCCGGCGCAAGAGATCCGCAACCGGACGATCGACCTCCAGCGCAAGCAGATCGCTCTGTTTCAGGATTACCTGGACGGCTTGGTCAAGCAGAATGGTGGCTCCGGGTACGATCGGTCGCTGTGGAACGCGCGCTATCGGGACAAGCTTCTCGGTTGGGAAACGCTCGACGAAGTGTTGAAGCGTATTCCGGCCTAGCGCCGCAGGCGTGCCAGCGCGCCGAGCTCGTGTAATCCGGGCGCCGGGACGACCCGAGCTTCCGCTCTTCGCGAGGGGGCGTGCGGCATGCGTTGCGACGTCCCGGCCCCGCGCCGCTCTGATTGCCTCGTCCGGAATGCGGCGGATTGCCGGATCGACAGCAATGCGCGCTCTCCCTGACCGGCGGCGCGCACGGATGCGACATCGGCTCTGCGCATCCGCGCCGCGCACCCGTCTTGCCCGCAGGAGATCGAATTGGCCACGCGGCACCCGCCGGCCCTATCCGTCCTGCACGGCGCGAAAGTCTGGTTCGCACTCTCCGGACCGTGCCGCAATCGCACTTAGCTGTTTGGGATCGCCCCGTTTCTGTGGACGGTTCGTGGGCTTGGCGGACCAGGGTCTCGGTTACGGGCTGTGGGTGATGCCCCTGTTCGGAGACGCTGGGTGAGCGGTCGCCCAGGGCGGAGTGGTGCCGCACCGGGTTGGCGAAGCCCTTCAGGTCGCTGAAGAGGGCCGTGCGGGCCTCTGGCCGGGAGCGGAAGCGCCGGCGGGCGAGCAGTTCGCATTCCAAGCTCGAGAAGACGCTTTCGGCCTTGGCGTTGTCGTGAGCATCTCCGACCGAGCCCATCGAGGGCCGCACGCCCGCCTCGCGGCAGCGGCCGCCGAAGGCCAGCGAAGTATAGAGCGGACGACCGATCCAGGCGTAGTCCCCGGCCTTCGAGACGCCCCGCACGCGCGCCATGGCGGCGATCGGGAAGCGCGCCTGGTTCTTGCTCATGAACCGGAAGATCCCGACGGCAGAGCCCCGGTCTCGCGCGCAAACCAGGCTGTCGCGCGAGAGAGGATGTCGCGCTCCAGCCTCAGTTGCCGGTTCTCCCGCCGCAGCCGCAGCACCTCCTCGCGCTCCGTCACCGACAGCGCAGCCTCAGCGGCAGGGGGCTTCGCCTCTCGACGTCCTTCCTGCCGGTCGGCCTCGGCCGCCCGGTTGCGGATGGCCTGGGCCGACGGCTCGAACTCGCGGGCGAGGTCGGTCGGAGCGCGCCCGGCGCGCACCAACTCGACCATCTGGCGGCGGAGCTTCACCGGGTACGGGGGACGGGGTCTCGGCATGGCAAAAACACCTCACGCGAAAGCGTTCTCGGTGTCCACCAATCCGGCGCAATCCCAATCCACTAATCAGCCGAAAACCGTATGAGGGGTAGGGCTTGCGAGAGGCGTGCATGCACCGTCATCTGGCTATTCCATCCCCCACAGGTCCATAACAGCCTGTAGCGCGCTATAGCGCGCCCGAGAGATAGCCTTGCTCCCGGCCTGCCAACGCGATACCGCTACGCCTGTCCCGTAGTGGCTCCGCATCCGTCTGATCGAGAGTGACCGGAGAATTGCGCGCGTGCAGGATCTGGATTGGTCTACCTTCGAGGTGATGCTCGCCGACGCGAGGCTGTCGGGCGACGGGCGCCGCTGGTTGTCCCAATCCGATCGCCGCGCCGACGCCGGCATCCGCGCGCACGTCGTCCGATCCGGCCGGCCCTCGCCAATCCCGCCGCCGAGCCTGCGCGGCGTCGCGGTGCTGACCCAGATCCGGCGGTTGCTCGGCGCGGCTTCCCCGACCTCGCGGTCCTCGCCGCGGGCGCCCCGCGCGGCCTGGGGGAGGCGGGGACGTCGTGGGGGTGAGCCGGAGCCGGCCGGGGACGCCGTCGGCCTGCCCGGAAGAGGCTGCGCCCAGCGGCGTGGGATCTCGCGCGAGCCGCCGGCGCCGTGCGGCGGACCCCTCGTCGAGTCCAATGACGGTCAGTACGTCCTACGCCTTGCGAAGTCTGACAATGTGCCGTACCTTGGGTAAAATTTCCTATCCGATTGAATCGACAGGGCAACACTTAAATTGAGGAGCGCATAATTTATGAGGGCGCAGGAAACACAAGAATTACGGTTCGAGAATGACGCAAGTTTCGAGATCGTAAGCGAAGCTCCCCGCGACGTTAGAATTAGAGCCAGCGATCAGCTCGACAAGAGTAACGGTTTGCATTTTCGTGAGTGGACCCGACCGGCAGGTGATTGCTTTCGCTGGTCGGGGGCGCGGGATAGCGTCCGGCTTCCAATCCGCATCGAGCGCGGCGCCGGCGTCGACATCGACGTGGAAGTCATGGGCACGGCGTGCAATCCGGCCCAAGCGCGGCTGCGGGCCGACGGCATCGATGTCCCGACGCCGGACGGTTCGGCGGCCGAAGGCTACTTCCACCTGAGAGCGTCCCTCCCCCCGGTCGTCGGCCAGTCGCTCATCCTGGAGATCTCCTCGGCGACGAGGCCGGAGAGTCAGGAACCCGGCGGGCGGAATCTCGGTCTCGCCATACTGTCCGTCAGGGTCGTATCCAAAGATATCGCGCATGGCTAATCCCGCTACACTGTCCGACCGACAAAAATCGACCGTCGGTGACGAGGCGATGCAACGCCTCAGTCAAGTCGAAGCTCGGCAAACAGAGCTCGAATCCGCGCTCGAGAAGAATCTGGGCGCCGTCGACGCGGCCGTCAGAGCGGCGTTCGATGCGGCGACGACCGCCTCTCTGATGGCGAACTGGAGCTTCGATGCGAGGATGCCGAACACGCTGAGCGGCAATCTCTCGCTCCCGGAGCGCGACGCGTCCGGTCGCTGGGTGAGATGGCTCCTGGGGATGCCCCGGCTGGAATGGACGGTGCAGGTCACGCCGAACCGCCAGTACGACTTGACGGTCGTCGTCCCGAAGTTCGTGTCCAGGCGGGCTTACGACGGCCTGTATGTCCGCGCCAATGGTGAAGATCTGCCATGGCTGTCCTGGGACGGCGCCGTTCGCGGGACCATCGTCGGCGCGGGGCAGGACGGTGTGTTGAAACTGGCCTTGGCCGTGCCCGAGACGGAAGAGGCAGATGCTCCCTTCGCTGTGGCTTCGATCAACCTCAAGGTACGGTGATCCGTGTCCGACAATGCCCGCCTCACCGTTGCGATCTGCACTTTCGACCGCTACGATCTGTTGAACAGGACGGTTTCGACGCTGTTGGAGCGGGACCGCATCGACGGGCACCAGGCCGAGCTTCTGATCGTCGACAACACCCCGCTGGCGCGACGCCGGCCCATCGCGTTGCCCGAGGGCCGCGGCAGCCGCGTGACCTTCTGCGACGAGACCGGCCTCTCCCATGCGCGCAATCTCGCGATCGACGAGGCGAACGGCGAGATCATCGCCTTTCTCGACGACGACGCCCTGGTCTGCTCCGGCTGGACAACGCAACTGCTGAAGGCATTCGATGCCCATCCGGATGCATTGATCGTCGGCGGCCGCGTCGTTCCCCTCTACGAGAACGCCGATCGTCTGCCGGAGTGGTACGATGACCGCTTGGCGTCGCACCTGTCGTGCATCGACTGGTCGGACACGGGACGCTTTTTGAACGAGAACGAGTGGGTGGTCGGAGCGAACCTCGCCATCCGCAAGGACGTCTTCCGGCAATATGGCAGGTTCGACCCTTCGCTCGGGCGGCGTGGCACCGCGTCGCTGCTGAGCAACGAGGAGACCGCCCTGCTCGACCGCGTCGGAAGGCACCGAACCTTCTACTGCCCGGAAGCTTGCGTCGAACACATCATCGCCGCCGACCGCCTGACTCCGGAACATTTCCGCCGCCGCGTCTTCTGGCAAGCGATCTCCGACGTGGTCTCCGGCTCGTGCTGGATGACCCTCGATCTGGCCTACGAGCGTTACAAGACCAGGATGGTGCTTGCTCCGCCACAGTATCGGAATATCAAGGCCCTGTCATATTTGCCCCGCACGTCGGCGGAATTCGTTGTTCAACTTGAGTCGATATACGCCATGGCGATGATTGCGAGCGCCGGCTTCAAGCAGGGAGAGGATGCATGACGGTGCCGGCGACCTCGCCCAATCGCTTCGGCCAGACCGTCCTCTTCATTACACCATTCGCATCGCATCCGGCGAATTCCGGTCAGCGGCGGCGCGTCTTCCAAATCGCATCGCTGCTCAAACGGGCAGGCTTTCGGATCACGTTTGTTCTCTATGCCTTCGAACTCCCCTGGTATTGGTATTTCGATCAGATTTCCTACCAAGAGATGGTCAACACCTGGGGTGAGGTGCATATCTATCCCACATCCAAACAAGTCGGTCTCCCTCCTCAGGACGGAAACTTTCATTCGCTCGACGAATGGTGGGATCCTGCATTCGAAAAGTTCTTAGAGCGTCTGAATGAAATCAAAACATTCGACGTCACCGTGGTCACCAATGTTTGGATGACAAAGGCTTTCTATTCAGCGTTTAATTCGTTCAAGATCCTCGATACGCTGGATGTATTCTCGAAGCGTCAACAGATAGCGAATCGCACGGGGATTGCACCGGAGTTCTTCTGGACGGATGAACGGAACGAGATGTTCGGATGGAGCCGGGCCGATCTGGTGGTCACGGTCACGGACGAGGAAAAATCGTATTTCGGCGATAAAATCACCGTTCCAGTCCATAACATACCGATTGTTCTGGCCGAAGCGGCGGCAAAAAAGACGCGGCGGTCATATATCCATGACGACAGGGTCGTCTTCGGCGTGCTGAGCAGCGCCCAAGTCTACACGGTGATCGGGTTGAACGCCGTGCTCCAGGAGCTGGAGCTGCAAGTCGAAGAAGATTTTTCGCCGGTCGATCTGATCATCGGCGGCACGATATCGGATCATGTGAAGACCAATTTGCCCGTGCAGCGTCTTGGCGAGGTGGCCTCCGAAGAGGAGTTCCTCGGCCGCGTCGATTTCATTATCGCGCCCCAATTCGATGGAACCGGTTTCAAGGTGAAAGTCGCGGATGCGATGCTCGCGGGCATTCCGGTCCTCGCCGCGGAGCATTCGAGTATCGGAACGGGTCTCCCGGACAGTTTCGTCTTCTCCTCTCCCAAGACGCTCGCGCGCGCCATGTCGCGGATCGCGCTCGACCGGCCCCCGCTGTCACGCTTCCTCGACGCGGTCGAGGCGGCCGCAGCGAATCTCGTCGCCGCACGCGAGCGCTCCGAAGCGGAGCTCATTGCGTCGATCGAGAGGGCGTGCGGACTCCTGGTGCTCGATGTCCGGGGTCTGTCGGCGGAGGAGCACTGGCCGATCCTTGCCTCCTACGTGAGCTGGTCCCGCATCCTGTCGGATCGGATGAGGGTCTTCTTCCTCGTCGATGACAACCTGAAACGCATCATCGGGCGCCTGCGCAATCGTTGGTACGAGATTGTCGGCGAGGCCGACCTTCCAGATCTGAAAACCAGCGGGAAGATGGTCGTCGCGCTCGGGCCATTGCGGGCCAATGATCTATCGAGGTCGGTGCGCGACGGTCGTTGGGATTGGTTGCTCGGCGAGCAGGTGGTCTCCGATCCCGGAGACGACGCAGTGTCGCAACTCCCCTTCCTGCATTCCGACATCGACTGGCTTCCGGGTGTCATGACCATGATACGCGGGCGCGGTGATCTGGCGGCTACCGACAAAGCCCGCGAGAGGATCGCGGGGCCGAGTGTCGCGCGCGTGACCGTGGTCGAAAACAGCGAACTTGCGCGGGCTCTGCCGCGTGCGGGTCGTTCAAGCGACGTCATCATCGCACTCTCGGATCGAGGGATGTTCAACAACCTGATCGCGGAACTGCTTTGCGGTGGGCGGGATTCGGGGCCCGAACTCGCTTGGATCGGCCGGGCCGGAGCGCCCGCCGAAAGGCTGCTTCACGAGATTGCATCCCGCTGCTCCCTGAAGTTCACGGGCTCGACCATCTGCGGGCGAAGCTCCTATGACGATGTCGAGAAGTACGCCCGGGCGCTCTTATCCGGCGTCGCGATGCCTCTAGAGCGGCACCCGATCACGTTGCAATCGGGTGCCGCTCTCGATCTTTGATCCTGCCGCATTGTCCGCGACGAACCGGCATCCACTTCGTCGGAAAATGCTCTAGACCGCGCGGCGTGACGCCGTCGTAAGACATTTGGTGAGCCGCGGCGGGGCCGTCGCCGATGCGCACGGCTCGCGCCGAAGCTGAACGTCGCCCGGCCATCTCGTCGGATCCTGGCGGGATGGTGCGGTGCTGGCGACCTGCCGGCGAGCGGCCAGTTCCGTCCGGGCTGCGGCTGCGGCGCGCGGGCTGATCCGCGGCTCGCCACCCTCCTCCGCGCCCTCTCGATCCGGCAGCCGCCGGGCAGGGTGCGATGCCAGTTAGTCTTGCAGCCTGAGGGCAAGGCAGTATCCATCCGGTCAGAACCGCGGCGCGTTGGGGTTGCGGCGTGTTAAGCTGGACTCATGCAGATCGATGAGGAGCGGATCGACGAGGCGGTGCTCGGCCTCCCGTGGCTGACGCTCCACGATGAGCGCCGGGCCTGGAAGGGATTCGACTGGCAGGTCCTCGATCGGCTGCACCGCAAAGGGCTGATCGCAGACCCAGTCGGACGAGCCAAGTCCGTGGTGCTCACGGATGAAGGGCTTCGCCGATCCCGGGCGTTGTTTCACGCCTTGTTCACGCGCGCGACCTGATCGCTGGATCCCGCGCTCAGGCGACCTGAGCCGAACTGGCCATCGCGGGACCGCGGGCTTTCCAGGCCCGGGGCATGGGTGCGGCGAGGGCACGTGAGGGGTGGTCGTTGATCCGCGCCAAGACGTCGGCCAGCCAAGCTCGCGGATCGACGTCGTTCAGGCGCACCGGGATGACGAGGCGGTCCCGGTGGTGTTCGACGACGCGCTCGAAGCGGCATTCGGGGATGGCGAAGGGGATGGGCATGCCACCCACGATGGGGTGGGCGGGGCAGGCCATCACCGGGCCGAGTCAATCCACCGGCGTCCACGCAAAGTGATCCTGGTGGCTTACAAGGGCTGAGCCGGGCTCGCAGGGGCGGCCCCACGCCGCCACGGCCACAGGGGCGCACCGGGCGGCCGATGAGCGAACGGATGGCGCAGGGTCGCACGCGGCAGTTTCCGGTATACCTTGGCGGTCGACGCGACAGTGCGGCGGAGCCGAATGTGCAGCCGGCGCCGTACCAGGAGCGGTCGCAGATCCTTCAGGATCTCGTCGCCGACCGCGAGGGTATCACGGAGGTCCCGGGCCAGCTCGGCCGCGAAGCTGGCCCCGGACACGGCCGGAAAGTCCTGCACTTGGCGGAGGCTCAGGGCGGCCAAGTCCCCCTGCAGCATCTGCAGCCGCGTGTAGAAGTAGGAGATCTTGCGGGGGAGCGGGGCTTCCAGCCGATCAAGGCAGCCCGCATAGGCCTGATAGACCGCCGCCGGGATCGGGGGCAGCGTCGGCACGGCGACGCGGGGCACCGTGGCCGCCACATGCTCCAGACGAGCCAGAACGTCGTGGGTCTCGATCGCCCGCAGCACGGCAACAATCTCGCCGACCAGGGCAGATGCCAGGTTGCGCTGCCGGTGCCGGCGCTCGCGACGCCAAGCATACGCCAAGCTTACGCCGAGCACGACCAACGCGGTCAGGACCGCAACATCGAGGGTATGCATCGGGCCGCCTCCGCGGCTGACGTCATGAGTTTGATCATAGCACGGTTCTGCTCGCCTGCATGAACAGTTGACGCTGTCAGGGCCGGTTTTTAGAGTGGCGGTCTGGGGGTGGAGTTCCCCATAACCGCCCACCCGGGCCGATGACTCCTACCGCGTGACGACATGCGGTGGGGGTGCGCCCGCAGACCCGCCGTCGGCGGGTTTTTTCATGCCGTCGCGCATCCGCTTGAGCACCGGCCGAAGGCCGGAGGAGGCGTGTGATGGCGGATGTCTGGCTGGAGCCCGCGGTGTGGCTGGGGCTCGCGCTACTCGCCGCGATCATTGCGCTGCGCGTGACGATCTCGGTGGCCCTGGTCAAGATGATGGTAGGGGCCGTGGCCGGCAACACCATCGGCCTGCACCTCACCGACTGGGTCAACTTCCTGGCCGGCTTCGGCGCAATCCTGCTGACCTTCCTGGCCGGCACGGAGATTGACGCGTAGGTGGTGCGTAAGCACGCCGGGGCCAGCCTCAGCATCGGCGTGTGGGGATTGGGATTGCCCCGTCTCTGTGGACGGTTATGGGGCTTGGCTGACCGGGGTCTCATGTGCGGGGTTTGGGCGGTGCTCCTTCTCGTAGGTGAGGGGTGATCGGTAGCCCAGGGCGGAGTGTCGCCGCACCGGGTTGTAGAAGCCTTCGAGGTCGCTGAAGAGGGCCATGCGAGCCTCTGGCCGGGAGTGGAAGCGCCGGCGGGCGAGGAGCTCGCATTCCAGGGTTGAGAAGAAGCTCTCGGCCATGGCGTTGTCGTAAGCATCACCGACCGAGCCCATCGAGGGCCGCACCCCTGCCTCGCGGCAGCGGCTGCCAAAGGCCAGCGAAGTCTAGTGGGTGGATTCAAGTGGTCGTCGCAACGGCTTGGCGGAGGGCGGTTGTGATGGCAGGTCGGCGGCGTTCGGATCGGGCACTTCGCGAGAAGCTGCGGTCACCGGGTCGTCCCGGGGTCGGTCTGCGCGAGACGCGGCGGGGGTTCTGGGCGTTCCTCGCGCAGGGTCTCTCCAGCGAGGTCGCAGCGATGAAGCTCGGGATCTCGCCACCGGTCGGCTCGCGGTGGTTCCGGACAGCAGGCGGAATGGCACCTTCCCACCTGTCACCATCATCCAAGTCGCCTTCTGCGCGCTACCTGTCGTTGGCTGAGCGGGAGGAGATCGCGATCCTACAAGCGCAAGGTCACGGGGTCCGGGACGTCGCTCGGCGTCTGGGACGGGCGGCGTCGACCATCTCGCGGGAATTGCGCCGCAATGCGGCGACCCGCAGTGGCGGCCTGGACTATCGCGCCACGACCGCGCAGTGGCACGCTGAACGCGCGGCACGCCGGCCCAAGCCAGCAAAACTGGCGGGGAACGCAGCGCTGCGGACGTACGTGCAGGAGCGGCTCGCCGGAACTGTCGCGACACCGGGCGGGAGCGCTCTGCCTGGCCCTAGCGTTGCCTGGAAGGGACGGCGGCACGGGCGACGCCAGAGCCGGCGATGGGGTCGATCCTGGAGTCCGCAGCAGATCGCCGAGCGCCTACGGCTCGACTTTCCGGGCGATACGACGATGCGCATCAGTCACGAGGCGATCTATCAGGCGCTCTACATCCAGGGCCGGGGCGGGCTGAAGCGTGAGCTGACCGCGTGTCTTCGCACAGGACGGGCTTTGCGTGTGCCGCGGGCCCGCAGCCTGGGCCGAGGCAGGTCGTTCGTCACCCCCGAGGTGCTCATCAGCGAGCGTCCGCCCGAGGTGGAGGACCGCGCGGTGCCGGGGCACTGGGAAGGAGATCTGATCCTGGGTCTGAAGAGTTCGGCGATCGGGACCCTGGTCGAGCGCACGACGCGCTTTACGATGCTGCTGCATCTTCCGCCGATGGACGGCCATGGGGNGACACCGCGTGCGAAGAACGGCCCGGCGCTGGCGGGGCACGGGGCCCAGGCGGTGCGCGAGGCGATCGCCGGCACGATCGCGCGCTTGCCCGAGCAGCTGCGGCGCTCGTTGACCTGGGACCAGGGTACCGAGATGGCCGAGCACGCGCGCTTGCGGATCGACGCGGGTCTGCAGGTCTACTTCTGCGATCCACGCTCACCCTGGCAGCGGGGGACGAACGAGAATACGAACGGGTTACTGCGACCGTACTTCCCGAAAGGAACGGATCTGAGCGCCCACAGCGCGAACGATCTTGCTGCTGTGGCCGCAGCCCTCAACAGCAGACCGCGCAAGACGCTGAACTGGAAGACGCCGGCAGAGGCGCTCGACGCTGTGCTGGCTGCCGTGCAAGATGGTGTTGCGACGACCGCTTGAACCCAAGGGCGCGGCCGCGCTCCTTCGTCTACGATCTCCTGCGGCGCACCCGCGCCCTGCGCGGAATCGCGGCGCTGGTCGGCGCCGCGGCGGCGCTCCTCGGCAGCGTGATCCGGGCAGCCGCGCCGTTCCGGCGCGCCTCGTCCCTTCTTCCCGCGACGCGCAAGCTTCGCCTGGCCAAGCCTCTTCTGGCCAAGCCTCTTCTGGCCAAGCCTCTTCTGGCGACGCTCGCCGACCGGGCGTGGCTCGTCGCGGTCGTCGCGCTCGCCGCCTCCGCGCTCTGGATCGCGGCGGACTTCGTGAGGGCGACGCTCGGCCTCGGCGACCTCGTCGAGGCCGTCGCACTCGGCGCCCTGACGCTGCTGCGGGTCGTCGTGCTGATCGCCGTCGCCTCGGTCATCTGGGTCCCGATCGGGGTGTGGATCGGCCTGCGCCCGGCCGTCGCCGAGGCGACCCAGCCGCTCGCGCAGTTCCTCGCCGCCTTCCCGGCCAACATCCTGTTCCCCTTCGCGGTGGTCGCCATCGTGGCGACGGGCGCCGATCCGAACATCTGGCTCTCGCCCCTGATGGTGCTCGGGACGCAATGGTACATCCTGTTCAACGTGGTGGCGGGGGCGAGCGCGTTCCCGACCGACCTGCGCGAGGCCGCGACCCTGTACCGGATGCGCTCCTGGCAATGGTGGCGCGACGCGATCCTGCCGGGGATCTTCCCCTACTACGTGACCGGCGCGCTCACCGCCTCCGGCGGGTCGTGGAACGCCAGCATCGTGGCCGAGGTGGCGAGCTGGGGCGACACCAAGCTCAAGACCGCCGGGCTCGGCGCCTACATCGCCCAGGCGACGGATGCGGGCGACTACCCGCGCGTCGTCCTCGGCGTGGCGGTGATGAGCCTGTTCGTCGTCGTCTTCAACCGCCTCGTCTGGCGCCCCCTCTACGCCTACGGGGAGCGCCGCTTCCGGCTCGCCTGATCGCGGCCGCGGATGGCCCGCGCGGCGCTTGAGCGACGCCGACATCCGCATGGCGACGCAATCCGTCGGATTTCTTATCAATCCGAAAGGTCTCCAGCATGGACGCCCACACCCCGGTTCCCCGCCCGCGCAGCTCCGACGCGCCGCTCGTCTCCGTCGCGGGCGTCCAGCACCATTACCGCAAGGGCAATGCGTCCGACCTGCTGGTTCTCGACGAAGTCAACGTCGACCTGCGGGCGGGCGAGATCGTCTCCCTGCTCGGCCGCTCGGGATCGGGCAAGTCGACCCTGCTGCGCATCATCGCCGGCTTGATGCCGCCGAGCCGGGGACGGGCGCTGATCAACGGCCGGCCGGTGACCGGTCCGGCCCCCAAGGTCGCCATGGTCTTCCAGTCCTTCGCGCTGTTTCCCTGGCTGACCGTGCTGCAGAACGTGGAGGTCGGCCTCGAGGCGCAGGGCGTGGCGCCGGCCGAGCGGCGCAAGCGCGCGCTCGCGGCGATCGACCTGATCGGCCTCGACGGGTTCGAGAGCGCCTATCCGAAGGAATTGTCCGGCGGCATGCGCCAGCGGGTCGGGCTGGCGCGCGCCCTCGTCGTCCATCCCGAGATCCTGCTGATGGACGAGCCCTTCTCGGCCCTCGACGTGCTCACGGCCGAGACCCTGCGCACCGATCTGCTCGACCTCTGGATCGAGGCCCGCATCCCGACCCGCTCGATCCTGCTCGTGACGCACAACATCGAGGAGGCCGTCCTGATGAGCGACCGCATCCTGGTCTTCTCGTCGAATCCCGGCCGGGTGGTGGGGGATATCCGGGTCGACCTCCCGCAGCCGCGCAACCGCCTCGATCCGGCCTTCCGGGCGCTGGTGGACGACATCTACGCCCGCATGACCATGCGCCCGCCCCAGCCGGCCGGGCCGGGCGGGCACGGCAAGCCCGAAGGGTTCCCGGGCACCGGCATCGGCATGGTCCTGCCGCGCGTCTCGACCAACCTGCTGGCGGGCCTGATCGAGGCGGTGGCCGGCGAGCCCTACCAGGGCACGGCCGACCTGCCGGCGCTCGCGAGCACGCTGCAACTCGAAGTCGACGAGCTCTTCCCGATCGCCGAGACCCTGCAACTGCTGCGCTTCGCCGAGCTGGAGGGCGGCGACATCACGCTGACACCGGCGGGGCGCCGCTTCGCGGAGAGCGCCGTCGACGAGCGCAAGCAGCTCTTCGCCCAGCACCTGATCGCGTACGTGCCGCTGGCCGCCCATGTCCGGCGCGTGCTCGACGACCGAGCCTCCCATGCGGCCCCGCGCCGCCGGTTCCAGGACGAGCTGGAGGATCACATGTCGGCCCAGTACGCGCAGCAGACCCTGCAGGCCGTGATCTCCTGGGGGCGCTACGCCGAGGCCTTCGCGTATCACGAGGCGAGCGACACGTTCAGCCTGGAGGATCCCGCGTGATCCGACATCCGAGGGATTGCGTCGCCATCTCCCATTTCGGCCATGTGGATATCGGCGTCGCTCAGGCGCCGCGCGGGCTTGGCAGACGCTGTCCGGACGTGATCGTCCGGACAGCGGATGAGGCCCCTCGCTCACCGGTGCTCCCGGTCCCCCGGCCCAGGTCCACCGGCGCGAGCTGCGCGATCTTCCGATCGTCGCGGCCGAGATCCTCGACCTCGATCGCGGGCGGGCGGAAATTCTGCCGGGCGCGGGCGGTCCCGGCGAGCAGCACCTCCGCGGCGAGGGCGAGCATGAGCTTGTGCCGGCGCGGCATCGCCCGGCGCCGGGCCGGGGCCAGGACGATGCGGGGCAGGGCCTCGCGGATCGGGTGGGGACGGGCGACCCCCGCGGCCCGGACCGGGATGATCGCCGCGGCCGGGACGCGCTCGCGCGGGGAGGGGATGGCGGGGGGCCGGTTGGCGGGCCGGTCCCGGCGCGGCCCGCCCACCGCCTCGATCGCCCCGTGCGGCACCCGCCGGCGCCCCTCGGGGTCCGGGAAGCGGCCCGCCGCCGGCGGGAGGGGCCCGCGCAGCGGCTCGACGCGGCCGTCGAGGTCGATCGCCTGCCAAGCCCCGGGGCCGGCGGCACCGACCAGGAGCGACGTCGCGAGGGAGTAGCGGGACAAGGGCGGCCTCGATGCGCTGAGGATTAATGCCGGGTTAACGCCCCGCGCCCGCCCCCGCCACGGTAACCTTCCGTTAACGTTAAGATCCGCCCGATCAGGCGATGGTGACGGCCGTGCCCTTGTGCGGCACGACGACCTGGACGCCGCTGCCGTCGAGGGCCGCCACGAAGGCGTCGGCCGAGGGCGCGATGATCGGGAAGGAGCCGTAATGGCAGGGGATCACCGCCCGCGGCGCGAAGAACTTGCGCACCGCCAGGGCCGCCGTCTCGGCCCCCATGGTGAAGCGGTCGCCGATCGGGACGATCAGCACGTCCGGCCGGTAGATCTCCTGGATCAGGGCCATGTCGCCGAAGATGTCGGTGTCGCCCATGTGGTAGACCGTCGGCTCGCCCGGCGCCCGCACGACGACGCCGTTCGGCAGGCCGAGCGGCACGGTGACGCCCGCCTCGCTCATCCCGGCCGAGTGGTCGGCGCGCACCAGCGTGACCTTGAATCCGCCCTGGTCGGTGGTGCCGCCGGTGTTCATCGGGTCGAAATTGGTCAGGCCCTTGGAGCCGAGCCACATGCAGAGGTCGTAATTGGTCACAACCTTGGCGCCGGTCTCGGCCGCCACCGCCAGGGTGTCGCCGACATGGTCGCCGTGGCCGTGGGTGATCAGGATGTGGGTCGCGCCCTCGACCGCCCTGGCGCGGGCCGCGTCGCCGCCCTCGAAGGCCGGGTTGCCGGTGAAGAAGGGATCGATCAGGACGTGGCTCTCGCCGAAATCGAGGCGGAAGGCCGAGTGGCCGAACCAGGTGATGCGCATGAGGAGGACTCCCGGATGAACGCCCCCTACTTAAAGCCCAGGCCGCGGCCGTGAACCGGGAGAGTGTCGCGGCCTTCGCGGAATCCTCGCGGGAGGCGGGGAGGCGGCTGCTCGGCCTCGACCTCGGCACGAAGACGATCGGGCTCGCCCTCTCGGATGTGGGCCGGCGCATCGCCTCGCCGCTGGAGACGATCCGGCGGGTGAAGTTCACGCCCGATGCCCGGCGCCTGGCCGCGATCGCGGCCGAGCACGGCGTCGGTGGGCTGGTGGTCGGGCACCCCCTCAACATGGACGGCAGCGAGGGCCCACGGGCCCAGTCGACCCGGGCCTTCGTGCGCAACCTCGCGCCGATCCTGCCGCTGCCGGTGCTGCTCTTCGACGAGCGGCTGTCGACGGCGGCGGTCACCCGCACCCTCCTGGAGGCCGACGCGTCGCGGGCGCGGCGGGGGGAACTCGTGGACAAGCTCGCCGCCGCCTACATCCTGCAGGGCTGCCTCGACGTGCTCGCCGGGCTGGAGCCGGAGGAGCCGGACGGGGTGATGATCCCGCCGGAGTGATGCCGACGGTCACCGAGAGATGACCGCCGGCACCGGGTGCCTCAGCGCAGCGACACGCTCCCGCCCCCGTGCCGGGTGACCAGCCCGTCGAGTTCGAGTTCGAGCAGCAGGCCCTGGACGCTGCGCGCCGACAGGCCGGCCTGCCGGCCCAGCGCGTCGACCGCCACCGGCGAGGGGCCGAGCAGGGCGAGCAGCCGGGCGCGGTCGTCGGGCGGAGGCGGCTCCTCCGCCTCCTCGTACAGGCCCTCGGGCGCGGCCGGCTCGGGGTCCTGGGCGAAGAAATCCGTCTCGTCCCAGTAGAGGGCGGGCTCGGCCGCGCGCTCGCCGTCCTCGGCGCCGCCGGGCGGCCGCCCGCCCGCCACCAGCGGCATCAGCACGGACAGGACGTGGTCCGGGTCGCCGCACAGGGTCGCGCCCTGGCGGATGAGGTCGTTGGTGCCCTCCGCGCGCGGGTCGAGGGGCGAGCCCGGCACCGCGAAGACCTCGCGGCCCTGCTCCAGGGCGAAGCGCGCGGTGATGAGCGAGCCCGAGCGGCGGGCGGCCTCCACCACCACCGTGCCGAGGCACAGCCCCGAGATGATGCGGTTGCGGCGCGGGAAGTCGCGCCCGCGCGGCTCCCAGCCGAGGGGCATCTCGGCCACGATCGCCCCGCCCTGGGCCAGGATGCGGGCGGCGAGCGCCTCGTGCTCGGCCGGGTAGATGCGGTCCTGGCCGCCGGCCAGCACGGCGGCGGTGCCGGTCGCCAGGGACGCCGCGTGGGCGCGGGCGTCGATGCCGCGGGCGAGGCCCGAGACGACGCAGAAGCCCGCCGCCCCGAAGGCCTGCGCGAGGCGCTCGGCGAAGGTCATCCCGGCCGCCGAGGCGTTGCGGGATCCGACCACGGCGATGCAGGGGCGGGCCAGGACCGCGGCCTCGCCGCGAAGAGTGATGAGGGGAGGGGCGTCGTCGGTGGCCCGCAGCGGCGCCGGGTAGGCCTCCTCGCCGAGGGCGACGAAGCGCACGCCGAGCTTCGCGGCGGCGGCGACCTCGCGCTCGGCCTCCGCCCGGCTGGGGATCCGGATCGGCTTCCGGCGCGCGCGGGCGAGGTCCGGCAGCGCCTCCAGGGCGGCGCCCGCCCCGCCGAAGCGGTTCACGAGGCCGCGGAAGGTGCGCGGCCCGATCCCCTCCGCGCGGATCAGGCGCAGCCAGTCGAGGCGCTGAGCGTCCGTGAGTTGCAACGACGGCTCCCCTGCGGCAGGGCAGGGGATCGTCTCAGCCCTTCTGCCCGATCCGCCCCTCCGTGCCCGCCATGAGGCGGCGGATATTGGGGGCGTGCTTCCACCATAGCAGCAGGGCGAGCCCCACGAACAGGAGCGCGACGCGGTTCTGGCCCATCGCCCAGAGCATCAGCGGGGTGGTGGCGCTCGCCGCGAGCGCCGAGGCCGAGGAGTAGCGCAGCAGGAATGCGAGGCCGAGCCAGATCACCGCGAAGCCGAGGACGGCCAGGGGCGCGAGCGCGAGGAGCACGCCGATGAAGGTCGCCACGCCCTTGCCGCCCTTGAAGCCGAGCCAGACCGGGAAGAGGTGGCCGAGGAAGGCGCCGAGCCCCGCCGCCAGGGCGGCGTCCGGCCCGAACAGCCCGGCGGCGACCAGCACCGCGGCGGTGCCCTTGAGGGCGTCTCCCACGAGCGTGGCGGCGGCGAGCCCCTTGCGGCCGGTGCGCAGGACGTTGGTGGCGCCGATATTGCCCGAGCCGATCGCCCGCACGTCGCCGAGCCCGGCGAGGCGGGTGAGGATGAGCCCGAAGGGGATCGCGCCGAACAGGTAGCCGAGCCCGAGGGCGGCGAGGAGCGGCCAGAGCGGGACCCCCATCACGCGGCCGCCGCGTGCCGGTAGGCGACCGCGCCGCCGACCAGGGTGAGCAGGGCGCGCCCCTGCAGCCGCGCCTCGTCGAAGGGCGAGTTCTTGGAGCGCGACTTCAGCTGCCGCTTGTCGAGCCGGTAGGGCTCGTCGGGGTCGAACAGGACGAGGTCGGCCGGGGCGCCCTTGGCCAGGGATCCGCCGTCGCGGCCGAGGACCCGCGCGGGCTCGCGCGCCAGGGCGGCGAGGAGGCGCGGGAGCGCGACGTCGCCCGCGTGGACGAGGCGCAGGGCGGCCGCCAGCAGGGTCTCGATCCCGAGCGCCCCGTCCGCCGCCTCCGCGAAGGGCAGGCGCTTCGTCTCCACGTCCTGCGGGTTGTGGTCGGAGACGATCACGTCGATGACCCCCTCGTTCAGGG
Source organism: Methylobacterium sp. WSM2598 (assembly GCF_000379105.1). Classification (GTDB taxonomy): domain Bacteria; phylum Pseudomonadota; class Alphaproteobacteria; order Rhizobiales; family Beijerinckiaceae; genus Methylobacterium. The sequence goes on along the minus strand of NZ_KB900609.1, from coordinate 698,309 downwards.
CCTCCACCACCGCTCTGCGGTCCTCCTCGGTGCGCAGGGGCGGGGAGAGCTTGCAGAAGGTGCGGTAGTGGCCGATGTCGTTCTCGTTGAGGACGAGGTTGTTGATCGAGACGCCGCAGGTGACCGGCAGGCCCGCCTCCTTGGCCCTGCGCACGATCTCGACCGAATCGGCGCAGGAGATCATGGCCGCGTGATAGCGGGCCCGGGTCAGGCGCACGAGGCGCAGGTCGCGCTCCAGCAGGATCGTCTCGGCCTCGCGCGGAATGCCGTGCAGGCCGAGCCGCGAGGCCATCTCGCCCTCGTTCATCACCCCGTCGCCGACGAGGTCCGGCTCCTCGACGTGCTGCATCAGCAGGGCGCCGAAATCCCGCGCGTAGGTGAGGGCGCGGCGCATCACCTGCGCGTTCGTCACCGCCCGCAGACCGTCCGTGAAGGCGACGGCGCCGGCCTCGCCGAGGAGCCCGAACTCGGTCATCTCGCGCCCGGCGAGGTGCTTGGTGATCGCGGCGGCGGGCAGGACGTTCACGCTCGCGGTGTCGCGGGCGCGGCGCAGCACGAAGTCGACGATGGCGGGCTCGTCGATCACCGGGTTGGTGTCGGGCATGCAGACCAGGGTGGTGACCCCGCCGGCGGCGGCGGCGGCGCTGGCGCTGGCGAGGGTCTCCCGGTGCTCGGCGCCGGGCTCGCCCACGAAGGCGCGCAGGTCGGTGAGGCCGGGGGCGAGGACGTGGCCGCCGCCGTCGATCACCTCCGCGCCCTCCGGCGCGGCCGGGACGGCGCCCCGCTGGACGTCCGCGATGCGGCCGTCGCGGATCAGGACGGCGCCGGGCTCCTCGCGTCCGGCGACCGGATCGAGGAGGCGGGCATTGGTGATGACGAGTGTCATGGGTCGGACAGCTCCGCTGCGGGCGCGCGCACGGCGGCGAGGAGGGCGTCGAGAGCGAGCCGGATGCTCCCGAGAGCCAGATCGGTGGGGACGGGGAGCGCGGTGGGGCCTCGGTGTCTCGGCCGGGATTCCCGCTCGGCACGCCGCACGGCGACCTCCATCCATCCGCGCAAGGGCACCCCCTCTCCCGGCTCACCGGGTTCGCCGCCCTTCCCCTCCGGCGCGGGAGGGGCGGGGCCGCCGATACCGAAGGTTCACCCCTCAACCCCTGTCAAGCGTTCGGCAGATGCGTCGCCAGCGCCTCCAGCACCGCCATCCGCACCGCCACGCCCATCTCCACCTGTTCACGGATCAGCGACTGCGCCCCGTCCGCCACGTCGGAGGCGATCTCGACGCCCCGGTTCATCGGGCCGGGATGCATCACCAGCGCGTCGGGCGCGGCGAGGCTCAGCTTCTCGCCGTCGAGGCCGAAATAGCGGAAATACTCCTTCACCGAGGGCACGAAGGAGCCGTTCATGCGCTCGCGCTGCAGGCGCAGCATCATCACGATGTCGGCGCCCGCGAGGCCCCGGCGCATGTCGGTGAAGACCTCGACGCCCATCCGGGCGATGCCGGGCGGCAGCAGCGTCGAGGGGCCGATCACCCGCACCCGGGCGCCCAGGGCCTGCAGCAGGATGATGTTCGAGCGCGCGACCCGCGAGTGCAGGACGTCGCCGCAGATCGCCACCCGCAGCCCCTCGATCCGGCCCTTGTTGCGCCGGATGGTCAGCGCGTCGAGGAGCGCCTGGGTCGGGTGCTCGTGGGCGCCGTCGCCGGCATTGACCACCGCGCAATCGACCTTGCGGGCGAGGAGGTGCACCGCGCCGGCCTGATGGTGGCGCACCACGATGATGTCCGGCCGCATCGCGTTCAGGGTCGCGGCGGTGTCGATCAGCGTCTCGCCCTTCTTCACCGAGGAGGAGGCGACCGACATGTTCATCACGTCCGCCCCGAGCCGCTTGCCGGCGAGCTCGAAGGAGGATTGCGTGCGCGTCGAGGGCTCGAAGAACAGGTTGATCTGGGTGCGCCCGCGCAGGGTCGCGCGCTTCTTCTCGACCTGCCGGCTGATCTCGACCGCCTCATCGGCCCGATCGAGCAGCGCGACGATGTCGAGCGGGCTCAGCCCCTCGATGCCGAGCAGGTGACGGTGCGGGAATCCCGGGCGGGTCGGCGGCGTGCTCATGCTGGCCCTGGCCTATAGGAGCAGGGCGGAAGCGCCGCAAGCAGGGCAGGCCCGCCCTTCCGGGCATTTGACAATGGCCGCACCTTCACCCACTTCTCGGGCCCGAGGCGCCTCCCCCGAGCGCCGGCGTCCGCCACATCGAGAAAGACCGCAGCGGTCTGCTTGGGAAGAGGCAAGCCGTTCATGAAAGTCGTCGTCGTCGAGTCGCCCGCGAAGGCCAAGACGATCAACAAGTATCTCGGCCACGACTACGAGGTCCTGGCCTCGTTCGGGCACGTGCGCGACCTGCCGGCGAAGGACGGCTCGGTCGATCCCGAGCAGGACTTCAAGATGCTCTGGGAGCTGGAGGAGCGCGGCGCCAAGCGGGTCTCCGAGATCGCCCGGGCGGTCAAGGGCGCCGACACGCTGATCCTCGCCACCGACCCGGACCGCGAGGGCGAGGCGATCTCCTGGCACGTGCTGGAGGCGCTGCAGGCCAAGCGGGTGCTGAAGGACGTGGCGGTCGAGCGCGTCACCTTCAACGCCATCACCAAGGACGCGGTGCAGACCGCGATGGCCAACCCGCGCCAGATCGACCAGGCGCTGGTGGACGCCTACCTGGCCCGGCGGGCCCTCGACTACCTCGTCGGCTTCAACCTCTCGCCGGTCCTGTGGCGCAAGCTGCCCGGCGCGCGCTCGGCCGGCCGGGTGCAGTCGGTGGCGTTGCGGCTCGTCTGCGACCGCGAGGCGGAGATCGAGGCGTTCAAGCCGCGGGAATACTGGTCGCTGGTGGCGACGCTGGCGACCGCCAAGGGCGCCACGTTCGAGGCCCGGCTCGTCGGGGCCGACGGCAAGCGCATCCAGCGCCTCGACGTCGGCACCGCCGAGGAGGCGGAGGCGTTCCGGCGCGACCTCGAACTCGCCACCTTCGCGGTCGCGAGCGTCGAGTCGAAGCCCGCCAAGCGGCACCCGCAGCCGCCCTTCACCACCTCGACCCTGCAGCAGGAAGCCTCCCGCAAGCTCGGCCTCGCCCCGGCCCAGACCATGCGCATCGCGCAGCGGCTCTACGAGGGCGTCGAGATCGGCGGCGAGACGGTCGGCCTCATCACCTACATGCGGACCGACGGCGTCGACATGGCGCCCGAGGCGATCCGCGACGCGCGCCGTGTCATCGGCGCCGAGTTCGGCGACGCCTACCTGCCGGGGGCCCCGCGCAGCTACAGCGTGAAGGCCAAGAACGCGCAGGAGGCCCACGAGGCCGTGCGCCCGACCGATCTCGGCCGGCTGCCCAAGGAGGTCGCCCGCTTCCTCGAACCCGAGCAGGCCAAGCTCTACGAGCTGATCTGGATCCGCACCATCGCGAGCCAGATGGAATCGGCGGAGCTCGAACGCACCGTCGTCGAGATCGCCGCCCAGGTCGGGCCGCGCCGCCTCGACCTGCGGGCGACCGGGCAGGTGGTGCGGTTCGACGGCTTCCTCACCCTCTACCAGGAGGGCAAGGACGACGAGGAGGACGAGGAATCCCGCCGCCTGCCGCCGATGCAGGCGGGCGATCCGCTGCGGCGCGAGCGCGTCGCCGCGACCCAGCACTTCACCGAGCCGCCGCCGCGCTACTCCGAGGCGAGCCTCGTCAAGCGGATGGAGGAGCTCGGCATCGGCCGTCCCTCCACCTACGCGGCCGTGCTGCAGGTGCTGCGCGACCGGGAATACGTCCGCCTCGACAAGAAGCGCCTCGTGCCGGAGGACAAGGGCCGCCTCGTCACCGGCTTCCTGGAGAGCTTCTTCCAGCGCTACGTCGAGTACGACTTCACCGCCGACCTGGAGGAGCAGCTCGACCGGATCTCGAACGCCGAGATCGACTGGCGCGAGGTGCTGCGCGACTTCTGGCGCGACTTCTCCGCGGCGCTGGCCGGGACCAAGGAGCTGCGCACCGCCGAGGTGCTGGAGGCGCTCAACCAACTGCTCGGCCCCCACATCTTCCCGCCGCGGGCGGACGGCGCGAATCCCCGCGCCTGCCCGAACTGCGCGGGCGGCACGCTCTCGCTCAAGCTCGGCAAGTTCGGTGCCTTCGTGGGCTGCTCGAACTACCCGGAATGCAAGTACACGCGGCAGCTCTCGGCCGCCGGCCTCGACGGGGACGGGGAGGGAAGCGCCGGCGAGGGCGGCCAGCCCGGCGTGCGGGTGCTCGGCGAGGATCCGGCGACGGGCCTGCCGGTGACGCTGCGCGACGGCCGCTTCGGTCCCTTCGTGCAGCTCGGCGAGGCCTCGGCCGAGAAGGGGGCCGAGAAGCCCAAGCGCTCGTCCCTGCCACGGGGCCTGACGCCCGCGGACGTGACCCTGGAGACCGCTCTCAAGCTCCTCGCCCTGCCGCGGGAAGTGGCCCGGCACCCCGAGAGCGGCGAGCCGATCCTGGTCAATCTCGGCCGCTTCGGCCCCTACGTCCAGCACGGCAAGACCTACGCCAATCTCGGCAAGGACGACGACCTGCTGGAGATCGGCGCGAACCGGGCGATCGACCTCATCGTCGCCAAGGAGCAGGGTGGGGGACGGCCGGCGGCCGATCCGGGCCGGGTTCTCGGCAACGACCCGGAGGGGCGCGCCGTCACGGTCAAGGCCGGCCGCTACGGCCCCTACGTCACGGATGGCGAGGTCAACGCGACCCTGCCGAAGGGGGCCGACAAGCAGGCTCTCACCCTCGAGGAGGCGCTGCGCCTGATCGCGGCCCGCCGCGAGGCGGGCGGCGGCACCAAGAAGAAGACGTCCGGCCGGGCCCGCGCGGCGCGCAAGACGGAGGCGAAGCCGGCCGCCAAGGCCAAGGCGGAGAAGGCCGCGAAGCCGGCCGCCGCGGGCAAGAGCGCGTCGGCGGCCAAGAGCGCGTCGGCGGCCAAGAGCGCGTCGGCGGCCAAGAGCGCGTCGGCGGGCAAGAGCGCAACGGCGCCCGAGAAGGCGCCCGCGCGCAAGAAGGCGGCGGCCGCCGAGTAGCGCGCGCTCAGAGCGCCCAGGCGAGGGTGGCGGCGAAGACCACCGCGAAGGCCGCTCCCGTCGCCGTGGCGGCGAAGCGGTGCGCGGAGGCGTGGGTCGCCACGGCGGCCTCGTCGAGGTAGCCGAAGGCCTGTCCGGCCGCGCGCTCGGCGCGCGCGAGGGCGATGTGGTGCGCGTGGCGGGTGGCGGCCGTCATCGGGGGCGACTCCTCGACAGAACGGGGACAGCGTAGCCGTAACGCGTTGACGCCTTCTTTGTTCCAGCCCGGGAGGGACGGGTGAAGCAATCTTAACGTAACCTGTTTACCACCTGGGGCCGGCTGGGGGCGCCGCGCGCTCCCGCCCCACCCCGGATCCGCCTTTGGACCCTTTCTGTTTCCGGTTTGTTCCGGTATAGGGAGAGGATGAGTGCGATTGCTGCCAGAGCCGTCCCCCCGTCGCGAGGCCGCCGCGTGAGCGATCCTGCGCGCGATCTGTTCGCTCCGGGCGCCAAGCCGGCGCCCGGCGACCCCGAATCCGGCGCGAAGCGCCCGCGCCCCGTGGCGGTGCCATCCCCCGCCGCGGAGGCCGGCTACGACGCCTCGGCGATCGAGGTGCTGGAGGGGCTGGAGCCGGTGCGGCGCCGGCCGGGCATGTATATCGGCGGCACCGACGAGAAGGCGCTCCACCACCTCTTCGCCGAGGTGATCGACAACTCGATGGACGAGGCGGTGGCCGGGCACGCCACCTTCATCGAGGTGGAGCTGGAGGAGGGCGGCATCCTCAGCGTCACCGACAACGGTCGCGGGATCCCGGTCGACCCGCACCCGAAATTCCCGGGCAGGTCGGCCCTCGAAGTGATCATGACCACCCTGCACGCGGGCGGCAAGTTCGATTCCAAGGTCTACGAGACCTCGGGCGGCCTGCACGGCGTCGGCGTCTCGGTGGTGAACGCGCTCTCCGACCGGCTGGAGGTCGAGGTCGCCCGCAACCAGACCCTCTACCGCCAGCACTTCTCGCGCGGGGTCCCGCAGGGCGAGCTGGAGCAGGTCGGCCGGGTGCAGAACCGGCGCGGCACGAAGGTGCGCTTCCATCCCGACCCGCAGATCTTCGGGGCGCTCGCCTTCGACCCGCGCCGCCTGTTCAAGATGGCGCGCTCGAAGGCCTACCTGTTCGGCGGGGTCGAGATCCGCTGGCGCTGCGCGCCCGCCCTGGTGGAGGGCATCGAGGGCGTTCCGGCCGAGGCGGTGCACCGTTTCCCGGCGGGCCTGCGCGACTACCTCGCCCAGGAGATCGACGGCAAGGAGCTCGTCACCGACGCGCTCTTCACCGGCAAGATCACGAGGCCGGGCAGCCACGGCTCCCTCGAATGGGCGGTGGCGTGGCTCACCCACGACGACGGGTTCTCCTCCTCCTACTGCAACACGGTGCCGACGCCGGAGGGCGGCACGCACGAGAGCGGGCTGCGCATCGCGCTGCTGCGGGCCCTGCGCGACCACGCCGAGCGGGTCGGGCAGGTCAAGCGCGTGCAGGCGGTGACGACCGACGACGTGATGGCGACCTGCGCGTCGATGCTGTCGGTGTTCATCCGCGAGCCCGAGTTCCAGGGCCAGACCAAGGACAAGCTCGCGACGCTCGAAGCCTCGCGCATCGTCGAGGCGGCGGTGCGCGACGCGTTCGACCACTGGCTCGCGGCGTCGCCGACGCAGGCCAACAAGCTCCTCGACTGGGTGATCGACCGCGCCGAGGAGCGGCTGCGCCGCCGCCAGGAGAAGGAGGTCGCCCGCAAGACCGCGACCCGCAAGCTGCGCCTGCCGGGCAAGCTCGCCGATTGCTCGAAGGCCGGGGCGGCCGGCTCGGAGATCTTCATCGTCGAGGGCGACTCGGCCGGCGGCTCGGCCAAGCAGGCCCGCGACCGCGCCAGCCAGGCGGTGCTGCCCCTGCGCGGCAAGATCCTCAACGTCGCCTCGGCGAGCCGCGACAAGCTCGGGGCGAACCAGCTCCTCTCCGACCTGACCCAGGCGCTCGGCTGCGGCACCGGCTCGCATTACCGGGACGACGACCTTCGCTACGAGAAGGTCATCATCATGACGGACGCCGACGTCGACGGCGCCCACATCGCCTCGCTGCTGATCACCTTCTTCTACCGGCAGATGCCGAAGCTGATCGAGAAGGGGCACCTCTACCTCGCGGTGCCGCCGCTCTACCGGCTGAGCCAGGGCGCGAAGACCGCCTACGCGCGCGACGACCGCCACAAGGAGCAGTTGATCAAGACCGTGTTCAAGAACGGCAAGGTCGAGATCGGGCGCTTCAAGGGCCTGGGCGAGATGATGCCGGGGCAGCTCAAGGAGACCACCATGGACCCGTCGAAGCGCACGCTGCTGCGGGTCGAGGTGCTGGACGAGGCGCGGGAGGCGACGGGCGACGCGGTCGAGCGCCTGATGGGCAACAAGCCCGAGGCCCGCTTCGCCTTCATCTCCGAGCGGGCGGTCTTCGCGGACAAGGCGGAACTCGACATCTGATCGGGGGCCCCGCGACGGCTGCGGGGCGTCCCGGCGCGGCCGCGGGCCCGGGCGAACGGCCCTGTCGTGGGCCGGGCCGGCAGGACGGAAGCGGCGGAGATGGGGCCTCGGTGTCGGTGAGCCGCGCGCCTTGCCGTGGGCTCGCGCCCCGGGCGCCGCTTCCACCCGTCATCCGCGTGTCGCCGCTACGCGCCGGACCGGACGAGTTCCGGGGCGATCCTCGCGGCACGTCTCATCGGCGGCGGCATGCCTCCCTCCGATCGTGCCTCCGGCCACCGCGTCGGGCGTCGGAGCAGGGGCAGCGTGATCCCGCGGCGACGGCAGGTCAAGGGAGATTCGCCGCGCCATCGGCTGCTACACTCCCGGGCGCGGACGGCTCGACCCGCCCGCCGCCAGACGAGGAGGAGACGCCGATGACAGGTTCCGAGATCCGGGTCGCGACCTTCGCGGGGCCTGGCGCCGCGCCGGAGATCCGCACCGTGCCCTGGCCCGCCGTGCCCCGGAAGGCCGCCCTCATCAAGATCGGCGCCTGCGGCGTCTGCGGCACCGACCAGCACATCCTGAAGGGCCACTGGCCCAAGCCCCTGCCCTGGCCCTTCACCCTCGGCCACGAGATCGGCGGCGTCATCGTCGAGAAGGGCGAGGACTTCACCGCCGATTTCATGGAGAAGCCGCTGCAGGTCGGCTCCAAGGTGATGATCCCGCCGCTGATGCCCTGCGGCCACTGCTACTACTGCGTCCACTATCCGGAGCAGGCCAACAAGTGCCTGACGCCGGTCTATTACGGGCGCTACCTGGGCTTCGACAAGGCGCCGCACCTGTGGGGCGGCTTCGCCGAGTACGTCTACGTCGACCTCGACATGCTGCCCGGGACCAAGGTCTACAAGCTGCCGGACGACATGAACCTGCGGCTCGGGGCGCTCGCCGAGCCGCTGACCTCCTGCATCCGGGCCTTCAACCGGGCCGTCCGGGCGGGCGGCTTCAAGTGGGGCGACACGGTCGTGATTCAGGGATCGGGTCCGATCGGCATCCTGGCGGTGGCCGCCGCCCAGGAGATGGGGGCGGGCCGGGTGATCTGCGTGGGCGCGCCCGAGGAGCCGCGCCTCGCCCTCGCCCGCCGCTTCGGGGCCGAGGCGACGGTGGACATCACGGAGATCCGCACGCCGCAGGAGCGCATCGCGCGCGTGCGCGAGATCGTCGGCGGGTTCGGGGCGGACCTCGTGATGGATTGCTCGGGCCATCCCTCGGCCGGGCCGGAGGGGATCGAGTTCCTGCGCGACGGCGGCACCTACGTGGAGATGGGCCAGTTCACGGATGCGGGCGCGATCGAGACCTCGTGGCACCGGATCTGCGCCAAGGACCTGACCGTGCTGGGCTCCTGGGCCTTCACGGGCAACGACTTGCCCCTCGGCGTGGACATGCTCTATCGGGCGCGGGCGAAGTACCCGTGGCTGGAGATGCAGACGCTCTACCCCTTCACCCGGGAGGGCGTGAGCGCCGCCGTCGCCGACGCCATGGCGATGCGGACCGTCAAGTCCACGATCGTGCCCTTCCCCGATCTCGTGGCCTGACGGGCCGGACGGCGCACGGGCCGAACGGGCGCCGCCGACCGGCGGCTCCGACCGTACTCATGAGGAGCACCCCTTGTATCGTGGACTGATCGCCCTTCTGGCCCTGACGATGCCGGCGCTGGCGCAGCCGAGACTCGACCCGTCCGGGACCTGGCTGACGGCGGGCGGCGACGCCCATATCCGGATCACGCGCTGCGGCCAGGGCTATTGCAGCACCGTCGCCAAGGTGCTGACCGGCGAGGCGAAGGACGTGCACAACCCCGATCCGGCCCTGCGCGCGCGCAGCATGGTCGGCGTCGCCCTGTCGACCGACATGCGCCCGACCGGCGAGGGCTGGGAGGGCTCGCTCTACAATTTCCGCGACGGGAAGACCTATACCGGCAAGCTCGCCGTGAAGGGCCCGAACGCGCTCGAACTCGCCGGCTGCGTGCTCGGCGGGCTGATCTGCAAGCGCCAGATCTGGTCGCGGGTCAATTGACGCGGAACCCGCGCGGGGCCTTCCCGTCCCGCGCGGCCGCCGCTCCGCAGCGGCGGACGGGCCGCAGCCGGCAGCATCATTCGGCATGACTTGCGAAAGAAACCATCCGCAATTGGCCGCACCATCGCTGCATGTTCGGGACCGAATTCGAGGCGACGTGCCACAACAGGATCTCGAAGATCGTTCGCGATGATGTGAATATGTCATTGTGCCCCTTGGTCAAGCATTCGTTAAGATTTGCAGATTAGACGAAGGCATCGTCCTTCCGGCTGTCGATTCGAGCACGACCATGTTCAAGCGTCGTTCCGCAAACGATGAGCTTATCGCGATCTTGGGGCGCTACGCCGGGGTCGGGCTGTGGGATGCCGTCCTGCACGAGGGCGATCCGATGCACCCGAAATCGCGCTGGACCTGGTCCGAGCAGTTCCGGCGCCTGCTCGGCTACGCGTCGCGGGAGGAATTCCCGGACATGGTGACGTCCTGGTCCGAGCGCCTGCATCCGGAGGATGCCGCGCGCACCTTCGCGGTGTTCAAGGCCGCCCTGGCGAATGTCCGGGACAAGGGCAGCTACGACGTGACCTATCGCCTGAGGATGCGCGACGGCTCCTATCGCTGGTTCCGCGCCACGGGCGGCGTCGCGCACGGGCCGGACGGGACGCCGCTGCGCGCCTGCGGGTCGCTCGTGGACATCCACGCAGGCGTCGTGGCGGAGGGCGAGCGGGGCCGCCGGGTCGAGGCGCTGCTCGGGGAGTTCGACCGCGACGCCGTCGCCATGCTGGAGGCCTTCGCGCGCTCCGCCTCGGCGATGGAGGAGACCGCGCACGCGATGACCTCCATCGCCGACCGCGTCCGCACCGGGTCGGGCCACGTCGCGACCGCCTCCGGCGAGACCTCGGCCGGCGTCGAGAGGGTCGCCGAGGCGACCGAGGAGATCGCCGCGACGATCCGCCAACTCTCCGAGCGGGCGGCGCACGCCTCGGATCTCTCGACCTCGGTGGCCGAGAAGGCGGCCCGGACGGACGGCATGGTCCAGGACCTGTCCCGCGCCGCCGACCGGATCGGGGCCGTGGTCGGCATGATCGCGGCGCTCGCCCACCAGACCAACCTGCTGGCGCTCAACGCCGCGATCGAGGCGGCCCGCGCCGGGAGCGCGGGGCGCGGCTTCGCGGTCGTCGCGGCCGAGGTCAAGGAACTCGCCGGCGAGACCGCCAAGGCCACCGACCAGATCGCCGCCCAGATCGCGGAAATCCGCGAGGCGACGGGCACGACCGTCCGGGCGATCGGCGAGATCGGGCGGTCCATCACCGAACTGCGCGACACCAATCTCGACATGGTGCGGGCCATGCGTCAGCAGGGTGCCGTCACCTCCGACGTCGCGCAGACCCTCGCGCGGACCGCCTCGGGCTCCCGGCTGGTCTCGGAGAACATCGTCGCGGTGCGGGAGGTCGCCGAGGAGGCCGGCCGCACGGCGGACGCGGTCCTCGGCTCGGCCCGCGGGCTGGCGCGGTACTCGGGCGAACTCGGCGACCGGCTCCGCGGCTTCCTGACGGCGGTCCGCGCGGCCTGACCCTGCGTCAGAGCTCTCCCGGTCCGGCGGCGCGGCCGGACCGGGCGGCCATCCGGGCGACCCGCGCCTGCCACAGGCAGAGGAGCGGGGTGACGAGGAGCTCCATCCCGAGGGCCGCCAGCATCACGAGCGAGGGCACCCCGGTCAGCCACAGGCCGAGGAGGCGCCCCAGCCCCCCGAGCACCACCACCAGGGTCAGGAACCGGAACAGCCGCGTCCTCTGCTCGATCTCCGGAACGGTCGACCAGAACAGCAGCCCGATGCCGAGGAGGAGGCCCGAGAGGTAGCGGAAATGGCTGTCGACCGACACGGCGACGCGCTCGCCGCCGATGCCGCCGGCGCCGAACACCACGCCGTAGAGGCCCCCCGCCACCGGGACCAGGGCGGCCAGCGCCACCACCCGCTGGAGCAGGCGCCGTTCCTTGTCCATGGCCTCGCCCCTCCCGCGCGTGCGACACACGCCCGTGTATCAGGGTCGCACGGTCCCGGGCGATCCCCTCCCGGTGAGCTCCCGCAGGAGAGTCAGCTGATGCGCACACCCGAGATGTCCGCACCCGAGATGCCCGCCCTGGCCATCCGCGTCGCCGTCCCGGACGATCTCGAGGCGATCGTCCGCCTGCACGAGGCCGACGCGGTCGGCGGGCACGGGGATGCCTGGACGCCGGAGAACCGGCCCGCCTACGCGGCCGCCCTCGCGGCGATCGCGGCGAGTCCCGATTGCGACCTCTACGTGGTGCTGGAGGACGGGGAGGTGGTCGGGAGCTTCCAGCTCTCCTTCCGGCAGGGGATCACGAGCCGCGGCGCCCGCCAGGCCGTGCTCGAGAGCGTCCAGGTCCGCGCCGACCGGCGCTCGCGGGGCGTCGGCGCCCGGATGGTGGAGGAGGCCGAGCGGCTCGCCCGCGCCGGCGGGGCGACCTCGCTGCAGCTCACCTCCAACAAGCGCCGGGTCGACGCGCACCGCTTCTACGAGCGCCTCGGCTACGCCCGCAGCCACGAGGGCTTCCGCAAGCCGCTCTGATCCGGGATCCGGTTGATCACAGCGGATCCCGGATCACCAGCCCGCGCGGCGCGTGAACGAAGCCCGCATCCGCCATCCCGAGGGGATCTGGCGGATTGGGTCTGAGCCGGCCTTCAGGCCTTCTGCTCCTTGAGGCGCTTCACGCATTTGCTGAAGTATTTCGGCCAGGTCGGGCCCTGCGCGGCCTTGTCGGCGGTGGACAAAGCCCGCCACTCGGCGCCGCACTTCTTCTGCCGCTCGCGGGCTGCCATGCCCTTCACGGTCGGCTCGGCCCTCTCCTGGGCGCGTGCCGGGAGGGGCGGCGCCAGCACTGCGGCGACGAGGGCTGCGAGGACGAGGCGGGAGCGCATGGAAGACCTCCGGTCGCCCCGCTGACGCTGGGGCAGGTTGCCGGCCCATCACTGCCACAGGCGTTCCCTCCGGCAAGGTGCCGCGCCCCGTCCGGTCCGCGACCGCGCCGAAAAAGTCCTTTGCGTCGCATTTTCGCCGCAGCCTCGCGCGCCCGAGCGACGTTTTCGCTTCACAGGCGCGGGCGCTCTCTGGTTAAGCTCGCCCGGCGAGAGACCCGATCCACGCCCGCGCGAGGGGACCGTCTGCATGTCGGCCGTCACGACTCCGCCGATCGACCTCTACTACTGGACGACGCCGAACGGCTGGAAAGCCTCGATCATGCTGGAGGAGTGCGGGCTGCCGTACCGCATGATCCCGGTGAACATCGGCAAGGGGGCGCAGCGCGCGCCCGAGTTTCTCAGCGTTTCGCCGAACGGCAAGATCCCGGTGATCGTCGATCACGACGGGCCCGGGTCCGCGCCGATCACGATCTACGAGTCGAACGCCATCCTGCAATACCTCGCCCGCAAGACCGGCCAGTTCTACCCGGAAGCCGAGCGGGAGCGTATCGCGGTCGATATCTGGCTGTTCTGGCAGGCGGCGAATTTCGGCCCGGTCCTCGGCCAGACTCACCATTTCCGCATCTACGCGCCGGAGAAGATCCCCTACGCCATCGAGCGCTACACCGCCGAGGCGGCCCGGCTCTACCGGGTCCTCGACGCGCAGCTCGCGGCGCACGCCTTCGTGGCGGGCGATGCCTACACGATCGCCGACATCGCGGTCGTCACCTGGGCGAAGCTCTGGGAACGCCAGGGCCTCGACATCGCGGATTACCCGCATGTCGGCCGCTGGCTCGACGCCGTGAAGGCGCGCCCGGCGGTCCTGCGCGGCTTCAAGCTCCGGGCCGAGCCGGAGAATGCCGCCGCGCCCGCCTGAGGCGCGGCGGCCCCGCGGCCCGGGTCAGGGCGTGACGGTTGGGTCAGGGCGTGACGGTTGGGTCAGGGCGTGACGGTCTTGGGCTTCGCGGCCGGCTTGGCGGGGGCGGCCTGCGCCACCTCGTCCGGGGCCTTGGTCCAGGTCTGCGAGCCGCACAGCACCTTGAGCAGGCAGCCCGAGATCGAGAGTTCCGAGGCGCTCTCGCGGGCGATCGTCACCTCGTAGAACTTGCCCTCCTCGGCGTTGTAGATCTGCCCCTTGTAGCCGGCCTCGTCGGGCTTGAGCCCCTCCATCAGCTGCAGGCCGATCACCGGCCGCTGCCGCTTCTTGGGATCGGGGTTCTTGATGTCGGTGCGCGGCTGGCCCTGGTCGTTGAGCGGGACCTTCAGCCAGACGACCGTGCCGCAGGCTTGGCTGCCGGCCGGGCCGCAGCGCTCGATCTTGATCTTCGCCCGGCCATCCTCCGTCAGCCACGTGCCGGAGGGATCGGTCCCCGCCTGCGCGGCGGTGCCGGCGAGGAGCAGGAACGCGGTGAGGGCGGGGGTCCGGACTGAACGCATGGACGAATCTCCCTTGCTCCGTCTCCGGGCCGCGCGGGCCCGCTCGGCGGATCATCACGTCGGGGCCCGGCGGCGGCCCGCCGGGCGTGGCCCAAAGGCCGCGATGGCCTCTAAAAACGCGGGGTTTCTGGCGTTTTTTCGACCACGTTGCGGCCGAGTCGCAGCAGCGCCGGCCCGGCTCGGCTTGAGGGCGAGTCGGCGCGCCGCTATAAGCCCGGCGCCGCGGGCGGCATCCGGCCGCTCCGCCCAGCCTTCCCTCCGACGGATCCTCCGATGGCCATCGAGCGCACCTTCTCCATCCTGAAGCCGGACGCCACCGCCCGGAATCTCACCGGCGCGATCAACGCGGTGATCGAGGAGGCGGGCCTGCGCATCGTCGCCCAGCGCCGCATCCGCATGTCGGAGGCCCAGGCCAAGACCTTCTACGAGGTCCATGCCGAGCGCCCGTTCTACGGCGAGCTCGTCTCCTTCATGACCTCGGGACCCGTCGTCGTGCAGGTGCTGGAGGGCGACAACGCCGTCGCCAAGTACCGCGAGGTGATGGGCGCCACCAACCCGGCCCAGGCGGCCGAGGGCACGATCCGCAAGCGCTTCGCCGTCTCGGTCGGCGAGAACTCGGTGCACGGCTCGGACAGCGCCGAGAACGCCGCGATCGAGATCGCGCAGTTCTTCACCGAAGCCGACATCGTCGGCTGAGATCCGCCGCGCGGGCCGGTCGGACGCGTCCCCGGGCGCCCGACCGGCCGGCGGTCCCACATCGGGTGCGCGCGGCCGGGGATCCCTCCCGGGCGGGCGCCCGCGGCACGGAGGCGGAGCGGTGACGGCGCAGGCGCGGATCGAGCGGCGGGCCTCCACCTGCCCGCATGATTGTCCCTCGGTCTGCGCCCTCGACGTCGAGGTGATCGACGGGGCCGCGATCGGGCGCGTGCGCGGCGCCGCGCGCCACTCCTACACGGCGGGCGTCGTCTGCGCGAAGGTCGCCCGCTACGCCGAGCGCGTCCATCACCCGGACCGGCTGACCCGGCCGATGATCCGGACCGGGCCCAAAGGGTCGGGGTCGTTCGCCCCGATCTCCTGGGACGAGGCCCTCGACCGCACCGCCGAGGCTTTCCTCGGGGCCGAGGCCGCGCACGGGCCGGAGGCCGTGTGGCCCTACTACTACGCGGGGACGATGGGGCTGGTAATGCGCGACGGCATCAACCGCCTGCGCCACGCCAAGGGCTATTCGGGCCAGCACTCGACCATCTGCACGACGCTCGCCTGGTCCGGCTTCGTGGCGGGCACGGGGCGGCTCGCCGGCTCGGACCCGCGCGAGATGGCCGAGAGCGACTGCATCGTGATCTGGGGCACCAACCCGGTGCACACCCAGGTCAACGTGATGACCCACGTCCAGGCGGCGCGCCGGAACCGCGGCGCGACGCTCGTGGTGGTCGACATCTACGACAACCCGACCATGCGGCAGGCCGACATGGCGCTGCTCGTGCGGCCGGGCACGGACGCGGCGCTGGCCTGCGCGGTCATGCACGTGCTGTTCCGCGACGGCCACGCCGACCGCGACTACCTCGCCCGGTACACCGACTGCCCCGCCGCGCTGGAGGCGCATCTGCGCCCGCGCGGCCCGGACTGGGCGGCGGCGATCACCGGCCTCACGGTGGCCGAGATCGAGGCCTTCGCGCGGCTCGTCGGCGCGACGAAGCGCAGCTTCTTCCGGCTCGGCTACGGCTTCTCGCGCAGCCGCAACGGGGCCGTCTCCATGCACGCGGCCCTCAGCATCCCGGCGGTGACGGGGGCGTGGCAGCATCCGGGCGGCGGCGCCTTCCACTCGAACAGCGGCGTCTACGGCCTCGACAAGACCCTGATCGAGGGGCTCGACGCCCGCGACCCGCGGGTCCGCGTGCTCGACCAGTCCCAGATCGGCCGGGTCCTGTGCGGCGACGCCGAGGCCCTGCGCGGCGGTCCTCCGGTGACCGCGCTCCTCGTGCAGAACACCAACCCGGTCTCGGTCGCGCCCGAGCAGGAGGCGGTGAAGCGGGGCTTCGCCCGCGACGACCTCTTCGTCTGCGTGCACGAGCAGTTCCTGACCGAGACGGCCCGGATGGCCGACATCGTGCTGCCCGCGACCATGTTCCTGGAGCACGACGACCTCTACACCAGCGGCGGCCACCAGCACATCCAGCTCGGCCCCCGGCTGATCGCGCCGCCCGAGGGCTGCCGCTCGAACCACGAGGTGGTGGCGGCGCTGGCCGCGCGGGTCGGCGCCGCGCATCCGGGCTTCGCCCTGAGCCCGCGCGACCTCATCGACGCGACGCTGCGCGCCTCCGGCCGGGGCAGCCTCGCCGAACTCGAGGCGGCGGGCGGCATCCTCGACGCGCAGCCCCCCTTCGCCCGCGCCCATTACCTCGACGGGTTCGGCCATCCGGACGGCCGCTTCCGCTTCCGGCCGGACTGGGGCGCCGTGCCGATCGGCCATGACGGGCCGCGGGGCCCGGCGGCGGACCTGCCGGCCCTGCCCGACCACTGGGAGGCGCCGCTCAGGACGGCGACGCCGGCCCATCCGTTCCGGCTGGCCACGAGCCCGGCGCGCAACTTCCTGAACTCGACCTTCACGGAGACGCCGACCTCGCGCGCCAAGGAGCGCCATCCGACCGTGATGATCCATCCCGAGGACGCGGCCGCGCACGGGATCGGGGAGGGGACCTGGGTGCGGCTCTCGAACGAGCTCGGCGCGGTGACCCTGCGGGCGACGCTGTGTCCGGGGCTGCGGCGCGGCGTGCTGATCGCGGAATCGATCTGGCCGAACGACGCCTATCCGGACGGGCGCGGCATCAACACGCTCACGGGCGCCGACGCGCCGGCGCCCTTCGGCGGCGCGGCCTTCCACGACAACCACGTGGCGATCGCCCCCGTGGCGGGGTGAGGGCGCCCGCGGCCCGTCCGCGCGGCGGGGTCCGCCGGGAGCGGTCGGTGCGGGGCGGGCGCCCCTTTTCCGGCCGGTGTGGCGCCCGGGTCCTTGCACGGCAGGGATGATTCGGAGTCCAACGGTCAAGCTTTCGTTGACCGGATCACCACCATGCGCCTCCGCATCGCCCTCGCCGCCGGCCTCCTGGCCCTCGGCGCCTCCGCCGCCCTCGCGGGCGGCACCGCCGCTCCCCTCGAAGCCTACCAGCCCGATCCGGCTCTGCGCACGGCGCCCAAGACCGAGCTGGAGAGCCGCGTGCGCAACGCCTGCGCGGTCGTGCAGGCCCGCCTGCAGAACGCGGCCGAGACCGCGCTGGAGCGGCCCTGCGGCTGCTACGCCAGGGCCACGCTGCGCGCCCTCGACCCGGCCGAGCTCGAAGCCTACCGGAGTACGGGCTACTTCAACGAATCCGCCCGGGCCAAGGCGCTGAGCGCCCTCGACAGCTGCAAGCTGCCCCGCCCGATCTGATCCGGGATCCGCTTGATCGCAGCGGATCCCGGATCCCAAGCCTGCGCGGCGCCTGAGCGAAGCCCAAATCCGCCATCCCGAAGGGATCAAGCGGATTTGGTATGACACGTCCGCGCGGCGCCTGAGCGAAGCCGGCATCCGCATGGCCGAAATGGGAGATGCGAAGCCATCAACCGGATGGCGGATGACACCCCGCCTCGACCGGACCGTCGATCCTGAGCCCCTCTCCCGCCCCGCGGGGGAGGGGTTTTCGTTGCGACGGGGGCGATTCCGGCTTGCGCCGCGCTGTGAACGCACATAAAGATATCTTTATGTTTCGCTCGGAGCCGAGAGAACGCCGCCGATGATCCAGCCGCTCGCCTTCTCCGACGCTCTCGGCGTGCTGCGCGCCGCCGCGGAAGAGACGCGGCTGCGCATCATCGCGCTCCTGCGCGAGGGGGAGCTGACGGTCTCGGACCTCACCGACATCCTCGGCCAGTCGCAGCCGCGCATCTCGCGCCACCTCAAGCTGATGGTGGAGGCCGGGCTGGTCGAGCGGCACCGGGAGGGTGCCTGGGCCTTCTTCCGGCTGGTCGAGGGTGTTTCGGCCATGGTCGAGCCGCTGCTCGCCGCCGCGGACAGGACCCGGCCGCCGCTCTCCGAGGACCGCGCCCGCCTCGACGCCGTGCGGGCGCAGCGCGCCGAGGCGGCCCAGAGCTTCTTCGCCCGGCTCGCGCCGCAATGGGACAAGGTGCGCTCCCTCCACGTGCCCGAGGCGACGGTCGAGGCCGCGGTGCTCGACGTGCTCGGCCCGCGGCCGATCGGCAGCCTCCTCGACCTCGGCACCGGGACGGGGCGGATGCTCGCGCTGCTCGCGCCGCGGGCGACCCGCGCGACCGGGCTCGACGCCAACCACGCGATGCTGTCGGTCGCCCGCGCGAACCTGGAGCGGCAGGGCCTGGCGCGGGTCGACCTGCGCCAGGGCGACATCCACGCGCCGCCCTTCAGCCGCGGCAGCTTCGACCTCGTGCTGATCCACCAGGTGCTGCACTACCTGGACGACCCGGCCCGCGCCCTGCGCGAGGCGGCCCGCCTCGTCGCCCCGGGCGGCCGGCTCCTGGTGGTGGATTTCGCCCCCCACGACCTCGAATTCCTGCGCGAGACGCAGGCCCATCGCCGCCTCGGCTTCGCGGCCGAGCAGGTCGCGCACTGGCTCACCGAGGCGTCGCTCGACGACGTCACCCTGCGCGAATTGCCGCCGAGCAGCGAGGCGGGCCACCGCCTCACCGTCACGCTCTGGCTCGCCCACAACCCCGCGGCGGCGATCCCCACCCGCGAGGTCGCCTGATGGTTCCCCCGACCCTCACCCCCACGCGGCCCGTGCGCGGCACGGTGTGCGTCCACCCATTCGCCTGAGAGAACCGAGGTCTCCGATGGTCTCCACCGCCTTCCGTCCGAGCCGCGAGAGCCGCCGCCCCATCCGGGTCTCCTTCGAGTTCTTCCCGCCCAAGACGACCGAGATGGAGGAGACCCTGTGGTCCTCCATCGAGCGCCTCGCGCCGCTGCAGCCCAACTTCGTCTCGGTGACCTACGGGGCCGGCGGCTCGACCCGCGAGCGCACCCACAATACGGTCGCGCGGCTGGTGCGCGAGACCAGCCTGAAGCCCGCCGCCCACCTGACCTGCGTGGCCGCCACGCAGGAGGAGGTGGACGAGGTCGTGCGCTCCTACTGGGACGCGGGCGTGCGCCACATCGTGGCCCTGCGCGGGGATCCGGCCGAGGGCGTCGGCACGGCCTATCGCGCGCATCCGGGCGGCTATGCCCGCTCCTGCGACCTCGTCGCCGGCATCAAGCGCATCGGTGACTTCCAGGTCTCGGTCTCGGCCTATCCGGAGCGCCACCCGGAGGCGCCCTCCCTCGACGCCGACATCGACGCGCTCAAGGCCAAGGTCGACAACGGCGCCGACCGCGCCATCACCCAGTTCTTCTTCGATAACGACCTCTTCTTCCGCTACCTCGACCGGGTGCAGGCGCGCGGGATCGACATTCCGATCATCCCGGGCATCCTGCCGGTGCAGAACTTCAAGCAGGCCGCGAGCTTCGCCAAGCGCACCGGCGCCTCGGTGCCGGAATGGCTGGCCGCGCGCTTCGAGGGCCTCGAGGACGATGTCGGCACCCGCAAGCTGGTGGCGGCGGCGGTGGCGGCCGAGCAGGTGCTCGACCTCGTCGACCGCGGCGTCACGGACTTCCACTTCTACACGATGAACCGCGCCGACCTCGTCTACGCGATCTGCCACCTGCTCGGCCTGCGCGCCCTGCCGAGCGCGCCGGTCGCCGAGAAGGCGGCGGCGTGAGCGGGTCCCGGCCGGGCACTCGGCCGGGGCCGCCCCGCACGACGCGGCCGCGCCGCCCAGGGCGCGGGGCCGGCGCGGCCGGGGCGCCAATCGAGGCGATCGAGGCGCCGCGCGCCGCGCGCACGGCCCCGGTCGCCGCGCCTGACCCCATCCTTCCCAGCGGGCCGGCCTCGCGCCGGTCCAGATTCCGGACCCTTGCCCGATGACCGATCTCCGCCCCGCCGACGGCGCCAACGTCCTCGCCACCCTGCGCAAGCGCGCCGCCGAGAGGATCCTCGTCCTCGACGGCGCCATGGGGACCATGATCCAGCGCCTCAAGCTCGGCGAGGCGGATTTCCGCGGCAAGCGCTTCCTCGACCACGCGCACGATCAGAGGGGCAACAACGACCTTCTGATCCTGACCCAGCCCGAGGCGATCCGGCAGATCCACCTCGACTACTTCCTGGCCGGCGCGGACGTGGTCGAGACCAACACCTTCTCGGGCACCGCGATCGCCCAGGCCGATTACGGCATGGAGGCGATCGTCCGCGAACTCAACCGCGAGGGCGCGCGGCTCGCCCGCGAGGCGGCGGTCGAGGCCGAGCGCCGCGACGGGCGGCGCCGCTTCGTGGCCGGGGCGATCGGTCCGACGAACCGCACGCTCTCGATCTCGCCCGACGTGAACAATCCGGGCTACCGCTCCGTCACGTTCGACCAGGTCCGCGACGCCTACGCCGAGCAGGTGCGCGGGCTGATCGAGGGCGGCTCGGACCTCGTCCTGATCGAGACGATCTTCGACACGCTGAACGCCAAGGCGGCGATCGCGGCGACCTGGCAGGTCTTCGGCGAGATGGGCGTGCGCCTGCCGATCATGATCTCGGGCACGATCACCGACCTGTCGGGCCGCACGCTCTCGGGCCAGACCCCGAGCGCCTTCTGGCACTCGCTGCGCCACGCCGAGCCGCTGACCTTCGGGCTCAACTGCGCGCTCGGCGCCCGCGAGATGCGCGCCCACATCAGCGAACTCTCCCGGGTCTGCGACACGCTGGTCTGCGCCTACCCGAATGCCGGCCTGCCGAACGAGTTCGGCCTCTACGACGAGAGCCCGGAGGCGATGGGCGCCCTCGTCGGCGAGTTCGCGGGAAGCGGCCTCGTCAACATGGTGGGCGGCTGCTGCGGCACGACGCCGGACCACATCCGCGCCATCGCCGAGGCGGTGGCCGGCAAGGCGCCCCGGCGCGTGCCGGAGGTGCCGCGGCTGATGCGGCTCTCGGGCCTCGAACCCTTCACGCTGACGAAGGAGATCCCCTTCGTGAACGTCGGCGAGCGCACGAACGTCACCGGCTCGGCCAAGTTCCGCAAGCTCGTCACCAGCGGCGACTACGCGGCCGCCCTCGACGTCGCCCGCGACCAGGTCGCGGCCGGCGCTCAGGTCATCGACGTCAACATGGACGAGGGCCTGCTCGATTCGCGCGCCGCGATGGTCGAGTTCCTGAACCTGGTCGCGGCCGAGCCCGACATCGCCCGCGTGCCCGTGATGGTCGATTCCTCGAAGTTCGAGGTGATCGAGGCCGGCCTGAAATGCATTCAGGGCAAGCCGATCGTGAACTCGATCTCGCTCAAGGAGGGCAAGGAGAAGTTCCTCACCGAGGCGCGGATCTGCCGCGCCTACGGCGCCGCCGTGGTGGTGATGGCCTTCGACGAGCAGGGCCAGGCCGACACGCTGGAGCGCAAGGTGGCGATCTGCACCCGCGCCTACCGGATCCTGACCGAGGAGGTCGGCTTCCCGCCCGAGGACATCATCTTCGAC
Organism: Methylobacterium sp. WSM2598; assembly: GCF_000379105.1. Lineage (GTDB taxonomy): Bacteria > Pseudomonadota > Alphaproteobacteria > Rhizobiales > Beijerinckiaceae > Methylobacterium. The sequence continues at coordinate 676,731 of NZ_KB900609.1, read as the reverse complement.
CCGAACATCTTCGCGGTCGCGACCGGCATCGAGGAGCATGACGGCTACGGCGTCGCCTTCATCGAGGCGGCCCGGCAGATCCGCGAGACCCTGCCCCACGCCCATATCTCGGGCGGGGTCTCGAACCTCTCCTTCGCGTTCCGCGGCAACGAGCCGGTGCGCGAGGCCATGCACGCGGTGTTCCTCTATCACGCCATCCGCGCCGGCATGGACATGGGCATCGTCAATGCGGGCCAGCTCGCGGTCTACGACGAGCTCGACCCGGAGCTGCGCGACCTCTGCGAGGACGTCGTCCTCAACCGCCGCCCCGACGCGACCGAGCGCCTCCTCGAGCAGGCGGCGAAGTTCAAGGGCGGCGGCGCCCAGCTGCGCACGGCCGACCTCGCTTGGCGCGAGGCGCCGGTCGAGAAGCGGCTGGAGCACGCCCTCGTCAACGGCATCACCGAGTACATCGAGGCCGACACCGAGGAGGCGCGCCGCACCGCGACCCGCCCCCTCGACGTGATCGAGGGCCCGCTGATGGCCGGCATGAACGTGGTCGGCGACCTCTTCGGCTCCGGCAAGATGTTCCTGCCCCAGGTGGTGAAGTCGGCCCGCGTCATGAAGCAGGCCGTCGCCTACCTGATGCCCTTCATGGAGGAGGAGAAGCGGGCGAATGGCGGCACCGGGCGCCAGGCCGCCGGCAAGGTGCTGATGGCCACCGTGAAGGGCGACGTCCACGACATCGGCAAGAACATCGTCGGGGTCGTGCTCGCCTGCAACAACTACGAGATCATCGATCTCGGGGTGATGGTGCCGGCGGCCAAGATCCTCGACACGGCCCGCAAGGAGAAGGTCGACATCGTCGGCCTCTCGGGCCTGATCACGCCCTCGCTCGACGAGATGGTCCACGTCGCCTCCGAGATGGAGCGCGAGGGGTTCGAGGTGCCGCTGCTGATCGGCGGGGCCACGACGAGCCGCGTGCACACGGCGGTGAAGATCCACCCGGCCTACGCCAAGGGCCAGGCGGTCTACGTGACCGACGCGAGCCGCGCGGTCGGCGTGGTCTCGAGCCTGCTCTCGCCCGAGACGAAGGCCGCGACGATCGAGGGCGTGCGGGCGGAGTACAAGCGCGTCGCCGAGGCGCATGCCAGGTCCGAGGCCGACAAGCAGCGCCTGCCGCTGGCCAAGGCCCGCGCCAACCCGTTCCGGGCCGAGTTCTCGACCTATCGCCCGGCGAAGCCCAGCTTCACGGGCACCCGCGTCTTCCGCTCCTACGACGTGGCCGAGCTCGTCCCCTACATCGACTGGACGCCCTTCCTGCAGACCTATGAGTTCAAGGGCCGCTTCCCGGCGCTCCTGGACGACCCGGTCCAGGGCCCGGCGGCGCGCGCCCTGTTCGACGACGCGCAGGCGATGCTGGCGCGGATCGTCGAGGAGCGCTGGTTCAACCCGAAGGCGGTGATCGGCTTCTGGCCGGCGAACGCGGTCGGCGACGACATCCGCCTGTTCACGGGCGAGAGCCGCACCGACAGGCTCGCCACCTTCCACGGCCTGCGCCAGCAGCTCTCGAAGCGCGACGGGCGCCCCAATACCTGCCTGTCGGACTTCGTCGCCCCGCTCGACTCCGGCGTTCCGGACTATGTCGGCGGCTTCGTGGTCACGGCGGGTCTGGAGGAGGTGCGCATCGCCGAGCGCTTCGAGCGGCAGAACGACGATTACCGCTCGATCCTGGTCAAGGCCCTCGCCGACCGCATCGCCGAGGCCTTCGCCGAGCGGATGCACGAGCGGGTGCGCAAGGAGTTCTGGGGCTACGCGGCCGACGAGACTTTCGCGCCCGCCGACCTCGTCTCGGAGGAGTACCAGGGCATCCGCCCCGCGCCGGGCTACCCGGCCCAGCCCGACCACACCGAGAAGGCGACGCTGTTCGACCTCCTCCAGGCCGAGCCGCGGATCGGCGTGAAGCTCACCGAATCCTACGCCATGTGGCCGGGCTCCTCGGTCTCGGGCCTCTACCTCGCGCATCCCGGGGCGCATTACTTCGGGGTCGCCAAGGTCGAGCGCGACCAGGTCGAGGATTACGCCGCCCGCAAGGGCATGGACGTGGCCGAGGTGGAGCGCTGGCTCGGGCCGATCCTCAACTACGACCCGCGGCGGCACCTCGCGGCGGCGGAGTAATCCGCCGGGCGGCGGCTCATTCCGCCGCGGGGCGGAATGAGCCGCGGCGTGTCGCGCGGCGGAGCTTGACCGATCGCCTCGCCCCGGCCCAAAGCTGGGGCGGGCGCGGGTGCGGAAGGTTGGCGATGCGGACAGGTCTGTGGGTGGTCGCGAGCCTCGCCGTCCTCGCCTCTTCCGGCTGCGTGGAATTCGGCTACGTCTCGCAGACCTACGCGAGCCTGAGGCCGCAGGTCGTGACGATCGGCTGCAACGACCCCTACGAGGTGTTCGACGAGCGGCAGACGCGCCGGATGCTGATCGTCTCGAACGGCCTGCGCGAGGTCGCCGGTTGCGGCCTCGACGGGGCCGACCCGGCCCTGACGCGCCGCAAGCGCTTCAGGGACGCGGCCGTGACCTACCTGAGCGAGACGGACCGCGAGACCTGCCGGATCACCGCCGAGACGGTGTTCGACGACCTGCGCACCGAGTTCGCCTATGCCTGCGCGGAGCCGGTCGAGAAGCCGGGCACCAAGGTGAGGCGGCTTCCGGGGCGGACCTGAGGAGACACGCGCGGTGGGACGGCGCTGACACCCCGGCGCACGCGCGGGGCGCCTCAGCCCTGGCCGGTCGGCTTCGGATGCGGGAAGGTGCGCTCGGCCGCGTCGCCCGCCGCGGCCAGCAGCGCCCGGGCGAAGCGCCGCGCCTCGCCCCGATCCAGCGCGATCACCGCCGTCACCGGCTCGCCGCCGAGTTCGGACAGGCCGAACTCAACCTGCACGCCCGCTTCCGTCGGCGTCACCCGCAGGGTCCAGTCGCGTTCGCTCATCACGGCGCATTCCAGGACGGGACGCTCCCGCCGCGAATCAGCCTATAGACCATTTTCCGCCGCCCGCGACCTGTCCGACTGCGCAGGGGCGGTTGACCCGCGCCCGCCGCGCGTGGTGGGTGCCCCCCGTCAGGCGGGGCGCCCTCCGTCCCGCGCGCAGGATGAAGCGATGAGCGAGATTCTCTTCCGCACCGGGGAGGCCACCGTGCTGGCCGCCGAGGGCCAGTTCACCGACGCCATGCCGGAGGTGCTGATCGGATCGGTGCGCGGCCCGGTCGGGACCGCCTTCGCGTCGATGATGGGGCAGGTCCAGGGCCACACCCGGATGTTCGTGGTGCGCGACCTCAACCAGCTCGTCCGCCCGGCCACCATGATGACCACCAAGGCGACGATCCAATCCGCCGACTACGTCGAGCTCCTCGGCGGCGTGGTCCAGGCCGCCACCGGCGACGCCATCGTCGATTGCGTGATCGAGGGCATCCTGCCGAAGCAGGGCCTGGACGAGCTGTGCATGATCATCATGATCTGGCTCGATCCGCGCTGCGCCGACGATGCGAATCTCGACCGCAAGGACCTCTACCGGACCAATTACGAGGCGACGAAGCTCGCGATCGCCCGCGCCCTCAAGGGCGAACCGACGATCGAGGAACTGATCGCCAACCGGAAGACCGTGAAGCACTACGCCCTGGAGGACGTGATCGACTACGAGGCGTGACCGCGCGATCACGCAGGGCGGGAACGCTGTGTCCGGCCGAGCGTGGCGGTTGACCCCCCGGCGGCCGCGCCCCAAGGTGCGCGCCGCCTGCAGGGCCGACTCTCCGGCCCATCGCGCCGACCGAGGCATCCGATGCGTCTCCGCCGTGCCGTCCTGGTCCTGTCCACGCTCGTCCTGATCGGATCGGGGCCGGCCTTCGCCCAGGGCGAGGCCGCCCCTGCCCCCGCCGCGCCGAAACCCGAGGCGCCGCGGGGACCGGCCCGAAAGCCCGCCTCCTCGGCGATCCAGATCTGGGACGCGCGGATCGAGGGCGGCGACCTGCGCATCTCCGGCAATGTCGGCAAGGCGGGCGTGACCGTCTCGCTCGACGACGAGGTCGCGGTCCAGAGCGACCGGCGCGGCCGCTTCGCGATCAAGGTCCCGTACGTTCCGCAGACCTGCGTGGCGACCCTGACGGCGGGCGAGGAGTCGCGCGAGGTCGCGGTGGCGAATTGCGCCCCGCAGGGCCAGCCCGGCCCCGCCGGCCAGCCCGGGCCGACCGGCCCGCAGGGCGTGGCCGGCCTGCCCGGCCCGAAGGGCGACCCGGGGCCGCAGGGACCGGCGGGTCCCAAGGGGGAGCCCGGGCCCAAGGGTGAGCCCGGGCCCAAGGGTGAGCCCGGACCCAAGGGGGAGCCGGGCCCGCGCGGAGAGGCCGGACCTCAGGGCGCGCCGGGGCCCAAGGGCGAAGCTGGATCAAGGGGCGAACCCGGACCAAGGGGCGAACCTGGCCCGAAGGGAGAGGCGGGGCTGCCTGGCGCGCCCGGCCCGAAGGGCGAGGCCGGTCCGCGCGGACCGCAGGGCGAGCGCGGACCCCCGGGCGCGCCCGGCGCGGCGGCCCCCGTCGCCGCGGCGACGGCGCTGCCGATGCGGGTCCTGCGCAGTGAGACCTGCGCCACCGGCTCCTGCGAACTCGCCTGCGAGGGCGGCGAGACGCTGCTCTCGGCCTATTGCGTGCGGGCCGGCGCGCCGACCTTCACGCGGCGGGAGGGCGGGCAGGCCGCGGCCTTCTGCCCGTCCGAGAGCGCCGGCATCGTCGCGGTCTGCGCAAAGCTCTGAGACGACATCCGACGGATTGCTTCGCCTTGCGGATGTCGGCGTCGCTCAGGCGCCGCGCGGGCTTGTGACGCTGTCCGGACGCGATCGTCCGGACAGCCCATGAGCCGGATCAGCGGCGCGCCAGCCAGGCCAGAACGCCCTCGGCGGCGGCCCGGCCGGTGGCGAAGCTCGCCTGCAGCAGGTAGCCGCCGGTCGGCGCCTCCCAGTCGAGCATCTCGCCCGCCAGGAAGGTCCCCGGCCGGCCCGTCAGCATGAAGCGCGCGTCGATCGCCCCGAGGGCGACGCCGCCCGCCGACGAGATCGCCCGGGTCAGGGGCTGGAGCCCGGTCAGGGTCAGCGGCGCGGCCTTGACCAGCCGGGCGAGCGCGTCGGGCGCGGCCGGCAGGTCGCGGCCGGCGGCCTCCCGCAGCAGGCCCGCCGCGACCGGGCTCAGCGACGCCGCCTTGCGCAGGGTCGTGGCGCGCGACTGCCCGGGGCGGGCGGAGGCGAGCCTGCGGGCGAGGAGGTCGGCCTCGAGGTCCGGCCGCAGGTCGACGGTGAGGCGCGCGGCGCCCGTCGCCAGGATCGCCTCGCGCAGCGCGCGCGACAGCGCGTAGACCGCGCCGCCCTCGATCCCCTCCGCGGTGATGACGGCCTCGCCGCGCACCCGCTGCCCGCCCGCGCTCAGCGCGATCCGCTTGAGCGGCGCGCCGGCGAAGCGGGACGCGAAGGGCTCCGACCATTCCACCCGGAACCCCGCATTGGCCGGGCGCAGCGGCGCGACCGGGATGCCGGCCTCCCGCAGCAGCGGCACCCAGCTCCCGTCCGAGCCGAGGCGCGGCCAGCTCCCGCCGCCGAGGGCGAGCAGCGTCGCGTCGGCGGCGAGGATGGCCTCGCCCTCGGGCCCGGCGAGACGCAGCCCGCCATGCGGGGCGAAGCCGATCCAGCGCGTGCGCGTGCGCAGCGCGACGCCCGAAGCCGCGAGCCGCGCGAGCCAGGCCCGCAGCAGCGGCGAGGCCTTGAAGGCGGTCGGGAAGACGCGCCCGCTCGATCCCACGAAGGTCGGCTGGCCGAGTTCCTCGCACCACGCCCGGAGGGCGTCGGGCGGGAAGGCGCGGATCGCCGCCGCGACCGCGCCGCCGGCCGGGTGGTAGCGGGCGAGGAACTCCTCCAGCGGTTCGCTGTGGGTGAGGTTGAGCCCCCCGCGCCCGGCGATCAGGAGCTTGCGGGCGGGCGAGGGCATCCGCTCGATCACCGTCACGGCGCACCCCGCCCGCGCCAGGGTCTCTGCCGCGAACAGGCCCGCCGGCCCCGCCCCGATCACCGCCACGCGCGCATCCGTCATGGCCGGACCAGAGCGCCGCCGCGGCGCCCTCTGTCAACCGCCCGCCCTTGATCCGCCGGCCCGCGCGACTTAAGTGCAAAGCATCGGCTGCGGGCCCCTCTGGCGAGCCGCGCTTCTGAGCGCCTCGTGATGTCGGAGCCGATGCTTTCTCCCGTAAGCATCCATGGTCCCGCGCATGGTCGAACTCCTCTCCGTCGCATGGCTCGGCAAGCCGATCTGGATGTGGCTCCTGTTCCACGCCGTGATCGTGCTGCTCCTCGCCTTCGATCTCGGCCTGCTGCACCGTGACAGCAACCGCGAGATCGGTGTGAAGGAGAGCTTGCTGCTCACCGCCTTCTATCTCAGCCTCGGTTTGCTCTTCGGCGGCTGGATCTGGTGGTATCTTGGGCCACAGGCGGGGCAGGAATACATCGCCGGATTGGTCGTCGAGAAATCGCTCTCGATGGACAACGTTTTCGTCATCGCGGTGATCTTCGGGTTCCTGGGCATCCCGCGGGTCGCGCAGCACCGGGTCCTGCTCTGGGGCATCCTGGCGGCGGTGCTGCTGCGCGGTCTGATGATCGGGCTGGGCGCGGCGCTGGTGCACGAGGCGGAGTGGGTGCTGACCTTCTTCGCGGCGTTCCTGATCTACGCGGGCGCCCGCATGCTGTTCTCGGGGGCCGAGGAGGACGACGAGGGCGAGACGGCGAACCGCTTCGCCGCCTTCATGCGCCGCCGCTTCCGGGTGACGCCGGACCTGCACGGCCACCGCTTCACGGTGCGCCTGCCCGACCCGAAGACCGGCCGGATGGTGCGCTGGTTCACGCCGCTGGCCCTGGCCCTGGTCCTGGTCAACGGCGCCGACGTGATCTTCGCGGTCGACAGCGTCCCGGCGATCTTCGCCATCACCACCGACACCTACGTGGTCTATACCTCGAACATCTTCGCGATCCTGGGCCTGCGCGCGCTCTACTTCGCGCTCGCCGCGATGGTCGACCGCTTCGCCTATCTGAAGACGGCGCTGGCGCTGATCCTGATCTTCATCGGCACGAAGATCGTGGTGGCCGACACCTTCGGCTGGATCGACATCGAGCCCTGGGTGTCGCTGGTCGTGACCGTGTCCCTGCTGGCCGTCGGGATCGCCTACAGCCTGTGGCGCACCCGCGAGGCGCCCCATCCGATCGTCGAGGAGCCGGTCGAGCGGCGGGCGGTGCGGGGGTAGCGTGAGGCCCCGGCGAGGTCCGGCGGCCGCGATTGGTCCGGACGTCCGCTGACCGGCTGCGCCGACCCGGTCAGGCCGGGGGCGCCGCCACGGGATCCCGGATCACACGCCTGCGCGGCGCCTGAGCGAAGCCCAAATCCGCCATCCCGAAGGGATCAAGCGGATCACCAGCCCGCGCGGCGCCTGAGCGAAGCCCAAATCCGCCATCCCGAAGGGATCAAGCGGATCACCAGCCCGCGCGGCGCCTGAGCGAAGCCCAAATCCGCCATCCCGAAGGGATCAAGCGGATTTGGTATGATGCGGTTCCCGCCCGATCCGGTTCTCGATCGACGGGGTCCGCCTTGCCGGACGGCGATGCCGACCCGACCAAGCGAGGCCCCTCCGGTGCCGGGACCCGCTCGCGCGACGCGGATCCCGTCTCGGCTGCCCTGGCCGCCTACTCGGCGGCCTCGCGGAAGGCCTCGACCTTCCCGCCGAGGATCGCCTGCGCCACCGCCGCACCGCCCGCGCGGTGCGGGATGCCGGCCGCCGCGAGGCCCATCTCGACGCCCGCGAGGGCGCCCGCGATCGTCAGGTCGTTGAAGTCGCCGATGTGGCCGATCCGGAATACCCGGTCCGCGAGCGGGCCGAGGCCGCTGCCGAGCGCCATGTTGAACCGCTCCAGCACCAGCGCCCGGAACGCGTCCGCCGAGTGGCCCTCCGGCATCCGCACCGTGGTCACGGTCGGCGAGGCCTGGGCCGGCACGGCGCACTGGGTCTCGAAACCCCAGTGCCGCACGGCGGCGCGGGTCGCCGCGGCGGCCCGGGCGTGCCGCGCGAAGACCGCGTCGAGGCCCTCGGCGTGCAGCGTCTCGATCGCGACCTTGAGCCCGTACAGGAGGTTGATCGCGGGGGTCTGCGGGAAGTAGCCGGTGCGGTTGGCCGCCAGCATGTCCTCCCAATCCCAGTAGGCGCGCGGCAGCGTCGCCTGCCGCGAGGCGGCGAGCGCCTTGTCCGAGACCGCGTTGAAGGCGAGGCCCGGCGGCAGCATCAGCCCCTTCTGCGAGCCGCCCACCGTGACGTCGACGCCCCAGGCGTCGTGGCGGTAATCGGTCGAGCCGAGCGACGAGATCGTGTCGACCATCAGCAGGGCCGGGTGGCCGGTGCGGTCGAGGGCGGCGCGCACGCCCTGCACGTCCGAGAGCGTGCCCGTGGCGGTCTCGTTGTGCACGATGCAGACCGCCTTGATCCCGTGCTGCCGATCCTCGGCGAGGTGCGCCTCGATCGCCGCGACGTCGACGCCCGAGCGCCAGTCGCCCCGGATGAATTCGGGCTTGAGGGAGAGCTTGCGGGCCATCCGCTCCCACAGCGCGGCGAAGTGGCCGGTCTCGTACATGAGCACGCGGTCGCCGGCCTGGAGCGTGTTGACCAGGGCCGATTCCCAGCCGCCGGTGCCCGAGGCGGCGTAGATCAGGACCGGGTTCTCGGTCTTGAAGATCGTCTTGATGCCCGCCAGCACCTCGCGCCCGAGCTGCCCGAACTCGGCGCTCCGGTGGTCGATGACGGGCCTGGCGGTCGCGGCCAGGATCGGCAGCGGCACGTTGGTCGGCCCCGGGATCTGAAGGAAGTGGCGGCCGGGCTGGTGGGACATGGGCGTTCCTCGGTGCGCGATCCCGCGCCTCGCGGGACGGGTCCGGCGGCCTCTGTGCGCGAATTGCGGCCGGAGGGGAGGGAGGGCTGACGGTGCCACGAGGACGACCGGCGGCCCCTACGGGCATGCGTCACCGCGCCCCGATCATCGCCGCGCGTTCTGACAAAGGATTAGGCAGCAAACAAGTGCAGTCTGAGCAATGGCCGCGCAGCGTGGCGGCCCGCGCTGAAATGGCGCGGGGAAGGGGCCGCTTGCCCCGGCAGGGCGCCGTCAGCCGGGCCGGGCCGCGAGCAGGTCCCGCAGCGTCGTGATCGTGGAGGAATCCGCCACCCCGTCGACCCGCTCGGGCCGGAAGTGGCGCTGGAAGGCCTCCACCACCGCCCGCATGCCGGAGTCGAAGCGCCCGGTCACCGGCTGGTCGTAGCCGTAGAGGGCGAACATCGCCTGCAGCGCCTCGATGGGCTGACCGGCATCGCCCTCGGCGAAGAAGCGCCCGTCGCGGATCGGCACCGGCGGGACGAAGTGGCCGATCCCCTCCCGGTGCAGGCGCGCCCACGGGAAGGTCTCGCCGGGATCCTGCTTGCGGGCCGGCGCCACGTCCGAGTGGCCGAGGACGCGGTCGGCGCGGATCGGCCAGCGGGCGAGGATGTCGCGCGAGAGGGCGATGACGGCCGCGACCTGCGCCTCCGGGTAGGGCGGCAGCCCGCCCGCGTGGCCCGGATGGGCGATCTCGACGCCGATCGAGCGGGAATTGACGTCGCGCTCGCCCTCCCAGGCGGCCTCGCCCGCGTGCCACGCCCGGCGCCCCTCGGGCACCATCTGCACCACGCGCCCGTCCTCGAACACGAAGTAGTGGCAGGACACTTCGGACAGGGGATTGGCGAGGCGCAGCAGCGCCTCGCCCGCGTCCGGCATCCCCGTGTAGTGGAGGAGCAGCATGTCGACGGGGCGGCGCCGCTCGCCGTGGCTGGGGGAGGGCACGACCTTCGTGGCGACGGGGCTCTCGGGAGACGGCTTCATCGGCGGATCCGGTCAGAGCCCGCGCTCGGCGGCGATGCGGTCCCAGGCGGCGTTGATCGCCGCGAGGCGGCGGGTGGCGATGGCGACCGCCGCCGGCGGCAGGCCGCGGGCCACGGCCCGGTCGGGATGGTTCTCGGCGACGAGCGCCCGGTAGCGCGCCTTCAGCTCGGGATCCGGCAGGCCGCGCGCGACCCCGAGCGCCTCGTAGGGATCGTCCGCCAGCCGCACGTGGCGGGCGGCGAGGCAGGCGAAGCGGGCCTCGTCGAGGCCGAAGATCTCGGCCACCGCGCGCAGGTACTGCGCCTCCTTCTCGTGGAGCGCCCCGTCCGCCTTGGCGATGTGGAACAGGCCGTCGAGCACGTCCTCCAGCAGGCGCGGCTCCTCGCGGAAGGCCTCGGCGATCTGCTGGGCGTAGGCCTCGAAGCCGGCGGTGGTCCCCTTGGCGAGATCGAACAGCCGGGTCACGCCGGCCCGCTCCGCCTCGGGCACGCGCACCACCTCGGCGAAGGCCGCCACCTCGGCCGGGCTCACGACCCCGTCGGATTTCGCCATCTTGGCGGCGAGCGCGACGAGGCCGGTGGTGAACACGACCTCCCGCGGCGTCGGGCCGAACAGCGACCCCTCGCGGTCGAGCAGGAAATGCCCGGCCACGGCGCCGAGGAGCGCGCCGAGCGGGCCGCCCACGGCGAGGCCGAGGCCGGCGCCGCCGATCTTTCCCCAGAGCGCGTGGCTCATCGCGGCGGGAGGCCGGGGCGCCGCGGCGCGGCCGGCCGCTGGAACGGCGGAATCGTCATGGGGTCGTCTTGTAGGGCCGAAAGCGGGCCGGCGGAACCGGGCAACCCGCCTCAGGCGAGGGTCGCGAGGCGCGGGCCGGAGCGCCGCGCCTCGCCGCCGCATCAGCGGCAGTAGATGTTGCCGTAGGGGTCGCGGTAGGTCCCGTAGGGGCATTGCGGCGCCGTGGCCGCGCCCACGATCGCGCCGCCGGCCGCGCCGACGAGGCCGCCCGCGACGGCGCCGCTCGCCCGGCCCGTCGCCGCCGCGCCGATCGCCGCGCCGGTCAGGCCGCCGAGGGCCGCACCGCCCGCGGCGCGGTCGCCCGGGGTGTTGCAGGCGCCGAGCGACAGCGCCATGGCGCCCGCCAGCGAGGCGGCAATGAACTTCTTCATGACGTGATTCCCTTGTGCAATTCGCGGTCTTGCGACGGATCAAGCGCCGGTCGCCGCTCTCCACAGCCTAGCTGCCCGGGCTCTGAACACCAGATGAGCGCGGCCGTTTGCGCTCCGCGGGCCCGGCGAAATCGGCCGGGCGCGGCATCCGGGCCACGCCCGGTGCCGGACCGGCCCCGCAAATCGTGTGACACCGGTCGCCACGATGCGTAGAGGAGGGGCGTCGAACGCCGTCCGCGAGGGTCCCGCATGCTGCGCGCCACCACCATCGTCCGCAAGCCCGCCGTCCGGCCGGATGCCGTGGCGGACACCATCACCCTCGACCACGCCGCCCGCCTCCGGCGCGAGGGCGCGTTCACGGCCGAGAAGGGGCTCGCCTTCCGGCTCGACCTCGCCCGCGCGGCGGGGCTGGAGGACGGCGACGCCCTGCGCCTGGAGGATGGCCGGCTGGTGCGGATCGCCGCCGCCGCCGAGAGCCTGCTGGAGGTGCGTGCCGAGAACCCGCTGCGCCTGACCCGGCTCGCCTGGCAGCTCGGCAGCAACCACGTCGCCCTCGAAGTCACCGCCGAGGCGCTCTACGTGAAGGCCGACCCGGTCGTCGCGGATCTGGTCCGCGGGCAGGGCTGCCTCGCGAGCGCCGTCGAGCGCCCGTTCCGCCCCGAGCGCGAGGTCGTGGCGCACGACCACAGCCAGTGCGGCCACGATCACTCCCACGACCACCATCACCACGAACCGCATGCCCAGGATCACCACGGGCAAGAGCATCACGGGCAAGAGCATCACGGGCAAGAGCATCAGGGGCAAGCGCATCAGGGGCAAGCGCATCACGGGCACGACCACCATCGTCACGACCACGGGCATGACCACGGGCACGCGCACCACCACGACCACGGCCACTCCCACGGGCACTGACCGGCAGGACGGAATGCCGGCCGGGTTGCCGCGCCCGCCCGGGGGATTGATGCCCTCCTGGCGCTTCAGCGTCGCGCCGATGATGGATTGGACGGACCGGCATTGCCGGGCCTTCCACCGCACCCTGACGCGGCACGCCCGGCTCTACACCGAGATGGTCACGACCGGGGCCGTGCTGCACGGGCCGCGCGAGCGCCTGATCGGGTTCGATCCCGCGGAGCAGCCGGTGGCGATCCAGCTCGGCGGCTCCGACCCGGCCGACCTCGCCGCCGCGGCGCGCATCGCCGAGGCGGAGGGCTACGCCGAGGTCAACCTCAATGTCGGCTGCCCCTCGGACCGCGTCCAGGACGGGCGCTTCGGCGCCTGCCTGATGCGCGAGCCGGACCTGGTGGGGGAGTGCGTCGCCGCCATGAAGGCGGCGGTGGCGGTCCCCGTCACGGTGAAGTGCCGCATCGGCGTCGACGACCAGGACCCGGAGGCCGCCCTCGACGCCCTCGCCCGGAGCGTCGCGCGGGCGGGGGTCGACGGGCTCGTCGTGCACGCCCGCAAGGCCTGGCTGCAGGGGCTCTCGCCGAAGGAGAACCGGGACGTGCCGCCCCTCGACTACGGGCGGGTCCACCGGCTGAAGGCGGCGCATCCCGACCTGCCGGTCGCGATCAACGGGGGGCTGCGCAGCCTCGACGAGGCGCGGGCCCAGCTCGCCCACGTGGACGGGGCGATGCTCGGCCGCGCCGCCTACGCGGAGCCCGCCCTGCTGCTCGCGGTCGATCCGGTGCTGTTCGGGGCGCCGGCCCCGGTCGCCGACCCGTTCGAGGCGGTGGAGGCCTTCCTGCCCTACCTGTCGGCCCGGCTCGCCGAGGGCGTGCGCCTCCACGCGATCACCCGGCACATGCTCGGGCTGTTCAACGGCCGCCCCGGCGCCCGGGCCTTCCGGCGCCACCTCTCGACCGAGGGCATGCGGGCGAGCGCCGGGACCGACGTCCTGCGCGACGCGGTGGCCCGGGTCGGCCGGCGGGCGGCCGAGGCGGCCTGACCCGGGGCTCCCGCCTCATACGCCATCCGGTTGATTGCTTCGCCATCTCGCATTTCGGCCATGCGGATGTCGGCTTCGCTCAGGCGCCGCGCAGGCTTGGGATACGGGATCCGCTTCGATCAAGCGGATCCCGTATCAGCCGGGCCGGGCGCCGCGCAGGATCAGCCGGCTGCCGCGCACCTCGTAGGAGGCGAGGCGCTCCAGGAAGGTCATGCCGAGGAGGTTGAGGCCGAGGGTCCCGGGCCGCGTCACCAGGGCGGGCACCCGCTCCTCGCGGATCGGCCCGACCGCGAGGCTGTCGAGGATGACCGGGGCGGCGGCGGCGCGGCCGTTCGCGGTCTGGACCATCACGACGAACGCCTCCGGCCGGGGATGCAGGCCGAGCGCGGCCGCGCTCTCGGCGGTGAGGACCACCGCGCTCGCCCCGGTGTCGAAGGCGAAGACCTGCTCGCGGCCATTCGCCCGCGCCCTCAGGGTGAAGCCGCCATCGGCGCGCCGCGCGATCACCACCTCCCCGCCCGGCGTCACCACCGGCTCGCCCGCCGCCAGCTCGCCGAAGACCCGGAAGGCGAAGTCCCGGGCCTGGTCGCGCCACGCGTAGAGCCCGGCCGCGCCGGCGCCCAGGCAGAGCCAGACCAGGAGGGCGCCCAGACCCTCCCCGATCCCGATCCGGAACTGCCGGACGATGCCGCTCAGGATCACCAGGAGCGCCGCCGCGGCGCCGAGCCCGGTCGCGACCTCCGGCGGGCTCCACCCGCCGATGTCGCCCCGCGCCAGGGCCGCGACGCCGGCCCCCGCGGCGAGGAGGAGCAGGGCGACACCGGCGGCGCCCGGCATGTCAGGCGGGGGAGGGGGCGGGCCGCCGGAGGTCGCGACCGGGCTCGGCGCCGCGGCGGCCGGGCAGCAGCGCCATGATGCGCTTGCGCTCGGGCTCGGAGAGGGAGCCCCAGGCCGCGATCTCGTCGCGGGTGCGGCCGCAGCCCTCGCAGAGGCCGGTGCCAGGGTCGAGGACGCAGACGCGGGTGCAGGGCGTGGAGGGAGGCGGCATCGAGGGATCGGATCAGCGGGGAATCGCGATCAGCAGGGCGAGCAGGGCGGCGATCTCGGCCACCTGCTGGCTCGCGCCGATCACGTCGCCGGTCTGGCCGCCGATCAGCCGCTCCGCCATGCGGCTCATCGTCCAGGCCGAGAGGGCGGCGAGGAGCCCCGCGAGCGCGAGCCCGCTCGCCGGCAGGCCGAGCGCCCAGGCTCCGACGAGGAGCGCGCCGCAGAGCGCCCAGGCGACGGCGCAGGTGGCGCCCGTGGGCTGCCCGACCGCCTGGGCGGCCCCGTCCGGCCGGGCCGGGGGCAGCGCGAACAGGGGCCAGAGCGACGCCGTGCGCGACAGGGCCGCGGCGGCGGGCAGGACCAGGGCCGCGCGCCACCCGATCCGGTCGGCGAGGGTGGCGAGCGCGCCGATGCGCAGGGCGTAGGCGAGGATCAGGGCCGCGGCCCCGTAGGTGCCGATGCGGCTGTCGCGCATGATGTCGAGCCGCCGCACCGCGTCCGCCCCGCCGCCGAAACCGTCCGCGAGGTCGGCGAGCCCGTCCTCGTGCAGCGCGCCGGTCGCCAGGGTGAGCGCGAGCGCCGCGAGCGTGCCGGCGATGAAGGGGCCGAGCCCGAGGCCGAGCCCGCCGAGCAGCGCCACCGCGCTCGGCAGGGCGATCAGCATTCCGGCGATCGGCAGCATCCGCGGCGCGGTGCGGAAGTCCGGGGCCGCGTGGCCGTCCGCCTCGCCCGGGAGGGCCGGGACCGGAAGCCGGCTGTAGAAGCGCAGGCAGGCGGCGAGGTCGAGGAGCGGCGGCCAGGGGCCCGTCTCGGGTGGCGGCTCGAACTCGTCGTCCGCCTCGTGCATGGCGGACCCTTCGGCCCGCAACCCCGCGCCCTCGGCCATCGCGCTCGCGTCCTTCGCGTCCAGGGACCCATTATACCGCAGATGCGCGCCCCGCGTCTGCGGAGAAAGCGGGGACCGCGCGCTCCCGCCGGCCAGCGCACCACGCGCCGGAGCGGCCGCCGGTTCGGCGGCAAGAATCATGCGGGACCAAGACCCTAAGCGGAATCCCGGCGAGCAAGTCCGCTTAGCCTTCGCGGCGCCCTCTGGTAAGAGGCCCGGATCGTCCCGCCGGAGTTCGCCGATGAATGCCCCGCCCCCCGATGCCAGCCCCTTCGCGGATATCCGCCAGCTCCTCGCCGGCATGCCGGGTCCCGACGAGGAGGCGGCGCGGGCCGTCGCGGCCCGGCAGGCGGAGCTGACCAAGCCCGCCGGCAGCCTCGGGCGCCTCGAGACCCTGGTGGCGTGGCTCGCCGCCTGGCAGGGCAAGCCGATGCCGAGCCTCGACCGACCGCTCGTCTGCGTCTTCGCCGGCAGCCACGGCGTCGCCGCCCGCGGCGTCTCGGCCTATCCGTCCGCGGTCAACCGGCAGATGCTCGACAATTTCGCCGCCGGGGGCGCGGCGATCAACCAGATCTGCGCGACCTACGGGCTCGGCTTCAAGGTCTTCGACCTCGCCCTCGACCTGCCGACCGGCGACATCGCCGAGGCCGAGGCGATGACCGAGAAGGCCTGCGTGGCCACGATGGCGTTCGGGATGGAGGCGGTGGCGGCCGGCACCGACGGGCTCGCGCTCGGCGAGATGGGGATCGGCAACACCACGGTCGCGGCCGCGATCTACGCGGCCCTCTACGGCGGCGAGCCCGCCGGCTGGGTGGGGCACGGCACCGGGGTGGACGCGGCGGGCCACGCCCGCAAGGTGGCGGCGGTGGAGGCGGCCCTCGCCCGCCACGCCGGCCATCTCGACGATCCGCTGCAGGTGCTGGCGCGTCTCGGCGGGCGCGAGGTGGCGGCGATCGCCGGGGCGATCCTGGCGGCGCGGCTGCAGCGCGTGCCGGTGGTGCTCGACGGCTACGTGGCCTGCGCGGCCGCCGCGGTGCTGCACGCCCTCGATTCCCGGGCCCTCGACCATTGCGTGGCGGGCCACCGCTCGGCCGAGGGGGCGCACGGCGCGGTGCTGGAGCGGCTCGGCCTCGACCCGCTCCTGGCCCTGGGCCTGCGGCTCGGCGAGGGCTCGGGGGCGGCCCTGGCCCTCGGGCTGCTCAAGGCGGCGCTCGCCTGCCACCGGGACATGGCGACCTTCGCGCAGGCCGGCGTCGCCGGGCCCGGCGCCTGACGCTCAGGCGGGGAGCGCCAGCGGGTCCTCGCACAGGCGGACCGCGCCCGGGCGGCGGCCGGTCTCGGCGCCGGCGAAGTGCAGCGCGTCCGCGCGGCTGCGGAAGATGCCGCCCGCGCGCCCGCGGGTCTCCACCGCCAGCCAGCGGCCCTCGCGGTCCTGGCCGACGAGGAAGCGGACGGGTTCCGGGCGGGGCGACCGCGCCTCAGTGCCGCAATCGGACATCGTCCCCCCTCCGCCGTGGTCGCGCGTCCCGGATCGGCACCGCGCCGCGGGCCTCGATGCCGCCCCATCAGGTTTCGGGCCGTCGTCCTCGAAAGGCCGACCGGCAGGCGCTATGGATGATCGTCGTTCCGCGCCGGGGACGTCTCGGTCGGGCGGGATCTCGGGAGGATGGGATGGTCCGCGCGCGGCACCGGGTGAGGGGAGCCGGCCTCGCGGGCCGGGTGGCCGTCGCGGCGGCGGCCTGGCACGCCGGCATGGCCGTCGCCGCCGCCGAGCCGCGCCCGGGGCTCCCCGTCGCGGCCTTCGAGGAGGCGGTGCGCGAGAGCCTCGCCGGGCACGGCGACCGGATGGGCTACGCCCTCACCCGCTGCCCGCTGACGCCCCGCTTCGCGCCGGCCGGCGAGACCTACCTGGGCCGCGCCTTCTCGCAGCGCGCCGACACGGTCATCGTCCTGGTCGCGGTGGAGAAGGGGCAGGTCGCCTCCTGGACGGAGTTCGATCTGCCCGGCCTGCAGGGATGGATCACCCACGCGGCGACGCGCTGCCGGGGGGCGACCCTCACGGTCGGGCGCGGCGCCGCCGCGCAGCGCTACCGCTGGGACGGGCGCGGCTTCGTCGCGCGGCGCTGACCGGCGCGCTCACCGGAACAGGTTGGTGCGCGCCAGTTCCACGATCTCGTCCCCGCGCCCGCTGATGACCGCCCGCGCGAGGTAGATCCCGAACCCCTTGGCCCGCTCCATCGTGGTCTTGGGCGGCGGCGCCAGCTCCTGGCGGTTGGTGACCACGTCGACCAGCGCGGGCCCGTCATGGGCGAGGGCCCTCCTCAGCGCGGTCTCGACCTCGGCCGGGTCCTCCACGCGCAGGCCCAGCACCCCGGCCGCCTCGGCCATGCGGGCGAAGTCCGGATTCCTGAGCTCGGTGCCCGCGTCGAGGCAGCCCGAGGCCTTCATCTCCATCTCGACGAAGCCGAGGGTGCCGTTGTTGCGCACCACCACCTCCACGGGCAGCCCCGCCTGCGTGAGGGTGAGGAAGTTGCCCACCAGCATGGCGAAGCCGCCGTCGCCGGAGAAGGAGATCACCGGCCGGTCCGGAAAGGCGGCCTGGGCGCCGATCGCCCACCGGGGGACGGGGCTTGAGCCAGCGCGGCGCGGTCGGGACCTCGATCGATTCGAGCGCCACGTCGCCCGGGATGATCACCACCGGGACGCCGCGCTTGGCGATGGCCTCGCGGATCGCGATGTCGCGGGTGCGGCCGATCTGCGCGACGGTGGCGACCGGACTGACCTAGTGCGCGCATTCCGCGAAGAGCTTCTCCGGGCTCGTTTCCTGGAAGGAGCCCGAGCCGATCGCGGCGCTCGGGATATGCGCGGCGATCGCCAGCACGGGCACCCGCGAGCGCTGACAATCGGACAGGCCGTTGATGAGGTGCAGGTTGCCGGGCCCGCAGCTCCCCGCGCAGACGGCGAGGTCCCCGGTGAGGTGCGCCTCGGCACCGGCCGCGAAGGCCGCCACCTCCTCGTGGCGGACGTGGACCCAGTCGATGGTGCGCTTGCGGCGCAGCGCGTCCGTCAGGCCGTTCAGCGGATCGCCGACGACGCCGTAGATCCGGCGCACGCCCACCGCGTGCAGCGTGTCGGCGATGAGATCCGCAACGATCTGGGGGCCATGTCGCGCCTCCTGCGAGGATGCCGCGCCGCGCCCGTGCGGCGGGCCTCTGACGCGCCGCACCGACGAGGCAGGGTGGCGAGCGTGCCTCGCGGCAGATGGATTCCGTCAGGTCAGGAGGCGGTCGCGCCGGCGCAGGGCCGGAAACAGGCGGCCCCACAGGCCGGCGACCAGCACCGTCGCGACTCCGCCGGCCACGACCGCCGGCACCGCCCCGACCAGGGCCGCGAGCGTGCCGGACTCGAACTCGCCGAGTTCGTTCGAGGCGCCGATGAAGACGGTGTTGACGGCCGCCACCCGGCCGCGCATCGCGTCCGGCGTCTCGCCTTGGACGAGGCTCTGGCGGACGTAGACGCTGACCATGTCGGCCGCCCCCGTGACGAAGAGGCAGGCCATGGAGAGGGGCAGGGAGGTCGAGAGGCCGAAGCCCACCGTGGCGACCCCGAAGACCGCGACGGCGAGGAGGAGCCGCTGCCCCGCCCGGCGCGCGAGCGGCCGGTGGGCCAGAACGACCGCCATCGCCACTCCGCCCGCCGCCGGCATGCTGCGCAGGAGGCCGAGGCCGAGCGGCCCGACCCGCAGCACCTCCTGGGCGTAGATCGGCAGCAGCGCGGTGGCCCCGCCGAGGAGCACGGCGACGAGGTCGAGGGTGATCGCGCCCAGCACCACCGGCTGGGACCGGATGTAGGTGAGCCCCGCGAGCAGCGTCGCCCAGGAGACCGGCCCGCGCCCGGCCGCGGCGGGCCGAGGCCGGATGCCGCCCACGGCGACCGCGGCGACCGCGAAGCAGGCGGCGGAGAGCCCGAACACCACCGAGGGGCCGAGCGCGTAGAGGAGGCCGCCGAGGGCGGGGCCGGACACGGACGCGCTCTGCCAGATCGAGGAGTTCCACGCGATGGCGGCGCCGAACTGCTCGCGCGGCACCAGCGTCGGCATCAGGGCCTGCGTCGCCGGGTTGGCGAAGGCCCGGGCGCCGCCCGTCAGCACCATCAGGGCGTAGACCGGCCAGACCGGGGGATGCCGGGACAGGGCGAGGGCCAGCAGGCCGGCCGCCGAGGAGGCGATGAGCGCGTAGGCGAGGGCGGCGATGCGGCGCCGGTCATAGGTGTCGGCCACGTGGCCCGTCACCAGCGCCCCGAGGATCGCCGGCGCGAAGCTCGCGAGCCCGACGAGGCCGAGCGCGAGCGCGCTGCGGGTCAGGTCGTAGACGAACCAGCCCACGGCCACCGCCTGCATCTGGTAGGCGAGGCCCGTCAGGAACCGGGCGAGGCCGAACAGGCGGAAGTCGGAATTGTGGAGCAGGGGACGGGGAGGATGCGCGGAGGATGGGAGGGACGCGGACATTGCTGCCCTCAGCCATGGTCCGGCTCCCGTCCTCGTGGCAAGAGGCGTCTGCCGAAGATGGCGGGCCCGACCCGAGGATGGCGGCGCGCAGGACGATGTGACGCTCCGACCCCGGACGGGATCCGTGAAAGCTCTCGGCGGCACCCGACCGGGCGCGCGTCCGGCCATCCCGACCAAACGGCACCTGAGCTGTGTCGCCGCCACGCGATTGATGACTGCCCGCGGCATGGAACTTGATCCAATGGCCACCAGCATCGCCGGCTCCGCCTGGCTATACAAGCAATCCCTCGACGATCCCGGCCGGATCGTCAAACTCGATTCGAGCGGGAAAATCCTCGGGCGGGATCATTCGCTCGAGTGCAATTGGCTCTATGTTGACGGACGATTAGTGTTCCGTGACTTTTCCGGGCATGACGTGGCGGTTTTTCCGCAACCGCTGTTCTTCGATGCCCCGCGCCGGCTGACGGGGTGGTCGGCCTCGTGCGCGGACGCGCCACGCTGGCTGCTGCGCCTCGACGACCTCGTCCCGCTGCAATCCGGCTCCGCCTACGACCTCGCCGCGGAGGTGCGGGAAGTGGCGCACGCCGTCGCGTTCACCTGCCCGGGCCCGGCGTACGGCGACGGCGGTGCCGCGCCGACCGGATACACGGCCGGCAAGTACAACATGCTGACCTTGCGGGACGTCGATCTGCTCACGACGCACGGGGCGATCGAGAAGGCCGGCGTGGTCGCCGAAGAATCTCTGTTCCACTTTCCATTCCACCTCGAGGATCGCTTCATTCGCTTCCCGGACGGAACATTCGCGTGCAATGCGGGCAATCCGCAGCTCTCGATCGCGCGGGCGCGCTACGCCTGCGCGGGGATCAACGAGAATTACTATCATTGGATGATGTTCTTCGTGGGCAAGATCTGCCTGCATGGCGAGACCCGGGCGTCCGGCGAAGGGGCGGTCGTCCTGGTTCCCGAGTATCGGAACGACGTGCAGAGGCGGACCGCGGAGCTGGTGGCGAAGGCCTACGGCTTGAACTTGGTTCAGCTCCGGCGCTGCGACCGCGTGCGGGTCGACGAGTTGCTGCTCCCGCATCAGCACGGCTCCTACGGGATCGATCCCCATCCCGTCGTCCTCAGGGCCTTCGCGCTGATCAAGGCGGCCCAGGCCTCCGCCGCGCCCGGCGCCGGCCGCAGGCTCTACATCTCGCGGGCCGACTCGCATTACCGGCGGCTCGAGAACGAGCGAGAGATCGAGACGCTCCTGGCCGGTCGCGGCTTCGACGTCGTCAGACTGGCTGACAGGACCCTCGAACAGCAGATCTCATTGCTTGCGACGGCCGAAGTGGTGGTGTCCCCCCATGGGGCCGGCCTCACCAATCTTGGTTATTGCGAGCCCGGAACCAAGGTCTTGGAATTCCACAGCCCGCAATACCTAAACTGGTGCATGCGCAATTTGTCGATCGCGGCCGGCCTGAGATACGGCTTCCTGATGGGCGAGGCCACCGAGGGCGACCGCTACCGGGTCGCGGTCGCGGCCGTCGACGCGGCCGTGACGGCGATGCTCGCGGCCTGACCGGGGGCGGCCCCGTGGCTGGTGGGCGGTGACGGGCTCGAACCGCCGACCCTCTCGGTGTAAACGAGATGCTCTACCAACTGAGCTAACCGCCCCGGGCCGCATGGTTAAGGGCAGCAAACCGGGAGCGCAAGGCCCGGGACCCGGGGCGGGGGCCGGCCGGATTTCCGTGCCCGGCGGCTTGACACGCTTCGGCCCGCCTCATACACCGCCGCCATCGCAGCACAGCGATGCGCCGCGCGGACGTAGCTCAGTCGGTTAGAGTGCCGGCCTGTCACGCCGGAGGTCGCGGGTTCGAGCCCCGTCGTCCGCGCCATCTTCCCCTGATGGGTGGTCATCGCACTGCGCCTGGCACGCGGGCGTAGCTCAGTTGGTTAGAGTGCCGGCCTGTCACGCCGGAGGTCGCGGGTTCGAGCCCCGTCGCCCGCGCCAACCACAATTGCAAGCTCAAGGCAAGGATCGCGCCGCAGAGTCAGCCGGGATCGCTGGGACCCCGGGGGACGAGATGTCGTGGTGGAATGCCGGAGTGAGCCGCCGATTCGCCGTCATGCTGGCGGCGGCCGTCGCGGGCTTCGTGGGTCTGGCGGCCTGCGCGCTGACCAGCTACCGGGACGGCCTGATCGCCGAGCGCGTCGCCAAGCTGCGCGCGGTCTCCGACGTCGCGATGGCCGCCGCCGCCAGCCTGGAGAGGGAGGTGCAGGCCGGCCGCCTGTCGCGCGAGGCGGCGCTCGCGGCCTTCCGGGCCCGCGTCAACGCCATGCGGTACGACGGCGACAATTACGTGGCGGTCTACGGCTATGACGGGGTCGCGCAGGTGATCCCCATCAAGCCCGAATGGGTCGGCAAGGACATGAGCGGGCTCAAGGACGCCTCCGGCATGCTCCTCGTCCAGGCGATCACGCGGATCGCGCGGTCCGGCAAGCCGGGCGAGCTGCGCTACCACTTCGTGCGGCCGGGCAGCGAGGTGCAATCGCCCAAGCTGAGCTACATCCAGGGCTTCGATCCCTGGAAGGTCGCGATCTTCACGGGCGTGCACGTCGACGACATCGAGGAGGCGTTCCGGCGCCAGGCGCTCTGGCTCGGGCTGATCGCGGGCGCGGCGCTCCTCGGCGTCGGCGCCCTCGGCCTCGTCGGGTGGCGCTCGATCGCCGGGGGCCTCGCGGCCCTGACGCAGGCCACCGCCGCGCTCGCCGCCGGGCGCTACGACGGGACGATCCCCGGCACCGCCCGCCGGGACGAGATCGGCCTCATCGCCCGGGGCATCGACAGCTTCCGGATCGCCCTGGCCGAGCGCGAGGCCCTGGCGGCGGCGCAGGATGCCGGACAGGCGCAGCTGCGCCGCGTCGCGCAGCTCGGCGCCGACACCCGCGCCTTCGAGAGCGCGGTCTCGGCGGTGCTGGCCCAGGTGGACGCCTCGGCCCGGGATCTGGAGGCGACCGCGAAGGCGATGTCCGACGCCGCCGCGCGCACGGCCGGGCGGGCGGCCGCGGCGGCCGGCTCCGCCGCGACCGCCGCGCGGGAGGTCGCCGGCGTCGCGACGGCGGCCGAGCGGCTCGGCGCCTCGATCACGGCGATCGGCGGCGAGGTGCGCGGGGCGGCCCGGCTCGCCGAGGACGCGGTGACGGAATCCGACCGCACCGCCGAGGTGATGCGGGCCCTCGACGGCGCCGCGGCGCGGATCGGCGACGTCGTGGCGGTGATCGCGGGCGTCGCCGGGCAGACGAACCTGCTGGCGCTGAACGCCACGATCGAGGCGGCCCGGGCCGGGGAGGCGGGCCGCGGCTTCGCGGTCGTCGCCGCCGAGGTCAAGCAGCTCGCCAACCAGACGGACCGGGCGACCCGGGAGATCTCGTCCCAGATCGCGTCGATCCAGGACGCCGCCCGCCAGGCGGTCGGCGCCATGACGGGCATCGCCGCGCGGGTGCAGGACATCAGCGGCGTCTCGGGCCGGGTCTCCTCGGCCGTGGAGGGCCAGGCCGGGGCGACCCAGACGATCCTGCACAGCATCGCCCAGGCCGCCGCCGGCACCGGGGCCGTGAGCGAGGCCATCGCCGGGCTCGCCCAGGACGCCGACACGACCGGGGACGCCTCCGGCCGCGTGCTGGGCGCGGCCGGCACGCTGCTGCGGCACTCGGACAGCATCGGCGCCGAGGTGCGGCGCTTCCTGGCGACGCTGCAGGCCGCCTGATCGGGCGATCCCGAAATGTCCACAATTGACCGACAGGGGCTCGGCCCCGACCTTCGCCGCCCGGACCCCGCCAGGATGCCGACCGCGTTTCGACCGACGTTGCCCCGCCGCCGCGCCGCCGGGCCCGCCACCCAGCCCGCGCTTCGGGCCGGAGCGCTCCTGGCCGGACTCGGCCTCCTCCTGGCGGGGTGCAGCGGCGGGCCGCTGCTGCCGGCGCCGGACCTGCCGACGAATCAGGTCATCCTCGACGAGGCCGCGGCGGCCGCGGCGATCTCCCGCTACCGGGCGAGCCACGGGCTCGGTCCGGTGGTGGTCGATCCCTCGCTGATCCGCGCCGCCTCCCTGCAGGCCGAGGCCAATGCGCGGGCGGGACTCCTCTCCCACGAGATCGCCGGCAGCTTCGACAGCCGGCTGAAGCGGGCCGGCCTCGGGGGACGCTACGCGGCCGAGAACCTCAGCGCCGGCTCGGAGACCTTCGACGCCGTGCTGCGCCGCTGGCAGGCCTCGCCCGAGCACAACCGCAACATGCTGATGCCGCAGGTGCGACGGATCGGCGTCGCCCGGGTCGACGCGCCCGGGAGCCGCTACAAGCGGTTCTGGGCGCTCATCCTGTCGGATTCCTGATCGGCCCGGCCCGGCGGCGCCGATCCGTCGCGGCGGCCGGAAACGGCCCGGAAGGGCCGCGGCCTGCGACGAAACTCACCATCCGCGGGGCGCTTTCCCCGGTTGTGGGCGGCCTCGGCCGGATTATCTAAGACCCTGACGTTCGCGGTTTGTGCGGTGCGAACGCCCCTTGTTTCGGCATACCCGCTCGTTTAAGCCTCGCGGCGATCTCCGGGCCTTGGAACCGTTCCGAATGGCGGGCCGACCGGCCGGGCGGCGCGCGGCTCCGCGCTGCCCCTGAACGAGCAACGAGGGTTCTCGATGAACGGCCTCCTCACGGATTACCTGCCGCTCGTGATCTTCATCGGCGTGTCGCTGGTGATCGCGCTCGCCCTGCTCGTGGCGCCCTTCCTGGTCGCCTACAACAGCCCGGACCCGGAGAAGCTCTCGGCCTACGAGTGCGGGTTCAACGCCTTCGACGACGCGCGCATGAAGTTCGACGTGCGCTTCTACCTCGTCGCCATCCTGTTCATCATCTTCGACCTGGAGGTCGCCTTCCTGTTTCCCTGGGCGATCACCTTCGGGGATCTCGGCTGGTTCGGCTTCTGGTCGATGATGATCTTCCTCGGCGTGCTCACCGTCGGGTTCATCTACGAGTGGCGCAAGGGCGCCCTCGAATGGGACTGAGCCGACCGATCCCCGCCGCCTCCTGAGAGACCCCCGCTCCATGGCCCTCGACACTCCCCTCTCCCGCGCCCCGGCCATCGCCCCCGAGCCCAAGGGCATCTTCGACCCGGCGACCGGCCTGCCGATCGGCGCCACCGACCCGACCTTCCTGTCGATCAACGACGAACTCGCCGACCGCGGCTTCCTGCTCACCACGGCGGACGACCTCATCACCTGGGCCCGCACCGGCTCGCTGATGTGGATGACCTTCGGGCTCGCCTGCTGCGCGGTCGAGATGATGCAGATGTCGATGCCGCGCTACGACGCCGAGCGCTTCGGCTTCGCCCCGCGCGCCTCGCCGCGCCAGTCGGACGTGATGATCGTCGCCGGCACCCTCACCAACAAGATGGCGCCCGCGCTGCGCAAGGTCTACGACCAGATGCCGGAGCCGCGCTACGTCATCTCGATGGGTTCCTGCGCCAATGGCGGCGGCTACTACCATTACTCCTACTCGGTGGTGCGCGGCTGCGACCGCGTGGTGCCGGTGGACATCTACGTGCCCGGCTGTCCCCCGAGCGCCGAGGCGCTGCTCTACGGGGTGCTGCTGCTGCAGAAGAAGATCCGCCGGACCGGCACGATCGAGCGCTGAGGGGCCGCGATGACGAACGGCATCACCATCCTGCCCCATACCGAGACCGAGCACGGGACCGGGGCGCTGCAGGCGCTGAGCGACCGCCTCGCCGAGACCCTCGGCGGCGCCGTCGTTCAGCGCGCCATCGCCTTCGACGAGCTGACGCTCGTGGTCGAGCCGTCCGAGATCGTGCGGGTGCTGACGCACCTGCGCGACGACCCGGCCTGCGGCTTCCGCTCCTTCATCGACATCTGCGGGGCGGATTACCCGGGCCGGGAGAAGCGCTTCGACGTCGTCTACCACCTGCTCTCGCTGCGCCACAACCGGCGCATCCGCGTGAAGGTGCAGACCGACGAGGCGACGCCGGTCCCCTCCGTGATCACCGTCTTCCCGGCGGCGAACTGGTACGAGCGCGAGACCTACGACCTCTACGGGATCCTGTTCTCGGGCCATCCGGACCTGCGCCGCCTGCTGACCGATTACGGCTTCGAGGGGCATCCCCTGCGCAAGGACTTCCCGCTCACCGGATTCGTCGAGGTCCGCTACGACCAGGACGAGGGCCGGGTGGTCTACGAGCCCGTGAAGCTCTCGCAGGAATTCCGCCAGTTCGACTTCCTGTCCCCCTGGGAGGGCACCGACTACGTGCTTCCGGGAGACGAGAAGGCGAAGCCGTGAGGGGAAGGCCGATGACCGCGTTCCCGCACTCGCCACCCGCCGCGCGCCACCCGCTCCCACGCAGCGCCGCCCAGGGCGCCGGACGCTCCGCATGACCGAACACAGCATCCGGAATTTCTCGATCAATTTCGGGCCGCAGCATCCGGCGGCGCACGGCGTGCTGCGCCTCGTGCTGGAGCTCGACGGCGAGATCGTCGAGCGGGTCGATCCGCATATCGGGCTGCTCCATCGGGGTACCGAGAAGCTGATCGAGGTCAAGACCTACCTGCAGGCCACGCCCTATTTCGACCGGCTCGACTACGTCGCGCCGATGAACCAGGAGCACGCCTTCTGCCTCGCGGTCGAGAAGCTGCTCGGCATCGAGGTGCCGCGGCGGGCCAAGCTGATCCGCACCCTGTTCTGCGAGATCGGGCGGCTGCTCTCGCATCTCCTCAACGTGACGACGCAGGCGATGGATGTCGGCGCGCTCACGCCCCCGCTCTGGGGCTTCGAGGAGCGCGAGAAGCTGATGATCTTCTATGAGCGCGCGAGCGGGGCGCGGCTCCACGCCAATTACTTCCGGCCGGGGGGCGTCCACCAGGACCTGCCGCCGGGGCTGATCGACGACATCGAGGCCTTCTGCGACCCCTTCCTGCAGGTGGTCGACGACCTCGACGCGCTGGTCATCGGCAACCGCATCTTCAAGCAGCGCAACGTCGACATCGGCATCGTGACGGTCGACGCGGCGATGGCCTGGGGCTTCTCGGGCGTGATGCTGCGCGGCTCCGGGATCCCGTGGGACCTGCGCAGGGCGCAGCCCTACGAGGCCTACGAGGAGATGGAGTTCGACGTCCCGGTGGGGAAGAACGGCGACACCTACGATCGCCAGGTCATCCGCATGGAGGAGATGCGCCAATCCGTGCGCATCATGAAGCAGTGCCTCGCCAAGCTGCGCGCGCCGGACGGGCAGGGGCCCGTGACCACGCAGGACGGCAAGGTGGCGCCGCCCTCCCGGCGCGAGATGAAGCGCTCGATGGAGGCGCTCATCCACCACTTCAAGCTCTACACCGAGGGCTTCCACGTCCCGGCCGGCGAGGTCTACGCCGCCGTCGAGGCGCCCAAGGGCGAGTTCGGCGTCTACCTGGTGGCGGACGGCACCAACAAGCCCTACCGCTGCAAGATCCGCGCGCCGGGCTTCGCCCACCTGCAGGCGATGGACTGGATGTGCCGCGGCCACATGCTGGCGGACGTGTCCTGCATCCTCGGCACCCTGGACATCGTGTTCGGGGAGGTGGACCGGTGAGGCAGGCGACGACCGGCGAAGAGAACTGAACCGATGGCAAACCGCAGACTGGCGCCCGCCGAACAGCAGCCCGCCGCATTCGCGTTCACGCCCGAGAACGCGCGCTGGGCCGAGGCACAGATCGCCAAATATCCTGAGGGCCGGCAGGCCTCGGCCGTGATCCCCCTGCTCTGGCGCGCCCAGGAGCAGAATGGCGGCTGGCTGCCGCAGAAGGCGATCGAGGCCGTCGCCGACGAACTCGGGATGCCGCACATCCGCGTGCTCGAGGTCGCGACCTTCTACACCATGTTCGCGCTCGAGCCGGTCGGGCGCTACTGGATTCAGGTCTGCGGCACCGTGCCCTGCGACGTCTGCGGGGCGAAGGAGCTGAAGCACTACCTGCACGACCGTCTCGGCCCCGCCGGCCATGTCAGCCCGGACGGCAATTTCTCCTGGCTCGAAGTCGAGTGCCTCGGCGCCTGCTGCAACGCGCCGATGGTGCAGATCAACCAGGACTATTATGAGGACCTGACGCCCGAGATCCTCGGCCGGCTGATGGACGACCTCGCGGCCGGGCGGCCGGTCAAGGCCGGCTCGCAGGCCGGGCGGACCTCCTCCGAGCCGAAGGGCGCCGCGACGACGCTCACCGACGAGACCCTGTTCGACGGCTCCCGCATCGGCGCGTGGCGCCGGCGCTTCGAGGAGGAGGGGCTGCACGAGGCCGGCGCCGACACCCAGGCGCTCGCCGCCAGGGAGGCGGCCAATCCGAAGCCGGCGCGGCCCGATGCCGGCCGCCCGATCGGGAGCCCGGCCGCGCAGACGCCCGCCCAGCGCGCCGCGGACGGCAAGGCGCCGGTCGAGCCCGCCGAGGCGAAGGGCCAGTCGGCGCCCGAGCGCGCGACCGTCGCGGCGCCGCGCTCCGGGCCCGAGGTCCAGCCCGCCCCGCAGAGCGGGCGCTCCTACACCGAGACCCCCTCGAAGCCCGAGGAGGGCCGCCCGGTCGCCGAGACCAAGGGCTCGACCCCGGTCAGCGGCGCCGAGCCGATGGCCGCGCCCGCCCGCACGGACGGCTCGCAGGCCAAGCCCGTCGGGGTCGACCCGGCCGACAGGGGCCCGCCCGGCCCCGGCTCCAAGGATTCCGGCGCCAAGGATTCCGGCGCCAAGGGGGCGGGCCCCGCGGGCAAGACCAAGCCCTCCTCGAACCGGTAGGACGACGCCATGCTCTCCGACCAGGATCGGATCTTCACGAACCTCTACGGGTTCCACTCCCCGGGCCTCGACGCCGCGCGCCGGCGCGGCGCCTGGGACGGCACCAAATTCCTGCTCGAGCAGGGCCGCGACTGGATCATCGACGAGATGAAGAAGTCGGGCCTGCGCGGGCGCGGCGGGGCCGGCTTCTCGACCGGCCTCAAATGGTCGTTCATGCCCAAGAAGTCGGACGGCCGTCCGCACTACCTGGTGGTGAACGCCGACGAATCCGAGCCCGGCACCTGCAAGGACCGGGAAATTATGCGGCACGACCCGCATCTCCTGATCGAGGGCTGCCTGCTCGCCTCCTTCGCGATGGGGGCGCATGCCGCCTATATCTACATCCGCGGCGAGTACGTGGCCGAGAAGCACGCCCTGCAGCGGGCGGTGGACGAGGCCTACGAGGCCCGGCTGATCGGGCCGGACAACGTCCACGGCTACCCGTTCGACCTCTACGTCCACCACGGCGCGGGCGCCTATATCTGCGGCGAGGAGACGGCGCTCCTGGAGAGCCTGGAGGGCAAGAAGGGGATGCCGCGGCTGAAGCCGCCCTTCCCGGCCAATATGGGCCTCTACGGCTGCCCGACCACGGTCAACAACGTCGAGTCGATCGCGGTGGCGGGTGCCATCCTGCGCCGGGGCGCGGCGTGGTTCTCCGGCATCGGCCGGCCGAACAACACCGGCACCAAGCTCTTCTGCGTCTCGGGCCACGTCAACCGGCCCTGCAACGTCGAGGAGGCGCTGGGGATCCCGTTCCGCGAGCTGATCGACCGCCATTGCGGCGGCATCCGCGGCGGCTGGGACAACCTCCTGGCGGTGATCCCGGGCGGCTCCTCGGTGCCGCTGGTCCCGGCCGCGCAGATCGCCGACGCGCCGATGGACTTCGACACGCTGCGCGGCCTCGGCTCGGGCCTCGGCACCGCGGCGGTGATCGTGCTCGACAAGACGACCGACATCGTCGCCGCCATCGCCCGCATCTCGTACTTCTACAAACACGAATCCTGCGGCCAGTGCACGCCCTGCCGGGAGGGCACCGGCTGGATGTGGCGCGTCATGCTGCGCATGGCCGAGGGCCGGGCGCAGAAGCGCGAGATCGACATGCTGCTCGACGTCACCAAGCAGATCGAGGGCCACACGATCTGCGCGCTCGGCGACGCGGCGGCCTGGCCGATCCAGGGCCTCATCCGCCACTTCCGACCCGAGATCGAGAAGCGCATCGACCGCTACAGCGCCAACCCGCACAGCGACCCCGTGCCGATGGCCGCGGAGTGAGCGGCGCGCGCGGCGAACGCCTGGAGACACCACAGTGACCAAGATCGTCGTCGACGGCACCGAGGTCGATGTCCCGCCGGACTACACGCTGCTGCAGGCCTGCGAGGCGGCCGGCGCGGAGATCCCGCGCTTCTGCTTCCACGAGCGGCTGTCGATCGCCGGCAATTGCCGCATGTGCCTCGTCGAGCTGAAGGGCGCGCCGAAGCCGGTGGCCTCCTGCGCCTGGGGCGTGCGCGACTGCCGGCCGGGCCCGAACGGCGAGCCGCCGCAGGTCCTGACCAAGTCGCCGCTGACCAAGAAGGCGCGCGAGGGGGTGATGGAGTTCCTCCTCATCAACCACCCGCTCGACTGCCCGATCTGCGACCAGGGCGGCCATTGCGACCTGCAGGACCAGGCGATGGCCTACGGGGTCGATTCGACCCGCTACGGCGAGAACAAGCGCGCGGTCGAGGACAAGTACATCGGCCCGCTCGTGCGCACGGCGATGAACCGCTGCATCCACTGCACCCGCTGCGTGCGCTTCCTGGCGGAAGTGGCGGGGGTGCCGGATCTCGGCGCCATCGGGCGCGGCGAGGATATGGAGATCACCTCCTACCTCGAACAGGCCATGGCCTCCGAGCTGCAGGGCAACGTCGCCGACCTCTGCCCGGTCGGGGCCCTCGTGCACAAGCCGCAATCCTACAACGTGCGGCCCTGGGAATTGTCCAAGACCGAGTCGGTCGACGTGATGGACGCGGTCGGCTGCGCGATCCGGGTCGATACCCGCGGCCGCGAGGTGATGCAGATCGAGCCCCGGGTGAACGAGGCCATCAACGAGGAGTGGATCTCCGACAAGACCCGCCACGTGGTGGACGGGCTGCGGCTCCAGCGCCTCGACCGGCCCTACATCCGCGAGAACGGGCGCCTGCGCCCGGCGGGCTGGGCCGAGGCCTTCGCGACGATCGCGGCCAAGCTCAAGGGCGCCGACCCCGCGCGCGTCGGCGCGATCGTGGGCGACCTCGCCTCGGTGGAGGAGACCTACGCGCTCAAGCGCCTGATGACGGCGCTCAATGTGCGCAACCTCGATTGCCGCCAGGACGGCGCGCCGTTCGATCCGGCCTGGGGCCGGGCCGCCTACACGTTCAACCCCACCATCGCGGGGATCGAGCAGGCGGACGCGGTGCTGCTCGTCGGGGCCAATCCGCGCCTCGAAGGCTCGCTCCTCAACGTGCGGCTGCGCAAGCGCTGGCGCATGGCGCCGCTGCCGGTCGGGCTGATCGGCGAGCCCACCGACCTGACCTACCCGCACACCTATCTGGGCGCCGGCCCGGAGACGCTGGCGGAGCTCGCGGCCGGGCGGCACAGCTTCGCGGAGGTGCTGGGCAAGGCCGAGCGCCCGCTCGTCATCGTCGGGATCGGGGCGCTCGCCCGCCCGGACGGGCGCGCCATCCTGGCGGCGGCCGCCTCCTACGCGCGGAGCATCGGCGCCGTGACGGAGGGCTGGACCGGCTTCGGGGTGCTGCAGGTCGCGGCGGCGCGCGTCGGCGCCCTCGATCTCGGCGTCGTGCCGGGGGAGGGCGGGCTCGACTTCGCCGCGATGACGGCGCCGGGCGCCCTCGACGTGCTCTACAACCTCGGCGCCGATGAGGTGGAGGTCGCCCCGGGCGCCTTCGTGATCTACCAGGGCACGCACGGGGATCGCGGCGCCCACCGGGCCGACGTGATCCTGCCGGGGGCCGCCTACACGGAGAAGTCGGGGACCTACGTGAACACGGAGGGCCGTCCGCAACTCGCCAACCGCTCCGGGTTCCCGCCGGGCGACGCGCGCGAGGATTGGGCGATCCTGCGCGCCCTGTCGGAGCCGCTCGGCCAGCGCCTGCCCTTCGACTCGCTGGCGCAGCTGCGCCGCGCCCTCTACGCCGACCACCCGCACCTCGCGGCGCTGGATTCGGTCGCCGGGCAGGACGCCGGCGCGGCGCTCGCGAGCCTCGCGGCCCTCGGCGGCGAGCCGGGCCGGGAGCCGTTCCGCAGCCCGATCCTCGACTTCTACCTCACCAACCCGATCGCCCGCGCCTCCCGGGTGCTGGCGGAATGCTCGGGGCTCGCCCGCGAGCGCGTGCTCCAGGCCGCCGAGTAGGACCGCGATAGGACCACCCCATGAGCGTCACCGACATCCTGCTGACGGTCGGCCTCGTCGCGCTGAAGAGCGTGGTGCTGCTGGTCGCGCTCCTCGTCTTCATCGCCTACGCGCTCCTCGCCGACCGGAAGATCTGGGCGGCGGTGCAGCTGCGGCGCGGCCCGAACGTGGTCGGCCCCTGGGGCCTGTTCCAGTCCTTCGCCGACCTGCTGAAGTTCGTGATCAAGGAGCCGGTCATCCCGGCGGGCGCCAACAAGGCGCTCTACCTGCTGGCGCCGTTCGGCTTCGCGACCCTGGCGCTCTCGGCCTGGGCGGTGATCCCGCTGGCGGATAACTGGGCGATCGCCGACATCAACGTCGGCATCATCTACATCTTCGCGATCTCGTCGCTCGGCGTCTACGGCGTGATCATGGGCGGCTGGGCCTCGAACTCGAAATACGCCTTCCTGGGCGCGCTCCGCTCGGCCGCCCAGATGGTGTCCTACGAGGTGTCGCTCGGCTTCGTGATCATCACCGTGCTGATGTGCGCGGGCTCCCTCAACCTCTCGCAGATCGTCCGCGCGCAGGACACCGCGCTCGGGATCTTCGGCTGGTACTGGCTCTGGCTGTTCCCGATGTTCGCGGTGTTCTTCGTGTCGGCGCTGGCCGAGACGAACCGCCCGCCCTTCGACCTGCCGGAGGCCGAATCGGAGCTCGTGGCGGGCTACATGGTCGAGTATTCCTCGACCCCGTACCTGCTGTTCATGCTCGGCGAGTACGTGGCGATCATCACCATGTGCGCGCTCGGCACGATCCTGTTCATGGGCGGCTGGCTCTCGCCGATCCCCTTCGCGCCGTTCACCTGGGTGCCGGGCGTGATCTGGTTCACCCTGAAGGCGAGCTTCCTGTTCTTCCTGATCGCCATGGTCAAGGCGATGGTCCCCCGCTACCGCTACGACCAGCTCATGCGGCTCGGCTGGAAGGTCTTCCTCCCGCTCTCGCTCATCATGGTCTTCGTCGTCGCCTTCGTCCTGAAAGTGACCGGCCTCGCGCCGGTCTCCTGAACCCCGCATTGGAGATTGAGCGATGAGGCTCGATCAGGTCGCCCGCAGCCTGCTGCTGAAGGAGTTCGTGTCGGGGTTCGCCCTCGCCATGCGCTACCTGTTCAAGCCGAAGGCGACGATCAACTACCCCTTCGAGATGGGCCACCGCTCGCCGCGCTTCCGCGGCGAGCACGCGCTGCGCCGGTACCCCAACGGCGAGGAGCGCTGCATCGCCTGCAAGCTCTGCGAGGCGGTCTGCCCGGCCCAGGCCATCACCATCGAGGCCGGGCCGCGCCGCAATGACGGCACCCGCCGCACCACCCGCTACGACATCGACATGGTGAAGTGCATCTATTGCGGCATGTGCCAGGAGGCCTGCCCGGTGGACGCCATCGTCGAGGGCCCGAACTTCGAGTTCTCGGTCGAGACCCGCGAGGAGCTGCTCTACGACAAGCAGCGGCTGCTCGCGAACGGCGACCGCTGGGAGCGCGAGATCGCGCGCAACATCGCCGCGGACGCACCCTATCGCTGAGGCGAGCGACGGGCCGACGCGGCGCCCGCCGAGGCTCCGGAGGGTCGTCCCGCCCGCCATTCGCCGCGCGACGCCGACCATTCGCCTCCGCGGCGGGCTTTCCCGTTGTGCGCCGCGGGAGCGGGATCTATAGACGGGCCGCCGGGGAACCGGGGGTCGCTCATCGGCACCAGGCAGGAGACCGCCGCGAGGCGGCGTGAGTTCACCGCATGACCGCAGCCGCCGCCTTCTTCTACCTCTTCGCCGCGATCACGGTCGCCTCGGGCCTCGTGGTGATCGCCGCCCGCAACCCGGTCACCTCGGTCCTGTTCCTGATCCTCGCCTTCGTGAACGCGGCCGGCCTGTTCGTGCTGATGGGCGCCGAGTTCCTGGCGATGATCCTGGTGGTCGTCTACGTCGGCGCGGTGGCGGTGCTGTTCCTCTTCGTGGTGATGATGCTCGACGTGGACTTCGCCGAGCTGCGCCAGGGCTTCCAGGACTACCTGCCGGTCGGCGCGCTGATCGGCGCCGTGTTCCTGATCGAGCTCCTGCTGGTGGTCGGCTCCTGGGCAATCGATCCGGGTCTCGTCCACGCGCCCCTCGCGGTGGCGCCCGGCGGCGAGCAGATCACCAACACGCAGGCGCTCGGCCTGGTTCTCTACACCAACTACTTCTTCTTCTTCCAGATTGCCGGCCTGATCCTGCTCGTCGCGATGATCGGCGCGATCGTGCTGACGCTGCGCGACCGGCCCGGCGTGAAGCGCCAGGACATCGCGGTGCAGAACGCGCGCACCCAGGCCCTGGCGGTCGAGCTGCGCAAGGTGCCGACGCGCCAGGGCGTCGAGGTGTGACGGCGGGACCGGGCACGGTCCGGCCCCCCTCTCCCGCGCCGGGAAGGGGCGCCGCGCCGCCGCGACGGCACGCTGATTCGAGACGGCCGCAGCCCGGCCGAGAGGCAGACAGATGATCGGTTTGAGCCATTACCTCACGGTCGCGGCGATCCTGTTCACGCTCGGCGTGCTCGGCATCTTCATCAACCGCAAGAACGTGATCGTGATCCTGATGTGCGTCGAGCTGATCCTGCTCGCCGTGAACATCAACCTCGTCGCGTTCTCGACCCACCTGGGCGACATCGTCGGGCAGGTCTTCGCCCTGTTCGTGCTGACGGTGGCGGCCGCCGAGGCGGCGATCGGCCTCGCGATCCTGGTGGTGTTCTTCCGCAACCGCGGCTCGATCGCGGTCGAGGACGTCAACATGATGAAGGGCTGAGGACTCCCCCGCCCCCACTGAACCCCGAGCCGTAGCCCCGAGGCCGGACCCCGAGCATGTACCACGCGATCGTCTTCCTGCCCCTCATCGGCTCCCTCATCGCCGGCCTGTTCGGCCGCCGGATCGGGGCCAAGGCGAGCGAGGTCGTCACCACCTCGATCCTGTTTTTCGCCGCGCTCCTGTCCTGGGTGGCCTTCTTCGAAGTCACGGCCGGGGAGGGGCACGGGGCGACCCGGATCCAGGTCGCGCATTGGTTCTCGGCCGGCGACCTCGTCGTCGACTGGGCGTTCCGGGCCGACACGCTCACCGTGGTGATGCTGGTCGTCGTCACCAGCGTGTCGTCGCTCGTGCACCTCTATTCCATGGGCTACATGGAGGAGGATCCGCACCGGCCGCGCTTCTTCGCCTACCTGTCGCTGTTCACCTTCGCCATGCTGATGCTGGTGACGGCCGACAACCTCGTGCAGATGTTCTTCGGCTGGGAGGGCGTCGGCCTCGCCTCCTACCTGCTGATCGGGTTCTGGTACGAGAAGCCCTCGGCCAACGCCGCCGCGATGAAGGCCTTCATCGTCAACCGGGTCGGCGATTTCGGCTTCTCCCTCGGCATCTTCCTGGTCTTCGT
This sequence comes from Methylobacterium sp. WSM2598, assembly GCF_000379105.1. Taxonomy (GTDB): domain Bacteria; phylum Pseudomonadota; class Alphaproteobacteria; order Rhizobiales; family Beijerinckiaceae; genus Methylobacterium. Next base: position 641,585 of record NZ_KB900609.1, on the reverse strand, counting down.
GCTGTTCGGCTCGGTCGCCTTCGACGGGATCTTCCCGCGCGTCGCCGAGGTGAAGGATGCGGGCTTCCACTTCCTCGGCACCGACTGGAACGCGCTCACGCTCGCCTGCCTGCTGCTGTTCATGGGCGCGATGGGCAAGTCGGCGCAGTTCCTGCTGCATACCTGGCTGCCCGACGCCATGGAGGGCCCGACCCCGGTCTCGGCCCTGATCCACGCCGCCACCATGGTGACGGCCGGCGTGTTCATGGTGGCGCGGCTCTCGCCCCTCTTCGAGGCGGCGCCGGCGGCGCTCACCGTCGTCACCGTGATCGGCGGCATCACGGCCTTCTTCGCCGCGACGGTCGGCCTGGTCCAGAACGACATCAAGCGGGTCATCGCCTACTCGACCTGCTCGCAGCTCGGCTACATGTTCGTGGCGCTCGGGGTCGGCGCCTACGCGGCCGGCATGTTCCACCTCTTCACCCACGCCTTCTTCAAGGCGCTGCTGTTCCTCGGCGCCGGCTCGGTCATCCACGCGATGCACCACGAGCAGGACATGCGGAACATGGGCGCCCTGCGCCGCTACATCCCCTTCACCAGCCTGATGATGACGATCGGGACGCTGGCGCTGATCGGCTTCCCGTTCACGGCCGGCTACTACTCGAAGGACGCGATCATCGAGGCGGCCTACATGTCGACCCGGCCGGGCCACGTGCTGGCCTTCCTGGCGACGGTGGTCGCGGCCTTCTTCACCTCGTTCTATTCCTGGCGCCTGTACTTCCTCACCTTCGAGGGACCGGCCCGCTGGCAGCACGCCCACGCGGACGCCCACCACGGCGGCGCCCGCGGCGATGCCCACCACGCGGTCGCCGCCCACACGCAGGAGGCGGATGGGGCGCCGGGCCACCACGAGGGCGTCGCCCACGACGACAAGGGCCACGACGTCGAGCCCGTCTCGCACTCGGACCTTGAGCATCACGGCGACCACCACGCCCACGTGCCGCACGAGAGCCCGCGGGTGATGACGATCCCGCTCGCCCTGCTGGCCCTCGGCGCGGTCTTCGCCGGCCTGGTGTTCAAGAACCGCTTCATCGGCGAGGGCATGGACGAGTTCTGGAAGGGCGCCCTCGCGCATTCCCCCGACAACCACATCATGCACGCGATCCACGAGGCCCCGGCCTGGGTCTCGGCCTCGCCCTTCGTGATGCTGGTGCTCGGCTTCCTGCTCGCCTACTGGATGTATCTGCGCCGGCCGGAACTGCCGAACCAGCTCGCCGAGAGCCAGCCGCTGCTGTACCGCTTCCTGCTCAACAAGTGGTACTTCGACGAGATCTACGACCGGATCTTCGTGCGCCCGGCGAAGGGCTTCGGCGAGTTCCTGTGGAAGGTCGGCGACGGCGCGATCATCGACGGGCTCGGGCCGAACGGCATCGCGGCCCGGGTGGTCGACGTGACCCGCGGCGTCGTGCGCCTGCAGACCGGCTACGTCTACCACTACGCCTTCGTGATGCTCGTCGGCGTCGCCGCCCTGGTGAGCTGGTACCTCCTGAACGGCGTCGGCGCCCATTGATGACCGCCCGCCTCCTCCCCATCGACCGGAGACGCGTCTGATGTTCGGCCTCGGGATCCTCTCCGGCCTCCTCATCCTGCCCCTCGTCGGCGCCGCCTTCATCCTCACCCTGCAGGGCGACGAGGAGGGGGTGCAGCGCAACGCCCGCTGGGCGGCGCTCGCCGCCACGGTGGCGACCTTCCTGCTCTCCCTGGTCGCCTGGGGGCGCTACGATTCCTCGACCGCGGCCTTCCAGCTCGTCGAGAGCCACGCTTGGCTGACCGAGTCGATCCGCTTCAAGCTCGGCGTCGACGGCTTCTCGATGCCGCTCCTGCTCCTCACCACCTTCCTGATGCCCTTCTGCATCGCGGCCTCCTGGCACGCGATCGGGCATCGGGTGAAGGAGTACTTCGTCGCCTTCCTGGTGCTCGAGACCACGATGATCGGCGTGTTCTGCGCGCTGGACCTCGTGCTGTTCTACCTGTTCTTCGAGGCCGGCCTGATCCCGATGTTCCTGATCATCGGTATCTGGGGCGGCAAGCGCCGGATCTACGCCTCGTTCAAGTTCTTCCTGTACACGCTGCTCGGCTCGGTGCTGATGCTGCTGGCGATCCTGGCCATGTACTGGCAGGCCGGCACCACCGACATCCCGACCCTGCTGCAGCACCGGTTCCCGACCGGGTTGCAGACCTGGCTGTGGCTGGCCTTCTTCGCCTCGTTCGCGGTGAAGATGCCGATGTGGCCGGTCCATACCTGGCTCCCCGACGCCCACGTCGAGGCGCCGACCGCCGGCTCGGTGATCCTGGCGGGCATCCTCCTGAAGATGGGCGGCTACGGCTTCATCCGGGTCTCGCTGCCGATGTTCCCGGACGCCTCGCACCTGTTCGCGCCGCTGGTCTTCGCGCTCTCGATCGTCGCCATCATCTACACCTCGCTGGTCGCGCTGGTGCAGACCGACATCAAGAAGCTCATCGCCTACTCGTCGGTGGCGCATATGGGCTTCGTCACCCTCGGCCTGTTCACGATGACCGAGCAGGGCATCCAGGGCGCGCTGTTCCTGATGATCTCGCACGGCATCGTGTCGGGCGCGCTCTTCCTGTGCGTCGGCGTCATCTACGACCGGATGCACACCCGCGAGATCGCCGCCTATGGCGGGCTCGTGAACCGGATGCCGCTCTACGCGGTGGCCATGATGGTCTTCACCATGGCGAATGTCGGCCTGCCCGGCACCTCGGGCTTCGTCGGCGAGTTCCTGTCGATGCTCGGCGCCTTCCGGGCCAACCCGATGGTGTCGTTCTTCTCCGTCTTCGGCATCATCCTGTCGGCGGCCTACGCGCTCTGGCTGTTCGCCCGGGTGATCTACGGCAAGCTCGACAAGCCGAGCCTGCGGGACATCGCCGACCTCGACCGGCGCGAGATGGCGATCCTCGCCCCGCTGGTGGTGCTGACGATCTACTACGGCTTCCACCCGAGCCCGATCCTCGACACCTTCGCCCCCTCCACCGAGGCCCTGATGCAGGGCCTGCGGGCCGCCCTCTCCTCGACCCAGACCGCCGCCGCGGCGCTCCCGGTCGCGCATTAGAGATCCCCGATGAACGCCGCCCAGATCGTCATGCCGTCCCTCGGGCCGGCCCTGCCGGAGCTGATCCTCGCGCTCGGCGCCCTGGCGCTGATCCTCTACGGCGCCTTCCGGGGCGAGCGCTCCGCGGAGGGCGTCACGGTCGGCGCCATCATCGTGCTGATCGTCGCGCTGTTCAGCGTCCTGACCCAGCCCTTCGCCGCCAAGGTCACCACCTTCAACGGCTCCTTCGTGGTCGATCCCTTCGCCCGGGTGATGAAGTCGCTGACCCTGATCGGCTCCCTCGCCGCCCTGCTGCTGGCCCAGGACCTGTTCAACCGCGCGCGCATCGCCCGCTTCGAGTACCCGATCCTGATCGTGCTGTCGTCGATCGGGATGCTGATCATGGCCTCGGCCAACGACCTGATCGGCCTCTATCTCGGCCTGGAACTGCAATCGCTCGCCGCCTACGTCATCGCCTCCTTCCACCGCGACGACGTGCGCTCGACCGAGGCCGGCCTGAAGTACTTCGTCCTCGGGGCGCTGTCCTCCGGCATGCTGCTCTACGGCGCCTCGCTGGTCTACGGCTTCACCGGGAGCGTGTCCTTCCCGGGCATCGTCACCGCCCTGCGCGAGACCCAGGTCAATCTCGGCCTCGTGCTCGGCATCGTCTTCGTGGCGGCCGGCGTGGCCTTCAAGCTCGCGGCGGTGCCGTTCCACATGTGGACGCCCGACGTCTACGAGGGCGCGCCGACCCCGGTCACGGCCTTCTTCGCCTCGGCGCCCAAGATGGCCGCCATGGCGATGACCGTGCGGGTCTTCGTGGGCGCCTTCCCGGGCGTGGTCGAGGAGTGGCGCCAGATCATGGTGTTCATCGCGATCGCGTCGATGCTGCTGGGCTCCTTCGCCGCCATCGGCCAGCGCAACCTCAAGCGCCTGATGGCCTATTCCTCCATCGGCAATGTCGGCTACGCGCTGATCGGGCTCGCCGCCGGCACCGAGGAGGGCGTGCGCGGCGTCGTCATCTACATGGCGATCTACCTCGCCATGACGCTCGGCGCCTTCGCGATCATCCTGGCGCTGCGGCGCGGCAACCGGATGTTCGACACGATCGACGACCTGTCGGGCCTGTCGCGCACCCATCCCTGGCTGGCCTTCTGCCTCGCCATGATGATGTTCTCGCTCGCCGGCATCCCGCCGCTGGCCGGCTTCTTCGCCAAGTTCTACGTCTTCGCGGCGGCCATCAAGGCGGGGCTGGTCACGCTGGCGGTGATCGGCGTGGTGACCAGCGTGGTCGGGGCCTACTACTACCTGCGCATCGTCAAGGTGATGTACTTCGACGAGCCGCAGGAATCCTACGAGCCGATGGCCCCGGGCCTGCGGATCGTGCTCGCCGCGTCGAGCGTGGTGGTGATCCTGTTCTGGATCGTCCCGGCCCCGCTGGTGGCGGCGGCCGGGACGGCCGCCCGCTCCCTGTTCTGACGCGACCGCATGGCGTTCTCCCTCGACCCCGCGGCGGAGGCCGCGGGGTACCGTCTCGAAGCGCACGACACCCTCGGCTCGACGAGCACGCAGGCCATGGCGCGCGCCCGCGAGGGCGCCGCGGGGCCGCTCTGGGTGGCGGCGCGCCGCCAGACCGAGGGCAGGGGGCGCCGCGGCCGCACCTGGACCTCGCCGGAGGGCAACCTCGCGGCGAGCCTGTACTGGCCGGTGCCGCCCGGCCTCGCGCCCGAGGAGGTCGCGACCCTCGCCTTCGTGGCCGGGCTGAGCCTGCAGGGGGCGCTGGTCCTCGCCGGCGGGCCGGCCCGGGAGGGCTCCCCCCCGCTCCGCCTCAAATGGCCGAACGACGTGCTCGCCGGGAGCGCCAAGCTCGCCGGCATCCTGCTCGAGATGGAGTCGCTTCCGCGGGGCGCCGCGCTGGTGGTCGGTTTCGGCGTCAACGTGGCTGCCGCGCCCGAGGGACTGCCCTATCTGGCCACCTCGCTCGCCGCGATCGGGCGGCCCGCCGAGGCCGAGGGCCTGCTGCGGCAGCTCACGGGAACCTGGCTGCGCTGGCTCCGGATATGGGATGAGGGCCGCGGCTTCCCGGCGATCCGCGAGGCGTGGCTCGCGCGCGCCGCGGGGCTGGAGGGGCCGGCGCTGGTTCGGGCGGGATCGGAACGGCTGTCCGGAACGTTCGAGACGATCGATTCGCGCGGGAGGCTGGTCCTGCGCCTGCCCGACGGGGCGCGCCGCACGGTCACGGCCGGCGAGGTGCATTTCGGTTCGGCCGCGACGGCGGCGTGAGGCGGGGGCCGGGACGGCGCCGGACGGGCGACGACGGCCGCGGGAGCGAGACTGGACGGGGCGCCCGGCGCCGCCGTCCCCGGCCGCCTGGGTGCGGCCGCAACGGACATGACGGCGCCGTGACCGTGACGGCAGTGAGCCGTTTTTCGAGGAGGGCCGCGACGGCGGCCCATGAGGTGTTGTGTGTCCATGACGACGAAGGGAGATGAACTCGTCTTCGTGCCGCTCGGCGGCGTCGGCGAGATCGGGATGAATGCGGCCCTGTACGGCTACGGCCCGCCCAATTCCCGCAAGTGGATCATGGTCGATTGCGGCATGGGCTTCGCGAGCGAGGAGCACATGCCCGGCGTCGACCTGATGTACCCGGACCTGAGCTTCATCGAGAAGCAGCGCGAGAACCTGCTCGGCATCCTGATCACCCACGGCCACGAGGACCATATCGGGGCGCTGGTCGAACTCTGGCCGCGGCTGAAGGTGCCGGTCTACGCGACGCGGTTCACGAAGAGCCTGATCGAGACCCGCCGGCTCAGCGAGCCCGGGGCGCCGAAGATCGACCTGCGCGAGATCCAGGTGCACGAGCGCCACCGCTTCGGCCCGTTCGAGATCGAGTACATCCCGGTCGCCCACTCGATCCCCGAGGCGAACGCGCTGGCCATCCGCACCGCCCAGGGTCTCGTCCTGCATACCGGCGACTGGAAGCTCGACGACGGGCCCGTCGCCGGCAACGTGACCTCCGAGGAGGCGTTCACGCAACTCGGCGAGGAGGGCGTGCTCGCCCTGATCTGCGATTCCACCAACGTGACCCGGGAGGGCCGCTCGCCGAGCGAGACCGAGGTGGCGGCCCAGCTCGCCGAGCTGATCCGCAACGCGCCGCACCGGGTCGCGGTGACCACCTTCGCGTCGAACGTCGCCCGCATCCGCGCCGTCGCCGAGGCCGCCAAGGCCTGCGGCCGCGAGGTGGTGGCGGTCGGCCGCGCCATGGACCGGGTCATCGACGTCGCCCGGGAATGCGGCTACCTCGACGGGCTCGACGAGTTCCGCGAGCCCGAGGCCTACGGCTACCTGCCGCGCGAGAAGATCGTCGCCCTGCTCACCGGCTCGCAGGGCGAGCCGCGGGCGGCGCTGGCGCGCGTCTCCCGCGAGGAGCACCCGGAGATCGCCCTCTCGCCGGGCGACCGGGTCATCTTCTCCTCGCGGGCGATTCCGGGCAACGAGCGCTCGATCGGCGCGATCATCAACGACCTGATCGATGCCGGGGTCGAGGTGATCACCGACCGCACGGAGCTCGTCCACGTCTCGGGTCATCCGCGCCGGGACGAACTCGCCGCCATGTATCGCTGGACCAAGCCGCGCATCGCGGTGCCGGTCCACGGCGAGCCCCTGCACCTCGCCGAGCACGCGACCTTCGCCCGCAAGCAGGGCGTGGAGCAGGTGGTGAAGGCCCGCAACGGCACCCTGATCCGCCTCGCCCCGGGCGAGCCCGAGATCATCGACCACGTCACCCGCGGGCGCCTCTACAAGGACGGCATGGTGCTGATCGGCGAGAGCGACCGCGCCCTGCCGGAGCGGCGCAAGCTCTCCTTCACGGGCATCATCTCGGTCGCGCTGGCCGTCGACCAGCACGGGGAGATGAAGGGCGAGCCGGCCATCGACCTGATGGGCCTGCCGACCTACGGCCGCAAGGGCGAGGCGATCATCGACCTCGTCGAGGAGGTGGTCGAGCGCACCTTCGACGGCCTGTCGCGCCAGAAGCGGCGCGATTCCGAGGCGGTCGAGAACGCCATCGACCGGGCCATCCGGGCCGCCGTCAACGAGGTCTGGGGCAAGAAGCCCGCCTGCCACGTTCAGGTGGTCGAGATCTGACGGTCGCGCGAGCTCGGGGCGGGGCGAACCCCGCCCCTTCCGATCCGACGAAAGACCGGGTTGGCGCGCCGTGACCGCGTGTCAAACGAAAGGCGCCACTCGGGAGAGGAGCCAGGGACCATGATCGGCCGGTTGAATCACGTCGCCATCGCGGTGAAGGACCTCGACGCCGCCGCGAAGGTCTACCGCGACACGCTCGGCGCGGCGCTGTCGCCGCCCCTCGCGCAGCCGGAGCACGGCGTCACGGTCATCTTCGTCGAGTTGCCCAACAGCAAGATCGAGCTGCTCGAACCGCTCGGGGCCGACTCGCCGATCGCCGCCTTCCTGGAGCGCAACCCGGGCGGCGGCATCCACCACGTCTGCTACGAGGTCGACGATATCCTGGCGGCCCGGGACCGGCTGAAGGGCGAGGGGGCCCGCATCCTCGGCAGCGGCGAGCCGCGCATCGGCGCGCATGGCAAGCCGGTGCTGTTCCTGCACCCGAAGGACTTCCTCGGGACGCTGGTCGAGCTGGAGCAGGCCTGAGGCGTGCTGGAGACGATCCTCGACCGCGCCACCGCCTCGATCCCGCGGGCGCTCCTCGCCTGTGCCCTGGCGATGCTCCCCGCCCTGCTCGTCGCGACGGGGCCGTTCCGGCTCACCTGGTTCGGGGCGCTCGCCCTCTACTTCGTGGTCTGGTGGACGCTGCTCTTCTGCGTCCTGCCCTTCCGCGCCCGGGACGACGGGTCGCAGCCCTACGTGCCGGGCCAGGACCCGGGCGCGCCGCCGCTCCCGCAGATGCGGCGCAAGGCGCTGTGGACCACTCTGCTCTCGGACGTTGTGTTCCTGGCCGCCGTCGCGGCCTTCCCGCTCGCCGGGCTGTGATCCCGGCCGGCTCCGGGGAGCCGGCCAACCGTTACCGTCGCGCCCTTCCGCAGCGGCAGAGCCCGCACGCTTCGGCGAACCCCGCGCTCATTTGATGATGCGACGATCGGGACCTGAGAAATAAAAAAGCAAGGCTCGGGAGCCTTGCTTGATAAGCTTCTGGACGTTCTCGTCAGCCACGATCTTGGTCTTTCACCCCATCGGGTGTTTCGGCTGACTATTCCTCCCGAGACTCGGACCTTGCGTGCCGGCGTTCAGCACCGTCTGGGGTGCCTCGCACGGGCGGTTATAGGAAGAAGAGTTCGCATTGTCACGCCTTTCGAGGGCGCGTGTTGCGTTTTTTTGCATGGGGGCAGGCGATGCCTGCTCCGGCGGGGCCGCAGCCGCTCCGACAAGTTCTATTCCGGTGGTCAGGATCGCAACGGTTGCATCGCGCGCGCCCCGAGGGGGACGACGCGCCGCTTGTGTTTTGGCGGAGCAGTGTGTTGTGTGCCCGGGCGAGTCGGGCCGGTGCGGCCCGGCGCGCGCCCTCGTGCCCGCCCAAGGTCCCGCATGCGTCTCAGCCGCTACTTCCTGCCCATCCTGCGCGAGACTCCGAAGGAAGCGGAGATCGTCTCGCACCGGCTGATGCTCCGCGCCGGCATGATCCGGCAGGAGGCCGCGGGGATCTACGCGTGGCTGCCCCTCGGCCTGCGCGTGCTCAACCGCGTGGTGGAGGTGATCCGGGCCGAGCAGGACCGCAGCGGCGCGATCGAACTCCTGATGCCGACGATCCAGTCGGCCGAGCTGTGGCGCGAATCGGGCCGCTACGAGGCCTACGGCAAGGAGATGCTGCGCATCCGCGACCGGCACGAGCGCGAGATGCTGTTCGGCCCGACCAACGAGGAGATGATCACCGCGATCTTCCGCTCGGCGGTGCGCTCCTACAAGGACCTGCCGAAGAGCCTCTACCATATTCAGTGGAAGTTCCGGGACGAGGTCCGGCCCCGCTTCGGCACGATGCGGTCGCGGGAGTTCCTGATGAAGGACGCCTATTCCTTCGACCTCGACGAGGCGGGGGCGCGGCACGCCTACAACAAGATGTTCGTGGCCTACCTGCGCACCTTCGCGCGGCTCGGCCTCAAGGCGATCCCGATGCGGGCCGAGACCGGGCCGATCGGCGGCAACCTGAGCCACGAATTCATCATCCTGGCCCAGACGGGCGAGAGCGAGGTCTATTGCGACCGCGCCTACCTGGACTTCCCGATCCCGCCCGGCTCGACGGATTTCGACGACGTCGCGGCCCTGCAGGCGACGGTCGACCACTGGACCTCGCGCTACGCGGCGACCTCCGAGATGCACGAGCCGGAGCGCTTCGCGGCGGTGCCGGAGGAGGCCCGGATGGCGGCGCGCGGCATCGAGGTCGGCCACATCTTCTATTTCGGTACCAAGTATTCCGAGCCGATGGGCGCGCGCGTGACCGGGCCGGACGGGCAGGAGCGGCCCGTGCACATGGGCTCCTACGGCATCGGCCCGAGCCGGCTGGTGGCGGCGATCATCGAGGCGAGCCACGACGAGGCCGGCATCGTCTGGCCGGACGCGGTCGCGCCCTTCGATGTCGGGCTCCTCAACCTGAAGACCGGAGATTCCGCCACCGACGCGGCCTGCGCGCGGATCCAGGAGCAGCTGGAGGCGGCGGGCCTGAGCGTCCTCTACGACGACCGCGACGAGCGCCCGGGCGCCAAATTCGCCACCGCCGACCTGATCGGCCTGCCCTGGCAGGTGATCGTCGGGCCGAAGGGGCTGGCCGAGGGGCAGGTCGAGCTGAAGCGGCGCGCCACGGGCGAGCGCGAGACCGTGGCGCCCGACGCGCTCGCCGCGCGGCTGCGCCGGGGCGCGGCCGGTTGATGGCGCCGGCGGCGCGGTCCCGGCGCCGGAGCGCGGGGCGGCCATGCTGACGGTGCTGGAGCGCCTGCGGCGCCGGCTGCCGATCCTCGGCGGGGCCGGCGCCGGCACCCCGCCCTTCGCGCCCTTCGAGTGGGTGATCGCCGGCCGCTACCTGCGCACCCGGCGCAAGGAGGGGTTCGTCTCGGCCATCGCCCTGTTCTCGTTCCTCGGCATCATGCTGGGCGTCGCCACGCTGATCATCGTCCTCTCGGTGATGAGCGGCTTCCGCAAGGAGCTGCTGTCGAAGATCGTCGGCATCAACGGGCACGTCTTCGTGGCGCCGATCGACAAGCCGCTCACCGACTACGCCGACCTGTCGGAGCGGCTCTCGAAGGTGGCCGGCGTCACCCTCGCCCTGCCGATGGTCGAGGGCCAAGCCTTCGCCTCCTCGGCCTATGGCGGCTCGGGGGTGCTGGTGCGCGGCGTGCGGGCCTCGGACCTCGCGCAGATCAGGGCCGTGTCGGGCAACCTGCGCGGCGGCACCCTCGAGAATTTCGACGCCGCCGGCGGCGTCGCGATCGGCCGGCGCCTCGCCGACGCGCTCGGGCTCCAGGTCGGCGACACGATCACGCTGGCGACGCCGAAGGGGGCGACGACGCCCTTCGGGACCGCGCCGCGCATCAAGGGCTACGCCGTCTCGGCGATCTTCGAGGTCGGCATGTCGGAATTCGACGCGACCTTCGTGTACATGCCGCTCACCGAGGCGCAGGCCTTCTTCAACCGGGACGGCGACGTGACGGTGATCGAGGTCTTCCTCGACAACGCCGACGCGGTCGGCGAGGTGCGCTCGGCCCTCGACCTCGCCGCCGAGCGCCCGGTCGTGCTCACCGATTGGCGCCAGCGCAACCGCACCTTCTTCTCGGCGCTCGAAGTCGAGCGCAACGTGATGTTCATCATCCTCACCCTGATCGTGCTGGTGGCGGCGCTCAACATCGTGTCGAGCCTGATCATGCTGGTGAAGGACAAGTCGAGCGACATCGCGATCCTGCGCACCATGGGGGCGACGCGGGGCACGATCATGCGGGTGTTCCTGATCACCGGCGCCTCGATCGGGGTGCTCGGCACGCTGGTGGGCTGCCTGCTCGGCCTCGTCTTCGCGGCCAACATCACGGCGATCCAGCGCACGCTGCTGCCGGGGGTCTGGGACCCGACCGTGCGCTTCCTCTCGGAGATCCCCTCGGAGATCAACCCGAGCGAGGTGGCGGCGGTGGTGCTGATGTCGCTGGTCCTGTCGCTCCTCGCCACGCTCTATCCGTCGTGGCGGGCCGCGCGGCTCGACCCCGTCCAGGCGCTGCGCTACGGCTGAGGCGCGGCGGCCGCGCCTGGCCGCCTGAGGTGTTCGCGTTGATGCTGTCCGTGCCCGCTGCCCGTTCCGTTCCGCCCGCGCGCCGCGCGCCGCCCTGCGGGGCCTGATCCATCATGGACGAGTCCCACGCCCCGCAGCCGGTCCCGGCGCTGTTCCTGTCGCGGGTCGAGCGCCGCTACGCGCAGGCCGAGGGCAGCCTCGCCATCCTGCGCGGCGCCGACCTGGCGATCTGGCCGGGCGAGATCGTCGCGCTGGTGGCGCCCTCGGGCACCGGCAAGTCGACGCTGCTGCACGTCGCCGGCCTGCTGGAGCGGCCGGACGGCGGCGAGGTCTATATCGGCGGCCAGCCGAGCGCCCGCATGGACGACGCCGCCCGCACCCGGATGCGGCGCGAGGAGATGGGCTTCGTCTACCAGGCCCACCACCTGCTGCCGGAATTCTCGGCGCTGGAGAACGTGGTGCTGCCCCAGCTCATCCGCGGCCTGAGCGCCCGGGAGGCGCGCTCGCGGGCGGCCGAGCTGCTCTCCTTCCTGGGGCTGAAGCACCGGCTCGGTCACCGGCCCGCGGAATTGTCCGGGGGCGAGCAGCAGCGGGTGGCGATCGCCCGCGCGGTGGCGAACGGCCCGCGCCTGCTGCTGGCCGACGAGCCGACCGGCAACCTCGACCCGCAGACGGCGGCCCACGTCTTCGCGGTGCTGGTCTCGCTGGTGCGCGCCTCGGGCGTCGCGGCGCTGATCGCGACCCACAATTTCGACCTCGCCGCCCGGATGGACCGGCGCGTCACGATCCAGGACGGCCTCGTCGTGCAGGCGGAGTGATCCGGAATCCGACGGATCGCTCCGCGAGGCGGATGTCGGCTGCGCTCAAGCCCCGCCGGGGCGTGCCCGCTACCGGAACGTCTTGCGCGGGTCGAACGCGTCGCGCACGGCCTCGCCGGCGAAGATCAGCAGGCTCAGCATCAGGGCGATCACCGCGAAGCCGGTGAGCCCGAGCCAGGGCGCCTGCAGGTTCGCCTTGCCCTGGGCCAGCAATTCGCCCAGCGACGGCGAGCCCGGCGGCAGGCCGAAGCCCAGGAAATCCAGGGAGGTGAGCGTGGAGATCGAGCCGTTCAGCACGAAGGGCAGGAAGGTCAGCGTCGCCACCATGGCGTTCGGCAGCAGGTGCCGGAACATGATGCGGGCATTGGACAGGCCGAGCGCCCGCGCCGCCCGCACGTACTCGAAGTTGCGCGCCCGCAGGAACTCCGCCCGCACCACCCCGACCAGCGAGACCCAGGAGAACAGCAGCAGGATCCCGAGCAGCACGAAGAAGCTCGGCGTGATGATCGACGAGATGATGATCAGCAGGTAGAGCGACGGGATCGCCGTCCAGATCTCGATCACGCGCTGGAACACGAGGTCGATCCAGCCGCCGAAATAGCCCTGCACCGCGCCGGCGAGCACGCCGACGACCGAGGAGATGATCGACAGGACGAGCCCGAACAGGACCGAGATGCGGAAACCGTAGATCAGGCGGGCGACGACGTCGCGGCCCTGGTCGTCGGTCCCGAGCCAGTTCCACTCGAGGTCCCGGCAGCCCTGCCCGCCGGCCTTCTCGGCGACGGTCCGGCACTGCGCGTCGGTGAGGAGCCAGGTCGGCGGGGCCGGGGCCGGGACCGGCAGGTCGAGGTTGTGGGTGTCGTAGGAGAAGCGGACCGCCGGCCACAGGGCCCAGCCGTTCTCGGCGATCTCCTTGCGGATCACCGGGTCGCGGTAGTCGGTGCGGGCCAGGAACCCGCCGAACTTCTCCTCCGGGTAATCGACGAAGATCGGCGTCAGCAGCTCGCCCTTGTAGAAGATCAGGATCGGCTTGTCGTTGGCGATGAAATCCGCGAACAGGCTGACGACGAACAGCACGCAGAAGATCGCGAACGACCAGGAGCCGCGCCGGTTCGCGCGGAAATTGGCGAGCCGGCGCTGGTTCAGGGGCGAGAGCCGCCGCGTGCCGGTCTCCGGCAGCAGCGGCAGCGGCAGCGGCGCCGCCGCCGGGGAGGCGAGGGGCACCGCGTCGCGTTCGGCCGGGCGGGGACGCTCGTTCATGCCGGCTTCCCCGCGCGGGTCAGTCGAGGCGCGTCGCCGTGCCCTCGATCGTGGACGGGCGCAGGCCGCCGGACCGCTCCAGGTGGCGGCGCAGCAGGCGCACGTTGCGGATATTGGCCTTGAAGGCCGCGTCGAAGAGGTCGCCGACCAGCGGCACCACGCCGACCACCCCGTCGAAGGCCACGTTCGCGGCCATCCGGGCGATCAGCCAGCGCGGCACGCCCAGGCGGCGCGCCTCCCAGATGATGTAGGAGGAGATCGCCGTGGTGATCGCGTCGCCGACCACCGGCACGAGGCCGATCAGCGCGTCGACGCCGACCCGCCGGTTGATCCCCGGGATCAGGAAGGCCGAGTCGAGGAGGTGCGCCAGCACTTCCAGCCGCGCCAGCACCTGCTCGGCATCGACGGCCTGGGCGCGGGCGGGCCGGAACGGGGGGAATTGCGCGGAGAAGCGACCGCCGGCCGTCTGCGTGAAGTCCATCGCGGGGCTCCGAGGCGAGTGCGGGATGTTCATGATCCCGCATGTGGCCCCGGCCCCGCGGCGGAACAAGGAGGGCCCGCATCAGGCGGCCCCGCGCAGCCCGGCGAGGCGCTCCAGGGCGGCGTCGAGCGTGTCGTCCCGCTTGGCGAAGCAGAACCGCACCACGTGGCGCACCGGGTCCTCGGCGTAGAAGGCGCTCACCGGGATCGCCGCGACCCCGTGCCGCCGCACCAGCCGCTCGCAGAAGGCGACGTCGTCGCTCTCCCCGAGCGGCGCGATGTCGATGTTCAGGAAGTAGGTGCCCGCCGCCGGCAGCACGGTGAAGCCGAGGTCGCGCAGCCCCGCCGCGAAGCGGTCCCGCGAGCGGGCGAGCCCCGCCCGCATCCCCTCGAAATAGGCCTCGTCCTTGCCGAGCCCGTAGGCCACCGCCTCCTGGAGGTTCGGCGGCGTGGTGAAGGTGAGGAACTGGTGCGCCTTGGCGAGCACGCGCATCAGCGGCGGGGCGGCCAGGACGAAGCCGACCTTCCAGCCGGTGAGCGAGAAGATCTTGCCCGCCGAGCCGATCTTCACCGTGCGCTCGCGCATGCCCGGCAGCGCCATTAGCGGGCGGTGGCGGCGCCCGTCGAACACCACGTGCTCCCAGACCTCGTCGCAGAGGGCCACCGCGTCGTGGCGCCGGCAGAAGGAAGCGAGGAGCGCGAGATCCGCCTCGCCGAAGATCGTCGCGGTCGGGTTGAGCGGGTTGTTGAGCAGCACCACCCGGGTGCGCGGCGAGAAGGCGGCGGCGAGCGCCGCCTCGTCCAGTGAGAAGTGCGGCGGCGTCAGCCGCACGATGCGTGGCACGCCGCCCGCCCGCCGCACCAGCGGCAGGTAGGCGTCGTACATCGGCGCGAACAGCACGACCTCGTCGCCGGGCTCGATCAGCGCCATCAGCGCGCCCGCCAGCGCCTCGGTGGCGCCGGAAGTGATCATCACCTCGCCGGCCGGATCGACGCTCAGCCCCTGCCAGCGGGCGTAATGCGCCGCCACCGCCTCGCGCAGCCCCGGCAGGCCCATCATCGGCGGGTACTGGTTCCAGCCCGAGACCACCGCCTCGGCGGCGCGGCGCCGGACGTCCTCCGGCCCCGGATCGTCGGGGAAGCCCTGGCCGAGATTGACCGCCCCGGTCTCGCGGGCGAGCGCGGACATGACCTCGAACACCGTGGTCGGCAGGTCGGCGAAGATCGGATTCATGCCCGGAGAATCGGTGCCATCGCGCGAGCGGGGAAAGGTAGGATCTCGCTAGCACGCGCGTGCCGCGTGCGAAACCGCACATCGGCCGCACCCTGTGAACTGACGAAAGTTGACAATCATCACCCGTCCGATAGGGTGTGGACATGCGGCCGGGCTGGCCGCGGTTGCAGTACCGGGCTCCGCCCCCTCACCCGGTGCAGCGACCTTCGGCCGGCCCGGCCGTACCTTTTTCGGCCTGCCCGCTTGCGGCGCGCGCCGGGCTTGGGCATCACGGCCCGCCGAACTCCGCGCCGAGCCCCGCACCGCATCCGCCCGATGTCCGTCCGCACCTGCCTCCTCCTCGGCTGCCTCGCGGCGCTGCTCGGCCTCGGCCTGCGGCTCGGCCTGCCGGTGCGCCCGGTCGACGAGGCCTACCGGGCGACCGTGCGCGACGTCCTGGCGCAGCGCCGCCTCGTCGTCGAGCAGGGCCTGCGCTGAGCCGCGCGGGCGGTCCCGCGCGCCGGCCCGAGGGGCCGCGTTCAGCAATCATGGCGCAACATCGCGGCCGTACTGGCGTCTCATTGCCGTGGCGGATGACCAGGGTGATGGCGTGACGCAGCGGCGGGGTGCGGGCGGCGCCCTATACCGCCGGGACGGGACAGATCACGGGGGCGACGGGCGGGGGTGCCGTCCGGTGGGTTGAGAGGCAGCGGGTCGACGCCATGAACGAATTGTCTCCCATCCGCACCGACGACGCCGTCGAGGCGGGGTCGCGGCGGCGTCGGCGCTGGCCGTTCTGGCTCCTGGTGCTGCTCGCCCTCGCGGGGGGCGGGGTCTGGGCCTTCCGCGACTCCCTGCCGAACGGGTTCCAGTTCCAGGTGAAGCAGGCGGCCAAGCCCGAGATGGGCCGGCGCGGCGGCCGGCGCTTCGCGGGCGGGGACGGGCCCCAGGCGGTCGGCGTCGCCACCGTGGTCACCGGCGAGATGCCGGTGGTGCTCTCCGGCCTCGGCACGGTGACGCCGCTCGCCACCGTCACGGTGCGCTCCCAGGTCAGCGGCTACCTCACCAGGATCGGCTTCCGCGAGGGGCAGCACGTCAGGGAAGGCGATTTCCTGGCCCAGATCGACGTGCGGCCCTACGAGGCGCTGCTCGCCCAGTACCAGGGCCAGCTCCAGCGCGACCAGGCGCTGCTGCAGAACGCGCGCCTCGACCTCACCCGCTACCAGACCCTGAACCGCCAGGATTCGATCTCCAAGCAGAACGTCGACACCCAGGCCGCCACGGTGAAGCAGTACGAGGGCGTCGTGGCCTCGGACCAGGCGCAGATCGACCAGCAGAAGCTGAACATCCAGTACGGGCGCATCACCGCGCCGGTCGACGGCCGGGTCGGCCTGCGGCAGATCGACCAGGGCAACTACGTCACGGCGGCCTCGACCAGCATCGTGGTGGTGACTCAGCTGCAGCCCATCTCGGTGCTGTTCACCCTGCCGGAGGACGTGCTGGCCCGGGTGATGGCCCGCCTGCGCGGCGGCGCGAAGTTGCCGGTGCGCATCTTCGACCGCAGCGACACGGCGGAGATCGCCAGCGGCATGCTCGACACGGTCGACAACCAGATCGACGTGACCACCGGCACCGTCAAGCTGCGGGCGCTGTTCCCGAACGCGGACGACCGGCTGTTCCCGAACCAGTTCGTGAACGCCAAGCTCCTGGTCGACACGGTGCGGGACGCGCCGGTGATCCCGGCGGCGGCGGTGCTGCGGGGCACGCCTGGCACCTTCGTGTACCTGCTCGGCGAGGACGGCAAGGTCTCGGTGCGGCCGATCACGGTCGGCGAGACGGACGGCAATCGGACCGTGGTGACGTCCGGGCTGAAGCCCGGCGACCAAGTGGTGGTCGACGGGACGGACCGCCTGCGCGACGGGGCCGAGGTGAAGGTGGCGGCGCGCGCCGCGCCCGAGGCGAGGGCGGGCGGGGCGGAGCCGGCGGCCAGGCCGGCCGCGGAGCCGGCCGCGGGCGAGGCGCGCCCCCGCGCCGAGGCCGAGGCGCCGCCGGCCGAGGGCGAGCGCCCGCACCGGCGGCGGCGGCCGCCGACGCCGTGAGGCGCGCCGCGTGAACCCCTCCCGCCTCTTCATCCTGCGCCCGGTCGCCACCACGCTCCTGATGCTGGCGATCCTGCTCACCGGGCTCCTGTCCTACCTGAACCTGCCGCTCTCGGCCCTGCCCTCCGTCGATTACCCGACGATCCAGGTCCAGACCTTCTACCCGGGCGCCAGCCCCGAGGTGATGACCTCGGCCGTGACCGCCCCGCTCGAGCGGCAGTTCGGGCAGCTCGCCAACCTCAACCAGATGACCTCGCAATCCTCCGCGGGCGCCTCGGTCATCACGCTCCAGTTCAACCTCGACCTCTCCCTCGACATCGCCACCCAGGAGGTGCAGGCCGCGATCAACGCGGCCGGCAACCTGCTGCCGAGCGACCTGCCGGCCCCGCCCGTCTACGCCAAGGTGAACCCGGCCGACGCGCCGATCCTCACCCTCGCGCTCACCTCCAAGACCCTCGCGCTCACCCAGGTTCGCGACCTCGCCGAGACGCGCCTCGCCCAGAAGATCTCGCAGGTGGCCGGGGTCGGGCTCGTCACCATGGCGGGCGGGCAGCGCCCCGCCGTGCGGGTGCGCTTCAATTCCCGGGCGCTCGCCGCCTACGGCCTCAACATCGACGACCTGCGCACCACGATCGCCAACCTCAACGTCAACACGCCCAAGGGCACGATCGACGGGCCGGCCCAGTCCTTCGCCATCAACGCCAACGACCAGATCCGCGACCCCGCCGTCTACCGGGACGCGATCATCGCCTACCGCAACGGCGCCCCCGTGACGCTCTCGGCCGTCGCCGACGTGGTCGAGGGGCCGGAGAACACCAAGCTCGGCGCCTGGATGGACACGACGCCCGCCATCATCCTCAACATCCAGCGCCAGCCCGGGGCCAACGTCATCGCGGTGGTGGACCGCATCAAGGCGCTGCTGCCGCAGCTCCAGGCGACCCTGCCGGCCGCGATCCAGGTCACCCCGCTCACCGACCGCACGGTGACGATCCGCGCCTCCGTGCACGACGTGCAGATGGAGCTGCTGCTCGCCATCGCGCTCGTCGTGCTGGTGATCTTCCTGTTCCTGCGCTCGCTGCCCGCGACCCTGATCCCGAGCCTGTCGGTCCCGCTCTCCCTGGTCGGGGCGCTCGCGGTCATGGACCTGTGGGGCTTCTCCCTCGACAACCTCTCGCTGATGGCCCTCACCATCGCCACCGGCTTCGTGGTCGACGACGCCATCGTGGTGATCGAGAACATCGCCCGCCACGTGGAGGAGGGCGCCTCGCCCTTCGAGGCGGCCCTCAAGGGCTCGGAGGAGATCGGGTTCACCATCATCTCGCTGACCGTGTCGCTGCTGGCGGTGCTGATCCCGCTCCTGTTCATGGGCGAGGTGGTGGGGCGGCTCTTCCACGAATTCGCGATCACGCTCGCGGCGACCATCGTCATCTCGGGCATCGTCTCGCTCACCCTGGTGCCGATGCTCTGCGCCCGGCTGCTGCGCCACGCGCCGCCGCGGGCGCGGCGCGAGGGCCGCCTCGCGCGGGCCGGGCGCTGGACCATGGAGGCGGGGATCGGCCTCTACGGGCGCACCCTGCGCGGCGTGCTCAACCACCAGGGGCTCACCCTCGTGGTGGCGCTCGGCACCCTCATCCTCACTTTCCACCTCTACGTCGTCATCCCGAAGGGCTTCTTCCCGGTCCAGGATACGGGCCTGATCCAGGGCATCTCGCAGGCCGACCAGACCGTGTCCTTCGCGGCCATGGCCGAGCGCCAGCAGCGCCTCGCCGAGGCGATCCTGAAGGATCCGGACGTGGTCAGCGTCTCCTCCTTCATCGGGGTCGACGGCCAGAACGTGACCCTCAATTCGGGCCGCTTCCTCATCAACCTGCGCCCCCGCGAGGCGCGGGCGGAGCACGCGGGCGCCATCATCCGGCGGATCGCGGCGCGCACCGCCGAGGTTCCGGGCACCACCCTCTACATGCAGCCGGTGCAGGACCTCACCATCGACACGGCGGTGAGCCCCACCCAGTACCAGTTCATCCTGGAGAATCCGGACCTCAACGCCTTCGAGGCCTGGGTGCCGCGCTTCGTCGAGCGGCTGCGGCGCATCCCGGACCTCGCCGACGTGGCGAGCGACCGGCAGGCGAACGGGCTCGCCGCCCACATCACCATCGACCGCGCCACCGCGGGCCGCTACGGCATCACGCCGGCCTCGGTCGACAACGCCCTCTACGACGCCTTCGGGCAGCGCATCATCTCGACCATCTTCACCCAGTCGAACCAGTACCGGGTGATCCTCGAGGCCGATCCCGACCTGCACCGCACGCTCGCCTCCCTCAACCGGATCTACCTGCCCTCCTCGACGGCGCAGAACGGTCAGGTGCCGCTCTCGGCGATCGCGACCGTGACCGAGAAGCGGGCCCCGCTGCTGATCAGCCATCTCGGCCAGTTCCCGGCGACCACGATCTCGTTCAACCTCGCCCCCGGCGCCTCGCTCGGCCCGGCCGTGGCGGCGATCGAGGCGGCGCGGGCCGAGATCGGCCTGCCGGACAGCTTCCAGCTGGTCTTCCAGGGCTCGGCGCTGGCCTTCCAGTCCTCGCTCAAGAACACGCTGTTCCTGGTGCTCGCCGCCATCGTCACGGTCTACATCGTGCTCGGCGTGCTCTACGAGAGCTTCATCCACCCGATCACCATCCTGTCGACCCTGCCCTCGGCCGGGATCGGGGCGCTCGCCGGGCTGATGCTGTTCGGGCTCGACCTCGACATCATCGGCATCATCGGCATCGTGCTGTTGATCGGCATCGTGAAGAAGAACGCCATCATGATGATCGACTTCGCGCTCCAGGCGGAGCGCGAGGAGGGGAAGAGCCCGCGCGACGCGATCTACGAGGCCTGCCTGCTGCGCTTCCGGCCGATCATGATGACGACCTTCGCGGCCCTGTTCGCGGCGGTGCCGATGATCTTCGGCAGCGGCACGGGGGCGGAGCTGCGCCAGCCCCTGGGCATCTCGATCGCGGGCGGGCTGATCGTGAGCCAGGTGCTCACGCTCTACACCACGCCGGTGATCTACCTCGCCTTCGACCGCCTCGCCCGCCGCCTGGGCGGCCGGCGCCGGGGCGGGCTCGCCCCGGGCGGGGCGGTGCCGTGACGGCGCGCCGCGCCCTCGCGGCCGCCCTTCGGGCGGCCATCGTCCGGGCTTCAAGCTCTCGGGCTTCAAGCTCCCGGGCGTCCCGCCCGCCGGCGGGGCGCCTCCGGCGCGGTGCGGGTCGGCGCGTGACGGGGAGCGGCGCCCCGTGAACCTGTCCCGCCCCTTCATCCTGCGCCCGGTCGCGACGACGCTGCTCAGCATCGGCGTGCTGCTCGCCGGGCTGTTCGCCTTCCTGCGCCTGCCGGTGGCGCCGCTGCCGCAGGTCGATTTCCCGACCATCCTGGTCCAGGCGCAGATGGCCGGCGCCAGCCCGGAGACCATGGCGGCGACCGTCGCGGCCCCCCTGGAGCGCCGCCTCGGCCAGATCGCCGACGTCGACCAGATGACCTCGACGAGCTCGACCGGGCAGACCCGGATCGTGCTCCAGTTCTCCCTCGACCGCGACATCAACGGGGCCGCCCGCGACGTCCAGGCGGCGATCAACGCGGCCCGGGCCGACCTGCCGACGGCGCTCCGCCAGAACCCGACCTACCGCAAGTTCAACCCCGCCGACGCGCCGATCCTGATCGTCGGCCTCACCTCGAAGACCCTGAACCCGTCCAGCCTCTACGACAGCGCCGCCACGGTGGTGCAGCAGAAGCTGTCCCAGCTCGAGGGAATCGGCAATGTCGACGCGAGCGGCTCCTCGCTGCCCGCGGTGCGGGTGGAACTCGAGCCGGGCGCGCTCTTCCACTACGGGATCGGGCTCGAGGGCATCCGGGCCGCGATCGCGAGCGCCAACGCCAACTCGCCGAAGGGCGCGATCGAGACCGTCACCCGCCGCTACCAGCTCTACGCCAACGACCAGGGCCGGGTCGCGGCCGATTACCAGGACATCGTCGTCGCCTACCGCAACGGCGCGGCCGTGCGCCTGCGCGACGTGGGCGAGGTCGTCGACGGGGTCGAGGACCGGCGCAACCTCGGCCTCGTCAACGGCCGGCCCGGCGTGCTGCTCATCGTCTACAAGCAGCCGGGCGGCAACGTCGTCGAGACGGTCGACCGGCTCAAGGCGGCGCTGCCGCAGATCAAGGCGGCGCTGCCGGGCGACATCGACCTCGTCGTCACCGGGGACCGCAGCCTCACCATCCGGGCCTCCCTGCGCGAGGCCGAGCGCACCCTGATGATCTCGGTCGGGCTCGTGATCCTGGTGGTGTTCGTGTTCCTGCGCTCCGCCCGCGCGACCCTGATCCCGGCCGTCGCCGTGCCGGTCTCCCTCGTCGGCACCTTCGCGGCGATGTACCTGTGCAACTACAGCCTCGACAACATCTCGCTGATGGCGCTGATCATCGCGGCCGGCTTCGTGGTCGACGACGCCATCGTGGTGCTGGAGAACATCCAGCGCCACATCGAGGAGGGCAGGCCGCGGCTGGAGGCGGCCCTGCTCGGCGCCCGGGAGGTCGGCTTCACGGTCCTGTCGATGAGCCTGTCGCTCGTCGCGGTCTTCATGCCGATCCTGCTGATGGGCGGGCTGATCGGCCGCTTCTTCCAGGAATTCGCCGTGGTCCTGTCCCTGGCGATCCTGATCTCCCTCGTCCTGTCGCTCACCACGACGCCGATGATGTGCGCCCGGCTCCTGCGCCCGGAGCCGCACGGGCGGCGCCCGAACCTCCTGGCGCGGGGGCTGGAGGCCGGGTTCGACTGGGTCTTGCGCGGCTACGGGCGCAGCCTCGGCTTCGCCCTGCGCCACGGCGCCCTCGTCATGCTGGTCATGGTCGGGGCGATCGCGCTCAATGTCTGGCTGTTCGTGATCGTGCCGAAGGGCTTCTTCCCGCAGCAGGATGCGGGCCAGATGATCGGCGGCATCCAGGCCGACCAGCGCATCTCCTTCCAGGCGATGAGCGCCAAGCTCAAGCAGGCGACCGACATCGTGCAGGCCGATCCGGCGGTGGAGAGCGTCGTCGGCTTCACCGGCGGGCGCGGCACCAACTCGGCCAACGTCTTCGTCGGGCTGAAGCCCCTCGGCACCCGCGACCCGATCGCCCAGGTCATGGGGCGCCTGCGCCCCAAGCTCGCCGCCATCCCGGGCGCCCGGCTCTACCTGTTCCCGCGCCAGGACTTCATGGTCGGCGGCCGGCAATCCTTCTCGCAGTTCCAGTACACCCTGCAGGGCGATGCCGGCGAGGAGCTCTACGCCTGGGCCCCGAAGCTGGTCGAATTGCTGCAGAAGGACCCGATCTTCACGGACGTCACCTCCGACCAGCAGCAGGGCGGGCTGGAGAGCCGGCTCGTCGTCGACCGGGCGACCGCCTACCGCTACGGCCTGACGCCCGACCTGATCGACAACACCCTCTACGACGCGTTCGGCCAGCGCCAGGTCTCGACCATCTACAACGCGCTCAACCAGTACCGGGTGGTGATGGAGATCGCGCCCCGCTACCTCGGCAACCCGGAGACGCTGAAGCAGATCTACGTCTCGACCTCGGGCGCGCGGGCGCGGGGCTCGGCCTCGACCAACGCCGTGGCCGGCACCGTGCAGAGCGCCCAGATCGCCGCGGGCGACGCGAGCGCCGCCGCCGCCGCGGTCGCGACCGACTCGGCCCGCAACGCCGCCACCAACGCCATCGCGGGCAAGGCCGGCGCCTCCTCGGCCGCCGCCGTGAGCAGCGCCAAGGAGACGATGGTGCCGCTCTCGGCCTTCTCGCGCTTCGAGAGCGGCACCGCCCCGGTCCAGGTCAGCCACCAGGGCCTGTTCGTGGCGACCACGCTCTCGTTCAACCTCGCGCCGGGCAGGACGCTCGGCGACGCGACGGCGGCGATCGAGGCGCACATGCGCGCGCTGCGCATGCCGGCGACCATCCACGGCGAGTTCGCGGGCGCGGCCAAGAGCTTCCAGGCCTCCTCGTCGCGCCAGCCGCTGCTGATCCTGGCGGCCCTGCTCACCGTCTACGCGGTGCTCGGCATCCTCTACGAGAGCTTCGTCCACCCGATCACCATCCTGTCGACCCTGCCCTCGGCCGGGATCGGGGCGATTCTCGCCCTGATGCTGACGGGGGAGGAGTTCGGGGTGATCGCCCTGATCGCGATCTTCCTGCTGATCGGCATCGTCAAGAAGAACGCCATCATGATGATCGACTTCGCCCTCGACGCGCAGCGCTCCCGCGGCGTCGATCCGCGCGAGGCGATCACCCAGGCCTGCCTCTTGCGCTTCCGTCCGATCCTGATGACAACGCTCGCGGCGCTGCTCGGCGCGCTGCCGTTGATCCTCGACGGCGGCGAGGGCTCCGAACTGCGCCGTCCGCTCGGCATCGCCATCGTGGGCGGCCTCATCGTGAGCCAGGTCCTGACCCTCTACACGACCCCCGTCGTCTACCTCGTCCTCGACCGGCTGCGGCTGCGCGTGACGCGCCGCCCCTCCGGCCCGACGCCGCTGCCCGCGCCCGCCGAATGAGCGCCCTGCCCGCACGAATCGGGGCGGCGATCCTGCCGCCGCTGCTGCTCGGCGGCTGCCTCGTCGGGCCCGACTACGCGCGCCCGTCGGTCGAGACGCCGCTCGCCTACAAGGAGGGCGGGGCGCCCGCCACCGCCATGCCGGGCCGCCACTGGCGCCCGGCCCGGCCCCGCGACGAGGCGGATCGCGGCGATTGGTGGCGCGTCTACCGCGACCCGGCCCTCGACCGGATGATCCGCCTCATCGACGTCGACAACCAGTCGCTCCGCAACGCGGTCGCCGCCTACCGGCAGGCCCGGGCGCTGGTCCAGGAGGCGCGGGCGCAGCTCTTCCCCACGGTGCTCGGCGCACCCGGCATCAGCCGGTCGCGCAGCGCCGGGATCGAGCGCACGACCCTGACGCTGCAGGGCTCGGCGAGCTGGGAGCTCGACCTGTTCGGGCGCGTGCGGCGCCAGATCGAGAGCGACGTCGCCGCCGCCCAGGCGAGCGCCGCCGACATCGCCGCGGTGCGCCTCGCCACCCAGGCGGAACTCGCCAGCACCTATTTCCAGCTGCGCTACCAGGAATCGCTGCAGCGGCTCCTCGACCAGACGGTGCAGGCCTACCAGCGCTCGCTCGCCATCGCCGAGAACCAGTACGCCGCCGGAGTGGCGGCCCGCTCCGACGTGATCACCGCCCAGACGCAGCTCCAGACCACCCAGGCCCAGGCCATCGCGGTGGGGTTGCAGCGGGCGATCTTCGAGCACGCCATCGCGACGCTGATCGGCAGGCCGCCCTCCGAGGTGTCGCTGGCGCGGGCTCGCCTCGCCGCGGCGCCGCCGAGCGTGCCGGTGAGCCTGCCCTCCGACCTCCTGGAGCGGCGCCCGGACGTCGCCGCGGCCGAGCGCGCGGTGCAGAGGCAGAGCGAGCAGATCGGCGTCGCCGTGGCGGCCTTCTACCCGACCGTCACGCTCTCGGCCAATGGCGGCATCGCGGGGGACCCGGCCCGCAACTTCTTCTCGGCCGCCAACACCTTCTGGTCGGTGGCGGCGAACGGCTCGCAGGTGCTGTTCGACGGCGGCGCCCGCGGCGCCGCCCTGCAGGCGGCCCGGGCCGCCTACGACGCCAACGTCGCGACCTACCGGCAGACCGTGCTCACCGCCTTCCAGGAGGTCGAGAACGGCCTGTCCGGCCAGCGCATCCTGGCCCGCCAGGCCGCCGCCCAGAACGTCGCCGTGGAGAGTTCCCGCCGGGCGGTCGAGATCGCCCTCAACGAGTACCGGGCCGGCACCCAGAACTACACGACGGTGGTGACCGCGCAGGCCCTGGCGCTCAGCAACGAGGTCACGGCGCTGCAGATCCTGCTCAACCGTTTCACCAACTCGGTCTCGCTGATCCGGGCGCTCGGCGGCGGCTGGGACATCCGGGCGCTCCCGAGCGGCGACGAGCTGAAGGGCTTCCGCACGCTGCCGATCGATACCGGGCAGGCGCTGCGCCCCGACGAGTAGCGCTTCCTCATCCCGGCCATCAGGGCCGATGACCGTCGCCGTCACTCGACCAGCCGCACGTCCCGGTCGACCTTGTTCGTGGTCGTGCAGGTCACGGAGTAGACGAAATCCTGGTAGTTGAAATCGCCGCCATCCTCCCAGTACTGCGTCGAGCCGCCGGGGTCGTAGCATTTGCCCTGGATCCTGATCCACTGGGACGAATTCGAACTGTCTGAGTAGTAGACGGACGGGTTGACGTGCAGGCCGCGATAGCTCGGGTCCTTGTAGACGACCATCTTGAAGCCGTACGTCTTGTAGTTGCTGACCGGCTGAGTGAAGGTCTGTGGAGGCGGCGGATTGTAGGATTTTGTGGCGGTTCCCCCGGCAGGATAGTTGTAATCATATTGCAGGACTAGGCTCTCGCTGAGGAGATTGCCGTTGCCGTCGCGCGTGAAGAAGTAGATGTCCTTGTCGAATGCGCCCTGCGCGGACAGAACCTTGAAGGTGATGGTGGAGATCTTGAGGGTCGTGGTTCCCTTCGCGGTGGACCTGAACGAGAGGTCGAGCGACCGCACTCCGATGATCGAGACGACGGTGGTCCTCATCGTGGCGGTCGCCTCGGCGGTGACAGTCCCGTCGGGATTCTGGGTGAAGGTCAGGCGCGTGATCGTCAGCGGGTCGCTTCCGGGCGCGGCGCCGTCGAGCGCGTAGGCGAAGCTGGCGCTGGTCTTGAAGGCTTGGCGGCCGAAATCCGCGTCGAAGCTGGTGTTGCCGACCACCGCCATGACCGCGCCGTCGAGGGCGGCCTGGACCTTGCCGCGGTAGGCCAGGGCCCTCTGCAGATCGATGCCGCACCCGACCGCCAGCAGCACGGCCGGCATCATCCCGGCGAACATGATCCCGATCGTGCCTCGCGCATCGCTGCGCCAGCCGGGCACGGCGCGCCGGACACGCGCGGGGGACACCTCGATCATGCCGAATTCCTCACGTCAGACGCAGAGTTCGTGGTCGCACACGGCCTCGATGCGCCCCGAGAATGAGATTAAAAGCTTGATCGATCCTTGATGGGCTGTCAGAGTCTCCGCCTTATCGGGAGTCTGATGCCGTCCTCATCGGCGAGTACAAGCAGAATGACCGTGGATAAAGCGGGCGTGCGTCGGCGGTCGAACCGAAGTCTAAGAGACTATATCGTAGACTCTGCGTCATCGATCGGCCGTTCGGATGGTCGACGCGATCACGGAGGGACGGCGCGGCGGCCGCGGGCGCGACGGGATCGCAGCGGGCCTCAATCGGGGAGGCGTGCCCAGCGATCGGATCGCGTCCGCCCGCGCGCAGCGGCCGACGAGGGGCCGTGCGTTCCCGTCGGGCCGGGCGTGCGATGCCGTTGTCCGGCGATCCGTTCGGCCCCTTGGTGGCACCCACCCCTCCCTCGTGCCGAGAGGGCGTGAGGACCATTACCGTGCGGCCTCACGATCCTGGGCTTCGCTCAGGCGCCGGCGGGCTCGTGATCCGATGGGTCCCTTGCGGATGGCGGATGTGGGCTCCGGGCAAGGGCCGCGCGGGCGCGTGATCCGGGATCCGCTTCGATCGACCGGATCCCGGATCAGCCCTCGTCCAGTTCCAGCACCGCGAGGTCGTCGTGGTGGAGCAGGAGCACGTCGGTCGCCGCGGCGAGCTTGCGGGCGGCCGGGGTGAAGCCCGCATTCGAGACCACCGCCGCCCAGTCGGCGCTCCAGTAGCTGCGCGCCGCCACCACCTCCTGCACGGCGGCGTTGCCGACCGGCTTCGTGTAGCGCTTGCACTGCAGGACGAGGCGCACGCCGCGCTGCTCGGCGATCACGTCGGCGCCCTGGTCGCCCGAGGCGCGCGTCGCGCGCGCGGCCCAACCGGCGCGCTCCAGCAGCGCGGCGCAGTAGCGCTCGTAGGCGATCCCGTCGTCGGGCAGCTCCTCCTCGGGCCCGGCCGGCGCCAGCGAGGCCGCCTCCACGATCGCCACGAGGTCGGCGCGGCGCTCGGGGATCAGGTCGGCGTAGCCCTCCGCCTCCAGCCGCGGCACCAGGGTGCGGGCGATGTAGTAGGCGCGCTCGCGCTCCCACCCGTCGAGGATCAGGTTGTCGTAGGCGTCGAGGTAGCTCTCCTGGCGGCGGCGGAGGGCGAGCACCTCCCGGTGCCGGGCGACGAGGGCGCGCGCGCGTCGCCGGAAGCGGCGCCCGCGGCCGAGGCGGCGGACCAGGATGACCGCGAGCGCGAGGCCGCCCGCCGCCAGCGCCGCCCGCCCGATCCACAGGCTCGCGAGGGTGCCGGCCACCACGGGCCAGAAGGCGAGATCGGCGATGCTGCGCGGCGCGGCCATGCGGGCTCCTCGGGCGGGAATCTGGCCGGGCGGGGCTGCGGGCGCCCTAAACCGGCGCGGATCCGGGCGGCCATCCACAGGCGTCTTTCGCCCGGGACCGATCAGCGCAAGGGCGGTGGGCTCCCTTGCGCGGCTTCCGGCCATTTCCGATGCTCGCCGCTCCGGCCCCGCGACTCCGCGCCCGGCCGAGGGAGCCCCCGATGCGGCGATCGAGCCTCGCCTGTCTCGCCCTGCTCCTGTGCTGCGCCGTCGGGCGCAGCGCGGAGGCGCCGGTCGAGGTCGACGTCGCCCTCGTCCTCGCCGTCGACGTCTCGCTCTCGATGACGGCGGAGGAGCAGCTGGTCCAGCGCAGCGGCTACGTGGAGGCCTTCCGCTCGGCGGTGGTGCAGAGGGCGGTCGGCCTCGGCCAGATCGGGCGCATCGCGGTGACCTACGTGGAATGGGCCGGCGTCGGCAACCAGCGCGTCGTGGTGCCCTGGACGCTGATCGGCTCGCCCGAGGAGGCCGCCTCCTTCGCCGAGCGCCTCGCCCAGAGCCCGCCGCGCCGCTCGACCTGGACCTCGATCGCCAGCGCCATCGACTTCTCGGTCGGGCTGTTGTCGCATGGCGGCTTCGCGCCGCTGCGGCGGGTGATCGACGTGTCGGGCGACGGGCCCAACAACCAGGGGCGGCCCGTGACCCGCGCCCGCGACGACGCGGTCGACAGGGGCATCACCATCAACGGCCTGCCGCTGATGATCCGCGAGCCGTCCGGCCCCTGGGACATCAAGGACCTCGACCTCTACTACCGCGACTGCGTGATCGGCGGCCCGGGCAGCTTCATGATCCCGGTGCGGGAGCGCGAGCAATTCGCCGAGGCGATCCGCGTGAAGATCGTGCGCGAGGTCGCCGAGCGGGGCGCCGCCGCGCCCCTCCGGCGGACCCAGGCCGCCTCGCCGACGAACTGCCTCGTCGGCGATCGGCCGAGCCCTGACTGGGATTAACGTCTTAGCTGGGCCGCGGCGGCGGAGCGGGTCAGGCGCCGTCGCGCCGGCCGCCCCCCGTGCGCCGCCGCTGCTGGCCGAGACCCATGGTCTTCGCCAGTTCGGACCGCGCCGCCGCATAGTTCGGCGCCACCATCGGATAATCCGGAGCAAGGTTCCACCGCGCCCGGTACTCCTCCGGCGTCAGACCATATCGGCTGCGCAGATGGCGCTTCAGTGACTTGAACTTCTTCCCATCCTCGAGACAGATGAGATAGTCCGGGGTGATCGACTTCTTGATCGGCACGGCCGGGGTCAGAGGTTCGGGCTTTTCTTCTGCCGGATCCTTGCCGAGACGCCCGAGCGTCTCGTGAACCGAGGCGATCAGCGCCGGCAAATCCGCCATTGGCACCGAGTTCTTGCTCACGAACGCCGACACAATGTCGGCGGCCAATTCGATGTAGTCCGTCGACGCCTCACTCTCACTCATCCTGCCGATCCCCTGTACCGGATGCAACGCGCTCAGACACAGACGTTCCCCACATAACGTGCGCTTGCGTCAGGGATGGTCTGTCTCTTCCAGATCAACCGACTATTGCGTCCGCCGCGTTCACGCAAGAGGGTACTAGAACGACTCCCATAGTATTCCCAGCTTAGGCTGCGCGCGCGCATCAGCGTGGCCATGTCGCAACGTATGTAAGTCGCCCGATTCTGTCGTCGCCACCTCAGCTGAGCCGATCTAGCCAAGGTCGGGCGTCATCGGCGGAAGGGCGGACCATTTTAGGATGGCCGCGCTCCGCGCCGCGGTCCCTCCGTGCCATTGTGCGGGATCGCCGCGGCCGGCGGGCGAGCGATCGCGGCATGTGTGGAAAAAAACCTATACACCGGTCCCGACGAACCAGAATGTAGTCTTTCACATAAGTTATTGCGGTCGGCCCGGAACTTCCAGTCGCCGCGGCGTCGCGCCCGGATCCGGCCACGACGCGCCGGCCCGGCGTCGTCCGGCGCGGCGCCGAGCACAGGGGTTGAACTTGGGGCGGGGGCCGGTCGCGGGCGCACCGCGCCCCGCGGGCGCGCCGAAGCTTGGCCTCATCTTCGGCGCGCCGGGCGCCGGCGGCCGGGCCGTGCTCCGCGCCGCTGCCGCGCGGCCGCCGTGAATCAGCGGGCGGCCCGCATCCGTCCCGCCGCGCCGGATCCCGCGGCGGCCGCCTCGGGGAGCGCGTCGCGGGCGAGGGAGGCCACGGCCAGGGTCTGGTCCCGCCCGCGCAGGGTGTGCCGCCCGAGCGGCGTCGCGCGCACGCCCGGCGGCAGGTGGGGCAGCAGGTCGAGGAGATCGGCCGAGATCAGGACGGGCGCGTCCAGGGTGCGGCAAAGGGTCTCGATCCGCGCGGTCACGTTCACGGCGTCACCGAAATACGCGATCTTGTGCCGGTCGACCCCGACCTCGGCGGTGACCACCGAGCCGCCGTGCAGGGCGGCGCGCACCTCCGGCACGACGCCGAACCGCTCGCGCCACGCGGCCGAGTCCCGCGTCAGCGCTTCCCGAATCGCGAACACGCAGGCCACGCAGCGCGCATCCTGCAGGCCGCGGGCCATCGGCCAGGTGATCATCGCCATGTCGCCGATGAAGTCGTCCGTCGAGCCCTGGTAGCGGCGGACGGGTTCGGCGACGGCCGCGAAGACGGCCGACAGGTACGCCTGCGCCTTCAGGTCGCCGCGGGTCTCCGCGTAGGCGGTGGACCCGACCACGTCGACGAACAGGAAGATGCGCTCCTCCTCGACCGGCCGGTGGTAGCGCCCGATCATCAGGTTGACGAAGACCTCGGCGCCGATCAGGTCGCGCATGCGGACCACGAAGACGAGCAGGGCCGACACCGCGAGGGCGTAGACGAGGGCGCGGGGTGAGGGGATGACGGCGTCGACGAAGCGGTCGCGGCTGAGCCCCGTGCCCCACACGAGCAGGCCGCCGAGCCCGTGCCCGAGAGCGATCATCCCCACATAGGCCAGTTCGGCGAGGGGCACGTAGAGGAGGGTGGGCAGCTGCCGGCAGCGGGCCTGGAGGCGCGGCACCAGCAGGCCGCGCTCCAGGAGGAGGCCGCACACGCCGATGCAGAAGCCGTAGACCGCGGCGACGACCGGGATGCCGTTGCTGAAGAGCGCGTCGTACACGAGCCCCGCGCCGGTGCTGAGCGCCAGCATGGCGACCCAGAACCAGACGTGGTGCGGGATCAGGCCGGGGGAGGCCTGGGACGGACGGCGTCGAGCCGTCGCGGCCGGGGTGTCGAGCGGAGCGGCGCGGGTCACCCGTGGGGTCTCCCTGAGACGGGGCGTGCGCCCATCCCCTGCCAGCGGATTGGGGCTGTTTTCGGAAGGTCACCCCCTCCGGGCCCCGCCCGCTCTGGAACCGTTGAGCCTAAGGCGACGTTTGAGCGGTCGAACAACCTTGACCCAGGAGCATCCCATGCGCATCCGCAGCCTCTGCCTCGCGCTCGCCACCGCCCTCGCGGCGGGCCCGGCCCTCGCCGAGGACGTCACGATCATCCGCCGCGACCCGCCCCCGGTCGAGCGCTCGACCGTGATCGAGAAGCGCTCGGTCGAGAGCACCGGGTCGGTCGGCGGCTGCGAGACCAAGACCGTCCGCAAGGAGAACGAGTTCGGAGACTCGAAGACGGTGCGCAGCGAGCGCTGCGACTGAGGCGGACGGGGCGCCGGGCTCACGCCCGCGCCCACTCTCCCGAGCGGGGCGCCGGCTTACTTCAGGAGCCGCGCGAGCGCCTTGCCGGCCGGGGTGGCGAGTTCCTTGGCGTCGAGCGTGCCGTCAGTGTCCGGGTCCGCCGCCTTGAAGCGCGCCTCGACCAGGGCGAGGTACTCGTCCTTCGTGAGGGTGCCGTCATTGTCCGGGTCCGCCGCCTTCAGCTCCTTGCGGCTCAGCCGGCCCTTCAGCTCCTTGGCGTCGACCGTGCCGTCATTGTCCTTCTCGGCCGCCTCGAAGACCTTGGTGGCGGCCGCCTTGGCTTCGGTCAGGTCGATCGTGCCGTCCGAATCCGTGTCGACCGCCGTGATCGTGCGGTTTCCCGCCTTCGGCTTGGCCTCGGCCGCCCCGCAGGCCAGCAGCGGCGATACGGCCAGCAGACCCGCGAGCAGCACGGTCCGGTACGAAGACATCCTCATCGTCGCCTCTCTCGTCCCATCGGGCGGGTGACCGCGCTTCCCCGGCGTCGGATCGGGCTCCGCCCGACGTCACAAATAGGTCCGCCGCGCTGCGGTGCAACCGGTCTTCCGTCACGGCGAGGGCCGCTCCGCCAGCACCTTGTCGACCCGGCGGCCATCCATGTCGACCACCTCGAAGCGCCAGCCCTCGCGCTCGAACGTGTCGCCGGCGGTCGGGATGCGGCCGAGTTCGGAGATCACGTAGCCGGCGAGGGTCGAGTACTCGTCGGTGTCGGGAGCTTGGCTGAAACCGAGGCGCTCGAAGGCCTCCACGGCCGGCATCATCCCGTCGATCAGGAGCGAGCCGTCCTGGCGCTCGACCACCATCGGCTCCTCGTCCTCGGCGTCCGGAATGTCGCCCGCGATCGCCTCCAGCAGGTCGGTCTGCGTCACGATCCCTTCGAGATTGCCGTACTCGTCGACGACGATCGCCATCCGGACCGGCTTGGCCTTGAAGGTCTCCAGCACCCGCAGGATCGGCATCGCCTCGTGGACGACGATCGGCTCGCGGACCAGCCCGGCAATGTCCGGCTCGGCGCCGTCCAGGATCTGGTTGAGGATGTCCTGCTTGCGCAGCACGCCGACGATCTCGTGGATCTCGCCGCGGCTCGCCACCAGGGCCTCGTGGCGGCACGCGCGGACCGAGTCGAGGATCGCCTCCCGCGGCTCCTCGACATCGACCCAATCGACCTCGTGCCGCGGGGTCATGATGTCCCTGATGCGGCGCTCGCCGATCCCGAAGATCCTCGCCACCGCCTCCTGCTGCGCCTCCTGGATCAGCCCGGCCTCCTGGCTCGCCGCCACCAGCAGGGTCAGTTCGGCGGGCGAGTGCAGCGAATCCTCGCCCGTGCCCGGCTGCAGGCCGCACAGGCGCAGCACGCCGTTGCCGAGCCCGTTCAGGAAGGCGATGGCCGGCCGGAACAGGATCAGGAACAGGCGCAGGGGGCGCACCACCACCAGGGCGGTGCGCTCGCTGCGCTGGAGGGCGAGGCTCTTGGGCGCCAGTTCGCCGAGCACGATGTGGAGGGCCGTGATCACCACGAAGGCGATCGCGACCGCGATCGCGTGGGCGCTCGCGATGCCGAGGGGGGAGGGCAGCCACGCCAGCAGCGGCTCGATCAGGTGGGCCAGGGCCGGCTCGCCGACCCAGCCGAGGGCGAGCGACGAGATGGTGATGCCGAGTTGCGTCGCCGCGAGATGCGCGTCGAGGTGATCGGTCGCGCGCTGCAGGGCGGCGGCATTGGCCCTCCGCTCCGCCACGAGTTCCTGAACCCGGCTGCGCCGCACCGCCACCAGGGCGAATTCGGCCGCGACGAAGAACCCGTTCGCGAAGACGAGGAACACGACGGCGAACAGGCCGAGGCCGGTTCCCCAAGCGCTGTCGGAAAAAATCACCGCCTCCCGTGGCGTGGCGCAACGACACCTCGGCAGGTGGTCGCAGGCCCCGTCATACCGTGACTGCACCCACCGGGCTACGGCCCGCGGGACGGCGGGCTCACAGCACGACCTGGTCGTTGAAGGTCTCGGGCCGGAACGGCAGCTTGAACGCGACCGCGATGCCGCCGTCGAGGTGGCGCACCACCGTGGCGAAGCGCTTGCCGACCGTGACGGTGGCGCCCACGGCCGGGCGGGCCGCCATCGCCACGGCGGCGCCCGACATCGAGAGGTCGATCAGGGTGCCGGGCAGGAGCGCGCCGTCCGGCAGCTTCACCTCAACGGCCTTGGTCACCGGCACGATGCGCGCGTCGCTGCGCTGGTCGATGCGGCCGTTCGCCCGCGCCGCCAGCCAGTCGAGCCGGGCCGCGATCCGGGCGCGGCGCTCGGGCGACACCTCGATCGCGACGACGAAGCCGGTGGGCGTCAGGGACCGGATCACGCCCGTGATCGCCCCGATCGTGTCGAGGTAGATGGTGACCGGATCGCCGAGGAGCCCCGGCACGGCGGCGAGCAGGTCGGCCTCCGCCGGCGAGAGGCTCCGCGTCTCGCAGGCATGCTCGTCGCCGTTCGGCAGAAGGTAGCGGCCCGCGATCCGCAGGAGCACGGGCGCCGGTCCGGCCCGGCGGGAATCCGGTGAGCTGACCCGTTCTGACGTCTGCACCATGACACCCCGCCCGGTCCGAAGCGCCTCCCCGGACATCGACCCGCCGGCCGCCACGCCGGCAGCACCGGCCGGTCGCGGCCCGCCCCGACTCCGCGCGGTCACTCTGCCCGCCCGACGTTGCGAATTGGTTGTTGCGATCGCCGACTCGCGAGGCGGGCGCGCCGCCGACCGCTCTCCGTCCATGCCCCAAGGGCGAACTCTCTCCCGGGATCCGCCCGCGCGCCCCTGCGGCGGTCGCGGCGGCGGCCCCGGCGATCCGGCCCGCATAAAGGATGTTCATCTTTGCCATGTTTCTTGCAGGACGCTGGGGAACGTGGAGAGAACCGGACGATGCTCGACGTGGCGACATTGCTGGCCGTCGCGACGTGCCTCTGTTTCATCGTCGGCCTGCTGTTCCTCCTGTCCTGGCGCCAAGCGCCCCGGACCCGGGCGCTCGCGATCTGGGGCGTCGGGCATCTGCTCGCGGCGGTTGCATCGATCCTCCTCGCGGGGCAGGGCACGCTGCCCGACCTGGTCTCCATCGGCCTCGCGAACGCGCTGATGCTGGGCGCCTTCGGCCTGATGTGGAGCGGCGCGCGCAGCTTCGAGGGGCGCCGAACGCCCCTCGCCGCCCTGGCGGCCGCCCCCGCTCTCTGGTGCGCGGCCTGCGCGGTCCCGGCTTTCCTGGCGAGTTCCTCGGGGCGGGTGATGCTCGTCGCGGCCCTCGCGGCGGTGCCGTGCGGCCTCACCGCGCGCGAGATCTGGCGCGGGCGCGGGGAGCCGCTCGTCTCCCGCCTCCCGGCGGCCGCCCTGACGGCGAGCGAGGCGCTCCTCTTCGTGGTCCGGATCCCGCTCACCGCCCTGCGGCCGCCGAGCGAGCCCTATCCCCTCACGCTCCCGGGGATGGGCGCCCTGGTCCTGCTGGGCCTGCTCTACACGGTGGCGCTCGCCTTCCTGTTCCTGGCCCTGGCCAAGGAGCGGCTCGAATGGCAGCAGCGGCTCAGCGCGCTCACCGATCCGCTCACCGGGGCGCTCAACCGGCGCGGCCTGGAGCAGGCCGCCGCCTGCGTGCTGGCGGGCGGGCCGGCGACGCTCCTCCTCCTCGATCTCGATCACTTCAAGCGCGTGAACGACACCTAGGGGCACGGGGTCGGGGACGAGGTGCTCGTCGCCTGCGCTGCCGCGATGCCGGGGTGTCTCCCGCCGCGGGCGGTGATCGGGCGCCTGGGCGGCGAGGAATTCGCCTGCCTGCTGCCGGACGGGGAGGGGGCGGGGGAGATCGCCGAAGCGATCCGGCGGGCCGTGGCGGCGCTGCGCCTGGAGCGCGCGCCGGACCTGCACGTGACGGCGAGCATCGGCGCCGCGCGGGGCGGTTCGGAGCTTCAATGCCTGATCGCCAGGGCCGATCGGGCGCTCTACCGCGCAAAGCGCGGCGGTCGCAACCGCGTTGCCTGGGATCCCGACCGCGTCGGGCCGCCTCCCGATCTCGACCTCGCGTCGTGATCCGACATCCGACGGGTTGCGTCGCCATGCGGAGTTCGGCTTCGCTGAAGCGCCGCGCGGGCGAGGGAGCCTGGCCGGCGCGCCTGCGGCCGGGGCCGATGCACCGCGGCATCGTTGCCGCGAAAACCACTGGCCCGCGCCCCGGATCGCTCGGAAATGCGGCCGGAGCCGTTGTCTCGGCGGCGGGATTGTATTGTTGATATCCTGCACGCAAGGATACTCGCCTGCCGATGGTGCTCGATGCCGCGACGCTGATGCTCGTGACGATGTTCGTCACGCTGATCGTCGGCCTGCTGTTCCTGCTGTCGTGGCGGCAGGCGCGGCAGACCCGGGCCCTGGCGATCTGGGGCTTCGCGCATCTCCTCGGGGCCGCGGGCTCGGCGCTGATCTCCGGGCGCGGCCTGATCCCGGACGCGCTGTCGGTCGGGCTCGCCAACGCCATCATGCTGGGCGCCTACGCGCTGATCTGGAGCGGCGCCCGCAGCTTCGAAGGGCGCGGGACCTCCCCGGCCGCGCTCCTCGCCGCGCCGCTCCTCTGGCTGGCCGCCTGCGCGGTACCTGATTTCTACGCCTCGATGACCGCGCGGATCGTCGGCGCCTCCGGCGCCGCCGCCCTGCTCTGCGGCCTGACCGCGTGGGAGATCTGGCGAGGGCGGGACGAGCCGCTGGTCTCGCGCGCGCCCGCCGCCGCGGTGGTGGGGAGCGAGGCGCTGCTCTACGCCGTGCGCATCCCGGCCACCCTGACCTTCCCGGTCCCCGCCGGGAACCCGCTGGTCAGCCCCTGGGTGGCGGTGCTCTGCTTCGCGGCCCTGCTCTACACGGTGGCGATCGCCTTCCTGTTCATGGCGCTGGCCAAGGAGCGGCTCGAATGGGAGCAGCGGCTGAGCGCCCTCTCCGACCCGCTCACCGGCGTTTGCAACCGCCGCGGCCTGGAGGTGCGGGCCGCCTCCCTCCTGGCGAGCGGGCGGGCGACGCTGCTGCTGTTCGACCTCGACCACTTCAAGCGCGTGAACGACACCTACGGGCACGCGATCGGCGACGCGGTGCTGGTCGGCTTCTGCGCCGCCGCCCAGGCGCTGCTGCCGCCCCAGGCGGTGCTGGCGCGGCTCGGCGGCGAGGAATTCGCCTGCCTGCTCCCCGCCGACGCCGCGGCCGGCCCGATCGCCGAGACGATCCGGCGGGCGGTCGCGGCGCTGCGGCCGGATTGCGAGCCGGGCCTGCGCATCACGGTGAGCGTCGGCGCTGCCCGGGGCGGCACCAGCCTGGAGCGGCTGCTCGCGCGGGCGGACGCGGCGCTCTACGAGGCCAAGCGCCTCGGCCGCGACCGCGTGGTCTGGGCCGCGGGCGCCCGGCGGGGAGACCGCGCGCTCAGCGCGGCCTCGTGAGCTCGGCGAGGGCCGCCTCCTCCTCCGGCGACAGGAAGGCCGGCCGCGCGGGCCGGCGGCGCCGGGCGCGCAGCCACAGGCCGAGCCCGCCGAGGGCGAGCACCGCCGGGGGCGTGAGCCAGAGCACGGCCGTGTGCCACGCCAGGACGGGCCGCAGCAGCACGAATTCCCCGTAGCGCCGCACGACGTAGTCGACCACGGCCTGATCGTCGTCGCCCTGGCGCAGGCGCTCGCGCACGATCAGCCGCAGGTCGCGGGCGAGCGGCGCGTCGGAATCGTCGATCGACTGGTTCTGGCAGACGAGGCAGCGCAGGCCCGCCGAGATGTCGCGCGCCCGCGCCTCGAGCTGCGGGTCGGCCATCACCTCGTTCGGCTGCACCGCCCGGGCGGCGGGGGCGAGGGCGAGGAGCAGCAGGAGGGCGACGGGGAGGAGACGCGGCATCGGCCTACTCCGCCGGAACCGGCGCGGACTCGGCGGGCACCCGGCGCTGGGCAGGGGCGCCGATCCGGAAGCGCCGGTCGGTGAGGGAGAGCCCGCCGCCGAGCGCCATCACCACGGCGCCGAGCCAGATCAGCAGCACCAGCGGCTTGTAGTAGAGGCGGATGCCGAGCGCGCCGTCCGCCTGGCTCTCGCCGACGCTCGCGTAGACCTGGCTCACCCCGATCGTCAGCAGGCTCGCCTCGCTCACCGCCATGTTGCGGGCGCCGAAGAAGCGCTTGCCGGGGTCCAGCGTGCCGACGAGCGCGCCGTCCGGTCCCCGGATCGCGAGCTGGGCCACGGTCTCGGTGTAGTTCGGCCCGGTGCGCGGCACGATCCCGCTCAGGGTCGCCGTGTAGGGGCCGGCCGTGAGCTGACCGCCCCGCGGCACCGTGGCGAGCGCCTCGACGCTCCAGGCCTGGGCGGCGATGCCGATCACCGTGAGGCCGACGCCCGCATGCGCCATCGCGGTGCCCCAGGCCGAGCGCGGCAGGCCGGCGGCGCGGCGCAGCGACAGGCCGAGGGAGCGCCCCTTGGCGCGGGTCGCGATCTCCATGGCGGCGCCGACCACCAGGTAGGCGCCGAGACCGATGCCGAGCGGCGCCGCCGCGGGCCCGCCGCGCCGCAGGGCGATCATCCCGAGCGTCGCCGCGATCCCGGCACCGACGCCGATCAGCAGGCGCTGCGCCGCCGCCCCGAGGTCGCCCCGCTTCCAGGCCAGGGTCTGCCCGAAGGGGACGAGCAGGAGGAGGGGCACCGCGAGCGGCAGGAAGGTGAGGTTGAAGAACGGCGCCCCCACGGAGATCTTCTCGCCGGTCAGGGATTCGAGGACCAGCGGGTAGAGGGTGCCGACCAGCACCGTGGCGCAGGCCGCCGACAGGAAGAGGTTGTTGAGGACGAGCGCCCCCTCGCGGGAGATCGGCGCGAAGATCCCGCCCTGGCGCAGCAGCGGCGCCCGCCACGCGAACAGCGCCAGCGAGCCGCCGATGAACAGGACCAGGATGGCGAGGATGAAGGTGCCGCGCGCCGGGTCGGTCGCGAAGGTGTGGACCGAGGTGAGCACGCCCGAGCGCACCAGGAACGTGCCGAGCAGCGAGAGCGAGAAGGTCAGGATGGCGAGCAGCACCGTCCAGACCTTGAGCGCGTCGCGCTTCTCCATCACGACGGTGGAGTGGATCAGCGCGGTCCCGGCGAGCCAGGGCATCAGCGAGGCGTTCTCGACCGGGTCCCAGAACCACCAGCCGCCCCAGCCGAGCTCGTAATAGGCCCAGTACGAGCCCATCGCGATGCCGACCGTGAGGAAGCACCATGCCAGGAGCGTCCAGGGCCGCACCGCCCGGGCCCAGACCGCGTCGATGCGCCCCTCGAGGAGCGCCGCGATCGCGAAGGCGAAGGTGATCGAGAACCCGACATAGCCGAGGTAGAGGAGCGGCGGGTGGATCGCGAGGCCCGGATCCTGGAGGATCGGGTTGAGGTCGCGTCCCTCGGCCGGGGCGGGGTCGAGCCGCG
Organism: Methylobacterium sp. WSM2598; assembly: GCF_000379105.1. Classification (GTDB taxonomy): domain Bacteria; phylum Pseudomonadota; class Alphaproteobacteria; order Rhizobiales; family Beijerinckiaceae; genus Methylobacterium. The sequence continues at coordinate 602,881 of NZ_KB900609.1, read as the reverse complement.
CGAAGGGGTTCGACGTCGTCAGGATGAAGAGCAGGAACACGAAGGTGACCGTGGCCTGCACGCCCAGCGTGTTGGCCCGCAGGGCCGCCGGAACCGAATCGCGCGCGAGCGCCACGATCGCCCCGAACAGCGCCAGGATCAGCACCCAGAGGAGCATCGAGCCCTCGTGGTTCCCCCAGACGCCGGAGATCTTGTAGACGAGCGGCTTGAGCGAGTGGGAATTCTCGAACACGTTGAGGACCGAGAAGTCCGAGCGCACATGCGCCAGCGTGAGGGCGGCGAACGCGAAGGCGATGCAGGCGAAGGTCGCGAGCGCGGCCGGAACGGCGACGCTGCGCAGGATTGGGTCGCGGGCGCGGGCGGCCCAGGCCGGCATCACCGCCTGGGCGAGCGAGAGGGCGAGCGCGAGCGCCAGCGCGTAGTGACCAGCCTCGATCAGCAAGGGCCTCGCCTCATTCGTATCCCGGGCCGCATCCCGGCCCCCGCCGCCTTGTAGTCCGCTTGCGCGCGCCCGCCGCCACGATGTTTCGCCGCACGGACAACCCGCCGCCATCCGCCCGGGCGGCGCTCAGGGCGCGCGCGCCTCGCCGCTCGCCGTGCGCGGCGGAGCCGGCGCCGGATGGCCGGCGCCCTCCTGCCAGCGGCCCGACTTCTTGAGCGCGTCCGCGACCTCGCGCGGCATGTAGGTCTCGTCGTGCTTGGCCAGCACCGTGTCGGCGCGGAACACGCCGCCCGGCTCCATCGCCCCCTCCGCCACCACGCCCTGACCCTCGCGGAACAGGTCCGGCAGCAGGCCCCGGTAGCGCACCGGCAGGCGGGCGGCGTTGTCGGTGACCGCGAAGGTGACCTGGCCGTCGGGCCCGCGCACGACCGAGCCCGCCTCGACGAGGCCGCCGAGGCGGAAGCGCACGCCCGGCGCCACGGCCTCGCGGGCGATCTCGCTCGGGGAGCGGAAGAACACGATGGTGCCGCTCATCGCCCAGAGCACCAGCCCCAGCGCCACCGCGAGCACCGCCCCGCAAGTGCCGATGAAGACGAGCCGACGCTGCTTGCGGGTCACGGGCGGGCCTCCGGCGGCTCTCCGGTACGACGGATCGGCATCATCCGGAGCTTCTCCCGGCTCGTTCTCATGCGCGCCACTCTAGAGCATTCGAAAGGTGACGGAAATCCGCGGCGTCAGGGCGCCGCGAGGCCGAGTTCGCGCGCCACCGCCTCGACCGGGCCGGCCTCTCCGCCGAGCGCCGCGCGGGCGCGGGCGAGGGCCTCGGCCGCCCTGTCGCGCTCGCCCATCACCCCGTAGGAGCGCACGAGACGCGCCCATTCCTCGGGGCTGCCGCCCTGCGCGGCGAGGCGGCGGTCGAGCCCCGCCACCATGCCGCGGATCGCGCCGCGCTGCTCCTCGGACAGGCCGGGTCCGGCCTCGCCCGGCGGCGTCCCGCCGCTCCCGGGCAGGGCAGGCTTCGCCCCGCCCTCGGGCTTCGCCTCGCCCTCGGGCCTCGCCCCGCCCTCGGGCCTGGGCCCGCCCGCGGGCGGCGTGCCGCCGAGGCGCTGGATGCTCTCGCGCAACAGAGGCATCCAGGGCGCGTCGGCCGGGGAGGCCTCGGCCAGCGCCGCGTAGCGCGAGAGGGCGAGCGCGCGGTCCCCGTCCTGCTCGGCCGCCCGCGCGAGGTAGAAGCGCGGCTTGACCCCGCTCGGATCCGCCGCGAGCGAGCGCTCGAAGGCGCCGCGCGCCTGGCCCGACACCATGCCGTCCGCCGAGGCGACCAGCGCCTCCCCGTAATCGGCGAGGCGGGTCCCGCTGTCGCCGAGCAGGCGTAGGGCCGATTCGTAGGCCCTCACGGCGTCCTCGGTGCGGCCGAGGCGGAGATAGACCGGGGCCAGGACCTCCCAGCCGCGGCCGTCCTCCGGGTGCTTCGCGAGGTGAGTCTCGATCTGCGCGATGCCGGACGCCAGATCGCGGGTGGCCGAGTCGCGGGTGGCCGAGTCGCGGGTGGCCGAGTCGCGGCCGGCCGGGTCGCGGGCGGAGTCGCGCGCCGCGGCGAGACGCTCAGCCTGGGGCTGCGAGGGCAGGCTCGGCGCGCCGTAGAGGCCGTAGACGATCAGGGCCACCAGGGGCACGGTCGAGAGGGCGAAGGCCGAGGCCGCGCGGCGGTGCCGCAGGGCCGGCTCGCCCACCCGCGGCGCGTCCGCGGTGCCGAGCGTGCGGCTCGCCCGCAGCAGCCGCCGCGCCGCCTCCGCGCGGGCCGCCTCGGCCTCGCCGGGGCCGATGAGCCCGCGGGCCCGGTCGCGCTCGATGTCGCGGAGCTGGTCCTCGTAGAAGCCGGTCTCGGTGGCGAGGAGGGATTCGGCTCCCGCCTCCGGCAGGGCCGGGTTCGGGCGGCGCGACAGCGGCCAGAGCAGCGCGAGCACCGCCGCCCCGGTCATTGCTGCGAAGAGGAACCAGATCGCCGTCATGTCGATCGTCTAGCCGCCGGAACCGCCGGACACGATCGGACGGCGCGGCGACACGTCGTCACGCGATGAGGAGAGCCCCGCGCGGCGCAGGGCTGCCCTGTCGGGTCCTCAACGCTGCATTGCGCAACGCGTGCTGCATTGCAACGTTGGAGCCGCGAAGCCCCGGTCCCCTGCCGGACCCTCGTTCCTCGGAGCCGGCCAAGCCGCATGCCCCCCACCTTCCCCGATCCCGCCCGCCCCGCGGCGGCAGATCCGCGCGCGCGCCGTCCCGGTCTCGCGCTCCTGGCGCTCGCCACGGGAGGCTTCGCGATCGGCACGACCGAATTCGCCGCGATGAGCCTCGTCCCGGACTTCGCCCCGGATCTCGGCATCGACGCGCCGACCGCCGGCCACGTGATCAGCGCCTACGCGCTCGGCGTGGTGGTGGGGGCACCGGTCATCGCCGTGCTGGCGGCCCGGATCGCGCGGCGCACGCTCCTGATCGGCCTGATGCTGCTCTTCGCGCTCGGCAACGGCCTCTCGGCCCTGGCGCCGGGCTACCCCAGCATGCTGGCTTGCCGCTTCCTGGCCGGCCTCCCGCACGGCGCCTATTTCGGCGTTGCTGCCCTGGTCGCCGCCTCCCTGGTCGCGCCCGCCCGCCGCGCGCAGGTGGTGGCGCGCGTGCTCGCCGGGCTCACGGTCGCCACCATCGTGGGCGTGCCGCTCGCGAACCTCGTCGGCCTCTGGATCGGTTGGCGCTGGAGCTTCGCCCTCGTGGCCGGGCTCGCCCTCCTCACCGCGCTCCTGGTGCGGCTCCTCGCGCCGCTCGGCCCGGCCGCCCCCGGCGCGAGCGCCCTGCGGGAGCTCGGGGCGCTGCGGCGGGGCCAGGTCTGGCTCACCCTCGCCACCGGGGCGATCGGCTTCGGCGGGCTGTTCGCGGTCTACACCTATCTCGCCTCGACGCTGCTCGGCGTCGCGCGGGCCGCGCCCGGGACGGTGCCGGTGCTGCTCGGCCTGTTCGGGCTCGGCCTCACCATCGGCAACCTCGTCTGCGCCTGGGCCGCCGACCGGTTCCAGATGCCGGCCGCGGGGGCCACGCTGGTCTGGAGCGCGGCGGCGCTCGCCCTCTACCCGGCCGCGACCGCGAGCCTGTGGACACTGGCCCCGGTGGTGTTCCTGATCGGCTGCGGCGGCGGGCTCTCGACCATCCTGCAGACCCGCCTGATGGACGTGGCGCAGGACGCGCAGACGCTGGCGGCGGCGCTCAACCACTCGGCCTTCAACGTCGCCAACGCGCTCGGCCCCTGGCTCGCGGGCTTGGTGCTGGCGCGGGGCTTCGGCCTGCCGGCGACCGGCCATGTCGGCGCGGCGCTCGCGCTCGGCGGGCTGGCGATCTGGGCCGTCTCGCTCGCGGCCGAGCGCGGGGAGGCGCGCGGCCTCCAGGCCGCGGAGTAGCGCGGCCGGGCTTCGCGCAAGCCGCCTGTCCGCGTCGCGCGCCGGCCGGTTGCGCGGCGAGATCGCCGCCCCGGCGCGCTCCCTCGCGCCGCGACACCGGTCGGATCATGGTGGCGCGTTCAGCGTCGGTGCGGCGAGGACGCCGCGCCCGGCTCGATGCGCCCGAGCGCCAGGTCACGCTGCGGCGCGACCCCGACGTGATCGACCGCTCCCGGGTGAGCGGCCCCGGCCGGCAGGTGCGGATCAACGCCATCCCGCGTGAGGCGCTGGCGCGCGGTTGAGGCGCCGGGGCCGGCGCCGGGACCACTGCGACGCGGCGGCGCGCGACGGCTCCGGCCCCGCGCTCAGGCCTTGGGGCTCGCATCCCCCGGGATCTCGACCACCGCCCGCAGACCCCCGAGGCTCGCCGCTTCGAGGCGCAGCCGTCCGCGGTAGAGCGTGGCGAGGTCGGCGACGATCGAGAGGCCGAGCCCCGAGCCCGGCTTGGTCTCGTCGAGCCGCCGGCCGCGCTTGAGCACCGCGACGCGGGCCTCGGGCGGCAGGCCCGGCCCGTCATCCTCGACGGTGACGATCAGGTGCGGGTACTCGCCCTGGCCGATCACCTCCGCGCGGATCGCCACCCGGCCCGCCGCCCATTTCGAGGCGTTGTCGACAAGGTTGCCGATCATCTCCTCCAGATCCTGCCGCTCGCCCCGGAAGCGCAGGCCCGGGGTGATCGCGGCGTCGAAGGCCAGGGTCTTGTCCCGGTAGATCTTGCCGAAGGTGCGGATCAGCGCCGCCACGACCGGTTCCACGTCCGTGAAGGTGCCGAGCGTGCCGGCGAGCGCGGCCGCGCGGGCGCGGTCGAGGTGGTAGTTGACTTGGTCGCGCATGATCGCGGCCTGCTCGCGGATCTTGCCGGCGAGCTCGCTCGACGCGTCCACCGCCTCGGCCTCGTTCACGATGATGCTCAGCGGGGTCTTGAGGGCGTGGGCGAGGTTGCCGACCTGGGTCCGCGCCCGCTCCAGGATCTCGCGGTTCGTCTCGATCAGCAGGTTCACCTCGCCGGCGAGCGGGGCGATGTCGTGCGGGTAATCGCCCGAGATCCGGTCGGCCTCGCCGCGGCGGATGGCGCCGAGCGCCGCGCGCAGCTTGGTGAGCGGGGCGAGACCGAATCGGATCTGCAGCAGGGTCGTGAGGCCGAGCGACAGGCCGAGCATCGAGAAGGTGGTGACCAGCGCCATGCTGAAGCGGCGCATGTCGGACTCGATCTCGTCCGAGGGGCCGGCGACCCGCACGACGTAGCGGCCCTCCTCGCCGAGATCGACCGTGCGCTCGATGATCCGCAGCGGCCGCTCGTCCTGGGCGCGGCCGTAGCCCTTGCGCAATTGCCCGGCGCCGGCCTCGCCCACCGCGTTGTCCGGGGGCGGCAGCGGCACCCCGACCAGGGAGCGCGAGGTGCGGATGTCGCGCGGCTTCGCGTTCGGGCGGCCGACCTGCCAGTACCAGCCGGAGAGCGGCAGGTCGAAGCGCGGATCCCCGAGCGTGCCGAGCGCCCTTCCCTCGCTGTCGCCGGGCGAGACGAGGTTGGTGGCGAGGTCGTTCGCGTAGACGATGAGGCGGCTGTCGAAGGCGCGCTCCGTCGTCTCGCGGTAGAGGGTCGACAGGATGAGGCCCGCGATCAGCAGGATCAGGGCGCTCGACAGCAGCGCCGAGACCGCGAGGCGCACCGCGATCGAGCGCCGCCGCCACGGGCGCCAGGCCGGCGCGCGGGCCGGGGCGGCCTCGGTCTCCGGGCCGACGCTGCCGGCGACGCCGCGGGCGGGCGCGTTCATGCGCCGCTCGCGCCGGACCCGCCGCCCGGATCGATCAGGTAGCCGAGGCCGCGCACGGTCTGGATCAGGTCGACGGCGAGCTTCTTGCGCAGCCGCCCGACGAAGACCTCGATGGTGTTCGAGTCGCGGTCGAAATCCTGGTCGTAGAGGTGCTCGGTGAGCTCCGCCCGCGACACCACCCGGCCGGTATGGTGCATGAGGTAGGAGAGCAGCCGGTACTCGTGCGAGGTGAGCTTGACCGGGCTGCCGTTCACGAAGACCCGGCCCGAGCGGGTGTCGAGGGTGACCGGCCCGGCGCTGATCTGGCTCGACGCGTGGCCGGCCGCCCGGCGCAGGATCGCCCGCACCCGCGCGAGCAGCTCCTCCATGTGGAAGGGCTTGGTGACGTAGTCGTCGGCCCCGGCGTCGAAGCCGTTGACCTTGTCGCTCCAGCGGTCGCGGGCGGTCAGGATGATGACGGGGGTCTTCACCTGGGCCCGGCGCCAGCCCGACAGCACCGTCACGCCGTCCTGCTTGGGCAGGCCCATGTCGAGGATGATGCAGTCGTAGGGCTCGGTCTCGCCCAGATAGGCGCCCTCCTCGCCGTCGAAGGCCTTGTCCACCGCGTAGCCCGCCTGTTCCAGGGCGGTCACCACCTGCCGGTTGAGATCCCGGTCATCCTCGACGATGAGCAGACGCACGGCAGGCCTCGCTGCGCTTCACCACACTCGGCTCCGGACGCGGCGTCCGGGGCCTCACCACTGGCCGGCCACTTGACCCGACCGGGCATCCACCACGACGTGCACGAACTGCCCGTCCCGGCGCAAGGCCGTGAGCATGTAGACCAGCGCCTCGTTGCGGCGGCAGAGATTGGCGCGCACGATGTCGGCCCGCGGCACCGCCGCCTGCGCGGCCCGGATCGCCGCCACCGGCTCGACGACGCGCTTCTCCGCCACGGCCTCGCGCAGGTCCCCGGGCGACAGGCAGGTCTGCCCCGCCTGCGACAGCCGGGTCGTCTGCGTCGGCGCCGCCACGGTCCCGGTCTCCGCCCTGTCCTGGGCGAGCGCGTACCAGCCCATCGCTCCGATGAGCCCGGCAGCCCCCAGGGCCGAGATGGCAACCGCGTGTCGCATGGCCGAACCATCTCGCCGAGGCACTGAATGCGGCCTGAATGGCGGGGCGTCGGCCCGCCACGCCGCGGCCGGCCGTGCCGAGGCGCACCGAGGGATCCGTCAAGGTTAGCGATTGGTTAAGCGCTCGGGCCGAGCTTGGCCGGGATCGGCGGGGGAGGGGGCATGGCGGAGACGGGGAACGGGTCCGGGCGCGGGGCCGTCCGGCGGTGGGCCGCGGCCCTCGCCTGCGCGGTGCTGGCGGTGCCGGCTGCCCGCGCGCAGGAGGGCGAGGCGCCGCTCTTCCTGCGCATCCGCCCGCAGAGCGAGATCGGCGCGGGCGGGTCGGCCGACGCGCAGGCGCAGGCCGCGGCGGCGCGGGCCGCCTTCGAGGCGCGCATCACCGCGCGGGCCAACCGCGCGATCGCCTCGGTCTGCACCGGATGCCTCGTCCCCGACGCGGTCGTGGCGGGCGTGTTCGCCACGGGACCGAACTGACGAGCCCCCTCGCGGCGGGAACGGCCGCAACCGGCTGTGGACGACCGGGCCCGCGACGGTGCAGAGGCGGGGTCCGGACCTTCCCGCAGCCCGTCGGCGCCCCGCCATGCCCTCAGCGACGCTCCTTTCCCTCCTCGCGGCGGCCGGCCGGCTCGCCGCCCTGGCGCCGGCCGCGGCGGCCGGCCGGCTCGCCGCCCTGGCGCCGGCCGCAGTGGCCGGCCGGCTCGCCGCCCTGGCGCCGGCCGCAGTGGCCGGCTGGCTCGCCGCCCTGGCACCGGCCGCGGCGGTGATCGGCGGGCGGGACGATCCCGGCGGCCCGCTCGCGGGCTCGGCCGTGATGGTGCTCTCCTCCCGCGGCGGCGTCTGCAGCGGCGTCGTGCTCGCCCCGACCGTGGTTCTCACGGCCGGCCATTGCGCCGCGCCCGGCGCGGAGCACCGGGTGCATTTCCGCGACGGCGCGGGCGAGCCCGTGCTGCTGCCGCTCGCCGAGGCGGCGGTGCATCCCGGCTTCGACCCGGGCGCCGTCGCGGGGCGCCGCCGCTCGATCGACCTCGCGCTCCTGCGCCTGCCCGCCCCGCTGCCCGCCCGCTTCGCCCCGGCGCCGCTCTCCGCCGCCCCGCCCCGGGCCGGGGCCGCCCTCACCCTCGGCGGCTACGGCCTCGCCCGTCCGCGCGATCCGCGCAGCAGCGGCACCTACCGGGTCGCGGCGCTGCCGGCCGTCGAACCGCACGGGCCGAGCCGGATCCTGGTCTGGCTGCGGGCGGCGGACGGGGTCGCGGGCGCCTGCGAGGGCGATTCCGGCGGACCGATCACCGCCGCGGACCGCGTCGTCGCGGTCACGACCTGGACCAGCGGTCCGGGAGGTTGCGGCGGTTTCTCCCAGGGCGTGCTTCTCGGGCCACAGCGCGCCTGGATCGACGGGATCCTGTCGCGCTGGAGCGTCGTCGCGCGCTGGGAATGACCGGTTCTCGCCCGGTACACGGGAAGGCGGACGCTTCGACTTCGCGGTCGGACGCCTCACGATCCTGTTTACGCTGCGCGCGGATTGTTTCGGAACCGGAAGCCGGCGGCGAGACTTCCCTTGTCGAGCGTGGCCGGAGGCCTCACAGTTCACCACATGCGCTTCGTCTCGACCCGATTCCTGTCCGTCCTGGCCGCCGCGGCCGCGAGCCTTCCCGCCCTGTTCGGCGCAGGTGGAGCCGGGGCCGTCGTCCTCGGCGAGATCGAGCGCGACCCCAACGGCTTGCGCGGCTCGGTCGTGCGCATCGAGAGCACCACGGGCGAGATGTGCTCCGGCTCCCTGATCGACCAGGATCTGGTGCTGACCGCCGCGCATTGCGTCATGCATCGGGCGGGCTACTGGGTCGTCGTGACCGACCGCGGCTTCCGCCAGCGGCGCCTGCGCGCGGTCGCGGCGGCGATGCATCCCGATTTCGTGTCCGGGACCACGCCCGAGGATCAGCCGGGCACCGATCTCGCCATCCTCAAGCTCAGCGAGCGGCTCGGGCCGGACTTCCAGCCCCTGACGCTGCGGGGCGGCGGCGGGATCTCGGCCGGGGATCCGGTCTCCATCGCGGGCTACGGGGTCGTGGCCGAGAACCGGCGCGGCACCGCCCGGGTCCTGCGCCAGGCCCGGCTCGTGTCCCTCGGCGACCTCCAGGTCGCCAACACCGTGACCGTGGTGGCGGATCGCCGCAGCCTCGCCGAGACGGCGGGGGCCGGCGCCTGCCTGGGGGATTCCGGCGGCCCGATCCTCAAGGGCAGCGCGGGCAGCTACCAGCTGGTCGGGGTGGTGAGCTGGTCGAGCGGCGCCGCCCAGCAGGGCCGCGTGCGCACGGCCTGCGGGGGCTTCACCGCCGTGACCCCGATCGCCCGGCACACCGACTGGATCTCGGCCCGCGCCGCGGACCTCTCGCGCTACCAGCCGGGCGACGAGGCGGCGACCCGCAGCCTGCGCGGCAACCCGGCCGACTGGACGGGCGGCCGCTGAGCGGTCCTACCCGAGCTTGACGGTGCGGCGACCGGGCTCCTATCCGGGCCCCGATCCGGAGGAGTCCCGATGACCAATGCCGTGCTGCTCGTGGCCCGCCTCTGCGTGGTGGCCCTGTTCCTCTGGTCCGGTTTCGGGAAGCTCATGAACCCGGGCGGCGTGACCGCCGCGATCGCCGGCAAGGGCCTGCCGGCGCCCCAGATCCTCGCCTACCTCACCATCGCGGCCGAACTCGGCCTCGGCGCGTTGATCGCGCTCGGCCTCTACGCCCGCGCGGCGGCCGTCGCGCTCGCCGCCTTCACCGTGCTGACGGTCGTGTTCTTCCACAATTTCTGGGCCATGACTGGAGAAGCCGTGCGCACCAATCAGATTCAGGCCCTGAAAAATCTCTCGATCATCGGGGCGCTGTTGATGATCGCCGCAGTCGGTCCGGGGCGCCTCGCGGTCAACCAGCGTTAACGCCTGTTACACGCACGGAACGGCGGGGAGGCCGGCACGTTGACCGCGCTCCGAAGGAGACAACCGGCAGAGCGGGCAAAACGGACATGGCCGCAGACACATCGTCGACCGGGGCGGCCGACCCGCTTGCCGCCGTGAGCCCGGCCTTCCGCCTCTTCGCGGAGGGAGCGGCGCTCCCGATCTGGCGCACCGACCCGCAGGCGCGCTGCATCTACGTCAATCCGGCCTGGCTCGCCTTCCGGGGCCGCGAGGCGGCGGAGGAGCTCGGCCACGGCTGGCGGGACGGCGTGCACCCGGAGGATCGCGGCGCCCACGACGACCTGATCTCGGCGGCCCACACGGACCGCACCAGCTTCACCTCCGAGTACCGCCTGCGCCGCCACGACGGCGACTTCCGCTGGATGCTCGGCCAGGGCACGCCGCTCTTCGAGGAGGGCACCTTCCAGGGCTATTGCGGAACCTGCTTCGACATCACCGACCGGCGCCGGGCCGAGGAGCACGCCGCCCACGCCGCGGCCGAGAAGGAGGCGCTGCTGGCGGAAGTCTACCACCGCGTGCGCAACAACCTTCAGGTGATGGTGAGCCTGATCGGCCTCTACGGCCGCGCGGCGCCGCAGCCGTGCCGGCCGGCCTTCGACGCGCTGGGGCAGCGGGTGCGGGCGATCGCGCTGGTCCAGCAGCACCTGCACGAGGCGCCGGCCATCGCCAGCATCGATCTCGCCGAGTACCTGCAGCGGCTCGGCCGCGGCCTCGCGCAGCTGCGCCGGGCAGGGCGGATCGTGGTCGAGGTGGCGGCGGAGCGCTCGGCCCTGCTCCAGCCGCGCACCGCCAACGCGCTGGGCATGATCCTGGCCGAGGTGGTGGCGGAGGGCCTCGACGCGACGCCCGAGAGCGCGACCTGCTTCACCTCGGTGCTGATCCCCGACGCCCCGCCCGGCGAGCCGGTCCGGGTCCGGGTGATCTCGGGCGGGATCGGCAACGGCGCGGTCACCGTCGCGCCGCCGAAGCTCGGCCCGCGGCTGATCGCGGCCTATGCCGGGCAGGCGGAGATCGTGGCGTCCGGCGAGGCGACCGCCGAGGCGCCCCTCGAATTGCTGCTGCCGGTGCCCGCGTGACGTCCGGGTGGCGTGGCCGGCCGCTCGTCCCTATATCCCGGCCATCGACCCGGAACCCTTCCCGCCATGCTGCCGCCCATCGCCGAGATCGTGGACAATTTCGCGTTCCTGGAGGAGTGGGAGGACCGCCACCAGTACCTGATGGAACTCGGCCGCAAGCTGCCGCCGATGCCCGCCGAGGCGCGGAGCGACGCCAACAAGGTGCGGGGCTGCGTCAGCCAGGTCTGGCTCGAGACCCTGGTCGATCGATCGGACGGCACGCCCCGCCTGCATTTCCTGGGCGATTCGGACGCGCACATCACCAAGGGCGTGGTCGCCGTGCTGATCGCCTTCTTCGACGGCCGCACGGCGGCGGACGCCGCGCGGGCGGACGCGCTCGGCCTGTTCCAGCAGCTCGGCCTCTCCGAGCACCTGACCGCGCAGCGCTCCAACGGCGCGCGCGCCATGATGGAGCGCATCCGCTCCGACGCGGCGCGGCTGGCGGCCTGATCCCGCTCGCGCGAAGGCAGCCGTTTCCGCCAGGAAGCGGGCGAGCCGTCCGGGCATGCGGTCGCACGGCTTGCACCGGCGCGCCTCCGGCGGCACATGGCACTGGTTGATTCTGGCACCGGTTGACTCTGGCACCGATGGCCTCCGGCACCGATTGCCTCTCACGCGGTAATGTCCATGACTTCGTCCCTTCGGCCGAGCTTGCCTTCCCCGACGGCGCCCGCGCGGCCCCACAGCTTCACCGTTCACGGGCGCACCGTCGAGGACCCCTATGCCTGGCTGAAGGCGGCGAATTGGCGGGAGGTGCTCAAGGATCCGGCGGCCCTGCCGGCGGAGATCCGGACCTACCTGGAGGCGGAGAATGCCTACGCGGAGGCGGCGCTCGGCCCGACCGCGTCCCTGCGCAAGACCCTCGTCGCCGAGATGCGCGCGCGGATCCGCGAGGATGAGAGCAGCGTCCCCAACGTCGACGGTCCCTTCGCCTACTACACCCGTCACCGGGAGGGGGGGCAGCATCCCCTGGTCTGCCGCCGTCCCGCCGCCGGGATCGAGGCGGTGCCGGTCGAGCGCCTCGCGGGCGAGGGCGAGGAGATCCTGATCGACGGCGACCGCGAGGGCGAGGGCCACGCCTTCTTCGATCTGTCGAGCGTGGCCCATTCGGACGACCATCGCCTGCTGGCCTGGAGCGCCGACACCAAGGGATCCGAACTCTACACGATCCGGGTGCGCGACCTCGCCTCCGGCCGGGACCGCGAGGACGCCGTCCTGGCGACGACCGGGGAGGCGGTCTGGAGCGCGGACGGCGCGGCCTTCTGGTACGTCGCCGTCGACGAGAACCACCGGCCGGCCAAGGTGATGCTGCACCGGCTCGGCACCCCCCAGGTCGACGACGAGACGGTCTACGAGGAGCCCGATTCCGGCTTCTTCGTCGGCATCGAGGAGACCCAGTCCGGCGCCTTCCTGGCCATCACGGCCAACGACCATGAGACCTCCGAGGTCCACCTGATCGACAGGGCGCGGCCGGGCACCTTCTACCGGACCGTCGCGCCGCGGACCGACAAGCTGATCTACTCGGTGGAGCACCGCGGCGACGAGCTCTTCATCCGCACCAACGCGGACGGGGCGGAGGATTTCAAGATCGTGGTGGCGCCGCTCGCCGATCCGGGCCGGGCAAACTGGCGCGACCTCATCCCGCACCGCCCGGGCGTGATGATCCGCTTCCTGCACGTGCTGGCGCGGCACCTCGTGCGGCTGGAACTGGAGAATGCGCGGCCGCGGCTGATCGTCCGGGACGCGGCCGGCGACGAGCACGCGGTGGCCTTCGAGGAGGAGGCCTACTCGCTCGGCCTGCTGCCGGGCCTGGCCTTCGACACCGACGAGGCGCGCTTCGTCTACTCGTCCCTGACCACGCCGGCGGAGATCTACGATTACGACCTCTCGACCCGCACCCGGCGCCTGCGCAAGCGCCAGGAGGTGCCGAGCGGCCACGACCCGGCGCGCTACGTGACCCGCCGCCTGTTCGCGACCGCGCCGGACGGGGAGCGCGTGCCGATCTCGCTGTTCCACCGCCGCGACTGCCCGCTCGACGGCACGGCGCCGCTCCTCCTCTACGGCTACGGCTCCTACGGCTCGCTGATGTCGGCGAGCTTCCGCACCAACCCGCTCTCGCTCGTCGACCGCGGCTTCGTCTACGCCATCGCGCATGTCCGCGGCGGCACCGAGAAGGGCTGGCGCTGGTACCTCGACGGCAAGCGCGAGAAGAAGCCGAACACCTTCTCGGATTTCGTCGCCTGCGCCGGCGCGCTGATCGAGGCCCGCTACACCTCGGCCGGCAGGATCGTCGCCCATGGCGGCAGCGCGGGCGGGATGCTGATGGGGGCGGTGGCCAACCTCGCGCCCGAGCTCTTCGCCGGCATCGTGGCGGACGTGCCCTTCGTGGACGTGCTCAACACGATGCTCGACGGCGACCTGCCGCTGACCCCGCCGGAATGGCCCGAATGGGGCAATCCGGGCGCGGACCCGAAGGCCTTCGAGACCATCCTGTCCTACTCGCCCTACGACAACCTGCGGGCCGCCGCCTATCCGGCGATCCTGGCGCTGGGGGGCCTGACGGATCCCCGGGTGACCTATTGGGAGCCCGCGAAATGGGTGGCGCGCCTGCGCGCCACCATGACCGGGGGCGGTCCGGTCCTGCTGCGCATCAACATGGAGGCGGGGCACGGGGGCGCGGCCGGGCGCTTCGACCGGCTGGAAGAGGTGGCGCTGATCTACGCCTTCGCGCTCGCCGTGGCCGGCAAGGCGGGGGAGGCCGCCTGATCCGCTGTCCGGACGCTCACGTCCGGACAGCGTCTGCCAAGCCCGCGCGGCGGGTGAGCGAAGCCCCAATCCGCCATCCCGAAAGGAGCGAGCGGATGTGGGATGACAAGCCCGCGCAGCGCTTGAGCGACGCCGGCATCCGCATGGCCAAGCAATTCGTCGGATGTCGTATGAACCGCCTCAGGGCAGCGCGACCCCGAAGGCCTCGCGGTAGCCGCGCCGGCCTTCGGGCGTGATCAGCAGGGCCCGCGACCCGGCCTCGCGCCGGATCCAGCCCTGATCGAGGCCGTGCGCGCAGAGGGCGGCGCCGAGGCGCCCTGCGAGGTGCGGCCGCCGCTCGCTCCAGTCGAGGCAGGGGCGGCACAGGGGGGCACCGCGCGCGCGGCCGGGCGCCGGGAGGGCGACGCCGAGGGCCGTGAGCCGGGCCAGCCCGGTCGGCGTGACGAGCCCCGCCTCCTCCGCGATCTCGATCCAGCCCGCCGCGGCCAGGGCCTCGGCGAGCGCGACGCCGAGCCGCCCGGCGATGTGGTCGTAGCAGGTGCGGGCGAGGCGCAGGCGCGCGTCGCGCGGTCCGGTGGGGGGCCCGGGGGCGGCCTCCCCGGCGACCTGCATCAGGCCCTCGATCAGGCGCGCGACGGCCGGACCGGCGAGGCGGTGGTAGCGGTGGCGGCCCTGGCGGGCGACGGCGAGGAGGCCGGCCTGGGTCAGCTGCGCGAGGTGGCCGCTCGCGGTCTGGGGCGTGATCCCGGCGACCCCGGCGAGTTCGCCCGCCGTGAGCGCGCGCCCGTCCATGAGCGCCTGCATCATCGCCGCCCGGGCGGGATCGCCGATCAGGGCGCCGAGCTGCGCGATCGTGGCGGTGGTGACCATCCGGAAGCCCTCCTGCCCGAGAGGTAGCACGGGAGGACGCGCCACGCTTCGGCCGCGGCCGCAGCATCGGGCGCGGGCCGGCGGCAGGGTGAGGCCAGGAGCCAGCCCGCTATGAGCCAGCCCGCCGTGATCCAGCCCGACAGGACCCACCCCGCGCCGCTCGCTGCTCCGTTGCGCGCGCGGCTGCGCGCGCTCCTCGTGCTCTGCCTGCGGCACCACCGCACCCGCTGGGAGCTGCGCGACCTGAGCCCGCACCTCCTGGCGGATATCGGCCTCGACGAGGATCGACGGCGGGCGGAATGCGCGAAGCCGTTCTGGCGCGGTTGAGCGGGCAGCCGGAGCGGAGAGGGCGCGGTCAGTACGGGCAGGCGAGACCGGCGGTCATGGCCCGGGACCGTTGGTTCCGTTCGCGAATCGCCGCCGAGCCCTGGGCTTGGTGCCGACGAGTCGTAAGGGCCGACGGCCCGACGCGTCCGCATGCTGGGCCGCCGGTGTGACCCCGCCCGTCACGGCGCGGTCCCGTGCTCGCCCCCGGACCGGCATGAGCCATGCCGGGCGTCGCGCGCGAGGACGCGGCGAGCCCCGCTTCGGCGGCCGGAGCGGCGCGGCTGATCGGCCTCGGCGGCGAGGGGGCGGGGATCAGTTGCCCTCGCCCTCCTCCTCGCTCTCGCCCTCGCCCTCGATGTGCTCGACCGAGACGACGCGCTCGTCCTTGGCGGTGTTGAACACCGTCACGCCCTGGGAGGCCCGCCCGACGATGCGGATGTCGTCCACCGGCACGCGGATGAGCTGGCCGCCATTGGTCACCAGCATGATCTGATCGCTCGTCTCGACCGGGAAGGAGGCGACGAGGTGGCCGTTGCGGGTGTTCACCTCCATGGCCTTGATGCCTTTGCCGCCGCGCCCGGAGATCCGGTACTCGAAGGAGGAGGTGCGCTTGCCGAAGCCGCGCTCTGAGAGGGTCAGCACGAACTGCTCCGCCGCCCCCATGGCGATGTAGCGCTCCTGATCGAGGTCGATCGAGGCCGCGGTCTCCTCGCCGTCCGCCTCCGGCGTCGCGGGCAGCTCGATCGCCTCGCCGGTCGCCCGGCGGTCGGCGTTGGCCCGGCGCAGATAGGCCTGCCGCTCCTCGGGCGTGGCCTCGAAGTGGCGCAGGATCGTCATGGAGATCACCCGGTCGCCGCTGCCGAGGTTGATGCCGCGCACGCCGGTCGAGTCGCGGCCCTTGAACACCCGCACGTCGGTGACCGGGAAGCGGATGCACTGCCCCGCCGCCGTCGTCAGCAGGACGTCGTCGGCCACGGTGCAGATCTCGACATGGACGATGTGGTCGCCCTCGTCGAGCTTCATGGCGATCTTGCCGTTGCGGTTGACCTGCACGAAGTCGGACAGCTTGTTGCGCCGGACGTGGCCGCTCGCCGTCGCGAACATGACGTCGAGCGTTTCCCAGGACGCCTCGTCCTCCGGCAGCGGCATGATCGTGGTGATCCGCTCGCCCGACGTGTCGAGGGGCAGGATGTTGACGAGCGCCTTGCCGCGGGCGTTCGGGGCCGCGAGCGGCAGCCGCCAGACCTTCTCCTTGTAGGCCTGTCCCTGCGAGGAGAAGAACAGCACCGGGGTGTGGGTGTTGGCGACGAAGAGCCGGGTGACGAAATCCTCGTCGCGGGTCGTCATGCCGGAGCGGCCCTTGCCGCCGCGCCGCTGCGCCCGGTAGGTCGAGAGCGGCACCCGCTTGATGTAGCCGGCGTGCGACACGGTCACGACCATGTCCTCGCGCTGGATCAGGTCCTCGTCCTCGACGGTCGAGTCCCAGTCCTGGATCTCGGTCCTGCGCGGGGTCGCGAACTCGGCCCGCACCTCCGCGAGTTCGGCCTTGACGATGCCGAGGATGCGCGCGCGCGAGCGCAGGATGTCGAGGTAGTCGGCGATCTCGTCGGCGAGCTGCTTCAGCTCGTCCCCGACCTCGTCGCGGCCGAGCGCCGTCAGGCGCTGCAGGCGCAGGTCCAGGATGGCGCGGGCCTGCGCGTCGGACAGCCGGTAGGTGCCGTCATCGGCGACGCGGTGGCGCGGATCGTCCACGAGGGCGATCAGCGGCGCGATGTCGACGGCCGGCCAGTCGCGGGCCATCAGCGCCTCGCGGGCGCTGTTCGGATCCGGCGAGGTGCGGATCAGCCGGATGACCTCGTCGATGTTGGCGACCGCGATGGCGAGGCCGCACAGGACGTGGGCGCGCTCGCGCGCCTTCCTCAGCAGGAACTTGGTGCGCCGGGAGACGACCTCCTCGCGGAAGTCGATGAAGGCCTGGATCAGGTCCTTGAGGTTGAGGAGCTCAGGGCGGCCGCCGTTCAGCGCCACCATGTTGCAGCCGAAGGAGGTCTGCAGCGGCGTGTACCGGTAGAGCTGGTTGAGGACGACGTCCGCCATCGCGTCGCGCTTGAGTTCGACCACGATGCGCATGCCGTCGCGGTCGGATTCGTCGCGCAGATCCGACACGCCCTCGATGCGCTTGTCGCGCACGAGCTCGGCGATCTTCTCCACCAGGGAGGCCTTGTTCACCTGATAGGGGATCTCGGTGAAGACCAGCGCCTCGCGCTCCTTGCGGATCTCCTCCACGTGCGACTTGGCGCGCATGATCACCGAGCCGCGGCCGGTCATGTAGGCGGCGCGGGTGCCGGCGCGGCCGAGGATCTGGCCGCCGGTCGGGAAGTCGGGACCCGGGATGATCTCGTTCAGGCCCTCGATGGTGAGGGCGGGATCGTCGATCAGCGCGATGCAGCCTTCGATCACCTCGCCGAGATTGTGCGGCGGGATGTTGGTCGCCATGCCGACCGCGATGCCGCCGGCGCCGTTGACGAGGAGGTTCGGGAAGCGGGCGGGCAGCACCGCCGGCTCGTCCTTCGACTCGTCGTAGTTCGGGTTGAAGTCGACCGTGTTCTTGTCGATGTCCTCGAGCAGCGCCATGGCGGGCTTGGCGAGGCGCGATTCCGTGTAGCGCATCGCCGCCGGCGGATCGCCGTCGATCGAGCCGAAATTGCCCTGGCCATCGACCAGCATCAGCCGCATGGCGAAATCCTGCGCCATGCGGACCAGCGCGTCGTAGATCGACTGGTCGCCGTGTGGGTGATACTGACCCATCACGTCGCCGACGATGCGCGCCGACTTGACGTACTTGCGGTCCGGCAGGTAGCCGTTCTCGTACATCGAGTAGAGGATGCGCCGGTGGACGGGCTTGAGGCCGTCGCGCGCGTCCGGCAGCGCCCGGCTCACGATCACGCTCATCGCGTAATCGAGGTAGGAGCGGCGCATCTCGTCGGTGATGGAAACGGGCTTGATGTCGCTGGCGGGCGGGGGAGCGCCAGTCTCGTCTTTCTCTGCCAAGGTCACACTCTCGCGGGGGCCGACGGGGCCACGGGGAAACTAGCCGATTTCGGGTGCCGCCGCCAGCAGCGCGGCAGTGGCCGGAATGGATGCGCCAGCAATGATTTAGATGGGGTTTCCGGGTCCCCCGCGCAACCCGGATCCGGCCGCTGCGCGCCCCGCCGGACGCGACGGCCCGGACCGACGGATCCGGGTCGTGGTCGTGGCCGCGCCGCGATGGGCCGCGACGCCGCGTGGCCGAGATCCCGGAGCCGCGCCCGATCCGGTTGCGATCGGGCGCGGCTCCAAGTCATTGAGCTTGGTCAGTAATCTTGGTCAGCGATCCCGCAATCTTGGTCAGCGATCCCGCCGCATCGTCCTCGACGAACCGGCATCCCCTTCGTCGCACATGCGCTAGAACGGGATGTCGTCGTCCAGGTCGTCGTAGCGCTTCTGGCCGCCGCCCGCCGGGGCCGGCCGGCGCTCGCCGCCCGAGGAGCGGCCGCCGCCGCCGAAATCGCCGCCGCGGCTGATCTGACCGCCGCCCATGTCGTCGGCCGCGCCCATCTCGCCGCCGCCGCGCCCGTCGAGGATCGTCAGCTCGCCCCGGAAACGCTGCAGCACCACCTCGGTCGTGTACTTCTCGACGCCGGACTGGTCCTGCCACTTGCGGGTCTGGAGCTGCCCCTCGACGTAGACCTTGGAGCCCTTGCGCAGGTACTGCTCGGCCACGCGGGCCAGATTCTCGTTGTAGATCACGACCGAGTGCCACTCGGTCTTCTCCTTGCGCTCCCCGGACTGCTTGTCCTTCCAGGATTCCGAGGTCGCGAGCCGGAGATTCACCACCGGGTCGCCGGAGGCGAGGCGGCGCACCTCGGGGTCGCGCCCGAGATTGCCCACCAGGATCACCTTGTTCACGCTGCCCGCCATCACGCTCTCCTTGCCGTCCATCTCTCTCGGGCTGCCGCGCCCGGCCCTGGGCCGCGCACCGTCCGCGGGACGGCGCGAGGGTGGGCCGAACGGATCCGCACCGGCAAGGCCGACGGGCCGCCTGTGCCCGGAACACACAGCCGGTGGGATCGCTCTTGTTCTATATTTGTTCGGCGTTTCGGGCAAGGGGGCGCGCCCTCGCCGGCCGGAGAACGACCCCCAAAGAAAAAAGGCCACACGCGCGGTGTGGCCCAAGTCTAGGGAGGAAACGCCCAAAGAGGGCAGCAGAACGACGACGCCATCGCCGTGCTGCGACGCCAAATATAGGCTCGCGCCATTGCTCGGGGCAAGTGCCTCGAAGGTCTCGTCAAGGGATTGGTGGCAGCTGATGCAGAGAAGCCACGCGCTGTGCTGAACGGCCGGTTGACGCCGGCCGCGGACGAGGGCCGATCAGGCCGGCGACGTGCCGCAGAGGAGCCCGCGCTGCCCGGCGGAGGATCGGGGTGGCCGCCGGATCCGGAGGCGGCGCACCCCGTTCTCGTTGCGGAGCCGGCCGCCGTGGAGGAACCCGTGCTGACAGACCTGCCTGAGGTGACGACGCGGGCGATCCGGGTCCGCGGGACGGTGCTGCACCTCGCCGAGGCCGGGCCGCCGGACGGGCCGCTCACGCTGCTGCTGCACGGATTCCCGGAATTCTGGTACGGCTGGCGCCACCAGATCGGCCCGCTCGCCGCCGCGGGCCTGCGGGTGGTCGCGCCCGACCAGCGCGGCTACGGGGCGAGCGGCAAGCCGAAGGATCTCGGAGCCTATCACCTGGACGAGCTGGCGGCGGACGTGATCGGCCTCGCCGACGCGTTCGCGCGGGACAGGATCCGGCTCGTCGGTCACGATTGGGGAGGCGTCGTGGCGTGGCAATGCGCGGCCCGGTACGCCGAGCGGGTCGAGCGCGCCGCGATCCTCAATGCGCCGCACCCGGACGTGTTCTTCGGCTATGTCGGGCGCCATCCGACCCAGATCCTGCGCAGCAGCTACATGGGCCTGTTCCAGCTGCCCTGGCTGCCCGAGGCGCTGCTGCGCGCGGGCGATTTCGCGCTGCTGCGCCGCGCGCTGGCGGGATCGAGCCGCCCCGGGACCTTCGACGCGGCCGCGCTCGATCGCTACGCCCGGGCTTGGAGCGAGCCCGGAGCCCTCACCGGCATGCTCAACTGGTACCGCGGGCTGCGCCTGCCCCGGCGCCCGCTCCCGGATCCCGTCCGACCGCCGGTTCTGATCCTGTGGGGCGAGCGGGACACCGCGCTCGAAGCGGGGCTCGCCGAGGCCAGCCTCGCGCGCTGCGCCGCGGGGGAGATCCGGCGCTTTCCGGAGGCCACGCACTGGGTCCAGCACGAGGAAGCGGCGGAGGTGAACCGCGCCCTCCTGGCCTTCCTGACCGGCGCCGCCGCGACCGCGTGAGCCTGTGGCGGGAAAGCGTCACCCGCCGGCGCACGTACGCGCCTGGGTTGACCGGCCCGACTCCCCTCGGCCATCCCGGCGCTTCCGCGCCGCCCGGCGGCGCTCCCGCGGAGGAGGGGACGATGACGCCTCGCATCCTGGCGCCGCTCTGCGGCGCCGCCCTGCTGGCCCTGGCCGGCACCATGCCCGGCCACGCCGCCAGCCTGCTCGACAGCGGGCCGCTCGCCGATTTCCTGACGGTCTTCCGCCAGCAGGCGGTGCCCCGCCAGACCATCGGCTGGAACAGCCCCTACAAGCCCGGCACGGTCGTGGTCTCGACCAGCCAGCGGCGGCTCTACTACATCCTGCCGAACCAGGAGGCGATCCAGTACGGCGTCGGCGTGGGCCGCGACGGGTTCTCCTGGTCGGGCACCAAGACCGTGACGATGAAGAAGGAATGGCCGGCCTGGCGCCCGCCCGAGCAGATGCTCAGGCGCCGCCCGGACCTTCCGCGCTACATGGCCGGCGGCATGGACAACCCGCTCGGCGCCCGGGCGCTGTATCTCGGCTCGTCGCTCTACCGCATCCACGGCTCGAACGAGCCCGAGACGATCGGGGCGGCGGTGTCCTCGGGATGCATCCGCATGACGAACCGGGACGTCATCGACCTCTACGGCCGGGTGAAGGTCGGCACGAAGGTGGTGGTGCTGCCGTAGGGACGGGGCGCGTCCCGCGGGCGTGTCGCCGAGCGGCCGCGGGGATCCCGCCCGGTGCCCTCCGGAGCGACTTCGCAGGCGGGGTGCCTCGCGGCGGGCACCCGAAGCGACGGGCCCGGCCGGGCGACCGCCCCGCGACCCGCGCGCATCGCGACCAACCCCCATGCGGAACGGGCCGCCCTCCCGGTGGAGAACGGCCCGTCGCACGCTCGCTGATCCGCCCGTCTCCGAAGAGCGTGACGGATCGGATTGTCAGTTGAGGACGACGACCCTGGAGCCGACCTTGACGCGCTCGTAGAGGTCGGTGACGTCGTCGTTGGTCATGCGGATGCACCCGGAGGAGACCGCCTGGCCGATCGTGTCGGGCTCGTTCGAGCCGTGGATGCGGTAGAGCGTGCCGCCGATGTACATGGCGCGGGCGCCGAGCGGGTTGTCGATGCCGCCGGCCATGTAGCGCGGCAGGTCGGGGCGGCGGGCCAGCATCTCCTTCGGGGGCGTCCAGGACGGCCACTCCTTCTTGGCGACGATCGTCTTCGTGCCCGACCAGGTGAAGCCCGGGCGGCCGACGCCGACCCCGTAGCGGATCGCCATGCCGTCGCCGAGCACGTAGTAGAGGCGGCGCTCGGCCGTCGAGACCACGACCGTGCCCGGAGCGTAGCGGCCGTCGAAGGGCACGAGCTCCCGCGGGATCGGGGCGACCTGCGCCTGGTCGGTGCTCCCGGCGGCCTGCCCCCGTCCGTAGGGAGCGGCGGAGAAGGGCGCCCCGTAGGGCCGGCTCGCGTAGTACTCCTCGCCGGGATTGACATCGAACGGGTCGTAGGGGGCCGCCTTGACCGGGGCCGAGGCGAGCACGCAGGCACCGAGGACGCCCGCGAGGGCGGAGGCGAAGATCTTCATGAGCGGGAGCCTTACCTCAGCAGTTACCTTTGCAGTTAAGAATGTTCGACGGCGACTTCGGTTCCCGGGAAAAGCCGCGCTTCGTGCTGTGGTGAACCGCTGAGCCGTCGCTGTGCGGGTTTCTGCTTGGCCCGGGCCGGCGGATGCTGCGGTGCGCCGGCGCACCTTGGCCGTTGGCGGGGCGGCGTCTGGGCTTCGTCTTTCCGGCTTGGCCGTGAGGGGGACGCGTCGCTCCGCGACGGGCCGGGGCGGAGCGCGTCGCGCCCGTGCCTGCCGCCCGGCGACGTCGCAAGCTCGGCGTTTGATGCAGACACCACCTGCGCGGCACGCATGGATGCGCCGATCGGCGCGACCGCGTCCCCGCCGCGCGCGGGGTCGTCGCGTCCGCCCCGCGGCGGGCGGCGCGAGGATCGCGGAGGTGTGCAGGCTCGCCCGGCGGTCCGCGCAGCCGCGCGGCCGCGTCGGGCCCCGGGGGGATCGCGATCGGCCCTGCCGTCGGGGGAGAGGCCCGCTCCGCGCCCTCAGTTCGGGCCGCGAGCCCGGGCCTCGAAGGCTTCCGCCATGGTATCGTCGGCGCGGCCCAGCGATTCGAGGTGCTCGGCCCGGCGCGTCTGCGCGGCGCGGTCCTCGCCCTGGCTCATGTCGGCCGTCACGCGCGCCCGGGCGGCCTCGCGCCGGTGACGCTCCGCCTGCTCGCGGAAGAACGCCGCCTGCTGCCCGGCGGTGTCGGCGTACTCGCGTGCGTAGGAATCCGAATCGTCCTTCGCGGCCATCGCGCTCCTCATCTGCCTCTGCGCGGCATCCTCCCGTCCGCCCCGCCGGCTAATGCGCAGGCGTGGCGGGTCCGGCCCTCGGCCGGACGAGGGGAGGTTAGGGCAGCCGGGAGGCGGGTCAAACGGGTCCGTTCAGGGGGTCTGCGCGGCCGCGTAGGCCATCACGCCCATCAGCGCGCCGACGTCCCGGTAGCGGTCGCCGCGGGTCGTCATCATCGCCTCGAACTTGTCGTGCACCTGCGCCACCGTCAGGCTGCGGGCCTTCCGGCGCCCGACCCGCTCGTAGAAGATCGGCTTGTTGGCCTTGGCGGGCTTCGGCAGCAGGGCGGCGGCCTCCGCCTTCGGCTCCTCGACGACCTTCGCCATGAAGCGCTCGGCGTCGTCGGGTCCGAGGAAGTGCGCGAGGTAGGTCTCGCCCACCGAGAGCGAGCGGCCGATGCGGGCGGCGATCCGGGTGCTGTCGCGCTTGAGCATCTCCCCGGCCAGCAGGGCCGAGAGGGCCGGGTCCCGGCGCATGTCGAGGATGCGGGCCTTCTCGGCCGCATCCGCCACCGTGTTGTCCTCGGCGATCAGCGACGCCTCGCGGGCGAGGCCGTGCTGGGCGCCGAACTCGCGCATCACCTGGAGCCAGGTGCGCTCGATGAACTGGTAGAGGCCGGTCGCCGAGGAGGTGCGGGCCTGGACCTCGGTGGCGAAGCTCGACTCCTTGTCGGCGATCGCCATCAGCAGGACCGGATCCATGCCGACCCTGTAGGCGGCCTTGACGATGGTCTGGACGATGTGGCGGCGCACCCGCATCGGCCCGAAGGCCAGCACCTCGTTCGGGTCGCCGCCCGTCGTCGCCGAGAGCAGGTCGTCGTAGGAGACCCGGTCGACGCCGTCCGCCCCGAGCGCGGTGTCGAGGTCGTGCACCGGCATGCTGATCGGCGCCTCCTTGGGCGCGGCCTGCAGGCGGGGCTTGGGCATCACCTTGGGCATCACCAGGAGGTCGGCCATCAGGGCGACCGGCGGGCCGGCCGAACTCACGAGGTCCGGACCGTAGCGGTGCAGGAGCGACCCCAGCCCCGCCGCCAGGCAGGCGGCGGTGAGGATGGTGCGGGCCAGGACCGGAACGCCGCCCGGGGCGGCCCGGCCGCCGACCACCAGCGCGTCCCGCGGACCGGCGGGGGCCCAGCGGACGACCTGGGCCGACGGTCCGATCGCGCGATGCGTCATGAAGGGTCATCCCCGAGCTGGGCCGAATGTGTCCGGCGCGTTTCGGCCAGGAAGCCGGGGAGTTGTGGCGATAAGACGGCGCCGCTCGCGCCGCCGTGATCTTGTGCGGGACAAGGCTTTGCCGATGGAGCCGCGACTCGCCCGGCGCCGAACGGCCAAGCTTAACTTGGAGCAAGCCGGGAAAGCTTGGCCAGGGGCGTGCTGCGCCGCGGCACAGGGGCGGCGCGGCTCAGCGCGAGACCGGCTGCTGCTGCGGAGCGGCGCGGTCGCGCTTGTTGGCCTGGTGGCGGCCGATGGCGCACCCGGCCGCCGCGCCCGCCAGGGTGTGGCCGCCCGCGTAATGCCCGGCGACCCCGCCGGCGATCGCGCCCTTGATGCAACCCTTCGCCTCGGCGGCACCGCTCGCGGCCGCGAGGCCGGCCGCGACGGACGCGGCGATCAGGATCTGTCTCATCGCTTCTCCTCCGGAAACCCGCGCGGTCGCGGCCACCCGACCCGGGCGGCCGCCGCAACCGTGGCGGGTGAGAGGAGGAACCCGGATCCCGGCGCCCGGTTCCCGGGAGCGGCGCCCGACGCCAGGGGAAGCGCAGTCCAGGCGGCGCCGCGGGCGCCGGGTCAGAGTTTCACCACGAGCTTCCCGAAGTTGCGGCCCTTCAGGAGGCCGATGAAGGCCTCGGGCGCCTGTTCGAGACCTTCCACGATGTCCTCCCGGTAGCGGATCCGCCCGTCGCGGAGCCATTCGGCGACGTCGCGCAGGAAGGCGGGCTCCTGGTCGGCGAAGTCCCAGACGATGAAGCCCCGGAAGGTGAGGCGCTTGCTCAAGGTGGCGCGCATCAGCGCCGGCACCCGGTCCGGGCCGGGAGGGAGCTCGGTCATGTTGTAGTTCGCCACCAGGCCGCAGACCGGGATCCGGGCGAAATCGTTGAGGAGCGGCAGCACCGCGTCGAAGACGGCGCCGCCGACATTCTCGAAATAGACGTCGATCCCGTTCGGGCAGGCCGCCGCCAGCGCCCCCGGCAGGTCGG
Organism: Methylobacterium sp. WSM2598; assembly: GCF_000379105.1. Lineage (GTDB taxonomy): Bacteria > Pseudomonadota > Alphaproteobacteria > Rhizobiales > Beijerinckiaceae > Methylobacterium. Next base: position 578,010 of record NZ_KB900609.1, on the reverse strand, counting down.
CGCTGCGGTGGTCGACCGCGGCGTCGAAGCCGAGCTCCTCGGTGAGGTGGCGGCACTTGTCGGGGCCGCCCGCGATCCCGACCGCCCGCGCGCCCTTCAGCTTGGCGATCTGACCGACCAGGGAGCCCACCGGCCCGGTCGCGGCCGCCACCACGACCGTCTCGCCGGGCTTGGGAGCGCCGATGGTGAGCAGGCCCGTGTAGGCGGTCATCCCCGGCATGCCGAGGATCCCGAGCGCGGTGGTGACCGGGGCGACCGCGGGATCGAGCTTGCGCAGGCCTCTCCCATCCGAGACCGCGAAATCCTGCCAGCCGCCATAGGCCAGCACCGTGTCGCCGGCCGCGAAGCCGGGATTGTGGGAGGCCACCACCTCCGCGACCGTGCCGCCGACCATGACCTCGTTGATCTCGACCGGCTTGGCGTAGGATTTCGCCGCGCTCATCCGGCCGCGCATGTAGGGATCGAGGGACAGGTAGCGGTTGCGCAGCAGCACCTCGCCCTCCCGCGGGACCGGCACGGCGCCCCGTTCGAGCCGGAAATGCGCCGGGTTCGGCTCGCCGTGCGGGCGGGCGGCGAGGACGATGCGGCGGTTGAGGTCTGACATGGGGGTCTCCCTGGCATGGCCGCCGGCGGGCGCGGCGTGCGCGACGCCCCGGACTTGGTGCCCGGGCGGCTTCGGGTCAACGCCACGCTTGCCCGGGGCGGGCCGAGGGCGCGGCCGGCGCGCCCGCCGCCTCCCCTGGCCCCCGGGGCGCCCGGATCTATTTCCGCGCCGAGCCCCTCGCCGGACCGTTCCGATGATCCTGACCACGCTCCTGCCGGCCGCGCTCGCCGCCGCCGCGCTCGCGCCGACGCCCGCCGCCGGCTCACCCCTGGACCGCTACCGCTGGAAGGCGCGCCTGCTCGTGGTCGCCGCAACCCCGGACGACCCGCGCGTCGCGGCGCAGCGGCGCGTCCTCGCGCGGCACGAGGCCGGGGCGGCGGAGCGGAACCTCGTCCTCGTCGAGGCGGTCGGTGCGGGTCCGCAGGCAGCGGCGATCCGGCGGGCGCTCGCCCTGCCGGCGCAGGAGTTTCGCGCCGTGCTGGTGGGCAAGGACGGCACCGCCAAGCTCAGGGCCGCCGCGCCGATCCCCGCCGAGACGCTCTTCGCCACCATCGACGCCATGCCGATGCGCCGCGACGAGGCCGGCCGGCGCTGAGGCGGGGCCGCCCGAGGACGGCCCCGCTGTGACGGCCCCGCTGTCGCGGTCAGTAATCGCAGCGGGTCACCAGGACGCGCCGGTAGCCGTAGGGCGTCCAGCGCACCCGAGGCACTTGGTAACAGCCGCCGTAATCGTCGTAGCCGTAGCCGTAATAGCTCGCCGGGTAGTAGCCCCCGTAATAGTACGGGTAGGCCGAGGCGGCCGCGAGGCCGAGTCCGAGGCCGAGGCCCAGGCCGGCGGCGCCGTAGCCGTAGCCCCGGCGGTAACCGTAGCCGCGGTAGCCGTAGCCGCGATAGCCGTAGCCCCCGTAGCCGAACCGGGCGCCGCGGAAGCCGTAGCCGCCGCCGAAGGCCGGCCGTCCGAGACCGGCGCCGAAGCCCGCATTCCGGGAGCCGCCCCCGAAGCCGGCGCCGCGGAACCCGCCTCCCGCGAACCCGCCGCGGAACCCGCCCCCGCCGAGGCCGCCGCGGAATCCGCCCCCGCCGAGGCCGCCGCGGAAGCCGCCGCCACCGCCGTGGAAGCCGCCGCCGCCGAAGCCGCCGCGCGCCTCCGCCATCGTCGGGGCCAGCATAAGCGCGCCCACCAGGGCTGCCGACGCCACCATCACGCGTGTCATGTCGTCATCTCCGAATTGCGACCTGTCCCAAAAGGAAACGCGGCTGCGAGGGTTTCGGTCCCCGCTGCACAGGAAGGTGATCGCGTGCTACCGAGCGGCCCGGCGAGGCGAACGCGAGGGCCGGACATGCTTGGTTGGGGCGGGGCGAGGGCGTGGACCGCGGGGGCGCTGCTGCTCTGGGCCGTCGCGGCGCGCGCGGCCGAGCCCTGCGTGCCGGTCAGCCACGAGGGCGAGCGCTTCGTCGCCTGCACGGTGGACCTGCGCAGGAGCCGGATCAAGCTGTTCTGGCGCGGCGCCGACGGGCAGCCCTACGCCTCCCTCGGCCGCCTCGCCGCCGCGCAGGGCAAGGGGCTCAGCTTCGCGATGAATGCCGGCATGTACGATGCCGGTCTCGCGCCGGTCGGCCTCTACGTGGAGGAGGGGCGCGAGCTCAAAGCCGCCAACACGGCGAACGGCCCCGGCAATTTCCACCTCAAGCCGAACGGCGTCTTCTACGTCAGCGGCGACCGGGCCGGCGTGCTGGAGACCGGCCGCTACCTGCGCGCCCGCGTGCGGGCCGAGTACGCGACCCAGTCCGGGCCGATGCTGGTGCTCGCCGGCCGCATCCACCCGAAGATCTCGACGAACGGTCCCTCGCTGAAGATCCGCAACGGCGTCGGGGTGAGGCCCGACGGGCACGTCGCCGTCTTCGCCATCTCGGAGGCGCCGGTCACCTTCGGGGCCTTCGCCCGGCTGTTCCGCGACGCGCTCGGCTGCCCGAACGCGCTCTTCCTCGACGGCAGCGTGTCGAGCCTCTACGCGCCCGCGCTCAACCGCCAGGACCTGAGCCGCCCCCTCGGGCCGCTTATCGGCGCGGTCCCGCGCTGAGGCCCATTTCCTTCCCGCGGCCGATGGTCTACCTGACGCCGCGATGAACCGCACCGCGCTCTATGCCGGGTCCTTCGATCCGGTGACCAACGGCCACGTGGACGTGATCCGGCAGGCCTGCCGGCTGGTCCCGCGGCTCGTCATCGCCATCGGGGTTCATCCGGGCAAGACGCCCCTGTTCGGCGCCGAGGAGCGGGCGGAGCTGCTGCGGGAGATCTGCGCGCCCCTCGCCGCCGCGGAGGGCGCGGCGCTCGACGTGGTCACCTTCGACGATCTCGCGGTCTCGGCGGCGCGGCGGGTCGGGGCGAGCCTGTTCATCCGCGGCCTGCGCGACGGGACCGACCTCGACTACGAGATGCAGCTCGCGGGGATGAACGGCGCCATGGCCCCGGAGGTGCAGACGGTCTTCCTGCCGGCCTCGACCGGCGTGCGCCCGATCACCGCCACGCTGGTGCGCCAGATCGCCGCGATGGGGGGCGACGTGCGGCCCTTCGTGCCCGATCTCGTGGCCGAGCGCCTGCGCGCCCGCTTCGCCAAGCCGTGATTTTCTAAGCCTTGATCCGCCAAGCCTTGATTCGCCAAGCCTTGTTTCGCAAAGCCCTGGGCCGATCCCGGCCGCATTCCCCAGCTGAAGGAGATTTCCCGATGATCCGCTGGCTCGTCGCCCTGGCGTTCACCGTCGCGGCATCCTTCGGCGCCGCCGCGGCGCCGGACGCCAACACGGTCTACCTCGACACCAAGGACGGCCGCATCACCATCCAGCTGCGGCCCGAACTCGCGCCCAAGCACGCGCAGCAGATCAAGACGCTGGTCCGGCAGGGCTTCTACAACGGCGTGCCGTTCCACCGGGTGATCGACGGGTTCATGGCCCAGACCGGCGACCCGACCGGCACCGGCACCGGCAAGTCGAAGCTGCCCGACCTGCCGGCCGAATTCACGCCGACGCCGTTCAAGCGCGGCACGGTCGGCATGGCCCGCTCGCAGGACCCGAACTCCGCCAACTCGCAGTTCTTCATCTGCTTCGACGAGGCGCCCTTCCTCAACAACCAGTACACGGTGGTGGGCACCGTCACCGCCGGCATGGACGTGGTCGACAAGATCAAGAAGGGCGCGAAGTCCGCCAACGGCCAAGTGCAGAACCCCGACAAGATCGTCCGGATGACGCTGGCCCAGGATGGTCAGTAGCGGGCCCGGACCGGCGGGGCTGATCGCCGCGGCGGCGGCGCTCGCCCTGGCGGCCGGCCCGGCCGCCGCCCAGTTCGAGGACGACGAGGCCCCGCTGCTGCCCTCGCTGCCCACGACCCTGCGGGCGACGGTGCGGGTGCCGGTCGACCGCGCCGCCCTGGTCTCTCCCGCCAACACGCTGGTCCAGCTCTACCCGGCGCTGGCCGCCTGCTGGGACCCGCCGCCCGGCCTCGGGCGCGGCCAGGTCACCCTGCGGCTGAGCCTCACCCGCGACGGGCGCCTCGCAGGCGTGCCGCGCGTGACCTTCGCCAGCCTGCCGCCCGAGCGGCGCCGGCCGCTCGTCGAGGCGGCGCAGCGGGCGGTCCGGGCCTGCACCCCGGTCGCCCTCACGGCGGCCCTGGGCGGGGCCGTCGCGGGCCGCCCCATCGCCCTGCGTTTCGTGTATTCCGGAGAAAAGGAGACCCGGCATGAGTGACCAGAACACCCTCGTGATGGAGACGACCAAGGGCCGCGTCGTCATCCAGCTGCGCCCCGACCTCGCCCCCAACCACGTCGAGCGGATCCGTACCCTGGCGGAGCAGGGCTTCTACGACGGCGTGCCGTTCCACCGGGTGATCGACGGGTTCATGGCCCAGACCGGCGACCCGACCGGCACCGGCACCGGCGGCTCGGACCTGCCCGACCTCAAGGCCGAATTCAACGCCGAGCCGCACGTGCGCGGCACCTGCTCGATGGCCCGCACCAGCTTCCCGCACTCGGCGAATTCGCAGTTCTTCATCTGCTTCGCGGACGCGCCCTTCCTCAACCGCCAGTACACTGTCTGGGGCAAGGTGACCGAGGGCATGGAGGTGGTCGACCAGATCAAGCGCGGCGAGCCCGTGCGCGACCCGGACAAGATCGTCTCGATGCGGGTGAAGCAGGCCGCCTGAGCGGCACTCCGCGCCGCCTGAGCGGCGATCCGGCGCCGGTCCCGCAGGGGTCGGCGGCCACCCCGCGCCCTGGACGATGCCGCGCAGGGCCGTCCGGATGGGCGCCCGCCCCGGGCGCCCCGCGGGTCACTGCAGCGTCGGCTCGCTCCCCGATCCCCGCACGAGTTCCATCTCGGTCACGGCGATCAGCACCTCGGCGCGGGTCTTCAGGTCCGGCGCCTCAAGCATCGCCTGCTTCTCGCGCGGGCCGAACGGGCTCATCATGCAGAGCGCGTTGACCAGCGCCTCGTTGGGCGCCTCCTCGATCCCTGCCCAGTCGACCTTGAGGTCGTTGGCCTCCACGAAATCCTTGAGCGCCCGCAGCACGCCCGCTCGGTCGACCCGCTCCTCGCCCGCCCGCGCGTGGAAATCCGCCGTGAAGGGATCGAAGCTCACCCGGCAGAGCCGGTAGGGCGTGGTCGTCGCCATCTCCTCCTCGACCCGGAACCGGGCGATGCCGGTGAGCGAGATCAGGTAGCGGCCGTCGCCGGTCTCGGCGAACTGCGTGATCCGCCCGGCGCAGCCGACGCGGTAGAGCTTCGGGGCGAGGGGCTGCTCGCTCGCGTCGACGTCGGGCTGGATCATCCCGATCACCCGGTCGGAGCGCAGCGCGTCGTCCACCATGGCGAGGTAGCGCGGCTCGAAGATGTTGAGCGGCATCTGGCCGCGGGGCAGCAGCAGCGCCCCCGGAAGCGGAAAGACCGGGATCACGGTCGGGCAATCGCCGGGACCCTTGTACGCCACGTTCATGCTCATCGCGCCGCCCCCGCCCCTGTCCGCGGCCGGCCCCCGGGGCGCGTGGCGCCCCGGCCGGCCTGTCACTTACGAGAACATCAGCGACGACAGCTTGCGCCGGCCCCGGATGGTCATCGGGTCCATCGGGCCCCAGGCCTCGAAGAACTGCAGCAGCTGCTTGCGCGCGGCGTCCTCGTTCCAGCCCCGGTCGCGCCGCACGATCTCGATCAGGTGGTTGACCGCATCCTCCTGGCGGCCCCGAGCATTGAGCCCGAGCGCCAGATCGAAACGCGCCTGGTGGTCGGACGGCTCCGACTCCACCTGCCGCTGCAGCGCGCCGAGATCGCCCAGGGAGGCGGCCTGCTCGGCGAGGTCGATGGCGGCGCGCACGCTGGCCACCGCGGCGCTCTTGGCCGCCTCCGGCGGGGCCGCGTCGAGGAACTGGCGCGCACCCTCGACGTCGCCGCGGTCGAGGACGAGCTTGGCCAGGGCCGCGATCGCGCCCGCGTGGCCGGGCTCCTGCGCCAGGACGGCGCTGTAGATCTCGGCGGCCGCGTCGGAATCGCCCTCCTGGGCCACGGCCTCCGCCTCGGCCATCAGGGCCTCGACGTCGGTCGGCCCGAGCGGGCCGACGAGGCGCTCGATGAAGGCCTTCACCTGGCCCTCGGGCAGGGCGCCCATGAAGCCGTCGACCGGCTGGCCGCGCTGGAAGGCGATCACGGCCGGGATCGACTGGATGCCGAGCTGGCCGGCGATCTGCGGGTGCTCGTCGATGTTCATCTTGACGAGCTTCACCTTGCCGCCGGCATTCTTGACCGCCTTCTCGAGGATCGGCGTCAGCTGCTTGCAGGGGCCGCACCAGGGCGCCCAGAAGTCGACCAGCACGGGCTGCCGCAGGGACTCCTGCATGACGTCCTGGCGGAAGGCGTTGGTGGTGGTGTCCTTGATCAGGGCGTCCGCGGGCGCTTGGCCGGCCGCGGGGGTGTCGGTGAGCATGAAGACCTCGGGGAAACGACGGGCGTTTCGACGGTTCCGGATAGTCCGGTGGAGTGTGACCGCCAAGACATGGGGTCGCACCGCCAGCCTGACTAGTGCGCCGGCACCACCGCCGCCAAGCAAAATCCTGCGGCGAAATCCTGCGGCGAAATCCTGCGGCGACTCCCTGCGGGGGCCGGCCCCGGGCGCCTCGCCGCGAGGCTTGCCTGTCCGGTCCCGCCCGCGTAGGCGCGGGGCACCATGCGCGCGCTGATCGACCTTCTCCGCGTGATGCGGCCGCCGGAGCGGCGGCGCATCACCCTGCTCGCCCTCGGCCTCGCCGCGGCGGGCCTGCTGGAGATCGCCGGGGTCGCCTCGGTCGTGCCCTTCCTCACCCTGGTCGGCGATCCCGGCGCGGCCTCACGCCAGCCCGTGGTGGCGGCCCTGCGCGCGACGCTCGGTCTCACCGACGACCGCGCCTTCCTGATGGCGACCGGGCTCTCGGCGCTCGGCGCGATCCTCACCGTCAGCGTCGTGAATGCGGGCCTCACCTACGCGCAGCTCCTGTTCGCGCACCTCACCGGCTACGGCCTCGCCCGGCGCCTGCTCGCCCGCTACGTCACCCGCGACCGGCTCTTCTTCGCCCGCACCAACAGCGCCGAACTCGCCAAGAACGTGCTCAGCGAGACCGACCGGCTCGTGATCGGGGTGCTGACGCCGGGCTTCGTCATCGCCTCGCGGGCGGTCTCGGCCGGGGCGGTCGCGCTCTTCCTCCTCCTTTACGCGCCGGCGCTGGCGCTGATCCTGGGGGCCGGGTTCGGCAGCCTCTACGTCGGGCTCTACCTGCTCGTGCGCGCGCGCCTCGCCCGGATCGGCGCCCGGGCCACGGCCGACAACGAGACGCGCTTCCGCGTCGTGCAGGAGACCTTCGGGGCCCTGACGGAACTCTCGCTCTACGGCCGGGTCGGGTCGTTCACGGCCCGCTTCGACGCGCCCGCCCGGGCCTATGCGCGCGCCAGCGCGGCGAGCCTCGTGACCGGGCAGCTGCCGCGCTACGTCATCGAGGCGCTCGCCTTCGGCGGGGTCATCGTGGTGGTGCTCTACGCCCTGGCGCGCGGGCTCGACACGGCCGCGCTCCTCCCGCTCCTCGGCCTGTTCGCCTTCGCGGGCTACCGGATGCTCCCGGCCTTCCAGAACATCTTCAACTCCCTGGCGCAGCTGCGCTTCTACCTGCCGGCACTGGGCCGGATCGTGGACGAGCTCGCCCGCGAGCACCCGCTGCCGCCCCGGCCCGCCGAGCGCCTGCCCTTCCGCGAGGCGATCCGCTTCGAGGGCGTCTCCTTCGCGTACGAGCCCGGGCGGCCGGTGCTGCGCGGTCTCGACCTCGCCATCGCGGCCCACACCACCGTCGGGCTCGTCGGGCGCACCGGCTCGGGCAAGTCGACCCTGGTCGGGCTGCTCCTCGGCCTCGTCGTCCCGGGCGAGGGCGCGATCCGGATCGACGGCGTTCCCCTCGACGCGGCGCGCCTGCCCGCGTGGCAGAACCGGATCGGCTACGTGCCGCAGGACGTGTTCCTGATCGACGGCACCGTCGCCGAGAACATCGCCCTCGGCGTCGCCGCGCCCGATCCCGCCGCGATCGCGCGGGCCGCGCGCCTCGCGGGGCTCGACCCGGTCGTCGCCGCCCTGCCGGCGGGCTTCGAGACCGCCGTCGGCGAGCGCGGCGCGCGCCTGTCGGGGGGGCAGCGCCAGCGCATCGGCATCGCCCGCGCGCTCTACCACGACCCGGACGTGATCGTGTTCGACGAGGCGACCTCCGCCCTCGACGGCGAGACCGAGGCCGCCGTGATGGCCGCCATCGCGGCTCTGGCGGGCACCCGCACCATCGTGATGGTCGCCCACCGCCTCACCAGCCTCGCCCGCGCGGACGTGATCCACGTGCTCGAGGACGGCCGCGTCGCCGAGTCCGGCCCGCCCGAGACGGTGCTGCCGCGGCTCGGGCGCCTCGAACCGGCGTGATCGCCTCGCGGGCGCCAATTTCACAGTTGAAAAATGTATAACCTCTTATATCTCGACGTCAGCTCGGATTTAGGCTAGGCGTGAGGCGGAGCCGGCTCAGGGAGCCGCTGCGTCATCTTCGCCGCCCAGGAGATATCCACATGGCCGACGCCGCCATCACCGCCTCGGATACGGGCCGCGCGCCCGGCCACGGCCGCGTCTTCGGGTCGATCACCGAGACCATCGGCAACACCCCGCTCGTGCGGCTGAACCGGCTGCCCAGGGAGCGCGGCGTCGAGGCCGAGATCCTGCTGAAGCTCGAATTCTTCAACCCGATCGCCTCCGTGAAGGACCGCATCGGCGTGAACATGATCGACGCGCTCGAAGCCTCGGGCGACCTGAAGCCCGGCGGCACCCTGGTCGAGCCGACCTCCGGCAATACCGGCATCGCGCTCGCCTTCGTGGCGGCGGCCCGCGGCTACCGGCTGATCCTGGTCATGCCCGAGACGATGTCGCTGGAGCGCCGCAAGATGCTGGCCTTCCTCGGCGCCGAACTGGTGCTCACCCCCGGCCCGCAGGGCATGAAGGGTGCGGTCGCCAAGGCCGAGGAACTCCTCAGGGAGATCCCGGGCTCGGTGATGCCCCAGCAGTTCAACAACCCGGCCAATCCCGAGATCCACCGCAAGACCACCGCGGAGGAGATCTGGAACGACACGCAGGGCCGGCTCGACGTCTTCGTATCGGGCGTCGGCACCGGCGGCACCATCACGGGGGTCGGACAGGTGCTGAAGCCGCGGCTGCCGCAGCTGCGGCTGGTCGCGGTCGAGCCGGAGGATTCCCCGGTGCTCTCGGGCGGCAATCCCGGCCCGCACAAGATCCAGGGCATCGGCGCCGGCTTCGTGCCGAACGTGCTCGACCGCGACGTCATCGACGAGGTGGTGACGGTGTCGAACCAGACCGCCTTCGAGACCGCCCGCCTGCTCGGCCGGCTGGAAGGCATTCCGGGCGGCATCTCGACGGGCGCCAACGTGGCGGCGGCCCTGGAGATCGGCGCCCGGCCCGAGAATCGGGGCAAGCGCATCGTCACCGTCGCCTGCTCCTTCGCCGAGCGCTACATCTCCTCGGCGCTGTTCGACGGGATCTGACCGCGGAGCGGTCCGGCCTCCCGCGCCCGCGGGCGGCCGGCCGCCTCATCCGACATCCGGTTGATCGCTTCGCGATGTGGATGTCGGCTTCGCTCAGGCGCCGCGCGGGCTTGGCATACGACATCCGACGAATTGCTTCGCAATGCGGATGTCGGCTTCGCTCAGGCGCCGCGCGGGCTTGGCATACGACATCCGGTTGATCGCTTCGCCATCTCGCATTTCGGCGATGCGGATGTCGGCTTCGCTCAGGCGCCGCGCTCAGGCGCCGCGCGGGCTCGTGAGCCGGGACCCGCTTCGATCGAGCGGATCCCGGATCAGGCGACCAATTCGGGCTTGCCGGCCGTGCAATCCGGCACCGAGCGCCGGAACAGGGCCGCGCAGCGCGATTCCCGGTGCACGCTCAGGATCGAGGCCCGGTCGATATCCGGGTTCTCGGCCAGGATCCGGCGCACATCCTCGACGAGCTGCCCGTAGCGCGCCGGATCGTAGCCGCTCTCCAGCGGGCTCACGGCGATGTAGGCCTCGACGACCAGAACCTTCTCGGCCGTCTCCCGCGTGACCTCCGCGGCGATCCAGGCGGATTTCACGAGGCGGTTCGGCATGACCATGGCATACCTCCAGGATCGGGAGCCGCTCTCCCGGCGGCTTGTCTCCGCCCGAGACTGCGACAGGACGCGGCGGGATGAAAGAGGGTGGGCCGGGTTTCGCCCCGTTTCGCTCCGTCACCGGGCCCGGCGGAAGGCCGAATCCTCGTGAATGCGGATCGCGCCGGGCAACTTCGCGCCGCGCCGCCTGTTGAACCCGGATCGCGACACCAGCCGCAGGAGCCGAGCATGGGGCCGGGCATGACGAGGACCGACGGAACGGACCGGGACTTCGACCGCGAGTCGGATCGCGCCGGCGCGGCGGGCCGGGACCGCCAGCCGCCGCGCGGGCGCCCGGAGGGGGCCGGACGCCCGGCCGACGCTCCGCCGCCCGCGGCGAAAGAGGCGATCGCGCGGGCCACCGCCGCCCTCGGCGACGAGGAGGACGGCCGATGAGCGACGAGACCCGGGAGCAGGCCCGTCCGGCGCGCACCGACCGGCCGGTGACGGCCGAGGATTTGAAGGGCGTGGCGGCGGTGCCGCAGGACGGCAAGGGAGCGGAGAACCGCTCGGGTGCCGACGCGTCCGACCGGCAGGGCGACGAGACCGATCCCGGCACCGGCTGACGTCTCGACGGCGGCGCGCCCGCACCCCATCTTGGCCCGGTTCCGCGGGGCGTCTCGGCCTCGCCCGACCAGGAGAGCGCGATGGCGACGCGGGGGTTCACGGGCCGGCGCCCGTCACGGCCTGTCGAGGAGCGGCTGCCGCCCGGGCAGTACCTGACCGAGGATTTCCCGGTCCTGCAGCTCGGCCCGACCCCCCGCATTGCGCTGCGGGATTGGCGCTTCACCCTCTGGCAGGGCCCCAGGCCGCTGAAGAGCTGGACCTGGGAGGAGTTCCAGACCCTGCCGCGCAGCGGATGGCGCGGGGACATCCATTGCGTGACGAAGTGGTCGAAGTTCGACACGGGCTGGGAGGGAGTTCGCGTCGACGACCTGCTGACGGCGGCCGGGATCGCGGCCCCGACCGCCTTCGTGCTCGCCGAGGGCTACGACGACTACACCACCAACGTCCCCTTCGCCGATCTCGCGGGCGACCGGGCGATGGTGGCGACCCACTACGACGGCGCGCCGATCGCGCCCGACCACGGCGGCCCGGCCCGGCTCCTGGTGCCGCACCTGTACTTCTGGAAGAGCGCCAAGTGGGTGAAGGGCCTGCGCTTCACCCCGAAGGACGAGGCCGGGTTCTGGGAGCTGCGCGGCTACCACATGTACGGCGACCCCTGGCGCGAGCAGCGCTTCTCGGACGATTGAGGTGGTCCTCGCCTGGCAGGAGGCGGTGATCACCGGCATCGCCGCCGAGACGCCGCGGGTGAAGCGCTTCACGCTGCGGCCCGACCGACCCTTCGCCTTCCGGGCCGGCCAGCACGTGGACGTGCGCCTGACCGCCCCCGACGGCTACCAGGCGCAGCGCAGCTACTCGATCGCCTCCGCGCCGGGCTCCGACGCCTTCGACCTGATGATCGAGCGCCTCGACGCCGGCGAGGTCTCGACCTTCTTCGCGGACGTGGCGGAGGCCGGCGACCGGATCGAGCTGCGCGGGCCGATCGGCGCCTTCGCCTGGGGGGCGGGGGAGGGCGGACCCCTCCTGCTGGTCGGGGGCGGCTCGGGCGTGGTGCCGCTCCTGTCGATGCTGCGCCACCGCGCCGCGGCCGCGCCGGGCGTGCCCGCGCTCCTCGTCTACTCGGCGCGCACGCCCGACGAGGTCATCGCCCGCGAGGAATTGCTGCGGCGGGACGCGGACGAGCCGCATTTTCAGCTGATGCTGACCCTTACCCGCGTGCCCGGAGGGCGGCGCCTGGACGCGGCGCGCGTGGCGGAGGCGCTGGCCCGCCTCGGCCCGCCCGCGCACGCCTTCGTGTGCGGCGGCAACCCGTTCGTGAGCGCCGCGAGCGACCTCCTGATCGATGCGGGCGTCGCGCGCGGCCTCATCCGCACGGAGCGGTTCGGGGGCTGAGGCGATGGTCCCGCCGCGGCGGCTCGGCCGCGCTTGACCGGCGGCGGCATCCGCGCCACGGCGGGCGCCTCGCAAGCCCCGGAGACCGCCCCGATGAGCCCGGAGACGAATCACGACCTCGTCGCGCGCCTCGCCGCCCGCCTCGGCCCGGCCGGGCTCCTCACGGCGGAGAGCGACGTCGCGCCCTACGCCGTCGATTGGCGCCGGCTCTTTCCCGGGCGCCCGGCCTGCGTCGCCCGCCCGGCCTCGACCGGGGAGGTCGCCGAGGTCGTGCGGCTGTGCCGCGAGGCCGGCGCGGCGATCGTGCCCCAGGGCGGCAATACCGGGCTCGCGGGCGGTGCCGCGCCGGATCGGTCCGGCACGCAGGTCGTGCTCTCCCTCGGCCGCATGGCGGCGATCCGGGCGGTCGATCCGGTCGGGCTGACCCTCACGGCCGAGGCCGGCTGCGTGCTCAGGACCGCGCAGGACGCCGCCGCCGCGGTGAACCGCGTCCTGCCGATCAGCTTCGCGGCCGAGGGCTCGGCCATGGTCGGGGGCGTCGTCGCCACCAATGCGGGCGGGCTCAACGTCGTGCGCCACGGCATGACCCGCGCCAACGTGCTGGGGCTCGAAGTCGTGCTCGCCGACGGCAGCGTCGTCGCGGGCCTGCGCGCCCTGCGCAAGGACAATGCCGGCTACGACTGGAAGCAGCTCTTCGTCGGCTCGGAGGGCACGCTCGGCGTGATCACCGCCGCGGTGCTGCGGCTCTCCGCGCGCCCGCGCCACGTGGCGACGGCGCTCCTCGCCGTGCCGGATCCCGAGGCGGCGCTTCGCCTCTTCACCCTCGCCCAGGACGAACTCGGCGAGGCCATCCAGGCCTTCGAGCTGATCTCCGGCCTCTCCCTCGCCCTGGTCGCCCGCCACGGCGGCCCGCGCAACCCGCTCGGCCCGAGCCCCTGGTACGTCCTCGTCGAGGCCGCCTCCTCGCTTCCCGCCCTGCGCGAGGCGGCCGAGGCCGTGCTCGGCGCGGCGCTGGAGCAGGGTGACGCGCAGGACGGCGTGCTGGCCGAGTCGGGCCAGCAGGCGGCCGGGCTGTGGGCCCTGCGCGAGGGCATCACCGAGGCCGAGGCGAAGGAGGGGCGGGGCGTCAAGCACGACGTCTCGGTGCCGATCGCCGCCATCCCGGCCTTCCTGGCCGCGGCGGACCGGGCCCTCGCGGACAAGCTGCCCGGCGCGCGGCCCAACGCCTTCGGCCACATGGGCGACGGCAACATCCATTACAACGTGCTGGCGACGGCCGACCAAGCGGGCGAGGCGGTCAACGCCGTCGTCCACGACGTGGTCGAGGCCTTCGGCGGCAGCATCTCGGCCGAGCACGGCATCGGCCAGTACCGGGCGGCGGAACTGGTCCGGCGCCGCACCCCGGAGGAGATCGCCCTCGCGCGCCGGATCAAGGCCGCCCTGGACCCGGAGGGCCTGCTCAACCCGGGCAAGGTGCTGCCCCTCTGAAGGGCGGCGCGACTCGGGGGAGAGGGAGACCGCCCGACGCGACGCCCGGACCGGGGGTCAGTTCACCGGCTGCTCGTCGAGGCGGAACGCGAAGGTCGCGCTGTACTCGTCGCGGTCGGCGAGGTCGGGCGTCGCCGAGGGGCTGACGCTGTGGCGCGCCGTGATCAGCTGCGCCCCCGCCTTGCGGATCGGCACCGTCGCCACGCCCTCCGCGTCCGTGAGGACGCGCGGCGCCTGCGCCGGGTCGAGGTCGGCGCTGCCCTCGCCGTAATTCACCACCGCCCCGGCGAGGGGCTCGGAGCGGAACAGCACGCGCACCCGGATCGCCCCGGCGGTGGCGGCCGGCACTTCGAGCGGCACGATCTCCAGCGTGTGGCCCACGACCTTCGACCAGGGGGCGGCGGGGCCGAGGGCGGCCTTGGCGAAGCGCACGGCCCAGCGGCTGTCCCGGGCGTCCGGGACGAGGCGGCGGCTGGTGTTGCGGCCGCTCCCGTCCATGAGCGTCACCCAGTAGCCGCTGTCGTAGGTCGCGGCGAGGAGCGTGCGGGCGGCCTTGGTCGGCAGGGCGGCCACGAGCGCGGGCGGCACCTCCGGCGGGCTCGGCGTCAGGGGCGCCACCAGGCTGACGGTCTGGTCGGGCGTGATCGCCTGCAGGTCGATCACCTTGGGCTTGGCCGGGGCCAAGCGCTGCCGCGGAGAGCCGAAATTCACCCGGACCTGCGGCCCCGCCTCCGGCGTGCTCAGGGTCAGCCACAGGTCGTGCGCGCGGGCCGGCGCGGTGAGCACCGCCAGGGCCGCCACCGCCACCGCCACCGGCCGCGGGCTGCGGAAAGGAAACATCGGCCGCTCTGCCTCCTGGCGTGTGGGGAGAACCGCTCACACGTGGGGTTCGCGAACGCGAGGTCAAGCGGGAGCGCGCCGTCCGGGAGGGGCGCGGACGGCCTCCGACGCGGCTTTCAGGCGCGGCGCCCCCCGGGCTGCGCCGCCCCGAGGCCCGCGCCCGCAAGTCGCGACCGAGCGCCCTTTCATGAACGATACCACATCCGCGCCGGTCGCATCTTGCCGAAACTGTGCAGACACTTTCGCCTCGTGCGGAATCGCACCTCACGGGCGCATAGCGGCCGTGCTGTGCCCGCGAGGTCTTGCCGAGCAGCCCAGAAAGATACCAGAGTTCCGCCCGGCCGATTGGGGATGATCGGTCTTTCTCCAGGTCGATGCTTCGGCCCCCCCGCCTCGGGGGAGCGCCCCCGCACGCCTGGGCCGCAGCCGCCGGGGGGCACCGTCATGCCGCTGTCGCAGGGCGAATTCTCTGATCTGGTCGGCCGCATCTACGATTGCGGGCGCGATCCGGAGCTCTGGCCGGACACGCTCGCGCGGCTCGTCGAGGCGCTCGGCGCCGTGGCAGGCTGGATCGGCGTGCACGATGCCGAGACCGGAACCGGGCGGCTCGCCGTCGATGTCGGGCTGTCGCCGGATCACCGCTCCCTCTACGCGGAGCGCTTCGCCGGCCTCTCCCCGCTCGCCCTGGGCACGTGGTTCACGCAGGTCGGCGACGTGGTCGGCCTCTCGGAGCTCATCGACCGGGACGCGTTCCGCGGCACGCATTTCTACCGGGAATGGTGCCGGCCGCAGCAGGTCGAGGACCTGATCGCCGGCGTGCTGACCAAGGCCTCGGGGGGATGCGGCAGCCTGTCGGCCTCCTTCGACCGGCCGGTCTCGCTGGAGGCGCGGGAGCTGATGACGCTCCTGCTGCCGCACGTGCGCCGGGCCGTCGAGACGGGCCAGCTCCTCGCCGAGCAGAGCGGCGAGGCGGAGGGCCTGTCCTCGGCCATGGACGCGCTCAGCCTGGGCGTGTTCCTGCTCGACGCGGCGGGCCGGGTGCTGCGCGCGAACGCCGCCGCCGAGGCGATCCTGCGCCAGGGCGACGCCCTGCGGCGCCTGCCGGCGGGCACGCTGGCCACGGCGGAGCCCTGGTCGCAGGGGGCGCTCGAGGGGGCCCTCGCGGCCTGCCGCGACGACGACCGCACCCGCTGCCGCGCGGCGCTGCCGTTCCCCTCGCGCCGCGGGTCCAGGCCGCGGGGCGGCCTCGTCGGGCAGATCGTCCCGGTCCGCGGCGCGGCCTGCGGGTCCCGGGCGGGGCGGGGGGGCGAGGGGGAACGCCAGCCGGTGGCGGCCCTGTTCGTGCAGGATCCCGACGCGGCCGTGTCGATTCCGAGCGAGGCGCTGGAGCGCCTCTACGGGCTGACCCAGGGCGAATTGCGGGTGCTGCGGGGCCTGATGCAGGACATGACCCTGAGCGAGATCGCCGAGGCCTACGGCATCGGCGTGGCGACGGTGCGCACGCACCTCGCGCGCCTGTTCGACAAGACCGGGACCCGCCGGCAGGCCGAGCTGCTGCGGGCGGTGATGGCCGCCGCCCCGGCTTTGCGCCCCGCCGAGGCGCGCCCCGGCCCGGCCGGGCGCCTCGCCGCGACCGCGTGAGCCCGGGACGCTGACGCACCGGGCCGGTGACGCTCTCGCATGGTCGACACGCGCCAAGGGCTCGACGGCCCTTCGTGAACCGAACCGGCGGTCACGCCTCGTCACCGCCGGTCTGGCGAAGGCCGGTCACCTACCCACTCCGCTTGATCCCTTCGGGACGGCGGTTGGGGGCGTCGCTCACGCGCCGCGCGGGCGCGTGAGACGGGATCCGCCTGGATAGGATCAGCCATCGGAGGCCCGCGCCGCCTCCAGCGCCAGCCTCACCAGCCGCTGGCGGGCGGGGGCGTCGGAGGGGCAGCCCTCGGCGAGCCACGCCGCCCGCGCCGCGGCCAGCGCCCGCCCGAGCCCCGGTCCCGGGGCGGCCCCGCCGGCCACGAGCTGCGCCCCCGTCACCGGGAAAAGCGGCACCGCGATGCGGCCCGCCGCGAGGGAGGCGAGCAGCTCCCGTGCCTCCTCGTTGAGGATGGGGCGGGGCTCGCCCGCGAGGATCATCGTCGCGTCGATGATTGCCGGAAGGCCGTGCCGGGCGACCTGCCGGCGGAGCGCGGCGGCGTCGATCGCCTCCGTCGCCCCGTGCAGCGCCGCGAGGGCGGCCGCGGCGCCCGCGAGCCGCGCGTGCTCGGCCTTGGAGAGCCGCAGCCCCTCGCGCAGCCGGTCGGCATCCGCCTCCGACTGCACCGCCAGGGCGGCGAGCCGGCGCACCGGGTCGGGCGGGTCGTCGCGGGAGCGCAGCCGCGCGAGGCGGCCGAGATCGCCGATCCCGCCGAGGAGCCGCTGCAGCAGCCCGGTCGCGGACATGACCGCGACCACCTCGGGCGCGCCCGGCGCCGCGACGAGCTTCAGCATCTCGACCCGGACCCTCTCCCGGGACAGGGTGGCGAGGCCGTCGCGCGCGGCGATCGCGGCGGCGAGGCCGGCGGGATCGAGGGGACCGCGCCCGTAGCGGGCGTGGAAGCGGAAGAAGCGCAGGATCCGGAGGTAATCCTCGCGGATGCGCTGGGCCGGATCGCCGATGAAGCGCACCCGCCCGGCCGCGAGGTCGGGCAGGCCGCCGACGGGGTCGTGCAGGTGCCCGCCCGCATCCGCGAACAGCGCGTTGATGGTGAAGTCGCGCCGCGCCGCGTCCCGGCCGAAATCCCGGCCGTAGCGCACCACCGCGTGGCGGCCGTCCGTCTCCACATCCTCGCGCAGGGTCGTGACCTCGAAGGGCTCGCCGTGGGCCACCACCGTGACGGTGCCGTGGCTGATCCCGGTCGGGACCGGCTTCAGCCCCGACGCGGCGGCGCGCCGCATCACCGTCTCGGGCAGGAGCGTCGTGGCGAGGTCCACATCCGCCACGGCGCGGCCGAGCAGCGCGTCCCGCACCGCCCCGCCGACGAGGCGGGTCTCCTCGCCGGGCAGGGCGAGGGCGTCCAGCACCTTGCGCAGGGGGGCGCGGGCCAGCAGGGCCGCGAGGCCGCCCGCGTCGCGCAGGCTCATCGGAACTGTCCGGGCACGACCCGGCCGTTCTCGATGTGGGTCGGGACGAAGCCGTGCCCGTGCCGCTCGGCGAACAGGCCCGCCGCCAGGAGCGAGCCCACCACGAGGACCGCGCCCGCCAGCGCGAGCCGCAGGGCGTGGTCGCTCCAGTGGAGCCAGACCAGCGGGCTGCGCCGGCTGAGCACGAGGTAGATCCCGAACAGCGCGAAGGGCAGGAAGAACAGGATCAGGTCGTCGGCAACGGCGCGGATCATCGCGGGGCAGCCTGGCCGGGGCCGGAAGGAGCGGCCGCCGGCGCCCCGGCGAGCCGGTCGGAGAAGTTGCGCAGGATGCCGGCCGTCACGCCCCAGATGTAGCGCTCGCCGAACGGGATCGCGTAGTAGCGCCGCTGGCGCCCGCGCCATTCGCGGCTGTGCAGGGCGTGGTTGGCGAGGTCCATCAGGAAGGCGAGCGGCACCTCGAAGGCCTCCGCCACCTCGTTCGGGTTGAGGCTGAGCGGCGCGGCCGGATCGACCAGGCCGACGACCGGCGTCACCAGGAAGCCGGTGCCCGACAGGTAGGCGTCGAGGTAGCCGAGCGGGCGCACGAAGCCGCGCAGCAGGCCGATCTCCTCCTCGGCCTCGCGCAGGGCCGCCGCCAGCGGGGAGGGGTCGGCCGGGTCGATCTTGCCGCCCGGGAAGGCGATCTGCCCGGAATGGTCGCGCAGGTGGGCCGCGCGCTGCGTGAACAGGACGGTGACGCCCTCCGGCCGGGCCAGGACCGGCACCAGCACGGCGGCGGCCCTCGGCGGGCGCGCGAGCGCGGCCGTCAGCACGTCGGGCTCGACGTCGTGGTCGCCGCGCGGGTTCGAGGTCGGCTCGAGGGGGCCGGGCGGCTCGGCCCGCAGCCCCGCCGCGGCCCGCGCCAGGAAGAGCTCGACCGCGGAGGGATGCGGCGCGGGGGAGGCGCTCACGACAGCTCCGCGGACGGCAGGATCGGGTGGAAGCGCCCGCCCGCCGCGAGGCCGAACCAGCGCGCGCCCTCGACCTCGCGCTCCTCGCAGAGATCGACGAGGTCGTAGACGAGGGCGCGGGTCACCAGCGCCCAGAGCCCGTGGCGGACGTGGATGTAGGGCTTGAGGCCGCCCTCGGCGTCGCGCTCGAAGCGCATTCCGTGCGCCTCGTCGAGCGGCACGAGGTCGTCGAGGTTGGTGCGGAAGGCGAGGCGGCGCGCCTCGCCCTCGCCCTCCACGGCCATCTCGACGGCCAGGAAGGGCGCGTCCTCGACCTCGATCCCGACCCGCTCGACCGGGGTGACGAGCACGATCCGCCCGTCCGGGTCCCGCCGCAGGATCGAGGCGAAGAGGCGCACCAGGGCCGGCCGCGCGATCGGGCTGCCGTTGTAGTGCCAGGTGCCGTCCGCGGCGATCCGCATCGGGATCTCGCCGCAATAGGCCGGATTCCAGCGCTCGACCGGGGGCGGCCCGCGCCGGCCCGCCTCCGGCCCGAGGGCGGCGGCGAGGCGCGCGAGCGGGCCCGGCGAGGGGGATTCCGGTGAGGCGGGGCCGGACGAAGTCTGCGTCATGCGCTGAAGATAGGCGAGGCGCGACGGTTTTGAACGTCCTCAGCTGGCCGGATCGGGCCGCCGCCGCAGGATCTTCCACACGCCCGTGCAGGTCGCCGCGACCCGGCCCCGGCTCGTCACGTCGCCGCGCAGGAAGACCAGGGTGCCGGTGCGCTGGACGACCTGCGGCACCAGCGTCGCCACCTCGCCGATGCGCAGGGCCGCGATGAACTGCATCTCGAACTGCACGGTGACGCAGTTCGCGCCCTCGGCCGCCGCCATCGCGGTTACGCCGAGCGCCCGGTCCGCGAAGGTCATCAGCATCCCGCCCTGCACGACCCCGATCAGGTTGGCGTGCTTGGGCTCGGCCCGGAACGCGTAGGAGGCCGGCCCCTCGCCCTCGCGCACGAAGATCGGGCCGACGAGGTCGACGAAGCCGGGATCCGTGAAGGGATGCCAGCCCTGGGAGGGGTCGAGGTCGCTCATGGCGAGGGCTTACCCGAGCCGGCGCGCCTCCCGCAACGCCGCCCCGCCCGGCGCCCTGCCCTGCGTCGTCTCGCCGACCTTGCCTCCGGCAGGGCAGGGTTCCAAACTCCACGGTCTGGTGCGGATCGGGGCGGATCCGGGAACCACCGCGAGCAGAGGATCCCCCATGACCCACGGCAGCGCGCCGGCCCCCGCGACCTCCCTCGACGACGGCATCGTCGCCGCCGCGGAAGCCTGCCTCGCTTCGGTCGGACGCGCCCGCGACGCGATCCACCAGGTGATCTTCGGCCAGGAGCAGGTCGTGGACCTCGCCCTGGTGACCATCCTGGCCGGCGGCCACGGGCTCCTCGTCGGTCTCCCGGGCCTCGCCAAGACCAAGCTCGTCGAGACCCTCGGCACCGTGCTCGGGCTCGACGCCCGCCGGGTCCAGTTCACCCCGGACCTGATGCCCTCCGACATTCTCGGCACCGAGATCCTCGACGAGGACCAGGACCGCCACCGCTCCTTCCGCTTCGTGCGCGGCCCGATCTTCAGCCAATTGCTGATGGCCGACGAGATCAACCGCGCGAGCCCGCGCACCCAGTCGGCCCTGCTGCAGGCGATGCAGGAGCACTTCGTCTCGGTGGCGGGCGAGCGGCACGAATTGCCGCGCCCCTTCCACGTCCTCGCGACCCAGAACCCGATCGAGCAGGAGGGCACCTACCCGCTGCCCGAGGCGCAGCTCGACCGCTTCCTCCTGGAGATCGACGTCGGCTACCCGGACCGGGCGGCGGAGCGGCGCATCCTGATCGAGACGACCGGCGCCGAGGAGCACCGGCCGCAGGCGGTGATGACCACGGACGCGCTCATCGCCGCGCAGCGCCTCGTGCGGCGCCTGCCGGTGGGCGACCGGGTGGTCGACGCGATCCTCGACCTCGTCCGCGCCGCCCGGCCGGAGGGCGGCGACGCCGCGGTGGCGCCCAAGCTCCTCTGGGGGCCGGGGCCGCGGGCGAGCCAGGCCCTGATGCTGGCGGTGCGCGCCCGCGCCCTGATCGAGGGCCGCGTCGCGCCCTCCGTGGAGGACGTGGCGGCCCTGGCCGAGCCGGTGCTCAAGCACCGCATGGCGCTCACCTTCTCGGCCCGCGCGGACGGCGAGACGATCCCCGGCCTGATCGGCCGGCTCGCCTCGCGCCTCTAGGGCGCGGCATGCCCTCGACCCGCGTCCTCGACGCGACGCAGCGCGCCCCCGGGCGGCGCGAGACCGAGGGCGCCCTCGCCCTCGCCCAGCGGATGCCGCGCCTGATCCTCGAGGCGCGGCGGGTGGCCTCGACCCTGGCGCACGGGCTGCACGGGCGGCGGCGGGCCGGGCCCGGCGAGAGCTTCTGGCAGTTCCGCCCCTTCGTAGCGGGCGAGGCGGCCGGCCGCATCGACTGGCGCCGCTCCGCCCGGGACGGGCGCCTCTACGTCCGCGAGCGCGAGTGGGAGGCGGCCCACACGGTCTGGATCTGGGTCGATCGCTCGGCCTCGATGGGCTTCGCCTCCAGCCTGGCCCAGGCCCCGAAGGTCGAGCGCGCCCTCGTGCTCGGCCTCGCCCTGGCGGATTCCTTCGTGGAGGCGGGCGAGCGGGTGGGGCTGCTCGGCCTCGCCCGGCCGCAGGCCTCGCGCGCGATCGTGGAGCGCGTCGCCGAGGCCCTGGCCGCCGATGCGGGCGGGCTCGACGAGGACCTGCCGCCGCGCGCGCCCGTCGCCCGCTTCGACGAGGTGGTGCTGATCGGCGACTTCCTGAGCCCGCCCGAGGAGCTGCGCGCCACGGTGGCGGGCATCGCCGGCGCGGGCGGGCGCGGGCACCTCGTCGCCGTCGTGGATCCGGTGGAGGAGACCTTCCCGTTCGCGGGCGAGGCCGAGCTGCACGACCTGGAGGCCGGGATCTCCCTGCGGGTCGGCGACGCCGCGGCCTGGGGCGAGGCCTACCGGGCGCGGATCCGGGCCCACCGGGACGCGCTGGCCGAGATCGCCCGCGGTCACGGCTGGACCTTCAGCCTCCACCGCACCGACCGTCCGGCGAGCGAGGCGGCGCTGCGCGTGCTGACGCTCGTGGCGGCGCGCGGCGCCGGTTGAGGAGGCGGACCGGATGTTCGGACTTCCCCTGACCTTCGCCGCGCCGCTCGCCCTGGCGGCCCTGCTCGCCCTGCCGGCCCTCTGGTACCTGCTGCGGGTGACGCCGCCGCGGCCGCGGCGGATCGACTTCCCGCCGCTGCGCATCCTGGCCGACCTGCTGCCCGAGCGGGAGACCCCCGCCCGCACGCCGCCCTGGCTGATGATCCTGCGCCTCCTCGCGGCGGCCTGCCTGATCCTCGCGGTGGCGGGGCCGGTCTGGAACCCGGCCGCCCCGGCGGTCGGCGACGGGCGCGCGCCCCTCGTCCTCGTCCTCGACAACGGCGCCACCGCCGCGCAGGATTGGCGCGACCGGGTGCGGGTCGCGGGCGAGGAGGTCGAGGCCGCCGCCCGGGCCGGGCGGCCGGTGGCGCTGCTCGCCACGGCGGCGGCGCCCGCCGGCCTGGAGGCGACCGGCCCCGGCCCGGCGCTGGAGCGCCTGCGCGCGGTCAAGCCCCAGCCCCACCTCGCGGCGCGGGACGCGCACCTGCCCGCCCTGACGGGGTTCCTCGAGCGCAATCCCGGCAGCGCCGTGGTCTGGATCAGCGACGGGGTCGCCGGGGTCGACGAGGGCCGCTTCCCGGCCGGCCTCGCGGAGGCGGCCTCCCGCACCGGCGCCGCCGTCACGGTGCTGAAGGGCGACCGCGCCCCGGCCCTGGCGCTCGCCGGGCCGGAGGGGAGCGGCGGGCGGATCGGCGTCCGGGTGCTGCGCGCCGAGCCGAACGGCCGCGACTCCGGCACCGTGCGGGCCCTCGACGCCAAGGGCCTGCCGCTCGCCGAGGGGGCCTTCGCCTTCGCGTCGGGCGCCACCGAGGCGGAGACCGGCTTCGACCTGCCGGTCGAGATCCGCAACGCCATCGCGCGCTTCGAGGTCGCGGGCGAGCGCTCGGCCGCCGCCGTGACCCTCGCGGACGAGCGCGGGCGCCGCCGGCGGGTCGGCCTCGTCTTCGGCGGAACCAGCGACCAGGCCCAGCCCCTGCTGTCCCCGGTCTACTACCTGTCGCGCGCGCTCTCGCCCTTCGCGGACGTGCAGGAGCCGCGGGGCGGCAAGGGCGTGGCGGAAGCGATCGGGCAGATGCTCGATGCGCAGGTCTCGGTGCTGATGCTCGCCGATGTCGGCGCCCTCGACCCGGCCACGCAGGAGCGCGTCGCGGGCTTCGTCGACAAGGGCGGGCTCCTCCTGCGCTTCGCGGGGCCGCGCCTCGCGGCGGGCAGCGACGACCTCGTGCCGGTGCGCCTGCGCCGCGGCGGCCGCGTGCTCGGCGGCGCCCTCTCCTGGGACAGCCCCAAGACCCTGGCTCCCTTCCTGCCCGAGAGCCCCTTCGCGGGATTGCGGGCCCCGGCCGATATCGGGGTGCGGCGGCAGATCCTCGCCGAGCCGGACGGCGACCTCGCCCGCCGGACCTGGGCGTCGCTGCAGGACGGCACGCCGATCGTGACCGCGGCGAAGCGCGGGGAGGGGCTGATGGTTCTCGTCCACGTCACGGCCGACACGACCTGGTCGAACCTGCCGCTCTCGGGCCTCTTCGTCGACATGCTGCGCCGGACGGTGGCGCTCGCCGGCTCCGCGCCGCCGCCCGACGGCGGCGCCCAGGCGGGACCGCCGCCGGTCCTGGCGCCGCGCCTCGCCCTCGACGGCTTCGGCGCCCTCGCCCCGCCCCCCGCCACCGCGCGGGCGATCCCCGCCACCTACACCGACCGGGCCAGCGCGGAGCACCCGCCCGGCTTCTACGGGCCGCTCGACGGCGGCCTCGCGGTGAACGCCCTCCGGCCCGACGACCGGCTGCACGCCCTCGACTTCGCCCCGCTCGGGGCGGCGCGGTTCGGCGGCCTGTCGGAGGCGGCGCGGCGCGACCTGCGCGGGCCGCTCTTCCTGCTCGGGCTGCTGCTCCTCGTCCTCGACACGCTGGCCACGCTGTGGCTCGGCGGGTTCCTCGGCCTGATGGCGGCCCGGCTGCGCCGGCCCGCCGCGGCGGCGCTGCTGCTGCCGGCCCTCCTCGCGGGCCTCCCGGGCGCGCCCGATCCCGCCCGGGCGGCAGAGCCGGCCGCGAACCGGCCGAACGGCATCGAATCCGCCCTCGTCACCCGCATCGGCTACGTGCTGACCGGCGACGCCACCGTGGACGAGACCAGCCGGGCGGGCCTGACCGGCCTCACCCAGATGCTGGCGAGCCGCACGGCCCTCGAACCCGGCGAGCCCGCCGGCATCGACCCGGCGCGGGACGAACTCGCCTTCTATCCGCTGATCTACTGGCCGGTCGTGCCGAGCCGCCCGCAGCCGGGCGAGCAGGCGATCCGGCGCATCGACGCCTTCATGAAGAACGGCGGCACCGTGATCTTCGACACGCGCGACGCCATGATGGCGCGCTCCGGCGGCCCGCCCACCGCCGAGGCGCTCTATCTCCAGCGCATGCTCTCGACCCTCGAAGTGCCCGAACTGGAGCCGGTGCCGCGCGACCACGTGCTCACCAAGGCCTTCTACCTCGTGGATTCCTTCCCGGGCCGCTACGCCAACGGCCAGACCTGGGTCGAGGCGCTGCCGCCGGCCGGCGACGGGGCCGAGCGGCGGCCGGCCCGCGCGGGCGACGGCGTCTCGCCGATCGTCATCACCGGCAACGACCTCGCCTCCGCCTGGGCGGTGGGGCGCCGGGGCGAGGCGCTCTATCCGGTGGTGGGGGGCGACCCGCGCCAGCGCGAGATGGCGTTCCGGGGCGGGGTCAACCTCGTGATGTACGCCCTCACGGGCAACTACAAGGCCGACCAGGTGCATGTCCCGGCCCTGCTGGAGCGGCTCGGCCAGTGAGGGCGGGCGCGATCGGGGCGGCCGGGCCGGGTGCCCGCCCGCGCGCCCGCGGCCGGGCCGGCGGAGCTGAGGACCATCGATGCTGAGCCTGAGTGTCTCGCCCCTCGTTCCGACCGCGCTCCTGTGGGGGCTTGCCGCCGCGGTGGGTCTGCTCGGCCTCGTGGCGTTCGTGGCCCGCGGCCCGGTGGCGCTCCTGCGCGTCCTGGTCCTCGGCCTTCTGCTCGCGGCCCTCGCCAACCCCTCCCTGGTCCAGGAGGACCGCGAGCCGGTCAAGGACGTGGCCGCGGTGGTGATCGACCGCTCGGGCTCGCAGATGCTCGGCGGCCGCCCGGCCATGACCGAGCAGGTCCGGGCCGAGCTGCAGCGGCGCTTCGGCGGCCTCGCGGAGATCGAGCCCCGCTTCATCGAGGTGCCGGAGGTCGGCACCGACGAGGGCACCAAGCTCTTCACCGCCCTCTCCAACGCCCTCGCGGACGTGCCGCCCGACCGGCTCGCCGGGATCGTCATGGTCACGGACGGGGTCGTGCACGACATCCCGGCCAGTGCCGCCGCCCTCGGCGTCAAGGCGCCCCTGCACGTCCTCGTCACCGGCCATCCGGACGAGCGCGACCGCCAGATCCGCCTGATCGAGGCCCCGCGCTTCGGCATCGTCGGGCGCGAGCAGACGATCCGCGCCGAGGTGATGGAGCGCGGCGGCACCGGCTCGGCCACCGTCACGGTGCGCCGGGACGGGCAGGAGGTGGTTCGCCAGACGGTGCGCACCGACCGGCCCTTCAGCCTGACCCTGCGCATCGAGCATGGCGGTCCCAACGTCGTCGAGATCGAGGCGGAGGCGCTGCCGGGCGAGCTCACCACCGCCAACAACCGCGCCGTGCTGCCGATCGAGGGCATCCGCGAGAAGCTGCGGGTGCTCCTCGTCTCCGGCGAGCCCCACGCCGGCGAGCGCACATGGCGCAACCTCCTCAAGTCCGACGCCAACGTCGACCTCGTCCACTTCACCATCCTGCGCCCGCCGGAGAAGCAGGACGGCACCCCGATCTCCGAACTCTCCCTGATCGCCTTCCCAACCCGCGAGCTGTTCCAGCAGAAGATCAAGGATTTCGACCTCATCATCTTCGACCGGTACGCCAACCAGAGCGTGCTGCCGTCGAGCTACTTCGACAACATCGTCCGCTACGTGCGCGAGGGCGGGGCGCTGCTGATCGCGGCGGGGCCGGAATTCGCCTCGGCCGCGAGCCTCGCGCGCACCCGCCTGGCGGCGATCCTGCCCGGCGAGCCGAACGGCCGCGTGGTCGAGCGGCCCTACAAGGCGGCCCTGACCGGCAGCGGCCAGCGCCACCCGGTCACCCGCGACCTGCCGGGCTCGGAGGCGAGTCCGCCGGCCTGGGGCGACTGGCTGCGGCTGATCGGGGCCGAGATGCGCCCCGGCATCACGGCGATCCTGGCGGGGGCCGAGTCCATGCCCCTGCTCGCCCTCTCGCGCGAGGAGAAGGGCCGGGTCGCGCTGCTCCTCTCCGACCACGCCTGGCTCTGGGCCCGGGGCTACCAGGAGGGCGGCCCGCATCTCGACCTGCTGCGCCGCCTCGGCCACTGGCTGATGAAGGAGCCGGCCCTGGAGGAGGAGGCGCTGCGCGCCGCCACGACCGGCCACGGCCGCGAGGTCCGGGTCGAGCGCCAGACCATGGCGGATTCGGCCGAGCCGGTGACCGTGACCGCGCCGAGCGGGGCCACCCGCACGCTGACCCTCGACCCCGACCGGCCCGGCCTGTTCGCGGCGACCTTCGAGGCGGGGGAACTCGGCCTGCACACCCTGCGGTCGGACAGCCTCGTCAGCTTCGTCAGCGTCGGCCCGGCCAATCCGCGCGAACTCGTCGACGTCTTCAGCGACACGGAGCGCCTGCGCCCGCTCGCCGAGGCGACCGGCGGCTCGGTCCGCCGCCTCGCGGAGGCGGGCGGCGGCGTCGTCGTGCCGCGGCTCCAGATCGCCCGCTCGGGCCGCCTCGCCGGGGCCGAGTGGATCGGCTTCCGGCCGAGCGACAGCGCGGTGGTGCGGGGCGTCTCGGTCTACCCGCTGGCGCTCGGCCTGGTGGCGCTGGCGCTGCTGGCGGCCGCGGTGCTGGCCATGTGGCTCGTCGAGGGACGGCGCGGGCGGGCGTGAGCCGGCACCGGCCGCGCGATCGGGGGCGAGCGGCGTTGCTTATCCGACATCCGACGGATCGCTTCGCCATCTCCCATTTCGGCAATGCGGATGTCGGCTTCGCTCAAGCGCCGCGCAGGCTCGTCAGACGCTGTCCGGACGTGATCGTCCGGAGAGCGGATCACGCCCCGCCGACGATCGCCCCCGACACCCCGTCGAGGGCGCCCTCGCGCAGTTCCAGCACCAGGAAGCGGGCCGGGTCGACCGGTCCCGGCAGGACCAGGCGCCGCGGCGGGACCGGCCGGAAGCCGAAGCGGGCGTAGTAGGGCGCGTCGCCCACGAGCAGCACCAGCCCGTGCCCGCCGGCCCGGGCGGCGTCGAGGGAGGCGTCCATCAGCCCGCCGCCGATGCCGCGGCCGCCGAAGGCCGGGTCGACCGTGAGGGGGCCGAGCACCAGGGCTGGCGCGCCGCCCGCCCGCGCGGGCGTGACCCGCACCGAGCCGACGAGGAGCGTCCCCACCAGGGCCGTGAAGGAGAGGGCGGGCAGGTGCGCCACCCCCTCGCGCAGGCGGTAGGCGGTGCGCGCGAAGCGGCCGGGGCCGAAGGCGCGCTCGTGCAGGCGGCCGATCGCGTCGCTGTCGCCCGCGCGCTCGGGGCGGATCACCAGGGGCAGGGAACTCACCGGACAACCTCGGGCAAGGGGAAACGGACGGGCGGCGTCACGGCCGAGATCGTCGCGCGTCCTGGCGCCGGGCTCCCATGTCGTGCTCCCCTGCGGCCCGGAGGCGGGCCCCTGCGGCCCGGCGGGCCCTTGCGGCCCGAAAGCGGGCCCGTGCGCCCCGCGAAGGGGCCGCCCGCCCGATAGCAGCGCCCGCGCTCCGGTGCAAACCCGCCCGCGGCATCCGCCTTGCTTGACGGGTTCGCGCAGGCGGCGGGCCGCGGACCTCCCCAAGGGGGCTCCCCAAGGGGGCTCCCCAAGGGGGCTCCCCAAGGGGGCTCCCCAAGGGGGCTCCCCAAGGGGGCTCCCCAAGGAGGCTCCCGAAGGGGGCTCCCGAAGGGGGCTTGCGGAAGCCGAACCTTCGCCGCTTGATGACGCCGCCTTGCCGGATCAACCACGGAACCGACCATGCCGACCTTCCCGTCCGCCCCCTCGCTCCGGCCGCACCTCGCCCGGGTGGCCCTTGCCCGGGTGGCCCTTGCCCGGGCGGCCCTTGCCCTGGCGGCCCTGGCCGTCGCGGCGCTCGGGACGCCGCGTCCCGCCGCCGCCGAGGATACGGTGCCGGCCGTGGTCCGCATCGCCACCGAGGGCGCCTACGCGCCCTACAATTTCACCAAGCCGGACGGCAGCCTCGACGGCTACGAGATCGAGCTCGCCCGCGAGATCTGCAAGCGCGCCAAGCTCACCTGCGAGTTCGTCGTGCAGGATTGGGACGGCGTGGTACCGGGCCTGCAGGCCAAGAAGTTCGACGCCATCATGTCGGGCATGACCATCACCGAGGCGCGCCAGAAGGTGATCGACTTCACGCGCCCCTACAGCGGCGACTTCTCGGGGCTCGCGGTCGACGCCGACGGTCCCCTGGCCAAGCTCCCGCTCGGCGACCAGAAGCTCAGCCTCGCCACCGACGAGGCGCAGGCCCAGAAGGCCATCGACGCCATCAAGCCGCTGCTCAAGGGCAAGACCATCGGGGCGCAGGTCTCGACCATCCACGCCAACTTCCTCGACAAATATCTGAAGGGCACCGTCGAGATCCGCGAGTACAAGACCACCGAGCAGCACGACCTCGACCTCGCGGCCGGGCGGATCGACGGGATCTTGGCCAACGACGCGGTGCTGCGCGCCACCGCCGAGAAGCCCGAATTCAAGGGCAGCATCGTGCTGGCCGGTCCGCGCTTCCGCGGCGGCATCCTGGGCCGCGGCGTGGCGATGGGCCTGCGCAAGGGCGAGGCGGCGCTCAAGGCCCGGCTCGACGAGGGCATCGGCGCGGTGATCGCCGACGGCACCCTGAAGACCCTCTCGATCAAGTGGTTCAAGGTCGACATGACCCCCTCCGAGTGACCGGGGGAGACCGGATCGGTGCAGAGTCTCGCGCTCCTCGGGCCGTCCGGCTGGGGCCCGGCCCTGCTGCTCGCGGCCGCGACCACGATCGCCCTCGCGCTGTGCGGCTTCCTCGTCGGGGCCGCGATCGGGGCGCTCGCGGCCTGCGCCAAGCTGGCGGGTCCGGCGCCGCTCGCGGGGCTCGCGGGCCTCTACACGACGATCCTGCGCGGCGTGCCGGACCTCCTCGTCATCTACCTCCTGTATTTCGGCGGCAGCGCCGCCCTCGGGTCGGTGGCGGGGCTGTTCGGCGCCACCGGCTTCGTCGGGT
Organism: Methylobacterium sp. WSM2598; assembly: GCF_000379105.1. GTDB lineage: Bacteria > Pseudomonadota > Alphaproteobacteria > Rhizobiales > Beijerinckiaceae > Methylobacterium. The sequence continues at coordinate 548,804 of NZ_KB900609.1, read as the reverse complement.
TGCCGCCCTTCGCGGTCGGCGTCGGCGCCCTCGGCATCATCTCGGGCGCCTACCAGGCCGAGGTGTTCCGCGGTGCCTACCTCGCCCTCGACCGCGGGCTGATCGAGGCGGCCCGGGCGGTCGGCATGTCGCCCGCGCTGCTGTTCCGGCGGGTGGTGGCGCCCCTCGTCGCCCGCACCGCGCTGCCGGGCCTCGGCAACGTCTGGCAGATCCTGCTGAAGGATTCGGCCCTGGTCTCGGTGACGGGCCTCGTGGAGCTGCTGCGCCAGGCCCAGGTCGGGGCCGGCTCGACCCGCCAGCCCTTCACCTTCTACCTCGCCGCCGGGGCGCTCTACCTCCTCATCACGAGCCTGTCCTCCTGGGGCTTCGCCCGGGCGGAGGCGCATGCGCGACGGGGCACGCCGTGATCGACCTCGCCTTCCTGCAGGCGACCCTCGTCGCCTTGTCGCGCGGCCTGCCGCTCACGCTCGGCCTCACCGCCGGGTCGCTCGCCTGCGGGGCGGTGCTGGCGCTGCTCGCGGCGGCGGCGCGCCTCTCCGGCATCGGGCCCCTGAGCCTCCTGTCCCGCGCCTACGTCTTCGTGTTCCGCGGCACGCCGCTCCTGGTGCAGCTCTTCCTGATCTATTACGGGCTCGGCCAGTTCCGGCAGGACCTGCAGGCCCTGAACCTGTGGTGGTTCTTCCGGGAGCCGTATTGGTGCGCGCTGTTCGCGCTCAGCCTCAACACCGGCGCCTACACGGCCGAGATCGTCCGGGGCGGGGTGCTGGCGGTGCCGCACGGGGCGCTCCTCGCCGGGCGCGCCTGCGGCATGTCGCGGCTGACGCTGCTGTCCCGCGTCACCCTGCCGCTGGCGGCGAGGCAGGCCCTGCCGGCCTACGGCAACGAGGTCATCCTGGTGGTCAAGTCGACGGCGCTCGCCTCCACCATCACCATCATGGAGGTGACCGGCATCGCCCAGAAGCTCATCGCCCAGAGCTTCCGGGCGCTGGAGATCTTCTGCTGCGCCGCCGCCTTCTACCTCGCCGCCGTGAGCGCGATCATCGCCCTCGTGCGCCTCGCCGAGGCGTGGCTCGCGCCCGACCTGCGCGCGCGGCCCGCCGCGCTGCCGCGCCCCGCCTGATCCGGAGAATTCCGTGCTCGCTCCCGCGCCTTCCCGTCCGGTGGCCGTCGCCGTCCAGGGGCTCTCCAAGCGCTTCGGCACCCTGGAGGTGCTGCGCGAGGTCTCGCTGTCGGCGCGGGAGGGGGAGGTGGTGGCGATCCTCGGCGCCTCGGGCTCCGGCAAGTCGACGCTCCTGCGCTGCATCAACCTGCTCGAACTGCCCGACGCGGGCGAGATCACGCTCGGCCGCGAGACCGTGGCGTGGCGCGCGCGCCGCGGCGGGCGGGTGCCGGCCGACCGCGCCCAGGTGGAGCGCATCCGCGCCCGGGCCGGGATGGTCTTCCAGAGCTTCAACCTCTGGCCGCACCGCACGGTGCTGGAGAACGTGATCGAGGCGCCGGTCCACGTCCAGCGGCGGTCCCGGTCGGAGTGCGTGGCCGAGGCCGAGGCGCTGCTCGCCAAGGTCGGCATCGCCGACAAGCGCGACCATTACCCGGCCCACCTCTCAGGGGGGCAGCAGCAGCGCGCCGCCATCGCCCGGGCGCTGGCGATGCACCCGCAGGTGCTGCTCTTCGACGAGCCGACCTCGGCCCTCGACCCGGAGCGGGTGGCCGAGGTGCTCCGGGTGATGCGGGGGCTGGCCGAGGAGGGGCGCACGATGCTGATCGTCACCCACGAGATGGCCTTCGCCCGGGAGGTCGCGCACCGGGTCGTGTTCCTGCACGAGGGCCGGATCGAGGAGGAGGGCGAGCCCGAAGCCCTGTTCGGCGCGCCACGCTCCGAGCGGCTCAGGCAGTTCCTGGCGCGGGGCGGGTAGGGGCGGCGGTGCCGCCGCCCGGCCGGACCGCCTACCAGCTCGGCAGCACCGCGCCCTTGAACGTCGTCTCGATGAAGGCCTTCACCTCCGGCGAGCGGTAGGACTCGACCAGGGCCTTGACCCAGGGCTTGTCCTTGTCGGCGCTGCGCACCGCGATCACGTTCACGTAGGGGCCCTTGGGCGCCTCGCGCAGGAGCGCGTCGCTCGGCTTGAGGCCGGCGGGCGTCGCGTAGTTGGTGTTCACCGCCGCCGCGTCGACGTCGTCGAGGGAGCGCGGCGTCTGGGCCGCGTCGACCTCGATGAAGCGCAGCTTCTTGGGGTTCTTCACGATGTCGGCGACGGTCGGCTTGAAGCCGACGCCCTCCCGCAGGGTGATCACCCCCTTGTCCTGGAGCAGCAGCAGCGAGCGCCCGCCATTGGTCGGGTCGTTCTGGATCGCGACCGTGCCGCCGTCCGGCACCGCGTCCCAGGACGTGTGCCGCTTCGAGTAGATCCCGAGCGGGAAGTTCACGGTGAGCGCCACGCTCTCGATCTGGTAGCCGCGATCGGCCTTCTGGTTGTCGAGGTAGGGCTGGTTCTGGAAGGAATTCGCCTCGATCTCGCCGGCCGAGAGGGCCTCGTTCGGGACCACGTAGTCCGAGAACTCCATCACCTGCAGGTCGAGGCCGTGCTTGGCGGCGACCGGCTTGACCGCCTCCAGGATCTGGGCGTGCGGGCCGGGCGTCGCCGCGACGCGGACGCGCTCGGCGGCGGCGGCGGGCAGGGCGGCGGCAGCGGCGGCGAGGGCCGCCGCCAGGGTGAGGACGCGCAACATCGTCTGGAATCTCCGGGGATTGAGGTCAGGCTTGGCGCAGGCGCTTGTTGAGGCGCCGCGCGAGGCGGTCGCCCACCGTCTGCACGGCCTGGACGAGGAGGATCAGCACCGCCACGACCGCGACCATCATCTCGGGCATGAAGCGCTGGTAGCCGTAGCGGATGCCGAGATCGCCGAGCCCGCCGCCGCCGACCGCCCCGACCATGGCCGAGAACCCGATCAGCGACACCACCGCCAGGGTCAGGCCGAGGACGATGCCGGGCAGCGCCTCGGGGATCAGCACCTTGAGGACGATCTGGAGCGGGCTCGCCCCGAAGGCGCGGGCGGCCTCGACGAGGCCCGCATCGACCTCGCGGATGGCGCCCTCGACCAGGCGGGCGATGAAGGGCGTCGCCGCGACGGTGAGCGGCACGGTCGCGGCACCGGTGCCGATCGAGGTGCCGGCGACGAGCCGCGTGAACGGGATGATCGCCACGACCAGGATGATGAAGGGCGTCGAGCGGGTGGCGTTCACCACGAGGCCGAGCCCGCGATTCGCCAGCGGCGCCGCGAAGAGCTCGCCCCGCCCGCTGGTGGCGAGGAAGACGCCGAGCGGCAGGCCGAACAGGGTGCCGAGGCCGGCGGCGACCGCCACCATCCGCAGGGTGTCGCCGGTGGCGACGAGGAGGAGGCGCAGGAGTTCAGGCGACATCGGGACGGCCGGAGGAGGACGGGGCGGAGGGCGGGATCGGCCAGGCCGAGGCGGGGAGGCTGCCCAGCACCTCGACGCCGAGCTGGCGCGCGGCGAGGAAGGCCTGCGCCCGGGCGGTGACGCCGGGCGCGGCGGAGACGCCGACCACCAGGGTGCCGAAGGGGCGCCCCGCGATCTCGTCCACCGTCCCGGAGAGGATGCAGGCCTCGACCCCGCCCTCGCGGGCGAGCTGCGCCAGGACCGGGTCGGTGGCGTGCGGCCCCCGGAAGGTGATGCGCAGGACGTTGGTCTCGCCCTGGCCCTCCGGGCGCAGCTGCGCCGCCAGGACCGGCGGCAGGGCGCGGCCGGTTTCCCGGTCGAGGAAGCTGCGGGTGATCGCCGCCCGCGGGCGGGTGAAGACCTCGAACACGTCGCCGCTCTCGGCGATGCGGCCGTTCTCCAGCACCGCGACCTCGTGCGCGATGGCCCGGATCACCGACATCTCGTGGGTGATGAGCAGGATGGTGAGGCCGAGATCCCGGTTGATCCGCCCGAGCAGGTCGAGGATCGCGCCCGTGGTCTCGGGGTCGAGGGCGGAGGTCGCCTCGTCCGAGAGCAGCACCTTGGGGTTGGTGGCGAGGGCGCGGGCGATGCCGACGCGCTGCTTCTGCCCCCCCGAGAGTTCGGCCGGGTAGCGGTCGCGCTGCTGCGTCAGCCCGACCAGGTCGAGGAGTTCGTCGACCCGGGCGCGGATCGCCGCGCGCTCCGCGCCGGCGATCTCCAGCGGGAAGGCGACGTTCTCGGCCGCGGTGCGCGAGGACAGGAGGTTGAAGTGCTGGAAGATCATCCCGATGCCGCGCCGCTCGCGCCGCAGGGCGGCCTCGGGCAGGCTCGAGATCTCGGCGCCGTCCACGACGACGCGGCCGCGGCTCGGCCGCTCCAGCCCGTTCACGAGGCGGATCAGCGTTGACTTGCCGGCGCCCGAGCGCCCGATCACGCCCAGCACCGCGCCGCGCCGCAGGCTGAGGTCGATCCCGTCGAGGGCCGCGACCGGGGCCGCGCCGCGCCGCGCCGGGTAGGTCTTGGCCACGCCGTCGAGCCGCACCAGGGCGTCGGGGCTGCCGAGCCGGTCCGCGAGGTCGGGGGGCGTCGGAACGCGGAAGGGCGCCGTCACGGCCGGGCTCCCGCTTGGTTGAGGATCGCGTGCTGCATCGTCGTCCGTCGGTGATCGTCGCCCGGAGAGAAACCGCGCGGCGGCCGTCATGTCAACCGAAACGTTCTTTTTGCAGAACACCCCGGTGGGGAAGGCCGTGCCGCGGCGCGGCCCGCCAGGAGGAGGATCTCGCCCGCCGAAGCACGGGGTGCGGCCGGGGCGTCAAGGGAAACTTAGACTCTTCCTCCTAGGCTTCGCGCCGCAACGTTCATGAACGGATCACCCATGGCGTCCCCGAAATTCCGCCTCGTGACGCGCAGCGATTTCGATGGCCTGGTCTGCGGCATGCTCCTGCGCGAGCGCGACCTGATCGACGAGATCAAGTTCGTTCATCCGAAGGACATGCAGGACGGGATCGTGCCGATCACTTCCCGCGACATCATCACCAACCTCCCCTACGTGCCGGGCTGCCACCTCGCCTTCGACCACCACGCGAGCGAGGTGGCCCGGGCGGGCGGGCGCACGAGAACCACCTCATCGACCCGGCCGCCCCCTCGGCGGCGCGCGTCGTCTACGACCATTTCGGCGGGGCGAGCGCCTTCCCGCGCATCAGCCCCGACCTGATGGCGGCGGTCGACAAGGCGGATTCGGCCCAGTTCGGCCGCGAGGAGATCCTCGATCCGAAGGGCTGGGTCCTGATGAATTTCCTGATGGATTCGCGCACCGGGCTCGGGCGGTTCCGCGACTTCCGCATCTCCAACTACGACCTGATGATGCAGCTGATCGAGCGCTGCCGCGACCTCTCGGTCGAGGAGGTGCTGGCGCTGCCGGACGTGCGCGAGCGCGTCGACCTCTACGAGGCGCACCGGGAGCCGTTCGTCGCGCAGCTGCGCCGCTGCACGACGGTGCACGGCAAGCTCGCCCTGATCGACCTGCGGGACGAGGAGGTGATCTACGCCGGCAACCGCTTCATGGTCTACGCGCTGTTCCCGGATTGCGACGTCTCGGCCCACGTCATGTGGGGCCTGCGCAAGCAGAACACCGTCTTCGCGATCGGCAAGTCGATCCTCGACCGCGGCTCGCCGGCGGATATCGGCGCGATCTGCCTCTCCTTCGGCGGGGGCGGGCACCGGGCGGCGGGCACCTGCCAGATCCCGAACGACCAGGCGGAGAGCGTCAAGGCGCGGCTCGTGGGCCTGCTCTCGGGTGCTCAGCCCAAGATCGCGGCCTGATCCGGGTTCGAAAGCGCGCCTCGGCTGGGCGGAAAGCTCTATCATCGAGCCGCATTTCCCTGCTATCGGGAAGGTATGACGCAGGGTCAGAAAGGTTCGCCCCGATCTCTCGACGAGACCGACCGGCGCGAACTGGTCGATCTCCTCTACGCCTCGCTGCCGCAGTTCGTCGCCTCGACCGGGATCGCCACCCTCGGCGGCGCGACGATCGCGGCGGTCGGGCGCGACCTCGTCGACGCCGCGATCGCCGCGGCGCTCGGGGTGATCGGGCTCGCCCGCATCGGGAGCCTGCTGCACTATCCGCGCGGGCGGTCCCTGACCGCCGCCGAGGTCCGGCGCTGGGAGCGGATCTACGGCGCCGGGGCCGCCCTGTTCGCGGCGGCCTTGGGGGCGCTCGCGTGGCGGGCGCTCGACCGGGACGACGCGCCCGGCGCGTGGCTCAGCTTGGGCCTCGCGGTCGGCTACTGCGTCGGCCTCATGTCCCGGGCGGCCGTGTGCCCCTGGATCGTGATGCTGGCGACGGCCGTGCTCTTCGCACCGATCCTGGTCGGCGGCCTGATGCGGCCGGAGCCCGCCTATCAGGTCGGCGCCGCCATTCTGGTGCCGTTCTGGCTGACGGTGCGCGAATCCGCGCGCCACCTCAGCGGCGCCTTCATCGAGCGCCTCGAGGCGAAGCGCGCCCTGGCGCACCAGGCCGAGCACGACGCGCTCACCGGGCTGCTCAACCGGGCCGGCTTCCTGGCCCGGCTCGGCGCCGCGCTGGAGCAGGCCGGGAGCCGGCCCTTCGCCCTGATCGCCATCGACCTCGACGGTTTCAAGCGCGTCAACGACCGCCTCGGCCATCCGGTGGGGGACGCCGTGCTGGTCGAGGTCGGGATGCGCCTGCGCCGCTGCCTCGCCCCGGACGACGTCGCCGGGCGCCTCGGCGGGGACGAGTTCATGATTCTGACGCGGGCCGATGGCGGGGTGCCGGCCGCGGCCGAGCGGGCCGAGCGGGTGATCGCCGCCCTGAGTGACCCCTACCCGGTCGCCGAGCCGCAGCGGATCGGGGCGAGCGCCGGCCTCGCGTCGAGCGAGGATTGGCGCGAGGCCCTCGACGCGGCCGCGCTGCTGGAGCGGGTCGACGAGGCGCTCTACGCCGCCAAGCGCGGCGGTCGCGGCCGCTGGTGCGCGGCCCGGCCCGGCGGCGCCGTGGATGGGCCGGCGCCGTGGATGGGCCGGCGGCGGGGTGGCCCGAGAGCCTGCGCCGGGGCCCCGTCGATCAGGCCTGATCCCAACGCAGGCCTCTGAGCTCCCCCCAGGTATTCACCGCATGGCTCCTGCGGCGTCGGACGCGTTGTCCCGCGACGCCGAAGGACGCCGTGTCGCCGCGGCGCGACGCAGGAGATTCGCCGCATGAAGGCTCTGGTCTGGCACGGAACCCAGGATATCCGCTGCGAAACGGTCCCGGATCCGCGGATCGAGGACGACCGCGACGCCATCATCCGGGTGACGACCTGCGCGATCTGCGGGTCCGACCTGCACCTCTACGACCACTTCATGCCCGGCATGGAGCGGGGCGACATCCTGGGCCACGAATCGATGGGGGAAGTGGTCGAGGTCGGCCGCGGCGCGCGATCGGCGCTCAAGGTGGGCGACCGCGTCGTGATCCCGTTCACGATCTTCTGCGGCGAGTGCGACCAGTGCCGGCGCGGCAACTTCTCGGTCTGCGAGCGCTCGAACCGCAACAAGGCCCTCGCCGACAAGGTCTTCGGCCACACCACGGCGGGGCTGTTCGGCTACACGCACCTCACCGGCGGCTATCCGGGCGGGCAGGCCGAGTACCTGCGGGTGCCCTTCGCCGACAGGACGCACATCAAGGTGCCCTCGACGCTGAGCGACGAGCAGCTGCTGTTCCTCAGCGACATCTTCCCGACCGGCTGGCAGGCGGCCGTGCAATGCGACATCGAGCCGACCGACACGGTGGCGATCTGGGGCTGCGGCCCGGTCGGCCAGATGGCGATCCGCTCGGCGATCCTGCTCGGCGCCCGGCAGGTCGTCGCCATCGACTGCGTGCCCGAGCGCCTCAGCATGGCGCGGGCCGGCGGCGCGATCACCATCGACTTCCGCGAGGAGAGCGTGATCGAGCGCCTGAACGACCTCACCAACGGCAAGGGCCCGGAGAAGTGCATCGACTCGGTCGGGCTGGAGGCCCACGCGACCGCGACGCTCGACTCGATGTACGACCGCGCCAAGCAGGCGGTGATGCTGGAGACCGACCGGCCGCACGTGCTGCGCGAGATGATCTACGTCTGCCGCCCGGCCGGCATTTTGTCGATCCCGGGCGTCTATGGCGGGCTCCTCGACAAGATCCCGTTCGGCGCCCTGATGAACAAGGGTCTGACCGTCCGCACCGGCCAAACCCACGTCAACCGCTGGACCGACGACCTGCTGCGGCGGATCGAGGAGGGCCAGATCGATCCCTCCTTCGTCATCACCCACACGGTCGGCCTCGACCAGGGGCCCGAGATGTACCGGACCTTCCGGGACAAGAAGGACAATTGCATCAAGGTCGTGCTGAAGCCGTGATCCGCTGTCCGGACGTGATCGTCCGGACAGCGGATCACAAGCCCGCGCGGCGCCTGAGCGAAGCCGACATCCGCATTGCCAAGCAATCCGTCGGATGCCGGATCACGCTTCCGCCGCGGGGCGGGGCGCGGAGGATGTCGAGGCGTGCCGCACCCGCCTGAACCGGGCGTGCCGGAGAGCTTTGGACTGAGGGGCCGCGGCCCGACCGGCGCGACCATTCCGGACATCCGCCCGGACACTCGGAGGAACCCCCATGCCCGCCACCCGTCCCGACCAGACCCTGCTCTCCCGCCGCACGGCCGACACCCTCGCCAAGGGGCTCGGCCTGTTCTCGATCGGGCTCGGGCTCGTCGAACTCCTGGCTCCCCGCCGGGTGACCCGCACCCTCGGCATGCCGGGCTTCGAGGGCGTGGTGCAGGCCTACGGCGTGCGCGAGATCACCAACGGCCTCGCCATCCTGGTCACGCACGACCCGGCGCCCTGGCTCTGGACGCGGGTCGGGGGCGATGCGCTCGACCTCGCCACCCTGGCCACCGGCCTCGACAGCGAGAATTCGCGCAGGTCCCACGTCATGCTGGCCTTCGCGGCGGTGGCCGGGGTGACGGCGGCCGACGTCCTCTGCGCCAAGGCGCTGGAGGGGCAGCGCGAGACCCATCGCGGGCCCTTCCGCGACTTCAGCGACCGCAGCGGCTTCCCGCGCCCGCCGGGCGCCATGCGGGGCGCGGCCCGCGACTTCGAGGCGCCGAAGGATTTCCGCACGCCCGAGCTGCTGCGCGGCTTCGACCAGGCGCGCTTCGCCGGCTCCAAACCCTTCACGGGCTCCGCACCCTTCACGGGCTCCAAGCCCGCCACGGGCCCGCAATCCGGCGCGGGCGGGCAGCCCGTCACCGGAAGTCCCGCGTCCTGATCCGCAGGGCGCCGGCCGGGCGGGCGAGGCCCCGCGCGTCGCCGCCGCCGTGGCGCGCCTCGTCCCCGCGCCCGCCCGGCGGCGGCAGCGGGGCGCCGCGCCCGCCCACCTGCGCCAGCAGGTCCGAGAGGTCGATCAGGTGCTCGGCGACGAGGTGGATCACCTCGCCCTCCCGCTGCACCCGGCCGCGGGCCGCCATCATGCCGGCCGAGAGGATCAGGCCGCGCTGGCGGGCGAAGAGCGAGGGCCAGACCACGAGGTTGGCCACGTCGGTCTCGTCCTCGAGGGTGATGAACATCACGCCCTTGGCCGAGCCCGGCTTCTGGCGCACCAGCACCAGCCCCGCCACCGTCACCCGCGCCCCGTCCCGCAGGCGCCGCAGCGCCGCGCAGGCGCTCATCCCGTCCCGGGCGAGGTCGGGACGCAGGAAGGCGACCGGGTGGCGGCCGAGGCTGAGGCCCGCGGCCCGGTAATCCGCCACCACGCCGGCGCCCTCCGGCATCGGCGCCAGCGCCACCGCGGGCTCGTCGAGTTCCGGCCGGATCGCCGCCTCGCGGGCATCCGCCGCCGCGAAGAGGGGGAGCGGCACCGGGGCGAGGCCCCGGATCGCCCAGAGCGCCTCCCGGCGCCCGAGGCCCAGCGACCCGAACGCGTCCGCCGCCGCGAGGCTCTCCAGGGCCCTGAGCGGGACGGCGGTGCGGCGCCAGAGATCCTCCGGCGAGCGGAAGAGATCCGCCTCGCGCACGGTGGCGATCCGGGCGCCCTCCGCGTTGGCGAGGCCCCGCACCAGGCGCAGGCCGAGCCGCACGGCGAGGCGCGGTCCCTCGGCCTTCTCCAGGGTGCAATCCCAGCGCGAGGCGTTCACGTCGATCGGGCGCACCGGCACGCCGTGCCGGCGGGCGTCCCGCACGATCTGGGCGGGGGCGTAGAAGCCCATCGGCTGCGCGTTGAGGAGGGCGCAGCAGAACACGTCCGGATGGTGGCACTTCAGCCAGGACGAGGCGTAGGCGATGAGCGCGAAGGAGGCCGCGTGGCTCTCCGGGAAGCCGTAGGAGCCGAAGCCCTCGAGCTGCCGGAAGGTGCGCTCGGCGAAGTCCGCCGCGTAGCCGTTGCGGATCATCCCGGCGATCAGCTTCTCGCGGTAGAGGCCGATCTTGCCGTTGGCCTTGAAGGTCGCCATGGCGCGGCGCAGCCCGTCCGCCTCCGCGGGGGTGAAGCCGGCCGCCACGATCGCGACCTGCATGGCCTGCTCCTGGAAGAGCGGCACGCCGAGCGTCCGCTCCAGCACGCTCCTGAGCGCCTCGCTCGGGTATTCGGGCCGCTCGATCCCGCGGCGGCGGCGCAGGTAGGGATGGACCATGTCGCCCTGGATCGGGCCGGGACGCACCACCGCGACCTCGATGGTGAGGTCGTAGAGGTTCCTGGGCTGCATCCGGGGCAGCATCGCCATCTGGGCCCGGCTCTCGATCTGGAACACGCCGAGCGTGTCGGCGCGCCGGATCATCGCGTAGGTGGCCTCGTCCTCCGGCGGGATCGCGGCGATCTCCCGCGGCGGGTCGGTCTCGCCCCGGTGCTCGCCCAGGAGCGCGAAGGCCCGGCGCAGGCAGCCCAGCATGCCGAGCCCGAGCACGTCGACCTTCATGAACCGGAGGGCCTCGATGTCGTCCTTGTCCCACTCGATGGTCTGGCGGTTCTCCATCGTCGCGGGGGTGATCGGGCAGAGCTCGTCGAGGCGGTCGAGGGTGAGCACGAAGCCGCCCGGATGCTGGCCGAGATGGCGCGGCGTGCCGATCAGCGCCCGGGCGAGGTCGAGGGTCAGGCGCAGGCGGCGATCCGCGAGGTTGAGGTTGAGGGCCCGCGCCTCCCGCTCGCCGACCCCCTCCCGCGACCAGCCCCAGACCAGGCGGGCCAGCGCCCCGGTCACGTCCTCGGGCACGCCCAGCACCTTGCCGACCTCGCGCACGGCCCCGCGGGCGCCGTAGCGGATCACCGTGGCGGTGAGCGCCGCGCGGTGGCGCCCGTAGGTCGCGTAGACCCACTGGATCACCTCCTCGCGCCGCTCGTGCTCGAAATCGACGTCGATGTCGGGCGGCTCGTCCCGGTTGTCGGAGACGAAGCGCTCGAACAGCAGCTTCTGGCGCACCGGATCGATCGCGGTGATGCCGAGGCAGTAGCAGACGACCGAGTTCGCCGCCGAGCCGCGCCCCTGGCAGAGGATGCCCTGGCGCTGGGCGAAGCGCACGATCGCCTCGACGGTGAGGAAGTAGGGGGCGTAGCCCTTGCGGGCGATGAGCTCGAATTCGTGCCGGATCTGCCGGTGCACCTCCTCCGGCACGCCGTCCGGATAGCGCCGGGCCGCGCCCTCCAGGGTCATGGTCTCCAGCCGCTCCAGGGCCGAGCGGCCGTCCTCCCCGACCTCGTCCGGATAGGTGTAGGTGAGGTCGTCGAGGGAGAAGCGGCACGCCTCGGCGATGGCCCGCGCCCGCTCCACGGCCTCCGGATGGCGGGCGAAGAGGCGCGCGGTCTCGGCCGGCGCCTGCAGGTGGCGCCCGGCATGGCGCTCCCGCGCGAAGCCCGCCGCGTCGATCGTGGTGCCGAGGCGGATGCAGGTGACGACGTCCTGCAGCAGGCGCCGCTCGGGGACGTGGTAGAGCACGTCCCCGGTCGCGACGGTGGGGATCCGCGCGGCGCGGGCGAGGTCGGCGACGCGGTCGAGCCGGAGCTGGTCGTTCACCCCGAAGCGGCGGGTGAGGGCGCAATGCGCGCGCCGGCCGAAGACCTCCCGCAGGCGCCCGAGGCGCCGGGGCAGGGCCTCGTCGGGCCGGTCCGCGAGCAGGACCGCGATCAGCCCCTCGCGCCACGCGGCGAGGTCGGAGAGGTCGAGGGTGCAGCCGCCCTTGCCGGCCCGGCCCTTGCCGAGCGTGAGCAGGCGGCAGAGCCGGCCGTAGGCGGCGCGGTCGGTCGGGTAGACCAGGAGGGCGGTGCCGGCATCCGGGCCCGAGAGGTCGAGGCGGCAGCCCGCCACGAGGCGGCAGCCCGTCGCCCGCGCGGCCTCGTGCGCCTTCACGAGCCCGGCCACCGAGTGGCGGTCCGTGACGCCGAGGGCGGTGAGGCCGAGGAGCGCGGCGGTCGCGAACAGCTCCTCCGGCGAGGAGGCGCCCCGCAGGAAGGAGTAGTGCGTGGTGACCTGAAGCTCGACGGTCACGGCGGTCCGCGCCGGGCGAACCCGCCTCTCCCCGATCCGGACGCGCCCGGGCCCGCGGGAGCCATCACGCCTCCCCCACGCCGTGCAGCCACCAGCGCCCGCCCTCCGCCGCCGGCGCGTCGCGGAACAGCCAGTAGCGGGCGCCGGCCTGATCCTCGACCCGGTAATAGTCGCGCATGGCCGAGACCTCCGCGTCGCTGCGCCACCACTCGCCGAAGACCCGCTCGGGCCCGTCCGCCCTCGCCACCCGGCAGCGGCGGCCCCGCCAGGTGAACAGGGCGGGCGCCGCGTCCGGCAGCGCCGCGATGGCCTCGACCCGCTCCGGCGGATCGACGAGCCGGCCCGGGCGCGGCAGGTCCGCCGGCCAGGTCAGGCCCCGCGCCGGGGCGAGGGGCGGCACCCGGCCCACGCTCCGCTCGGGCCACTCGCTCTCCACCGGCGCGGCGCGGAACAGCCGGCCCGGCCCGAGCCGCACCGCGAGCCGGTCGACGAGCTCGCCCATCGCGTCCGGATCCACCTCGCCGGGCGCGGCGAAGGCCGCGATCTGGCGGGCCGAGAGGGGCTCGGCGCGGGAGGCGCAGAGCGACGCCTCCTCGATGCCGAAACCCGGATCGATCCCGCCGAGGCGCTCGCCGAAGAGGCGCGCCAGGTGGGCGGGATCGCGGCTCGGCCGCGCGGTGCCCAGGCGCAGGGCCTGGGGCAGGCCGTCGACGCGCCGGAAGACGAGGTCGAGCCGGCGCGCCCCGAGGCCGCGGCGCTCCAGGTCGCGGGCGAGGAGGCCGGTCAGCCGCTCGACCACCCGCGCGAGCGTCTCGGGCGCCCCGATCGGCTCCGCGAAGGCGAGCCGGGCCCGGGGGGCCTCCGGCGGGGTCAGGTAGGCGAGGGGCTCGGCCGCCGCGCCCAGCGCCTGGTCGAGGCGCGCCGTCACCTCCTCCCCGAAGCGCAGGCGCAGGGGCGCCCGCGGCGTCGCGCGGAGCTGCCCGATCCGGGCCAGTCCGAGCTGCTCCAGCCCGGCCGCGGCCTCGGCGGGCAGGCGCAGCGCCCGCACCGGCAGGGGCGCCAGCGCCTCGCCCTGCCCGGCCGGCGGCACGATCGGCGTCCGCGGCGCGTGGCGCGCCACCGCCCAGGCGGCGCCCGGCGTGTCGGCGAGGCCGAGCTGCACGGCGAATCCCCCCGCCCGGATTCGGCGCGCGAGGTCGGCGAGCATCGCCGCCTCGCCGCCGTGGAGATGCGCGGCCCCCGCGCTCTCGAGGAAGATCCCGTCCGGCGGATCCGGGGCGACGAGGGGCGCGTAGGCGAGGCACCAGCCCGCCAGGCGCCGCAGGCCCGCCGCGTCCTCCTCCGGCTCCGCCTCCACCAGCGCGAGGTCCGCGACCATGCCCTGCGCCTGCGCGAGCGGCATGCCGGGCCGCAGGCCGAGCCGGCGGGCGGCCGCGTCGACCGCGGCCAGGACCCGGCGCGGCCCCTGCGTGGCGACCGTCACCAGGGGCCTATCGGGCGGCACGATGGCGCGGCCCTTCCTCCGCACGCGGTCGGTCGGCCAAGTCGGCAGGCAGATGCAGACGACCCTTCGCATCGGGAGCCTCGACGAGCCATGTCCGGGGTTCGGCACCGCGGGCGCGCAGCAGGGCGAGGGACCAGCGCGCCCGCGTCAGGCCGGGGGCGGAGGCCGGGGAGGGCGCCGCCGCCACGCCCCAGCGGGTGGCGGCGGCGCTCGGCTCGCCGGCGACGCCCTCGCGCCAGCGGCGGATCACCAGGGCGAGGGTGCCGCCCCCCTCCGCGGCGAGCTGGAGCCGCCGCGAGGCGGTGAGCCCGACCCGGGCCGCCTCGCCCACCACCGCCGCGAGCCGGCCGTGCCGCAGCCCCTCCTCCATGGTGGGCAGCACCTCCGCGTCGCGGCGGGTCTCGGCGTAGAGCACCCGGTCGGGATGCAGCCCCACCGCCGCGAGGCCGGGGGCGAAGAGGTCGCGGCCGGCGAGGCACCACAGGACGGGGCCGTCGAGCCGGGCGAGGAGGCCGCCCACGAAGAGGGCGGCGAGGGCCGCGTGGCCGGCGCTCGGCCCGGTCTCCACCACCTCGTGCAGGGCCGCCCGGCGCAGGCCGCCGCCCGGCAGGTGCCGGTCGATCGCCGGGATGCCGAAGGGCAGGGGCGGCCGGGCGCCCGCCCCCGCGTCCCGCTCCAGGCCGCCGATCCGCTCGCGCAGGGCCGCGAGCCGCTGCTCTCGTCCGGTCTCATGCATGCCATGCCCGTCACCGATTCCGAACGCCGATGTTCTTAATTTGTTCTAGCGCGGCAGCGGGTCAAGGCGCGAGTCCGCCCGCTCCGCGCGGGGCCTGGCCTGTGGACGGGTGTGGACAACCTGCCCGGTCCCGGCGACACCGCCACCCGCGCCGGGTGTGGTGCCGCCACAACAAGACCACCAAGGCCGGCCACGGCCGTCGCTCCGTCCGCGAGGGAATGTCCCGACGATGGCGCCGCTCTTCTTCCTGCACGTCCCGGGCACGGGCGACGGCCTCCTGCGGGCGGCCCGCGCCGCCTTCCCGCCGGAGCGCCTGTTCACGCTCTACGGCCCGGGCAGTCCGGAGACGCATCCCTTCGCCGAGGCGACGGTCTATGGCCGGCCCGACCTGTCGACCGCCGACAAGTTGCGGCTGATCTCGGACTACGTGGCGGGGCACGACATCGCCTTCTACGCCAGTCACCTGAGCGCGGCCTACCTCGCCTGCTTCGATCCGGGGCGGGCCTTCGCGCTGGTCCGGGCGCCGGTGGCGCAGGTGCTGGCGGCCTACCGGGCCCGAATCGCCAAGGACGCTGCCAAGGACGCCGCCAAGGACGCCTCCGAGGGCGCCGCCCCTCCGAGCCTGGAAGCCTTCATCGAGGACAAGGCCAACCAGAACGTCCAGACCCGCGCCTTCGGCTGCGCCGAGGTCGAGGAGATCGCCCTGGTCGGGATCGCGGAGGCCTGCGCGCCCTTCGTGGCGCAGCTCAACCGGCGCTTCGGCCTCGCCTTTCCGGAAACGGCCGCCGGCCCGCAAGCGGAGCCAGGTCCGCAGGCGGACCCGGGCCCGCGGGCGGGCCCAGGCCCGCTGGCGGGCCCGGGAGAGCAGGGCCTGAGCCCGGCCCTGCACGTCTACATCGAGCGCCTGAACGCGTCCGACCTGGATCTCTACGCCCGCGCCGCCGCGCGCTGGGCGCGGCTCAGCCCTCGATCGCCATCAGGCTCGCGTTGCTGAGGACCGAGCGGGTCAGCCGGTCGGCGCCGAGTTCCCCGCCCGAATAGCCGAGGAGCTCGGCCAGCCGGTCGCGGGCGCGGCAGACGCGGCTCTTCACCGTGCCGACCTTGCACTGCATCAGCGCGGCGGCGTCCTCGTAGGAGAGGTCCCCGACCGCCACGAGGAGCAGGGCCTCCCGCTGCTCGGCGACCAGCTTGTTGAGCGCCTCCTGCAGATCCTGCACGTCGAGCCGGTCCCCCTGGTTGGGGGCGGTGGTCAGGCGCGCGGAATAGACGCCCTCGCCGTCCTCCACCTCGCGGGAGCGCTTGCGGTGCTCCGAGTAGAAGGCGTTGCGCATGATCGTGAACAGCCACGCGCTGAGATTGGTGCCGTCCTCGAATCGGTCGCGGTTCTGCCAGCCCTTGAGCAGGGTGTCCTGCACGAGGTCGTCGGCCCGGGCCGGGTTCGCCGTCAGGGTGAGGGCGAAGCGCCGCAGGGAGGGGGCGGCGGCCAGGAGCTCGTCGCGGAAGCGGTCCTTGCGCGGCGCGCCGAGCGCCGCGAGGGCCTTGTCGAGGCGCCCGAGGAGGTCCGAGAAGGCGGCCGGCGCCTCGATGTCGCCGAGCGCCGCGTAAGCGTCGCGCAGCTGGCGGCCGAGATGCTCCTGCACCTCGACGGGAAGGGTCGGAGGCGTCGCCGGCCCCGGCTTGGCCCGGCGGGCGGAGGAAGAATCAGTCATTGGCCTGCACGGTGACGCGGGGGGACACCTGAAGCTAGACCATGAGTGTGAAATGCGCGAGCGTCTTGCGCCAGTCACAGGTGCGCGAGCGCACATGCGGACGGGCCGGCGGCGCGCTGAACGGTCGGCCCCGCCGTCATCGACGGCGAGGCCCCGAATGCTCGAATCAGAGCTTGCTCTTCACCGTGTCGGCGGCGTTCTTGATGCCTTCCTTAGCGTCGCCCACCGTCCGCTGGGCCTCACCCTTGAGTTCCTGGGCCTTGCCCTCGGCCTTCAGCTTCTCGTCGCCGGTGAGATTGCCGACACCTTGCTTGATGTTGCCGGCCGCTTCATTGGCGGCGCCCTTGACCTTGTCGGTGAAGCTGCTCATCGGGATCTCCTGTTGAGGTGACCGTTATTGTCGGTCCAGGCCCTAGGAACAGCTGGGGCGCGGGATGGTTCCGCTGCGTTGCGCTCCCGCGCCCCTTTCGTCAGTGGCTCGCCGCCTCCCGCGCCGGGGCGGGCCGGGTCCGGCCGGGACGGCCCTCCTCCTCCCGCACCCGGCGGCGCTGGAACAGGCGCATCACCACCACGAAGAAGACCGGCACCAGGATGACGGCCAGCACCGTGGCCGAGATCATGCCCCCCATCACGCCCGTGCCGATCGCCTGCTGGCTCTTCGAGGCCGCGCCCACCGCGATGGCGAGGGGCACGACGCCGAAGATGAAGGCGAGCGAGGTCATCACGATCGGCCGGAAGCGCAGCCGCGCGGCCTCGACCGTCGCCTCGACCAGCCGCGTGCCGGGGCGCCACAATTCGCGGGCGAACTCGATGATCAGGATCGCGTTCTTGGCCGAGAGGCCGATGATCGTGATCAGCCCGATCTTGAAGTAGACGTCGTTGGGCATGTCGCGCAGCATCACGCCCACCACCGAGCCGACGACGCCGAGGGGGATGACCAGCATCACCGAGAGCGGGATCGACCAGCTCTCGTAGAGGGCCGCGAGGCACAGGAACACGATCAGCACCGAGAGGGCCAGCAGCAGGGTCGCCTGCGAGCCCGCCTGCTTCTCCTGCAGCGACTGGCCGGTCCAGGTGTAGCCGAAGCCCTTGGGCAGCTGGGTCATCAGCCGCTCCATCTCGGCGATCGCCTCGCCCGACGTGTAGCCCGCGGCCGGCTCGCCGGTGATGCGCACCGACTGGTAGCCGTTGAAGCCGATGATCTGGGCCGGGCCCACGCTCCACGTCAGGTCCGCGAAGGAGGCCATCGGCACCATCGTGCCCTGCTGGTTCTTCACGCCGTAATTCAGCAGGTCGCTCGGGTTCAGCCGCTGGGCGGCCTCCGCCTGCACGATCACCCGCTGCATCTTGCCCCGGTTCGGGAAGTCGTTGGTGTAGACCGAGCCGAGGTTGACCTGGATGGTCTGGTTGATCTCGTCGAAGGAGACGCCGAGCGCGGCCGCCTTCTCGCGGTCGATGACGAGTTCGGCCTGCGGCGCGGGCGGCAGCCCCTCCACGTAGACGTTCTTCAGGACCGGGCTCTTGCGGGCGAGCGAGAGCAGCTGCTCCTGCGCCGCCATCAGGGCGGAGTAGCCCTTCTGGGCGCGGTCCTGCAGGCGGAAGCTGAAGCCCGAGGCGTTGCCGAGATTGTCGATCGGCGGCGGCTCCAGCGCCTGGATCACCGCGTCCTTGTAGCTCGCCAGGGCCTTGTTGGTCCCCGCCACCAGGGCGGCGGCGGACTGGTCCGGCCCGCGCTGCGACCAATCCTTGAGGGTGACGAAGGCCTGCGAGGTCATCTGGCCCTGCCCCGAGAAGGAGAAGCCGTTGACGACCGTCACCGTCGCCACCCCGGGCTGGGCCATCAGGTGCTCCTCGACCGCCTTCACCGCCGCGAGCGTGCGGTTGAAGGAGGCGCCCGGCGGCGTCTGGATGTCCACCGTGAAGAAGCCCTGATCCTCGACCGGCAGGAAGCCCTCGGGCAGGCGCACGAAGGCGAAGGCCACGCCGGCGACCAGGATCAGGTAGATCGCCATCATCCGGCCGGCCTTGGCGATGGTCCAGCGCACGCCGCGCCCGTAGCGCTCGGTCTCGCGCTCGACCACGCGGTTGAACCAGCCGAAGACGCCGCCCTTGGCGTGGCCGTGCCCCTTCTCGATCGGCTTGAGCATCGTCGCGCAGAGGGCGGGCGTCAGCGACAGGGCCAGCACCGCCGAGAAGGCGATCGAGGTCACCATGGCGATCGAGAACTGGCGGTAGATGATGCCGACCGAGCCGGGGAAGAACGCCATCGGGATGAACACCGCCACCAGCACCAGCGTGATGCCCACGATGGCGCCGGTGATCTGGCTCATCGCCTTGCGGGTGGCCTCCTTCGGGGAGAGGCCCTCCTCGTTCATGATCCGCTCGACGTTCTCCACCACCACGATCGCGTCGTCGACCAGGATGCCGATGGCCAGCACCATGCCGAACATGGTGAGCACGTTGACCGAGAAGCCGGCCAGCAGCATCACCGTGCAGGTGCCGAGCAGGGCGATCGGCACCACGATCGTCGGGATCAGCGTGTAGCGGATGTTCTGCAGGAACAGGAACATCACCACGAACACCAGAACCACCGCCTCGACCAGCGTCATCATCACTTTCTTGATCGAGGCCTTGACCGCCGGGGTGATGTCGTAGGGGATGTCCCATTTCACGTTCGAGGGGAAGAACTGCGAGAGTTCCTCCATCTTGGCGCGGATGGCCTTGGCGGTCTCGAGGGCGTTGCCGTCCGGGGCGAGGGTCACCGAGATGCCGGCCGCCTCGCCGCCGTTGAGGCGGGTGGTGAACTTGTAATCCTCGCCGCCGAGTTCGATCCGGGCGACGTCGCGCAGCCGCACGGTCGAGCCGTCCGGATTGGCCCGCAGCACGATCGCGCCGAACTCCTCGGGCGCCCGCATCTGGCCCTTGACGATGATCGGGGTGTTGACCGCGTGGCCGGCCGGGCTCGGCTGGGCCCCGACCGCGCCCGAGGCGATCTGGGCGTTCTGGTTCTGGATCGCCCGCGTCACGTCCGAGGCGCTGAGCGAGAGCCCGCGCAGCTTGTCGGGATCGACCCAGATGCGCAGCGAGCGCTCGGTCGAGTAGAGGGTGGCGCGGCCGACGCCCGGGATGCGCCGGATCTCGTTGATGACGTTGCGGATGAGGAAGTCGCCGAGCGCCACCTCGTCCATCGAGCCGTCCGTCGAGACGAGCGTGATGATGTTGAGGGTCGCCGCGGAGGCCTCCTCGACCAGGATGCCCTGCTGGCGCACCTCGGCCGGCAGGCGCGCCTCGACGCGCTTGAGGCGGTTCTGGACCTCGACGGCGGCGTAGCCCGGGTCGGTGCCCGGCTCGAAATTGGCCGTGATCTCGACCACGCCGAAGGAATCGGAGGCCGATTCGAAGCTCTGGATGTTGGCCGCGCCGTTGAGCTCGTCCTCGATCAGGCGGGTCGTGCCGGTGTAGAGGTCCTCCACCGAGGCGCCCGGATAGGCGGTCGAGAGGGCGATCGAGGGCGGCGCGATGATCGGGTACTGCGCCACCGGCAGGAGCGGGATCGTGAGGGCGCCGCCCAGGCAGATGAACAGGGCGACGACCCAGGCGAAGACCGGGCGGTCGATGAAGAAGCTCGCCATGCCGCGCCCCCTCAGCGGCGCCCGGCGCCGGCCGCGGCGGTCTGCCACGGCACCGGCTTCACCACGGTTCCGGCCACGATCTTCTGGAAGCCCTCGGTGACGACGCGGTCGCCGGCCTTCAGGCCCTCGCGGATCACCCACTGGCCCTCGACCACGGGCCCGACCTCGACCGGGTGGAGCATGACCTTGTCGTTCTCGCCCACGAGCCAGACCTCCGCCCGGCCGTCGTTGGAGCGGTGGACCGCCTGCTGGGGCACCGCGATCGCGTCCGCGTCGATGCCCTGGCGGATGCGCGCGCGGACGTACATGCCCGGGAAGAGCTCGTTGCGGGGGTTGGGGATCTCGACGCGCAGCGTGACCTGGCCGGTGCTCGGGTCGGCGGTCACGTCCGAGAACAGCAGCCGGCCGGGCTCCGGGTAGAGCGAGCCGTCGTCCATGATCAGGCGCACGGTGGCGACGTCGGGGGCGACGCTCGCCAGTTCCCCGCTCGCGAGGTCGCGGCGCAGCTTGTTGAGCTCGCTCACCGACTGCGTGATGTCGACGTAGATCGGGTCGAGCTGCTGGATCGTCGCGAGGTTGGTGGCGCTGCCCTGCTCGATCAGGGCGCCCTCGGTGACGAGGGCGCGGCCGATGCGGCCGGAGATCGGGGCGCGCACGTCGGTCCAGTTCAGGTTGAGCTTGGCGCGGTCGCGCGCCGCCCTGGCGCCGGCGACCTCCGCCTCGGCCTGCTTCTGGGCCGCGTAGGCGGCGTCGTACTGCGCCTGGCTCGCGGTCTGGCGCGACAGCAGGGTCTCCAGCCGCTCGGCCTGCTGGCGGGCGAGCACCAGGGCGGCCTCGGCGCGGGCGAGCGTCGCCTCGGCGCTGTCGAGCTCGACCCGGTAGGGCGCGGGGTCGATCTTGTAGAGGAGGTCGCCCTCCTTGACCTGGCTGCCCTGCTGGAAGGCGCGGGTGATCACGAGGCCGGAGACGCGGGCGCGGACCTCGGCGATGCGGGTCGGCGCGACGCGGCCGGGCAGGTCGCGCTCGAACGGGATCGGCTGATTGCGGACGGTCACGATGCCGACCTCCGACGGCGGGGCCTCCGCCGGCGCGGCAGCATTCTGCTGCGCGGGCTTGCAGGCGCCGAGGAGGAGGGCGGCGGCGGTGACGAGGGCGAGGCGGTGCATCACGGGCAGCGAACTCCTGCGCGCGGCGAGGCTCTCCGGCCCCGGCGACGCGGCGATGGCGATGAGGCGAGCGGCCCGGCCCGCGGGCGCGGGCCGAGGCCTGGCCGGCGCGGGGAGGCGGCCGGCGGCGATCGTCGGGTGGGGATCGGGAAGGGGGAGCGCCGCGGCGCGTCATCCGACATCCGGTTGATTGCGTCGCAATGCGGATGTCGGCTTCGCTCAGGCGCCGCGCTCAGGCGCCGCGCAGGCTCGTGATCCGGGAGCCGCTTCGATCAAGCGGATCCCGGATCAGGCGCCCGGGGCCGCGCGGTCGCGGCCGGTCAGGCGGTCTTCGGGGGCCTGTCGAGCCGCGCCGCGCGGGCGGGCGGCCGGGATCCGAGGTCGCGGGGCGGCAGGATCACCGTGGAGGCGGTCGCGCCCGGCGCCGCGGTCGCGACCGGGCTCGCGCCCTGGGCGCCGTCGTCGCTGGGGCGGATCGGCTCGGCCGGGGCCGAGACGCTCGCGATGCAGCGCAGCGCGTGGGCGGAGAGATCGGCGTGAAGGCTCGCGTCGATCATCTCCGGAGTGACGGCGCGCATCACCGGGCCGCCCCCGACCGGGGCCGCCGAGGCCGTCGATGCGGCGAGCAGCAGGGCGGCGAGGCCCAGGAGGGCCGCCGCGCAGCACCGCAGGAGGGGAGCGAGGCGCGTCATCACGGAGCTTCACAGTGGGGGGCGTGGTGCAGTGCCGCAAGCCTCCCGCGACATTCTGTCGAGGGTGGGGCGGCGCTCCCCGGTTCAGCGCCGCGCCGCCAGCAGGGTCCGGGCGACCGCCGGGCCCGCCACCTCGATCCCGAGGCCGCGGGCGAGCGCCGCCAGGGCCGCGACCTGGGCGGCGTTGTCCGGGGCGAGGCTGCCGTCCGGCCGCCAGAGATTGTTCTCGAACCCGACCCGGACGTCGCCGCCGAGGCAGGCCGCCGCGATCAGGCAGGCCGCCTCCCGCCGCCCGAAGGCGCACAGCGCCCAGGGCAGGTCGAGGTGGTGGCCGGAATTCCAGGCCGCCAGGAAGGGCAGCAGGTCGGAGGGTTGCGAGCGCTGGCCGGTGCTGTAGCGGCCGAGCACGAAGAGCACGCTCGCGCGCTGGAGCGGGATCAGGCCGCGGGCGACCAGGCCCTGGAAGCGCGTGACGTCGCCCGCATCGTACAGGATGTGCTGCACCAGCGTGCCCGCCCGGGCCTGCCCGGCCAGGAAGGACGCGGCGGCGGCCTCGTCGTCCGGCTCCGCGAAGAGTTCGCGCACCGCCACCGAGAAGGCCTCGGGCCGCAGGGCGGCGATCGCCGCCATCTGCTCGGCCGGCGCGTAGAGGCCGACCGCCTCCGTCGTCACCTGGACGATCATCTCGGGGCCGGCCTCCCGGCGCACCGCCGCGATGGCCTCGCGGTAGCGGTCGAGGTCGAGCGTGTGGCGATCCTCCGCGTCGCGCACGTGCAGGTGGATCATCGCCGCCCCGGCCTCCCGGCAGCGGGCGGCTTCGAGCCCGACCTCCCGCGGCGCCAGGGGCAGGGCCGGGTGATCGCTCTTGGCGAGGCGGGCGCCGTTGGGGGCGACCGCGATGATCAGGGGCTTGGTCACGCGTGGTCCTCCGGAGCGTCGGCGGGCTCCGGGACCACCGTCACCCGCGCCTTCAGGATCTCGATCAGCGCCCGGTCCCGCCGGGCCTCCAGCTCCGCCACCGAGAGGCCGGCCGCCTCCTCGGCGACGCCCGCCACGATCGCGGCCCGCACCTCCGGCGTCAGCGCGGGCCGGCCGAGCGAGGCCCAGCGCCGCTCCTGGCTCGGGCCGAGATGGGCGAGGTAATGGGCGATGCCGCCCGGACCGCCGCCCAGGTGGTAGGTCATGTGCGGCCCCATCGCGGCCCAGCGCAGGCCCGGCCCGTGGCAGAGCGCGGCGTCGATATCCGCCACGCTCGCCACCCCCTCGGCGACGAGGTTGACCGCCTCCCGGTAGAGCGCCGCGGTGAGGCGGTTGGCGATGTGGCCCGGCATCTCGCGGCGCAGGATCACGGGCCGGCGCCCGAGGCCGCGGTAGAAGCCGGCGGCGCGGGCGGCCGCCGCCTCGCTCCCGGCCACGATCTCGACCAGCGGCACGAGGTGGGGCGGGTTGAACGGATGCGCGACGAGGACGCGCTCGGGCCGGGCGCAATCGGCCACGATGGCGCTGCGCAGGAGCGCCGAGGTGCTGCTCGCCACCAGCACGCGCGGCGGCAGCAGGCGGTCGATCTCGGCGAGGAGCGGGCGCTTCAGCGCCTCGCTCTCGGGCGCGTTCTCCTGCACGAAATCCGCGCCGTCGAGGGCCTCCGCCGCCGAGGCGCGGAAGTCCAGGCGGCCCGCGCCGCGCAGGCCGAACCCGGCGAGCTGCGCCCGCGCGCCCGCCACGAAGGCGAGGAGCCGCGCCTCGGCGCCCGGCGCCGGGTCCGTCGCCGCCACGTCGAGGCCGTGGGCGAGGAACAGGGCCGCCCAGCTCGCCCCCACGGTACCGCAGCCGATCACGGCGACGCGCCGCACGCTCTCCGGGCTCTCCGACACGCTCCGCCTCCTCCCGCCATCCGCGAGTCTAAAGTCTTAGGCCCCCGCGCAGTATCCGTCTTCCAGCCGGCTCGACCTTTGTCCAGTATCCGCGGCCAACGAGCCGGGACCCCGAGAGCCCGGCCAGACCCGACCGGGAGAGACGCATGCTGACACGCCTCGCGGCCCTCGCCGCGTTCATCGCGGCCTGGGCCGGACCCGCCTCCGCCGAGGACGTGGTCCGCCTCGGCAACCTGAAATTCGCCCATTACGGCGCCATCTCCTACATGAAGGAGATCGCGCCCAAATACGGAATCCGCATCGACGAGAAGGTCTTCGCCAAGGGCGCCGACATCTACCCGGCGATGGCGGTCGACCAGATCGACATCTCGGCCTCCGGCGCCGACGGGGCGGTGGCGGCGCGCGGCAACGGCGTGAAGCTGCTGGTCGTGGCGGGCTTCGCCAATGGCGGGGTGCGCATCCTCGGCCGGCCGGACCTCGGCGCCAAGACCCTCGCGGACATCAAGGGCAAGAAGGTCGCCACCGTTCGGGGCGGCACGCAGGACCTGATGCTGCTCGCCGAACTGGAGAAGAACGGCCTGACCTGGTCCGACCGGCCCGGCAAGGACGTGCAGCTGATCTACTTCAACAACTACGCCGACCTGAATCAGGCTCTCGCCCAGAAATACGTCGACGTGATCTGCCAGAGCGAGCCGCAATCGACGCAGGCGATCTCGGCCGGCTGGGGCACCGAGATCGTCAAGCCCTACGACACCCCGGTCGGCATTCCCTACCGGCCGCTCGTCATGACCGAGAAGATGTATGCCGAGAAGCCGGACGTGGCGGCCCGGGTGCTCAAGGTCTTCGTCGAGGCGACCAAGACCTTCATCGAGAAGCCGGACCTCGCCGAGAAGTACGTGCGCGAGCAGGTCTTCAAGGGACAGCTCTCGTCCCAGGACTACAAGGACGCCATGACGAACGCGGCCTTCACGTACGACATCCCGGCCGGCCACATGCAGGTCACGGCCGACCTGATGCACAAGTACGGGCTCGGCAAGATGGTGAGCCCGCCGAAGAGCGACGCGGAGTGGGTGAAGCTCGACCTTCTGGAGAAGGCCAAGGCGGAGCTGGGCGCCAAGACCAATTAGGACCACCAACTCATCCGAAATCCGACGGATTGAGTCGCCATGCGGAGGTCGGCTTCGCTCACGCGCCGCGCGGGCTTGTCAGACGCTGTCCGGACGATCACTTCCGGACAGCGTATCAGATCAACTGACGCTCCGAACCGACGTCCCGGCGAATGCCGGGCCCTCGGCAGCCTCCGCCAAGGCGGTCACCGGTTCGGCGGCGGAGATGATGCGAGAAGCAAGGGACTGCGCGGAAGTGCCTGGGGCAGTTCTGCGCGGCGTCACGGCATCGACGGAACGGCCTCGGCATGACCCCCCGCACCTCCTTCGCGACCCGTCTCTCGGCCCTGCGCGGCGCGCTCCTGCCCGTCGGCCTGCTGATCCTCTGGGAACTCGCCAGCCGCGCCGGCCTGTTCTCCGCCGTGGTGCTGCCGCCCCCGAGCGCGGTCGCGGCGCGCTGGGTCCAGAGCCTGGTTCCCGCGCTGCCCTACGACCCGCAGAGCCAGAGCTACGGCGAGTGGCTGCTCTCGGGCGAACTGCCCCACGACGCGGTGGCGAGCCTCGGCCGGGTCGTCGCCGGCTTCGCCATCGGGGTCGGGCTCGCCCTGCCGGTCGGGCTGCTGATGGGCACGAGCGACCGGCTCTACGGCCTCGTGAACCCGCTCCTCCAGATCCTGCGGCCGATCCCGCCGATCGCCTACATCCCGCTCGCCATCGTGTGGTTCGGCCTCGGCAACCCGCCGGCCCTGTTCCTGATCGCGCTCGGCACCTTCTTCCCGGTCCTCGTCAACACGATCGCGGGCGTGCGGCAGGTCGACTCGATCTACATCCGGGCGGCCCGCAACCTCGGCGCCGGGCCCTGGACCCTGTTTCGCCGGGTGATCCTGCCGGCCGCGAGCCCCTTCGTGCTCGCCGGCATGCGGATCGGCATCGGCACAGCCTTCATCGTGGTGATCGTCGCCGAGATGATCGCGGTCTCGGACGGGCTCGGCTACCGGATCCTGGAGGCGCGCGAATACATGTGGTCGGACAAGATCATCGGCGGGATGCTGACGATCGGCCTGCTGGGCCTGCTGATCGACGCCGCGATGTCGCGGCTCAACGACCACCTGCTGCGCTGGCACCGCGGCCTGGAGCGCTGACACGGATGAGCCGGGATTCCGCCGAGATCGCGATCGACCGGGCCTCGAAGGTGTTCGGGGCCGGCGACCACGCCGTGGTGGCGCTGGAGGGCGTCACCGCCCACGTTCCGGAGGGGGAGTTCGTGTGCCTGCTCGGGCCCTCGGGCTGCGGCAAGTCCACGCTCCTCAACGCCATCGCGGGATTCGCGCCGCTCACCGGCGGCTCCATCCGGGTCGGCGGGCGGCCGGTGGCCGAGCCCGGGCCGGACCGCGGCATGGTCTTTCAGGAATACGCCCTGTTCCCCTGGATGACGGTGGCCCAGAACATCCGCTTCGGCCTCGACATCAAGGGCGTGGGGCGGGGAGAGGCGGAGGCGGCGGCGGCGCGCATCGCCCGCACGCTCGGCCTGTCCGAGTTCCTGGGCCGCTTCCCCAAGGACCTGTCGGGCGGCATGCGCCAGCGCGTCGCCATCGCGCGGATTCTCGCCCTCGACCCGCCCGTGATGCTGATGGACGAGCCCTTCGGCGCCCTCGACGCGCTGACCCGCCGCACCCTGCAGGACGAGTTGCTGCGGATCTGGGCCGAGTACCGCAAGACGATCGTGTTCGTGACCCACTCGATCGAGGAGGCGATCTACCTCGCCGATCGGATCCTGGTGCTGACCTACCGGCCGGGGCGCCTGAAGCGCGACATCGCGGTGCCGCTGGCGCGCCCGCGCGACACCGCCTCGGCGGAGTTCAACGCCCTCAAGCGCGACCTCGCCGGGCTGGTCATGGAGGAGCAGCAGCGCTTCACCCAGGCCGAGCTGAGCGGGGCGGCGGTGGACTGAGCGCCTCATCCGCTGTCCGGAGGATCACGTCCGGACAGCGGACGATCCGGGATCCGGTTGATCCAAGCAGATCCCGGATCGCGAGCCCGCGCGGCGCCTGAGCGACGCCGACCTCCGCATGGCCGAAATGGGAGAGGGCGACGCAATCCGTCGGATGTCGGATCAGCCCCGCCCCTTGCGGCCCTTGTATTTCGGCCGCTGCCCCGGGAAGCCCTGCGTCGAGCGCGCCGCCGGCCGCTCGGTGAAGATCGGGATCTCCCGGTCGGTCCCCGGCCCCATCTCGTCGAGGGTCGGCTTGCGGATGCGGGTGCCCTCGTCCGACACGCCCTTGCCCAGCGGCCCGGACCCGAGCGGCTCCTCCGCCCCGCCGGTGCCCGGCGGCAGGTCGGCGTTGCGGCCGTAGCGGCGCCGCCCGCCCTTCTCGCCGTAGCGCCCGGCCTGGTCCTCCACCGCCCCCTGGCGGGCCAGCGGGTCCTCCGCGATGGCGAGTTCCGTCGCCTGGAGCCGCTTGAGCTCGTCGCGCAGCCGCGCCGCCTCCTCGAAGTCGAGGTCGGCGGCGGCCGCGCGCATGCGCTTCTCCAGATCCGCCATCACGGCCTTGAGGTTGTGGCCGACCGTGACGCCGCCCTTGGCCAGTCCCGTGTCCACCTGGACGTGGTCGCGCTCGAAGACGCTCTCCAGGATGTCGGCGATGTTGCGCTTCACGCTCTGGGGCGTGATGCCGTGCTCGGCATTGTAGGCGAGCTGCTTGGCCCGGCGCCGCTCGGTCTCGGCGATGGCCCGGTCCATCGAGCCGGTGCGCTGGTCCGCGTAGAGGAT
This sequence comes from Methylobacterium sp. WSM2598, assembly GCF_000379105.1. Lineage (GTDB taxonomy): Bacteria > Pseudomonadota > Alphaproteobacteria > Rhizobiales > Beijerinckiaceae > Methylobacterium. Next base: position 521,153 of record NZ_KB900609.1, on the reverse strand, counting down.
CACCCGCCCCTCCGCGTTGCGGGCCGCGCGGCCGATCGTCTGGATCAGCGAGGTCTCGGAGCGCAGGAACCCCTCCTTGTCCGCGTCCAGGATCGCGACCAGCGCGCATTCCGGGATGTCGAGCCCCTCGCGCAGCAGGTTGATGCCGATCAGCACGTCGAAGGCGCCGAGCCGCAGGTCGCGGATGATCTCGATCCGCTCCAGCGTGTCGATGTCCGAGTGCATGTAGCGCACCCGCACCCCGTTCTCGTGCAGGTACTCGGTCAGGTCCTCGGCCATGCGCTTGGTGAGCGTGGTGACCAGGGTCCGGTAGCCCGCGGCGGCGACCTCCTTCACCTCCCCGAGCAGGTCGTCCACCTGGGAGCGGGCCGGGCGGATGATCACCTCCGGGTCGACGAGGCCGGTCGGGCGGATGACCTGCTCGACGAAGACGCCGCCGGTCTGCTCCATCTCCCACTTGGCCGGCGTCGCCGAGACGTGGACCGATTGCGGCCGCATCGCGTCCCATTCCTCGAAGCGCAGCGGCCGGTTGTCGAGGCAGGAGGGCAGGCGGAACCCGTACTCGGCGAGGGTCGCCTTGCGGCGGAAGTCGCCCCGGTACATGCCGCCGATCTGCGAGATCGTGACGTGGCTCTCGTCCGTGAAGACGAGGGCGTTGTCGGGCAGGTACTCGAACAGGGTCGGGGGCGGCTCGCCCGGCTTGCGGCCCGTCAGGTAGCGCGAGTAGTTCTCGATGCCGTTGCAGGCGCCCGTCGCCTCGATCATCTCCAGGTCGAAGGTGCAGCGCTGCTCCAGCCGCTGCGCCTCGATCAGCCGGCCCATCCGGGTCAGCTCCTCGACCCGCCACTTCAGCTCGTCCTTGATGCCCTTGACCGCCTGCTGGAGGGTCGGGCGCGGCGTCACGTAGTGGCTGTTGGCGTAGATCTTGACGAATTTCAGCGGGTTGATGGTCTTGCCGGTGAGCGGGTCGAATTCCGTGATCGCCTCGACCTCGTCGCCGAACAGGCCGATGCGCCAGCCGCGATCCTCCAGGTGGGCCGGCCAGAGCTCGATCACGTCGCCGCGCACCCGGAAGGTCCCGCGGGCGAAGTCGGACTGGATCCGCTTGTACTGCAGGGCCACGAGGTCGGCGATGAGCTGGCGCTGCTCGATGCGCTCGCCCAGCGTCACCGTGAACGACATCGCCGTGTAGGTCTCCACCGAGCCGATGCCGTAGATGCAGGAGACCGAGGCGACGATGATGACGTCGTCGCGCTCCAGCAGCGCCCGCGTGGCCGAGTGGCGCATCCGGTCGATCTGCTCGTTGATCGACGATTCCTTCTCGATGAAGGTGTCGGAGCGCGGCACGTAGGCTTCGGGCTGATAATAATCGTAGTACGAGACGAAGTACTCGACCGCGTTGTCGGGGAAGAAGGCCTTGAACTCGCCGTAGAGCTGGGCGGCGAGCGTCTTGTTCGGGGCCAGGATGAGGGCGGGGCGCTGGGTCTCCTCGATGACCTTGGCCATCGTGAAGGTCTTGCCGGAGCCGGTGACGCCGAGCAGCACCTGGTCGCGCTCGCTGCGCCGCACGCCCTCGACGAGGTCGGCGATGGCCTTGGGCTGGTCGCCGGCCGGGCTGAAATCGGATTTCAGCCGGAAGGCAACGCCGCCCTCGGATTTCTGCGGCCGCTCCGGCCGGTGCGGCACCCAGGGCTTGCCGTCCTTGAACAGCGGGTTGCCCTCGGTGAGGAGCTTGGTGAGCGCGTCGACCGTGGCCGAGACCCCGGCCGCGGCGAGCGAGGCGCCCGGCTCCTCGGCGAGGTCCGGCCCGTCGTCGGGGGTGCGCAGGCCGAGGGACTTGGCGAGGGCCGGATCGACGTCCGTCACGGTGCCGCGCGCCGGCGCGGCGCCGCGCGGCGGCGCTCCTGCGCCGTGCGCGAAGGCGGCCTGCGGCGCCTCGCCGAATCCGGGCTCGGCCTTCCGGGGCCGCCCGCGCCGGCGCGGCCCGGGCTCCGGCGCCGCCTGCGGCTCCGGCGCGGGCAGCCGCTCGCGGTTGAGGGCCGGGTTCAGCAATTCGGCGAGGAAGGGATCCAGCGGCTTCAGTTCGGGCTTCGACGCCTTGGCCGAGGACGGGCGCGGTTTCTTCGGGGCGGGCATGGGCGGAATATGGAGCCGATCGGCCCGGGGAGAAAGGCGGCTCGCCGCGGCATCGCGCGCCGGGCGGAGGCGGGGCGGGGAGGCGGGGCGCCTCAGCATCATTCGCCGAAGTGGTCACGGTTCGGCGGAAAGAATGATGCAGGAACAAGCATCATTCGCCGAAGTGGTCACGGTTCGGCGGAAACAATGATGCACGACCAAGCATCACTCGCCGAAGTGGCCACCGGTTCGGCGGCGAGAATGATGCAAGATCGAGAGCCGGCCAGAGTGGCGCGGGGCCACTCTGCTCAGGGCGCCACGGGCTCCGGCAGCCCCCTGTCCCAGACGGGCTCGCCCGTGAACCGGTCCGCCAGGAACGCCACGCAGGCCCGCACCTTCGCGGGCTGGCGCCGGCCCGGCGGCACCAGGGCATGGATCGGCAGGACGGAGGGCGGGGCCCCGAGGTCGAGGGCGACGAGGCGCCCCGCGCGCAGGGCGTCCCCCACGATGAAGCTCGGCTGGTAGATCAGGCCCTGGCCCGCCACGGCGGCGGCCACCAGCGCGTCGCCGTTCGAGGCACGCAGGTTGCCCGTCACCGCGTAGGCGCGGCCGCCGAAGCGCCAGCCGCCGCTGCTCGCCAGCGTGTAGCCGAGGCAATTGTGCCGGCCGAGATCCTCCGGCCGGCGCGGCCGGCCCCGCGCCGCGAGGTAATCCGGCGCGGCGCAGAGGAGCAGCCGGCACGGCGCCAGGAAGCGGGAGACCAGGGCCGAATCGCGCAGGTACCCGATCCGCACCGCCATGTCCCAGCCCTCCTCGATCAGGTCCACCGCGCGGTCGCTGAGGCCGAGATCGACCTGCAGGGCCGGGTGCGCCGCCGTGAACGCCGCCAGGGCGGGCGCGATCTCCCGTACCCCGAAGGAGAGCGGCACGTTGAGGCGCAGCGTGCCGGTCGGCTCCAGCGCCTCGGCCCGCGCCGCGGCCTCGGCCTCGGTGATCTCCGCCAGGATGCGCTCGCAGGCCTCCAGGTAGCCGCGCCCGGCCTCGGTCAGGGTCAGGCGCCGGGTGCTGCGGTGGAGGAGGCGGGTGCCGAGCCGCTCCTCCAGGGCCGTCACGTGCTTGGTGACCCCGGTCTGCGACAGGCCGAGCGACCGGCCGGCCGCCGCGAAGCTGCCGAGGCCCGCGACCCGGACGAAGACCTGCATGCCGGTGACGCGATCGAGCACGGTCCCGCCTCACTCTGCCAGGATGAGCTGAATGGCCGGAATAGCGGATTATCCCCGGGTCGGAACAGGGGTAGTGATCCTGCCACCGCGTACGGGCTGCCTCCCGTCGGACCTCACCCCAACCGGACTTCCCCCAACCGGACCTGCCCGCATGACCGCGACCCGAACCAGCCCCTACGCCGCACTGCTCCTGCGCGTCTCCCTCGGCGGCCTCTTCCTCGCCCATGCCGGCGTGAAGCTCCTGGTCTTCACGCCGGCCGGCACGGCGGCCTTCTTCGGCAAGCTCGGCCTTCCGGCGGCCCTCGCCTACGCGGGGATCGCCGCCGAGGTGCTCGGCGGCCTCGCGCTCATCCTCGGCCTCTACGCCCGCTGGGTCGCCCTGGCCCTGCTGCCGATCCTCCTCGGCGCCATCGTCACGGTGCATGCCGCCAACGGCTTCCTCGCCCAGAACCCGGGCGGCGGCTGGGAATTCGTCGCCTTCTGGGCCGTCGCCCTGGTGGTCCAGGCGCTGCTGGGCAACGGCCGCTACGCGGTCACCCGCGAGGCGTGAGGCCGACCCGATGGGCGAGACCCTCACTCCCGCGCCGATCGATCCCGGCACCCGCATCGGGCACGTGCACCTCAAGGTCGCCGACCTCGACCGGGCGCTGGCCTTCTACTGCGGCGTGCTCGGCTTCGGGCTCATGCAGCGCTACGGCCACCAGGCCGCCTTCGTGTCGGCGGGCGGCTACCACCACCATATCGGGCTCAACACCTGGGAGAGCCGGGGCGGCCCCCGGCCGGCTCCGGGCACGACCGGCCTCTACCACGCCGCGATCCTGTACCCGAGCCGGGTCGCGCTGGCGGACGCGCTCGCCCGGCTCGAGGCGGCGGGCATCCCGCTCACCGGGGCCAGCGACCACGGCGTGAGCCAGGCGCTCTACCTCGACGATCCGGACCGGAACGGGCTCGAACTCTACTGGGACCGGCCCGAGGCCGAGTGGCCCCGGGACTCCGCCGGGATGCTGCGGATGACCACGGCGCGGCTCGACCTCGCGTCCCTGCGCGCGCTCAGCCCTCGGCCGGGGGCGAGCCCTCCTGGCGCCGCGGCCCCCTGAAATAGGGCTCGACCGGCCCCTTCAGCTTGATCGTCATCGGGTTGCCGAACCGGTCGCGGGCATTGCCGGCGGCGAGGCGCACCCAGCCCTCGCTCACGCAATATTCCTCGACGTTGGTCTTCTCCACGCCCTTGACGCGCACGCCCACCCCGCGCTCGAGGGCGTCGGCGTCGTGGAAGGGGCTGCGCGGATCGGTGCAGAGGCGGTCCGGAGGGGTGTCGGTCATCGGTGAGGGCCTTCTCGGCTGTCGGCGGGCGCTCCCTACCGGCTCCGGCCCGCCCTGCCAACCTCCCGCCGCCGCCCGCGCCGGCCGGTTCCTTCAGTATAGAAAAACTCAAATATTGAAACAATCCAATCTTCGTATCGGCACTTGCTTCGGCCTGTAAATCATCGCATTCCTTCGCTGCCGGCCCTGACGTCCGCGTCGCGCGGACGCGCCGGTCTTCTTGATTGTCGGCGCCGCGAGGGAGCCCGCGATGGTGCGTGCCTTGAGCCTGATCCAGGGATGTCTCGGGTTGCTGCGGGAGGGCTGGCCGGTGCCGCGCCTGCGCCTCGACCACGTCGTCGACCGCCTCGGCGACGGGCCGGGGAGGGCGGGGCGGTGAGCGGGCGGGACCTCCCGGCGCGGGAGCTGGTGGCGCGGGCCCTCGCCCGGGCCTTCTGGCAGACCCTGGAGCGCAACCCGATGCCGCCGATGGCGGCCCTGGAGGCGGCGGCCGGCGCGGTCGGCGACCTCTACCGGCAGGTGGCCGCGCTGCACGGCGACCGGCCCGTCTGCGGCTGCGGCTGGCGGCCGGACGCGGAGGAGGACTTGGTCCGGCTCGAAGCCGCCCTGGCCGGCGCCCCCGCCGAGGGGGCGCTGCCGGACCTGGCGGCGCTGCCGGCGGCCGGGACAGCCTGAGATCGGGCTCGCCCCGGGCCGCGAACCGTGTCAGCTTCGGGACGTCCGCACCGGAGGTCTCATGCGCGGCGCGTTCGACCACATCCTTCGCTGGCGGCTGCTGCCGGGCTCGCACGCCTTCCCGGGGCCGGACGGCGGTACCTGCATCAACGAGGCCGCCATGGTGGCGGCCGGGCTGCCCTACCGGGCCATCCGCTCCTCGGCCGATTGCCCGCCCTGCTTCTCCCGCCCGCTCGCTTCCTACGCGCTCGGCCTCAACGATGCGATGCCGGATGCCGAGCGACCGCGGCTGATGGCCTTCGTGCTGCGCCTCGCCGGCTCGGCCGACACCGTCGCGGTCGAGGCGGCCCGCACGCATCACCTGACCGTGCAGACGGTGCGCCGCCTGCTGCCGCCGGTGCTGGAGCAGGTCGGGCTCGACCGTCACGCCGCGGCCTGCCGGGCGGCGGCGGACCTCGCCGGCGCCGTGCCCGCCGCGCGGGCGGGGGCCTGGGCGGCGGGCGCGGTCGCGGATGCGGCGGCGCGCGGCGGGATCTGGGTCCGCGGCGCGCGGGCGGCGGCGGCCTGCCGGGCCGCCACCTTCGCGGCCGAGATCGACGCCCGCTCGGCCGCGGACGCCGCGGAGGCCGCCGCCCTGTTCTCCCCCGATTCCTGGGCGGAGGCGGTGGCGATCCTGGACGAGGCGCTCGGGATCGGCCGGCAGGCGCCGGCGCTGCCGGTCGAGGTCGCCCGCGACCGGATGGCGGCGGCGCGGGCCGGGGCGGTCTGAGCCGGCTCCGCGGGAGCCGGCCGGTTCCGCGCCGAATTCCCGCGGCAGGTCGGGCCCCCGACGGGCGAAGCGCTGGCTCGCCATCGCGGGCCCGTTCAAGTGGCCGGCGCGGGCCCGCGGGATCAGGTCAGGGCGCGCAGCCTCGGCGTGGCGGGCGGGCCGGTCGCGGTGCGCTCCCGGCCCGGGCCCTCGCCGTGCCGCCCGGGCTCCGGAGCGTCGGGCCGGAGCGCGAGGTCGGCGGGGACGCGCCGGCCCGCGAGACCTGCGGCCCGCCCGCGCGCCGCGACGATGTCGAGCCGCATCCCCACCACCTGCGCGGTGAAGTGCCGCGTGAGTTCGAAGCAGTCCCGGCGCAGGCGCTCGGCCTCCGCGTGGAGCCGCCTGCTGTGGCCGATCGCCCTGGCGGCGCGATCCAGCAGGTCCTCAAGGAGATCCTTGGCCAAGGCGGCCTCCCGCGACACAGGCGGGAGCGCGCGGTCTCTCAGCCACCGGCGCCCAGGGTGTCGGCCGATGATCGCTCTCAACGCAACGGAGCGGGCTTCGTTCACCGCGGCGCGTGCGCCCCGCGGCAGGGGGACGCTCTCCGGCGGCCTCCCGGCGGTGGAGCACGCCGGGATCCGGGCGAGGGTCAGGTCTTGAGCACCAGGCAGGCGCCGCCGATCCCGCGGATCCGGTTGCACAGCCCCTCCGCCGCCTGGCGGGTCTCCGCCGGCACCCGGATCCGGTAGAAGGCGCGCGTGCCGCGGCTGCGGAAGCGCGTCCCGATCACCATCGGGCGGACCTCGCCCAGGACCGAGGCGTAGAGGGCGCGGGCGCGGCCGAAGGCCGCGAGGGCGGCGGCCTTGGAGAAGTTGCCGGCGAGCTGGATGCCCCAGGGCGCGAGCGACGGCGTGCTGTCGGCGAAGTAGGTCTCGGTGCGGCCGCGGATCCGCAGGGCGGCCGTCACCTGGAGGCAGCGCGTGCCGGGCGGCTCGGTGAGGTCTCCCTTGGCGTCCGCTTTGGCCTCCGCCGCCCAATCCTCGGCGGTGCGGCCGGTGATGGCCGAGACGTAGGAGCGGGTCTCGCCCGGCAGGCCTCCGCTGCCGGCGAGCCAGGACGAGACCCGGCCGGGCCCGCCATTGTAGGCCGCCGCCGCCAGGCCGAGATTGCCGAAGCGGCGGCGCAGGTCCGAGAGCAGGCGCGCCGCGTGCGGGATCGCCTGCTCGGGGTCGAAGGGGTCGGCGAGGCCGCGCTCGGCGGCGGTGCCGGGCATGAACTGCGCCACGCCCTGCGCGCCGGCCGGGCTGACCACGCCCGGCCGGAAGCTGCTCTCCCGCCAGATCAGCCGCGTCAGGAAGGCGACCGGCAGGGATTGCGCCTGGGCGGCGCCCTCGATCAGGCGGCACAGCGCCTGCTCGACGGATTCGGTGGCGGCCCCGGCCGGCTGCGCCGCGGCCGGGCGCGGGGCGAGGGCCGGGAGGAGCAGCCAGGGGAGGATCAGGCAGAGGAGGAGGGCGCGGGTCACGGCGCCGTTGTAGCGCGGCGCGGCGGATCCGCGAGTCGGGAATCGCCGGGACGACTGGCCTCGGGCAGCAGAGTGTCGCAGGTTACGGGGCCCGCCCCGTGCCCCACAAGGGCCTCCCCACCCTCCGCACCCGAGAGGCGATGTCAGCTCCGCTCCTCTCCGTCCAGGACCTGTCCGTCGCCTTCCGCCAGGGCGGGCGGGAGACCCGCGCGGTCGACCGGGTCTCGTTCGAGATCCAGCCCGGCGAGACACTCGCGCTGGTGGGCGAATCCGGCTCCGGCAAGTCGGTGACGGCGCTCAGCGTGCTGCGGCTCCTCGACGGCGCGACGCCCGAGGGGCGCATCCTGTTCAAGGGCCGCGACCTCCTCGCCCTGCGCGAGGCCGAGATGCGGGCGGTCCGCGGCGCCGACATCACCATGGTGTTCCAGGAGCCGATGACCTCCCTCAACCCGCTCCACCGCATCCTCGACCAGATCGGCGAGGTGCTGCGGCTGCACCGCAAGGTGCCGGAGGCGGGCGTGCGGGCGCGGGTGCTCGAACTCCTCGACCTCGTCGGGATCCGCGACGCGGAATCCCGCCTCACCGCCTACCCGCACGAATTGTCCGGCGGCCAGCGCCAGCGGGTGATGATCGCCATGGCGCTCGCCTGCGAGCCCGACCTGCTGATCGCGGACGAGCCGACGACGGCGCTCGACGTCACCGTCCAGGCTCAGATCCTGGCGCTGCTGGCCGACCTCAAGGCCCGGCTCGGCATGGCGATGCTGTTCATCACCCACGATCTCGGGGTGGTCCGCCGGGTCGCGGACCGGGTCTGCGTGATGTTCCAGGGCCGGATCGTCGAGCGGGGCGAGGTGGCGCGGGTCTTCGCCGATCCGCAGCACGACTACACCCGCCGCCTGCTCGCCGCGGAGCCGAGGGGGCGGGGCAACCCGGTGGCGGCATCCGCCGAGACGCTGGTCGAGGCCGGGCCGATCCGGGTCTGGTTCCCGATCCGCCAGGGGCTGCTGCGCCGCACGGTCGGCCACGTGAAGGCGGTGGACGGGGTCTCGGTCCGGGTGCGGGCGGGCGAGACGGTCGGGGTCGTGGGCGAATCGGGCTCGGGGAAGACCACGCTCGGCCTCGCGCTCCTGCGGCTCATCGGCTCCGACGGGCCGATCGTCTATCTGGGCCGCCGCCTCGACGGGCTCGCGCAGGGGGCGATGCGGCCCCTGCGCCGCGAGATGCAGGTGGTGTTCCAGGATCCCTACGGCTCGCTCTCGCCGCGCATGTCGGTGGCCGAGATCGTCGAGGAGGGGCTGCTGGTGCAGAAGGCCGGCCGCGGCGCCGCCGAGCGGCGGCGCATCGTGGCCCGGGCCCTGGAGGATGTCGGGCTCGACCCGGCCGCCATGGACCGCTACCCGCACGAATTCTCCGGCGGCCAGCGCCAGCGCATCGCCATCGCCCGGGCCATGGCGCTCGATCCGCGCTTCGTCGTCCTCGACGAGCCGACCTCCGCCCTCGACATGTCGGTGCAGGCGCAGATCGTGACGCTGCTGCGGGAGCTTCAGCGCCGGCGCGGTCTCGGCTACCTGTTCATCAGCCACGACCTCAAGGTCGTGCGGGCGCTCGCGAACCGGGTGGTGGTGATGCAGAACGGGCAGGTGGTGGAGGAGGGCGAGGCCGAGGCGATCTTCACCGCCCCGCGGACCGCCTATACCCGCGCCCTGTTCGCCGCCGCCTTCGACCTCGCGGCCGCTCCCGCCGGCGCGGTGCGCGAGTGACCCGCGCCCTCGTCATCGTGCTCGATTCCGTCGGGATCGGCGGCGCTCCGGACGGCGCCGCCTACGGGGACGAGGGCGCCGACACGCTCGGCCACATCGCCGAGGCCTGCGCCGAGGGACGGGGCGACCGGCCCGGCCTGCGCGCGGGACCGCTCCGGCTGCCCCACCTCGCGGGGCTCGGCCTCGGGCTCGCGGCGCGGGAGGCGAGCGTCCGGATGCCGCCCGGCCTCGCGCCCGACGGGCCGGTGGCGGGCGCCTGGGGGCACGCCGTGGAGACTGCCCGCGGCAAGGATACGGTGTCGGGCCACTGGGAGATCGCGGGGGCGCCCGTCGATTTCGACTGGGGCCGCTTCCCGGCGACGCGGCCGAGCTTCCCGCCCGACCTCACCCGCGCCCTCATCGAGGAGGGGAACCTGCCCGGCATCCTGGGCGATTGCCACGCCTCCGGCACCGCCGTCATCGAGGCATACGGGGCCGAGCACCTGCGGAGCGGCAAGCCGATCTGCTACACCTCCGTGGACAGCGTCTTCCAGATCGCCGCGCACGAGGAGGCGTTCGGACTCGAGCGCCTCTACGCCCTGTGCGGCGTCGCCCGCCGCCTCTGCGACCCCTACCGGATCGGCCGCGTGATCGCGCGCCCCTTCGCCGGCAGCGCGGGGACGGGCTTCGTGCGGACGGCGAACCGGCGCGACTTCGCCACGCCGCCCCCCGGCGACACCCTCCTCGACCGGCTCGCCGCCGCGGGCCGGCCCCTGGTGAGCGTCGGCAAGATCGGCGACATCTTCGCCCACCGGCACACCGGGACCGAGGTCAAGCCGGCCGGCAACGACGCCTGCCTCGACGCCGCCCTGGCGGCCTTCGCGGATCTCGGCCCGGGCGGCCTCGTCTTCGCGAACCTCGTCGATTTCGACACCGAGTACGGGCACCGGCGCGACGTGCCGGGCTACGCGGCGGCGCTGGAGCGCTTCGACGCCCGCCTGCCGGAGATCCGCGCCGCCCTGCGGCCGGGCGACCTCTGCGTCGTCACCGCCGACCACGGCAACGACCCGACCTGGACCGGGACCGATCACACCCGCGAGCAGGTGCCGGTCCTGGCCTTCGGGCCGGAGCAGCGCCCGGGCCCGATCGGGCGGCGCGAGGGGCTGGCGGATATCGGCGCGACGGTTGCGGCGCATCTCGGCCTGGCGCTCCCCGCCGGCCGCTCCTGGCTGTGACGTTTGGCTGTGACGGCCCCGCGGACGAGGATGGACGGGATGACGTCGGGCGCGGTTCTGGAACGGGCGGACCTCTACGCGCCGCCGATGCCGCCGCTCGCCGAGCGGGTCGACTGGCTGCGGCTGCTCTCCGCCTTCCGCCGCAACACCCTGGACGCCTTCCCGGGCGCCTGCCTCACCGAGCCGACCGTGACCCTGCGCCTGCCCGGGGGCGGGCGGGTGGTGCTGCTCTGCGTGCCGGAGGCGGTGCGCCACGTCCTGGTCGCGCAGGGATCGGACTTCGCCCGGCTCCCGGCCGGGATCCGGGTGCTCGGCCCGGTGGCGGGGCGCGGCCTCGTCACGGCCGAGGGCGAGGCGTGGCGCCGCCAGCGCCGGGTCCTGGCCCCGGCCTTCACGCCGCGCACGGTGCCGCTGATGGCGCGGCACATCGCCCGCGCCACCGCCGCCTGCCTGCGCCGGCTCGACGCCGCCCGGGGCGGCCCGGTCGATCTCCACGCCGAGATGCAGCGGCTCAGTCTCGACATCGCGGCCTCCTCGATGTTCTCCCTGGAGGCCGGCCCCTACGAGGCGCGGATCCGCGCCATGGTCTCGGCCTATCTCGGCGGGCTCGGCCGGCCCCGGGTGAGCGACTTCCTGGTGCCGCCCGGCTGGCCGACCCCGGCCGCGCCGCGGCGCTGGTTTTTTCGGCGCCGCTGGCGCGCGCTGATCGCCGAGCTGATCGCGGTCCGCCGGGCCCAGGTGGCGGGACAGGGGCCACGCGACCTGTTCGACCTCCTGGCCGAGGCCCACGGCGAGGAGCCGGACGGGCTGCTCGCCGACGAGGTCGGCACCATGATCGTGGCCGGGCACGAGACCACGGCCTCGACCCTGTTCTGGGCCGCGACCCTGCTCGCCCGCGCCCCTGCCGTGCAGGAGGCGCTGGCCGCGGAGGCGCGCGGCCTCGACCTCGGCGAGGCGGGGGCCGCCGCCGCCCTGCCGAGGCTCGCCCTGGCCCGGGCGGTGGTGCAGGAGGCGCTGCGCCTCTACCCGCCCGCCTACATGATCGCCCGGCGCGCGGTCCGGGACGGGGCGGTCTGCGGCGCCGCGATCCCGGCCGGCACCACCGTGATGATCCCGACCTGGGTCATGCACCGCAACCCGCGCTGGTGGCCGCGGGCCGACGCCTTCGACCCCGAGCGGTTCCTCCGGCCGGGCGAGGAGCCGGACCGCTTCGTCTACCTGCCCTTCGGGGCGGGGCCGCAGGTCTGCATCGGGGCGCAGCTCGCCCTGGCCGAGGCGACGCTCGCGCTCTCCCTCGACGGCGCGCGCCCGATCCTGCCGGTGGCGACCGTGACGGTGCGGCCCGACCACGCGCCGCCCTTCCGGCTCGCGCGCCGCTGAGCCTGCCGCGCAGCCGAAACTTTACCGGTGCGGTGGGAGATGAGCTAAGGATCCGGCTGCGTCCCGGCGGCGGCGTGGAGTTCAGTTTCGGTGCGACCCTGGAGCAGTGGCCCGTCCGACCGGCGCGGCTACCATCACGGCAACCTCAAGGAGGCGCTGATCGAGGCGGCGCGCCGCTTCATCGCCGAGCGGGGCATCGGCGGCTTCACGCTGGTCGACGCCGCCCGCCTGGTCGGGGTCTCGCCGGCCGCCCTCTACCGGCACTTCCGCGGGCGCGAGGCCCTGCTGGAGGAGGTGGCCGAGCGGGGCTTCCGCGAACTCGCCGCGCGGCTCGGCCGGGCCCTGCGCGGCCCCGGCACGCCGCTCGAGCGCTTCACCCGGATGGGAGAGGCCTACCTCGCCTTCGCCGAGGAGGAGCCCGGCTACTACGCGGCCATCTTCGAGGCGCGGCCGCTCGCCGCGCAGGAGAGCGGCCCGCCGCGGCCGCTGCGCGAGACGGACGCCTTCGGGCTCCTGGTCGAGGCCCTGCGCACCACCTTCCCGGACGGGTTCTCCGGCGTCGATCCCCGCTTCATCGCGCTCGAAGTCTGGGCGCTGTCCCACGGCATCGCGATGCTGGCCGCGGCCGGGCGGCTGCCCTCCGGGCCGGGCCTGCCGAGCAAGTACGATCTCCTGCGCGCGGGCGTGCTCGCCCTCGTGCACGGGGCCGCCGGCGGGCGGGCGGGCGCCGGGCCGCGCTAGGAGAGACACACCAGCGTCGGCAATTGGTTGTGGAAGTTTCCTGACGTCGTTCGAGACCCGATCGGTCCGGCTTCGCAGGCGCCGCGATGGCGGGAGGCGGACGCCCTCGGGATGCGCGCGGGCGCCGCTTCGCCTCGCGTTGCCGCGTGCCAGCCACCGAGGGCTTCCCGATGCCCCTGTGCGGGGCATCTGGGTGAACCGGCTGGGGCAGCGCGGCAGCCCGGACTGGCCGCCCTGCGCGGACGTCTCGGACTCGGAGGAAGCCGCAGCCTTGCTCCTGCCGGCGTGCGACTGATTAGGCGCGGCGCGGAAGCCGCGACGGGTGGGACGCGGACATTCCGCTTGACGATGACGGTGGCCAACGACAGGGTCGCAGGACATGCCCAGGAACCAGACCCTCTGTGACCGACGCCGACGCCGCTGCCCCCAAGCGGTGGCTCTTCGGGCTGCGCGTCGATCAGCGTCCTTCCGCGTGGTGACTGCCTCACCGTAGGTCCCACCCGCCGGAGCGGCCGGTCCCCGTTCCCGAACCCCCGCAGCCCTCGGCTTCGGGGGTTTTCTTTTGCCCGAACCCCAGAAGGACTCCACCATGAGCATTCGCGTCGGCATCGTCGGGATCAGCGGTTTTGGCGGCGGCGAGGCGATGCGCCTGGTCGCGAGCCACCCCTCTTTCGAGCTCATCTACGCCGCAGGCGAGGGCAGTGCCGGCAGCCGTCTGGTGGACCGCTTCCCCGGTGTGCCGGCCAAGCTGGCCGACCTGGTGATCGAGAAGTGGGACCCCGTGACCCTGCCGAAGCTCGACCTGCTGTTCGCGTCGCTGCCCACGGGCGCCTCGGCCGAGGCGCTGGCGCGCGTCCCCGAGGACGTGAGGATCGTCGACATCGGCGGCGACCACCGCTACGTCGAGGGTTGGGCGTACGGCCTGGCCGATGTCTGGCCAGCCGAGATCGAGGGTCGGATCCGCGTTGCCAATCCCGGCTGCTTCCCCGCGGCGACGCTGAGCGCGCTGGCGCCGCTGCTGGCCGAGAGGCTGATCGAGCCTGACAACATCGTGATCGACGCCAAGACCGGCATCTCCGGCGCGGGCCGGGGCGGCGCCGACAGCAAGTTCGGCTACGCGGAAACCAACGAGACCGTGGTGCCCTACGGGCTGCTCAAGCACGTCCACATGCCCGAGATCGCCAAGACGATCGAGCGGCTGAGCGGCGGCAGCGCGGCAGGGCTGGTGTTCACGCCACACTTGGTGCCGATGACCCGCGGCGTCCTCGCCACCATGTATTGCCGCGGCCGCGCCAGCACGGGCGAGTGCTTGGACGCGGCCCGGCGCTTCTACGCCGGGCGGGCGTTCGTCCGCGTCACCGACAAGCCGCCGCAGACCAAATGGGCCACCGGCTCGAACCTCGCGTTCGTCAGCTATGCGGCCGACCCGGAGCGCAACCTGGTGATCGCGATGGGCGTGGTCGACAATCTCGGCAAGGGAGCGGCCGGCCAAGCGGTGCAGAATGCAAACCTGATCTGCGGCCTGCCGGAAACCGCGGGGCTGGACGGCCTACCTGTTTGGCCATGACGAAGGCGGGCCTGCGGGCAGCTTGTCGATCCGCTACGGGGCGCAAGCCGAGCTCATGATGATCAAGCTGGTTGCGTATTGCCCCTGACGCACGGCCGGCACCTGCGACAGATCCCTGCGCCAAGCACAAACGAACTCGGAGTTTCCATCAGATCCGCGCACGATACGGGCCACGAGCGCGACGGCGCAGAGGGAGACAGCCGTGTCGGTGCCTGGATCCGAGCGGGTCTTCGACCGAGCGACCGCCGCTCACCGCGGCGGGAGCGAGTCCCCCGCCCCCGCACCCCGCCCGGCACCGGCGAGCCGGCCCGCACTCGCGGCGATCCGGGCGAAGAGGCGGGCGAGCACGTCCCGGCGCGCCAGGGCGGGGCGCTCGACGAGGTGCCAGCTGAGCCACGCCAGCAGCCCCGCCCCCGTCAGGGCGGCGACCGTCACCAGCCAGGGCGCGACGCCGCGATCCTGCGCCACGATCAGGTTCTGGAGCGGCCAGGCATAGAGGTAGACCCCGTAGGAGAGGTCCGTCCGCTGCGTGAAGCGCCCGATCCGCAGCGGCGGCACCGCGAAGGCGAACCAGAGCAGCAGGAAGCCGCCCAGGACCACGAAGGCGGGCTCGGCGAGGCCCGGCCGGCCCAGCAATCCCGCGAGCAGCAGCGCGGCGAGGGCGGCCCGCCCCGCCGAGAAGCGGATGCGCTCGCCGAGCAGGAAGAAGGCGCTGCCGCAGGCGAAGATCAGGGCGAAGCGCAGCCCGTGCTTCAGCTTGAACAGGAGCGGGCTGCCGGAGGCCAGGGCCGGGTGCCAGACGAGCAGGCAGAGCCCGGCGAGGAGCGCCATCCCGGCGAGGAAGCGGCGGTCCGGCCGGAGCAGCCCGCAGCAGCCGAGGCCGGCGACCAAAAGGTAGCAGGCGAACTCGTAGACGATCGTCCAGGCCGCGCCATTGAGGTAGGGGTAGGGCAGGCCCTCGAAGGCGCGCGGCACCGCCGGCGTGCCGAGGAGCAGCAGGCGCCCGAGCGCGTCCGGGATCCGCAGCGCCGCGAGGTCGCCGCCCGCCAGCGGCGCGACGATCCCGATGCAGGCGAGCGAGGCGACGAGGTAGCCCGGATAGATCCGCAGCACCCGCTTGGCGAGGTACGACGCGCCCGAGGCGGAGGTGAGCCAGCTGCGCGTGATCAGGTAGCCGCTCAGCACGAAGAAGCCGTCCACCGCGACCTCCCCGAAGGACAGGGTGCCGGTGAGCCGGGTCAGGATCTCGCGCGAGCGGTCGCCGTCGATCAGCTCGGGCGAGTGGGACACCACCACCAGCCCCGCGAGCAGGAGGCGCAGCAGCCCGAGATTGTTGGCCCGCCGGCCGTCCGTCACTCGACCGGTTCCCGCTCGGCCCGCGCCCCGCCGAGGGCGCGCACCACCACGCGGCCGCCCTCGGCCGAGAGCGCGAGCCGCCCGGCCTTGAGGGC
This sequence comes from Methylobacterium sp. WSM2598, assembly GCF_000379105.1. Taxonomy (GTDB): domain Bacteria; phylum Pseudomonadota; class Alphaproteobacteria; order Rhizobiales; family Beijerinckiaceae; genus Methylobacterium. Next base: position 505,431 of record NZ_KB900609.1, on the reverse strand, counting down.
GAGCGCCTTCTCGCCGAAGAGCTGGCGCCGCCAGCCGCTGAGGACCGGGACCGGGGCCGCGTCGTCGTCCGCGAGCGCTTCGAGCTCGTCGACCGTGGCGATGATCTTGGGCGCCACCCTCTCCTCCTCGCAGACCGCCTTGAGCAGCACCTTGAGGAGCTCGACCAGGGCCCCGTTGCCGCCGCCGCGCGGCCGCCCGCGCTCGGGCATCGGGACGGTGGCGAGGTCGCGGGCGAGGCCGCGCTCGACCGCCGCCAGGATCTCGGTGCCGGTGCGGGAGCGCTCGAACCCCGTCGGGATGGTGCGCAGCCGCCCGAGCGCCTCGATGCTGCGGGGGGCGGCGGTCGCGACGTCGAGCACGGCCTCATCCTTGAGGATGCGCCCGCGCGGCACGTTGCGGCCCTGCGCCTCGCGCTCGCGCCAGGCCGCCACCTCCATCAGCACCGCGATCTCGCGGGGCTTGCGCATGCGCCCGGCCAGCCGGCGCCACGCCTGGGCGGGGTCGGCCTCGTAGGTCTCGGGCGAGGTGAGCACCGCCATCTCCTCGTCGAGCCACGCCCCGCGGTCGCTGGCGAGGAGCTGGCGCGCCAGCGCCTCGTAGACCTTGATCAGATGCGTGACGTCCGAGAGGGCGTAGGTCAGCTGCGCCTCCGAGAGGGGGCGGCGCGACCAGTCGGTGAAGCGCGAGGACTTGTCGACCTTCGCCTTGGCGACGTCGTTGACGAGCTGCTCGTAGGAGACCGAATCGCCGTAGCCGCAGACCATGGCGGCGACCTGCGTGTCGAAGAAGGGCTGGGGCAGGAGCCCGCCCTGGAGCCAGATGATCTCCAGGTCCTGCCGGGCCGAGTGGAAGACCTTGAGCACCCCCTCGTCGCCCATCACTGCGAAGAAGGGCGCGAGGTCGATGCCGGGCGCCAGCGGGTCGACGAGGGCCGTCGTCCCGTCCGGCGCCGCGATCTGAATCAGGCAGAGCTTCGGGTAGTAGGTCGTCTCGCGCATGAACTCCGTGTCGACGGTCACGAAGGGTTGCGTCGAGAGATGCGCGCAGGCGGACGTGAGATCGTCCGTCGAGGTGATCAGCTTCATGAAGTGCCGCTATAATGGAGGCCGCGCGGAAGGGCGAGACGCCCCGCCGCGGTCCGGTGGATGGGGGCGCCCGGGCGGTGCGGGCCGGGCTCGCGCGGCCTCCTCACGGCTCCTCGCGCGGGGGCGATGCCGTGCGGCGATCCGCCTCGCTCGGGCCGGCCGCCTGCGTCGCCCCGCGGGACAGGAACGGGGTGGGCGCGTCGTCCACGAAGGCGACGCCGACCCGGCCGTCCTTGCGCCAGACGATCCGGACGCGGCGCTCCAGCCCGATCTGCTCGACCCAGAGGTCGACCTGCTCCGGCAGCACGGCCGCGTTCGAGACGTCGAGGAGCGCGCCGCCCGCCGAGATGTTGCGCACCACGCAGGTCACGCCGGTTCCGCCGGGCAGGCGGATCCGCCCGCCCATGAAGGTCGGGATGCGGGGATTCGCGCGCCGCTGCCTCATCGCCGTCCGCTCCACTCCCCGTTCGAGGGTGGTCCTCGTCGCCAGCGAAGACCAGCTCTCAGGAAAAGGTTCCGACATGAAACGAGAAGGCGCGCGAATGCGCAAGTTCTCCGTTAAGCATCCCGGCTGATGTCCCCCGCTGACGTAATGGGACGAGGCGCGGTTGGACCGGTCAGCCCTTCGGGCGTCCCTCGGTCAGCAGGTCGGGGCGGCGGGCCCGGGTGAGCCGGAGTGCCTCCTCGGCGCGCCAGCGGGCGATCGCCGCGTGATTGCCGCCGGTCAGCACCTCGGGAATCGTGCGGCCCTCCCAGGCGCGCGGGCGCGTGTAGTGGGGATATTCGAGCAGCCCGCCCTCGAAACTCTCCTCCGTACCGGAGGCGGCCTTGCCCATGACCCCGGGCAGCAGCCGCACGCAGGCGTCGATCAGCACGAGGGCCGCGAGTTCGCCTCCCGAGAGCACGTAATCGCCGATCGAGACCTCCTCCAGCCCGCGGGCCGCGATCACGCGCTCGTCGACGCCCTCGAAGCGCCCGCACACGGCGACGAGGCCGGGCCCCTCGCTCAGCGCCCGCACCCGGGCCTGGGTGAGGGGCACTCCGCGCGGGCTCATCAGGAGGCGGGGGCGGGCGTCGCCCGGAGGGGCGGCGGCATCGATCGCGGCGGCGAGGACGTCGCAGCGCAGGACCATGCCGGCCCCGCCCCCGGCCGGCGTGTCGTCGACCGCCCGATGCCGGCCGAGGCCGTGGTCGCGGATGTTGCGCGCCTCGATCGCCCAGGCGCCCCGGGCGAGCGCGTCGCCCGAGAGCGACAGGCCGAGAGGGCCCGGGAACATCTCCGGGAAGAGCGTCAGGACCGTCGCGCGCCAGGGGATCGGGGTCGAGATGGGGGCCGACATCAGGGTCGTCATGGGGCCTGATCGCCCGCGCGGCGCGGTCGGTCAACCGAGCGCCGCGGTCGGTCGACCGAGCGCCGCGGTCGGTCGACCGAGCGCCGCGGCGGCCGACCCGCTCAGCCGGGCCGCCGCCTCCCCGGGAACGGGATCACGACCCCGCCCGGCTCGGGCGCCAGGGCGAGGCCGACCCGCTCCTCGTGCCGCCACACGACCCGGGCGCGCCGGCGCAGGTCGAGCCGGTCGACCGCCAGCTCCACCTCGTCCGGGAGCGGCACCGCGCTCGACACGTGGACCAGCGCACCCTGCAATGACAGGTTGCGCACCACGCAGGTCAGGCTCCAGTCGCCGCGGTTGTAGCCGATGCGGCCGCGCAGGTAGGTCGGCGTGCGGGGGGATCTGCGGCGCTCGTCGATCAAGACACTCCTCCATCGTGGCGAGTGACCGATCGCCTGCAAGTGTCCGGCCGCGCCGGGAGTGCCGCAGCGGAACCGGGAGGGGCGGGCACGTACAACCGATGCGTGCGGATCGTCGCGCGCTCGGCCGGCGCCGCGAGGGAGCGGGCACAGGTCTGTTCCGTTGCGGCACAGGGGACGGCCGGCGATCGCCGGCCGTCCCGCCGCGGCCGGTCACACCGGCGTGGCGATCGGCTTGCCCTTCTCCAGCACGTAGGTGACGCTGAGCCGCACGGCCTTGTCGCTGGCCTTGCCGCCGGCATGGGGCGTGTGCGGCGGCACCTGGAAGGAATCCCCGGCCCGCACGAGCCGGGTCGGCTGGCCCTCGACCGGCAGCTCCAGCTCGCCCTCGATCACGTAGGTGGATTCGACGCCCGGATGCGTGTGGCGGCCCACCACCGTGCCCGCGTCGATCTCCACATCCATCAGCAGCGTGACGTAGCCCGGCGCCGGGCCCTCCGTCTGCGCCAGGAGCTTGCGCCGGATGCCCGCACCGACGCCGGGCTGCGTCTGCGCGGCCACCTCCGTGGCCAGGAACCCGGCGCTCGCGCAGAGCGCGCAGGATGCGAGCCGGCCGAAGCCGCGACGTGTCATCATCAGACGTCCTCCCAGGTCGCCCGGTCTCGCGCGCCGGGGCAGACCCGAAGGTCCCGTGATGATCAGTCAACGTCAAGTCTTGGCCGGACTATTGGCCCGACTTCGCCTCCCGCTCGACCGTGATCGTGGGCCGAGATTCCGGTCTGGATCGGGTCAGACCGGCTCCTCCTCGGCCCGGAGCGGGCGGCTGAGCAGTCCGGTGATGGCCTCGTCGAGGCTGAGGGTGCCGGCGACGACGCCCGCCACCGCCTCGGCGACCGGCATCTCGACGCCGCGGCGGCGGGCGAGTCCGACGAGGGCCGGGGCCGTGAGGGCGCCCTCCGCGAGCTTGCCGCCCGCGGCCTGGTCCGGCGAGGCGCCGCGTCCCAGCCGCTCCCCGAAGGCGAAGTTGCGCGATTGCGGCGAGGCCGCCGTCAGGACGAGGTCCCCGAGCCCGGAGAGGCCCATCAGCGTCTCCGGCCGGGCCCCGAAGGCGCGGGCGAAGCGGCGCAGTTCGGCGAAGCTGCGGGCCACCAGGGCCGCCCGGGCGCTCTCGCCGAGGCCGCGCCCGATCACCGCCCCGCAGGCGATGGCCAGCACGTTCTTGGCCGCGCCGCCGATCTCGACCCCGCGCATGTCGGTGCCGTGATAGACCCGGAAGCTCGGCCCCGACAGGGCGGCGGCGAGCTGCGCCCCGCGCGCCGCCTCTGGCGTCGCCAGCGTCACGGCGGTGGGCAATCCGCGCGCCACGTCCGCCGCGAAGCTCGGGCCCGAGAGCACGGCGAGCGTCGCGCCCGGCAGGATCGCGGCGGCGACCTCGGTCAGGAAGGCGTCCGTGCCCCGCTCGATGCCCTTGGCGCAGAGGATGAGCGGCGCCGCGGGGGCGAGCCAGGGCGCGAGATCGCTCAGCACCCCGCGCAGGGTCTGGGCCGGGGTGACGACGAGCACGGAGCCGGCCGCGCGCAGGGACGCGGCCTCGGCGGTCGGACGCACGCCCGGGTGCAGCGGCACGCCCGGCAGGTAGCGGGCGTTCTCGCGCCGCTCCGCCATGGCGCGGGCCGCCTGCGCGTCGCGCAGCCACAGCACGACCTCGCGCGGGGCGGCGCTCGCGGCCGCGTTGGCGAGCGCGGTGCCCCAGGCGCCCCCGCCCACCACCGCCACCGGGCCGGCGCTCACGCGGCGCCTCCGGCCGCGAAGGCGGCGGCGCTCAGGCGGTAGAGCACGTGCGGGCGCAGCGGGTCGCCGTCCGCCAGGGCCGGGTGGGCGAAATCCTCGACCCGCTCCATGCCGAGCCGCTCCATGACCCGCTGCGAGGGCCGGTTGAGGAGCGCCGTGTAGGCGACGATCTCGGTGAGCCCGCAGCGCCCGAACGCGTCCGCCAGGGCGAGCCGGGCGGCCGCGGTCGCGAGTCCCTGCCCCCAGGCGTCGCGGGCCAGCCGCCAGCCGATCTCGACGAGACTTCCCGGCACCGCCGCGAACGGCAGGGGCCGCACCGGCCGCCAGCAGCCGACGAACCCCACGAAAGTGCCGCGCGCCTCCAGCGCCCAGGGCCCGAACCCGTCCTGCTCGAAGCGCCGGTCGAGGGCGCGGGCCTCGGCCTCGCTCTCGCGCCGGCTCTTCGGGGCGGGGAAGAACCGCATCACCTCCGGATCGGCGTTGAGCGCCGCGAAGGGGGCGTCGTCCGCCCGCCGCCAGCGCCTCAGGCAGAAGCCCTCCGCCGCCAGCGCGCCGGGCGGGGCGGCGCTCCGCCTCCGGCCCCGCCACGCGAGGGAGCGGCGGTTGAGGTCGGCGAGGTCGGCTTCCCCGGCCAGCACCGCCTCGCCGAGCGCGACCGCCGCCGCGAGCCGGGTCGGGGACATGTTCGCCCAGGCCGGGGGCGCGACGCTCTCGCGCCAGGGCCCGCCGCAGGCATTGTCCAGGAGGATGCGGGCGAAGCAGTGGTTGAGGCGCACCGGCCAATCCGCGCGCGCGGCGGCGGCCTCGGGCAGCCGCTCGTCCACCAGCGCCCGCCAGCGCCGCTGCAGGCCGGCGGCGCCCGGCTCGGGCCGCGACACGGCGCTCACCCGGCCGTCGCGACGGGTTCGGCGAAGGGCCAGCGCGGGCGGGCCGGCGCCGTGATGTCGTCGACGAGGCCGAGCCGCAGGCGCTCCAGGCCCGCCCAGGCGATCATCGCGCCGTTGTCGCCGCAGAGCGGCAGGGGCGGGGCGACCAGGGGCAGCCCGGCCTCGCCCGCGAGCTGGCTGAGCGCCCGCCGCAGGGCCGCGTTGGCGGCGACGCCGCCCGCCGCCACCAGGGCGGTCGGGTGGCCCGCAACGTCCCCGAAGGCGCGCAGGGCCACCCGGACGCGGTCGACGACCACGTCCACCACCGCCGCCTGGAAGCTGGCGCAGAGATCGGCGACATCCTGGCCGGACAGGGGGGCGATGCGCTCCGCCTCGATCCGCAGGGCGGTCTTAAGGCCCGAGAGGGAGAAGTTCGGCTCGCGCCGGCCGAGCATCGGGCGGGGCAGGGCGAAGCGCTCCGGATCGCCGCCCTCGGCGGCCCGCTCGACCTCGGGCCCGCCCGGATAGGCGAGGCCGAGGAGCTTGGCCGCCTTGTCGAAGGCCTCGCCGATCGCGTCGTCGATCGTGGTGCCGAGGCGGACATACTCGCCCACGCCCTTGACGGCCACGAGCTGGGTGTGACCGCCCGAGGCGAGCAGCAGGAGGTACGGGAAGGCGATCCCGTCCGTCATCCGGGCGGTCAGGGCATGCGCCTCCAGGTGGTTGACCGCCAGGAGCGGCTTGCGCGTGACGAGCGAGAGGGTCTTGGCGGTGACGAGGCCGACGAGCACGCCGCCGATCAGCCCCGGGCCGGCCGCGACCGCGATGCCGTCGAGGTCGTCGAAGCCCAGGCCCGCCTCCTGGAGCGCCCGGGCGATCAGCCGGTCGACCACCTCCACGTGGGCGCGGGCGGCGATCTCGGGCACCACGCCGCCATAGGCCGCGTGCTCGGCGATCTGGCTCAGCACCTCGTTGGCGCGGATCACCGCGCGCCCGTCCTCCGCCGCGGTGACGATCGCGGCGGCGGTCTCGTCGCAGGTGGTCTCGATGCCGAGGACGTTCATGGGGGTCGCGCTCGCGAGGGGCCGAGAAACGGGGAACGGGGATGGCGCGCGGCGCCTTCGCCGGTATGCTGGCACTGCCCCGGCCGGTATCCTGGCGGTACTCGGGCCGGTATGCTGGCCGTCAGATAACCCGGAGTGCCCGGGACCGCAAAGATGGGAGGCGACGTGAGCGGCAGCGCGCCGAGGCTGGATCGGGCGCCCCTGCGCGTCTGGGTCGCGCGGCCGCTCCCGGCCGGTGCGCGCACGGCCGCGCGGGTGGCCGCGCTCGGCCACGCGCCGCTCCTCGCTCCGGTCCTCGACCTCGCGCCGAGCCACGTCCCGCCGCCGGACGGGCGCTTCGACGCCCTGATCCTCACCAGCGCCAACGCGGCGCCGGCCCTCGGCCCGGCCGGGCTGACCGGCCTTCCGGCCTTCTGCGTCGGCGCCCGCACGGCCGAGGCCGCCCGGGCGGCGGGCCTGCGCGAGATCCGCGAGGCCGGGGGCGACGCGGCCTCCCTGGCGGGCCTGATCACCCGATCCCTGCCGCCCGGCGCCGCCCTGCTCCACGCGGCCGGCCGGGAGCGCAAGCCCGAGCCCGCCGCGAGCCTCGCGGCGGCCGGCTTCCCGGTCACGACCTGGATCGCCTACGCGGCCCGGCCGCTGCCGCAGCTGCCCGACCCGGTCGCCGCGGCCCTCGCCGAGGCGCGCCTCGACGCGGCCCTGCACTATTCCCGCCGCAGCGCCGCCGCGGCTCTGGGCCTCGCCCGCGCGGCGGGGTGCGAGGCCGGCTTCGCCCGGCTGGCGCATCTGTGCCTCTCGGAGGATTGCGCCGCGCCCCTGGTCGCCGCCGGGATCCTGTCCCATCTGGTCGCGGCAATGCCGACGGAGGACGCACTCCTCTCCGGCCTAACCCCTTTTCCGTCCGCGCAAGCAGGCTCGCGCCTGGGCCGTGACCGATGCTAAGGACGGCGCAACAGAGCGGCCGCGTTCCGCGCGGGCCCGGTCCGGTCCCGTCTCGGCGGGCCGGACCCAGCCGACGGGCGTCCCTGCGCGCCCCGCTCAGAGGTGAGGATCTTCGGCCGTGACCCCATCCGACAAGGACCCCCAGGATTCCCGCAACCGGCCGGGCGGACGCGGCCCCAACCCGGCGGACGGCCCGATCATCGACCTGAAGGCCACCCGCGTGAGCGAGACGCCCGCCAAGGGAGCGACCGGCCCGGCGGGGGCCAAGCCCGCCGATCCGCCGAAGCCCGCCGATCCGCCGAGGCCCGGCGAGCCGCCGAAACCCGCTGCCGGCGCGGCGCCGAAGCCCGGCCCGACGCCGAGCGCCGCGGCCCCCGGCAAGCCGGCAGCGCCGCCCGAACCGCCCAGACCCGCCGAGCCGCCGAAGCCCGGCCCGGCCGCGACCTCCGTTCCGGCCTCGAACCCGGGCGGTCCGAGGCCGCCGGGCGCCGCCGGCGCGACCGGCCCGGGCGCGTCGCCCGCGTCGCCCACGCCCGCATCGCCGACGGGCGCGTCGCCCACAGGGGCGGCTCTCGCCGGCGCCAAGCCCGCCGTGCCGCCGGGCAGCACCGGACCCGCGGCGGCCGCCGCGAAGCCGGGGCCGACCGGCCCCGCGGGCGCTGCCGGCTCCACCGTGCCCAAGACTGGACCGGGCTCACCGACTGGACCGGGCTCATCGACTGGACCGGGCTCATCGACCGGACCGGGCACGTCGCCCCTCGGCGTCAAGCCCGAGGCCGCCGCTGCGGCCAAGCCCGATCCCGTCAAGGCGGAGCCGCCGCGCGGCGCGACCGGCCCGGTCGGCGCCACGGGCGCGGCCGCCTCCGGCCCGGCCGGGCCGCGCGCGGGCGCGACCCCGGCGGTGAGCCCGGCGCCGGCGCGCTCGGGCGGCGCCGGGTTCGGCTCCGTGCTGGCCGCCTCGCTCCTCGGCGGCGTGATCGGCGCGGGCCTCCTCTACGGCGTCCAGACCTACGGCCCGGCCTACGGCCTGCTGCCGAAATCCGCCGAGACCGCGCCCAATCTCGATCAGCGCCTCGCCGACCTCGCACCCCGCGACAGCGTTCAGGCCCTCGACCGGCGGCTCGCCGCGGCGGAGGCGGCCCTGCGCCCGCTGCCGGACGCGGTGCGCGGCGCCGAGGCGGCCGCCAAATCCGCCGCGGACCGGGCCGCGGAGGCCCTGAAGGAGGCCCAGTCGGGCCGTCCGGCGGCGGCCGAGACCTCCCCGTCGTCCGCCGCGGGGGCGCCGGCTCCCGCCGCGGCGCCGGACGCGTCCGGCGAGCCGCTGCAGGCGCGCCTCGACGCCCTCGACAAGCGTCTCGGCGACCTCCAGGGGCGGGTCGGCGATCCCGAGCTGCGCCAGAAGGTCGACGGCCTCGCCCAGGCGGTCCAGACCCTGCAGGGCCAGGCCGATACGGGCGAGCTGCGCACCCGGCTCGACGGGCTCGATTCGGGGCTGAAGGGCCTGCAGGCGGAGCTCGGCCAGCGGGTCGCGGCCGATCAGGAGGCCGATAAGGCCCTGGGCGGCCGGCTCGACGCGCTCCAGCAGGCCTTCGAGTCCCGCGGCAAGGCGCAGGAGCAGCGCCTCGCGGACCTCGCCCGCGACCTCGCCGGGCGGGCGGATGCGGGGGCGCTGCAGGCGGGCCTGCGCGCGGTCGCGGCCGACCGGATCGCGGCGGCGCTCGCCAACGGCACGCCCTACGCGGATGCCCTGGCGGCGCTCAAGCAGCTCGGCCCGGAGGACGGCCCGCCGCTCGGCCCGCTCGAGCCCTTCGCGGCCAAGGGCGCCCCCACGGCCGCCGCCCTGGCCCAGGAATTCCGGCCGATCGGCGGCCGCATCGTGGCGGCGGTGAAGGCCGCCCGGCAGCGCGAGGTGGCGGAGCGCGGCAGCTTCACCGACCGGCTCGCCAGCATGGCGGGCTCGATCGTCACGGTGCGCAAGTCGGACGGGGCCGCGCAGGGCGGCGCGCCGGCCCAGCCGGCCGGCGATGCCACGGAGGGCGCGGTCGCGAAGGTGCAGGACGCCCTCGACCGCGGCGCCATTCCGGAGGCGGCCGCGGCCTTCGACGCGATGCCCGAGGCCGCGCGCAAGGAGGCCGCCTCCTTCGGCGCGACGCTGAAGGCGCGGGCGGCGGCGGGCGAGGCCTCCCGCGCCCGGCTCGCGGCCGCGTTCGGTGCCCTGTCGGGTGCCGCGCGCTGAGCGCGGCGCCCGCCCGGGGCTCCCCGCTCCGTCCAACGACCGGCTTGCCGTCTCGGCGCGCATCGGTGCGGATCCCACAGCCGGAGCCCGCCGCGCGCGCCCACCACCCAGATCCAGGGGCGCCCGCCCCCGCCGCGTGACCGTCGCGGACCTGAGGAGTTGAAGAACCGATGTGGCGCGCACTCGCCTTCCTGGCCCTTCTGGCCCTCGCCGCCTACGGGGCGGTCTGGCTCGCCGACCATCCCGGCGTCGTGTCCGTGTCGTGGGGCGGCGTCGACGTGGCGACGAGCCTGAACGCGGCCCTCGTCGGCGTGCTGGTCCTGGCGGTGGTGCTCGGCTTCCTGTGGAGCCTCGCCCGCGGGGTCCTGCGCCTGCCGCGGCGGATGCGCGCGAGCAGCCACGAGCGGCGCCGCACCCGCGGCTTCGAGGCGCTGTCGCGCGGCATGGTGGCGGTGGGCTCCGGCGATCCGGCCGCGGCGCGGCGGCACGCGGGCGAGGCGGAGCGGCTCCTCGGCAGCGAGCCCCTGGCCCTGCTCCTCACCGCTCAGGCGGCGCAGATCTCGGGCGACCGGGCCGGGGCCGAGCGGGCCTTCCGGCGCATGACCGAGGCCTCCGAGACGCGGGTGCTCGGGCTGCGCGGCCTCTTCGTCGAGGCGCGCCGGCAGGGCGACGAGGCCACCGCGCGGGCCTACGCGGCCGAGGCGTCGCGCCTCGCCCCGGGCGTGTCCTGGGCCAACGAGGCGGTGATGGAGGCGCAATGCGCCGACCGGGACTGGGCGGGCGCCCTGGAGACGGTGTCGCGCCGCGCCGCCCTCGGCCTCGCCGACAAGGCGGCGTCGCGCCGCCAGCGGGCGGTGCTGCTGACGGCGAGCGCCCAGGAGCTGGAGGCGGGCGATCCGGAGCGGGCCCTGGCGCAGGCGCGCGAGGCGGTGCGTCTCGCGCCCGACCTCGTGCCGGCCGCGGTGGTGGCCGGGCGCCTGCTGTCGCGCCGGGCCGAGCTCAAGAAGGCGGCCCGGGTGATCGAGGCCGCCTGGAAGGCCGGCCCGCACCCGGACCTCGCCCGGGTCTATCTCGACCTGCGGCCCGGCGATTCGAGCCGCGACCGCCTCGCCCGCGCCGAGACCCTGGCCCGGCTCTCTTCCTGGCACCCCGAGGCGCGCTTCGCCATCGCGCGCGCGGCCCTGGAGGCGCGGGAATTCGGCCGCGCCCGCGACGTGCTGCAGCCCCTGCTCGCCGAGTCGCCGACGCAGCGCGCCTACCTGCTGATGGCGGAGATCGAGGAGACCGAGCACGGCCGCGGCAGCGGCCGGGCCCGCGAGTGGCTGTCCCGGGCGGCGCACGCGCCGCGCGACCCGGCCTGGTGCGCGGACGGGATCGTCTCGGACCGCTGGGCGCCGATCTCGCCGGTCAGCGGGCGGCTCGACGCCTTCGTGTGGCAGACCCCGCCGGAGCTTCTCGCCGGCCGGAGCCAGGACCTTCCGCTCCCGGACGAGGAGCCGGCCCCCGCCGCCGGCCCGCTGCCGGCGCCCGCCCCCGAGGCGACGGTGCCGAGGCCGGTGCGTGAGGAGGCGCCCCGTCCGGCCCCGGCCGCGGCGGCCCCGCCCGTGGCGGCACAGGCCGCGCCGACACCGGCCGGGAACGGGCTCGACACCTCGGCCCCGCCCTTCGCGGCCACCGCGACCCCGGTGGTGTTCCCGCCGCCCAAGCCCAAGGAGGACGACGCCCCGTTCCTCGAGCGGCCGCGGCGGGTCGTGTGATCCGGGATCCGGTTGATCCAGGCGGATCGCGGATCACGCGCCCGCGCGGCGCGTGAGCGAGGCCCAAATCCGCCATCCCGAAGGGATCAAGCGGATTTGGTACGTGGCGTGCCGGGGAGGGGCGGGGATCGGAGCGCCGTCCGGACCGGTGCCGGCCGACCCTCCCCTGTGTCCCCGCATCGCGTTCGGCGCAGGCTCCCTCGTCCGGGAGAAGGGGGGCGCGGCGCTGCCCCGCGCCCTCGACCCCGGCTCAATGCGTCCAGCGGGTCGCGAACCGGGCGAGGTCCGCCGCGTCCGCGAAGGAGACCACCTCCAGGTCGCGCGTCTCCTCCGGCCAGCCCGGGAACAGCGCGTAGGTCACGCTGCGCCGCCACAGCCGGGCGCTCGGCGCCTCGGTGGACGCCCAGACCTGCACCTCCTCGGCCAGCGCGTCGGGCGCGTCCGGCGCGATCAGCCCCGAATAGGGGCGCAGCACCACGAAGTACTCCCCAAGGTCCGGGTGCTGCTCCTTCACGATCTTGACGATGTCGATCATGCGGCGCCGCTCACCAGGCCTGCGGCTCGTTGATCTGCACCTGCGCCTGGGCCTGCGTGAAGTTCGGGATGTCGGAGAAGATCTCCTTGCCGTGGGCCGCCACCGCCTTCTGGAAATCCTCCAGGGAGCGGAAGCTGAGGAGCGCCATGATCTGGAAGGGCGGCGGGCTGCCGTCCGGCGTGGCGGCGCCCTTCACCACCTCGGCCTTCTCCAGACCCATCCCGGACCAGCGCTCGCGCACCAGCGGCATGTGGCGCGACAGGTAGTAGTCGAGGTCGAAGGAGGCGGGCGAAGCCCCGCCCGGATACATCACGCTCACCAGGATCATCGCTGCGCTCTCCTCCCGGCCTCGGGCGAGCCCCCGGGTCGCGCGCGCCCCGTCGGGGCGCCCGGGCCCGCGCCACCGAAGCACCGATGCCCGGCCGGCGCAACCGGCCTCAATGCAGCTTGACCCGCGGCACCGTGTGCCGGGTCAGCGCGCGGGCCGCCGTGTCGAGGGAGACCTTCCAGGTCCCGTGCAGCGCCTTCTGATGCATCTTGTAGAGCGACTGGTACATCAGCCGCGCGAACAGGCCGGCGATGAAGACGTTGCGGCCGCGGATGAAGCCCATCAGGTTGCCGACCGTGGTGTACTCGCCGAGCGAGACGAGGGAGCCGAAATCGCGGTAGCGGAACGGGGCGAGGGGCCGTCCCGCCAGCCGGTTCGGCATCTGGCGCAGCAGGTGGCTCGCCTGCTGGTGGGCGGCCTGGGCGCGGGGCGGGATCGGCCGCTGGGTGGCCGGATCGATCAGGTAGGCGCAGTCGCCGAGGGCGAAGACGTTCTCGTCCCGGGTGGTCTGCAGGCTCGGCAGCACGACGAGCTGGTTGTTGCGGGTGGTCTCGAGCCCGCCGAGGTCGCGCAGCACCTCGGGCGCCCGCACGCCGGCGGCCCAGACCACGAGTTCCGACGCGATGAAGCTGCCGTCGGCGAGCTGCACGCCGTCCGCCCGCACCTCGGTGACCCGGGCGCCGGTGCGCACCTCAACGCCGATCCCGGCGAGCAGGGCCATCACGTCCCGCGACAGCCGCTCGGGCACGGCCGGGAGGATCCGGTCGGCCGCCTCGATCAGGGTGAGCTTCAGGTCCTTGTCCGGGTCGATGCGGTCGAGGCCGGTCGCGGCCACCTGGCGGGTGGTGCGGTGGAGTTCCGCCACGAGTTCGGTGCCGGTCGCGCCGGCCCCGATCACCGCCACGTGGAGCTGGCCCGCGCGCACCGGCGCATCCTGGGCGTGGGCGCGGATCATCGCGTTGATGAGGCGGCGGTGGAAGCGCTGCGCCTGATCCGGCGTGTCGAGGGCGATGGCGTGCTCCTTCACCCCGGGCGTGCCGAAATCGTTGCTCGCGCTGCCGACCGCGATCACCAGCGTGTCGTAGGGGATGTCCCGCTCGGGCGTGACCTCGCGGCCCTCGGCGTCGTGGCTCGCCGCGAGCCGCACGACCCGGCGCTCGCGGTCGAGCCCGACCATCTCGCCGATCCGGTAGCGGAAATGGTGGGCATGGGCGTGGTGCAGGTAATCGACGGCGTGGTGGCCCACATCCATGCTGCCGGCCGCGACCTCGTGCAGGAGCGGCTTCCAGATATGGGTGCGCGAGCGGTCGACCAGCGTCACCTCCGCCTGCTTGCGCCGGCCGTACCTGTCGCCGAGCTTGGTCGCGAGCTGCAGCCCCGCCGCGCCGCCGCCCACGATGACGATCCTGTGCCGTTCCGCCTCGCCGCTCACCCTGGCCCTCCCCTCGGCGCCGCGCCCCGGGGAGGATCCCACGCCGGGGCGCCTTTCGCCATACCGGGGCCACCACCCCGCGCGGCGTCCGAAGGTGGGGAAGGGCGGCCGGGACGGGAAGGCGTACGAATGTCCTACGCGGCCGCGCCGGCCCGGAAGACGAGGCAGAGATTGTTCGCCGGCATGGCGACGCGCTCGGCGAGGGCGAGGCCCTGCCCCCGGGCGGCCCGCGCCACGGCGCCGAGGTCGCGCAGGCCCCAGGCGGGATTGCGCGCCCGCAGATCCGCGTCGAAGGCGAGGTTGCTCGGGGCGGTGGGCGTGTCCTCGACCATGAAGGGCCCGTAGAGCACGAGCGGCGCGCCCGGCGGCAGCAGGCGGCCGGCCCCCCGCATCAGCCCCTCGGTCGCGGGCCAGGGCGCGATGTGGATCATGTTGATGGCCAGGACCGCGTCGGCCCGCGCCAGCGGCCAGGTCTCCGCCGCGGCGTCGAGGGCGAGGGGCGGGCGCAGGTTGGGCAGCGCGGCCGCCCGGGCGTGGGCCGCGATGCTGCGCAGGGCCGCCGGCTCCGGGTCCGAGGGTTGGAAGGCGAGCCCCGGCAGCGCCCGCGCGAAGTGCGCGGCGTGCTCGCCCGAGCCGCTCGCGACTTCGAGGACGAGGCCCGTCTCCGGCAGGAGCCGCCGCAGCACCGCCAGGATCGGCTCCCGGTTGCGGGCGACGGCGGGGGCGATCAGGGCGTCCCCGGCGGAATCCCAGCCCAGCATCGCCTCACCCCCACAGGGCCGGATCGGGCGGGTGGACGAGGCTGCCCTCGAAGCGCAGCCCCGGCTCGCGGTCCCGGGCGAGGAGCAGGGGGCCGTCGAGGTCGACGAAGGTCGCGAAGCCCGCGAGCAGCATGGCGGGCGCCATGGCGAGCGAGGTGCCGACCATGCAGCCGACCATGATCGCGAGGCCCTGCTCCCGCGCGGCCCGGGCGAGGGCGAGGGCCGGCGTGAGCCCGCCCGCCTTGTCGAGCTTGATGTTGATCGCGTCGTAGCGGCCGGCGAGCCCGTCGAGCCCGGCGCCCGGGTGCAGGCTCTCGTCGGCGCAGAGCGGGATCGTGCGCGCGAGCCCGGCGAGCGCCTCGTCCTCGCCGGCGGGGAGCGGCTGCTCGATCAGCTCCACCCCCGCCGCCGCGCAGGCCGCCATGTTCTCGGCGAGGTTGCGCGGCCGCCACGCCTCGTTGGCATCGACGACGAGGCGGGAGGCGGGCGCCCCGCGGCGCACGGCGGCGATGCGGGCCGGGTCGCCCTCGCCGCCGAGCTTGACCTTGAGGAGGGGCCGCGCCGCGGCGGCGCGGGCCGCCGCCTCCATCTCCTCGGGTGCGCCGAGGCTGAGCGTGTAGGCGGTGGTGACCGGGCGCGGCGGCGCGAGCCCCGCGAGGGCGTGGGCCGGCCGCCCCGCCGCCTTGGCCTCGTAGTCCCAGAGGGCGCAGTCGAGGGCGTTGCGGGCCGCGCCCGCCGGCATCCGGGCGAGCAGGTCGGCCCGGGTCGCGCCCGCCGCCACCGCCTCGCCCTGCGCGGCGATCAGGTCGCGCACACCCTCGACGCTCTCGCCGTAGCGGGGATAGGGCACCCCCTCGCCGCGGCCCGTACGGGTGCCGTCCGTCACGCTGGCCACCACCACCACGGCCTCGGTGCGGCTGCCGCGCGAGATGGTGAAGCGCCCGGCGATGGGCCAGGTCTCGACCGCGACCGCGAGGCGCCTCATGCGGGCAGACCCGCCGGGTAGAGCGCCGCGATCCGCGCCACGATCTCCTCGACGCCGAAGCGCACCGGGTCGCTCGCCGGGAGGTCGTGGGCGCGGGCGAGCGCGTCGAGCAGGGTGCGGGCCTCGGCCTCGCCGAGATCCTGCGTGTTGACCGCGATCCCGACCGGGCGGATCTCCGGATTGGTCAGGC
This sequence comes from Methylobacterium sp. WSM2598, assembly GCF_000379105.1. Lineage (GTDB taxonomy): Bacteria > Pseudomonadota > Alphaproteobacteria > Rhizobiales > Beijerinckiaceae > Methylobacterium. The sequence goes on along the minus strand of NZ_KB900609.1, from coordinate 489,708 downwards.
GCCCGCAGCGCGAGGTGAGGTCGATCACCTCCTCGATCGAGGGCAGGGGATGCTGCACCCCGCGCATGCGCGTGCGGGTCGGCTCGTGGCAGATCACGAAGGCGTCGGGCTGCGCGCCGTGGAGGAGGCCGAGGCTCACCCCCGCGAAGGAGGGGTGGAACAGCGAGCCCTGGCCCTCGATCAGGTCCCAGTGCTCCGGCGCCGCCGCGGGCGAGATCCACTCGACCGCGCCCGAGATGAAATCGGCCACCACCGCGTCGATGGCGACCCCGCGGCCCGAGATGAAGACGCCGGTCTGGCCGGTGGCGCGGAAATCCGCGTCGAAGCCGCGGGCGCGCATGCCCCGCTCCAGCGCGAGGGCGGTGTACTTCTTGCCGACCGAGCAATCGGTGCCGACGGTGAGCAGCCGGCGGCCCGGGCGCTTCACCCCCTTGCCGGTGTCGAAGCGCTGGTCGGAATGGCGCACGTCGTGGAGCTGGCGCCCGCCCCGCGCCGCCGCCTCGGCGATGGCCGGGACCGAGCCGAGCCGGGTGTGCAGGCCGCTCGCCACGTCGAGCCCCGCATCCAGGGCCGCGACGATCGACGCGATCCAGTGCTCGGGCAGCACCCCGCCGGCGTTGACGACGCCGACGATCAGGGTGCGCGCGCCCCGCGCGACCGCCTCCTCGATGCCGAGATCCGGGATGCCGAGATCGGCCGCGCAGCCCGGCAGCCGCAGCTGCCCGGTGCACCATTCGGGGCGCCAATCCACGATGCCGTAGGCGGTCTTGGCGGCGAGGCGGTCGGGGACGTCGCCGAGGAACATCAGGTAGGGGGTCGCGATCTGCATGCGGTCTGGTCCGGCGCGGGGTCGGTCAGGGCGGGCAAGGGGCGTGCCGCGGGGCGGCGCGCCCGTTCTCGCCCGCGGCTGCGCATTCCGCAACCGGCCCCCGGCCCGGCGCGCGGCCGTCATCCCGTCCTTCGCGCGGGCGCGGCCCTTGACGCCGCGGCCCGCGATGACGGACGTAGGGCTCGCCCAAAAGGAGAATCTGGATGGCCCCCAAACGCCTGCTGATCCTGCTCGTGGCCGGCTTCGCCGCGCTGCCGGCCTCCGCCGAGGAGCTCTCCGGAACCCTGAAGAAGATCAAGGAGACCGGCGCGATCACCTTGGGCTACCGCGACTCCTCGGTGCCGTTCTCCTATCTCGACGGCAACCAGAAGCCGGTCGGCTACGCCATGGACATCTGCTACAAGGTGGTGGACGCGGTCAAGGCCAAGCTCGGCCTGCCGAATCTGGAGGTCAAGCTCAATCCGGTGACCTCGGCGACCCGCATTCCCCTGATCGCCAACGGCACGGTCGACCTGGAATGCGGCTCGACCACCAACAACGTCGATCGCCAGAAGCAGGTCTCCTTCACCAACACGCATTTCCTGACCGCCAGCCGCTTCGTCGCCAAGAAGAGCAGCAACGTCAGCAAGTTCGATGACCTGAAGGGCAAGACCGTCGTGTCGACCTCCGGCACGACCAACATCCGGCAGATCAACGAGTACAACGCCGCCAACAAGCTCGGGATCACGATCCTGCCGGCCAAGGACCACGCCGAGGCGTTCCTGATGGTCGAGACGGGGCGCGCGGTGGCCTTCGTGATGGACGACGTGCTCCTGGCCTCGCTGGCGGCGAGTTCCAAGGAGCCGGACGCCTACCTGATCTCCACCGACGCGATCTCCAAGCCCGAGCCCTACGGCATCATGCTGCGCAAGGACGACGCGCCGTTCAAGAAGGTGGTGGATGACGCGACGGCGGCCTTCTACCAGAGCCCGGAGGGCCCGGCGACCTACGACAAGTGGTTCACCAAGCCGATCCCGCCGCGCAACATCAACCTGAACCTGCCGATGGATGCGGCCCTGAAGAAGGCCTTCGCCAAGCCGAGCGACAGCCCCGACCCGGCGATGTACTGACCGGCCGCCCTTCGCAGCGGCCCGTGATCGCCCCTTCCCGCAGGGGGTGTCGCGAGCCCGGGGCGCGGCCGCCGCCGCGCCCCGGCATTCCGGTGGATGGTGCGAGAATCGGTCACGCATGGCCGCGCCATGACGTATCATTGCGCCCGCGCATGGCGCCCGTGACGACAGCCGCGTCGGTGGACTGGGCATGAACTACAATTGGAACTGGAGCATCTTCTTCGAGCCCTCGCCCGAGGGCACGGGGACCTACGCCGACATGCTCCTGTCGGGCCTCCTGTGGACCATCGTGACGGCCCTCTGCGCCTGGGTCATCGCCTTCGCGGTCGGGTCCGTGATCGGCGTCATGCGCACGCTGCCGAACCGGTTCGCCCAGGCCTTCGGGAACGGCTACGTCGAGCTCTTCCGCAACATCCCGCTGCTGGTGCAGATGTTCCTCTGGTTCTTCGTGCTGCCGGAGATGCTGCCGCAGAGCTGGGGCACGTGGCTGAAGCAGCTGCCCGACGCGCCCTTCTACACGGCGGTGGTGTGCCTGGGCTTCTTCACGGCCTCGCGCGTCGCCGAGCAGGTGAGGGCGGGCATCCAGGCCCTGCCGCGGGGCCAGCGCATGGCCGGCACGGCGCTGGGGCTCACCACCTCCCAGACCTACCGGTACGTGCTGCTGCCCAACGCCTACCGCATCATCCTGCCCCCGCTCACCTCCGAGTTCCTCAACAACCTCAAGAACACGTCGGTCGCGCTGACCATCGGGCTCCTCGAACTCACCGCCCGCGCCCGCTCGATGCAGGAATTCTCGTTCCAGGTCTTCGAGGCCTTCACGGCCGCCACCATCCTGTACATCATCATCAATCTCCTGGTGGTGACGGCGGCCGGGTACCTGGAGCGCAAGGTCGCGATACCCGGCGCCCGCTGAGGCCGCCGCTCCCTCTCCGCCGCGGGTGAGAGTCCATGCTGTCGAACTTCGATTTCAGCGTCATCGTCAGCGCGCTGCCCTACCTCTTCCTCACCGGGATGACCTTCACGCTGACGCTGACCGCGCTGGCGGCGGTGAGCGGCACCATCCTCGGCACGCTCATCGCCATGATGCGGCTCTCGGGCCTGCCGGTGCTGCCGCTGGTGGCCAAGGGCTACGTCAACTTCATGCGCTCGCTGCCGCTGGTGCTGGTGATCTTCTGGTTCTACTTCCTGGTGCCGTATCTCGGGCAGTGGCTGATCGGGGCCGAGCGGCCGATCCAGGTCGGCGCCTTCACCTCCTCGCTCGTCACCTTCACGCTGTTCGAGGCGGCCTACTTCTCCGAGATCATGCGGGCGGGCATCCAGTCGATCCCCAAGGGTCAGGCCGCCGCCGCCTCGGCGCTCGGTCTGACCTACTGGCAGAGCATGGGGTCGGTCATCCTGCCCCAGGCCTTCCGCAACATGCTGCCGGTCCTGCTGACCCAGACCATCGTGCTGTTCCAGGACACCTCGCTCGTCTACGTGCTGTCGATCACCGACTTCCTCGGCGCCGCCTCGAAGGTGGCGCAGCGCGACGGGCGCCTCGTCGAGATGTACCTCTTCGCCGCTTTGGTCTACTTCGCGATCTGCTTCCTCGCCTCGATCCTGGTGCGCCGCCTGCAGCGCCGCATCGCCATCATCCGCTGACTTCCAGAGAGGCTCCCATGTCGTCCGCGCCCCTCGTCGAGACGCCGCCCGCCGCCGCCGGTTCCGGCCCGATGATCGTGATCGATCAGGTCAGCAAGTGGTACGGCGACTTCCAGGTGCTGACGAATTGCACCACCTCGATCCGGAAGGGCGAGGTGGTGGTGGTCTGCGGCCCCTCGGGCTCCGGCAAGTCCACCCTGATCAAGTGCGTGAACGCCCTCGAACCGTTCCAGAAGGGGCAGATCACGGTCGACGGGACGCGGATCGCCGACAAGAAGACCAACCTGCCGAAGCTGCGCTCGCGCGTCGGCATGGTGTTCCAGCATTTCGAGCTGTTCCCGCACCTCTCGATCACCGACAACCTGACGCTCGCCCAGCGCAAGGTGCTGGGCCGCAGCCGCGCCGAGGCGGAGGCGAAGGGCCTCGCGCTGCTGGAGCGGGTCGGGCTGAAGGCGCACGCGCACAAGTTCCCGGGCCAGCTCTCGGGCGGGCAGCAGCAGCGCGTGGCGATCGCCCGGGCGCTCGCCATGAACCCGATCGTGATGCTGTTCGACGAGCCCACCTCCGCCCTCGACCCCGAGATGGTCGGCGAGGTGCTGGACGTGATGGTGGAGCTCGCCCGCGAGGGCATGACCATGATGGTCGTCACCCACGAGATGGGCTTCGCCCGCAAGGTGGCGAACCGGGTGATCTTCATGGACCGCGGCGAGATCGTCGAGGACGCGCAGAAGGAGGAGTTCTTCGGATCGCCCCGCAGCGAGCGCGCCCAGACCTTCCTGTCCAAGATCCTGTCCCACTGAAGATCCCTTCGACGGGGCTGGCGGCGGCAACGGGCGCCGCCGCGCCGCGGGCTTCGCCCGCCCCTCCGTCCCGCTCCTAGGGGAGCGATCCGGATCGCCCGCGGACGCGGTCCCGCTCAGGCGTGTTGTCCCTGAGGAAGGCGGCCGCAGGGACCGCTCCGAGCGGGTATCCGCGACATGTCCGGGAAGCATCGGTCCCGCGAATCCCTCGGCGCTGGACGCGTCGCGCGATCAGGCGGGCGCGTTGCTTGGCGGCCGCCCGCGAACCACCTCCCCTGGCGCGCGACGCCGCGCGGGCCCTCACGACGTCTTACCTTACTTTAGGTCGTTATCGCGGTGTTGCGTACAGGACACGGTTGGGCCCGGCCACGCGGAAACTGCCTAAATGGTATGCAGGTGCCCAGAAATTGCCTTTGCGCCAACCGGCCCGCGCTGCCAGCTTAGCCGTAGTCAGACCGACATTTGGACTTGAGAATCGTGGCGATCCGCTTCACCTCCCTCAGCATGGCCGCCTTAGCCGTCTTGTCCGGCTACGCTCAGGCGGCGGACCTGCCCCCCAAGGTCGCGCCGGCCCCGGCGGCGCCCGCGGCCTGCAAGGCCACGCTCTCGTTCCCGGCCTATAACGGACCGATCAAGCAGAACCCGGACCCGACCTGCTTCACGATCGGCGGCTTCGGCGACATCTATGTCGGCGGCGCGCTCACGGGCTACGCCTACACGCAGACGAACCAGTTCGCGCCGGGCCTGGCCCTGCCGCTCGGCATCTTCCCGGACCGGGACCGGGCCGCGCGGGTGGACTTCTCCAACCTGATGGGCTTCGTCCAGAAGGCGGATGGCCCGTTCCAGTTCTACATCGCGGCCGGCGCCTACGCGGTGCCCACCCTCGGGGCGCAGAATTACAGCGCCATCAACCAGACCGACCTGCTGTTCGGGCCGCTGCCGGTCGCCTTCGGCAAGTGGCAGATCAACGACGCGTGGTCGATCCAGGGCGGCCGCATGCCGACGCTGATCGGCAGCGAGGCGCCCTTCACCTTCCAGAACCTGAACATCTCGCGCGGCCTGCTGTTCTTCCAGGAGAACATCATCAACCACGGCGTCCAGGTGAACTGGTCGGAGGGCCCGTGGTCGGTGTCGGTGGCGGGCACGGACGGGTTCTACTCGGGTGAGATCAGCTGGTTCACCGGCTCGGTGGCCTACAAGCTGAACGACGCCAACACGATCGGCGTGAACGGCGGCTTCAACGTCGACCGGACCAATGCCGGGATCAAGAGCTTCCGCTACCAGTTCGCGACGCCCTTGTTCCAGCAGAACAGCGGCATCTTCAACATCAACTACACCTATTCGGACGGGCCGTGGATCATCACGCCCTACTTCCAGTTCACGAATGTCGAGCGTGATCCGCGCATCGGGATCCTGGAGAGCGCCTCGACCTATGGCGGCGCGATCCTGGCGAGCTACGCCTTCAACGACAATTTCGCCCTGGCCGGCCGCGTCGAGTACGAGACGCAGACGGGCAACCGCTTCACGGGGCTTACCAGCCTGCTCTACGGGCCGGGCAGCTCCGCCCTTTCGGTCACGGTCACCCCGACCTTCACCTTCGGCCGCTACTTCCTGCGCGGCGAGTATGCGCACGTTCAGCTCTACGACATCACGGCGGGCCTCGGCTTCGGCAAGGCCGGCAACAAGACCTCGCAGGACCGCTACCTGATCGAGACCGGCTTCACCTTCTGATCCGGGATCCGGTCGATCCGAGCGGGTCCCGATCATACGCTGTCCGGACGATCACGTTCGGACAGCGTATCACGAGCCCGCGCGGCGCTTGAGCGACGCCCAGATCCGCCATCCCGAAGGGATCTCGCGGATGGGGATGAGCCCGGGAGTCGCCGGCCCGCCCGGCATCGCACCCGTCACCCCGTCCGGGATCGCGCCCGGGCGGGGTTTCGCGTTCGGCGGCGGCGGATCTGCGCGGGACCACGCCCTTTCCGGCGCGCGGCCGCGCCGAGGGCGGAGAGGGTGCGGGAGGCGCGATCCCCGTCCTCCCGCCCGCGGCGCGCCGGCGCCGCGCGGTTCCGCGGGCTCGGGGGCGGGAGGCGCTGCGGACCCGAGACGCCGGGCGCTCCGGCTGCTAAGCCCCAGGCGTGACCCTAGAGCAGCTTCGCATCTTCGTCGCGGTGGCCGAGCGCCAGCACGTGACCCGCGCCGCCGAGGCGCTGAACCTCTCGCAATCGGCGGTCAGCGCGGCGGTGGCCGCGCTGGAGGAGCGGCACGCCACCAAGCTCTTCCACCGCGTCGGGCGCGGCGTCGCGTTGACCGAGGCCGGCCGCCTCTTCCTGGGCGAGGCGCGGGCCGTGCTGGCGCGCGCGGCCACGGCCGAGGCCGTGCTCGCGGACCTCTCGGGCCTGCGGCGCGGCACCCTGCGCGTGCAGGCCAGCCAGACCATCGCGAGCCACTGGCTCCCCCGCCACCTCGTCGCCTTCCGCCGGCTCTTCCCCGAGATCGTCGTCACCCTCGCGATCGGCAACACGGCCGAGGTCGCGGCCGCGGTGCAGGCCGGGACCGCCGAACTCGGCTTCGTGGAAGGGAGGATCGACGATCCGATGCTCGCGAGCGAGGACGTCGCCGACGACAGGCTCGTCCTGATCACCGCGCCGGACCATCGCCTCGCCGCCCGCGCGACGGTGCGCCCGCAGGATCTGGCCGAGGCCGCGTGGGTGATGCGCGAGGCGGGTTCCGGCACGCGCTCGGTCCTGGAAGCCGCCCTGACCGGCGCCGGGATCGCGCCCTCCGGGCTGCGGGTCGTGCTGGAACTGCCCTCGAACGAGCCCGTGCGGGCGGCGGTCGAGGGGGGGGCGGGGGCGAGCGTGCTCTCCCACAGCGTCGTCGCGCCGGCCCTGCGGGCGGGCAGCCTGGCGGCGCCGCCCTTCCCCCTGCCGAGCCGGGCCTTCCGTGTCCTGCGGCACCGGGAGCGCTATCGCAGCCGCGCCGCCGACGCGCTCCTCGCCCTGATCGCCGGGCCGCCGGGCTAGAGCATTTTCCGATGAAGTGGATGCCGGTTCGTCGCAGAAAACGCGGCAAGATCAAAGATCGAGAGCGGCACCCGATTGCAACGTGATCGAGTGCCGCTCTCGGCGTCGGGGCGGGGCCGCTCAGGCGATGCCGAGCAGGCGGATCAGGCCGAGGCCGACGAGGCCCAGCCCCAGGAGCGAGAGCGTGACGGCCAGGGTGACGCGCGGACCGGCCTTGGCCACGACCCGCACGTCCACGCCGAGGCCGAGCGCGGCCATGGAGACGACCGTCAGGATCGTCGCGCCGTCGGCGATCGGCCCCAGCGCCGCCCGCGGCACGAGGCCCAGCGAGCGCAGGGCCGCCATGGCGAGGAAGGCGAGGATGAACCAGGGCACGAGGTGGTGGAGCGCCACCCGCGCCCGCGCCGGTCGATCGCCCGCCGCACCGCGCGGCGCGGCCTCGTCGGTCTCCTCGGGCAGGCGGCGCGCGGCGAGGGACAGTCCGAGCACCACCGGGCCGAGCATGAGCACGCGCACGAGCTTGACGAGCGTCCCGACCTGCGCGCTGAGCGCGGCCACCGGCGCGGTGGCGGCGAGCACCTGCGGCACCGCGTAGACCGTGAGCCCCGCCAGCACTCCGTACTGCGTGGCGGACAGGTGCAGGAGCGGCACCAGGAGGGGCAGGCCGAGCACCACCAGCACGCCGAGCACGGCGGTGAAGGCGATCGAGGCCGCCACCTCCTCCCCGTCCGCCCCGATCACCGGGGCGACGGCGGCGATGGCGGAGTTGCCGCAGATCGCGTTGCCGCAGGCCACCAGCACCGCCATGCGCCGGGGCAGGCCGAGCGCGCGGCCGAGGCCGTAGCCGAGCGCGATGGCGGCGGCCACGACGGCCGCGATGCCGACGAGCAGGCCGGGACCGGCCGCCAGGATCGCGTCGGCGCTGAGCGAGGCGCCGAGCAGCACCACCGCGATCTCGAGCAGCGTCTTGGCCGAAAGGGCGATGCCGGGCCGCCAGCGCGCGGGCGGCGCCCAGGCCGTGCGCAGGGCGGTGCCGATCAGGATGGCCAGCACCAGGGCTTCGAGCCACGCGCGTCCGAACAGGCGCGCCTCGACCCGCTCCAGCCCGACGGAGGCGGCGGCGACGGCGAGGCACAGGGCGAGGCCGGGCATCACCCGGCGCAGCGCGCCGAGGCCACGGCCGGTGCGGGTCAGGGCTGCGCCGCGGGTCGCGGCGTCGGTGGCGATCTCGATGCTGGGCATGGGCGGATCTCGCGTGGCCCGCGCATGATCCCCACCGCCGATACATCGGTCCAACGCATTGATCAGGTCGTTTCAATCGATCGGATCGATCGTTGCCCGGCCCGGGCGCGGGCCGCCCCCGTCCGGGAGGCCCGCCCGAAACGGCGAAGCCCCCCGTCCGAGGGACGGGGGGCTCCCCAGCACCGTCGAGGAGAGGAAGGGAAGGGGGGACCCCTACTCCCGCTCGCCGGTGAAGTTCAGAAGCAGCTGGAACAGGTTGATGAAGTTCAGGTAGAGCGACAGCGCCCCGAACACCGCGAGCTTGCCGCTGGTCTCCTGGTCCCAGTGCTCCGCGTACTGCTCCTTGATCGACTGGGTGTCGTAGGCCGTCAGGCCGACGAAGATCACGACGCCGATCAGCGAGATGGCGAAGTGCAGCGCGCTCGACGCCAGGAAGATGTTGACGAGGCTCGCGATGACGACGCCGATCAGGCCCATCATCAGGAAGGAGCCCATCCGCGAGAGGTCGCGCTTCGTGGTGTAGCCGTACAGGCTCGTCGCGCCGAACATCGCCGCCGTGATGAAGAAGGTGCGCGCGATGCTCGTCCCGGTGAAGACCAGGAAGACCGAGGCCAGCGACAGCCCCATCACCGCGCAGAAGCTCCAGAACAGGGTCTGGGCGGTGGCGGCCGAGATCTGCTCGATGCGGAACGACAGGAACAGGATGAAGGCGAGCGGCGCCAGCATCACCACGTATTTCAGCGGCGTGCCGAACAGGGGCTGGGCGATGGACGGCGTCGCCGACACCGCGAAGGCGACGAGGCCGGTCAGGGCGAGGCCGAGCCCCATCCGGTTGTAGACCCGCAGCATGTGCTGCCGCAGGCCCTCGTCGAAGAGGGCGGCGGAGGGCGCCGCCGTGCTCTGCCAAGCGTAAGGCGTGTTCATCGGTCGGTGATCCTCGTGGAGACGCCGCCGGTCGGCGGGGGAGACCGGCGGAAGGGGGGTGTCAGGGCCGCGGCGCGCCGAGCGTCTCGGCGGCGCGGCCGAGCGCCGGCTCGTCGCCGCCGCTCAGCGCGTAGGCGGTGTGGCCGGCCTTCCAGTAGACCGTCACCGCGTCGCTGCCGCGCGTCACCTCGGGGGCGAGCGCCGCCTCGTCCGCGGTCTGGGTCGCGAAGAGCGCCACGGGGCCGAGCGAAGCCGCGTCGATCGCCACCTCCACGCCCGCGCCGGAGCGGGTCGGGACGATCTGCAGGTCGCGCACCCGCCAGTCGCGCGGCAGGTCCGGCAGGCGGATCCCGGTGGCGGCCTCGACGCCGGCCCGGTCGTAGGCCGGGCTCGGCCGCAGGGAGGCGACGCGGGCGCGCAGCTGCGAGGCCTGCCGGGCCTGGATCGCGTCCTCCACGAAGGGCGGCGAGTGGGTCGAGGCGATGGTGCCCGGCACCCCGAACCCGCCCGTCTCGGCATGCATCAGCCACCCGGCGCCGACCAGGAAGGCGACGACCGCGGCGCGCTGGAAGCGCTGGCCGATCCGCCGCCAGGTCAGCGCCCGGTCGAGGCGGCGGGCCGCCACGGCGATGCGCTCGGGCATCGGACCGGGATGCAGGCGGGGATGGGACGGCGCGAAAGCGGCGCAGAGCGCGTCGCGGGTGCGCAGGTCCGCCATCACCCGGGCGGCGATCTCCGGATGGGCCGCGAGGTGGCCCTCGACCTCGATCCGCCGCGGGAGATCGAGCTGGCCGTCGATATAGGCGTTCAGGTCGCTCTCGGTGATCGGGTCCATCATCGGTCGTACTCCACGGACGGGCGGCCGCCCTGAACCACGCGCAGGCGCGGGCTGACCTCCGGCGGCGGGGGCGCGGCGGGGGGCGCCAGCCGGTTCTCCCCGCTCTCGAAACTGCGCAGGGCCGCGCGGCCGCGCCCGAGCCGCGACATCAGCGTACCGATCGGGATGCCGAGCACGTCGGCGGCCTCCTGGTAGGCCATGCCCTCGATCGTCACCAGGTGGAGCGCCGCCCGCTGCTCCTCGGGCAGCCGCGCGAAGGCCTCGCGGATCTGGGCGAGGCGCACGTGGCTGTCCTGACCGGCGGGCACCGCCTCGTCGGCGATGTGCTCGAGGGTCTCGGCGTAGCGCGCCTCCACTTGGCGGCGGCGCTGCCCGTCGATGAAGGCGTTGTGCAGCACCGTCATCAGCCAGGTGCGCAGGTTGGTCCCGCTCTTGAGCGAGCTCTGATGTTCCAGGGCGCGCACGAGGGCGTCGTGCACGAGATCGTCCGCCTGGGCCGGGTCGCGGGTGAGCGCGCGGGCGTAGCGCCGCAGCGGCACGATCAGGTCGACGACGTCGAGGCGCTTGCGTGAGGTCATGGTCCGGATCTGAGGGGGCCTACATGAGATGAACGCGCCGAGGCCGGCCCGTAATCCCGGTCTCCTCAGTGACCCTCCGCGAGCGTGCCGCGCTGGCGCGGATCCGCCGCCCCGGCCCAGCCGCCGGGCACCGCCATCACCGAACTCGCCGAGCCGGAGGTCGAGCCGACCACGACCCGGTGGCCCTTCGCCCGCAAAAGCGCCAGCGTGTCGGGAGACAGCCCGGTCTCGACCAGGAGCGCGTCCGGCCGCCACTGGTGATGCACGCGCGGCGCCGCGACCGCCTCGGCGAGGTTGAGCCCGAAATCCATCACGCCGGTGACCACCTGCAGCACCGTGGAGATGATGCGGCTGCCGCCGGGGCTGCCGGTCACCAGGAGGAGCCGGCCGTCGCGCAGGACGAAGGCCGGCGTCATGCTGGAGAGCGGCCGCGCGCCGGGCGCGACCGCGTTGGCCTCTCCGCCGACGAGGCCGTAGGCGTTCTGCGCCCCGGGCTTGGCGGAGAAATCGTCCATCTCGTTGTTGAGGAGCACCCCCGTCCCTGCCGCGACGAGGCCGAGCCCGTAGGAGAAGTTGAGCGTAAAGGTGTTCGCGACCGCGTTGCCCTCGGAATCGACCACGGAGAAGTGGGTGGTCTGGTCGGGCTCCTCGGGCAGGGGATTGCCGGCCCGCACCTCCCCGGCCGGCCGGGCCCGGTCCGGGTCGATCAGCGCCCGCAGCCGCGCCGCGTAGGATTTGGCGGTCAGGCCGGCCACCGGCACGCGGACGCGGTCGGGATCGCCCAGATAGGCGGCGCGGTCCGCGTAGGCCTGCTTCATCGCCTCGGCGAGGAGGTGGATCGCCTCGGCGCTGCCCGCCCCCTTCGCGGCGAGGTCGTAGCCTTCGAGGATGTTGAGGATCTCCACGAGGTGCACGCCGCCGGAGCTCGGGGGCGGCATCGCCACCACCTCGTGGCCCCGATAGGCGCCGCGCACCGGGGCGCGCAGGACCACCCGGTAGGAGGCGAGATCCTCCGGCGTCATCGCGCCGCCCGCCCCCCGCACGGCGGCCACGATCCTCTCCGCGACCTCGCCGCGGTAGAAGGCGTCCGGGCCTCCCTCGGCGATCCGGCGCAGGGTCGCGGCGAGGTCCGGCTGGACCAGCCGCTCGCCCCAGCCGTAGGGCCGATCCCCGCGGAAGAACACCGCCCGGCTCGACTCGTATCGCCCGAGGATGCCGGCCGCCCGCGGCAGCGAGGCGGCGAGATCGTCCTCGACCGTGATTCCCTCGCGGGCGAGCGCCTCGGCCGGGGCGATCAGCTCGGCGAGGGTGAAGCGCCCGGAGCCGTAGCGGGCCAGCGCCTCGGCGAGGCCGCGCACCGTGCCCGGCACGCCCACCGCCTTGCCGGAGGCGGTCGACAGGGCGGGGTCCGGCTCGCCGTCCGGACCCAGGAAGAGGTCCCGTGTCGCCGCGGCCGGCGCCGTCTCCCGGTAATCGATCGCGACGGTCTCGCTTCTCTTGGCGAGGTGCACCAGCATGAAGCCGCCGCCGCCGAGATTCCCCGCCCGGGGCAGGGTCACGGCCAGGGCGAAGCCCACCGCCACGGCCGCGTCGACCGCGTTGCCGCCCGCCCGCAGGATCGCGACGCCGACCCGCGTCGCCCGCGCGTCCTGCGAGGCCACCATGCCGTGCGGGGCGAAGGCCGGGAGCAGCCGCGCCTCGTCCGACTGGATGGCGCCCGCCCCCGGCATGCCGGGCGGCGCGCCCTGCGCCGATGCGGGCGCCGCGAGCGCCAGGCAGGCAAAGACCGCGAGGGCGGGGATCGCGAGGGTGCGGCGGTTCGGCATGCTGGTCTCCCGTCCGGAAGGTAGCCCGGCGCGCGGCCGCCTCAAGCGCCCTCGCCTGCGCCGCCGCCCTTGCCTGCGCGTCGCTCCCGGTTCAATCGGGCGAGGCCTGCCGCCCGGAGCGAGCCGATGACCTTCCTGCCCGACGCGCCGACCTTCGCCGCCTACCTGCTCGCCTGCCTCGTCCTCTTCGTGACGCCGGGGCCGGACATGAGCCTGATGCTCGCCCGCACGATCGGGGCCGGGCGGCGGGCCGGCCTCGCCACGGTGCTGGGCACCAGCACCGGCACGCTCGGGCACACCCTGGCGGCGGCTCTCGGCCTCTCGGCCCTGCTCGCGGCCTCGGCGACGGCCTTCCTGGTGCTCAAGCTCGTGGGCGCCCTCTACCTCGCCTGGCTCGCCCTCGATGCCCTGCGCCGCGGCTCGGCCCTGACGGTGCGGGCCGAGCGGGTCGGGGGCGGCTTCCGGCGCGCCTTCTGGACCGGGGTCGGGGTGAACCTCACGAACCCGAAGGTCGTCCTGTTCTTCATCACCTTCCTGCCGCAATTCGTGCGCGCCGACGCGGTGAACCCGGCCGGCCAGCTCGCCTTCCTGGGCGCCGCCTTCGTGGCCGTCACGCTGCCGCTCGGGATCCTCCTCGTCCTCGGGGCGGAACGGATCACCGGCGCGCTCCAGGCCCGGCCGCGGATGCTGCGCGCCATCGACTGGCTCTTCGCCGGGCTGTTCGGGGCCTTCGCGGCGCGGATCCCGGCGACGGCGCGCTGATCAGCGCCGCGGCGCGGCCGCGCCGCCTGCCCGGCGGCCGGCGAGGAGCCAGTAGACGAGGCCGGCGCCCGCCCCGGCCAGGAACAGCAGGGCGGTGACGCGCCCCTCGGCGAGGCCCGCCGGACCGCCCGCGCCGCCGCGCACGCCCCGCATCAGCCAGGGCAGGAGGGCGGTGAGGAAGCCGGTCGCGCCCGCGTACCAAGTCAGCGCGCGCCAGCCCAGCACCTCGCCCATCACGGCGTTGAGGATGGGCGGCACCGCCACCAGGAGCAGGACGGCCCGGCCCGCATCCAGCACCGCCTCGACCATGCCGGGATCCGGCGGGTAGCCGGCGGCGAGTTCGGCCAGCACCGATTCGATCGCGGCGAGGCCGAGCTGCCCCACGACGTCGCGCAGAACCGGATCGACCAGCGCGCCGAGGCCGAGGAGCAAAGCCCCGACCGGCAGCGCCAGCAGCAGCGCGAAGCCCACGGCGACGAGGCGGCCGATCAGCTGCATCGGTCGGCCGCTCAGTCGTCGTCCACGGCCCCGTAGACGCCCTCCGCCCCGATGCCGTCCTCCAGCATCAGCCGGGCGCGGGCGCGCAGCTTCTCGGTCTCGCTCTTGAGCTGGCCGCAGGCCGCCAGGATGTCCCGGCCCCGCGGCGTGCGCACCGGCGAGGCGTAGCCGGCGTTGAAGACGATCTCGGAGAAGCGCTCGATCCGCTCCCAGTCCGAGCACTCGTACCTGGAGCCGGGCCAGGGATTGAACGGGATCAGGTTGATCTTGGCCGGGATGCCCTTGAGCAGCCGCACCAATTCGCGCGCCTCGGCGTCCGAATCGTTCACGCCCTTCAGCATCACGTACTCGAAGGTGATGCGGCGGGCATTCGACACGCCCGGATAGTTCCGGCAGGCCTCGAGCAGGGTCCGGATCGGGTACTTGCGGTTGAGCGGGACCAGCTCGTCGCGCAGGTCGTCGCGCACCGCGTGGAGCGAGATCGCCAGCATCGCGTTCGCGTCGATGCCGAGCCGCTCGAATTGCGGAACCACGCCCGAGGTCGAGACCGTGATGCGGCGGCGCGACAGGCCGAGGCCCTCGTTGTCGCTCATCACCCCGACCGCGTCGACCACGTTGTCGACGTTGTAGAGCGGCTCGCCCATGCCCATGAACACGATGTTCGACACGAAGCGCGAGCCGTCCACGGGCACGAAGGTGCCCTTGGGCGGCACCTGGCCGGGCCAGTCGCCGAGCCGGTCGCGGGCGACGACGAGCTGGGCGGTGATCTCCTGGGCCGAGAGATTGCGCACGAGGCGCTGCGTGCCGGTGTGACAGAAAGAGCAGGTGAGCGTGCAGCCGACCTGGCTCGACACGCAGAGCGTGCCGCGGTCGTTGGCCGGGATGTAGACGCACTCGATCTCGGCGCCGCGATTGTGGTCGTGGCGGCCGGTCGGCGGCATGCGCAGCAGCCACTTGCGGGTGCCGTCGCGGGAGACCTGCTCGCTCACCACCTCGGGCCGGTCGAGGGTGTAGGCCTCCTCCAGCTGCGCCTTCAGCCCCTTGCCGACATTGGTCATGGCCTCGAAGGAGGCCGCCCCGCGCACGTTGATCCAGTGCCAGAGCTGGCCGGTGCGCATGCGCTGCTCGCGCTCGGGCACGCCGATGGCGGCGAGGCGCTCGCGCAGGGCGCCGCGGGTGAGGCCGACCAGGGAGGGCCGGCCGGTCGCGACCATCGCCTCGGGGCGCACCTCGGGCGTCTTCTCGATGAAGGGATCGGAACCGGCGCGGCGCTCGGGCCGCGCGGTGTCGAGGGACGCCGTCGCCATCAGGAACCTTCGGGAGTATGGTGACCCCCGATATAGGCGGTTGCGGGCCGAAACGCGAATACGCGCCGGGCAGGCCCTACTTGCACTCCTCGCGGGTGCGCTTGATGGCGTCGCCGAAGCCTTCGAGGTTGTACTCGTCGGTCGAGGCGTTGCCGCGCTGCGACACCGCCTTCACGACGACCTTCTTGCCGCGCCCCATCTCGGTGACGACGCGGCCCTCCTCGGCCGGGTTCTGCAGCCAGGCATTGGTGCCCTTCACCACGAGCGCGTAGCGGGCCGAGCCGATCGCCAGCGACGGGTCGTTGGCGGCCGAGGGGGCTGAGACGGCGGCGTTCGCCGCCGCGGTGTCGGCCCCGGCTCCGGTCTGGTTGCTGCCGGGCTTCGGGGCGAAGCCCATCATGATGGCGACCTCATTGGCCACCCGCTCGCCCCTGCGCACGGTCACGAACAGGTAGGCGTCGTCGCGCTTGAGGCTCTTGGGCAGCCGCGCCTGCGGCTTGCTGATCGCGTAGCAGATGCGCCCCTTGCCCTCGCCCGCGGCGAAGACGTTCCAGGCCCCGAAGCTGCCGACCGGGCTCGCCTGCAGGCTCGCGGGCGCGGCGGATTCGGGCTTCTCGGCCCTGGGCCTCGGCTTCGCCAGCGCGGGCGCCGCGGACAGGAGGGAGAGGGCGAGGACGGGGAGGAGGGCACGACTCATGCGGCTATCCTAGAGCATGGCCGGGCGGGGCGAAACCGGCGCTGGAAAACCGACGCGGAATCAACGGGATCATGCACAGCCTGGGCGGCCGGCCCGGCCGGGCCGGCGAAATGCTGCGCTGCAGGAATGACCGCGCCCGGCGCTTGCGGCATGGTCGCGGCCCGTTCCCCGCGATGGACCCCGCATGACAGACCTGCCCGAGACCATCCCGGTGCGCGAGGCGCACCGCTTCCCGACCGAGGCGCTGGAGGCCTTCCTCGCCGCGCAGGGGCTCGGCCGGCTCACCGACCTGCGCCAGATGCGCGGCGGGCAGTCGAACCCGACCTTCCTGGTGATCGCCGAGGCGGGCGAGTACGTCCTGCGCAAGCAGCCGCCCGGCAAGCTCCTGCCCTCCGCCCACGCCGTCGACCGCGAGTTCCGGGTGCTGAACGCGCTCTCCGCCACCGACGTGCCGGTCCCCCGCGCGGTCGCCTTCTGCGCGGACCCGGCGGTGATCGGCACGCCCTTCTACCTGATGGAGCGGCTGCGGGGCCGGGTGTTCTGGGACCCGGCCCTGCCGGACCTGCCGCGCGAGGCGCGCGCGCCGATCTACTTCGCGATGAACGAGGCCCTGGCGCGCCTGCACCGGGTCGATCCGGGGGCGGTCGGGCTGTCGAATTTCGGCAAGGCCGGAAACTACTTCCGGCGGCAGATCGAGCGCTGGTCGGGGCAATGGGCGGCCTCGAAGACGCGCGAGAACCCGGCGATCGACCGGCTGGCGGAATGGCTGCCCGCCCACGTGCCGGCGGACGACGAGACCCGCATCTGCCACGGTGATTTCCGCCTCGACAACATGATCTTCCACCCGGACGAGCCGCGGGTGATCGGCATCATCGACTGGGAACTCGCCACCCTCGGCCACCCGCTGGCCGACCTCGCCTACAATTGCATCGCTTACAACACGGCGCCGACCGCCTATCGCGGCCTGCTCGGCCGGGACCTGGACGCGCTCGGCCTGCCGAGCCAGGCGGAGTACGTGCGCCGCTACTGCGAGCGCACCGGCCGCCGGGACGGCATCACGCCCTTCCACCTCGCCTTCGCGCTCTTCCGCCTCGCGGTGATCCTCGAAGGCGTGCTGGCCCGGGCCAAGGCCGGCAACGCGTCGAGCGCGGATGCGAGCGAGAAGGGGGCGCTCGGCATGGCGCTGGCCGAGCGGGGCTGGGAACTGGCGCGGGGCTGACACCCCGCGTGGCGGGGCTGACACCCCGCGTGGCGGGGCTGGGGCCCCGCCGGCGGCGGAACCGCCCTCACGCCGCCGCGCTGGCGCCGCTTCTCAGCCGCCGCCGCAGGCGGTTGACCCCGTAGATCGTCGCGAGCCGCAGCCGGGCCGAGCGCACCGGCGCGTCCCCGCGCTCCGCCTGCACCTGCGCGATCACCCGCAGGGCCTCGGCGACGGAACGTTCGAGGTCGGTCTCGCCCGGGCTGGGCTGGTGGCGATCCTGCATCGGACTCAACTCCCCGTTTTGTTGTTGGGGGCGATCCGACCAGGAGAATCCGGCGACGGGAGGGCCGAAGCGTGGCTCGCCGGCCACGGTCCAGGGAGGAAATTACGGCGAGGCGCCTCAATCGGCGTCGTGCGCCCCGTCCTCCGCCTCCAGCCCGCCGGCATCCAGGTCCTCCTCGGGCTCCGGCTCGTGCGCGTCGAGCCCCGAGGCCTCGGCGAGGTTGCGCGCGGCCCGGCGCAGGAGCTTGCGCAGGCGGCGCTTCTCCTTGTTGTCGAAGCCGTCGAGCATCTCGGCCTCGACCTCCTCCCAGATCCGGTCGATCGCGGCCGCCTTGGCGAGCCCGGCCTCGGTCAGGCGCACCCGCACGATGCGCCCGTCCGCCGCCTCCGCGCGGCGCTCGACGAAGCCGAGGGCGGCGAGGCGGGTCACCGTCTTGGAGGCGGTCGGGGGCCGCACCCGCAGCGTCGCGGCGAGGTCGCCCATCGTCATCGCGCCGGCGGCCGCGAGCACCTGCACGACCTGCTCCTGGCCGGCGAAGAGGTCGAGGGCCGCGAGCCGGTCGCCGATCCGGCCGCGCTGCATCCGGGCGGCGTGGACGAGCGCCCAGCCGACGCTCTTCGCCCCGGGCGGGCGAAGGGCCTTGGACGCCTTGCGCCGCGGAGCCTCGTCGGCCTGGACCGGCGCCGCCTGCTCGGCCGTGGACATCGCGGGAGTTCCTTCTGCCGGGGAGGGCGGCTCGGCAGGGCGCCGCGCCCGCACCCTAGCACGGCCATCTGCCGCCCGGCCGTGACGCTCGCATGACAGGCCCGGCCGATGCACAGCCGGCTGCGCGGCCGCGGTTGCGGGGGCCCGCACTCCTTCGCATCATTGCGGTGCCTCATCCGCCGCGGGAGCTCCGGCCCCGCGGCGGACGATGCGGCAGCGAGGCCCCGCACGGCCCCGCCTCGTGCGCCCTCTTCGGGCCTGGAGACCCGCGATGCCGGCCCGATCCTGGCAGGACCTGACCACCGCCGAGATCCGCGACCGCGCCATGGACCGCGCCATCGCGGTCCTGCCCGTGGCGGCGGTGGAGCAGCACGGCCCGCACCTGCCGCTCGGCACCGACGCCGTCATCCAGGAGGGCTACCTCGCCCGGGTCGCGCCCCAGGTACCGGAGGATCTCGACGTCCTGCTCCTGCCCGTCCAGGCCATCGGCAAGTCGGACGAGCACCTGAGCTTTCCCGGCACCCTCACCCTGGCCGGCCCGACCGCCCTCGCCGCCTGGGTCGAGATCGGGGAGGCGGTGCACCGGGCGGGCTGCCGCAAGCTCGTCATCGTCACGTCGCACGGGGGCAACAGCGCGCTCATCGACCTCGTGGCGCTGGAACTGCGCCGTCGCTGCGGCCTCCTCGCCGTCACCACCGCCTGGAGCCGCTTTGGCTACCCGCCCGGGCTCTTCCCCGAGGAGGAGATCCGCCACGGCATCCACGGCGGCGCGGTCGAGACCGCCCTGATGCTCGCGTTGCGGCCGGACCTCGTGCGGCGCGATCGCGTGCGGGATTTCGTGCCGCGCAGCCGCGCGATGGAGCGGGACTACGCCCAGCTTCGGGCCGGCCGGCCCGCCGCCTTCGCTTGGCTCGCCGAGGACCTGAACCCCGAGGGCGCGATCGGCGACGCCCGCCTCGCCACCGCGGCGGCCGGGGAGGCGGCCCTGGCGCACGGGGCGCGGGCCTTCGTCGCGCTGCTCGGCGACGTCGATCGCTTCAGCTTGGCGGGAACGCCCTCCCGGCCGCCGGGGTGATACACTATATCAGGGCGTCCTCCGCCGCCCCGCGCCGGCGGTCCAGCCCTTCAGGTTTGCCGCATGTCGGACAAGATCCCCGTCACCGTGCTCACCGGCTACCTCGGTGCCGGCAAGACCACGCTCCTCAACCGCATCCTCACCGAGCCGCACGGCAAGCGCTACGCCGTGATCGTCAACGAGTTCGGCGAGATCGGGATCGACAACGACCTCGTGGTCGGCGCCGACGAGGAAGTGTTCGAGATGAACAACGGCTGCATCTGCTGCACCGTGCGCGGCGACCTGATCCGCATCATGGACGGCCTGATGAAGCGGCGCGGCAAGTTCGACGCGATCATCGTGGAGACGACCGGCCTCGCCGATCCGGCCCCGGTCGCCCAGACCTTCTTCGTCGACCAGGATGTCGGCGAGGCGGCGCGCCTCGACGCGGTGGTCACCGTGGCGGATGCCAAGTGGCTGAGCGAGCGCCTGAAGGACGCGCCCGAGGCCCGCAACCAGATCGCCTTCGCGGACGTGATCCTGCTCAACAAGGCCGACCTCGTCGGCGAGGACGAGCTCGCCGCGGTGGAGCGCCGGATCCGGGCGATCAACCCCTCGGCCCGGATCCACCGCACCGTGAAGTGCGACGTGCCCCTCGACGCCGTGCTCGACCGGCGCGCCTTCGACCTCGACCGGATCATCGCGGTGGAGCCCGAATTCCTGGAGGAGGGCCACCATCACCACCACGCCGAGGACATTCAGTCGGTGTCGGCGCGGCTGCCGGGCCCGGTCGACCCGAACAAGTTCATGCCGTGGATCTCCGACCTCACCCAGGTCCAGGGACCCGACATCCTGCGCTGCAAGGGCATCGTCAGCTTCCCGGACGAGCCGCGCCGCTTCGTGTTCCAGGGCGTGCACATGATCCTGGACGGCGACCTCCAGGACGAGTGGCCGGCGGGGGATCCCCGCGAGTCGCGGGTCGTCTTCATCGGCCGCAACCTCGACCCCGACCAGATCCGCCGGGGCTTCGAGGCGACGCGGGCCTGAGGCGGGGCCTGGCCCGCCCGGCGCTCCCGGCCGGGCGGGACGGTCAGCGCACCGCGACCTGGTCCTTGATGCGCTCGAACACCGCGCGGCTGACGACGCGCTTGGCGAGGAGGTCGCCGGGCGACGCGTAGGGGCGCCCGGCGATGATCGCCTTGCCGATGCGCCCGCCGCCGCGCAGCCCGTTGAGTTCGGCCAGGGTCGCGGTGTTGAGGTCGATGCCGCCGGGCGCGGGGGAGGGTTCGGCCGCCGCGGCCGGGGGAGGATCCTCCGCCGAGGCGACCCTGGTGGGCTCCGGGAAGACGGGGGGAGGTGCCGCCGCCGCCGGCTCGGCCGGCGCCTCGATCGCCGGGGGCGGCGCGGGCGGTCCCCCGAACGGCGGCGCGAGCGGGCGGGACTCGGCGCCGAGCAGCGCGGCCGCCGGCGCGGCCGGGGCCGGCGCGGCCGGCGCCTGCGGGGCCGGCCCGGGATAGACCGACCTGACGGGCGCGGCCTCCTCGCCCCCCTGCGGGGCCGCGGCGGCCGTCATCTTGGCCGCGGCCGGGATCGGCGCGGCCGGGATCGCCGCAGCCAGGGCCGCCCGGTCGGGCGCCGCGCGGCCGAAGAAGGATTGCCAGAGCCCCGCGAGTCCCGCGGCCAGGACCACGATCACGAAGGCGCGTGTGATGGCTGAACCCGTCAGCATGGCGAGAGTATTCCGGGCATGACCGGATCAGAAACTGTCGATGACCGTGTCATTTTAGTGACGCGGCCCGCCTTCTTCCCCGATTTTCAGGAACGGGTGGCGTCCGGGAGGGTCGACGGCTCGTCCGGGCCGTCGAGGTGCCGGCCCTCGCGGGAGAGGTGGAGGTAGTTCCTGTTGAACAGGACTACCCGTTCGAGGGCGTCGAGCCTGTGGATCGTCAGCTCGCGCCCGCCGAGCGTGATGAAGCCGGTATTGCGCAGCTCCTGCAGCGTCCGGTTCACGTGGACGACCGAGAGTCCGATCGTGTCGGCAATCTCGCCCTGCGTGAGCGGAAGGTCGCAGCTCGCGCCGCGGGTGAGGCCAACCGCCCGCATGCGGACGTAGAGCTCGCAGAGCAGGTGACCGAGGCGCTCGAAGGCCGTGCGCTGACCGATGTTGACGGTCCATTCCCGCTGGATCGCCGCCGCGGTCAGCGCGTCCCAGCAGAAGGCCCTCATCAGCCGCGGATGAGCCGTGAGAAGTTGTCCCGCCGCATCGAACGTGATCTCCGCCAGAGTGACCGCGGTAATCGCCCCGATCGAATGGTCCATCTCCCGCAGCACCGGCGCGCCGAAATCGCAGATGTCGCCCGGCAGGAGATAGGACAGGATCTGCCGTCGGCCGTCCTCCAAGGTCTTGTAGCGGCATGCCCAACCGTCGAGCACCAGGTTGATAAATTGCGGCGCATCGCCCTCGTGGATGACGTCGTCCCGGGCCCGGACGCGCCGAGTTCGCTGGCGCGCGAGCGCATCGAGCACGCCACGCTCCTCTGGCAACAGGCGCGCGAAGTGCTCGAGCTTGCGGATCAGATACTGGGCCAACGCGACACCAACCCTCCGATGCAGCGCGAGTGTGTCTGCAAGTGACGCCTGACTGATCTATCATATGTTAAGCGGCGCGTCCTGCACCGGATGTAATCATCGGTTTTCCGCTCAATACACTTTTGCCGAGGAAAGCGCCGGCACGCCGCCGCCGCACTGTTGCGGACCGATCACAACCGGTCGGAACCGAAAGCTCGGCCGCAGCCCGGGGATTGTGATCCGCGGCGGGACTGGCAGTTTTGGGGTCAGAGACGGCGTACAGTCCAGAGACCGCGATGATGTCACAAATCTCGCCCATGTCGCGGCTCCACCCGGCCGCGACCGTGCCGGCCGCGCGCGGGGGCAGCCTCTGTCCCTCCGGTGGCGAGCACCTGGCGAACATCCTCTCCGCCGGGCTGCAGGCCGCCTTCGAAGGCGCTCTCCTGGAGCGCCTTCCGACCGACCTCGCGTCGAGCCTCCACGAACTCGTCGCGCGGCTCGACGGCGGGCCCGCGCCGCAGGCCCGAGATCCCAACCCGCGTCCTTAAGAGTCCCATGACCGAACTCGCTTCCGAACCCACACGCATCCTCACCTTTCCCCAGGCCGTGTCCTCCGCGCCCGCGGACGAGAACACCGCCTCGATGATCGACGTGCTGCAGGACCAGCTGCGGCTCGCACGCGAGGGCAAGCTGCGCTCGGTGGCGGTGGTCTCCGTGTCCTCGGACGGCGCCTCGATCGGCACGCAATGGTCCTGCACGCACGGGGACATTTCGAGCCTGATCGGGAAGCTGACCGTGCTCGCCCACGACATGATGGCAGCGCGCAAGTAGGCCGAGCGCTCGCGGCCCGGAGAGCCGGCCCCCCGCGGCCGCCTCGCCGCGTCCCGCGGAGTCAGCTCAGCCGCTGTCCGGCCGATCACGTCCGGGCGGTGTACGCCAAGCCCGCGCGGCGCGTGAGCGAAGCCGCCATCCGCATGGCGACGCGATCCGTCGGATGTCGCATCACTCGATCGCACCCTGGGGCAGCGTGAAGCCGTTCGGAAGCCGGCCGGCAGGCTCGTCCGCCTTGCGGGCAGGCTTGGCGCGACCGGTCGGCGCGGACGCCGCCGACGGGCCGCCCGGCCGAGCGTCCCCCGCATCCTTGGCGGCGCCGGGCGAGGCGCCCTTGGACGAAGCGCCCTTGGACGAAGCGCCTTTGGGCGCCTCGACCTTCGGCGTCGCCACCTTCGGTGCCTCTCCGCAGGCCCGGAACGGCAGGGCGGCGACCACGCCCGCCCCGTCATCCTGAAGGATCCGCAGGGTCTTCGGCAGCCCGTCGAGGCCCGCGCCCCAGCGGATCGCCGCGCCCGGACCGCTCTGCGCTTCGAGGCTCGCCGGCGCGCCCCCGCGACGAAGGTTGTCGAGGTCGGGGCCGTAGGCCGTCGCGGCCTTGCCGCGGATCACCACCTCCAGCACCTGCAGAAGGTCCGGGGTCAGCGGCCGCAGCGGGTTCTCGCGCGTGAGGGTTCCGCGCCGGGTCACCCACAGGCTCACGCCCTTGCCGCCGGCATAGGACGCGGCCTCGTTCCCGCAGGACACGGGCGCGGCATCCTCGGCGCGCGCCCGGGTCGATCCGGCCACCGGCAGCGCCGCCCCGGCGGCCAGCAGGGCCGCTGCGGCGAGCGGGACCGCCGAGCCCGCGACGCGCCTCATCGGTCCCCCCCGTTCGCGTGACGGTGCTCGTCGGGATCGTGATCGATCACCTGCGGAGGGCTCCTGTGCGGGGCCGGCCGCGGCGCGGGGCCGGGGAGGCGCCCGGCCGGCGCCTCGGGCTCCGCGTCGCTGCGGTCGACGAGGCCGTGCGGCCGCGGTCCGAGCGCGTCGTAGAGTTCGTCGCCGCGCTCCTCCAGCAGGTGCTCGCGCGGCAGGCGCAGGGGCGGCCGGCGATCTCCGGCCACCAGCACCAGAAGGAGGATGATCACCGCGAAGGTCACCGCCGCGGCGGCCAGCAAGAACACCATATCGACCGAAGCCCGAGGCCGCTCCCTGGTCCGTCCGCGATCCCGCTCGCCCGGCGCCGGCCCGGATCAACCCTCACGCCTTCGGATCTAGCCCGAGAGCCGCCCGGTGACCAGGGGCGCCGGATGACCCGTTACGCGGGCTGGCGCGACGCCCCCGTCCTATGATCCTCTGACGGCGCGCGCGACCGAGTCGCCCGGGCGCGCCCGGCGCCCCGCGCGGCCCGGCACGCCCGGCCTCCCGCGCGGAAGCGGCGCGGAACGGACCTTGCGTCGCCCGGCCCCGCACCCGCATCCGGCCCTGCCGCGACGAGAGATGCCCATGTACCGGCCCGAGGAAACCCCCAACCCGCACGCCGCTCCCGAGAGCCTGGAGGCGGACCTGCTCCAGCTGGTGGAGCAGGCCCGGCAGCAGGCGAGCGAGGACCCGTTCCGCAACCCCGTCCTCACCGTGGCCCTCGCGATCAGCCGCCGCATGGACCGGGGCGAGGTGAGCGAGGCGGACCTCGAACCGCTCTTCCGCTCCCTGCGCGGGCAGGCCCTGGAGGAGCGGGCGCAGCGCCTGCGCGCCTATCTGGGCCTCGACCAGGAGGGCGGCGACGACCTCGCCCGCGCGGTGCCGCTGATCCTCGGCGAGGAGAGCGACTTCGAGGTGGCCCGGGCCCGGATCGAGCGACCGCGCTTCGCGGCGGTCTTCACCGCGCACCCGACCTTCGGCATGCCCAAGGCGGTGGCCCGCCTGCTCGCCGAGGCCGCCTCGACGCCGGCCCCGGAAGGCCGGCGGGCCCTGCTCGGCGAGGCGGCGGGGCTCTCCTCCCGCCCCGACCCGGTCATCACCCTCAACGACGAGTTCGACCAGGCCCGCTTCTCGGTGCAGCACGGGCGCGCCGCCCTCGACGGGCTGAACGAGGCCCTGCTGCGGGCCGCCCGCGAGCGCTGGCCCGAGCACTGGCACGACCTGGTGCCGCAGCCGGTCGTGATCGCCTCCTGGGTCGGCTGCGACACGGACGGGCGCACCGATATCGGCTGGTGGGACACGCTGCGCTACCGGCTGGAATCGAAGCGCACGCAATTCGAGCGGGTTCTGGCGCAGCTCCCGGAGGATCCGGCCGCCGTCCCGGTGCGGCGGCTCGCGGAGGCGGCCCGCGACGCGGTGTCGCGCCAGCTCGCCGTCGCCCCCAAGCTCGGCGACGATCCGAGCCTGGAGGTGGTGCACCGCTTCGCCCTCGCGCTGATCATCGAGCGCGAGCGCGCCCAGACCGAGGCGGGCCCGCTGCTCTCCGCCCTCGGCGCGGCGATCGCGGCGACGCGCGACGAGGAGGCGCGGCTCAGGCTCTGCGTCCTGCGCGCCGGCTGCGCCGCGCACGGGCTGCAGAACGGGCTGCCGCATTTCCGGCTCAACGCCACCCAGGTCCACAACGCGGTGCGCCGCTCCCTCGACCGGGAGGGCGACCCGACCGACCCGGCCCAGCGCCGCTCGCACCTCGCCTCGATCAACGCGCTCCTCGACCACGTCGAGGCGGTGCCGGTGGATTTCGGCGCGCTCGCCGCCGAGCGCTCCTCCGCCTCCCGCCTGATGATGACGATCGCCCAGATCCTCAAGCACGTGGACGGCACCCATCCGGTGCGCTTCCTGATCGCCGAGACCGAGACCGGCTACACGCTCCTCGCCGCGCTCTGGCTCGCCGAGCATTTCGGCATCGGCGACAAGGTCGAGATCACGCCGCTCTTCGAGACCGCCTCGGCCCTGGAGCAGGGCGTGCACGTCGTCGAGGACGCGCTGCGCTCCGCCCATTGGCGGCGCTACCTGCGCCGGATCGGCCGCCTCGTGCTGCAATTCGGCTACTCGGATTCCGGCCGCTACGTCGGCCAGCTCGCCGCCACCTTCTGGATCGAGCGGTTGCGCCTGCGCATCACCGAGATGATGGTCGCGAACGGCCTCGCCGACATCGAGCTCGTGATCTTCGACACGCACGGCGAGTCGATCGGCCGCGGCGCCCATCCGGCGAGCCTGCGCGACCGCCTCGCCTACCTCGCCCCGAGCCAGGCGCGCCTGCGCAACCGCGAGGCGGGGCTGAAGGTGCGGCTCGAATCGAGCTTCCAGGGCACGGACGGCTACCTGCTGTTCGGCTCCGCGCCGCTCGCGCGCGCCACCGTGCTGCGCATCGTCGAGCACGTCTTCGAGGCGGGCGATCCCCCGCCCGATCCGATCTACGCCGAGCCCGACTTCGCCACCGAGTTCTTCACCGGCGCCCGGCAGGACATGGAGACGCTGGTCGACGATCCCGGCTACGCGGCCCTGCTCGGCACCTTCGGGCCGAACCTGATCGACCGCACCGGGTCGCGGCCGGTGGCGCGCCAGTCCGACGCGGGCGGCCCGGTCGCGATCACCCATCCACGGCAGATCCGGGCGATCCCCAACAACGCCATCCTGCAGCAGCTCGGCTTCCTGGCGAATTCGATGCACGGGGTCGGCCACGCCGCCGCCCGGGCCCCGGACCTGTTCGGCGAGATGCGGGCGGAGTCCGAGCGCTTCCGGCGCGCCTTCAGCCTCGTCCAGCACGCCGCCCGGGTCAGCGACCTCGACGTGCTGCGCGCCTACATCGAGACGCTCGATCCCGGCATGTGGCTGGACCGGGCGCGGCGGGCGACGCGCGACGGGCGGCGGGAGGAGATCATCGCCATCGCGGGTGCCCTCGACCGGCTGAACCTCGCCCCGCGCCTGCGCCGGCTGTTCGGGCGCCTGACCCACGACCACCTGATGCTGCACTCGGTGGCGCGCGACCTCGCCGCGATGAGCCTGCGGCTGACCCTGCTGCACGCGCTCCGGCTCGCGCTGATCCATCGGATCTGGTTCCTCGCCGTGCACATCCCGGGCTTCCGGCCGCAGGCCGGCGTCACCCGCGAGAGCCTGATCGAGCGCATCCTGCGGCTCGACGTGCCGGGCTGCCTGAAGGCGCTGGACGAGATCTTCCCGGTGACGCCGGACCCGACGCTCGGCCTGAATTTCGGCGAGCCGGCCGGGCCGCGCGGGGTCGGCACCTACGAGACGGAGCACCGGACCCTGTTCGAGCCGATCGGCCGCCTCTTCGCGCAGGTGCGCGAGATCAGCGGCATGATCCAGCACGAGGTCGGGGCCTTCGGCTGAGCGTCCTGCGCCGAGAGGGGCACCGGTCCGGCGGCGCCGAGGAGGCGATGCCGGTCGAAGCGGGACCGCGTCGCGCAACTCCGCTTCGCGCGGGCGGCGATGCCGCACCCGGCCGCCCCGCCACCGCCCGAACCGCCCACCGCGAGGCCCGCCCGTGACCGACCTGACCCGCGTCGTGACCGAGATCGCCGAGGAGATGCGCGCCCGCCCCGACCGCGGCGAGGTCGCCACCTACATCCCGGAACTCGCCCGCATGGACCCGCGGGCCTTCGGGATGGTGGTGATCGATGCCGACGGCGAGGTCGCCGCCGCCGGGGATTGCGACGTGCCGTTCTCGATCCAGAGCATCTCCAAGGTCTTCACCCTCACCCTGGCGCTCGGGATGGTAGGGGACCGGCTCTGGCGCCGCGTCGGCCGCGAGCCGTCGGGGAGCCCCTTCAACTCGATCGTCCAGCTCGAGTACGAGCGCGGCATCCCCCGCAACCCCTTCATCAATGCGGGGGCGATCGCGGTCACCGACGTGATCCTGTCGCGCCACCAGCCCCGCGAGGCGCTGGGCGAGATCCTGCGCTTCCTGCAATTCCTGGCGGGCGACGCCGCGATCGCCATCGACGAGTCGGTGGCGGCCTCCGAGCAGCGCACGGGCTACCGCAACATGGCGCTGGCGAATTTCATGAAGGCGCACGGGGTGCTCGACAACCCGGTGCCCTACCTGCTCGGCGTCTACTTCCACCACTGCGCCATCGCCATGACCTGCCGCCAGCTCGCCGAGGCCGGCCGCTTCCTGGCGCATTCCGGGCGTCACCCCGCGACCGGCCACCTCGTGGTGCAGCCCGAGCGGGCGCGGCGCATCAACGCCGTCATGCTCACCTGCGGGCACTACGACGGCTCGGGGGAATTCGCCTACCGGGTCGGCCTGCCCGGCAAGAGCGGGGTCGGCGGCGGCATCCTGGCGATCGCGCCCGGCCGGGCCTCGATCGCCGTGTGGTCGCCGGGGCTCGACGCGGCGGGCAACTCGCATCTCGGCCGCATCGCGCTCGAGATGCTGACGAAGCGGCTCGGCTGGTCGATCTTCGGCCAGTGACGCCGCGGGGGCCCGCCCACTCCCCCGGCGTCGCTGTCCGGCACCGTCACGGCTTGCGGCTGCGGTCGGCGTCCTGGATCGCCGCCTCGTGGTACCAGCCGGCGCCGAAGGCGGCGTCCGCGTAGCGCGTCGCGCGCTCGCCCGCCTCGGCCTGCGGCCGGCGCGCCGCCGGGGCGGCGCGGTTCCGCAGGGGGAATTGATAGATCTTCGCCGTCTCCCGCTGGGGTCCCGCCTTCATCATCAGCCGGTCTCCTGTCGTCCCGCCTGGCGGTACGCGCCAGTCACCGGGTCAATATAGCCTCCACTGCCCGCCGCTTGCACGGTCTGCTGCCAAAAAAATCAGTAAATGCACGCAATTTGCGCAGAAATGGTCTTGCCAATCACGATTGCATTGTTGCAGCGCGCTCCCTCCGCGCCGAGCACCCCGCTGCCCTCGATCGCGGCAGGGGCGCGCGGCTGCCCATCCGGTGGGCAGTCCCGGCGCGGTCGCCGCCGCCCGCGGCGCGGGCGCGATCCGGGCGCCCCTCGCTCCCTCCGGGCCGGGACGGCGCCGCGCCTTCGGCCGGGCTGCGACCGCGACCGCGCCGCGGGAACCCCACTTGGCACAGCCTGTGCTTTAGGGTCTGCGCCTTGGGAGGCAAGGTAACTGGCAGCAGCGCCTCAAGCTCCGCATGGTTCCCTGACGAGAGGCTGGAAATGACGAAGTACAAACTGGAATATATTTGGCTTGACGGCTATACGCCGGTTCCGAATCTCCGGGGCAAGACGCAGATCAAGGAATTCGACAGCTTCCCGACCCTGGAGCAGCTGCCGCTGTGGGGCTTCGACGGGAGCTCGACGAAGCAGGCGGAGGGCCACAGCTCGGATTGCGTGCTGAAGCCCGTCGCCCTCTATCCCGACCCGGCCCGCACGAACGGCGCCCTGGTCATGTGCGAGGTCATGATGCCGGACGGCGTCACCCCGCACCCGACGAACAAGCGCGCCACCATCCTGGACGACGAGGGCGCGTGGTTCGGCTTCGAGCAGGAGTACTTCCTGTACAAGGACGGTCGCCCGCTCGGCTTCCCGGCCTCCGGCTACCCGGCCCCGCAGGGCCCCTACTACACGGGCGTCGGCTACAAGAACGTCGGCGACGTGGCCCGCCAGATCGTCGAGGAGCACCTCGACCTCTGCCTCGCGGCCGGCATCAACCACGAGGGCATCAACGCCGAGGTGGCGAAGGGCCAGTGGGAGTTCCAGATCTTCGGCAAGGGCTCCAAGAAGGCCGCCGACGAGATCTGGATGGCGCGCTACCTGCTGCTGCGCCTCTGCGAGAAGTACGGCGTGGACATCGAGTGGCACTGCAAGCCGCTCGGCGACACCGACTGGAACGGGTCGGGCATGCATTGCAACTTCTCGACCAAGTACATGCGCGAAGTGGGCGGCAAGGCCTATTTCGAGGCGCTGATGGCCGCCTTCGCGAAGAACCTCGACGACCACATCGCCGTCTACGGCCCGGACAACCACCTGCGTCTGACGGGCAAGCACGAGACGGCGCCCTGGAACAAGTTCTCCTACGGCGTGGCCGACCGCGGCGCCTCGATCCGGGTGCCCCACAGCTTCGTGAAGAACGACTACAAGGGCTACCTCGAGGATCGCCGCCCGAACTCCCAGGGCGACCCCTACCAGATCGCCTCGCAGGTTCTGAAGACGATCTCGGAGGTCCCGACCGGCGCCGTCTCGGCCGCGGCCTGACCCTCCCGAACTGACCGACGCGCGCGGCGGGGATGGCAGCATCCCCGCCGCGTCGCGTTCGGGCCGCACCCGGCGGACGGGGGCGGCCGCTCGCCCGACGCAAAGCGCCCGCCGCAGCGGGGGCTGGGGCGGGCGAAAGGTAGGTCTCCGTCTCGAGAGATCCGCGTGCAGCACAGCACGGCGCCCGCCGCGGCGCATCATCCATTTGGGGGAATGGGCCCGGGCCGGGACCTCATCCGACATCCGACGGATCGCGGCGCAATGCGGATTTGGGCTTCGCTCAAGCGCCGCGCGGGCTCCTGATCCGCTTGATCCCTTCGGGATGGCGGATTGGGGCTTCGCTCACGCGCCGCGCGGGCTGGTCATCCGCTGTCCGGACGTGATCGTCCGGTTAGCGGATCACATCAGCTTGATCGTGTCCTGGCGGCTCTGCGCCTTGGCCTGCAGGCGGCGACGGCGGGCGGCGATCAGGGTGCCGTTCACCTCGCCCCCGAACAGGAACATGGCGGCGAGCCAGTAGACGAAGATCAGGAACACCATGGCGGTGGCCAGCCCGCCATAGGTCGAGACGTAGGCGCTGGAGAAGCGGTCGAGGTAGGTGCCGAAGCCGAGGCCGGCGATCACCCACATGCCGAGCGTCACCGCCACGCCCGGCAGCACCATGTGCCAGGGCCGGCGCCCGGCCGCGATGAACTTGTGGGCGATGACCAGGACGAGGGCGATCAGCAGCGCGGTGAGCGCCACCCGCACCACCGCGATGGTGAGCCCGAGGGGTTCGATTCCGGGCGCGACCATGACCAGCGCGCGCCAGACCAGCGGCCCCAGCACCACCAGGAAGGTGAAGGCCAGCATCGCGAAGGCGCCGCAGATCACGTAGCCGATCGATTCCAGGCGGGTCAGCCACCAGGGCCGGCTCTCGCGCAGCCCGTAGGCGCGGTTGAGCCCGACCCGCAGGCTCTCGACCCCGCTCGACGAGAAGTAGAGGGCGAGCAGCGCGCCGATGGTCAGGATGCCGCCGCGCTGCTCGGTCAGCACCCGGTGCACCTCCGCGGCGACCGGCCCGGCCACCTCGCTCGGCCAGACCTCGAACAGCAGGTTGCTGGCCTCGTCCGCCAGCGACTTGGTGCCGAACACGCTGGCGAGCGCCGTGAGCAGGATCAGGAACGGGAACAGGGAGGTGAGGAGCGAGAGCGCGATGTGGCTCGCGATGGCCCAGCCGTCATGCGCGACGAAGCGCTGGGCCGCGATGGCGGCGATCTCGAGGGCGGTGCGCAGGCGCATGGCGAAGGGGTCTCTACACCGGGCCGGGACGGGGCGGGAGCGCCATTTCGTGCCCCTGCCGCCATGCGCCGGGGGCGTGGCGGGCGGGACGCGGCGGCGGTTGCGTCCGCGCCGCCGCCGTGCTGCCTGCGCGCAGAATGATGACGCTCGCGCCAGATTCGGCGGCGCTCGCTGCGCGCCTCGCCCCGGCCCTGTTCGTGGTGATCTGGGCGACGGGCTTCGTCGTCGCCCGGCTCGTCGCGCCGCACGCCGAGCCGCTGACCTTCCTGAGCCTGCGCTTCCTCGGCACGGTGGCGGTGCTGGGCGGCGTGGCCCTGCTCGCCGGGGCGCGCTGGCCGCGCGGCTGGCGCGGCTGGCGCGACGCCCTCGTGGCCGGGATCCTGCTGCAGGGCCTCTACCTCGACGGCGTGTTCTGGTCGGTCAGCCGGGGCCTGCCGGCCGGTCTCGCCGCCCTCGTCACCAGCCTGCAGCCGCTCCTGACGGCGGTCATCGCGGGGCCGCTCCTCGGCGAGCGGGTCTCGGCCCGCCGCTGGCTCGGCATCGCGGTCGGTTTCCTCGGGGCGGGGCTCGTGCTGGCCCCGAAGCTCGGCGCGGGGGCCGACGCGATCCCGCCCGCCGCGCTCGCGGTCTGCCTCGGGTCGACGCTGGCGATCACCTTCGGCACCCTGTGGCAGAAGCGCACCTCGGCGGCGGTCGACCTGCGCACCAACGCGGCGGTGCAGTTCCTGGGCGCGGCGCTGATGACGCTGCCCCTGGCGCTCCTCCTGGAGGAGGGGCGCTTCGACGCCTCGCTGCCGGCCCTGGCCGGGCTCGCCTGGGCTGTGCTGGGGCTGTCGGTCGGCGGGATCCTGATCCTGCTCTGGCTGATCCGGCGCGGGGCGGTGGCGGGCGTCGCGGCCCTGTTCTACCTCGTGCCGCCGGTCTCGGCCGCCATGGCCTTCGGGCTGTTCGGCGAGAGCCTCGCCCCCGTCCAGATCCTCGGCATGGTCGTGGGCGTCGCGGTCGCCAGCCGGGGCGCCTGATCCCCGGGGGCGCCCCTTCGGGGGCATTCGCCCCCCGGGAGGGGCTTCGCCCCCCGGGAGGGGCTTCGCCCCCCGGGAGGGGCTTCGCCCCCCGGGAGGGGCTTCGCCC
Source organism: Methylobacterium sp. WSM2598 (assembly GCF_000379105.1). Taxonomy (GTDB): domain Bacteria; phylum Pseudomonadota; class Alphaproteobacteria; order Rhizobiales; family Beijerinckiaceae; genus Methylobacterium. The sequence continues at coordinate 457,445 of NZ_KB900609.1, read as the reverse complement.
CCCGGGAGGGGCTTCGCCCCCCGAAAGGTCGACGGGACGCAAGGGGACGCAGCCCTCTACAAGCCGGCGCGAACGCCGCTATCATGCGGTGCACAAGAACAGCCGGAGATACGAGCCATGTCCGCGCAGGCTGCGCCCCTGACCGTCGAGGCCGACCTGGCCACCCTGGCCCGCGAGGCGGCGACCGCCGCCAAGGCGCTCGCCGCCGATGCCGGGCGCCGGGTGCGGGCGCGCGTCGCCACCGCCGAAGGCCGGCTCTCGGCCGAGAAGCTCGAAGCCGAGCAGCACGCCGCCCACGGCCTCGCCTGGCTGGCGACCTACGCCGAGGCGGTGAGCCAGCTCGCCTCCTACGCGGAGCGGCTCCAGGCAGCCGGGCGCTTCGGCGAGACCGAGAGCCTCCTCGTGCGCATCGGCATCGGCGAGTATCTCGACCAGATATTCGGCGGCATCCCGATGAGCCAGGGCGAGATGGTGCGCCCGACCACCTCCCTCGGGCTGAGCGCCCAGGAAGTGGCGCGCCACCGCAGCGGCGCCGTCGAGACGCTGATCGCGGAGGGCAACACCGCCGCGCACCGCGCCGCCCTGGTCCGGCTGATCCGCGACGGGCAGGGCGCCGCCACGATCGGCGATTCGGGCCTCGACGAGGACATGGAGGCGATCCGCACCGAGATGCGCCGCTTCGGCCAGGCCGAGGTCGTGCCCCACGCGCACGAATGGCACCAGCAGAACGCCTACATCCCCCTCGAGATCATCGGCCAGATGGCCGAGCTCGGCGTCTTCGGCCTCACCATCCCGGAGGAATACGGCGGGATGGGGCTGCCCAAGATCTCGATGTGCGTGGTCTCGGAGGAATTGTCGCGGGCCTATATCGGCGTCGGCTCGCTCGGCACGCGCTCCGAGATCGCCGCCGAGCTGATCCTCTGCGGCGGCACCGAGGCGCAGAAGCAGCGCTTCCTGCCGAAGATCGCCTCGGGCGAGATCCTGCCCACCGCCGTCTTCACCGAGCCGAATACCGGTTCCGACCTCGCCAACCTGCGCACCAAGGCGGTGAGGGAGGGCGACACCTGGAAGGTCTACGGCAACAAGACCTGGATCACGCATCCGGTCCGGGCCGACCTGATGACGATCCTGGTGCGCACCAAACCCGAGGAGCCGGGCCATCGCGGCCTGTCGCTGCTCCTCGGCGAGAAGCCCCGCGGCAGCGACGCGGAGCCCTTCCCGGTCGCGGGCCTGTCCGGCGGCGAGATCGAGGTGCTCGGCTACCGGGGCATGAAGGAGTACGAACTCGCCTTCGACGGGTTCGAGGTGCCGGCCGCCAACCTCCTCGGCGAGGTCGAGGGCAAGGGCTTCGCCCAGCTGATGCAGACCTTCGAATCGGCCCGCATCCAGACGGCGGCCCGCGCGGTCGGCGTGGCCCAGTCGGCCCTCGACATCGGCCTGCGCTACGCGGAGGAGCGGGTGCAGTTCGGCAAGCCGCTGGTGGCCTTCCCGCGGGTGGCCGACAAGCTCGCCATGATGGCGGTCGAGATCGCGATCGCCCGCCAGCTCACCTACTTCGCCGCCCACGAGAAGGACGAGGGCAAGCGCTGCGACCTGGAGGCCGGCATGGCGAAGCTGCTCGCCGCCCGCGTCGCCTGGGCGGCGGCCGACAACGCGCTGCAGATCCATGGCGGCAACGGCTTCGCGCTGGAGTACCAGATCAGCCGCGTGCTCTGCGACGCGCGCATCCTCTCGATCTTCGAGGGCGCGGCGGAGATCCAGGCGCAGGTCATCGCCCGCCGCCTGCTCGAGGTGCAGTAGGGCCGGGCGCGCCCGGGCCCCGGGACCGCTCAGCCGGCGAGCCCGCGCGGCCGCGGGGCGGGGCCGCCCGCCCCCGCGGCGGATTCGTCGGCCGGGGCGGCCGCCCCCCCGACGAGGAGCGCGCGCATCAGCCGGATCGTCGCCCGCGCCGAGGCGCCGTCTCCGCGCGCCTCGGGCAGCAGCAGCGCGGCCGGCAGCAGGTCGGGCCGGTCGACCGCGATCCGCGTCATCGACCAGGACCCGAACAGCCGCTCGTCCGTCGGCGCCAGTTCGAGCAGTTCGACACGGCGGTGGCGCAGGTCGCAGCAGATCCGCTCGAAGGTCGCCTCGATGGCCGGGAGCGGGCCTTCGAGCGCCTGCACGAAGATGCCCGGCACGTGCAGGAGCGCCCCGGTGAGCCCCGCGGCCTCGTTGCGCGCCCGGGAGGCCGCGATGATCCCGTCGAGCTCGCGGTCGAGCCGCGCCGCGCGGCCGGGGAGCGCGGCCTCGCTGCGATAGAGCAGGCGGTGAAGCAGCATGGCATTCCTTCTCAGGCGCGCGCCGCGCGCGGCGCGCGAAAGAGTTCGGCGATGGACTCGGCCGGGACCGGCCGGCTGTAGAGGTAGCCCTGCAGCTGGTCGCAGCCCTCGCCCGCGATGAAGACCGATTGCTGATCGGTCTCGACTCCCTCGGCCGTGGTCTTGATGCCGAGGCTGCGCCCGAGCATCGCGATGGCGCGCACGATCGCGACGCTGTCCCGGTCCTGCGGCGTCTGGCGCACGAAGGACTGGTCGATCTTGATCTTGTCGAAGGGAAAGCGGCGCAGGTAGCTCAGGCTCGAATAGCCGGTGCCGAAATCGTCCATCGAGATCCGGATGCCGAGGCACCGGAGTTCCGTCAGCACCGCCAGGGTGCGGTGCTCGTCCTGCATCAGCGTCCCCTCGGTGATCTCGATCTCCAGGCGGGAGCCCGGGAGGCCGGTCTCGGCCAGGATGCCGCGGACCGTGGCGGCGAGCCGGGGGTCGCGGAACTGCACCGGCGAGAGGTTGACCGCGACCGGCAGGGGCGTCGCCCAGCGGCGGGCCTCGGCGCAGGCCGTGCGCAGCACCCACTCGCCGAGCGGGCCGATCAGTCCGGTCTCCTCCGCGAGCGGGATGAACTCCCCGGGCGAGACGAGGCCGCGCTCCGGATGGTGCCAGCGGATCAGCGCCTCGGCCCCGTCGAAGCGGCCGGTCCGGGCATCGACCTGCGGCTGGAAGTAGAGTTCGAATTCCTGCCGCGCGAGGGCGCGCCGCAGGTCGAGTTCGAGGGAGCGGCGGGCCTGCATGCGGGCATTCATGGTGCCCTCGAACATCCGGAAGCGCCCGCGGCCCTCCTCCTTGGCTCCGTAGAGGGCGAGGTCGGCGCTGCGCAGGAGCTGCTCCGGCGTGTCGCCGTCCTGGGGGGCGAGGGCGATGCCGATGCTCGCGCCGATGTCGAGGATGTGTCCGTCGATCACGAAGGGGCGGCTCAGGATCTCGATCGCCCGCTCGGCCGCCGCCTGGATCGCCGCGAGGTCGCCCGCGCCCGCCGCATCCCCCGCCCCGGCGAGCAGGATGGCGAATTCGTCGCCGCCGAGCCGCGCCACCACGTCGGCCGCGCCCACCACCCGCAGCAGGCGCTGCGCCACCCGGCGCAGCAGGTCGTCCCCCATCCCGTGCCCGAGCGTGTCGTTGACGGCCTTGAAGCGGTCGAGGTCGAGGATCAGCAGCGCGAAGGGCGCCGGGTCGTGCCGCCGCGCGGCGAAGCGCTCGGCCAGGAGCTCGGCCAGGACGCCGTTGAAGCGCAGGCGGTTGGCGAGGCCCGTGAGCGCGTCGTGATGCGCCAAGTGGGTGATCGCCGCCTCGGCCCGCAGGCGGTCGCGCTGGTCGCGCACCGCGACCACCAGGTGGGGTCTGGTCTCGATCGCGATGGTCTGGGCGATGACCCGCACCGGGATCTCCGCCCCGCTCGCGTCGCGCAAGGTCGCATCGCGCTCGTGGGTGAGCGGGATCGCCGCGGCCGACAGGCCCGGCAGCAGGTCCGGCAGGGCGCGGCCGATCACCTCCTCGCGGCCCCGGCCGAGGATGCGCTCGATGCTCCGGTTCACGCCGACGATCGCGTCGTCGTCGCAGATCAGCAATCCCTCGACGGCGATGTCGGCGAGGTCGCGCAGGCGCTGGCGCTCCGCCACCCGGCGCCGGTGGTTGAGGATGCTCAGGCGCAGTGCCGCCAGCGCCGCCCCGAGGATCAGGAAGGCCGCGTTGGCCGTGAGGATCGTCACCACGGCGGCGTCGAGGGAGCCGTCCGGCAGCGCGATGCGCGGGTCGTAGCGCAGGGACAGGGCGCCCATGCCGATGAAATGCGCGCCGCAGACCGCGAGCAGCAGAGCGAGCGGCGCGAGGGCGCGCGCGAGGCGCTGCGGCGCCAGGGAGAGCCGCAGCGCCAGGACCGACAGGGCGATTCCGGCGAGGACCGACACGGCCACCCGCTGCCCGTCCCAGGCGATCGTGCCCTGGACCCGGTAGGCCGCCATGCCGGTATAGTGCATGCCGGCGATCGCGAGCCCGATGATCGCGCCGCCCGCGACCGCCCCGTGCCGCGTCCGGCTGCCGACGATCGCCAGGGCCGCGAGGCTCACCAGCATCACCGCGACCGCGAAGGAGGCGACGGTGGGCGCCAGGGCGAAGCCGAAGGCCATCCCGGGCGCGAAGGCCAGCATGGCGATGAAGTGGGTGGCCCAGATCGCCGAACTGGTGGTGAGGACCGCCGCCGCCGCCCAGCCGATCCGCTCGCGGCCCGACGCCCGGAAGGTCTGCCGCCCGAGCGCGAAGGTCGCGTAGCAGCCGACCGCGCAGATCAGCGCCGCCACGACGATCAGGCGCGGGTCGTGCTGCTGCGTGAGACAGGCGATGATGTCCATCATCGGATCCCGTTCCGGCCCGGGCGCGGCGCCGGCAGCGCCCCGGGCACGATTCAATCGTGGCCTCATCGATGGTGCGGCTGCGCTTACCCGCCCGTTCACGCCGCCCGTGTCGGACTGGATTTTGCAAGTCCAGGTAGAGATGCCGGTGATCGTGGTGAACGCGCCGTGAAGCCGGCGGGAGATCGGTGCGCGCGATCCGCGATCGCCGCGACCTGCGCGGAACCGGTCGCGGCCGACGCGTTCCCCGACGGGGCCGGCCGCGGCGGCGCGGCCCGCGCCGACCCAATCCTCGCATTCCGGCGGAACGCGCGTGCCGGAATGCGAGGAATGGTCGGCCTCCCGGCCGGGATCGCGGCCCTACTCGGCGGCCGCCGGCAGCGCGGCGCGGGCGCGCACCATCTGCGTCACGGCCGTGAAGTCGGTCTTGCCCGAGCCCAGCTGCGGCAGGTGCTCCACCGTCACGATCTCGGCCGGCACCATCAGCTCGCTCGCCCCCCGCGCCCGCGCATGGGCCAGGAAGGCCGAGCGGCTCGCGTCGCGCTTCTCCGTGACCAGGACGAGCCGCTCGCCCTTGCGCGGGTCCGGCACCGTCGCCGCCGCGGAGGCGGCCTCCGGCCAGAGTTCGGCGGCCAGCGTCTCGACCGCCGCGAGCGAGATCATCTCGCCGCCGATCTTGGCGAAGCGCTTGGCCCGGCCCTGGATGATGACGAAGCCGGCCTCGTCGATCGTCACGATGTCGCCGGTGTCGTGCCACCCGCTCGGGGGCGGCTCCAGCACGCCGGGCTTCTCGGCCCGCAGATAGCCCAGCATCACGTTCGGCCCGCGCACGAACAGCCGGCCCCCCTCCGGAACCCCCGGCAGCGGCTCGAGCCGGGCCTCCATGCCGGGCATGATCCGCCCGACCGTGCCGAAGCGGTTGAACATCGGGGTGTTGAGGGCGAGCACCGGCGCCGTCTCGGTGACGCCGTAGCCCTCCAGGATGCGCAGCCCGAACTTCTCCGCGTAGGTCCCGCGGGTCTGCGCCTTCACGGGCTCGGCGCCCGCCAGAATGTAGCGCAGCGAGCGGAAATCGTAGGGATGCGCCGCCCGGGCGTAGCCGGCCAGGAACGTGTCCGTGCCGAACAGGATCGTGGCGTTCGAGCCGTAGACCAGTTCCGGCACGATCCGGTAGTGCAGCGGCGACGGATACAGGAAGACCGGCACCCCGGAGACCAGGGGCAGGACGAGGCCCACCGTCAGGCCGAAGGAGTGGAACACCGGCAGGACGTTGAAGACCTTGTCGGTGCGGCCGAAATCGATGCGGGCCTGGGCCTGGGCGGCATTGGCCAGCATGTTGCGGTGGGACAGGACCACGCCCTTGGGCAGGCCCTCGCTGCCCGAGGTGAACAGGATCGCGGCCGGATCCTCGGGGCGGCGCTGGGCGATCGCCCGGCGCCAGTGCAGGAGCCCGTCGAGCTTGGCGAGCAGGCCGAGCCGCGCCCGGACATCCTCCAGGTAGACGACGCGCAGGCTCTGGCCGAGCCCGGCCACCACGGCGTCGAGCCGGCCCTTCTCCACGAAGGCCCGCGAGGTGACGATCGTGTCGACCTCGGCGGCCCGGCAGGCGCTGAGGATGTTGGCGGTGCCCGCCGTGAAGTTGATCATCGCCGGGACCCGGCCCGCCGACATCACGCCGAGCACCGTCACGGCGGCGCCGTTGGCGTTGGGCAGCATCACGCCGAGGGCGCGGCCCTCCGGCGCGAGGGGAGCGAGGGCGCGGCCGAGCACGCGCGCCCCGACGAGGAGCCGACGGTAGGAGAGGGGGCCCGAGACCGGATCCTCCGCGGCGACGCGCCGCGGGCCCTCGCGCCGGGCCGCCTCGACCACGGCACCGAACACCGTGCGGTCGATCGGAGCGGTGCGGAAGATCAGGTCCGACATCACCCCGTAGAGGGCGGCGCCCGCCGCCTGGCGGCGCTGCTTGCCCTTCAGGGCGGGATCGACCGAGAGCCGCACCGGCTCCAGCACCGTCACGGTGATCTTCGGCCACCATGTCCGGCGCACCTGGGCCCGCGACAGGCGCGAGAACAGCGTGCGCTCCGGCCCCTCGATCCTGACGGGCACGACCACGGCCCCCGCCTTGTCGGCGATCATGCCGGCCCCGTCATAGACCTTCATCAGGCAGCCGGTGACGGTGAGGCGCCCCTCGGGGAAGATGATCAGCGTCTCGCCGCCCCTGACCGTGTTGATGAGGTGGCGCGTCGCCATCGGCTTGGTCGGGTCGAGCGGGATCGCCCGGGTCAGCCACAGGAAGGGCTTTACCCACCAGCGCTGCGCGATGCCGTGGTCGATGGCGAAGGTCGGCTCGCGCTCGGTGAGCGTCAGCGCGAGGCCCCCGTCGAGGAAGCTCACGTGGTTGAGGGCGATGATCGGGTTCGGCCCGGCCGTGTCCAGGTTCTCCAGGCCCCGCACCTCCATCCGGTAGAAGGCGCGGAACAGGATCGACAGGAAGTCCCGGAAGGCGCTCGTCGGCAGCACCGCCAGGATGGCGATCCCGGCCGCGAGGTTGGCCAGCGCGACGATGACGAACAGCCCGGCGCCCGAGACGCCCACCTTCTGCAGCGCCGCGATGCCGGCCGCGCCGAGCACGATCAGCGCCGCCGAGAGCACGTTCGAGGCGGCGATGACCCGGGCGCGCACCTCCTTGGGCGTCCAGGCCTGGAGCGCCGCGAAGGAAGGCACGATGAACAGGCCGGCGGCCGCCGCGAGCAGCGCGAAATCCACCGCGACCCGCACGCCCTCGAAGCGGGACAGGAAGGCGACGGCCCCGAGCGGCGCTGCCGGGACGGAGGCGTGGCCCGCCAGATAGGCGAGGTCGAGGGAGACGAAGCCCATGATCAGGGCCGCGATCGGGGTCGGCAGCACGACGATCCGCCCGGCGCAGAGCCACGAGGCGAGGCCCGATCCCGCCGCCACGCCGATCGAGAACAGGGCCAGCATGGCGGTGACGACCGATTCGTCCCCCCCGAAGCTGCCCTTCACCACGGCTGGCAGCAGGGCCAGGACCACGGCGCCGACGAGCCAGAACCAGCTGGTGATCAGCCCGGTGCGCCACAGCCGGGTGTCCGCGTAGAGGTCGCGCACCAGGCCGACCGTCGAGCGCAGCACGTTGCGGTCGATGACGAGACCGGGCGCGGCCTCGCCGGTCGGCGGGATCAGCAGGCTCGCCGCCCAGCACAGGACCGCGAAGCCCATCACCAGCCCGCCGAAGACCGAGGGCCCGCCATGCGTGACCGCCAGGCCGCCCGCGATCGTGCCGGTCAGGATGGCCAGGAAGGTCGCCGCCTCGATCAGCGCGTTGCCGGCCGGCAGCTCGGCCCGCAGCAGGTGATCGGGCAGGATGCCGTACTTGATCGGCCCGAACAGCGCCGCGATGGCGCCGAACATCACCAGGGCCACGAACAGGACCGGGACCGAGGCGAGGACGAAGCCGAGCACTGCCACCGCGGCGGCGCCGATCTCGGCCGCCTTGAGCCGGCGCGTCAGCCACGCCTTGTCGTGCCGGTCGGCGAGCTCGCCCCCGAGCCCCGACAGGAAGAAGAAGGGCGCGATGAACGCCGCGCCCGCGAGCGTCACCAGCGCGGCCGAGCCCCCATCCGCCCCGCCGCCCTCGCCGCCGACCCCGAACAGGATCAGGAACACCAGCGCGTTCTTGAGGAAATTGTCGTTGAAGGCCGAGAAGAACTGGCACCAGAACAGCGGCGCGAAGCGCCGCGTCGTCATCAGCGATCCGGACATGGTTGAACCTTGGTCGATGGGGGGTCTGCCGAAGGAACGGCGCCAGGGGGCGGCCCGCATTCTATCAGGTTACTCCTTGCCGATCTCCATCAGCAGGCGCTCGGCCCGGGCGTCCTCGATCCGGTTGACCATGCGCTTGCTCTCGTGGACGTCGCGGACCGTTTTCACGAGGGTCACGCAGGATTGCACCAGCATGACGACCCCCATGGCGAGATAGCCCTTGATCCAGAGATCGAGGGGCAGGAACAGGATGCCGCCCCCGACCATGGTGGCGGCCCCGAGGAAGGAGGCGTACGTGAAGGCGACCCAGGCCGAGGTGTGCTGGGTGGCGGGTTGCGTGGTCATGGGATGAGACGTCCTTCTGTGGGCAATGATGTGGCGAGACCAAAAGTGACCGGAGGGTGCGGCCGGAGCACCGGCCGGCTTGCTCAGTCAGGACGCGGCCGGAGCACCGGCCGCTTTGCTGCGTCAGGACGCGGCCGGAGCGCCGGCCGCTTTGCCGGGTCAGGACGCGGCCGGAGCACCGGCCGCTTTGGCCCGCAGGCGCTCCATGACGCTCGCGGCATTGGGACGGGTGCGGGGACCGAAGCCCGCCTCCTCCAGCCGCTCGGCGATGCACGCGGGCTGCGCGGCGTCGAGGATGGTCATCGCTTCCGCCACGGCGGCCTCCTGCGCCTGCTTCTCGCGCAGCCGGCGCAGCGTGGCCTGCGCCTCCGCCAGCGCCGGGCCCGCGCCGGGCGCGCCCTCGCCGCGGCGGACGCGCAGGCGGCGCACCGCCTCGCCGGCCTCGGCGAGCCGCCGGCCGCGCTCCAACTCGGCGAGTTGGCGCCCGCCCTCCTGGACGGTGCGGCGCAGGGCCTCGACCTCCCTGTCGAAGGCGGCACGCGCCTCGGCCAACGACGCGAGGTCGGCCTCCAGCGCCGCGATCGCCTCGGCAGCCTCGCCGGCGAGGTCCTCCCGCCCGCCCGCCAGCGCCGCGACCGCGCGGGTCTCCAGGTCGGCGAGCCGGTCCCGCAGGCCGGCCTCGCGCTTGGCGTCGGCGCCCTGCTGAGCCATCGCCTGCGCCAGGGCCCGGCGGCTGCCGTCGAGGGCGGCCGCGGCCTCCCGGATCTGCTGCTCGAGGAGGGGAAGCGCGTGCTGGTCCAGGACGTCCTCGCAGGCGCGGGCGGCGGCCCCGCGGGCGAGGGTGGCGAAGATCCGGAGCATGAAGGACCTCATGAACGTTGTTCACGAGGCCACGATACACGTCCCTGAACATGGTTCAAGCAGAATTTTGAACGACGTTCACGCGCTGCGGAGGGAGCGAGGTGGGATGACGACGGAGGAGCGCCGCGAGCAGCTGCGCCGGGCGCTGGTCGATGCGGCGGAGGCGGCCATCGTCGAGGGGGGGCTCGGCGCCCTCAAGGCGCGCGACCTCGCCAAGGCGGTGGGCTGCGCGGTGGGTGCGATCTACACGGTCTTTCCCGACCTCGACGCGCTGATCCTCAGCGTGAACCTGCGCACGCTGCAGCTCTTCGAGAGCACGATCACGGCGGTGCGGACCGCGACCGGGGAGGGCGGCGCGGCGCACGCGGACCGAGGGGCGGCGACCGAGGACCTGGTGCGGCTGGCGGTGAGCTACCTGCGCTTCGCCATCCAGCACCCGGCCCGCTGGCGCGCCCTGTTCCAGCACCGGATGGCGGTGGCGCCGCCGGCATGGTTCCTGCGCGAGCAGGTGCGCCTGTTCCAGCACATCGAGGCGCCGCTGGCGGTGCTGCGGCCCGACCTCGACGAGGCTGCCCGGGCCCTTCTGGCCCGCACGCTCTTCTCCGCCACGCACGGCATGGTAAGCCTCGGCCTCGATGAGAAGTTGATGACGCTGAGCGAGCCGGTCCTGCGCCGCCAGATCGAGACCGTCGTCGCCGCGATCGGGCTCGGCCTGACCGGCCCGGCGCGGCCGCCCGAGGAGGTGACACCGTGAGCCATCATCCCGATCCGCCCGCGACCCCGCCCGCATCCCCGCCGGTGACGATCCCGATGCTGCAGGCTTGGCGCGCCGAGGGGCGCCGGATCGTGATGGTGACGGCCTACGACGCCGCGATGGCCCGGCTCGTCGACCCGGTGGTGGACGTGATCCTGGTCGGGGACAGCGTCGGTAACGTCTGCCTCGGCTTCGACAACACGCTGCCGGTCAGCCTCGCGATGATGAACCACCACGTCGAGGCGGTGGCCCGTGCCCGGCCGCGCGCGCTCCTCGTGGCCGACATGCCGTTCCTGACCTTCCACCTCGACCTCCCCGACACGATCCGCAACGCCGGCGGCTTCCTGCAGCGCGGGGCGGCGGCGGTGAAGCTCGAGGGCGGCGCCGCGCGGGTGCCGGTGGTGGAGGCGCTCGTGGCCTGCGAGATCCCCGTGATGGGGCATCTCGGGCTCACGCCCCAGAGCGTGAACGCCATGGGCGGCTTCAAGGTGCAGGGGCGCGCGGTCGCGCAGGCGCGCCGCATCGTCGAGGACGCCAAGCGCCTCGAGGATGCGGGCTGCTTCTCGCTCGTGCTGGAGGGGATCCCGGCGGAACTGGCGGCGCGGATCACCGAGGCGCTGGCGATCCCGACCATCGGCATCGGCGCGGGGCCGCACTGCGCCGGGCAGGTCCTCGTCCTGCACGATCTCCTCGGGCTGCTGCCCGGCCGCAAGGCGAAGTTCGTGCGCACCTACGTCGACGGCTACGGCCTGCTCCAGGCCGGTCTGGCGGCCTACGCGGAGGACGTGCGCGCCGGCCGCTTCCCTGGGCCGGAGGAATCCTACGCCCTGCCGGAGGCGGTGCGGGCGGCTCTGGACTGATTCGGCCGGCGCGCCGGGAAGCCCGGGCGATCAGCCCCCTACCTCCGCCCGGGCGTCGGTCGCCTCGGTGCCGGGAATGCCGAGCAGCCGCGCCAGGTCGGGCCCGGCCTCCCCGCCGAGCAGGTCCGCCAGGGTGGCGCCGTCGAGCACCGCCAGGAAGGCGGCGAGCGCCTCCCCGAGCGCGCGCTTCAGGCGGCAGGAGGGCGTGACCGCGCAGGCGCCGCCGGCGAAGCACTGCGGATGCCGCCGCGGCCCCGCAGCGTGTGGACCTAGCCCGAGCCGCCCGACCTGTCCGTGAACGGCGCCCGGAACGGCCGCGTCCACGCCATGCGGGATCATGTCCGCAGCCTCGCGGCGGGGCGGGACAATGTCCGCCTGCACACCGTCCACGAGGCGCCGGACGCCCAGGACCGGGCCGGAGAGGATTCGACGGGGCGGGCCTGATCACCGCCGAATGGCTCGCCGCCCGGACGCCCTCGGACCGCGCCACCGACTGCCTGTGCGGCCCCAGGCCCTTCCCGGCCGCGCTGGTGAACGGCTTGTCGCGCCGCGGCGTGCCCGAGGAGCGGATCCGCGTCGCGTTCGTCGGCCCGGCCGACGCGCTGGAAGAGGCGCCGCTCGCCGCCCGAGCCCTCAGCGGCCGAGGAAAGCGGGCACCCGCCGCAGGGCGTCCTCCCGGGCGGCGGGGTCGGTGCCCACATGCGCGACGCCGTCCTGGTTCACCGTGTAGGCGAGGCCCCGCCGCTCCCGGACGGGCAGGTTCGGGGCGTCGAAGTCGTGGTAGGCGCCCGGATAGACGACGAGCTCGACCGGGGATCCCTCCGCCCGGGCGGCCTCGGCGAGGCCGCGGCAGGGCTCGGCCCCGGTCCAGTCGTCGGCCCCGCCGACCAGGATCAGGACCGGGATCGCCGCGTGCCAGCCCCGCTCGGCCGGGATGCGGCAGCCCGGATAGAAGGCGACCGCCTTCGCGAAGCCGGGACCCTCGAAGGGGTCGCGCGCCCGCGCGGGTGACGTGGAGCAGGGTCGTGCCGCCGTTCGACCAGCCGAGCAGGCTGACGGCGCGGGACTCCACGTCGGGACGCCCCTGCAGGTAGGCCTTGGCCGCGAAGGCGTCGCCCAGGCGCTCGCGGCCGGGCCGCACGACCCGGCCGGTCATGCCGCATTGCGAGCCCACGCCTCGGGACCCGAAACTGTCCGGCATCAGGACCAGGAACCCCGCGGCGGCGAGGCGCTCGCCCCAATCCGCGTGGCGGGCGTTCAGCCGCCCGTCCCGGTCGAAGAGCCCGCCGCAGCCGTGCAGGGCGACCACGGCCGGGTGGCGCCCCGCCGCCGCAGGGCGGAAGAGCAGGGCCTGGATCGGCTGGCCGTCGGCCGACGGGAAGGTCACCTGCTCGGGCTGCGCCGCGGCGCTCGCGCCGAGCGTCAGCGCGCCGAGGAGGGCGAGGAGGAGCCGGGTCACCGCGAAACTCCCTGGGCCGAACGGGGCGTCGCCGCCGAACTCCGCCCCGGGACGGGCGGCGCAGCGCGGCGCCAGAATGGTCCCGGTTCCGCGCGCCCCTGGCAAGCGCCCGCCGCCCGCCGTTCACCGGAGATCGCCGCGGCATGCCCCGCGCCCGCCGCCCCGATCGCGGTGGGCGCGACGGCGCCCGGAAGGCGCGGCCGCGGCGCGGGCAACCCCTCGACGGATCGGCTCCTGCGTATTCTTCGGAAGGCGCGCGCCGGCCGCAACCCGGTACACGTTCGGCCGCGAATGGACGCGGAATGGAGGCGCCCGTGCCGTCGACCCCTGCCGGGCCGCTCCCCTACCTGGCCCCGATCGACGGCCTGCGCGCCCTGGCGATGGCGGCGGTCCTGGCCTCGCACCTGCCTTGCCCGGACGTCCCGCCGGCCCTGGCCGTGCCCTGGCACCTCGCCAACGAGGCCTGGGTCGGCACCGTCGCGGTCGACGTCTTCTTCGTGCTGAGCGGCTTCCTCATCACGCGCATCCTGCTCCGCCAGATCCTGCTCACCGGACGGGTCGATCTCGGCCGGTTCTACCTCAACCGGGCGCTGCGCATCGTCCCGGCCTACTACGTCTGCCTGCTCGTCGCGACGCTCCTCGTCCGGCACGTCTCGCCCTACACGGTGAGCGCGCTGACCTACACGCTGAACTATTATCAACCCCTGCATCCCGCGTCGTTCACGATGGAGCACGCGTGGTCCCTGGCGGTCGAGGAGCAATTCTACCTGGTCTGGCCGCTCCTCCTCGCCCTGGTGCCGCTCGCCTGGGTCCGCTGGCTGACGCGGGCCGTCCTCCCGGGGATCGCGGTGCTGGCCGCGGTCGCGCTGGCCGAGAGCCTGCCCGCCGAGCTCTCGGCGGAACTCATCTACAAGTCGCTGCCGACGCGGATGCTCTCGCTGTCCCTCGGCGCCTGGATCGCGTTCCGGGAGGCGGAGGGACGATCCGCCTCGGGCCTGTCCTGCCTCGCGACGGTCGCGGCCGGGATCGCCACGATGGGGCTCGGCCTCCTCGGGCGCAGGCTCGGCTACGTCCCGGCCGGCGGCTGGTACTGGTGCCCGACCCTGGTCGGCTGCGCGCTGCTCAGCTACGGGATCGTCGCGCACCTCGCGGTCGGCCGCCCGGCCTCCTGGCTGTCCGGCCTGCTCGCCGCGGCGCCGCTGCGCTCCCTCGGCCGGATCTCCTACGGCACTTACCTGTACCATCTCGTCGTCATCTACGCGCTGGGCGTGCACGAGGCGCAGCTGGGCGGGCGGGTTCCCGCCGGGCTCACGGTCGCGACCGCCCTGGGGTTGAGCCTCGCGCTCGGCGCCCTCTCGCATCGGCTCGTCGAGCGGCCCTTCCTGCAGCTGCGCGACGCCGCGTGGCGCCTGCCGAGTCCCCGCCGGTTGCGGCCTGGCAGGCCAGGCCCCGCCGCGTAGGCGCCGGCTTGCCGGTGCCGTCGTTCATCGGGCGTCCAGCGCGGCCGCGCTAACCAGCGCCGCGGGGGACCGGCGCGGCCGGTCCGGCCAGCCCGCGGCGAGGAGTGCCCGCCCGTGATGCGACCGCTGCGTCCCGCCCGCCCCGTCGTCCTCGCCGGCCTCGTCGTCCTCGCCGGCCTCGTCGTCCTGGCCGCCCCGGCGCTCCCCGGCGCCCCGCGCGCCGCGACCCTGGAAGCCACCTACCGGGTGACGCTGGCGGGCCTGCCGGTCGGGACGGCGACCCTGCGCACCGAGATCGGGGCCCGGCGGCGCTACGCCCTGCGCCTCGACGCGACCCTGAGCGGCCTCGCCAGCGTGCTCTGGGGCGGCAAGGGCACCGCCACCGCCCAGGGCGGCCTCGCCGAGGCGGCGGTGCGGCCCCAATCCTTCGCGCTCGATGCCGATTACGGCGGCACGCCGATCAGCGAGCGCATGAGTCTGGATGCCGGCCGGCTCGTCGCCGTGCACATGACGCCGGATGCGCGGGCGAAACCCGACCGTGTGCCGGCGCGGCCCGGCGACGACCGCGACGTCGTCGACCCGCTCTCGGCCCTGATCGGTCCGCAGCTGAGCCCGCCCGGCGCCCCGACCGCGCGCGATTGCGACCGGACATTGCCGGTCCATGACGGCACGGCGCGCTTCGACGTGCCCCTCGGCGAGGGGCAGGCGATGACCTTCGACGGCCCCGGCTACGCGGGCCCTGCCGTGCTCTGCCGGGCCCGCTACGTGCCGCTCTCGGGCCATCGGCCGAAGCGCTGGGTCGTGCGCGCCATGCAGGAGAATCGCGACCTGCGCGTCTGGCTCGCCCCGGTCGGGTCCAGCCGCGTCCTCGCCCCCGTGCGCATCGCGGTGGGCACGACCTTCGGCACGGCGATGGCGGAGGTCACCGCGTGGCGCCTCGACGAGCCGGGTGGCCGCTGATCCCGGCGGCCATCTCCCATGACAGCTGGTTCGGTTCCCGAACCTTCGTGACGTCGTTGGCGTGTATCGCACGTTCGAGATGTCCCGGGCTCGGCCGGCGCCACCCTGTCGGGCTTCCGCGGCCCGCGCGCCGCGGCGGCGACCGCGCGGCCGGGAACCTTTTCGATCCTCCTGCGGTTGCGGGCTGACTTGCGAGCGGCCCGCCCCCGGGCAGGGCCCCGCACAGGAGGACACGCGATGAACAAGCTCGTTCGTGGAACGCTGACCGCCAGCATCCTGGTCCTCGGTGCCGCAACCGCCTACGCGCAGGGCGGCGCTGGCGGCGGAGGCGGGGCCGGCGGCGCGGGTGGCGGGGCCGGCGTCGGGGCGGGCGGCGGTGCGAGCGGCGGAGGCGCGGGCGGCGGTGTCGGCGGGGCAGGCGGCCCGGGCGGCGGGGCCGGTGCGGGCGGCGCGCGCGGTGCGGCCGGGGGACCCGGCGGAGCCGGCGGCGGTGCCGCGGCCCAGGGGGCCGGCGGCGAGCGCGGCGGTGCCACGGCCGGCGGCGAGCGCGGCACGGCGGGTCAGCCGGGCGGCCGCGCGGCGGAGGGATCGGGCCGAACCGGCGGCGCCGGGGAGGCGGGCACGCAGCGCGCCGGCGAGCGGGCCGGCGAGCGCGGCGAGCGCGACACGACCCGCGGGGCCGAGCGCGGCGGCGACAAGGGTGAGCGGGGCGAGAAGGGTGAGCGCGCGGCGGAGCGCGGCGAGCGCGGCACCGAGCACGGTGCGGGGCGCGGCGAGCGCACCGGGGCCATCGGCGAGGCGCGCGGGGCGGCGTCCCGGCTCGACACCCATCAGCGCACCGAGTTCCGCCAGACCATCGTGAATTCCGGCGTGCGGCCGCTGCGGGATGTCCACTTCTCGCTGTCGGTGGGCACGGCGGTGCCGCGCTCGGTCACCCTGCACGCGCTGCCGCCGGCCATCATCTCGCTGGTGCCGGCCTATCGGGGCTTCCGCTACGTGCTGGTCAACGACGAGATCGTGATCATCGATCCGGACACCTACGAGATCGTCGACGTCATTCCGGCCTGATCCCGTCCCGCGTCACGGTCGGCATGGCCCTTCCCCGCGCCGCGGGGGAGGGCTTTTTTCTGCACGCCGCGGCGATGGAGCGATCCGTCCCTGGTCACGCCACGTCGAGGCCGAGATCGATGATCGCCGCGCTGTGGGTGATCCAGCCGGCGGAGATCAGGTCGACGCCCGAGGCCGCCACCGCGCCCGCCGTCTCGCGGGTGATCCGCCCGGAGGCCTCGCTGATCGCGCGGCCGTCGATCATCGCGACGGCGCGGCGCAGCGCGTCCGGCGCCATGTTGTCGAGGAGCACCGCGTCGGCCCCCTCCGCCAGCGCCTCCTCGAGCTGGGCCAGGGTGTCCACCTCCACCTCGATCTTGACGAGGTGACCGGTGCCGGCCCGGGCGCGGCGGATCGCCGGCCCGACGCCGCCCGCCACCGCCACGTGGTTGTCCTTGATCAGCACCGCGTCGTCGAGGCCGAAACGGTGGTTCGACCCGCCGCCCGCCCGCACCGCGCGCTTCTCCAGGGCCCGCAGGCCCGGCGTCGTCTTGCGGGTGCAGACGATGCGGGCGGGGCCGTGCGCCCGGGCTGCCTCGACCAGCGAGGCCGTGGCGGTGGCGACCCCCGACAGCCGGCAGAGCAGGTTGAGCGCCACCCGCTCCGCCGACAGGATCGCCCGGGCCGGGCCGGAGAGGTGCATCACCGTCTCCCCCGGCGCGACCTGGCTGCTGTCCGGCCGCGCGATCGACACGGCCACCTCGGGATCGAGGAGCGCGAAGGCGAGCGCCGCCGCGTCGGTCCCGGCGATCACGCCCGCCTGGCGGGCCGCGATCACCCCCGAGAAGCGGGCCTGGGCGGGCACGATGCTGTCGGTGGTGAGGTCGCCCGCGCGGCCGAGATCCTCCAAGAGCGCGGCCCGGACGACGGGCTCGACCAGGAGGCGCGGCAGGGGCGGGAGCGAAAGGGCGTCGGTCATCGGACCTCCTCGACGGCGAGGGTTTCGGCGAGGCGGCGCGCCTCGCCCAGGGTGATGTCGGCGTGGCGCGGTGCCTCCTGCGCCGGGTGGTCCGCCCGCCAGTGGGCGCCGCGGCTCTCGCGCCGCCGCAGGGCGGCCGCGGCGACGAGGAGCGCCACGCTCGCCCCGGGCGCCCCGGCGGCGTCGAGGGCGGCCAGCCGCGCCAGCGCCCGGCCGAGGCCCGGAGCGTCGCGCACCACCCCGACCGCCCCGGCCATCAGGTCGCGGATCTCGGCGCAGGTCCCCCGGCCGGGCGCCGCTCCCGCAACGGGCTCAAGCGCGGTGCGCCCGGCCGCCTCGCTCCCGCGGAGATCCGCCGCGATCCAATCCGCGAAGGCGAGCGCTTCGAGCAGCGAGTTGCTGGCGAGGCGGTTCGCCCCGTGCAGGCCCGTGCAGGCAACCTCGCCGCAGGCCCACAGGCCGGGCAGCGAGGCGCGCCCGCGCGCGTCCACCCGGATCCCGCCCATGTGGTAGTGGGCCGCCGGGCGGACCGGGATCGGCGTCGAGGCCAGGTCGATCCCGGCGGCGCGGCAGAGCGCCGCCACGGTCGGGAAGCGGCGGGCGACCTCGGTGCCGCGCGCGTCCAGGAAGACGCGCTCTCCCCGCGAAGTGCGGGCGAAGATCGCCCGGGCGACGACGTCGCGGGGCGCGAGGTCCCCGCCCGCGATCCCCGCCATGACCCGCGCGCCCGCCCCGTCGACCAGCACCGCCCCCTCGCCGCGCAGGGCCTCGGTGGCGAGCGGCAGCGGGCCCCCGCCCGACACCGCGATCGCCGTCGGGTGGAACTGCACGAATTCCACGTCGCGCAGGATCGCGCCGGCCCGCGCCGCGAGGGCGAGCCCCTCGCCGAAAGCCCCTTGCGGGTTGGTGGTGTCCCGGTAGAGCGCCCCGATCCCGCCGGTGGCGAGCACGACGGCGCGGGCCCCGAGGTCGACGGCCCGCCCGTCCCGGACCGCGCGCAGGCCCGCCACGCGGCCCCCTGCGTCGCGGCGCAACGCGGCCGCGCTCGCGACCACGACGTCGATCGCCGGGGAGGCCGCGACCGCCCGCTGCAGGGCGCGCAGCACGGCGAGCCCGGTCGCGTCCCCGCCCGCCTTGACGATCCGCCGCCCGTGCGCGGCTTCGAGGCCGAGCGCGAGCGCGCCGCCCCGGCCGCGGTCGAAGCCGACGCCCAGCGTGGCGAGCCAGCCGACCAGGGCCGGCCCCGCCGCGGCGACGCGCTGCGCCACCTCCTCCTCGCTCAGGCCCGCCCCGGCCGCCAGCGTATCGGCGGCGTGGAGCGCGGGCGCGTCGTCCGCACCGAGCGCGGCCGCGATGCCGCCCTGCGCCCAGGCGGTCGCCGTGCCCTCGCCCAGCGGCGCGGCGGTGATCAGCGTCACCGGCAGCGGCGCCAGCCGCAGGGCCGTGGCGAGGCCGGCGATGCCGGCCCCCACCACCGCGACGCGGTCCCGGCTCACGGCCGCACCGCCAGCATGCGCTCGACGGCCCGGCGGGCGGGGGCGATCAGGTCCGCCGGCACCGTGACCTCATGCGTCAGGGTCTCCAGGGCCCGCCGGATCTTGCGCAGGGTGATCCGCTTCATGTGCGGGCAGAGGTTGCACGGCTTGACGAACCGGATGTCCGGGTTCCGGACCGCGAGGTTGTCGGCCATGGAGCACTCGGTGATCATCGCCACGGAGGCGGGCCGGCGCTGCTCGACGTAATCCTGCATGGCCGCGGTCGAGCCGGCGAAATCCGCCTCCGCCACCACCGCGGGCGGGCATTCCGGGTGGGCCAGCACCGTCACGCCCGGATAGGCCTCGCGCAGCTCGCGGATCTCGGCGGGGCCGAAGCGCTCGTGCACCTCGCAATGGCCGGCCCAGGACAGGATCTCGATGCCGGGCAGCTCGGCCTGCACGTTGCGGGCGAGGTACTCGTCCGGGATCAGCAGCACCCGGCTCGCGCCGAGGGACTCCACCACCGCCCTCGCATTGCCCGAGGTGCAGCAGAGGTCCGATTCCGCCTTCACGGAAGCGGAGGTGTTCACGTAGGTCACGATCGGCACGCCCGGGTAGCGCCGGCGCAGGGCCCGCACGTCCGCGGGCGTGATCGAGTCCGCGAGCGAGCAGCCCGCGGCCGCGTCCGGGATCAGGACGGTCCTGTCAGGGTTCAGGAGCTTGGCGGTCTCGGCCATGAAGTGGACCCCCGCCAGGACGATCACCTGCGCGTCGGTACGGGCGGCCTCGCGGGCGAGGGCGAGGCTGTCGCCGACGATGTCCGCCACGGTGTGGAAGATCTCGGGCGCCTGATAATTGTGGGCGAGCACCACCGCGTTGCGGGCGCGCTTGAGCGCCTGGATCGCCGCCACCTCCTCCGCCAGCGCCGGCCACTCCATCGCCGGCACGTGGCCGCTCACCCGCGCGTAGAGGTCGGGCAGGGGCAGCGTCGCCCCTGATGCACGCACCGTCGCCACCATGGCTCCCTCCGGGTTTTGCTCAAGATGAGCATTTATTCCGCGAGCCTAGACCCGGTTTTGGCGCCTGTCCAGATATGCTTCGAATGAGCATAAGGGCGCGGGCGCGCCCCGCCTCGGATCAGCCGCGCCGGCCGGGGGGCAGGCGCAGGCCGGGGGCCGGGCGCTCCAGCAGCACCTCGCGGCGGAAGCGCATCAGCCGCGCCGGGCGGCCGCCGGTCTCGCCGCTGATCGCGTCGGTCTCCTCGACGAGCCCCTGCTGGGCCACCAGGCGGCGGAAATTCTGCTTGTGCAGCCGCACCCCGGCGAGCGCCTCGACCGCGCGCTGCAGCTGGCCGAGGGTGAAGGTCGGGGGCATGAGTTCGAACACGACCGGCCGGTACTTGATCTTGCCGCGCAGGCGCCCGAGGGCGGTGGCCAGCATGCGCCGGTGATCCAGGGCCATGGGCTGCCCGGCCAGGGTCTCCGCGGCCCCCGCCTCCGGGACGAGGCCGGCCTCGAACAGCAATTCGTAGCGTTCCAGCACCCGCTCCTCGTTCCAGCCGGCCTCGGCGCTGCCGAAGGCGAGACCGATCCGGTCGTGGCGGCGGGTGCGGGCGCCCGCCTCCGGGGCGGCCTCGGCCCAGGCGGCGAGGCGGGCGCCCAGCGCGTCGAGCAGGGCGGGCCGGCCGCCGCGCCAATCCTCGTAGGGGAAGTACCGGTACCAGCTCTGCCACGCGGAATCGGCCGCCGGCTTGGCCTCGCGCACCAGGGCCAGGTAGGCGACCGAGAGGGCGTGCGGGCCGCCCCCGCCGGGCCGGCGGTCGCGGTCGCCGAACGTGTAGAGCTGCTCAACGTAGCCGAGCGTCTGTCCGGTCTTGCGCTCAACCCAAGCGCGCAGACCCCGCTCCAGCGTCGGGTGGGCCGGCTCCAGGGGGCCGGAGGGCAGGCCCTCGCCGCGGCCCGGCGGCTGGCCGGCGACCGGCACGGTGAGGACCCGCGGCTCCTCCCGGCTCGCCGCCAGGATCACGGCGGCGAGCCCGACCGTGAGGGCCGCCGCCTCGGGATCCCGCACGACCCGCACCACCTCGTCCATCCCGTCTCCCACGCGCCGTGGAGCCCTTACCACGGCGGCGGGCCGCGCCTCCACGGCCCGGGCGGGCGAATGAACCGCTTTTTCTCCAGAGACTTGCCCTGCGGACAGGAGTCCCGCCCGCGGCGCGTCATCCGCCATCCGGTTGATGGCTTCGCCATCTCCGATTTCGGCCATGCGGATGCCGGCGTCGCTCAGGCGCCGCGCTCAGGCGCGGCGCAGGCTCCTGATCCGGGATCCGCTTCGATCAAGCCGATCCCGGATCACCCGTCGTCGCGGCGATAGGGGGTGCAGGTCTCGTAGTCGCGAAGCGCCTGCCCGACGTAGCCGGCCTCCCGGCGCAGGTAATCCGCGATCGCGCGGCGCAGGCCCGGATCGGCGATGTCGTGGGCCGAGTGCATCACGACCGGCCGGTAGCCCCGGGCCAGCTTGTGCTCGCCCTGCGCGCCGGCCTCGACGCGGCGCAGGCCGCGCGCGATCGCGAACTCGATCGCCTGATAGTAGCAGACCTCGAAATGCAGGAACGGGTGGTCCTCGATGCAGCCCCAGTTCCGGCCGTAGAGCGCCGCGTCGCCGATCAGGTTGATGGCGCCCGCCACGTAGCGGCCCTCCCGCCGCGCCATCACCAGGAGCACGCGCTCGGGCATGCGCTCGCCCAGGAGCGAGAAGAAGCGGCGGTTCAGGTAGGGCCGGCCCCACTTGCGCGAGCCCGTATCCATGTAGAACCGGTAGAACGCGTCCCAATGGGCCTCGGTCAGGTCCGATCCGGTCACCCACTCGACCGTGAGACCGCCGGCGAGGGCGTCCCGCCGCTCCCGCCGCAGCACCTTGCGCTTGCGGGAGGCCAGCGCCCCGAGAAAGTCCTCGAAGCCGGCATAGCCCTGGTTCTCCCAATGAAACTGCTGGTCGATGCGCTGCAGCAGGCCGAGCTCCCCGGCGCGGCGCCACTGCGCCTCGGGCATGAAGGTCAGGTGGATCGAGGAGGCCTTGGTCTCCTGGCGCAGGGCCCGCAACCCCGCGATCAGGGCGGAGGCGGCCTCCTCGGGCGGCTCGCCGGGCGCCACGAGCAGGCGCGGCCCGGTCACCGGCGTGAAGGGCACGCTGACCTGGAGCTTCGGGTAGTACGCGCCGCCGGCCCGCGCGTAGGCATCGGCCCAGCCGTGATCGAAGACGTACTCGCCCTGCGAGTGGGATTTGAGGTAGCACGGCGCGACGCCGACGAGCCGTCCGGCGCGCTCAACCGTCACGTGCAGCGGCAGCCAGCCGCTGCGCCCCGAGACGCAGCCTGCCTCTTCCAGGGCCGACAGGAAGGCGTGGGTGACGAAGGGATTGTGGGTCTCGCCGGTCCCCGCGAGGGATTCCGTCGAGAGGGCGCAGCGGTCCCACTCGGCCGCCGGGATCTCGGCGATCCGTGGCACGACGCGCACCGTGAGGGCGTCCGGCGAGGCCGGGCCGCATTCTGCTTCGCCGCCGCTCTCCATCGCCCCGGACCTAGAGCCGGCGGCCGAGCTGGGCAAGGCGCCGCGACGCCGCGGAGCCGCCGCGCCGCCCGCGCGTTCCCTCCCGGCGAACCGGAGGTGCCTCACCGTGAACCCGATGGCCGAAGCCTGGGATGCCCGCATCGACCGCGCGACGGAGCGGCTGCCCGCCCGCGCGCGGCGGACGATCACGTGGCTCAGGGCCCCGGCCCGGCGCTGGATCCGCATCCCGGCGGCCCTGCTCCTGATGCTGGGCGGGCTGCTCTCGATCCTGCCGGTGCTCGGCCTGTGGATGCTGCCCCTCGGCCTCGCCCTGCTGAGCGAGG
The DNA here is from genome assembly GCF_000379105.1 of Methylobacterium sp. WSM2598. Lineage (GTDB taxonomy): Bacteria > Pseudomonadota > Alphaproteobacteria > Rhizobiales > Beijerinckiaceae > Methylobacterium. The sequence goes on along the minus strand of NZ_KB900609.1, from coordinate 434,853 downwards.
ACCTGCCGGTCATGAAGGCGCCGCTGGAGCGCGCGGCCCGCTGGATCGAGCGGGCGTGGCGCCGAGGTTTCCCCAACCGGAGAGCGTGACGCTTGCGCCACGCACCCGCCCCAAGTTGCGGAGCGCCGCCGCGGACAGCCATCGTTCAGACTTGATCCATCATCATGTGACGATCCTCACAGAACGAGGGGTCGGTTTGCCGGATGCTGGCGCCACGTTCGAAAGCGGATCGAGTCATGACCCACCTGTATTTTCACTGTGGTCGCGCCGGCGAGCTGCTCCTCGACTACCGCGGGGCTGACGTGAGCGACCTGAGCGAAGCCCGTGACCGTGCCCTGGCGGTCGCCCGCTCGATGATGGAGACGGCCTACGGGCACGAGGATTTCTCGGATTGGTTCGTCTGCGTCGGCGACGAGGAGGACGAGGAGCTGCTGCGCATCCCGTTCACCTCGGCCCTGCCGACCCTGCACTGAGGCGCCTTTCCCCGTTTCGCGCGCCGCCGGGGCCGGGCGCCCCGGCCTCAGAGCGCGTCCGAGAGGCTGACCTCCTGGTCCTGCGTGAGCGCCACCGCGGCCGGCAGGCCGCGCCATTCCAGCATCAGCATCACGGCGGCGAGCAGCGCCAGCGCGACCGCGACCAGGATCGGCGTGACGGCGCGGGCATGGAAGCGCAGCATGCGCAGGATCGCGCAGCCCAGCACGAAGCCGAAGGCCGACAGGACGGGAGCGACCTGGATGTGCATGCTGAACCCCGCGCGGAGCGTCGGATCGCAGCCTGCCAGAGGCGCGGCGCGCGCGCATCGGGCATTTGCATGACGCTGCGTCGGATCGGCCGCGCGGCACCTCGGCGGAATGCCTCCGCGCCGTCGCCGCGGAGGTGCCGCGGACAGCCCGGTCCCGGCGACGCTGCGCGCCGGGCCGACCCGTGCTAGACGGCGCCCGAGCGGAGGGCCTGCCATGCGGGCGGAGCGGGCGAGCGGGGAACCGGAGCGCGACGCGGAGCGGGCCGCGTTCCGCTACGAGGCGATCGCGCCGATCACCGACTTCCAGAACGTCCTCGACGAGGCGGCCTACCGGCCGGTGCCGGATTCGTGGTGGGTCGCGCTCACGGACGTGGTCGATTCGACGGCCGCCATCGCGGCGGGCCGCTACAAGGCGGTGAATTTCGCGGGCGCGGCCGCCATCGCGGCCGTGCGCAACGCCCTCGGCGGGCGCGACCTGCCCTTCGTGTTCGGCGGGGACGGGGCGACGCTGCTGCTCGCCCCGGAGGAGGTCGAGGCGGCCCGCCGGGCGCTCGCCGCCACCGTGGCCTGGGTCGCGGCCGAGCTGGATCTCACCCTGCGCGCCGCCCTGGTGCCGGTCGCGGCGATCCGCGAGGCCGGGTTCGACCTGCGGGTCGGCCGCTACGCGCCCTCGCCGCACGTCGCCTACGCGATGATGACCGGGGGCGGGCTCGCCTTCGCCGAGCAGGCGCTCAAGGCGGGGCGCCACGCCGTGCCGCCGGCCGCCGGGGAGCGGCCGGACCTGACCGGCCTCTCCTGCCGCTTCTCGCCGGCCCGGGCGCGCCACGGGCTCATCCTGTCGGTCCTCGTCGTCGGCCGGCCCGGGGCCGATCCCGCCGCCCTGCGGGCGGTGATCGGCGACGTGCTGCGGATCGTGGCGGCCGCTCCCGCCATGGGGCGCCCCCTGCCGGACGGGGGACCGCCCCTGCGCTGGCCCCCCGCCGGGCTCGCCCACGAGGTCCGCGCCCGCGCGGGGCCGCGCCTGCTCGGCCGCCTGCGCCTCGGCCTGCACACCCTGGCGGCCCATCTCCTGTTCCGCTTCCGCATCCCGGTCGGCGGCTTCTCGCCCGACCGCTACCTGCACGAACTCGTCGGCAACGCCGATTTCCAGAAATACGACGACGGCCTGCGCATGACGCTCGACTGCGACGAGGCCGTCGCGGCGGCGATCGAGGCGAGGCTCGCCGCCGCGGAGGCGGCCGGCCTCGTCGCCTTCGGGCTGCACCGCCAGGAAGCCGCCCTGACGACCTGCATCACCCCGGTGCCGAGCGCGAGCGACCACGTCCACTTCATCGACGGCGACGGGGGCGGCTACGCCCGCGCCGCCCAGGCCCTGAAGGCGAAGCTCGCCGCCTGAGCGGGCCGCCCGATATGTGTCCGGATCGGCGGACGGGACGGCCCGCGGGCGACGCCTGCGGGCGGAGCCGGGACCGGGGAGGAGCCGATGGACATCGTGGCCGACGTGAGCCCGCCGGAGATCCCGTTCCTCGGCCCCCTCGACCCCGTCACCGCCGCCGCCGTGCGCGCGCGCCTGGAGCCGATCGCGGTGCCGGGCGGCGCGGTGCTGTTCGAGCAGGACGCGCCCGCCGACGCGCTCTACGCCCTCGTCTCGGGGGCGATCGGGATCTCGGCGCGCGACCCCCTCACGGGGGAGGCGCGGCCCGTCGCCCGCGTGCGCCCGCCCGAGACCGTGGGCGAGATGGCCCTCCTCTCCGGCGAGCCGCGCTCGGCCACCGCGACGGTGCTGCGCGATTCCGCCCTGCTGCGATTGTCGAAGCGCGCCTTCGACGACCTCGTCGCCCGCCACCCGGCGACGATGCTCTACTTCGCCCGGCTCCTGGCCTCGCGGCTGCGCAGCGCCTCGGCCTGCACGCCGGTGGCGACGACGCCGATGACCTTCGCGGTGATCGGCGTGACCGAGGGCGTCGACGTGCCGGCCTTCGCACGGGGCTTCGCGGCGGCCCTGCCCGGGCGCTCGGCCCTGCTCACCGCCTGGCCCGACGACGCGGACGAGACCTGGTTCCACGCCCTGGAGACCGCGCAGGACCAGGTCGTCTACGCGGCCGAGGCGCCGGGCTCGGGCTGGGCCAATCTCTGCCTGCGGCGGGCCGACCACGTCCTGCTGCTGGCCGCGCCCGGGCGCCGGCCCGGCGCGGCCTTCTCGGGTCGGATCACCATGCCGATGCAGGGCTGGACCCACCAGGACCTCGTCGTCCTCAACCCCGCCGACGCGCAGCGGCCCGGCCCGCTCGACCCGGCCCTGGCGGCGCTGCCGGTGGAGCTCCGCCTCCAGGCCCGGGCCGGGAACGCCGCCGACCTCGCCCGGGTCGCCCGGCTCGCCGGAGGGCGCGCCCGGGGGCTCGTGCTCGGCGGGGGCGGGGCGCGCGGCTTCGCGCATCTCGGCGTGATCCGGGCGCTCACCGAGGCCGGCCACGCGGTCGACCTCGTGGCCGGGACCAGCATGGGCGCGGTGGTGGCCGCCAGCCTCGCCATGGGCTGGGACCTGGAGGAGATCGGCGCCCACACGGTGGCGGCCTTCGTGGCGAGCTCGCCCCTCAACGACTACACGCTGCCGATCACCGCCCTCACCCGCGGCGCGAAGGTGGACCGCCGCCTCGCCCAGCATTTCGGCGAGGCGCGGATCGAGGATCTCTGGCTGCCCTACTTCTGCGTCTCCTCGAACCTGACCACCGGCGCGGCGATGATCCACCGGGCGGGGCCGCTCGTGACGGCCCTGCGCGCCAGCATCGCGGTCCCGGGCCTGCTGCCGCCGGTCCTCCACCCGGAGGGCGTGCTGGTGGACGGGGGCGTGATGAACAACCTGCCGGCCGATCTGATGGCGGGTCTGCGCCGCGGCACCGTGCTGGCGGTCGACGTGGCGAGCGACCTCGCCCTCGCCACCATGCCCGAGCGCCCGTTCCGCTCCCGGCTGGTGCGCCGCGCCCTCGGGGTGCCCTTCGCGATGCCGGGCATCGCCCAGATCCTGCTGCGGGCCGCCACCGTGTCGAGCGACGCCTCGGCGGCGATGGCGCGGGGCCGGGCGACGGCCTTCCTGCAGCCGCCCCTCGCCGGCATCGACCTGCGCGCGTGGCGCAGCTACGCGGCCGTGGCCGAGATCGGCTACCGGCACGCCCGCGCCAAGCTGGAGGAGGGCGCCCTGGAGGGCTGGGCGGCGGGGCGCGCCGGGTGATCGCGGGGCCTCGGGCCGCCGGTCCCCGGGCTGCGCGGCGGCAGGGCGCCGCGTGGCTGCGGTCATGGCTGCGGTCATGGCTGCGGTCGCGAAACCCGAACCTCTCCCAGGCCGAAGCCGCCGCGGCGCTCGGGGTCAGCCTGCGACGTGGCGCGACGACGAGAGCGGGACGCACCTTCTGCCGAAGACGGTGCGCCTCGCGGCGATCGGGCTCGATCATCAGGGAGGCCGCCTGAGCCCGGCCGTGCCATGGTGCGCGGAGTTTCTCCCGCTCCTCACCCGCGCGGCGGCGCCGCGAGGCGTCATGCGTCGGGCGGCGACACGCCGTCGATGGCGAGGCGCAGGTGCTCCGGCCCCCGCAGCGACGCGCCCGGCCGGTAGGGCGGCGGGTCGTCGAGGAGGCGCGGGTTGCGCAGCCGCCGCGCCAGGGCGACCAGCGCCGCCTCCGCCTCCAGCCGCGCCAGCGGGGCGCCGACGCAGAAATGCAGGCTGCCGCCGAACCCGAAATGCTGGTTGTCCTCCCGGTCCGGGTCGAACCGGTCGGGATCGGCGAAGCGGGCCGGGTCGCGGCTGCCGGAGGCGAAGAGCAGCACCACCGGCGCCCCCGCCGGGATCGTCGTCCCGGCGAGCTCGATCTCGGCCAGGGCCTTGCGGGTCCGGAAATGGACCGGCGGCTCGTAGCGCAGCAATTCCTCGATCAGCCGCGGGGCGATCTCGGGCTCGGCGCGCAGGCGCTCCAGCTGCGCGGGGAAGCGCAGCAGCGTCAGCATGCCGTTGGTGATCAGGTTCACGGTCGTCTCGTGGCCGGCGATCAGCAGCAGGATCGAGGTCGCGATCAGGTCGTAATCCCCCATCCGGCCGGCCTGCGGATCCTCGCGGGTCGCGAGCCCGGTGAGCAGGTCGTCCTTCGGGTGGCGCCGCTTGTCCTTGATCAGATCCTGCATGTAGGCGGCGATCGCGTCGAAGGTCTCGATGTTCCGGCCGAGCGCCGCCTCGTCCTGGCGCGCGTCGGGTTCGAGGGCGGTGGCGAGCTGCGTCGCCCAGCCGTGGAACCGGCCCTCGTCCTCCGGCGGCACCCCGAGGAGCTCGCAGATCACCGTGACCGGGAGCGGGTAGGAGAAGTCGTCCACGAGGTCGATCGCGCGCGCGTCCCGGCGCCGGTCGAGGAGGTCGGCCACCAGTCCGTCGACCCGGCCGTGCATGGCCCGGATCCGCTCGGGCGTGAACTCGCGCATCACGTGCCGCCGCAGCACGTCGTGGTCGGGCGGATCGCGGAAGATGAAGGGCCGGTGCTTGGTGCGGACGTGGTCCTTGAACGGGTTGATGATCCAGTCCTTGAACGGGTTGCCGGTGCGCGGGTGCGAGGTGGAGGGCAGGTCCTCCGAGCTGATGCGCGGGTCGAACAGCAGGGCCCGCAGGGCCGCGTGGGTGGTGACCACGTAGGTGCCGTCGTCCTGGCGCGCCACCGGCGCCTCGCGCAGCCGCGCGTAGAGCGGGTAGGGGTTCGGGCGGTTGGCCGGATCCTTGACCGCGGCGAAGAGGGTCGGGTCGGGCATCGTCGTCAGCCTCGCGCCGGACTTGCGGGAAAACCGGGATCGGCGCGGGCGACGCGACCCTGGTCCGTCGCCCCGAGGATCGGCGGGAAAGCGGCGCGGGCCTCGATCCGGGCCGCGTAGGCGGGCAGCCAGCGGGCCTGGTCGAACGACACCGCCGCGACGGTGCGGCCATGCCGGCCGTAGACCGCCACGAAGCGCCGCGCGCCGACATCGCCCTGGGTCACCGCCACGCTGTCGGCGCCGTTGGTGAGGCCCACCGACTTGATGTTCACGTCGAACTGGCTCGACCAGAAGGCCGGGATCTCGGCGTAGGGGGCGCCGGCCTGCCCGAGCAGCGTGCGGGCGGCGTGCTCGGCCTGCGCGACCGCGTGGCCCCAATGTTCGAGGGCGACGGGGCCGTCCTCGAACAGGGGGTGGGGGAAGCGCGCCACGTCGCCCGCCGCCGCGATCCCCTCGACCGCGCGGCCGTCGCGGTCGAGGACGCGGCACTGGCCGTCGCAGGCGACGCCGCCCGCATCCGCCGCCAGCCCCGAGCCGGCGAGCCACTCGGTGTTGCGCAGCGCCCCGAGCGCCACGATGACGACCGGCGCGGCGACGGTGCCGCCGCCGACGAGGCGGGCGCCCCGGACGCGGCCCTCGCCGTCCGAGTCCAGGGCCTCGACGCGGGTCGAAGGACGGTAATCGACCCCGGCCTCGCGCAGCATCGCGGCCACGGCGGCGCCGATCCGGGTGCCGAGCACCGAGGCGAGCGGCGTCGGGTTCGGGTCGACCAGCGTGACGGGAAGCCCGATCGACCGGCAGGCCGAGGCCGCCTCGCAGCCGATGAAGCCCGCCCCGATGATCAGGACGCGCCGCGGCGCCGCCGCGAGCGCGCCGCGCAGGCGCTCGGAATCCTCGCGGTTGCGCACGCTGTGGACGCCGGCCAGGGCGGCCTCCGCGGCGTTCGGCCAGGGGCGCGCCCGCGTGCCCGTCGCGATCAGGAGACGGTCGAAGGGCAGGCGCTCGCCCGTCGCCAGGGCGACCTCGCGGGCGGCGAGGTCGAGGCCGACCGCCGCCGTGCCGAGCCGCCAGGTCAGGTCGAGGCCGGGCCGCGAGGGCAGGGCGATGCGGTCGGCCCGCGCCTCTCCGGTGAGCACCCGCTTCGAGAGGGGCGGGCGGTCGTAGGGCGGGTAGGGCTCGTCGCCGACGAGCGTGATCGGCCCGGCATGGCCGTGCCGCCGCAGGGCCTCGGCGCCGCGAAGGCCCGCCAGCGAGGCGCCGACGACGAGGATGCGGTCCCGGTCAGCCATGGGATCCCGCCTCCTCGGGCTCGACCTCCAGCAGGATCGCCCGGACCGGGCAGGCCTGGACCGCCCGCTCGATCTCCCGGCGGCGCTCCGGCGGGGGCGCCGCGTCGTAGACCAGCACCTCCGGCCCGTGCAGGGCGAAGCTCTCGGGCGCCGCGAAGCAGCACTGGGCGTAGGCTTGGCAGCGATTGAGGTCGACGACGACGCGCATGGGCTCCTTCACCTCCTGCCGGCTCCGCCGGTGCCGGCGCCGGTCCGTGTCCCGGGCCCGCCCGCGCGGGTTCGCCGCGGCGCAACATGGCCCCGCCGACAACGCCGCGACCGGGCCGGGCGGTTCTCGCACGGGCCAATTCGCCGCGCCGCCGCAAAGGTTACGAACCGGCGAGGCGGCCGTCAGGCCGCGAAGCGCTCAGCCCGCCCGTGCGGCGCGTCGTAATCGAGGATCGGGCCCAGCGGGACGATCCCGGTCGGGTTGATGGTGGCGTGGCTCTCGTAATAGTGGCGCTTGATGTGGGTCAGGTCCACGGTCGGGCGGATCGCCGGATGCTGGTAGAGGTCGCGCAGGTAGGGCGCGAGGTTGGGATAATCCGCGATCCGCCGCAGGTTGCACTTGAAGTGCCCGACATAGACCGGGTCGAAGCGGACGAGCGTGGTGAAGAGCCGGATATCCGCCTCCGTCAGCGTCGGGCCGAACAGGAACCGACCGCGGTCGAGCCGCGCGTCCAGGGCGTCGAGTTCCTCGAACAGGGCCGTCACCGCCTCCGCGTAGGCCGCCTGGCTGGTGGCGAAGCCCGCCTTGTAGACCCCGTTGTTGACCCGGTCGTAGACGCGGGCGTTGAGGGCGTCGATCGCCTCCCGCAGGGCGTCCGGGCAGAGGTCCGGGCCGCGCGCGCCCGCGCCGTCGAAGGCGCGGTTCAGCATCCGGATGATCTCGGCCGATTCGTTCGACACGATCGTGCGGCGCTCCCGGTCCCACAGGACCGGGACGGTGACCCGCCCCGTGTAGTGCGGATCGGCCATGACGTAGATCTCGGACAGGCGCGCGGCCCCGTTCACGGTGTCGGGCCCGGCCCCGGGCGAATCGTCGAAGACCCAGCCCTCGGCGCCCATCAGCGGATCGACGACCGCGACCGAGATCGCCTGCTCCAGCCCCTTCAGGGCGCGCACGATCAGCGTGCGGTGCGCCCAGGGGCAGGCGAGGGAGACGTAGAGGTGGTAGCGCCCGGGCTCGGCCCGGAAGCCGCCGGTGCCGGTGGGGCCGGGCGCGCCGTCCGCCGTCACCCAGTTGCGGAAGGCGGAGTCCTTGCGCACGAAGCGCCCGCCGGTCTCCTTCGTGTCGTACCAGCGATCCTGCCAGACGCCGTTGACGAGCAGCCCCATGCCGATCTCCCGGATGATTCTCGACGGTGCCCGCTCCCGCGGCTCTCACGCCCGCCCGGCGAGCTTGCGCCTCGCATAGGCCTCGACGTCGAAGCGGTCGTCCGGCACGCGGTACAGGAAGCGCTCGGCCATCTCGACGAGGAGCAGGTGCGGGCGTACCCGCGCGACGTAACCCCAATCCACGCTCGCGGACCACAGGAAATGCACCTCGCGAAAGCTCTCGGCGAGGAGCCCCGTGAGGAAGAACGTGCCGAAATGCGCGCAGGAATCCCCGAACAGCACGAGGCAGCGGGGATCGGCCAGGGGGCTGTCGTTCCGGAACACCACCCGGGCGCCGACGTGGAGGTCCATCGCCCGGCCCTGCGCCTCGAAGGTCTCGACCAGGCTGTTGGCCCCGACCCGGCGCGCGTCGCGCAGGTACTCGACCATGCGGGCGACCTCGCGCGGCCGGTCCGGCAGCTTCCCGCCCAGGTCGAGCACCGCCTCCGTCTCGCGGTAGGGCCGCGCGGCCAGGTCGGCCCGCGGCGCGGCGGCGAGGCCCCGCATGATCTCCGCGTAGGCGAGCTGGCAGCCGCGCTCGGTCCAGTGCGTGTCGGTGCGCAGGAAGAGCGGGCGCTCGCCGGCCCGGGCCGCCCGCATCGGGCCGACGAGGTCGATCCAGGCGCCGGCCGCCCGCGAGCGGGCGAGCCGCGCCCCGAGGCGCCGGGCCGGCGACAGGGCCGGATCGAGGGCGATCCCGTCGAGCCGGTCCTCGTAGATGCTGAGCTTCTCGGGGATGACGACGTGGTGGTAGCGCAGGCCGAGCGCCGCCGCGCGGGCGCTGCGCCGCTCGATCAGCCGGCGCCAGCGCCACAGCAGCCAGGCATTCGGGAGGGTCGCCCGGTACTGCGCCAGGACCCGGTTGGTGCCTCCGGTGAGGAAGAGCCACCCGTCCCGCCCGACATGGACGCCATCGCGGTTTCTCGTCATGCGCGCCGCTGTAGCTTCCCCGGCCGCGCCTGAACAGCGCGGCACGCGCCTGAACAGCGCGGCACGCGCCCGAACAGCGCGGGATGCGCCCGCGCAGCGCGGCCGGCGGGATGGACAAGCCCGGCCCGCCGCGCCATCTCGCCTCGCGCATGGAGCACGCGCCCCTCATCCTCACCCTGGACCTCGACGAGGCCGCCTTCGGGCGCTTCGACGCCGAGCGCCGCACCCATTTCCCGGCCGCCCTCAACCGCATCCCGGCCCACGTCACCCTGTTCCACCACCTGCCCGGGGAGGAGGAGCGCGGCATCGTCGAGACCCTGGCGGGCGCGGCGCGGGAGGAGGCCCCGGCCGCGGTCGCGGTGACGGGCCTGCGCTTCACGGGCCGCGGCGTCGCTTACGCGCTCGACGCGCCCGCGGTGGCGGCCCTGCGCGCGCGCCTCGCCCGGGCCTTCGCGCCCTGGCTCACCGCGCAGGACCGCCAGGGCTTCCGCCCGCACGTGACGATCCAGAACAAGGTGGCGCCCGAGGCGGCGCGGGCGCTGCACGCGCGCCTCGCCGCGGACTTCGCTCCCTTCCGCGTCACCGGAACCGGCCTGCTGCTCTGGCGCTACCTCGGCGGGCCCTGGGAGGCGCGGGGCCGCTTCCCCTTCGCGGAGGCCTCGCCCCGATGACGCGCGCGCTCGACCGAATCCCCCTGCGCGGCGGTGCCGTCCTGTGGCGGCGGCTGCGGCTCAACGAGGTCGGCCCGCTCGCCTCGCTGCTCGCCGTCAGCCTGTTCGGCTTCGGCTTCTTCAAGCTGGCCGGGGAGGTCTCGGAGGGCGACACCAAGGCGCTCGACGAGCGGCTGCTGCTGGCCCTGCGCCGGCCCGGCGACCCCGCCCAGCCGATCGGGCCCCACTGGCTGCCCGAGACGATGCGGGACATCACCGCCTTCGGCAGCGTCTTCGGCATCGTCTACGTCACCGCCTGCGTGGCGCTCTACCTCGCCGGCACGCGGCGCTGGCGGGCGGCCCTGTTCGTCCTCGCCGCGGTCGGGGGCGGCGAGCTGCTCTCGACGATGCTCAAGCTGGTCTTCCGGCGCCCGCGCCCGGACCTCGTCCCGCACGGGATGGAGACCTTCACGGCGAGCTTCCCGAGCGGCCACGCCATGCTCTCGGCGATCGCCTACCTGACCCTGGCGATCCTGCTCGCCCGGATCTCGCAGGGCCGGCGGGTCAAGGCCTTCGTGCTCGCGCTCGGGGTCGCGACGACGCTGCTCGTCGGGATCAGCCGGGTCTATCTCGGGGTGCACTGGCCGAGCGACGTGCTGGCCGGCTGGTGCATCGGCGCCGCCTGGGCCTCCCTCTGCTGGTTCGTCGCGCTGCAGCTCCAGCGCCGGCACGTGGTCGAGGCGCCCGATCCGCCGCCGCCCGCCTGAGCCTTGCGGCGGCGGCCCGGCTCTTCTAAGCATCATTCGCCGAAGGGGTCACCGGTTCGGCGGCGAAAAATCATGCGAGAACAAGGGGCTAAGCGGAATTGCGGCGTGCGATTCGGCTTCGCCAGGAGACGAGCCGAACGGAGAGGGACGGGATGGAGTACGAGAACATCCGGGTCGAGACGCGCGGGCGGGTCGCCCTCATCACGCTGCACCGGCCCGCGCAGCTCAACGCCCTCTGCGGGCCGCTGGTGGCCGATCTCAACCACGCCCTCGACGGCTTCGACCGCGACGACGGGATCGGCTGCATCATCCTGACCGGCTCCGAGAAGGCCTTCGCGGCCGGCGCCGACATCGCCGAGATGCGCGACCGCACCCATCCGGAATTCGCCATGGCGGATCCGTTCGGCGAGTGGGACAGGGTCGGCCGGCGGCGCAAGCCGATCATCGCGGCGGTGGCCGGCTACGCCCTCGGCGGCGGCTGCGAACTCGCCATGATGTGCGACTTCATCCTGGCGGCCGAGACCGCGAAGTTCGGCCAGCCGGAGATCAAGCTCGGGGTCATCCCGGGAGCGGGCGGCACGCAGCGCCTGACCCGGGCGGTGGGCAAGGCCAAGGCGATGGAGCTCTGCCTGACCGGGCGCCTGATGGACGCCGCGGAGGCGGAGAGGTCCGGCCTCGTCGCCCGGATCGTGCCGGCCGCCGACCTCCTCGCCGAGGCCTGGAAGACCGCCGAGACCATCGCGGCGATGTCGCTGCCCTCCGTCATGACCGTGAAGGCCTGCGTGGACCGCGCCTTCGAGACGAGCCTGAGCGAGGGCGTGCGCTACGAGCGCGGCGTGTTCTACGGCCTCTTCGCCACCGCCGACCAGAAGGAGGGCATGGCCGCCTTCCTGGAGAAGCGCAAACCCAACTTCGAGCACCGCTGATGACCATCACCTTCGCGCAGGTCGAGGCCGCCGCGCACCGCCTCGACGGCGTCGCCCACCGCACGCCCGTCCTCACCTCGCGCACGGCCGACCGGCGCACGGGCGCCCGCCTGTTCTTCAAGGCGGAGCCGCTGCAGCGGGCCGGCGCCTTCAAGTTCCGCGGCGCCTACAACGCCATCGCGGCCCTCGACGCGGCGGCGCGGCGGCGCGGCGTGCTGGCCTTCTCGTCGGGCAACCACGCGCAGGCCATCGCCTATGCGGGGGCGCTGCAGAACGTCCCGACCGTGATCGTGATGCCGCACGACGCGCCGGCCATCAAGGTCGCGGCGACGGCGGGCTACGGCGCCGAGATCGTGCGCTACGACCGCTACAAGGAGGATCGCGAGGCGGTGAGCCGCGGGATCGCCGAGGCGCGCGGCCTCACGCTGATCCCGCCCTACGACCACCCGGAGGTGATCGCCGGCCAGGGCACCGCCGTGAAGGAGCTCCTGGAGGAGACGGGGCCCCTCGACGTGCTCCTGGTCTGCCTGGGCGGCGGCGGGCTGCTCGCGGGCTCGCTGCTCTCGGCCCGCGCCCTGGCGCCGGATTGCGCCGTCTACGGCGTCGAGCCGGAGGCCGGCAATGACGGGCAGATGTCGCTCGCCAAGGGCGAGGTCGTGCGCATCCCGGTCCCGGTCTCGATCGCCGACGGGGCGCTCACCACGCATCTGGGCGCGCACACCTTCCCGATCATCCGCCGGGAGGTGACCGGGCTCGTCACCGTCTCGGACGCGCAGCTCGTGGCGGCGATGCGCTTCTTCGTGGAGCGGATGAAGCTCGTGGTCGAGCCGACCGGCTGCCTCGCGGCGGCGGCGGCGTTCGAGGGCGTGGTGCCGGTCGCCGGCAAGCGCGTCGGCGTGGTGCTCTCGGGGGGCAACGTCGATCCGGCGGCCCTCGCCCGCTTCCTCGCCGCATGACGGCCGCCGGCCCGGACGACCTGTTCGCCTACCTGGCCGATCTCGGCATCCCGGTGCGCACGGTCGCGCACCGGCCCGTGCACACGGTGGCGGAATCCCGCGACCTCAAGGCCGGGATGCCGGGCGGGCATTCCAAGAACCTGTTCCTCAAGGACAAGCGCGGGCGGCTGTTCCTGGTGGTGGCCCAGGCCGAGGCGGCGATCGATCTCAAGCGGCTGCACGGGGTGATCGGGGCGACGGGCCGGCTCTCCTTCGGCTCGGCCGAGCTCCTGGAGGCGGTGCTGGGCGTCAAGCCCGGCTCGGTCACGCCCTTCGGGGTGATCAACGACCGCGCGGGCGCGGTGAGCGTCGTCCTCGACGCCGCGCTGATGGCGCGGGACCCGGTGAATGTCCACCCGCTCCACAACGCGGCGACGACCGCGATCACGCCCGGCGACCTGATCCGCTTCCTGGAGGCGACCGGCCACCCGCCGCGGGTGATGGCGCTGCCGGCGCCCGAGGGAGACCCGCTTTAGGCGGGGCCCCGGGCGGGCGCCTCCCGCCTCACGGCCCCCGGGCGAGGCGCGCGCCCGCGGGGGCGATCACCACGAGGCTGCCGCAGGGCGGCGTCGCGGTGATGACCGCGCTCGCCACGCCCCACAGCCGCCCGCCGCCCGCCGTCACCACCGGCCCGCCCGAATCGCCGATGCAGACCTGGGCGCCCTCGCTGCGCGCGAAGGTGAGGCCGGTCGCGGTCATCGCCAGGGGCGTGAGGCGCGCGGTCTTCAGCGTCCCCGGCGCGCCGCCCGAGAGGCCGACCCCGGCGAGGACCAGCCGCCCGGGCAGGCGGCGCACGGGCCGGCCGACCGCCACCGGCGCGCGGTCGCGCACCGGCCGGGCGAGGCGCACCACCGCGATGTCGAGGGAGAGGGCCGCGAGGTTGATGCCGAGGTCCCCGGCCTCCGCCCCGTCGCGGTCGACCGCGAAGCGCGACACCGCCGCCGCCCGGTAGACCGGCCCGACCGGGTCGCTGCCGCGGTAGAACACCACCACGGCGCCGAGCGGGCTCTCGCCGATGCAGTGCGCCGCCGTGAGGACGAGGTCCCGCGCGATCAGGACCCCGGAGCAGCGGGTGACCTGGATGTCGTCGCCCGACTGGTTGACGGTGCCCAGCGCCACCGTGGCGCGGGCCAGGGCGTCGCGCGGTCGCGCCGGGGCGCCGCCCTCGATCGCCTGCGCCGGAAGATTGCCGGCCAGGCCCGCCGCGAGCCCGAGCAGCCACGGCGCGGCGCGGGTGAGGAGGCGCGGCCAGCGGCCCATGGCGACAGCTCCGGAGCTTCGATGCGGCATCCCGTCGGATCGACCCTAAGCATCATTCGCCGAAGGGGCCACCTCTGCTTGGGCCGGCGCCCCCGCGGCGCGAGCCGAGCCCATGCCCCGCCAGCCTGCGCCGCTCCGCCGCGGGATTAAAATGTCAGATCATCCGGGTGCGTTTTCGCACCTGGCGATAGATGAGCCCTGTCCTATCTCTGAAATCGCGATGCAACAGAGCGTTGTTTCATCGCGAAATCAGACGACAAGAGGATGATTGCGTGGAGACAATCGTTGCGGAACGATGGAACCCAAGGGCAGACGCGGCGCGTCCCGCGCCGCCGCGGGCCGAGGCGCGGGCGGGGCAGCGGCCGGGCAGGCGGGCGGTCCGTGCCGACCGCCCGGCATCCGACCGCCCGGCAGCGGACCGGGCCCCGGACCCGCGCACCGAACCGGCGGTCCGACCGGGCCCTTGACGCGGCGTTGCGCGCGGCCCCCCGCATGCCGGAGCACCCCGGCGGCCGCGCCGCGCCGGACACTCCCTCATCTCCCGACAGCGAGGATCTCTCCATGGACACGATCATTCAGGGCATCTCGACCTTCCGCGAGCGGGTCTTCCCGGGGCAGCAGCAGATGTACCAGCGCCTCGTGCGCGACGGGCAGCAGCCGAAGGCGCTGATCATCGCCTGCGCGGATTCCCGCGTCGCGCCCGAGCACATCACCCAGGCCGACCCGGGCGAACTCTTCGTCTGCCGCAACGCCGGCAACATCGTGCCGCCCTTCACGCAGCAGAATGGCGGCGTCTCCTCGGCGATCGAGTACGCGGTGGTGGCGCTCGGCGTGCGCGACATCGTGGTCTGCGGCCACTCGGATTGCGGCGCGATGAAGGGGCTGATGCAACCCAACGCGCTCGACGCGATGCCGAGCGTGGCCGCGTGGCTGCGCCATTCCTGCGCGGCCGAGCGGATCGTCTGCGAGGCCTACCCGCCGGACATCGACCCGGCCACCCGCCTGCGCGCGCTCGCCATGGAGAACGTGGTGGCGCAGCTCACGCACCTGCGCACCCATCCGAGCGTCGCCGCGGCGATGGCCAAGGGGGAGCTGCGCCTGCACGGCTGGTTCTTCGCCATCGAGACGGGCGAGATCCTGGCCTATGACGGCGAGGCCCAGCGCTTTCTGCCCTTCGCGGGCGATGCCGACATGCCGGTCGCCGAGGCGCCCGAGGCCCGCGCCGCGGCGGACATGCCCCGGGCCGCCGAATGAGCGGCGCGGCGCGGCTGAGCAGCCGCCAAAGAGAAGGGCGGCCCGGTTCTCCGGGCCGCCCTTGCCGACGATGTCGTGCCGGCAAAGTCGCGCGGATGCGCGACGCCCTCAGCGCTTCGAGAACTGGAAGCTGCGGCGGGCCTTCTTGCGGCCGTACTTCTTGCGCTCGACCACGCGCGGGTCGCGGGTCAGGAAGCCCTCGCGCTTGAGGGGCGAGCGCAGCTCCGGCTCGTAGTGGGTCAGGGCCTTGGCGAGGCCGTGGCGCACCGCGCCGGCCTGGCCCGAGAGGCCGCCGCCGGTGACCGTGACGACGATGTCGTACTGGTCGGCGCGGTTGGCGACCTGGAGCGGCTGCTGCAGGATCATCCGCAGCACCGGGCGGGCGAAGTAGGTCTCGACCGGGCGATCGTTGACCGTGATCACGCCGGAGCCGGGCTTGATCCAGACGCGGGCGACCGCGTCCTTGCGCTTGCCGGTGGCGTAGGCGCGGCCGTGAGCGTCCAGCTTCTGGACGTGGACCGGGGCCTCGTTCTCGGCGGTCCCGAGGGCCGCCTTGTTGGCCTGGCCGAGATCGGCGAGGGACTGAAGGGTCGCCATCTTACGCGCTCACGTTCTTGCGGTTGAGAGCGGCGACGTCGAGCGTCTCCGGCTGCTGGGCGGCGTGGGGGTGCTCCGAGCCCTTGTAGACCCGCAGGTTGCCGAGGATCCTCCGGAACAGCGGGCCGCGCGGCAGCATGCGCTCCACCGCCTTCTCGACCACGCGCTCGGGGAACCGGCCCTCGAGGATGTACTTCGCCGAGCGCTCCTTGATGCCGCCCGGGAAGCCGGTGTGGTGGTAATAGACTTTCTGATCGTACTTGCGGCCGGTGAACTTCACCTTGTCCGCGTTGATCACGATCACGTTGTCGCCGCAATCGACGTGGGGCGTATACTGGGGCTTGTGCTTGCCCCGCAGACGCATCGCGACGATCGACGCGAGACGGCCTACGACGAGGCCCTCGGCGTCGATGATCACCCACTTCTTCTCGACGTCGGCGGGCTTCAGCGAAAAGGTCTTCATCGCGCTGGAATCCCGAGAACTTTCTTCAGAAACAGGACGCCGCCACGCGAGGGGCGCGGCGGCGATGGCCGGGTGTGTACGCGAGGAGGGGGCGCCCGTCAATCGCTTTCGCCGGGGAGCACTGCGGAAAATATCCAATCGGACAAAGCGCTTGGTGCTTGTGGTAGCGTGATACCGCTAGTTACGCCGCGGCGGGATGGCGTAGGTGCCGGTGGCGTGGCAGACGAGGTCCGGCTCGCCCGCGCTGCGGATCAGCACCTCGCCGACCGCCAGCTGGCGGCCGAGCTTCATCAGCCGCGCCTCGCCGATCAGGTCGCGCGGCGCGGGCTTGCGCATGAAGTTGAAGGACAGGTTCGTGGTGACCGCGAGGGCGACCGGGCCGAGGCTCGCCAGGATCGCCGCGTAGAGGGCGAGGTCGGCGAGCGCCATCATGGCCGGTCCCGAGATCGTGCCGCCGGGCCGCAGGTGGCGCTCGTGATAGGGCAGGCGCAGGCTGGCCGTGAGCGGGCCCACCGACTCCACCACCGGGCCGGGGCCGCCGTGATGGATCTGCGGAAACACCTCGTCGAGGTAGGCGATCACGGCCTCGCGGCTCATCACGGGTTCGGTCGGCATCGGCTCCGGATCCGTCGGGGAGGGGCCCGCCTTGCAGCACGGGCCGGGCCGCCCGACAATGGGGCTCCGGACGAGGAGCCCTTCCGCCGCCATGGACGAGACCGCATCCCTGCTCACGCGCCGCGACCGGGACGGCGTCGCGACCCTGACGCTCAACCGGCCGCGGGCCCGCAACGCCCTGTCGCAGGCGCTGCTCGGCGCCCTGCTGGACGCCCTGGCGGCGCTCGGCGAGGACGAGGCGATCCGGGCGGTGGTCCTGGCGGCCGAGGGGCCGGCCTTCTGCGCCGGCCACGACCTCAAGGAGATGACGGCCTTCCGGGCCGAGCCGGACCGGGGCGCGGCGCGGTTCGCGGCCCTGTTCGACCTCTGCTCCCAGGTGATGATGGCGATCCCGCGCCTGCCGCAGCCGGTGATCGCGGCGGTGGAGGGGGTGGCGACGGCGGCGGGCGCCCAGCTGGTCGCCTCCTGCGACCTCGCCGTGGCCGGCGAGGCGGCGCGCTTCGCGACGCCCGGCGTGCAGATCGGCCTGTTCTGCTCGACCCCGATGGTGGCGCTGTCGCGCAACCTGTCGCGCAAGGCCGCGATGGCGATGCTGCTGACCGCCGAGATGGTCGAGGCGGCCGAGGCCCGGGATCTCGGCCTCGTCAACCGGGTGGTGCCCGCCGGGACCGCGCTGGCGGAGGCCGAGGCGCTCGCGCGCGGGATCGCGGCGCGCAGCCCCTACACGGTGCGGGTCGGGAAACGGGCCTTCTACGAGCAGATCGAGATGCCGCTCGCGGAGGCCTACGCCCATGCCGGCCGGGTGATGACCGAGAACATGCTGGCCCGCGCGGCGGAGGAGGGGATCGCCGCCTTCCTCGCGCGCAAGGGGTGAGGGCGGCGCGTGAGCGAAGCCTACATCCGCATTGCCGAAATGGGAGATGGCGACGCAATCCGTCGGATGTCGTATGACGCCGCGAGGTCCCACCAGCCGCCGCACCGGAACACGATGCCCCTCTCCGACCCCGCCCGCCACGACGATTACGACACCGAGCACCTGCGCGGCCTGCTGCGCGCGGTGCGCTCGATCGCCCTCGTGGGCGCCTCGGCCAACCCGGCCCGGCCGAGCTGGATCGTCACCAAGTACCTGCTGGAGCGCGGCTACGACGTCATCCCGGTCAATCCGGGCCTCGCCGGGCAGGATCTCCTCGGCCGGCGCGCGGTCGGGCGCTTGGCGGAGCTGGGGCGTCCCGTCGACATGGTGGAGATCTTCCGCAATTCCGAGGCCGCCGGCCCCCTGGTCGACGAGGCCCTGGCCCTCGACCCGCTGCCCAAGGTGATCTGGATGCAGCTCGGCGTGCGCAACGACGAGGCCGCCGCCAGGGCGGAGGCGCGCGGCGTCACCGTCGTGATGAACCGCTGCCCGAAGATCGAGTACGGCCGGCTCTCGGGCGAGATCGGCTGGACCGGGGTGAACTCCCGGATCCTCAGCGCGAAGAAGCCGAAGCTCTCGCCCAAGGGGTTCCAGAAGCTCACGATCGAGCAGCGCTGAGCCTCACAGCAGGGTGCCCCTCAGGATCACCAGCGCCACCGTGAAGTAGATCACGAGGCCCGACACGTCGACGAGGGTCGCCACGAACGGCGCCGAGGCCGTCGCCGGGTCGAAGCCGAGGCGCTGCAGGATGAAGGGCAGCATCGAGCCGGCGAGCGAGCCGAACAGCACGATGCCGATCAGCGCCGTGCCGACCGTCAGGGCAACCAGGACCCAGTGCTCGCCGTAATCGTAGAGCCCGGTCTTCTGCCAGATGAAAATCCGCACGATGCCGATCAGCCCGAGTATCGCGCCGAGCGTGATCCCGGCCGGGATCTCGCGCAGGGCGACCCGCCACCAGTCGCCGAGCTTCAGCTGATGCAGGGCGAGGGCCCGGATCAGCAGCGAGGTCGCCTGCGAGCCGGAATTGCCGCCCGAACTCATGATCAGCGGGATGAACAGGGTCAGGACGATCGCCTTCTCCAATTCGCCCTCGAAGCCCTGCATGGCGCTGGCGGTCAGCATCTCGGACAGGAACAGCACGCAGAGCCAGCCGGCCCGCTTGCGGATCATCTGCCAGAACGAGATGTCCATGTAGGGCTCGTCGAGGGCCTCCATGCCGCCGAAGCGCTGCACCTGCTCGGTCTGGCGCTGCACCATGGCGTCGATGACGTCGTCCACCGTGACGATGCCGATGACGTGGTTCGACTCGTCGACCACCGGGATCGCCAGGAGGTCGTATTTCGAGATCAGGCGCGCCGCCTCGTCGCGGCTGGCATCGGCGCTGACCACGATCGGGCGCCGCGCGGGGGCCACCGACAGGATGTTGTCGCCCGGCTCCCCCGAGAGCAGGCGCCGCAGGGGGACCGCCTTGGTGAGCGCCCGCGTGCGCGGATCGAGCACGAAGATCGAGTAGACGGTCTCGCGGGTGCGCTCGACCTCGCGGATGTGCTCCAGCGTCCGCCGGATCGTCCAGGTCGCCGGGACCGAGACGAATTCCGTCGTCATGATCGAGCCGACGCTCTCCTCCGGATAGGCCATCAGCTTGTCGACGGCGCCCCGGGTCTCCGCGTCGAGGCGGGCGCGCAGGTCCGACAGGCCCGGCTCCTCGATCTCCAGGAGCAGGTCGGTCACCCGGTCGGCCGACATCGCGCTGAGGTAGGACGCGACCCGGTCGCGGGGCAGCATCTCGATGATGTCCGCCGCGCAGGAGAGCTCGGGCTGGTCCAGCACCTCGACGGCCCGGTCGTGGGGCAGGCCCAGCAGGATCGCGGCGGCGACCTCGGGCGCCTCCTCGTTCAGGGCTTCGACGATGTCGGGGGCCCTCTCGTCGGAGAGGCGGGCGGCCAGCGCCGCCGGCTCGACGGTCCCGTCGAGGCTCAGGGTATCGATCATGGCTCACCTTCCTGTCGACCAGCCGTTCCGGGCCGGTCGTGGTGAGCCGCTCAGGCGCGAGCGGTCAGCCGATGGCTCGGGAACGGCACGGTCGGTCGACTGTGACTGTCGCTCGGCATGGGGTGGGGGTTCTCGGGATGAGCCCGCGGCGCGAGATGCGGGCGCAGGCTGAATGTTCCCTGCGCCTCGTCGCGCCCGGCGTCAAGGGGCGGAACCGTGGGCGCGGTGAATGCTTTTGAAGGGGCTCGCGGGCACCACGATCCCCCTTCTCGCCCGCCTCTCGCAGGAGCTTCGCATGGCGCCGCGCCGCAGCTTCTCGGACTTCGCGGCCGCCGTCGCCAGGGCGGCGGGCAAGCCCGTCACCTTCGCGCTCAGCATCGCGATCATCCTCATCTGGGCGGTCAGCGGCCCATTCTTCCACTACTCCGATACGTGGCAGCTGATCATCAACACCGGCACCACCATCATCACCTTCCTGATGGTGTTCCTGATCCAGAACACTCAGAACCGGGACGGCGCCGCGATCCAGGCGAAGCTCGACGAGCTGATCCGCGCGAGCGCGGCGCAGAACGTCTATATCGGGATCGAGCACCTGACCGAGGAGGAGCTCGACTCCCTGCGGGCGCGCTGCGAGGCGCGGGCCAAGACCGCCCGCGCCGCCGAGGCCGCCGACGCGGCGCAGGGCGCCGCCAACGCCAAGGCGGCGCGCGCCGCCGCCCGGGTCGTCGGGGGCTGAGCGGCGGGGCTCACCCGGGCTCCGGACCGACCTCCGGGGCGCCGGATCAGAGCGGCGGCAGCCGCCCGTGCCAGTCCGTGGCCTGCTGGTAGGCCTGCCCGATCCGCAGGGCCGTCGCCTCCTCGTAGCCGCGGCAGGCGATCTGCAGGGAGAGCGGCAGCCCCTCCGCGGTGAAGCCGCACGGCAGGGCGAGGGCGCAGAGTTCGAGGAAATTGCCGAAGCGGGTGAAGCGCGAGGGGACGACCGCCTGGTCGACCGCGTCGAGCGGGATGGCCGCGGTCTCGGTGGTCGGCGTCAGCAGGGCGTCGAGCCCCGCCATCGCCCGGTCGAAGGCGCGCTTCATGTCCTGCTGCAGGCGCCGCGTGCGCAGGTAATCCCGCGCCGAGACCGAGGCGCCCGACAGGATGCGGGCGCGCACGTCCTCGTCGAGGGGCGCGGCGAAATCCTCCGCGATCGCGCCGTTGTGGAAGTAGGCCTCGGCGTTGACGATCGCCGCGGCGTTGACGAAGTCGACGAAGCGGAACGGCAGGCGGGTGTCGACGATCTCGGCCCCGAGCCGGTCGAGGAGGTCGAGGGCGCGGTCGTAGGCGGCCAGCACCTCGGGGGCGCAGCCCTCCCGCTCGGCGGCGGGCATCCGGCCGAGCCGCATCCCGCGGACGCCGCGCTCCAGGCCGGGCAGGGGATCGACCGGCACCACGCCGCGGGTGTTCGGGTCGAGGGGGTCGGGGCCCTGGAGCACGTTGTAGAGCAGGGCCACGTCCTCGACGCTGCGCGCCATCGGGCCGGGCGTGTCGAGCGTGGTCGAGAGGGGCAGCACGCCCGCCGTGCTGACGCGCCCGACCGTGACCTTCAGCCCGGTGATGCCGCAGAAGGAGGCCGGCAGCCGCACGGAGCCGCCGGTATCGGTGCCGATCGCCCAGGGCGCCATCCGGCTCGCCACCGCCACGCCCGAGCCGCTGCTCGACCCGCCCGGAACGCGCGGGCGCGCCGGGTCCCAGGGATTGAGCGGCGTGCCCATGTGCTGGTTGGTGCCCCAGCCCCCGAAGGCGAATTCCACCGTGTGGGTCTTGCCGAGCAGGATCATGCCCTGCGCGATCATCCGCTTCGCGACCGTGGCGGAGGCGGTGGCGCGCTGGACCCGCCGGGTCATCGAGCCGCCGGTCGAGATTCGTCCCTCGACGTCGATCAGGTCCTTGAGGGCGACCGGCACGCCGTGGAGCGGGCCCACGGCGTGGCCGGAGCGGATCGCCCGCTCGGCGCCCTCCGCGGCGAGGCGCGCATCCGCCACGTAGACCTCCACGAAGGCGTGCAGCCGCGGCTCCAGCCGGTCGATCCGGGCGAGCAGCGCCTCGACCGCGTCGACGGGGGAGAGGCGCCGCGCCGCGATCGCCCGGGCGAGGCTCGCGGCCGACATCAGGGCGGGATCGGTCTCGCGCGGGAGGGCGTCGGTCGGGAGGGCGTCGGTCATCGGGGGCGTCTCCCGGGGCTGGGCATCGTTCCTGCCGCCGAAGCGGTCACCGCTTCGGCGGCGGGAATGAGGCGGGATCGAGAGCCTGAGCGGAATCGCCTGCGGCAATCCCGCTCAGGGCAGGCTCACGCGCGTGAGGTCGACGAACCAGGATTGGGGCGAGACGAAGCCCCGCAGCTTGGGCGACATGGCGCGGGCGTTGAGGTCGTGCACGATGTAGAGCCAGGGCGGGTTGTCGACGAGGCGCTCATGCGCCGTCCGGGTCGCCGCCGCGATCGCGGCCGGGTCGGTCGCCTCCGCCAGGGTGGCGAGGGCGGCATCGAAGGCCTCGTCCTTCCACTGCTCGAAGTTGAAGCCCTTCGGGGAAAAACTCGCCGACGAGAAGTAGCGCGCCATGATCCCGGCATCCGAGGAGGGCGAGCTGATGTTGAGCGCCGTCGCGCCCTGGAGCGCGGGCGCGTCCGGGGTGGCGCGGGCCGCGTTCAGCAGCACCTGCCACTCCACCACCTGGAACGTGACGTCGACGTTGCAGGTCTGCTTGAGGTTCTCCTGCAGGAACTCGTTCATGGGCAGCGGCTGCATCTGCCCGGAGCCCGAGGTCGAGATCATCACCTTGAGGGAGAGCGGCTTCCCGGCCGCGTAGCCGGCTTCCGCGAGCAGCGCCTTGCCCTTCTCCGGATCGAGCCGGTAGCGGTGGGCGGGGGCGCCGAAATTCGGGTCGCTCGCCTTCAGCCAGCCGACCGAGGGCTCGGCGGTGCCGTTCAGGAAGCCGACGAGGGCCTCCCGGTCGATGCAGTAATTGAGGGCTTGGCGCACCCGCACGTCCTTGAGCGGGCTGTTCGCCGCCCCGATGTTGAAGAACCACGGCCAGACATGCGGGTAGGAGCCGGTGGTGATGGTGAACCCCGCCTGCTTGAGCGAGGGAATGCCGTCCGGCGCGGGCGCCTCGATCCAGTCGACCTGGCCGGCGCGGAGGGCGGCGATGCGGGCATTCGCCTCGGGGATCGGCATCAGCCGCACCCGGTCGAGCTTCGCCCGGTTCTCCGCATCCCAGTAGCCGTCGTGGCGCTGCAGCTCGACCGCCTCGCGGGGCGTCACCTTGACGATGCGGAACGGCCCGGTGCCGGCCGCCGGCAGGGCGGCGACCTTGGCCCAGTCCCGCCCCGCCCTCTCGAACGAGGCCGGCGAGGTGAACAGCAGGTAGACCACCATGTAGGGGAAGTAGGAGGCGGGCGTGGTCGTGGTGATGGCGACCGTGTCGGCGTCGAGCTTCCGGTAGGAGTCGAGGAGCGGCACCCGGGCCCGGGAGATGCCGGCAGCGGGCGGCTCGTAGTGCGGGCTGTCGGGCTTGAAGTAGCGGTCGAGGTTCCAGATCACCGCGTCGGCGTCGAAGGGCGTGCCGTCGTGGAAGGTCACGCCCCGGCGCAGGTGGAAGATCCAGGTCCGCTTGTCCTCGGGCGATTGCTCGTAGCGTTCCGCCAAGCCCGGCCGCAGGGTGGCGAGCCGGTCGGTGCGGGAGAGGTCCCACAGCACCAGCCCCTCGAAGACCGGGTAGCCGAGGAAGCGCATGCCCTCGAAGCCGTTGTTGGGCATGCCGGTCGCGGTCGGCACGTCGGCGGCCGTCATGGCGATGCGCAGGACGCTCTCGGCGCCGGCCGGCGCCGCGCCGGCGAGGAGGCCGATCAGGGCCGCGGCGGCCGGCGCCGCTCGGGTCGGGACCGGCAGGGACGGGAGGCGGGGCGGGGTCATCGGGGCGATTCCGGGCGCGTTCTTGCGCCCGGCCGCCCGCAAGACTCGGGCCAAGACCCCGGCCAAGACTCCGGCCAAGACCCCGGCCAAGACTCCGGCCAAGACTCGGGCGCGACAAGGTTCTGCGCCAGTCGCTCCTCCCGACGCTCGCCGCCCCAGTGAATGCCGCCCGGCGGGCTCGGCCGGGCGGCAGCGGGCAACGCGGGAGATCGGCCGCACGGTGCCTCCGCGGCGGGTTGCCTCCGCGGCGGGTTGCCTCCGCGGCGGGTTGCCTCCGCGCGCGCGAGCGTGCAGCGTGACGGGCATGATCGCGATCGATTGGGGAACGAGCAGCGCCCGGGCCTACCGGCTCGGGCCGGCGGGGTCGGTGACGGAGCGGCGCGAGACCGGGCGCGGCATCATGCAGGTCGCGGGCGGGGATTTCCCGGCGGCGTTGCGCGACCTCGCCGGAGACTGGATCGCGGCGGGCGAGGGGCGGGTGCTCCTCTCCGGCATGATCGGCAGCCGGCAGGGCTGGCGCGAGGTTCCCTACCGGGCCTGCCCTGCCGGCCTCGCGGACCTCGCCGCGGGCGTCGAGGCGGTGCCGTTCCCGGGCGCGGCCGTGCGCATCGTGCCGGGCCTCAGCGCCCGCGACGCGTCCGGGATCCCGGAGGTGATGCGGGGCGAGGAGGTCCAGGTCTTCGGCGCCCTCGACGGACGGGAGGAGGCGCTGCTGTGCCTGCCGGGCAGCCACAGCAAGTGGGTGCGGGTGCGCGGCGGGCGAATTGCCGGCTTCGTCACCAGCCTGACCGGCGAGGCCTTCGCGGCGCTGAGGGAGCACACGATCCTCGGCCGCATGATGCGGGGCGCGCCCGAGCCGGGCGGGGCCTTCGACGCGGGCGTCGCCCGGGCGGCGGAGCCCGGCGGGCTCCTGCACCACCTGTTCGGCACCCGCACCCTCGGCCTGTTCGGACGGCTTCCCGAGGCGGAGGCGGCGAGCTACCTGTCGGGTCTGCTGATCGGTCACGACGTGCGGGCGAACCTGCCCGCCGGCGAGGCGGTGGACCTGATCGGGTCCGGGCCGCTGATGGCGCTCTACGGGCGCGCCATCGCGGCCTGCGGCGGAACGGCCCGGGCCGGCGACCCGGACGCGGCCCTGCGCGGTCTCGCGCGGATCGGGGAGACGATCGCATGGGAGTGCGCATGGGCGTGACGGAGTGGCTCGGGCGCTGCCCGCTGGTGGCGATCCTGCGGGGCGTGCGGCCGGACGAGGTCGAGGCGGTGGCGGCGGCCCTGGTCGCGTCGGGCATCGTCATCGTCGAGGTGCCGCTGAACTCGCCGGACCCGATCGCGAGCGTGCGCCGCCTCGCCGCCCGCTTCGGCGAGCGCGCCCTGATCGGGGCCGGCACGGTGCGGCGCCGCGAGGAGGTGGCGGCCGTGGCGGAGGCGGGCGGGCGGCTGCTCGTCACGCCCCACGCGGCCCCCGAGCTCGTGCGCGAGGCCAAGGCGCGCGGCATGGTGACGATGCCGGGCTTCCTCACCCCGGCGGAGGCCTTCGCGCTGATCGACGCGGGCACCGACGCGCTCAAGCTCTTCCCCGCCGAGGCGGGCGGCCCCGCCACCCTGCGGGCGCTGCGCGCCGTGCTGCCGCCCGAGGTGCCGCTGCTCCCGGTCGGCGGGGTCGACGCGCAGAGCCTGCCGGCCTGGCGCGCGGCGGGGGCTGCCGGCTACGGCTGCGGCTCGTCGCTCTACCGGCCCGGCGACGCGCCCGAGACGGTCGCCGCCAAGGCCCGCGCCCTCGTCGCGGCGCTCGCCGCCTGATCCCGGCGACCGCGCGGCGCAGGCGCCGTTGCCCTCACGCCGGTGTGTCCGGCAGCCGCAGCAGCGGCTCGCCCATCCGGATGCGGGTGCCCTCGGCGACGCCCTCGCAGAGGCGAAAGCCCGGGGGCGCCAGCACGATGATCGTCGAGCCGTGCTGGAACCAGCCCATCTCCTCGCCCTTGGCGAGCCTCGCGTCGCAGGGGAGGGTGCGCGGCCTCTGCGCGCGCAGGTCGAGGTCGGTGCCGAGGAAGCGCAGGCGCAGGCTCGCGACCAGGATCGCCGCCACCGGCACCAGCACGAGGGGGTGACCGCCGGCGGCGAGCCGGGTGCGGATCACCGCCCGCTCGTTCCTGCAGAACAGCGCCTCGACGCGCTTGAGCGCGATCGGGTTCACGTTCCAGGTGTCGCCCGCGATGTGGGTCACCGACTCGACCCTGCAATCGTGCGGCGCGTGGAAGCGGTGGTACATCGAGGAGGTCAGGCGCAGGGTCACGTAGGTCCCGTCGCGGACCTGCGCCACCGTGGCGGCGTCCGGCACGAGGTCGGCGAGGCCGTAGGGGAAGCCCTTGACCTGGAACACCCGCGTGCCCTCGATCGGCCCGCTCGCCCCCACGATCGCGTCGCAGGGGCTGGTGAGCAGCCCGGGATCGGGGTCGATCGGCCGCGCGCCCTCCTTCAATTCGCGGATGAAGCAGTCGTGCATGCTGCGGAACCGCGTCGTCCTGGCCTCGGACAGGTCGAGGTCCGAGAACAGCCGCCAGATCGCGATCGACGCGTCGCGCACCAGCGGGTTCTCGATCCGGCTGAACCAGCCGATGAAGCGGGTGGCGAGGCGCCGCGGGATGCGGTTGGTGAGGAGGAAGTTGAGGTCTTCCTGCGCGGCGATGCGGGCGAGGGTGGCGCGCAGTGTCATCGTGCCGTGAACTCGCCCCGGTACTGCGCCTGCTCATGATCGCGCATTGGTTCCTCCTCGCCCTCGCTCCCCTCGGCGTCGCCGCCGCCCTGAAGCTGCGCCGCCGCCTGCAACTCTCGCGGGCCAAGCATCGCTCGCTGACCGGCCACGCGCGGATGTCCCGGCGCGTCGCCGGCCTGATCCCGTTCTACGAGTACGGCCCGGACCGCTTCTTCCGGGCCGACGGCGCCCCCCAGCCGGTGGCCGAGCGCCGCCGGGCCGGGTTCGAGCGCCTCGCCGCCCTCTACCGGGATCGTTTTGCAGAAACGCGACGGCGCACCGCGGCCCTGCGCGACGGCCTGTCGGACCTGCAATTCACCAGCCTCTACCGGGTGCCGTTCCAGTTCGCGCGGCTCACCCGCGACCAGCTCGGCGCGGGCAGCTTCCTCGCCGAATCCTCGGGCGTGACGGTGACCGACCTCGACGGCAACGTCTTCTACGACCTCGCCGGCTCCTACGGGGTCAACCTGTTCGGCTACGACGCCTACAAGGCCTGCCTCGCCCGCGGGGCGGAGCGGGTGGCGGCGCTCGGCCCGGTGCTCGGCGCCTACCACCCGGTCGTGGAGCGCAACGTCGCGCGCCTGCGCGCGGTGTCGGGGCTCGACGAGGTCTCCTTCCACATGTCGGGCACCGAGGCGGTGATGCAGGCGGTGCGGCTCGCCCGCTACCACACGGGCCGCTCGCACCTGGTGCGCTTCTGCGGCGCCTATCACGGCTGGTGGGGCGACGTGCAGCCGGGCATCGGCAACCCGGTCCCGGCGCGCGACACCTACACGCTGAGCGAGATGTCCGAGCGGACGCTCGCGGTGCTGCGCGGCCGCCGCGACATCGCCTGCGTCCTCGTCAACCCGCTCCAGGCGCTGCACCCGAACCAGGGCGCGCCCTCGGATTCCGCCCTGGTCGACAGCGGCCGCAGCGCCGCCTTCGACCGCGCCGCCTATTCGCAGTGGCTCGCCCGCCTGCGGGAGGTCTGCACCGCGCGCGGCATCGTGCTGATCTTCGACGAGGTCTTCGTCGGGTTCCGCCTCGCGCCGGGCGGCGCGCAGGCCTATTTCGGCGTGAAGGCCGACATGGTGACCTACGGCAAGACCGTGGGCGGCGGCCTGCCGATCGGCGTGCTCTGCGGCCGGCGCGACCTGATGCGCCGCTACCGGGACGACCGTCCGGTCGACATCTGCTTCGCCCGCGGCACGTTCAATTCGCATCCGAGCGTGATGGGGGCGATGGACGCCTTCCTCGACGCGCTGGAGCGCCCCGAGACGCAGGCGCTCTACGAGGGGCTGGACGCGCGCTGGAACGGCCGGGCGGAGGCGCTGAACCGCCGCCTCGCGGAGGAGGGGCTGCCGGTCCGGGTGGCGAACCTCTCGACGATCTGGACCGTCCTCTACACGCGGCCGTCGCGGTACAACTGGATGTTCCAGTACTACCTGCGCGCGGAGGGGCTCGCCCTGTCCTGGGTGGGGACGGGCCGGCTGATCTTCAGCCTGAATTACGGCGAGGCCGAATTCGCGGCCGTGGCGGACCGCTTCGTGGCGGCCGCGCGCGCCATGGAGGCGGATGGCTGGTGGCACCCGCTCGCCCGCACCAACAAGCAGATCCGCTGCGCCATCCTGCGGGAGCTGGTCGCGGCGCGCTGGGCCGGCTGGCTCGGCGAGCGCGGCGGCGGGACGCCGGGCGCGGTCGCGGCGCCCGGCGCGGTCGCGGCGCCGGCCGCGCGCTCGGCCTCGTGACCGCAGGGCGGCTGCCCAGGCGCGGGAGCCGGCCCCGGCCGCTCGGCCCGGGCCGTCACCGGGGGACCCGGAGCGCGCCGGTCGGCCTCGGGCCTCAGCGCACCGCGTAGACGTCGTAGACCGGCCCGCCCGGGAGCCGCTGCCCGACGCCGACCGCGAGGAGGCGGGCGAGCCAGGCGAGGTCGGCCGCCGCGGTCTCGAAGCGCATCGCCGCGCGGAAGTAGTACGCCCCCGGATCCACCGCCTCGCCGCGCCCGACGCGCTCCAGCACCTCGGGCGGCCCCGCCCGCAGGCCCGTATACTGGCAGGCGATCAGCCCGCCCCCGGCCTCCCTGAGGGTCAGGCGGACGTCGAGATGGGTCGTGCCGTCGGGCTCCACCCGCAGCCAGTCGGCCCCGCCGCCCGGGACGACCTCGCCGCGCAGGCGCGGCCCCGCGAAGTGCCCGCCCGCGACCGGCACGATGCGCAGGGCCCCGCCGCGGCTCGGCCCGATCCCCTGCGGCGCGTCCACCGCGAGGGTCAGCCGGAACAGGAACTCGGTCTCGAGCGGGAGGGGGGTGTCCATGGCGGATCTCCGGTCCATCCGGCCGGGCCGGATCCCGCCCATCATCGGCGCCGGCGGGCCGCGCGCAATCCCGGAGAGACCGTCGGCTGCCCGCAGATGCGCCGGCGCGGGCGGTCGAGGCCAGTATTTTAGAGTTCATCAACCCTACTTTTTTACCTGAATTTATCGTGACGCGAGCGAGGATGACCCGTCCGATCCACTTCCTCACGCTGCGTCAGCGGCAGGGTCCGTCGCCATGCGCTTCGTCCGCTCATCCAGGTCCGGCGCCCGCCGGCTGCTCGGGGCCGGCCCGGTGCTCGCCGCCCTCGCGGGGCCGGTCGCGGCGAAGCCCGTCGTGCTCGGCGACAGCATCGGGGTCGGCATCGCCGCGGCGGCGGGCGCGCCGCGCCTCGCCCACAACAGCGTGGCGATCCGGGGCGACGACGCCCTGCAGCAGATCCGCCGGACCGCCCCCGGAAGCCTCGCCCTGCTCAGCCTCGGCACCAACGACGCGGTCGGCGGCGCCCGGGACGTCGCGCCCGCCATCGACCGGCTGGTCGCGGCGGCGCGGGCCGGCCGGCTGCGGCTGGTCTGGGTCGGCCCGCCCTGCGTGTTCAAGCCCTGGAACGCCGAGGCGGCGCGCCTCGACGCGATCCTGCGCGGCCGGCTCGGGGGGGAGGTGACCTACGTGAGCCTCGCCGACCGGGCGATCTGCGACCGGCGCCTGCGCGCCGCGGACGGCGTGCACTTCACCGCCGCCGGCTACGCCCTGATCTGGCGGGTCCAGGCGGCGGTCGGGATCGCGCCCGCCCGGCCGGTCGCGGGATCGGTGGCGGCGGGTCCGGCCCTGAGGCCGGTCCTGCCCTGACGATGAGCGCCGCGGATCCCGCGATGATGAGGGGGACACGGATGGTGCAAGCGACCCGTCTCTCGCGCCGCGCGCTGCTCGGCGGCCTCGCGGGCCTCGCGGCCGCGCCCCGGGCGCGGGCCGCCGCCGGCGACGAGATCCGCATCGCCTTCGTGGGCGATTCCCTGGCGGACGGGATCTGGGGCGGCGCCTTCCGCCTCGCCTCCCGGGAGCCCTGCCTCGGGGGGCGGATCAGGCTCGGGCGCTTCGCCGAGAACGGGACCGGCCTGACGCGGCCGGCGAAGTTCGACTGGGTGGCGCAGAGCCGCACCGTCGCCGAGACGTTCCGGCCCACGCTCGCCGTCGTGTCCCTCGGGCTCAACGATCGCCAGAGCATCGTGGAGGCGGGCCGCGCCCGGCTCGACCTCGGCACGCCGGCCTGGCGCAGCCGCTACGCCGAATTGGCCCAGGCGGTCGCCCGCAACCTCGCGCCGGCGGGCGGGGGGAGCGTGCTGTGGCTCGGCCTGCCGGTGCTGCGCGACCGGGCGAGCCAGGACGACGCGGCCGAGAAGAACGCGATCTTCGCGCAGGCCCTGCGCGACCTCGCCGCCCCGCGGACCCGCTTCGTCGCGCCCTGGCGCCAGGACCCCTCCGGCCCCGACAGTTTCCAGCCCTACGGGCCGGACCTGCACGGGGCCAAGGTGCAGATCCGCGCCCCCGACGGGATCCACTTCACGGCCGCCGGCTACGACGTGCTGGCGGCCCACCTGCTGCGCGCGGCGGCCGATCTCCTGGCGGAGCAGGGCGTCGCGCTCACCTTCCCGTGCCGGCGCTGAGGCGGGGCGCGCGGCGGCTGCGGCTCCTCGCCGGGCTGCTGCCGGCCTGCGCGGCGCAGGCGGGGGCGGAGCCGCGCGCCGCCGTCTCGATCCTGCAGATCGGCGACAGCCACACGGCGGCCGATCTCTTCACCGGCGCCGCGCGGGCGCTGCTGCAGGCGCGCTACGGGGAGGGCGGCGCGGGCTACCTGCCGCCCGGGCGGCCGCACCCGGGCGTTCGCGACGGCCGGTTCGCCGCGACGGCGAGCGCGGGCTGGCGCTTCGCGAGCATCCAGCGCTCCGCGACGCCCGAGGCCTTCACGCTCTCGGGCTTCACCGCCAGCGCCCGCGGCGCCGGGGAGGTGCTGCGGCTCGCGGCCGATCCCCCGGCGCCCTACGGGCTGATCGAGATCGAGGCGCGGACGGGGCCGGGCGCGGGGGCGATCGAGATTCGGGTCGACGGGGAGCGCGTCCGCACGGCCTCCCTGCGGGCCGCCGCGCCGGGCTGGACCCTGCTGCGGCTCCCGGCCCCGCGCGGCGGCCCGGCCGCCCTGACCACGCTGGCGATCCGCACGACCGGCCCGGGCCCCGTCACCCTCGCGAGCATCGGCCTCTTCCGGCCCGGGGGTGGGGTGACCTACAGCCATCTCGGCTTTCCGGGCGCCACCGTCGACGTCCTGGCGCGCTTCCCCGCGCCGGTGATCGCCCGCGACCTGCGGCGCCTGCGGCCCGACCTGATCGTGCTGGCCTTCGGCACCAACGAGGGGTTCGACGACGCCCTCGACCCGGCCGCGTACCGGGCGCGCTACCGCGCCGCCCTGCGCCGGCTGCGCGCCGCGGCGCCGCGGGCGCGGCTGGTGGTGATCGGGCCGCCCGCGGCCGGACGGGCCGGCCCCGGCTGCGGGGCCGGGGAGGGCGCCTGCGCGCCCGCGGCCGCCCCCGCCAAACAGGGCGCCTGCGCCGTCCCGCCGCCGCCGAAGCTCGACGCCGTGCGCGCGGCGCAGCGGCAGGTCGCGGCGGAGGAGGGGGCCGCGTTCTGGGACTGGGCCGCCCTGATGCCGCCGGACTGCCCCGCCGAGGCATGGCGGCGCCTCGACCCGCCCCTGATGTCCAAAGATCACATTCATTTTACGAAGCTGGGATATAGCCTAAGCGGCCGCGCCTTCGCGGAATTCCTCGATCCGATCGTGCAACGAACGTTGGAGGAGGCCCATGCTGTTCCCAACGATTGAGTTTGCACTGTTCTTCATGGCGGTTCTGCCGCTGACTTGGGCGCTCAATCGCCGGAACGAGCTCAAGAAACTGATGCTCGTGGGAGTGAGCTACGCCTTCTACAGCTGCTGGAGCGTCGCCTTCCTGCCGCTCCTGGTGCTCTCCTCGGTGGGGAATTACGGCTTCGGCCGCCTCATCGCGGCCTGCGAGGGACCGCGCCGGCGCGGGATGGCCGTGGGCTGCGCGGTCGCGCTCAACCTCGCGCCGCTCTGCTACTTCAAGTACTATGACTTCGCGGCCGCGCAGCTCCAGAGTCTCGCGGACCTCGCCGGATGGCCCGTCGCGCTCGGCTCGACGGGGCTCGCCGTGCCGGTGGCGATCTCGTTCCTGACCTTCCACGGCATCTCCTACGTGGTCGACGTGCATCGCCGGACGATCCCGGCCTCGCGCTCGCTCCTCGACCTGATGCTCTACGTCAGCTTCTTTCCCCACCTCGTGGCCGGCCCGATCGTGCGGGCGGCGGAGTTCCTCGGGCAGCTCGCCCGTCC
This sequence comes from Methylobacterium sp. WSM2598, assembly GCF_000379105.1. GTDB lineage: Bacteria > Pseudomonadota > Alphaproteobacteria > Rhizobiales > Beijerinckiaceae > Methylobacterium. The sequence continues at coordinate 402,858 of NZ_KB900609.1, read as the reverse complement.
GTCCGATCCCGGCCGGATCGACCTGTCCGGGAGCGCGCTGCTGATCCTCGGCGGGTTGTTCAAGAAGGTCGTGGTGGCGAGCCACCTCTCGGTCCTCTACGTGGATCCGGTCTTCACCAATCCGGGCGCCTACGGCAGCGTCGACCTGATCCTCGCGGCCTACGCCTACGCCATCGTCATCTACTGCGATTTCAGCGCCTACACGGACATCGCGATCGGCGTCGCGAACCTCCTCGGCTACCGCTTCCCGCAGAACTTCGACCAGCCCTACATCGCGCTCTCGCTGCAGGAATTCTGGCGGCGCTGGCACATCACGCTGTCGTCGTGGCTGCGGGACTACCTCTACGTCCCGCTCGGCGGCAGCCGGGGCGGCCGGCTGCTCACGCTGCGCAACCTCGTCCTGACGATGGTGCTCGGCGGCCTGTGGCACGGGGCGGGCCTGCAATTCCTGGTCTGGGGCGCCCTGCACGGGGTCGGGCTCGCGGCCGAGCGCGGGCTGCGCGAGGCCACCGACCCGAGGGGCCGCCTGCGCGGCTTCCTGCGCAGCGAGGCCGGCGAGGCCCTGCGCTGGATCCTGGTCTTCCACTTCGTCTGCTTGGCCTGGATCTTCTTCCGGGCGCCGGATTGCGCCAGCGCGCTCGACTACCTCGCGGCGATCAGCCGGGGCCTCGGCGGGCCCGCCCCGCTCGCCGCCACGCCGCTCGTCCTCGCGCTGATGGCGGCCGGGGCCGCCACGCAGCTCGCGCCGCCCGCCCTCGCCGCGGCCGCCCGCTCCCTCTACGGGGGCGCCGGCCTGCCCGCCAAGGTCGCGCTCGGCACCGCGCTCGCGTGGCTCGTGGCGATGCTGTCGCCCTCCGGCGTGGCGCCCTTCATCTACTTCCAGTTCTGACCCGAGGAGATCGCGTGAGCACCACCCCGCTGCAGGCGGCCCTGGGCGGGCCGGCGCTCCGGCCCCTCGCCGAGGAGGCGGGTTCCGTCACGGTCGCGCAGCCCGCCGCCGCGATCCTCGTCGTGTGGGGAACGCTCGCCCTCCTGGCCCTGGCCGACCCGCGGCCGATCGCCGACTGGCTCGACGAGATGGAGCCGAACCCGGTCGTACGCGCGGCGCAGGGCGGGGCGGCCCGGCTCGTCGCCGCCTCGGAGGCGCTCGGCCTCGCCCAGCTGTCGGGGCGGGTGCGCGAGGCAAGCCGGACCCTCACGCGCCGTCCGTGACCGGGGTGCCGCGGCCCCGCCGCCCGCCGGGGCGGCGACCTCCCACCATCGACAACCCGTGACGCCGCGGTAAACTGCCCAGGTACTGCGCCTGGATGTCCAGTGCAGCACCCATGCTGCGGGGCGTCGGCGGGCCGGATGAACAGCATCGACGATCTCCCGGCCGGGGCGCAGGAGCGGATGAGCCTGCGCGCCTCCCTGGTCGAGCGCGAGGCCGAGCTGGCCCGGGTGCAGCAGATCGCGGGCGTGGGCGGGCTCGAGGTGGATCTGCGCGGCGGCTTCCGCAACCGGCGCTCGCCCGAGTACCTGCGCATCCACGGCCTGCCGCAGGACGCCGCCCGCGAGACGCACGAGGAATGGGTCGGGCGCATCCATCCGGAGGACCGCGAGGCGACGCTCGGCCACTTCCTCGACGCCGTGCGCAGCGGCGCCCGCGAGTACCGGGCCGAGTACCGCATCATCCGGCCGAGCGACGGGGCGGTGCGGTGGATCGCGGCCGTCGCCGAGATCGAGCGGGACGAGGCCGGCGTGCCCCTGCGCCTCGTCGGCGCCCACCGGGACGTGACCGAGCGCAAATGCGCCGAGATCGCCCTGCGCGAGAGCGAGCTGCAGAAGCGCCTCGCCCTCGACGCGGCCGGGCTCGGGATCTGGGAGTACCGGCCGGATTCCGGCGCGCTGACCGCCGACGCCCGCTGCAAGGCCCTGTTCGGGCTCGCGCCCGAGGCCGAGGTCGGCCCCTCGACCCTGCTCGACGCCTGCCACCCGGAGGACCGCCCGCGCCTGCGCGCCGCGCTCGCCGCCGCCACCGACCCGGGCGGGCCGGGCGGCCTCGCGCAGGAGCACCGCACGCTCGGCGGTAGCGGCGAGCGCTGGATCGTCACCCGCGGCCACGCCTCCTTCGAGGGCGGGCGCTGCGTGCGCCTGATCGGAGTCGTCCTGGAGGTGACCGAGCGCAAGTGGGCCGAGGCGGCCCTGCGCGAGAGCCGCGACCGGCTCGCCGCCGAGCGCCACGCCCTGGAGGTGCTCAACCGGACCGGAACCCGGATCGCCGCCGAGCGCGACCTCGGCGGACTGGTGCGCATCGTGGCGGAGGCCGGCCTCGCCCTGACCGGGGCCGCCTCCGGAGCGTTCGTCTACCGGGCCGACGAGCCGGGCGAGGAGGCGCCGCGCTGCGTCCTCGCGGGCCGGGACCAGGAGGCCTTCGCGCGCGGCGCGGAGCCCCTCGCCCTGGCGGCCCTGGCCGGGGGGGAGCCGCCCGACCCGGGCGAGGTCCGGGCGGCCGGTTTCGCGAGCCTGCTCACCGTGCCGGTCATCTCCGCCTCCGGCGAGACGACCGGCGTGCTGGTCCTCGGCCACCCGGCCCCGGGCGCGTTCGACGCCCGGATCGCGGCGGTCCTGACCGGGCTCGCCGCCCAGGCGGCGATCGGGTTCGACAATGTCCGGCTGCTGCGCGCGGCCCACCGGGCCAATGCCAGCCTGGAGCAGCGCGTCGAGGAGCGCACCGCCGCCCTGCGGCGCGCCGAGGAGGCGCTGCGGCAATCCCAGAAGATGGAGGCGGTGGGCCAGCTCACCGGCGGCCTCGCCCACGACTTCAACAACCTGCTCACCGGCATCGCCGGCAGCCTCGAACTCCTGCAGCTGCGCCTGCGCCAGGGGCGCCTCGGTGAGATCGACCGCTACGTCGAGGCCGCGCAGGGGGCGGCCAAGCGGGCGGCGGCCCTGACGCATCGCCTCCTCGCCTTCTCGCGCCGCCAGACCCTGGATCCGAAGCCCGTCGACGCCAACCGACTGATCGCCGGGATGGAGGAGCTGATCCGGCGCACGGTGGGGCCCGCCATCGCCGTCGAGGTGGCGCCCGCCGCCGATCTCTGGACGGCGCTGGTCGACCCCCACCAGCTCGAGAACGCCCTCCTGAACCTGTGCCTGAACGCCCGCGACGCGATGCCGGACGGGGGCCGCATCGTCATCGCGACCGCCAACCTCGCGCTCGGCCCCGAGGAGGCCGCGGCCGCGGATCTGAGTCCCGGCCCGTACCTGTCGCTCAGCGTCGCGGATACGGGGATCGGCATGACCCCGGACGTGATCCAGCACGCCTTCGAGCCCTTTTTCACCACGAAGCCGATGGGCCAGGGCACCGGGCTCGGCCTCTCGATGATCTACGGCTTCGCCCGGCAATCCGGCGGGCAGGTGCGGATCGCCTCCGAGGTCGGGCGCGGCACCCGGGTCTGCCTGCTCCTGCCGCGCCACGAGGGCGCCGCGGAGGAGGTGGACGGGCCGCTCGCGCCGATGCGGGAGCCGCGGGCGGGGCGGGGCGAGACGGTGCTCGTCGTCGACGACGAGCCGACCGTGCGGATGCTGGTGACGGACGTTCTCGAAGGGCTCGGCTACGCGGTGCTCGCGGCGGGGGACGGCGCCGCCGGCCTGCGGCTGCTGCGCGAGGAGCGGCGCATCGCCCTCCTCGTCACCGATGTCGGGCTGCCGGGCGGGCTCAACGGGCGGCAGATGGCGGATGCGGCGCGCGCCGACCGGCCGGATCTCAGGGTGCTGTTCATCACCGGCTACGCCGAGAACGCGGCCCTCGGCGGCGGCCGGCTCGGCCCCGGCATGCAGGTGCTGACCAAGCCCTTCGCGGTCGAGACCCTGGCGGCGCGCGTGAAGGAATTGCTCGCGCGGTGAGGCGCCCGCCCTCGCGCGCCGGCCGCGCATCATGCGCCGCCACGGGCTGGCGCGCATCCCTGTCCGAGAACCGGGCGCTGCGCGAGGCCGAGAGGCCCGAGTCCGGCCCGGCCCCCTCCGCGGCGCGGCCGGCGCCGCTCAGCGGGCGTTAAGGATCTCCGAGGGTGGAGAAGCGGTAGGCGATGAGGCAGCGGTAGGTCGCCCCGGGATCGAGGCGGGCCGAGCCGAAGACCGGCTGGTTCGGCGTGTCCGGAAACAGTTGCGGTTCCAGGGCGACCCCGTCCGACTGGCGGTAGGCGAGGCCGGACTTGCCGATCGCGGTCCCGTCCAGGAAGTTGCCGGTGTAGAGTTGCAGGCCCGGCTGGTTCGTCAGCAGGTCGAGGACGCGGCCCGAGCCGCGCTCCTCCAGCCGGGCGGCCGGCCGCGCCGCCTGGCTCGGCGCGGTCCCGAGCACGAAATTGTGGTCGTAGCCGCGCCCGCGCCGGATCTGAGGGTGGCGGCCGTCCCGGATCCGCGACCCGATCGCGGTGGGCGCGCGGAAGTCGAAGGGTGTGTCGGCGACCGGCGCGAACTCGCCGGTCGGGATCTGCGTCGGATCGACCGGCGTGTAGGTGTCGGCCGGGATCGTCAGGACATGATCGAGGATGGGGCGGCCCGCGCCCTCGCCCGCCAGATTGAAGAAGCTGTGATTGGTCAGGTTGACGATGGTCGGCCGGTCGGTCGTCGCCGCGTAGGCGATGCTCAGCGTATCGGGGCCCTCCAGGCGGTAGGTGGCCGTGACCGTGAGGGTGCCGGGATAGCCCTCCTCCCCGTCCGGGCTGACGTAGCGCAGGGTCGCGGCCGGCCCCTCGCCGCCGCGGATCGCGGTGATCTCCCAGAGGCGCCGGTTGAAGCCCTGCACGCCGCCGTGCAGGGCGTTCGGGCCGTCGTTGGTGGCGAGCGCGTAGCTCCGCCCGTCGAGGCTGAAGCGGCCGCCGCGGATGCGGTTGGCGTAGCGCCCGACGCTCGCGCCGAAATAGCTCGGCCGGTCGAGGTAGCCGGCGAGGTCGGGAAAGCCCAGCACCACGTCCGCCGGCGCGCCGTCGCGGTCCGGCACGTCGAGGCCGCGCAGGATCGCCCCGTAGGCGAGGATCCGCGCCGTGAGCCTGCCGTTGGTCAGCGTCACCTCGTCGACCGTCCTGCCGTCCGGCAGGATCCCGAACGGGCGTCGCGCGGCGCCATTGCCTTCCCGCATGCTCATCCTCCGGAGCGGCGCCCGGGCGGGCCGGGTCCCGTCGGCACGCGGGTTGTACTCTGGCGACACGGACGCCAGCAACCGACGGCCGCGCCGGGAGCCGTCGCCCTGCCGAGCGCCCGACTGCGCGCGGCGAAATCCCGCGCGATCCCGCGAGAGCGGCCGTCGCCATGGCGGCCGTCATCCGCTACGGCCTCACCCGCTCGCCGGTCGCCCGCCGGGCCAGGACGCGGAGCCCGCCTTGACATCGTCCCCCACCTCCCTGCGGATCGCCCTCGTCGGGCTCGGCAAGATCGCCCGCGACCAGCACCTGCCGGCGATCGCCGCGACGCCCGGCCTGGACCTCGCCGCCACCGCCGGCCCCGGCGCCGGCCTGGAGAACCTGCCCCACGCGCCGACCCTGGCGGCGCTGCTCGAATCCGGGCCTCCCTTCGACGCGGTCGCCCTCTGCACGCCGCCGCGCGGGCGCGGGGCGCTCGCCGCCGCGGCGCTGGCGGCGGGCAAGCACGTCCTCCTGGAGAAGCCGCCCGCGGCGACCCTGGGCGAGATCCTGCCGCTGGCCGCGCAGGCCCGCGCGGCCGGCCTCAGCCTGTTCTGCGCGTGGCATTCCCGCTTCGCCCCCGCGGTCGAGCCGGCCCGGGCCGCGCTGCGGGACCGCCCGATCCGCGCGGTGCGCGTCGATTGGCGCGAGGACATCCGGGTCTGGCATCCGGGCCAGGACTGGATCCTGGAGCCGGGCGGCCTCGGGGTGTTCGACCCGGGCATCAACGCCCTGTCGCTCGTCACCCATCTCCTGCCCCGGCCGGTCCAGGTGACCGGGGCGGACCTCTCCTTCCCGGCCGACCGGCAGGCGCCGATCGCCGCCTCGCTCGACCTCGCCGACGCGGCGGGCCTGCCGATCCGGGCGGAGTTCGACTTCCTGCAGGCCGGGCCGCAGACCTGGGACATCCGGTTCGCGACGGAGCGCGGGCTCCTGCTTGTCTCGGGCGGCGGGGCGCGGCTGAGCCTCGACGGCGTTCCGATCCCGACCGCTCCGGAGGCGGAGTATCGCGGCCTCTACCGCCGCTTCCGCGACCTGGTCTCCCGCCGCGAGAGCGAGGCCGACCTCGCCCCCCTCGGCCTGGTGGCGGACGCCTTCATGATCGGGCGGCGCCGCACGGTCGCGGCCTTCGGGGGCTGGTGATGGGCGGCGAGGCCGCGGGAGGGCCGCTCCCCGCCGCACCCGAAGGCGCCGCCCGCGTCTTCGACGCCACGCCCTGTCACCTGGGCGAGGGGGTGACCTACGAGGCCGAGACCGGCACCGCGTGGTGGTTCGACATCCTATCCAGGCGCCTCTTCGAGGCGCGAGGCCTCTCCGAGGCGCGAGGCCTCTCCGAGGCGCGAGGCCCCTTCGAGGCGCGAGGCCCCTTCGAGGCGCGAGGCCTCTCCGATGTGCCGGACCCGCCCGACGCGTCGCGCCCTCTCGATGCCGGGCCTACGGGCGGGGACGTCAGGGTGCACAGCCTGCCGGTGATGGCGAGCGCCCTCGCGGCAGTGGGCGACGGGCGCCACGTGCTGGCGGCCGAGGACGGCCTGCACCTGCGCGCGCCGGACGGGCGCCTCACGCTGCTCGCCCCCGTGGAGGCGGACCATCCGCGCACCCGCTCCAACGACTCCCGCGTCCATCCGGGCGGCACCTTCTGGTTCAGCACCATGGGCCGGGAGGCCGAGCCGGGGGCGGGCGCGATCTACGCCTTCCGGGCGGGGCGGGTCTTGCGGCTGTTCTCCGGGCTGCGGATCCCGAACGCCATCTGCTTCTCGCCCGACGGCAGCGCCGGCTACTTCGCCGATACGGGAGCGGGGGAACTGCACCGGGTGCCCCTCGACGCGGCGACCGGCCTGCCCGAGGGCGCACCCGCCCTCGTCCTGCGCCACGACGACCCGGCCGGGCTCGACGGGGCGGTCACCGACGCGCAGGGATGCCTGTGGATCGCCCGCTGGGGCGGGGCGCGGGTCGACGCGTTCTCGCCGCAGGGCACGCTCCTGCGCAGCGTCGCGATCCCGGCGCTCCAGCCGAGCTGTCCGGCCTTCGTCGGCGCGCGCCTCGACCGGCTGCTCGTCACCTCCGCCTTCCAGGGGCTCGACGCCGCAGCCCGGGCGGCGGATCCCCTCGGCGGACAGACCTTCCTGGTCGCGCCCGGTGCCCGCGGCAAGCCGGAGCCCCGGATCCGCCTGGGTTCCGCCTGATGCAAGGTGAGCGGAGTGCCTCCTGCCGATGTCGCACCGGCAAGATCGGGACGGATCTTAAAGACAGGACCGAAGACCTGTCGCGGGAAGTCCGTCGCCTGATCCTTAACCTGCGCGACCAGGATGCCTGATCCGCGATCCGGTCGATCCGAGCGGATCCCGGATCACGAGCCCGCGTGGCGCCTGAGCGAAGCCGACATCCGCTATCCCGAAGGGATCAAGCGGATTCAGGATGACGTGTCGCGGGTCTCGCCGCAGCGCCGACGGCCGCGCCTGGGACACCGGCGCGGCCGGGGAGGGGCCTCGGTTCAGGGCCCTCGGCCGGCCGCGTTGTAGATCTCCGCGGCCGGATAGACGACCCGCACCAGGGAGGCGGTCGCCCGCGCGACGGGCTCGGCCGTCTCCTGCACCGCCCGCTCCCGCTGCAGCCGCGCGAGGAGGCGGTGCGCCTCGGCCGCCGGAACGGCGCCGGCCGGGGCCACCATGGCGCTGACGAGGCGCCTCGTCTTGCCGTCGAGCCGCCGGGAGCGCGTCGCGTCCTCGAAATCCCCCGCCCGGTGCCGGTCCCCGGGCCTGCCCGTGAAGACCCGGGCGCCCGCCGCGGTGACGACGATGTCGCCCGGGCGCAGGGTGGTGTCGCGCATCAGGGCGGCACTCGGATCGCCCGCCTTGGCGAGCGCCGCGGCCCGCGCATCCTCCGCGACCGGCCGCTTCTCGACTGCCGCCCGCCGCTTCTCGACCGCCTCCGGCCGCGGCAGGGCCGCGTAGCGCGTCCGCGGATGGGCCCGCGCGGCGGCCGCGGCGGCCGCGACGGCGGCCTTCGGCGGCAGGCGGCGCGCCACCGGCAGGGCCGGACGCGGCGCGCGCCGCGCCCGCACGGGCGCTGGCAGGGGCTGCCCGACCGGGACCGGCTCGACTTGCGGGGCCGCGCTCGGCGGCGGCGCGAACAGGCGCTGGAACAGACTGCCGAACCCGTCCTCGTCGCCGGCCCGCACGTGGGCCACCATGCCGAGCAGGAGGCATCCCGAGGCCAGGGCGAGCGCGGCACGGCGGCCATGGCAGGTCTGGAGCAGCATCGATTCCTCCGCGTCGCCCGCCTTGCGACGGACCGTCGCCGCAATAACAGGAGTTAGCGGGCAGCGTTCCCGCGAAATTCAAAATCAATCCCATTGTCGGCGAGGCTACAGGGCACGGGCCTGCGTTCCGATAAGCTTGGGGAAAGTGCGAATGCGCCGATTCTCGACCTCGACGGCATGATTCTCAACGGAGTCCGACGGGGCGTCGTCGCACCGGCGCGCCCCGATGCGTGGGGCTGCCTCGGCGGGGGCCGCGTCGCGCCGCGCCGCGCCCTCGACCGGCCGCGGCGATCCGGGGTCGACTTCTGGGGCAATGGCCGTTAGGGCAAAAGCCGTTCGCCTGCAATTCAACCCGACGGCCGCGTCTCCCTCAAGGTTCCCGATGAGCGACCCCGCTTCCCTGCACCTCGACCACCAGCTCTGCTTCGCCGTCTACGCGGCCGCCCACGCCTTCACGGCCGCCTACAAGCCGATGCTGGAGCCCTTCGGCCTCACCTATCCGCAGTACCTCGTGCTGCTCGTGCTCTGGGAGCGGGACGGGGTGAACCTCAAGGAGATCGGGCGCCGGCTGCAGCTCGATGCCGGGACGCTGACGCCGCTGCTCAAGCGCCTCGAGGCGAGCGGCTACGTGCGGCGCCAGCGCGACCCGGGCAACGAGCGCCAGCTGCGGCTCGAACTGACCGAGACCGGACGCGCCCTGCGCGATCAGGTGAGCGGGGCGCGGGCGCAGATCGTCTGCGCCCTCGGCGGCGCGGAGGAGCCGATCCGCGACCTGCGCGAGCGGCTCACGCGCATCGTGCCGATGCTGCGCGGCCTCGGCGTGAAGGCGGATTCCGCGCCCTGAGGCGCGCGGCACACATCCCAGCGCGGCCCTCGGCCGGGTCCGGACGCCTCGCCGGCTTCCGCCTGCCGGTTCCATAACGTCGCTTATGCGAATCGGGTGTGTCGGCGCAAAGTGAAAATGTCCCACCTGTGCAAAGGTGGAATGGCACACTCCCCCGTCGGAGCGGACGCGGGAGGCCGCCATGGGGTGGGTCCTGATGAGCGAGCGCGAGCTGCAGCGGGGCGAGGTTCTGCATGCGGTCCGGGCGGGTCGGCAGACCGTCACGGCCGCGGCGCAGGAGCTGCGCCGCAGCCGCGCCGGTCCCGACCTCACGCCCGGGCCTGCGTCAGGCCGAGCGTGTTCCCCAGCAGACTGACCAGCTCGGCCTGTCGCGAGACCCCGATCTTGGCGAAGACCGCCTTCAGCTGGGTGCGCACGGTGGCTTCGCTGGTGCCGGATTTCGTGGCCACGTCGCTGACCGTCTGGCCCTGGGCGATGAAGCGCGCGACCCGTGCCTCGGCGGCCGTGAGGTCGAACAATCCCTGGATCACCGCCGCGGGCGGTGGATCGCGCTGGCAGAGCGGCGTCAGCACGACGAGGCTCGCGGCGGGTGTGTACAGGTCGCGGGCCGCCCCGCGGATCGGCACGACGTGGGCCACGGCGGGAGGCTGGCCTTCGGCCGGCGGCACGGGGATCGACATCACGGCCGATCCGGCCGGCGCGTGGTTGCGGATGGCCGCGAGGGCCGTCTGCAGGAGCGCATCGGCGCCGGCATCCCGCAGGTGGAAGGCCCCGCGGGCTCCTTCGAGCGCGCAGCTCGGCATCCGAGCCCGCATGTGCGGGTTCGCGTCGATCAGGGCGCCGGACTCGCTCAGCACGGCCGCGGGCAGCCCGAGAATGGCCAAGGTCTCGGTCGTCGCCCGGGCCCGCTCCAGTCCGAGCCGCGCCGCGATCATGGCGGCCCGGGCGAGGTGCGGCCGCAGCGTGTTCAGCGCCGCCACGGTCTCGGCGGGAACCGGTCCGTCCTCGTAGCGCCGGTCGAAGGTGAAGGTGAAGACGTCGCCCGAGGGGATCCTCATGAACAGGCCGGCCGCCCAGCCGACGCCGTAGCCGCGATAGAACGGGTAGCTCGGCATCTGCATGAGCTCGTCCCGGGTCATGATGTCGTCGTCGGAGATGAAGAACGGGTGCCCGAGCGCGCGCCCACGCTGGACCCAGGTGCAGCGCGTGGCCCAGCCCTCCGTGAAGAAGGCGTGGAACATCGGTGCCACGGCGGCCGAGGTCGTCCAGCGGATCCTGGGATCGATCCTGGGGACGAGGGGCGGGATGGAGGACGGCAGCGTCACGAGAGCGCCGCCCACCATCCCGAGCGCCTCGGCGATCGACTCCAGGATTGCGGGCCAGAGGTCCGGCACGATCGCGGCCTCGTAGATCCGCTCGACCTGCGTCTCGTCAGGCTGCCACATCCCGTCGATATCCGCGTTCCGTCGTGACCCGGCTCACCGGCCCGACATCATGGTGGCGGGCGGCGTGAAGGTGCCGGACCACTGCGAGACCGCGTCGGTCTTCGACGTATACATGACCGAGAACGTCCCGCTGCCCCGCAGCCCCTTGAAGGCGCCGCCGGCCTCCTTGGTCCTGAAGCGCCCCTGCGCGGTCACCCTCCCCTGCGCATCGGTCGCGACCGCGCCGGTATAGGTGCTGACCGTGGTGCCCGTGGGGGTGGTGAAGGTGATGGTGCCCCGCACCGGTCCGCGGCCGCGCTTGAGCGTGGCGACCTCGTTGATCCCGACGGCGGCGCCGTCGAGCGGCTGGCCGGGACTCTGGTTCGTGCCCGTGCCGCTCTGCTGGATCTGCAGGTGATCCGGCGATCCGAGCGGCCGCGCCTCCTGCCGATCAAGGTGGATGGTGAAGGTGCCGGACATCGGCATCGCCACCGAGGCCGTGACGCACGTCAACAGTGAAACCGCCGCAGCAGGAATCGAGAGACCAAGCGTCATGTTGAGGCTCCATTCAATTGCATGCTACATGAGTTTCGAGTGCCCCTTCTTGTTGGCGTCGAGGATAGACGGGGAGGAAAACTTTCCATCATCCAAATAGGGTAGGAGATCAGCGAATTCGCGCGGCGCGGCCGGTGGCGCCGGTCCGCCCCGATCGCGCGGTTCCGCGCCTGTCATCGACGATGATCTTTGGCGCAGCATCCGAAGCTTCGCCGAGCGTCCGCCTCTGCATCGCAAGATCGAGCTGGACCGGAGGCGCTGTCGATCTCGGGCCTGCCCGAGATCGAGGTGATGGCGATCTCGGGCCTGCCCGAGATCGAGGTGATGGCGATCTCGGGCCGGCCCGAGATCGAGGTGATGGCGATCTCGGGCAGGCCCGAGATCGAGGTGATGGCGATCTCGGGCAGGCCCGAGATCGAGGTGATGGCGATCTCGGGCAGGCCCGAGATCGAGGTGATGACGATCTCGGGCAGGCCCGAGATCGATGGGGCGCTACCGTCCGGGTCTTCGCCGTCAGACCATCCGGCGCGCGAACCCGGCCATCTCGCTCATCGAGGCGCCCACCGCGGCCGCCGCGGCCTCGATGGCCCGGGCGCTCTCGCGCACCTGCTCCACGCTCCCCGCCACCGTCTCCACCCCGCTCGTGACCGCCCGCGTGGCGTCGGCCTGCTCGGACACCGCCTGCGACACGCGCCCGGAGAGCGCGCTCATCTGGTGGATGGCCTGGCTGATGGTCTCGATCACCCGCACGGCCTCGCCGGTCGAGGTCTGGACCGCGGCGATCAGGCTGCAGATCTCCTCGGCCGCCCGCGACGACTGGCCGGCCAGCGCCTTCACCTCGGTGGCGACCACCGAGAAGCCCCGCCCCGCCTCGCCGGCCCGCGCCGCCTCGATCGTGGCGTTGAGCGCGAGCAGGTTCGTCTGCTCGGCCACAGCGCGGATCGCGCTCACCGCGTCGCCGATCCGGTCGGCCGCCTGAAGCAGGCCGGTCACGATGCCCCGCGCCTCCTCGGTCTGGCGCACGGCGGCGTCGCCGGCGTGGCGCGCCTCGCCGGCGTGGCGCGTCAGGCCCTCGATCGAGGCCGCGACGGCCCGCGTTCCCGCCGCCGCCTGCCCCACCGTGGCGGCGGTCGCGTCGGCCGCCTGCGCGGTCCCAGAGACCTGGGCCGCCACCCCCGCCATGGTCTCGTCGATCTCCGACAGCTTCGCCTCGATCGCCGCCAGCGCCTGCTCGCGCTCGCGGCGCTGCCGCACCGCCTCGGTGGTGTCGGTCGCGTACTTGACGATCTTGACGGGCCGGCCGCTCGCGTCGAGCACCGGGTTGTAGATCGCCTGCAGCCAGATCTCGCGGCCGCCCTTGCCGATGCGGCGGAACTCGCCGGAGTGGAACTCGCCGCGGCCGAGCCGCTGCCAGAACGCCGCGTAGGCCGGCGCCGCCCGCTCCTGGGGATCGACGAAGATCTCGTGATGGCGCCCGGCGATCTCGTCGAGGCCGTAGCCGACCACGCGCAGGAAATTCGGGTTGGCGGTCAGGATCCGGCCCGACAGATCGAACTCGATCATCGCCCAGGCGCGCTCGACCGCCTCGATCTTGCCGCGGCAATCCGCGTCGCTGCGCTTGCGCTCGGTGATGTCGGTGGCGACCTTCACCACCTTGGTCGGGCGGCCGCCGCGGCCCAGGATGGGCGTGTAGGTCGCCTGCAGCCAGATCTCGCGGCCGCCCTTGCCGAGCCGCCGCACCTCGGCAGTATGGGGCTCGCCGCGGGCGAGCGACGCCCAGAAGTCCCGGTAGGCGGCCCCGTCCTGCTCGGCCGGGTCGACGAACAGCTGGTGGTGGCGGCCCTTGATCTCGTCCAGCCCGTAGCCGACCGCCGTGAGGAACAGGGCATTGGCGTCGAGGATCGTCCCGTCCGGCGCGAAGGCGATCACCGCCTGCGAGCGGTCGAGCGCCGCGATCAGCGCGGCATTGTCACGGCCGAAGAACCACATGCTCATGTCCCGGTGATCGGACCGGCGCGCGCGATCCGTGAACAGCCCCGCACGGCCCGGGCCTCGTCCGGCCGGCGCCGGAATTCGCGGATCCGGCGCGCCAGAGGGTGGCCCGGGTTTGCCCGCCTCCGAGAGTGTCGCGCACAACACTTAACGCCCGGTTATTCACGCCGCCGCGATCCCCGGACTGACGCAGTGCGCGGGCGGGCACGCCCGACTTATCGCATGTCAACCCCGTTCTTTCGTCTGGCGGGAGCGCCTCGGCGACAGATATCTCCCGCAATACGGTTCAGTCTAATCAATGTGCTCTTCGGCGATGTTCAGGGAACGTGTCTCGGGGCGGCGCGCCGATCCGAGGCTTGGACGATATCCGGGTGGAACGTCGCGCGGTACGTCTGGCGCGGCAGCGGTGGAGCGCGTTGACGGGGCCGGGTCTGCCGCGGTCGCCGCCTGGGATCGCGGCCGGATCTCGCGACGCGACGGTGTTGGACCGGCGCGGGTTTCGGCCGCGACTTCGCTCCGGCAGAGGCGCGGCGCCGCTCTCCTCCGCCCCGTTCGGCGCGTCACACGCTGTCCGGACGATCGCGTCCGGACAACGTCTGCCAAGCCCGCGCGGCGCGTGAGCGAAGCCCAAATCCGCCTCGCGAAGCAATCCGTCGGATTCGGGATCACAGGTCGGTCGGCACGGGGATGCCGAGCGGGAGCTTCGCCGCCGAGCCGGCGGCGCGGCAGGCCGGCCTTGGCCTCGCCTCCCCGGGCGTGATAGATGACCTTAGGTCATCTGAGTCGCATCCTGAAAATATTCCAGCGAATAGGTCCGGCTCTGCTGTGCTGGCTGGCGGTGATCGTTCAGATCATCGCCCCCGGGGGCGCCACCGCGGCGGTCGTCCGCGCGACGTTCGACCCGTTCGCGCGCCTCGTCATCTGCGGTCCGGATCACCATTCCGGCGCCTCGCGCGACCGGCCCGAGGCCCCCCCGGCACTCCACGGCGATCCCTGCGGCCTCTGCCAACTCGTGGCCGCGGGCGGATTCGCTCCGCCGTCGGTGGCGCCCGCCCTGCCCTGCCCCCATCCGCCCGGACGGGTCGCTGCACGCCCTCGCCTCGCCCCGCTGGCGCGGCGGCGGCGCCTCGACTGGATCCGGGCCCGCGCCCCACCCGCCCCCGTCTGATTCCGACTGCATGCGCTGCCGGTGACCGCGGTCCCGCGCGCCCTTCGCGAATCCGTGCCGGTCCGCGCGATCCGGCGCGCCCCGTCACGCGACGCGCCCATGCGCCGTCGGGAGAGACTCATGACAATCGATCGCATCCTGAGGAGCGCGGCGCTACTCACCCTGGCGGCTGCGGGCGCACCGGCCCTTGCCGCGCCGCGCCCGACCGGGACCGAAGCCCCGGCGCGGCCGGCGCCCGCCGACGTCCTGGCGCTGCCGGAATTGATCATCGCCGGTTGGCGCGACGGCGCGACCACCGAGGGCAGCGGCTCCTTCACGAGCGATGCCGTCACCGTCGCCGGCAAGGCCCCGGTGCGCCGCATCGACGTTCCGCACTCGATCTCGGTCGTCACCCGGCGCCAGATCGAGGACCAGACCTTGACCACGGTCGACGAGGCGCTGGCCCGCGCCACGGGCGTCACCCGGATCTCGAACGAGCCGTCCCAGAGCCAGTACCTCATCCGCGGCTACGACCCGCAGGCGATGTCCGACGGCGTTCCGGTGCTCGGCGGGCTGAGCGGCTACCAGCAACTCGACACGGTGCTGTACGACCGGATCGAGGTGCTGCGCGGGCCCGCCGGGCTGCTCCTGGGCCAGGGTGAGCCCGCCGGCGTCGTCAATTTCGTGAGGAAGCGTCCTCGGGAGACCTTCGGCGCCTCCCTGGCGACCAGCTACGGCTCCTGGGCCAACAAGCGCGTCGAACTCGACCTCACGGGGCCGCTCGGCGGGGAGAGCGGCGTGCGCTGGCGGGGGATCCTGGCCGGGACCGACCGCGACTCCTCCTTCCGGGACGGGCACGGCACGCGCGGGCTCGGCGCCGGCATGATCTCGATCGACCTGACGCCCCGGACCACCCTGTCGCTCTCGGCCGTCCGCCAGAGCGACCTCTCGCCGTCCTTCTCGGGCCTCCCGGCCGATGCCGCGACCCGGCGCTTCCTGCGCGTGCCCCGCGACACCAACCCCTACCCGGCCTGGGCCAGGAACCAGTGGACGACCCAGGAATACGCGGCCGAACTCGAGCACCGGTTCGGCGAATGGGTGCTCAGAGCCGCCTATGTCCGCCGCTTGCAGGACTTCGCGTTCAAGGACGCGTACCCGGTCACCGGCACCGATCCGGCCGGCAATGCCAAGTATGCGCGGCGCTGGAGCATCTGGAGCTACGACCGGGAGGGGGCCGACCTCTCCGTGCAGGGACCGGTCGAGGCGTTCGGGCGCCGGCACGAGGTGCTGCTCGGGATGAACGCCATGTCCTGGTCGCAGGCCGGCCGGCGCGTGAACTACCCCCAGGTGGACGGCAACATCTTCGACCCGAATGCCGGCGTGGCGGAGCCGTTCGGCCCGTTCACCCGCGGGAGCCGCAACCTGCAAGAGCAGTGGGGCGTCTACGGCCAGACGCGGCTGCGCCTTCTCGACCCGCTCACGCTCGTCCTCGGCGGGCGCCTCTCCTCCTACGAGGCCCGCTCCCGGGCCGCCGCCCCGAGCCGCGGCACCCCCTGGGAGACCGACACGTCGGTCACGGCGCGGCCCTCGCCCTACGGGGCGCTGGTCTACGAACTCACGCCCGGGCTCAACGCCTATGCGAGCTACGCGGACATCTTCCTTCCGCAGACGGATCCGAAATGGCCGAGCGGCGTCATCGATCCCCGGGTCGGCACGCAATACGAGGTCGGCCTGAAGGGTGAGGCCCTGGAGGGGCGCCTGCAGGCCTCCGCCGCGCTGTTCCGGATCGACGACGTCAACCGCGCCTTCGACGACGCGGCCCACCCGAACTACTCCGTCGCCCTCGGCAAGGCGCGGAGCGAGGGCGTCGAGGTCGAGGTCTCGGGCGAGCTTCTCCCGGGCTGGCAGGCTGTGGCCGGCTACACCTATGCCCGGACGGAGTTGTTGAGGGACGATTCCCGGACGGGCGCGCGCCTGACGAACTGGCTGCCCAAGCACAGCGTGAAGCTGTGGTCGCAATACGACGTCCAGGACGGCCCGCTGCGGGGCGTCTTCGTCGGTCTCGGCCTCGTCGCCGCCTCGACCACCTCCGACCAGGGACGCGTTCCGGTCCGCTTCCAGCCGCCCTACGCGGTCCTCGACCTCCAGATCGGCTACGCGGTGAACCGGACCCTGAGAGCGACCCTGTCCGTCAACAACGTGCTCGACACGGTCTATCGCACGCGGATCGGCGGCCTCAACACCTACAACACCTACGGGGATCCGAGGAACGTGATGCTGACGCTGCGCGCCACGTTCTGAGCCGATGCCCGGCGGCGGGTCCGGGCGCCGGCCCGCGACCCGCCGCCGCCTCCCGCTCAGAACCCGACCCGGTCGCCGCCCTTGAGCCCGAGGATGCCGCGGGCGTCGTCGGGGGTGGCGATCTCCAGGCCCAGCCCCTCGATGATCTGGCGCACCTTCGTCACCTGCTCGGCATTCGACTGCGCGAGCTTGCCGGGTCCGATCCAGAGGGAATCCTCCAGCCCGACCCGCACGTTGCCGCCCATCGCGGCAGCCTGGGCGGCGATGGGCAATTGGTTGCGGCCCGCGCCCAGCACGGACCAATGGTAATTCCGGCCGAACAGCCGGTCGGCGGTGCGCTTCATGTGAAGCACGTCCTCCGGGTGCGGGCCGATCCCGCCGAGGATCCCGAACACGCTCTGCACGAAGAACGGGGGCTTGATCACGCCCCGGTCGGCGAAGTGGGCGAGCGTGTAGAGGTGGCCGATATCGTAGCACTCCACCTCGAAGCGGGTGCCGTTCTCGGCGCAGGTGGTCAGGATGTGCTCGATGTCCGCGAACGTGTTCTTGAAGATGCGGTCGCGGGAGCCGGCCAGGTAAGGCTCCTCCCAGTCGTGCCGGAAGCTCTTGAAGCGCTCCAGCATCGGGTAGAGGCCGAAATTCATCGAGCCCATGTTGAGGGAGGCGACTTCGGGCTTGAGCGTCGAGGCCGGGGCGAGGCGCTCCTCGATGCCCATGGTGGGCGCGCCGCCGGTGGTCAGGTTGATGACGCAGTTCGCGCGCTGCTTGATCACCGACAGGAACGGGCGGAAGGCCTCCGGCCGCTGGTCGGGCTTCCCGGTGCGCGGGTCGCGGGCGTGCAGGTGGACGATCGCCGCGCCGGCCTCGGCGGCGCCGATCGCCGCCTCGGCAATCTCCTCGGGCGTGACCGGCAGGTGGGGCGACATCGAGGGCGTGTGGATCGCCCCGGTGACGGCGCAGGTGATGACGACTTTGCGTGCGGCCATGGCAGGTCCTTTCGGGCAGGTCATCTCAGGATTGGGCGCGCTTGTGCGCCATCAGGGCGGCCAAGCGGGCGTCCCGGCGGCGCGCGCGCTCGGCTTGGCTCGCCGGATCGGGACCGCCTCGCCAAGCGGCCGCGATCCGCGCGAGGCTCTCCGCCTCCCAGACCTGGGGCGGGGCCGGGTCGGCGGCGAGGCGGCGGTAGAATCCGCCGTAGCGGGCGGCGTAGTCGGGCACGCCGCCGGGCGCGTTGAGGTCGATCGTCGCGAAGGGGCCGAGGAAGGACCAGCGCAGGCCGAGCCCCTCCGAGACCGTCTTGTCGAGATCCTCCGGGCTCACCACGCCCTCGGCGACGAGGCGGAAGGCCTCCGACAGCAGCGCCCCCTGCAGCCGGTTGAGGACGAAGCCCTCCACCTCGCGGTGCACGGTCACGGGCACCTGCCCCGCCGCCTCGTAGAGGGCGCGGGCGCGGGAGATCGCGGCCGGATCGGTCCAGGGCGCGCCGCAGAGTTCCACCACCGGCACGAGGTGGGGCGGGTTGACCGGGTGCGCCACGAGGCAGCGGCCGCGGCCGGGCAGGCCCTCGGTGAAGAGGGAGGCGACGATCGCCGAGGTCGAGGAGGCCAGGATGGTCTCGCGCGGGCAGAACGCGTCGAGCTCGGCGAACAGCGCGCGCTTGGCCTCGACGGTCTCGGGCCCGCTCTCCTGGACGAGGTCGGCCCCCGCCACCACCTCGTTCAAGGCCGCGTGGCAGCTGACGCGCGCGAGGGCGCCCGGGACGTCCGCGACGAGGCCGTGGGCGGAGAGCTGCCGCAGGGCCGCCTCGATATGGCCCGGCGCGGCCTCGCGCGCGGCCGGATCCCGGTCGGTGAGGCGGACCCGGAACCCGGCCCGGGCGAAGACCACGGCCCAGGAGCGGCCGATCAGGCCGGCTCCGACGAGGGCGACGTTCGGCATGGCAGGATCTCCCGTTACAGCCACAGCACCTGGCGGCGCAGGGCCAAGTCGTCGCGCAGCGCGCGCGACGGGCCGACATGCATGACGCGGCCGCGCTCCAGCGCGACGGTCCGGTCGGAGAGCGCCAGGGCGAGGTCGAGGTTGTGGTCGACGATGACGATCGAGACCTCGCGGCGCAGGGCGTCGAAGGTCTCGAACAGGCTCTCGACGATCGCCGGCGCCAAGCCCTCGAAGGGCTCGTCGAGCAGGAGCACGCGGGTGTCGCCCGAGAGGGCGCGGGCCACCGCCACCATCTGCTGCTCGCCGCCCGACAGGTAGTCGGCGGGGGTGCGCCAGCGCTCGCGCAGGCGCGGGAAATAGGCGAGGATGCGCTCCTCGTCCCAGTGCACGCCGTGCCCGGTGCGCCGCCGCAGCCGGCCGAGTTCGAGATTCTCCGCGACGCTCATGCCCGCGAAGAGCCCCCTGCCCTGCGGCACGTAGCCGATGCCGGCCCGGGCGATGGCGGCGGCCGAGCGCCCGTCGAGGCTCTCGCCGGCGAGGCGGATCCGGCCAGCGGCGTGGGGCGCGATCCCGGTGATCGTCTTGAGGCAGGTCGACTTGCCGGCGCCGTTGCGGCCGAGCAGCGCCACGATCTCGTTCTCGTGCACCGCGAAGGAGACGCCGTTGAGGATGTGGCTCTTGCCGTAGAACGTGTCGACCTGATCAAGGGAGAGGAGCGTGCCGCCGCCCGCGGCGCTCGGGCGGGGCTTGGCGGCGATCGCGGCGGTGCCCGAGCCGATATAGACCTCCTGCACCGCCGGGCTGGTGCGGGCCTCCTCGACGGTGCCGTCGACGAGGACGCGGCCCTCGTTCATCACCGTGACGGCGTCGGCGATCTGGAAGACCCGGTCGATGTCGTGCTCGACCATCAAGACCGGCACCTCCGTCGAGACCCGCTTGATGATGTCGCCGATGCGCCCGCGCTCGGCCGCCGCGAGGCCGGCGAGCGGCTCGTCGAGGAGGAGCACGCGGGGCTTGGTGGCGAGCGCCACCCCCATGTCGAGGAGGCGCTGGCCGCCGTAGGAGAGGGAGCCGGCCTCCGCCCGCTCCAGCCCCGCGAGGCCGAGCCAGCGCAGGATCTCGGCCGTCTCCGCGGCGACCGCCCGGTCCCGGCGGGCGTCGCGCCAGGGATTGAAGCGGCCAGGATGCCGGCTCTGGACCGCGAGGCGGACATTCTCCTCGACGCTCAGCGCCGGAAACAGGTTGGTGATCTGGAAGGAGCGGCCGAGGCCGGCCCGGCAGATCCGCTCGGGGGCGAGCCCCGCGATCGAGCGCTCCTCCAGGGTCACGTCGCCGGCATCGGGCCGGAACATCCCGGAGATCAGGTTGAAGGCCGTGGTCTTGCCGGCGCCGTTCGGGCCGATCAGGGCGTGCAGCGTCCGGTCGCGCACCGCGATCGAGACGTCCTCCACCGCCCGGATGCCGCCGAAGCGCTTGGCGATGCCGCTCGCCCGCAGGATCGCGCCCGCGACCGCCCCGTCCGGGCGCAGGAAGCCGGGCAGGTTCTCGGGGGCGCCGGCCCGCCGGCCGGCCATCGCGGCGTCCTCGCTCGGGGCCGGCCGGATCAGGCGCAGCACCCGCCGGCCGATGCCGACGAGCCCGTCCGGCGAGAACAGGATGAAGCCGATGAACAGGAGGCCGAACCAGAACAGCCAGTCGCCGGTCCAGATCGAGAGCAGTTCCCGAAACAGGATGAAGAACAGCGCGCCGATCGCCGGGCCGGCGAGGCTGCGCATGCCCCCGATCACCACCATGGCGAGGAGTTCGCCCGAGAAGGCGGTGCCGAGCGGCTCGGCCGAGGCGAAGCGGTGGGTGAAGACCTCGAGCACGCCCGCGAGGCCCGTCACCGCCGCCGAGATCGTGAAGGCGAGGAGCTTGTAGCGGGCGGTGGGGTAGCCGAGGAAGCGGGCCCGCTGCTCGTTCTCGCGGATCGCCTCCAGCACGCTGCCGACCGCCGAGCGGCGCAGCCGCGCGAGCCCGCAGAGCACCGCGAAGCCGACGACCGCCACGCAGGCGTACCACGTCGCCGGGGCGTCGAGGTCGATGCCGAGCAGGGAGGGCCGCACCACGCCGCCGAAGCCGCTCTCGCCCCCGGTCAGCGCCGTCCAGCGATAGGCCACCGTGAAGGTCAGCGCCGAGAGGGTCAGCGTCAGAAGCGAGAAGTAGACGCCCCGGCGGCGCAGGATCAGCAGGCCGACGAGGAGGGCGGCGAGGGCCACGAAGGCGAGGGCGAAGACGGCCGGCGCGACGAGGCCGCCGGGGAAGAGGGCGCGCTGGCTGATCGCCGCCGCGTAGGCGCCGAGGCCGAAGAAGGCGCCGTGCCCGAAGGAGACGAGGCCGGTCTGCCCGACCAGGATGTTGAGGCCCAGGCAGGCCACCGCGAAGACCACCACGTCGGTGGCCGTGGTCAGGGTGAGGCCGAGCCCCTGCAGGCCGAGCGGCAGGACGACGAGGGCGAGCGCCAGGAGGGGGAGCGCGAGCCGATCGGTGCGGGTCATCGGGCGGTCCCTACTCGAAGCGCAGGATGCGCTCGCCGAACAGGCCGCGCGGCCGGACGAGCAGGATGAGGGCCATGAGCGCGTAGATCGCGGCCTCGGCGAAGCCCGGATAGACGAGGACCATCAGGCCGCGCACCACGCCGACGATCAGGGCCGCCACGACCACGCCCCAGAACGAGCCGAGGCCGCCGATCACCACGACCACGAAGGCGCCGGTGAGCACCTCGGCGCCCATGGCCGGGTGCACGCCCGTGATCGGCGCCAGCATCACGCCCGCGAGCCCCGCGAGCGCGACGCTGATGAACACCACCGCCGCCATGTAGGGCTTGAGCGAGATGCCGAGCGCCGCGACCATGTCGGGGTTCTGCACCCCGGCCCGCACCACGCGCCCGAAGGTGGTGCGCTGCAGGAGGAACCAGACCGCGGCGACCGCCGCCACCACGGCGGCGAGGATGGTCAGCCGGTAGCGGGAGAGGATGAAGTCGCCCAGGAAGACCTGGCCGCGCAGCGCCTGCGGGATCCCGTAGGGCAGCGGCGGCGCGCCGAAGATCATGCGCAGGGCCTGCTCGGCCACCATGGCGAGGCCGAAGGTCAGGAGAAGCGAGAGGATCGGGTCGGAGCGGTAGAAGCGGCGGAAGAGCAGCCGCTCGGCCGCGAGGCCGATGATCCCGACGAGGAGCGGCGCGGCGAGGATCGCGCCGGAGAAGCCGAGGCTCGGCGAGAGCACGATGGTGAGGTAGGCGCCGACGGCGAAGAACGCCCCGTGCGCAAGGTTCACGATGCCGCCGAGGCTGAAGATCAGCGACAGGCCGAGCGCGATCAGGAGGTAGATCGCTCCCAGGAACAGGCCGTTCACGACCTGCTCGACGGCGAGGGTGAGGAGCATCACGGGACGTGTCCGGTCGGAGGGACGGGGTTGCGGAGCGGCCGGGACGGGATCCCGGCCGCCGGGGCGGAGGCGCGCGCCTCACGCGATGTCCGGCTGATCGCCTCGCGATGCGGCAATCGGCTTCGCCGGGGCGGAGCGTCGCTCGGCCGCGCGGGCTCCCGGTGCGAATGCCGAGAGCCCTGTTCCGGACTTCGCGTCACCCCTCCATCTTGCAGGCGGCCTCCTCGGCGGTCGGGGCCAGCACCTCCAGGTCCTCGTTCGGCCCCGGCAGGGCCGGCGAGGACGAGAAGATGTCCCACTTGTCCTTCACCTTGTCGGCCGGCAGCGCGGTGATCGCGTACATCTCGCTGATCAGCTGGTGGTCGCGGGCGCGGAAATAGCCGGGGCGCGGCTTCTGCACGTCGAACTTGGCGCCGCCCTCCAGGTAGGAGACCAGGGCCGGCCCCTCGGTCGACTTCGCCTCGCGGATCGCCTGGGCGACGATGCGGATGCCGTTGTAGTCGCCCCAGGCCTGGTTCTCGGGCGGCTTGCCGTACTTCTTGGTGAAGGCGGCCACGAAGGCCTTGGCGGAGGGCGTGTCGACCTTGTGGTGCCACAGGCAGGGCCAGGTGCCGGCGAAGTTGCCCGCGCCCGCGCCCCAGGCGAGCGCGGTGTCGAAGCCGAAGCCCGCGATCGGGAAGGGCAGTCCGTACTCGGCGTACTGCTTGAGGAAGTTGGTGATCTGGTTGCCGGCGAGGTTCGAGATTACGAGGTCGGGTTTGGCCTGCCGGATCTTGATCAGGTAGGCGGAGAAGTCGGTGGCGTCGGTCGGCACGAGCTCGTCCGCGGCGAAGCTGCCGCCGTTGCCCTGCATGAACCCCTTGGCGACGCGCAGGAGGTCGTGCCCGAAGGCGTAGTCGGCGGTGAGCGAGTACCAGCGCTTGCCCTTCACCAGCCCCTCCTGGACCAGCGAGCGGCCGACCGCCTTCACGTACATCGAGTTGGCGCCCTCGATGTGGAACATGAAGCGCTTGCAATCCTGGCCGCG
>NZ_KB900609.1:252280-369780 GCF_000379105.1 Methylobacterium sp. WSM2598 | reverse complement strand
CCGCGAGCCCTCCGTCGTGACCTGACCGGCGCCCCTTCCGCCGCTTGACAGGAACTGGAACTGCGTTCAATTACCGAACCACGTTCCAATCACGAGGGCGGGATGGCGGCCGGATTGCTGCGACGGATCCTTGATCTGGTGGAGTTGCTCGCCGCCCACCCGCGCGGGCTTCACCTCCAGGCGATCGCCGACGCGCTCGCCATGCCGAAGAGCGGCACCCACCGGCTCCTCGCGGACCTCTCGTCCCACGATTACGCCACCCAGGATCCCGACAGCGGCCGCTACCTGCTCACCACCAAGCTGGCGACGCTCGGCCTCAAGCACCTCGCGGCGTCCGGCGTGGTGGACGTGGCCCAGCCCGTCCTGAACCGTCTCGCCGAGCGCAGCGGAGAACTCGTCCGCCTCGCGGTGGTGGATTACCCCCGCCTCGTCTGGGTGGCGAAGGCCCAGGGCGCCCGCACGGGCCTGCGCTACGACGGCGACATGGGGGCGGAAGCGAGCCTGTCGACCACCTCCACGGGGATCGTCTGGCTCGCGCACCTCCCGGAGGAGGAGGCGGTGGCGCTCGCGCTGCGCCAGGGTTTCCGCCCGCCGGGCACGGCCGGGCCGAACGCCCCGCGCACGCTCCCGGCCCTCCTCGCCCTGGTCGAGGCCGCCCGCCGCCGCGGCTATGCCTGGGTCCACGAGACCCACGCGGCCGGCACCGCCGCGATGGCGGCCAACATCGTCGATCCGGCGAGCGGGCGGGCGCTCGGCAATGTCAGCATCGCCGGACCGAGCGCGCGGCTGACCGAAGCCTGCCGGGACGCGCTGGCCCCGGACCTGCTGGAGGCCGCCGCCACGCTCTCCGCCCTCGGCCCGCTCTCGGATTATCTCGGGGCGCTCGCCGGAGGGCGGGCGCGCGACGCCGCGCGCTCCGGGTGATGGCCCGGAGAGCGACCCCGCGGGCGCGGCGCAGCGATGGGCCGCGGCGCGCGTTCTGTCGAGAAAGTCCCGCGCGCGATCGGGCGCGGGGAGGAGGAGACGCCATGACGGCCCTGGACCGGGAATTCCTGCAGCGCGACCGGCGCATCCACCCGCCGGCCTACACGCCGGATTACAAGACGAGCGTGCTGCGCTCGCCGCAGCGGGCCTTGATCTCGCTGCAATCGTCGCTGTCGGAGGTGACCGGCCCGGTCTTCGGCCAGGGCGAGCTCGGCCCGCTCGATAACGACCTGATCCTCAACTACGCGAAGGACGGCGAGCCGGTCGGCGAGCGCATCCTCGTGCACGGCCTCGTGCGCGACGAGAACGGCCGCGGCGTGCCCCACACCCTGGTCGAGTTCTGGCAGGCCAATGCGGGCGGGCGCTACCGCCACCGCAACGACCGCTACCTCGCGCCGATCGACCCGAATTTCGGCGGCTGCGGCCGGGCGCTCACCGACGAGAACGGCTACTACTACTTCCGCACCATCAAGCCCGGACCATATCCGTGGCGCAACTTCCTGAACTCGTGGCGCCCGGCCCACATCCACTTCTCGGTGTTCGGCTCCGGCTTCGCCCAGCGCCTGATCACCCAGATGTATTTCGAGGGCGACCCCCTGATCTGGCGCGACCCGATGGTGCTGGGCATCCCCGACCGCGCCGCGGCCGAGCGGCTGATCGCGCCCCTCGACCTCGAATCCGCGGTGCCGCTCGACATGCTGGCCTACCGCTTCGACATCGTCCTGCGCGGGCGCCAGCAGACGCTCTTCGAGAACAAGCTGCAGGGGAATTGAGATGCGACTGCCCTTCGAGCGCCTGAGCGAGACGGCCTCGCAGACCGCGGGACCCTACGTGCATATCGGCCTGATCCCGCACCAGGCCGGCTTCGACATCTTCGAGACCAATTTCTCGAACGTGCTGGTCGGCCCGGCCACCGAGGGCGAGCGCATCCGCATCGCGGGCCGCGTCCTCGACGGGGCCGAGGAGCCGGTGCGCGACGTGCTGGTCGAGATCTGGCAGGCCAACGCGGCCGGCCGCTACAATCACCCGGCCGATCAGCAGGAGGGCAAGCCCCTCGATCCGAGTTTCCGGGGCTGGGGCCGCACGGGCTCGGACTTCGAGACCGGGATCTGGACCTTCGAGACGATCAAGCCGGGCCCCGTCGCCGGGCGAATGGGCCACCGGCCCATGGCCCCGCACATCAATCTCTGGATCGCCGCCCGCGGCATCAACATCGGGCTGCAGACCCGGCTCTACTTCCCCGACGAGGCGGAGGCGAATGCGGCCGATCCGGTGCTCGGACTGATCGAGCAGCGCTCCCGGCGCGAGACGCTGATCGCCCGGCGCGAGGCGCGCGACCTGCCGACCTACGTCTTCGACATCCGGCTCCAGGGCCCCCAGGAAACCGTCTTCTTCGACGTCTGATACGGGATCCGCTTGATCAAAGCGGGTCCCGTATCACAAGCCTGCGCGGCGCCTGAGCGAAGCCGACATCCGCATGGCGAAGCCATCCGTCGGATGTCCTATGACAGCAACCGGAGGAACCCCATGAACCCCGCGGAGCCATCCCGCCCCGTCGTGATCGCGGTCGCGATCACCGGCTCGGTGCCGCGCAAGGCGGACAATCCCGCCGTCCCGACCCGCGTCTCCGAGCAGATCGAGTCCACCCACGAGGCCTACGAGGCCGGCGCCAGCCTCGTGCACATCCACGTGCGCAACGACGACGAGAGCCCCTCCTCCGACCCGGACCGGTTCGCCGCCGTCCAGGAGGGCGTGCGCAAGCACTGCCCGGGCATGATCGTGCAATTCTCCACCGGCGGGCGCGGCCGCGACCCGGCCGCGCGCGGCCTCTCGCTGGTCCACCGCCCCGACATGGCCTCGCTCTCCACCGGCTCGGTCAACTTCCCGAGCATCGTGTACGAGAACCCCGCCGCGCTCGTCACCGACCTCGCCGGGCAGATGCGCCGCTACGGCATCCGGCCCGAGATCGAGATCTTCGACCTCTCGCACCTGCACGGGGCGAGGCGGCTGATCGAGGCGGGGCTGATGGACGAGGCGCCCCACGTGCAGTTCGTGCTGGGGGTGAAGAACGCCATGCCGGCCGACGAGCACCTGCTCGACATCCTGCTTTCCGAGACGCGGCGGATCCTGCCCCAGGCGACCTGGACGGCGGCGGGGATCGGGCGCGAGCAGGCGCGGGTGATGGACTGGGCGCTGGCGCGGGGGGCGGAGGCGGTGCGCACGGGGCTTGAGGACAACATCCGGGTGACCAAGGACCGGCTGGCGGCGAGCAACGCCGAGCTGGTCTCGCTGGCGGCCGAGGCCGTGCGCCGGCACGGGCGGCGGGTGGCGACCCCGGCCGAGGCCCGCGCCATCCTGCACCTGCGCCCGGCGGCGTAGGCGGGCCCGCCCGCCGACGGGGGCGCGGCCGACGCGGTCCCGCCGGTGGGGCGCCCCCCGAACCGGGCTGCGCCGGCGCGGCCCCTGGCCTAATTGGGGAGGCTCCCCGCCCGCTCGGAGGCACCGCATGACCTTCTCGGCCCTCGACTCCGCCCTGCTCGGTCCCCTCTTCGCCGCGGAGGCGATGCGGACCGTCTTCGCGGACGAGGCGCGGGTCGCCGCCATGCTGCGCGCCGAGGCCGCGCTCGCCCGGGCCGAGGCCGCCCTCGGCCTCGTCCCGGACGCCCTCGCGCCGGCCCTCGAGGCGATCCCGCCCGCCTCCCTCAATCCCGTGGCCCTCGGACGCGGAACGGCCCTCTCGGGCGTCCCGGTGATCCCCTTCGTGAAGGCGGTGCAGGCGGCTCTGCCCGCCCCCCTCGAGGCGGGGTTTCACAAGGGCACGACCACCCAGGACATCGCCGACACCGCGCTCGTGCTCCAGCTGCGGGACGCGCTCGACCTGGTCCGGGACGACCTGCTGGCGATCCTCGCCGGCCTGTCCGCCCTGGCGCGGCGCCACCGCGAGACACCCTGCGTCGGGCGCACCTACGGCCAGCAGGCGGCGCCCGTCACCTTCGGCGCCAAGGCGGCGATCTGGGCGCTCGGCGTCGCCGAACTCGCCGGCGACCTGCCGCGCCTGCGCGGCAAGGTGCTCACCGCCTCCCTGGGCGGGCCCGTCGGGACCCTGGCGGGGCTGAAGGAGCAGGCCGACGCGGTCGGCGAGGGCTTCGCCGGCGAACTCGCGCTCCGCTACGATCCGGCGCCCTGGCACACCCGCCGCGCCCGAATCGCCCAGACCGGGACCTGGCTCACGCTGGTGATGGGGGCGCTCGCGAAATTCGCGACCGACGTCGCCTTCCTGGCCAGCACCGAGGTCGGCGAGGTGGCCGAGCCCCACGTCCCGGGCCGGGGCGGCTCCTCGGCCATGCCGCACAAGCGCAACCCGGTCTCCTCGACCGTCATCCTCGCGGCGTTCAGCGCCGCCAAGGGACAGGTGCTGCCGCTCCTCGACGGGATGGCGGCGGCGCAGGAGCGCCCGGCCGGCGCGTGGCACGCGGAGTGGCACGCCCTGCCCTGCCTGTTCGGCCTCGCCTCCGGGGCCCTGCGCGAGGCCCGCGCCCTCGCCGAGGGGCTGGTTCCGGATCCCGGGCGGATGCGGGCCAATCTCGACCTCACCCGCGGGCTGCTCTTCGCGGATGCCGCCGCGGCGCGGCTCGCCCCGGCGCTCGGGGCCGAGGCGGGCCACCGCCTGGTCGAGGAGGCGGCCGGCGCGGTGCGCGACGGGCGGGGGACGCTCGCGGAGGTCCTGGCCGCCCGGCCGGAGACCGCCGGCATCGATCTCGGCCCGGCCTTCGACCTCGCCCCGGCGATCCGCGCCGGCGCCCGCACGGCCGACCGCGCGCTCGCCGAGGCGGCGCGCTACGCCGCCCTCCTCTCCCCCTGACAGGACGAATCCCATGCCCCTGATCGAGGCGAACGGCACCCGGCTGCACTACGAGCTCTC
Organism: Methylobacterium sp. WSM2598; assembly: GCF_000379105.1. GTDB lineage: Bacteria > Pseudomonadota > Alphaproteobacteria > Rhizobiales > Beijerinckiaceae > Methylobacterium. Next base: position 364,874 of record NZ_KB900609.1, on the reverse strand, counting down.
GGGACCGAGCGGCGCCCCCGTCGTCGCCTTCTCGAACTCCCTCGGCACCGCGATGGCGATGTGGGACCCGCTCGTGCCCCACCTGCGCGGCCGCTACCGGGTGCTGCGCTACGACACGCGCGGCCACGGCGCCTCGCCGGCGCGCGACGCGCCCATCGCCGTCGAGGATCTGGCGGACGACCTCCTCGGGCTCCTCGACGCGCTGGGCATCGGTCGGGCCCACGTGGTCGGGCTGTCCCTCGGCGGCATGACCGGGCAGGCGCTGGCGATGCGGGCGCCCGAGCGGGTGCTGAGCCTCACCCTGATGGCCACCGCCGCCGAGATGCCGAGCGAGCAGAGCTGGAACGAGCGCGCCGCGACCGTGCGGGCGGAGGGCACCGCCGCCATCGTCGACGCGACGATGGAGCGCTGGTTCAGCCCGGATTTCCCGCGCACCAGCCCGGGCGCGGTCGAGCCGGTGCGGCGCCAGTTCGTCGAGACTGACCGGGCGGGCTACGCGGTCTGCTGCAACGCGATCGGCCGGATGGACCTGCGTCCCGGGCTCGGGCGCATCACCGCCCCGACCCTCGTCATCGCCGGGCGGGACGATCCCGCGACGCCGCCGGCCAAGTCGGAGGAGATCTGCGCCGGCATCCGCCACGCGGAGCTGGTGGTGCTGCCGGGCGCGCGCCACCTCCTCGCCGTCGAGCGGCCGGACGCGACGGCCTCGCACCTCCTCGCCTTCCTGGACCGGCATCGCGGCGCGGCCGGGGCGGCGACCGGGGCGGTGGCCTTCGCCGAGGGCTTGGCGAACCGGCGCGGCGTGCTCGGCGAGGTGCATGTGGACCGCTCGCTCGCGGCGGCCGGGAGCTTCGCGGGCCCCTGGCAGGACTTCATCACGCGCATTGCCTGGGGCGAGATCTGGGGAGACCCGCGCCTGCCCTGGAAGACCCGCTCCCTGGTCACGCTCGGCCTGATGGTGGCGCTCGGCCGCGAGGAGGAGTTCAAGCTCCACGTCCGCCCGGCCCTGCGCAACGGGGTCACGCCGGCGGAATTGCAGGCCCTGCTGCTCCAGGCCGCGGTCTACACGGGCGTCCCGGCCGCGAACGGCGCCTTCCGCTGGGCCAAGGAGGTGCTGGGGGACGAGCTGGAGTAGCCTCCGCCGGCCCCGTGTGGTCCGGGGCTGTCCGGTGCAGAGGCGCTCGGCACGCAATCTGCGCCGGGTCCAAGCCCCGAAGGGCCAGCCTCGTCGACGTCGAACGGCGGCGTCGGCGAGCGCTGCGCGGGTTCGTGCGAACAGCGCGAGGTCGTTCGATCGCGCACGCGCTTCCGCGGGCGGCCTCGAACGGCCGCGCCGAACCCGATGCTGACCCTACATACGTTTCCCGGAAGCTCACTTCCGGGAAACGTATGACAAGCCCGCGCGGCGCCTGAGCGAAGCCGACATCCGCATTGCGAAGCAATCCGTCGGATGTCGTATGACAAGCCCGCGCGGCGCTTGAGCGAAGCCGACATCCGCATGGCCGAAATGGGAGATGGCGAAGCAATCAATCGGATTTCGTATCAAACGTGAACCGCATGGGTCGCTCCGACCAGGCGCGAGCGCGCCGCGATGGCGACGCGCCCGGCCTCTCAGCGCGGCGAAGGGCGCAGGTTCGCCTGCGGCGGGATCGGGCGGCAGCGGCCCTTCTGCCACGCGCATAGGCGGCTGGCGTCGAAGCGGAGGTCCCGGAGGGGTCCGGCCGCGGAAGCATCCGGCCCGTGGCGCGGGGCCGACAGGATCATCGGTCGGTTCTGGTGCGCGGCGCGCTCGACGGTGCTGGCGAGACCGGTGGCGTCGGGGGCGACGAACCCTGCCGGCCGGGGCCGCGCCAGGACGTCGAGGAACGCTTCGGCGGCGAGGACGTAGTTGGGCGAGGCATCAAGGGTGCCTTGCGTGATGGTGTAGTTCCCCGGCTCGCTCTGCGCGGTAGCGGCCGTGGCGAGATGACCGGAGAGGCCGTCGCCGCCGACGAGGCCGCGCACAGTGTAGGTCAGAGCCGGATTCGCGTCGCCTTAGGCGCGCGTGAGGGAAGCCGGAGTCACGACGAGGGCGCGCGGACGCACTGGTTGGTGAGCGTGCCGGCGACCGTGAGGGTCACCGGGCTGTCGGCGACCCCGGTCCGCGCCGTGATGCCGAAGCTGTTGGACAGCCCGGTCAACACCTCGACGCCCTGCCCTCCCTGGAGACCGCTGGCCGCCAAGCCCGGATCGGTCGGGCGCTCGCCATAGATCGAGGCGCCGGAGCGGGCCGACACGACGACGGGGGCAGGCGTCACCGTCAGCGTGCCGCTCGCCGGCAGGCGGTAGTTCGACGCGAGCCCGTTGCCGCCCGCGACCGCGAGAACCAGTCCGGCCAGAGGCGAGCCCGCGTAGAGGCCGGCATCCGATGCCGCCGTACGGCCATTGCCCGCGACGAGCGTCAGGCGCTCTCCATCGGCGGCGCCTGCCACCTGGAGCGTGCCCGTGCCGAAGCCGGTGGCGGCGTCATAGGTCCTGCGCCCCGTCAGCGTCACCGGCCGCGGCGTCACGGTGAGGTCGGCGCCCCGGTAGATGAGGATGTAGTTCGGGGACACGGCGAGAGTGCCCTGCCCGATGGCGTACGCGCCGATATTGCTGGCGCCGTCGGCCGCGGTGGTGAGCGCACCGGCGAGCGCGTCGCCGTTCACCAGGCCCATGCCGCCGACGCGGTAGCTCAGGGCCGGGTTGGCCTCGCCGTAGACCCGGCTGACCGGCCCGCCCACGACGGTGAGCGGCCGCGGCGTGATGGCGAAGCGGGGCGCGTCCGGCGCCAGGGTCAGCGTGTAATTCGCGCCTGCCGCGAGCGAGCCCAGCGTGTACGCGTAGGGGCCGTCCGCCACTGTCTCGCCCGGCGCGCGGCCGAGCGCGCCGGAGAGCCTCAGCCCGCTGTCGTCGACGCCGAGCCCCGGATTCACAACGAGGCCCGTCACCCCGTAGCGCAGGCCCGGATCCGCGCCGCCATAGACCTTGGACTGGCCGGCCTCCGGCGTGACCGTCAGGGTCGCCGGCGCGACCGTCAGCCGCCCGCTCGCCGCGAAGGCGAAGCCGTAGCCGGCGGGCGAGCCCAGCGTGCCCGCCGCCACGATCCCGTAGGGGGCCGCCCGCCACCCCGGCCGGCGCGCCCGCCTCGGGGGAGGTGACCCTCGGCGCCCCGGTGACCGCGCTCGCTGCGTCGTCGCCGCGATTGGCCCCGGCCACGCCCGGGTCGAAGCCGGTGATCCGGTCGGCGCCGGCCACGATCGCGGTCGCGTCCTCCCCGTAAGTCTTGGCCGCATCCGCCGTCGTCACGGTGAGCATGCGCTGCGCCGCGAAGACGTAGCGGTTCCCGCCCGGCGTGACGCGCCCGCCCGCGGCCGAGTTCCAGAGCGCCGCATTGCCGCTGTCGAGCCCGCCGAAGCTGTCGCCGGCCGGATCGGCCGAGTAGATCAGCCAGCGCCCGCCGCTCGTGCCACCGCCTCCGCGCCCGCCCGGTTGACGAAGGCGCCGGAGGTCGCGAGCGCGACATCGCCGGCCGCCCGCACTCCTGCCCCGGTCGCCAGGGTCAGGCTGCCGGCCGCCGCGATCAGCGTCACCGTTCCGCCGGGATTGCTCACCCCGTCGCCGGCCGCGCCGGTGCCGATCGTGAGGGCGCCCGCATTGGTGAAGGCGAGGTCGCCGCTGCCCGCGTTGGTGAGGCGAGCGAGCCTCCCGACCTGGTTTGCCGCGCCCAGGGCGAGGCCGCCGGCGGCGCTCGCCGTGAGCGTGCCGGCCGTGAGCGTTCCGGCGGTCTGGGCGACGACTCCGGCCGCCGCGAGGGTGACGGCGTTGCGGCCGGCATCGAGGGCGGCCGCCAGGGTGATGGGTGCGCCGGCGGCCGTGGTGGTCACGGCGAAGTCCCCGCCGGAGGCGACGGCGCTGTCGAGGGTGAAGGAGGGCCCGTGGGCGCTGATGCGGGTCGAGGACGACGCCAGAGCGGTGTCGAGGGAGGTGAGGAGGCCCGCCCCGAACGTGGCGGCGAGGCCGGCGCGCAGGCCGCCATAGGTGGTGGCGGCGGTGATCTGCCGGCTCAGTCCGGCCGAGAGGGTGCCGAGGGAGAGGAGGGATCGGTCGAAGGAGCCGTCGTCGGTGGCGAGGAGCCCGGCGGCGGTGTCGGCGCCGGCGGGCGTCACGGTGGCGCCGATGCGGATGCCGGAGGATGGCAGGGTACCGGCCGGGAGGATCGCGTAGACAGCGCCGTTGGCGCCGGCCGAGACCGTGCCGCCGAGCGGGGTGCCTGCCTGGTAGAGGCGGATCTGGGCTGCGGCGAGGGCTGCGCCGGCAGCGTCCCGCGCGGCGGCGGTGATGGCCTGGACGCCAGTGGGATAGAGGTTCCGCAGGAAAGGGTAGAGTATTGTAGGAGCCGCTCAGCAATGAATATGAACAGGATATTTATCTGAACAATATGATAAGGCATATCAACTGCAGCGTGAAGGAAGGTCTCCACGAGATAGCGCGCCACGGCGTGAACCTATCAAAATACACTGGATGGCAAATACGATCTAGTGCAAAGACGCCCACGAACGCACCACACGCTGGTTCCCCAATTGCTTGCAAAAGCACGGGAAAAGACGCTGATCTTTGTACGTTTTGAAGGCGTCAGCGCACTAGGTTGCGGTGTGATCAGCAGGGACCAACTCAGTAAAATCTGAGCGTACATGATCTCACGACGGGTGGCTTGCCGTCGTGCCGCGCGTCGGTCCGTCCCGGGCCGGTGGTGCCGAAGGCTCTCTCGGGGGCTGCCACGTGGCACTGCTCTGCCCTCAGGCGCAGCGCCGCCGCGGGTTCGCCGGCAAGGTCCGGTCCGGGGCCCCGTCGCGGGTGGGAGCGCTCGCCGAGGCGCATCCCGCCTGACCCTGCACGGCGGGCCGAGCGGCCCGCCGTCCGTGCGCCGCGGCCGCCTCGCGCAGCGCCCGATCAGGTTGCAATCGGACGCTGCCCTCGGTCATTGATTGTGCCGCCTTGTCCTCGACGAAGCAGATGCTGCTTCGTCGAACCATGCTCTAGCGCGCGCCCGGCAGGCGCTCGGCCATGGCGAGGTGCGATTCCATCGAGGGCAGCACCTGCTGGGCGTAGGTGCGCAGGGCCGGGTTCGGGCCAGACTGCAGATAGGCTTGGTGGGCCGCGATCGACATCCGGTGCGACTGGACCTGCATCCGCGCGTAGGTGCGGTCGAAGCGCGGACCGGGCGGAGTCTGGGCGAGTTCGGCCAGCATCGCCTGCTGCTCGGGGCTCAGCGGCACCACGCTGGTGGCGGCCGTCGTGGTCACGTCGCCGTCGACGAGGTCCGCCCCCGCCCGGGCGCCGCGGGCCGCCCCGGCGCCGAGCCCTTCGAGGCCCCCGACCGGGCCGCCCTGCAGCGTGCCGCTCACCGCCCCGGCCGCCGCGCCCGTGGCCGCCCCGACCGCGCCGCCGGCGATCTCGAACGGCGCCGCCACGAGGCCGCCGATGCCCGTCGCGCGGGCCACGTTCTCTCGCCCGCCGAGCAGCGCCACGTTCGCCGCGCGATGGTCGCGGATCATCTCCCGGGCGTATTCGCGCACCCGCGGGTTGCGGCTCCTGTCGAGGGCGATCTGGCTCGAGCGCACCTCGAAGGCGTTCGACATCAGCGCCATCTCGCGGAAATCGCCCATCTGGGCGAGAGCGGGCGTCGCCGCGAGGGCGGCGAGCGTCGCGAGCGCGAGCTTGGTCTTCATCGGGTCTCTCCGGTTTCTCTGCCTGGTCTCGGGACGAGGGGCGGCCGCCGCAGCGTCACGGCCCGCGCACCGCCGCGCTCGTCCGTTCGGCCCGACAACGACGCTCCTACCGCTTGGTTCCAACCCAGCGTCATGCAGCGGCGGACCAGGTTTCGCGGCGGGCCGAGCGGTCACTCCGGGAGATCGGTCCCGACCTCGACGACGCGGACTCCGTGCTCGTCGCAGAGCTCGCGCAGGGGACGCGAGGGCAGCGCGTCGGTCACGAAGACGTCGAGCTCGCCGACATGCCCGACCCGGATCGGCGCCGTGCGGTCGAGCTTCAGCTTGTCGGCAACCAGCATCACCCGCCGCGAATTGTCGATGATGGCGCGGGCGACGCGCACCTCGCGGTAGTCGAAATCGAGCAGCGCGCCGTCCTCGTCGATCGCGGAGGCGCCGATCACGGCGTAGTCGACCTTGAACTGGTTGATGAAGTCGACCGCCGCCGAGCCGATCACCGCCCCGTCCGCCCGCCGCACCGGGCCGCCCGCGACGATCAGGCTGATCCGCGGGTGCCGGTAGAGAAGCGTCGCCACGTTGAGGTTGTTCGTGATGACGAGCAGGTCCTCATGCTCGACGAGGGCGCGGGCGACCTCCTCGGTCGTCGTGCCGATGTTGATGAAGAGCGAGGCGCCGTGGGGAATGAGCCTGGCCGCGGCGAGGCCGATCGCCCGCTTCTCGGCGTGGGCGACGAGGCGGCGGGCCTCGTAGGCGACGTTCTCGACCCCGCTCGAGAGCACGGCGCCGCCGTGCACCCGCGACAGCAGGCGGCTGTCGCAGAGCTCGTTCAGGTCCTTGCGGATGGTCTGGGGGGTGACGTCGAACCGGACCGCCAGATCCTCGACGCTGACCCGGCCCTGCTGCCGGGCGATCGCCAGGATGTCGTGCTGGCGCGGAGAGAGGGTGTCGCTCAAGGGGGGTCCGGTTCACGGGGCGGGCCGCCCGCATTGTTCCGGGAAACGGAAGGGGGCGCAACGTGCGCCCGGGCGGCCGGCGGGGGCCCCGCCGTCCGGGCCGGAGCCTCAGTGCCCGTCGGCGCCGCCGCGGCGGCTCGCCTCGTAGAGGAACCAGGTGCGCTCCTCGGCCTGGTCGATCCACTCCTCGATCAGGCTCGCCGTCGCCACGTCGTTGTGCTCGTCGCAGAGGTCGTGCAGCTCGCGCATCCGCGACGTCGTCGCCTTGTTGTCGTCGCGCAGCTCGGCCAGCATGTCGAGCGGGTCGACGTAATCGGCGTTGTTGTCGACGATCCGCGCCTTCTGGGCCGCTTGGCCGAGGGAGCGCAGCGTCGTGCCGCCGATCTTGCGGGCCCGCTCGGCCACGTCGTCGGTCGCGGCGAGGATCTGGGACGCCTGCTCGTCGAGCAGCAGGTGGTAGTCGCGGAAATGCGGCCCGCTGACGTGCCAGTGGAAGTTCTTGGTCTTGAGGTAGAGGGCGAGGAAGTCCGAGAGCAGGACCGTCAGCCCCTCCGCGATCTCCCGGGAGGCCTCGGGCGAGAGGTCGGAGGGCGTGTTGAGCCGCTCGGCGGTGACGCGCACGCGCGCGTCGGAGGCAGCGGTCTTCGGCTGCGCGGCGCGGCCGATGGGCACCGCGGCGGCCTTGGTGGAACGGGCCATTGGGAAAGTCTCCGGATCTGCGCGCGCCGCGAGCAGCGCGCTGTTCGCTCGCCAATTCGAGCGCGGCCGGTTGGTTCCGCAGGGGAGCCGCCGGACTTGGCCGTGCGGCATCAGGTCCGGGGCGTCGCGGCCGACCCCTGCGCGCGCGGGGCCGGACCCTGCGCGCGCGGCGCCGAACCGGGCTTCGGCGCGGCCAGGGGCGCCGGAGCTCCGGCGGGCGCGGGAGCGGCCGCGGCCCTGGCGGCGGGCCTCGGCGCGATCGCGGCCGTGGTGGCCACGTCGGGCGCCGGCTTCTCCGGGCCGGCGCCGTCGAGGTTGTAGACGTCGTCGCGGAAATGGGCCCGTCCGTCCGGGGTGGCGTAGCCCGTCAGGTACACGAAGGTCACGGGCACCGGCTTGGCGAGCTTGATGTCGCGCCGCTCGCCGGTCGCGATCCCGGTCTCGATCTCGATCGGGCCCCAGACCGTTCCGGGCCCGCCGGGACCGGGCGTCCCCTCGAGCAGCCACGCGACCAGCCCCTTCACTTCCGCCACCCGCACGCAGCCCGAGGAGTGGAACCGGATCGTGCGGGTGAACAGGCTCTTCGAGGGCGTGTCGTGCATGTAGACGGCGTGGCGGTTCGGCATGTCGATCCGCACCTGGCCGAGCGAGTTGTCGAAGCCCGGATCCTGCCGCACGGTGTAGTTCACCGCCTTCTCGGTCGACCAGTCGATCGCGGTCGGCTGCACCTCGTTGCCCTGCCCGTCCAACATCCGGATGTGCATCTTGGCGAGGTAGCCCGGGTCCTTCCGCATGTGCGGGATGATGTCCTTCTTGATCAGCGAGACCGGCACGGTCCAGGTCGGATTGAAATTGACGTTGGTGATCCGCGTCTCGACCATCGGCGAGGCGCGGTCGGGCTTGCCGACCACGGCCACGTAGCGGCGCACGACGGCGCCGCGCTCCACCGCCTCGACGGCGGCGGCCGGGATGTTGGCGACCACGTAGCGCTCGCCGAAGGGGAAGCGCGAGCCCATCAGGCGCGCCGCGGAGGCAGCGAGCTGGCGCTGGCGCACGCTGGCCGGCACGTTGAGCGCCTTGACCGTCATGGCGCCGACGAGCCCGGTCTCGGGCAGGCCGTGCCGGTGCTGGAAGCGCGTCACCGCCGCCACGAGCGCCTCGTCCATGCGGTCGGAGACCGGCGCGTCGGCCGGGAGATCCTCGGTCGCCGCGAGGCGGCGGCGCAGGGCCAGCACCCCCGGATGCCGGTCGCCGGGCTTGAGGGACAGGCTGGCGGGGACGGAGGGCCAGCCGCCGGCCTGGACGATGGCCTGGTAGCGGTCCGCCATCCGCAGCGTGTCGAGGAAGGTGGCGGGCGTGAGGGTCGGGGTCGGGTCCTGGGAGACCGGCGCGAGGACGAGCGGCGGCAATTCGCGCGAGGCGCGCCGCGGCGCCTCCCTGGCGGGCGCGGGGCTCTCCTCGGCGGCGGGCGCGGCCGGCGCGGATGCCGCGGGGGCGCCGGCGGGGCCGGGCGCCGCGACCGGGCCGGCGGGCGCGGCCGCCCTGCCCGCCTCGGGGAGCGGGGCCTTGGCGGGGTCCGGCGCGGGCGCCCCGGAGGCGGCGGACGCCTCGGCGGGCACCAGGACGGCGGCGGGGGGCACGGGCGGCGCCTGCGCGACCACCGCCCCCGCCCCGAGCAGCCAGGCCGCCGCGGCGAGCGGCAGCACGGGCCGGGCCGACCCGGACGGGGGGACAAGCTGACGACGCATGATGGCCGGCCTCGTGTGCGGACGCGGGCGGAGCATCGCCCGGCCATGGTTACGGAAACCCTGCCGCGCAGGAGCCGCCCGCGCCGCGCGCCGGTTGCGGCTGCCGGGCTCCGCCGCTCCCGGCAACGATGGGCCCAAGCTTGGTCCCGGTCCGCGGCACGGTAGCGCGACCGCGGCAAGGTCCCTCCCCGGTCATCCGCGTCGAGGAGACCGATCTTCCGGCTGATCCGGGATCCGCGTGATCAAGGTGGATCCCGGATCGCGAGCCTGCGCGGCGCCTGAGCGACGCCGACATCCGCATGGCCGACATCGGAGATGGCGAAGCCATCAACCGGATGTCGGATGATGCGCCGCGACCGCACATGCGGTTCTCCTGCGCTGCTGTTCCCGCCTCGGCCAGGCCTTGGTCGGAAACTTGCCTTCTTCTCGTTCGACAGCGGGCGGCGAGAATGAGCGCCTGACGAGGACGACGGCGAGGCCGGGCCATGGGGCAGAGCGAAGTGCGGCGGCGCGTCGGAACGGCCGCGTCGGCCTGCGTGACCTTCGGGGCGGTGGCGCACCTCGCCAATTGTCTCGACGGCACCTCCGGTCTGCTCGCGGAGGGCGCGGCCGGACTCCTGCTCCTGGCGGGCGGCGCGGCCGCCCTCGCGGCGGGGTTCGCCGGGCTGCTCGGCCGGGCGGCCCGGCGCCCGGCCCTCGGGCTCGCCGGGCTCGGGCTCGGCGCGGCCCTCGCGCTCGCCACCCAGGTCTATCCCGCCCTGTCGCGGGGCCTCACCGAGCGCTTCGGCCCACCCGAGGACATCCCCGACACGCTGCTCGCGCTGGGGCCGGGCGGGCGCGACGTGCGCCTCTCCGGCACGCTGACGGCCGGGGCCGGGGCGCGGCTCGCGGCCCTGCTCGCCGCCAATCCCCGGGTCGAGCGGATCCACCTCACCAGCGACGGCGGCCTCGTCGAGGAGGGGCTGGCGCTCGGGGAGGCGATCGCCGCGCGCGGCCTCTCCACCTACGTGCCGGATTACTGCGTCTCGGCCTGCACCCTCGCCTTCCTGCGCGGGCGGGAGCGCCTTCTGATGGCGGAGGCCCGCCTCGGCTTCCACTCCCCCTACGAGACCGGGATCTTCGGCGAGATCCTGGCGATCGACAGCGCGCCCGAGCGCCGGGCGTACCTGCGCACCGGCCTGTCGCCGGACTTCGTGGAGGCGGCGCTGCGCGTGGCGCCGAAGGAGGTCTGGACGCCGACGCCCGAGCGCCTGCGCGCGGCCGGAGCCGTCACGGGGATCGTCGGCGCGGACCGCCTGCCCGATTCGACCCTCGACGACGACCCGACCCTCGCGGGGGCGCGCGCCGCCGTACTGAGCGCGGTCGGGCTGATGCGCCCCCTCGCGGAGGGAGCACCCGCGCGCCTCGACGCGGTGGCGGCGCGCTACCTCGACGCCTACCGGCAGGGCCGCAGCGAGGCGCACGGGCAGGACGTGATCCGGCTCCACGCCGCCCGGCAGATCGCCGAGGTGCTGGCCGGCGCGCCCGACGCCGTGCTCCTCGATCTCGGCCGCTTCCTGCTCCGGGCCGCGCGGGCGAGCGACCCCGACGAGGCGGAGGAATGCGCGGCCCTGGTGCGGGAGGCCGACCTGGTGAGCGCCGCCGAGATCCTCGGGCGGCGCGAGCCGCGGGCGGCGGAGAGCGCCCGCGCCCTCCTGGGGCGGGCGCTGGAGGGGCGGGACGGCGCGGGCGCGATCCGCCCCCGGCGCCGCCCCCTTGCGTCCCCCGCCCGCCTCCTCGGCTGCGGCGACCTGCAGGACGCGCTCGCCCGCGACCTCGCCCAGCCCGAGGCGGCGGCGCACCTGCGGGCCCTGCTGTTCCCCGGCGCCCGCCCGCCCGGCGCGCAAGACGCGCGAGTCGCGCAAGACGCGCGAGTCGCGCAAGACGCGCGAGTCGCGCAAGACGCGCGAGGCGCTCGCGAGGCGACGGCGCGGCCGCGGGAATAGGCCCCTGGACAAGCCGGCATCGCCCGCCAAGGATGCCCGGCCCCGGATCAGGGAGGTTCACTGCCGCATGTCCCCGCTCGACCGCATCACCGCCCACCTCGACGAACTCGTGGCGATCCGCCGCGACCTGCACGCTCACCCGGAGATCGGCTTCGAGGAGACGCGCACCAGCGCGATCGTGGCGGAGCGGCTCGAAGCCTGGGGCATCGAGGTGCATCGCGGCGTCGGCCGCACCGGGATCGTCGGGGTGCTGACCGGGCGGGGCACCTCGTCGCGCCGGATCGGATTGCGCGCCGACATGGACGCGCTCCCGATCGAGGAGGCCACGAATCTGCCCTACCGCTCGACGCGGCCCGGCACCATGCATGCCTGCGGCCACGACGGGCACACCGCGATGCTCCTCGGCGCCGCCAAGTACCTGAGCGAGACCCGCGACTTCGACGGCACGGCGGTGTTCATCTTCCAGCCCGCCGAGGAGGGCCTCGGCGGCGCCCGGGCCATGCTCGCCGACGGCCTGTTCGCGCACTTTCCCTGCGACGAGGTCTACGGCCTGCACAACCAGCCGAACGGGCGGCACGGGCAGCTGTCGATCCGGCGCGGGCCGGCCATGGCGGCGGCCGACTTCTTCGACATCCGCATCGGCGGCCGGGGCGCCCACGCGGCCCAGCCGCATCGCGGCGTCGACCCGGTGGTGATCCAGGCCGCGCTCGTCCAGGCGTTGCAGGCGGTGGTGAGCCGCAACACCGACCCGGTGCAGTCGGCCGTCCTGTCGATCACCCGCGTCCAGGCGGGAGCGGCCTACAACGTGATCCCCGAGGAGGCGCACCTCGCCGGCACGATCCGCACCTTCGACGACCGCGTCCGGGCGATGGTGGCGTCCCGCCTGCGGGAGACCTGCGCGGGCCTCGCCGCCGCGTTCGGCGCCGAGATCGCGGTCGAGATCCGGGACGTCTTCTCGGTCCTGCGCAACAGCGAGGCGCAGACCGAGGCCGCCCTCGCGGTCGCCCGCGAGCTGTTCGGGCCCGAGCGCGTGGAGGACGACCCTGACCCCAAGATGGGCAGCGAGGATTTCGCCGACATGCTGCTGGCCGTTCCGGGCGCCTATGCGTGGCTCGGGGCGAAGGCGGGTGTGGCGCTCCACAACGCCGCCTACGACTTCGACGACAGCATCATCCCGCTCGGCGCCGCCTACCTGGCCCGCCTCGTCGAGCGCCGCGCCGCCGCCGGCCTGTGACGCCGGCTCCCTGAGAGCCCGAGCGGAGCGGCCGCACGCCGTCCCGCTCCGGCTCCCGCCGCCGCATCACCGCTGCGGCCCGACCGGTGATCCCTTCGGCGACCCAACGCTCAGCGGAGCCCTCATGACCACGCCCGCCTACGACCCGAACAACGTCTTCGCCAGGATCCTGCGCGGCGAGATCCCCGCCCACCGCGTCTACGAGGACGCGCATTGCCTCGCCTTCATGGACGTGATGCCGCAAGTGGACGGGCACACCCTGGTGGTGCCCAAGGCCCCGAGCCGGGGACTCCTCGACGCGGATCCGGCCTCGCTCGGCCCGCTCTTCGCCGCCGTGCAGACGGTCGCGGCGGCGGTGAAGACCGCCTTCGCGGCGGACGGCCTGGTGGTGAGCCAGTTCAACGAGCCGGCGGGCGGTCAGACCGTGTTCCACCTCCACGTCCACATCCTGCCCCGCCACGAGGGCGTGCCGATGCGCCAGCACGCCCGCGGCATGGCGGACGGGGCCGTGCTCGCCGCCCACGCGGAGAGGATCAGGGCGGCGCTGGCGGCGCGCCCCGCCTGATCCGGGATCCGCTTGATCGAAGCGGATCCCGGATCCCAAGCCTGCGCGGCGCCTGAGCGCGGCGCCTGAGCGACGCCGACACCCGCATGGCCGAAATCGGGTATGGCGAAGCCATCAACCGGATGTCGCATGAGGCGGCGCGGCGTCCCGGCCGCGGGGCCGCGCCCTCAGCGCTTCTGGAACAGCGGCTGGGCCAGGGCCTCGGCGCGGGCCATCCACAGGTCGCGCTCGGCCCGCAGCTCGTCCGTGCGCTTGATCTCGCTCTCGACGTGGTGGCGCAGGGCGCGCAGCTCCTCGGCGATGATCGCCTGGAGCTCCTCGTAGCGGTCCGCCTCGCTCTTCAGGCGCGCCTTGAGGACCATGTTCTCGGCCATCAGGGCGGCGATGTCCTCGTCCTCCGTCGGAGCCTCGGGCGCGGGCGCGGGGGCCGGCGGCGTGGACACGATGCGCGGCTCCCAGGCCGCGGGGGCCTCGGTGGAGCGGCGCAGCTCGGGCTCGGCGCGCTCGGGCGCGCGGGCGGGCGCGGCCGCCCCGTCGATGCGCGAGAGGGTCGCGAGCCAATCCCGCAGCGGTCCCGCGGGCTGGCGCGCCGGGCTGGACGAGGTCTTGTAGGCGGGTTCGGACACGCCGCGTCTCCTGGAACTGATTGACGCAGAAGAGATCTCATTAAGGTTAACGGGCCGTAAATGATCCGGCCGGGGCTGGACCCGGGGCGCCGGACGCGCTACGTGCCGGCCATCCTCCTCATGACCCGTGGGACTGCGCGCGATGGTCGGGGCCGCTCGGGCGGCGTGACCGGATTCGGGCGTGACTCCGCTTCCTCGAGCGGTCCTGCCCGCGCGTCGTCACCTGGGACGTCCCTGCTTTGGCTTTTCCTCCCCTCCCCGCCCCCCTCGCCCGGGCGCTCGACGCCCGCGGCTACGACGAGCCCACTCCCGTCCAGGCCGCCGTGCTCGAGGCCGACCATGCGGGCCGCGACCTCCTGGTCTCGGCCCAGACCGGCTCGGGCAAGACCGTCGCGTACGGCCTCGCCCTGGCCGAGACTCTGCTCGGCGAGGCCGAGGCGTTCGGCGCCCCCGGCGCCCCGCTCGCCCTGGTGATCGCGCCGACCCGCGAACTCGCGCTCCAGGTGCACCGCGAACTCGCGTGGCTCTACGGGGCCGCGGGGGCGCGGGTCGTCTCCTGCGTGGGCGGGATGGACCCGCGCCGGGAGAGCCGCGCCCTGGCGGAGGGCGTGCACATCGTCGTGGGCACGCCCGGGCGCCTGCGCGACCACCTGGAGCGGCGCAATCTCGATCCGTCGCGGCTGCGCGCCGTGGTGCTCGACGAGGCCGACGAGATGCTGGACCTCGGCTTCCGCGAGGATCTCGAATTCATCCTGGGCGCGACGCCGGTCGAGCGGCGCACCCTCCTGTTCTCCGCGACCCTGCCGAAGGGCATCGTGGCGCTCGCCGAGCATTACCAGCGCGAGGCGCGCCGCATCGCGGTGGCGGGCGAGCGGCGGGGCCACGCGGACATCGAGTACCGGGCCGTGCGCATCCTGCCGCGCGAGACCGAGCTCGTCGTCGTCAACACCCTGCGCCTCGTCGAGGCGCGCACCGCCATCGTGTTCTGCAACACCCGCAACGCGGTGCGCCACCTCCAGGCGGTGCTGACCGAGCGCGGCTTCGCGGCGGTGGCGCTGTCGGGGGAACTCGGCCAGGGCGAGCGCAACGCGGCGCTCCAGGCCCTGCGGGACGGGCGCGCCCGGGTCTGCGTCGCCACCGACGTCGCGGCGCGCGGGATCGACCTGCCCGGGCTCGGCCTCGTCATCCACGCCGAGCTGCCGCACGACGCCGAGGTGCTGCAGCACCGCTCCGGCCGCACCGGCCGGGCCGGCCGCAAGGGGATCAGCGTGCTGCTGGTCCCGGGCTCGCGCCGGCGCAAGGCCGAGGAGCTGATGGCCCAGGCGGGCGTGGTGCCGGTCTGGTCGGGGCCGCCGCCGGCCGACGAGATCCGCGCCCTCGACCAGGAGCGGCTCCTGGTCGACCCGCTCCTCACCGAGGAGACGAGCGAGGAGGACCGGGCGATGGCGCAGGCGCTGCTCGCGCAGCGCTCCGCCGAGGATCTCGCGGCGGCCCTGGTGCGGGCCTACCGGGCCCGCCTGCCCGCGCCCGAGGAGGTGACGGATCCGGGCTTCGCGAGCGGGCGCCCGACCGCGGCCCGGCGCGAGGGCCCGCGGCCGGCGCTCGGCCCGAGCGTCTGGTTCCGGCTGAATGTGGGCCGGCGCGACAATGCCGACCCGCGCCGGCTGCTGCCGATGCTCTGCCGCCGCGGCGGGATCACCCGCGAGGAGGTCGGAGCGATCCGCATCTTCGATCGCGAGACCAAGTTCGAGATCCGCGGCGGCGCCGCGGCGAACTTCGCCGACAGTTTCGGGCGCAGCGGCTCGGCCGACCTGCGCGTCGAGCCCCTCGACGGCACGCCCGAACTGCCCCGCCGCCCCGCCCGGCGCCGCGGCTGAGACCCCGTTCTTCGGCGGCTTCGAAATCGCCGAAGAACCCGCACGAGACGGCTGGACAGGCGGCCTTCGCCTGACTATACCCCCGCCATCGCCGCTGCCCCGCAGCCCGGCGCGCCCAGGTAGCTCAGTTGGTAGAGCATGCGACTGAAAATCGCAGTGTCGGTGGTTCGATTCCGCCCCTGGGCACCATCAGCCTTTTAAGGCTCTGATCCCCAAAGAACTTCAGCCAGATCATGTAGTTAGGCGGTTCCGCGTGCTACACCGCGGTACTACACACATGGTCCTGTCGATGTCCCGACCTCAGCTGCATCCGCGCACGCAGACGTACTGGCTGCGTAAGCGGGTACCTGCCGACCTCGTGTCGGTCGTCGGTCGGAAGGAAGTCACCCTCAGCCTTCAGACGAAGGATCCTGCCGAGGCAAAGCGGCGCTACGCTGAGGAGCTGGTCAAACTCGAAGCGCGCTGGGCGGCCTTGCGGAAGGGGCCGCAGAAGTTGAGCGAGCGCGAGGCGCATGAGATCGCGACCACTGTGCATGACTCTTGGCTGGCCCGGCATGCCGACGAGCCAAGCACCCAAACCTTTTGGCCGGTCGAGCTGGGCAAACGGGTCTTCACGCGGCCGCCTCTCGACATCTCACGTCCGGCGGTAGAGGCCTTCTGCGACCCTCCAGAGATTGGCCGCCTGATGGTTCTGGAGCAGTGGTGTCGTGAGGCCGCTGACCACGAGCTACAGGTGCGCGGCCTGCTCGCTGACGAAGATACCCGCACGAAGTTGGCAAGGGCGATTGGTGCGGCAGTCCAGAGGGCGAGCCTCAGCCTCCAGCAGATGGCGCGAGGTGAATGGCCCAACGGATATTCGCTGCCGGCCTCCTTGCCGGCGCGTCGGTCGATAGAAGCGGCAGCGAAGGTGGCCGCACCACCGCACGCGAATCAGGCTCCCAACAGAAATGCGGGGTTCGTGACGTTGAGCGGTCTTGTAGAGAAGTGGTGGCTGGAGGCGGAGAAGGCAGGCAAATCGCCCTCCACCCGTGAGTCGTACACGAACACGTTTAGAAGTTTGGTGAACTTCCTGAAGCACGACGACGCTACGCGGGTCACCTCTGAGCATGTGATCGCGTTTAAGGACCACAGGCTGGCGAGCGTCGGGCGCAACGGGAAGCCGATCTCGCCACGTACGGTGAAGAACAGCGATCTTGCTGGCCTGAAGTCCGTGTTCGGCTGGGCGGTGGCGAATCGGCTGCTAGCGGACAACCCTGCTGCGGGCGTGACGGTCCAGTCTGGAGCACGAGTGCGCACGCGTGATCCGTCATTCACGGAGGAGGAAGCGACTACGATCTTGCGGGCCGCGCTGCACTTCCAGCGGGGCGGCGAGTTGGCTCAGACGTATGCTGCCAAACGGTGGGTGCCATGGTTGCTGGCTTTCACCGGCGCTCGGGCAGGCGAGATCGTTCAGTTGCGCCGGCAGGACGTGCGTCGCGTGGAGGTAGCTGGGCATCCCGGGGGCACATGGGTGCTGACGATTACGCCCGAGGCCGGCACCGTGAAGACGAAGCAGGCACGCGAGGTTCCCGTCCATCCTCAGCTCGTGGAGCTTGGATTCGTGCGCTTCGTGGAGAGCGTGCGGGAGGAGCGACTGTTCCTCGTACCTGACGCGAAGGGCGGCGTGGCGGGGCCTCTGCAGGGCGTGAAGAACCGGCTGGCGGAGTTCGCACGCGAGCAGGTCAGCGATCCGGGGGTGAGCCCGAATCACGGTTGGCGGCACCGCTTCCGCTCGGTGGCGATCGAGGCAGGCGTGTCAGAGGGCGTCATAGACGCTCTGTGTGGCTGGGCGCCGAGGAATGTCGGTGGCCGTTATGGAAGCGTCTCGCTGAAGGCCCGCGTTGACGCGATTTCGCGGCTGCCCCGGATTTTGCTCTGATGATCGGAGCGATGCTGTCTATCACGGTTCGTGCGACGGTTGGCCTAGCCTCTAGGGGTCTGGGCATGGACATCCTGCGGGGCTGGGCTGTAGCCGGTCCGCTCTCCGAGGAAAAGTGACGGCGGAGTATCGTCGAATGGCGCTCGTCGCCGACAGAGCTGCCTTTGATCTCGCCGGCCGCTGCATCCGCCCTCTTGGATTCGGCCTTCCCGGCGACGAGCACTACGGCATGCCCATGATCGAGGTCGACGCGGGCAGCGGACGCCGCGACCGTAACCTCATCATCGGTCTGCAGGGCAGCTGCACGCTGATCTCCTACCGCGGATGGCCATTCGTCCTCTTCACGCGCCACCAGATCGCCGAACCTGCCCGTAGGACACCCGAGGACCTGCAGCGGAACATGGATCTCGCGTTTGTCATGCTGAGTGACGGCCGAGATACCGTCAGCATTCCCTTGAACGGTCTCTTGGCTCCCTTCGAAGAGGATCAGGAAGACGAGAACGATTTCCTGATTGCAGTCGTCGAACCATCGATGCTCGATGACTTCGCGGCGTCGCACTTCTTTCCCGTATGCACGGCGGATCGCGGACAGGTTGGAGACGACGCGGTCTGCGGCGGCTATCCGCTACACCGCCAGGAACTGCTCATGGAGCGAGGGGGTCAGCGAACCGAACCTGTCGCGCAGACCGGCACGATATCGCATCGCACTGCACACTCGACGGGGATCGTCGACTATCCCCCGGACGGCGAGCCTCTGAACGGTTCGAGCGGCGGGGCCGTCTTCGCGATCAGGCCGGAGCATGGTCTTGTCGAACCGGTCCTGCTCCTCGACGGCCTTATCCAGCGGGGTGGAGGCGGTCGCGTCAGGTACCTAACCATCGAACGCATCCTGTCGAGGATCGACGTCGGTTTCACAACTTGCGCATCGGACCCGTCGGGAAGCGGAATGCGCGACTAAAGGAGCGGCGCGGCGGCGAGTTCGATGACAGTCGGCTAGCGCGGGGTTACGGCGTAGCTGATGGGCGCCAGTAGCGTTTCTCGACGTCCTGGGGTTGGTCTTCAGGGCGGCGGAATCGTTCCTCTCTCACCGAGATGCCGAGATGACGATGGAAGAGTGCCACATAGTCTAGGTCGTCCTTTAGATCGGTAGCGACAGTCCCGAGGCGCTCCGCGAGCTTCAGCGCAGCCCCTCCAGTCGAAACTACAGGTACGACCGCAGCGTTCCGCTGGAGCCGACTGAAAAGATCAAACTCGTCGACGATCCCACCCATGCCGCCGATGAATACGGCTGCCTTGAACTTGTGATCAGTGAACATTTTTTCGCGCATAGCGCGTAGACTTTGCTCCCGGTTCCCTTGTACCTCGTCAACGTATGTCACGTTCTGGAATCGTGCGTTGTCTTCAGGGAACTCGTCTTGAAAGAAGCGCGATTGGTAGAGCTGAACCCACCGGCTATAGTCGACTCCTATCTCTTCAGCTACTACGCAGATCATTGGAGTTATAGCGGGATGACCGCCCCACACTAGGGGACGACGGCCGAGGGTCACATGTACCAGCGCGGAAACCGCTGCAGTAATCGCGACCGTATCAGCTGTCGTGGCATACTCCGCCCCCCTTTTCGGGTCAGGTACTCCTGCCGACAGGAAGATTGCCTCCCCCATGATTAGCCCTCCCACGCGGCGAGTGCCCAACCAGCTTCCGATACCTTTATGGCTCGAACGGCCTGAATGTTCTCATCCAGCCACTTCAGATGGGCACTCCAGGCATCTCGAATTCCGACGTGATCGTAGACCAGCACAGGGATTTCGGCTTGATCAGCTCGCCGAGCCTTTTCCGCTACGTCGTTCAGAACCTCGGCTGTGGGAACGCCGACGACTGGATAGGCCCAAACCTTTTTGTCATTCAGGAGTCGGACAGCGATGGCTCGGTGTGCGCCGATGCCTTCGACCGCGGCGCCGATCTTCTCGATGTCAGCTCGCAGCTTCCCTGTGATCGACATGTAACGGGCGGCGATGCTTCGGCTCCTCAGCTTTTCCACCCCGAGAACGATGGCTTCCGCCTTGTCGGCCGTGATTGGACCGTCCGGCCCCGCTAGATCCGCAGACTCCAGGTAAATTGTCTCGGCGAGGTCCGTTAGCTTGCTCGGCGTGTGCTCAGGCCAGATGACGCGCAGCACCTGAATGTCCTTGGCGCGTGCGCGACCGATCTCCTGGCGGGTCCAACGACTGTCGAAGTACGATGGTGTATCGAGCATTACCATTACGTCGGAGTCGACGAGTCGATGCCAGAGAACATCTTGGAATGGGTCGCCTGGGCGGATATCGTGAGTATCGAGGAAAACATCGAAGCCGCGCGCCGAGAGTGAATCATGGAGCTGTAGCGCGGCAGCCCGAGACTCCACCCTGCGATAGCTGATGAATACGCGACGTTGACGCCGCAGTAGCCCCACGCATTCGAGCAGCGCTGCCGCGAGTTCCGTCATCTCTGGGTCGTCGGCGCGGCGGCGCAGACCGTTTGCTGCCTGCAAGAAATCGGGTATCGCGACGCTAAAATCTTCGTTCGTCGCAACAGTTGGTATAACTGGCGCACTCTTGAGTAGTAGTGCGTGCGCGGCTTCGCGGTCTGGGTGGCCCGCGCCGCCGAAGTAGACGGCGGCGAAGGCAGCATGCTTGTCGCGATCGGCTACGGTGTCAGCGTCATGGATCATCAACTCCGTGCCCGACGCGAGCCCGAAGTCCGCTACCATCTGCCCAAGCGTGTTGATGAGGCAGCTGCGTTCGTCCGGGGTGGCCGCTCCTAGAACGGCCAGTTCATAGATTGCCACGGGATGTCACCGTCCAGCCGCTTTCGCAGCATTCTCGATCCACACCGGCATGTTAGCGTAGCCGTTGTCACGAACCCAGTCGTAGCTTTTGTGGAGGCTTGATAGAGGAACGTCACGGCCGCCCTGCTTTACAGTGACGTAACCAAGAGGGTTTTCTCCTTGGAAGTCAGTTCCCAGCTGCGGATCCTTCACGTTATGGATATCGATGGCTAGGAGACCTTTACCGAGTTCATGGCTTCTCTTGATCTCATGCAGCACCCAGGGGCGCTTATAGGTCTCCGCCCCAAATAGGACCACGGTGACCGACGTTCCCTTGAGCTGCTCCTCGATCCAGTTCGCGATGCCGCCGGCACGCCGCTTCGCCTCCTCAAACTCCGCTTTGTCGTAGAACGGCTGTGCCTCACCACCCGGACGGACGACCCAAGAGTTGCGTACCTGCACGATGCGCCGAACATCGCGGTCGTAGTGGAAGCTGAAGAACACCCTACGGGCCATGCCGCTCCTCCGTATATGGCAGCGCTTCTAGCAGCGGGACAGCGACGAGTCAGCCTTCCTCGGAAGCCCCTGGCCGTTGTAACGGCTAGCCTCTGGAGTAGGCGCGCAAACGGAGCGAGGGAGCGAAGAAACGGAATGGAACCCTGCACATCTGCGTCTAAGCCATTGAGAAGAAGGCGGCTTTTTTAGGCGCGAACAAAGCCCGCGGACGGGCCTTTCCGGTCACGTCAGATCACGCCGAGGCGAAGGAGCCAGGAGGGGTGGCCGTGCCGGCAGACGCCGTCCGGCTCGACGAGGCACCCGTCGGTGGCGTCGGCAGCGGCGTCGAACAGGAACTGCGCGAGGGTGACGAACTCCGGCTCTGGGGTGATGGGGGCGGGCCAGGGCAGGCCGGTATCGGGATCGTAGGTGACATGCGGAACGGGCGCGTCGTCGGGGTCGTCAGGGAGCGATTTGGAGAGCTGGATCTGGTTCATACGGTGATCCTCCCGGCAGTCTGCGCCTCTGCAGCGTAGGCCGAGAGTGGGCGGTTCGCGCGGAAGTGGATGTCACGTTCGACAGGCAGACGAAGGCTGCCCCGGAGGGCCGCGAGTTCGAGCAGGCAGACGTAGCCGAGTTCGGGCGAGCCGAGGCCGGTGTCGCAGAGGCCAAAGGCACGCGTTGGCTCGGCCGGATCCATCTCTGTGAGGAGCCAGGTGCCGGCGCCGTCAGGCATGAACAGCTTCACCACCGGAGGCGGATCGATCTCTTCGCCTCGAGCAGTTCGGCGGCCATTGGCGAGAAGCTGTTCCCGCTGAGAGAGCGTGAGGAGCGGCTGGGCCATCAGCGCACCTCCGAAACAGCTGGTATGATCCCCTCGGCGGACGAGTCCAGCTTGCGCCGCCCGACCCTGCTCGGGGCTTTGCCGATGGACGGCCGCTTCTGTCGCGTTGTGGCCGAGGGTGGAGACCCTCGCCGGGAAGAACGGCGACGTGGTGCAGTCGTGAGAGCCGGGTCGGTGTTGTCGATGCTGGATGAAGTGGCCGCAGCGTCGTTGGGTGTCGGCGCAGGCAGAGCGAGCAGAGGCGCAGCCGGAGGCGGTTCATCGTCCGGAGCGGTGGCTTGGGCCAGGACGAGGTCAAGGACGGGCCTCAGGTCGAGGTAGCGGTGATGAAGGTAGGCCGCTTCCGCACCGCCGCCCGCCTGCGCCAGCGCGGCGACGAAGGTCTCCAGCGTGTGGGCGGTGTAGCCGACGGTGGTGGGCGATGAACCTGCTGGATCGGTCAGTTCGGCGGCGTAGAGGCGGGTGGCTGTACGGACGCGGCGGTTGCGCTGCGGGTAGAGGACCAGCAGGTGCGCCCGCGGCGTGACGCCGTGTTGGACAGCCAACTTCGAGAGAAGATGAAGCCGCCAGAACTGCTCCAGCATCGTGGAGCGGAGTGCGGGCGCGTCGGGGTTGTGATGAAGGGCGGCCTCGCGGCTGGCTTCCTCGTAGCGAGGGCGGTGCGTGGCAGCTGGACCGGTGCAGCCCTCTGAAAACTTCACCTCGATGAAGACTGTGGCCCGCTCCTTTTCCGGCGTGATCACCGTCAGCGCAGCGTCGAAGGCAGACGCGTCGTTCAAGTAGCGGGGATCGTGCCGACCCGGTGAGGTTTCGAAGCGGATAGCAGTGACGCGATCGACGAAGTCCGGCAGGAGCTGTCGGAAGACGGCGGTCGCGAGGTCGAGGTTGAGGGCCAGCGGGGCGAACAGATTGTACGTGAGCGCCTCGGAGCTGAGCAGATTCCGATGAAGCCGGTCGTAGTGGACGAGGGCTCCTTCTTCTCTGAGGACGAGCGTGCGGCTGACGAAGGCGTAGACGGCGGGGCTGAGGAAGTTCAGGCCGCGGGCAGCGTCGGCCCGCTGAAGGAGGGAGCCCAGAGGGGCGCAGGGCAGGTTGCGGCTGCCACCGGGGCGATGAAGGCCGGCCGGTAGGCCCTGCTCCTCGCGCCAGATTGACTGGCGCAGGCGAGCGGCGGCGCGGAAGCGGGTGTCGCCGAGGATGAAGCAGGCGTGCTGACGAAGGAGTGGCTCGGGCACGAGCGGTGCGCGGACGAGTGGCTGAACTACGGTTGATGCTAGATTGGTAGTGCCGTCAGACGAAGGGCAGTGGTCCATCAGACTGGCCTCGGGCTGCGAGTAGGGACAGCCGGAGGTTCAGGGCGGCGTGAGAGAAGTTGCGGGCACCGGGATGACGGGCGATGTCAGCGGTGCGACAGGTAGGTAGGCAGGCGGAAGGGGTAGCACTGAGAGCGGAGGTTGGGAGGTACGTCGGCAGGGTGAGCGTGGCGGTGTATGGACGGAGTGGCCCTGGAGGAGAGAGCTTCCCTGTGACCCTCTCGGCTACGCAGACAGGGATTCCATAGTCACCTTCCGCCGGATCATCTCACTTGCCGGGGTTACAGGGGTTGTGGATCTATGTAGCTCGCCAACCAGCGAGCGCGCAGGCCAAAGTGCGCCTACACCCCCAGCCTTTTACGGGACACCGAACCGCGCCGCGCTTGAACGATGAGCGGCAGAGATGCGCCATCACCAGACCTTCGCAATTCAGCAGCGGAGGGGCCGCTTTAGGTGTACGAGCGGACCTCTCAACGCTGCTTGGCTGGTGGCGCCAGCGTCCTCGTCTGAGACGTAGGTTCCGGCGAGACGCGGAGGATCACGCCGTACGTGTCGGTTAGGTGCTAGTCAAACCGCTCGTGGCTCTCGCCGCACGCCTCCACCTTCACGGCGACCAGGGTGAAGTCATCCATGGCGCCAGATCCTCAGCCGTCTGCGTTTGAGCCGCTCAGCGTTAGGTCGAGGTGGGGCTAACGTTCAGCTCACCGGCTTCAGCTACCGGTGGAACCGGCCGCCGCGGAAGCCTCCGCCGTGGAAGCCGCGCCCGCCCGCGAAGCCGCCCACACGCCGCCCGTAGACGCCGCGACCGCCATAGACCCGGCCGCCATAGACGCGCCGCCCGTATACGGCGCCGCCGCGATAACCATAGACGGCACCGCCGCGGTAGCCATACACGGCGCCCCCGCCGTAGTACCCGGGGCCGCCGTAATAGCCTCCGTAGACATTTGGCCGGCACACGCCGTAGGGCCCGCGATGGAAGCCGATCCCGCAGCCCCCCGCGGCTTCGGCGGTGTCGACGCCGATCCGGCCCTTCTCCAACGCGCCGAGCCCGAGCCAAGCCCCAAAGGCCAAGGCAAAGAGCGCCACCAATCCCCTGCTTTGCATAGCGTGCACTCCAGCGTGAGCCCGGGCTGGCCGAGCGGATGGTTGTGCCGGCGCCCCTCCTACCGCTCGCCGCCCCTGACGAGGCGCGACGGACGGAGGGACTAGAGCGCCGGCCCGCGGGGGTGTCACCGCTGTAACAGTAACAGTGATGACATCGGAGTCAGGGAGCGGAGAGGATCTCCCGGCGGGTGACCTGAGGCGGGTGGGCCCGCGCTACCCAGGTCCGACGGAGCGGTCCGGATGCTAATTCTTCGCGACGAGCGGACGAGGCTCCGGGGCGGCCTTCGGGGGAGCCACCCAGAGCGGGAAGGCGACGGACACGAACAGGGTCGTGCCGGCGAACCGGTTCTGCACCTCGACGTCGCGCAGCACCTTCACTCGCGTCGTGACCGGGGTCTGGCCCACCTTGAAGTCGTAGCCGAGCATGCCTCCCAGCGCCGTCACCCGGCCGCGGAACGGGCCGATGCGGTTGCCGGAACCGCTGTCATCCGTGAACTGCTGGTAGTGGAAGCCGACGAATCCGAGGGTGAACTCCTTCGTCAGGAACTTCGTGGCCGACCACTCGACGTGGAACTCGTTGCCCGAGATGTAGCGGGTCGCGGGGTTCTCGAAGTTGAAGGTCACGCCGGGTATCACCGAGAGCTCGTAGCCGGCGACCGGGTCGAGGTAGGTGAGCGCGCCCGTGAGATCGATGGCCGGCCGGTTCAGGGCCACGTTCGAGAGTTGGCCGACCTCGTATGCGCCCGCCGGGATGTTCCCGCTCAGGTTCAAGCTCCAGTGGAAGTTGCCGGCATGCCAGCCGACGAAGGCGGACACGAAGGGGTCGCCGGCGTTGAAGGTCGAGTCGCTCACCCGTCCCCCGACGAGGCGGTCGATGCGGGGCGAGTACAGCACGGCGGCCGCGCTCACGGTGGGCTCGCCGAACGGTATCGCGACCGAGAAGCCGAGCTGTCCCCCGAAGATCTCGACCGGCGTCACCCAGAGCGGGGTGACCAGATTGATGCTGGTGTCCTGCCGAACGTTCGCGGCCACCACGCCACCCGACTGGAAGACGCGGCCGCCGCCGAGCGCTCCGGAGTAGTGGTAGAAATCGTTCTCGAAGTAGAAGCCCGGCGGCGGCGTGATCCCGGCCAGGGGGCCTCGAATACCCAACAGGTAAACACCCGTCGCGGCCTCGGCGGCCTCGGCCTCCCGCTCGAACGGGAGGCTGCCGAATACCGCCGCAAGCGCGAGGGCGGCAATGGCCCTCAGCGAGCTTCCGAAAGTGGCCCCGTTCCCTTGCATGGTTGGCACCCTTCGCCCCGGCGTCGTTGCTACTAAGATGAGGCTATGGAACACCCCGGATGAAATAAATAGAAAAACGTACCATCTCCTAGGTATCGCGACAGGTGTGGAGTTATTGCAACGGCATCTCGCCGACGAGCTGCCGTGTCAAGATCCATGAACGCAGATGCGGAGCGGCATAAGATGCGGATGAACGCCCTTATTACTTGCATGGCTCTCCTTGCATTGGCTTCTCCTGCGCCCTTGGAGTCCGCGCAGGCGGCTCCGCTGCCCGTCGCCGCAATGACCGACGTCGGTCCAGACGCGATGCTGGTGCCCGTCGCGCGCCGACACAACTTTCGCGGCGGCTTTCGCGGTGGCGGCTTCAGGGGCGGCTTTGCAGCGCGCGGAATGGGAGGCTTCCGGGGCGGATTGGGGCGCCCGGGCTTCGCGGGCGGCGGCATCCGCCGCCCTATCGCCGGCAGGGTCCGGCCCGGCTGGCACGGCGGCGGCGTCCGGCGCCCTATCGCCGGCCGGGTCCGGCCTGGCTGGCATGGCGGCGGCGTTCAACGACGCGGCGTAGTCGTGCGCCGAAACGTCGTGGTGGGCGGCGTCTACCGGCCTTACGGGGCTTGGTGGCCCGCAGGGGGAGCCCTTGCAGCCGGCGCGGCGCTCGGCTTCGTGGGAGCCGCGACCGCAGCGGCCTGGGCGGGCTCGCCGCCGGCCCCCGGCTACTGCTGGTACTACACCGACTCCTCTCGGACGAAGGGCTTCTGGGACCGCTGCCCGGCCTAAGCTTAAGAGGCTTCCATGGACATCCGCAAGTGCGCGGCCGAGGCCGTCGGCACGTTCTGGCTCACCTTCGCCGGCTGCGGCTGCGCCGTCGTCGCGGCAGCGTTCCCCGAGGTGGGCATCGGCTTGGTCGGGGTCTCGCTCGCCTTCGGCCTGACCGTCGTCACCATGGCCTACGCCATCGGTCACATCTCGGGCTGTCACCTCAACCCGGCCGTCACCTGCGGACTCACCGCAAGGGGGCGCTTCCCGGCACGCGAGATCCCTCCTCACGTCATGTCGCAGGTCGTCGGCGGCCTTGTCGCTGCGGCTCTTCTCTGCGTCATCGCGAGCGGCGCGCCGGTCTTCGACCTAGCCAAGGGCTTCGCCGCCAATGGCTACGGCGAGCACTCGCCCGGTCGCTACGGCCTGATGTCGTGCCTCGTAGCCGAGGTGGTGCTAACCATGATGTTCCTGTTCGTCATCATGGGGACGACGCACGGCAAGGCACCCGTCGGCTTCGCGCCGCTGGCCATCGGGCTTTGCCTGACGCTCGTCCACCTGGTCGGCATCCCGATCACGAGCCTGTCGGTCAACCCGGCGCACAGCACGGGACCGGCCCTGTTCGTGGGTGGCTGGGCAATCGCGCAGCTCTGGCTGTTCTGGATCGCGCCGGTGCTCGGCGGCGTCCTCGGCGGCATCCTCTACCACTGGATCAGCAAGCAGCCCTCGGCTCAGGTGACCAGTCTGACGCCGCCCGCCCCGGCAGAGTGAGCCGAAAAACGCGCCCGACACCCCCGACGCTTTAGGTCCGGGCCGGCGCCACGTGCACCCGGACCTAGGATAAAGACCTACCCTTCAGGAGCTGACCATGAGCGAGACACGCCGACCGAACGACGTCGATGCAGAGGAGGCCGCGAGCCGGGCATTCAGCCGCCGTGCGATGCTCCTGGGGGGAACCGCGCTGGCTGCATCCACGATGGGCGCCACGCCGGACGCGCGCGCGCAGGCGCCAGCGCCGGCCCCGCAGCCCGCTCCCGCCCGGACCGGCGGCTCAGGCCGTCCGGTCAACATCCTCGTGATGTTCGGCGACGATATCGGACAGTCGAACATCAGCGCCTACACCTTCGGCTTGATGGGCTACCGCACGCCCAACATCGACCGCATCGCCCGCGAGGGCATGATGTTCACCGACTATTATGCCGAGCAGAGCTGCACGGCCGGCCGCTCGTCCTTCATCACGGGGCAGTCGACCCTGCGTACGGGGCTGTCGAAGGTCGGCGTGCCCGGCGCGACGGTGGGCCTGCAGAAGGAGGACGCGACCCTCGCCGAACTCCTCAAGCCGCTGGGCTACGCCACGGGGCAGTTCGGCAAGAACCACCTCGGCGACCGGGACGAGTACTTGCCGACCAACCACGGCTTCGACGAGTTCTTCGGCAACCTCTACCACCTCAACGCCGAGGAGGAGCCCGAGCAGCGGACCTACCCGCGCGATCCCGAGTTCCGGAAGAAGTTCGGCCCCCGCGGCGTCCTCAAGGCGTCCGCGGACGGCAAGATCGAGGACACGGGCCCGCTCACCAAGAAGCGGATGGAGACCATCGACGACGAGACCTCGGCCGCCGCGATGGATTTCATGGAGCGCCAGGTTCGAGCCGACAAGCCGTTCTTCTGCTGGTTCAACTCGACCCGGATGCACTTCCGCACCCACGTCGCGGCGGACCGCCGGAGCCCCCCGGGCCTCACCGCCCGGACAGAGTACGCCGACGGGATGGTCGAGCACGATGGGCACATCGGGCAGCTCTTGAAGAAGCTCGACGAACTCGGCATCGCGAACGACACCATCGTCCTCTACACGACCGACAACGGCCCGCACATGAACTCCTGGCCGGATGCCGCGATGACGCCGTTCCGGAGCGAGAAGGACACCAACTGGGAGGGCGCCTTCCGGGTGCCCTGCATGATCCGCTGGCCCGGGCACATCCAGGCCGGCTCGGTCTCGAACGAGATCGTCAGCGGGCTCGACTGGCTGCCCACCCTGATGGCTGCCGCCGGTGACCCCGACATCACCGGCAAGCTGCTGAAGGGTCACACGGCCGGGGCGAAGACCTTCAAGGTCCACCTCGACGGATACAACCAGCTTCCCTATCTGACCGGGCAGCAGGACCGTAGCGCCCGCAACAAGTTCTTCTACTTCAACGACGACGGCGACCTCGTGGCGATGCGCTACGAGAACTGGAAGATCGTCTTCGAGGAGCAGCGCGCGCCGGGCACGATGCGGATCTGGGCCGAACCCTTCACGACGCTGCGCCTGCCGAAGCTGTTCGACCTGCGGGCGGACCCTTACGAGCGGGCCGACATCACCTCGAACACCTACTACGACTGGTTCGTCTCGCAACCCTACCTGATCTTCCCCGCCCAGGAGGAAGTCGCCAAATTCCTCGGAACGTTCCGCGAGTTCCCGCCACGCCAACGGGCAGCCAGCTTCAGCATCGACCAGATCATCGAGAAGATGCGGCGTGCCACCGAGGCGCAGGGCAAGTAGCGCGTCAGGAGGCAGGCGATGTCTACCAGGGGAGGTACCTTCAGCCGCCGCGGACTGCTTGCGGCCGCGGCGGCCGTCCCTATCCTTGCGGGGCCGCCATGGGTGAGCGCGGCCCGCTCCCAGGATGACCCGCTGCCTTCCTGGAACGACGGCGCCCCGAAGCGGGCGATCCTTGATTTCGTCGGGCGCGTCAGCCATGGGAGCGGCCGGGACTTCGTCGTGCCGGCCGAACGCGTCGCGGTGTTCGACAACGACGGCACCCTCTGGGCGGAGCAGCCGATCTACTTCCAGATCGCGTTCGCCCTGGATCGGGTGAAGGCGCTCGCGCCGGAGCATCCGGAGTGGAAGGATACGCAGCCCTTCAAGGGCATCATCGAGGGCGACCCCAAAGCCGTGGCGGCCTCCGGGGAGCGAGGCCTGCTCCAGGTCATGGCCGCGACCCACGCCGGCATGACCACCGAAGCCTTCAACGGCATCGTCGCGGACTGGCTGAAGACCGCGCGCCACCCCCGCTTCGGCAGGCCCTACGACAGCCTCGTGTACCAGCCGATGCTGGAGCTGCTCGCCTACCTGCGCGCCAGCGGCTTCAAGACCTTCATCGTCTCCGGCGGAGGCGTCGAGTTCATGCGCGTCTTCGCGGAGCGGACGTACGGCGTCCCGCCCGAGCAGGTCGTGGGCTCGTCTGGTGCCACGAAGTTCGAGATGAGGCCCGACGGGATGCCGGTGCTCGTGAAGGAGCCCAAGGTCGAGTTCATCGATGACGGTCCCGGCAAGCCGTCCGGCATCAACCGCTTCATCGGGCGCCGGCCCATCCTCGCCTTCGGCAACTCGGACGGTGACCACCAGATGCTGCAGTGGACCGCCGCCGGAGCCGGGCCCCGCTTCCTGGGCCTTGTGCATCATACCGACGCCGAGCGCGAATTCGCCTACGACCGCCAGTCCCACGTTGGACGCCTCGACAAGGCCCTCGACGAAGCCGAGCGGCGCGGGTGGACGGTCGTCGACATGCAGCGGGATTGGAACGCGGTCTTCCCGCCCGCGCCAAGGAGCGCCCGATGACGGATACGGCCCTTCTCGACCGGCCCGCCGCTTCGGATGCGGTCCGGGATATGGTCTTCCTGCCCGGCGGCACGTTCCGCATGGGTTCAGACCGGCACTACCCGGAGGAGGCGCCGGTCCACCGGGTCCGTGTCGATGGCTTCTGGATCGACCCGACGCCGGTCACGAACGCGCAGTTCCGGGCGTTCGTGCGCGCCACCGGCTACGTGACCATGGCCGAACGGAAACCGGACGCCGCCGACTACCCCGGCGCTCTGCCGCACATGCTTCAGGCGGGCTCCCTGGTGTTCAAGCCGCCGAAGGGGCCGGTCGACCTGCGGGACTGGAGCGCATGGTGGCGCTTCAAGTTTGGTGTGCACTGGCGCCGCCCCTACGGGTCCGGTTCGTCAATTGCCGGGCTGGACGACCACCCGGTGGTGCACGTGGTCTACGCCGACGCCGAAGCCTACGCGGCCTGGGCGGGCAAGGAACTGCCGACCGAGGCCGAGTGGGAATACGCCGCGCGCGGTGGCCTGGACGGGGCGGAGTTCGCCTGGGGCGACGAACTCGCGCCCGGCGGCCGCCACATGGCCAACACCTGGCAGGGCGCCTTCCCGCACCAGAACCTGGCCGAGGACGGTTACGAGCGCACCTCGCCGGTCACGGCCTTCCCGCCGAACGGCTACGGCCTCTACGACATGACCGGCAACGTCTGGGAGTGGACGACCGACTTCTACGTCCCGAAGCATCCCGCCGACGCGGCGAAGGCCTGCTGCATCCCGCAGAATCCCAGAGGCGGCCGAGCGGACGAGAGCTTCGACCCGAACCAGCCCGAGATCCGCATCCCGCGAAGGGTGGTCAAGGGCGGCTCGCATCTCTGCGCGCCGAACTACTGCCGCCGCTACCGCCCTGCCGCCCGTCATCCTCACCCGGTCGACACCTCGACCAGTCACATCGGGTTCCGCTGCATCCGACGGACGGGAGGGCCCCGATGAGCGGCCGGGCCCGGTGGGCGGAAGGTCGGCGGCAGCTACTCCTGTCGCTGATGATGATCGTGCCCATCAGCGCGGCGGTTCCGCCTCATGCGCACGCACCGCCGTCCAACGTCAATGGCTGGGACAACGCCTACTCCCAGATCCTGACGGAGAGCCTGCGCCGGGCCGAGCGGGGGAAGTGGGTCTACACCTCCGATGGTCACGCCATCAGTCGCATCACAGATGTCCACACCGCGCCGTACGGCATGCACGTGGTCGCGGTCGTCCGCGTGCGCCGTCTCCTGGGCGGCGGGATCGCGCTCCCGGTCTATCGCCTGAGCCGGCGGAAAGGCCGAATTGTCTCTGCGGAGGACCTTTCGGCCATCCGCGCGATGGCGCACGTGGACGTGGCAGTGAGGGACGGACGCGCATGAGCCGCCGGTCGGGTCGCGCGCTTGCCCTTGCTTTCCTGTGCGTCATCCTGTTCATCGAAGCTGCGGAAGCACGCGGAGCTACCTCCACGGGTTCGGACCGCATCCGTGTCGTCTACGAGGCCCCGAAGAAGGCGGCCTACCGCGAGATCTACGATTCCATGCGTCGGCAGCGTGTGCTGGAGCGTGTCGGCGCCATCGTCGGACTGGCCCGCCTACCGACCCGGCTGACGTACCGCCTCAAGGAGTGCGCCGGGGAGCTGAATGCCTGGTACGCGCCCGAGAACCGGAGCGTGACGCTCTGCTACGAGTTGGTCGCCAGCATCCACAAGATCGCGCCGAAGACCAAGTCGCCCGCCGGGGTCTCCCACCACGACGCGCTCGTGGGTCCCGTGGCCCAGATCCTCATGCACGAGAGCGGGCACGCCCTCTTCGACCTGCTCCGCGTGCCTATCCTCGGGCGCGAGGAGGACGCTGCCGATCAGGTCGCGTCCTTTGCCCTGCTCCAGCTGGGCGGCAAGGAGGCGCGCACGGTGGTGAACGGGAGCGCCTACTTCTTCGCGACGACGGGCAAGTACGAGCCGGTCGACAAGGGCGGCTTCGCGGACGTCCACGGCTTCTCCTGGCAGCGCTTCTACAATCTCGGCTGCCTGGCCTATGGATCGGACGAGAAGCGGTTCGGCTACATCGTGGCCAAGGGCTACCTGCCCAAGGAGCGGGCCGAGAGCTGCGGCGAGGAGTACGACCAGGTCGCCTTCGCCTTCGACAAGCTGATCGTCCCGCACCTGCGCGTCCGACCGGGCCGCGGGGAGCGGCTGCGCCGTGCGTTCGAGCGCGCCGCGAGGGGGCGGTAGGCACCGCGGCACCGAGTTCAACGGGGTTCGGCTCGCCCGTCGCAGAGTGCTCGCTCGATGCGCGTGATGTCCGCGACCGACAGGCGGATCTCCAGGAGGAGGAAGACCAGGGCGCTCGTGAACAGCGCCAGGGCGGCGATGAATAGAACCGCGATGGCCGGGCTGTTGTGGAATCCGAACAGGGCGTCGACGAAGGTCAGGATGACCATCCAGCCCGTGACGATGCCGCTGTGCACACAAAGGGTAATGGCCCACCGCGTGTGCCATGCCCGCCTGAGGGCATCTCGAAGCGTGGCATCCACCCATCGCCCGTCGGCTCGCTCGCGGTCCGCCACCAAGGTGCGGATGAGGTCCGCGATGCGGGTGAGGCGCAGGACCAGGAGCGACAGCAGCCCGGCGACGGCCCCCAGCAGGAATGCGGGCGCGGTCGCGAGACCGATGACGCGCGTGATCTCGTCGACCGGAACGTCCTTGAGCATCGTCCTCGCGCCGGGCTGAGCCCGAGACTGAGTTCGCAGCCCGTCCCCGCTTGGCAAGGCTGTAACGGTAACAGGACTGAATTGGGCACTGGCTCGGCCACACTCCCGCTGGGTTCGCAAGGCTGTAACGGTAACAGGGCTGACTTAGGCGCCCGCTCGTCCAGACTCCCGCCGGGAGCGCACCGGCATGTTGCAGGACATCCAAGACCGAGCAGACGTGGGAACGGGCTCCGCGGCACGCGCCGCCGTCCTCGACCTGCAGGCGCGCATCAACCGGGACATCATCGGCCAGGAGCGCGTGGTCGAACGCATCGTCATCGCGCTGCTCGCCGACGGCCACGTCCTCCTTGAAGGGCTGCCTGGCCTCGCCAAGACCCGGGCGATCAAGAGCCTCTCGAAGAACCTGGAATCCGACTTCAGCCGCATCCAGTTCACGCCCGACCTCCTGCCGTCGGACGTCACCGGCGGCGAGATCCTGCGCAACGACGGGCGGTTCGAGTTCCGCAAGGGCCCGGTGTTCGGGAACTTGGTGCTGGCCGACGAGATCAACCGCGCACCCGCCAAGGTGCAGTCCGCCCTCTTGGAGGCGATGGAGGAGCGTCACGTGACGGTGGCGGGCAAGCGCTACGACCTGCCACCCCTCTTCATGGTGCTCGCGACCCAGAACCCCATCGAGCAGGAGGGGACCTATCCGCTGCCGGAGGCGCAGATGGATCGGTTCCTGATGCATGTTCGGATCGACTATCCCTCGGATGCCGACGAGGTGCGGGTCCTCCGGCTCGTACGGTCCGAGCAGGCCCCGGCGGGAGCGGCCGCACCCAAGCCGCCGAAGATCCCGCAGCAGGTCATCCTCGACGCCCGGGCCGAGATCGACCGCGTCGTCACCAAGGATGCCGTGGAGGCCTACATGGTCGGCCTCGTCGCCGCCACGCGCCGTCCCGCCGAGTTCGGCGACAAGCTGAAGGCCTGGGTCGCCATCGGGGCGAGCCCGCGCGGCTCCCTCGCCCTCGACCGCTGTGCGCGCGTGACCGCGTGGCTGCGCGGGCGCGACTACGCCACGCCGGAGGACGTCCAGGCGGTGGCGCACGACTGCCTGAGGCATCGGGTCTCCCTCAGCTACGAGGCCAGCGCGGACGGGGTGACGGCCGACGGGGTCCTCGACGAGGTGATCAAGCAGGTCGCGGTGGCGGCCTGACACGGGGCACGCGATGGCGCAGTTGAAAGAGCGGCGCGGCGACGGGAGGGGCGGGAAGCCGTCCGCCGGAGCGCTCGCCTACGTCAGCCTCGACGAGCTTCTGCGACTCAGGCATCGGGCGAAGGGCTTCAGCTTCCTGCCGCGGCAGCCGGTGCACAGCCTGCTCTCCGGCCGGCACGCCTCCCGCCTGCGGGGACGGGGCCTGAACTTCGAGGAGTTGCGCCACTACTTCGAGGGCGACGACACTCGCACCATCGACTGGCTGGCGACCGCCCGCCTCGGAGCGCCCCACATCCGCGTCTATTCGGAGGAGCGCGACCGGCCGGTCCTGCTCCTCGTCGACCAGCGCACCACGATGTTCTTCGGGAGCCGGCGGGCGATGAAGTCGGTCGTGGCGGCCGAGATCGCGGCTCTGGCGGCTTGGCGAGTCACGTCGCTGGGCGACCGCGTCGGTGCGGTCGTGTTCGGCGACGCTGACATGACCGAGGTGAGACCGCAGGGGCGGGATACGGGGGCCGTCAGGGTCATCGCCGAGGTCTCGCGGCGGAACGGGCTTCTCGGCGCTGGCGCCGCGTCTCCCGGAGCTGACGGGCAACTCAACGAGGCCCTGCGCCGGGCCGAGCGCCTGGCGACGCACGACTGGCTCGTTTGCCTCGTCACCGACGCCGCGGGCGAGGACGCGGAGACCGCGCGCCTCGTCACCCGCCTCACGGCCCACAACGACGTCCTTGCAGTCCATGTCCATGACCCGCTCGAACTGGAGCTTCCGGACGTTGGCCCCGCGGTGTTCAGCTCGGGCGAGGCACAGGTCGAGGTCGATTCCTCCTCGAAGAACTTGCGCAGCCGCTACTCGGACGAGCGCACCGAGTGGCGGGAGCGCCTGGGCGCGCTCTCGCTCCGACGAGCCATCCCCGTGCTCCCGGTCTCGACCGCCGAGGATGTCGCGACCCAGTTGCAGAGGCTGATCGGGAGAAGGGCCGAGCGACGTCTCTCCGGCGCCAAGGGGACTTCCCCATGAATGCGGATCCCGGCAGCCTGGAGAACCTACGGGACCTGGCGGTGCCGGCCCCGGTGGCGTTCTGGCCCCCTGGGCCAGGTGCCTGGATCGTGTTGACGGGGCTCGCGGCCATGCTGGCGCTTCTCCTGCGAGACCTGCGGAGACGACACCGGGCCAATGCCTATCGACGCGCGGCCCTCGCGGAACTCGACGCCACCGCGGCCTCGCCCCGGCCGGATGCCCGCTCCATCGAACGGGTCTCGGAGGTGATGAAGCGGGCGGCGCTGGTGGCCTTCCCTCGCGAGCAGGTCGCGCGTTTGAGTGGTGCGAACTGGGCCGATTTCCTCGCCGGAAGCGGAGGGGGCAAACTCGATGCCCCCGCGATGCGCAGGCTGCTGAGCCAGGCCTACGGCGCTCATGGTCCCGAGCCTGCCGAGGTGCGCAGGTTGATCGAGCAAGCCCGGATCTGGGTCGCCCAGCACCGCTCGACCGGCAAGGCAGGGGCGGGCTGACCGTGCTCACGTTCTCCTATCCCTGGCTGGTCCTCATCGCTCCCCTGCCGCTCCTGGCGTGGTGGCTCCTGCCGGCGCACGTGACATCCCACGCGGGACTGCGCGTCCCCTTCTTCGACCGCCTGGTCGCACTTACGGGCCGGAACCCTCACCCGGGCGGGCTGGTGGCCCCGAGAAGCCTACCGCGCCTCGCGACGCTGGTTGCCTGCTGGCTTCTCGCGCTCGCAGCCCTGATGCGCCCGCAATGGATCGAGCCGCCCCTCCACCGGGACCAGCCGACGCGCGACCTCCTCCTGTTGGTGGACCTCTCCGGGTCGATGGACACGAAGGACTTCGCCGATGCGTCGGGCAGGACGGTCGACCGGCTGACGGCCGTGAAGGCCGTGCTCGACGACTTCCTGTCACGCCGCAAGGGCGACCGCGCCGGGGTCGTGGTCTTCGGCGACGCGCCCTTCGCGCTCGTGCCGTTCACCACGGACCTCGACCTCTGCCGCGAGATGCTGCGTGACACCGTCGTCGGGATGGCGGGTCCTCGCACGGCGCTGGGCGATGCCATCGGGCTCGGGATCACCCTGTTCGACCGGAGCACGGTGAAGGCCAAGACCATCATCGCCCTCACCGACGGCAACGACACGGCCAGCCAGGTTCCGTCGACCGAGGCCGCGGGTGTCGCCAAGGACAAAGGCATCGTCATCCATACGGTCGCCATCGGGGATCCGTCGACAGTCGGCGAGGACAAGCTCGATGAGACGACCCTGAAGGATGTCGCCTCCGCGACGGGCGGCGGCTTCTTCCGCGCCCTCGACCGCGACGAACTCGCCCGCATCTACGACCGGCTGGACGGGATCGAAACCCGCCGGATCGACACGGTCACGTTCCGGCCGAGGAAGGACGTCTACTGGGTCCCGCTCGCGGTAGCCCTGCTCGTCTCGCTCCTCGCGCAGGCCGCTCACCTGCTCCTTCGGGGCCGCTCCCCATCGCGTGCGCCCCTGCCCGGACCCGCGCTGGCCTCGAAGGTGGGGACCTCGTGATGAGCGCATTCGCGGCCTTCCATTTCGAGCGCCCGGCCTGGCTCCTGTTGCTGCTGCCGGCAGCGGCGCTCTGGTACCTGGAGCGGCGGGGATCGGACGAGACCCAGCGCTGGCGGCGCGTGATCGACCCGGAACTGCTCCGGCACCTGCTCGTCGGGCGAAAGAGCCGGTCGTGGTTCTCGCCGAACGCGCTGCTCCTCGCTGTCTGGGTCCTCGCCGCGTTCGCCGTTGCGGGGCCCGCGTGGGAGCGCGAGCCGTCACCCTTCGCTGATGCCAAGCCCCCGGTGATGGTCGTCCTCCGGGTCGCGCCCACGATGATGACCCCGGACCTGGCGCCGACCCGCCTCGACCGGGCGCGCCAGAAGCTGGCCGACCTGCTCAAGCTGCGCGAGGGCGCTTCCACCGGCCTAATCGCTTACTCGGGATCCAGCCATCTCGTCCTGCCGCCGACGCCGGATGCCACCGTCGTCCTGAACCTCGCGCAGGCCCTCTCGCCCGAGATCATGCCACGCGAGGGAGACGACATCGCGGGCGCCGCTGCCCTGGCCGACCGCGTCCTCGCAGGAGGGGGCCACGGCGGCTCGATCCTCTTGGTGGCCGACACCACGGCCGGCGCAGCCGGCGGCCTCGGCCCATCCCGCCTCGGTCACCCCGCGACTGTTTTCGCGCTTCTGCCTCCGGACCAAGATCGCGGACGCCTAGCCGACGTCGCGCGGTCCCTCGACGCGGACCTCGTTGCGACCACGGTGGATCAGGCCGATGTCGAGGCGGTAGCCCGACGGCTCGACCGCACCGGTCGCGCGGCCGAGGTCGCGGGCGAAGGGCAGCACTGGAAGGAGGCGGGTTACTGGCTGACGCCGCTCCTCGCCCTCCTCACGCTGCTCTGGTTCCGCAGCGGTTGGGTGACGGCATGATCCGCCTCGCCAAGCCCCCGCACCCGTACGTCCTCCTGTCACTCACCGTCGTCCTGGCGCTTGGCGCGACCGCCTACCACGTCGGCTTGCGAAACCTCCTGCTCACGCCGGACCAGCGCGGGCGCTTCCTGATGGAGCGAGGCCGTCCGGGCGAGGCGGCTTCCGCGTTCCGCGATCCGATCTGGCGCGGCGTGGCCCTGTTCCGGGCGGGCGACTTCAAGGCTGCGGCGCAAGCGTTCGGCGGCGTCGACACGGCGGAGGGAGCCTATGACCAGGGCAACGCCCTGGTGATGCTCGGCAAGTACGACGCCGCCGTGAGGCGCTACGACCGGGCCCTGGCGCTCCGCCCGGGTTGGGAGGCCGCGGCGGCCAACCGCGAGATCGCGCGCCTCCGGGCCGAACGCATGCGTCAGGAGGGCGGCGAAACCGGTGACACCGAGTCGAGCCCCGACGAGGTTGTCTACGACAAGGGCAAGAAGGGCAGCGCGGACACCACGGTCCAGGGCGACGGGAAGCCCATGTCGGACGAGGCGGTCCGGGCCCTCTGGTTGAAGCGGGTGCAGACGCGGCCGGCGGACTTCCTGCGGGTGAAGTTCGCCTACCAACTCCAAACGGCGTCCGGTGCCGATTCCGGGGCTCCGCAGGGGGGGCGACCATGAGGAGGCCGGTGGTTATCCTCGCGCTGGCGGTCGTGAGGGCGAGCCCCGCACCGGCGAAGGCCGCCGAGGTCGTGGTCCGGACCCAGGTCAATGAGACGGGAGGCATTGTCGTGGGCCAGCCGGTTCACCTCCGCGTGGACGTTCTCTTTCCCGGCAGCATGCCGCGCCCGCCGCGGGTCAAGGTCGGTGACGTCCCGGGCGCCCAAGTCCTGCGCTTCGAGACACAGGGCGTCACCACGAACGACCAGATCAATGGCCAGCCCTACGTTGGGCAACAGTTCGAGTTCGTCGTGTTCCCGCGCCGTGGAGGGGCCATCGACATCCCCGCCGCCGAGGTCACGCTGCTCGACGCGGCGGGTGACCGGACGGGAACGGCGAGTGGCGAGGCGCGGCGCATCGTCGTCACCGTGCCTCCGGGGCTCGACCCATCCGGACCCGTCATCGCCGCGGACGAGGTCGACGCCACCCAGGGCTGGGAGCCCGACCCTGCGCAGGCGCGGCTCAAGCCCGGCGGCGCCTTGGTCCGCACGATCCGCCGCAGCGTCGACGGTGTCCCCGCCATGGGCATGGCCGACCTCGCCTTCACCGCTCCCGAGGGGGTCCGGATCTACGTCGACCCTCCGCGCTCCGAGGACCGGGTGAACCGCGGCGCCCTCACCGGTTCTCGCCTCGACAGGGTGACCTACGTCTTCGAGGAGCCGGGCAGCTACGACCTGCCATCCGTCGTCCAGCCCTGGTGGGACCTGGACGAAGCGCGCGCACGCGCGGTGACGCTTGCCGGCGTCCGGGTGGCCGTAACTCAGGCGGCATCGGCGACGGAGCCCGTGCCTCGCCGTGGAAGGACATGGGTTTGGGCCGCCGGAGCGTTGCTCGGGATTGCTTTGCTGCTCGGTATCGCAGCGGCCCTCCGACGACGCCGGGTCCGGAGAGTCGACACCTCGGAAGCGACGGCACGGTCCGAGTTGCGCCGGGTTGCCCGGAGCGGCGACGCCCCGGCGACTTACCGGGCGCTCGCGACATGGCTTGCCCGGCTACCTTTCAGCGTGCGGCAGCGCGCAAGGCGGGATCCGCGCCTGGCGCCGCTCGCCGACGAACTGGAGCGCACCTTGTTCGGTGAGGGGGGCTCCTGGTCGGTCGACATGGGGCGGCAGCTCCGCCACGTCGTCCCGAAGGTCCGCAAGGATCTGGCGAAGGAGGCCACCGGAACGAAGCGAATGGACCTGCCGCCGTTGAACCCCGCCGCGCCTGCATCCAGCAGCCGGCCGGCGTGAAGGCCGTCCTCCGGTAGGACACCTCTAGCGTGCAGGTTGACCGGCTCGCTGAACCGCTGGCGGTGCCCATGAACCGTCGACTACGGCGGTCCTCGGCCAGTAGGCCCGGACGTAGAGCGAGAAGTCCCCGTCCTTGGGCGCCGGCAACCAGTTGTCGCGCTGGGCCTCCGGCGGGGGCTCCGCCTGCACGTACACCGTAAGCGAGCCGTCTGGACCATACTTCATGGTCTTGTTCTTGGTGCCGAGCGAGTAGCGCTGAATCTCGTTCGGCACGAAGAAGTGTGCCGCGTCGTAGAGTGTCAGCGACCAGAAGCCGTCGACCGGCGGGGTTCCTCCCTTCGGAAAGGTCACCGTGTAGCGTTTGGCGCCGTTGAGCCGCGCCCCTGACGCATCGAGATCTTGATAGTAATACTTTGTCTCCGTGGGTGCGTTGACGAAGATGTTCGATTTTGCGGCCGCCGTGCGAGTGAAGTAGTCGACGCCGAACGCGGCGTTGTTGGACGTCGTGCTCCAATGATCCTTGAGCTGAACGCCCCAGTTGCGAAACTGGAGGAGCGGGTCGATCATCTCCCTCTCGGCCTTCGAGGCCTCGTCGGCCATGGCCTGCTTGAGGGCCGGGTCGCGTCGAGCAGCGGCGAGGACGGCCATGACCTGCGCGTACCGGGCTTCCTCGCCCGGCAAGGGCGGCGCGTCTTTCAGCACCAGCGGCAGCTCGTCGAAGAACTTCTCCGGGAACACCCACTTCGTCTCTCCCGAGCCTCCTCCTTCCGCCGGCGAGCCCAACTTGGGCAGCCGCTGCCAGTCGTGCTGCTTCATCGTTCCGTCGAACTGCGAGAGCGGATAGGCATCGATCCCGTCGATGGCCGACTGGATGGCTTGGCGGTCCTCGGGCGTGTCGTCCATGAAGACGCGAGGCAGCACGAACGCCGTGCCCGTCTTGGCGCGGAACACCCGGGCAATCCCCTTCGGGACCTCTCCCGTCCAGTTCGGGCCGACCAGCAGGTAGAAGCCCGGCCGTGTGCCGTACATGGAGCCGAGTTGGGCGAAGCCGTCGGTGCGGGTATCCACCACTTGGTAAACCCAGAATCGATTCCCGAAATCGGGGACTTGAACCACGACTGGCGTCTCGTCGAGCGCCGCGATGGACGCTCCGTACACGACGTCCTGGTTCGGGCAGGCGACCCAGCGCTGCTCGGGCGCGATGTAATCGTGCAGCATCGCCATGGCATTCAGGGGCGCGTACGGCAGCACGCCGTTCAACAATCCCGCCTCACGGGCCTGCTTGTTGGCCTGCCGTCGATTGTAGATGTTCACCATCGGCCAAGCCCAAAAGTAGGCGTCGCGCGCGACCATGCGGGCATAGGCTTCCGTGATCTTGACCGTGCTGTCTGGCGCGGGCGGCATCGCTGCCGTCCAGTTGGGAGACGGCGCGAGCGTTTCGGCCTTCGAGGCCGGTGTGGCCGCAAGCAGCGCGAGCGCGACCGCTGCCGAGACATGGTGCCTTCGGGTCATGGGCGGGCTCCCTCGATCCTTGTGACTGACGGCGGCGTCCACTCGCATCGCTCCACCGCGTCCTTGGGCACGTAGGCGCGGAACGTCAGGGAGAACGGCCGGCCATCGGCCGAGGGAAGCCAATTCGTCTCCGGGATGCCGGCGACCGGCTTCGGCCCGACCGCGATTTTCAGGGAGCCGTCGGCTTCCTTAGTCAGCGTCGAGAGATTGTTGAAGTTGAAGCGGTTGAGGGGGTTGGGGACGACGCGGTAGTCGGGCACCCCGACCAGGATCACGGACCAGTAGGCGTCGACCACGGCTTCGGGTAATTGGTTCGCCGCGAAATGCAGGACATAGCCCTTGCTTCCGTCGAGCGGCTTCTCGTCGGCGTCCCGGGTTGCGACGAAGTAGACGACCTCGTCCGAGGTGTTCGCCCAGATCCCGGCGTAATTGGCCGCGGTGCGCCGCCGGAAGTCACCCCCATAGTTGCCGCTGCCCGTCGCGCAGAGCCAATGATTGCGGTACGGGGCGGACTTGGTCAGGGCATCTTCCCGGAATCGGCGGATCACGTTGCGCAGCTTCTCGTCGACCTGGGCGCGCGCGCCCGCGCCCGACGCCGCGTAGGCCGACACGGCGCGAACCTTCTGCTGCATCTCGGCGGCGCCGGGAGCCACGTCGAGCGCGCTCGCGAGCTTGGCGTCTGCGTCGTCGAAGATCTCGACCCCAACAAGGTCCTGGTTGCCGAACATCGGGAGCGGAGGCGGGGGAGCGGCCTCCGGCGTGCCCAAGGTCGTCACCTTGAAGGCGCGTTGCAGCGCCAACGCGCCGTCGGGGTCGCCCTTGATCTCGACCCGCGCGAGCATCTTCGCCTTGCCGGAATGAAGCTCGATCCGCCCGACACCGGGCGGGACGACCACGGTCGAGCCAGGCTTCACGAGGGCGAAGGTTCCGTAGGGCTTCGTTGGGAAGGTGCGCTCGTTGATGTTGACGATGACCTCGCCCCACTCGTCGAGGATCTGCGCCGTGTAGTAGCGTCCTTTCACCTGGGGAATTTCCAGCAGCGCCGCCGCCTTGTCGTCGGTCGCGAACCAAGCTTCGAGATAGGCCACGTCGAAGTTCGGGTTAACGAAATCGGCCGACCCAAGAGGATTGTACTTGATCCAGTTGTAGGAAAAGTCGGGACCGCTCCTGTCGATCATCTCCTGGCGGATGACCAGGGCACGGCCGAGCAGGTAGACGTAGGCGTCGTCGATGTCCTTGTCGGTGACAGGTGCCGTCTGGGCCGCGGCTAGGCTGGTGGCGGTGATCAGCGCCAGCACCGTGAGGCCCAACTTCCTCGTGAGGGTGGTTCCCATTCGCCGCCTCGTTCAGAACGGGTTGACGTAGTTCAGGATCGCCGACTGCCGGAGCAGGACCTTCCGGATGACGTGGGCCTGCTGCACGTGGGCCGTGTAGATCGCGGCAGTCCCGGTGCTTCCGGCCGGCAGGCGGCGGGCCACCTCGGCATCGTCGAGCGTGAGGCGGACCACGAAGGGTGCGGACTGGATGTCGGTCGGCGCCACCGCGGATCCCCCGAACTGCGCCTGCCCCGTCGCTATGGCCTGCAGAACGGCCTCGACCCGCCCGGAGTGGACGGTCCCCGGGAGCGTCTTGAAGGTGATCTCGACGGGCTGGCCGGGCTCGATGTAGCGCGCGTAGATTTGAGGGATCTCCGCGCCGATGAGGGTGTCACCTGTGTCGATGAAGGCCATCACCGGCGACTGCGCGGTGACGCGCGCGCCAATCCGTAGAGTTAGGTTGGTCACGTAGCCGTCGGCTGGAGCCCGCACGGTGGTCTTGTCGAGGTTCCACTTGGCGCCCTCAAGCTGGGCGCGCAACTGGTCGGCCTCGGCCTGTCGCTGCTCGACGTCGAACATGCGCCCGGTCCCCCGGCTCTGCAGTTGGGACATCTCGGCGAGCCGTGTCTCGGCGAGCTTGAGCTGAGCCGCGATGACCTCGACCTGCGCCCGGTACGGCGTCGCGTCGATCCGGAAGAGGACGTCGCCTTCCTTGAGCGCCGTATTCGCCTTGACCGGGACGT
This sequence comes from Methylobacterium sp. WSM2598, assembly GCF_000379105.1. Lineage (GTDB taxonomy): Bacteria > Pseudomonadota > Alphaproteobacteria > Rhizobiales > Beijerinckiaceae > Methylobacterium. Next base: position 322,458 of record NZ_KB900609.1, on the reverse strand, counting down.
CCACGACCTCGCCGGCTACCGAAGGGACGATTTGGACCGAGTTGCGGATAACCGCTGCCGGCCCAGAGGGCGCTCCCCAGCCCATCGGAATGAACAGCCCGACAAGCAGCACGATGAGGACCAGTGCGGGCGAGAGCTTCCAGAACAGGTTGAACGGGATGAACCGAAGCCAGACGAACAGGACCAGGAGGGCGATGTAGCTGTTGAGCAGGAAGACGATCATTCACCCGCGTCCTGCTTGGCGGGAGCATCGACGTAGGCCCACACCAGGATCAGCGGCCAGAACACGAAGCCGAAGACCAGCGTGGCCCAGCTGCCGACAGTCACAGCCTGCGCCCAGGGGTGCCCGCGACTACGAGCGATGCGGCCGGGCATCACGCCGAGCGCGACGAACGTCGCGACGAGCGTCGCGGCGACGACCAACAGGACGATCCAGGCGAAGATGTCGATGAAGGGCATAGCCATCGTGCGTGATGGTCGCACGCGCGCGGATGCCCCTGAAGCCTGTAACCGTAACAGCGTTCAGACGCGAAGCCGTGTGGGCCAAGGAGCAGCCTCGCCCCGCACGCGGCGGTCAGGTGCAGGCGTCCGTCACGCTTTGTGCGACGGTGTCGGCGAGAGCATCGATGCGTGCTCCTGCCGGGACGACGTCTTCCACTCCGTCGACGGCATCGGATGCCTTTATCTCGCCGCTGTGCAGGCCGTTGAGCGACCACGAATAGCGGTAGCCTTCCGCAATCTCATGCACGGCGATGTCGAGGGCAAAAACTTCGTCGGGCCGGGAGAGCAGTTCCTTCATGGCTTGCGCGGCCGCCCTGCGCTCTGGGGGAGGTGTCACGAAGACGCGAAACCCTCGGCCGGCGAGGGCCTTGACGATGGCGTGGACGTACATGTCACCCCTCGCCATCGCGCACCTGTCACGCCGGTCGCTCCGGTGCGTGACCACCACGGCCACTTGGACCCGACCGGTCGGGGCATCTTCCGCGTTGGGAGTCAGAAACCGGCAGCCGGAAGTATCGGCCGAGGGTGCAGTTGGCGGCTGGGCCGCCTCGCAGACCGGTATGTACGACCCCGGCCGCAGGACGAGCCGAACTGGATTGTGGGCGCCCGGGCCCGCGTAATAAGCGGCGAGGGCCGACCTGATTCGGGTCGCCTCGATCCGGATGATGGGGTCCTTGCCTGGGTCGAAATCCGGACCGCGGCCGAAGACGTCCACCCCGATGGTGTAGGCTTTGACGCGCTCACCACGCCCGGCCAGCGCCTCTTCGACTACGAACGAGAGGAAGCGACGATTGCGCTCGGACAGCCGCAAGCCTGTAGCAGTTACAAGTTCGCGGAACACCCGTTCGAGCTCTGGTGAAGGCTCGTTCGAGTTAGCCGACGCATAATCAGCATCCATCGGATCCTCCGCAGGCTGCGTTAGAACCAAGGTGGATCTTGCCCACTAACCGTGGTCGGGCGACCCCTCATCAGCCGGGGAAGCTACGAACAGGTTCATGTCCTACCCTAAGTTGCGCAGGATGTCTTCCTCGACGGCGTTCGCGAGCTGTCGGTATTCGCACGCGCGCTCAGGCCCGATTGGCTGGGTCGATTTCGCCCAATAAGCAGCCGCCTCGCAGGCAGCCTCGTAGGCGTCGCACAACTCCCGGAAGGTGGCGTCTTCCGCGGCTTTGCCCCGGAGCGCCTCTCGGAGGTCGGGATAACGGAGCAAGAGCCTCGCGAGGCCACGTCTCTCGGAACGCTCCATGGAAGCCTCCGGGATTTTAGTTTGTCGGCTCCGTGCGGCCGCCCCCCATCATGCGCCCTGAATGCGCACGCAGGGTTTGTTACGGTTACATTCCCAAAATGGTTGCGCCGCGCTAGGCATTTCTAAGGGCGGGACAGCCAGCCGCTCCTTGCGTAGGAAGGCGGCTGGCTCTCGCGCGCAAGTTCGGCGCGGGCGGCGGGCGTCCACATCGTCGATTTGGGGTAGCGTCAGACACGCCTCCAACGCCCGCCAGGTCCGTCGCTCGCCCAACGGCCAAGCTCTCTAGTCCGTCTTGAAACGGGGTCTTATGGCCATCCAGTGCACGTCCGCTTCTCCCTCAAGTGCGGATCTCGAAAGCAGCAGGGCAAAGGTCTGAAAGGGGTCAGCTGCTGCCCCTTAGGGCGTCGATGAGAAGCCGATCCGCGGTCTCAGAAATCTCGCTTCGCCAGGCCAGGGGATGAAGCCAGCGCCCCGGGATAGCTGAGGCACCGTAGAGAGCGCCAGCGAACTGACCGGTGACAGCGCCGACGGTGTCGGCGTCCTCACCGAGGTTTACGGCCAAGATGAGCGCGTCCTCGAAGGTGGAGGTGGTGCCGACGGCCCAGAGTGCCGCCTCAAGGGTGTCAATGACGTAGCCGGACGAACGGATCTGATCGCGCGACTTCAGGCACCAGGAGCCAGCGGCGATCGCGGCGATGGCTGGATCGCCGGACCAGGTACGGGGGCGGAACACGTCGGGCTGGCCGAGGATGGCGTCTCGCAGGAGCTGGACGAAGTAGGCGCAGGCCTCGATCGCCTGCGGGGCCGCGTGCGTGATGCGGCTCTGGTCGCGGGCGAGTTGGTCGGCGGAAGCGGCGTCATGAAGGGAGAAGAGGGCGGCAGGCGCGAGGCGCATGAGGCTGCCGTTGCCGGCGGTGCGCGGGTGTGAGGAGCCTGCGTACGGCTCGCTGGTATGGATGAAGCGGGCGAGCGCCTCTTGAGTGGTGATCCCGATGTCGCGGCAGTCGCCAGTGCAGGAGTAGGCGCCTTCCTCCCACCAGCGCACGAAGCGGGTGGCGAGGTCGTGCGGATCGAGACCGTGGCAGCTGCCGAGGCTGTCGGCGAGGGCGAGCGCCATCGCTGTGTCGTCAGTCCACTGCCCCGGTTCGAGGTGGAAGGGACCGCCACCAAGCATCTCGGTGTGGAGGGGCTGGGTGTCGCGCTCGATGAACTCCAGCGTACTGCCGAGGGCGTCGCCGACGGCGAGGCCGAGGAGTGCACCGTGGGCGCGGTCTAGGATGGTGGGGGATAGGGTCAGGGGCCGAGTCCTTTCCAGCGGGCACAGCTAGAGCTTCATGGGAGCGGCCGCGAAGTTGCTCGCTAGCCGTCGCGCAGAAAATGGAGCAGAGCACTCAAGAAACGGAGCGGCCCGTGGCTAAGCTGCTGACACAGCTGACGAAGTTGGCTGGACCGCGTACTGCGTTTATCGGCGCATTAAGGGATCGAAGCAGCCGACCGTAGGGCCGAATGGTAGGATCGGAAAGGAGGAGCGGCAGCGGCTGGAAGTAGCGAGGAAGCGTAGGGGGAGACGTCCAGAGGGAAAGCTAAGGTAGGCAGACGTGCCGGGGTCTGCTGGGATGCCGTCATCTCACGGGGGTATGTGAGAATATGGAGCCGGAAGCAGCTCGCCGGCAGCGCCGCGCCCGCTCTTCTTGCGCTTGGGGGGTACCGTTTCGCAGCCGCAGTGTGCGGGTCAGAATCGATCTGTGTGGCGGCTCAGATCAGTGAGGATGACCCGCAGCTCAGGCCAGGGCGAGCAGTCGCGGAAGGCTTCGTCGGGTTCCTGCACGGCGAGGAGGACGAGGAGCTTGATGCAGATGCTGTCGTGGGTGTGAGCCGGCGCGGCGATGAGCGTCGCGGCGGCTTCACGAACGGCAGTATTGAGGGTGGCCTCCTGTTCCTGCGCACGAGTGAGGCCGCTGGCACGGGCACTGCGCGCCCAGGCTTGCTGCCGACGAAGCAGGACCTGCTGCAGGCGGTAGCGGCGCCGGCCCGGCGGGAGGTGCTGCGCGATGGTGTATGGATCTGCGGCGTAGCGGACGGGGGTGCCTGCTGGTGCCGGCAGTTGAACCCGAGGGTGATGGAGTTCGGCGAGAAGCCAGGCTTCGAGGCGATCGCAGCGCCAGAGTGCGGCCTCGTGCCGGATGACGGCCGCTTCGAACGCGCTGAACAGGTCGGGAATGGGATCCGCAAAGGTGTCAGTGTCGCCGCGGGGCACTGACCGGGTGGCGGTTGCGTTGGGGCCGACGGCGTGAGGGAGGCCGGCGAAAAGAGCGAGCAGGCGCCGCCGGGTCGGGGAGCGCGTGGCCGAGGTGCTGGCGGTGGCATGTTGATCGTCAGCGGTATTCATGAGGCGAGCCCCGTTCCGGTGGTGGACGGGGGTTCACGGCTGGCCCGGCGTTGTTGAGGGCCGGGAGTGGAGGCGCAAAGCCGCCGCAGCCGCTATGGGGCGGGCGACGGAAGGGCTGAAGATGTGCGAAACGCTCCGCGCGTCGAGCCGACGTGGCAAACAGCGAATATGCTGAACCCATGGGAGCTGCGTGCTTGTGTGGCCTCCGCCTGGAGTGAAGTCGATGGAGCCGAAGGGTAGCGACGTGGCCGGCATCTACATCCCGTCGCTGGAGGAGATCCAGGCGCGTAGAGAGGCGGCGCGCCCGTCTGAGCTGGCCTGGGCGGAGACGCGGAAGGCCGAGCTGGCGGCTGAGGCGCGCCGACGGAAGAGAGGCAACGCACAGAGGGAGACTGCCGAAGCTGACGCCGCGGACCCGGGGAGGGAGTTCCATGCCGGGATCGAAGGGCTGGGTGAGCAGCTACGGTTTCTGCGTGAGCATGGGCTCGAGCCGGAGGATATCGGACGACGGAACTGGGTCGGCGCTGAGTCGGCCGATCCGGAGGTGGTGCGGCATCAGGCGGTGTTCGGGCGGAATCAGCAGGAGTACGGCCGCGCGGTCGGCAGCTGGGGCCTGACCCAGGCGCTGTCCACGAAGCAGTTCAGGCAGGGCTACGAAGCGATTGCACTGGCGAACTGCTTCGGTAAAGTGCTGAATACCTTTTTGTCGATCACTTGGTCACGGGTAGGCATCACAGATCCTGCGGCCGTGGCGGAGGCACACCGACGTTATCTGGAGTTGCTGCGGAAGGCTTGCTTGTCCTGTCGGGATGAGGACGGAAAGCGCTGCGTTCCCTACGCCTTGGTTTGGGTGATCGAGAACGGGCGCCGGCACGGCCTGCACAGCCACATCCTGATGGTGATGCCGAAGGCCCGGAAGCCCTGGCTACGACGGCAGGTCGAATTCGCCGTGAAGACGATCTCGGGTCAGAGCGTGCAGCGGCGGCTTGGCACGCGGGCGGTGCGGATACTCCACCGGCATGACCGGGACGTGATCGCGCAATGGCGCCTGTTTCAGTACATGATGAAGGGCTTGGTGGTACCGAAGGAGCGGCGGCTGCTTGATCCGGAGCAGGCCAGGGTGCCGGTGCCGGTGCAGCAGGCGGCGCGAGTGAAGCTGCGCTCGCAGGGTCTGGTGGCGACGAAGCGGTTCGGGGTGAGCCGGAACTTGGATCGGATGAACGTAGCGGCGCTGCGGGAGCGGTACAGGATCCCGCCCTCGGCGCTGGCGTGCGGTGAGACCGATCCGCATGTGCTGTTCTCCACCGAGTACCTCGACGCGCATGACAAAAGCATGCAGCCGGAGCGCGAGGCGGCGGAACGGGCTGAACGTGAGCGCCGGAACATCGAACTGCTGACGACGCTCCATATCTGAACCGGACGCTTCAGTGTACCGTCGAGAAGCGGAGCCGGCCCAACAGAAAACGGAGCGGCTGGACAGAATATTCAGATTTTCCAGGTGGTTAGCGAAAGGGGCAGAGACCAGAGACTGGATAATCGAGGATTTGGCGACTCGAATGCGGCGGGCTCAGGATGCAGTTCCTGATCTCTCTCGATTGAGAGATCGGAGATTGCCTTGTCTCCTCCCGGAGGGGAGGCCTGAGGTGCTGTTGTGCCCGAGAGGGCACAGCTTCGCCGGTGACCGGCAGAAGCAGCGAGGCACGCGCACCCTCCCATGTGGGAGGCCGTCGGAGCCGGGGCCGGAGGTGAAACCTTGATCAGGCAGGCCGGGGTTGGGCTGTCGGCCTTTACTCACCGCTTCCCGCCATCTAGGCGGCCAACGCGGACGGATGCCTGCTCTCCGGACCCTTGGAGCAGGCGGTCGTCTTGGGGGCTTGGATGCTGACCGTTCCCCCATCCTGAGCGGCCCGGCAGACCGGGCCACCCTTGAGTGCCGATGCCCTTCGGCGCTTGATCCGGCGGTCCCCATCCCGCCTGACTAGCGGTGGAGGCTCGGAGCCCGTGAGGGGCCTGGCGTGTACGGCGATATGGCGAAATGACGTGCTTGCGAGGAGGTAGAGCCTGTGGTCTCGGGGCCGAGGTGGACGCGCTTCGACCTCGGCAGCGGCCTTGAGGTCTGTGCCACAGATGTGCTACACACCGAACCTGAGGGAGCTTGCTAACTTACTGATTTTGCTGGATCTTTGTACAGGAAGGCGCAGTCCGCCCCTGGGCACCACTCATCTCACGGTGATTGAGATTGCGTCGTCTCAGCACGTTTGCGAGATGTGCTGACAGGCGCGTGACCGCGGCCCGCTTCCTCTCTGTCCAGACTTTCACTGGACCGCTTATCGGCCAAGGGACGGGCCCGAATACCGCACCATTTGCGGCTGTCCTCGAAAGGTCCCGCGGCTTGGACGGCCTCTTGCTCCGCCGGCCGCCCCGTCCCGGCTTGTCGCCCCGGGGCTTGAGGCATCACGCGTGAGAACGGCCGGCGCCTCGTCGACGCGTTCGGCGCTGAGGCGAACCGGCTCGGCCAGGACACGCTGACCCTCGTCGGCGTCCCGCGCGGGCCGGTGCGACCGGCCGCGCGACGATGCCGTGCTCCTTCCCGGTCGCGCCCCGCCGAGCGGTCTCGCTCGCTGAACGAGCGCGCCGTGACCGCCGTCGATCCGTGAACGGATCCACCTTCCGTGGTGCGGCCCCGACCCGTCGCCCGGGAGATCGGCGCAAGCGGCGCCTCGTCATGGATCGGCACGAGCAAGACGCGACTCGGCTGCGGCGAGCGCGCGCGGGCCGCACCGGTTCAGTAGCTGGAACCGGGGCAAAAGGCCGACGGCACTCCCTCGGCGATCTCAATGCATCCGGCGAATGACAAGGCCTACGGACGTCGAGACGTAGCCCTCAAGCATCAACTTAAGGTGCGGAAACTGCGAGAATGGCGGGGTATCCACATAATTGTCGATGACGAGACTGTCGGGTGCAACTTTCAAGTCACTCATTTGGTGTCCCATAGCGCGCACATCATCGATCAGCTGCTCAAGATCTTGGCGACGATAGATGACGGTGTGGCCGCTCTCCACTGTGTTGGTGTTCGAACTGACGTTAAACTCGGTCGTGTGGATCGCCACGCCTCCGACTTTGAGAGTGTTGACGACGCTATTTTTGCTGAAATCCATGCCTGCTTTCAAAGTACCAAGATGCTCCAGGCAGCATGATGACCAACAGAAATCGTAGTCCTTGAAATCCGGATCGATGTTATTCATCTCACACTCGCGCCATTCCACCGAGCGCTCGAACTCGGCTCGGTCCATCGTTCCGGCCGGAAGGGTGGCGAGTGCCTCAGCGAATTGATCGCTGTTCGACCAGCCCGTGCTCTGCGCGATATCCGTGGGCGCGTCCGTCGCGGTGATGATGCATCCCTTCTGCGCGAACACGGCGGGCAGCGGTTCCTGGCCAACACCGAAAACCAGCCCCCGCTTCCCCGGCCCGACCACGCCGGCGGTCTCGGCTTGGTGGATCAAGAACACCCATTCCCAGTACTTACGGTGAAAATCAAGAGGGACGTTAATCAGCCTGCTGATTCTCTGGAATTCCGGATGAAAGAAAGCACGCGCCGAACAGGTCGAGAATTGCATGAATGGTGCGGATGGATCCACGCGACAGATCTCCGTCGATGGAATTGTCATATTTTGCTTCCAAGGCTTATGCAGGGCGAGCCAAGCCTCAAATTTGGGAAGCAGTCGCTGAAAGAGTGTATCGATATTCTGATCGTCCATAGTTCCTTGCATATCTGTAGTGCACGCCTCGCGAGAAGCCCGATGTGCTGTTGGTTCGCGGCCGACGGCGAGCGCTCAGCATTTCACGAATCTTGGTCGGTCAATAAATCTCTTACCAGATCGAACAAGCGGAGCGGAACGTTAATTGGTGCGATGGGTTCCGTCCTGTCACGAATCACTGCCCTCTGCATCGCTGACGCATTGGAAGATCGATATCATTTGAGCCTCGGTTCGACCGACTCATTCGCAATCGGAAATGACGGAATGAGCATCCGATCCCGTGACCCGCGCGACAACCGTCGTCGGATGACGCGCGCCTCGCCCCTCCGGCCGTCCGTGTCTCGCCGCCACCCCCGCCGGCAGGCGCGAGAATGGGCCATTCCGGCGGGAGCAGGTCGATCGGAGTCCCTCTGGAGCGACATGGACGGCCAGCCTCCCGCCGCGGCGCACAGGACCGTCCAAAGGGAACCGCGTTCGCCGGTCGCGGTGGAACCGCGTGCCTGGGGCGTCCGCACAGGGAGCTCGACATCGCTCTTCCGCCGCACGTCCGGGGCATGTTCCGCCAAAGCGGCTGCCGCCACGACGCAGAACATGCGGCGTCATGGAGAATACAGGGCACGATCCGACCGCGACCTGATCGGATCCCGCTCTGTTTCCTTCCGTTCACGATGGCGACGCCGCTCGCAAAGATCCATCCATCGATCACTGCCTGTACCGATCATGGAATTCGTCCGAAGTTATGAATTTCTCAATCAGTTCCTGCCTGGTGAGAAGGCCTTCCGTCAAAGTACCCGTCCAACGTTGTAATCCATCATCGTCGGGGTCTCTGCCCAACATAGTTCTGTAAACGGCCGTCACGAATTCATAAGAGTCATCTTGATTTTTGACGGACCGCATTATACGATCAACATGAAACAACTGCAATGTTGACGGGATTAGTCTTCTCTGAATGTTGATATTACGATCTTCCGACCAATTATCACGATCTTTATAATTTTTCCTTCTAAGAATATACCTGCTGATTGTGTATCTGTACCCAGTTCCAAAGAAGACGCACTCGAACAATGTCCTACTTTCCTTTAAGAAGAACGTCTTAGAGACATAGGATATCTCACCGCGCGCCGGAATAGCAATGTCCACGATGACTTCAGCACCAGCATTTGTCGACAGTACCAGCCGCCCGCAAGTGCCAGACCGATTCTCTGTCCTTATTGCAGCCTCAAATAGATATACTCCGGCCAAAATATTGATGTACGGGCCATGCACAATCGCGCCATGTACGGCATCACAGACGATTTCACCATCGCGTACATATGCGTCTTTTATAACAATCATTGTAGACGGCGACTCGAATACGGTCTGCCAGTCCGATCTGGTTTCGTACAGTAGGATGGCCCGATTGATATATTCGCTTGTTTGCCTGACATCATTACGGCGGCACCAATTGTTTGCTCTGCTCAGCGTCTCGGTAAAAAAACCAATACTTTTCCTAGTATTATCAATAAACTGTTCGATACCGGACGCGATATCGTCCGGCGTATACCCCGGTAGTTTATAAACCAGATCAGAAACGTCGTCGAAAATTCGACTCGGTGTCACGGCGATCGGCACTCCCGCACTCAAGCAGGTGCGGACGGCAGCGCTTGATGACTCACCAGTCCTTTGATAAGGGAGGACGATAAGCTGAGCTTGTCGTAGCTTGGCAACACTCTCATGTTCGTCCAGGTAATCAGTGGACATTTCCACAAGGTCGGATATACCGAGTTGTTCTATTTCCCGAGAAACGGACCGAATTTCATTCTCTGACAAGCCGGTGCGGTCTTGGTAGTGCGCATTGATCATGAGTAGTCTGACGCGAACATCGCGGGCGGACAGGATCTTGAGGGCTCGCGCCAGTTCGCCGAGGCCCTTCCCCGGAAGAAAGAAACCGTAGGTCGCCAGGGTGAAGGGCGTGGCGTCCCGCCGGGTGGGCGTGTCGATGTCGAGGTTCAGCACGCCCTGGGGGACGCAGACGACATCTCGGGTCAGACCGATCTCGGCGAGCCGCCGAACGTCGTTGCCCGTGTGAACAAAAATCGACGTTGCGCCAGCCAATTGGTTTACGATGAAGGGCAGCCGCTGCTCCTCGAAAGGGCTTTGATCGACAGTTGAATGCATAAAGATGTAAACCGGAACGTTGTTGATCACCTGTTTTCTATGAGAGCGCCAATCGCGCGGAGGTCAAAAAAACCGAAATTGAATTGTATGACGACGGCCTCCGGTTCATAAATATCAAGTTCCGCCCGCAAATCACGCAAATCATCATCCTTGCCGGAATTCCAACACCTCACGATAGCGACATTGTCGAGCTTGTTTTCGCTGACTAAACACTCGCTCTCCGCAAGGCGAGGAGCAAATACTCTGATTGTATCTTTGAAATTCGCAATGATCCGCTCGGAATACGATGCGATTCCGCATTTGGTTTGATAGCTCGAAATCCAAGCCAGCTTGGCTTTCGCTGGCCTCGGCTCGGCAGAGATGCCCAGCGCGCTCAACCTTGCGCAATCATCGAGCACTCGCCTTTCGGAGGCGAGGAGCGGGACGCCATTGATGATGGCGGGCGCCCGGGCGAGGGCGACCGTCCGGGACCTTCCGGAACCCCTCCGCTCGACCGTCTCCCTGATCGTATCCAGCGCGATCCGGGCGGATTTCGCCCAGCTGAAGTTCGCCCGATGCGTCCGAGCATGGCTTTTCAATTTTTCGATAAAACTCTCATCCGTCAACGCGCGATTCAACGATGTCAGAATGTCGAGCTCGGAATCCGGGTTGAACAGCGCGTCGTTCAACCCGATCACCTCGGCGATGCTGGTCGTGTTCGAACCGATGACGGGAGCGCCGCACGCCATCGCCTCGACGGGCGGCAGGCCAAGGCCTTCCCAACGACTCGGAAATACGAAAAGCTTGCAGCAATTGTACAATGCGACGAGTTCTTCGTCGTCGACCCGTCCCGTGAACACCACGCTGTTGCGACCGAGCCCGCAAGACTCTGCAATGTTCCACAGATTTTCATAAATTTCCGGCCACCCGTTTCCAACAAATACGAGAATATATTTGTCTCTTAAACTCTTTTCCAAGGCGGCGAAAGCTCGAATAAGCCCGGCATGGTTCTTGCGTTGGTCAAAACTAGCAGTGTAAAGAATATACTCCTTATTAATACAATTGCGTTGGAATACACTCTGGTTCTTGAAATATGCGGCCTCGACCCCGCGGAACTTCTTATCGACTCCTCCCGATATGTTCACCACCGGGCCTACGAAATCCGGAAAAGTGGCGGAGAATTCATTGGCACTGAAATTCGATATTGCCAGCGCACAGTCTGCATTTGGCAGCTGATTGAATTTATCATAGTAATGCGAACGCGCTCGGAGATCCCTGAGGTATACCTCTCTCTGATAATGGGGGATCAGGTCGTAGACAGTCACAGCCGTCACGCAACTGCCCGTCCCCTTCATGGGAATAGAAACCACCACCTGATCGTGAAGGCCCTCAAATAAGCTGGTGATATGAACCGCGTCGACTTTCATATTTTCGATAAAGGCGAGGCGTGCTGCCTCGGCGGCTCGCGTGATCGCATGATTATTGGCAATGTACGGAATACCAACCGGTGAAAAAAATGTCTTTATACTGCTTGCTGGGAGAAGTGACTGGAATTCTGCCTTTACGGATTCCGTGATTTCCGGGTACAAATTGTTGAGCAACACGGAAAACTCGAAATCGCCCGCTGTTGCAATCATCGCCTTCGCTAAATCGATCGAGTACCGACCAATTCCGCCATGACGGCTGCCGGACTGAGCACTCTGCATATCGAGTAATATTCTCATTACTTATCAAGCCTCGTTCTGTACTACGTGCTCAGCGCTAGCATCAACTGAGCGCAAAGCCCCCAAGAGGATGCCGGTCAGATCATATCTGGAGCATGTTGTATCCACAGCCGACCTTGCCAATCCATGCGGTCACCGTGGAAGCGATTACCGTGGCGACACTTCGCGCCGGGACACGATCGACGGAGGCGGCGCGGATTGCCGCAGATGCCAGCAAATTTGGCTTTTGGCAACAGCTAGGAAAGATTACCCATCGAACCGTGTGGTCTCGGCATCGATGCTTTGAAGAGCGCAGTCAAAAAGTTTTTTGCTTCATGCAAGTACCAGTTTTTAACGAATTGATAGAAATGATCTTTATTTATATATCAGTTGTTGCGGAAATCTCTTCTGGTGTCTTAGCCATGTGCATTTGTCATTTGGAGGCTTACATGTGTAAGATAGCAGCATATCATTATTTTCTATAGGTTTACGGTAGCGCCCCGGGAGCGTGACGTCCGAATCGGGCGTCGATGGTCTGGAGGATGATGCCGAAGATGTGAACCTTCGAGAGGTGAGCCGTGTCGCCGGTCATGGGCATGTCGGCCTCGTCCTCGGCTGCCCACATGGAGCGTGAATCGTTCGCGGCTTTCTGTTGCACCACCGCCGGGCACAGCGCGCTCACACCGGCATTCTTCGTGACCGCCACGCGGCCGGTATGGTCGAGAAGGACCGAGCGGATCGAGGGCTCGTCCGAGCCTGGCTTGCAGAGCGCGCGTCGGACCCGTCGGCTGGTGGCGGCTTGGAACTCCGAAAGCCGCCATTCCCGCGCGCGGCGCTTGGCCGAGACGGTCGAGGTGGCCGGATCGGTGACGATGGCGAGCGCGGATCCCAGGCGAAGCTGCTGGCGCCGGCGCGCCGGGTCGTCGCGGAGCCTCCACGGCCGGCAGCCCCCCGCGAGGGATCCCGCCCGCTGCAGTGCTGTCGCGCGGAACCCGCGAACGATCTGCTCTCGTGAGTGTGGCGGCGTCGCACGGCGTCGTGATCACCCGAACCGCGCGTGGCATCGAGGCTCCTGCGCTGCCGGCAGCCGACCCACCACGCTTACGGGCTCGGCACTGCGCCGTCCGCGGAAACCCCTGGCGGTCGAAGAACCGCCTGCGGCGGCACGGGCGCGCTCATCTATACGCGGGGCGGACGTCCCGGTAGGGTGATGCGGCCCTGTCCCGCCACGCTTCGGGCCGGCCTGCGCGCCCGCGCGTCACCCCATCGGATCAGACCCGACCATGCGGTACGGCAACATCAAGAAGATCCTGGTCACCGGCGGTGCGGGCTTCCTCGGCTCGCATCTCTGCGAGCGCCTGCTCGCCCAGGGGCACGAGGTGCTCTGCCTCGACAATTTCTTCACCGGAACCCGCGCGAATGTCCGGCACCTGCTCGACGAGCCCAATTTCGAGCTGATGCGCCACGACGTGACCTTCCCGCTCTACGTCGAGGTGGACGAGATCTACAATCTCGCCTGTCCGGCCTCGCCGGTGCACTACCAGTTCGACCCGGTCCAGACCACCAAGACGAGCGTGCACGGCGCCATCAACATGCTCGGCCTGGCCAAGCGGGTGAAGGCGAAGGTGCTGCAGGCCTCGACCTCGGAGGTCTACGGCGACCCCGAGGTGCACCCGCAGCCGGAAGAGTACTGGGGGCGTGTCAACCCGATCGGCTTCCGCTCCTGCTACGACGAGGGCAAGCGCTGCGCCGAGACGCTGTTCTTCGACTATCACCGCCAGCACAACCTCCCGATCAAGGTGGTGCGAATCTTCAATACCTACGGCCCGCGCATGCATCCGAACGACGGCCGGGTGGTGTCGAACCTGATCGTGCAGGCGCTCCGGGGCGAGGACATCACGCTCTACGGCGACGGGCTGCAGACGCGCTCCTTCTGCTACGTCGACGACCTGATCGAGGCGATGCTGCGGATGATGGCGACCGGGCCGGAGGTGACCGGGCCGATCAACATCGGCAATCCGGGGGAGTTCACCATCCGGGAACTGGCCGAGATCGTGCTCGAGGTGACCGGGTCGCGCTCGCGGCTGGTGCACCGGCCGCTGCCGCCGGACGATCCCAAGCAGCGCCGACCCGACATCGCCAAGGCCAGGCGCATCCTGAACTGGGAGCCGCAGGTGGACCTGCGCGCCGGCATCGCGCGCACCGTGGCGTATTTCGACGCGTTCCTGAGCGAGCAGGCGCGGATCTCCGCGGAGTGACGCCGCCGGGCGCCGCGCCGGCGGCGTCCCACCGTGATCCCCGGCCCACCGGGACGGGATCGCGGCGCCCGGACTGCCCCTCGTTCGGGATGGTCCCGCTCGCGGCGACCGTGACCGGGATGCCCGGACAGCTCACCAGGGTGACGAGCGGTCGCCCGGTGTGGGTCGCCGAGATCGTCACCCGCCAGAGCTCGGACCCGCCGACGATCCGACGTCATGGCGCGTGGGGCTCTGACGTGGACGATTCCTGGAATACCGATCGATAGGCCTTAGCCGCGGCATGCGGCTAGACTTGGCCCAGCTCGCGACCGCTCGGGCAGGACGGCGGCGCCGCATCGCCCCGCGGCGGCCTCGCGGCAGGCGCGGGAGAGCCGGGGCGCGGCCGCGCCGCCTCGACCCGCGCATCGCCGATCCCCGGGCCGACCTCGTCGCGCGGTGCGCCCCCGTGGGACCGCTTTGCCCCGCCTCACCCGGCCGAGCCGGCGAGCGCGATGCCGGTGAGCAGGATGACCAGCATGGTCGAGTAGGCCAGGACGCGCATCATGGTCGACCTCCCTGTCGGGAACCGCGCGATTATCGCACGGGGCGCGCCGGCCCGGAAGAAAATGGTAGCGCCGCCAGGAGCTTGGCTACGTGTCCGACGGCCCCGCCGCCCGTCCGTCGCGGGAATCCGGGTCCGGGACGCCCGCTCGCGCTCACCGGACCGAGTGCGCTCGGAAGGCCGCCGACAGTCCCAGCAGGGCGGCCGTCCGCTCCACCCAGCCCTTGCGCAGCGCGATGGCGTGGATCTCGGGGGTCCGCAGCACCTTGTAGCCGCACTCGATTTCGAACGAGGCGAGGAGGTCGCCCATCGGGCCGTTGACGAGCGCGAGGGTCTGCCAGACGCAGGTCTCCAGGGTCCCGCCGCGCGCGTCCCGCAGCCTGCCGCCCATGTACCACGCCCTCAGGATGGCGGGGCGCTCGAGATACAGGTCGAACTCCATCGCTCCATCCCCCTCCGCGCGGGCCCGCCCGCGCTTCCGCCGCGGATCATTGCACACGAGGAGGTCGGACGCGACTGCCTGTCGGGCGATCGGAACGGGGCCGTCCCCTGCCGAGTGCGGCCGGCTCCGCCCGCACCGGGAATTCGCCGTCATCCTCCGGCAAGCCTCGCGCCCGACCTTCCCGCGCCGACAGAATTCATGACCGCTGCCCCTTCCTCCGACACCCTGACGGCGCTCCGGCGCGGCGACCTCGATGGCGCGAAGGTGCTGCGCCTCGGCGGCGGCCTCTCCGCCGTCCCGGACGAGATCTTCGGCCTCGCCGACACCCTGGAGGTGCTCGACCTCGGCGGGAACGCCCTGACCAGCCTGCCCGACGGCATGGGGCGCCTGCGCAAGCTGCGGGTGCTGTTCTGCTCGGGCAACCGGTTCGAGCGGCTGCCGCCCAGCCTCGGCGACTGCCCTTCCCTGAGCCAGGTCGGCTTCCGCGCCTGCGGGCTGCGCGAGGTGCCGGGCGAGGCGCTGTCGCCCCGGCTGCGCTGGCTCATTCTCACGGACAACCGCCTCGGCGCGCTGCCCGCGGCGCTCGGCGAGCGTCCCGCGCTGCAGAAGCTGATGCTGGCGGGCAACCGGCTGCGCACCCTGCCGGAGACGCTCGCCGGGGCCGAGTCTCTCGAACTGCTCCGGCTCGCGGCGAACCGCTTCGAGGCGCTGCCGCCCTGGCTCACCGCCCTGCCCCGCCTCGCCTGGCTGGCGTGGTCGGGCAATCCCTGCGAGCCCGTGGCCGGGGCGGCGCGCGTGCCCCGGGTGCCGTGGTCGGCCCTCGCCTGCGAGGCGCGGCTGGGCGAGGGCGCCTCCGGCGTGGTCCACCGCGCCCTCTGGCGCAGGGCCGCGGGCGCGCCGGGGGAGCCGGTCGCGCTCAAGCTGTTCAAGGGCGCGATGACGAGCGACGGCCTGCCCGAGCGCGAGATGGCGGCCTGCCTCGCGGCGGGCGCGCATCCCCACCTGACCGGGGCCCTCGGCCGGCTCGACGGCCACCCGGAGGGCGCGCAGGGGCTCCTGCTGCGGCTGCTGCCGCCGGAATGGCGCGTCCTCGCCGGCCCGCCGAGCCCGGAGAGCTGCAGCCGCGACGTCTACGCCCCGGACCTGCGCCTGACCGGGCCGGCGGCGCGGCGCCTCGCGCGCGGGATCGCGGCCGCCGCGTCCCACCTGCACGCGGGCGGGCTCATGCACGGCGACCTCTACGCCCACAACGTGATCTGGGACGGGGCGCGGGGCGAGGCGGTGCTGAGCGATTTCGGCGCCGCCTCGGTGCTGCCGGCCGGCGCGGCGGGGGCCGCGCTCGCGCGGGTGGAGGTGCGGGCCTGGGGCATCCTCCTCGACGAACTCCTCGCCCGGATGCCGGCCGCCGAGGTCCCGCCCGCGCTCGCCGCCCTGGCGGGGGCCTGCACGGGCCCGGATCCGGCGGGGCGGCCGTCCATGGCCGAGGCGCTCGCGGCGCTCGACGCGGAGGCCCGGTGACCGGCGCGGTGCAACCCGGCGCCCCGTCCCGCGATGAGGAGGAGACGGAACCGGGAGACATCGCATGATCCGCCACGTCGCGAGGCTCGCGGCCGCCCTGACCATCGCCGCCAGCGCGGCGAGCGCCGCGGTGGCCGCCCCGCGGAAGGCCGCCGTATTCGATTTCCAGTTCGCCAATCTTGGCGCCTCGCCGCCGACCGAGGCGGATCTCGGGCGGCTCGGCCGCCTCACCGAGCAGTTGCGCGCCGCGCTCCAGGACAGCGGACGCTACGCGCCCGTGCCCCTCGCGGCCGTGGCGCAGGAGGCCGCCAAGAGCGACCTGCGCCACTGCAACGGCTGCGCCGAGGACCTCGCCCGCAAGGCCGGGGCCGAGGTGGCGATCACCGGCGAGGTCCAGAAGGTCTCCAACCTGATCCTGAACATCAACGTCTACGTGAAGGACGTGGATTCGGCCGCGCCCGAGCGGGGCTACAGCGTGGACATCCGGGGCGACACCGACGAATCCTTCGAGCGCGGTCTGCGCTACCTGATCAGGAACAAGCTGCTGGCGCAGTAGCCCCGGCGCCGGGGCCTGCGCGGCGCGCTCCCGCCCTCCACGACAAGAGGCCGCCCCGAGGGGCGGCCCGAAGTCTGGGAGGATGAAGAACGTCCAACGCTGGACGGGACGACCCTGCCACCGGCGCCCCCCGGCGTCCGTGCGCGCGCGCACGGATTGATCAACCACCGATCGAGATCACCCCGGACGAGCGCGTTGCCGCCGGCAATCTTCTCTGGCTACGCTATCCCCTCCGATCCAGAGGAGCCGGGATGACATCCTTTGATTTCGTGTCATGGCTCGAGGTTGTGCGTAAGCTCCATGGCTGGGACAAGGATACCGCCCTGGCCGAACTGGGCGTGGACCCGAGGGCCGCCGAGAACTGGACGCGCCCCTACGGCCGCGGCCCGGGATTGACCGTCGCGCTCGCCTGCGCGGCGCTCGCCCGGCGCAACCCGCTGAAGCCCTGGAGCGCGGCGGACGAGTAGCCTTGCGCGGGACATCGCCGCGGCCGGATTCCGACCCGGGTCTCGCCGCCGAAGAACGCGATGCCGCCCGGGCGACAGGGCCGGTAAGACTGCGGAGACGCTGCGTCAGCAGGCGAAGGCACGCTTGAGGCATCAAGCTTGGCAGTCTAAACCGATCCACGTTGAAGATCGGAGGCCAACATCATGGACGCGCAGCAGCAGGAAGCGTTTGCGACGCGGTTCAACACTGATGAAGTTTTTCGTCACGCGGTGTTGGCCGACCCGAACCAAGTCATCAAGACCGAGTTCGGGGTCGACCTGCCGTTCTCGCTGAAAGTCGAAGAGAGCCGGAACGGATACCGGTTCCTGCCCGTGGCGGCCGCCGGCGAGGCGATCGACGAGGCGCAGCTCGACGCGGTGGTCGGCGGCGCGGGACTGAGTTTCAGCTGGGGATCGATCTCGAGCTGGTTCTCGACCACGTTCTTCGGCGGCGGCGCGAGGCTGATCTCCGAGCACGGGGCCGGCATCGTGGCCGGGAACACCAGCCGCATCGTCGCCCCGAACACGAGCCGCTGAGGATTCCCCGCCCTCAGCGCCCGACCGCGTAGGCCTGCATCAGCCGGGGCGTCGCGGCGGCCACGATGAAGCCGTCGCGCAGCCCGGCCGCGCAGACGCGGCCCAGCGACCAGGGCGGCTCGACGCGCAGTTCGTGCCCGCGCCGGCCCAGTTCGGCGATGACCTCCGGCCCGAGCCGCTCCTCGACGAGGAGCCGGCCCGGCTCGAACAGGCGCGGATAGAAGCTCTGCGGGACGTGCCTGCTCGTGAAGAGCGGGAGGTCGATCGCCGCCTGCAGGTCGAGGCCGTGGTGCAGGTGGCGCAGCAGCACGGCCAGGGTCCACTGGTCCTGCTGGTCGCCCCCGGGCGTGCCCATCGCCAGGTACCCGGCCCCGTCGCGGGTGACGAGGGTCGGGGTCAGCGTGGTGCGCGGGCGCGCGCCGGGGCGCAGGGTCGAGGGATGGCCCGGTTCGAGCCAGCACATCTGGCCGCGCGTGGTGATCGAGAAGCCCAGGCCCGGCACGGTGGGCGAGCTCTGCAGCCAGCCCCCGGACGGCGTCGCCGAGACCATGTTGCCGTGCCGGTCGACCACGTCGACGTGGACCGTGTCGCCCCACTCCACCGGCAGGGGCGCGAAGGTCGGCTCGCCGTGGCCGATCCCGACCGGGATCTCGCGCCCGGCCATGGCGAGCACGCGGGCGATCCGCTCCCGCGCGCCGGGCAGGTCCCCCGGCAGGAGCTCCGCCGAGGCCCGGTCGGTCACCAGCCGGCGGCGCGCCTCCGCGAAGGAATCCGACAGCAGCGTCGCGAGCGGCACCTCGACGAAGTCCGGGTCGCCGTAGAACGCCTCGCGGTCCGCGTAGGCGAGCTTCATGCACTCGACGAGCGTGTGGACGAAGTCGGGTCCGGCCGGGTCCATCGCGCCGAGGTCGAAACCCTCCAGCAGCGCCAGGCTCTCGAGCAGGGCCGGTCCCTGGCCCCAGGGCCCGGTCTTGTGCACCGTGACGCCGTGATAGGCGCGCGAGACGGTCGGCTCCCGCCGGGCCGCGAAGCCGGCGAGATCCTCGGCCGCGAGGAGGCCGCGATGGCGCCGACCGCTCGAATCGACGAGCTCGGCCGTGCGGTAGAAGCGGTCCACGGCCTCGGCCACGAAGCCGCGGTAGAAGGCGTCGCGGGCCGCCTCAATCTGCCGCTCGCGCCCGCCGCCCGCCGCCTCCGCCTCGGCGACGATCCGCCGGTAGGTCGCGGCGATGTCGGGCGAGCGGAGCCGGGTGCGGGGGCGCGGCACCGCCCCGCCCGGCAGCCAGGCCGCCGCCGAGCTCGGCCACGCGGTGGCGAACAGGGTCTCGGCCGCCAGGATCGAGGAGGCGACCCGCGGCAGGACCGGGAAGCCGCTCTCCGCGTAGCCGATCGCCGCCTCCAGCACCGCGCCCACGCCCCAGGTGCCGTAGTCGCGCAGGAGCAGCATCCAGGCGTCGAAGGCGCCCGGCACCACGGCCGGCAGGAGTCCGGTTCCCGGCACCTGCGACAGGCCGAGCGCGGCGAAGCGCGCGGGCGTCGCGGCCCGCGGGAACCCGCCCTGGCCGCAGATCACGACCGGCTCGGAGCCCGCCGGCTTCAGGATGATCGGCACCTCGCCGCCCGGCCCGTTCAGGTGGGGCTCGACGATCTGGAGCACGAAGCCGGAGGCCGCGACGGCGTCGAAGGCGTTGCCGCCCCGCTCCAGCACCGACATGCCGACGGCGCTCGCGATCCAGTGCGTGCTCGCGACGGCCCCGAAGGTGCCGCGCAGTTCCGGGCGGGTGGTGAACATGGGGCTCCAGCGCGTGGGCGGGATCGATCGGGTCGGGCGGCGAGAATAGACCGGGGCGGGCGCCGGAGCCTCGGCGCGGGCGCAGGGCTGCCGCACCGCCGGCGCGCTCCTCGGGCCGCGGCCGGGGCTCTAAGGTTGCGCGCAGCAGGAGGCAGCATGTCCCCATCGACCGAGGCCGACGAGGCCGGCTCGTCCGCGTGGCGCGTCGCGCCGGGCGCCTACCTGGAGGCGCGCCCGCCCTGCTTCGCGCAGCCGGCGGCGCCGGAATCCTGCTACGTGACCATGCGCGACGGCTGCCGCCTCGCCCTCGACGTGCACCTGCCGCGGCCGCTCGAGGGCGGAAGCGCGCCCGGATCCTTCCCGACCATCCTGCTCTTCACCCCCTATTACCGCCGCTTCAAGCTCCGGCCCGGGGCGCGCGGCGAGGCGAACCCGAATTCGGGCAAGTTCCGCGACCTGTTCGTGCCGCGCGGCTACGCGGTCGTGATCGTGGACGTGCGCGGGACGGGCGCGAGCTTCGGCACCCGCGACAGCTTCCGCTCGCCGAAGGAGCGGGAGGACAGCCGCGAGATCACCGACTGGGTGGTGGCGCAGCCCTGGTCGAACGGCCGCGTCGGCGCCACCGGCGTGTCCTATCTGGGCGCGGCGGCGGATTTCCTCGCCAGCACCGGCCACCCGGCCGTCAAGGCGATCGCGCCGCTCTTCTCGGTCTGGGACACCTACAGCGACAATTACTTCCCGGGCGGGATCGCCCTCAAGGAGCTGACGCGGGTCTACGACGAGCTGATGGTCGGGCTCGACCACGACAGGCGCGACCTGCTGAAGAATTTCGTCTACTACGCGAACCCGGACTTCGCCGGGCCGCAGCCGGTCGACGAGGATCCGGACGGGATCCTGCTCGCCCAGGCGATCCGTGAGCATCTCGGCAATTTCCGCCAGACCGAGTTCATGCCGGAATTCCGGTTCCGCGAGGAGCCCCTGCCCTACGATCCGGGCTTCAGCTCGGCCTCGTTCAGCCCCTACGCGGTCTCGGACCGCATCCGGCCGGACGTGGCCGTCCTGTCGGTCTCCGGCTGGATGGACGGGGCCGGCTACATGAACGGGGCGGTCTCCCGCTTCCTCACCCTCGACCGCAACCCGCGCCACCTGCTACTCGGGCCCTGGGACCACGGCGCGCGCATCGACGTCTCGCCCTGGCGCAGGAGCCAGGAGGCGTGCTTCCCGTATCTCGGCGAGGTGCTGCGCTTCTTCGACCACTACCTCGCGGAGCGCGACACCGGCCTCGCGGCCGAGGCGCCGGTGCACGTCTACGCGATGCACGCGGAGGCGTGGCGGGAGGCCGCGTCCTGGCCGCCGGTCGCGGAGACGACCGACCTCCATCTCGGGGCGGAGGCGCGCCTGCTCGCCGAACCCGGCGCGTCGGGCGCGGCCGAGCACCGGGTCGATTTCGCGGCGGGCACCGGCCGGGGCACCCGCTACGAGCGCATCGCCGGCATCAACAGCACGGAGTACTACGCGGACTGGGCCGGCCGCACGGACCGGATGCTAAGCTTCACCTCCGCCCCGCTCGCGGCCGACCGCGAGCTGATCGGCCACGCGCTCGCGGATCTCTGGCTGTCGAGTTCGGAGCCCGATGCCGGGCTGTTCGTCTACCTGACGGAGATCGAGGCGGACGGGGCCGAGCGCTACGTCACCGAGGGGCTGCTGCGGGCCCTCCACCGGGCGGAGGCCCCGGCGCCGGAGCGCTACCGGACCACGTGGCCGTTCCGGACCTTCCGCCGCGCGCAGGCGGCGCCGCTGGTCCCGGGCCGGGTCGAGCGCATCCGCATCCCGCTCCTGCCGACGGCCTGGCGCTTCGCGGCCGGCAGCCGCATCCGCGTCTCGCTGGCGGGGGCCGATGCGGACCATTGCGGGCAGATCCCGCACGGCCGCCCGCCGCTCCTGCGCGTCCATTTCGGCGCGGACGCGCCCTCGCGGATCGCGCTGCCCCTCGCCCGGGCCTGAGCCTCCGGGCGCCCGCGCCCTCAGCGCGCGAGCGCGTCCTTCACGAAGCGGCCGCCGATCATGATCGCCGGCATGTGCCGGCCCTGGCCGGTGAGGAGCGAGAGGTCGGCGAGGGGATCGCCGTCCACCACGATCAGGTCCGCGTGCGCCCCCGGCGCCACGACGCCGAGCTTGCCCTCCTGGCGCACCACCTTGGCGGCGTTGACCGTCGCCGAGCGGATCACCTCGATCGCCGGCAGGCAGCGGCCGCGGATCACGAATTCCTCCGACTGGTGCCGGTGCATCTCGCCGAGGAGATCGGTGCCGTAGGCCATCATCACCCCGGCCTCGCGCAGGGTCTCCAGGGCGGCGAGGCCGGCCTCGCGCACGTCCTCGATCTTGGCCACCGAGGCCGGCGGCAGGCCGAGCGCCGCGCCCTCCTTGGCGAGCGCGTCGAAGGTCACGTTGGTCGGGACCACGAAGGCGCCCGCCTCGCGGATCAGCCGCGCGGTCGCGGGCGTCACGAGGTTGCCGTGCTCCACCGAGAGCACGCCGCATTCGACGGCCCGCCGGATCGCCTCGTCCGTGTAGAGGTGCCCCGCCACGTAGGTCTGGGCGTTGCGCGCCTCCTCGACCATGGCGCGGATCTCCTCGACCGAGTAGCCCAGGAAGGCGATGGGGTCGGTCGGCGAGGAGACGCCGCCATTCGCCATGATCTTGATGAAGTCGGCGCCGGCCTTGATCTCCTCGCGGGCGACCCGGCGCACGGCGTCGACCCCGTCGCAGACCCGCCCCATCGCGCCGAGCTTGGTGACGTAGTGGGAGACGTCGCGGGCGTGGAAGCGGCCGCGGTAATCGGTGTGGCCGCCCGTCTGCGACAGGGCCTTGCCGCAGATCACCAGCCGCGGCCCCGCGATCAGCCCCTCGCGCACCGCCAGCGCCAGCCCGTGATCGGCGCCGCCGAGGTCGCGCACCGTCGTGAAGCCGCGCATCAGCATGCCGTGCATGATCCGCGCCGCCCGCAGGGCGACGAGCGAATCCGGCAGGTCGGCATTGGCCCCGAGATCCGGGATCGTCGCGATCACGTGGACGTGGCAGTCGATCAGGCCGGGCATCAGCGTGCGCCCGGCGAGGTCGACCACCCGGGCCGCTTCGGCCGTCAGGGGACGGTCGGACACCTCGCGGATCGTGCCGCCCTCGACCAGCACGTCGTGGCCGTCGAGGGCCGTATCGTGGCGGCCGTCGAGGACGCGCGCGTTGCGGAAGAGGACGAGGTCGGGGCTCATGAGTTGGTCCCTCTCGGGCTGGACCCTGTGCGGGTGGGGGCGGGGCGGCGAGGCCCTCAGGCGGCGTTCCGGCTCCGCCAGGCGTCGAGCCAGCCGAGCACGGTGGCGAGGTCGCTGACGTCGACGTAGCGCCGGCCGAGGTCGCGCAGGTTGTCGCGGTGCGGCCCCTCCTCGATGTCGCCGACGCAATCCTCCGGCACGATCGTCCGGTAGCGGTAGCTGAAGCTGTCGATCGCGCTCGCCCGGATGCATCCGCTCGTGTTGCAGCCCGTCACGATCACGGTGTCGACCCGCTCCTTGGTGAAGTAGTCGGAGACGCCGGTGTTGAAGAAGATCGACGGGCCCTTCTTGGTGACCATCAGGTCGTAATCGGGCCGGTAGATGCGCGGGTCGAGGGCGACGCTCGGGTGGTCGTGCAGGAACGTGTCGCGCACGGCGGTGATCTTCCAGTACGGCATCTCGCGCTGGTTGAGATAGGCGGTGTTGCAGACCGCGACCGGCACGTTCGCGCGCCGGGCGGCGTCGAGGAGCCGCGCGGTGTTCTCGACCGCGCGGGCCACCAGGGGGGCGCCGCCGAGCGGGTATCGCGGATCCGTGAAGCCGACCTGGAAGTCCACCACCACGATCCCGGGCTTCGCGCCGAATCCGACCGGGATCTCGCCGTAGCTGCGGTTCGCGTAATCGTCCATCGCGCCCTCCGGGGTGGTCGTTCCGCCGCGGGCAGACTGGACAGAGCGAAAAAAACAGGCAAGCTTGTTTTTTTAGCGGGCGCCTCCGGCGCGCAACCGGGCGGGGAGAGTCGGTGTCGCGGACCGAACGCCAGCAGCAGGCGCGGAGCGTCGCCACCCGCGAGCGGCTGGTGCGCGCGGCCCTCGATGAGATCTTCGAGGTCGGCTACCACGCGGCCACGACCCAGCAGATCGCCGAGCGCGCCCGGGTCTCGCGCGGGGCCCTGCTCCACCATTTCCCGACCCGGGCCGACATCATCCTGGCCGCCATGGAGGTGCTGCTCGCGGACGGCACGGCGGAGATCAAGGCGGTCTCGGCGGATGTGCGCAGCGGGGCGCTGCCGCTCGCCGACTTCGTCGAGTTCCTCTGGCAGCTGTTCTCGGGCCGCTTCTTCTACCTGTCGATGGAGATGATCACCGAGGCGCGCCACGATCCGGCCCTGCGCCGGGGCCTGATCCCGGTCGTGCAGCGCTTCCACGCCGCCCTCGACGCGATCTGGGTCGAGTTCTGCGACGGGGAGCGGCGGCCGCCCCGGGAGGCGCGGATCATCCTCAACCTCACCGTCAACCTCGTGCGCGGCATGGGCGTGCAGACGGTGCTCCGTCCCGAGCCGGACTATTACCGCGACATGATCGAGGCCTGGAGATCCCTGCTGCCGCAGCTGATCGCCGGCCCGGCGGGCGACGCCGCCTTCGCGGGCCCGCGCTTTCGCGCCACGGGCCGGGAGGCTGTATCATGAGCCGGCGCGTCGGTCCGAGGCTCACCGGCCCGCGTGGCACCCGTCTTGCGGAACCGGTGGCGTCCCCATGAGCGTCGCATCCCTCTCCCCCGCCTCCGCCCCGGCCCTCGCCGCGAGGCCCGGCCTCTCGGTCCGGCTCGGCCGGGCGGCCTTCCAGGCCGCCGTCATCCTGGCCTACGCGGTCATCTTCGCGCCGATCGCCATGGTGATCGCGATCTCGTTCTTCGACCAGGAGATCGTCACCTTCCCGCCCGACGCCCTGACCCTGCGCTGGTACGTCAACGCCTGGGCCCAGCGCGACTTCGCGCGCGGCTTCGCGACCTCGCTGGAGATCGCGCTCGCCGCGACGGCAATCGGCGTGCCGCTGGGCACCGCCGCCGCGCTGGCGCTGGTGCGGGGCAGGATCCCGGGGCGCGGCCTGATCAACACCTTCCTGCTCGCGCCGCTCGCGGTGCCGGCGATCGTGGCGGGCTCGGCCCTCTACATGTTCTACCTGCGGGCCGAGGACTGGCTCGACATGGACATCAAGGCCACGTTCGGCGGCCTGGTGGCGGCCAACGTGCTGATCACCATCCCGTGGACGGTGCGCCTCGTCGGCGCGAGCCTCGCCGGCCTCGACCGGGCGGCCGAGGAGGCGGCGGCGAATCTCGGCGCCCGGCCGCTCACGGTGTTCCGCCGCATCACCCTGCCGATGCTGCGGCCCGGCATCGTGGCCGCCTCCCTGTTCTCCTTCGTGGCGAGTTTCGAGAATCTCGAACTCAACCTGCTCCTCGTCGGGCCGGGCCGCACCACCCTGCCGGTCGCGATGCTGAGCTACCTGGAATTCCGCATGGACCCGACGCTGGCCGCGGTCGCGACCGCGCAGATCGCCATGGTGACGATCCTGATGCTGGTCACCGACCGCTTCGTGAAGCTCTCCCGGGTGGTGTGATGGGCACGCTCCTCCTCGACGGCGTCTCGAAGCGCTACGGCGACGCGACGGCGGTCGCGCGCGTCGACCTCGACGTCCGCCAGGGCGAACTCGTCGCCCTGCTGGGGCCGTCCGGCTGCGGCAAGACCACCACCCTGCGCATGGTCGCGGGCTTCGTCGAGCCGAGCGGGGGCCGGGTGCTGATCGGCGGGCGCGACGTGACCCGGCTGCCGCCCTACGCCCGGGACACCGGGATGGTGTTCCAGTCCTACGCGCTCTTCCCGCACATGAGCGTCGCCGACAATGTCGGCTTCGGGCTGGAGATGCGGAAGGTCGGGCGGGCCGAGCGCGACCGGCGCGTTGCCGAGGCCCTGCGCCTCGTGCGGCTCGACGCGCTGGCCGACCGGCTGCCGCGCCAGCTCTCGGGCGGGCAGCAGCAGCGGGTCGCCCTCGCCCGCGCCCTGGTGGTCAGCCCGGCGGTGTTCCTGCTCGACGAGCCGCTCTCGAACCTCGACGCCAAGCTGCGCGCCGAGGTCGGGCTCGAGATCCGCGACCTGCAGCGGCGGCTCGGCCTCACCACCCTGATGGTCACCCACGACCAGGACGAGGCGCTCGCCATGGCCGACCGGCTCGTCGTCATGGAGCACGGCCGCGTCCTGCAGGTCGGCAGCGCCGAGGATCTCTACGAGCGCCCGGCCAACACCTTCGTGGCCGGGTTCGTCGGGCGCTGCAACCTGCTCGCGGGCGAGCGCGAGGGCGCGGACCTGTTCCGGCTGCGCAGCGGCGCCGCCGTGCCCTGCGCGCCGGACGGCGGCGCCCGCGCCGGCATGCTGGCGATCCGGCCCGAGCGGGTGACCGTCTCGCCGGGCCCGGGCGAGGCCGGCTCCGCCGCCACGCTGAAGGCCCTGACCTACCTGGGCGCGCGCACGGAGTACCACCTCGACCTCGCCGGCGAGGCGATCGTCGCCGTCACGCCCACGCCCCTCCCGGCGGATCCGCGCCGCCGCCTCGCGGCGGGCGACCCCGTCCGCATCACCTGGTCCGCCGACGCCGCCCGCGTCATCCCGCTCGACAGCGCAGGAGCCCCCGCCCGATGATCACCCGTCGCACCATCCTCGCCGGAGGCGCCGCCCTCGCGCTCGCCGGCACCCGCGCCCGGCCCGCCCTCGCCGAGACCTCCTCGATCGTGGTCGGCACCTGGGGCGGCGATTACGGCGCGCTGCTGCAGCAGAACATCGACATCCCGCTCGTCAAGCCGCTCGGGATCGAGGTCTCGCAGGACATCGCCAACAACGATCCGCGCCGCACCAAGCTGATCTCGGAGAAGACCAGCCGGCGCGGCAGCATGGACGTCGCCTGCATCAACGACATCGACAGCTACGTGCTCAGCCAGCTCGGGGTGCTGGAGACGGTGCCGGCCAGCGCGGTGCCGCGCCTGTCGGCGGTGCTGGACGTCTTCCGCAAGCCGCACTCGATCCCGCATATCTACTCGGCGCTCGTGGTGCTCTACAACCCGAGCAAGGTCACCGCGCCGCCGAAGAGCTATGCCGACCTGTTCGACCCGAAGTACAAGGGGCGGGTCGGCTTCTCGGACATCCTCTACAGCTACAACATGGCCGGCGCCAATATCGGGGCGGGCGGCACCATGGGCGACTTCGCCAAGGGCAAGGCAGCGCTGTTGGACCTCAGGAAGCTCGACCCCAAGGTCTACCCGTCGAACGAGGCCCTGGCGGCGGCGCTGAAATCCGAGGAGGTCTGGCTCGCGCCGATGTGGCTGGCGCGCGGCTTCATGTGGAAGCAGGCCGGCATCCCGGTCGAGATGGCGGTGCCCGAGGAGGGCGCGGTGCCGATCCTGTTCGAGGCCGGCGTGCCCAAGAACTCGCGCGCCAAGGACGGGGCCTTCAAGTACCTGAACGCCATGCTCGACCCGCAGGCGCAGGTCGCCTTCGCGGCCAAGATGGGCTACGTGCCGACCGTGAAGGACGCCAAGCTGCCGGAGGATCTCGCCCGGCAGATCAGCCTGACCGAGGCCCAGCAGGCCAAGCTCCACCCCCTCGACTACGCCTACATGCAGCAGCAGCAGGCCGCCTTCACCGACTTCTGGAACAAGGAGTTCAAGGCCTGATCGGCCGGCTCCGCCATGATCGCCCTCATCCTGCCGGCCGTGCTGGTCGTCGGCGCCCTGCTGATCGGGCCGATGGTGCTGCTCGCCCGCATCTCGCTCAACCAGTACAGCCCGACCCAGCTGATGATCGAGGCGACGACGGCGCAGAACTACCTCAACGCCGTCGCCGACCCGTATTACCGCGGCGTGATGGCGACGACCCTGGTCATGGCCTTCACCTGCACGGCGGTGACGCTGGCGCTCGGCTTCCCGGCCGCCTACCGGCTCGCCCGGATGGAGAGCCGCTGGAAGAGCCTCGTCACGGTGCTGACGCTGATCCCGCTCCTCGTCGGCAACGTGGTGCGGGCGGCGGGCTGGATGGGGCTGCTGGGCCAGGACGGGCTGATCAATGCGGGGCTCCAGGGCCTGCGGCTGACCACGGAGCCGCTCCGGCTGATCTACACGCCCGGGGCGGTGGCGGTCGGGACGATCGCGGTCGTGCTGCCCTACATGATCCTGACCCTGGCCTCGGTGATCGAGAGCATCCCGCGCGCGGTCGAGGAGGCGGCGGCGAATCTGGGCGCGGGCGCGCTCACGGTGTTCCGCCGCGTCGTGTGGCCGCTCGCGCTGCCCGGCACGGTGGCGGGCTGCGTCCTGGTCTTCATCCTGTGCATGAACACCTACGCGACCGCCGTGCTGCTCGGCGGCTCGCAGTTCAAGATGATGGCGCCCGCCGTCTACGACCAATTCTCGAAGGGCATGAACTGGCCGTTCGGCGCCGCCCTCGCCTTCATCCTCCTCGCCGCGACCCTGATCCTGACGGTGCTCGGCACCGCCCTCCTCGGCCGCCGCTACGCCCGCTGACTCGACTGGAGTGGACCCGATGACCGACGCGGCGATCCCAGCCGGCACCCTGCCCGGCAACGAACTGGCGGCCGAGCGGGCGAGGGCGGGCCAGCCGCCGCTGGTCCCGGCGACCGCGCGCGACCGCGGGATCGGGCCGCATCGGCGGCTCGTCCTGCGCGGCGCGACCGTGATCGACGGCACCGGCGCCCCGCCGATCGGCCCGACCGACATCGTGGTCGAGAACGGCCGCATCACGCTCCTCAAGAAGGTGACGGGCAACCTCGCCACCAGCGCGAACCGGCCCGCCCCGGGCGACCACGAGATCGATTGCCGCGGCAAGTGGGTGACGCCCGGCTTCGTGGATTGCCACGCCCATGCGGGCGTCGCCTACCACGCGGCCAACGGCTGGGTGCCGCCGGTCGAGTACGTCTACAAGCTTTGGCTCGCCCACGGCGTCACCACGGTGCGCGAGATGGGCTCGTTCAACGGCCTCGACTGGATGCTCGACCAGAAGCGGCGCTCGGCCGAGAACACGATCGCGGCGCCGCGGCTCCTCGCCTACAGCTACTTCCCGGCCGTCAACGACATGCTGAAGCTGGTCCACACGCCCGAGGAGGGGCGGGCCTGGCTGCGCAGGCTGAAGGAGCGGGGGGCCGACGGGGTCAAGTTCTTCGGGGCGCCGCCCGCCATCATGGAGGCGGCCCTCGACGAGTGCCGCCAGCTCGGCCTGCGCGCGGGCTGTCACCACGCCCAGATGGCGGTGACGCGCATGAACGCGCTCACCACCGCCAAGTGGGGCCTCACCAGCGCCGAGCATTACTACGGCCTGCCCGAGGCCCTGTTCGAGGACAGGGTGGTCCAGAACTTCCCGCTCGACTACGATTACAATGACGAGTATTTCCGCTTCTCGGTCTCCGGCCAGATGTTCAGGCAGGGTGCGGAGCCCGGATCCAGGAAGTGGAACGAGGTGCTGGAGCAGTTCCTCGAACTCGGTTTCACCTTCGTGCCGACCTTCACCATCTACGACGCCAACCGCGACCTGATGCGGGCGCGCCAAGCCGATTGGCACAAGGAGTACACCTGGAAGTCCATGTGGGACTACTTCACGCCGCAGCGCGGCGGTCACGGCTCCTACTGGTATCGCTGGTCCACCCAGAACGAGATCGAGTGGAAGGAGAACTATCGGCTCTGGATGGCCTTCATCAACGAGTACAAGAATCGCGGCGGCCGGGTCTGCGCCGGTTCGGATTCGGGCTTCATCTATCAGATCTTCGGGTTCGGCTATATCCGCGAGCTGGAGCTGCTGCAGGAGGCGGGGTTCCACCCGCTGGAGGTGATCCGCGCGGCGACCTCGCAGGGGGCGGCCCTGTGCGGGCTGGAGGACGAGATCGGCACCGTGGAGGTGGGCAAGCGGGCCGACCTGCTCGTGCACGACCACAACCCGCTCACCGACTTCAAGCTCCTGTACGGGACCGGCGCGCTGCGCCTCGACGAGGCGACCAACGGCGCCACCTGGCACCGCGGGCTCGCCAAGACGATCAAGGACGGGGTGATCTACGACACGGCCGAACTCCTCGCCGACGTGCGCGCCCTCGTCAGCGCGACCTGGGAGGTGGCGGTCCCGGCCCGGTACGCCGCCGCGCAGGCGCCGGGCGCGTGACGGACAGCCTCGACTTCGTCGTGCTGACGGGCTTCCTCGGCTCGGGCAAGACCACGCTCCTGCGCGACTTCCTCGGCCGCCCCGAGGCGGCCGATACCGCGATCATCGTCAACGAGGCCGGGGAAATCGGCCTCGACGGGCTCATCCTGCGCGAGACGGGCGGCGACGTCCCGATGAGCATGCTGTCGAACGGCTGCGTGTGCTGCCAGGTGACGAGCGACCTCGCGCGGACCGTCGAGGCCCTGCTGTCCGCGGAGAGGCCGGACGCGTCGGGGCCGCTGCGCCGCATCGTCCTGGAAACGAGCGGCCTCTCGAAGCCGGGTCCCGTGCTGCGCCAGCTCGCGAGTCTCGCCGCCCTCCGGATGCGGGTGGCGGTGGTGGCGACCTACGACGCCGCGAGGGGATGGGCGACGACCGGGTTCGAGGAGGCGGCGGCGCAATGGGCCGCCGCCCACCGCATCGTCCTCACCAAGCTCGACGCGGTGCCGGAGGCGCGCCGCGACGCGGCGCGGGCGGAGAGCGCCGCCCTGAACCCGCTCGCCGAACTGGTGACCGACCCCGACCGCGGCGCCGCCGTGGCGGCCGCCTTCGCGCCCCTGGCCCATCCCGGCCGCGAGCCGGCGACGCCGCTTCCGGTGCCGGGCGGGGCGCATCCGCGCGTGGCGGTGCGGCTCGGGCGGCCGGCCGGTCCCCTCGCCTACGACGACCTGGCCGCCTGGCTCGACAACCTCGCGGGCCGGCTCGGCGACCGCCTGCTGCGCCTCAAGGGCCTCGTGCGCGTCGCGGAATCCGAGCGCCCGCTCCTGGTCGAGAGCGTCGGGACGCTGTTCTCGCCGCCCCGCCCGTTCGGCCGCCCCGGCGAGGGCGCAGCGCCCTTCGTCGTGGTCATCGCCCGCGACCTCGCCCCGTCCGACCTGGAGGGCGTCGACCCCGTCGGCCTGTTCCGGTTCGCGCCGTGGAGGGACGGCAACCCCTTCCTCCGCGCCGCGCCGGCCGGCAGGCCGCGGGCCGAGCCCTGACGCGCGGCCCGGCGCGGGCGAGGCGCACGGGCGGGCGTCGCCCTCTCGCGGCCGTCAGTGCAGCCGCGGGTAGCACTGGCCGCCGGACGCGTACCAACCGGACCCGCAATTCAGGCGGCCCGTCCGCTTGATCGGCCTCACCGGCCGAGGCGGCCACGGCCGGGTGTCGGTTTTCGGATAGCAGCTCGGTCCGCAGATGGTGCCGCCTCCCGTGTTGGGGGACGCCGCGGAGGCGCCGCCCAGGCTCGCGGCCCAGAGCGAGGCCGCGAGGGCACTCAGGATGATGGTCCTCATGGCGTTCCTGCCTCGGATCGGTTCGAAGGTCGTGGTCGGCCTCGCGGCGGAACGGCGCGGCGTGCCTGACACCCTTCCTACGGCGCCCCGCAGGGACCGACCGTGTGCCGCCACACCCGGTCGCCGTCCGGGCCCGGCGCGCCGGCGGGCGCCTTCGGCGCGGCTGCGGGAGGCCCGGCGCGGATCACCCGGACGGGGTCCGCGGGGCGGGCGCCGCGTCGTCAGCCCTGCCCTGTGCTCTGGCGCACCGACGCCTGTTTCTGCGAGGCAGAAACAGGCGAGCGTGACCTTCGGCTATGGACCGGACATTCGGAGCACCAATCGTCAGGGAGAAAGACCATGAGAGCATGCTGCCTCCTCACAGTCGCATTTCTCTTCACGGTTCCGTCCGACGATGCCTCCGCGGCGAGTGATCTCGACCGCTTCGACGATCACGTGTCGAGCAGGATCAGCACCAAGACCATCGAGGCGCATCTCAGCCGGATTCAGGATGCGTTCCGGCGCGCCCGCACGAGCTGGTATCATCCCGTCCGCTACCGGACGGCCTTTCCGACCCTCGGCCGCTGATCCCGGCAGCCGCCGCGAACGGCGTTCGTCGCCGCGCCGCGGCCCGCGGCGAACCTCCGGCCCCGCATCGACGGTCCGGTGACGGTGCGATGGCCCTGCCGGGCGCGGGCCGCCGCGGCGGGCTCGCCGCGGGCGGCCCGTCAGCCCGTGGCCGCGCCCATCTCCGCGGCCGGACGGACCGCCCGGCTCGCGTCGAGAGCGTCCCGGACGACGCGTCGGGCCGTGGCGGGCGCGAGCCGGTCCGCGCGCGGCGGGATCGGCCCGTGCTGGGAACGCAGCCACGCGGCGGCCGCCAGGAGCGCGGCGCGGTCGAGCCGACGCGCCAGTTCGTCCTCGCGCAGCTGCTGGGCCCGGACGCTCAGTCCGGCGAAGTGCAGGAGGAGCCGCTGGGGCACGTCGTCGAGGAGCAGCCCCGGCGGGACCGCCTGGGCCATCGGCGTCTCCTGCGGGTCGGTCCGGATCGCGGAGGTCGCTGGGGCCATCGGCGGCTTGGGCTTGCGGTGATCTGATTTATCGGTCGGCACGGCCTTGCGGCAGGCGGCCGCGGCAGCAGACCTGTGCCACCACCGTCGCTCCTTCCGAGCCGGTTAAGCTTCTATTAAATCAAGAGAGAAGGCCAGGGCGCTCAATGCACGAACAGCAATATCATAGCAAAACTTGCGCCCGCCGTTCCAATGAGACCTGCAGTTGCAATCATCTCAACGATCATTTCAGCCTCGCGATGAATTGTGACAAGTCGTACCGGGCTCGGACGGGTTTGGCAACTGGTCCGCTAACACCACGGACGGCTGGACGGAGGCGCCACGCGGACCGGAAAGGCAGTCCGTCCCGTCGTCGGCCGACGGCCTAAGTGCCTCGGCCGGCTGACGGCCGAGCTTGTCCCGGTCGGGCGCAGGATTGCAGTGCGCTGAAGATCGGGGTCGAAAGGTGAGGTGAAATCAGCACAGAAGATTGCCACGAGTGTGTCAACGTGAGCACACTGGTGGGATGTCCTGGAGCACGCCCACGTCGCACTTCCAGCTCTGGCTCCTGTGGCCGCGACCGGACGGCGTCGGCGTCGTGACCGATCACCAGGATCTGGGCGTCGCCACCAGGGAGGTGGCGGTCGCCGCCGCGGCGGATCGGGCCTGCGAGCTGTTCTCTCGGTCCGAGGGCGTCGTGATGCTGCTGGACGCGGCGGGCCAGCTCGTCTGGTCGCGGCGGAGCGGGATGAAGCGGCCGGGCCAGCCCTCCGGGCCGTGACGGCGGCGCCTCGCGGGCGCCGCTCCGCCACGGCGATCAGGACCGCGAGGAATCCGGCGCCGCATGCGGCCCCTACGTAGTCCTCCGAGCTGCGCCGGTCGCGCGAACGGACAGTCCATCGGAACCTGAGCGGCAGGGACATACTTGTTTATGTAGTAGAGACTGTTGTCGGGAGGGAAAGCGCGTGCCGTTTGACCTTGTCGGCGAGGTGAAGGCTGCTTCGCCTGTTCCTCCCGTGCTGCCGCCGTTCCTGCGCGACGATCTCGGCGGGCGGTTGCGCGCCGGCTACGCGGCCTTCGTGGCCGAGCCGCAGCCCCGCGCCCTGCTCGATCTCGTCGCGCGGCTCGAGGACGCCCTGGCCCGGGCCGAGGCGCCCCGTGACTCGTTCCGGGACGAGCTTCTGGCCGCGATGCCGGCCCTGCGGCTCTTCGCGATGACCCTGGCGGCCGATGCGCATCAGGCCGAGGACCTCGTGCAGGAGACGCTGCTGCGCGGCTGGCAGCACCAGCAGCGCTTCCAGGCGGGCACCTGCCTGCGGGCGTGGCTGTTCACCATCCTGCGCAACCAGTTCTACACGACGTGCCGCAAGCGGCGCCGCGAGGTCGAGGATGCCGACGGCAGCGCGGCGCAGCGCCTCGCGGTTCCGGCGGATCAGGACGACGGCGTCGCGTTGCGGGAGACCTGGGAGCAGGTCGGCAGGCTGCCGGCGCACCAGCGCGAGGCGCTGCTGCTCACCGCCCTGCAGGGGCTCTCCTACGAGGCCGCCGCCCGCGTCATGGGCTGCCGGGTGGGCACGGCCAAGAGCCGCGTCAACCGCGCCCGGATCGCCCTGGCCGAGGCGCTGGGCGGCGAACCCGCCCCGCCGTGAGGCGGTCGGCTCGGAGAACGCCGCTCTCGCCGGGGATAGAAGTATAGCGGCGCGCCAGGACGGTATCGTTCTGCATAGAGGTGTTGCGCTCGCGTCCCTATCACGCTCCGAACGTCCCCGCGCGCCCGGGCAGCGTAGCTTTTGCGGTTCGGCTTCGTATTCTCCGGTCGGCCGTCACGCGTGCGGCAACCCGGGGGAGACATGACCATCAAGATGATTGCTGCCAGCGTCGGGATCGCCGTCGCCGCACTCGCCTTTCCGGCCCTCGCGCAGGGCACCGCGGAGCAGCAGCAAGCCTGTACGCCGGACGCGATGAGCCTGTGCGGCGAGCACATCCCGGATGCCGGCCGAGTGAAGGCCTGCCTGATCAGCAAGCGGACGAGCCTGAGCCCGGCCTGCCGCGCGGCGATCGCCGCCAACGATCCCAAGCCCGCCGCTCCCCGCAAGCGGCGCCGCAAGCACGCGTGAGCGGCGCGCCGGCGGGGTGGCGCGCGCAGGCGCTCCGCCACCGCCCCGTCGCCTCGCGGCGCTCCGGCGTCGGCATCGGCCGCGCTCAGGCGGCCATGCCTCGCGAGAACTCGCGCACCTGCAGGGTCGCCTCGTTGACGCGCTGGGTCGAGGACGCGATCACGCCGATGCTCCGGGAGATGTCGGCCACGGCCGAGGTCATCGCCTGCATGTTGGAGGACATCTCCTGGGCCACGGCGGCCTGCTGCTCGACGGACGAGGAGATCGCCGCCGAGATCTGGTTCACCTCGCCGATGGTCGCGCCGATGCCCGCGATGGCGGCGGCGGCCTCGCGCGCGGCGCCCTGGGTCTGGGCGATCTGCGCCCCGATGCTCTCGGTCGCCTTGGTGGTCTGCGCGGCGAGGGTCTTCACCTCCGCGGCGACGACCGCGAAGCCCCTGCCGGCCTCCCCGGCCCGCGCGGCCTCGATCGTGGCGTTGAGCGCCAGCAGGTTGGTCTGACCGGCGATCCTGTCGATCAGATCGACGACCTCGCCGATGCGCTGGGCCGCGGCGGCGAGGCCGCCGACCACGGCCGAGGTCGCGTCGGCCTGCGCGACGGCGCGGCCCGCGACCTGAAGGGCGCGCTGGACCTGCCCGCTGATCTCGCCCACCGAGGCGGCGAGTTCCTCGGCGCCGGCGGCCACGCTCTGGGCGTTGCCGGACACCTGCTCGGCGGCGCTCGCCGCGCCGACCGCCTGCTGCGAGGCCTGGGAGACGGAGGTCGCGATGCTGTCGAGGTCGCTGTCGACGGCCCTGTGCAGGCGGGCGCGCTCGAGGCGTTCGGTCACCGCGGCGGTGACGTCGGTGGCGACCTTGACCACCTTCACGAGGCGGCCGGACGCGTCCGCGACGGGGTTGTAGGTGGCCTGGATCCAGACCTCGCGGCCGCCCTTGCCGATGCGCTTGTACTCCGCCTGCTGGAACTCGCCCCGGCGCAGCGCCTCCCAGAAGCGGGTGTAATCCGCCGATTGCCGCTCGGCGGGATCGACGAACATCGCGTGGTGGCCGCCCCTCACCTCGTCGAGACCGTAGCCGACGATCGTCAGGAAATTGCCATTGGCAGTGACGATGGTGCCGTCGAGGGCGAACTCGATGATGCCCTGCGAGCGGTCGAGCGCGCGCATCTTGCCCTCGAAATCGGCGTTGCGCAGCTTCTGGGCCGTGACGTCGGCGGCGCATTTCAGCACGGCGTAGGGCTTGCCGCCGCGGCCGACGAGCGGGTTGTAGGACGCCTGGATCCAGACCTCGCGGCCGCCCTTGCCGATGCGCCGGTACTCGCCCGTCTGCGGCTCGCCGCGGCGCAGGGCGTCCCAGAACAGCCCGTAGGCGGCGCTGTCCCGCTCAGCCTCGGTCACGAACAGGCTGTGAGGCCTGCCCCTGATCTCGTCGAACTCGTAGCCGAGGACGGACAGGAAATTCCGATTGGCGGTGAGCACCGTGCCGTCGAGGGCGAACTCGATCATGGCCTGCGACCTCGAGATGGCGCTCAGCCGCGCAGCGGCACCGGTTAGAAGCTTGAACATCACGAGCCCTCTTTCGTGCGAACCTTGGCCTTTCGCGTCGGCGATTGGCGACAGCCGGGCTTTCGAAGTTCTTGACGCAATTGCACAGCCGACAGCCGATCTCGCAAGCTGCCGTAGGCAAGCCAGACTAATCTTGTGCCGATTGCGAGCCAGCGGCTGGCGAATGACAACCTTTTTTGAGCAACACATTCCATGCCGGTAGCCCAATCCGCCGAGACCGGCCGCGAAAAATATCCATGTGAAATGCGTAAAATTGTAATTGAATGCAAAATAACCGTAGGATCCAGGCCCTGCTCGCTGCAGAAATGCTGTCCGGAGAGTCGAATTAGGACGAATTTCATCAATGCGAGGAGCTAGGCCGCAATCCGAGGCCGCCGGGGTCATCGCGACCACCTCACCGATCCTCCTGACGGCCGACCTCGCCGGACGCCTCAAGGCCGTCGATTGGGGCCGTCACGATCCTCGCCGCCTCAGGGAGCCGCCGTCGCCGCGGCGGCCGTCCCAGGGACCGGGATCGTATTTCGAGCTGAATGGATGGTGCCGCCGGGGAGGATTGAACCTCCCGACCTCGTCGAAGCGCCGTGCGGAGGCCCTGACACTTGAGGCATTGATCGGCGATTGGGATCGGAAGCATCTCAGCCACGGACGGGAGACGTACCGGCGGGACATGGTGGCGCGAATCAAGCGTACGCTGCCCGGTCTGCTGACATGCCCGTCGGCGTCGCTGACGCGGGCGGACGTGAGGCG
The DNA here is from genome assembly GCF_000379105.1 of Methylobacterium sp. WSM2598. Lineage (GTDB taxonomy): Bacteria > Pseudomonadota > Alphaproteobacteria > Rhizobiales > Beijerinckiaceae > Methylobacterium. Next base: position 285,570 of record NZ_KB900609.1, on the reverse strand, counting down.
GGCGCTTGATGCCGCACGGAAGGGCGATCACCTCGCAAGGAACGGCGAGGCTAGCAATGCCGCCGCCCGTGCCGAGCCCTCCCGAGATGCCTCGATTGCCGCGACTGGGGCCGGCTGTCGGGCCATGTTCAAGTGGGTCATCAAGGCCGAGCTGGTGACGGCCAACCGGTTCCACAACCTCCCGCTCGCCCCCGTGAAGCCCGAGCGCGACCGGTGGCTTGACGCGGACGCGGTAGGGGCGGTGTTCGCAGCAGCGGCGGCGACGCCGTACCCGTTCGGCCCGTTTTTCAAGCTGCTTGTGCTCACCGCACAGCGCCGCAATGAGGCCGCGGGCATGCGGTGGTCCGAAATCGATCTTGAGCGCTCAACATGGACGATGCCGGCAGACCGGCAGAAGAACGGCAGGCCGCATGTGGTTCATCCAAGTGCGCCCGCCCTTGCGGTTCTGCGCGAACTCGCGACCGTGCGTCGTGGAAGCGACCTCCTGTTGACGACAACGGGCACAACGCCGATCTCCGGCTTCTCAAATGCCAAGGATGATCTCGACGCCCGTAGCGGAGTCACGGGATGGCAGTGGAAGGATCTCAATCAGTTCGACCTCGTAGAGAGCACTGCAAGTGGTTCGCTGCATCCGCGCAGATGTAGGTGTCGAGGTACCGGGAAATCCCGTAGGAGCTTCGGCACGGGGCCGCGGAGGGTCCGATCGGGTCGGGCCGGACGCTCGCCCTCCAGCGACGTGCAGCGATCAGCACGACAGGCACACCGCCAAGAGAAGGCCACCTCGCATCTGGATGGCTTCGATCGTGGAGAGCAGGCCCTGCCGAAGGGGCGTTGTCGCGAACCAATCGAGTTTCTTGGCCGCGTCAATTGGATCTGCGATCTGTTCGCGCTCCATCAAGCGGTTGGGGACGTTCCCAAAGGCTAGTAGGTCAGGCTTGCCCATAAGTTCGCCAATAAGTCTTAGCAGATCGCACAATCGGGTTGCCTTCCCGGTCCCGATCTCAATCGGTTTGACATCGGACAGATCAGCAATGCCTGCGCGCAAGAACGCGTCTATTACATCATCTACATAAACCCAATCGAGCAGACGATCGCCTCGAGAAAGATGGGCTGTCCTTCCCTCTAAGAGAGTCTGTATGGTGTAGGGGATGACCTTATAGTCTTTCTGCCCAGGTCCGTATGTCATCATGAGGCGCAGAGTGGTGACCGGAAGTTCGTAAAGCGACGCGAACATGCGGGCGTAGCCGCAGGACACCCATTTGGCGGCCGCATAAGGGGACGATGGCACGGCGTCGTCCGCGCTGCCCTTCGGCTCCTCGAGGGAGCCTGTCATCACCATGCGTCCGATGCTGTGCCGAGTCGCTTCGGTCAGCACGTTCGTTGTTGCAATGACGTCGTTGCGTAGACTGTCGGGAATCAACGTGAGTTCTTGGCCTCCCCGACTGTCACTCGTGAGCTGATAGACGATGTCGGGCCGCACCGCCCGGAACACCGCCGCAACCTGCTCGGCGTCGCTCGCGTCGCAGCGATGCCATTCGGCGCCTAGGTTTCGATGCCCCGGATCTGCGCTGCGAGACGCTCCAGTCACGCGGGCTCCGCGGCTGACAAGCGCCCGAACGAGATGCTGACCCAGGAACCCAGTCGCGCCGAAAACGAGCACTCTGGCGCCCCGAAGCTTATCAAGATCGATGGACGTCATGGCTGACACCTTAATATGTAAAATCCTGTGCCGCCAAATCGGCTGCGCCCTGCGTATCGGATCGGAAATAGAGACATGACGACGCACGGCTCTCCGGTGGGTCGGTCTCTGCGGAGAATAATGCAGCGGCCAAGCCTTACGTGATGCAGAGGCTAGATCGAATTGCAGGCTTGGGCCTGGTGAGAACTCAAGCGAATGCAACCGAGTTGGCGGTCGGTTCGGACGAACGTCGGCTTGAGTTGCGGGCTATGGCGGGCTGATCGGAAGACCGCGCTGGCCGTTCCGGCTGATGATGGCTCGACCAAGGATCCATGAGCGACGGCGGCATTGGATGCGGACGTGCAGGAGCCTGCGCCACCAGCGACGGTGACGTGCTCGGGCGTCTTCTTGGGCATTCACCCCAACCCGCACGGACGCTCCCTCATCATCGGCGAATGATCGCACGAGCAAGCCGTCTCCCCCGCTTCTTATGGGGCGAGACTGCCTAGCGCTAGATTTTTTGTCTATCGCGCGCGTCGCCGAGGCAACTTGCGTTGTGTCAATTCCGCCCGATGATCGCCTCAGCAACACAAAGAGGGCCGGGGCCGGGGCCGACCGGCGCCTGCCCCGGACCGATCAGGGCGTCCGATCGCGTGCTTTGCCGAGGTCCAATAGGGCTTCTAGAGCATTTTCCGACGACCTGCGGTCTGTCCAGCGCATCTGGGACGCACACCGCCTGCGGCCGCATCGGGTGCGCAGCTTCAAGCGCTCCACCGACCCTGCCTTCGCGGCGAAGGTCGAGGATATCGTGGGCCTGGACATGGATCCGCCGCGCCACGCCGTGGTGCTCCCGCTTGACGAGAAGAGCCAGATCCAGGTGCTGGAGCGCACCCGCCCGAGCCGGTCCGTGACGCCCGGTCGCCCCGAGACCCAGACCCACGACTACGTCCGGCACGGCATTGCCGCGCTGTTGGCCGCGCTGAACGTGCTGGACGGCACGGTGATCGGCCGCTGCATGCAGCGTCACCGCCACGAGAAGTTCCTGCGCTTCCTCACCACCATCGAGGCGGCGGTGCCGGCCGGCAAGCTGATCCGCGTGATCCTGGACAACTATGCCACCCACAAGCACCCGAAAGTGCGGGTGTGGTTGGCTCGGCATCCGCGCTGGACCTTCCACTTCACCCCGACCTCGGCCTCGTGGATGAACGCGACCGAGGGCTTCTTCTCCGCCCCCACACGACGTCGGCTCCGGCGCGGCAGCTTCAGCGGGATCGTCGAGCTCCAGGCCGCGATCAACCGCACCATTGCCGAGCACAACGGCAGGCCCAAGCCCTTCGTCTGGACCAAGCCGGCCGCTGCCATCCTCGATGCTGTCGACGGCACCGCTGCCGGAGGCGGTCTGTCGCGCCATGCGATGAGGCCGCGCGGATGATCCTCTGTTCGCGAGCAGTCCGGAAGCGCGGCCAGCGAGGCTCTCACAGAATCAAGGGGTGTTCCGATGCGCTATTCTTCCATCCGCACCAGTGGCGGCAACACGCTCGCCATCCGGCGCGACGACGGGATCTACGATCTGCGCATGGTCGATCCGGGCCTTCCCGATGGGGTGGGCGGGCTCGTGGCGGGCGAACCCGAGTTCATGGACCGTGCGAAGAAAGCCGCGGGGGCTGCCACCGGGGCTGCCCGGCTCGACGAGGGCTCGCTCCGCTACCGACCTCTGATCGAGCGGCCCGGCAAGATCATCTGCATCGGTCGCAACTACGCCGCGCATGCCCGGGAGGGCGGCGCCGAGCCGCTCGACTACCCGGACGTGTTCATGCGCGGAGCCAACTCCCTCGTGGCGCATGGCGAGCCCCTGATCAGGCCGCGCTGCTCGGACAAGTTCGACTACGAGGGCGAACTCGTGTTCGTGGTCGGCCGGAAGGCCCGCCACGTCGGCCTGGATGAAGCCTGCGGCATCATCGCCGGCTACTCGGTGTTCAACGAGGGCTCGATCCGCGACCACCAGCGGAGGGCGACCCAGTGGACGATGGGGAAGAACTTCGACGGAACGGGCGGCTTCGGGCCGGACCTCGTCACACCGGACGAGCTGCCCGACGGGGCGGACGGGCTGCGGCTCACAACGACTCTCAACGGCCACGTCATGCAGGACGGCAACACGCACGACTTCATCTTCCCGGTCGCCCGGATCGTCGCGATCCTCACCGAGGCGATGACGCTCGAACCGGGTGACGTCGTCCTGACCGGCACGCCCTCCGGCGTCGGCTATGCCCGCAACCCACCCGTCTTCATGAAGCCGGGCGACGTCGTCGAGGTCACGAACGAGAAGGTCGGCACGTTGCGCAACACCGTGCGGGACGAGGCTTGACGCGGGTCGTGCGTGCCCGGCGGACAGGTCGAACGCGGCCCGTCGGACCGTGCCTGTCGCGCTCGGCTGCGTGAATCGCCGGAGTTCGAGCGGGAGTGCGTGGAGCGGTCCTCCCGGTGCCAAGGGTTCAGCTCTCGCCTCTGCAACAAGCTGCCCGGAGCCAGAAGCTGCCGAACAGCGCTGGCTGCGACGTTCGCGCGAAGGCCCGGCCAGGATAGCTCCCGCGGTCTCCCGGAAGTTCCCGCGCGTCTACCATCCCAAAACCGTTCCTGCAGGAACGGTGGATTGAGCTAAATGTTGGTGAGCGCGCTGGTATCCGAACCCAGGTGGACCTCGTGGCGACCGGCCTGCGACCGAGCACCGTGCCACGTGCGCCTGCCGCCACGGAGGAGATCTGAGACCGTGCCGCGTCCGCTCGATCCGATCACCATCTCCGTCGTCCAGCACCGACTGTCGGCGATCGTTGAGGAGATGGGCGAGGCGATGCTCCGCACTTCCTACTCCCAGATCCTGAATGCGAGCCGCGACTTCTCGATCGCGATCTGCGACACCCGGTGCCGGCTGATCGCGCAGGCCGACCACATCCCGGTGCATGTCGGCGCCCTGCCCTGGGCCGTCCGCGCCGTCGAGGACAAGTTCCAGGGCGCCGTCCGGCCGGGCGACGTCGTCCTGCTCAACGATCCGTCGACCGGCGGCTCGCACCTGCCCGACGTCACCGCCTTCGTGCCCGTCTTCGGCGAGGGCGTGCGCCGCTATTGGGCCGTCGTGCGCGCCCACATGAGCGACATCGGCGGCGCCACCCACGGCGCCTACAACCCGGCCGCGACGGAAATCTGGCAGGAGGGGCTGCGCATCCCGCCATTGAAGCTCTACGACGCGGGCACGCTGCGGGACGACGTGCTCGACCTCATCGCTCTCAACGTGCGCTTCCCGCGGGACTTCCGGGGCGACCTCGCCGCCATGATCGGGGCGGCGCATCTGGGCGAGCAGCGCATCGCCCGACTCTTCGGGGAGGTCGGGGCCGACCGCGTCGACGAGGCAGTCGAGGCCATCCTCGATGGCGCCGAGCGCCGGACGCGGGTCGTGGTCGGCGGCTGGGCCGACGGCATCTACCGCGGTGAGGCCTTCCTCGACGACGACGGGCGCGGCCGGGAGGATGTCCGGATCGTCGCGACTGTCACCAAGAGCGGTTCGGACATCGCGGTCGACCTGAGCGAGAGCGACCCGCAATCGGCGAGCTTCGCCAATTCCTCGCACGCCAACATGCAGGCGGCCGTGGCCATGGCCTTCGCCTACCTGATCGACCCCGACATCCCCAAGAACGACGGCTGCTTCCGGCCGCTCAGCGTGACGGCGCGGAAGGGCAGCGTGGTCTGGGCGGACGACGCGGCCCCCGTGACGCTCTGCACCACCCACCCGGCCAACGAGATCGTCGAGGCCATCGTCAAGGCCTTGAGCCTCGCCTGCCCCGAGCGGGCCATGGGCGGCTGGAGCCGGCGCTTCCGCATCTCGATCACGGGCGACAACCCGCGCACGGGCAAGCCCTTCATCTGGCACATGTTCCACGCCCGTCCGGGCGGCGGGGCCTCCCCGCGCGGGGACGGCTGGTCGGCCGCGGGCGAGTGGCATTCGGTCGGCGGCATCAAGTTCGGCAGCGTCGAGGTCGCCGAGGCGCGCTTCCCGCTGCGCTTCGAGACGCACGAGTTCCGGCCGGGCTCCGGCGGCGACGGCCAGCATCGCGGCGGGCTCGGCACGGCGATGGACCTCGTCGTCGAGGTGCCGGCCTACGCCCACACGGCCGGCGAGGGCGCGCGCCACGGCTCCGCCGGCATGCTGGGCGGCCGGGACGGCGCGCCGCACGACTACCGGATCGTCTCGCAGGACGGGGAGCGGACGCTGCGCACCAAGGAGTTCGGCATCTCCATCGCGGCCGGGGACCGGCTTGCGGTGCGGTCGGCCGGCGGCGGGGGCTGGGGACCGCCGGAGCGGAGGGCGCCCGAGGACCGGCAGCGCGACCGCGAGCGCGAGATGACCGACGAGCGAGCCTGAGCCGCGCCATGCCCGAGACCGACCGCATCCCGAAGCCCTATCGTATCGGCATCGACGTTGGCGGGACCTTCACCGACCTCGCCTGCGTGGACCCGAGCGGCGCACTCACCTTCGTCAAGACGCCCTCCACCCCGGAGGACCAGTCAGTCGGCGTCCTGACGGGCTTGGGCGACCTCGCGGCCCGCCTCGGCCTCGATCTCGCGGGCCTGCTCTCGGCGACCGACCGCATCGTGCACGGCACGACCGTCGCCACCAACGCGCTCCTGGAGCGCAAGGGCGCTCGGGTCGGCCTGCTGACGACCCGGGGCCATCGCGACGTGCTGGAGATGCGCGAGGGGCTGAAGCCGAACCGCTACGACCTGCTGATGCCGCCGCCCGAGCCGCTGGTGCCGCGGCACCTGCGCCGCGGCGTACCCGAGCGTGTAGGACACGACGGCACGGTGGTCACTCCCCTCGACGAGGCCGCGCTCGACGAGGAGATCGCTCGGCTGAGGAGCGCGGGCGTCGAGGCGGTCGCGGTCGCCTACCTGCACAGCTACCGCAATCCGGCGCACGAGCGGCGCACCGCCGAGCGGCTGGCGGCGCTCATGCCGGAGGCCTACGTCACCCTGTCGAGCGAGGTGTTGCCGCAGATCAAGGAGTACGAGCGGGTCTCGACCACGGCCGTCAACGCCTATGTCGGCCCGGCCGTGCGGCGCTACCTGGGCAGCCTGGAGCGGCGCCTCGCCGAGGTGCGCTTCGAGGGGGGGCTGTTCATCATCCTGTCGCAGGGCGGCGTCGTGCCGCTCGGCGAGGCGGCCCGGCTCGCGGCCGCGACGGTCCTCTCGGGGCCGGCGGGCGGCGTGGCCGGGAGCCGGCACGTCGCGGCGCTCACGGGCGCGTGCAACCTCATCCCCTTCGACATGGGCGGGACCTCGACGGACATCTCGCTCGTGGCGGATGGGGCGATCGCCCTCTCGGCGGATGGCGGCCTCGCGGGGGAACGGATCGCGCTGCGCAGCCTCGACATCATCAGCATCGGGGCCGGGGGCGGCTCGATCGCCCGCGTCGATGGGGGCGGCATCCTGCAGGTCGGGCCGGAGAGCGCGGGCGCGAAGCCCGGCCCGGTCTGCTACAGCCAGGGCGGGACCGAGCCGACCGTGACGGATGCCAACCTATTGCTCGGCTACCTCGACCCCGAGCACTTCCTCGGTGGCCGCCGCAGGCTGGACGCGGCCGGCGCCGCGGCCGCCATGGATCGCCTCGCCGCCAGCCTCGGCGCGAGCCGCGACGAGGCCGCGGCGGGCATCTACCGGCTCGTCAACCTGAAGATGGCGGACGGCATCCGGCTGATGACGCTGCGACGCGGGGTGGATCCGCGCGGTTTCGCGGTCCTCAGCTTCGGGGGCGCTGCGGGCCTCCACGCGGTCGAGGTCGCGCGGGAGATTGAGGTGGGACGCGTGATCGTCCCCGCCATGGCCTCGGTGCTCTCGGCCTGGGGCATGCTGAACGGCGACCTGCGCTACGAGGTGGCGCGCAGCCACCTCGCCGACACCGCGGGCCTTAATCCGTCGGCGCTCGCCGCCCTGTTCCGGCCGCTCGAGGCCGAGGCAACCGAGCGGCTCCGGGCATGGTTCGACGGTCCGATCCGCCTCGATCGGTCGGCCCAGATGCGGTACGGCGAGCAGATCTTCGAGGTCGACGTGCCGCTCGAGGGACTGGACCTCGCGGCGCCCGGATCCGTCGCGGCGCTCGTCGAGCGCTTCCACCGCCGCCACGAGGATCTCTACACATACGCCTCGCCCGGCCAGGAGGTGGTGCTCGTCAACGTGCAGGTCGCGGCCGTGGGCCGTGTCGAGGCCGTCGATCCCGCCGGGGCAATGCCTGCGGACGACCAGCCGGTCGCCCCGTTGCGGATGCAGCGGGCCTACTTCGACGGCTGGCGCGAGGTCCCGGTCTACGCCTTCGGCACGCTGGGGGCCGGCTGCCGTCTGACCGGGCCGGCGCTGATCGAAGCCGAGACGACGACGGTCGTGCTCGGCGCGGGCGACACCCTGACAGCGGACCGGTTCGGCTGGCTGGACATCAGGTTGAGACCCGCGGCGTGACCGCGGAAGCGGCGGCGCGCCCCGGCGCGTCGCCAAGACGGTGGCAGCCGCCGCACCGACGGCGGGATCGAGGGGGATGGCCATGAAAATGCGGTCTGGTTCGTGGGTGCTCGCCGCCCTCCTGTGGTCCACGGCCGTCCGGGCGGACGTGGTCGTCGGTGTCGTCGTGCCGCGCACCGGGCCCGTCGCGGCGATCGGCGACCAAGTGCTCAACGGCGTGAATGCGGCCGTGAAGGACGTCAACGAGAGCGGTGGCGTGAACGGCGAGAAGCTTGTGCTCGACGTTCAGGATGATGCCTGCGACCCGAAACAGGCGGTATCTGTGGCGAACCGCTTCCTCCAGAACAAGGTCGGGCTGATCGTCGGGCACGTCTGCTCAGGCGCGACCATGGCCGCCTCCGAGATCTACGCGGAAAACGGGGACGTGATGGTGACGCCCTCCGCCAACGTCGCGAAGCTGACGGAGCGGGGGCTGTCTGGGATCTTCCGCGTCTGCGGGCGGGATGACCAGCAGGGCGAACTCGCGGCCCGCACCATCGCCGAGCGCTTCCCGGGCAAGAAGGTCGCGATCCTGCACGACAACCAGCCCTTCGGGCGCGGGCTCGCAGACGCAACGAAGACCAACCTCAACCGGATTGGCGTCAAGGAATCCCTGTTCGCCGCGATCACACCGGGCGAGCGGGACTACACTTCCGTCATCACACGGCTGAAGTCGGCCGGCATCGACGTCGTTTACTACGGTGGCTATCACCAGGAGATGGGAACATTGGTGCGCCAAGCCTCCGAGCAAGCCTACTCAGCGCAGTGGATCGGCACCTCCGGCATTGCAAGCAAGGAATTCGCCGCGATCGCGCACGGCGCGGCGGACGGCGTGCTGATGACCTTCAACCCGGACGCCCGGAGGCGCTCTGAGGCCAAGGCCGTGGTCGACCGTTTCCGTGCGCAGTCGATCGAGCCGGAGGGGTTCACGCTGTACGGCTACACCGCCGTGCAAGTGCTGGCCCAAGCCGCCCGAAACGCGCAATCGACCGACCCGAAAGCCGTCGACCGTGCCCTTAAATCGGGGACTTTCGGCACGATTTTGGGCAATGTCGGTTTCGACAGAAAGGGAGACATTTCTGCTCCCGGTTACGTTCTGTACCGGTGGTCGAATGGAGATTTTACGCAGATAAATTGATAATATTGAGTCTTTAAGCGTACCATCAGCGATGAAATTGGCATCAAGTTTTGATCTTTGCGGTTTTCTTGGTTGTCATCGTTGCAGATGACCCAGGGTAGACGTGACGGCTGGACTGCTGCGAGGTCACGTCAAAGTCCCGTGGCAAAGGTTGCAATGCGCTGACCTCCGAACCCCTGCACTCCTTCGCCGGCGCACGAATCCGGGATCAGCTGACAGGTGTAGCGGCATAAGCCACCGGCCGAGCCGAGACCGGACGGGTCAAAATGACCCAAAGCGGCCCCTCATAGCGCATGCCGGGAAGGTCCGATTGCGAGGGTTTTCCCGACATTTGTTTTCCTGATACCGCCGCGCTTATAGTTTCACCTGTTCAAGGTAGGGGTAGGCGGTGAGCGAGCGGAGCCGTCCGACCCCGGCGGTGAGCGCGGTCCAGGCTTGACAGCAGGCATTCACGACGGCGTCGTAGTCGGCCAGGAGCCGATGGGACAGGGAGCGCTCGCGCAGGGAGAGCCAGACGCGCTCGACTGCGTTTCCATGCTACCTCTCTACGTCCGGTTCCTGCTGCTTGGCGGTAGCGCCGCCGCTCTGACCTGGTCCAGCTCGTCGCCGCTCATCCGCACGATCCGGATGCGCTGGTCCCAAGGGCCGCCATGCGCCCCCGCAGGCGCCCGTCTTGCAGCCAGCGGTAGGCGGTGTGCCGGTGCACGCCGAGCCGCTTGGCCGCCTCGTGCAGGGTCCATTCGGTGCCGGGCTCGCGCGCGGCGCTGCCGCTCCAGATCGGCCGCCCGCTGCCCAGCCCGTAGCGGAACACCAGGCGCTGGACCATGGACGCGTCGAACCCCTCCCGCTCGGGCGGCCGCCAGCCGGCAGCGTTCAGCCGATCGGCGATGGCCGCGGCCGAGCAGCCCTGCCCGCGCAGGTCGCGGATCGTGGCCAGCACCTGCTCGCACCCGCGCAGCTGCTCGAACCGCCGGACGGGCCGGACCAGCGCGTGGCGGGTCCGCGCACCGCCGGCCCGGTCGCACGCGACCTCGACGTGCTCGCTGCTGCCGTCCACGCGTACGGCGACCTGCTCCAGCATCAACCGGGCGATCGCCTGGCGGTCCCGCTGCGTCGTCGGCGCATGCCACAGCGCCCTTGGGGCGCGGTTTCGGCGAGGGCAGGAGCGGAGCGATCTCAGTCCAGAGATCGTCAGGGAGCAGCGGACGGGCCATGCAGCCCAACGCGCAAGCCGCCCGTCCGTGCCGTTCTGTTAGGCGCGCTAGAGCATTTTCCGACGAAGTGGATGCCGGTTCGTCGCAGAAAATGCCGCAAGATCAAAGACCGAGAGCAGTACCCGATTGCAACGTGATCGGGTACTGCTCTAAGCTGGCAGTGGGGGCTTTGCACCCTAATCCATGATAGGTTCGGAGCCGCTCGGCAGAAAGGCCTTACTTCTATGGCTGCTTCGACCCGATCGGCCTCTTCTATTGAGGCGCGCCTGGAAACGCAAATACGGAGTGATGCTCGTGAGTGATGCGCTCAGTGCCGAAGACGTCGTCACGCTTTTGGGACTGGAGCCGAACGCAACATGTGGTTGTGTTCGCGCAACCTACCATAGCGCGCGCTGTATTGCGCCTGGTGGGCTGGCTGAACCCTTTGGAGATGGGCGTCCATTAGGGTCAGCGCTGTACTTCATGGTCACACCACTAGTGCCCGTAAGGCTGCACCGGATCCAAAACGATCAGCTCTACCATTACTATCTCGGTAACCCCCTAGAGGTATTTCTTCTACACCCAAACGGCGCCGCCCAGCGGGCAGTTGTAGGACCAAACCTGCGCAATGGCGAGCGCGTTCAACTGCTGATCCCTGGCGGCGTATTCCACACTGCACGGCTCATCGGTCAGGAAGGTTGGTTTCTGGGCGCGAGCACGGCCTGGCCTGGTGTGACGCCAGCGGATGCGGAGATCGGCGATGTCGAGGAACTGAGCACGAGGTTTCCAGTATTCGCCGCCGACCTGCGGGCGATTGCAGGGTCAGCGCAAGCTTCCAGACCGCCTAAAGGCCACAATTAGTAACCAAAATCTAGAAAAGGCCCGCCACAACAGGATCGGGCGGAGTGAAAATCTGTGGTGATTCCGGATGCTGAGAACCGGAAGAAGCTCGGCAGCCGTCGCGCCGGCGAAGTCGCAAGAGAAGCCAGCCGCGGCCGGACCGGGCGGGCTGAAAGGTTACGATCCACGTTTCGGGGGAACTGGAACGGGCGTGCGTCAAGCATATTCTGAGTGCCGTTGCATCTCGTATTCAGAGCTAATCCACAATAACGAAAGAAATCTCGCCACGGCGGGGCGCCGGGTGGGCTAAGGCTCTGTAGAGTAGAAGCGGGCCAGAAAAGCATGCTGGATTCCAAGCTGGCAAGGCGCTGCCGAATCGGCTCCTACACAATCGTCTTCGCAACGTAGTCTGCACGTTCTGCAGGCCGAACGCTGTCGCGTCGACGAAGCCTGCTATTCGCATAACCCCATTACGGACGCGCCTCGGCGTTACTGCCAAGCCACCGCACGTAAATGCACAGAGGATTGCGTCCCTATTGAGCCGGGCATAGCATCACATGCCTGACCCGCAAGGGAGGCAGTCATGTCGGTGGTGAAGTTCCTCGAACTCTCCGCACAATCCCCGCAAGGCTACGAGGACGCGATCAAGCAAGCGGTCGAGCGCGCATCCAGCACGCTGCGCGGCATCCAATCCGTCTGGGTCAAGGAGTTCGAAGCCGTTGTGGAGAACGACAAGGTGACCCAGTTCCGGGCCACCGTGAAAATCTCGTTCCTGCTTGAGGGCTGAGGCGCGGGCGCCGGCTGAAAGGGGCGTTCTGATCGAGCCGTTCAGCGGCCTTGTAGGTCACGCGAGGACCCAAACCAAAACACGAGTGCCTGCGATGAGCGCGGCCGCAATCCTTCAGCCACAGCTGGTCCTTGTCTGGGCTGGTGTGCTGCTTTTTATAGGCGGCCTCCTGCTCACAGCCTTCACGGCGCTCTGGGGTGGGCGCTTCAAGGCCAAGAGCCGGACGGATAGCGCGGCCGGCTTCAGCCCTCGGGCAAACTGGCCGGGGCTGGTGATGCTGGCAGCGGGCATCCTCTGCTTCCTGGCTGCCGCTGCGGTCTAGAGCGGCACCCGATCACGTTGCAATCGGGTGCCGCTCTCGATCTTTGATCTTGCCGCATTGTCTGCGACGAACCGGCATCCACTTCGTCGGAAAATGCTCTAGACAGAAACGAGCGGACTTGTGAACCGCTCCGGGTTTCCCGGAGGCTCCAACTCTTGAGAGGATGGAGCCATGACGAAGCGCAGCACACCCTTTTCGCCTGAAGTCCGCGAGCGCGCGCTGCGGATGGTGTTCGACCATCAGGGCGAGCATGGCTCGCAGTATGCGGCGATCCGCTCGGTCGCTTCCAAGATCGGATGCTCGGGCGAGACGCTGCGCAACCGGGTTCGTCATGCCGAGCGGGACCAGGGCCAGCGCGCCGGACCGACGACGGACGAACGCGAACCGATCAAGGTGCTGGAGCGGGAGAACCGCGAACTGCGACAGGTCAACGAGATCCTCAGAAAGGCGTCGGCGTATTTTGCGATGGCGGAGCTCGACCGCCGGTCGCGGACATGATCGCCTTCATCGACGATCACCGGGAGGCCTACGGGGTCGAGCCGATCTGCCGCGTGCTGCCGATCGCCCTGTCGACGTACTACGCCCAGGCCGCGCGGCGCGCCGATCCCGACAGGCTGCCGGCCCGGGCTCGCTCGGACGCGGCGCTGATGGTCGAGATCCGGCGCGTGTTCGAGGAGAACTTCTGCGTCTACGGCGTGCGCAAGGTCTGGCGGCAACTCGGCCGGGAAGGCGATCTTGGACAGGTCCACGCGAGCCGTCATGCCCGCAGGGGTCGATGGCGGCCAATAAGCTTAGCCATATGACGGCCGGGCAGAGGCCAAAACTGAGATGTTCGGTCCCGGCACGAGGGCGACGGGGGCGAATGGCGACGCAGCTCGGCCTTCCGAGTTCGGCCACCCTGCCGCGGGCGTCACACATTCTGCACGCTTGTCGCATACCTAGCCAGCAACCATTTCACCCCCACACGAAAGCTCCACTGCCGCTCGGCCGAAAATCCGCCGGCTTCAGCATGGAGGACCGCCCAGGCATGACCGCTGACTGGAACTACGAGCCGCCTGTTGCGCACGTGTTCGACGATGCCATCGTACCGATTTATACGACGGACGCTGACGGCTGGCTGACGTACTACAATCGGGCAGCAGCGGAGCTTTGGGGATATCATCCGGAGATTGGCCGCACCCGCTGGTGCGGCTCATGGCGCATATTCACGCCTGCCGGTTCAGAGTTGCCGCTCGATCAGTGCCCGATGGCGATCGCTTTGAAGGAGGGGCGGCCCGTTCGCGACGTGTGGGCCGTGCTGGAGCGGCCCGAGGGCACGCTGATCCCGTTCATGCCCTACCCGACCCCGATCCGCGCCCCGTCAGGAGTGATTATTGCAGGCTCGAACATGCTGGTGGCGCTCGGCTCAAGGCCGATGCGGCACTCATTGGAGCTGTCAGGTGCGGTTACGGTGTCAACCCACTCCCCGGATATTTTGAGAGGCGCGGAACTGGATGATTTGACAGGCCAGTTACAATCCACGTTGGGCGCCATCGCTGATATTGAGGTTGCTTATCAGCTCGACTGCGAGCGCCTGGACGACTGGACCGGACCAAGCGCTGAGAAAGAACGAATTCTCATGCAGCTACAAACCAAACGGGAGCGGAAGCGGACGGCTTTGATGAAGCGGCTGAACGATCTGCAAGAGCGGGCAGTCTCTCTGAAGCCGCTCTCGCGTCAGGAGCCATCCACTCTACACTGAAAGGCTGATCGCTGGCTTGACCTCGCCTCAGGACTGCCCCGCAACTTGCAGAGTACCAGCCACAGGATAGTGGTGTGGGGCTTTGTACACGATCAACGCCACGGATCGATTGAGAGCGTCGACCTCGTCCTGATCGAGCCCGAGCGTGGAGGCCTCTTCGCAAGTCGTTCCCCGCTCAGCGGGCCGCTCGCTGCTGCTCTCCATGAAGTGCTTGATCTTCGGCACAACCTCGGCCTGGAAGCGCGAGCCGTTGAAGATGCCGTAGTGACCCGCTCCCGCCTGGAGATGGTACGCCTTCTTCTCGGGCGGCAGGTTGGGCGTGAGGTCGAGAGCCGCCAGCGTCTGTCCGACGCCCGTGATGTCGTCCTTCTCGCCCTCCACCGCCATCAGAGCGCAGCGGCGGATCGCTCCGAGGTCGACGGCCTTGCCGCGATGCTGCATCTCACCCCGCGGGAGCCGGTGGCTGATGAACACCTGCTCGACCGTCTCAAGGTAGAATTCGGCGGTGAGGTCCATCACGGCGAGGTACTCGTCGTAGAAGGCCCGGTGCTTGGCCGCGGAGTCGCCGTCACCCTCGACGAGATGGTTGAACATGTCCCAGTGGGCGGTCAGGTGGCGGTCGAGGTTCATACCCATGAAGCCTCCCAGCTGAAGGAAGCCCGGGTAGACCGCGCGGCCGTTGCCCGGATGGCTCGGCGGCACGGCATGGATGCAGTGCTGCCGGAACCACGTGATGCCGCGCTCCCGCGCCAGTTCATTCACCGCGGTCGGAGAGCGACGGGTGTCGATCGGACCACCCGCGAGCGTCGCCGAGAGGGGAACCAGGGGGTGGTTCTCGGCCTCCATGCGGGCAATGGCGGCCAGGACGGGCACCGAGGGCTGGCAGACCGCCATGACGTGCAGGTCCGGCCCGAGCGCCGCGAACATCGCCATGCAGTAGTCGATGTACTCGTCCAGCCCAAAGCGCCCGGCCGCGCGCGGCACCTGCTTGGCGTCGGTCCAGTCGGTGATGAACACCTGATGCGTGTCGAGGAAGGCCGCCACCGTACCCCGCAGCAGGGTCGCGTAGTGGCCCGACATGGGAGCCACGAGCAGCAGCTTGGGCTTGTCACACGGCTCGCCGAAGGCGATGACCCGGCAGAAGGGCTGCTCCCACACGATCCGCTCCGCGGCCGGCAGGCCGAAGGCGGGTTTGGGATAGGAGCGGGTGGCCCGCTCGAAGATCTCACACGAGGCCGCAATCGAACGGCCGGCTACCGTGTAGGTGAGAGGGTTGAGCGGGTTCTCGCACGCGAGCTTCGCGAGGTCTGCGGCGACGCGGGCTGGCGTGAGCATCAGTTCGCACGACTCACGCATGAGGTACATCATACGCATCCACCTCTCAGCAGCCCGGGCGCTCAGCCCTTCGGCGACACAGTAGGCGATCAACACCTCTGATTGCTGTTTGGTTTCGCACCATGCGCTATCGCCTTTGGTTTTGCTCAAGCTTCAAGGGCGCTGGAGAGCTATGGACGAGTGCGTGGGTGCGATGCGTCTCCACTGGGCCCGCACCGATCGGCACCTCGTCGCAAGTCCTGGATGGAAGCGGAACCAAACAGGGACCATGTTCGGGCGGATGGCAGTGGCCCAGCTCTGGAAGTGGTCTCGTGGCTCTGCTTAGCTGAGGGGGCGGGAGCCGGTCATGGGTCCCGCGGGGACACACGAACCAGATGGTCCGGCCCAAGCAGGTCGAGAGGAACGGCCCGATCGAGGCCCTCGCGGGCACGGTCGAGCGCGTGACGTTCCACTCGCCCGAAACCGGCTTCCGCGTGCTCAAGGTGCACGCTCGCGGCAAGCGCGACCTCGTGCCGGTGGTCGGGCATGCGCCCGCGATCGGCGCGGGCGATCGGATCACGGCGACAGGAATTTGGCTCACCGACCGCGCCCACGGCCTCCAGCTCTAGGCCGAGACCCTGAAAGCCACCCCGCCGACCGGCGCCGCGGGCATCGAGAAGTACCTCGCCTCCGGCCACATGCGCGGGATCGGCCCCGCCATGGCCAAGCCCATCGTCGGCGCCTTCGGCGAGAACACCTTCGAGTTCATCGAGGCCGAACCCGACCGGCTTCAGGAGGTCTCCGGCATCGGGCCGTGGCGGGCCGCCAAGATCGTTGCGGGCCGGGCCGAGCAGAAGTGCGCGACTCTGGAGAGCTACCATTCCTGGTATCTCTTTGGACAAGGCAGGCCCAAGATGTTGTCTTCGAGCGCTTCGCGCACAGGTCTCATAAGTCCACTTGAGGGCGAGTAGAGGACAAGAGGTGTCCTGGTGCTTTCGTCGAGAAGGCCTCAACCGCCCTCGCCCCCGAGCACCAGCCGAAGCGAGCGGGCGAGCTCGTCGCGGCGATAGGGCTTGTTTAGCACGGGCAACTTGCCCTGGCCGATGACTTGCCCCTCGTCGGGATTCGCCACGTAACCGGAGGTGAGCAGGATCCTGATGCCCGGGCGCACCCGCTGTGCCTCGGCCGCAAGCTGCGACCCGTTCATGCCGCCGGGCATGACCACGTCCGAGAACAGGATGTCGATGCGCTCCACACCCTTGAGATGCTCCAACGCCTCGGCGGCGTTGCGGGCGACGATGACCCGGTAGCGCAATTCCTCCAAGCTCTCGACGGCCATCCCGAGCACCTGCTCGTCGTCGTCCACCAGGAGCACCGTATCGCCCTCACCCGCGCGGCGAAGTGGGATCGCGCCGACGGGCCCGATTCCGGCCTCCTCGTCGGCCGGGTCGGTGGAGCGCGGGAAGTACAGGCGAACCGTCGTGCCCTTGCCGATCTCCGATTCGATCTGCGCGAAACCCCTGGCGCTGCGCGTGAAGCCGTACACCTGGCTAAGCCCGAGCCCCGTTCCCTTGCCGACCTCCTTGGTGGTGAAAAACGGCTCGAACACGCGCTGGAGCGTATCAGGCGGGATGCCGCTGCCCGTGTCAGTGACCGACACCGCTACGTAGGGGCCGGGCGGCACGCCCAGGTCGGTGACGGCGCCAGTCCCAAGGTGGACGTTGCGGCTCGTCACCACGATGCGGGGGTGCCCCTCGCTCCCCTCCATCGCGTCGCGCGCGTTGACGATCAGGTTCAGCACCGCCGCCTCGAACTGCGCAGGGTCGATGCGGATTGGGTCGAGCGCCGGATCAAGGTCGAAGACCAGCTCGACGGCCCCGCCCGCGGCGCGCTCGGCGAGAGGCTTGAAGTCGAGCAGCAGGCGGTTGGGGTTGAGCGTCTGCGGCCGCAGCATCTGCCGGCGCGAGAAGGCGAGTAGCTGCTGGGTCAGTTGCTCGCCGCGCTTGGCCGCGCCCATGGCCGCCTCGGCCAGGCGCTTGACCCGCTCGACCTGCTCGGGCCGGCGCAGCATCATGTCGAGGCCGCCCACGATGACCGTGAGCAGGTTGTTGAAGTCGTGGGCGACCCCGCCCGTCAATTGCCCGATGGCCTCCATCTTCTGGGCTTGCCGCAAAGCCTCCTCGGTGGTCCGTTGGTCGGTGCGGTCCATCAGGATCCCGGCGACGCGCAGGGGCTTGCCGGCCTCATCGTGCTTCACCTGCCCCCGCATCGCGATCCAGCGCACCGCCCCGTCGGTGCGCCGGATGCGGCATTCCAGGTCAAGCGTGCCCGTCGCCGCCGTCGCCGCGAGCGCCCTCTCGGCCACATCGCGGTCCTCCTCCACGACGTGGGCGAGCAGGGCCTTCCGGTCCCAGTGTGGCGCCGCATCCACGTAGCCGAAGGCGGCGTCGAAGCGGGGCGAGCGCCGCGACGCGCCGGTGCGGCAATCGAGGTCCCACGACGCCATGCCGGCCGCGTCGAGTGCGAAGGCGAGGGTCTCGTGCGCGGCCTCGACCTCCCCCGTGCGTTCGGCCACGCGCCGCTCCAGGTCCTCGTTGGCGCGCCGAAGCTGCTCCTGGGCTCGCTCGCGCTCCAGGAGATGCTCGCGGGCCTGGTATTGGCGGCGTCGCGCTCGCAGGGCGGAGGCGGTGGCGCTGACGAGCGTCTCCGCGTTGATGGGGCGTTCCAGCAGGACCACGTTGCCGAGCCGGGCGAGCAGCGCGGAGGCCCTTTCGGAGCGCGGCCCGGTCTGGCGCGTCGCCAGCACGACGAAGGGGAAATCCGACCAGGCGGGCTGCGCGTCGAGCCACGCGAACAACTCAGCCGGCTCGGCGCCGAGCGCCTCCTCGGTGACGAGCGCGGCGCCCGCGCCGGCCGAGAGGCAGTCCAGCCAGCTCGCCAGGTCCGGACACGCGGCGGCGCGCGCGCCCGCCCGGGTGAGCACCTGCTCGGCCACGAGGGCGTCGCGCCCTCGTGGCGCCAGGATGAGGACGCGCTCGTCGTCCGCCACCGATGCGGTCACCGGACTTCGCCGCCGGCAGGCGCTTCGCCCGTCAGCATCGGCACCCTGCCCCGGTAGGACGGCAAGCCGGTGAGTACACCCTCGAAGTCGGTCAGCGCCCTCCCGACCTGTATCCCGTGCCCCGACAGCTTCATCTCGCGGATGGTCCGCTCGTGCGCGTTGACGCGGCTCTTCACCACGGAGAGCGCCGTGCGCACCTCGCCCTTCGCCTCGAAGAACCGGAACAGCAGGATGCAGTCGCTCAGGTAGCTCAGGTCGACGTCGGTGCGCACCTCGCCGACGACGCCGTGTTGGCCCAGGACCAGGAGCGTGGTGATCCCTTGCTGGTTCAGGTAGCTCAGCAACTCGTGCATCTGCAAGATGAGGAACTCCTCGCCCGGCATGGCGTGCAGGTAGGCGTTGAGGCTGTCGACCACGACGAAGGTCGAGCCACGCTCCTCGACGGCCTGCCTGGTCATGCTGGAGAACTCGCCGGGCGAGAGCTCGGCGGGGTCGATCTGCGTGATGATCAGGCGCCCGGCCTCGATATGCGGGGCCAGGTCCATGCCGAGCATCGCGGAGCGAGCGAGCAGCGTCGCCAGCCCCTCGTCGAACAGGTAGTAGGTCGCCTTCTCTCCGCGCTCCAGGGCGGCCACCATGCAGCGGATGGCCGTCGTGGTCTTACCGACGCCGGAGGGGCCGAGCAGCAGCGTGTTGGTTCCCGGCACGAGGCCTCCGCCGAGCAGGAGGTCGAGTTCGTCCGAGCCGGTCGAGCGCGCCCTCGCGTCGAAGGCTGAGCGGTGCTCGGCCGCGATCAGGCGCGGGAACACCTGGACGCCGCCGGTCTCCAGGACGAAATCGTGGTAGCCGCCGCGGAACTTGATGCCGCGCATCTTGACGATGCGCAGCCGCCGCCGTTCAGAGCCGAACTCGCGCGGCGCCTGCTCCAGGGAGACCACCCCGTGCGCAATGCTGTGGAGCTGCAGGTCGCCCGTCTCCGAGGTACGGTCGTCGAGCATCAACACGGTGCAGGCCCGCGTGGCGAAGAACTGCTTGAGCGCGAGGATCTGTCGCCGGTAGCGCAGCGGGTTCTGGGCTAGCAGCCGCAGCTCCGAGAGGCTGTCGAAGACGACTCGGTCAGGCCTCAGATCGTCGACCCGGGCGATGACCTCCTTGACGGTCTCGCCGAGCTCGATCTCGGAGGGGTGCAGGATCGACTGCTCGCCATCGGGGTCGAGGCCCATCTCATTGACGAGCTCGTAGACCTCGATTCCGTCGAGCGCCCAGCCGTGGGTCGCGGCCGCCGACCGGAGTTCGTCGGCGGTCTCGGACAGGGTAACGTAGAGGGTGCGCTCGCCGCGACCCGCGCCATCGCGGAGAAACTGGAGCGCGAGGGTGGTCTTACCCGTCCCGGGATTGCCCTCCAGCAGGTAGAGCCGGCTCGGCGTCAGGCCGCCGCAGAGAACATCGTCCAGGCCGACCACGCCGGTCGAGATGCGCGGTCCCACGCTGGTCGGCGGGCTCGTCGAAGTATCGGTCATCGGTTCGGTTGAGGCTCCGTGGCGTAGAGCGCGGCCCCGGGTCGGCGGGCACCGTAGAGGTCCGCCAAGCCTAAGTCAGCGCACGGGACAACGCATCGTGGGGATCCTGGCTCCCGCGGCAGTGCCGACCCGAACGGCGCCCGAAGGGCTTGCGCTGCCTCGGATGCGGACCTCAGCCAGCCTTGCTGGCGTAGCGATCATCCTCCAGCCGGTCGCGGCATTTCCTACTCCTGATTCGGCTGCCTATCTTCTTCAGATTGTCGGGTGAGAGGAGCACCTTGTGGAGGGCGACACGGCGAATGACTCGGGACTTGAATTGGGGCGCGGCCTCGGCCGGGTTCGTGGCACGGCGCTCTGTCAGGAACTCGGCTAGCTTTTCGTGAAGCGGCCCTCCTTCTGTCCGCATTCGACTCATGACCCGACCTTTTGCGACTTAAGATCGGAGGCCAGGAAGTGGCGCATAGCCGAACACGCCGGGAGTGATCCGGCCCGGCCACCGCCTGGGCGAACCCGGAATGGGTGGTGAACGGTGGCAGGCCGTCGCACGTCGACCCGCCCCTGGTCGCGGCGTATTGGCATCAGCTCGGCCGACTCGTTCACTCCGGTGCCGTTCTCACACCATCCGAGCCGAGGTGCGCCATTCCGAGCCTGTGCCAGAGCTGTGAGTACGCCTCGGTCAGGAGCCGCTTTCGGCGGCCTATTCCCCCTGGCTCATCCGCCTCCGCTGCGGCGTACGCGCGGGCGCAGGAGCAGAGATCATCCGCCGCGGCATGGATGCCGGGATCACGCGCGACGAGCTGCAGGATCTCGACAAGCTGGGCTCGGACGTTCTCGATTTCGGCCGCGGGATTGCCACCCGAGGTCAAGTGCTCGAGGGCTTGGGCGACCGCAGTCATCCGGGCTTCGAGCGTCTCAAGAAGCAGTGCGGGACCCATGAGCTTCGCCCTCCGCAGCCACGCGGCAGGCTACGCCGGGACGCTCCCGGACGCACCAGGACTGGGCCGGAGTTCACTGCCCGAGAAGCGAGCGGCGGCGACAAGGTGGGCAGTTCGCCCTCCCCTGCCCCCCGGCCAGCACGTCCGGTCGATGGTCGCCCACGCCCGTCCTGAGGCGCTGTGAGAGCCGGCGCATTGCGCGACCGACGTGACGAGAGGAGGCCTGTGAGCTGCCTCCGGACCGCTGAGAAGGCTGGCTTCGCGTTGCATCCGTGTTGCACGGAGCCGCGATGCAGTGAGCGCTATTATTCTCATTGCATATTCATAACCCGTAAAACTTGCAAGAAATAAAATATCTGCCGCTATCGAGTAGCTTAAGGCGCGCGACTTGCCCCGGGGCTGTCGCTCAACCGGCCAAGCCACTGCTGAATCCTGCAAACGCGGGTGTCGACCCCGACACGTCTAACCTCCAATGGGAGGGGCGGATATAAGCCCGGGCTCGGTTCGGATGTGGGATGGAGGGCTTAGCAGCGCCTCGGGGCAGGGCACCGGCCACCAGAGACGGCCGTTGGGACGGTACTCTGGGCTTTCTGCCGATCGAAGCGCCGAGCTCGCTCGGCACTTTGCGCGTTCACCCTGGTACGCCCTCCCCTTGCGGGCCCTCAGGGCTGCTCGGGTCACCCAGGAACAGCTACCCCAGATCCTGGCTGCCACCCCTTCCTGGGCGCGCCTGGGATCTGATGATCGCGCTGCTGGTGATAGGGGCCATATTCGGCTTCCATCCTGCCGCGGCGCCGATCTTCCATGCCTACCGGAAAAGCGAGCTCGCGCGGCGGCGCCGGATCAAAGCGCGGGTGACGGGCGGATGGACCGGCGTGCATCGCGCGGCCAGCGCGCGTAGGAGAGGTGAAGGCGTGTGCTGACGGGCGAGGCTGACGTGGCTGGACATCCTCATGGGCGCGCCAATTGGGCGGATGCCGCGGTGGCTCACTATCGGAGCGCCGCGGGCGTCGGCCTTCCCGTAATGGCCGCGGCGATGGCGAGCAGTGCCCTGGCCTGCGCCACACCTTTCGCGGCCTTCGCGACCTGGGCAGCCCTCCGGCTACCCCGCCGGGCCGGTCTCCTTCTCATAACTGCCGTCTGGCTGACGAACCAAGCCGTCGGCTTTGGCCTACATGGCTACCCACTCGACCCGAGCACGATCGGCTGGGGCCTGGCGATCGGCTCGGGGATGCTGCTGGCCTGGGCCGCCGCCGCGGCCACATCCCGGCTCGTGAGAGCCGAATGGCCCGCCATTCTGCCGTCGTTGGTCATCGCCTTCCTGGCTTGCGAACTCGCCTTGTGTACGGCAGGCTTCGTGCTGCCAGGCGACGCGGAGGCGTTCGCGCCCTCGGTGGTCGCACACCTCTTTCTCATCAACCTCGCTGCCTTAGGCGGCTTCGTGCTGCTGCAAGCGGCCGGCGAAGAGGTCGCGCACAGATGGGCGGCTCGCAGGCTGCAGAGCGCGTGAGAGAAGGGTCGTGCGCGGTTTCCCGCCGGAGCGGATCGTCTGCCTGACCGAGGAGACGGTCGAAACCCTTTACCTCCTCGGCGAGGAGCATCGCATCGTCGGGGTCTCGGGCTACGCGGTGCGGCCGCCGCGGGTGCGGCGCGAGAAGCCGCGCGTCTCGGCCTTCACCAGCGCCGACCTGCCCAAGATCCTGGCGCTGTCGCCCGACCTCGTACTGGCCTTCTCCGACCTGCAGGCCGGCATCGCGGCCGACCTCGCCCGCGCCGGGATCGCCGTGCACCTGTTCAACCAGCGCGACGTGGCCGGCATCCTGGCGATGATCCGCACCCTCGGCGCCCTCGTGGGGGCGCCCGGACGGGCCGAGGACCTCGCGCGGGGCTACGAGGAGCGCCTCGGGCGCGTCGCGGCCGAAGCCGAGGGACGGCCTCGTCCGCGGGTGTATTTCGAGGAGTGGGACGATCCGCTGATCTCCGGCATCGGTTGGGTCTCGGAGTTGATCGGCGTCGCAGGCGGACAGGACGTCTTTCCTGACCTGGCGCGGCAGGCGGCGGCGAAGGACAGGATCGTGTCGCCCGACGCGGTGGTCGCGGCCGCACCGGAGGTGATCCTCGCCTCCTGGTGCGGGAAGAAGGTGGTGCCGAGCCGCATCGCGGCCCGTCCGGGCTGGTCGGCCATTCCGGCGGTGGCGCGCGGGCGGATCACCGAAGTCAAGTCGCCGCTGATCCTGCAGCCTGGACCGGCGGCACTGACCGACGGCCTCGACGCGATCCGCGCCGCGCTGCGTCCCGCTGATCCTTCGCCCTGAAGATGCAGGATACATGCGCTCAGGGTGCTGTTCAGAGAACCGAGCCACCTCTCGTCGACAGCGAAGCGCAAAGTCTCAGCTTGCGCGAACCGGCCTCCTCCGCGGCGGCGTATCGCCGGCCACGAAATAGGCTGCCTGGCTGCGCGGCAGGGGGGTCCGGCCGCGAATGTCGTCGGCGATCTTCTCCGCGATCATGATCGTCGGGGCGTTGAGGTTGCCCGTGACGATCTGCGGCATGATCGAGGCGTCGACCACGCGCAGACCCTCCAGCCCATGCACCCGGCCCCGGCCGTCGACCACCGCCATCGCATCCTCGCCCATCTTGCAGGAACAGGAAGGGTGGTAGGCGGTCTCGGCATGGGCGCGCACGAAGGCGTCGAGCTCCGCGTCGGAACGTAGCGCCGCGCCTGGGCTGATCTCGCGCCCGCGGTACGGATCAAGGGCCGGCTGGGCCATGATCTCGCGGGTGATCCGAATCGCAACGCGGAACTCGCGCCAGTCCTGGTCGGCCGACATGTAGTTGAACAGGATGCTCGGATGGGCGTGCGGGTCCCGCGAAGTGAGCCGGATCCGACCCCGGCTCGGTGAGCGCATCGAGCCGACATGGGCCTGAAAGCTGTGCGATTTCACCGCGTGGCTGCCGTTGTAGCTGATCGCCAGCGGTAGGAAGTGATATTGCAAGTTCGGCCAGGCGAATTCGGAGTCGGAGCG
Organism: Methylobacterium sp. WSM2598; assembly: GCF_000379105.1. GTDB lineage: Bacteria > Pseudomonadota > Alphaproteobacteria > Rhizobiales > Beijerinckiaceae > Methylobacterium. Next base: position 261,475 of record NZ_KB900609.1, on the reverse strand, counting down.
GATGAAGCCGCCCGCTTCGAACTGGTTGCTTGCGCCGATCCCCGTCCCCGCGAACAGCCATCGCCCGCCGATGGCGGGCTGGTTCCAGGGCTTGAGGGCGGGTGCCAGGGAGACGGGCTGCCGGCACTCGTATTGCACGTACATCTCAAGATGGTCCTGCAGGTTCTCGCCGACGCCGGGCAGGTCGAGAACGAGGGGGACGTCGAGATTGCGCAGGAGATTGGCAGGCCCGACGCCGGAGCGCTGCAAGATCTGCGGCGAGGCGATCGCGCCGGAGCAGACCAGCACCTCGCGGCGTGCCCGCGCAAAGGACGGCTCCTTGTTCCCGCGCAGATAGACGACGCCGCTCGCGCGTTTGCCATTGAACAGGATGCGGTCGGTGAGTGCGTGGGTGACGATAGTGAGGTTGGGCCGCTCCCGCGCCTGGTCGAGGTAGCCCCGGGCGGTGCTTGACCGGCGTCCCTTCGCGGTGACGCTCCTGTCCATCGGACCGAAGCCTTCCTGCTGGTAGCCGTTGAGGTCCGCGGTGCGGGGGTAGCCCGCCTGCACGCCGGCCTCGATCATGGCCTCGAACAGAACGTTTCCGCCGGGCTTGGCCGCGGTGACGTAGAGCGGTCCGTCTCCGCCGTGATAGGTGTCCGGCCCAAGGTCGCGTGTCTCCGCCCTGCGGAAGTACGGCAGGCAATCGCCGTAGGACCAGTCCGCGAGGCTGGGCAATCGCGCCCAGCCGTCGTAGTCGAGGGGATTGCCGCGGATGTAGCACATGCCGTTGATCAGCGACGAGCCGCCGAGCCCCTTGCCCCGGCCGCACTCCATGCGCCGGTTGTTCATGTGAGGCTCCGGATCGGTGAGATACGCCCAGTTGTAGCGCCGCCCCTGGAGTGGATAGGCGAGCGCCGCTGGCATCTGGGTGCGAAAGTCGAAGCGGTAGTCGGGACCACCCGCCTCCAGGAGCAGGACGCTGACGTCCGCGTCCTCGGTCAACCGGGCGGCCAGCACGTTTCCGGCCGAGCCGGCACCGACGATGATGAAATCGTATTCCTGCGTCATGGTCGGATGGCCGGTGAGGTGGCACGGGAAGCCTCGCGCTCAGCATCAGGGGCGCTGAGTCCGACGGCTCGACCCGGATCGATGTGCTGCGCGTGTGGCGCTCCAAGGTCTCGAAGCCAAGCTTCAGCGCCGCCGGCACGAGGATGCACTCTGGCTGACGCCAACACGATTAACTTGGTCGAATGATACTGCGCAGGGCGAAAGCTCTGAAGCGGGACAAGGGAGACGGGCGGTATTGGCCGCAAGCACCCTGACCGGGATGGTGGTCGGGACGTTGGATGCCCCTGGCCAGAACACTTGGACCCGCATAGCACGAGATCATCCTACCGCTTCTGCCCCTCCCCGCTCAATTGACCTGATCGGTATTTTGGACCGGGCCGAGTGCGAGGCTACTGCATGGCCGTTGCCAGGGGTAGCCGGAAGGCCGGATCCGGGAAGGTGACAGGCGCGGGCGGGCGATAGCCCAGGGACGAATGCGGCCGGACGCGGTTGCAGGTGTTCTGCCGTAACCCGATCACCGTCTGCGCGTCCCTCAACGCGTAGAAGATCTCCTGCTTCAGGCACTCGTCGCGCAGTTTGCCGTTGAAGCTCTCGCAAAACCCGTTCTCCCATGGAGAGCGCGGCGCGATGTACTGGATCTGCGGGCCGGTCTTGGCGAGCCATTTGCGTCGCGTCTTCGAGATCATCTCAGGGCCGGTGTCGCAGCGAACGTGCTCGGGGACGCCGTGCAGGCACATGGCGTCGGCCAACGCCTCGAGCACGCCGAGGCTGTTGATCCGCCGTGCCACTTTCAGAACCAGGCACGCCCGGCTGTGCTCGTCGATCAGCGTCAGGATGCGCAAGCTCCGGCCGTCGTGGGTCTGCCCCTGCACGAAGTCGAAGCTCCAGACGTGGTGCGGTGGAGCGGTCGCAGCCGCACGCACGAGCCGTCGTTCAGCCACCGGCGGCTACGTGGTCTCTGTCGGCTGGGGACCTTCAGCCCCTCGCGACGCCAGATGCGCTGAACCCGATCCTTGCCCACCTGCCAGCCGGCTGCCTGCAGCAGTGCGGTGACACGGCGGTAGCCGTAGCGTCCGTACTCGGACGCCAGGGCGACGATGGCACGGGTCGGCGCAGCCTCGTCGGCCGGCGGCGTGGGCACGTAACGCTGCGTGCCCCGGCCACGAGCTGCGGCAGCCGCGCGTTCTCGCGCTCCAAGTCCTTCATCTTCCTGGCCTGATCAACTTGGAGACCGCCGTACTCCTTGTGCTAGAGCATTTTCCGACGAAGTGGATGCCGGTTCGTCGCAGACAATGCGGCAAGATCAAAGATCGAGAGCAGCACCCGATTGCAACGTGATCGGGTGCTGCTCTAGCGGTCATAGCTCTGCTCGGAGATCTCCGCCTCCGTGCAGGCCAGGGCCAAACTCTTGCCCTGTGCCGTCTGCACCTCAATCTGGCGCAGCTTGAGCATCACCTGCTCCGCGCTCGTCTTCTGACCTCGCCGCATGTCCGACTCCTTCGGTCCGGGCTGATCCTCTCAATCAGCCCGGTCCGAAGCCAGCCGGTCAGGTCACTGGGGAGGCCGCCGCTGATCCGCACCACCCGCACCCGACCCTCGCCAGAAAACACAGTCAGGGTGGCAGGGACGGTGACCGATCGGCCGCGCGCAAGGGCGGTCACGACACCGCTCGCTCGACGAGCCACAGGATGAGCATCGCAACCAGCCCGGCGACCACCACCTGAACGATGAACTGTGTTCCCGCGCCCCATCCAAATTCTGCCTCCAGGTATCGCTTGACGGCGGTGCTGGCGAACCAGCCGAGACCGCCCGCAATGAACATCACGAAACGGCTGCGGTACCACGGTCGAGGATCCTGCGGCTTGGCCATGGTCGGCGATGCGCCTCCTGGGTCTCGAAGCTAACTGCCGGTGCGACCGACCTGGCTGCTTCACGCGCTGTCGGGCGGGGTGGCGTGAGTCGCCAAGCTGGCGACTTACGCGAACACTGCAGCTAATCGCATTGTTTGATCTGGATGTGCAAAGGTATGACAGGCTTGTCTTGAAATATAATCCCAAAAACATTGCTAACTCTGCTGCTTGCAGAGAAGCCCGGAGGAATAGGTTGAGGATTTAATCCAGCTACGGTTTCGAAGAGCTCGTCGTCGCTCAAGGTATTATGAGTGCAATACTTTGATTTATACTCTGGATTTCTAAGTGTGAACTGTTTCAAGGATTTGAGCATAGAAGCCTCCCGAGGCAACATCATTGCCCTCCGAGAGAATGCAAGTCCAACACGCCACCCGATGTGCTCAGCCGCACATGCGTCAGCCCCACTCCTAGCCCAACCTCCGGCCTAAGCTAAGGCTGCTCCAACCGTGCGAGTGGTTGTATAGCTGCTCGCACGCGTGAGACCGGCCCCTTCGCATAGGCACGTTCACGGAGCCGCTCTTTGGGCAATCTTGGCGATGTGCGCCCGGCGGCACCCGGTCGCCGCCTGGATCCGCGACCACGTCATTCGGCACGGCCGACCGAGGCCTGTAGCGTGGCCTGAAGCGGTTCCGGCGGGGATGGGCGAACCGGGATTGAGCAAAGCGGGATCGGTCCGTGCTGTGCCCGTAGCCATGCCGCAACCGCCAGGAGAGCGGCACGGTCGAGCCGATGCGCCAGCTCGTCCTCACGCTGCTGCCGGGCCCGGGCGCTCAGGCCGGCAAATCGCAGCAGCAGCTGCTGGGGCACGTCGTCGAGCAGCAGCCCCGGTGGAGCGATAGCGGCCGGCAACGGCTCGCCGAGTTCGATTCGGCTGGCTGAGCTTGCTGAAGCCACGCTGCTGCGACACCGGGTCAAGAGGGAAGACGAACGCGGCGGTAAGCGCGCCGACCGGGCGCCTTAAAATTTGGTTAAAACTGAGACAAGGCGCCGCCGTGCTTAGTGAAGAAGCAGCATTATTATAGCGAAGCTTGCGCTCGCCGCGCCAATAAGGCCGACACTTGCCATTGTTTCCGCAATCACCGCCGCCCTCTCTTATTTATTGAGGCTGGCCATATCGAGTGTTGAGTGATTTGGCAACTCGGATAGGCGGCTTAGGGCTTGCTCAGACCGCATCCATCTGAGGCCGGTAATTAAGTTGTGCACGCTGCAAATAGCGGCCGTAAGTGCCTCGGAATGCTAACGATCAAGCTGTCCGGAGCATGCACGGACGTTGAAGTAAGCTGTGGAACTACCCTGGTCTGTGCGACAAACTCAGCACAGAAGCTTGCCCCGGTGTGTCACCGCGAGCACACTGGCACCATGTCTCGTAGCCCGCCCACGTCGCACTTCCAGCTCTGGTTACTCTGACCACGGCCAGACGGCGCCAGCGTTGTGACCGATCATGAGGAACTGGGCGCCGTCACCGAGGAGACGGCAGTCGCGGCGGCCGCGGACCGGGCTTGCGAACTGTTCTCGCAGTCTGACGCGGTCGTCATGCTGCTGGACGGAACGGGCAAGCTGATCTGGTCGCGGCGGTGCGGCATGCCTCGGCCGGGTGACCTCCTCGGCAAACGAGTGCAGGAGACCACAGGGGGCGCTGGGGAGCTGGTGCCCCAGGTCACGGCGATCATGGCGGGGCAGCTGAGCGGCGTCGCCTCGCTCCGACCCGCTTGGCGATCGTGGCAAGGTGAGCCCGACTGTACCCGGTCGCCGCCTGAACCTGAGACCACGTCATCCCGGCCGACAGCATCGCGGCGATCCCCGCGTTGCGCTCCGTGTCCTCCGCCCGGCCCCGGCAGAGGCCCTGCGCCTTCGCCCGTGCCTGTTGAAGGGTCACGCGGGCCCTGTTGAACCAGCTCCGGGCTGGTTCGCCAGGGGTATACCCTTCCTGAACCGATGCGGGCACGCCTGGTGCCGGGCCGCAGTCTCCGCAACGGCCCTATGACGGGGAACGATCGATACACTACACGATAAATATCTTTGATCTCGCCGACTATGAATTCGTGTTTCGGCCCTTGTTTATCTATCGATTTTCTTACAAATTTTCTAATATGGTCACGAATTCTCTCGCTTCTCTCTGATGAATTGTCAGTCGCGTCATGTGCTTCGGTCATGAACGGGTCGCGCATCGATCGGGTTCCCGGCGCCAGAGAGCCCGCATATTCAACAGAGAGCCCAGCCTCTTAGGCAGGGCGACATGTCGGTGTGACTACACAACCTATTCTGCCCTAGTCCTGCTGTATAGTGCAACGTTCCCAAAGTCATGTAGTCGTTACGGCCCATGCGTGATCGTGCAGTTGATTTCGAAAGTCTTCGTTGCGCGGATTAAGCTTACATAAACGAAGTATGCGGATTAACTTGCTGTCGGATACGTAGCCTGCCGGACGGAGCCGCGCACTCCCGTCCTCGCAGAAAAGGACATAGTCATGCGGCACTTCTACTTCGACCTCGCCGACGGGGTCACTACCATCCGGGACGAGGAGGGGGTCGAGGCCGCGAACCTGGATCAGGCCCTGGAGGCGGCCGAATCCGTGATCCGGGAGATGCGAGCCAATGGCGTGCTGGCGCACCTCGGAGACGGCTGGACCCTCTGCATCCGTGTGGAGGCCGAGACCGTCCTGGCTATCCTGCCCGTGGAGTAGCGGCTGATCGCACGGGGTGTGGCGCTCGACTTCGCGGCGATCCTGGTGGCGAGGCCGATGCAGGCCGGCACGCTCGGCAGGCCCCACTACACCTCGGGGGAGTATTGGGCCGTCATGCGGACCACTGGCCCGATCGCCGATCCCGCCGCCCTGGTCTGCGCGTGGAGCCGCGGCCTCGCCTCCCTCTCCCCCGGCCAGCCGCCCTGCCCCGGCTTCCGCCTGGACGACTGGGCCACCAGCCTGGAGAACTGCCGCCGCTTCGTCGACGAGTTCGGCGCCGAGGCGGCGCGGCTCGGCTCGGCTGGGACGCGCTCACCCTGTTCTCGGTGCACCCGCAGGCCGGCATCGTCCGGGGCGACTGCTGCGGCGTGATGATGCCCTGCTCCTACCCGGTGTTCGAGCTGGCGGAGGCGTACTTGACGACACACCTCTGGACCTCGCGGAAGGCCAAGCCCGGGCGCTGCCGCGGCGTGACCGTCTGGGAGTTCGGGAAGGCGGCCTAGCGGGATCACGAACTCCGCCGTAGCCTGCGCCGATCAGGGCGCCGATCTCACCCGTGCCGATCCGACCCGAGCACCGCGGCTTCGACCCGATCGACTGGCCCCAGCTCTCCGACGTGATCCGCTTCCTGTCCGCCGGCGGGCGCTGCGAGGGCTGCGGGCGGCCCCACCTGCAACGGGTCGCCTTCAGGGCGGGCGCTGGTTCGACGCCGCGACCGAGATGCGGCGCGACGGGCGCGGCCGGATCCTGCGCAGCCGCATGCTCCCGGAGGACCTGCTCCACACCGTCCGGTTCACCCGCGTGGTCCTGGCGACGGCGCGCCCGGCAACCTCGCCGCCTCCTGCCAGCGCTGGCACATGCTGCACGACCGGCCCGAGCACCAGCGGCGGCGCCGGTTCACCCTGTTCAGCCGCAAGGCGGCCGGCGATCTGTTCCATGGGCTCTACCCGGGTAGATGGGACACCATAGAATGAGCGTAGCAGGTGTCGTTGGCCCGATAGGCTCGGCATCCCTACTTTAAATGGCTGATGCGCAACGCACTCCAGGAGAACACGCTGCAAATCTGATTATAACAAATTTGTAGGCGAGCCATGTCCGTGCACTATCTACGGCCGTCGCCAAAGAAAGAGGCGCCTCAGTGGGCCGCTCTTGTTGCCGTTGCAGCCTTCGCGTATTTCGAGTTCGAGGTACTTAGGCCCACAGTGCAGAAAATGGGTCGGGAGGCTTATGTTGAAATCATGCACCTGTCAGAGGAAATGTTCTGCATGGGAACCGCGGCGAGCAGGGCTGCTTTCTGCGGTCACTAAAACGCAAGTTTCCGTCGGTGGGCGGTAGCATACAGGGCTGTACATCACCCTCATGTCCAAGGCCGTCACCGACGAGCGTGTGAACGCCGCAGTCTCCGGCTACCTCGACGATCCCACGCCGGGACTGCGCCTGATCGCCGAAGGCGTCGCCGTGGACCTCGCGGCGGTGATCCTTGCGAACGTCCACGCCCGGGGGGCTGGTCCTGACGAACGCCCTTGAGGCGCAGCGACGGATGGCGGTGCGCGCGGCCATCCTACTGACGCGGGCCGGTTGAGCGAGACAATCACGCCCTCGCTCCCGACCCTCATGGAGGGCGCTCTCACCCGAATGAGTGATGAAAGCTTGGCCTTTTGGGCATACACCAAGTCCAGCGCTCGCCACCCAAGGAAGCCGTGCGATGGATGCCAATCTCAGGACCGTTCTGTCCTTCGCCGCCGTGTACGCGGTCATCGCCATCGCCCTGCTCGCCGCACAGCCGATTGCTGGTGCAACTCAGACGGCGGATGCGGCCGGCAACTTCGAAGCACCCGTGAGCCGCTGGTTGCACGTCGTGATCGCCTCGGCCGAGTAGCGACGATCACGGTCCTTCCGGGGGGGCCGGCTGATACGCGCACGCAATCCCCGCCGCGCCTGCGACGAGCAGGGCCGCGAGATACCACCGCCCACGATCGGCTGGCCCCGGTCCGAGGAGGGCGACCGCACGGCCTTCGTGCACTGCAACGCGACCGATTGCGGCCACGAGGCGACGATCAGCACGGACCGCTTCCCGGCCGACTTGCCCTTTCTCGACATCGCCCTGCGGGTGCGCTGCTCGGCCTGCGGCGCGAAGCCGGTCGGCGTGATGCGCGACATGCTGGGCGTCTACGCCCGGCTGCACGCGAAATACAGCTGGGGCATGAGCGTGTCCGGCCCGCTACCGGCGAGTTATCGCGTCGTAGGGTGGGACGTGCCGTGGCCGGATGAGGGCGGCCGCACCGCTTAAGGGGGACACGGACGCTGCCCTTCTCGTATTCAGGCGAGAACTACCTCAAGCTCAACTCGCTCGCCCGAGTGTCCAAGAAAGCGGTGATGTTCTTGATCCGGTTCAACGCCTCCTGCTGTGTGCAGGTGTTCACGTCCGACCCGTAGAACAGGAGTCCGTACCGCCTCCGTATGGCACAGTCAGTCTGGGTTAACAGTATGAACGCGGCCATCAGCACGATCGCTATCCAAATCGGCCGCCTCGCTGTCAGATGAAGCATGCCGATCGGCATAACCAGAACTGATCTTAATTCGACACCCTTCTTAGGTCTTCGCTGGCGTGCGGAAAAGGCATCCTGATTTGCCTCACGGTTGGCAAGTAGCCTTTCCAGGCGCAGCACTGCACGATTTCGTATGCGCAGCATAGGGAGCGTCCTTCTCTCCCGTAGCATAAAACGCGACCACCTCTTAAATGCGGCTGTACTTGCGCGTAAAACTGCGACGTTTTATTTTGCATTAAGTTCGATTTAAGTTCACCAAATGGCCGCGGGCATCTTGCCGGCGCCAACGGGAACCCAGATAGGCACAACATTAGGGATGCCGCTTCAGGCCCGCAGATTGATCCAGGATAGAAAAGGCCCGCCGCTACCGGAGCTGAGCGGGCCGAAGATGTCCCCAACACGATTGAGAGCTTCTAACAGAACCAGGGTTGGCGCCTTAGCGGCCGCGCCGAGCTCACGGGTGTCCTGTTCGTGTTGCGCTCGGGCACGCCATGGGAAGTCTGCTATTGCAACTGTTTTGTTCAGTCTGTTCCTTTCGTCAGTTGCTGCAATATTTGGCCAAACATCTGCACAGGATCGCTCTGTCCTGCCGTAGAATTTGATGATATTCCTAAGATCCTCTTGAAGAACCCGCCCGCAATTCCATCAAGTTCTTCATCGGTCAAGAGCCCGATCTCCTCTGACGTTCTGATTTGCTTTGACGTTGAAGCGCGGTCCTGTTGGCACGTGTTCATGGGGCATCTCCCTCGCGGGTTGGCTGCCTCTCCGGCGGGGCTCCGCCGTGGTGTTGAGGACAGCCTGAAGCCCGCGAACCAGAAATCTGTGCGCGGCTGCACAGAGCCGGTTCCGTGGGTACGTGGCTCTACCACCGCCCGCAAATTGTCAGAGACGAGGGGCTTGGTGCGTATTCCGACGAAGCCGGCCGGGGGTTCCAAGTTGAAGCCGGCCGTCATTCCGAGGCGAAGCCGGCCACCGTTCCGATCTGAAGCCGACCGGCGACGGGGC
>NZ_KB900609.1:0-252180 GCF_000379105.1 Methylobacterium sp. WSM2598 | reverse complement strand
GCGTGACTTGATGGCGATCCGCACCCCAAACAAACCGCGCCATACCAGCCTCCACCGTCAGGCAGAGACTATCAAAAACCCTCACGTTTTCACACAGCCTCGGTGGGAGGCCGACGCAGAACGATGCATGATCGTCCGATCGCGTCGGTCACGAGGCCACACCGTCGATGAGCCTGCGGTCCCAGTACGAGCAAGCCGTGCGCGACTTGCGCGAGCACGCGGCTGAGATGCGCCGCCGCGGCGCCTCCGCCGAGGCCATCGCGCGGGCGATGCACGCGGAGCGCAGGCGACTGGCCTCCCTGTTCAAGGAGCAGACCCCCGAGCCGCACCGGACCCGCATCTACGAGCGCACGCTGAGGGTCTACGGGAACGAGATCGGCCCCTCGATCGAGTCCCCTGCGCGCGATGGGCAAATCGTGGGAGGCGATCATCGAGAGCGCGACGCGTCCGGGGCCGCCCGTCGAGTGAGGACCCGAACAGGCGAATGCAGGGTAGGGCGAGGTTGACGACCAAGCTCGGGCCTCGCAGAGCACCACTCGAAGGCCCATTTTCGGGCAGCCCGCGCCGGAAGCGCGCGGCGGACCAGCCGCTGCTCCCGATCCGGGTGTGCAGTGTCCAGACGGGCGCCGCCTTGATCGAGCTGTCGACCTGCCTGCGCTGGGTGATCGAGACGTCCTTGAACAGGTCGTCCATCGCGGCGCGGGCGCGCGTCCCGGTCGGGACCCGTCCATGGTGATGGGCAGGTGGCCATTGCCGCCGGCCGAGGCCCCCGCGCCGTTGAAGCGCCGGCCCCATGTCGTCGCCGATCCGGCGCGCCGTGGGTCGGCCCGGCGGCGGGTCGTTGACAACCTCGCCGTCGCGCAGGCGCGAGTAGCCGCCCGACCTGGACTTGAACTGCGCGAGCCCGAACGCCCCCGAGCGCGAGTTCGCCGAGGTGGGGCCGCCGCGGGCCTCCACGGCCGAACAGCGCGCCACCAGGGCCTTCGCGCCCAGCGCCGAGGCGCCGCCCTTCGCCAGCACGTCGACCGCGTGTTGCTGCTGCTTCGCCGTCCACCAGCCCCCGGCGCACGGAACGCCGCCGACCTTCTCGACGGCCTGACCGACCTCGGTCCAGTCCTTCTTGAACGACTTGACGCTGTCGTCCTTGGCGACGCGGGTCAGTGCCACCCTGAAGCTTCGCGAGCGGCGCCGAGACCTGGTCGTCGACGCCGATCCGAAATCGCTGGCTCCCGCCAGTCATCTACATAACCTTAGATTGCAAGTTTTGACCAGATTAGGTTGCGTTTGTGTGCTTGCGAATCGGCCTGATCTTAACTTGAATTTTCTGCGAGTTAGTCGCACGATAAGCTGCCGACTGAAGAGGAGGGCTGAGATGAGTGCCGTTCAAGCTAATGCGCTGGCAGGTAGCGCAGACCTCATCGAGGTGACATCCGGGCTCGTAGCTGCGTACGTCGCCCACAACTCTGTCGCGCCTTCCCAGGTGCCTACACTCCTTAGTCAGGTGCACGCGGCGCTGGTTGGTCTGCACAGGCCGCCCGCGCAGGAACTTGCCAAGCCGATTCCGCCGGTCCCGATTAAGAAGACGGTGACGCCGGACGCGATCATCAGCCTGGAAGACGGCAGGCCCTACAAGTCGCTCAAGCGCCACCTCTCCAGCCGCGGCATCACCCCCGACCAGTACCGCCAGAAATGGGGCCTGCCGCCCGACTACCCGATGGTGGCGGCGAACTACGCCGCGCAGCGCTCCGAGCTTGCCAAGAGCATCGGCCTCGGCCAGTCCCGCCGCGCCGCGGGCCAGAAGGGCAAGTAGGCGGGACCCGCCCGATCGTCAGTGGGGTCGCGGCCCGCCTCGGGGCCCGTCGCCACGACCTCCGTCCGCGACAGGTCCTTCCGGCGCGGGGACTGCCGGCTCGCGGGCGTGTGCGAGACCCTCTGGTCCGGAACGCCCTGCGCAAGGCCGCCCACCGCGGCTTGGTGACTATCGAGGAGCGCGCGATCAGCGGCTGGCGGAACGACACGAACGTGGTGCGCCTGGTCTCGGAGGAGTGGCGCTCCTGGCTGCGCCTCGCCAGAGGCCGGCAGGTGCCCGCCCCGATGCTCCGTTGGCCCGTCGACCAGGGCGCCCGTAGGCCGGCCACCTCGCCCGCGGGCGCGAGCAGACCGGGCTCTCTCGCGAGGCCGCCGTCCAACGCGTCACCTTGCTGAAGAGGCTGGCGCTCGCTGGCGCCGGCGCCACCGATCTGCCGGTCATTCCGCGCTACACGATCCACTGAGGCCCAGACGCACGAACGCCCGCCGGAGGGTTAGGACCTGTCCGGGCGTCGGGTCACAGGGACTCGTGATAACTACAGCCACCTAACGACCACGGCTGGCGCCTTGTTCCGGCTCGGCAAGCTCATCTTCAACGATGATTTGTTTATCTACGTCAGGCGCGTGTATCGGCCCTCGCGCGCGTGAGGGCGGCCCATTCGCATAAGATCAAGTACGGGACGCGTTATGGCGCCTCCGGACAGTTTCCGGAAGCATTCGAGCGCGCCATGAACCGGTCGCCAGTCGAGGGCCAGTTGATCGGCCCTCGGCAGGGCCTCGCGGGCTGGCGTCTCGACCGTGCTAGACTAGGTGCGCCTGCGCCGGATCCCATCCCCGGCGACGGGCAGCGGGTCGGGTTTCGGCCGTCCGGATTCGGCCTTCCGGCTACCCATGGCAACGGCCATGCAGCAGCCTCGCACTCGGCCCGGACCAAAATACCGATCGGGTCAACCCGAGCATCACGCCCATGAGCGTCTTGAGCGAGTGCGGCCACGCCTCGGCGTCTCCAAGCGGTGTGGCCGCCCAGGGATGCTGACGCATGAGCGCGCCCATCATATCGCCACCTTGGAGGAAGGCCGGGGTTGCCGCTGCTGGCCTCGCCTGCTCACTGGTCGTCACTGAGTAGGCCGCTTCGACGTGCACGTCCCTGTCATTCTGCTGACCGAGGCAGCGGAGAGCGGCGCGAATCACCTCACCGGCGGTCCGGTACTGCCCGCTCGCGACCTTTTCCGCGATGAAGGTGTTCAGTTCAGTGGTGAGCGACGCAGTGATGGTTGCTTTGGCGGGCATCTTACCAGGGGGTTATGAAGCTTTAGAGGTGGCTCGGAGGATCTGCACAGCGGGGCTGAGTGGAGTTTCTGCCTGACGGCGGCCAGGATGGCCGCGGATCAGGAGCGACGATGAGCAAGCGACAGCGCCGGAACCACGCCCCGGCCTTCAAGGCCAAGGTGGCTCTGGCCGCCCTGCGGGGTGAGAAGACGCTGGCCGAACTGGCCCAGCAGTTCGATGTCCACCCCAACCAGATCACGGCTTGGAAGGCCCAGCTTCTCGAAGGGGCTGCCGGGGTGTTCGGAGCCGCGTCCCGGTCGGAGAGCACACCGGCCATCGACGTGAAGACGCTGCACGCCAAGATCGGCGAGTTGACGCTGACCAACGATTTTTTGTCCGGCGCGCTCGGCAAAGCCGGTCTGCTGAGCGCAAAGCGATGATCGATCGCGGGCATGATCTCCCGATCGCCAAACAGGCCAAGGCGCTCGGGATCAGCCGGGGCAGCGTCTACTACCTGTCGCGCCCAGTCCCGGCTGCCGATCTCGGCGTGATGCGGCGGATGGACGAGTTGCATCTCGAACTTCCCTTCGCGGGAAGCCGGATGCTGCGCGACCTTCTGAACAAAGAGGGCATCGCGATCGGCCGCTGTCATGTCGCGACGCTGATGAAGCGCCTGAGCATCGACGCACTCTACCGCAAGCCGAGCACCTCGAAGCCTGCGCCGGGGCACAAGGTCTACCCGTATCTCTTGCGCGGGTTGACGATCGACCGACCCAATCAAATCTGGGCCATGGACATCACCTACGTTCCGATGGCGCGTGGGTTCGTCTACTTGGCGGCCGTGATTGATTGGTACAGCCGCCGGGTCCTGTCCTGGCGGCTGTCGATCACCATGGAGGCCGACGTCTGCGTCGAAGCTTTGGAGGAAGCGCTCGCCCGGCACGGCAGGCCAGAGATCTTCAATACGGACCAGGGCTCGCAGTTCACCAGCCACGCCTTCACCCGCGTGTTGCGGGAGGCGGGGATCGCCATCAGCATGGACGGCAGAGGCGCGTGGCGCGACAACGTCTTCGTCGAACGGCTGTGGCGGTCGGTCAAGTACGAGGAGATCTACTTGCGGGCTTACGACACCGTCAGCACGGCGCGCGCTTCGATCGGTCGGTACCTCGTCTTCTACAACGGACGAAGGCCCCATTCGAGCCTTGACCGGCGCACCCCCGACCAAGCCTACTTCGACAGGCGGCCGCATCCCGCGGCCGCCTGAACCCGGCAGGATATCCACTTATCCAAGCCCACGTCGCTGTTCAGACAAACCGAGCCACCTCTCTTTCTCACCCGGTCAGCTGGCGTCGCCTCACCCGAAACCCTGGTGGCAGTGATCCACGCGAGTGTGGCTGACGACCAATCGCCACGGGCGTTCTGGCGGTTTCGCCCGACCATTGCTGGACGCAAGTTGGCGTCGTTAACCGCTCCTATGCCGTGACAATGCCCCGGACTCCTCGCCGTCCGCTGCACGTCAACGCCTTCTCTCAGGCTCCGCAGCATCGTGCCCGGTGACATGGCTGGTTGAGAGCCAGCCAGCGCCCCCACGCGTCACTCATTAGCGGGAAGGACGGCTGTAAGGCAGCGTTGGGCGCGAGCGCCGACAACGCTGCGCCAAGTCCGCCCACCGCACGTGCCAAGCTGGAACGCGCGAATCGGGATGGAGTTGGGCTGACAGCGGCCGGGGGGCACCCGGCCACATGTGAGCCCCTGACCCTGAGCCGTGAATGGCGGCGCTTGGGGGAGGACGAGAAAAATGCGAGAGGAGACGCGCATGAGCGACTACGATCGCTGGCGCAACGAGCGCGACCGCTCACGTGAGATGGGCGACCGAGATCGGGACCGTTTCTCCAGTCGCAGCGACCGCGGTTACGGTGAAGACCGCTACTACGGTCGCGATGATCGTGACTACGGCCAAGGCCGGCACGGCCGCGACGATGACGATTGGCGTCGGCGCGAACGCGAGCCCGGTGCGATGGATGTCGCGTTCGGGCGCGGGATGGGCAGCAACTACGAAGGCCGCGACATGTCCGGCCGCGGCCAAGATCGCTCCCGGTACACTGGCGGGGACAACGACTACTACGGCGGCTTCTACGGCGCGGATCAGGGCTACGGCCGTGGCCGGTCCGATCGCCCGAGCCAGGGCGGCTACGGCCGTGGCGATTACGGCGCACGCGACTACGGACGTGGCGGCTCTCGTGATTACACCCGCTCATATGATGATCGCGATGTGACCGGCTACCGTGGGGAGCGTGGCTTCTTTGATCGAGCCGGGGACGAGATCTCGTCGTGGTTCGGAGACGAGGAGGCAGCCCGTCGTCGGGAGCGTGATGCCGCACAGGGCGACCAAGGTGCCCAGCATCACGGAGGCCGGGGTCCTCGCAACTACCAGCGATCAGACGAGCGCATCTGTGATGACGTGAATGACCGCTTGACTGATGATCGACAGGTAGATGCGACCGAAATCGAGGTCACGGTTCAAGGCCGCGAGGTCACGCTGAACGGAACGGTCAACAACCGTTACGATAAACGTCGAGCCGAGGACATAGCCGAGTCCGTGTCAGGCGTCACTCACGTGCAAAACAACCTTCGCGTCCGGCAGAGTTCATCAATGAACACGGGTGGGCTTGGCGGTGAACGAGCCACCTCTAGCACCGGGCAGCCCTCCACGGCAGGGACAAGCAGCAGCAACTTCAGCGGCGTTGGGATGGGCCGACAAGAGAAAATTGGCACGTAGCATCACACTGGAATGCGGCGGCCCTATTCGGAGCCGCCGCTTCTGGCAGTGAAGGTTGAATCTCGATCCAAAACGCGATGCCGGATCGCGCTGACGCCGCGCGATCGTGGCCAGATCACGACCGCACGGAAGCCCGAGGCGTGCTCACTTGTCGCTGTTCCAGATATCGGTCGAGAGCTTCCAGTCGTTCCCGACCTTGCGCCAGACCACGACGTACTTGCCGGACGCGTCCTGCGCCGACTGATCCTTCATTTTAAGCACGAAACGGCCGACTTCACGCGCGGCCTCACCGCCCAGCGGCTGAACGTCTAGCGTCGTGAGTTTGATGTCGGTGATGACCTTCCCCGCCTCCGTCCAGAACTTCTGGACTTCTGCGCGACCATGTACGAGTGGGCTGCCAGATGGGAGCACGTAAGCGTCCTCAGTGTACATGTTCGCTACTGCGGAGAAATTCCCGCTCCGAAACGCGCTCTCAAATTCCGCGTTCAGCTTATCGATAGCTGCCTTATCCTGTGCCAGTGCATGTCCCGCAAGCAGGAAGAGCGCTGTGGCGAGAGTTGGTGCGCGCATGGGAGCCTCCTCGATCTCGGTTCTACATCGAGACTAAACCGGGAAAGCTGAGCAGCATAGCGGACGCGACCCTCAGTGTACTGGCTCGGTGACGCGGGAACGTCTCGACATGACGACATCGGATACCGACTCGCACTAGAGCATTTTCAGACGAAGTGGATGCCGGTTCGTCTCAGAAAATGCGGCAAGATCAAAGATCGAGAGCAGCACCCGATTGCAACGTGATCGGGTGCTCTGCGACGGCGGCGGGCTCGACATTGCCGTGCTCGGGATGGCGGAGGCGGACGCGGCCGGGAACGTCAATGTCAGCCGCTTCGGCCCGAAGCTCGCGGGGGCCGGCGGCTTCATCAACATCAGCCAGAACGCCCGCAAGGTCGTATTTGCCGGCACCATCACGGTCGGCGGCCTCGGTGTGAGGATCGAGAGCGGTCAGCTCCGGATCGTCCAGGAGGGGCGGGCCAGGAAGTTCCACGAGCACGTCGAGCAGATCACCTTCTCGGGCCGGGTCGCGGCGGACAAGACGGTCCTGTACATCACCGAGCGCTGCGTCTTTCGACTACGCCAGGACGGCCTGGAACTGATCGAGGTTGCGCCGGGGGTCGATGTCGAGCGGGAGATCCTCGCCCACATGAACTTCCGGCCGATGATCAAGGGTGCGCGCACGATGGACCCGCGCATCTTTGCCGCGCAGGCGATGGGGCTGCGGGAGCGGATGCGCGATCTCAACCTCGCTGACCGGCTCGCCGATGACCCTGACCGCAACGTCCTGTTCCTGAACTTCGAAGGACTGCACGTCCGTCGGATCGAGGATGTCGCGATGATCCAGGAGGCCGTGGCGGCGCGCTGCCGGCAAGTCGGCCGGCGCATGGCCGTGGTCGTCAACTACGATGCCTTCCAGCTTGATCGGGAGGTGGCGGACGCCTACGCCGAGATGGTTCGCGCGCTGGAGCAGACCTACTCCACCCGCGTTTCCCGCTCCACGACGAGCGCGTTCATGCGCGTGAAGCTCGGACACGTCCTCACCCGCACCATGCGGCCGCACATCTTCGAGAGCAGGGCCGAGGCGCAGGCGTTCCGCGACAGCGTCCGGGAGCCATGACCGCGCACCTCGCGTCCCGTGGGTGCACGCTGCACGGGGTGTCGCGCTCCCCGCCTGTCGCTTTCGCGCTGTCGGGAAACCGCCAGCCAGCGTTATCCCTTTTTAGGGCAAAGCCGAGCGAACCGGCCGGCCAGGGAGAAATGCTCATGAAGACAGTATCGGCGCAGACCAGCCGATCCTCAGGTCTCCAATCGATCGAGGGAAGAGCCGCTGCCACAGGAGCCCTCGCGCGGCTCGGCATTCGCTTCACCGCCTGGGCCGAGCGCTGGTTCCCGGACGCCTTCATCTTCGTGGCGATCGCGGTGGTCCTCGTGGCGCTCGGTGCCCTGGCGAACGGGGCGCCGGCCGCGGCGGTCGCCAAGACCTTCGGGGACGGCTTCTGGAGCCTCATTCCGTTCACGATGCAGATGGCCTTCGTGACGATCGGCGGCTACGTCGTCGCCACCTCGCCGCCGGTTCAGTTCTTGATCGACCGCCTCGCCCGGATCCCGCGCACCGGGCGTGGGGCGGTGGGCCTCGTGGCCGCCGCCACCATGCTGTCGTCCTTCCTCAGCTGGGGCCTCAGCCTCATCTTCGGCGGCCTTCTCGCGCGGGCGCTGGCCCGCCGGACGGAGTTGAACATGGACTACCGGGCTGCCGGGGCCGCGGCCTATCTCGGTCTGGGTGCGACCTGGGCGATGGGCCTGAGTTCCTCGGCCGCCCAGCTCCAGGCCAATCCGAAGAGCCTGCCGCCGAACGTGCTGCCGATCACCGGCGTGATCCCGTTCAGCGAGACGATCTTTCTGTGGCAGTCGATGCTGATCGCGCTGGTCCTGTTCTTGGTCTCGGTGGCGATCGCCTACGCGTCGGCCCCGGCAGCCGTCAGCGCCGTCACCGCGCAGGATCTCGGCGTGGACGTCTCGGCCAAGGAGGAAAAGCTCGATCCGCCCGCGCAGCCCGGCGAGAAGCTGGAGCATTGGCCGCTCCTGAACATCCTGCTCGTCATCATTGCCGGCGGCTGGATCTGGCAGGAATTCGCGCGGCAATCGTGGATCGTCGCGATCTCGAACCTCAACACCTACAATTTGCTGTTTCTGACCCTGGGCCTGCTGCTGCACTGGCGCCCGAAGCGGTTTCTGGTCGCCGTCGCGAAATCGGTGCCGGCGACGGCCGGAGTCCTGATCCAGTTCCCGCTTTATGCCTCGATCAGCGCGATCCTCACGGGTGCCAAGAACGCGTCGGGCGACACGCTGTCGGAGGTGATCAGCCACGCCTTCGTCAGCTTCAACACGGCTGGCAGTTACCCGCTCTCGATGGGCGTCTACTCGGCGGTGCTCGGCTTCTTTGTGCCCTCCGGCGGCGGCAAGTGGCTGCTCGAGGCGCCCTACGTCATGCAGGCGGCGAACGAGTTGAAGGTGCATCTGGGCTGGGCCGTGATGATCTACAACGCGGCCGAGGCCCTGCCGAACCTGATCAATCCGTTCTGGATGCTGCCGCTGCTCGGCATCCTTGGCCTCAAGGCGCGCGACATCGTGGGGTTCAGCTTCCTGCAGCTGCTCGTCCACTTGCCGGTGGTGCTCTTCCTGTTATGGGCGCTCGCCTTCACGCTGACCTACCACCCGCCCGTCATGCCCTGAGGACGGATATCTCGGGGACGGCGCTCTCGTGGCGAGCAGCGGCCGTCCTCGTCTCAGGCGTGGCCTCCAGGCTGATCGTGGCTTGTGCGAAAGGGTGGCTGAGCGATCTGCAGGCCGTTGAGAAGTCTGCTATCGGGTGGCGAGCGGCCCCTCAAGCGGCCCTGACCGAAGGTCCGGAGATGGCGCATAGCCGAACAAGGCGAACGCGGACTCCTGGCCGGTTGCCGCTCACCGCCTCCGTTCGTGGCCTCATACGACATCCGGTTGATTGCGCCGCCATCTCCCATTTCGGCCATGCGGATGTCGGCTTCGCTCAGCCGCCGCGCGGGCTTGGGATACGACATCCGACGGATTGCTTCGCAATGCGGATGTCGGCTTCGCTCAGGCGCCGCGCGGGCTTGGGATACGCGATCCGCTTTGATCAAGCGGATCCCGGATCAGAGAGCCAGATGCGATATGCCGCAGATTTATTCAGACGCCTTGCGGTCCTGCGGCGTGTCCGAGGGGCACCCTCGTGGGCCAGGCCGGCCCAGCGCCGCCACAGTGCTGCTCACGGGCGGCATTCTGGTGGCCGCCTACGCGGCGTGGCTCAAGCACGAGAGGGCAGCCCTGTTGCGCGGAACCGACAACCCGCAATTCCAGAGATCAATCTCGCGCGGCAACCCGACCGCCAGTTGGCACTACCTCATCGATGAGAGGTGCGCCGGCAGCAAGGCGCGGCAGCAGGCTCCGGTGCCCCTCTGGGCCGCGGGCGTTCCGCTCACGAGCGCGGAGGCTGACAGGATGTGGGGTGGGCCACTCGTTTAGGCGCGGCAAATTGGACCGATTCGCCTTCTACAGAACGGGTCCGAGCTGTTACCCGCAGCGTTACCCGGCTTCGATCCAGGAGAGCGGACTTTTGAGCTAAGTGTCTGGTGCCGCTGGGGAGGATTGAACTCCCGACCTCGTCATTACCAATGACGCGCTCTACCACTGAGCTACAACGGCAAACCCCGGTTCGGCCCCGGTCCGGGAGGCCCGAGAGCCCCGCCGCGGCGGTTGCGCCGAACACGGGTGGGGCTTTAGCGGATCGACGCGGCCAATGCAATCGCCGCGTCGCAGCAATCGGCCGAAACCCCGGCACCACCCTGGCCTGAGCCTTGCAACCTACTCCCTGCGAAGCGGGCGCGGCGCGGGGGAGAGCGCATGGACATCGAACTCGTCGGCCTGACCAAGCGGTACGGCGCCACGCTGGCTGTGGACGCCATCGACCTGAAGATCCGCTCCGGCTCCTATTGCTGCCTGCTCGGCCCCTCCGGCTGCGGCAAGACCACGACGCTGCGCATGATCGCCGGCCACGAGACCGTGACGCGCGGCGACGTCGTGATCGGGCCGCGGGCGGTCGGCGACCTGCCGCCGGCCCGGCGCGGCACCGCCATGATGTTCCAGAGCTACGCGCTCTTCCCCCACCTCACCTGCCGGGACAACGTCGCCTTCGGGCTGCGCATGCGCGGGGTGCCGAGGGCCGAGCGCCACCGCCGCGCCGAGGCGATGCTGCGCCTCGTCCAGATGGAGGCGCTCGCCGGGCGCCTGCCGGCCCAGCTCTCCGGCGGCCAGCAGCAGCGGGTGGCGCTGGCCCGCGCCCTCGTCACCGGCCCCAAGGTGCTGCTCCTCGACGAGCCGCTCTCGGCCCTCGACCCATTCCTGCGCGTGCGGATGCGGGCCGAGCTCAAGCGGATCCAGGCCGAGCTGGGCATCACCTTCGTGCACGTCACCCACAGCCAGGAGGAGGCGATGGCGCTCTCCGACCTCGTCGTGGTGATGAATGGCGGCCGCATCGAGCAGGCCGCCGACCCGCGCACCGTGTTCGAGCGGCCCGCCACCGCCTTCGTCGCCCGCTTCATCGGCGGGCACAACGTGATCGCCCTGCCCGACCGGCGCATCGCGGTGCGCGCCGACCGGATGCGGCTCGGCCCGGAGGCCGGCCCGGACGCCGTCCCGGCCCGCGTCGTCGCGGTCGAGTACCAGGGCAGCACCGTCCATCTCGGCCTGGAGGCGGAGAGCCTCGCCACGGAGGCCGGGACGCCGCTCACCGCCATCCTCAGCGACCGCGCCTTCGCCCGCCTCCCCCTCGCGCCCGGGGACGAGGTCCGGCTCGGCTGGTCGGCCGAGGAAGCCCACCGCCTCGACGCCTGACACGTCGCATACAGGGGAGACACGGATGACCGACTCGACGAAGCAGACGGGCCTGACCCGGCGCGGCCTCCTCGCGGGCGCGGCCGCCGGCGCCGCCGCGGGCAGCGGCGCCGTCACGGGCTTTCCCTCCATCATCGCGGCCGAGCCCGTGACCCTGCGCTATCTCGGCACCGCCGTGAACCAGAGCGCCGACATCGCCCGCAAGGTGAAGGAGGATCTCGGCATCACCATCGAGTACATACCGGTCGTCACCGACGAGGTATCGAAGCGGGTCGTCACTCAGCCGAACTCCTTCGACATCGTCGATTCCGAGTATTTCAGCCTCAGGAAGCTGATCCCGTCCGGCAACCTGGTCGGCATGGACGCCCGCCGGATCAAGTACGCCGACAAGATCACCACCGTGTTCACCAAGGGCGAGCTGAACGGCAAGGCGATCGGCGACCAGGGCACCGCGCCCAAGAAGGTGTTCTACCTCGAAGGCCAGACCGCGACGAAGTTCGCCGGCGCGCCGACCGAGTGGATCACCCTGATCCCGACCACCTACAACGCCGACACGCTCGGCATCCGGCCCGACCTGATCAAGCGGCCGATCTCGAGCTGGAAGGAGCTGCTCAACCCCGAATTCAAGGGCAAGGCCTCGATCCTCAACATCCCGTCGATCGGGATCATGGACGCCGCCATGGTGGTCGAGGCGATGGGCGAATACACCTATCCCGACAAGGGCAACATGACCAAGGCCGAGATCGACCGCACCATGAAGGTGCTGATCGAGGCCAAGCGGGCCGGGCAATTCCGGGCCTTCTGGCAGG
This sequence comes from Methylobacterium sp. WSM2598, assembly GCF_000379105.1. Taxonomy (GTDB): domain Bacteria; phylum Pseudomonadota; class Alphaproteobacteria; order Rhizobiales; family Beijerinckiaceae; genus Methylobacterium. Next base: position 240,054 of record NZ_KB900609.1, on the reverse strand, counting down.
ATTTCAACGAATCCGTGAACCTGATGGCCTCCGGCGAGACGGTGATCCAGTCGATGTGGTCCCCCGCCGTCACCAAGGTGCGCTCGCAGGGCGTGGCCTGCACCTACCAGCCGCTGAAGGAGGGCTACCGGGCCTGGGCCGCCGGTTTCGGCCTGTACCGCCCGCGGATTGTGAGACACCGGTTTGAACCCTATGCGGCGAGAGCCGCAGGTGGAAGCTGCGCGGCCCGAATAGCCGCCGGTGAGCGGAAGCCGTGCCGCTCGATCAGCCACGTCTCGTTGTAAGTCTCACGAAATGCCAGCAGGGCTCGGCGGAGATCCTCGACCGTGTCGAAGCGCTTCACCCACAGCAGGTTCTCTTTGAGTGTGCGTATGAAGCGCTCGGCGCAGCCGTTCCCCTCCGGCGCACGCACAAAGGCAGGCGAACTCGCGATGCCCAGGAACGCCAGTTCTTTCTGGAAGTCGTCCGACATGTACTGACTGCCGTGGTCGTGCCGAACACTCAAGCCGGAGGCGCTCTTGGCCGCGAAGCTGCCGAAGCGCTGCCGCACACCCTGGCGGATCGGCTCCAGCGCCTCGAAGCGCGTGGCCCGCCGCGCTGCATGCAGGCCCACGCACTCGGCCGAGCAGTGGTCGATGGCCACGAACACCGCGGCCTGGCCCTCGCCAGTCCAGATGGTGGTCAGATCGGTGCCCCAGAGCGTGTCCACCGCGTCCGGGATGATGGTGCCGTCGTGGGTGCGCGGGCCGCGCGGCGCGCCGACGCGAGACGGGGCGAGCAGATCATGCTCGCGCATCAGGCGCAGGACGCGGCGCTTGGAGGTGCGCACGCCCGTGTGGCGCAGCCGCGCCCAGACCTTGCGGTGACCCTCGCCGTGGAAGGGGCTGCCGGTGAGGGTGGCGCGGATCGCCTCCAGCAGTGCCGCATCCGGCATCGGCCCGACCGGGCCAGGACGCCGCGCCGGTTCGGACCGAGCAGGAGAGAGGTGGCGGTGAACGGTGGCGCGCGACACGCCCCAGATCCGGCACACGCGGACCAGCCCGTAAGCTGTGCCGCTGGACGGCGAGACGGCCCGGCTCATCGCCGCGACCTCCTGCGGGCCAAAGGGCCGGGGCCGCGCGCCTCCAGGGCGGCGATCTTGGCCTCCAGCAGTTCACGCTCCAACAGCATCTCGCCGAGCTTGGCCTTCAACCGCCCGCTCTCCAGGGCTTCGGGCTCGGTGGGCCGGGTCGCCAGGCTCGCCTCGCCCGCGGCCAGAAAGGCGTCGCGCCAGCCCGACAGGGTCGCGGCGGTCACGCCCAGGCCACGCGAGACGTTCTCCAGGTCCTCGCCGCGCAGCAGTCGAAGCACCGCATCACGCTTGCGCTGCCGGGACATGCGCCCGCCTCGGCCAGGACCAGCCGCCTCTGCACCTGCCTTCACGTCTGTCGTCATCGTTCTCACCCCTGCCGCGGAGACCGTCCGCTTCTGGGGTGTCTCAAGCAACCGGGAGGCGGAGGAGGCCTCCCCAAGACCCTGACCGGCCGGAAGCTCGACGCAGCCTACGATTTCATCAACTGGTTCCTGTCAGGCTGGGCCGGCGCCTACCTCAACCGCCAGGGCTACTACTCGGCCGTGCTGGAGACCGCCAAGGCCGAGATGGAGCCCTACGAGTGGGCCTACTGGATGGAGGGCAAGCCGGCCGAGAAGGACATCAAGGCCCCGGACGGCACCGTGCTGGAGAAGGCCGGCGCCCTGCGCGACGGCGGCTCCTTCGCCGAGCGCATGGGCGCGGTGGCGTGCTGGAACTCGGTCATGGACGAGCACACCTACATGGTCCGCAAGTGGAACGAGTTCATCGCCGCATGAACCCGGCGGCAGAGCGCGCGATCCCCCTGCCCGAGGTGGCTGCGGCGCCCGCCGCCGCGGCGCCCGGGCTCGCCGAGGAGGGGCGGCGCCAGCGCCGCCTCGCCACCCTGCAGGCCGCCCCCCTGGCGCTGGTCTTCCTGGTCTTCTTCGTGGTGCCGCTGGCGCTCACCTTGATCGTCAGCTTCTGGGAATACAACGAGTACGAGATCATCCCGGCCTTCACGCTGCAGAACTACGCGGACGTGTTCGACGGCTGCTTCTCCGGCGGCGACCTCTGCACCACCTTCCGGACCTACCTCTCGACCCTGAAGTTCTGCCTGCTCGCCTGGGCCTTCACCCTGGCGATCGGCTTCACGGTGGCCTACTTCGTCGCCTTCCACGTCCGCACCAGCGCCATGCAGACGGTGCTGTTCCTGATCTGCACCATCCCGTTCTGGACCTCGAACGTGATCCGGATGATCGCCTGGATCCCGCTGCTCGGCCGCAACGGCCTCGTCAACGACGCCCTGATGGGCCTCGGCCTCACCGCCAAGCCCCTGGAGGGGCTGCTCTACTCCGACTTCGCGGTCGTGCTCGCCTTCATCCACCTCGACACGGTCTTCATGATCGTGCCGATCTTCAACTCGATGATGCGCATCGACCGCGCGCTCATCGAGGCGGCGCGGGACGCCGGGGCGGGCGCGTGGCAGATCCTCTGGACCGTGATCGTCCCGCTGGCGAAGCCCGGCATCGCGATCGGGTCGATCTTCGTGCTGACCCTGGTGATGGGCGACTTCGTCACCGTCGGGGTCATGGGCGGCCAGCAGATCGCCTCGGTCGGCAAGGTCATCCAGGTGCAGATGGCCTACCTGCAATTCCCGGCCGCGGCGGCCAACGCGGTCGTCCTGCTCGGCGCCGTCATCCTGATGATCGTCGGGCTCACGCGCCTGATCGACCTGCGGCGGGAGCTCTGACCATGGTCCGCGACGGTCCGCGCCCCCTCTCCTTCTACCTGCTGGCCGGGTTCTTCGGCCTGTTCGTGCTGTTCCTCTACGGGCCGACCCTGACGATCCTGGTCCTGAGCTTCCAGGGCCCGCAGGGCGGCCTCACCTTCCCGCTGAGCGGGGTCTCGACCCACTGGTTCGCGCGGCTCTGGGCGGGGCTCGGCGTCGTCGACATCTGGGCGGCCTTCCGGCGCTCGCTGGCCCTCGGCGTCGCGGTGATGGGCCTCACGGTGGCCATCGCCTTCTTCGCCGGCCTCGCCTTCCGCAAGGGGTTCCGCGGCCAGGGCCCGCTGTTCTACACGGCGGTGGCGAGCCTGATCGTGCCCTCGATCGTGGTCTCGCTGGGGATCGGCCTCGAGTTCCGCCTCGCCGACGAGGCGATCAAGGCGCTCGCCGCCGCGACCGGCTGGGCCGCGCTGCAGGAGCACGGCACGATCATGGGCCTGTTCACCTCGGCGCTCGGCGCGCACCTGACCTGGACCCTGCCCTTCGGGCTCCTGATCATGTTCGCGGTGTTCAACCGCTTCGACCCGGCCTACGAGGAGGCGGCGCGGGATCTCGGCGCGAGCGGGCCGCGCACCCTCCTCCACGTCGTGGTTCCGATCATCCTACCCTCGCTCGTCGGCGTCGCCCTGTTCGGCTTCACCCTGTCCTGGGACGAGCTGGCGCGCACCAGCCAGGCGATCGGCGGCCGCAACACCCTGCCGCTCGAACTCCAGGGCCTGACCACCACGGTGACGACGCCCGAGATCTACGCCCTCGGCACGGTCACGACCGGGGTCTCCCTGGCGGTGATCGCGCTCGCCGCCTCGGCCTTCACCTGGCTCCAGCGCCGCCGCGCCCGCCGCAGCCTGCGGCCGGGCGCCTGAGCGCCGCCGATCCCGCCGCGGGAAGCCGAGGCTCGGGGCGACGCCGCCCGCGGGCTCCGGGCGGCCCGCTCAGCGATAGGACCGGCGGTGGCGATAGGGGCGGGCGTGGTGGTGGCGCCGCCCGGAGAGGCCCGTGCGGTAGGCCCTGCGTCCCGGATCGATGCCGAGCACGCCGTTGACGCCGCCCACGGCGCCGCCCACCGCCCCGCCGACGATCCCGCCGATCGGGCCGGCGACGCGGTCGCCCTCGGCGGCGCCGCGGCGGATCCCGCCGGGAATGCCCTGGGCCTCTGCGGCGCCCGCGAGCGCGCCGAGGACCAGGGCGGCCGAGAGGAGGGAGAGGACAGGCCTGATCATGTCGAAGCTCCGAGCGAGGTCGCGGCGGGGGCACGTCCCGCCTGCCCGGCGGGCGTCCCCTCACGGGAACAACGGCTGAGCTTCCGGAAAGTGCCGCGGCTGCCCGCGGGCGGGGCATCATCCGACATCCGGTTGATTGCTTCGCCATCTCCCATTTCGGCAATGCGGATGTCGGCGTCGCTCACGCGCCGCGCGGGCTTGTGATCCGCCGTCCGGACGATCACGTCCGGACGGCGGATCACTCGACCGCCCGCAGGCCCGGCCGGGGCGGATCCCCGGCCCCGTCGCGGGCGCGGCGAACGGTCGAGCGCGCGGCGTCGATCGCGATCGTGGCCGCCGTCATGGTGCGGACCTCCGTCGGGCGGCTGAGGGCGTAGCGGGCGATGTTGCCCGCGAGATCGTCGATCTCGGCCGCCATCCCGTCGAGGGCGGCCCGGTCGCTGCTGCGGCGCGCCTCCGAGCGGATCTGCAGCAGCCGGCGGGTCGCGACCTCGACCCGCTCGCGGCGCATGCGCATCAGTCGCTGGCGCAGCCACGCCCCGGCCGAACCGAGCCCGCCGCCGAGCAGCGCGACGAGGTAGATCCAGGTCTCGTAGCGCTCGATCAGGCTCTGCTGCTCGCGCTCGTAATAGTCGATGGCGCCCGGGTGGATCGGCAGGCGCGCGCTGGTCGCCTCCGCGTTGGTCTCGTAGCTGGGCGCCGCGACGGCGTTCGCGGCCGGCACCGTCTGGGCGAGCAGGCCGCGCAGCTCGAACAGGTGCTGGGTGACCTCCGCGGCGGCGGGTCGCGGCAGGCTGGCGCGGGCCATCAGCCGGTAGGAGGTGCCGACCGTCGCGAGGTCCTCCGCGGGCAGGCCCGGCGTGCCGGGGAAGAGGCCGGCCGGCACCGTGACGGCCTGCAGGCGCGGATCGCGCTCGGTGAGGGCCGCGCCGTCCTCGACCCCGATCAGCCGCGCCTTGCGGGCGCGCCCAGCCGCCTGGACGACGCGCAGGATGCGCTGGGCCGCCGCGGTCGTCGGGGTGGTGAGGAGGATCACCGCGTCAATGCGCTTCTCGGCCAGGAAGGCGGCGAGGTCCTGCTCCTGGACCGGCACCAGCCCGACGCTGCCCGGGGCCGGCATGCCGGGGGCCGGGTTCTCGACCGGGGCGAGGCCGGCATGCTCCAGCACCCGCCGGACCACGTCGCGGTCCGAGACCCGGTCGGCCAGGAGGCCGAGCCGCTTGCGGGCGAGGTCCGGGAGCGCCTTGATCGGGGAGGGCTCGGGCACCGCCACCATGACCGCCTGGCTGCGCAGCACCGCGAGGGTGAGGCCGTTGCCCGGCATCAGGATGTCGGGCCGCACCACCGCGAGGTCGGCCCGCCCCTCCTGCAGCGCCAGCGCGCTCTCCCGCACCCCGTCGAAGGGCAGGATGGTCAGCTGCAGGCCGCGGCGGTTCACGGCCAGCGCCTCGGCATAGGCGCGCAGCAGGGCCGGCTCGGTCCCGCCGCTCGGGGCGACCGCGACCGTCAGCACCGTCGCCCGGGTGAGCAGGCTCGCGAGGACGCCGCCGGCGGCGAGCAGCACCGCGACGATCAGGAAGAGCAGTTCCCGGCCGAAGCGAAGCCTGGGCATGGCACCTCGCCGATGGCCCCCTCGCGCGCCCTCAGGCGGCGGGGCGCTCCGCCGTGATCATGTAGTTCACCGCGGTGTCGCGGGCGGCCGACCAGCGTCCGCTCAGGGGATGGTAGACCACCCCGGTCGTGTCCGCGACCACGAGGCCACCGCTCTCCACCGCCCGGGCGAGCTCCTCGGGCGTGACGAACTTCTCCCAATCGTGGGTGCCGCGCGGCAGCCAGCCGAGCACGTACTCGGCGCCCACGATCGCCAGGGCGAAGGAGCGCATCGTGCGGTTGATGGTGGCGGCGAAGAACAGCCCCCCGGGGCGCACCGCCGCACAGGCCGTGCGCACGAAGGAGGCCATGTCGGCGACGTGCTCCACCACCTCCATCGCCACGACGAGGTCGAAGCGCTCGCCCGCCGCGACGACGGATTCGATGGTCTGGGGCCGGTAATCGACCGGCACGCCGGCCTCCTCGGCATGGGCCTTGGCCACCCGGATGTTGGTCGGCGCGGGGTCGAGCCCGGTGACGCGGGCGCCGAGCCGCGCCAGCGGCTCCGACAGCACACCGCCGCCGCAGCCGATATCGACCAGGGTGAGGCCCGCCAGGGGCTCGGGGCCGAGCGGGTCGCGGCCGTGGTGCCGGCACGCCGCGTCGCGGATATAGGCGAGGCGCACCGGGTTGAAGCGGTGCAGCACCCGCATCGGCCCCGCCTCGTCCCACCACGTCGCGGCGATGCGCTCGAAGCGGGCGACTTCCCTGGCGTCGATCGAGGGTCCGGTCGGTGCGCTCATGCGCGGCAGGCTCCAGGCGGCATCCGCCTCGACCTAAGCATCATTCGCCGAAGGGGTCACCGGTTCGGCGGCGAAAAATGATGCGGACACAAGCGACCAAGCAGAATGGCCCGATGCCGTTCTGCTCAGCGCATCGGGGGCCGCGCACCAACGGCGCCGCGCGGCCCCGGCCCGGCTCAGTGCCCGGACCGGCCCAGGAAGGCCGCGCGGGCCGCCACGGCCGTGTGGGTGAAGTCGGTGAACACCCCGTCGACCCCGAGCCGGTAGAAGGCGAGGTACTCCGCCGCCGGGTCGCCGCCGAAATCCGCCGCCAGGTACTTGGCCTCGTTGCGGAAGGTGAAGACGTGGACGAACAGGCCGGCCGCGTGCGCGTCCGCGATCAGGGAGGTCGGGGCGAGGAGCCGCGCCTGCGGCGTCGCGCCCTTGAAGGGCGTGCCGTCCGGGTTGCGCTCCGGCCAGGGCGCGATCCGCAGCGGCAGCACCTGCGGCTTCCAGGGGCCGATCCCGTCCGCGTAGGTGCGGATCTCGGCGAGGCCGGCCGGGCTCAGCATGGCGCCGAACCAGCGCGGGTCGCCCGCGAGGGTCCAGTCGTAGGGCCGGCCCTCCGTGATGCTCGCGTAGGTGACCGCGCCGGTGCGCAGGTCGACGCCGTCGCCGTCGATGAGCTGAACCACCCGGGCCTTGAGCCCGTGCGCGGCCAAGTACTTCAGGCTGCTGGGCTCGAAGCTCTGCACGAAGAGCGGCGCCGTCTTGGCGTTGAGGCCGTTCGCCTCCACGATCCGCAGGAGCGCATCCTCGAGCGGGCGCTCGCCCGGGCAGCCGTTGGCCCGGGCCTGGGCGTTGTTCCAGGTCGGGTTCTTGGTCTCGGGATAGACCGCGATCGCGCGGCCGGTGCGGGCGCTCTCGGCCCTGGCGAGATCGATGATCTCCTGGAAGCTGAGGATCGGGAACTTGCCGTTCAGGGTCTTGGGGCGCTCGGTGCGGGCATCGTAGGTCGTGCCGCCGATCCAGGCCTTCAGTTCCGCCAGGGTGAAGTCGGTGATCGACCAATCCCCGGTATGGTCCTCCCCGTCGACCACGAGGGAGCGCAGCACCGAGGTCGGATCGGCCGGGTCGTTGAGGTCGGTGAGGTAGGTCTCCGGGCCGGAATCCGGCCGCGCCGGCCACGCCACCCTGACGAGGCGGCCGGGCACGGTGCGGCGGCGGCGCGCCACCTCCGGGTTGGTGCGGGCGACCTCGGCGATGTCGGTGTTGTCGCCGAGCCAGGGATTGTGCCGCACGACGAGCACGCAATCCTTGGTGAGGTGCAGATCCTCCTCGAAGGCGTCCACTCCCAGATGGGCGGCGAGTTCGTAGGAGGGGGCGGTCTCCTCCGGCACCAGGCCCGGCAGGCCGCGATGGCCGATCACCAGGGGCGGGCGGCTGTCGAGGGTCGGGAGCTCGGCGGCCGAGGCCAGGCCGAGGCCGAGCGGAACCAGGAGGCCGGCGCCGCAGAGGCGCCGCAGGGCGGATCGAAGGGGTCGAAGCGGCATCGCGTGTCTCTCCCGCGGGGGCATGCCGCATCTAAGCCGGCCCGGTGACGGGGGCGTGACCCGGCCGCCTTCGCGGTCCGCCGCCCTGCCGCTTTCGCGGCCCGCCGCATTGACAGGGTCTGCCCCCGCGTTTACCGGCCCCGGAATTCCGCGGCGGCCCCGCGCCGCCCGCCCCGGCAACCGTCCTTGGGTCCCATGCCCCGCCTGGTGATGAAGTTCGGCGGCACGTCCGTCGCCACGGTCGACCGCATCCGCAACGTCGCACGCCACGTCGCCCGCGAGGTGCGGGCGGGCTACGAGGTGGCGGTCGTGGTCTCGGCGATGGCCGGCAAGACCAACGAGCTCGTGGCCTGGTGCAAGGACGCCTCGCCGCTCTACCCCCAGTCCGAGTACGACGCCGTCGTGGCCTCGGGCGAGCAGGTCACCTCGGGCCTCCTCGCCATCGTGCTCGCCCAGATGGGCATCCCGGCCCGCTCGTGGCAGGGCTGGCAGATCCCGATCGAGACCTCCGACCAGCACGGCTCGGCCCGGATCGCCCGGATCGACGGCGCCCGGCTCGATGCCGGCTTCCGGCATGGCGAGGTCGCGGTGATCGCCGGCTTCCAGGGCATCCATCCGGAGAGCGGTCGCCTGACCACCCTCGGCCGCGGCGGCTCGGACACCAGCGCGGTCGCGGTGGCGGCGGCGATCGGGGCCGAGCGCTGCGACATCTACACGGATGTGGACGGGGTCTACACCACCGATCCGCGGGTCGTGCCGAAGGCGCGGCGGCTCGAGCGCGTCGCCTTCGAGGAGATGCTGGAGATGGCCTCCCTGGGGGCCAAGGTGCTGCAGGTGCGCTCGGTCGAGCTGGCCATGGTGCACCGGGTACCGACCACCGTCCGCTCCTCCTTCGACGACCCCGACGACGCCCGCCCCGGCACCCTCATCTGCGACGAGGACGACATCGTGGAACAGCAGATCATCACGGGCATCGCCTTCTCGAAGGACGAGGCCCAGATCACGCTCCGCCGGGTGAAGGACAAGCCCGGCATCGCGGCCGCCATCTTCGGCCCGCTCGCCGACGCCAACATCAACGTCGACATGATCATCCAGGTCGTGTCGGGCGACGGCGCGACCACCGACATGACCTTCACGGTGCCGGCGGGCGATTACGAGCGGGCGCGGGCGATCCTCGACGCGCAGGCCGGAACGATCGAGTTCGAGCGCATCGAGGGCGCCACCGACGTGGTGAAGATCTCGGCGATCGGCGTCGGCATGCGCAGCCACGCCGGCGTCGCCGCCAAGGCCTTCCGGGCGCTGGCCGACAAGGGCATCAACATCCGGGCGATCACCACCTCGGAGATCAAGTTCTCGGTGCTGATCGACGCCGCCTACACGGAGCTGGCGGTGCGCACCCTGCACGCGCTCTACGGCCTCGATCGCGCCTGACCCCTGCGACTTTCGCCCGAACCGGGCCGCCGCGGGGACGCGGCGCTTGCCCGGCGGGCGCGGGACTCGCTATACGGCCGTGACAGGGCCGGTCCGGCCGCACCGCTCGCGCCGGCGTCTTCCGGTTGCACTGCACCGGGCCAGGCCCGCTCAAGGGGTGGAAGTCGAGACGATGCCCGCTGCGCCTGGAGGCCCGCGCCTGCTTCTGCGCCGCCTCCGTGAAGCCATGGCGGAGCCGGTCAGCGCCCAGGCGCGCCTCGACCGCATCGTCGTGATCATCGCCGCCAACATGGTGGCCGAGGTCTGCTCGGTCTACGTGCTGCGCGACGACGGCATGCTGGAGCTCTTCGCCACCGAGGGCCTCAACCGCGAGGCGGTCCACCTCACCAAGATGCGGGCCGGCGAGGGCCTGGTCGGCCTGATCGCCGCCACGGCCGAGCCGCTCTCGCTCTCGGACGCCCAGTCGCACCCGGCCTTCTCGTACCGGCCCGAGACCGGCGAGGAGATCTACCACGCCTTCCTGGGCGTGCCGCTCCTGCGCGCCGGCAACACGATGGGCGTGCTGGTGGTCCAGAACCGGACCTACCGGGTCTATTCCGAGGAGGAGATCGAGGCCCTCCAGACCACCGCGATGGTGCTCGCCGAGATGCTCGCCTCCGGGGAGCTGCAGGCCCTCTCGCCCGGCACGGTCAGCGCCTCGCGCCGGGCGCTGAGCCAGTCCGGCGTCGCGCTGGCGGACGGCGTCGGGCTCGGCCACGTGGTCCTGCACGAGCCGCGCATCGTGGTGAAGAACCTGATCGCCGAGAACGTCGAGCGCGAGGTCGCCCGCCTCGACGCGGCGATCGCCGAGGTGCGCTCGGCCATCGACGACCTCGTCGAGCGCGGGGACGTGGCCGGGGCGGGCGAGCACCGCGAGGTGCTGGAGACGGTCCGGATGTTCGCCCACGACCAGGGCTGGCTGCGGCGCATGCGCGAGGCGGTGCTCTCGGGCCTCACCGCCGAGGCGGCGGTGGAGCGGGTCCAGTCCGACAACCGCGCCCGCATGCTGCGCCAGAGCGACCCCTACCTGCGCGAGCGCCTGCACGACCTCGACGACCTCGCCAACCGGCTGCTGCGCCAGCTCGTCGGCAGCCAGGGCACCGCCCAGGGCTCGCTGCCCGAGAACGCGATCCTGGTCGCCCGCTCCATGGGCCCGGCCGCCCTGCTCGACTACGACCGGGCGCGGCTGCGCGGCGTGGTCCTGGAGGAGGGCGGGCCGACCAGCCACATCGCCATCGTGGCGCGCGCGCTCGGCATCCCGGCGGTGGGCGAGGTCGCCAACGCCACCGCGCTCGTCGAGGCGGGCGACGCGATCATCGTCGATGGCGGCGCGGGCGAGGTGCAGATCCGCCCCGGCCCGGAGGTGGAGGCGGCCTACGGGGAGAAGGCGCGGCTGCGCGCCCGCCGCCAGGAGCAGTACCGCGCCCTGCGCGACCTGCCCTCGGTGACCCGCGACGGCGTCGAGGTCGCCCTGCAGCTCAATGCCGGCCTCCTGGTCGACATGTCGCATCTGCAGGAGACCGGGGCGCAGGGCGTCGGGCTGTTCCGCACCGAGCTGCAATTCATGGTGGCCGAGCGCATGCCCTCGGCGGCCGAGCAGCAGAGCCTCTACGAGGCGGTCTACGCCGCGGCGGGCGACCTGCCGGTCACCATCCGCACCCTCGACATCGGCGGCGACAAGATCCTGCCCTACATGAAGGGGCCCGAGGAGGAGAACCCGGCGCTGGGCTGGCGGGCGATCCGCATCGGCCTCGACCGGCCCGGCCTGCTGCGCATGCAGCTGCGCGCCCTGCTCAAGGCGGCGGGCGGGCGGCCCCTCAAGATCATGTTCCCGATGGTCGCGACCGTGGACGAGTTCGTGCGCGCCAAGGCGATCGTCGAGCGCGAGAAGGCCCACCTCTCCCGCCACGGCCACGCGCTCCCCTCCGAGTGCCGGCTCGGCGTCATGGTCGAGGTGCCCTCGCTCCTGTTCCAGATGGACGAGATCGCGGCCGCCGCCGACTTCCTCTCGGTGGGCTCGAACGACCTGATGCAGTTCCTGTTCGCGGTGGACCGCGAGAACCGGCAGGTCGCCAACCGCTTCGACCCGCTCTGCGCGGCGGCCCTGCGCGCCTTCGGGCTCATCGCCGAGCGGGCGGACGCGGCCGGGACCCCGGTCACGGTCTGCGGCGAGATCGGCGGCCGCCCCCTGGAGGCGCTGGCGCTGATCGGCCTCGGCTACCGGGCGCTCTCGATGTCGCCGGCCTCGATCGGGCCCGTGAAGGCGATGGTGCTGAACGTCAACGCGGCCGAGGTCGGCGCCTTCCTGCGGGCGGAGATCGCCCGCACCGGCAACGGCACCTCCCTGCGGCCGGCCCTCGCCGCCTACGCGGAGGCGCATGGCATCCCGGTCTGAGGCCCGGCGCTCCGCGGAAAGTGCAAGGCTCCTCCCCCCTGCGCCGCCTCGTCAGCCGGCGCAGACCTGCTATACGCCTGCGGTCCGCGCTTCGGCGCAAGCGGCCGCTGCCGGCTGAATCCGGCCCGGATCGAGCCCATATCCCCGGCGATGATTGCGATACCTTCCGACAGACTGGACGCCATCCTGGCGCGGCACGACATCGTCACGGCGACGCTGAGCGCCGGCGAGACCGATTCCGAGAGCTTCGTCCAGCTCTCGCGCGAACTCTCGGACCTCGACGACGTCGTGGCGGCGATCCGCGCCTACCGCGCGGCCGAGGCCGAGCTGCGCGGCGTCGAGGCCATGCTGCAGGAGGGCGACCCCGAGATGCGGGCGCTCGCCGCCGAGGAGAAGCCGGAGGTCGAGGCGGCCCGCGACGCCGCCGCCAAGGCGCTGCAGATCATGCTGCTGCCCAAGGACGCCGCCGACGAGAAGAGCGCGATCCTGGAGATCCGGGCCGGCACCGGCGGCGACGAGGCCGCGCTGTTCGCGGGCGACCTGCTGCGCATGTACGCCCGCTACGCCGACCTCAAGGGCTGGAAGATCGAGGTCGTGTCCGAGAGCCCGGGCACGATGGGCGGCTACCGCGAGGTGGTCGCCGAGGTGAAGGGCCGGGGCGTGTTCGCGCGGCTGAAATTCGAGAGCGGCGCCCACCGGGTGCAGCGCGTGCCCGAGACCGAGACGCAGGGGCGCATCCACACCTCCGCGGCCACCGTGGCGGTGCTGCCCGAGGCCGAGGAGGTGGACATCCACGTCAACGAGGCCGACCTCAAGATCGACACGATGCGGGCCCAGGGCGCGGGCGGCCAGCACGTCAACAAGACCGAATCGGCCATCCGCATCACCCACATCCCGAGCGGCATCGTGGTCTTCGTCCAGGAGGAGCGCTCCCAGCACAAGAACCGCGCCCGCGCGATGGCGGTGCTGCGCGCGCGGCTCTACGAGCAGGAGCGGAGCCAGAAGGACGCGGCCCGCGCCGCCGACCGCCGGGCCCAGGTCGGCAGCGGCGACCGCTCCGAGCGCATCCGCACCTACAATTTCCCGCAGGGGCGGGTCACGGATCACCGCATCAACCTGACCCTCTACAAGCTGGAGGAGGTGCTGGCCGGGACCGCCCTCGACGAACTCGTCGACGCCCTGGTGACCGAGCACCAGGCCGCGCTCCTCGCCGCGGAGGGGCTCGGGTGAGCGAGCCGGTGCCGGGCGGCCTCGGCCTCTCCGCCGCGCTCGGTCGGGCGAGCGCCTACCTCGCCGGGTGCGGGATCGCGACCGCCGCCCTCGACGCGCGCCTGATCCTGACCGAGACCCTGGGCGTGAGCCGGGTCGACCTCCTCCTGGGCGCGGATGGGCCCCTCGACGAGGCGCAGGCGCGCAGCCTGTCGGCGGCCCTGCGGCGGCGGGCCTCGGGCGAGCCGGTGGCCCGGATCCTCGGCGCCTGGGAATTCTGGGGCCTGCCCTTCCGCCTCTCCCCGGACACCCTGGTGCCGCGGCCGGACACCGAGACCCTGGTCGAGGCGGCCCTGGACCTCGGCCATCCCCGAGACGCGGCCCTGCGCCTCCTCGACCTCGGCACCGGCTCGGGCTGCCTCCTCGTGGCGCTCCTCAGCGAGTGGCCGCGCGCGGAGGGCGTCGGAATCGACCTCTCCCTCGAAGCCCTCCGCACCGCGCGGGCCAATGCCGCCCGGAACGGCGTCGGGGCCCGCGCGGCCTGGCTGCGGGGCGACTGGGCCGCCGCCCTGGCCGGCCGATTCGACGTCGCGGTCGCGAATCCGCCCTACATCGCCGCGAACCTCATCCCGGGCCTCGCCCCCGAGGTGCGCGACCACGATCCCCGCCTCGCCCTCGACGGCGGCGCCGATGGACTTGACTGCTACCGCGTCATTCTCGCGCAGGCGGCGGACTTCCTGGCCCCGGGGGGACATCTGGTCGTGGAGATCGGCTACGATCAGGAGGAGGCGCTGCGTCACTTGGCGGAGGCTGCGGGATTGCGGGTCGTGGTCGTCCGGCGCGACCTCGCAGGCCATCCGCGGGCCGCATTGCTGGCACGCGAACCGGATTCCTCTGGTTCCTGATGCCGTTGCCTCTGATTTCGCTTGGCTCCCGCGGCCGAACCCGCTAACGTCCTCGCGCAGATCGCGAATGGTCCGGTAAGCCAGCCTGGCAAAGGTGAGACCTCTTCTCCAGGCGCGGACCTTGGACGATCTTCCCCACCGGACAGACCAAGGGGCACGAAGCGGTCCGGTTCGGTGGTCCGTATCTGACAATCGCTGGGCGACCCAAACCTGCGTGAGCCCGCGGATGTGCAGTGAACGACGGACATCGTCGCGGGATCGCGGACGGGCTCCTGGCCTGGCCGGATCACCGCAGACGGACCGATCGCTCAGTCGAGTCCCCTTGAGTTGTCGTCGAACGAGGGTCAGTCGAGACCGATGAGACCAAACCAGAACCGGCGTATGCGTGGCCGCAACCGCAACAAAGGCCCGAATCCGCTCACCCGGGCCTACGAATCCAACGGTCCCGACGTCAAGATCCGCGGCACGGCCCAGCACATCGCCGAGAAGTACGCCCAGCTCGCGCGCGACGCGCAGGCCAACGGCGATCCGGTGATGGCGGAGAACTACTTCCAGCACGGCGAGCATTACCACCGCATCATCGCCGCCGCGAACGAGCAGTACCGGCAGCAATTCGGCGGCTTCCGCCAGCCCTTCGACGAGGACGACGAGGGCGACGACGACTCGCCCCAGGCGAACGGCTACCCGGCCGGTCCCGAGATGCGCGGGCCGAACGGCTACGCCCAGAACGGCTACGGCCACGCCGACGAGTACGTCGATCCCGGCCAGCAGCCGCAGCCCTACGAGGCCCGCGACGACCGCGCCGGGCGCTTCGACCGGCAGCCGGATCGCCGCGACCGCTTCCAGAACCGCGAGCGGCCGCAGCGCCAGGACCGTCCGGAACGCTACGAGCGCCAGGACCGGCCGGAGCGCCAGGACCGGCCCGAGCGCCAGGACCGGCCGGAGCGCCAGGACCGGCCGGAGCGCCAGGACCGGCAGGACCGGCCCGACAGGCAGGGCGAGCCGCGCCAGGAATTCCGCGGCGAGCCGCGCCAGGACGGTTACCGCGACGGGCCCCGGCAGGGCGACGCGCCCCGGCCGGAGGGCGGACGCCGCGAGCGGCCCGAGCGCCCGCGGCGCGAGGAGATGCGCCAGGATCCGCGTCAGGATCCGCCGGCGGCCGAGGAGACCGGGCTTCCGGCCTTCCTGACCAACCCGGTCCGCCCGGCCCCGGCGCCCGCCCCGGTCGCGGCGGCGCCGGGCGACGAGGCACCGCAGGCGCCCGCCTCGGAAGCCGGCGACGCCCCCGCCCGCCCGCGCCGCCGCCGCCGCACCCGCTACGAGGGGGCGCCGCAGGACGGGGCCGAGGGCGGCACGGACCTGTTCCCGCCCAAGGCCCAGGCCGACGCGCCGTCGGAGTAAGGAGCGGGACCGCCGCGTGAGCCGGGAGGGGCACCCCTCCCGGCCGGCACCCGCGGGCGCCGGCGCGGCCCTCCCCGCCGCGGCGGGGATGCCGGGACAGCCGCGCGGCACCGCGGGGCCCGGCCCGGAATGCGGGAGCATGAGGACGGTATCCGTGTCACAGACCTACGACGTGATCGTGCTCGGGATCGGCGGCATGGGATCGGCCGCCTGCTGGCAGCTCGCCCGGCGCGGCCAGCGCGTGCTCGGCCTCGAGCGCTTCGACATCCCCCACGCCATGGGCTCCTCCCACGGCGCCAACCGCATCATCCGCCTCGCCTATTTCGAGGACCCGGCCTACGTGCCGCTGCTGCGGCGCGCCTACGCCAATTGGCGCGAGGCCGAATCGCGCTTCGGCGAGCGGCTGCTCTTCGTCACCGGCTCGGTGGATGCCGGGCCGGAGGACAGCCGGATCGTCGCCGGCGCCGTGGAGGCCTGCCGGATCCACGACCTGCCCCACGAGCTCCTTTCCGCCCGCGACCTCAACGCCCGCTTCCCGGGCTACGCGCTGCCGGCCGGCCACCTCGCCCTGCTGCAGCCGGAGGGCGGCTTCGTCGCCTCGGAGCGCGCCATCGTCGCCCACGTCGCCCTGGCGCAGGCCGAGGGCGCCGAGATCCGCGCCCGGGAGCCGGCCCTGTCCTGGGAACCCGTCGCGGGCGGCGTGCGCGTCCGCACGGCGCGCGGCACCTACGAGGCCGGGCGCCTCGTCCTGACGGCGGGCGCCTGGATGCAGGACCTCGTGCCGGCCCTCGCCGGCCGCGCGGTGCCCGAGCGGCAGGTGCTCGGCTGGTTCCAGCCCGCCATGCCGGACGCCTTCGCGCTCGGCCGCTTCCCGGTCTTCAACGCCCTCTTCGACGAGGGCCACTTCTACGGCTTCCCGGTCTGGGGCCTGCCGGGCTTCAAGATCGGCCTCTACCACCACCTGCGCGAGACCGGCCCCGCCGACGCGATCGACCGCGAGGTCCATCCCCGGGACGAGGCGGTGCTGCGGGAGGCGGTGCGGCGCTACTTCCCGCACGCGGACGGGCCCACCATGGCCCTGCGCTCCTGCCTCTTCACGAACACGCCCGACGAGCACTTCGTCATCGACACCCTGCCCGACTGTCCCGAGGTCGTGGTCGCCTCGCCCTGCTCGGGCCACGGCTACAAGTTCTGCAGCGTGGTCGGCGAGATCCTGGCCGACCTCGCCACGACCGGGCGCACGGGCTTCGACATCTCCCTCTTCGGCCTCGGCCGCCTCGCCTGACCCGGCCGCCCGCGGCAGGATGGCGGGACCCGCGCCGCGCGGGCCCCCGGGGAGGACGGGATGCTGACGCTGCGACAGATCGAGGTCGCCCGGGCCATCATGGTCTCCGGGACGATCGCCGGGGCGGCCCGGCTCCTCAACGTCTCGGCGCCCGGCATCAGCCGCCTGATGAAGTACACCGAGGCCGCGCTCGGCATGCGGCTGTTCGACCGCCAGGGCGGCCGCCTCGTCCCCTCGCAGCAGGCGCGCGCCGTCTTCGACCAGATCAACGCCGTCTACGACAGGGTCGAGGATCTCCGCTACGTCGTGGCCCGCACGCAGAGCGGCAGCGGCCAGGAGCTGCTGATCGGCTCGGTGCCGTCCATCTGCCATGTCATGGTGCCCCGCGCGGTGGAGCGCCTGCGCGCCAAGCACCCGCAGCTGCTCATCGACATCAACATCCTCAAGCTCGAGGAGGC
This sequence comes from Methylobacterium sp. WSM2598, assembly GCF_000379105.1. Lineage (GTDB taxonomy): Bacteria > Pseudomonadota > Alphaproteobacteria > Rhizobiales > Beijerinckiaceae > Methylobacterium. The sequence goes on along the minus strand of NZ_KB900609.1, from coordinate 222,949 downwards.
GATCGACTACCTGCTGCTCGGCAAGGGGGAGGTGGTGGCGATGAGCTACCGGCTCGACCATCCGGGCCTCGCCTTCGAGCCCCTCGCCCGCGGCAGCCTGCTCTGCATCGTGCCCGAATCCCATCCCCTCGCCGGGCGCGACGCGATCGAGGCGCGGGAGATCGTCCGCTACCCGCTGATCGGGATCGACCCCAACGACCCCTACGGGCGCGTCATGGCCGACATCTTCCGGGAGCGGCGCCTCGCCTACGAGATCACCATCCGGGCGCGCTTCGGCACCACGGTCTGCGCCCTGGTCCGGGCCGGCCTCGGCATCGCGGTGATCGACCAGTTCACCATCGCGGAGGGCGCCTTCCCGGGCATCCGGGTCCTGCGCATCGCCGAGGCCCCGACCTTCCAGACCTGGACCGCCACCAAGGCCGGCAGCAGCCCGAGCCTGTTCGCCTCGAACTTCGTGAGCCTCCTGCGCCAGGAGATGACGCGCGAGGCGGAAGGGGCCGCCGGGCCCGGCGGACCGTAACATGATGTTACGATCGTCGCCCAACTTGGTATTTTGGATAGCCGGCTCGTCTGCAGTATGTCTCGCCACAGGGAGGCCCGGTCCGGCCGGGCAAATTCAGACCTGAAGAGGCATAGCAGGTCATGGCAAAATCACAGCAGAACCGTGCCCTCCTCGGCCTGATCGGCGCGCCGATCAAGCATTCGGCCTCGCCGGCCATGCACGAGGCGGCCGCCGAGGCGCTCGGGATGCGGGCGCATTACCAGCTCATCGAGATCGCCGGGGCGGATGCGGGGCTGCTGCGCAGCCTGCTCGACGGCGTGCGCCACCTCGGCTTTGCGGGCGTCAACGTCACCTTCCCGTACAAGGAGGCGGTGCTTCCCCTGCTCGACGACCTCTCGCCGGGGGCCCGCGCGGTGGGCGCGGTCAACACCGTGGTGGTCGAGGGCGGGCGCCTGATCGGCCACAACACCGACGCGAGCGGGTTCGGCCGCGCCCTCGTCCAGACCTTCGGTCCGGCCCCGGCCGGCCCGGTGGCGCTGATCGGGGCGGGGGGCGTCGGCAAGGCGATCGCGGTGGCGCTGAGCGACGTCCCCGGCACGGAGATCCGCCTCGTCGACACCGATCCGGCCAAGGCCCGGGCGCTCGCGGCCTCCCTGGACGGGCGGGCCGAGATCCGGGTCTGCGCGGGCGCCGAGGAGGCGCTGGCGGGCGCGCGCGGCCTCGTCAACGGGACGCCGATCGGCATGCTGCCGAATCGCGACGCGCCGGTGCCCCTCCACCTGCTGCGGCCGGACCTGTGGGTGGCCGACGCGGTCTACTCGCCGCTCTGGACGCCGCTCCTCGCCGCGGCCCGCGCGCTCGGCGCCCCGACCATGACCGGCCGCGCCCTCGCGATCCACCAGGCCCTCGACGCGTTCCGGCTGTTCACCGGCCGCGAGGCGCCGCAGGCCGCGATGGAGCGGGCCTTCGACGCGATCATCGCGGCCCGCGCCGCCTGAGCCGCGGCCAAGTCGCGCCGTGGTGAAGTCCCGCCGCGGGCGGGACCGGCGCTCTTTCGGTGAAGGCCGCCGCTCCGACGCGGCGTCCGCCTTCGCCCACCAACAATAACCAAACCCGCACCACTACACCTGGAGGAAACCGAGATGGCCACCACGCTCGACCGGGCGTCGCATACCCGCCAGCAATCCAAGAAGGCCGCGGCGAGCGGCTGGATCGGATCCGCGCTCGAATACTACGATTTCTTCATCTACGCGACGGCGGCGTCGCTGATCTTCCCGCAGATCTTCTTTCCCGCCGGCAACCCGACGGTGGCGATCGTGGCCTCGCTCGCCACCTACGGCGTCGGCTACGTCAGCCGGCCGATCGGCGCCTTCGTGCTCGGCCACTGGGGCGACACCCACGGGCGCAAGAACGTGCTGATCCTGTGCATGTTCCTGATGGGCCTCTCCACCATCGCGGTCGGCCTGCTGCCGACCTACGAGCAGGTCGGGATCCTGGCGCCGGTGCTGCTGGTGATCCTGCGGCTCATCCAGGGCTTCGCGGTGGCCGGGGAGATCTCGGGGGCGAGCTCGATGATCCTCGAACACGCGCCCTTCGGCCGCCGCGGCTTCTTCGCGAGCTTCACGCTCCAGGGCGTGCAGGCGGGGCAGATCCTGGCCGCGGCCGTGTTCCTGCCGCTGGCCCACTTCATGCCGGCGGAGGCGTTCAATGCCTGGGGCTGGCGGATCCCGTTCCTGCTCAGCGTCGTCGTGATCGTGGCGGGCTTCGTCATCCGCCGCGAGGTCGAGGAGACCCCCGCCTTCGCCAAGGAGGGCGCGCGGGGCGAGATCCCGCACTCGCCGGTGATCGAGGCCTTCCGCTCCAGCTCGGCCGACATGGCACGGGTCGTCTGCATGGCGCTGATGAACGTGATCCCAGTCGTGGCGACGATCTTCGGCGCGGCCTACGCGGTCCAGCCGGCCTACGGGATCGGCTTCGAGAAGGACATCTATCTCTGGATCCCGGTCCTCGGCAACATCGTGGCGGTGGCGGTGATCCCCTTCGTCGGCAACCTCTCGGACCGGATCGGGCGGCGCCCGCCGATCATCGTGGGCGCCCTCGCCTCGGGCCTGCTGTCCTTCGGCTATCTCTACGCCATCAGCATCCACAACGTGCCGCTCGCGATCCTGATGTCCCTGCTGATGTGGGGCGTCGTCTACCAGGGCTACAACGCGGTCTATCCGAGCTTCTACCCGGAGCTCTTCCCGACCCGGACCCGCGTCTCGGCGATGGCGATCTCCCAGAACGTCGGCACGGCGATCACCGCGATGCTGCCGGCCCTGTTCACCGCGGTGGCGCCGCCCGGCGCGGCCAACATCCCGCTCACCATCGGGGCGCTCGCCTTCGGCATCACGGTGATCGCGGCGGCGGCGGCCTACAGCGCCCGCGAGACCTACCGCATTCCGATGAAGGACCTCGGCGAGCCGGGCGCGCAGCCCCTCGGCAAGCAGGATTACGAGCGCCTGCGGGCGCAGGAACTCTCGGGCGGCCGCCTCGCGGGCGCCTGATCCGACGGGCGGGCGCGGGGCAAGGCTCCGCGCCCGCCCGGTGCCGGGCTCCGGAAGCCCCACCTGCCAACGGGAGACCCCGCATGAAGCTCGCGATCGCGACCGTTTGCCTGAGCGGCACCCTCGGCGAGAAGCTGGAGGCCATCGCCGCGGCCGGCTTCTCGGAGGTCGAGATCTTCGAGAACGACCTCCTCTCCTTCAGCGGCACGCCCCGGGACCTGCGCCGCCGGGCGGAGGATCTCGGCCTCGCCGTCGCCGTCTACCAGCCCTTCCGCGACTTCGAGGGGATGCCGGCGCCGCAGCGCGCCAAGGCCTTCGCCCGGGCCGAGCGCAAGTTCGACACGATGCAGGAGCTCGGCTGCGACCTCCTGATGGTGTGCTCCAACGTCTCGCCCGACAGCCTGGGCGGGCTCGACCGGGCGGCGGAGGATTTTCGCGAACTCGGCGAGCGCGCGGCCCGGCGCGGCATGCGGGTCGGCTACGAGGCCCTGGCCTGGGGCCGGCACGTCAGCGATTACCGCGACGCCTGGGAGATCGTGCGCCGGGCCGATCATCCGGCCGTGGGCTTCGTCCTCGACAGCTTCCACGTGCTCGCCCGGGGCACCGATCTCGGGGCGATCCGCTCCATCCCGCGGGAGAAGATCGTCCTGGTGCAGATGGCCGACGCGCCCCGCCTCGCCATGGATCACCTCTCCTGGAGCCGCCACTACCGCTGCTTCCCGGGCCAGGGCGACCTGCCGATCCCGGCCTTCGTGGACGCGCTCGGGGCGACGGGCTTCGACGGGATCCTGTCGCTGGAGATCTTCAGCGACCGCTTCCGGGCGGGCTCGGCCCGCGGCGTCGCCCTCGACGGGCGCCGCTCGCTCCTCGTCATGCTCGACGACCTGCGCCGCCGGGCGGGCGCGCCGGAGGATCCCGCCGGGCGGGGGCCGGCCCCTCTCCTGCCCGCCCTGCCGCCGCGGGCCGCCTGCGAGGGGATCGAGTTCATCGAGTTCGCCATGGACGAGGAGGCGCGGGCCTTCGAATCGGTCCTGTCCGGCCTCGGCTTCGCCCGGACCGCCCGCCACCGCTCCAAGGCCGTGACCCGCTGGAGCCAGGGCGCGATCAACCTCGTGGTCAATACCGAGAAGGAGGGCTTCGCCCATTCCTTCCAGGTCACGCACGGCGCCTCGGTCTGCGCGGTCGCGCTGCGGGTCGACGACGCGGGCGCGGCTCTGGAGCGGGCGCGCGCCCTCCTCGACGAGCCGTTCCGGCAGGCGGTGGCGCCGGGCGAACTCGACATCCCGGCCGTCCGCGGCGTCGGCGGCAGCCTGCTCTACCTCGTCGATCGCCGCAGCGGCCTCGACCGCCTCTGGGACGTGGATTTCGAGCCCCTCGCTCCGGAGCCGGTCCGCGGCGCCGGGCTCGTCGCCGTCGATCACCTCGCCCAGAGCATGCGCCACGAGGAGATGCTGACCTGGCTCCTGTTCTACACCGGGCTGTTCGACCTCGCGAAGCTGCCCGTGCAGGACGTGGTCGATCCGGGCGGCGTGGTCGAGAGCCAGGCCGTCGAGGCCCCGGGCGCGGCCCTGCGCCTCGTCCTCAACGCCTCGCAGAGCAGCCGCACCCTCTCCTCGCGCTTCCTGTCGGAGGCGCTCGGCGGCGGGGTGCAGCACGTGGCGCTCGCCACCGACGACATCGTCGCCACCGTCGCGTCCCTGCGCGCCGCCGGGGTCGCGCTCCTGCCGATTCCGGAGAACTACTACGACGACCTGGAGGCCCGCACCGACCTGCCGCCCGAGACCCTGGCGCGGCTGCGCGACGGGAACATCCTGTACGACCGCGAGGGCGGGGCCGAGTTCTTCCAGGTCTACACCCGCGGCCTCCTCGGCGGCGGCTTCGCCTTCGAGATCGTCGAGCGGCGCGGCTATCGCGGCTACGGCGCCGCGAATGCCCCGATCCGGCTTGCGGCCCAGACCCGCCTGGCCCCACATCCGGCCCTCCCCACCCGGTAAGGCACGACCCCGTCATGCGCTCGATCCACGTCCTCAACGGCCCCAACCTGAACCTGCTCGGCACCCGCGAGCCGGGGATCTACGGGGCGCTGACCCTCGCCGACATCGAGGCGCGCCTGCGCGCGCGGGCCGCCGACAGGGTGGCGCTCACCTTCCGCCAGTCGAACCACGAGGGCGACCTCGTCACCTGGGTGCAGGAGGCGGGCGCCGCGGGGGCCGGGGTGATCCTCAATGCCGGTGCCTACACCCACACCTCGGTTGCCCTGCGCGACGCGATCGCGGGCGCCAAGGCGCAGGTGATCGAGGTCCACCTCTCGAACGTGCACGCCCGCGAGAGCTTCCGGCACCACTCCTACATCGCCCCCGTCGCGCGCGGCGTGATCGCGGGATTCGGCCCGCTCTCCTACGACCTCGCCCTCGACGCCCTGCTCGCCGGCTGACGGCGCATCCTCCCGTTGCAGTGTTTGCAGGTCTGCGCCCCGGCGGGGCGTGGCATACATCCGGCAACGACGCGACGATCGGGAGGAGACATGAGGTTCGACCTCGCGGGCCGCACGGCCCTGGTCACGGGCGGCCTGAGCGGCATCGGCGCGGGCATCGCGGCGGGCCTCGCCGAGGCGGGGGCCGCCGTCACCGTCGCGGACATCGCCGGCGGGACGGATCCGGACGCGGCGGGCCGACCGTCGCTGCGGCTCGACGTCACCGATGCGGGCAGCGTCGAGGCCCTGGCCGCGCGGCTGGAGGGGCTCGACATCCTGGTCAACGCCGCCGGCATCATCCGGCGCGAGGCCGAGTACGACCTCGCCACCTTCGAGCAGGTCGTCGCCGTGAACCTCACCGGGACGATGCGGCTCTGCACCGCCCTGCACCCCCACCTCGCCCGCAGCCGCGGCTGCGTCGTCAACATCGCCTCGATGACGAGCTTCTTCGGGGCCGGCCTCGCGCCCGCCTACAGCGCCAGCAAGGGCGGCGTCGCCCAGCTCACCAAGAGCCTCGCCGGCGGCTGGGCCAAGGACGGCATCCGGGTCAACGCCGTGGCGCCGGGCTGGATCAGGACGCCGCTCACCCGCGCCCTGCAGGAGGATCCCGCCCGCGAGGAGGCGATCCGCGCCCGCACCCCGCTCGGCCGCTGGGGCACCCCGGAGGACGTGGCCGGGGCCGCGATCTTCCTCGCCTCGCCGGCCGCCGCCTTCGTCACCGGCGTGATCCTGCCGGTCGACGGCGGCTACCTGATCTACTGAGGGAGGCCGCCGTGGCCGACGCATCGACGCCCGAGACCGACCCGCGCCGCATGCCTTACCAGCTCCCCTTCCCGCCCGAGGCGGGGGAGGAGATCGTGGTGCCGCGGGCGATCCCCGAGGACGAGCGGATCTGGGTGCCGCAGGCCGAGAACGTCTGGTTCCGGCCCCTTTGCCTGAACGCCTCGCAGGGCTACTGGGTCAACCTGCTGCGGGTGCGCCGGGCCGGCATCCTCAGCCGCCACCGCCACCCCGCCCCGGTCCACGGCCACGTGCTCCGCGGCCGCTGGCACTACCTGGAACACGATTGGGTGGCCGAGACCGGCTCCTACGTGTTCGAGCCCCCGGGCGAGACCCACACCCTCGTGGTGCCCGAGGATTGCCCCGAGATGATCACGCTCTTCCACATCACCGGCGTGATGATCTACGTCGATCCCTGGGGCAAGCAGACCGGCTACGAGGACGTCTTCACCAAGATCGAGATGTGCCGCCGGCATTACGGCGAGGTCGGACTCGGCGCCGACTTCGTCGATCGCTTCGTGCGCTGATCCGGGGACGGCCTCGACGGCCGGCTTGTGGCGCTTGCCGCCCGCGCTACTCTCCGGGAGAGCCGCCGCGCCCGAACGACGAGCGGCACCGGAGAGGAAACCCTCATGTCGTCGCACGTCTCGCGCCGCCGCAGCGGCGGGCTCCTGGCCTCCACGCTGCTGGCCACCACGCTCCTTGGCGCGGCCCTGGCCGCGCCGGCCGACGCCGCCGATCCCATCCGCATCGGCATCATCGCGGAGGCCCAGGCGCTCGCCGGCGCCTCGATCCCGCAGGCCGCCCAGCTCGCCGCCGACGAGATCAACGCCAAGGGCGGCGTCGACGGGCGCAAGATCGAACTCGTCACCTACGACGACAAGAGCTCGGCCGCCGACGCGGTCCGGGCCTTCCAGCGCGCCGCCAGCGAGGACAAGGTCCACGCGGTCATCGCCAGCTACATCAGCGAGGTCGTGCTCGCCCTCCAGCCCTGGTCGGCCCGGCTGAAGATGCCCTTCATCACCCCGGGCGCCGCCTCGAACGACATTCCCCTCAACGTCCACAAGGATTACGCCCGCAACAAGTACTCCTTCCACGGCTACCTCACCTCGAAGGCGCTCTCGCAATCGGTCTGCGACGCCGCCAAGGCGATCCTGGTCGAGGGCCGCAAGATGAAGACGGCCGTCATCATGAGCGAGGACGCCGCCTGGACGAAGCCCCTCGACGCCGGATACGAGGAATGCCTGCCGGTCGCCGGGCTCAAGGTGCTCGACCACATCCGGTTCTCGCCGAGCACGACCGATTTCAGCCCGATCTTCAGCCGCATCGAGGGCGCCAAGCCGGACGTGATCATCACCGGCATCTCCCATGTCGGCGTGCAGCCGACCGTGCAGTGGAAGAGCCAGCAGGTGCCGATCCCCATGCTCGGCATCTCCTCGCAGGCCACCAACGCCACCTTCTGGAAGGAGACCAACGGCGCCGCCGAGGGCGTGCTGTTCCAGATGTTCGCGGCGCCCGGGACCACCGTCACGCCCAAGACCGCCCCCTTCGCCGACGCCTTCAAGGCCCGGTACGGCAATTACCCGAGCTATGCCGGCTACACGACCTACGACGAGGTCTACTACATCGCCGACGCCGTGAAGCGGGCCGGCTCGACCGATCCCGACAAGCTCGTGGACGCGCTGGAGAAGACCGACTGGGAAGGCACGATGGGCCGCGTCCAGTTCTACGGCAAGGACGACGACTTCACCCACTCGGTGAAGTACGGGCCGGGCCTGATCTCCGGCATGATGATGCAATGGCTCGACGGCCGGCAGACCGCCGTGTGGCCCGCAACGGTGGCCAACGGCAAGCTGACCTTTCCCGCCTTCGTGAAGGCGGGTGCGCCTGCCGAATGATCCGCTGTCCGGACGATCACGTCCGGACAGCGACGCCACGGCCGCGCGGCGCGTGAGCCCGCGCGGCGCGTGAACGACGCCGACATCCGCATGGCGAAGCAATCAGCACGCGATGCCCGTGGCCGCGGAGGCAAGCGGGCGCGGCTGGAAGGCGTGCGCGATGGCGCCGGCAAGCTGGTGAGCGCTGTCGTCGGCAGCGCGACCGATCTTGATGATGAGCGGCGCGCAAGGGAGTTCGAGCAGCCCATGCTCCGGACCGACCTGCACCAGGTCCTTCGGCACGGCGCGAAGGGGCAGGACACCGATCGCCTCGCCATGGGTGATCGCGGTCCGCAGCGGCGTGAACTGGTTCGCGCTGAAGGCCACGCGCCAGCGCCGCCCGATCCGGTCGAGCGCCTCGACCGCCATGTCCCGCACGCGGCACCCCTGCGGGAACAGCGCCAGCGGCAGCGTGTCCAGCGACGCGGCGGCCGAATGCGGTGCCGCGACCCAGGCCAGAGGCTCCTCGGCCAACCGGATCCCCTGAATACCGGACGCCCACGTGACAAGGGCGAGGTCCAGATCGCCCGAATCGACCATGCGGGAGAGGTTGACCGACAGGTCGGAGACCACGTGGAATTCCACGTGTCGGTTCTCCCGTGAGAGCGTCCCGATGATCTCGGGCAGGATGAGCTGAGCATAGTCATCGGGTGTGCCGACGCGCAGGACATTCGTCTCGGGCCGATGCGCGACCTCGCGGACGAGTGCGTCGTTGAGCTTGAGGATCTCGATCGCGTAGCGGCGCACCATCTCTCCGGCCTCGGTGAGCCGGATCTCCCGCCCGCTGCCGCGCTCCACCAGCCGCTGGCCGACGACCTGCTCCAGGCGCTTCACCTGGAGGCTGACGGCCGACTGCGTCCGCAGCAGCCGCTCTCCCGCGAGCGTGAAGTTCTTCGCGTCAGCGACGGCGAGGAGGGTCCGCAACAGGTCGATGTCGACGTTCACGAGACCCATGACGATGTCTCATCCTCTCGATGATCCGAAGTCATTTCCCGACCTGGCCGCCGGCAGGCACCATCGCGGCGTCGAAATCCTAGGGGCTGTTTTGGCCCGCAAGCAAGCTGACGGAGACGGAAATGAGCGGCGACGCCGGTTCTCTTCGGGATTCCGGTACCGACCTGTGCGGTGCGGACCGCATCCTCGTCAACACGGATGTCCATCGGGAAGGGCAACCTTGCGTCAGCCTCGCTCCGAGGGCGGCGGCCTTCGCCGTCCTGGTCGCCGGCGGCATCTGCCTCGGCACGGCGCCGGTGGTCGTGAAGGCCACCGGCCTGCCCCCCGAAATCTCGGCCTTCTACCGCGTCGCCCTCGCCGCACCCCTGTTCCTGGCCTGGAGCCTCGCGGCTTGCGCGGGCAGGCCCCCGGCGCCGCGCGCCGCCGGGCGTCCCCTCGCCGCGCTGACCGGGCTCGCGGCCTTCCTGTTCGCGGCCGACCTCGCGGTGATGCACTACGCCATCGGCGCCACCAACGTCGCGGTCGCGACGCTCTTCACCAATTGCGCCCCGTTCTTCGTGGGCCTGTTCGGACTCATCGGACTCGCCGATGCGCCGACCGCCCGGTTCTGGCAGGCCCTGCCGGCGGCGCTGGCCGGCACGGCGCTGCTGATCGGCCTCGACGGGACGAATCCGGCGGGCGGTCTCGCGGGCAGCGCGGCGGCCCTCCTCGCAGGCGCGCTCTACGGCGGCTACCTGACCGTCGTGAAGGCGCTGCGGGCGAGGGGCGCGACGCCGATCCGCGTCATGGCGGCCGTCAGCGTCGGGAGCACGCTCCTGCTGCTCCCGCTGTTCTGGCGCCAGGGCATGCCGGTCCCGAACGCCGTCCGGGTCTGGCTGCTCCTCGCGGTCCTGGTGCTGTTCGGCCAAGTCGTCGGGCAGGGGCTCGTCACCGTCGCGCTCCGGCACTTGCCGGTGGCCCTGAGTTCCCTCGTGCTGCTGATCCAGCCGGTCGTCGCGGCGCTCCTCTCCCGGATCCTCCTCGGCGAGACGCTCTCCCTGATCCAGGCCTCGGGCATCGGGCTCGTTCTCGCGGCGATCGCCCTCGCGGCGATGCCGGTCCGACCGCAGGCTTAGCCGGACGCGGCCATGCAGCCCGTGCATGGCCGCGGCAGCGCTGCCATTCTGGTCGACCAAACCGGCCCGCGGGCGCTTGTTGTCCGGGAATCCCACGCTACACTTCGGCCTAAGCCGCATCGCGCAGACGAGAAGCGGCAACGGAGAGGAAAGCCCATGTCCGTTCCCGCGCCGGCCGCGCCGCGGCGGCACGCCCGTGCCCTGCTGGCCACGACCCTCCTGGCCTCGACCGTCCTGCTCGGCCTGCCGGTCCGCGACGCGCGGGCGGCGGATCCGCTGCGCATCGCGGTGATCGCCGAGGCCCAGGCCATCGCCGGCGCCGCGATCCCGCAGGCCGCCCAGCTCGCCGCCGACGAGATCAACGCCAAGGGCGGCGTCGACGGGCGCAAGATCGAGCTCTTCACCTACGACAACAAGAGCTCCGCGGCCGATTCGGTCCGGGCCTTCCAGCGCGCCGCCAGCGAGGACAAGGTCCACGCGGTCATCGCCAGCTACATCAGCGAGGTCGTGCTCGCCCTCCAGCCCTGGTCGGCCCGCCTCAAGCTGCCCTTCATCACCCCGGGCGCCGCCTCGAACGAGATCCCGCTCAACGTCCACAAGGATTACGCCCGCAACAAGTACTCCTTCCACGGCTACCTCACCTCCAAGGCCCAGTCGCAGGCGGTCTGCGACGCCACCAAGGCGATCCTGGTCGAGGGCCGCAAGATGAAGACGGCCGTCATCATGAGCGAGGACGCCGCCTGGACGAAGCCCCTCGACGAGGGCTACAAGGAGTGCCTGCCCCAGATCGGCCTGCAGGTGCTGGACCACATCCGGTTCTCGCCGAGCACGACCGATTTCAGCCCGATCTTCAGCCGCATCGAGGGCGCCAAGCCGGACGTGATCGTCACCGGCATCTCCCACGTCGGCGTGCAGCCGACCGTGCAATGGGCGAGCCAGCAGGTGCCGATCCCGATGATCGGCATCGCCTCGCAGGCCACCAACTCCACCTTCTGGAAGGAGACCAACGGCGCGACCGAGGGCGTGCTGTTCGAGATGTTCGCGGCGCCCGGGACCAACGTCACGCCCAAGACCGCCCCCTTCGCGGAGGCCTTCAAGGCCAAGTACGGCAGCTATCCGGGCTACGCGGGCTACACCGCCTACGACGAGGTCTACTACATCGCCGACGCCGTGAAGCGGGCCGGCTCGACCGATCCCGACAAGCTCGTGGACGCGCTGGAGAAGACCGACTGGGAGGGCACGCTCGGGCGCATCCAGTTCTACGGCAAGGACGATCCCTTCACCCACTCGATCAAGTACGGGCCGGGCCTCGTCTCCGGCATGATGATGCAGTGGCAGGACGGCAAGCAGCTGGCCGTCTGGCCGCAGACCGTCGCGAACGGGAGCCTGAAGTTCCCGAGCTTCGTGAAGGCCGGCACGCCCGCCAACTGAAGACCTCCGGTCCGCCCCGGGGGCGCCGCCCCCGAGGCCCCCGGCGAAGGGACCGCGTCCCTTCGCGACCCCCCCGTTCCGGATCCTCATGACCGCCCTTCAGATCCTCATCGACGGCTTCGCCATCTCGGCCCTCTACGCGCTGGGCGCCACCGGCTTCACCCTGATCTTCGGCGTCTCGGGCGTCCTCAACCTCTCGCACGGCGCCCTGATGGTCACGGCCGCGGTCGTGGCCTGGGCGGCGTCGAGCGAGTACGGGCTCGGCGCCTACGCGGGCGCGGCCACCGGCGTCGCCGTCTGCACCCTGCTGACGCTCGCCACCTACGGCGTTGTGGTGAAGCCGATCGACCGCTCGAAGGCGATCCCCGCCGAGGAGAAGGAGATCTTCATCCTCACCGGCACGCTCCTCTGGGGCATCATGATCCAGGAATTCATTGCCTACCTGTTCACCAGCAACGCCAAGACGGTGATGCCGATCGTCGAGGGCGTCGTCACCATCGCGGGCGTGCGCACGCCCTGGAACCAGATCTTCACCGCATTGGTCTGCTGGGGCACCATCGCCCTCCTGTGGGTGCTGGTGAACCGCACCCGCACCGGCAAGGTCGTGCTCGCCGCCTCGATGAACCCGCGCGGCGTCACGCTGCTGGGCTTCGAGTTGTCGAAGATCTACGTGGCGATCTGGGCGATCTACGGCGTGCTCGCGGGCATCGCGGGCGTGCTGCTCGGCCAGTTCCTCGGCGTCTCGTCCTACAGCGTCGGCCCGCTCACCGCGAGCGCCTTCTCGATCGTGGTGCTCGGCGGCCTCGGCAGCGTGTCGGGCTCGCTCATCGCCGCCTACGTGGTCGGCTACCTGGAGACCATCACGGCCTACCTGATCTCGCCGGCCTACCGGACCATCCCGGCCCTGCTCCTGCTGGTGGCGGTGATGTACGTGCGGCCCCAGGGCCTGCTCGGGCGCCGCTGAGCACGAGGAACGCCGCATGACCGCCAAGCTCCTCCGCAGCCCGCTCCTCTGGCTCAGCCTGATCGGCCTCGCCCTGGCGGCGGTGCTGCCCCTCTGGGTCTCGGGCTACATCCTCGGGCTCCTCACCGTCGCCTATTACTTCGGCGTGTTCTCGATGGCCTGGGACCTCCTGTTCGGCTTCGCCGGCGAGGTGAATTTCGGGCCGACCTTCCTGATCGGGCTCGGCGCCTACACGGCCGGCATCCTCAACGGCGACGGGGTCTCGATCCCGCTCTGCCTCGTCGCCGGGGCGGTGGCGGCGGTGATCGGCGGCCTCGTCCTCGCCCTGCCGGCCCTGCGGGTGCGCGGCCCCTATTTCGGCCTCACCACCGTCACGGCCGTCCTGATCCTGCAGAACCTCATCGTGGTCTTCGCCGACACCACCGGGGGCGAGATCGGCCTGACCGTGCCGGACGTGATCAGCGTCGACGCGGCCACCAATTACTGGCTCGCCCTGGGCTTCATGACGGTGAGCGGCCTCGTGCTCCTCGCCATCGCGACCTCGCCGGTCGGGCTGATCCTGCAGGCGAGCGGGCAGGACCCGGTCGAGGCCGGCGCGCTCGGCTTCAACGTCGCCAAGCACAAGCTGGCCGCCTTCTGCGTCAGCGCCTTCTTCTCCGGCCTCGCGGGGGCGCTGTTCGTCTTCTACATGGGCACGGCGTCGGTCGGCACGCTCGTCGACGTCTCGGTGGGCGTGCAGGTCATCATCGGGGCGGTGCTCGGCGGCCGGCGCACCATCCTGGGCGGCGTGCTCGGCGCGCTCTTCCTGATCACGGCGGGCGAATTGCTGCGCCCGCTCGGCGCCCTCTCGACCTTCGTCGTCTCCGCCGCGGCCCTCGCGGTGATCCTGTTCGTCCCCGCCGGCCTCCTCGGGATCCTCACCCGCCAGGGGCAGCGCGCGTGAGGACCCGTCCGCGTCACGAGGTGCGTCCATGACCGCAGCCGCCCTGCACCGGCCCGTGCCCCCCGCCACCGCCACGGCGGCGCCGCTCCTCGCCGTCGAGGGGCTGCAGAAGCGCTACGGCGGTCTCGTCGCCGTGAAGTCGGTGAGCTTCGCCATCCGACCGGGCGAGATCCTGGGCCTGATCGGGCCGAACGGCTCCGGCAAGTCCACCGTGATGAAGCTGATCATGGGCCTGGAGCGGCCCAATGCGGGCAGCGTGGTCCTCGACGGCACCGAGATCGCCGGCTGGCCCTCCCACCGGGTCGCCCGGGCCGGGGTCGGCCTCGTCTTCCAGCATTCCCGGCCGCTCCACCGGCAGACGGTGCTGGAAAACATCAAGCTCGCCCTGCTGCCCGACAACCTGCTGCGGCTCTTCGCCGACCCGCACGTGGAGGATCGCGCCCGCGCCATCGCCGAGCGGGTCGGCCTCGGCGCCGTCCTCGACCGGCGGCCCGCCACCCTGCCCTTCGCGGATCTGCGCCGGATGGAACTCGCCAAGGCGATCGCCCGCGACCCCAAGGTGGTGCTGGTGGACGAGCCCTTCGCGGGCCTCACCCAGGGCGAGGTGGCGGATTTCTCCGCGCTGATCCGCGGCTTCCGCGACGAGGGCAAGGCGGTGCTCCTCGTCGACCACAACGTGAAGAGCGTCGCGGCCCTCGTCGACCGGGTCTACGCCATGTATCTCGGCGAGCGCGTCGCCGAGGGCTCGGCCGCCGAGGTGATGCGCAACGAGACCGTGCGGCGCGTCTATCTCGGCGGCAGCATCGAGACCGCCGCCCGCCCGGAATCCTCCTTCTCGGGCGCGCCGCTGCTCGCGGTCGAGGAGGTCGGCGTGCTCTACGGCAAGGCCCAGGCGCTCCAGGGCGTGAGCCTGCACGTCCACGAGGGCGAGTTCGTCTCGATCGTCGGCCTCAACGGCGCCGGCAAGACGACGCTGTTCAACGCGATCTCGGGCCTCGTGCCCTATTCCGGGCAGATCCGTTTCGGCGGCGAGGCCCTGGCCCGGCGCACGCCCGCCTCGATCGCCCGCGAGGGCATCGTGCAGGTGCCGGAGACCCGCGAATTGTTCGGCGAGATGAGCGTGCGCGAGAACCTCGACCTCGGCGGCCAGCACCTGCCCAAGGCCGAGAGCGCGCGCCAGCTCGACTGGCTGCTTGAGCTGTTCCCGATCCTGCGCAGCCGCAGCGGTCAGATGGCCCGCACCCTCTCGGGCGGCGAGCAGCAGATGCTCACCATCGCCCGCGCCCTCATGATGCGGCCCAAGCTCCTGATCCTCGACGAGCCGACCCTCGGCCTCGCGCCGGTGATCCTGGAGCAGCTCTCGAAGGCCCTGGAGCGCCTGCGCCAGACGACGCCGATCACCGTGCTGCTCGGCGAGCAGAACGTGACCTTCGCGCTGCCCCACGCGGACCGGGTCTACGTGCTGGAACACGCCCGCATCGTCTGGGAGGGCACGCCGGACCGCTTCGCCGCCGAGGCCGGGACCGGGTATCTGTGAGGCGCGGAGGGCCCTGGCTCAGAGCCCCTTGGCGAGCCGGTCGAAGGCGACGAGGCGGGCGAGCAGGTCCGGCATCGCCCGCAGCGGCACCATGTTGGGCCCGTCCGAGGGGGCGCGGTCGGGATCCGGATGGGTCTCGATGAACACGCCCGCCACGCCCACCGCCACCGCCGCCCGGGCGAGCACCGGCACGAATTCCCGCTGCCCGCCCGAGGTCGCGCCCTGGCCGCCCGGCTGCTGCACCGAATGGGTCGCGTCGAACACCACCGGCGCGCCGCCCGTGACCTGCGCCATGATCGGCAGCGCCCGCATGTCGGAGACGAGGGTGTTGTAGCCGAAGGAGGCGCCGCGCTCGGTGACGATCACCTTGGAATTGCCCGCGCCCGTGATCTTGGCGGCGACGTGGGCCATGTCCCAGGGGGCGAGGAACTGGCCCTTCTTCACGTTGACGGCCCGGCCCGTCGCGGCGGCCGCGAGGAGCAGGTCGGTCTGGCGGCAGAGGAAAGCCGGGATCTGCAGCACGTCGACGGCCTCCGCCGCGGGCGCGCATTGCCCGGCCTCGTGCACGTCGGTGAGGACCGGCAGGCCGAGCCGCTCGCGGATCTCGGCGAAGATCGGCAGCGCCTCGTCGAGGCCGAGGCCGCGCGCCGAGCCCGCCGAGGTGCGGTTGGCCTTGTCGAAGGAGCTCTTGAAGACGAGGCCGAGGCCGAGCGGCGCCACGATCTCCTTGAGCGCCGCCGCGACTTCGAGGGCGTGGCCGCGGCTCTCGAGGGCGCAGGGCCCCGCGATCAGGCTGAGCGGGAGGTGATTCCCGAAGCGCACGGGGCCGACCGTGACGACGGGGCCGGGGGACGGGGAAGCGGTCGACATCGACGGGGTTTCCGGATCGCATGAGGTGCCGGCCCTCGCAGGCCATGATGGCATTCGCGAGGCGCCGCCCGGCGAGGCGCAGGCCGTTCGGGCCGGAGGTCCGGCGACCAGACACCTAAGGCAAGACTTTGTAGTAGAAGACCGTGTCGCAGGGCCGCCCGTCCGGCAGCAGCGCGTAGCCGGGGATCGCGCCGACCCGCTGCCAGCCCTCCCGTCGGTACAGCCGCTCCGCCTCGGGGCTCGCCGTGTCGAGGACGAGGAGCGTCTTGCCCGCCGCGCGGGCCGCCGCATCGGCCGCCCGCATCAGGGCCGCCCCGACTCCGCGGCCGCGGGCGCGGGTGAGCACCAGCACCTTGGAGACGTCGGCCCGGTGGGGCTGGTTCTCGGGCTGGGCGAGCACGACCTGCACGGTGCCGATCGGCCGTCCCTCCGCCTCGGCCACGATCAGGCGGCGCTCGCCGCGCCCGACGCTCTCGGCGACGCCCCGCCAATAGGCCAGGGCCGTCGCGGGGCGGAGCGGCGCCATGAAGCTCACCGAGGCGCCCGCCTCGACGCAGTCGATCAGGATCTCGGCGAGGGGCTCGGCCATGCCCCGGGCCTCCTCCCCGGACAGGGCGCGCAGGGTCGGGTCGGTCACGGCGGCACCTCAGCGGGGCAGGCTCCCGGCGGCGATGGCCACCAGGGTGCGGGCGGGTTGGTCGGCGGGGTTGTGGAAGGCGACCGGCCGGTCGACGCGCATCGCCAGGCAATCGCCGGCCCCCAGGTGATGCACGCTCTCGCCCAGGGTCACGGTGAGCGCGCCGTCGAGCACGACGACCTGCTGCTCCAAGGGCGGCACCCGCAGGCTGTCGTAGGCGACGGTGGCGCCGGGCGGGATCTCCACCTCGACGAGTTGGAGCGGCGAGGCGAAGCTCGGCGGCGAGAGGTTGCGGCGCCGGT
This sequence comes from Methylobacterium sp. WSM2598, assembly GCF_000379105.1. Taxonomy (GTDB): domain Bacteria; phylum Pseudomonadota; class Alphaproteobacteria; order Rhizobiales; family Beijerinckiaceae; genus Methylobacterium. The sequence goes on along the minus strand of NZ_KB900609.1, from coordinate 205,958 downwards.
AGCCCGTGCCGGGATCGCGCCAGCAGCTCTGCTCGGCCCGGCGGCAGAGCGGCGAGGCATCCTCCCGCGCCGCGGCGGCGAACAGGGCCGCGAGCGGCACGCCGAGCCCCGCCGCCAGCCGCTCCAGCACCGTGGCGGTCGGGCTGCTCTCCGCCCGCTCGACGAGCGAGATCATCGACCGGCTCACCCCGGACCGCTCGGCCAGGGCGTCGAGCGTCAAGCCCCGCTCCGCGCGCAGGGCCCGCAGCCGGGCCGCGAGACGGCCGTCGAGGTCCGAGGACGATTCCATGATTCAAGATTGAATTTCCGGTATCCTGGAGTCAAGCCCGGCGCGGCAGGCCAGGGGTCCGGTCGCGACGGGGTTGGCGCGAGGCCCGGCCCCGGTTATAGCTGCTGCTATAAGTGTGAGGGAGTGCTTTGATGCCGTCGAGACGCAAGGATCCCGGGCGGCGCCGATCAGCGGCCGGCCTCGCCGCCTGCCTGATCCTCGGCGCGGCGGCACCCGCCCGGGCCGAGCCCGGCCGCGCCGACCACCTCGACAGCGAGCACCTGTTCGGTTTCACCGAGGGCAGCGACATCGGCGTGCCGGGCGAGCGCGAGGTCGAACTGGAGACGACCGGCCGGCTCGGCCGCCGCGGCGGCCGCTTCCGGGCCTTCGATCCGACGCTCGCCCTGAAGCTGCCCGTGAGCGCGCAGCTGCGCGTGGCGCCCGGGCTCAGCTTCGCGGGTTACGCGGTGGCGCCCGGCCCGGGCCTCCCGGCGGCGATCCGCGGCGGCCTCAACGGCGGCTTCGTCGAGACGCGGCTGCGCCTCCTCGACCGGGATGCCTCCCCGGTCAGGCTGACGCTCAGCGTCACCCCGAGCCTCGGCACCCGGGACGGCACCGACGCGCGGCCGGCCCGCGCCTACGGGCTCGACGCCGCCCTGCTCGCCGACCACGAATTCGTCCCCGGCACCCTCGTCGGCGCGGTCAATCTCGGCCTCTCCCTCGCCTGGAGCCGGGCCTCCGGCACCGGCGAGATCCTGCGCGGCTCCGGGCTCGACCTCTCGGCCGCCCTCGCGCGGCGGGTCTCGGCCGGCCTGTTCCTGGGCGGCGAGCTGCGCTACCTGCGCGCCTTCGACGGGCTCGCCCTCGATCGCTTCGCCGGGGAGGCGGTCTATCTCGGGCCGACCCTCTACGCCGCCCTCGGCGAGACCGCCTGGATCGGGCTGACCCTCGGCGTCCAGGTCGCGGGGGGCGCGGTCGGCGACGGGCGGCCCCTCGACCTCGCCGGCTTCGACCGCCAGCAGCTGCGCCTGCGCATCGGCGCCTCGTTCTGAAACAGACTCTAGGGCAGCACCCGAGCACGTTGCAATCGGGTACTGCTCTCGATCTTTGATTTTGCCGCATTCTCTGCGACGAACCGGCATCCACTTCGTCGGAAAATGCTCTAGCGGAAGTCGGTCGGGTCGAGCCCGTGCCGGGCGAGCTTGTCGTAGAGCGTCTTGCGCGGGAGGCCGAGCGCCTCGGCGGCGAGGCGCACGTCGCCCCGGGCCATGATCAGCTCGTCGCGGATGCGCCCGCGCTCGAAGCGGTCGACCTCCTCGGCGAGGCTGAGCGGGCGCGCGGGCGCGCGCTCCTCCGGCGCCGCCGGGCCGAGGCCGAGCGCGCAGCGCTCCGCGAAATGGCCGAGTTCGCGCACGTTGCCGGGCCAGGCGTGACGGTTCAGCATCTCGCGGATCGCCGGGGTGAGCGCCGGGACCGGCCTGTTGAAGCGGGCGGCGGCGCGAGAGAGGAAGTGCTCGAAGAGCAGCGCCACGTCCTCGCGGCGCTCGCGCAGGGGCGGGATCGTCACCGTGACCACGTTGAGCCGGTAGTAGAGGTCGTCCCGGAAGGTGCCCTGCGCGGCGGCCTGGCCGAGATCGACCTTGGTGGCGGCCACGACCCGCAGGTCGACCGCCCGCACCTCGTTGGTGCCGAGGGGCTCGACCGCGCGCTCCTGCAGCACCCGCAGCAGCTTCACCTGCAGCCCGAGGGGCATGCTCTCGATCTCGTCGAGGAACAGCGTGCCGCCGCTCGCGTGCTCGATGCGCCCGACCCGCCGCTTCGCCGCCCCGGTGAAGGCGCCGGCCTCGTGGCCGAACAGCTCGCTCTCCACCACGCTGTCGGGCAGCGCCCCGCAATTCATCGCCACGAACTGGCCGCGCCGCCGCCGGCCCCAGCGGTGCAGCGCGCTCGCCACCACCTCCTTGCCGGAGCCGGTCTCGCCGAGGATCAGCACGTCGACATCGGCCTCGGCCACGTCGCGGACGAAGCGGCGCAGCCGAACGATCTCGGGCGAGATGCCGAGGAAGGCCGGATCCTCCGCCACCGCCGCGTCGAGCCGCTCGCGCAGGGTCCGGTTCTCGACCACGAGGCGGCGGCGCTCCAGGGCCCGGCGCACCGAGCCGATCAGCTGCTCGGCCGGGTAGGGCTTGGCGAGGAAGTCGTAGGCGCCCTCCCGCATGGCCCGCACCGCCATGGTGATGTCGCCGTGGCCGGTGATCAGGATCACCGGCAGGTCGGGATCGGCCTCGGCCACGGCGCGGAACAGGCCGAGCCCGTCGAGGCCCGGCAGGCGCACGTCGGTCACCACGACGCCGGGCGGGTCGGCGAGGATCGCCCGCAGGGCCGGCTCGGCCGCCGGGAAGGCCTCGACGGCGAGCCCGTCGAGTTCGAGGCTCTGCCGGTTCGCCCGGCGCACGTCCTCCTCGTCGTCGACGAAGACGATCCGGTCGGATCCGCCGCTCATGCCGCCTCCGCCACCTCTGCGCGGGCGAGGTCGACGCGGAACAGCGCGCCCCCCGCCTCGCTCCGCGCGGCCGCGAGCGTGCCGCCGCATTCCTCGACGATGCCGCGGGCGATCGCGAGGCCGAGCCCGAGCCCCTGCGGCTTGGTGGTGAAGAAGGGATCGAACACCCGGCCCGCCTCGCCCTCCGGCAGGCCGGGGCCGTTGTCGGACACCTCCAGCACGGCGCGCGGGCCGGACGCGGCGCAGCGCACGCTCACCCGCGGATCGGGGCGGCCCGCCACGGCGTCGAGGGCGTTCTGGATCAGGTTCACCACCACCTGCTCCAGCCGCGCCTCGTCGCCGAGGACGATCAGGTCCGGCCCGCCGGCCTCCACCGCGAGGGCGACGCCGCGCTCGGCCGCCTGGCTCGCGACGATCTCGACCGCCTGGGCCAGCACCCGCGCGAGCCGCACCGGCTCGCGCCGGCCCGAGGCGCGCCGGGCGAAGCCCTTGAGCTGGCGCGTCAGGCCGGCGATCCGCTCGGTCAGCCGGCCGATGGCGGAGAAATTCTCGGCCGCCTCCCCGGCCCGGCCGCGGCCGATCAGGATCGCGGCGTTGTCCGCGTAGGAGCGGATCGCCGCGAGCGGCTGGTTGATCTCGTGCGCCATGCTGGCGGCGAACTGGCCGAGGGCGGCGAGCCGCGCCGCGTGGGCGAGGTCGCGCCCGAGGCGCTCGCGCTCCGCCTCGGCGCGCTGGCGCTCCGCCATCTCCTCCCGCAGCTGCGCGTTCGCCTCGCTCAGCGCGCGGGTGCGCTCGGCCACCGCCGCCTCCAGCTCCGCCCGGCGGGCCGCCTCCTCGGCGAGGCGGGCCCGCACGCGCTGGCGGCGCTGGCGCAGGAGGACGAGGCCGAGGCAGGACGCCGCCGCCACCAGCCCGGCCAGCACCTGGGCCTGGAGCCGCTCGCGCCTCACCGCCGCCCCGACCGGGGTGAGGGTGTGGAGCCGCCAGCGCGTCCCCGGGACGGGCGCGTCGACCGGCAGGACGAGCCGCGCCGGCGCGGCCCCGCCCGCCACCCGCAGGAGCCCGTCCTCCGGACCCGGATGGAAGGGCAGCGGCGAGAGCGGCGCATCGCCGAATTCGAGCCCCTCGCGGATCCGCCGCCGCTCCTCCTCGGAGATCGGGCCGAGGGTGCGGAAGCGCCGGGCGGGGTCGCTCGCCACCAGGACGATGCCGCGGGGATCGGTGACGAAGACCTCGGCGCCCCCGCCGCGCCACCCCGCCTCGACCGCCTCGAACTCGACCTTGACCACGACCACCCCGCCGCCGCCCGCGACGCGCCGCGACAGGAACAGGCCGGGCCGGCCGCTCACCGTGCCGAGGGCGAATTGCGCGCCCGACCCGGCCGCCAGCGCCTCGCGGAAATACGGGCGGAACGTGTAGTCGTTGCCCACGAAGCTGGTGGGCGTGCCGGCGTTGCTCGCCGCCACCGTGAGCCCGTCCGCCCGCACCACGTAGATCGCGGCCGCGCCCGTCGCCTCGGCGATCCCGGCGAGCCGGCCGCTGACCTGGGCGGTCAGCCCGGGCGGCGCGGCGCGGGCGAGGCTCGCGGCAATCTCCGGATCCGCCGCCAGCGCGAGCGGCAGGGAGGATTGCTTCTGGAGTTCCGCCCGCAGCGCCGCCACGTGGAGGGTCAGCCCGGCCTCGGCGGCGCGGCGCAGATCCGCCAGGGCGGCCCGCTCCGCCGCGTGGCCGCCGAGCCAGGCGGCGAGACCGACGGCCAGGAGGGCCGCCGCCCAGAGCAGGACCCGGCCGGGCTGTCCGGAATCCCGCAAGGCGGCCGGCCCCGCCGTGCGGCCGGCCGGAACGGGGCCGTTCGCGGGTTCGCCCGGCATCGGAAATTTCCTCCCATTCACAACATCTTAACGAAAAACTCGACGCTCCGCCCCGTTGGCACGCCGGTTGCCATCCGGTCTCCCGATCGCGGCCTGCGGGATGAGCAGGCTGCACGCCGCAAGGTCAAGAGCAAGAGCCGCGCGGCGCGCCGGATCCACCGTCGCGCCGGCCGGCCCCCCGCAACCCAACCACCGGGAGAACGCCGCATGGCCGTCACCGTCCCCAGCCCCCTGACCGCGCCGCACGACCCGCCCGCGCGCAGGCCCTTCTACCGCACCCTCTACTTCCAGGTGCTCGTCGCGGTCGCGATCGGCATCCTGCTCGGTCATTTCTATCCCCAGCTCGGGGCCGAGATGAAGCCGCTCGGCGACGCCTTCATCAAGCTCGTTAAGATGATCATCGCGCCGGTGATCTTCCTCACCGTCGTCTCCGGCATCGCCGGCATGACCAACCTGGAGAAGGTCGGCCGGGTCGGGGCCAAGGCCCTGATCTACTTCCTCACCTTCTCGACGCTGGCGCTGCTCGTCGGCCTCGTGGTGGCGAACGTGCTGCAGCCCGGCCACGGCCTGCACATCGACCCGAAATCCCTCGATCCCAAGGCCGTCGCCACCTACGCGGGCAAGGCCAAGGAGCAGAGCATCGTCGACTTCCTGATGAACATCATCCCGTCGACGGCGGTGGGCGCCTTCGCGGGCGGCGAGATCCTGCAGGTCCTGTTCTTCTCCGTGCTGTTCGGCTTCGGCCTCGCCTTCATGGGCGAGCGCGGCAAGCCGGTCCTCGACATCATCAAGACCACCTCCGAGGCGATCTTCGGCGTCGTCCACATCATCATGAAGGTGGCCCCGCTCGGCGCCTTCGGGGCGATGGCCTTCACCATCGGCAAGTACGGCGTCGCGTCGCTGGCCAACCTCGCCTACCTGGTCTTCGCCTTCTACCTGACCTCGGCGATCTTCGTCCTGGGGGTGCTGGGGGCGGTGGCCCGCTACAACGGGTTCTCGGTGGTCCGGCTGGTGCGCTACATCAAGGAGGAACTCCTCCTGGTGCTCGGCACCTCCTCGTCCGAATCGGCCCTGCCCTCGCTGCTCGACAAGATGGAGCGGGCGGGCTGCTCGCGCCCGGTCGTCGGCCTCGTGGTGCCGACCGGCTACTCCTTCAACCTCGACGGCACGAACATCTACATGACGATGGCGGCCCTGTTCATCGCCCATGCGACGGACACCCCGCTCTCGCTCGGCGAGCAGGCCCTGCTGCTGCTCGTGGCGATGCTGTCCTCGAAGGGCGCGGCGGGCGTGACGGGGTCGGGCTTCATCACCCTGGCGGCGACGCTCGCGGTGGTGCCCTCGGTGCCGGTGGTCGGCATGGCGCTGATCCTCGGGATCGACCGCTTCATGTCCGAGTGCCGGGCGCTCACCAACTTCATCGGCAACGCGGTGGCCTGCATCGTGGTCGCGCGCTGGGAGGGGGAGCTCGACGAGACGCGCCTCGCCGCGGCCCTCGCCGGCACGCCGATGCCCCTCGCCGAGGAGATGCCGGCCCTGCTCCAGCCGGCGGAATAGGCGGCGTCTGCGCCCCCGCGCGGCCTCCCCCCGGGGAGGTCGTCGCGCGGGGGCCGCCCCGGGAGGAGCCTGCCGCCCGGGCCCTACCCGACCGGCCAGGCGAAGAAGCCGCGGCCCTCCTTCTCCAGGTGCCGGTTGAGCACCATCCGGTGCACCTCGTCGGCCCCGTCCACCAGCCGCGCCTGCCGCGCGTAGCGGTAGATCCACTCCAGCACCGTGTCCTTCGAGTAGCCGCGCGCGCCGTTGATCTGGATCCCGACATCCGCCGCCCGGTGCAGCAGGTTGGCGACCTGGATCTTGGCCATCGAGATCTCCTTGCGGGCGAAGCGCCCCTGATCGAGCTCCCAGGCCGCCCGCATCACCAGCAGCCGCCCGATCTCGATGTCCATGGCGAGCCCGCCCAGCATCAGCTGCACGCTCTCGCGCTCGGCCAGCCGCACCCCGAACCCCTCGCGCTCGGCCGCGTAGGCCCGCGCGATCTCCACGCAGCGCATCGCCAGGCCGAGCCAGCGCATGCAATGGGTCAGCCGCGCCGGGCCGAGCCGCACCTGCGTCACCTTCAGGCCCTGGCCCTCCCCGAGCAGCACGTCCTCGGGCGCGACCTCGAGGCCGTCGAAGGCGAGCTCGCAATGGCCGCCGTGCTCCTCGGGCCCCATGATCTCGATCCGGCGCAGGATCTCCCAGCCCGGCTGGTCGCGGTGGAACAGGAAGGCGGTGAGCCCGTAGCGCGGGTCGTCCGAGGTGCGGGCGATCAGGATGAAGTGCGCCGCCTCCGCGGCTCCGGTGATGTACCACTTGCGCCCAAAGATGCGGTAGCGCCCGTCCGGGAGCCGCTCGGCGCGGGTGCGGATCATGGACGGGTCCGAGCCGCCGCCCGGATGGGGCTCGGTCATGGCGAAGGCGGAGCGCACGCTCCCGGCCACGATCGGGTCGAGCCAGCGCCGCTTCTGCTCCGGGGTGGCGAGGGCCTCCAGCACCATCATGTTGCCGTCGTCGGGGGCGGCCGAGTTGAACACGGCGGGGCCGAAGATCGAGCGGTTCATCTCGGTGTAGCAGGCGGCCATGCCGACCTTGCCGAGCCCCTGGCCGCCGGTCTCGCGCCGCAGCTGGAGGCACCACAGCCCGGCCGCCTTCGCCCGGGCGCGCAGGTCCTCCAGCAGGTCGAGGCGGATGTTCTCGTGCGGGTCGTAGTTCGCCCGATCAGCCTCGACCGGCAGGATCTCCCGCTCCACGAAGGCGGCCACGCGGGCCCTGTAATCCTCGACTTCCGGGGACAGCGTGAAATCCATGGCAGACCTCGCCTCGGTTCCAGGAGCATTTCGAACGGATCTCGGGCGGCCGGCAACTTCTCGCGGCCGCCGACGTCAACCATCGTCCAATTGATCGGGCCGCCCGGCCGCAACGCGGCGGCAATCTTGTCGCTTTGCCGTCTCCGATGCTGAGGCCGCGGGAATCTGCGGCCAGGATTCACCTGTGTACATGGCGGAACGGAGCCCCGCTCCTAGTGTTTCCCACCAGGAGCGAGCGCTCCGGCCGGCGCCTCTGGCTTGTCCTGCTGCCAGCACTCGCCAGAGGACCCGGCCTCCGCCCCGCTCAGGCGATCGGGCCGGTGTGCTTCTCGAGCAGCGCCCACGCCTCCGGGCCGAACTTGCCCTTCCACTCCTTGTAGAACCCGGCCGCCTGCAGCTTGGCCTGGAACGCCTTGGTGTCCACGTCGTGGAAGGTCAGGCCCTTGGCCGCGAGGTCCTTCTCGGTCGAGACGTTGCGGCGCGCCGTCTCCTCGCGCTGCGCCACCGCCTGGGTGTTGAAGTGCTTGGCGATCACGCCGCGCACGTCCTCCGGCAGGCCGCGCCAGACCTTGCCGTTGGCGAGCAGCCAGAAGCCGTCCCACATGTGGTTCGTCTTCGAGAGGTGCTTCTGCACCTCGTAGAGCTTGGCCGCGTCGATCAGCGCGAGCGGGTTCTCCTGGCCCTCCGCGATCTTGGTCTGCAGGGCCGAGTAGACCTCCGCGAAGTTGATGGTCATCGGCGCCGCGTCGAAGGCCTTGAACATCGAGGTCCAGAGCGGGCTCGGCGGGACCCGGATCTTGAAGCCCTTGAAGTCGTCCGGCGTCAGGATCGGCTTGGTGGAGGAGGTGGTCTGGCGGAAGCCGTTCTCCCAGATGCGGTCGAAGGCGTAGAGGCCCGACTTGCCGATCAGCTCGCGGACATGGGCGCCGAGATCGCCGTCGATGGCCGGCCACAGCTTGTCGTAGGACGACCACGCGAAGCCGATGCCGCTGATCGCCGCGCCGGGCACCAGGGTCGCCAGGATCAGCGGCGAGAGGCTGAAGAACTCGAGCGCTCCCGAGCGCAGCTGGCTCAGCATGTCGGTGTCGCCGCCGAGCTGGTTGTTCGGGAAGACCTTGATGTCGACCTTGCCGCCGGTCTCCTCGCGGATCCCGTCCGCGGCCTTCTGCATGTAGATGGTGAGCGGATGGCTGACCGGGCTGTTGTTGGCGACCTTGAGGTTGAAGTCGGCGGCCTGCGCGCGGCTGATCCGCATCACGGCCGGGGCCGCGACGGCGCCCGCGAGGGAAAGCTGGAGCGCGCGGCGGCGCGAGATCGAAGTCATGGCGTCCTCTCCTGGGCCGCAGCCGGGCCCGCGCGGCCCGGCCGGGCCACTTTCTTGATTGGGCGGCCCCGTCCGGCCGGACGGGCCCGCGGCGCGCTTAAAGCACGTTTCGCACGCCTGGGCATCAGGCCGCGGCGGGAACACGCCCCGCCGTGCGGGGATGGTCCGGCGGAGCCGGAGACGACGCCATGATCAGCACCCGCCTGCACGCCGCCATCGACTACACGGTCCCGGCCCTCGTGACGCTGCTCGCGGCGGGCCCGGGCCGCAGCCCCGCCGCCCGGCGCCTGATGCGGGCCGTCTCGGGCTGGAACTACGCCTACTCGCTCTGCACGAGCTACGAGGGCGGACTCGTGCGGGCGATCCCGATGCGCGGGCACCTCGCCCTCGACACGGCCGGCGCCCTCGCCTACCTGGGCAGCGCGGCGCTCGGCGACCGCCTGCCCGCCCGCGACCGCCTGCTCCTGGCGGGGATCGGGGCGGCGCAGCTCGCGGTGATCGGGCTCAGCAACCGCGGCGGCGCAAGGTCCACACCAGCCAACCGGCAGTAGAAGAAGCGCGAGGGCCGGTCGCGTCGCGCGCCGGCGACGGGTTCGGGACCGAGCGGAGGAAGCGGCGCCATGGGCGGCAGGACGCAGTTTCGGGTCGGCATCGCGGCGCTCGCCCTGGCGGCGGGTTTGGTCCCGGCGGCGGCCGGATCCTTCGAGTTCGTGCCGGCCCCGCAGGCCGACCTCAACCGCGTCTACCGGGTCGACAAGGTCACGGGCGAGGTGACCTCCTGCCAGTACGGCCTGCAGGAGAACACGATCGGCACCACCCTGTGCTTCGGCCCGGGCGAGGGCGCGGGGCCGCAGGCCCCGTCCGAGTACGGGCTCGTGGCCTCGCGGCACCTGCGCGAGGCGGGCGTGTTCCGGGTCAACCACCGCACCGGCGCCATGAGCATCTGCTACGTCCTCGACGAGGCCGTGGTCTGCACGCCCCAGGCGGCGGCGGGCGGCGAGGCGGCACCGAGGGGCAACGTGGCGACGGCGCAGCCCGCCCGGCCCTGAGCGGCGCCGGACGGGACTCTTCCCGGGCGGCAGCGCCGCGTGCTAGGGCCAGCGCGCCCGGGCGGCCAGCCCGGGTGAGCCAGCCGAGAGCCGCGCCGATGCCGTCCGCACGCCCCTCCCCCCGTCCCGCCGGAGGCCCGGCGTGAGCGCCGCCCTCAAGCGCGCGGCCGCCGCCAGGGCGCTCGACCTCGTCGCGGACGGGATGCGCCTCGGCCTCGGCACCGGCTCCACCGCGGCCGAATTCGTCGAGCTGCTGGGCGCGCGGGTGCGGGCCGGGCTCTCGGTCGTCGGGGTGCCGACCTCGGAGGCCACGCAGCGGGCCGCGCAGGCGGCGGGCATCCCCCTCACCACCCTCGACGAGACGCCCGAACTCGACCTGACCATCGACGGCGCCGACGAGATCGACGGGGCGCGCCGCCTCATCAAGGGCGGCGGCGGCGCGCTGCTGCGCGAGAAGATCGTGGCGGCGGCGAGCCGGCGCATGGTCGTGATCGCGGATGCGGGCAAGCGGGTCGAGACGCTCGGGCGCTTCCCGCTGCCGGTCGAGGTGGTCCCCTTCGGCCTCGCCGCCACGCGGCGCGCCGTGGAGGGCGCCCTCGGCCGCGCCGGCTGCGCGGGCGAGGTCGCGCTGCGCCGGGCCGCGGACGGCGCGCCCTTCGTCACCGACGGCGCCCACCTGATCCTCGACGCGCATCTCGGCCGCATCCCGGATCCCGAGGCCCTGGCCGCCGCGCTCGCGGCCGTCCCCGGCGTGGTCGAGCACGGCCTGTTCCTCGGCCTGTGCAGCGGCGCCATCCTGGCCGCCGATGAGGCGGGCGAGGTGCGCCTCCTGACCCTCGGCACCCTCTGAGCGCCCCCGGGCCCGCGACCTCGCGGCCCGCCCCCGATCCTCCTCCGCGCCGCAATCGCCCCCGAAACCGGCGCGCCTCACATCGGAGCCTCCCCATGCCCCTGCATCCCGCGCCCGCCCTGGCGGGCCTCCTCGTCGCGCTCCTGGCGACCGCGCCCCTGGCGACCGCACCCGCCGCAGCCCAGAAGGCGGCGCCGGCCGCCCCCGCCGCGCCGGCCCCCGCCGCGCCCAATCCGGCGATCTCGCCGAGCCACTTCGCCCTCGCCAAGGAGGTGATGCTGAGTTCCGGCATCGCCCGCTCGTTCGACTCGATCGTCCCGGTCTTCAGCGAGCAGATCAAACAGGCGGCGGTCACCCGGCCCGAACTGACCAAGGATCTCGACGACGTCCTCGCCAAGCTGCAGCCCGAGATGGAGCTGCAGAAGCAGCGGATGATCGACACCGCCTCGCGCATCTACGCCGAGAAGCTGAGCGAGGCGGAGCTGCGCGACATCGCCGCCTTCTTCCGCTCGCCCGCGGGCAAGCGCTACGTCGAGACCCAGCCCCAGGTCCTCGACGACATGGTGCAGGCGATGCAGGCCTGGACGCAGGAAGTCTCCGAATACGTGATGGTCCGGGTGCGCGCCGAGATGGGCAAGCGCGGCCATCAGATGCAGTGATCCCTTGACCGCCGCCCTGACGCGCAACCGGGGCGCCGCCCGGTCCGACATCGCGCAGCGCCTCTCCGGCGCCGGAGCCCTGCTCCTCGTCGCCCTGCCGCCCGCCATGGCGGCCGCGAACCGGTCGAGCCCCCTGGTCGTGGGGGCGGCCGCGCTCGCGCTCCTGGCCGGGGCCCTGCTGGCGGAGGGCGGCCGCGCCGTGGGGGCGCGGCTCGCCGCGCCCCTCGCGACGCCGCTCGGGCGGGTCGCCCTCGCCTTCCTGGCCTGGTCCGCCCTCAGCCTCGCCTGGAGCCCGGTGCCGGCGACCTCGCTGCGCATGGCGGGGGAGTTCGGCCCGACCCTGCTCGCCGCCTACCTGGTCGCGACCCTGGCGCCGCCCCACCTCGCGCCGCTCGCCCGGCCGGCCGCCCTCGTGCTCCTCGCCACCTGCCTCGCCGTCGAGGCGGACCTCGTCAGCAACGTGGCCCTGCGGCGGCTCCTGCACGAGCGGGCCTTCGACTACGTCTACAACCGGCCGCTCGAACTCGCCGTGCTGCTCGCGGTGCCGGTGGCCGCGCTCACCGCCCGGGCCGGGCGCCCGCTCCTGGCGCTCGCGGCCCCGGCCGCCGCGGCGCTCGCCGCGTGGTACTCGGCGAGCGGCGCCTCCGCCCTCGCGGCGCTCGCGGCGGCCGGGGCCTACGCGGCCGCGCGGCTCCTGCCGCGTCGCGCGGTGCTGGCCCTCGCCGGGGCGGGGCTCGCGGGCGCGGTCGCCCTGGCCCCGCTCGAAGGGGACATCCTCGCGGCCCTGTTCCCGCCCAAGCTCCACGAGCGCATGGCGGCGAGCAACACGCGCGAGCGCGTGGTGATTGCCCAGAGCTTCGGGGCGGCGGTGGCGCAGGATCCCTGGCGCGGGGCCGGCTTCGGCACGAGCGCGCGGTTCGACCGGCTCCCCGTGGCGGAGCGCCTCGATCCCGAGATGCGGCCGATGCTGACGGCCGGCCACCCGCACAACAGCTTCCTGCAGGTCTGGGCCGAGCTCGGCCTCGTCGGCGCGGCGCTCGCCGCCGCGGCGCTGCTCCTGACCCTGCGCGCCCTCGCGGCCTGGCCGGACCGGGCCCGCGTGGCGGCGCTCGCGGCGCTCGCGGGGGCGGCCTCGATCGCCTTCGTCGGCCACGGGGCGTGGCAGGGCTGGTGGATCGCCGGGCTCGGCGCCCTCGCGGCGTGGCTGCGCGCGCTCAGCGCCGCGCCGCGGGTCTGACGGCACCCGGCCGCTCCCCGCGGCCGGGCGGCTCTGCTTATATGCCGCTCGGGTCCCGGCAGGGCCGGGCCGGCGTCAGGGAGATCGGCGATGAGCAGCGGGACCGGCGGTGAGGGCTTCGACGTCGACCTCTTCGTGATCGGGGGCGGCTCCGGCGGGGTGCGCGCGGCGCGGATCGCGGCGGGCTACGGGGCCCGGGTGATGCTCGCCGAGGAGTACCGTGTCGGCGGCACCTGCGTCATCCGCGGCTGCGTGCCGAAAAAGCTGATGGTCTACGCGAGCCGCTTCGCGGACGAGTTCGAGGACGCGGCCGGCTTCGGCTGGACCGTCGAGGCGCCGCGCTTCGACTGGGCGACGCTCAAGCGCCACCGGGACGCCGAGGTGACGCGGCTCGAGGGCATCTACGCCACGAACCTGATGCGGGCGGGCGTCGAGGTCGTGGCCGAGCGGGCGGTGATCGAGGGCCCGCACGCGGTGCGGCTGCTGCGGTCCGGCCGCAGCGTGCGCGCCCGGATCATCCTGGTGGCGGTCGGCGCCCACCCGGTGAAGGAGCCGCCGATCCCGGGGGCGGAGCTCGGCATCACCTCGAACGAGATCTTCGAGTTGGAGGAGCAGCCGCGCCGCATCCTGGTGGTCGGCGGCGGCTACATCGCGGTGGAATTCGCGGGCGTCTTCGCGGGGCTCGGCAGCCGCACCACCCTGCTCCATCGGGGCGACAAGCTGCTGCGCGGCTTCGACGACGAGATCCGGCAGGCCCTCGGCGAGGCCTATGCGCGGCGGATGGACCTGCGGCTCAACCGCACCATCGGGCGGCTGGACCGGGAGCCCGACGGGATCCGGGCCTCGCTCGACGACGGGTCGAGCCTGGTGGTCGATCAGGTGCTGGTGGCGACGGGCCGCCGCCCGAACGTGCAGGGTCTCGGCCTGGAGACGGTCGGGATCGGCCTCGACCGGGCGGGCGCGATCCCGGTCGACCGCTTCTCGCAGACCGGGGTGCCGTCGATCTACGCGGTCGGCGACGTGACGAACCGGGCCGCCCTGACGCCGATCGCGATCCGGGAGGGCCACGCCTTCGCCGACACGGTGTTCGGCGGCAAGCCCTGGGCGGTGGACCACGGCCTGATCCCGACCGCCGTCTTCTCCACGCCCGAGATCGGGGTGATCGGCCACAACGAGGACGTGGCGCGCGGCCTCTACGGCGAGGTCGACGTCTACGAGGCGCGGTTCCGGCCGATGAAGGCGACGCTGTCGGGGCGCGAGGAGCGCGTCCTGATGAAGCTGGTGGTGGCGCGGGACGGCGACCGGGTGGTCGGGGTGCACGTGCTCGGCCACGACGCGGGCGAGATCATCCAGGCGGCGGCGATCGCCGTGACGATGGGCGCGACCAAGGCGGATTTCGACCGCACGATCGCGGTCCACCCGACCGCGGGCGAGGAACTCGTCACCCTGCGCACGCCCGCGGCGATCAAGCGGCCGGTGGGAGTGGGGTAGCGGGCGGCGCGACGGGCCGGTCAACCCCTCGGGCCCCACCGCGACGACCATCGCGGCCTGCGCGCCGCCCCGTCAGGCCGGGTCGAACCGGATCGGCTGCGCGCCCTTGTAGAGCGTCATCCGGCCGAGATCGTAGACGTGCTCGAGGCCGGTCGTGACGGTGAGGAAGTGGTTGCCGGCGAGCTGGCCGACCTTGCTGGCGAAGTGCACGCCGCCATAGGCCAGCAGGATCTCGGTCTCGCTGATCCCGCCCGGATACAGGATCATCTGGCCCGGGGCCGGGTAGCTGGTGTGGTTCTCGTAGCCGACGCCGAAATCGAGGTCGCCGAGCGGCATCCACACGCCCTCGCCGCTCCAGCGGACATGCACGATCTCGCTCACGAAGGGCAGCGCCTTGACGAAGGCCGCGCAGGTGTTGGGCGCCTTCTCCAGTTCGAGCCGGCCGACGAGGTCGTAGGGCCCCGCCTTGATCTTGAGTTCCTGCACGGTTGAGTCTCCTCGGGATGGGGATGATGGTGCGCCGCCTCAGGCCGGGCGGCCGACGGGAGCAGGATCCGAGCCAGCCCGCATCGCCCGGATCTCCTCCGGCGGCGCGATCTCCTCCGGCGTCGCGCAGAGGCGCAGGCGGCGCATCCGGGCGCCGAGGCGCGGCGAGGCGGTCAGCACCGCGAGCGGCACGGCGAGCAGGGGCCCGAGCAGGAGCGGCGCGAGCCAGGGCAGCAGGCCGGGCGCGACGAGGCCGACGGCGAGGCCGAGGCCGGCACCGATCAGCACCACGTCGGCGAGGCCGCGGATGGCGGCGCCGAGCGTCACCCCGGCCGCGTCGCGGCGCTGCCGCCCCCAGACCGGCCGGCGCCCGAGCAGCAGCCGGACCACCACGACGCTGAGCCGCAGCATTGCGATCCCGTAGAGCAGGAAGGAGAACAGCGTCTCCGCCAGGATGCCGGCCAGGAAGGGCAGGAGGCCGCCGTGCCGGGCGGTGTCGCGCCGCGCCAGGACCTCCGCGTAGCCCGCCGCCTTGGGCGCGACCGAGAGGGCGAGCCAGGCGAGGTACAGGGCCGCCGCGAGCCCGGCCGGCGTCTCCCGCGGCAGGTCGAGGAGCCGCCAGGGCAGCAGGAGCAGGACCAGCAGCGTCGCCGGGGCGCCGCAGAACATCAGGATCGCCCAGAGCAGCTGGACGCGGCTCACCGCGAGCAGGCCGGGCAGCCGCAGCAGGCGCACGTATTGCAGGTTGCCCTGGCACCAGCGCGCGTCGCGGGCGAGGTGGTCGAGGAGGGTGGGCGGATTCTCCTCGAAGCTGCCGGTCTCCAGGGGCAGCAGCCGCACCTCGTAGCCCGCCCGCCGCATCAGCACGGCCTCGACCTGGTCGTGCGACAGGATCGGCCCGCCGAACCGGCCCGGGCGGAGGACCGGCAGCCGGCAGGCGGCCGCGAAGGGGGCGATGCGCAGGAGGGCGTTGTGGCCCCAGAACGGCCCGCACTCCCCGCTCCACCACGCCATGGCGAGGCTGTAGGGCCGCATGCCGTGGCGCATGCCGAACTGGAACAGGCGCGTGAAGGGGCTCTCGGCGGGCGCCCCGACCACGAGGCCCTGCAGGATCCCGATCCGCGGATGCGCCTGCACGATGCGCACGAGAAGCAGGATGGCCTCGCCGGTCATCAGGCTGTCGGCGTCGAGGGGCAGCATCAGCTCCTCCTCGGCCCGGGCGCAGAAGTCCTGCAGGTTGCCGGCCTTGAAGCCGGCATTCTCGGCCCGGCGCCGGTAGTGCAGCCGCGCCGCCTCCGCGGGCGGCAGCGCGGCGCGCCACGCGGCGAGGCAGGCTTCCTCGCGCGCCGCGATCGCGGGATCGTCGGTGTCGCTGAGCACGTGGAAGCCGAACCAGGCCCCGTGGCCGGTGCGCGCGAGGCTCTCCTGCACGACGCGCAGGCGCGCGAGGGCGCGCTCGGGCTCCTCGTTGCGCAGGGTCATCACCACCGCGGTGCGCAGCCGCGGCGGCTCGGGCCGCTCGCCCGCGGCCGCGAAGGGGGCCGCCGCCGCGAGCCCGGCCGGCCCGGCGCGCAGCAGCCAGAGCCCGATCAGCGCGTGCCAGAAGCCCAGCACCGTCCAGGGCAGCGCCACGAGGCACAGGGCCAGGAGGGCGAGGTCGAGGGCGTCGAGGCCCCCCGCCCCGAGCACCGCGACGAGGCCGGCAGCGAAGCCCGCGCAGGTGACGAGCGCGGCCGCGAGGAGGAGAAGGCGCCGCCGGCGCAGGGTGCCGGAGGCTTGCGGCCCCGCCAGCGTCGTGAGAGGAGCGGAGCCGCCGGGGGGACCCTCGGCCAGGACCGGGGAGTCAGGGTGCCGCATCGGTCGCAATCCGGCGCAGGCGACGAGGGGATCGGACCGGTCTCGGCGCGGGCGCTGTGGTACACCGCGCCCGGTCGGGCGGAGCTGCGACGCCAGACATTGCCCCCTCTCAGCCCCGGCGAGGTCCGGGTTCGCACGGTGTGGACGGCGCTCAGCCGCGGCACCGAGCGCCTCGTCTACGAGGGGCGGGTGCCGGAGCGCGTCCGCGCGCGGATGCGCGCCCCCGCCCAAGAGGGCGATTTCCCGTTTCCGGTCAAGTACGGCTACTGCGCGGTCGGGCGGGTCATGCCGGACGGCCCTGTGGTGTTCGCGCTGCAGCCTCACCAGGAGGCCTTCGCGAGCCGCCCCGAATCCCTGGTGCCGCTGCCGCCGGACCTGCCGCCCCGGCGCGCGCTGCTGGCCGCCAACATGGAGACGGCGCTGAACGGTCTGTGGGATTCGGGGGCGGGGCCGGGCGACCGCGTCGCGGTGGTGGGCGGCGGGCTGGTGGGGCTGCTCGCGGCCCATCTGGCGGCGGGGCTGCCGGGGGCCGAGGTCACGCTGATCGACCGCGACCCGGCGCGCGCCGGCCTCGCGCGGCATCTCGGCCTCCCCTTCCGCCTCCCGGCCGAGGCGCCGGGCGAGGCCGACGTGGTGATCCACGCCAGCGCCGCGGCGGAGGGCCTCGCCCTCGCCCTCGACCTCGCGGGCGAGGAGGCCTGCGTGACCGAACTCAGCTGGTACGGCGACGGCGAGGTCGCGGTCCCCCTCGGCGCGGCCTTCCACCCGCGCCGCCTGCGGCTGGTGTCGAGCCAGGTCGGGCAGGTGCCGGCCGCCCGCCGCCCGCGCTGGGACCGCCGCCGCCGCCTGCTGAAAGCCCTCGACCTCCTGCGCGACCCGCGCCTCGACGCGCTGATCACCGAGGAGGTCGCCTTCGAGGCCCTGCCGGCCGCCCTGCCCCGGCTGCTCGCCCGCGACGCCCCGGGCGTCTGCACCGCCATCCGCTACCAACCCGCCGAGATCGCCTGATGTACGCCGTCGAAGTCCGCGACCACGTGATGATCGCCCACAGCTTCCTGGGCGAGCTGTTCGGGCCCGCCCAGGCGCTGCACGGGGCGACCTTCGTGGTCGACGTGGCCTTCTTCCGCGAGGCCCTGAGCCCGGACGGGGTCGTGGTCGATATCGGCCGGGCGGGCGAGGCCCTGCGGCGGATCCTGGCGCCGCTCAACTACCGCAACCTCGACGACCTGCCCGCCTTCGCGGGCCGCAACACGACGACCGAGTTCCTGGCCGGCCACATCCACGCCGCCATGGCCGCGGCGGTGCGGGCCGGGGAGGTCGGGCCCGGCGCCGAGGGGGTCGCGCGCCTGCGCGTGACGCTCCACGAATCGCACGTCGCCCGGGCCTGGTTCGAAGGACCGCTCGCGCCGTGAGCGACGCCTTCCTCGCCGTCCCGGGCGACCTCGCCGCGCCGACCGGGGGCTACGCCTATGCGCGCCGCCTGCTCGCGGCGCTCCCGGGCCAGGGGCTGCGCGCGTCGCACCTCGCCCTGCCGGGCGGGTTCCCGATGCCCACGGACGAGGATCTCGCGGCGACGCGGGCGGCCTTCGCCGCCCTGCCGCCCGGCCCTCCCCTGATGGTCGACGGCCTCGCCTACGGGGCGCTTCCCGCCGAGGCGATCCGGGCGGCCGGCGACCGGCCCCTCGTCGCCCTCGTGCACCACCCGCTCTGCCTGGAGGAGGGCCTGTCCGACGAGGCGGCGGCCCGGCTGCGCGCGCGCGAGCGCGCCGCCCTCGGGCTCGCGCACCGCGTGGTCACGACGAGCGGCACGACGCGCGACCTGCTGGTGCGCGACTTCGGGGTGGCGCCGGGGCGAATCACCGTGGCGGAGCCCGGCACCGATCCCGCGCCCCCCAATCCGGTCCGGCCCGGCCCGGCGGTCTCGCTCCTCGCGGTCGGGACCCTGATCCCGCGCAAGGGTTACGCGGTGCTGATCGAGGCGCTGGCGCCCCTGCGCGGCCTCGACTGGAGGCTCGCCGTCGCGGGCGCCCTCGACCGCGACCCCGCCTGCGCCGCGGCGGTGCGGGAGGCCGCGACGGCGGCGGGCCTGGGCGGGAGGGTGCGCTTCCTCGGGGCGGTCGACCCCGTCCGGCTCGACCGGCTCTACGCGCAGGCCGACCTCCTCGTCTCGCCCTCCCTGTTCGAGGGCTACGGGATGGCCCTGGCCGAGGGGCTCGCCCGCGGCCTGCCGATCATCGCCACCACGGGGGGCGCCGCCGCCGCGACCGTGCCGGACGCGGCCGGGCTCAAGGTGCCGCCGGGCGACGCGCCGGCCCTGCGCGAGGCCCTGCGCGGCCTGGTCACCGATCCCGACCGCCGCCGCGCGGCGGCCTGCGCCTCCCGGGCGGCCGGCCTCGCCCTGCCGCGCTGGGAGGACACTGCCGCGCGGGTCGCGTCCTGCTTGAGGGAGGCCGGGAGATGAGCGGGTTCAGCCCCGCATGGCTGGCCCTGCGCGAGCCCGCCGACCACGCCGCCCGGGATCGCGACCTCGCCGCGGCGCTCGGGCGGGCGATGGCGGCGCGCGGCGAGAGCGTGCGCGTCCTCGATCTCGGCTGCGGCACCGGCTCGAACCTGCGCGCGCTCGCGGGGCTGCTGCCGGCCCGCCAGGACTGGCTCCTCGTCGACCACGATCCCGCGCTCCTCGGCGCCGCCCGGGCGGCCCTGATCGCCTTCGCGGACCGGGCGGAGGCGCGGGGCGACGACCTCCTCCTCTCCGTGGCCGGGCGGGCGCTCAGCGTCGCGTTCCGCCGCGCGGACCTCGCGGACGGCCTCGTCCCGCTCCTCGCCCCGGCGGCGCCGCCCGACCTCGTGACCGCGGCCGCCCTGTTCGACCTCGTCTCCGAACCCTGGATCGCGGCGGCTTCGGACGCGGTGGCGCGGGCGGGCGCCCTGTTCTACACCGCGCTCACCTTCGACGGCGCCGAAAGCTGGACCCCGCCCCATCCGGACGACGCGGCGATCCACGCCGCCTTCCTGGCCCATCAGGACCGGGACAAGGGGTTCGGCCCCGCCGCGGGACCGCGGGCGACGCGGGCGCTGGAGGCCGCCTTCCTGGCCCGCGGCTACGCGGTCGCGCAGGCCGAGAGCCCGTGGCGGGTCGGCGCCGGCCCCCTGCAGGACGCGCTCGCCGCCGGCAAGGCGGCGGCGGCGACGGAGACCGGGCTCGTCCCGGCCGAGCGGGTGGCCGCGTGGCGCGCCGCCCGGGCCGGCCGCGCGGGCGAGGCGGTGATCGGACATCGCGACCTGCTCGCCCTGCCGCCCGGGTGAGCAGCGCGCGCCGCGCCGAGCCGCCTCAGCGCGGCGCGCGGGCCGCGAAATCCTGCTCGAATTCCTGCAGCTCGGTGGGGTTGAGGTCGGAGACGGCCCAGAAGGTCAGCCCGGCCTGCGACCAGTGCAGCAGGCCGTAGCCCTCCCGCGCGCTGCCGGCGGACCAGCCGCCGCTGCCCGGCCAGACGAACAGGTTGATGACGTGCCCGCGCCGCCGGTAGACCAGCGCCGCCACGACCCGGCCGCCGACATAGTCGAGGCGCCCGCCGACCAGGTCGAAGCCGCGATCCGACAGGTCGACGACCGGCGGCGCGAAGTCGAGCCTGCCGGAGAACCACGGCTTCACGGTGTGCTGGTCGCTGGACGGGACGTCCGTGAGGTGGTTCGCGAGGAGCGAGCGGACATGGCCGGAGACGAGGTCGTCGCGCAGGGCCCCGTTCCGGTCGAGGCCGAGCGGCAGGAATGCGACCGCGAGGCTCGCCGCCAGGGCCAGGGCGGCCGGGGCGAGCAGCCGGCGCAGCGGCCGCGCCGGGGACCGGGCGGCCTCCTCCGCGTCGAGGGCCGCCGCCACGCGCCGCCGCAAGGCCGCCGGGGCGGAATGGCGCACCCCGTCGCGGCGGCGCAGGTCGCGCTCCTCCCGCAATCGCCCGTACGCCGCGCGGCAGGCCGGGCAGGACTCGAGATGCGCCTCCAGCCCGAGCGCGTGGGCGGCGTCGAGCTCCCCGTCGAGGAGCCCGTGGAGCAGCAGCGCGCGGTCGCGGCAGGGATCGGGACGGGGCGCGCTCATGGCGTTTCGTGCTCCTTGGGGACGGGCGGGGATTCCTCCCCGAAGCGGCGGCGCCAGGCGGCGCCGAACAGGGCCCGCGCCCGGGCGAGGCGCGACATCACCGTGCCGACCGGCACGCCCGTCACCGCCGCGACGTCGCGGTAGGACAGATCCTCCAGCTCGCGCAGGACGAGCGTCTCCCGGAACGGCTCCGGCAGGGCCGCCACCAGGGCGCGCACGGCGGCGATCTCGTCGCCCCGGGCGAGGGACGCCTCGGGCGTCTCGGCCTCCCGGTCCCAGGGGTCCTCGGGGCCGCCCTCCTCCGCCGCGCCGGCGGCCGCCCGGGGGCGCGCCGCCGCCCAGCTCCGGGCGCAGTTGCGGACGATGGCGAGGAGCCACGCCCGGGCGTCGCCGCCCCGGAAGCCGTCGAAGCCGCGGAAGGCCCGCAGCATCGCCTCCTGCACGATGTCCTCGGCCGCATCCGCGTCCCGGGCGAGGAAGCGCGCGAGGCTGTAGGCCGCGTCGAGATGCGGCAGCACGGTCGCGTCGAAGAGAGCCCTCGCCCGGGTCATCGGCGCTCACCGGGCGGCGAGCGCGGGCCGGGCGGGAGCCGGCACCTCGACGGGGATCCGCGCCGGCAGCGCCGCCAGCCCCATCAGCAGGCCGGCGAAGAGCGCGAGGCCGGCCACCGGGTCGCGCCAGGAGCAGGCGTGATCCTGCGGATCATAGGGCATCGCGCGACCTCCCGGGCCGGAGCCGGATCCGGGCCCTCATGGCGGGGATCTTCATGGCGAGGCCTCCGCGGAGGCCCGGATCTCGATCACGCCCACCATATGCGGATGCAGGGCGCAGAAGTACCGGACTTGCCCCGGGCGCTCGAAGCGGGCCGCGAAGCGCTCGTCCGTGTCGAGGGCGGGCGAGTGGAAGGAGCCATCCTCCGCCGCCACGACGTGGGGGATGTCGTCCGCGTTGGTCCAGGTCACCACGCTGCCGGGCGCCACGACCAGCAGGGCGGGCGAGAACACGAAGTTCTCGATGCGCACGGAGGCGGCGGCCGCCCGGGCGGGGCCGAGGGCGGCGAGGAGCGGGAGCGCCAGGACGGCGCGGCGGGACGGCGCCGGGAGGGAGGTCGGCATCGCGCGCTCCTCAGGCGGTCAGCGGCGCGTCGAGGATGGCGAGCGGGCCCGCCCCCGGCACGAAGGAGACGCTGGCGATGCCGAGGTGGCGGCGCAGCTCGCCCGGCGGCAGCCTCATCGGCCCCGGCGAGGGCGCGGCGCCGGGTGCGGGCTGCGGGAAGGCCGTCGAGCGCGCGGTGTGGAAGGCGACCGTCCCCTCGACCTTCTGCATGACCTGGTGGATGTGCCCGTTCAGCACGGTCACCGAGCCGAAGCGGCGCAGCAGCGCGAGCGCCCGCGCGCCGTCCTCGGTGCCCCAACCCCACTCGGGATAGACGCTCCAGAGCGGGATATGGGCGAAGACCACGATCGGGGTCGAGGAGGACAATCCGGCGAGGTCGGCTTCGAGCCAGGCGAGCTGCTCGGCCCCGAGCGTGCCGAGCCCGCCCGCCCTGAGGTCGACCACGTTGACGAGGCCGACGAAGTGGAGGCCGCCCTGGTCGAAGCTGAACCAGCCGGCACCCCGCGTCCCCCGCCCGTAGCGCGCCAGATAGGCGCGGCCTCGCCCCTCATCGAGGATGTCGTGCTCGCCGGGCACGAAGACGAGCGGCAGGCCGGTCTCGCGCAGGATCTGGTCCGCGTCGTCGAACTCCCCCTCCCGCGACAGGTGGCTGATGTCGCCGGTGTGCAGGATGAAGGCCGGCTTCTCCGGCAGGGCGCGGATCCGCGCCACGGCCTCGCGCAGGGTCAGGCGCGCGTCGGGATTGGCCGCCTTGTCGAAGCCGACATGGCTGTCACTGATCTGCAGGAAGCGCAGGCCTCCCTCCGGCTCCGCGGCGCGCGCCGCACCGAGGCCGACCGCCCGCGGCAGGCCGCCGCCCGCGCTCCAGAGAAGGCCGGTCCCGGCCCAGGTCATGCACTCCAGGAAGCCGCGCCGGTCGATGCCGTCCGCGTCCCGTCCCGCCTCGCCACGCCCGCCGTTCCGCGCCATGGTGACCTCCTCGCGGGGCATCCTCGCGCCCCACCCGTCCAGACCCGGGCCGGCGCGGATTTATTCCCGGCGCCTCGCGGAAGCTGGACGGATTCTTGCCTCGGCGGCTTCCTGCGGCCAGGGCAGCGCGGGAGGGGACGGGAGAGCAGATGGACCTCAACACGATCACCGCCCATCTGACGCCGCGCGGGCGGGAGGATCTGGCCGCGTGGCGGCCGGGCGACGCGTGGCTCGCGGGCGGGACCTGGCTGTTCTCCGAGCCGCAGCCCGGCGTGACGCGGCTCATCGACCTCGCGCGGCTCGGCTGGCCGCCCCTCGAGATCGACGCGGAGGGCATGCGGATCGGCGCGACCTGCACCATCGCGCGCCTCGACCGTGCGGAATGCCCCGCCGCCTGGATCGCGGCGCCGCTGATCGGCCAATGCTGCCGGGCGCTGCTCGGCTCCTTCAAGATCTGGACCATGGCCACGGTCGGCGGCAACCTCTGCATGGCCCTGCCGGCCGGCCCGATGATCGCGCTCACCGCCGCCCTCGACGGCACCTGCCTGATCTGGCAGCGCGACGGCGGCGAGCGGTGGCTGCGCGTGACCGAGTTCGTGCGCGGCCCGCAGGAGACCGCCCTGCAGCCCGGCGAGGTGCTGCGCCGGATCGACCTGCCGGCCGAGGCGCTGCGGCGGCGCGCCGCCTTCCGGCGGATCTCGCTCAGCCCGAACGGGCGCTCGGGCGCGCTGCTGATCGGCACGCGGGACGCGGCGGGCGCCCTGGCCCTGACCGTCACGGCCTCGACCCGCCGCCCGGTGCGGATCGCCTTCCCGGCCCTGCCCGCTGCCGGCGCGCTGGCGGCGGCGCTCGCCGACGCGATCCCGCCGGGCCTCACCCACGACGACGTCCACGGCGCGCCGGAATGGCGCCGGCAGGTCACCCTCCTCCTCGCCGAGGAGATCCGGCAGGAGCTCGACGGAGACGCGCGCGGATGATGCTGACGGTCAACGGCCTCTCCCAGGAGGCGGCGCCGCGCCCCGGCCAGTGCCTGCGCACCCTGCTGCGCGACCTCGGCTGGTTCGGCGTGAAGAAGGGCTGCGACGCCGGCGATTGCGGCGCCTGCACGGTCCATCTCGACGGGGAGCCGGTGCATAGCTGCCTCGTCCCGGCCCTGCGGGCGGAGGGGCGCGCCGTCACGACGATCGAGGGCCTGTCCGGCCCCTGCGGGCCCGATGCGGCGGTGCCCGACCGGCTGCACCCGGTCCAGGAGGCCTTCCTGGCCGCGCAGGGCTTCCAGTGCGGCTTCTGCACGCCCGGCATGGTGATGACCGCCGCCGCCCTCGACCAGGGCCAGCGGCGCGACCTCGGCGCCGCCCTTAAGGGCAATCTCTGCCGCTGCACCGGCTACCGGGCGATCGCGGACGCGATCGCCGGGATCGCGGACGCGATCGCCGGGATCGCCGACGCGAGCGCCGGCAGCGCGGACGCGAGCGCGGACAGCGCCGTGGCCGAGGGCGACGGGGCGGGGGGTGATCCCTGCGGCCGCAGCCTGCCCGCCCCGGCCGGGCCGGCGGTGGTGAGCGGGCGGGCGCGCTACACGTTCGACCTCGCGGTCGAGGGGTTGCTCCACCTCAAGGTGCTGCGCTCGCCCCACGCCCACGCGGAGATCCTGCAGGTCGACCGCGCCGCCGCCCTCGCGGTGCCGGGGGTGGTGGCGGTATTCACCCACGAGGACGTGCCGGCATCCCGCTACTCGACCGGGCGCCACGAGGATCCGCGCGACGACGCGCCCGACACCCTGATGCTCGACCGGATCGTGCGCTTCGTCGGGCAGCGGGTCGCCGCGGTGGTGGCGGAGAGCGAGGCGGCGGCCGAGGCGGGTGTGGCCGCCCTCGTCGTGACCTACGCGCCGCGCCCGGCCCTGCTCGATGCCGAGCGGGCCCTCGATCCGGACGCGCCGCGCGTCCACGATCCGGGGCCGCCCGGCGCCGACGCCCCGCCGCTCCACCCTCATCCGAACCTCGCGGCCGAGGTGCACGGACAGGTCGGCGACGTCGAGGCCGGCTTCGCCGAGGCCGACCTGGTGATCGAGGGCACGTACCGCTCGCAGCGCATCCAGCACGCCCACCTGGAGACGCACGGGGCGCTGGGCTGGCGCGACGAGGCGGGCCGCCTCGTCCTTCGCACCAGCAGCCAGGTGCCCTTCCTGACCCGCGACGCCCTCGCGGCGCTGCTGGGCCTCGACCGGGCGCAGGTGCGGGTGCTGTGCGGGCGGGTCGGCGGCGGCTTCGGCGGCAAGCAGGAGATGCTGACCGAGGACTTGGTGGCCCTGGCGGTGCTGCGCCTCGGGCGGCCGGTGAAGTGGGAATTCACGCGCAGCGAGCAGTTCACCGGGGCGACGACCCGCCACCCGATGCGGGTCCGCGTCAAGCTCGGCGCGCGGCGCGACGGCACGCTCACCGCCATCGCCCTCGACGTGCTCGCCGAGACCGGCGCCTACGCCAACCACGCGGGCGGCGTGCTCCACCACGGCTGCAACGAGGTGATCGGCGTCTATCGCTGCCCGAACAAGCGGGTGGACGGCGTCTCGGTCTACACCCACACGGTGCCGGCGGGGGCCTTCCGGGGCTACGGCCTGAGCCAGACCATCTTCGCGGTCGAATCGGCGATGGACGACCTCGCGCGCGGCCTCGGCCTCGACCCCTACCTCCTGCGCCGCCGCAACGCGGTGCGACCGGGCGATCCCCTGGTCTCGACCAGCCTGGAGCCCCACGACGTCGCCTACGGCTCCTACGGGCTCGACCAATGCCTCGACCGCGCCGAGGCGGCGATGCGGGAGCCCGGCGGCGAGGCCCCGCCCGGGCCCGGCTGGCGCGTCGGCGAGGGCATGGCGATGGCGATGATCGACACGATCCCGCCCCGCGGGCACCGCGCCGAGGCCCGCCTCTCGCTCACCGGGGCGGGCACCTACGCGCTCGCGGTCGGCACCGCCGAGTTCGGCAATGGCACCGCGACGGTGCACGGGCAGATCGCCGCCTCGGTGCTCGGGACGCGGCCGGGGCGGGTGCGCCTGCACGCCTCCGACACCGACGCGGTCGGCCACGACACCGGCGCCTACGGCAGCACCGGCACGGTGGTGGCCGGGCAGGCGACGTTGCGGGCGGCGGAGGACCTGGCGCGGGCGATCCGCGCCGCGGCGGCGGCCCGCACCGGCACGGACCCGGCGGCGTGCCGGCTCGCGGGCGAGGCGGTCGAGACCCCGGCCGGCCCGGTGCCGCTCGCGGATCTCGCGCCGCTCGACGCGGTCGGGCGCGCGGATGGCAGCCCGCGCTCCGTGGCCTTCAACGTGCAGGCTTTCCGGGTCGCCGTGCATCCGGGGACCGGCGAGGTGCGGATCCTGCGCAGCCTGCACGCGGCGGATGCGGGCCGGGTCATCAACCCGATGCAGTGCCGCGGCCAGATCGAGGGCGGCGTGGCGCAGGCGCTCGGCGCGGCGCTCTACGAGGAGGTGCGCCTCGACGGCGCGGGCCGCGTGGAGACCCAGAGCTTCCGCAGCTACCATATCCCGGCCTTCGCGGACGTGCCGCGCACCGAGGTCCTCTTCGCCGACACCTACGACCGGATCGGTCCGCTCGGCGCGAAATCGATGAGCGAGAGCCCGTTCAACCCGGTGGCGGCGGCGCTCGGCAACGCCATCCGCGACGCGACCGGCGCCCGGCTCACCGAGACTCCCTTCGCGCCGGACCGGATCTACCGGGCGGTCGCGGCGGCGCGCACCTGCGGGTCCTGACCCTGCTGCGCCGGCGCCTCAGGGTGAATGTGTCGTACGACATCCGGCGGATTGCGTCGCCATGCGGATGTCGGCTTCGCTCAAGCCCTGAAGAATCAAGGACGCATATCGGCAGAGCGCCGTGAACCTGCTGATCCTTCCAATTCCCTACAAGTGCCGCCGGTGAGGCGGGACCGTTGCGGCATCCGCATCGTTCCTCCTGCTGCGGGTGCCAGGAGCATCGTGCCGAAGCCGTGCAGCGCGCGCGTCGGCCCGCGCAGCCGCCTCAATTGGCCTTTGCGGTCGCCGCCGCGTCGGCCCGCTTGGCCGGCGCCCCCGACGCCTTGGCCTCGCCGCCCGCCTGCTTCTGGGCGGCGGCCTTGGGATTGGCCGG
This sequence comes from Methylobacterium sp. WSM2598, assembly GCF_000379105.1. Classification (GTDB taxonomy): domain Bacteria; phylum Pseudomonadota; class Alphaproteobacteria; order Rhizobiales; family Beijerinckiaceae; genus Methylobacterium. The sequence continues at coordinate 179,194 of NZ_KB900609.1, read as the reverse complement.
CTTGTGCGCCTCGGCAGGCTTGTGCGCGTCGCTCGTCTTGGCCGCCGGGTGGGCGTGCGGCGCCTTCCTGGGGGCCGGCGGCGTCGGCTCGGGCGCGGGCGGCGGCGGCAGCGCCGCCTGGGCGGTCGGCGGCGCCGCGGCGGTGCCGAACAGGTTGCCGAGGAGCTTGCGGTAGGCCGACGGGTCGTCCTCCGCGCTCGCCACGGTCACCGGGGCGGGCGCCGCCGCGCCGGCGGCCGGCGCGGCGGCGAGCGCCTGCGCGGCCTCCCGGCTCGGGATCGCGGGCGGCTCGGCGGCGGGCGCCGCGAAGGCGAGCGCGGTCGGCTTCGCGGAAGGCTTCGCACCGCCGAGCTTGCGGGCCGCCGCCCCGTTCGCGGCCTCGGCCCGGCCGTCATGCGCCTTGCCGTCCGGCGCCTTCGCGTCCGCCGCCTTCGCGTCCGCCGCCTTGGCCTCGGCCATCAGGATCGGCCGGCCCTTGGCGTCGACCGGGATCTCGTCGGGTCCGGCCGCGATCGCTTCCGGCCGGCTCACCATGCCGAGATCGGGCCGCCGCGCCTGCTCGGCGAAGAGCTGCGCGCTCGGCGCCGTCTCGCGGAAGAACGGGTGCTGGCCGCCATCCCTGTAGACCACCCGCACGGACGGAGCGCCCTTGGCGATCAGCTCGGCGACCTGCTGCTCGTCCTTGCCGCGCTTCTCCGCCACCAGCGGGTCGACCTTCGGGGCGCAGGACCCCGCCGCCGCATCCTGGCCGCCGAACACGTAGCGGGTGCCGCAGACCCCGACCCGCGGCTCCTCGTGCAGGGCCTCGAAATAATCCGAGCCCTCCTTGAGGTTCTTCCAGAACGGCATGTTCGGGTCGTTGCGGTACTTGGCGAGGTTCTCCGCATTCATCCGAAACGGGTAGGACTGGAACTGGAAGGCCCGCTGCCCACCCGCGAAGGCCTCGCGGGCGATGGCGTAGATCTCGGCGATCGCCTCGTCGGTCATCGCGAAGCAGCCGGCCGAGGAGCAGGTCCCGTGCACCATCAGGTAGGTGCCGGTGCGGTTGTTCGCCCGGTCGAAGGCGTTCGGGAAGCCGGTGTCGAACGAGAGGTAGTAGGAGGAGTTCGGGTTCATCTGGCCCGGAGTGATCGGGTAGAACCCCTCGGGCGCCTGGCGGTCGCCCTGCCGGATCTTCGGGCCGAGCTGGCCGGACCAGCGGCAGATCGGGAAGGTCTTGAGGAGCGCGTAGCGGCCGTCGCTGCCGCGCTTCCACACCTCCATCTCGGATTCCTTCTTGAAGGCCCGGATGAGGATCGGATCGCCCGGCGACATGCCCTTCTGGGACATCAGCGCCACGGTCTTCTGCGGGATCGGCTGCAGGTGGCGGGTCGAGCCGCCGGAGTACATCCCGCCGTCCTGGCAGGCCCCGAGGGACAGGGCGAGCAGGAGACCGCTTGCCGCCAGCACCGCACGCTTCGCCATGGGGCTCCCCGTTCTCGCCAAATGCCCGAAGCACAATGCCGCTTCGGATCGACCTCGCCCAACCCCATAGCTTCGTTAAGCTTGACCGGACCTTACCGCAAGCAGCGGCGGCCCGCCTGTCCCTCGCTCAACGATGGCCGGGACGGTCGCGCCGCGCGGCGGCCCGGACGAGATCGCGCACCAGGGCATCGTCGCCGTCTTCGGCGAAACGAAGGCCGAGCGAGGCCGAGCGCGTGTGAATCCTGTGGAAGTCGAGATCCTCCATCCCCAGGTCGATCCGCTCCGCCCGGGGGCTCGCGGCCCCGGGCTCGACTTGCAGGACCAGGACGCGATTGCGCGACGGCGCGCGTGACAGCATGTCGCAGATGGCGATCGCGTCCTCGGGCGCCACCGGCCAGGCCGACAGAATGTAGTGCTGGTTGACCGCCTCCGGATCGGCGAGCGCCGCGCGCAGGCGGCGCACGCCGGCCTCCAGGAAGCGGTAATCCTCGGGCGAGGTCGCCGGATCGTGGTGGTTGAACACCACCGGCACGCCGCAGCAGGCGCGGTAGTAGCGGTGGCGGCAGCGGGTCAGCGCCGGGTCGGGCCGTTCCTCGGGCGGCACGGTCTCGTACTCGGCGGGGTCGAGGAGCCGGGCGAAATCGTTCGCGAGGCAGTCCCGGACCATCGCGGCCGAGGAGAAGATCCAGTCGAAGGGCCCCGACCAGCCGCGCAGGCCCGTCTCCTTCAGCACCTGCGCCATGTGGCAGTGGCTGCCCAGCGAGATGTGGTTGGTGCGGCCCGGCTCGCGGCTGTCGGCGTGGCGGCCGAGGCGGCCGAGCAGCCGGGCCGCGAGCCCGCCGGTCACAGCTTGCGCCCGATCTCGAGGAATTTCTGGGCGCGCTGGTCGCGCAGGGCCTCCGCGTCGAGGCCGTCGAGCCCGGCGAGACCCTCGGCGATGGCCTCCTCGGCGGCGCGGAATGCGGCCGCCGGGTCGCGGTGGGCCCCGCCGGTCGGCTCGGGCACGATGGCGTCGATCACGCCGAGGCGCAGCAGGTCCTGGGCGGTGATCTTCATCGCGGTGGCGGCGTCCTGCGCGCGCCCGGCGTCGCGCCACAGGATCGAGGCCGCCCCCTCGGGCGAGATCACGCTGTAGATCGCGTGTTCGAGCATCAGCACCCGGTTGGCGGTGGCGAGCGCGATGGCGCCCCCCGAGCCGCCCTCCCCGATCACCAGGGCGAGGTTCGGGGTGCCGAGGGCGAGGCAGGCCTCCGTCGAGCGGGCGATGGCCTCGGCTTGGCCGCGCTCCTCGGCGTCGATGCCCGGATAGGCCCCGGCCGTGTCGACGAAGGTGAGGACCGGCAGCCCGAAGCGCCCGGCGAGGTCCATGAGGCGGACCGCCTTGCGGTAGCCCTCGGGGCGGGCCATGCCGAAATTGTGGCGGATGCGCGCCTCGGTGCTGGCGCCCTTCTCCTGCCCGATCACGCAGACGGGCCGCCCGCGGAAGCGGCCGAAGCCGCCCACGATGGCCTCGTCCTCGCCGAAGCTGCGGTCGCCGGCCAGCGGCGTGAACTCGCTGATCAGCGCGTCGCAGTAATCGACGAAGTGCGGGCGCTGCGGATGGCGGGCGACCTGCGTCTTCTGCCAGGGCGTGAGGGCGGCGTAGAGCTCGGCGAGGGCCGCGGCGGCCTTGCTCTCGAGCCGCGCCACGTCCTCGGCGATCGCCACCGCGCCGTCGCGGGCGCCGAGGGCGCGCAACTCCTCCAGCTTGGCCTCGAGTTCGGCGACCGGCTTTTCGAAATCGAGGTAGGAGCGCATCGGATCCCGTGCTGATCGGTCCGTCGGGGGCGCGCGGCCGGCTCCTGACAGGGCCCGGCCCCGCATGCGGAGCGTCCGGCCGGCGAGGGCCGCGCGGCGGGCGGGCACCGCTTGGCGGACGGGCCCGGCCCTGTCAACCCGCGATCGGCGCGGCCCGCGCCGGCCGCGGGGCTGCGCCCGCCCGCCCGTCCCTTGCTCTTCGTCACCGGAGCGTCATGCTGGCGCGCGAGATCGGACGGGATGCGGAGACGGGCCGGATGGCATCGCGCGAGGGCAACCGGGACGAGTGCCACGTGCTCGTCCTGCAGGGGGGCGGCGCGCTCGGCTCCTACCAGGCCGGCGTCGTCGAGGCGATGCAGGAGGGCGGGATCGCGCCCGAATGGGTCGCCGGCATCTCGATCGGGGCGATCAACGCCGCGATCGTCGCCGGCAACCCGCCGGAGCGCCGCGTGGCGCGGCTGCGCAGCTTCTGGGAGCAGGTCAGCTCCGGCTTCCAGGTGCAGCCGCTCTGGCCGGGCGAGCAGGCGCGCAGCCTGCTCAACGAGATCAGCGCGAATTTCGGCGCCACCTTCGGGATCGCGGGCTTCTTTCAGCCCCGGCTGCCCCCGCCCTACCTGTTCCCGCCCGGCGCGCCCGAGGCGCTGAGCTACTACGACACCGCGGCGTTGCGCGAGACGCTGCTCCAGCTCGTCGATTTCGACCGGATCAACCGGCGCGAGACGCGCCTCAGCGTCGGGGCCGTCAACATCCGGACCGGCAACTTCACGTATTTCGACAACCTGCGCGACGAGATCGGCCCCGAGCACATCATGGCCTCGGGCGCCCTGCCGCCGGGTTTCCCGCCGGTCGAGATCGAGGGCGAGCATTACTGGGACGGCGGCCTGGTCTCGAACACGCCCCTGCAGCACGTCCTCGACGAGGAGCGCTGCCGGGACCTGATGATCTTCCAGGTCGACCTGTTCAGCGCCCGCGGGCCGATGCCCCGCACCCTCTCGGAGGCGGCCGAGCGCGAGAAGGACATCCGCTACTCCAGCCGCACGCGGATGAACACCAACGACCAGGTCGAGATCCGGCGGGCCAAGACCGCCTTCCGGCGCCTCGCCGAGAAGCTGCCGCCGGAGCTGCGCGAGGACCCGGACGCGGCCTTCCTCTCGGAGATCAGCCACGAGAACGCGGTGTCGATCCTGCAGCTGATCTACCGGCGAAAGACCTACGAGGGCAACGCCAAGGATTACGAGTTCTCGCGCCAGACCATGCTGGAGCATTGGTCGGCCGGCCGCAGCGACGTGCGCCGCTCGTTCCGCCACCGCGAGTGGCTCGCGCGCTGCCGGCCGGATGAGGCGGGCGTCGCGGTGTTCGACCTCACGCGGGACGCCCGCGACTGAGCCCCGCCCCGGCGGTCCCCCTTCCCCATCGAGCCAGGAGGCTTGCATGACCCTCACCGCGAAGACCGCTGTCGTGACCGGATCGACGAGCGGAATCGGCCTCGCCATCGCGCGCGCCTTCGCCAAGGAAGGCGCCAACGTGGTGCTCAACGGCTTCGGGAAGCCGGAGGAGATCGAGCGCGAGCGCGCCGGCATCGAGTCCGAGTTCGGCGTGAAGGCGCTCTACTCGGGCGCCGACATGTCGAAGCCGGAGGAGATCGCCGGGATGATCGCCGAGGCGGAATCCGCCTTCGGGGCCGTCGACGTGCTGGTGAACAACGCCGGCATCCAGTTCGTCTCGCCGATCGAGGAGTTCCCGCTCGCCAAGTGGGATCAGATCATCGCGATCAACCTCTCCTCCGCGTTCCACGCGATGCGGGCCGCGATCCCCGGCATGAAGCGCAAGGGCTGGGGCCGGATCATCAACACGGCCTCGGCCCACTCGCTGGTGGCCTCGCCCTACAAGTCCGCTTACGTCTCGGCCAAGCACGGCATCGCCGGGCTCACCAAGACCGCGGCGCTCGAACTCGCGCCGCACAAGGTCACGGTGAACTGCATCTCGCCGGGCTACGTCTGGACGCCGCTCGTGGAGAGCCAGATCCCCGACACCATGAAGGCGCGGGGCCTGACCCGGGAGCAGGTGATCAACGACGTGCTGCTGGCGGCCCAGCCCACCAAGGAATTCGTGACCGTCGACCAGGTGGCGGCGCTCGCGGTCTTCCTGTGCTCGGATGCGGCGAGCCAGATCACCGGCGCCAACATCTCGGTCGACGGCGGCTGGACCGCCGCCTGACGGCGCCCGGCCGGCTCCGCGCCGGCCGGCCCTCAGCCGAGGGCGCGCTCGATCAGCCGCGCGGCGGCCAGCGCCCGGCCGTCGTCGCCGAAGCGGGCGATGACCTGCACGCCGAGCGGCAGGCCGTTCGCGTCGGTCTCGACCGGCACGGTCACGCAGGGCACCCCCATCAGCGTCCAGAGGCGGTTGAAGCGCGCGTCGCCCGTGGAGGCGAGGCCCTCCGGCGCCGGCCCCGGGGCCGCGAGGGTCAGGATCACGTCGACGCCGTCCTCCGCGAAGACGTCCTTGAGGCTGCGCCGGGCCCGGTGGGCCACGCGCCGGCCCGAATCGTAGGCCTCGGTGGGGATCTCGCGCGCCGCGTCGAGCTGGGCGCGCAGGAGCGGCGGCAGCGCGTCGCGGTGGGTGTCGTATTCCCAGGCGAGCGCCTGGGCGGCCTCGTAATCCTGGATCACCGGGTGGACCGCGAAGGCCTCGCCGAAGAGCGGCGGCAGGGCGAGGTCGCGCACCCGCGCGCCCGCCCGCTCCGCCGCCGCGGCGGCGCGGTCGAGGGCGGCGAGCGCCTCGCGGGCGGGCGGCGCGCAGAAATCCTGCCGCACCACGCCGATCCGGGGCTGGCCGGGATCCCCCGCCGGAAGGTCGATCGCCGGCCGCGCGGCGAGGAGCGCCAGGGCCCGGGCCGCGTCCGCCACCCGGGCCGCGAAGAGGCCGACCGTGTCGAGGGCCCAGGAATAGGTCTTCACCCCGACGGTGGGCAGCAGGCGGAAGGACGGCTTGACCCCGACCACCCCGCAGAAGGCGGCGGGGCGGATCACCGAGCCGCCGGTCTGGGTGCCGAGGGCGAGCGGCACCAGCCCGGCCGCGACCGCGGCGGCGGAGCCGGCCGAGGAGCCCCCCGGCGTGTGCGCGAGGTTGCGGGGATTGCGGGTCGGCGTCGGGTCGAGGAAGGCGAAGGCGGTCGTCGTCGTCTTGGCGAGGGGCACGGCGCCGAGGCGGCGCAGCCGCGCCACCACGGGCGCGTCCGCCCGCGGGCGCCAGCCCGCGTAGATCGCCGAGCCCATCTCGGTCGCGAGGTCGGCGGTGTCGATGATGTCCTTGACGCCGACCGCGATGCCGGCGAGCGGCCCCTCCGCGGGCACCGGGCCGGGAGGCAGGGTGCGCAGGATCGCGCCGACCTCGCGGTCGCCGGCAGCGATGGCCTCCCGGGCCTGGGTGATCGCCCCCTCGGCCGTGAGGCGGCCGTCGCCGATGCGGGCGCGCAGATCGAGAAGCGAGAGCATCCGAGCCTCCTGTGCCGTCACGGACCCGGCAGCGGGCCCTGCTCCCGCTTGGACGCACGCGCACTGGTGGTGTCAAGGACGTCCCGGTCGTGGGGCGCGAGAACCGCGCCGTCTCCCGCCCTCAATGCAGGGGCCGCCCTCAACGCACGCTTAAGTCAGGTCTGGTTTGGTGGGCCGGTCGATCGAGGGGGCGACGGATGGCGCGACACGACCAGCACGGCGCGGACCGCGCGGCAGCGGCGCTGCCCGACCGGATGGCGCGGCTGACGCGCCGGCCGGGCGCGCCCGAGATCCACTACGAATCGGCCGCCCCACCCTCCCGCGGCAGCAGGAAGGAGCCGGGGGAGCGCCCGGCCTCCTACATCCCCTGGCCGATCCGCCTGGTGCTGAAGCTCCTCGTCACGGCCGCCGTGATGCTCGGCGTAACCTACGGGCCGGGCTACCTCAACTGCCGCAGGCTGCGCGAGGAGGGCGGCTTCTTCTACGGCATGACGATGCCGGCCTGCACCCGACAGGCGACGCTCGACCGGATCTCGACGATGCAGCACCAGTTCGAGGACGTCGCCCGCGCCATCGGAGCGCATTGAGCCGCGCGGGCCGGGCTCGGGCCGGCATCCCGGGCCGGGCTTGAGCGAAGCCGACATCCGCCGGGGTCGGAGCGGATCAGCACCCCGGCACCGGGCAGGCCCGGCGGCAGGCCCTGACGGCGCGGGCCCGCTGCATCTTTTGGCAAGGAAGCGCCCTTAGCCTGGCACGACCGTCCGACCCGGCAGGGACACGATGATCATCCGCCTCGCCGCCGCGCTCGCGGCCCTGACCGCCGCGCTCGCGGCGCTGCCCCCCGCGCTGGCGGCCGAGGCCGGCTGCGGCGGGGACGCCTACTCCTCCGCCCAGGTGACGGCGGGCGGCCGGCCCGGACCGATCACCGCCGTGCCGGAGACCCTCTGCGCCGACCTCTCGGGCACGCGGCGCACGCCGCTGCGCCTCGACCTCTACGCCCCGGCCCCCGCGTCGGGCGCGGATGGCGCGACGGGCACGCCCGCCCCATATGGAGACGAGACGCGGCATTCCGGCCCGCGCCGCCGCGACGGGAGCCGCCCCCTGCCGCGTTGAAGGCCCGCCCGCCGATCCGGGCGACAGCCGCGAGGACTGACACCCGCCTTGATGACCCGCCGCTCCCTCCCCCCGCAGGCCCGTGCGCGCGGCGTCACGGCGGTGCTCGGCCCGACCAATACCGGCAAGACCCACCTCGCGATCGAGCGCATGCTCGCCCACCCGACCGGCATGATCGGGCTGCCCCTGCGGCTCCTCGCCCGGGAGGTCTACCACCGGGTCGTTGAGCGCGTCGGCCCCGAGCGCGTCGCCCTCGTCACCGGCGAGGAGAAGATCAAGCCGGACCGGCCGAGCTACTGGATCTGCACCGCCGAGGCGATGCCGCGCGACCGCGGCGTCGATTTCGTCGCCGTCGACGAGATCCAGCTCGGCGCCGACATGGATCGCGGCCACACCTTCACGGACCGGCTGCTGCACCAGCGCGGCCGCGAGGAGACCCTGCTGATCGGCTCCGGCACGATGGGGCCGCTGGTCCAGGCCCTGATCCCCGGCGTCCACGTCACCACGCGGCCGCGCCTGTCGCAGCTCGGCTTCGCGGGCGAGAAGCGCCTGTCGCGCCTGCCCCACCGCACCGCCATCGTGGCCTTCTCGGCCGAGGAGGTCTACGCCATCGCCGAGCTCCTGCGCCGCCAGCGCGGCGGGGCCGCGGTGGTGCTCGGCGCCCTCTCGCCGCGCACCCGCAACGCCCAGGTCGAGCTCTACCAATCGGGCGACGTCGACTACCTCGTGGCGACCGACGCGATCGGCATGGGGCTCAACCTCGACGTCGACCACGTCGCCTTCGCGTCGAACCGCAAGTTCGACGGCACCCGCTTCCGCGGCCTCAGCCCGGCCGAGATGGCGCAGATCGCCGGCCGCGCCGGGCGCCACCTGCGCGACGGGACCTTCGGCTCGACCGGCCGCTGCCCGCCCTTCGAGCCCGAGATGGTGGAGGCGCTGGAGAGCCACAGCTTCGAGCCCACGCGCGTCCTGCAATGGCGCAACCCCGACCTCGATTTCACGTCCGTGGCCACCCTGCAGGCCAGCCTCGCCGAGCACCCGGCCGAGCGCGGGCTCGTGCGCGCGCCGCGCGGGGACGACGAGGCGGCCCTCGACCTCCTCGCCCGCGAGGACGACATCCGCGACGTCGCGTCGGGCCGCGGCGGCGCGGTCGAGCGGCTCTGGGCGGTCTGCGGGGTGCCCGACTACCGCAAGACCCCGATCCAGACCCATGCCGACCTGATCGCCCAGCTCTACCGCTTCCTGATGCGGGGCATGGCCGGGCGGATCCCGGCCGATTGGTTCGCCAAGCACGTCGCCATGGTCGACCGGATCGACGGCGACATCGACACCCTCTCCCAGCGCATCGCCCAGGTGCGGACCTGGACCTTCGTCGCGAACCGCCCCGACTGGCTCCAGGACCCGGAGCATTGGCAGGGCGAGACGCGTCGGGTAGAGGACAGGCTGTCCGACGCGCTTCACGAGCGGCTGGCGAGTCGCTTCGTGGATCGGCGCACCAGCGTCCTGATGCGGCGCCTGAGAGAGAACACCATGTTGGAAGCTGAGATCACCGCGGGCGGCGACGTGACGGTCGAAGGCCAGCACGTCGGCCACCTGCACGGGTTCCAGTTCGTGCCGGACCCTGGCGCGGAGGGCCAGGAAGCCAAGACCCTCCGGAGCGTCGCCGAGAAGGCGCTTGCGGGCGAGATCGAGGCGCGGGCCGACCGCTTCGCCGCCGCCGCCGACGCGGCCCTGGTCCTGTCGAACGACGGCACCATCCGCTGGACCGGCGACCCGGTCGCCAAGCTCGTGCCCGGCGACAAGCTCTACGCGCCGGCCCTGCGCATCCTCGCGGACGAGCAGCTGACCGGCCCGGCCCGCGACAAGGTCGAGGGGCGCCTGCAGGCGTGGCTCAAGGCCCACATCGTGCGCCTGCTCGGACCGGCCCTCGAACTCGAGGCCGCCGAGGACCTCGCCGGGCTCGCCCGCGGCATCGGCTTCCAGGTCTCGGAGTCGCTCGGCGTGCTGGAGCGCGCCCGCGTCCTCAACGAGATGCGCAGCCTCGACCAGGAGGGCCGCGCCGCCCTGCGCAAGCGCGGGGTGCGCTTCGGCGCCTACCACATCTACATGCCGGCCCTGCTCAAGCCCGCGCCGCGCACGCTGGCCGCCCAGCTCTGGGCCCTGCAGAATGGCGGCCTCGATCAGGCCGGCCTCGACGAGATCGCCCATCTGGCGAGTTCGGGCCGCACCTCGATGCCGGTCAACCCGGAGATCGCCAAGGGCCTCTACCGGGCGGCGGGCTTCCGGGTCTGCGGCGGGCGCGCGGTGCGCGTCGACATCCTGGAGCGCCTCGCCGACCTGATCCGGCCGGCCATCGCCTACGTGCCCGGGACCACGCCCGGCGAGCCCCCACCCGGCGCCGCCGACCGGGACGGCTTCGTGCCGACCGTCGGCATGACCTCGCTGGTCGGCTGCTCGGGAGAGGACTTCGCCTCGATCCTGAAATCCCTCGGCTACGTCGTGGACCGGCGCGCCGGCCCAGCCATCACGGTGCCGCTGCGCCCCGCCGCCGCCACCGCGCCGGTCCGGCCCGCTTCCGCGGCGCAATCCGCCGGGGCGGAGGAGCACGGACAGCCGGAGGCCGAAGCCGCGCAGGCCGAGTTGGGCCAGCCCGAGGCGGGTCAAGCCGAGACGAACCAAGCCGAGACCGCGCAGGCGGAATCCGCGGCGGCCGAGGACGCGGCACAGGCGGAATCGACCGAGGCGGGGCCTGCCGAGGCGGCGGGATCCGACGAGGCCGTGACGGCCGAAGCGGCGGCCGAGGCTGCCCCGGCCGAGCCGGCGGAGCAGGACAGCGCCCCGGCGGCCGAGGCCGAGGCCGCGGCAGCGGCGGAGTTCGGCGCGGAGGCGCAGCCCGAGGTTCCGGCCGACGCGGCGACGGAGCCGACCGAGGCGGCGGAGCCGGCGCACGGGGTCGAGGCGTCCGATGCGGGGCAGGAGGCTGCGCCGGACCAGGACGGCGAACCGGCGCAGGAGGCCGCGCCGGCCGTTCCCGCCGAGCCGATCCTGATCGAGGTGTGGCGCCTCCACCGGCACCCGCGGGGTCAGGCCAACCGGCACCAGGGGCGCGGCCGGCCGCAGAACGGCCCGCAGGCCCAGGGACGCTCCCACCAGGACGGACGCCCCCCGCGCCGCGACGAGAACCAGACCGGCGATCGCCCCCGCCCGCAGGGCCGGCCGGGGCCGCGCTGGGGCGAGCGCCCGGCGGACGGGGTCCGGGCGGACCAGGGTCGGGCGGAGCACGGCCGTCAGGAGGGTGCCCGCGCCGAGGGGCGGCCGCCCCGCGGCGCCCAGAACGGCCGCGGGCCGGACGAGCGCGGCGGCCGCCCGCCGCAGGAGCGGCGCGACGGCGGCTATCGCGGTCAGGGCGACAGCCGCCCGCCGCGCCGCGAGCGGGCCCCGGACCCGGATTCCCCCTTCGCCAAGCTCCTCGCCCTCAAGGCGCAGATGGAGGCGAGGGATTCCGAGAAGCGCTGACGCGGCGCCATGCGGGACGATCGCCAGCGCCTCGACAAGTGGCTGTGGTTCGCCCGCTTCGCGAAGACGCGCAGCCTCGCCGCCCGCCTGATCGCGGACGGCTACGTGCGGGTGAACGGGCAGCGCGCCGAGGCGGCCTCGAAGGCGGTCGCGGTGGGCGACGTCGTCACGGTGGCGGCCGCGCACGCCACCGTGGCGGTGCGCGTGGTGGCGCTCGGCGAGCGCCGCGGCCCCGCCCCGGAGGCCCGCCTCCTCTACGCGGACGTGGCGGGCGGCGTCGCGCCCGGGTGACGACCCCGCCGAAGGCGTCGGTTGCGGCGTTCGGGTGCTTGCCAGCGTCCCGGTCAGGGGCTAGAGCGCGGCGGAGAATGCCGGGCTTCGCAACGCCCCCTCACGCTCCTCAAGGACCGACAGGCTCATGACCTACGTCGTCACCGAGAATTGCATCAAGTGCAAGTACATGGACTGCGTGGAAGTGTGCCCGGTCGACTGCTTCTACGAGGGTGAGAACATGCTCGTCATTCACCCGGACGAGTGCATCGACTGCGGCGTCTGCGAGCCGGAATGCCCCGCCGAGGCGATCAAGCCCGATACCGAGCCGGGCCTGGAGCGCTGGCTGAAGCTCAACGCCGACTTCGCCAAGAACTGGCCCAACATCACGCAGAAGAAGACCGCCCCGAGCGACGCCAAGGAGTGGGACGGCGTCGCGGGCAAGTTCGACGCCCATTTCTCGAGCAATCCCGGGACCGGCGACTGAGCCGCGCCGCCGCGGCCGCGGCCGCGGTTCCGGGCTGATTGTATACGGTGCACGGGGCGCTGGCATGCGCGCCGTGCGCCTGAATTTTTTTGATTTTCGGGGCTCTCCGTGCTAGGGTCCATATCGCCGTCGCTTACGTCCGACGTGCGGCACTCGCCCGCCGAGCGGGACTATTTCTCGAAGGGGCCCCGCCGCATGAGGTTCAGCCGTGGAGGGTTTTTCCTGATCCGCGGCCTGATCGGACGTTCCTTAGCTATCGGTTGACAGGGACTGGCGGGCGCTTCCTCGGGCGTCCGACTGGCATTGTTTTCAGCCGGGCCCCCTGACCCGGACGAATGACCCGCCCGCGGCGAGTAGACCGTGGACGGCGATCTGGAGGCCACCCCCGCATGACGACCGCCAAGAAGACGACTGCTGCCCGCCAGGGCTTCAAGACCGGCGAAGCGATCGTGTATCCCGCTCACGGTGTAGGCCGCATCACGGCCATCGAGGAGCAGGAGATCGCCGGCTACAAGCTCGAGCTTTTCGTGGTGTCGTTCGAGAAGGACAAGATGGTGCTCCGGGTCCCGACCGCGAAGGCGAACGCGGTCGGCATGCGCAAGCTGGCCGAACCCGACCTGGTCAAGAAGGCGCTCGACGTGCTCACCGGCCGCGCCCGGGTGAAGCGCACGATGTGGTCGCGCCGCGCCCAGGAATACGAGGCGAAGATCAATTCCGGCGACCTCATCGCGGTCACCGAGGTGGTGCGCGACCTCTACCGCTCGGAGGCCCAGCCCGAGCAGTCCTATTCCGAGCGCCAGCTCTACGAGGCGGCGCTGGATCGGGTGGTGCGCGAGATTGCCGCGGTCAACAAAATCACGGATACGGAATCGCTCAAGCTGATCGAGCAGAGCCTCGCCAAGTCGCCCCGGCGCGCCAAGAACGCCGAAGCGGAGGCGGAAGGCGACGCCGAGGACATTCAGGACGAGGCCGAGGCGGCCTGATCGGGCCTTTTTCGCACGATTTTTCGAGAGCCCGGCCGCGAGGCCGGGCTTTTTGTTGCCTTCGCGCCACACCTCCCCTGAGTTCCCGCGCCGGCCCGCCGCGGCGCGGAACCAACGCTGCGGATGGGCCGTTGTCGGAGGCCCGTCGGGACACCGATCGGATGCGCGCGGTCTCGCGCGATCCCGCCCGGGCAACGAGCGCGCGTGCTGGCGGAGGCGGGGATGGCGGAAATCGCAGGAATTCGTCGGCAGTTCGTCCGCATGGCGATGGACGCGCCCTTCCTCGAACGCGAGGAGGAGCGCGGGCTCGCGGTGCGGTGGAAGGACAAGCGCGACGAGCAGGCCCTGCACCGCCTGATCTCCGCCCATATGCGCCTCGTCATCGCGCTGGCGGGCCGCTTCCGCCATTACGGCCTGCCCATGGCCGACCTCGTCCAGGAGGGCCATGTCGGGCTGATGGAGGCGGCCGCCCGCTTCGAGCCGGAGCGGGACGTCCGCTTCTCCACCTACGCGACGTGGTGGATCCGGGCGTCGATCCAGGACTACATCCTGCGCAACTGGTCGATCGTGCGGGGCGGCACCTCCTCGGCGCAGAAGGCCCTGTTCTTCAACCTGCGGCGCCTGCGCGCCCGCCTGATGCAATCGACCGACGAGCGGGTCGGCGACGAGATCCACCGGCGCATCGCCACGGCGATCGGCGTCTCGCGGGAGGACGTGGCGCTGATGGATGCGCGCCTGTCGGGCCCCGACATGTCGCTCAACGCCCCGATCACCGACGAGGGCGACGCGTCGGCGGAGCGGGTGGATTTCCTGGTCGACACCTCGCCCCTGCCCGACGAGGCGGTCTCGGACGCGGTGGACGGCGAGCGGCGCCTCACTTGGCTCAGGCAGGCCCTCACCGTCCTGTCGGAGCGCGAGCTGCGCATCCTGCACGAGCGGCGGCTGGCCGAGGATCAGGCGACCCTGGAGGCCCTGGGCCACCGGCTCGGCATCTCGAAGGAGCGCGTGCGCCAGATCGAGAACCGCGCCCTGGAGAAGCTCCGCCGCGCGCTGGCCGAGCGCTTCCCGCAGCAGCCGGGCGGCGGCATGAGCGCGATCATCTGAGCCGCGCGGCTGTTGCGACAGCGGCCGCCGATCCCGCCACGAGACCCCGCGACCCGTCGTGATCCGAGCGGACGCCGCGCCGCTCCTCGCCGGGAGCCTCACGCCACCCCGCGCAGCACCTGCCAGCGCAGGCTCTCCTCGCCGGCCCAGGCGAGGCGGGCGCCGTCGGGCAGCAGGCGCGATCGCGCCCGCAGCCGCAGACCCTCGCGGCGAAGCGACCAATGCTCGTCCGCGGCCGCGAGCAGCACGGTCTGGGGCGCGGCGGCGATTCCCTCCCCGCTCGCCTTCACGAACGCCTCCTTGACGGTCCAGAGTTCGAGGGCCCGCGCCGGGCGCCGCGCCTCCGGCAGGGCCCGGTACTGGCTCAGCTCGGCCGGGTGCAGGAAGGACCGCGCCACCCCGTCCCAATCGACCGGACGGCTCGCCCCCTCCACGTCGATGCCGACGCGCCCGCCCCGGGCCAGAGCCACCGCGATCCAGCCCGCCCCGTGGCTGATGTTGAAGTCGAGATCCGGCGTGCCGGGAAGGGCCGGCCGCCCGGACGCGTCGCGGATCAGCACGATCCCGCCCGGCGGCCGGTCGAGGGCGGCGGCGAGGAGGTGGCGCAGGAGCCCGTGGGCCGCCTCGCGCTCGAAGCGGTCGCGCTCCTGCAGGAACCGCGCGATCCGCGCGGCCTCGTCCGGCGGCAGGGCCCGCTGCGCCGGGGACAGACCGGCCACGACCGCCTCCGCCCGCGCAACCACGGCGAGGGCCGCCCCGGGAGCGAGACGCGGCGCGAGCCCGGCGAGGGCCGCCGTCCCGTCCCGGTCGTCGCCGTTCTCCGCGGTCGTCATCGCGCCCCTCCCCGCCCGGCAGGGAGCTAGCAGGGCGGCGGCGCGCCGCAAAGCGGGGCCTCGCGCGTCGGGCGTCGCGCCTCAGGCGCAGCGCGCCGCGGGCGCCGCGTCCTCGAGGCCGGGCAGGCCCTCCGCGACGCCGAGGAGCGCGGACAATTCGCGCCCGGCCACCTCGATGAAGGCCCGGGCCTTCGCGGGCGTCAGGTGCGAGGTCGTCACCAGAAGCACCGGGACCGGCGGGCCGCTCCACTCGGGCAGGACGCGCCGGAACGCGGGCCCGTGGCCGTCGATCAGCGGCAGCAGGGCGAGGCCGTCGCCGGAGGCCGCGAAGCGCCGGGCGAGCGGCCCGCTGGTGCAGGAGACCGCCCCGCTCGCCGTGACCGTGACGACCTCGTCGTCGCGCCGCAGCTCCAGGGACTCGCCGCCCGGCGCCGCGGCGAGCAGCGCGTGCTGCGCGAGCTCGCCCGGGTGGCGCGGGGTCCCGACGCGGGCCAGGTAGGCGGGGGCCGCGAACAGGCCCGTCTCCAGGCTGCCGAGCCGGCGGGCGACCATCGAGGCCTCGCGCGGCGGCGCGGTCAGGATGGCGAGGTCGCAATCCTCCGCCGCCGCGTCCGTCCCCGCCGCGCGCAGCTCGACGTGGACGCGCACCTGCTCGTGGGTCCGCAGGAAGGCCCCGATCACCCCCGGCAGGTGGCGCATCACCCACTCCTCCGCCGGGACGCTGATCCGCAGCAGCCCGCTCGGGCCCCGCGCCTGCGCGATCATCTCGTCGAAGCTGCGCTGAGCCTCCTCGACCACGCGGATCGCGCGCTCGTAATAGGCCTCGCCGTGAGGCGTCAGCGCGAGCTTCCGGGTCGTGCGGTCCAGAAGCCGCAGCCCGATCGCGGCCTCGAACTGCGTGATTCGCCGCGAGAGCGACGATATCGGCACATTGAGCGCGACGGCCGCTTGGCTGAAGCTCTTGCGCTTGGCGACCTCCACGAACAGCGCGAGGTCGCGCAGGACTTGCGGGTGAGGCAAACGGACCTCCGGCAGGGGTGCGGGTGTTACGTCACTCCTCCGGAGATTGCCTCTCTAGGTGCTGAATTTCAACTCTAGATCAGGTCGATTCGTCATCCGGGCGGCGTGGAAGCCGGCCCGGGCAGCGATTTTCCGCGATCGCGGGCCGCTCCGGCGGCGCGCCGGCCGGGGCCGGGACGCGCCCGGTTGACGGCTGGGCACGCGCCGGGCCACACCGCCGCGCCGGCCGAGGGGCCGGCGGAAGGCCGGAGATTCGCATGTCCCATCCCGTCTCCCCGCTCGCCCCCGCCGACGTGCCCGACCTGCCGCCGATCGCGGGCGTGCGCCTCGCCACCGCGCAGGCGGGTATCCGCTACAAGGGGCGCACGGACGTGCTCCTCGTGCTGCTCGATCCGGGCGCGCAGGTCGCGGGCGTCTTCACCCGCTCGAAATGCCCCTCGGCGGCGGTGGATTGGTGCCGCGCCCAGCTCGGCGGGGGCGAGGCGCGCGCCCTGGTCGTCAATTCCGGCAATGCCAACGCCTTCACGGGGCTGAAGGGCCGCCAAGCCGTCGCGCTCACGGCGGAGATCGCCGCCGCGGCCGCGGATTGCGCGCCCGAGCAGGTCTTCGTCGCCTCGACCGGGGTGATCGGCGAGCCCCTCGACGCCAGCAAGTTCGAGGGCGTGCTCACCGCCTGCGCCGGCCGCGCGAGCCCCGGTTCGGAGAACTGGGCCGAGGCCGCCCGGGCGATCATGACCACCGATACGTTCCCGAAGCTCGCGACCCGCCGCGTGCGGCTCGGCGACCGGGAGGTGACGATCAACGGCATGGCCAAGGGGGCCGGCATGATCGCTCCCGACATGGCGACGATGCTGTCCTTCGTGTTCACGGACGCGGCGGTCGCGGCGCCGGTGCTGCAGGAACTCCTGCGCGCCGGGGCGGAGCGGAGCTTCAACTGCGTCACCGTCGACGGCGACACGTCCACCTCCGACACGCTGCTCCTCTTCGCCACCGGCCGGGCCGGCCACGCCCCGGTGACCACGGCGGAGGATCCGCGCCTGGCGGAATTCGCGGCCGCGCTCGACGACCTCCTGGTCGAACTCGCCCAGCTGGTGGCGCGCGACGGCGAGGGCGCCCGCAAGTTCGTGACCGTGCGGGTCGAGGGCGCCGCCGACGACGCCTCGGCGCGCCGGATCGCCTTCTCGATCGCCAACTCGCCCCTGGTGAAGACCGCGGTGGCCGGGGAGGACGCCAATTGGGGCCGCGTCGTGATGGCGGTCGGCAAGGCCGGCGAACCCGCCGAGCGCGACCGCCTCGCGATCTGGTTCGGGGACGTGCGCGTGGCGGTCGATGGGGCCCGCGACCCGGCCTACAGCGAGGAGGCGGCCAGCGCCGTGATGCGCCGCCAGGAGGTGACGATCCGGGTCGATCTCGGCCTCGGGGCCGGCGCGGCCCGGGTCTGGACCTGCGACCTGACCAAGGCCTACGTGGAGATCAACGGGGATTACCGCTCGTGAGGCGCGCCCTCGCCGCGGCGGCCCTCGCCCTCCTGCTCGCCGGGCCGGCCGCCGCCCAGGAGGCGGGCCGGATCCGCGTGATCGGCCGCGCGAGCACCGCGCTCCCGCCCGACGAGGTCACGGTCACGATCGCGGTGGAGCGCCGCGGCCCGAGCGCCGCCGCCGCCCTCGACCAGAACTCGGAGGCGGCGCGCCGGCTCATCGACCTCGCCAAGGAGTTCGGCGCCGAGGTCTCGACCTCCGCGGTGACGCTGCAGCCGCTCACCCGTCCGGCCCGGGAGCCGGGCGGGACGGTCCGCGACGCCCCGGACGGCTACCTGGCGGTGAACGCGGTGCAGATCCGGCTCGCCGAGCCGGGCCGCCTCGGCGACCTGATGCGCCGCACCGTCGACGGCGGGGCCGACCGCATCAACGGGGTGAGCTTCGGGCTGCGCGACCCCGCCCGGGCCGAGGACGAGGCGCGGGCCGCCGCCGTCGCGGACGCGGTCAGGCAGGCGGAGACCCTGGCGCGGGCGGCCTCGCTGCGCCTCGGCCGGATCGTGGCGATCGTCTCCCCGCCCCGCAGCGACGCGCCGGTCCCGCTGGGCCGGGCCTTCGCCGCGAAGGCGAGGGGCCCGGCGGTGCCGATCGAGGCCGGAACCGTCGAGGTGAGCGCCGCGGTCGAGGTCACCTGGACCATCGCCCCCTGAGGGGCCTTGCCCCCTGAGGGGCGGCCGCCCCGATCGGGAGGCCGGGCGAGCTTCCCATACCGCTCCCGCCGGGATAACCGCGTCCATGGCCGACCCGCTGAAACTCCTCCTCGTCGTCGCCGTCGCCCTCGTGGACGCGGACGGGCGCGTGCTCCTGGCCCAGCGCCCCGAGGGCAAGAGCTTGGCCGGCCTCTGGGAATTCCCGGGCGGCAAGATCGAGCCGGGAGAGCGCCCCGAGGCGACGCTGATCCGCGAACTGGCCGAGGAGCTCGGCATCGTCGTGCGGGAGGCCTGCCTCGCCCCCCTCACCTTCGCGAGCCACGCCTACGAGGGCTTCCACCTGCTGATGCCGCTCTACATCTGCCGGCGCTGGGAGGGGCCGGTGCAGCCGCGCGAGGGCCAGGCGCTCAAGTGGGTGCGCCCGCGCGACCTCGCGACCTACCCGATGCCGCCCGCCGACCTGCCCCTGCTGCCGGCCCTCGTCGACCTGCTCGGGCCGTGACGGCGGGCGATCCGCGCCCTCATGCGACATCCGGTTGATGGCTTCGCCATCTCGCATTTCGGCCATGCGGATGTCGGCTTCGCTCAGGCGCCGCGCGGGCTTGGGATATGGGATCCGCTTGGATCAAGCGGATCCCGGATCACTCCGTGAATTCCTCGATCGCGTCGACCTTGTTCGGGTAGAAGGCGAGGTGGTCCTTGATCGCCGCCACCGCCTGGAACGGGGATTCGTAGCTCCAGACCGCGTTGGCGCGCTCCACGCCGCCGGCCGTCAGCGCGTAGTAGCTCGCCTCACCCTTGTAGGGGCAGTGGGTGGTGTGGCTGGTCTTCTCGAACAGGTCCCAGGCGGCGTCCTCGCGCGGGATGTACTGGACGGGCGGCAGCCCGGCCTCGCGGAGGGTGAGGGCGCGGGTGGTCTCCGCGACGATGACGCCGCCCAGCACCACGCGGATGCGGTGCGGGTTCGGCGTGACGGCGATCGGGTGGTCGGGACCGGGCTCCTTCATCGGGTCAGCTCCTGTGCTCGGTGGTGCCAAGGGCGTCGGCGAGGCGCATCCGGGCGCTGCCGGGCCGGAGGGGCTTCTGCTGGCTCTCGTGCGGCACCCAGCCGGACAGCCAGATCAGCTCGAAGGTGGCGCGCACGCGCCCGTCCGGATCGGCGAAGCGCTCGGCGTAGAGCGCCGCGGCCCGCAGCAGCGTCGCGCGGCGCAAGCTGCCGCGCCGCTCCCGCAGGGCGTTGGTGAGGCCCATGGCGCGCAGGTCGCGCATCAGGCCGAAGGGGGTGGCGTAGCGCACCGGCACGGTCTCGACATCCGTCACCGGCAGGGCGAAGCCGGCGCGCTGCAGCAGCGCCCCGAGGTCGCGCACCTCCGCGAAGGGCGCGACGCGGGGGCTGACCCCGCCCTCGACCTCGCTCTCGGCCTCGGCCAGCACCTGACGCAGCTCGGTGAGCGAGCGCCCGCCCATCAGGCAGCCGACGAAGAGCCCGTCGGGCCTGAGGGCGCGCCGCAGCTGGATCAGCGCCCCGGGGAGGTCGTTGGCGTGCTGCAGGGCGAGGAGCGACAGGGCGAGGTCGAAGCGGGCCTCGCCGAAGGGCAGCGCCTCCGCGTCGCCGACCGCGAGCGCGATCCCCGCACGGGGCGGCTCCGGGATCGGGGCGAGCCGCACCACCGAGGCGGCGCGGCCGCTCTCCCGCAGCCACGCGGCGGCGCCCGTCGTCGGGCTGCCGCAATCGAGGGCGGCGTCGAAGCGGCGCAGCACAGTGCCGAGGCGCTCGCCGAGATCCTCGGAGGCCCGCGCCACCAGGAAATCGGCGAAGCCGGAGGCCCGAGCCCGGGCGAGGCGCTTGCGGATCAGGGCGGCGTCGAAGAGGGGCGGCGGAGTCGACATGCGCAGGGTAGATGGCGCGCGCGCGCTCCCGGCGCCAGGGCGGACCGGCCGCGGCGGCGGAGAATGTCGCGAGGGCCGCCGCCCCGGGCTGCGGCGATCGCGGCAGGTCGCGCCCCCCGCGCTCGGCGCCGAGCGGAACGACCCCCGCAATCCTGCTCGGCCCGCCGTTCCGGCCTCGTCCGTGCCGCCGAACCGGTGATACGACATCCGACGGATTGCTTCGCCATCTCCCATTTCGGCCATGCGGATGTCGGCGTCGCTCAAGCGCCGCGCGGGCTGGTCATCCGCCTTCCGGAAGTGATCTTCCGGAAGGCGGATGACTTCATCGGGCGATGAGGCCTATTCTGACGCAGCGGAATGCGGGCGGTCGGGCGGAGATGAACGGACAGGCGGGTGCCGCGAGCCGGATCCGGCGGGGAACGCTCCGCCTCGCGGCGTCCCTGCCCGGCGCCGCCCGCGACGCGCTCCTCGGCCTCGTCTACCCGCCGACCTGCATCGCCTGCGGGGCCGCCACCGGCCTGCCCCACGCCCTCTGCCCCGCATGCTGGCGCGGGGTCCGCTTCATCGAGCGCCCCTATTGCGAGCGGCTCGGCACCCCCTTCGCGGTCGATCTCGGCGTCCCGGGGCTCCTCTCCCCGGCCGCGATGGCCGACCCGCCGGTCTTCGCGCGGGCGCGGGCGGCCCTGCGCTACGACGCCACCGCCAAGCGCCTCGTGCACCGGCTCAAATACGAGGACCGGCTCGATCTCGCCGCCGCGATGGGCGCCATGATGGCGCGGGCCGGGCGGGAGCTGATCGCCGAGGCCGACGTCGCGGTGCCGGTCCCGCTCTGGCGCTGGCGCCTGTGGTGGCGCCGCTTCAACCAAGCGATGCTGCTCGCGCGCCACGCCACGCGCGGCAGCGGCCTCGCGGTCGCGCCGGACCTGCTCGCGCGCGTGAAGCGCACCCGGCCCCAGGTCGGGCTCAGCCGCGCGGCGCGGGCCGAGAACCTGCAGGGCGCCTTCCGGGTGCCGGAGGCGGCGAGGCCGCGGCTCGCCGGCCGGCGCGTCCTCCTGGTCGACGACGTCATCACGACGGGCTCGACCGCCAACGCGGCCGCCCGGGCGCTGCTGCGCGGCGGCGCCGCGGCGGTCGACGTGCTCGCCTTCGCCTGCGTGGTGCAGGACGGGCGCGTCCTCGGCGGGGAGGCCGCGCCCGAGCCGCTCACGGCTCCTTGAAGCCGTATTCCGGCACCCCCTCCTCGTTGCCGTAATACTTGTAGGGCAGGAACTTGCCCGACATGGTGAGCTTCACTCGGTCGCCCTTGTTGTTGGCCTCGCGCGCCATCTCCATGTTGAAGTCGATCGCCGACATGATGCCGTCGCCGAACTCCTCCTGGATCAGCTCCTTCCAGGTGGTGCCGTAGACCATGACCAGCTCGTAGAAGCGGTAGATCAGCGGGTCGGTCGGCGGCATGGACGGGATCGAGCCGCGATAGGGCGCCTCGTTGAGCAGGCGCTCCTCCGCCTCCGACAGGCCGAACAGGGCGGCGGCCTTGCGGGCCTGGGCCTTCGGCAGCTTCATCTGGCCGAGGCAGGCCGCCGTGATCAGGATCGGCGACACGCCGCCGATCTCCTCCTGGATGAACTTCCAGGTCCAGCCCTTCTCGCGCTTGATGTCGAGCAGCTTCTCCGTGAGGTCTTCGCGCTTCATCGGTGTCTCCCTTGCTGGTGGGTCACATACGAAATCCGACGAATTGCCTCGCAATGCGGATTTCGACTTCGCTCAAGCGCCGCGCGGGCTTATGATCCGCTGTCCGGACGTGATTGTCCGGACAGCGGATCAGGCGCGCCGGGCGGCCGCGAGGGCATCGGCCTCGCAGGCGGCCGGGCGCAGGACGGGCGGGTGGCGCGGGTCGTAGCCGGGCGGCGGCGCCTCCCGGAAGGTGCGGCTGCGCGTGACCAGGAAATCGATCAGGTGGTTGCGCAGGGCGGTGTAGCCGGGGGCGTGGTGCAGGTTCGCCCGGTCGCGGCCGGCCGGCAGCGGGTTCTCGACGATCTCGGCCAGCCGCGCCTCGGGCCCGTTGGTCATCAGCACGATCCGGTCGGCGAGGTAGATCGCCTCGTCGACGTCGTGGGTGATCATGAAGACGGTCTGGCCGGTGGTGAGGCAGATCCGGCGCACCTCGTCCTGCAGGGTGCCGCGGGTGAGCGCGTCGAGCGCCGAGAAGGGCTCGTCCATCAGCAGCATCTTCGGCTCAATGGCGAGCGCCCGGGCGATGCCGACGCGCTGCCTCATGCCCCCCGACAGCTCCGCCGGGCGCTTGTGCTCGGACCCGGCGAGCGCGACCGTGGCGATTGCCCGGCGCGCCCTCGCCTCGATCTCGGCCCGGCGCGCCCCGCGCCAGCGCGAGGCGACCGCGTAGGCGACGTTGCCGAGCACCGTGCGCCAGGGCAGCAGCGCGTGGCCCTGGAAGATCACGGCCCGATCGAGGCTCGGTCCCGCGATCTCGCGGCCGTCCGCGATCACGACGCCCTCGGAGGGGGCGTCGAGCCCGGCCAGGATGTTGAGGAGAGTGGTCTTGCCGCAGCCGGAATGGCCGACCATGCAGACGAACTCGCCGCGCCGGATCGGCAGCCACAGGTTCTCGAACACGGTGGTGGTGCCGCCGGGCGCGGCGTAGCGGCGCGCGATCCCCTCGATCGAGACGTAGCGGTCGTCGGACATGGTGAACCCGGGCGCAGGAGGGGTGCGGAAGGGGAGCAGCGTCGCCACGGCCTCACTCCGGGAAGGTCACGAGGCGCTGCGCGCGGGCCAGCAGCTGGTCGAGGACCATGCCGACGAGGCCGATCACCAGGATCGAGGTGATCACGTTGGTGATCGAGAGGTTGTTCCACTCGTTCCAGACGAAGTAGCCGATGCCGGTGCCGCCAACCAGCATCTCGGCGGCGACGATCACGAGCCACGCGATGCCGATCGAGATGCACATGCCGGTGAGGATGGTGGGGGCGGCGGCCGGCAGGATCACCGTGAAGGCCCGCCGCAGGGGCCCGACCTCCAGGGTGCGGGCGACGTTGAGCCACTCCCGCCGGGTCCCGGCGACCCCGAAGGCGGTGTTGATCAGCATCGGCCAGAGCGAGCAGATGAAGATCACGAAGATCGCCGAGAGGCCGGAATCCTTGATCGTGTAGAGGGCGAGCGGCATCCAGGCGAGCGGCGAGACCGGCTTCAGCACCTGGATGAACGGGTCGAGCGCCCGGCTCATCAGCGGCGACATGCCGATCAGGAAGCCGAGCGGGAGCGCCACCAGCACGGCGAGGAGATAGCCGAGCCCGACCCGCGCGACCGAGTGGGCGAGCTGGATGCCGAGCCCCTTGTCGTTCGGGCCGCGGTCGTAGAACGGATCCCGCAGGTGGCGCCAGATCGTGGCGCCGACGTCGAGGGGGCCGGGCATGGCGGACCTGCCCGTCGTGGCGCTCTGGCCCATCAGGGCGGCGTATTCGGGGTCCATCGCCTCCGTCCGGCCGGTGCCCGCGACGCCGAGGTGCCAGACCAGCAGGAAGGCGAGGAGGAGGAGCGCGGAGACGAGCCCCGCGCGCACGGACAGGGAGGCGCGCACCGGGTCAGCTCGCGCGCCTGATGGCGAAGGAGTCGAGGTACTCCTTGGGCCTGTCGGGGTCGAAGGTCCGGCCCATGACCGCGAAGGTCTTCGAGGTGGCGGCGGGGGGGTTGAGCCCGGCCTGCGCCATCAGCTTGGCGGCGTCCGTGGCGCGGTAGACCTTCTCGGCCACCGCCCGGTAGTCGAGGTCGCCCTTGACCTGCCCCCAGCGCTTCATCTGGGTGAGGATCCAGACCGCGAAGGAGTGCCACGGGAACGCGTCGAAATCGATCCGGTCGGGCACCCTGCGCACGCTGCCGAGCCCGTCCGCGAAGGTGCCGGTGAGCACCTGCTCCACCACCGTCACGGGCTGGTTGAGGTAGTTGGCCGGCGCGATCTGGGCCGCGATCTCCTTGCGGTTCTCCGGCTTCGAGGCGTAGGCGGTCGCCTCGATGATCGCCCGCAGCAGGGCCGCGTAGGTGTTGGGCGTCTCGGTGGCGAAGGCCTGCGAGGCCGCGAAGGCGCAGCAGGGATGCCGGTCCCAGATCTCCTTCGAGAGGAGGTGGATGAAGCCGACCCCGTCGTAGACCGCGCGCTGGTTGACCGGGTCCGGCGCCAGGAACCCGTCGATGTTCTCGGCCCGCAGGTTGGCGACCATCTCGGGCGGCGGCACGGCCCGGATCTGCACGTCGGTGTCCGGGTCGATGCCGTGCTCCGCGAGGCAGTAGCGCAGCAGGTAATTGTGCATCGAGTAGTCGAACGGCACCGCGAGCCTGAAGCCCTTCCAGGACTTGGGATCGCGCCGGTCCTTGTGCTTCACCGAGAGGGTGATCGCCTGCCCGTTGACGTTCTCGACCGCCGGCATCGTGTAGGGCTGCGGGGTCGAGCCGATGCCGAGCGAGATCGCGATCGGCATCGGCGCGAGCATGTGGGCGGCGTCGTACTCCTTGTTCAGGGTCTTGTCGCGGATGACGGCCCAGCCGGCGGTCTTCACCACCTCCACGGCGAGGCCCTGCTTGGCGTAGAAGCCCATCGGCGCCGCCATGATGATCGGCGTCGCGCAGGTGATCGGGATGAAGCCGACCTTGAGGTCCTTCCGCTCCGGCGCGCCGGCCTGCGCGAAGGCCTCCGTGGCGAAGCCGATCGGCAGCACCTCGCGCAGGGCGGCCGCCGCCGCCCCCGCCCCCACCGCCGCCAGGAAGGCCCGGCGGGTGGCGTCGCGGGGGAAGAGCGCCCGCATCACCGCGCCCTCCACCAGCCGCTCGGCCCGCGCCTCCGCCGGAGCCTCCGCGGCCGCGGCCGCGTCGTGCGCGGCCTGGTTCTCGTGCGCGCCGCAGGCGCAGCCGCCCCGCCGCAGGCGGCGCCGCGCGTCGAAGGGATCGTCGAACAGGGCCATCGTATCCTCTCGCGAGCCGGACTCCATGGGCCGGCAGGTTGGCAAGGTGCGTGCCAAGCCGGCCCGGCCACGAAAACCTTGCGGAACGAGAAGCTTAGCCTTACAGGGGAGGACCACGAGATGTCGTGATTCACGATCCTTCGCAGTGTCTGCCACGAGATCTCGTGATCCCGCGACGGTCCCGGCCCGGAGGACCCCTTGCACGCGCCCGCCCGCCCCGACGCCCCGCCCGCCCTCGGCCCGGTCTTCGAGGGCGCGCCCGAGGCGATGCTGGTCCTCGACCCGGCCGAGGACGCGATCCTGGACGCGAACCCGGCGGCCGAGCGCCTGCTCGGCCACGCCCGGGCGGCGCTGCGGGGCATGCGGGCGAGCGCCCTGCATCCGGGTCAGCTGCCGGCCCTGGTGGTCTTCACCGAGGCGGCCCTGGCGAAGGGCCGCGCCTGGACCCACGCCCTCACCCCGCGCCACGCGGACGGGACGGCGCTGCACCTCGACTGCGCGGCCTCGCTGCTCGACCTCGACGGGCGCCGCACCCTCCTCCTCTGCCTGGCCGATCCGGAGGAGCGGCACCGCCGCCTCGTCGACGCCGAGGCCGACCGCCACATGCGCGCGGGCATCGCCGAGTGGCAGCGCGTGGAGCGGATCTTCCGCGACATCGAGCGGGAGAATCAGCTGATCCTGCGGGCGGCGGGCGAGGGCATCTACGGGGTCAACGCGGAGGGGGTGACCACCTTCATCAACCCGGCCGCCGAGCGGATGCTCGGCTGGTCCGCCGCCGACCTCGTCGGCAAGGACATGCACGCGACCGTCCACCACACGCGGCCGGACGGCCACCCCTATCCGCACCGGGACTGCCCGATCTACGCCGCCTTCCGGGACGGCGCCGTGCACCACGTCGAGGACGAGGTGTTCTGGCGCCGGGACGGGTCGTGCTTCCCGGTCGAGTACACCTCGACGCCGATCCGCGACCGCGGCCGGCTCCTCGGCGCGGTGATCGTGTTCCGGGACATCAGCCAGCGCCGCGAGGCGGAGGAGCGCCTGCGCCACGCGCTCGCCGAGGTCGAATCGCTGCGCGAGCGCCTGGAGCGCGAGAACGCCTACCTGAAGGAGGAGATCCGGCTGGAGAGCCGGCACCTCGGGATCATCGGGCGCAGCCCGGCCACCGAGCGCCTGCGCCAGCAGATCGACCTCGTCGCCGCCACCGACGCGACCGTGCTGGTCACGGGCGAATCCGGCACCGGCAAGGAGCTGATCGCCCGGGCGATCCACGAGGCGAGCCGGCGGCGCGAGCGGCCGCTGATCCGGGTGAACTGCGCCGCCGTGCCCCGCGAACTCTTCGAGAGCGAGTTCTTCGGCCACGCGCGCGGCGCCTTCACGGGAGCCCTGCGCGACCGGGTCGGCCGCTTCGAACTGGCCGATGGCGGCACGCTCTTCCTCGACGAGGTCGGCGAGATCCCCCTCGACCTGCAGGGCAAGCTGCTGCGGGTGCTGCAGGAGCGGCAATTCGAGCGGGTCGGCGAGGAGCGGACGCGGGCGGTCGACGTGCGGGTGATCGCGGCGACGAACCGCGACCTGCGGGCGGAGGTCCGGCGCGGGCGCTTCCGCGAGGACCTCTACTTCCGCCTCAACGTCTTCCCGATCCTGGCCGCCCCGCTGCGGGAGCGGCCCGACGACATCCCGCTCATCGCCCAGCACGTGCTGCGGGGGGTGTCGCGCAAGCTCGCGATCCCCGACCTGCGCCTGACGGAGGGGGACGTGCGCCGGCTCACCGCCTACGCCTGGCCGGGCAACGTGCGGGAGTTGGAGAACGTGATCGAGCGGGCGGCGATCCTGGCCGTGCGCGGGCGCCTGCGCCTCGACCTGCCGGAGACCGACGCGCCCTCCCCGCCCGCGGCCTCCCGGCCGGCGCCGCGGGAGGCGCCCCTCACCGAGGCGGAGCGCCGGGCCCGCGACCGGGCCGACATCGAGCGGGCGCTGGCGCTCTGCGGCGGACGGGTGTTCGGGCCGGGCGGGGCGGCGGCGCTCCTCGGCGTCAAGCCGACGACGCTCGCCTCGCGGATCAAGGCGCTCGGCCTGCGGCGCCGCTCCGGCTCGCCCGCGCCCTGCCCGGACGCGTGACCCCTTGGCGCGGGGCGATCCGGGGACGGCGCGGGCGCGGCGCCTCGGCCCCCGCGCCCCACCCTAGTGCTGCAACTCGGCCAGCATCCGCTTGAGGTGCTTGATCGCCGGCGTCGCCACCGCCAGGAAGCACGCCTCGCGCAGGCGGCGCTGCGCCCCGGCCCCGGCGAGCAGGCCCGCCGTCCCGCAATGCAGGAGCGCGTTCTGCGCCGCGCAGAGGGCGAGTTCGCTCGCCGCCAGCCGCGCCTCCAGCACGCGGCGCCAGTAGGCCGGATCGGTCTCGAAGGGCGTGGCGGCGAGGCGGTCGACCTCGTCCTCCAGGGCGTCGAGCCGGTCGGAGACCTCGCGGGGCTGGACGTCGAGGGCGCGGTTCGCCGGCGCCAGCACGCGGGCGACGTCGCACATCAGGCGCAGGGAGCCGCGCACGAGGCCGATCGCCATGCCGGTCTGGAGCAGGAGCACCGCCGCCCGGACGCGCTTGTAGAAGCCCTCGAGGGGATCGGCGAGCAGGTCCTCGTCGGGCACGAAGACGTCGCGGAACTCCACCGCCCGGGTCCGGGCGCCGCCGAGGGCGAGGAAGCGGCCCGGCTCGCCGAGGCGCAGCCCCTCGGCGCCGCAGCGCATCACCGCCATGGCCGAACGCCCCTCCGGCCGGGCGAAGACCGCGGCGAAGACGTGATCGGGACCGAGATTCGAGACGAAGGGCAGCGTCCCGCTCACCCGGTAGCCCCCGGCCGCGCGGGCGCCGTCGAGGGCGATGCGCTCCAGGCCCAGATAGGTCTTGATCGGGTTGGCGAGGCCGACGCCGCCGAGCACCGTGCCCGCGGCGACGCGCGGCCCGAGGCCGTCGCGCAGCTCGGCATTGTGGCTGCAGGCGATCACGAAGGCGAGGGCGGCCTGGCAGGTCATGCAGTAGGCGGCGGTGAGGCAGTGCTCGCCGGCCTCCGCCACGGCCTGGATGGCGCCGCCCAGATGCGCCGCACCCCGCGGCCCGCCGGCCGGGAGATGCGCCGCGTAGGCCCCGGCAGCCCCGAAGGCGCGCAGGGCCGCCTCCGGGTAGAGGCCCTCCTCGTCGATGCGGCGCACGAGGGGAACGAGGTCGCGGTCGGCGGCGCGGCGAAGCGCCGCCAGCATGGTCTCGATCGCGGCGGGGCCGTCCGGCTCCGCCTGCATCGTCATCACCCGCAGCATGGTCGTCTCCCCGGCGGACCCCGGAGGCCCGGCTGGCCCCCTCCGCGGTCGGGCCCGGCGCCGGGCCATATCCAAGAACCGTGCCACCCGCTCCCGCCGAGGCCCCGCCGCGGGTTCGGGCCGAGGCCCGCCCCGCGGCCGCGGGCGCCCCGGTGGGCGCCGGGGCGCATCGCCCTATCTCGCCGGCGCATCCCTCCGCCTCAGCAGGATCCGCAGCATGACAGATCATCCCGCCCTGGCGCCGGGCCGGGTCGCCGTCGTCACCGGGGCGGCGAGCGGCATCGGCCTCGCCGCCGCCCGCCATTGCGCCGGCCGCGGCATGGCCGTGGTTCTCGCCGACCTCCCGGGCGAGGCGCTCGACGCCGCCGCGGCCTCGGTCGCGCAGGCGGGCGCCGCCGCGGTGCGCGCCGTGCCCACCGACGTGGCGCGGCGGGAGGCGGTCGCCGCCCTGCACGCGGCCGCGACGGATCTCGGCCCGATCTCCTTCGTGATGGCGAATGCCGGGATCGAGGCCGGCGGGCGCTTCTTCTCGGACGAGGCGACCTGGCGGCGCATCCTCGACACGAATCTCTGGGGCGTCATCAACGCCCTGCAGGTCTTCGTGCCGGGGCTGATCGAGGCAGGGGCGCCGGCCGCCCTGGTGGTGACCGGCTCCAAGCAGGGCATCACGACCCCGCCGGGCAACACTCCCTACAACGTCAGCAAGGCGGGGGTGCGGGTCGTCGCGGAGGCGCTCGCCCACGAATTGCGCCAGCACGCCGTGCCGGTCACCGCCCACCTGCTGATCCCGGGCTTCGTCTATACGGGCCTCACCCGCGCCCGCGGGGTGTCCGAGAAGCCGGCCGCCGCCTGGACGCCCGAGCAGACGGTGGCCCTGATGGTGCGGGGCGTCGCGGCCGGCGACTTCTACATCCTGTGCCCCGACAACGAGACCACCCGGGAGCAGGACGAGAGGCGGATGCGCTGGGGCCTCGACGACATTCTCCTGAACAGACCGGCCCTGTCCCGCTGGCACCCCGATTACAAGGACGCATTTTCGGTCTACATGGGCGCGTGACGCGGCTTCCCGAAGGGCACCCGCCCTTCGGGGAAGCGCGGGGCGCCGTTCCAGGCCCGTGGCGGCTTGCTTGCATCGTGCCGCGGCCGATTACCGGAGATTGCAGGCCGTATGCCCAAGATCATTCCCGTCGCCTCCTTCGACGGCGTCGTGTTCGGCGCCACCGGCGACCTGACGATGCGCAAGCTGCTGCCGGCGCTCTACTACCGGTTCCGCGACCGGCAGATCCCGGAGACCAGCCGCATCGTCGCGGCGGCGCGCAGCCACCACCCCGATTCGGAGTACCGCGAGATGGCGCTCGCGGCGCTCAGGCGGCACGTGCCGGCGGCGGATCTCGACGCCGAGACCGTGCAGGGCTTCCTGAGCCACATCACCTACGTGGCCGTGGACGGGCTCGGCGAGGAGGGCTGGGACGACCTCGCGCGGCTCCTCGACGAGCGCCCGGACCAGGTGCGCTCGTACTACCTCGCCACCTCGCCGAGCCTCTACGGCCCGATCTGCCGCAACCTCGCGGCCCACGGGCTGATCGGGCCGAAGGCGCGGGTCGTCCTGGAGAAGCCGATCGGCCACGATCTCGCCTCCGCGCGGGCCATCAACGACCAAGTCGGCGAGGTCTTTCCCGAGAGCCAGATCTTCCGCATCGACCATTATCTCGGCAAGGAGACGGTGCAGAATCTGCTGGCCCTGCGCTTCGCCAACACGATCTTCGAGCGGCTGTGGAACGCCGACGTGATCGACCACGTGCAGATCACGGTCGCCGAGACGGTCGGGGTCGAGGGGCGCGGCGGCTACTACGACACGTCCGGCGCCCTGCGGGACATGCTGCAGAACCACCTGCTGCAGCTCCTCTGCCTCACCGCCATGGAGAGCCCGCTCTCCCTCGACCCGGATTCGGTGCGCGACGAGAAGCTGAAGGTGCTGCGGGCGCTCAAGCCGATCCCGTCGCACGAGATCCCGCACCTGACGGTGCGCGGCCAATACGCGGCGGGCGCGGTCGACGGCAGGCCGGTGCCGAGCTACCTCGCCGATCTCGGCCAGGGCGCCCGCAGCCACACCGAGACCTTCGTGGCCCTGAAGCTCGAACTCCTGATGCCGCGCTGGGCGGGCGTGCCGTTCTACCTGCGCACCGGCAAGCGCATGCCGCAGAAGATGTCCGAGATCGTGGTGCAGTTCCGCTCCTCGCCCTTCAGCATCTTCCCGCCGGAATCCTTCGCCCGGGAGCCGAACCGGCTGGTGATCCGGCTGCAGCCCGAGGAGGGCATCAAGCTCGAGGTGATGACGAAGGAGCCCGGCCCGGGCGGCATGCGGCTGCGGCCGACGGGGCTCGACATCAGCTTCGAGGAGACCTTCAACCAGCGCTACCCGGACGCCTACGAGCGCCTGCTGATGGACGTGGTGCGGGGCAACGCGACCCTGTTCATGCGCCGCGACGAGGTCGAGGCGGCCTGGGCCTGGGCCGACGGGGTGCTGCAGGCCTGGGCGGACCGGCCCGAGCCGCCCCGCCCCTACCCGGCCGGCACCTGGGGGCCGACCGCGGCCATCGCGCTGATCGAGCGCGACGGCAGGACCTGGCACGAGAACCTCGTCCCCTGAGCCCCTCCCCGTCCGGGCGCGCCCCGCCTCAGGCGCGCGCGACCGGCAGGCCGAGCAGGGCCTCCCCGGCGCCCGGCGCGTCGAGGGTCGCCACCTCCCCGTCCGAGCGGATGCGGTGGAAGCGGTAGCCGGGCAGCAGCGCGGCGAGGTCGGCTTGCGCCGGGACGCCCTCGACGACCAGCCAGGGCGCGAAGCGCGCGAGGCTGCTTGCGGCCCCGCGCAGGGCGGCCAGCGGCCGTCCCTCGCCGCCGAGGCGGATCCCGTCGAGGCGCTCCAGCCGGTACTGGCCGGCGACCGCGTCGATGGTGGTGACCTCCGCCCGCAGGGTCGCGGCGCCCCGCGGCCCGGCCCCGGCGCGCGCCTCCCCGAAGAAGCGGCCGGCGCGGGCCTCGACCGGGCGGGTTCCCGGGGCGGCGCCGGCGTCGCAGGGCACGTAGCGGACCTGGTTCAGGCGGTTGGCCGCCACGTTGGCGGCGAGCTTGCGCTGCTGCGCGGCCTGGGCCTCGAAGGCGAAGACGGCGCCGGATGGGCCGACCCGCTTGGCCGCCACCAGGGTGACCTCGCCGATCCGGGCGCCGACGTCGAACAGGACCTGGCCCGGCCCGAGCAGGCCGTCGAGGCAGCGCACCACGCCGGGCCGGTGATAGCCGCACCAGAAGATGTCGCTCGCCGCCTGCTCGCAGAGGTCGAGGGCGATGCGCAGGTTCCCGTCGAAATCCGCGACTTCCTGCACGCCGAAGCGGGCGGAGCGGCGCTGGATCGCCTCCACGACCGGCTGGGCCGCGCGCAGCCGATGCAGCCGCAATGTCAACCGGCGCGCGAGCTGCATCGACACCACGCAATCCTCCTCCCTGCTCAACCTTGGCGATAGTGTGGTGAAGAGCATCGGCCGCGACCCTCCGCTAAGATTACCGAAGGATGACGGCGATGTCGGTGCCGAGGCCGACCGGAAACGCCCTGTAGCTTGTATAATTCCAAAATTTATCAATGGGATACGGCAGCGCCGGGACGCCTTCCCTTCCCGATCCGGTCGCACTAGAGGGTGGCCGTCGCGCCCGGCCGGGCGCCGATCTCCCGAGGGTGCCGCCGCCATGCCGTCCTGCCGTCCGTTCCGTCTCGCCCTGACCCTCGCCCTGGCGCTCGGCGCGGGCCGCGCGCTCGGCCAGGAGGGCGAGGCGCCGGCCGCTCCGGAGCCCGCCCCGGCCCCCGCTCCCGCTCACGCCCCGGCGAAGCCCGCGCGCCGGCCCTCCCCGGCCCACCGGCCCGCGCCGCCCCCCGCCGCCCCGGCCCCCGCGGCGGCCCCGTCCGCCGCGCCGGCCGGCTGGCCGCCGGGGGCGAGCGCGGTGAGCGAGGTCTACGGGGACTGGACGGTCAGCTGCAGCCGCGAGGGCGAGGCGCGGACCTGCCAGGTCTCGCAGGCCCAGGGCGATTCCCAGACCGGGCGGCGGCGCTTCAGCATCGAGCTGCGCCAGCCGCAGAACGGCCGCAGCGAGGGCGTCGTGCTGGTTCCGCTCGGGCTGCAGGTCGAGCCGGGCATCACCTTCAAGCTCGACGACGCGACGCTGGGCAAGGGAGCCCCGTTCACCACCTGCGTGACGGCCGGCTGCATTGCCCCGATCAGCTTCCCGACCGTCGCCACCGACGCCATGCGGACCGCCGTCGCCCTGCGCGTGACCGGCACGAAGCAGAACGGCGAGGCCGAGACCTTCACGGTGCCGCTCTCGGGCTTCGCGGCGGCCTTCGCCCGCATGGCCGCCCTGTCGGGCTGATCCGGGCAGGTTGCCCGCGCTTTCAGCAGCGCTGCCCACGCCCTGCGCCGCGGTCCCGGCGCGCGGGCCCGCGCCCCCGGGGAGGATCTGGCACGACTCCTGCTTGCGGCGAGGAAGGCTGGCCGAAGGCGCCACCGGGCAAAGACGCCCGAGCCACGGACAGGGTCGTCCGCATCGACGGGATCACGGACACGGCCATGCGCGCCGGGCGTCCGCACGTCCCACCCTGAAGCGCACGGACGTCCCCGCGGGGGCTCCGCGTGAGGCTCGATCCATGGCCGATCTCAAGACCGTGATGAAGTCGGGGCACCCCCCGACGCTCTTCGCCGCGTTCCTCTACTTCGATTTCTGCTTCGCGATCTGGGTGCTGAACGGCGCGATGGGCCCGTTCATCACCGAGGCCTTCAGGCTCACCCCGGCCCAGACCGGCTTCATGATCTCCCTGCCGATCCTCGCGGGGGCCGTCATGCGCTTCCCGCTCGGGGCCCTCGCCCAGTATATCGGCCGCAAGAACGCCGCGCTGACCGAGATGTCGCTGATCATCCTGGCGATGGCGTACGGCTTCTTCGCGGTGTCGAGCTACGGCGACGTGCTCGCCATGGGCGTGCTGCTCGGCATCGCGGGCGCCTCCTTCGGGGTGGCGCTGTCGCTCGGCTCGGGCTGGTTCCCGCCGGAGCACAAGGGCCTCGCCATGGGCATCGCGGGCGCGGGCAATTCGGGCACGGTGCTCGCGGTGCTGTTCGCCCCGCCGCTCGCCCAGGCCTATGGCTGGCAGGCGGTCTACGGCTTCGCCGGCCTGGTCATGGCCGTGCCGCTCCTCGTCATGGTGATCCTCGCCAAGGAGCCCCCGGACCGCGAGCATCAGAGCTTTCGCGAGCACGTCGCCTGCCTGTTCGAGAAGGACGGCTGGGCCTTCAACCTGATCTAC
Organism: Methylobacterium sp. WSM2598; assembly: GCF_000379105.1. Taxonomy (GTDB): domain Bacteria; phylum Pseudomonadota; class Alphaproteobacteria; order Rhizobiales; family Beijerinckiaceae; genus Methylobacterium. The sequence continues at coordinate 145,409 of NZ_KB900609.1, read as the reverse complement.
GTGATTACGTTCGGCGGCTTCATCGGGCTGTCGAATTTCCTGCCGACCTTCTTCTACGAGCAGTTCGCCGTGACCAAGGTCGAGGCGGGCCGGCTGACCATGCTGGCGGCGCTGATGGGCTCGGGCATCCGGGTGGCGGGCGGCTACTTCGCCGACCGGATCGGCGGCATCCTGGTGCTGACCGTGGTGCTGCTCGCGGCGGTCGGCTCGTTCCTGCTCCTCACCGCCTCGCCGCCGCTCCTGGCGACCACGATCCTGTTCATGGTCTGCTTCGCGGCGCTCGGGGCCGGGAACGGAGCGCTGTTCCAGCTCGTGCCGCTGCGCTGGCCGACCAACACCGCGGTGGCGGGCTCGATGATCGGCGAGATCGGAGCCCTCGGCGGGGCGATCCTGCCGAACGCCATGGGCCTGTCGAAGCAGGTCACGGGCGGCTTCGCGGCCGGCTTCGTCCTCTACGCGGCCTTCGCGGCCGCGGTGCTCGGCTGCCTGGCGCTGTGGTCGCGCCGGTGGGTCGGACGCTGGGTCGGCCCGCGCGGCAAGGTGCTGAGCGCCGAGCCCGCGCGGGAGGGCGGCGTCCTGGCGGCGGGCGCCCAGCGCGCCTGATGCCCGGGACGGCGCGCGGGACCACCCCGCCGGGCGCGGCCCGGCGCCGGGCGGGGCGAGGGCTCAGGCGGCCTGCGCGGCGGCGAGGGCCGCGTCCCTCTCGCGCACCCGCGCCACGGCCGGGCGCGCCTGGTGGCGCGCCACGTAGGCGGCGATCTCCGGCGTCTCGGGCACGAATCCGAACATCGTCGTCCAGGTGAGCGCCGCCCCCCAGAGGATGTCGGCGGCCGTGAAGCGCTCGCCCAGGAGGTAGGGCCCCTGGCGGAGCTGGTCGTTCACCACCGCGAGCGCGGCCTCGTAGCTGCCGTAGGGCAGCATCGCGCGGACGGACTCGTCCGAGGCGAGCCCGCGCGCCTTGTCGACCACCGCCGGCTCGAAGCTGCTGCCGTAATAGACCATCCAGCGCAGGTAGGGTCCCCGCAGGGGATCGCCGATCGCCGGGGCGAGGCCCGCCTCCGGGAAGGCGTCGGCGAGGTACAGGAACACCGCGACCTGCTCGGTGACCAGCGCGCCGCGATGGCGGATGGCCGGGACCTTCCCCATCGGGTTGACCGCCAGGTAGGCCGGCTGCCGGTTCTCCCCCGCCTTCATGTTGAGCACCTGGAGGTCGTAGGGGGCGCCCAGCTCCTCCAGCAGCAGCAGGGCGCTCGACGAGCGCGTGTTCAGCGAGTGGTAGAGCGTGACGCGGTCCGCATTCATGCAGGCATCCTCCTTGGCTCCGTGCCGCGGGCTCCGTGCCGCGCGGCCGCGGCCCCTTGCCGGGGACGGGCGTGGCGGCGCGCCGGAGCGCGAGCGGCCCCGATTCGGGGCCGAGGCCACGCTCGGGCGACCGGCCGGCCGGATCAAGGGGTCGCCTTGCCTTTCGGAACCCGATCCGATAAAGCGCCCGCCATCCCACACGCGGAGCCGGCCTCATGCCTGAATGAGGCGTTTCCGGTGGCCGGCACTCGGCCGGCTGCTTCCTCCGCGGCGGATCGAACCGGAGCATTGAGACCCATGGCCCTTCCCGATTTCTCGATGCGTCAGCTCCTCGAAGCCGGCGCCCATTTCGGCCACCAGTCGCACCGCTGGAACCCGAAGATGCAGCCCTTCATCTTCGGCACCCGCAACAACATCCACATCATCGACCTCGCCCAGACCGTGCCGGCGCTCTACCAGGCGCTGCAGGCGGTGAGCGACACCGTCGCCAAGGGCGGCCGGGTGCTGTTCGTCGGCACCAAGCGCCAGGCCGCGGACGTGGTGGCGGATTCCGCGCGCCGCTCGGCCCAGTACTTCGTGAATTCCCGCTGGCTCGGCGGCACGCTCACCAACTGGAAGACCATCTCGGGCTCGATCCAGCGCCTGCGCAAGGTCGACGAGGTCCTGGCCGGCGGCGGCCAGGGCCTCACCAAGAAGGAGCGCCTGATGCTGTCCCGCGAGAAGGACAAGCTCGAGAAGGCGCTCGGCGGCATCAAGGACATGGGCGGCGTGCCCGACCTGCTGTTCGTGATCGACACCAACAAGGAGCAGCTGGCGATCAAGGAGGCCAAGCGCCTCGGGATCCCGGTCGCCGCCATCGTCGACACCAACTGCGACCCGGACGGCATCACCTACGTGGTCCCGGCCAACGACGACGCGGGCCGCGCGATCGCGCTCTACTGCGACCTCATCGCCCGCGCGGCGATCGACGGCATCTCCCGCGGCCAGGGCGCGCTCGGCCTCGACATCGGTGCCTCGGAGGAGCCGGTCGCCGAGGAACTGCCGGCCAACCTCAACGAGCCGGAGGTGGCGCAGGTCGACATCAGCGAGCCCTACGTGGGCGAGCCCTTCGAGCTGCTCGCCGCCCCGCGCGGCGCGCCCGACGACCTGACCAAGCTCACGGGCGTCGGCCCGCAGCTCGTCCAGAAGCTCAACGACGCCGGCATCTACCACTACTGGCAGATCGCCGCGATGGCGCCCGAGGACGTGGCCAAGGTCGATGCCGAGCTGAAGCTCAACGGCCGCATCGCGCGCGACGGCTGGATCAACCAGGCCCGCGCCTTCGTGGAGGCCGCCGCGGCCGCGTGAGCGGCCGGCGCCTCGGCGCCTGGCCGCGCCGGCACAGCGTTGACGACAGATCAGCCCGGCGCTGCATCAGCGCCGGGCTCCCTTTATCCGGTTGAGTGGAAAGGACACGTCCGATGGCCAACATCACGGCAGCGATGGTCAAGGACCTGCGCGAGAAGACCGGCGCGGGCATGATGGACTGCAAGTCCGCCCTGAACGAGACGGCGGGCGACATCGAGGCCGCGGTCGACTGGCTGCGCAAGAAGGGTCTGGCCAAGGCCGCAAAGAAGGCCGGCCGTGTCGCCGCCGAGGGCCTGGTGGCCGTCGAATCGGCCGGCCGTCACGCCGCCCTCGTCGAGGTGAATTCCGAGACCGATTTCGTCGCCCGCAACGACGGCTTCCAGGCCTTCGTGCGCGAGGCCGCCAAGGTCGCGCTCAACAGCCAGGGCAATGTCGAGTCGCTGGAGGCCGCGCATTTCCCGGGCTCGCAGACCACGGTCAAGGACCGCCTGCAGGAACTCATCGCCACGATCGGCGAGAACATGACCCTGCGCCGCGTGGCGACGCTCGCCGTGTCGCAGGGCGTGATCGCCACCTACGTGCACGGCCAGGTGAGCGAGGGCCTCGGCAAGATCGGCGTGCTGGTCGCGCTCGAATCCGCCGGCAACGTCGAGTTCCTGTCGACGCTCGGCCGCCAGATCGCCATGCACGTCGCCGCCACGAACCCGCTGGCGCTCGACGCCTCGGGCATCGACCCGGCCACGGTGGAGCGCGAGAGCGCCATCCTGCGCGAGAAGAACGCCGGCAAGCCCGATCACGTGCTGGCCAAGATCGTCGAGAGCGGCCTGAAGAGCTACTACAAGGAGGTCACCCTCCTGGACCAGCCCTTCGTGCACGACACCTCCAAGACGGTGTCGCAGGTGCTGAAGGAGGCCGAGGGCAAGGCCGGCGGCCCGGTCAAGCTCGCCGCCTTCGTGCGCTACGCCCTCGGCGAGGGCATCGAGAAGGAGGAGGGCCCGGACTTCGCCAGCGAGGTCGCGGCCGCCGTCAAGGGCTGACGCCCTCCCCATCGCCGGATCGTTCCGGGCCGGAGCGGGCCGCGCGCCCGCTCCGGCCCTTGTCGTCTCGGGACCGGGCTCGGCTCAGCGGGCCCGCGACGGATCGATGACCAGGAGGTAGTCGCAGGGCTCCGCGGCGGGGTTGGCGAAGGCGTGGCCGGCATCGGCCTCGAAGTAGAGGCTGTCCCCCGCCTCCATCTCGACCGTGCGCTCCCCGATCGTCACGCGAAGCCGCCCGCCGAGCACGTGGACGTATTCCGAGACGCCGCGGCGATGGGCCACGAACTCGCCGGTCCGGGCCCCGGGCGGCAGGGTGTTGCGCACCCAGTCGATGCCGCGCCCCGGCAGGACCGGCGAGAGGATGCGGCGCGTGAGGCCCGAACTCTCGTCGCGCAGCACGGGCTGGCGGGCCGCCTTGATCAGCAGCACCTCCTGCTCCGTCGCGGGCACCATCAGGCGCGCCGCCGTCACCCCGAGCGCCTCGGCGAGGCGCGAGAGCACGACGGTCGAGGGCACCGCCTCGGCCCGCTCGATCTTGGAGATCATCGAGCGGCTCACCCCGGAGCGGGCCGCCAGCGCCTCGAGGGAGAGGCCGAGCTCCCGCCTGCGGCGTCGGATCTCCTCGGCGATGTGGACCTGGGTCGGGGTCGGGCCCGGGGCCGCCTCCTCGGGCGGTGTCTCGTTCTGCCCCATCCTCGTCCCACCTCCCGTCCGGCCGGCCTCGCGGCACGCGCAATCCCCTCCGCCGCCCGGAGGCGCCCGTCAACCGGGGCTGTGGCACGCCGCTTGCCTCCACTGTGGTGGAAATTCCTCCAAGGCAGTGGATGGGGTTGGGCCATGGTCGATGCAGCACTCCCGATCGAGTCCGGGGCACCTCAGCTGGCCGGGGCCGTGCCGTCGGCTGATCGCCGGCAGATCGTCTGGTCGAGCGTGATCGGCACCACGGTCGAGTGGTACGACTTCCTGATCTACGGGACCGCGAGCGCACTCGTCTTCAACAAGCTTTTCTTCCCGAGCTTCGACCCGCTGGTCGGCACGGTGGCGGCCTTCGGCTCCTACGCGGTCGGCTTCCTGGCGCGACCGCTCGGCGGGATCATCTTCGGGCATTTCGGCGACCGGCTCGGCCGCAAGGCGATGCTCTCGCTCACCATCATCATCATGGGCCTCGGCACCTTCCTGATCGGCTGCCTGCCGACCTACGCGCAGGCGGGCCTCCTCGCCCCGGTCATGCTCGTGGCCCTGCGCCTCGTGCAGGGGATCGGCATCGGCGGCGAATGGGGCGGCGCCGTCCTGATGGTGGTGGAGACCGTGCCCGCCGAGCGGCGGGGCCTGTTCGGAAGCATCGTCCAGCTCGGCTACCCGCTCGGCGTCATCACCTCGACCGGCGCCTTCGCGCTGACCGGCCTGATGCCGGAGGCGGATTTCCTCGCCTGGGGCTGGCGCCTGCCCTTCCTGGGCAGCCTGCCGCTGATCGTCGTCGGGTTGTTCATCCGCCTGCGCCTGCACGAGACGCCCTCCTTCCGGCGGATCAAGAGCCGGGACGCGGTCGCCCGCCTGCCCGTCCTGGAGATCCTGACCGCGCATCCGCGCACCTTCGCGACGGCGGTCGGGCTCAAGCTCTCGGAGATCGCCTATGTCAGCGTCGTCACGGTGTTCGGCATCGCCTACGTCACCGGCCAGCTCGGCCTGCCGCGCAGCGTCATCCTGAACGGGATCCTGGTGGCGGCCATCATCGAGCTGTTCACCCTGCCAGCCTTCGGCTGGCTCTCGGACCGCTACGGGCGAAGGAGCCTGTTCGTCGCGGCCTGCCTGTTCTCCATCGCCTTCGCGTTCCCGCTGTTCTGGCTCCTCGGCAGCCGCGACCCGCTGGTCATCAGCCTGACGGTGGCGGTGGCCGTGAGCTTCGGCCAGGGCATCATGTTCGGCACCGGGGCGGCCTGGATGTCGGAGCTCTTCGACGCGCGCCTGCGCTACAGCGGGGCCTCCCTGGGCTTCCAGGTCGGGGCAGCCCTGAGCGGCGGCTTCACGCCGCTGATCTGCGCGGCCCTGCTGGGCGGGAGCGGCGGCGCGACCTGGCCGATCTCGGTCTACCTCGTCGTCCTCGCCAGCGTGACGCTCGCGGCGGCCCTGATCGCCCCGGAGACGGCCCGCCGCCCGATCGACTGAGCGACGGCCCGCCCCCGTCCGGAGACGAACCCGCATGACCGAGATGCCCGCGCCTCGCATGATCCCGGCCCTCGCGCACCCGGCCGGCGCCGCCGCCGCGGAGGTCCCGGGCGGCGCGACCGGGTGGAGCGGCCGCCTGCTCCACATCCACGTCGCCCCGGCCGCGAGCTACGAGATGGAGGAGCGCGCCGAGGCCCTCTGCGTGGCCGGCCGCGGCATCGAGGGCGACCGCTACTTCGCCGGCACCGGCACCTACTCGGCCAAGCCCGACGTGCGCGAGGTCACCCTGATCGAGCAGGAGGCCCTCGACGCCCTCGCACGCAACGACCCGCCGCTTCAGGGCGGGCCCCTCCGCCTCGCGCCGGGCGACCACCGGCGCAATCTCACGGTCGTCGGCGTGCCGCTCAACCACCTGGTCGGCCGGCGCTTCCGGGTCGGCGAGGTGATCCTGTGCGGGGGTCGGCTCAACTTCCCGTGCAAGTACCTGGAGGAATTGCTCGGCATGCCCGTCTACCTGCCGCTCTACAACCGCTCCGGCCTCAATTGCGGCATCGAGCGGGGCGGCCTCATCCGGCCGGGCGACCCGGTCGCGCTCCTGGATTGAGCCGGTGACCGCTCGCCTGATCATGAAGCTGCGGGTCGCGGCGGCGGAGGCGGCGACGCCGCAGGTGCGGCGGGTCGTCCTCGTCCACCCCCGGCGCCCGGACCTGCCGGCCTGGGAGGCCGGCGCCCACGTCGCGCTCCACCTCCCGGACGGGCGGGTGCGGGCCTACTCGCTCTGCGGCGACCCGGCGGATCGGAGCCGCTACGAGATCGCGATCAAGCGGGAGGAGGCCGGCCGGGGCGGGTCGGTCTGGGCGCACGACGCGCTGCGGCCAGGCGCGATCGTGCCCGTCGCCGCCCCGCGCAGCGCCTTCCGCCTGGCCGGGGAGGCGCGCCACCACGTCCTCGTCGGCGGCGGCATCGGCGTGACCCCGCTGCTCGCGATGGCCCGGACGCTCGCGGCCGAGGGCGCAGACTTCGCGCTGCACCTGTGCGCCCGGTCGGCCGGGGCGGCCCCGCTCCTGGGGGAGGCCGAGGCGGTCTGCGGCGGGCGCCTGCGGCGCTGGTTCTCCGCCGAGGGCCGGCGCTTCGACCCCGCCGTGCTGGCGGAGCGCCGGGAGGGCTCGCACCTCTACCTGTGCGGCCCGGAGAGCCTGATCGAGGCGGCGCGCCGCGCCGCCGCGGCTCACGGCTGGCCGCCCGCCTCGGTGCACGTGGAGCGCTTCGCCCCCGCGGCCGAGGACCGGGCGGCGGACGAACCCTTCGTCGCGGTGATCGGCTCCACCGGGCAGGAGATCGAGGTGCCGGCCGGCCTCTCGCTCCTCGCGGCGCTGCGGGCACGGGGATTCTCCCTGCCCTCATCCTGCGAGACAGGCCTGTGCGGCGCCTGCGCCTGCGGGTATCGCGAGGGGACCGTCCTGCACCGCGACGCGGCGCTGTCGCCCGCCGCGCGGACGGCGCAGCTCACGCCCTGCGTCTCCCGGGCCCGGGGCCGCGTCGTGCTCGCTCTGTGACGCGGCGGGCCCGGCGCGCCGCCTGCCCGCCGTCAGCGCGCCGTGTCCGACAGGAGCCGCTGCAGGCCGCGCTGGTCGAGGCCGGCCGGCCTGCGGCGGGCCGGCAGCGCGCCCGTCGTCGCCGGGTCGCGGATCGTCGCGGCGAGGGCCGGTCCCTTCGGCTCCTCCCGCCGCGCCGCCCAGTGGGCGGCGAGGGACAGCCCCGTGATCACCAGCATCGCCTTGATACCGCCGGTCAGGAGGCGCCACATCGCCGGGATCTCGCCATCGCGTCAGAGTGGCGCCCACCTTAGGCCGCGGGCGTTAACAAGCGGGTCATCCGACATCCGGTTGATCGCTTCGCGATGCGGATGTCGGCTCCGCTCAGGCGCCGCGCGGGCTTGTCATGCGCCATCCGGTTGATGGCTTCGCCATCTCGCATTTCGGCGATGCGGATGTCGGCTCCGCTCAGGCGCCGCGCGGGCTCGTGATCCGGGATCCGCTCGATCGAGCGGATCCCGGATCAATCCGCCGGAGAGAGGTGGGCCATGCGCCAGGGTAGCGGTTCCTGTTCCCCGAACCCGTGACGCTCCTGCGACTACTCGGCCCACTGAGCCTCACAGGCAAGGTTGCAGAGAACTGGTCCGCACCGTCCCGTCGTCGCCGGCCCTCCCACCGCGCGGCCCAGACGGGTTCCGGAAGCCTCCGGGCGCGCTGGCGGTCAGGACGGCCCGTGTAGCAGACCCCGGGCCCGGAGCAACAGGAATGGTCGCGCTCGCCTGCGTCGAAACGTGGCGGTCGCGTCTCAGCGCACGGCGAAGCGCGGCAGGCTCGGGACCGGCGCCGCCGCGGGCGCGGCGACCGGCGGCACCAGGGAGGCGCGCGCGCCGCCGTGGCGATAGAGGCCGCGGTGCTTGGGGTCCGGGGTCAGCGCGTCGGTGATGCCGATCACCGTCTCGGCCGCCCCGAGCAGCACCGCCCCGTCCGGGGCTAGCTGCGCGGCGATCCGCCCGAGCACGTCCGCCTTGGTCGGCGCGTCGAAATAGATCAGCACGTTGCGGCAATACACGATGTCGAAGGTGCCGAGCTGGTCGAACCGGTCCAGCAGGTTGAGCGGGCGGAAATCCACCATCTGCCGCAGGGCCGCGCTGATCCGCCACTGCTCGCCGACCTGCTCGAAGTACTTCAGCATGAGCTGGACCGGCAGCCCGCGCTGGACCTCGAACTGGTTGTAGAGGCCGAGCCGGGCCTTCTCCAGGACCTCGGTCGAGAGGTCGGTGCCGACGAGCTCGATCCGCCAGCCGGCCAGGAGCGGCGCCGCCTCGGTGAGCAGCATCGCCAGCGAGTAGGGCTCCTGCCCGGTCGAGGCGGCCGCGCACCAGATGCGCAGCCGGCGCGCCGCGGCGCGCGCGGCGATCATCTGCGGCAGCAGCACGTCGCGGAACAGGTCGAAGGGCGCCCTGTCCCGGAAGAAGAAGGTCTCGTTGGTGGTCATCGCCTCGACCACCGCCTTCTCGATCGCGCCCTCGCGCGCGACCCGCAGGGCGCCGACGAGTTCGGTGAGGGTGGCGATCCCGAAGCGGCGGCAGACCGGCGTGAGCCGGCTCTCGATCAGGTAGCGCTTCTCGGGGGTCAGGGCGAGGCCGGACCGCTGCTTGAGATAGCCGCGCAGGAACTCGAACTCGGTCTCGGTCATCGCGGCGGGCCCTTCCCGGCGGTGTCGCGCGTCGAGGGCATCAGGGCTGCCCGCCCGTGATCTGGGCGCGCAGCGCGGGGCCGATCGCGGGGAGTGCCAGGATCTCGTGGGCGTAGCCGGCCTTGGCGATGCTGCCGGGCATGCCCCAGACGGTCGAGGAGGCCTCGTCCTGCACCAGCATGGTGCCGCCCGCATCCACCAGAGCCTTGGCGCCGTGGGTCCCGTCCGAGCCCATCCCGGTGAGCACCACCGAGAGCGTCGAGGCGCCGTAGAGCTCGGCCGCGTCGCGGAACAGCACGTCCACCGCCGGCCGGCAGAAATTCACCGGCGGGCCGTCGTCGAGGCGGATGGCGATCTCCGCGCCATGGCCGGAGAGGCCCATGTGCCGCCCGCCCGGCGCCACGTAGAGGGTGCCGGGCCGCACCGGCTCGCCGTGCTTGCCCTCCGCCGCCGGCAGGCCCGTGCGGGTGCGCAGGTGCTCGGCGAAGACGCCGGTGAAGACCGGCGGCATGTGCTGCACGATCAGGATCGGGAGCCGCCGCAGGGCCGCCGCGCCGATCCCCTCCAGCACCTCGCCCACCGCCCTCGGACCGCCGGTCGAGGCGCCGATCAGCAGCACCTTCGGCGGCGTGCGGGCGTGCCGCGGGCGCAGGGAGACCGGGGGGGCGGCGGGCCGCGGCGGCGGCGGCACGGCGCCGGCCCGCTCCGGCGCGGGCCGCTCGGCGACGGCGCGCCGCAGGGCCCCCGCCCCGCCGCGCAGGGCGGCGCCGAGCATCCGCACCTTCTGGATCAGGTCCTCCCGGAAGGTCGCCGTGGTGGTCACGCCCCGGTTGCCCTCGGGCTTGGGCAGGTAGTCCACCGCCCCGAGGGCGAGGCAGCGCAGGGAGATCTCCGCGTTGCGCTGCGTCAGGGTCGACATCATCACGACCTGGAGGCCCGGCCGCTTGGCCAGCATGCGCGGCAGGGCCTGCGTGCCGTCGAGCTCCGGCATCTCGACGTCGAGGAGGACGATCTCCGGGCTGACCCGGTCGAGGGTTTCGAGGGCGATCCGGCCGTTCGAGGCGGTCGCCACCACGTCGCATCCCGCCTCCTGCAGCCAGCGCGAGACGAGGCCGCGCACCACGGCGGAGTCGTCGGCCACCATCACCTTGACACGCGGCGCTGCGGGGCTGGCCTGGGACGGCGCGAGGGAAGCTGCCATGATACTCTCGGCACTTGGAATACGGGAGACGCGCGCGGGCGCGCGGCCGGCGCGGGAGCGGGGCGCCCGGTCCGAGACCGCGCGAGGATCAGGCGAGGCCGACTTCCTGGAGCTTCGCCGTGATGATGTCCTTGTCGAACGGTTTCATGATGTACTCGTCCGCCCCCGCGTGCAGGGCGCGGGCGATGGAGCTCACGTCGTTCTCGGTGGTGCAGAACACCACCTTGGGGTGCTCGCCCGAGGGCAGCCGGCGCAATTCCCGCAGGAACTCGTAGCCGTCCATCTGCGGCATGCGCCAGTCGAGCAGGATCGCGTCCGGCATCGCCTCCCGGCACAGGCCGATGGCGTCGGCGCCGTCCTCCGCCTCCGCGACGCGGAACCCGATCCCCTCCAGGATGCGCCGCGCCACCTTCCGGATCACGGCGGAATCATCGACGATCAGGCAGGTTCTCATCGCGCTGCGTCCCTGCTCAGGCGGCCGAGGCGTTGGCCCGGTCGTCGCCGAAGGCCAGGACCGCGTCGACGTCGAGGATGATCAGCAGGCGCCCGTCGAGGCGGTGCACCCCGCGCGAGACGGCGCGCCAGCGCGTGTCCATGTGCACCGGGTTCGGCCCGTAGGTGTCGGCGGAGAGCTTCATCACCTCGCCGACCTGATCGACCAGGAGCCCGTAGGCCTCGCCGCCGAGCTCGAAGCCCACCGCCATCTCGCGCCCCTCCGAGACCCGGTCGGGCAGGCCGAGGCGGCGGCGCAGGCAGATCGCGGTCACCACCCGCCCGCGCAGGTTGAGCAGGCCCTTGATCTCGGGCGGCGACAGCGGAACGTCCGTGAGGTTGGTGGCGATGAAGACGTCGTGGACCCGGTCGATCGGCAGGCCGAACATCTCGTCGCCGAGGGTCACGGTGACGTAGTCGATGGTGTCGCCGATCACGGCGGAGCTGGTCTCGCCCGCGCGGGCGACGTTGCTGTTGGCGGCCATCATGGGCGTCGCTCGGTTCTCATCGGGTTGCGGGAGGGCGCCGCCGCGGGCGGGGCGCCGGGAGGCCTGCGCGGACCGCCGCGGGCGGGCCGCTCAGGCCGGGGCGGCGGTCAGGCCGCGGCGTCGAGGCTGGGCGCGGTGATCTCGTTGAGGGCGGCGACGAGGCCGCTGCGGTCGAACTTCGCGACGAAGTCGGCGATCCCGAGGGCGCGCGCCCGCTCGATCCCCTCCGGGGCGACGCTCGAGGCGAGCGCGATCACCGGCATCTCGGCGAGGCGCGGCCCGGTCCGGCGCATCTGCTCGATCAGGTCGAAGCCGGAGCGGCCCGGCATCTCCAGATCGGCGACGACGACGTCGATCGGCGTCTCGCCGGTGAGCACCGTGAGAGCCTCCTCGGCGCTGGCGGCCGGGATCACCCGGTAGCCGGCGGCCTTCAGCACGGGCGTCAGCATCTCGCGGAAGAAGGCCGAGTCGTCGACCAGGAGCAGCCGCCGCGGCGCCTGCTCCTCCTTGCGGCGCGGCGCGCGCGCCCAGTCGTCGTGCGCGAGCGGCAGGTAATGGGCGATGTTGACGATCTCGGTCGCGCGCCCGCGCACCACCGCCGAGCCGATCAGGTCGGACCGGTCCGCCGTGAGTTCGACGTCGAGCACCTCGTCGACGATGTCGACGATCTCGTCCACCGCGAGGCCCATCGAGCGCTCGCCGTCCGAGAACACCACCAGGGCCTGCGCGCCCTCGCGCCGCAGCACCTGATCGGGATCGACGGGCACCAGGGGCATGAGCCGGCCCCGGTACTGGATGAGCGGCCGCCCGCCCACCCACTCGACCTTGGCGCCGTCGACCTCCTCCAGGCGCGTGACCAGCGACAGGGGCACCGCCTTCAGCGCGTCGCCGCCGCCCTTGAACACCAGCAGCGTGACGGTCTGATCGGCCGACGCCGCCGCCTCCTCGGCCTCGGCATCCGCCTCCGCGGGCTGCCCGGTCGCCGTGCCGGAACCGACCATGCGGGCGACCCCGTTCGGGTCGATGATCAGCACGACCGCGCCGTCGCCCAGGATCGTGTTGCCGGAGAAGAGCGGGATGTGCCGCAGCTTCGTCGACATCGGCTTCACGACGATCTCTTCCGTGTGGAAGACGCCGTCCACCAGGATGCCGAAGCGCTGGCGCCCGACCTGGCTCACCACCACGAAGCCCTCGTCGGAGGAGGCGGTGGTGGGATCCTTGTCCAGGCCGAGCATGGCGGCGATCGGCACGATCGGCAGCAGGCGGTCGCGCAGGCGCAGCACCGGCGAGCCGTTGATGCGCTCGACCTGGTGGTCGCTGCCCGGCTGCACCCGCACGAGTTCGAGCACCGAGACCTGCGGGATCGCGAAGCGGTGGTCGCGGGCCGAGACGATCAGCGCCGCGACGATGGCGAGCGTCAGCGGGATCTTGATCGTGAAGGTGGTGCCCTGGCCGAACTGGGTGCGGATGTCGACGGTGCCGCCGATCAGCTCGATGTTGGTCTTGACCACGTCCATGCCGACGCCGCGGCCCGAGACCGAGGTGACGGCCTTGGCGGTCGAGAAGCCGGCGTGGAAGATGAACTTCGCGACCTGCGCGTCGGTCATCCGCTCGACCTCGGCCTCGGTGGCGATGCCCCGCTCCACGGCCTTGCGGCGGATCGTGGCGAGGTCGAGCCCCTTGCCGTCGTCCGAGATCTCGATCGTGATCGTGCCGCCCTCGTGGAAGGCGTTGAGGCGGATCGTCCCCTTCTCGGGCTTGCCCGCGGCCTTGCGCTCCAGCGCCGACTCGATGCCGTGGTCGGCGGAGTTGCGCACCATGTGGGTGAGCGGGTCCTTGATGACCTCCAGCACCTGACGGTCGAGTTCCGTCTCGGCGCCCTGCATCACCAGGTCGATCTTCTTGCCGAGTTCCGACGAGAGGTCGCGCACCACCCGCGGCAGCTTCTGCCACGCCGAGCCGATCGGCTGCATGCGGGTCTTCATGACCCCTTCCTGCAGCTCGGCGGTGACGTTCGAGAGCCGCTGCAGCGGCACCTTGTAGCTGTTGTCCTCCTGCCGGCGGGCGATCTCGAGGAGCTGATTGCGGGTCAGCACCAGTTCCGAGACCATCGTCATCAGGTGCTCGAGGGTGTCGACGTTCACCCGGATCGTCTGCACCTTGTTGATGGCGGCGCCGTCCGTCTCGGGCGCGGCGTCGGCGCGGGGCGCCTCGGCCGGAGCGGGCGCGGCCTTCGGCGCGCTCACCGCCTTGGCGGGCGCCGCGGAGGGCCCGGGCGTGTCGCGGAAGGCGCGCTCCAGGTCGTCCAGGGAGACCTCGCCCGGCTTGAGCGCCCGCTCCAGCGTCTGCGGCACCAGCGAGCCCGTGGTCATGGGCGCGGGCGAGGCCTCGGGCCCGGGCGTGTCGCGGAAGGCGCGCTCCAGGTCGTCCAGGGAGACCTCGTCGGGCTTGAGCGCCCGCTCCAGCGTCTGGGACACCAGGGAGCCGGTGGTCATCGGGACGGGCGGCGGCGGGGCGGGCGCCGGGGCGGGAGCGGCCTCGCCCTCGGCCATGCGCTCCAGGGCGCCGATCAGGTCCTCGTCGGCGCCCACGGGCTCGGCCGCCGTGCGCTCCAGCTCCGCGACGATCACCTTGATGCGGTCGAGCGTCTGCAGGATCAGCGTCACCGCCTCGCTCGTGACGCCCATCCCGTCGCGGAACTTGCCCATCAGCGTCTCGGCCGCGTGGGCCAGCGCCTCGAGGCGCGGCAGTCCGAGGAAGCCGCAGGTGCCCTTGATGGTATGCACGAGCCGGAAGATGTTCCGGAGGATCGTCTGGTTGTTCGGATCCTGCTCGAAGCGGACGAGCTCCAGGTCGACCGTATCCAGGTGTTCACCGGTCTCGGTCAGGAATTCACGCAGCAAATCGTCCATGTCCGCCACTCGCCGATCGTCGCAGGGCCTCCCCGCTCCATGACAGTGGCACCGGAGCGTTGATGATCCGTTGCCACAGTCGATCGGCCCCGAGCGATGTTGCAGGGGCGCGGGTCACGCAGCGGAGTCCCGCGCCCGGCCGAGTGCCGCCGGCGACAGCGAGAATTCATGTCACGACAATGAGATAAGGCGCCACCCGGAAGGCGCTTCGCGGCCCCGGTCATCCGCCGTCGGACTAATCCATCAGGCGGAACGCGCGCCGCTCCACTCGCGAAAAATATTCGTTTCACGGAACTCCCGCGCTCTTTCCTCAACGGCACGTGCGCCGCGGCGCGGCGGAAGGCGGGCCGCGACCCTGCGCGGCGGCAAGAGCGCGGGCGCGCGGGCCCGCCAGGGGCTCGGGGCGGGACGCTCGGGGCTTGCGCGGCGAGGCTCCCGTGCCGGCCGACGGGCGCGCGGGCGGCCGCCGGCCGGAGGGAGAGCGACGGGTCGCGCGCGAGGGGCCGCTCGCCCTCAGCCGCAGCGCGCGCGCCCTCGCGCCGGTACCCTGCGCGCGGCGCGGCCTGCGGAACGGTGCGGCGCGGCTCAGGCGGCGGCGGGCTCGGCGCGGATCGTCACGGTGTCGCCGTCGATCCCGAAGGAGACGGTCATGCCGGCGGCCCGGGCCACGAGGCCCGCGTAGTAGGGCTGCACGCCGTGCGCGTCGACCGTGCCGCTCTCCGGGCTGCCGGCGATCAGCGCCTCGACATGGGCCGGGATGCGCGCATGCGAGCCCCGGCAGGTGAGCACGAAGACCGGCGCCTCGGCCTCGCCGGTCACCGCCACGTCGATCAGGCCGCCGCGCGGGATCGTGGTGACGGCGATCACCACGAGGTTGAGCAGGAGCTTGACCTTGTTCTTCGGAAACAGGGCGCGGGGGGCGCTCCAGGCGAGCTTCGTCTTCTCGTCCGAGAACAGGCCGCGGGCGACGCCCTCGGCATCGGCGAGGTCGATCGTCGCCCCGACCGAGCCCGCCGCCCCGAAGGCGATGCGGGCGAATTGGAGACGCGCCGAGGCCTGCTTGGCGCTCTTGCGGATCAGGTCGATGGCGAAGTCGCGCATCCCCGGATCGTCCTCGTCCTCCAGAACCTCCAGGCCGTTCACGATCGCGCCGACCGGGCTGATCACGTCGTGGCACACGCGGGAGCAGAGCAGCGCGGAGAGGTCGAGGGCGTCGAGCGTGACGGTGATCATCGGGGGTCTCCGGGGCCCGGTCCGGGGCATCCGGCGCGGGATTCGCCGTGTGCGGAGCGGCACGGATAGCGGCCCCGCACCGGTTTGGAAAGCGTGCAGCCGGCAGGGATTGGGCGCGGGAGGCCGTGCGGAAGCCGCCCCAGTGCCGCCCGCGCACCCGGATCGGCGCGTCGACCTCCTTCATGGGCACGCGCTGCCCGCCGCCCATGTCGCGGATGTCGGATTGGACCAGCACCGGCGCGGCGGAGCGCGCCGCCACCAGCCCGGCGCGGTCGTCGACGATGCGGCGGTTGCGGCAATTGGCGGCGTTCCAGACCGGATCCCCCGGCCGCCGCGGACTTGGCCACGGACTTGGCCGCGTTTTTGGCCGCGGACTTGGCGTTGCGAACCGGCAGGGCGCCGTTGCGGTCGGCGGCGGCGCAGACGACCATGCCGGCGTCCGAGGCGAGGAGCCGCTCCTGGATGGGTGCGAGCACCGCCTCCAGCGCCGGCACCGCCCGGGTGAGGTAGGCGCGGCGCGGACGAGCGCCCCGCAGAGCGTCCCGCGCCTGGCCAGGCGGGACCGCCATCGACAAACCCGCGGGCTCGGGGCATGAGGACCCGATGTCCGTCGACCTGACCCAGGACCGCGTGCCGGACGCGGCCGAGCGCGACGCCGTCGCCGCCCTCCTCGCCGAGATCGCCTGCGCGGCCGGCGCCATCCTGCGCGCCTACGAGACCGGGTCCTGCCCCCACCGCGTGAAGCAGGACGGCTCGCCGACCTCGGACGCCGACCTCGCGGCCGAGGCCCACATCGTGGCGGAACTGAACGCGCGGTGGCCCGCCATCCCGGTGATCGCCGAGGAGACGGCGAACCGCCGGGAGGCGGCGCGCCTGTTCTTCCTGGTCGATCCCCTCGACGGAACCCGCGACTTCCTGCGCGGCACCGGCGAGTACAGCGTGAACATCGCCCTGGTGGCGGAGGGCCGGCCCGTCGCCGCGGCGCTCGCCGCCCCGGTCCTCGGCCGGGTCTGGAGCGCGGGCCAGCACGCCGTCGAGGCGCCGATCGCCGACGGGCGGCCGGGTCGCGCCGCCGCGATCGCGGTGCGCCCGACCCCGCCGGAGGGCATGGTCGCCCTGGTGAGCCGCAGCCACGGCGAGGCGGCGGACGAGACCTGCCTGGCGGGATTGCCGGTGGGCCGCCGCCGCCCGGCCTCCTCGGCCCTCAAGTTCGGCCTGATCGCGGCCGGGGATGCCGACCTCTACGTGCGCTCGGGCCCGACCATGGAATGGGACACGGCGGCGGGCGACCACATCCTCACCCAGGCGGGCGGCTGCGTCGTCGATCCGGCGGGCCGCCCGTTCCGCTACGGCCGCAGCGCGGCGGGCTACCTCAACGGGCCCTTCGCGGCGCTCGGCGATCCCGCCTATGCGAGCCGCGTGGTGCTGCCCGCCGCCTGAGCCTCAGACGCCGTGGCGCTGGCGCAGGGCCGGCCAGCGCGCCTCCGCGGCCGCGAGCAGGGCCGGGTCGGCGGCCGCGCGGCGCTCCGGATTGCGGAAGAGGTAGAGCAGGTCGCCGCGGCGCAGCGGCACCGCGGGGTCGGCGCCCACGAGCCGCCCATCGGCCACGCCGAGAGGATCGTAGCCTCCGAGCCGCGGCGCGTAGACCTCCGGGTCATGCGCGAAGGCGGCGCGGTTGGCCGGGCCGGCGAAGCGCCAGGTCAGGCCCGCCCAGAGCATCTCGATCCCCTCCCGACCCGGGACGGGCCCGTCGCCGAGGGCGTAGCTGACCGCGTCGCGGCCGCGCAGCGCGATCCCGGTGAGCGGGTCGGCCGCGTAGAGATCCGGCAGGACCGCGTTCCCGGCCTCGGCGGCGCCCGGGGCGGCCGGCCAGGCCAGGGCCAGCGACAGCACGCCGCGCCGCGTTAACGAGTTCTTGCCCATATCGCGCGCATCCTGGCGTGACCGGCGCCGGCCGGCCGCCCTTCCGCGGCGCCGTCCCCCGCCGGACGTCTTTGGTTCCGCCTCGGCCGGCTCCCGCGCCGGCCCGATGCATAGCGCCGGGAGCCTAACAGATGCTCTTCGCCCCATCCCCCGGCCCCGCGCGCCCGACGCGCCGGGCGGTGCTGCGCGCCGCGGCTTTCCTCGCTGCGGCCGCGCCGCTCGCGGCCCGCGCCGCCGCGCAGGAGCCGAGCCCCGAGAGCTTCGACAGCCGGGAGATCCTCGATTCCGGCCACCGCTTCTTCGGCGCGACGACCCGGGGCCTCGCGCTCGCGGTGCAGGAGGCGGCCCGGCGCTGGGGCGAGCCGAACGGCTACATCCTCGGCCAGGAGGCCTCGGGCGCGGTGATCGGCGGCGTGCGCTACGGCGAGGGCACGCTCTACACCCGCAATGCCGGGCAGCGCCGGATCTACTGGCAGGGTCCCTCCCTGGGTTTCGACGTCGGGGGCGACGGCGCCCGCACCATGATGCTGGTCTACAACCTGCCCTCCCTGCGCGGGCTCTACCGGCGCTTCGTCGGGATGGACGGGTCGGCCTACGTGGTCGGGGGCGTCGGCATGTCGGCCGCGACCGCCGACAACATCGTGGTGGTTCCGATCCGCACCGGGGTCGGCGCCCGGTTCGGGATCAATGTCGGCTATCTGAAGTTCACCGAGGCGCCGACCTGGAACCCGTTCTGAGCTGGGCGCTTGCTTGGTCGAACTTGTCCGCTCGCGGTGTCGACCCCGATCGGGCCTTGGCCCGGGCCCCGGTCCCGTGGCAGGGTCCGGTCGGTCCCGGAACCCGGGCCCGTAACCCTGGCGAGCGCCCGATGAGAGTTCTGCCCGCGTGATCGAATCCGTCATGATCTTCGCGCTGGGCGCCCTCGGCGCAAGCCTGTGCGCGCTCCTCGTCCTGCCCGCCCTCAACGCGCGGGCCGAGCGGCTCGCGCGGCGGCGGCTGGAGAGCCAGTTCCCGATGTCGATCGCCGAGCTGACCGCCGAGAAGGACCATCTGCGGGCCGAGTTCGCGGTGCTGCAGCGCCAGCTCGAGCGCAAGGTCGAGGAGGCGCGCGGCGAGCGCCGCGCCGAGATGGAGGAGCTCGGCCGGCGAGCCGTCAGGATCGGGGCGCTCACCACCGAACTGGCGCAGCGCGACGAGCGCCTCGCCGGGCTGGAGCGGGACCTCGCCAAGACGCGGGCGCGGCTCGCCGCGGTGGAGACGGAGCGGGACGAGCTGCGCGTGGCCCGGGCGGCGGCCGAGGAGGCCCTGCGCGCCCTCGAAGGCCCGCACCAGCGCGCCCTCGCCGACCTCGACGGCAGCCGGGCCGAGCTGGAGAGCACCCGCCGCGCGCTGAGCGAGGCGCAGACCGCCCGCGACCTCGCGCAGGCGCAGGCGCTGGAGGCCCGCGAGCGCCTCGCCAGCATCGGCGAGAGCGTCGCGGCCGGGGCCCGCGCCCAGATCCAGGCCCTGGAGGACGCCCTCGCCGACCTGACCAGCCGCCACGTCGCCGCCGAGGAGGAACTCGCCGCGCTCCGCCCCGCCCATCAGGCCGCCCTCGAAGGCTTGGCGGGCGCCCGCCGGGCCCTGGCCGAGGCGCAGGCGACGCCGCCCGCCGAGCGGCTGCTCGCCGAGAACGCGGCCCTGGAACGCCGGATCGTCGAGGTGGCGGAGGCCCTGATGGCCCAGGCGCGCGGCCCCGCCGCCCGGGCCGAGCCGCGGCTGCCCCCGGCCACCCCGATACCCTCCCAGGCCGCGGCGCGCTGAGCGGCCTCGCCCGGGCGGTCCGCCGCGGTGCCTGACCTCGCGTCGCCCGAACGCCGCGGCGCTCTTGCCAGGGCCGCCGTTTCGGGCCATCTCCGCGCCATCCCCTCACAAGCTGCGAGGCTCAACGCCATGACGCTCAAGCCGACGTCGTTTGCTCTCTTGCTCGCGGGCGCCTCGCTGATCGCCGCCCCCGCCCTGGCGCAGCGGGACGATCCGACCCTGAAGAAATACTGCACCGGCGATTACCTGACCTATTGCGGCAATCTTCCGCCCGAGAGCCCCGAGGTCGACCGCTGCTTCGAGAAGAACATGAAGAAGATCTCGGTCAACTGCAAACGGGCGATCGACGCCTACGAAGAGGGCCTGAAGCAGAACAGCAGCAAGAACTGAGCGGCGCGAGGGCGGGACGGGCGGCGCCGCTGCCCGGATCAGGCGGAGGCTTCCTCGCGCGAGACCGCCTGCAGGGCGGCGGCGAGATCCTCGATGGTGAAGGGCTTGCGCAGCACGGTCTCGCCGGGTCCCGGCAGCGGCCCCTCCCGGCCCTCCTCGCGGCCGTGCCCGGTGGCGAAGACCACCTTGAGGTCGGGCCGGCGCCGCCGCGCCTCCGCCGCGAGGCTCGGCCCGTCGAGGCCCGGCATCACCACGTCCGTGAACAGCACCGCCACGTCCCGGTTGCTGTCGAGGCAGGCGAGCGCCGCCGCGCCGTCCGGGGCGGTGATCGTCCGGTAGCCGAGTTCGCCGATCGTCTCGGCGCTGGCCCGGCGCACCATCGCGTCGTCCTCGACCACCAGCACGGTGCGGGCCTGACGCGGCGGCGCGGGGCCGCCGACGCGCCCGCGCCCCGTCCCCTCGACCGGTGCGCTGCCCTCGTAGACGGGCAGGATCAGCACGACGGCGGTGCCGAGACCGGGGGCGCTGTCGATCCGCACCTCGCCCCCCGATTGAGTGACGAAGCCGTAGACCTGGGACAGGCCGAGCCCGGTGCCGCGGCCCTGCGGCTTCGTCGTGAAGAAGGGCTCGAAGGCGCGGGCCACGACCTCGGGCGGCATGCCGGTCCCGGTGTCGCGCACCGTGACCGCCACCGCCGCGCGCCCGTCCCGGGCGCCGTCGCGGGCGGTCTCCAGGGTCAGGCGCCCGCCCCCCGGCATCGCGTCGCGGGCATTGACCGCGAGGTTCAGGATCGCGTTCTCGAGCTGGTTCTGGTCGACGAAGATCGGCGGCACCCCGACGGCGAGCCGCGTCTCGACCGTCACCGTCTCCCCGAGCGTGCGCCGCAGGAGGTCGACCATGCCGGTGATCAGCCGGTTCGGGTCGGTGGGGCGCGGCTCCAGCGGCTGCTGGCGCGCGAAGGCGAGGAGCCGGTGGGTGAGCTTGGCCGCCCGGTCCGCCCCGTCGAGGGCGCCCTCGATGAAGCGGCCCACGTCGGTGTCGCCGCGGGCGAGGCGCCGCTGCAGCACCTCCAGCGAGCCCGTGATCACGGCGAGCAGGTTGTTGAAATCGTGGGCGATGCCGCCGGTGAGCTGGCCCACCGCCTCCATCTTCTGCGACTGGCGCAGCCGCTCCTCGGCGGCGGCGCGCTGGGCCGTCTCGCGGGTGAGGCGCGCCAGCGCCTCCTCCTCGGCCCTGGCGCGGCGCAGGGCGAGCCAAGCCATCAGCACCAGCGTGAGGGCCGAGACCGTCGCGACCGCCCCGTAGAGCTGCAGGTTCTCGTACCAGCGCTCCTCGGCGACGCGGCTCTCGACCGAGAAGGCGACCTGAACCGGGTAATCCCCGACCCGGCGCCAGGCCACCCGCGCCTCGCGCCGCCCGGGGGGCGTCGCGACCGCGAAGCCGCCCTGCGGGCCGCCGTGGATCGCCCGCATGAACGGATCGCCCGGAGGGAGCCGCGGCTCGGCCCCGACGCGCTCGGGCTCGCGCACCAGGACGGCCCCGTCGGCGCGCAGGAGCAGCGCCTCGTGGGCGGTCGGTGCCGCGACCTCCGCGTAGAAGCGCCCGAAATAGCCCGTGCCGAGGGCGATCACGATGACGCCGTCGAAGCGGCCGTCCTCGGTCGAGCGCCGCCGGCTCACCGCGAAGGTCTCCTGCTCGCCCTCGCGCAGGGCCGGCCCGACATAGATCCCGATGTCGCGGGCGCGGTGCACCGCGAAGATGTCGCGGCCCGCCAGCGCCGCGCCGACGTCGCCCGCGCGGCTGCTCGCCCGCACCACGCCCTCGGGATCCACCACCCAGACCGCCACCGCCTGGGCCAGCGGCGCCTTGAGCGTCGACAGGAAGGCGTTCGTGGCCGGGGCCCCGATCTGGCCCCAGGGCCGGTCGAAGACGTAGTCGTCGACGCGGTCCATGGCGAGTTCGGCGGTGTCGAAGACCTTCGAGGCGTGCTCGTGCATCACTGCGGCCGTGCGCTGGACGGCGCTGTCGGCCTCCCGCAGCACCTCCGTCCGGTTCCACCACGCGGCCCCGAGGAGGACCACGCACGGCACCAGGAAGGCCGCGGCGACGAGGAGCTGGTGCAGGCGCACCGTCGAAAGACTCACGAATCTCCCTCTCCGCGCAGCATCGGGACGATGCGCGTACTACGTAAGCTTAACCGTTCAGCAACACGATGGCGAGCGGCGTCTTGCGGCCCGTCCCCAGCGCGCGACGCGCCGGCCGGGCTCGCCTCGCCGCGTCCGCGCCGCTATGGTGCCGCCGCCACGCTTCGGATCCCGGATGACCCTGCTCCGCCTCCTCCTCGTGATCGGTACGGTCGCGCTCCTCGGCGCCTGCGGCCGGCGCGGACCGCTCGAAGCGCCCCAGGCGGTCGCCCCGGCCGCCTCCGGCCTGCCCGGCACGTCGGGCGCGGCGGCGCGCGCCGAGGATGAGGATGTCGATCCCGCCCTGCCGCAGATCCCCGACACGCCCGGCGTCGCCCAGCCCTCGCGGCAATCCTCGGGCAACAGCCGCAAGCGCTTCACCGTGCCCCGGGGACCCTTCCCGCTCGATCCGCTGCTCTGAGCATCCTTCGCCGAAGGGGTCACCGTTTCGGCGGCGAACCGAAGCACCGCGTCAGCGGAAAATGATGCAAGAACAAGGGCTAAGCGGAGTTGCCGCGCGCCACTCCGCTGAGAGGCCGTGATGGCCCGCGCGGCGAGACCCCGCGGCGGATCGGGCGACCGAGCAGGGGGCGCGGCGATTCCGCTCGGGGTGCCGGACCCGCGTGGTTCCTGCCGCATTCCTGCCGCCCGAGCGGCGACCGCTTCGGCGAAGGGGGCCGGGCAGATTGGCGTTGGCGCGCCGGCGCAAATCTGCGTAAGCCGCCAGCCGCAGATCCGTCGAGAGCCCGATGCACCACTTCACCTACCGGGACGGCACGCTCCACGCCGAGGAGGTCGACCTCGCGCGGCTCGCCGAGGCCGTCGGCACCCCGTTCTACTGCTACGCCTCCGCCACCCTGGAGCGGCATTTCCGCGTCTTCGCCGAGGCCTTCGCGGGCGACGATCCCCTCGTCTGTTTCGCCGTGAAGGCGAATTCGAACCAGGCGGTGCTCGCCAGCCTGGCCCGGCTCGGCGCCGGCATGGACATCGTGTCGGAGGGCGAGCTGCGCCGCGCCCTCGCGGCGGGCGTGCCGGGCGAGCGGATCGTGTTCTCGGGCGTGGCCAAGACCCGCGCCGAGATGGCGGTCGCGCTCGACGCCGGCATCCTGTGCTTCAACGTCGAGAGCGAGCCGGAACTCGAAGCCCTCTCGGAGGTGGCGCGGGCGCGCGGGCAGACTGCCCCGGTCTCGATCCGCGTCAATCCCGACGTCGATGCCCGGACCCACGCCAAGATCTCGACGGGCAAGTCCGAGAACAAGTTCGGCATCCCGATCAGCCGCGCCCGCGAGGTCTATGCCCGCGCGGCGGCGCTGCCGGGGCTCGCGGTCGCGGGCGTCGACATGCATATCGGCAGCCAGATCACGGATCTCGCCCCCTACGACAACGCGGCTTCCCTGCTCGCCGAACTCGCCCGCGACCTGATGGCGGCGGGGCACCGGCTCCACCACATCGATTTCGGCGGCGGCCTCGGCATCCCCTACCGGGACGACAACGCGCCGCCGCCGGACCCGGCGGCCTTCGCGGCGGTGATCCGCCCGCACTTCCGGCCGCTGGGGCTGCGGCCGGTCTTCGAGATCGGCCGGATGATCGCCGGCAATGCCGGCATCCTCGTCACCCGGGTCGTGTACGTGAAGGAGGGCGAGGGCCGCAGCTTCGTGATCGTGGATGCGGGGATGAACGACCTGATCCGCCCGACCCTCTACGAGGCCTATCACGCGCTGCGCCCGGTGCGGCAGCCGGACCCGGAGGCGCCGCGCCTCACCGCGGACGTGGTGGGGCCGGTCTGCGAGAGCGGGGATTACCTCGCGCTCGGCCGCGAGATGCCGGCGGTGGCGCCCGGCGACCTCCTCGCGGTGATGAGCGCGGGCGCCTACGGGGCGGTGCAGGCCGGCACCTACAACACGCGCCGCCTGGTGCCGGAGGTGCTGGTGCGCGGCGCCGCCCACGCGGTGGTGCGCCCGCGCCAGAGCTACGAGGAGCTGATCGGTCTCGACCGCGTGCCCGACTGGCTGGCGCCCTGAGCGCGGCCGGGGCGGCCCCGGGCGACGGGATTCGCTCAAATGCGACCGATCGGCGAAACGGCGCGGCGACGGGGGGGTGCGAGGCTGCAGGCATCAGGTTCGAGGCCCGCCATGTCGCAAACCCGCTCCCTCACCGCCCGCGCTGAGGCCGTCGTCGCCCAGGCGCGCCAGCTCGCCGCGGATCACCACGCGCTGCTCGCCGCCGTGCGCGCCGCGCTGAAGGACGCCCCGCAGGACCCGCCCGGCCGCGCCCGGACGCCTGAGCGGATTTGACCCGCTGGTCGGCGGCGCCCCGCGTGCTAGCCTCCCCCACGGTCCGGCGAGGGAGGTTCGGCGGGCGGGCGTGAGCGGGAGCAGCCGATGAGCGAGGCCGGGCCGAAGAGAGCGGAGCATCCGTCCGATGCGCCGGCCCTGCGGGCGGGCCTCGACCGGCTGGTCCTCCGCGCCGCCCGGGTCACCGCCTGGGAGCGGGCCTGGCCGATCCTGTGGCGGGGGCTCGCGGTGGCGCTCCTCTTCCTCGCCGCCTCCTGGCTCGGGCTGTGGCTCGACCTGCCGCCGTCCTGGCGCATGGCGGGCGTCGCCGCCTTCGGCCTCGCCTTCCTGGCCGCCCTGCTGCCGCTCCTGCGCCTGCGCCCGCTGCCGCGCGGCGAGGCCCTGGCGCGGATCGACCGCGACGCGGGCCTGCGCCACGGCCCGGCGCGCGCCCTCGAGGACACGCTCGCGATCGGCCGGCAGGACCCGGCCACCCGGGCGCTCTGGGACCTGCACCGTCGGCGCGCCGCCCAGACCCTCGGGCGCCTGAAGGTCTCGGGCCCGCGACCCGGAATGGTGCGGCGCGATCCCTACGCGCTGCGGGCCGGCGCGCTGCTCGCCGCGGTGGCCGGCGCCTTCGTGGCCGGGCCGGAGGCGGGCGAGCGGATCGCCGCGGCCTTCGACTGGCGCGGCCCCCCGGCCGCGGCGCCCGCCTTCCGCGTGGACGGCTGGATCGACCCGCCCCTCTACACGCGGCTGCCGCCGCTGATCGTCGCGATCGCGGAATCCGACCAGCACCTGCGGGCGCCGATCAACTCCACCCTCGTCATCCGCATCGCCGGGGCGGCGGACGCCGCGGTCACGCCGGGGAGCGGCCTCAAGCCGGTGCCGCCGGCCGGGCCGCAGAAGCCGGAACTCCGCGAGGAGCGCTTCACCCTGACCGGCGGCAGCGCCGACCTCTCGGTGCAGACCGGGCTCGCCCGCGGGCACCGGCTCACCGTCGAGACCATCCCCGACAAGCCGCCGGAGATCGCCTTCGCGGGGCCGCCGGAGGCGAACGGGCGCGGCACCTTCACGATCGCCTACCGGGCCAAGGACGATTACGGCATCGCCTCCGCCGAGGGGCTGGTCGAGCCGCTGCGGCGCGGGGCGCGCAGCCTCGTGCCGCCGCCGCGCCTCGCCCTCAGCCTGCCGGCCGAGGCGCAGGGCGGGCAGGACACCCGCACCCTCATCGACCTGACCGACAATCCCTGGGCGGGGGCGCGGGTGCGCCTCACCCTCGTCGCCCGGGACGAGGCGGGCCAGGAGGGCCGCAGCGAGACGCTGACCACGACCCTGCCCGGCCGGGTCTTCACCCAGCCCCTCGCCCGCGCCCTCGCGGAGGAGCGCCGCCGCCTCGTGCTCGACCCGGACGGCAGCCGGGCGCGGGTGCAGACCTCCCTGGAGGCGCTGCTGATCGCCCCCGAGCGCTTCACGCCGCAATGGGGCGTCTATCTCGGCCTCAAGGAGGCGCTGCGGCGCCTCACCGCCGCCCGCAGCGACGAGGCGCTCGGCGAGGTGGCCGACCTCCTCTGGGCGATGGCGCTGCAGATCGAGGAGGGCGACCTCTCCGACGCCGAGAAGGCCCTGCGCGCCGCCCAGGACCGCCTGAAGGAGGCCCTCGACCGCGGCGCCTCCGACGAGGAGGTCCGCAAGCTTACCGAGGACCTCAAGCAGGCGATGGACCGGTTCCTGAAGGAATTCGCGCAGCGCCAGCAGCGGGACCAGCAATCCGGCGACCCGAACCGGCAGCAGCAGGCCGACCGCACCGTCACGCCCGACGACCTCAACCGCATGCTCCAGCAGATGCAGGAGGCGATGAAGCGGGGCGACGTGGCGGAGGCGCAGCGGCTGCTCGACCAGCTGCGCGGGATCCTGGAGAACCTGCAGATGGCGCAGCCCGGATCGCGCATGTCCGACCCGGCCATGCGCGAGATGAACCGCTCGATGCAGGAATTGGAGACCATGGCCCGCGAGCAGCAGGGCCTGCGCGACGAGACCTTCCGGCAGGGCCAGGAGCGGCGCTTCGGCCGCAACGGCCAGCAGCCCCAGAGCGGCCAGCAGGGCGAGCGCCAGCAGCAGGGCCCGCGCGGGCGCCAGGGCCAGCGCCCGGGCCAGCAGCCCGGCGAGGGCGAGCAGGGGCAGCCAGGACAGCAGGGGCAGAAGGGGCAGAAGGGGCAGAAGGGCCAGCAGCCGGGCCAGGGCAGCCTCGGCGAGCGGCAGCAGGCCCTGCGCGAGCGGCTGGAGGAGCTGCAGCGGCGCATGAAGGAACTCGGCATGCAGGGCGAGCAGGGCCTCGCCGATGCCGAGCAGGCCATGCGCGAGGCCGAGCAATCCCTGGGCCAGGGCCAGGAGGGCAGCGCGGTCGACGCCCAGGGCCGCGCCCTGGAAGGGCTGCAGCGCGGCACCCAGGGCATGGCTCAGCAGATGCAGCAGATGGGTCAGGACGGCCAGGACGAGCAGCCCGGCGAGGGCCAGCAGAGCAACGGCCAGCCCGGCCAGCAGGGCCGCCAGGGCTCCCGCGACAACGATCCCCTCGGCCGCCCGACCCGCAGCCGCGACTACCAGAACGGCAACGTGCGGGTGCCGACCGCCGAGGAATCCGGCGTCGAGCGCGCCCGCCGCATCCTGGAGGAGTTGCGGCGCAAGCTCGGCGACCCGAACCGCGCCCGCGAGGAACTCGACTATTTCGAGCGGCTGCTGCGACGCAACTGAGGCGCCCGCCGCCCCTTCCGACCGCCCCCACGCCCGGGCTCCCTGCGCGGACGATCGTCCGACGCCGGGTGCCCGGCTTCGCCTCACCTCCGGATCCGACCGATGTCCGCCGACACCCTCGTCCTCATCGCCTGCCTCGCCGTCGCGGTCGTGCTGCTCTTCGGCCTCGCCAACATGCTGCGCGGCGGCAGCGCCAACCTCTCGCAGCGCCTGATGCGGCTGCGGGTGCTCCTGCAATTCGTCGCGATCGTGCTGATCATGGGCGTGATCTGGTGGCGCGGCGCCTGAGACCGGCGGTCATGTCCCATGACCGCCGGTTCCGTTCTCGCATTCTCGCCACGCCGTCAGCGCGGTGTCGACCCTTCGAGTGGGTCGACGGCCCGATGCGCCGGCATCCCGGGCCGCTGGGATGAGGGGCCGGCCGCCGCGGTCACAGCCCGAAATCGAGCCGCGCGACGGTGCCGCCCTCGGAGGCGAAGCGGATCTCCCCGCCGAGTTGCGCGGCGAGGCTCTGAACGATCCGGAAGCCCAGGCGCGACCCGACCTGCCGGTCGAAACCCGCGGACAGGCCGCGCCCGTCATCCGCGATGGTGAGCCGGGCCCGCCCGGCCCCGAGGCGGTCCAGGCGGATCGTGATCGTGCCCGGCCCGCCCGGCGGGAAGGCGTGCTTGAGCGCGTTCGTGACGACCTCGACCACCAGCAGCGAGAGGGTGGTCAGGCGGCTCAGGTCGAGGCGCAGCGGCTCGATCTCGACCCGGCAGACGATCTCCCCCGCACCGGCCGTCGCGATCAGGTCCGAGCAGATCTCCTGCAGGTACTCGCCGACCGGCCGGTCGAGGCTGTCGGGATCGTAGAGCCGCCGGTGGATGCGGGCGATCGTCTCCAGGCGCGTCCGCGCCTCATCGAGCGCCAGCAGGGCCCGCTGCGGGTCGCCGGCCGCCTGCCGCCGCTGCAGCGCCAGCAGGGAGGCGACGAACTGCATGTTGTTGGCGACGCGATGCTGCAGTTCCTGGAACAGGACGCGCTGCTGCTCCGACAGGCGGTGGGACACCTCCTTCTCCCGCTGCAGCCGCTCGGAGACGCTCTGCATCGAGGCGATGACCAGGATGTCGACGCCGACGATGAAGGCGAAGAGGGCGAGCGCGAGGGCGCTCTCGCCGGTCAGCGTCAGGGAGAAGCGCGGGGTCAGGAATACGAACCAGGCCGCCACGCCCGACAGCACGGCGCAGATCGTGCCCGGCCGCGGGCCGCAGGCGAAGGTGGTGATGATGACGGCGGGAAAGAAGGTCAGGAACGGGAAGCCGGAGGACAGGATGCCGTCGAGGGCGAACCGGAGCGCGAGGGCGACCGCGAAGGCGGCCACCCCGCAGGCGTCGCTCAGCCGCCGGCTGCGCCGCACCTGCCGCGTCGCCTGCGTCCAGCGCTCGAGCCGGGTCAGGCGCGAGGGGGGCAGGGAGGTTGCGGCCTGCGTCGCGGTCATCTCGTCGTCCATGGTCCGTCGCGGCCGCCTCTCGCCGTACTGGCCGCCGGGTGCGGCCGGGCGACGCCGCGGCCGGGGAGCCGGCCGACGCGACCCGGCGCTGCATCGCGGCATGGTCGGCGGGAGCTGATGGCAGCTTTGTTAATAAATCCCCACAATCAGCCATCTCCCGCCCCGGCCAAGCCGTGCAGACGGCCTAGTTCGCCCTGGCTATGCCGCGCCCCCATCGCCCGGGCCGCGCCCGGTCGGCGCGCGGAGGCCCTGCGGAACGTCCTGGTGGCGGGTGCCGTCCTGGTCGGCCCGAGCGGCCCCGCACTCGGCCAGAGCGTCGTCGCGGCGACCATCCGGAACGCCACCCCGGTCCCGGTCGCGCTGTCGGCGCCCGCCGGCTGCCTGGGCACGCCCCCCGCCCCGGCGCTCGCCGCCGGCGGCAGCGCGGCGGCCGCCATCGTCAGCCCCCACGCCACCGCGAATGGCTGCTCAGTGCGCGCCGCGCGGCCGGACACGATGCGCTCCTGCACCTGGATCCTCTCGCGCCTGCGGGGCTCCCCGGCCGGCCCCTGGGCCTATCCGGCGGTGCGGACGACGCCGAGCGGGTCGGGCGTCACCTGCCTGTCCGCCATCGGCGCGGTCGGGCCGAACGGCGACTGGTCGGTCGCGCTGACGATCGCCCCGTAGCGGCGGCGGCAGGGTCCCGCTTGCGCCTCAGGCCACCGGGGCGCTCTCGCCCTCGGTGTATTCCCGCCACAGCAGCACCAGGGCGGCCATGATGGCCGGGCCGAGGAACAGGCCGAGGAGGCCGAAGGTCTCGACCCCGCCCAGGATGCCGAGCAGCACCCAGAGGAAGGGCAGGCGCGTCGCGCCGCCGATCAGGGCCGGGCGCACGAAGTGGTCGGCCACGAAGGTGACGACGAAGCCCGCGACCACCACGACCGCCGCGGCGACCAGGCTGCCCTGGGCGGCCGCGAGCGCGGCCGCGAGCGCGAACACCACCGGCGCCGCGAAGGGGATCATGGCCGCGAGCGCGGTGAAGGCCCCGAGCAGCACCGGGTGCGGCACCCCCGCGAAGGCGTAGACGATCCCGAGCAGGACGCCCTCCCCCAGGCCGACCAGCACGAGGCCGTCCACGGTGCCGTGGACCGAGGCGGCCATCTGGTGCGCCACGCGCTCGCCGCGCGGCCCGAACAGGCGGCGGCAGGCGGCGAGGGCCTGGCCGGCCAGGGCCGGCCCGTCGCGGAAGAGGAAGAACAAGGTCAGCAGCGTGAAGCCGAACAGCATCGCCCGATGCACGATCTGGCCCCCGAAGCTGCGCCCGACGCCGAGCAGCGAGGAGCGGTCGAGGCGGTGCAGGAGTTCGGAGGAGCCCGCCGGGTGGCTGAGCGTGTCCTGCCACCAGGACGCGACCTGCGACGCCCCGAAGGGCAGGCGCGCGACGAAATCCGGCACCGGCCAGCCCTGCTCCTCGATCTGGCGCCAGAAGTGGAGGACGTCGCGGGCCTCGCGCGCCGCCTGCACGGCCAGGACCGCGAGCGGCACCAGGACCACCAGGGCGGCCCCGAGGGTGAACAGGGCCGGCCACAGGACCGCCCCGCCGGCCCGGTGCCGCCCGGCGATCCGGGCGTAGAGCGGCCACAGGGCGATGGCGAGGATCACCGCCCAGACGAGGGCCGGCAGGAACTCGTGCAGGGTCCACAGGCCGACCGCCGCGAGGCCTAGCACCAGGGCGACCCGGGCCGCCGCGTGGAAGGAGTCCGGCTCCCGGCGCCTGCCCGGCAGCGTGACGTGCTCCATGATCCTCTCCCCTCCATGGGTCCTCCCCTCCATGCCGCGTCTCCCGCCCGGGCGAGCCCCCGCGGCGCGCGGCCCGGAACCTGCCCACACCGCGCGAGGGGCGAAGCGGCCTGCGGCGAAGCCGAGGCCCCGTCCCGCGGTTGCCCGCCGGGGCCCCCTCGTGTATGCGGGCCGCTCGACCGGGGCGGCGGCGCATCCGCACCGCCGGCCCGGCCCGCCCGATCGGCGGAGTATAACCAGACAGCTCGAGGCCGACGTCAGCGCGGTCCGTGACCGGGGGCTCGGGCGGAGGCCCATGCGTCGCGGGGTCGAGCCAGACCTCATCACGAAAGCGGCTGCACGCCCATGTCCGACACCTTCGACCGCGTTGCCGACATCATCGCCGAGACGGCCGACATCCCGCGCGACTCGATCACGCCGGAGAGCCACGCGATCGACGATCTCGGCATCGACAGCCTCGCCTTCCTGGACATCGCCTTCGCGATCGACAAGGCCTTCGGCATCAAGCTCCCCCTCGAACAATGGACCCAGGAGGTCAACGAGGGCAAGGTTCCGGCCGAGCAGTACTTCGTGCTCAAGAACCTCTGCGCGCGCATCGACGGCCTGGTGGCCGAGAAGGCCGCCAAGGTCTGACGCGACGGTCTGACGCGACTCCGGGGCCCCGCGCGCATGCGGCTCGAATATTTCGAGATGATCGATCGGGTGGTCGCCCTCGACCGGCAGGCAGGCCGGATCGAGGCGCTCGCCCGCGTGCCGCAGGAGAGCCCGGTCTTCGAGGGGCACTTCCCCGGCCACCCGCTGGTGCCGGGCGTGCTGCTGACCGAGACCATGGCGCAGGCCTCCGGCTACCTCCTCCTCGCCCGCTCGGATTTCACCCACATGCCGTTCCTGATGGGCGTCGACAAGGCGCGCTTCCGCGCCTTCGTCGGGCCGGGCGCCGACCTCGCCGTCGAGGCGAGCCTGGAGCATGACGGCTCGGGCTACGCGGTGACGAAGGCGGCGATCCGCGCCGAGGGCAAGCCCCTCTGCAATGCGGAGCTGCGCTTCCGGACGATGCCCTTCCCGGCCGGGCTCGACGGCCCGATGCGGGCGCGCGCCCGCGCCATCGGCCTCCTCGACGGGGCCGGCGCGTGAGCCCCCGCGACGTCGTCGTCACGGGCCTCGGGCTCGTCTCCTGCGCGGGCGAGGGCGTGGCCGCCCACCTGGCGGCCCTCGCCGCAGGCGCGCGCCCGCGCACCGACGCGGAGACCTTCGCGCCCTGGCCGGTCCACCCGGTCGCGCCCCTCGCCCTCGACGGGCAGATCCCCAAGAAGGCCGACCAGCGGCAGATGGAGCCCTGGCAGCGGCTCGGCGTCTACGCGGCCGGGCTCGCGCTCGACGCGGCCGGCCTCAAGGGCGACGCGGCGCGCAAGGGCGCGCTCCACCTCATCGTGGCGGCGGGCGGCGGCGAGCGCGACTACGCGGCGGACGGGCAGATCCTCACCGGGCTGCGCGACGCCGCCGATCCGGGCGCCTACCTCAACGAGCGGCTGCAGAACGACCTGCGCCCGACCCTCTTCCTCGCGCAGCTCTCCAACCTGCTCGCCGGCAACATCGCCATCGTGCACGGGGTGACGGGCGCCTCGCGCACCTTCATGGGCGAGGAATCGAGCGGCGTCGACGCGCTGCGGATCGCCGGCGCGCGCATCGCGGCCGGGCAGGTCGACAGCGTGCTGGTCGGCGGCTCCTATAACGCGGAGCGCGCCGACGTGCTCCTGGTCCACGAGATGGGCGGCTACCTCTACCGGCCGGACTACGCCCCGGTCTTCCGGCGCGAGGGGCGCGGCGGCTTCATCCTGGGCAGCGGCGCCGCTTTCCTGGTGCTGGAGGCCGCCGAGACCGCGGCGGCCCGCGGGGCGGCCCCGCTCGCGCGCCTCGCGGCGGTGGCGAGCGACCGCACGCGGCGCGCACCCGGCAGCGTCGCCGCCAGCCTCACGGCGCTCTGGCGCGAGGCGGGGCTCGAGGCGCCGGACGCGGTGATCTCCGGCGCCACCGGCTGCGCCGGCATCACGCGGGAGGAGGCGGAGCGCCTCGCCGACCTCGCGCCCGGCGCGCGGGTGAGCGCCCTCGGCGACCTCACCGGCCACACGCTCGAGGCGACGGCCCCCTTCGGGGCGGCCCTGGCGGCCGCCCTGGTGGCGCGGGGAGCGGCCCGCGAGGTCGCCGTGACGGCGGTCGGGCACCGCCGCGGCGAGGGCGTCCTGCGCATCCTGCCCGCCCGGGAGGCCGGCCGATGAGTGCCTATCGCGACGCCAAGGGACGCCCGCTCGTCGCCGTCACCGGCCTCGGCGTGGTGACCTCGCTCGGCCGGGGGGTGGCGGATAACTGGGCCGCCCTCACCGCCGGGCGCTCGGGCATCCACGCCATCACGCGGTTCCCGACCGACGGGCTGCGCACCCGCATCGCCGGCACGGTCGATTTCCTGGCTGCCGAGCCGATGGTGGCGCCGGTCCTGTCGGAGGCCCTCGCCGCCGCCGCCGCCGAGGAGGCGGTGGCCGAGGCGGGCCTGCCGGGCGATTTCCCGGGGGCGCTCTTCATCGCCGTCCCGCCCGTCGAGATGGAATGGCCGCAGCGCCAGGCTCTCGCGGCGCAGGCGACGGGCGAGGTCACCTACGCCGACCTGCTGCGGGCGGCGGCCACCCGCCGCTTCGACGACTGGCACGACCTCTTCATCTTCGGCACCGTGGCCGACCGCATCGCCGACCGCTTCGGCACCCGGGGCTCGCCGATCTCCCTCTCGACCGCCTGCTCGTCCGGGGCGACCGCGATCCAGCTCGGCGTCGAGGCAATCCGCCGCGGCGAGATGCGGGCGGCGCTCTGCATCGGCACCGACGGGTCGGTGAACCCGGAATCGCTGATCCGCTTCTCGCTGCTCTCCGCGCTCTCGACCCAGAACGACCCGCCCGAGGCGGCCGCCAAGCCCTTCGCCAAGAACCGGGACGGCTTCGTGATGGGCGAGGGTGCCGCCGCCCTGGTGCTGGAGGAGGCCGAGGCCGCCGCCGCCCGCGGGGCGCGCATCCTCGGCTACGTCCTCGGCTGCGGCGAGAAGGGCGACGGCTTCCACCGCACCCGCTCCAGCCCCGACGGCGCCCCGATCATCGCGGCGATCCGCGAGGCGATCGCCGATGCCGGGCTGGACCCGGACCGGATCGACACCGTGAACGCCCACGGCACCGGCACGCCCGAGAACGACAAGATGGAGGCGCTGGGCTGCCTCGCGGTGATGGGCGAGCGGATGCGCTCGGTCCCGATCTCCTCGAACAAATCGATGATCGGCCACACGCTGACGGCGGCGGGCGCCGTCGAGGCGGTGGTCTCGCTCCTCACCCTCCGGCACGGCCGCGTGCCGCCGACCCTGAACTACGCGCTGCCCGACCCGGCGATCCCCCTCGACGTGGTGACGCGGGCCCGCGACCTGCCGGTGCGCACCGTCCTGTCGAACTCCTTCGGCTTCGGCGGGCAGAATACCTGCCTGGTCTTCGGGGCGGAGCCGGCGTGACCGCCTCCCCCGCGCGCGGCGGGCGCGTCCTCGTCACGGGCGGGGCCCGGGGCCTCGGCGCCGCGGTCGTGCGGGCGCTCGCCGCCTCCGGCCACGACGTCGACTTCACCTTCCGCGGCTCGGCCGAGGCCGCGGCGGCGCTGGCGGCGGAGCTCGCGGCGGCGCATCCGGACCGGGCCGTGCGGGCGCTCCCCCTCGACCTCGCCGACCGGGCGCGCCTCGACGCCTTCGCGGAGGCGGCGGCGGAGACCGGCTATCACGGGCTCGTGCACAATGCGGGCCAGTCCTCCGACGCGCTCGCGGCCATGCTCGACCAGGACCGGGCCGAGGCGGCGATGCAGGTGAACTTCTGGTCGCTCACCCGCCTCGCCAAGGCGCTGGTGCGGCCGATGACCCGGGCGAAGTCCGGCCGCATCGTGGCGATCGGCTCGGTGGCGGCCCTGCGCGGCAATCCGGGCAACGCCGCCTACGCGGCGAGCAAGGGCGCCCTCATCAGCTACTGCCGCACCCTGGCCCTCGAATGCGCCCGGCGCGGCGTCACCGTGAACGTGGTGGCGCCGGGCTTCGTCGACACCGCCATGATGGCGCCCTACGCGGCCCACCGCGCCGCCATGGAGAAGCAGATCCCGGCGGGGCGCTTCGCCGCGCCCGAGGACGTGGCCGGGCTCGTCGCCTTCCTGATGGGGCCGCAAGCCGCCTACATCACCGGGGCGGTGCTCCCGGTCGATGGCGGGCTCACCGCCATGATGGGCGTGCACCGGGGCTGAGCGCGCTCTTGAAACCGCCGCATTGTCTGCGCCCAACATCGTCACCGAAGCGGGTTGCGCCGATGACGGCGCGCAATCAGGGACCTCGCGCGATGCGCCGCATCCGCCTGGCGGCGGCCGCTCTCGTCCTCGCGACCGGAGCGGCCCTCGCCCAATCCGAGACGTTCCGGGTCGACGACGTGCCCCCGGGCGATTCCCTCAGCATCCGCGAGGCGCCCGACGCCACCGCGCCGGCTGTCGGCCGCGCCCCCTGGGACGCGCGCCTGCGCGGCTTCGGCTGCACCACCGACACGCCGAGCGGGCGCACGTGGTGCCGGGTCAAGTACGGCCGCATCGTCGGCTGGGCCCGACGCAAGTTCCTGGCGCCGGAGTGAGGATGGCCTCGCGCGCCGCGTTGCGGGATCCTGCGGCCGATGGCCATGACGTCTCCCGACACCCCGCGGCGCGGCTCCCCGGCGCCGCCGCGCCGCCCGCACCGGACTCCATCCCGGGCCCAGCGCCCGGCCTCGCCCCCACCCCGAGCAGAACCATGCAAGCCCTTCAGATCTTCGGCGAACGCGACCTGCGCCTGACGCAGGTCGACGCGCCGCCCCCGCCCGGCCCGGGCGAGGTCGAGGTGCGGATCCGCGCGGTCGGCCTCAACTTCATCGACGTCTGGGGCTTCCGCGGCATGGCCTTCGCCAAGCGGCGGCTCCCGCTCACCGTGGGGGCGGAGGCCGCGGGCGAGGTCGCGGCGGTCGGCGAGGGCGTGGCGGGGCTGAGGGCCGGCGACCCGGTCGCCCTCTACGGCGCCCTCACCTGCGGGCATTGCCGCGCCTGCCGGGAGGGCCGGGACAACCTCTGCGAGGAGGTCGGCGGGGTGATGGGCTTCCACATCGACGGCTTCGCGCGCGAGCGCGTGGTGATGCCGGCCCGGCTCGTCGTGCCGGTCCCGGCGGGGGTCGGCCTCGTCGAGGCGGCCTGCGCGCCGATCGCCTTCGGCACCGTGCAGCACATGCTGTTCGACAATGCCCGCCTGGAGCCTGGCGAGTCGATCCTGGTCCATGCGGGCGGCTCGGGCATCGGCACCGCGGCGATCAAGATGGCGAAGGCGATCGGCTGCACGGTCTTCACCACGGTGGGCGACGACGCCAAGGGCGAGAAGGCCAGGGCGCTGGGGGCCGACCACGTCATCAATTACCGCCGCGAGCGCTTCGAGGGCGAGGTGCGGCGGCTGACCAGGCGCAAGGGCGTCGACGTGGTCTTCGAGCATGTCGGGGCCGAGACCTGGAACGGCTCGCTGCTCTGCCTGAAGCGCGGCGGGCGGCTGGTGACCTGCGGCTCGACCTCGGGCGTCTCCGCCACCATGAACCTGATGCAGCTCTTCCAGCAGCAGTACCGGATCACCGGCTCGTTCGGCTGCCGCCTCGCCAACATCGCGGAGGCGCTGGCCAAGATGGCGGCCGGCCTGACCCCGGTCGTCGACACGGTGCTGCCCCTGGCGCGGTTCGAGGAGGGGCTCGCCCGGCTCGAATCCCGCCAGGTTTTCGGCAAGATCATCGCCACCCTGTGAGGCCCGGGGCGCGTCTTCCGCGCGCCCGACCCGCCCCTCTCTGAGCCCGTGCGGCGGACAGGCACCGGCCGGTCCCGCCGCCCCGACCTGCGAGTTCCCCCGTGCTGCGCCTGAAGTTGAGGCTGTACCGCACCGCCTCCCGCCTCGCCGAATGGCCGATGATCGCGCTGGTGCGCCTGCTCTTCGGCATCGCGAGCCTGCTCGGGCCGCGGCGGGCGGGCGGCTTCGGGGCCTGGCTCGGCCGGACGCTCGGGCCGCGCCTGCCCGCGCACCGCACCGCCCTCGACAACCTGCGCCAGGCCTTTCCGGAGCGCAGCGAGGCGGAGATCGCCGCCCTCGCCCGCGGGGCCTGGGAGAATCTCGGCCGCACCGGCGCCGAGTACGCCCATCTCGGCGAGATCTTCGATTACGACCCGCAGGCCCCGGCTCCCGGCCGGATCGAGGTCGAGGGCATCGAGCACTTCTTCGCGCTGCGCGACGACGGCCGGCCGGGCCTGATCTTCTCCGCGCACCTCGGCAACTGGGAATTGCCGGCGATCTGCGCGGCGCGCTTCGGCCTGGAGGCGAGCGCGGTCTTCCGCCCGCCCAACAACCCGGCGGCCAAGCGCCTCGTCGCCGAGGTGCGCCGGGCCACGATGGGCGGCCTCACCGCGGCGGGCCCGGGCGCCGCCTTCGCCATGCAGGGCGTGGTCGAGCGCGGCGGCCATCTCGGGATGCTGGTCGACCAGCACTTCACCCGCGGGGTGGTGGTCGAGTTCTTCGGCCGGCCGGTCCTGGTCAACCCGCTCCTGGCCAAGCTCGCGCGCCACTACGAGTGCCCGGTCCACGGCGTGCGGGTGATCCGCCTCGGCGCGGACCGCTTCCGGCTCGAACTCACCCCGGCCCTCGACCTGCCCCGCGACGCCGCCGGGGCGGTGGACGTCCGCGGCGCCATGCAGGCGATGACGCGGGTGATCGAGGGATGGGTGCGCGAGCATCCCGACCAGTGGATGTGGATGCACCGGCGCTGGCGGCCCGCGATGCTGCCGCGCACGGAGCAGCCGGGCGTGTCCTCGGCCCCGGCTCAAGCTAACGTGACTTCCGTCGGGCCGATCACGGGGGCTTGATGATCGCATGACGCGCGCGGCGGTTCTCCGATGGCTTCTCCCGGCGCTGCTCCTCACCGGGGCGCCGCCGGCCGGCGCGGGCGAGGAGCCGCGGGCGGTGATCGAACTCTTCACCAGCCAGGGCTGCTCGGCCTGCCCGCCCGCCGACCGCATCATCGGGGACCTGTCGCGGGACCCGAGCGTCATCGCCCTGAGCCTGCCCGTCACCTACTGGGACTATCTCGGCTGGAAGGACACCCTCGCCCACGCGGCCTTCACGGAGCGCCAGCGCGCCTATGCGGGGGTGCGCGGCGACCGGCAGGTCTACACGCCGCAGGCCGTGATCAACGGCGCCTCGGCGGTGGTCGGCTCCGACCGCAGCGCCCTCGAGCACACCATCCGCGATCCCGGGACGGCCGTGAGCCTGCCGGTGCCGATCCGCTCCGTGGTCGAGGACGACCGCATCCGGATCGAGGTCGGGGCGGCGCCGGATGCCGGCCGCACCGCCGAATTGTGGCTGCTGCCGGTGTCCCGCTCGCGGGAGGTCGCCATCGCGCGCGGCGAGAACCGGGGCAAGACCGTCACCTACCGCAACGTGGTGCGCGGCATGCACCATGTCGGCCACTGGACCGGCGCGCCCGCCCGCTACGAGGTGCCGCGCGGCCTGCTCCAGGCCTCGGGCGACGCGGATTCCTACGTGCTGGTGCTGCAGGCCGAGTATGGCGGGCCGGGGCGGATTCTGGGAGCCGCCAAGGGCCCGGGCCTGTGAGCGGGCCGGCCGCGCCGCTCGCCGCCCGAGGATCCCGGGCCGGCCCGTCCCTTCCGCCGGCGCATGCGACGTCGCCCGGCTCCGGTGAGGGCGGCGCGCAGCGCATGACCCGGTCGTTGCCGCGCAATCGTTAGGACCCTACTTATCAGCCTCCGCAACGGTCGCCCGGGCCGTCGCAGCGAGGTGCCATGCGCCGGATGCTCCTCCAGACCCTGACCCTCGGCCTCGTGCGGGCCGGCCGCGCCTGGCGGCGCGCCGCCGACGAGGTCGTCACCGCCTTCGGCCTCACCGAGGCCACCGCCCTGCCGCTCCTGATGGTCGGGCGCCTCGGCGGCGAGCCGCGCCAATCGGCCCTGGCCGAGGCGCTCGGTGTCGAGGGACCGACGCTCGTGCGCCTGCTCGATCAGGTCGAGGAGGCGGGCCTGGTGACCCGGCGGGAGGACCCGACCGACCGGCGCGCCAAGGTGATCAGCCTCACCGAGGAGGGCCGGGCCCGGGTCGGCGCGATCGAGGCGGAGTTCGACCGCCTGCGCGGGCGCCTCTTCGCCGAGGTGCCGGACGAGGACCTGCGCGCGACCCTGCGGGTGCTGAGCGCCCTGCGCGAGGGCGCCGGCGAGCGGCTCGGCCCGGCGATCCTGCCCGCCGCGAGGGCCGCCTCATGACCCTGCCCGGCTGGCGCGCGTGGCTCTTCGCGGGCAAGACCGCGGGCGCCGCCCTGCTCGCGCTCTGGATCGCCCTCTGGGTCGACCTGCCCCGCCCCTACTGGGCGATGGCGACGGTGTTCATCACGGCCCAGGCGCTGTCGGGGGCGACCCGCTCGAAGGCCCTCTACCGGGTCGGCGGCACCCTGATCGGCGTGGCGGCGGCGGTCGCCCTGGTGCCGAACCTCGTCGACGCCCCGGAACTCCTCACCGCCGCCCTCGCCCTCTGGACCGCCGGCTGCCTCTACCTGTCGCTCCTCGACCGGACGCCGCGCAGCTACCTGTTCATGCTCGCCGGCTACACGGCGGCCCTGATCGGCTTCCCGGCGGTGACCGACCCGGGCTCGATCTTCGACACCGCGGTGGCGCGGGCCGAGGAGATCACCCTCGGCATCCTCTGCGCCGCCCTGGTGTCGAGCCTCGTTGTCCCGCAATCGGTCGCGCCGGTGGTGGCGCAGCGCATCGCGGCCTGGCTCGGCGAGGCCGGGCGCTGGACCGCCGAGGTGCTCTCGGGCGCCGCCGAGGACCCGCAGGTGCGCGCCCGGCGCCTGCGCCTCGCGGCCGACGCGGGCGAGATCGACGTGCTCGCCTCCCACCTCGCCTACGACACCTCGCGGCAGGCCGCCGCCGCCCCCTGGGTGGCGACGCTGCGGGCGCGCATGCTCCTGCTCCTGCCGGTGCTCTCCTCCCTGGCCGACCGGATCGCGGCCTTGCGGGCCGTCTCGGGCCTGACCGCGGACCTGCGCGACCTGATGGCGGCGCTCGACGCGTGGTCCGAGGCCGGGGCACCGGCCGAGGGCATGGCCGCGCTGACCGCCCGGATCGAGGCCGCCGAGCGCGGGCTGCCGGCCGATCCCGACTGGACGCTGCTGGTGCGGGCGAGCCTGCTCGACCGGCTGCGCGAGCTCGTCGCCCTGTCGCGGGATTGCCGCACCCTCGAGGGGCACATCGCGCGCGGCGGCGGCCCGCTCGCCGCGCCCCTCGCCTACGGGGGCGAGTTCGCGGCCCGCCCGCCCCGCCACCGCGACCACGGCATGGCGCTGCGCTCGGTCCTCGGCCTGCTGGTCTCGGCGGCACTCTGCGTCGGCCTGTGGATCGCCACGGCGTGGCCGGACGGCGCCACCGCCGCCATGATGGGCTTCGTCCTCTGCTGCCTGTTCGCCGCGCAGGACGACCCCACCCCCTCGATCCTCGGCTTCGCGCAATGGTCGGCCGTGGGCGCGGTCGCGGCGGGCCTGCTGCTGTTCGGGGTTCTGCCTCGGGTCCACGACTTCGTCATGCTGACGCTCGCCGTCGGTCCCCCGCTCCTCCTGTGCGGCCTGCTGATGGCGCATCCGCGCACCGCCGCGGCCGGGATCGCCCTCGGGGTCAACGGCAACGCGCTCCTCGCCATCCAGGACAGGTACGATGCGGAATTCGCCGCCTTCGTGAATTCCAGCGTGGCGCTGATCGCCGGGATCTGGATCGCCGCCCTCGTCACCGGCCTGACCCGGTCGATCGGCGCCGAGCAGGGAGGGTGGCGCCTGCTGCGGGCGAGCCGCCGGGACCTCGCCCGGGCCGCCGCGCGGCGCGGGCGCGGCGACCGGGTCGCCTTCGCGGCCCTGATGCTCGACCGCCTCGGGCTGCTGGTGCCGCGCATCGCCGCCGCGGCGCCGGACAGCGCGCTGCGCCGGGTCGACACCCTGGCGGAACTGCGCGTCGGGATGGTGCTGGTCTTCCTGCGGCGCGCCCGCCACGGGCTCCCGGCCGACCACGTCGCCGCCCTCGACCGGGTGCTCGACGGCGTCGCCCGCCACTATCGCGGCGGCCCGGACACGGCCGATCCGATGCTCCTCGTGGAGATCGACGCGGCCCTGCAGCGGATCGGGGCCGATCCCGGGCCGGAGGGGCGGCGCGACGCCCTGCTCGGCCTCGCGGGCCTGCGGCGCGCCCTGTTCCCCGACGCGGCGCCCTATGGGCCGCCCCGCCGTCGCCTCTCCCTCCCGGAGGCCGCCTGATGCCCGATCTCGACCTCTACGGCGTCTTCCTGCCGGCGCTCCTGGTCCAGGCCGTGATCGCCTTCGCGCTCAGCCTGGTCCTGCGCCGCCTCATCGCCCGGGCCGGGCTCTACCGCCTCGTCTGGCACCGCCCCCTCTTCGACGCCGCCCTCACGGTGACCTGCCTGGGCGCCGTGGTCGCCCTCGCCCCGCGCTTCGCCTGAGTCCCGCCGAGTCCCGCCGAGTCCCGCCGAGTCCCGCCGAGTCCCGCCATGACCCGCTTCCTCGCCTTCCTCGGCCGCTTCGCCGTCACGGGCCTCCTGGTCCTGGTCGCGCTGGTGGTCGGCGCCGCCCTCTGGGACTATTACCTGGAGGCCCCCTGGACCCGCGACGGGCGCGTGCGCGCCGAGGTGGTCGGCGTCGCCCCGGACGTGTCCGGGCTGGTCCGCGACGTCGACGTGAAGGACAACCAGGAGGTGAAGCGCGGCGACCTCCTGTTCCGCATCGACCCGGAGCGCTTCACCCTGGCCCTGCGCCAGGCCGAGGCGGTGGTGGCGGGGCGCAAGGCGACGCTGACCCAGGCCGAGGCCGACCTCGCCCGCTACCAGCAGCTCAGCGACAACGTCGTGTCGCAGCAGCGGCTCGAACAGGCGCTCGCCACCGAGCAGGGTGCCCGCGCGGCCTACGACCAGGCGGTGGCGGACCGCGACCTCGCCAAGCTCAACCTCGCCCGCTCCGAGGTGCGCGCCTCGGTCAACGGCCGCATCTC
The DNA here is from genome assembly GCF_000379105.1 of Methylobacterium sp. WSM2598. Lineage (GTDB taxonomy): Bacteria > Pseudomonadota > Alphaproteobacteria > Rhizobiales > Beijerinckiaceae > Methylobacterium. The sequence goes on along the minus strand of NZ_KB900609.1, from coordinate 104,246 downwards.
GAACCTCGAACTGCGCCCCGGCAGCTACGTGGCCACCGGCAAGGCCGTGCTGGCGCTCGTCGACCGCGACACGCTCCACGTGGAGGGCTACTTCGAGGAGACGAAGCTCGACCGCATCCGGGTCGGCGACCCGGTGAGCATCCACCTGATGGGCGGCGGCCGCGACCTGGCCGGGCGCGTCGAGAGCGTGGCGGCCGGCATCGAGGATCGGGAGCGCAGCGCCGGGGCCAACCTCCTCGCCAACGTGAACCCGACCTTCGCCTGGGTGCGGCTTGCCCAGCGCGTGCCGGTGCGGGTCACCCTCGACCCGTCCCCGGCGCTGGCGCAGCTGACCGTCGGGCGGACCGCGACCGTGGTGGTGCGGGGCCGCGGCGAGGGCGAGCCGCGCCCCCTCGACGGGCTCTGGCAGCGCTGGCAGGCCCTCCGGAGCACGCTCGCCACCAGCCGCAAGGGTTGACGGGCGAGAAGGGTTGACGGGTTAGGCCTTCTCGCATAGGCGGCATCTCAACCCAAAAGGGGGGGTGCGGCCGCGCGTCGCCCCCTCGGGACAACGGTCCGGGAGGGACGCCCCATGCCTCACGACGCGCCGCAGGCGGCGTCCGACGCGCTCGGCGCGCGCGCGCTCGACCGCATCACCCGCCGACTGATGCCGCTCCTCGGCCTGATGTACCTCATCGCGTATATCGACCGGCAGAACGTCTCCTACGCCAAGCTGCAGATGGTGGGCGATCTCGGCCTCAGCGAGGCCGCCTACGGGCTCGGGGCGTCGCTGTTCTTCATCGCCTACTTCCTGTTCGAGGTGCCCTCCAACGTGATCCTGGAGCGCGTCGGGGCGCGGCTCTGGTTCACCCGCATCATGGCGACCTGGGGCCTGATCACGGTGCTGCTCGGCTTCACCCAGGGCACGGCGATGTTCTACGTGCTGCGCTTCCTGCTCGGCGTGGCGGAGGCGGGATTCTTCCCCGGCGTGCTCTTCGCCCTGACGCTGTGGTTCCCGCAGAGCCACCGCGGCCGGATGGTCGGCTGGTTCATGATCGCGAGTGCGGTGGCCAACATGATCGGCGCGGCGATCGGCGGCGCGCTCCTCGACCTCGACGGCCTGCTCGGCCTGCGCGGCTGGCAATGGGTCTTCGTGGCGACCGGGGTCCCGGCCCTGCTGCTCGCCGTGGTGGTGTTCTTCATCCTGCCGGAGGGGCCGGAGCGGGCGCGCTGGCTGCCGGCCGAGGAGAAGAGGTGGCTGGCGGACGCCCTCGCCCGCGAGGCCGCCGCGACGGCCCATACCGACCATTCCAACCCGTTCCGGATCCTGCTCGACCGCCGGGTGATGATCCTCGCGCTCCTCTACGTGGCCTTCCCGCTCGCGGCCTACGGCCTGAGCTACTGGCTGCCGACCGTCGTGAAGGGCTTCGGCGTCTCCAACACCGTGAACGGCCTCCTCAACGTGATCCCCTGGGCGGTGGTCGGGCTCGCGCTCTGGTGGGTGCCGCGCCACGCGGCGCGGACCGGCGAGACGACCTGGCACATCGCGGGCCCCGCCCTGGTCGGGGCGCTCGCCCTGACGCTCAGCGTGGTGGTGCCGGGCTCGGCCCTGAAATTCGTCTGCCTGTGCGTGGCGGCGGCCGGGATCTTCTCGGGCCAGCCGGTCTTCTGGTCGCTGCCGCCGACCTTCCTGCGCGGCGCCACCGCGGCGGCCGGGATCGCGGCGATCAACTCGGTCGGCAATCTCGGCGGCTTCATCGCCCAGAACGCCGTGCCGTGGATCCGCGACCGCAGCGGCAGCGACCTCACCCCGATGCTGTTCCTGGCCGCCTGCCTGCTCGTCGGGGTCGCGATGGTCTTCGTCGCGCAGGCGATCCTGCGCCGCCCGGCCCCCGAGGCGGCGCCCGCCGCGACCCTGGCGCGCCGCTAGGGCGGCGCCCCATTATCCCTTTTCGGACGCGAACCGGCCCGCGAAGGGATGATCCCTGTTTTCGCAATCGCTTGCATGCGGCATCGATGATGCGCTCGGCCGCCCGGTCCCCGACATGGACGGGCGACCGGACGGCGAAACGGGCATGCGCGGTGTCATCGCGTGGAGCGGCGAGCAGGCTCGCCAACGCGCGGATGCCGAGCAGGTCTTCTGAGGATCGCGCCCCGCTCAAGCGCGCCCGCGATGCAGCCCAGGCGCGCCTGATCGCGCATTTCCTGGCGACGCGCCTGCCGGGCCCGCGCTTCGACGACCCGGCCCTCGGCGCGATGGCGCGCGCGATGCGGGACCATGCAGGGCGGATCCTCGCGGAACCGGAGCCCGAGGGCCCGGGACGTCTCGATCCCGACGGGTGATCCGGGCTCCGCTTGATCGCAGCGGATCCCGTATCCCAATCCCGCGCGGCGCCTGAGCGGCGACGACATCCGCCATCCCGAAGGGACCAAGCGGATGTGGCATGACCCCGCCCCTCGCGCGCTCACGGCCCGGCGGCTCGCCACGCCCAGGTGCCGAGAACCAGCACCACCACCAGCCCCCAGAGCAGCCCGAGCGCCGTCCGATAGAGCGCGAGCGCCCGTTCGATGTCGTCGGCGCCGGCCTCCGCCCGGCCGTCGCCCATCCAGTGATCCTCGACCCGCACCGCGCCGTAGACCCGCGGCCCGGCGAGCGCGAGGCCCAGCGCCCCGGCCATCGCGGCCTCCGGCCAGCCGGCATTGGGCGAGCGGTGTCGCCGCGCGTCCCGGCGCACGGCCCGCAGCGCCCCCCCGGCCGAGCAATCCGTCCGCAGGGCCGCGGCGGCCACGATGAGCGCCGCGGTGAGGCGGGAGGCCGGCAGGTTGACGAGGTCGTCGAGCCGCGCCGCGGCCCAGCCGAAGGCCCGGTGCCGCGCCGTGCGGTGGCCGATCATGCTGTCGGCGGTGTTGACCGCCTTGTAGAGCGCCCCGCCCGCGAGCCCGCCGACCCCGGTCCAGAGGGCGGGCGCGACGATCCCGTCGGAGAAATTCTCCGCCAGGCTCTCGATCGCCGCCCGGCACACCGCCGCCGCGTCGAGGCTCTCGGGGTCGCGCCCGACGATCATCGCGACCGCCCGGCGACCGCCCGGCAGCCCTTCCCGGCGCAGGCCCTCGGCGACGCGGGCGACGTGCTGGTCGAGGCTGCGCTGCGCCGGCAGGCTCGCCGCCAGGAGGCCGCAGGCCAGGAGTCCCGCCCAGCGCCCCGCCCCCGCGGCGGCCAGGGCCAGCGCGAGCGCGGCCGCGCCGGTCGCCGCGAGCACGAGGGCGAGGGCCAGGATCCCGGCCGCCCGCCGCAGGGCCGGCGGATCCTCCTCCCGGTTCAGCCCCCGGTCGAGGGCCGCGATCAGGGCCCCGATCCAGGTGACAGGATGGCCGAGGGCCCGGTAGAGGCGGTCGGGATAGCCGAGGGCCGCCTCCGCCGCGAGGGCGAGGGCGAGCACGAGGAGGCTGTCGGGCGGATGGAGCGTGGCGGGCATGGGGGCTTTCGCGGGGATCCGGCACGGGGGCGACCTCGGCGAGGCGCGGCGGCTCTTCCCCGACGCGCCCCAGCCGTGGTTCGACCTCTCGACCGGGATCAACCCGGTCCCCTATCCGTGCCCGCCCCTCGACGCCAGCCTCCTCACCCGCCTGCCCGCCCCGGCGGACCTCGCCGCCCTCGACGCGGCCGCCGCCGCCGCCTACGGGGCGGACCCGGCCGAGATCGTGGCGGCGCCCGGCACCCAGGCGCTGATCGCGTGGCTGCCGCACCTGCGCCCGGCCGGCCGGGTGGCGGTGGTCGGGCCGACCTACGCCGAGCACGCGGCGGCGTGGCGGCGGGCGGGCCACGCCGTCGCGACCGTGCCGGATCTTCCCGCGGCGGCCGACCACGACGTCGCCGTCGTGGTCAATCCCAACAACCCCGACGGGCGGGTGACGGGGCGCCCGGCCCTCGCGGCCGCGGCCGCCCACCTCGGCGCCCGGGGCGGCCTCCTCGTGGTCGACGAGGCCTTCGCCGACCTGGAGCCGGTCGAGAGCCTCTGCGGCGGCGTGCCGGAGGGCGCCGTGGTGCTGCGCTCCTTCGGCAAGACCTACGGGCTCGCGGGGCTGCGCCTCGGCTTCGCAGTGGCCCCCGCCCCGTTCGCCGCGAGGCTGCGGGCGGCGCTCGGGCCCTGGGCGGTGTCGGGGCCCGCCCTCGCGGCCGGGATCGCCGCCCTGTCCGACCGGCGCTGGCGCGAGGAGGCCGCCGCGGCCCGGCGGGCGGATGCGGCGCGGCTCGACCGGCTGCTCGCGCGCGCGGGCGGGCGACTCGTCGGCGGCACCGCCCTGTTCCGCACGGCGGATTTCCCGGACGCGCCGGCCCTGTTCGACCGGCTCGGCCGGGCGGGGCTGTTCGTGCGCCGCTTCGAGGAGCAGCCGTGCCGGCTGCGCTTCGGCCTTCCCGCCGCGCCGGATGCCTGGGAGCGGCTCGAAGGCGCGCTGGCGTGACACGCCGGACACGCGGGCGCCATCAAAAAGGCCGAAAAAACCGGGATCCCGACCTCGGCCGACAGGGCCGGCCTCGCCCCGCGTCCGGTCCCGGACGCACCTCGTTGACCCCCGCCAGGGTTGGGCCGCATAAGGCCGGCTTGGCCGCACGAGCGGGTCCGGGACGGCGAGGATCGGCCGGGCGAGCGGAAGCGGGGACCAGACGGGATGAGCGTGGACGAGGTCAAGCGGCGCGACAGGCTCGGCGGCGTCATCGCATTCGCGCGGCGCTCGCTGCCCGAACTGCGCCGGGACGCCGAGACGATCCTGCCGGTCGACGCGCCGCGCTCGCGCCGCGCGCTGCAGCTCCTCAACCCGCTGCGCTGGACCCGGCTCACCCGGCCGGAGGTCGACCCGCGCCCCCGCCGCATCGGCGCCGGCCTCGTGCGCAACTTCGTGATCTTCGTCGTCGCGCCGACCTTCGTGTCCGGAATCTACCTGTTCCTGCTCGCCTCCGACCAGTACGTGGTCGAGAGCCGCTTCGCCGTGCGCGGCGAGACCCTGCCGCTCGGCGAGGTCAGGATCGGCGAGTTCTCCGGGCTCATCCAGAAGAACAACAACCAGGACACCTATATCGTCGCGGAGTACATCCGCAGCACGCCGATGCTGGAGAGCGCCCAGCAGGCCCTCGACGTGCGCGCCATGTTCACCCGCCGCGAGGCCGATTTCTGGGCGCGCTACTCCGGCAAGACGCCGATCGAGGAGCTGCTGAAGTACTGGCGCAAGCACGTCCAAACCAGCATCGACCTGGTCTCGGGCATCATCACCCTGAAGGTCGCGGCCTTCACGCCCGAGGACGGCGTGCGGATCGCGCAGCACATCGTCGGCCGGGCCGAGGCCCTGATCAATGGGATCTCGGAGCGCGCGCAGGAGGACATGCTGCGCCACAGCCGCGAGGAGGTGCAGAAGGCGAGCGACCGGCTCACCCAGGCCTACGTCGCCCTGCGGGAATTCCGCAACCGCTGGGGCATTATCGACCCGATCAAGTCGGCCGAGGCGACCTACACCACGATGATCGAACTCCGGAAGGAGAAGATCAAGCTCGAGAACGACCTCCAGGTCTTGCGGTCCTCCTCCCTCGACGAGAAATCCCGCTCGATCCAGGCGATCGTCGCGAACATCGCGGCCCTCGACCAGCAATTGAAGCACCTGCAGGAGAGCCTGACCAGCGACGCGATGGCGGGGGACGCGCCGAACGCCGCCCGGGCCCTGCTCGAATACGAGCGCCTGGTGATCGAGCGGACCGTGGCCGAGCGCCTGCACGAATCGGCGGTCGGCATGCTGGAGCGCGCCCGCATCGCGGCGGGCAAGCAGTCGGTCTACCTCGCGACCTTCGTGCCGCCGGCGCAGCCCCAGTACGCGACCCTGCCGGAGCGGCCCGAGACGCTGTTCGTCATCTTCTTCTGCCTCCTCGTCGCCTGGGGGAGCGCGACCCTGCTGATCGAGGGTGTGAAGGACCACAACATCTGAGGCCCGAGGTGATGGCGGACTCGGATTTCATCGACCTCGTCGCGCGGGCGATCTCGCCCACGATGAGCCGCGAGGAGCGCGAGGCGGTCTACCAGGTCGTGCGCCAGGCGGTGCAGCGGCTGCAGGCGCGCGAGGGGCTCTGCCGGGGCGACCCGCGCACCGAATTGCAGATCCACCTGATCGAGGAGACGATCAGCGAGGTGGAGGGGATGGTCACCCGCTTCATCGCCCGCCGCACCATCGACACGGCCGCGGCCAGGACCTGAGGCGGCACCTGCGCGGGGCGGCCCGCCCGGAGGCGCCGCAGGGGAAAAAATCCGGCCTGGCGGACCCGGAGGGCGGGCGGCGCGTTCAGCGTGCTGTCAGGCTTTGCCCCCGCGACGGATCCCCGCCCACCATGAGCAAGACCAGCCCCGCGACGCCCTCCCTGCCGGAACCCGCCGTTGCGCGCCGCCCGCGGATCCGGGAGGGCCAGCCGTTTCCGCTGGGGGCGACCTGGGACGGGCTCGGCGTCAACTTCGCGCTGTTCTCCGGCCACGCCACCCGCGTCGAACTCTGCCTGTTCGACGATTCCGGCGAGACCGAGATCGCGCGCGTCGACCTGCCCGAGTACACCGACGAGGTCTGGCACGGCTACCTGCCCGACGCGCGCCCGGGCACGATCTACGGCTACCGCGTCCACGGCCCCTACGAGCCCGACGAGGGCCACCGCTTCAACCCCCACAAGCTGCTCCTCGACCCCTACGCCAAGGCCCTGGTCGGGTCGATCACCTGGGACCCGGCCCTGTTCGGCTACCGGCTCGAGAGCGGCGACGACCTCACCTTCGATGACCGCGACAGCGCCCCCTTCACCCGCAAGGGCCGGGTGATCGACCCGGCCTTCACCTGGGGCCGGGACCAGAAGCCCGACGTGCCGTGGGACCGCACGGTCATCTACGAGGCGCACGTGAAGGGCCTCACCAAGCTGCATCCGGGCGTGCCCGAGCGCCTGCGCGGCACCTACGCCGGCCTCGGGACGAAGCCGGTGCTCGACTACGTCCGCAGCCTCGGCGTCACCGCGGTCGAGCTCCTGCCCGTGCACTCCTTCGTGCAGGACGACTACCTGCGCCAGAAGGACCTCTGGAACTACTGGGGCTACAACACGATCTCGTTCTTCGCCCCGGCCCGCCGCTACGCCGCGGTCCCGGACTTCGCCTTCTCCGAGTTCAAGGAGATGGTCGCGCGCCTGCACGGGGCCGGGCTCGAGGTGATCCTCGACGTGGTCTACAACCACACCGCCGAGGGCAACGAGCGCGGGCCGACCCTGTCCTTCAAGGGCATCGACAACGCCTCCTACTACCGGCTGCTGCCGGACCAGAAGCGCTACTACATCAACGACACCGGCACCGGGAACACCGTCAACCTCTCGCATCCGCGGGTGCTGCAGATGGTGACCGACTCCCTGCGCTACTGGGCCACCGAGATGCGGGTCGACGGCTTCCGCTTCGACCTCGCCACCATCCTGGGCCGCGAACCCTACGGCTTCGACGAGGGCGGCGGCTTCCTCGATTCCTGCCGCCAGGACCCTGTCCTCTCCTCCGTGAAGCTGATCGCGGAGCCGTGGGATTGCGGGCCGGGGGGCTACCAGGTGGGCGGCTTCCCGCCGGGCTGGGCGGAGTGGAACGACCGCTTCCGGGACGACGTGCGGGCCTATTGGCGCGGCGACGAGGGCCTGCTGCCCGCCCTCGCGGCGCGCTTCACCGGCTCGGCCGACAAGTTCAACAAGCGCGGCCGGCGCCCCTGGGCCTCGGTGAACTTCCTGACGGCACATGACGGGTTCACGCTGGCCGACACGGTCTCGTACGCCGAGAAGCACAACGAGGCGAACGGCGAGGAGAACCGGGACGGTCACTCGCACAATCTCTCGTCGAATTACGGGGTCGAGGGCCCGACCGCGGATCCCGAGATCCGGGCGGTGCGGTTCCGGCAGATGCGCAACATGCTGGCGACGTTGTTCCTGGCGCGGGGCACGCCGATGCTGCTGGCGGGGGACGAGTTCGCGCGCACGCAGCAGGGCAACAACAACGCCTATTGCCAGGACAACGAGATCTCCTGGCTCGACTGGCAGGCGATCGGGCCGGACGAGCGCCAGCAGGCCGAGTTCGCGCGCCGCCTCCTCACCCTGCGCAAGGCCCTGCCGATGCTCGGGCGCGGCCGCTTCCTCACCGGCGCCTTCGACGAGGAACTCGGCGTCAGGGACGTGACCTGGCTCACCCCCTCCGGGGAGGAGATGACCCCGGAGAACTGGAACGACGGCGAGGCGCGGGCGCTCGCGGTGCTGCTCGACGGCCGCGCGCCGATGAGCGGCCTCCGCCGCCGCGGCTCGGAGGCGACGCTGCTGCTCCTCCTCAACGCCCACCACGACCTCGTGCCCTTCACCCTGCCCGAGGTGGTGGGCGGCCATTCCTGGCTGCGCCTGATCGACACCAACCTGCCGGAATCGGAGGAGGCCGAGCGCTTCGAGATCGGCGAGACCTACGAGGTGACCGGGCGCTCGCTGCTCCTCTTCGTGCTCCGGCCCGACGAGGCCGACCACGCCAGCGAGACGTGGCGCTCCTTCCGGCACGTGGTCCAGGCCTTCGAGCGGGCGACCTCGGATTCCGTCGCCTTCCCGCCCGACGAGGACGGGTGAGGCATCCGGCCCGCGCCGGCCGGGTTGCGGCGCGCCGTCGCGCGCGCCCCGCCGGCCCTCGACCGGCGTGGATGCGCATATACTTGGCGGGGAAACGAGTCGGATCGGCAGCCCGGACAGGCGCGCTTCCGTCCTCTGGGGAACGCACCGCACGGCACCGGGAGCCACCGAGACCGCGATGACGACGACGCCCGAGCTGCCGCCGCCCGGACGCGCACCGACCGTGAAGGACGGCCCGACCGTCCAGGACGGCGCGTCCGGCGAGGTCGCGGATCACCGCAGCGACATCTTCTTCGCCGCGGTCGAGACGACCCGGATGCCGATGATCGTCACCGACCCGCGCCAGCCCGACAACCCGATCATCTTCGCCAACCAGGCCTTCCGGGCCCTGACGGGCTACGACCCGTCCGAACTGATCGGCCGCAATTGCCGCTTCCTGCAGGGTCCCGAGACCGACCCGCAGACGATCGCGGAGGTGCGGCGCGCCATCAAGGAGCGGCGCGAGATCTCGACCGAGATCCTCAATTACCGCAAGAACGGCTCCTCCTTCTGGAACGCGCTGTTCGTCTCGCCGGTCTACAACGACGCGGGCGACCTCGTGTACTTCTTCGGCTCGCAGCTCGACGTCTCGCGCCGCCGCGACGCCGAGGACGCCCTGCGGCAGGCGCAGAATATGGAGGCGCTCGGCCAGCTGACCGGGGGCATCGCGCACGATTTCAACAACCTGCTGCAGGTGGTGGTCGGCTACGCCGACATCCTGCAGGCGGGGCTCGCCCATCCGCGGCCGGATCCCGGCCGGCTGCTGCGGGCGGCGGAGAACATCCGCGGCGCCGCCGACCGGGCGACGACGCTGACCCAGCAGCTCCTCGCCTTCGCCCGCAAGCAGCGCCTGGAGGGGCGCACCGTCAACCTCAACGGCCTCGTCGAGGGCATGCGCGACCTCGCCAACCGCACCCTCGGCGACGCGGTCACGGTCGTCACCGAGCTGGCCCCCGACCTGCGCAACGCCCGGCTCGACCCGACCCAGACCGAGGTCGCGCTCCTCAACGTGCTGATCAACGCCCGCGACGCGATGCCGTCCGGCGGCACGGTCACGATCCGCACGGAGAACCGCGAGATCGGCCCCGACGAGATCGGCCCCGGCCTGCCCCCGGCCGGCCGCTTCGTCGCGATCAGCATCACGGATACCGGCACCGGCATGCCGCCCGAGGTGCTCGCCCGGGTGACGGAGCCGTTCTTCACCACCAAGGAGGAGGGGCGCGGCACCGGCCTCGGCCTGTCGATGGTCTACGGCTTCGCCAAGCAGTCGGGCGGCACCCTCCAGATCGAGTCGCGGGTCGGCGAGGGCACCCGGGTGCGGCTGATGTTCCCGGCCGCCGGCGAGGACGAGCGCCCGGCGCCGGTGCGCCTGCGGGGGACCGAGCGCCCCGGCACCGAGACGATCCTGATCGTCGACGACCGCCAGGACGTGGCCGAACTCGCGCGCACCATCCTGCAGGATTTCGGCTACACGGTCCTGACGGCCGCCAACGGGCGCGAGGCCCTCGACGTGCTCGACGGCCACCGCCGGGTCGACCTGCTGTTCTCCGACCTGATCATGCCGGGGGGCATGAACGGCGTGGTGCTGGCCCGGGAGGCCCGCCGCCGCCAGCCCCGGCTCAAGGTGCTGCTCACCACCGGCTACGCGGAGGCGAGCCTGGAGCGCACCGATGTCGGGGGCAGCGAGTTCGAGGTGATCAACAAGCCCTATCGCCGCCTCGACCTGGTGCGCCGCGTGCGGGCCGTGCTGGACGGCCCGAACGGGGTGAGCTGACGCGGGCCGGTCATCCGACATCCGACGGATCGCGTCGCCATGCGGATGTCGGCTTCGCTCAGGCACCGCGCGGGCTTGGCATTTCGGCTTCGCTCAGGCACCGCGCGGGCTTGGCATTTCGGCTTCGCTCAGGCGCCGCGCGGGCGCGTCATGCGCGTCCCGGACGTGATCGTCCGGACAGCGGATCAGCCGATCCGCGGCAGTCGGGCCAGGATCGCCTCGCGGGCCGCCCGCGATCCGGAGAGCCTGTCCCGGACGAGGGCGACGATCTCCGGCGGGGCCTCCCGCGGCGTTCCGGCCGAGAAGGGCGGCGCCGGCGCGTATTCGAGGGCGAGCTGGATCGCCTCCGCCTGGTCCCGGCCGCGCAGGGCCGCCACCAGTGCGAGACCGAAATCGATCCCCGCCGTGACGCCGCCCGCGGTGATGAGGGACCCGTCCCGCACGATCCGCGCCTCGACCGGCGTCGCGCCGAAATGCGCCAGGAGATCGAGGGCGTTCCAGTGCGTGGTGGCCCGCTTGCCGGCGAGGAGCCCGGCCGCGCCGAGGACCAGCGCCCCGGTGCAGACGGAGGTCACGAAGCGCGCCCCCGCGGCCCGGTCGCGCAGGAAGCCGATCACCTCCGCATCCTCCAGGAGCGCGTTCACGCCCGCCCCGCCCGGCACGCAGAGCACGTCGAGGGGCGGACATTCCGCGAGGGTCGTCGTCGGCGCGAGGATCAGGCCCGTGGCGGAGGTCAGGGGCCGGCGATCCTTCCAGAGCAGGTGGACCTCCGCGTCGCCCGCCGAGGCGAAGACCTCGTAGGGACCGGTCAGGTCGAGCTGCTGGACGGCGGGGAAGGCGAGGATTCCGAAGCGCAGGGGCATGGCGGGGCTCCCGGTTGACGCTCGCGATCTTGCCGGGCCAGGATCTGGCGCAGGCGCCATTCATCCCTCCGATCATGCCAATCCCGCGACGCCGCGTCGAGATCCTGGCCTTCCCGGACGTCCAGCTCCTCGACGTCGCCGGGCCGCTCCAGGTCTTCGCCTCCACCAACGACGAGGCCGGGCCTGACCGGCCCTACGATCCCGTCGTGGTCGCCCGCGAACCCTGCGTGACGGCCTCGGCGGGCCTGGGCCTGGTCGCGGCCCCGCTGCCCCGGGCCGACGCCCCCCTCGACACGCTCGTGGTGGCCGGCGGCCGCGGGGTCGAGGCCGTGAGCCGCGACCCGGCGATGCTCGCCTTCGTCCGGCAGCGCGCCGCGGCGGCCGCCCGCACCGCCTCGGTCTGCACCGGGGCCTTCGTGCTCGCCGCGGCCGGGCTCCTCGACGGGCGCCGGGCCGTCACGCATTGGGACCATTGCGGCCTCTTCGCCGAGCGCTTCCCGCGGGTGCGGCTCGATCCCGATCCGATCTTCGTGCGGGACGGCGCCGTCTGGACCTCGGCCGGCGTCACGGCGGGAATCGATCTCGCCCTCGCGATGGTCGAGGAGGATCTCGGCCGGGCGGCGGCCCTCGCGGTCGCCCGGCGCCTCGTCGTGTTCCTCAAGCGCCCCGGCGGGCAGGCGCAGTTCAGCACCGTGCTGGCCCTCCAGGCCGAGCCGGGCCGCTTCGACGGGCTGCATGCCTGGATCGCCGGCCACCTGCGCGGCGACCTCTCCCTGCCGGTCCTAGCCGCCCGGGCGGGGATGAGCGCCCGCAGCTTCTCGCGCCACTACCGGCAGGCGACCGGCCGCACCCCCGCCCGCGCCGTCGAGGCGATCCGGGTCGAGGCGGCCCGGCGCCTGCTGGAGCAGGGCGCGCCGGTCGCCCGGGCGGCGGCGCGCTGCGGCTTCGGCTCCGAGGAGACGATGCGGCGCGGCTTCCTGCGGGTGCTCGGCACCGCGCCCCGGACCTACCGGGAGCGCTTCGCCGGGCCGTCCGCCTGATCCGGGATCCGCTTGCTCAAGCGGATCCCGGATCACGAGCCCGCGCGGCGCCTGAGCGAAGCCGACATCCGCATGGCCGAAAGGGGAGATGGCGACGCAACCGATCGGATGTCGTACGACGCGCCCGCCTCAGGCGAGGCCGAGCCGCGCGCGCAAGCCCTGCGGCGTCGCGCCCCGCGCCCGCAGGGACGCGAGCGGCTCGGAGCCGCGCGACTTGGCGAGCTTGCCGCCCTCCGGATCGAGGATCAGCCCGTGATGGTGGTAGAGCGGCGCCGGCAGGCCGAGCAGCGCCTGGAGCAGGCGGTGCAGGTCGGTGGCCGCGTCGAGATCGGCGCCCCGCACCACGTGGGTCACGCCCTGGAGGGCGTCGTCGTGGACCACCGCGAGGTGGTAGCTCGCCGGCACGTCCTTGCGGGCGAGGACCGCGTCGCCCCAGCGCTCCGGCCGCGCCTCGCGGTGCGTCACCGCGCCCTCCGGGTCGAAGCTCGCGACGAGGAGCGGCTCCGGGCAGGCGGCGCGGGCGCGCACCATGTCGAGGCGCCAGGCATGGGGCTCGCCGGCGGCGATCCGTGCCGCCGCGTCCGGGCGCCCGCGGCAGGTGCCCGGATAGAGCGGCGCGCCGTCGGGATCGCGCCCCGTGCTCGTTCCCGCCACCTCCCGGCGCGTGCAGAAGCAGGGATAGACCAGGGAGCGCGCGCGCAGGCGCGCGAGGGCGGCCGCGTACTCGGCGAAATGCGCCGACTGGCGCCGGACCGGCTCCTCGAAGGGGAGGCCGAGCCAGCGCAGATCCTCGATCGTCGCGGCCGCGAGCTCCGGCCGGCAGCGCGTGACATCGATGTCCTCGATCCGCAGGATCAGGCGGCCGCGCATCCGCGCCGCGAGGGCGGCGTTGAGCAGGGCCGAGTAGGCGTGACCGAGATGCAGCCGGCCGTTGGGGCTCGGGGCGAAGCGGAAGACCGGAGGGGACACGGGCGCGATGGGGCGGGTCGAGCGTGAGCCTGAGATGGGGATGGCGGGCCCCCGCGTCGATGCCGGCGGGCCGCCGACGCGGCTCCTCGACTCGGAGGCCGTGCTGCGGGAGGGGGTCGCGGCGCTGACCCGGTGCGACCCGCTGATGGCGCGCCTCGTGGCGGAGGGGGCGACCCCGCCCCTGCGCAAGCGCCCGCCGGGCTACGAGGGGCTCGCCGGCATCATCGTGGCCCAGCAGCTCTCGACGGCGAGCGCGGGCGCGATCTGGGGCCGGCTCAGGGCGCTGCTGCGGGACGTGACCCCCGAGACCGTCGCGGCGGCGGCCGAGGCGGATCTCAGGGCCGCCGGCCTGTCCGGGCCGAAGATCCGCACCCTGCGGGCGGTGGCGGAGGCGGTCGCGGCGGGCGACCTGCCGCTCCCCGCGCTCCACACCCTGCCGGCCGACGAGGCGCATCGCCGGATGGTGGCGGTGCGCGGCATCGGGCCCTGGACCGCGGACGTCTACCTGCTGTTCTGCCTCGGCCACCCGGACGCCTTCCCGGCGGGCGACCTCGCGCTCCAGGAGGCGGCGCGGCTGGCGGAGGGGCTCGACGCGCGCCCGAGTGCCGCGGCGCTCGCCGCGCGGGCGCAGGCGTGGCGGCCCTGGCGCGGGGTCGCCGCCAAGGTGCTCTGGGCGTATTACCGCGTGGCCAAGGCGCGCGACGGCGCGCCCCTTGCTCCCTGAGGCGCCGCGGCGCGCCGGTCACCACCTGACGCGCGACGGCGCGCTCCTGCTCCCGAGGTGCCACCATGACGACGCTCACCGGCCCGCGCCTGCCTCCCCGCTCCGGCCGGGCGCCGCGCCAGCTTGTGGTCCTGCTGCACGGCTTCGGCGCGGACGGCAACGACCTGATCGACCTCGCCCACGCGTGGCAGCCGCTGCTGCCGGACGCCGCCTTCGTGTCGCCGCACGCCCCCGAGCCCTGCATCCAGGGCTTCGGCCGGCAATGGTTCTCCCTCACCTTCCGGGACCCGCACGAGCGCTGGCGCGGGGTGAACCGGGCGGCGCCCACCCTCGACGCCTTCCTGGACGCCGAACTCGCGCGGGCCGGGCTCGACGAGAGCCGCCTCGCCCTGGTCGGATTCAGCCAGGGCTGCATGATGGCGCTGCATGTGGGGCTGCGCCGGCCGCGCCGCCTCGCCGCCGTGGTCGGCCTGTCGGGCATGCTGGTGATCGAGGAGGGCAAGGGTAGCGAGAGCTTGGGTCCCGAGAGCCTCAAGCCCGCGATCCGCTCCGTGCCGCCGATCCTGCTGGTCCACGGCGACCAGGACGAGGTGATCCCCGTCGAGGCGCTCTTCCTCTCGGCCGATCTCCTGGCGGCCGCGGAGGTGCCGGTGGAGTGGCACCTCTCGGCGGGCACCGGGCACGGCATCGACGAGGGCGCCCTGCAGCATGCGGGGCTGTTCCTCGCGAGCGGCTTCGCTGGAAGGTAGGGAGGACGCGGGAAGTCCCGGGCCCCGCCCGTCTCACCCCCGCACCTCGTTGAGCGCCGCCTGGGCGCCGAGCCGCAGCAGCGCCCCGTCGCCCATCAGCGCGACGAGGTCGAAGCCCTCCTGCACGTTCTCGCGCCCGCGGGCCGGCGAATGGGCGTAGACGCCGATCCGCTTGCCGGCCGCGCGCGCCCGCGCCTTGGCGTGGTCGAGGGCCGCGCGCACCACGCTGCCGCCCGGATCGAGGGCGGCGCCGCCCGAGAGCGCGATCGAGAGGTCGGAGGGGCCGATGAAGATGCCGTCGATGCCCTCGACCGCCAGGATCGCGTCCACCGCGTCCAGGGCCTCGCGGGTCTCGACCATCGCCAGCGTCAGGCAGAAGCCGTTCGCCTCCTTGAGGTAGTGATCGCCCCCGAGACCCGACAGGGCGAGGGCCGGCAGCGGTCCCCAGCTGCGTGCGCCGAGCGGCGGGTACTTGGCGAAGGTGGCGAGCATGGCCGCCTCCTCGGCGCTGTTCACCATCGGGGCGATCACCGCCGAGACGCCCGCGTCGAGCACCCGCGACACCGTGTTGAAGGCCGCCACCGGCACCCGCGCCAGGGTCGGCTTGCCGCGGGCTGCCACGAGCGGAACCGTGCGCGCGACCGCCGCCTCGTCGAACCCGCCGTGCTGCATGTCGAGCGTGATCGCGTCGAAGCCGGGCTCCGCCGCGAGGAGCCCGGCCACGGCCGGCTCGGGGATCCCGCACCAGGCGGAGACGAGGGGCGTGCCCTCCCGCATCCGCGCCGCGAGCGCCGCCACCGCCCCACCCCGTTCCGCCATGCCGTTCCTCCCCTGCGCCGCCCGCCGCTCCGGGCCGGTCCGGCGGCGAGCTTACGATTGCCCCGCCCGCCCCGTCGAGGCCGGGCGCCCGCCCGCGCCGCGGCTTGATCCGCCGCGACATCCGGCGATTCTTGACAGACGCGGCGCCCGGGACCACATCCCGGAGATTGCAGCGCACGCCAGGGACGGCGGCCCCCTCTCCGCCGGCAGCGAACCCGCAGACCGGCCGCAGAGTCGCGGCCCGGTCGATGCGTTGTGCTGCCTTCCCGCTTCGGGTACTTTGCGACCGGCTGCCGGGACGATGCGTCCCCGGCCCGACCTGGTTTCGGGTCGCCGCGCCGCGGGCCTCACACGTTTTTTGGAGCCACGGCCCCATGGATTTCCTCAAACCACGGTACACGCCTATGAACCGCCGCCGTCGCATCTACGAGGGCAAGGCGAAGGTCCTCTACGAGGGACCGGAGCCGGGCACGCTCATCCAGCACTTCAAGGATGATGCGACCGCCTTCAACGCTAAGAAGCACGAGGTGATCGATGGCAAGGGCGTGCTGAACAACCGGATCTCCGAGTTCGTGTTTCAGCATCTCAACGACATCGGCGTGCCGACTCATTTCATCCGCCGCCTGAATATGCGCGAGCAGCTGATCCGCGAAGTCGAGATCATTCCGCTCGAAGTCGTGGTGCGCAACGTCGCGGCCGGATCCCTGGCGACGCGGCTCGGCCTGGAAGAAGGCACGCAGCTCCCGCGCTCGATCATCGAGTTCTACTACAAGAACGACCAGCTCAACGACCCGATGGTGTCGGAGGAGCACATCACGGCGTTCGGCTGGGCGACGCCCCAGGAGATCGACGACATCATGGCCCTGGCCATCCGGGTCAACGACTTCCTGTCCGGCCTGTTCCTCGGCGTCGGCATCCGCCTCGTCGACTTCAAGATGGAGACGGGCCGGCTCTGGGAAGGCGACCTGATGCGGATCGTCGTCGCCGACGAGATCTCCCCCGATTCGTGCCGCCTCTGGGACATCAAGAGCCAGGACAAGCTCGACAAGGACCGCTTCCGCAAGGATCTGGGCGGCCTGATCGAGGCCTATTCGGAGGTGGCGCGCCGCCTCGGCATCCTGGGCGAGAACGAGAAGGTGCAGAGCGGCGGTCCCCGCCTCGTCCAGTAGGCGACGGCGGGCATCGGCGATCCGGAGCGGGGCCGCCCCTCGGGCGGCCCCGCTTCGCGTTCAGCGGGGGCCGGCGCCGGGCGCGGGGCGCAGCCGCGTGTAGGTCGGGGCCTGCGGGTCGAAGGCCGGATGGTACCAGGGATCGGCGGCGAGCGCCGCCCCCCAGCGCGCCCGCAGGGAGGCGACCTCGGCGGCGTGGCGCCGCGCGGCCTCCGGCGTCCAGCGCCGGCTCGCCGCCTCGCGGTGGTGCAGCACCGCGCCGGGCACGATCAGGGTGCGGTAGCCCGCCCGGTCGAGGCGCAGGCAGAGGTCGACGTCGTTGAAATCGACCGCGAAGGCTGCCTCGTCGAAGCCGCCGACCTCGGCGAATTTGCGCGCCTCGACCACGAGGCAGGCGGCCGTCACGGCGGCGACCCGGTGGGTCGCGGCGAGGCGGTGCAGGTAGCCCGGCGCGTCCCCGGGGAAGTGGCGATGGGCGTGGGTGACGAGCCCGCCCGTGCCGAGCACGATGCCGCCGTGCTGGACGCGGCCGACCGCGTCGAGGAGCTTCGCCCCGACCGCGCCCACCTCCGGCCGCAGCGCCTCCTCGGCCATCCGCCGCAGCCAGTCCGGCCGGAACGCCTCGACGTCGTTGTTGACGAAGCCGAGGAGCCGCCCGCGGGCGATCCCGGCGGCCCGGTTGTTCATCGCCGCGAAGTTGAACGGCCCCGGGCAGGGCAGCACCCGGGCCGCGCCCGCCTCCTCCAGCGCCCGCAGATAGGCGAGGGTCTCGGGCTCGCGGCTGTCGTTGTCGCAGACGATGATGTCGAGGCCCGGCCAGTCCGTGCGGGCGCGCAGGCTGTCGAGGCAGGTGCGCAAGAGGTCGAGCCGGTCGCGGGTCGGCACGATCAGGCTCACGAGCGGCGGCTCGGGGAGCGGGCGGCGCAGGGTCAGCACGCCGCACGGCCCGGTCTCGATCCCCGCCTCCGGCGCGCGGGCGCGGGCGAGCGCCCGGCGGGCTTGGCGGGAGGCGTCGCCGGAGGCGGCCGCGAAGGGCCGCCACAGGGAGAGCACGCGGGGCAGGTGGCGGACGGCGCCGGGGCCGTGCCGATCGTGCAGCCGCAGCAGGAGCGCCGGGACGTCGTCGCCCGCCTCCCCCCGCACCGGGTCGCGCAGGGCGACGACCGGGCCGACGTAATCGACCGCGAGCAGGAAGTCGGGGTCGAAGGCGGGCCGCAGCAGCGGCAGCAGCGGGCGGTCCCCGGGGCCGAGCACCAGCGCGTCGCCGTAAAGGGCCCTCAGGCCCGGATCGCCCGCGAAGGCCTCGGCGACCGCGGCGGCGGCCCCCTCCGCGAGGCAATGCCCCTCCGGGCACAGGATCACCGGGCCGTGCCCGGCGGGCGCGGCCGCCCGCGCGGCGGGCGCGCCCGCGACGGGGCGCGGGCGCAGGCGCGGGTGCGCCCCGAGGAGCGCGGCGGCGCGGTTGCGGGCGCGCACGCGCTTGCCCGTGAGCCACGCCCAGCCGATGGCGAGGGCCTCGCGCGGGTGCGCCAGCAGCCCCGGCAGCGCCGCGAGGGCGTCCCGCCCGGAGCCGCGCAGCGGCTCGGCGAAGCGCAGGGCGTCGAGGGCGGGGGATGGGGGGAAGCGGCGCGCGCGCGTCACGCGGGCCGCCCCGGCGCCCCGGTCCGGGGAGAGCGGGCCTTCCTCACTCCAGATCCTCCCCGAAGGTCGTGACCGAGAAGGCCGGATGATAGTACGGGTCGTCGCGGATGACCGCCCGCCAGCGCGCCGTGAAGCGGGCCGCCTCCGCCTCGAACCGCGCCCGCGCCGGCCCGACCGAGGGGCCGCGGCTCACCGATTCGTGGTGGTCGAGCACCGCGTGCGGGCACCAGAGGTTGCGCAACCCCGCCTCCCGCAGGCGCAGGCAGAAGTCGATGTCGTTGAAATCGACCGCGAAGGCGGCCTCGTCGAATCCGCCGACCCGCTCGAAACCGGCGCGCGTCACCGCGAGGCAGGCCGCGGTGACGCCCGCCACCTCGTGGGTCACGCGGAGCCGCCCGAGATGGCCGGGCGTGTCGGCGGGCCGGTTGCGCAGCGTGTGGCCGGCCCGCCCGCCGAGGCCGACGACCACGCCGGCATGCTGCAGGCGCCCGTTGCCGTAGAGGAGCTTGGCCCCGACGGCGCCGATCCCGGGCCGCACGGCGAGGCGGACCATCTCGGCGAGCCAGCGCGGGTCGCGCACCGCCACGTCGTTGTTGAGGAGCACCACGACGCTGCCGCGCGCGGCCGCCACCCCGGCATTGACCAGGCTGGAGAAGTTGAAGGGGCCGGGCCGGTCGATCCGGCGCACCCGGGGATCGCCCGACAGGTCCGCGTAGAAGGCGTGGACGGCGGGATCGACCGAGCCGTTATCGACGAGGACGAGGTCGAGGGCCGGGTAATCGGTCTCCTCCAGCACGCCGCGCACGGCGGTGCGGATCAGGTCCGGCCGGTCCCGGGTCGGGATCACCACCGAGGCGAGGGGCGGCGGATCGGGGAGCGGCCAGAGCAGATCGGGGGCGCCGCCCTCCTCGCGCACCCGGGCGGGGGAGCCGGCGCGCCGCAACGCCTCGCGCAGCAATCCGGGCTCCGCCGCCTCGGGGCCGGCCGGCCGGCGGCACAGGATGCGGGGGACGTGGCGCACCCGCTCGGGCGCGACGGCCAGGAAGGCGGCGGGGGCCAGCGCGCCCGTCCCCTGCGCCTCCTCCCAGCCGCAGCGCGCGAGGAGGTCGCGGGCGAGCAGCATCGGCCGGCCCGGATAGCCGGTCGCGAGGGCGAGGTCGGGGCTCCAGGCCGGCTTCAGGCGCGGCGCGAGGCCGGAGGGCGTCTCGACCTCCTCGTCCGCGTAGGCGAGGTCGGCGCCGTCGAGGGCGCGGGCGAGCTGGGCGAGGGCGTCCGGGGCGAGCACGTCGCCCGGGTGCAGGAGGCCCACGGCCTCGACCACCTCCGGGAAGGCCGCGCCCTCGCCGATCCGGGGATCGCGCGGCAGCCCGGCCGGCGGCGCGCCGCGCCAGGACAGGGCGAGGCGCCAGTCGCGGTGGCTCTGGGCGAGGAGCGAGGACAGGCTCGTGCGCAGCGCGGCCTCCTCGCCGGGCGCGGCCGCGAGCAGGAGGCCGATCCGCCGCGGCACCGGGACGAGGCGGTCGAGGGCGGGCTCGAAGGGCCGGGCGCGCTCGGCCCGCCAGGCCGGGTAGGCGGAGAGCGGCGTCACCGCCGCGGCGATGCGCAGGGTGTTGCGGAAGCGCCGCCCGTCGCGCTGGGCGGCGCGGAGCAGCGCGACCGCGAGGGTCGCGGGCCGCCGCCGCGCCGCGCGGGCGAGCACGGCCGGGAGCCCGAGGAGCCGCGCCGCCTCGACCCGGAACCCCGCGGGCGGGGCGGCGAGCAGGATCGCCGTCGTGCCCGGCGGCACCGGCCCGAGCCACGCGGCGCGGCCGAGCACCGGCCCGGGCAGCAGCGCCTCCGACGGGTCGGGGCCGAGGAAGCGCAGCATCGGCCGCGGCGCCGGGGCGAAGCGGTCGGCCGCGTAGGTGAGCGAGAGCCAGCGCCCGCCGGGCGCGCCCGGCAGGACCAGGCGGCGCGTGAAATCGGGGTCGTCGTGGGGTTCGAGGCGAACAGGGGGCGGGGACACGTGGCCGGCGGCTCAGCCCGCCGGTGCGGAGCCGGCCCCGCGGCCGCGCTTGGCGGGCTTGCCCGCGCCGCCGAGCCCGACCTCGATCTCGAACTCGTTCGCCGCGCGGGCCGGCACCGTGATGCCGTCCTCCACGACGGCGAAGCTCGCGCTGGCGGCGCCTGCCGGGATCGTCACGCTCGCCCGCCGGGTGCGGCGGGCGAAGACGGTGCCGCCCTGCTTGACCGTGACGGTCACGGGCGCCTCGAACCGCCCCGGCGCGCCGGCCGGGCCGAGGAGCACCCGTCCCTGGACGCCGACCTTGACCAGGACGGAGCCGCCCGGCCCGGGGCCGCATTCGCGGCTCACCTGCGCCAGGGAGATCTGGTGGCGGATGCCAGTCCCCGTGCCCGACTGGATCGAGGAGCCGCCCTCGGTGATGTCGATGATCGGGCAGTAGACGTCGTCGGGGTTCGCCGGCGCCTCGGGCGGCTTGGTGGTGCCGCCGTAGCGGAAGATGTTGAGGAGCGGGTTGCTCCCGTCATCCTCCTGGGCCGCGGCCGGCCCGGCCAGGGCGACGGCGCAGAGCAGGACCGCGCAGCCTCTCAGGGATGTGCCTGCTGTCACGATGGCGGCTCCCGGCTATTGCAGCTTGTCGAACCCGGCCGCGAAGCCCTTGAGCGAGAGCGGGATGCCCACGCCCTCCTCGGGCGTCTGGAAGACGATGAAGGTGGCCTGCTGGCCGGTCTTGAGCTGCCGGATCAGGTTCTCGTCCATCACCACCTCGGCGACGCAGCCGGTGGTCAGGCAACGCACGAACAGGGTGCGGCCGATATCGGCCTGATCGATCTTCAGGCCGAGGCCGGAGGGAAGCAGGATGCCGAGGGGCGCCACCACGCGCAGCAGGGTGCCGCGGTTGTCGGCCGTCCTCAGCACGATGACCGCGAGGGTGAGGTTCGGCCGGTCCTCGGCGGCGACGTACTGGACGAGGGCGCATTGCTCGGCCTTGGCGCCGGCGGGCGTCTCGCAGCGCAGCTGCCAATCCTCGAAGGTCTGCTTGACCGCACCCTGGGCGGCGGCCCGGCCGGCCGGGAGGCCCGCCGCGAGCAGGAGGGCCGCCAGGAGTACGGCCCGTCGCACCATGTCTCGCACCCTCGCCGGCTCCTTCCCGCGCCCCCGTCGAGCGCCACGACCCGCGGCTTCCGACCACGGGGAGTCGTGGCTGTCAAGCGACGCCGCGTCACGGCCCCGAAGACACAGGCGGGCCGCGACCCGTCCCGGTCGCCGCGGAACGGCTTCCTCCCGGGCCGGCTCGGCCCTAGATTTGCCGGGATCCGTCCGACCGAAGGACCGCCGATGCGCCCGCCCCTGAGTGCCGTCTCCCTCGCCCTGCTGCTCCTCGCCCCGCTCGCGGCGCGGGCCGAGCCCCTGCCGATGGAGGAGACCACCTACGTCGAGCGCTCGCTCAACCGCTACGGCCCGCTGACGATCGAGCACCCGCCGGTGCAGCGCAACCCGCGCGGGCGGCGCGCCTCCCGCTCGGCCGCGATCGCCGGCTTCTGCCGCGAGGGCGGCGTGATCCGCCGCCACGACGAGGCCGGCGTGGTGATCATCCGGCAGCGCGAGGTCTGCGACGCGATCGCGCCGCGCACCCTCGCCCCGGGCCAGGTCGATCCGCGCCCGACCTGGCCGGCGGTCACGCGGGTGGTGGTGCGCAGCAGGGGCTGATCCGGGATCCGGTCGATCACAGCGGATCCCGGATCACCAGCCCGCGCGGCGCCTGAGCGACGCCTACATCCGCCATCCCGAAGGGATCGAGCGGATGTGGGATGAGCCCGGCGCGGCGCCGCCCGGCCGAGCGGCGCCGGCATCGCGAGCGGGGCGCCGGGGCGGTTTCGCCGAGGCGCCTCCCCCTCACCCGTAGCGGTGCAGCTCGGTCCCGTGCCGCTTGAGCCAGCGCTCGGCCTCCTCGACGCGGGGGTAGAGGCGGTCGAGCAGGGACCAGAAGCGGTCCGAGTGGTTCATCTCCGCGAGATGGGCCACCTCGTGGGCGGCGAGGTAGTCGAGCACGAAGGGCGGCGCCAGGATCAGCCGCCAGGAGAAGTTGAGGTGCCCGCTCGCCGAGCAGGAGCCCCAGCGGCTGCGCGTGTCGCGGACGGTGAGGCGCCTCGGGCCGCGGCCGAGGGCCCGGGCATGCCGGGCCACGGCCTCGCGCAGGTCGCCGCGCGCCTCGGCTTCCAGGTAGTCGCGCACCCGGCGCCCCACATGCGGCACCTGGCAGGCCACCGCGATCACCGGCGCCTCCTCGGCGTCCCGGGTGGCGACGGTCGCGCCCCCGGCCAGCGACCAGTGCAGGATCCGGTGCGGCACGCCCCGCAGCGGAACCAGGGCCCCCGGCTCCAGGGCGACCCGGGCCGGCACCCTGGCGACGCGGGCCGCGACCCAGTCCGCGTGCGCGTCGGCGAAGCGCTGGGCCACCGACACCGCCGTGCGCTCGGGCAGCGTCAGCACGACCTCCCCGGTCGCGCTCGACACCCTGAGCGTGATCCGCCGGGCGCTGGCGCGCCGCCGCATCGCCACCCGGAAGGTGGTTCCGTCGTGCGCGACCGTCAGGTGAGTGGGATCGGGCGCCGACCGGCGCAGCAACGCGACTCGCATGGCGCCACTCTAGGCGGTCGGCGGGCCTGCTGCCAGCGTGCCGGTCGCGCTCCCTTCGCCACCTCAGCTCGCCTGAAGCAGCCGCGGCGGCGCCATCGTGGTGCCCTGCATCTCGTGCATGAAGGCGGAGATCCGCGGCAGGATCTGCGCCCGGAAGCGCGAGCCGTTGAACACCCCGTAATGCCCCACCCCCTGCTGCAGGTGGTAGAGCTTGCGCGCGTCCGGCAGGTTCGGGGTGAGGTCCAGGGCCGCCTTGGTCTGGCCGACGCCGGAAATGTCGTCCTTCTCGCCCTCGACCGCCATGATGGCGCAGCGGCGGATCGCCGTCGGGTCGACCGGCGCACCGTGATGGCGCATCTCGCCCTTCGGCAGGGCGTGCTGGACGAACACCGTCTCGACCGTCTGCAGGTAGAAATCCGCCGTGAGATCCATCACGGACAGGTACTCGTCGTAGAATTCGCGGTGCTTCTCGGCCGAGTCGCCGTCGTTGCGCACGAGGTGCTTGAACATGTCCCAGTGCGCCGTCAGGTGACGGTCGAGGTTCATGCCCATGAAGCCCGAGAGCTGGAAGAAGCCGGGATAGACCTGGCGCCAGGTGCCGGGATAGCCCGGCGGCACGACCGTGATGCAGTTGCGCTTGAACCACTCGATGCCGCGCTCGGCCGCGAGGCAGTTCACCGCGGTCGGCGAGCGGCGGGTGTCGATCGGGCCGCCCATCAGGGTCATGGAGGTCGGCACGCCGGGCATGCCCTCCGCCTCCATCCGGGCCACCGCCGCGAAGACCGGGACCGCGGGCTGGCACACCGCCATCACGTGCAGGTCGGGACCGAGATGCTGGAAGATCTCGATCAGGTAGTCGATGTAGCTGTCGAGGTCGAAGCGCCCGACCTCGAGCGGCACCATGCGGGCGTCGATCCAGTCGGTGATGAAGACCTCGTGGCCGGGCAGCAGCGCCTCGACGGTGCCGCGCAGCAGCGTCGCGTAGTGGCCCGACATCGGGGCGACGACCAGCACCTTCGGCTGGGCCTGGGCGGGCGGGAGGCGCAGCGCCCGCTCGAAGGCGACGAGCCGGCAGAAGGGCTTCTCCCAGACCACGCGCTCGCTCACCGCGACCGTCATGCCCTCGACCACCGTCGTCGGGAGCCCGAAGGCGGGCTTCCCGTAGCGCCGGGTGGTGCGCTCGAACATCTCGCAGGCCGCCGAGACCGTGCGGCCATAGGGCGTGTAGGAGATCGGATTCACCGGGTTCTGGAACACGAGCTGCGTCGCGTCCGCCGCGACCCGCGCCGGCGTCAGCATCCAATGCGCCGCTTCGTACAAGAAATAAGACAGATCCATGCCGCACCGCCCGTTCTCGGATCCGGCGGCGCCGCAGCGCCGCGGGAGACGCCCGCATCCAACCGACTGTCAGAGGTTATGGTTCCGGTCGGCGCACGCAAGGGCATCCCGTTGACCCAAAGTGCAATATGATACCAAAGAAAGCGGGCTGTGCCATTTTGGTCGCAGGGCTGCCCGGAAAAGTGGCATTATCTTGCAGGGGGCGCGGGGGGCCGGGGCCTGGGCAGAGCCCCGTCGCGCGCTATCGTGGTGGCATGACGAATGAGGCTTCGCCGATCGACCTGGTGCACGACGCGCGTCACCTGCGCCTGGACACGCTCGTGCGCCTGCGCTGGCTCGCCATCACGGGCCAGAGCGCCGCGGTGGCGGGCGCGCATCTCGGGCTCGGCCTGCCCCTGCCCTTCGGCTGGTGCTTCCTCGTCATCGCGGCCTCCTCCTGGCTGAACCTCATCCTGCGGGTGCGCTTCCCGGCGAGCTACCGGCTGAGCGACACGTCGGCGGCGCTGCTGCTCGCCTTCGACATCGTCCAGCTCGCCGCGCTCCTGTTCCTCACCGGCGGGCTGCAGAATCCCTTCTCGCTCCTCTTCCTCGCCCCGGTCCTGATCTCCGCGACGGCCCTGCCCCCGGCCCACACCCTGGCCCTCGGCCTGTTCGCGGTCGGCCTGTCGACGCTGCTCGCCCTCGTCCACCGGCCGCTGCCGTGGTTCTCGGCGGAGCGGATGGAGATCCCCTTCCTCTACGTCTCGGGGGTCTGGACCGCGATCCTGCTCGGCATCGCCTTCACGGGCGTCTACGCGTGGCGGGTCGCCGAGGAGGCGCGCCAGCTCGCCCAGGCGCTCGCCGCGACCGAGCTGGTCCTCGCCCGCGAGCAGCACCTGTCGCAGCTCGACGGGCTCGCGGCGGCGGCCGCGCACGAACTCGGCACGCCGCTCGCCACCATCACGGTGGTGGTCAGCGAACTCGACCGGGCGCTCGGCCCCGCCGCCACGCCCGCGGTCGCCGAGGACCTGAAGCTCCTGCGCGAGCAGGTCGAGCGCTGCCGGGGCATCCTGTCGAAGCTCACCTCCCTGGACGAGGACCAGTCGAGCTTCCTGGAGACGATCTCGCTCAGCCACCTCGTCGAGGAGCTGGTGGCGCCCCAGCGGGCGCTCGGGATCATCCTCGACGTCTCGACCCGCGGCGAGGGGACGGAGCCCCGCTGCCGGCGCAATCCCGGCGTGCTCTACGGGCTCTCGAACATCGTCGACAACGCGGTGGACTTCGCCGAGAGCCGCGTCGTCATCGAGGCGCGCTGGAGCGCGGACCGGGTCTGGCTGGAGATCCGCGACGACGGCCCGGGCTTCGCCCCCGACGTGCTGCTGCGGGTCGGCGAGCCCTACGTCACGACGCGGGGCGCCGGGCGCTCGGGCAGCGGCGAGGAGGGCGGATCGGGGCTCGGGCTCGGCCTGTTCATCGCCAAGACCCTGATCGAGCGCTCGGGCGCCCAGATCGCCCTCGCCAACGCGGCCGATCCCTCGACCGGCGCCATGGTGCGCATCGCCTGGCCGCGTCACGTTTTCGAGAGGGACGTGGCGGCGCGCAAATTCGGGGGAACGAGCGGCGCTCTCCCCCTGACGACGGCCCGCGACGTTCCTATATAACGTTTTGAAGAGACTGAACGAATAGTGAGGAGCGTCTCTTGATGACGCAGTACGGAACCCAGACTCCACCGAGCTCCGGACTCGTACCGGAAGGCGATCCGCTCGCGGCACACGCGGATCGCAGCCTGCTGATCGTGGACGACGACAAGCCGTTCTCGACGCGGCTCGCCCGCGCGATGGAGGCCCGCGGCTACCAGGTGCAGGTGGCCGAGAGCGTGGCGGAGGGCGTCTCGCTCGTGGACGCGCATCCGCCGGCCTTCGCGGTGATCGACATGCGGCTCGCCGACGGCAACGGCCTCGACGTGATCGCCCGGCTCAAGGAGCGCCGCCCGGAGGCGCGGGGCGTGATCCTGACGGGCTACGGCAACATCGCGACGGCGGTGACGGCCGTGAAGCTCGGCGCCTTCGACTACCTGGCCAAGCCCGCCGACGCGGACGAGATCCACGGCACGCTGATGGCCCAGCCGGGCGAGCGGGCGGACCCGCCCGAGAACCCGATGTCCGCCGACCGGGTGCGCTGGGAACACATCCAGCGCGTCTACGAGCTGTGCAACCGCAACGTCTCCGAGACGGCCCGCCGCCTCAACATGCACCGCCGCACCCTGCAGCGGATCCTCGCCAAGCGCGCGCCGCGGTAGGCGCGCGTGACTCCGGGGGACGAGCCACCCCGCTCCCGCGCGCGCCAGTTCCGCGCGCGGGAGCGGGGTTTTTGGTGCCGGCGGCGAGGCGGCGCACCCTCCTCATCCGAGATCCGCACGGACGCGTCGCGCGGGCCTGCCCCGCGTCAGATCCCGGCCGCCCCGCCGTCCGAGCGCGGATCATGGGTCGCCTCCACCCGCCCGTTGCCGGGATGGCGAACCAGCAGCCCGGCATGGCCGAGGGAATCGACGTAGGCGCCGCCGAGCTCCTCGATCTCGTGGCCGCGGCGGCGGAGCTCCGCGATGCAGGACGGGTCGAAGCGGTCCTCGACCTTGACGGTCATCGACTCGGCGCCCCAGGTGCGGCCGAACAGGAGCCGCGGCGCGTCGACCGCCTCGGCCACGCCCATCCGGTGGCCGGCGTAGCGGGTGAAGACCTGGGCCTGGAATTGCGGCTGACCGTCCCCGCCCATGCTGCCGTAGGAGAGCACCCGCCCGTCGTCGAGCACGGCGAGCGCCGGGTTGAGGGTGTGGAAGGGCTTGCGGCCTGGCTCGAGCGGGTTCGTGGCCTTGGGATCGAGCGAGAAGGAGGTGCCGCGGTTCTGCCACGCGATGCCGGTCGCCGGCAGGACGAGGCCGGAGCCGAATTCCCAGTAGACCGACTGGATGTAGGAGACGGCGAGGCCCGACCCGTCGATCGCCCCCATCCAGACCGTGTCGCCGTCGCCGAGCGGGCGCAGGGGGTAGGGGGCGGCCCGGTCCATGGCGATCGCGGCGGCCTCGCGGGCGAGGCGGTCGGGGGTCAGGAAGGCGGCGGGATCGTGCCGCAGCCGGTCGAAGTCGGTGACGACGCCGTCGCGCACCCGGAAGGCGCGCTTCGTCGCCTCGATCAGGGCGTGGCACCAGGCGGGTGATTCGGGCGGCAGCCTGCCGAGCCGCTCGACGATCCCGAGGATCATCAGGGCCGCGAGCCCCTGGGTCGGCGGCGGGCAATTGAAGACGGTGCCCTGGGCGAGCCGCACCGACAGGGGGGCCCGCCGCACCGCCCGGTAGGCGTCGAGGTCGGCGCGGGTCACCGGGCTGCCGGCCCGGTCGAGATCGGCGGCGATCTCGCGCCCGACGTCGCCCCGGTAGAAGTCGTCGAGCCCCGCATGGGCGAGCTGGTCCAGGGTCGCGGCCAGGGCCGGCAGGGCGCGGACCGCGCCGGCGGCGGGCGCCTTCCCGCCGATCAGGAAGGTCCCGGCGAAGCCCGGCTGATCGTAGAGCGTGTCGAGTTCCTTGGGGACGTAGCGGGCCTCCGAGGCCGACACCGCGACGCCCTCCCGGGCGAGGCGGATCGCGTCGCCGAGCAGGACCGGGAGGGGCAGCCTGCCGCCAAGGGCGGCGGCGAGATCGCGCGCCAGGGCCCAGCCGCCGACCGCGCCCGCGACCGTGACGGCGGCATCCGCCCCGCGGTCGGGGATCCGCTCGTGGCCCTTGTCGCGGTAGCGCCGGATCGTGGCGAGCCGGCCGGCGGGCCCGCAGGCCTCGATGGCGTGGACCCGCCCGCCGGGCTCGCGCACGAGCCAGAATCCATCGCCGCCGATGCCGTTCATGTGGGGGTAGACGACCGCGATCGTGGCCGCCATGGCGAGCATGGCTTCGACGGCGTTGCCGCCCTCCGCCAGCACGGCGCGGCCGCTCGCGGCGGCGAGGTGGTGGGGAGCCGCGCAGGCGGCGTGGTCGAAGACGGGGGTCTCGGGCATCGGGCTCGGGGGATGGCGTGACGATGGGGCCGGTTGCGCCCCGGGGGGCCTTCAGGCTATCGCCCGCGGGCGCCGAACGGAATATGGTCCGGCCCCCTCGTCCCACAGCCAAGGTCCCGCCCGTGCCCGCCAGCTCCGGCTCCCTCAGCACCCGCAACCTCGTCACGCTCCTCAGCATCATGGTGCTGGTCGGCACGGAGGTGTTCGGCGTCGCGATCGCGGCCGGCTGGGCCATCGCCGGCCTGTTCGAGCTCGGCGACCTCGTCGGCCACGTCCTGATGGGCGCCTTCAGCCTGGTCGCGCTCTCCATCATGGTCCAGCTCTGGCGCCGCGCCTCCAGCATCGAGCCGGTCCGCCCCCGGCGCTGAGACCGTCATGCTCGACCGCCGCCGCTTCCTCGCCGCCGCCGCGCTCCTGGCCGGCGGCCTCCCCGCCCGCGCGGCCGGCCTGCCGCTCGGGGCGCCGAGCCCCTTCGACTTCGAGGCGCTGAAGGCCCGCGCCCGCGACCTCGCCGCCGCGCCCTACCGGCCCCCGGCGATCCCCGACCGGGAGGTGCTGCAGGCGATCGACTACGACGCCCACGGCAAGCTGCGCTTCAAGCCCGACCACGCCCTCTGGGCCGAGGGCCCGGGCGCCTTCCCGGTGACCTTCTTCCATCTCGGCCGCTACTTCCAGAAGCCGGTGCGGATGCACCTGGTCGAGGGGGGCGAGGCCCGCGAGATCGTCTACGTCCAGGACGCCTTCGAGATGCCGGCGGATTCGCCCGCCCGGCGCCTGCCGCCGAATCCCGGCTTCGCGGGTTTCCGCTTCCAGGAGCGGCGCGGCGGCGCCCTCGACTGGCGGCGCAACGACTGGGTGGCGTTCCTCGGCGCCTCCTATTTCCGGGCGATCGGCGAACTCTACCAGTACGGACTCTCGGCGCGGGGCCTCGCCCTCGACACCGTGATGCCGGACCGGCCGGAGGAGTTTCCCGACTTCACCCATGTCTGGTTCGAGACGCCGGCGCCGGATTCCGACACCGTCACGGTGATGACGCTCCTCGACGGCCCCTCGGTGGCGGGCGCCTACCGGTTCCGGATGCGGCGCGGCAAGGCCGTGGTGATGGAGATCGAGGCGCGGCTGCACCTGCGCCGGGACGTCGGCCGCTTCGGGCTGGCGCCGCTCACCTCGATGTACTGGTTCTCCGAGACGGCCAAGCCCAGCGCCGTCGACTGGCGCCCCGAGGTGCACGATTCGGACGGGCTGGCCCTGTGGACCGGGAGCGGCGAGCGCCTCTGGCGGCCCCTGCGCAACCCGCCCCGGACCATGGTCTCGGCCTTCGTGGACGCGCGGCCGCGCGGCTTCGGGCTGATGCAGCGCGACCGCCTGTTCGACCATTACCAGGACGGGGTCTACTACGACCGCCGGCCCTCGCTCTGGGTCGAGCCGCTCGGGGATTGGGGCCGGGGCAGCGTGCAGCTCATCGAGAACCCGACCGACGACGAGATCCACGACAACGTCGTGGCCATGTGGGTGCCGGAGGAGCCGGCCCGGGCCGGCTCCGTGCACGACCTCGCCTACCGGCTGCACTGGGTGGCCGACGAGCCCTATCCGTCCGCGCTCGCGCGCTGCGTCGCGACCCGCGAGGGCAATGGCGGGCAGGCCGGGACGGAGCGCCCGAAGGGCCTGCGCAAGTTCGTGGTGGAGTTCCTGGGCGGGCCGCTGGCGCAGCTCCCCACGGGCGTGAAGCCCGAGCCGGTGCTCAGCGCCTCCCGCGGCAGCTTCCCGCTCGCCCGCACGGAGGCGGTGCCGGACGACGTGCCGGGCCATTGGCGCGCCGAGTTCGACCTCGCGGTCACCGGGTCCGAGCCGGTGGAATTGCGGCTCTTCCTGCGCCAGGGCGACCGCACGCTCAGCGAGACCTGGACCTACCAGGTCATCCCGGCGACCTGACCGCGGGATCGGGGCGATCCTGCGCCCCTCGATCGACCGCCGCGCGTCGCCCCCTCCGGGGAAGGGTGCGCGCCGGCGCGAGGGCGGGGCCGCCCGTCCGGGCGCTACCCGAGTTCGGCGAGCGGCACCGGATAGGCGTGCGGCCGCCCCGCCAGCATCGAGTCGATCAGGGCCAGCACCTCGCGCCGGCCGACATTCGCGGCCTGCTCGAAGGGCGTCCAGGTCTGGACGAAGTCGAGGCCGGCGAAGACCTCCCGGTAGCGCCGCAGCTCGGCCGGGGTGAGCGGCACGCCGCGCACGAAGGCCTTGTGGGCGGAGATCGTCAGCGCCCGGCGCGGATCCTCCGGATCGAGTTCGAACTTGAGCGCGTCGCCGCAGAACAGGATCCCGCGGGCGCGGTCGAACAGCACGGCGTGGCCGTCGAAATGGCCGGCCGTGCGGTGCAGGACGAGGCCCGGCAGCGGCTCCAGCTGGTCGTCGTAGGGCCAGGACACCCGGAGGGCGGCGCTCCAGGCGAAATCCGCCGCCGGCAGGGCGAGTTCGGGGTCGAAGCGGTCCTGGAGCTGCGGCAGCGCGGCGTAGCTGTGGGGATGCGAGGCCGAGAGCACCGCCACGCCGCCGAGCGCCGCGACGTGGTCGAGCGCCGCGTCGCTGAGCACGGTGCAGCCCTCGAAGCCCAGATTCCCGTGCGGGGTGGTCACCAGGTAGGCGCTCGGCCCGATCCCGGTCACCGGGTCGTTCCAGAACTTCCACACGCCGGGCTCGACCTCGGCCCAGTGACACGGGAAGGCGGCCTGCGCCTCCGCGACGGTGCGGAAGCGCCAGCCCTGCTGCGGCACGACGTGGCGGGCGTCCAGGCAGAGCGGGCAGGCGGGCGGGGCCGCGACGTGCCGCTGCCAGAAACCGCAATTGTCGCACAGGAAGGCCGGGAGCTTGAGCGCGCCCGCGAAGGGCAGGTAGCCGGGCAAGGTCGGGTCCTGGTCAAGAGGGCTGGGCAGACAGCGCTCGGCGGGAGATAGTGCGGCGGCCGCACGGGTCGATCTCCGGCGGGTTCTCGAAGCCGCGGCGTAACCGCCGGGCGGGCGGCGGCGAAACACGGGGCAACGGTCAAGGCGGCGGGCGGGCGCCCGGCGGCACGATCGGGGGGACCCGCATGACGCTTCTTCGCCGACGCCTCCTCCTCAGCCTCCCGCTCCTCTCGCTGGCCGCCGCCAAGCCCCAGAGCAAGCCCCAGAGTCCGGGAGGAGAGGTCACCACCACCGACCTCGTCCTCAACTGCGACACGGCCCTGGGCCCGGTCCTCGCCCGGGCGGCGGAGAGGTTCCGGTCCGTCTCGGGCGTCACGGTCCGGGTCTTCCCGACCAGCCCCGGCCTCCTGGTCCCGCAGCTCGCCCGCAAGGTCCAGAACGACCTCCTGGTCACCCAGGACGGGATCGTGGCGCAGGCGGCCGCCGCCGGGCTGATCGACGGGGCGCCGGTCGGGGCGTGGCGCAACCGCCTCGTCGTCGCGGCCCGCAAGGGCGCCGCCGCCGACGCGCTGAGGGGCCGGATCGCGGTCTGCGACCCGACCCCGGCCGCCGACATGGACGGGCCCGGGATCCTGCGAGCCCTGCAGCTCGGCGAGAGGAGCGTCGTCGGCGTCCTCGACACGGACGAGGTGCTGGACCTCGTCCTGCGCGGCGAGGCGGAGGCGGGGTTGCTGCACGCGAGCGACCTCGCGCAGCGCCCCGCGCTCGAGGTGATCCGCCCGGTCCCGGAGCGCGTCGCGCCGCCGATCACCTACCGGGCGGCCGTGACGCGCCTCGCCCGTCGGCCGAATCCGCGGGCCTTCCTCGACTTCCTGACCTCGCCCGCCGGAAGCGGAGCGCTCGCCGCGCAGGGACTGGAGACGACCGCATGAGCATGCACGGCGTTCAGACCCATGCCTGGCCGGTGCGGATCGCGCACTGGACCATGGCGGGCGCGATCCTGGTGATGATCGGCAGCGGCTGGCGCATCTACAACGCCGAGCCGATCCTGCCCTTCCGCTTCCCGCTCTTCGCCACGCTCGGCGGCGACGTCGAGGCGGCCCTCGCCCGGCACGGAGACCCGGGCGTCGCCACCGCGATCGCGTGGCACTTCGCCGGCATGTGGGTCCTCGCCGGCGCCTACCTGCTCTTCGTCGGCTACGGCCTCGCCTCGGGCCATTTCCGCCGCGACTTCCTGCCGGTGGGGCCGCGCAGCGTCCTGCGCGACCTCGCAGCGGCGCTGCGCTTCCGGCTGGAGCACCGGCTCGGCGAGTACAACGCCGTGCAGAAGCTGTTCTACTGGGGCGTCCTCGCGGCGGTCCTGGTCGTCATCCTGTCAGGCGTCGCGATCTGGAAGCCGGTGCAGACCTACCCGCTCGAACTCGCCTTCGGCGGGTTCCAGGGCGCGCGCGTCGTCCACTTCCTGGCGATGACGGCGATCGTCGGCTTCCTCGTCATCCACCTCGCCCTGGTCGCCCTCGTGCCGAGCACGCTCGTGGCCATGATCACCGGCCGCTCCGGCCGGCCCGCTTCGGACACGTCCCTCGGGACCGGAGACGCGGCATGACCCTGCTCCCGCGCGACTTCACCTTCGACCGGCGCCGCCTCCTCGGCGGCAGCCTCACGCTCGGCGCGCTCACCCTGCTCACCGGCTGCGACGTGAGCGACGGCGACGCGGTCCAGGCGGCGCTCGCCCGGGTCTCGGCCTGGAACGACCGCGTGCAGGCGAGCCTGTTCGGCCCCGACCGGCTCGCCCCGACCTTCCCGGATGCCCTGGCGGTGAAGGATTTCCGCTACAACGCCTGGTACGGGCCGCAGGATGCGCCCCGCCTGGACCCGGCGACCTATCGCCTGCACCTCGCGGGCCGGATCGCCGACAAGCGGCCCTGGACCGTGGATGCCCTGGCGGCGCTCCCCCAGGTCACCCAGGTGACGCGCCACGTCTGCGTGGAGGGCTGGAGCATGATCGGCCAGTGGAGCGGCACGCCGCTGCGCACCTTCCTGGAGCGCGTCGGCGCCGACCTGACGGCCCGCTACGTCGGCTTCGAGTGCGCGGACGGCTACTACGAGGGCCTGGACATGCCGACGGCGCTGCACCCGCAGACGCTGATGGCCTTCCGCCTCCACGGCGAGACGCTTCCGGTCCGCCACGGCTTCCCGTTCAAGCTGCGGGTGCCGACCAAGCTCGGCTTCAAGAACCCGAAATTCGTCACCACGGTCTACGTCACCGACAAGCAGCCGCGGGGCTACTGGCCGGACCGGGGCTACAATTGGTTCAGCGGGCTCTGAACATGGGCCGCCCCGCCTCCTCCACCTGCGCCGTCGGCGTCATGGCGAAGGCGCCGCAGGCAGGCCGCTCGAAGACCCGCCTCTGCCCGCCGCTCACGCCCGCGCAGGCCGCCGCCCTCTCGGCCGCCTTCCTGCGCGACACGACCGCCGCGCTCGCGCGCGCCGCCGCGCGGGCGCCGATCGCGCCCTACGCGGCCTACGCGCCCCGCGGCGCGGAGGATGCCGTGCGGGCCGGGATCGCCCCCGGCACCGCGCTGATCCTGGCGGACGGCTCGCCCCCGATGCCGCCCGGCGTCGAGGGGTTCGGGCGCTGCCTGCTCCACGCCGTCGACGGGATGCTGGCGCGGGGGCACCCGGCCGTGGGCGTGCTGAGCTCCGACTGCCCGACCCTGCCCGCCTCCGTCCTGGTCGAGGCCGCGCGGCTGCTGCTCGCTCCCGGCGAGCGGGCCGTGCTCGGGCCCTGCGCGGATGGCGGCTACTACTTCCTGGGGCTGAAGGGACGGCACCCGGCGCTCTTCGCGAACATCGCCTGGAGCACCGGGACCGTGGCGCAGGCGACCCGGGCGCAGGCGCGGCGGATCGGGCTCGCCCTCGTCGAACTGCCCGAATGGTACGATGTCGACGACGCCGACGCGCTCGCGCGGCTGCGCGGCGAGGCGGGCGCCGGGTCCCCGGCGACGGCGGCGGCGCTCGCGCGGCTCGCCGCCGCCCCGCGGGCGGAGCCGGCCGCGTGAGGACCCCGCTCGCCCGCCTCGCCCTGCTCGCCGGGCTCCTCGTCGCGCTCACCCTCGGCGGCCTGTCCCTCCATGTTCCGGGCGCCGACACGGTGGGCACGCCGCTGCGGGCGCAGATCCTGGTCGGGCTGCTCGCCGTCTCGGTGGGGATCTACCTCCTGGCGGTGCGGCTCGTCCTGCGGGGAAGCGTGCCGGCGCGGGCCCTCTGGCTGGTGATCGGCGTCGCCCTCCTGCTGCGGCTCGCGCTTCTGCCCGCCCCGCCCTTCCTGTCGAGCGACATCTACCGCTACGTCTGGGACGGGCAGGTCCAGGCCGCCGGGATCAACCCCTACCTGTACGTCCCGGCGGACCCGGCCCTGGCGCAGCTGCGCGACCCCGCCATCTTCCCGCTCATCAACCGGGCCGACTACGCCCGGACGATCTACCTGCCCGCCGCGCAGCTCGCCTTCGCGGCGGTCGGGCGGCTGAGCGCGAGCGTCACCGGCATGAAGGCGGCGATGCTCCTGTGCGACGGCGTCGCGATCCTGTGCGTCCTGCGCCTCCTCGGGGGCGCCGGCCTGCCCCCCGCCCGCGTGCTCATCTACGCCTGGAATCCGCTGGTCCTGTGGTCCTTCGCCCTCGACGGCCACGTGGACGCGCTCGCGGTCGGCCTCCTCGCCCTCGCGCTCCTCGCCCGGGCGCGGCACCGGGAGGGCCTCGCGGGCGCGCTCCTCGCCGCCGCGAGCCTCGTGAAGGTGCTGCCCGTCGTGGTGGCGCCGGCCTTCCTGCGCGGGGGCGGCTTCGGGCGCCCGGCCGCGGCGGGCCTCGCGACCCTGGTCGTCCTCTCCCTGCCCTACCTTTCGGCCGGCCCGCTGATCCTCGGCTTCCTGCCCGCCTACGGGGCCGAGGAGGGTTTCGACACCGGCCGGGGCTTCTGGCTGCTCGCCGGACTGGCGCATCTCGTGCCGCTCCCGGCGGCGGCGGGCCGCCTCTACGGCCTGTGCGCGGCGCTCGGCTTCGCGGCGCTCGCCGCCTTCGTGGCCACGCGGCGCGCCGGGCCGCCCGACGCCGTCCGCCTCTGCCGCGACGCCGGCCTGCTGGCGGCCGTCGCCACCGCGGCGGCGAACCCGCACTACGCCTGGTACTATCCGTGGCTCGCGCTGCCGGCCGCGATCGCCCCGACGCCCGCCGTGATCTGGCTCTCGGCGGCGCCGGTGCTGTTCTTCATCGACCCCTTCAACGAGCGCTTCGTCTGGCCGGGCCTGGTCTTCGGTCCGGCCGTCATCCTCGCCCTGCGCGACCTGCGCCGGGCCCGCAGCACGGCGCTCGCCCTCGCGCCGAAAGGAGCGTCCTGATGTCGGCCTCCCCCGGGATCGCGAATCCGCGCCGCTACTTCGAGGCGGTCGGCGACGCCCGCGACGCGGTCGCGACCGCGCCGCCCGTCTGCCTCTACCTGGAGGTGACGAACCGCTGCAATCTCCTCTGCGAGACCTGCCCGCGCACGTTCGAGACGCTCGAACCCCCGGCCGACATGAGCTGGGACCTGTTCACCCGCATCGTCGATCAGGTCCCCGGCATCGCCCGGGTTGTGCTGCACGGGGTCGGCGAGCCGATGCTGGTCGACGACCTGCCGCGGATGATCCGCCACCTCAAGGCGCGGGGCACCTACGTGCTGTTCAACACGAACGGCACCCTGATGCAGCCCAAGCGGTTCCGGGACCTGATCGAGACCGGGCTCGACGAGCTGCGCGTCTCCCTCGACGCGGCCGACCGCGCCTCCTACAGGCGGGTGCGCGGCAAGGACTTCTTCGATCGCATCGTGCGCGACGTCGGCCGGTTCACGGCCTTCCAGAGGGAGGCGGGCGCCGCGACCCCGAGGGTCTCGCTCTGGCTCACCGGTCTCAAGGAGACGATCGACCAGTTGCCGGACTTCGTGCGCCTCGCCGCCCGGATGGGGGTGCGCGAGGTCCACCTGCAGCGGCTCGTCTTCGACGAGGCCGGCTACGGCATGGCCCGCGCCGACCTCTCGCTGTTCGAGCGCGCGCGGGAGGAGGAGCATGCCGCCATCGCGGCCGCGCAGGCGATCGGGGCCGAACTCGGCGTCAGCCTGGACGCGTCGGGCGCCACCGAGCCCGGCCTCAGCCTCAGGCGGCAGGCCGAGGACCGGCCCTGGGCGACCTGCCGGCGGCCGTGGTCGCTGATGTACATCACCGCCCACGGCCGCGCCCTGCCCTGCTGCATCGCGCCCTTCTCGGTGCGGGGCTACGACAGCTACACGCTCGGCGACGCGACGCAGGCGAGCCTGCGCGAGATCTGGAACGGCGAGGCCTACCGGGACTTCCGCCGCGCCCTCCTGTCCGAGGCGCCCCCGGCGCCGTGCCGGAATTGCGGGCTGCGATGGAGCCTGTGAGCGTCGTCATCCCGACCCTCGACGAGGGGGAGACGATCGGCGCCGTGTTGCGCGAGATCCCGCGCGCCTACGCGGGCGACCTCATCGTGGCGGATGGCGGCAGCCGCGACGACACCCGGGCGATCGCGGGGGCGGCCGGCGCCCGGGTGATCGAAGCCGGGCGCGGCTACGGCCGGGCCTGCGCGGCGGGTGCGGCGGCGGCGCGGCCGGAGAGCCGGGTCGTCGCCTTCCTCGACGGGGACGGCGCCGACCGGGGCGACCTGATCGCGCGGATCGCCGACCCGGTCCTGCGGGGGGAGCGGGACCTCGTCCTCGCCTCGCGCACCCGCGGCGCGCGCGAGCCCGGCGCGATGCTCTGGCACCAAGTGCTGGCCGGGCGGCTCGCCGGCCTCGGCATCGGGGCGCTCTACGGGGTGCGCTACAGCGACATGTGCGCCTTCCGGGCGATCGGCCGGGACGCCCTCGCGCGGCTGAACCTGCGGGAGATGACCTATGGCTGGAACATCGAGATGCAGATGCAGGCGGCCCGCGCCGGCTACCGCATCGCCGAGGTGCCGGTTCCCTATCGGTGCCGGGCGGGCGGCCGGTCGAAGGTGGCGGGATCCCTGACCGGGACGCTTCGGGCGGGCAGCCGGATCGTCTCGACCTTCCTGCGCGTCGCGGCCGGGCCGGCGCCGCCGCCATGACCGAGGCCTTCCTCCTCGCGGACTACCTTGCGCGCTGGTCCGGCGAGGCGCCGAACGACCTCGCCGCCTCGGATTCCGAGACGCTGCCGGTGGCCTCGCTCCTGGCCCTCGCGGACGAGGAGGATCGGCGCCGCTGGAACGCCCTCGATCTCGGCTACGCGGATCCGCGGGGCGCCCCCTGGCTCCGGGCCGCCGTCGCCTCCCGCTACGCGGGTCTCGCCCCCGAGGCGGTGCTGGCCTGCGCGGGGGCGCAGGAGGCGGCGACCTGCGTGCTGCGGGCCCTGCTCGGCCCGCAGGACCACGCGGTGATCGTCCTGCCGCTCTACCAGCCCTCCGAGCGGGCGGTGACGGCACGCTGCGCGGCGACCGGCGTGCCGCTCGCCGAGGCGGGCGGGAGCT
This sequence comes from Methylobacterium sp. WSM2598, assembly GCF_000379105.1. Lineage (GTDB taxonomy): Bacteria > Pseudomonadota > Alphaproteobacteria > Rhizobiales > Beijerinckiaceae > Methylobacterium. The sequence goes on along the minus strand of NZ_KB900609.1, from coordinate 66,397 downwards.
GGGCCCTCCGGGTCGACCGGGTGGCCGCCGCCCTGCGGCCGAACACCCGGGTGGTGCTGACGAACTTCCCCAACAGCCCGACCGGCGCCACCCTCGACGGCGGGACCCTGCGCGACCTCGTCGGGCTGTGCCGGGCCCGCGGCCTCTGGCTCGTCAACGATGAGGTCTACCGCGAGACCGCCACCGACGAGGGCCCGCCCGCCTGCGTGGAGGCCTACGAGCGGGGCGTGTCGGTCGACGGGCTCTCGAAGGGGTTCGGCCTGCCGGGCCTGCGCGTCGGCTGGGTGGCCTGCCGCGACCCGATCCTCATGGCGCGCACGCTCGCGGTGAAGAGCACCCTGTCGAGCTGCCTCTCCGCCACCAGCGAGGTGCTGGCCCACATCGCCCTTCGCCACCGGGCGCGGATCCTGGCGCGGACGCGGGCGATCGGCCTGCGCAACCGGGCCCGCCTGGACGACCTCCTGGCGCGGCACCGGGGCCGCCTCGCGGAGGACGGCTCGCGCAATCTCGCCTTCGGCTTCCCGCGCTATCTCGGGCCGGAGGGGGCGGAGCGTTTCGCCGTCGACCTCGCGCGGCGGGGCCGCTGCCTCGTGCTGCCCTCGACGCTGTGGCGCTCGCCCCTCGCGCCGCTCCCCGCCGACCGCCTGCGCATCGGCCTCGGCCAGGCGCGGGCCGGGGCGGCGCTCGACGCCCTCGACGCGCATCTGGAGGAGGTGCGGGCGTGATCCGGGATCCGGTTGATCACCGCGGATCCCGTCTCACGAGCCCGCGCGGCGCTTCACGGGTCGCGCCCGCGCGCCCTCCGGTCCTGGTCGGGACGGTCAGCGCCGATTCGCCGCCAGGAACCCGCCCATCCGCTCCAGGGCGCGGGCGATGTTCTCCGCCGAGTTGGCGTAGGACAGCCGGAGGTAGCCCTCGCCGTGGACCCCGAAATCCGGGCCGCCGATCGCGGCGATCCCGGCCTCCTCCAGCAGCGCCGAGGCCAGGGCCTTGGCCTTCCAGCCGGTCCGCGCGATGTTCGGGAAGGCGTAGAAGGCGCCCTTCGGGGTGATGCAGGAGACCCCCGGCAGGCGGTTCAGCCCCTCGACCACCAGGAGGCGGCGCCGGTCGAACTCCGCCATCATGGCGGCCACCGCGTCCTGCGGCCCGTCCAGGGCCGCGATGCCGGCCCATTGCGTCGCCGCGTTCACGCAGGAGAAGGAATTCACCGCGAGCTTGCGCGCCGCCTCGTAGAGGGGCGCGGGCCAGACCGACCAGCCGAGCCGCCAGCCCGTCATCGCGTAGGTCTTGGACGCGCCGTCGAGGTAGATCAGCCGGTCGCGAATCTCCGGATAGGCGAGCAGCGTGTGGTGCCGCGCGCCGTCGTAGGTCATGGTGCCGTAGATCTCGTCCGAGAGCACCGCCACGTCGGGATGCGCCGCGAGCCCCGCCACCAGGCGGTCGATCTCCGCCTTCGGAGTCACGCCGCCGGTCGGGTTGGCCGGCGAGTTCACGATCAGCAGCCGGGTGCGCGGCGAGATCAGCGCCAGCGTCTCCTCGGCCGAGAAGGCGAAGCCGTTCGCCTCGCGGATCGGGATCGGCACCGGGGTCGCGCCGGTGAACTCGATCATCGAGCGGTAGATCGGGAAACCCGGATCCGGATAGAGGATCTCGGCCCCCGGCTCGCCGAACATCAGGATCGCGGCGAACATCGTGACCTTGCCGCCCGGCACGATCATGACGCTGTCGGGCGAGACCTCGACCTCGAGCCGGCGATGGAGGTCGCGCGCCACGGCCTCGCGCAGGGGCAGGATGCCGGTCGCGGGCGTGTAGCCGTGATGGCCGTCGCGCAGGGCCTTGATCGCCGCCTCGACCACGTGGGGCGGGGTCGGCATGTCGGGCTGGCCGATGCCGAGATTGATCACGTCCCGCCCGGCCTGCGCCAGGGCCGTGGCCCTGGCCAGCACCGCGAAGGCGTTCTCCTCGCCGATGCGCGCGAAGGCCGGAACCGGGCTCGGCATCGCGGCCGTCGCGCCCGTCAGCGCTCGCTCTTGGCGGCCAGCCGGCTCGCGCCGTAGGACAGGGCGCCGCCGAGCACGATGAGCAGGATCCCGACCTTGACCGCCGCCCACAGGAGCGAGCGGTTGACGCCCTCGTCGGTGAGCATGATCAGCAGGCAGGCCAGCACCGGCAGCGACACCACGATGCCGATCGGAATCAACGGGTTGGTGCTCTTCTCGGTCATGAATCCGGTCCCACGGGTCGACGTTGCGCCGGCGTCATAGCACCCTCGTGCGGCGGTGGGGACACCCGGCCCGAGGATTCTTTCGTCCTGCGACGACGCGCGCGGCCCGCGCGCCGCGCGGCCCGCGCGCCGCGCGGCCCGACTCTGTTGCCTTCCCGCACCGGCCGGGTCCAATGTCCGCCGCCAATCGTGAATGGAGGAACGCCCGATGGCCCCCACGCCCCGCCCCCGGATCGATCCGAGCCGTCTGCGGTCGCGGCTGTGGTTCGACAATCCCGACAATCCCGGCATGACCGCGCTGTACCTGGAGCGCTACCTGAACTACGGCCTCACCCTGGCCGAGCTGCAGGCGGGCAAGCCCCTGATCGGCATCGCGCAGACCGGATCCGACCTCTCGCCCTGCAACCGCCATCACATGGAACTCGCCAAACGCGTGCGCGACGGCATCACGGCGGCGGGCGGCGTCGCCTTCGAGTTCCCCTGCCACCCGATCCAGGAGACCGGCAAGCGCCCGACCGCCGCCCTCGATCGCAACCTCGCCTACCTGTCGCTGGTCGAGGTGCTGTACGGCTACCCGCTCGACGGCGTCGTGCTGCTCACCGGCTGCGACAAGACCATGCCGGCCTGCCTGATGGCGGCCGCCACGGTGAACATCCCGGCGATCTCGCTCAATGTCGGGCCGATGCTGAACGGCTGGAGCCGCGGCGAGCGCACGGGCTCGGGCACCGTCGTCTGGAAGGCCCGCGAGCGCCACGCGGCGGGCGACATCGACTACCAGCAATTCCTCGACATCGTGGCCTCCTCGGCGCCCTCCACGGGCCATTGCAACACGATGGGCACCGCCTCGACCATGAACGCCCTGGCGGAGGCGCTCGGCATGGCGCTGCCCGGCTCGGCGGCGATTCCCGCCCCCTATCGCGAGCGCGGCCAGGCCGCCTACGCCACCGGCCAGCGCATCGTCGAGATGGTCTGGGAGGACCTGAAGCCCTCCGACATCCTCACCCGCGAGGCCTTCGAGAACGCCATCGTGGCCAACACCGGCATCGGCGGCTCGACCAATGCGCCCATCCACATCAACGCCATCGCCAAGCTGATCGGCGTGCCGCTGAGCTGCGACGACTGGGAGCGCGTCGGCTACGACATCCCGCTGCTCGTCAACATGCAGCCGGCCGGGGCCTATCTGGGCGAGGAATATTATCGTGCGGGCGGGCTGCCGGCGGTGCTGGCCGAGCTGATCGAGGCCGGCAAGATCCACGCGGACGCGCTCACCTGCAACGGCCGCACCGTCGGGGAGAATTGCCGCGAGGCCAGGACCTGGGACCGCGAGGTGATCAAGCCCTATTCCGAGCCCCTGCGCGAGCGGGCCGGCTTCCTCAACCTCAAGGGCACGCTGTTCGACTCGGCGATCATGAAGACGAGCGTGATCAGCCGCGAGTTCTACGACCGCTACCTGTCGAACCCGGGGGATCCCTACGCGTTCGAGGGCCGGGTCGTGGTGTTCGACGGGCCCGAGGATTACCACCACCGGATCGACGACCCCGCCCTCGACATCGACGAGAACACGGTGCTGATCATGCGCGGGGCGGGCCCGATCGGCTATCCGGGCGCGGCCGAGGTCGTGAACATGCAGCCGCCGGGGGCGCTGATCCGGCGCGGCGTGCTCTCGCTGCCCTGCATCGGCGACGGGCGCCAGTCGGGCACCTCGGGCACGCCCTCGATCCTCAACGCCTCCCCGGAAGCGGCGGCGGGCGGCGGGCTGGCGCTGCTGCAGAACGGCGACCGCGTCCGCATCGACCTCAACACGCGGCGGGCGGACATCCTGCTGCCCGACGAGGAGCTGGCGCGGCGGCGCGAGGACCTGGCGGCGCGGGGCGGCTACCCGTTCCCGGCGAGCCAGACGCCCTGGCAGGCGATCCAGCGGGCGATGGTCGAGCAGCTCTCCGAGGGCATGATCCTGCGCGGGTCGGACGCGTTCCAGAAGGTCGCCCAGACCATGGGGCCGCCGCGGGACAACCACTGATCCGCGGTGCAGAGGCCGCGAGGGGCCGCGCCCCTCGCGGGAGACCGCGCCCTACGCCTCGGGGACGTTCCGCTCCAGCTCCTCCAGCCAGGCGCGCGCGTTGCCGTCCGAGGGCGCGCGCCAATCGCCGCGGGGCGAGAGGGAGCCGCCCGCCGCCACCTTCGGGCCGTTCGGCAGGGCCGAGCGCTTGAACTGGCTGAAGCCGAAGAAGCGCTGCAGGAACACCTTCATCCAGGCGCGGATCTCCGGCAGGGCGTAGGCGCCCCGGCTCGCCTCGGGGAAGCCGGGCGGCCAGGGGCCGCGCGCGGGGTCCTCCCAGGCGCGGGCCGCCAGGAAGGCGACCTTGGAGGGCCGGAACCCGTAGCGCAGCGTGTAGAACAGGGTGAAATCCTGCAGCGCGTAGGGGCCGATCTTGGCCTCGGTGCTCTGGAGCTTCTCGCCCTCCTTCACGGGCACGAGTTCGGGCGAGATCTCGGTGGCGAGGATCGCCTCCAGGGTGCGGTTCACCTCCGCGTCGAACTGGCCGGAGGCGACCACCCAGCGGATCAGGTGCTGGATCAGGGTCTTGGGCACCCCGGCATTGACCCCGTAATGGGACATCTGGTCGCCGACGCCGTAGGTGCACCAGCCGAGGGCCAGCTCCGACAGGTCCCCGGTGCCGACCACGATCGCGTCGTTCTGGTTGGCGAGGCGGAACAGGAAGTCGGTGCGCAGGCCCGCCTGCACGTTCTCGAAGGTCACGTCGTAGACCGGCTCGCCGCGCCCGAACGGGTGGCCCATGTCGGCGAGCATCTGGCGGGCCGCCGGGCGGATGTCGAGCTCGACCGCCGCCGTGCCGAGGGCCGCCATCAGCCGGTGGGCATTGCCCTTCGTCTCCGCCGAGGTGGCGAAGCCCGGCATCGTGTAGGTCAGGATGTTGGTGCGCGGAAGCCCCAGCCGGTCGAAGGCCTTGGCGGCCACGATGAGGGCGTGGGTCGAATCGAGGCCGCCGGAGATGCCGATCACCACCTTCTCGGTGCGGATGGCGCGCAGGCGCTGGGCGAGGCCCGCGACCTGGATGTTGTAGCCCTCGTAGCAATCCTGCGCGAGGCGGGCGGGATCGGCCGGCACGAAGGGGAAGCGCTCGACCGTGCGGGCGAGGCCGAGATCCGCCGAGGGCGGCGAGACCGTGAAGGGGACGCGCCGCCAGGGCCGCTCGCCCAGCACCGCGCGGGCATTGTCGTCGAAGCTGCCCATCTGCGCCCGCTCCTGGCGCAGGCGGTCGAGGTCGATGTCGGCCAGGGTGACGAGGGGGCCGGCCGGGAAGCGCTCGCCCTCGGCGATCAGCGTGCCGTCCTCGTAGATCACGGTCTGGCCGTCCCAGGCGAGGTCGGTGGTCGATTCGCCCGGGCCGGCCGCCGCGTAGACGTAGGCCGCGAGGCAGCGGGCGGAGGCCGACTGGCACAGGAGCTTGCGGCTCTCGGCCCGCCCGATGGTGATCGGGCTCCCGGACAGGTTCACGAGCACGCTCGCCCCCGCGAGCGCCGCCAGCGCCCCGGGCGGGACCGGGATCCACATGTCCTCGCAGACGTCGACGCCGATGACGAGGCCCGGCAGATCCTCCGCGCCGAACAGCAGGTCGGTGCCGAACGGCACCTCCTCGCCGCCGAGCCGGATCGCCGCCCCGGCGATCCCGGCGCCGGGGGCGAAGTGGCGCTTCTCGTAGAATTCCCGGTAGTTCGGCAGGTAGCTCTTCGGCACCACCCCGAGCACGCGCCCGCGATGCACGAACACCGCCGCATTGTAGACCCGGTTGCGGTGTCGCAGCGGGGCGCCGACCACGAGGAGCGGCAGCAGGTCCCGGGTCCGCGCCGCGAGGTCGGCGAGGGCCGCCTCGACCGCGTCGAGCAGGGTGTCCTGCAGGAGCAGGTCCTCGATCGCGTAGGCGGAGAGGCAGAGTTCCGGAAACACCGCCAGCGCGACGCCCTGGTCGTGGCAGCGCCGCGCCAGCGCCAGGATCTCGTCCGCGTTGGCGGCGGGCTCCGCGATGTGGCTCTGCCCGACGCAGGCCGCGACCCGGACGAAGCCGTGCTGGTAGAGGGAGCGGAACATCGAGGATGAACCTCCGGCGATGACGACGCTTCGTTAATGCGGCGAGACCGGGCGCGGTGCCAGCGTCTCCCGTGATCAGGCCGCGGGACGACGCGCATCGGCGCGCCGGAGCAGGCCGCCCATCCCGACGAACAGGGCGGCGGAGGCGGCCGCGTTGGCCAGGAAACCGGGATCGGCGGCGTAGAGGGCGGCGCCGGCGAGCGCGCCGACCGCGCCGCCGAGCTGAAAGGTGGCGTTCAGGATCGCGCCGAGCCTGCCGCGCTCCGCCGCCGGCACGACGGCCATCGCCCCCTGGAGCAGCAGCGCCGTGATCATGTCCCGGCCGAACGCGTAGGCCGCGTAGGCCAGCGTCTGGAAGGGCAGATTGCCCTGGCCGAAGGGGACGGAGGCGACGATGAGCGCGGTCGCGAGAACGACGCCGGTGCAGAGGCCGAGCGGCCTCGCGACGCGCTTGGCGACCCAGCCGGAGACCATCGCGCCCGCGAAGCCTCCGACCTCGCCCACGAACAGCATCGCCCCGATCACCGCCGGCCCCCGGTCCGGCAGGTCGTCTCGGAGGATCCAGGTCGGATAGAGGCCGATGAACGCGAAGGTGCCTGTGCTGCGTGCGACATAGGCCATGAGCAGCGGGCCCGTGCCGCTCGCGAGGGACAGGACGCGTTCGCGGTCGGTCGCGAGCGTGACCCGGCTCGCGGCGCGCCCCTCGCGCGGCGTCGGAGGAAGACGCGCCGCCGCAAGACAGAAGCCGCTCGCGAGGAGCGCGGTCGGAACGAGGGGCAGCTGCCAGGCCACGGTGCCGGCGAGCCGCACGCCGAGCGACATGGCGCTCATCAGGGCGACCGAGGCGGCGGTGATCGCGGCGTTGAAATTGATGAGGAAGAACGCTCCCCACAGCACGGCCACGGCGCGCATCGATGCGTCCTTCCCGCTGCGATCCCGCGGCCACGCGAGTCGTTCATCTTCCCTGGCGTCAACAACATATCATGAACGTGGACCGGCGCACGGGTCGGACGACCGGACCGGCGATCCCGCCCTGCGTCATGGTGGGAGGCGGCGCGGGACAGGTCCCGCCCGGCTGCCTAATCGGGTGTTAACGATACCCCGCCTAACTGGTGGAGAGCAGCGGCCGCGGGCGGCGCGGCCCGCCTCCAACCAGCCAGCATCATGAGATCTTCGGGACGGCCCCCCTACCTCGAACCATCCGCTCGCCCGCTGCAGTCGATGCGCGGCGCGCCCGCTCCGGTTGCCCGCCGCGGGTTCTCGCTCGCGGCGGTCGCCGAGACCCTGATCCGCCTGAGGGCGCTGATCGCCCGGCGCCTCCTGGTGCCGGCGGCGCCGCAGCGCCTCGCCCTGCCGCCGCCGCCCAAACCCGCGGCGCTGAGCCCGCGCGCGACGCCGAGCTGGATGACGGAGCCCGCCCCGCGCCAAGCGCCGCCCTCGTGGTCGCCCGACCTCGTGCGCGCGGCGGCGCCCGCGCCGGCCGAGGCGCCGCCGGTCGCGACCCCGCCCGCCGTCGCGCCGCGGCAGGAGGTCGCCGAGGCCCCGCCCCCGCCGCGTCCTGCGGCGCCCCTCGACCATCTCCCCGCGCCGGCCGCCTTCGTCCCGGCACCGGCGCCCCCCGTCATGGCCGCGCCGCCCCCGCCGGCCCCCCCGCCGCGGCCTGTCGACCTGCCGCGGCACGCCGGGCCGGGCCCCGACATGGAGGATGCCTGGCTCGCGATCCCGCCCGCCGGTCCGGCCCGGACCGTGCTGACGCGGGTGCGCCGACAGGCCGAGGCCGCGCGGCGCGGCGAGGAGGCGCGGCCCGCGAGCCCGGCCCCGCAATCCGAGCAGCCCGCCGAGGCGCCGGTCCTGCGCTTCACCCGCACGCCCGACCACGTGCTGCAGGCGCGCCGCCGCAAGCGCGAGGAGGAGGCGCGGGCGCGCGAGGCCGAGCGCCTCGCCGCCGAGGAGCGCGACGCGGCCGCGCGCGAGGCGGCGCGCGCCGCCGCGGAGGCCGCCGCCGAGGCGGAGCGCCTCGCCGCCGAGGCCGCGTCGGTGCCGCCGGTCCCGCGCTGGCGCCAGCCCTACGTCCTGCCGCCCGGGGTGAAGTTCACCCGGACGCCGGACCACCTGCTGCGCCACGCCCCCGACGAGACCCCGCCCCCGTCGCCGCCCGCCTTAACGCCGGACGAATCGGCGCCGTGCGATTCCGCGCCGGACGAGCTGGCCGCCGAGCCCGCCGCGCCGGCGGAGGCCGCACCGGAAGCCGCGACCGCGCCCGAGGAGGCGCGGCCCGCCCCCGAGTCTCCCGCCGAGCCCGAGGCGGCCGCCCTCGCGGCGACCGATCCGGCTTGCGTCGCGCCGCCGGCCGTCCCGACCGGGGCGCCCGCCGAGGAGCCGGCTCCGGTCACGGCGGCGCAGGAGGAGACCGCCCCCGCTCACGAGCCCGCGCGGGCCGAGGAGCAAGCCCCGCCCGAGGAGCAGGCCCCGCCCGAGGAGTCGATCCAGGCCGAGGAGCCGATCCAGGCCGAAGGGGCGGCCCCGGAACCGCTCGGGCGAATCACGTTCCCCCTCGACATCTCCTACCTGCGCGCGCTGCCGCGGCGGCCGCTCTATTCCCTGGACGGGCTGCTGCGCCACGACTGGTCCATGCCCCTCGGGGTGGCGGAGGTGCAGGACAACCGCCCGGAGCCGGACGCCGCCGACCTCGCGGCGACCGAAGCCTCTCCCGAGGCGACGAGTGCCGCCGTCGCGGAGCCTCTGGCGGCGCCCGCGCCGGAGCCGGCCGGGGCCGCGCCGGCCGCCGGGATCGCCCCGGACCTCGCCGATCCAGCCCCGACGGAGCCGGTCCCGGCCGCCGTCGCGCCGGCCCCGGCCGCGCCCGCGGCGGAGATTCCGGCGCCGGCCGCACTCGTGCCGGTCCCGGCGCCCGCGATCGTCCCGGCCGCGGAGGAGCCGGCCGCGGCCGAGATCCTGCCCGCGCCGCAGATCGCCGCGGTCGCGGAGCCCGTCGCCCTCCCCCCTGCCGAGAGCCAGGCAGCGACGCCCGAGGCCGCGACCGCGGCCGAGGCGCCCGCCCCGGCGGCCTCGGCGTTCGACCCGGCGGCCGCGGTCGCGGCCGCGCCCGAGGAGGCGCCGCCCCTCGCGCCCCTCGCCCTCACCCTCGTCCCCGCCGGCCCGGTGGAGCCGATCGTGCCCGGACGCCCGTGCGCGGCCGAGGCGCCGAGCGTGGTGATCGGCAACGAGGGCCTGGATTCGGATCTCGGCCTCGACGCGGAGGATCCGGAGGACGAGGACGACATCCTGGCCCTGGTACCGCTGCCGCCGCCGCCCAAGCGGCTCGTCGCGGCCGAGCCGGACGCGCCCTACGAGTTCCCGTCCCTGGCGCTCCTGGCCGAGGCGCGGGCCTCCGACGGGAGCAGCCTCGACGCGGACGTGCTCCAGGCCAACGCCGTGCAGTTGCAGCAGGTGATCCACGATTTCGGGGTGCGCGGCGAGATCCTGGCCGTGCGGCCCGGCCCCGTCGTCACCCTCTACGAGATGGAGCCGGCGCCGGGCACCAAGTCGTCGCGGGTGATCTCGCTCGCCGACGACATCGCCCGCTCGATGTCGGCGATCTCCGCCCGCGTCGCCGTCGTCCAGGGCCGCAACGCCATCGGCATCGAGCTCCCCAACGCCAAGCGCGAGACCGTCTACCTGCGCGAGATCCTCAGCAGCCCCGCCTTCGCCGAGACCAAGCAGAAGCTCGCCCTCTGCCTGGGCAAGAACATCGGCGGCGAGGCGATCATCGCCGACCTCGCCCGCATGCCCCACCTGCTCGTCGCCGGCACCACCGGCTCGGGCAAGTCGGTGGCCATCAACACCATGATCCTCTCCCTCCTCTACCGCATGAAGCCCGAGGAGTGCCGCCTGATCATGGTCGATCCCAAGATGCTCGAACTCTCCGTCTACGACGGCATCCCCCACCTGCTCTCGCCCGTGGTGACCGATCCCAAGAAGGCGGTGATCGCCCTGAAATGGGCGGTGCGCGAGATGGAGGAGCGCTACAAGAAGATGGCGCGCCTGGGCGTGCGCAACATCGACGGGTTCAACGCGCGGGTGGCGGAGGCGCGCGAGCGGGGCGAGGTGATCACCCGGACGGTGCAGACCGGCTTCGACCGGGAGACCGGGGAGGCGGTGTACGAGGACGAGGTGATGGACCTCGGGGCGCTTCCCTACATCGTGGTGATCGTGGACGAGATGGCCGACCTGATGATGGTGGCCGGCAAGGACATCGAGGGGGCGATCCAGCGGCTGGCCCAGATGGCGCGGGCGGCGGGGATCCACCTGATCATGGCCACGCAGCGCCCGTCGGTGGACGTGATCACGGGGACGATCAAGGCGAACTTCCCGACGCGGATCAGCTTCCAGGTGACGAGCAAGATCGACTCGCGCACGATCCTGGGCGAGATGGGGGCCGAGCAGCTGCTGGGCCAGGGCGACATGCTGTTCATGGCCGGGGGCGGGCGCACGACGCGGGTGCACGGCCCGTTCGTGTCGGACGACGAGGTCGAGGCGGTGGTCGCCCACCTCAAGCGCCAGGGCCGCCCCGCCTACCTCGACGCCGTCACGGCGGACGAGGAGGAGGCGGCCGAGGCCGCCGCGGCCGAGACCGCGGTGTTCGACCAGGGCAGCTTCGCCGATCCGGGGGCCGACCTCTACGAGCAGGCGGTGGCGGTGGTGCTGCGGGACAAGAAGGCGTCGACGAGCTACATCCAGCGTCGGCTGCAGATCGGCTACAACCGGGCGGCCTCGCTGATGGAGCGGATGGAGAAGGAGGGCATCGTCGGCCCCGCCAACCACGCCGGCAAGCGCGAGATCCTGGTCGAGGCCCAGGCTCAGGCGGAGGAGGCATGAGGCGCCACCCGCAACGGCGGCCCGGCGTCCCATATTCGCCACAGGGTCCGTCTCTAACGGCGGGGCCTCGGCCGCGCCGCCCCACCGGCCTGCGCGCCGCCCCCCGCCCTCAGGGAGACACCTGCCGATGACCGGCCGCCCCCGCTCCGGCCCGCTCGCCCTCCTCGCGGCGCTCCTCTGCCTCGCCGGCGCGGCGCCTGCCCAGGCGCAGGTGACGTCCTTCCTCGACAGCCTGTTTGGGACCAAGCGTGACCAGGGCCCGCAGGCGCAGCCCGATCCGGCCCAGGCCGCTCCGGGCGGCGCGCCAGGTGCCGCGGGCGGCGCACCGACGCTGTCGCGCGCGCCGCTGCCGCCGCGGCGCCCCACGGCGCTCGGGGGCGCGAAGGCGCCCGTCGAGGCCGGCGAGACGGTGGCGGTCCCCGCGGCCGCGCCGGCCCCGGCCGCGCCGCCGCAGCAGGTCGCCGCCGTGACCACGCCGGCCGCCGTCGACCTCAGCAACCCCGCCGCGGTGGTCGAGCGGGCCAACGGCTACTTCAACAGCGTCTCGACGCTGACCGGCAACTTCGTGCAGATCGCGGCGGACGGCCGCAAGATCGGCGGCAAGCTCTACCTCGCCAAGCCCGGCCGCCTGCGCTTCGACTACGACCAGCCCTCGCCGCTCGAAGTGGTGGCGGACGGCACCTCGGTGGCGGTGCGCGACCGCAAGCTCGCGACCCAGGACCTCTACTTCATCTCGCAGACGCCGCTGAAATTCCTGCTGCGGGACAGGATCGACCTCGCCCGCGACCTCTCGGTCACGGATGTCTCGACGGAGCCCGGCGGCGTGCGCATCAGCCTGGAGGACCGCTCGACGCTGGGCGGCACCTCCCGCATCGTCCTCGTGTTCGACGAGGCGATGAAGAGCCTGAGCCAGTGGCGGATCACCGACCCGCAGGGCTACCAGACCACCGTGCTGCTCTCGAACCTGCAGCGCGGCCGGCCGATCGACGGCATGATGTTCGTGATCAATTACGGCCGGCCCGAGGACAAGGAGCTGGAGCAGCGCATGCGGCAGACGCAGCAGCGCTGAGCCCCCACCCGAAGAGCTGATCCGGTGCGCCTCACCGTCTCGACCTGGAACATCAATTCGGTGCGCCTGCGCATCGACCTCGTGCGGCGCTTCCTGGACGAGGCGCGGCCCGACGTGCTGTGCCTGCAGGAAACGAAGTGCCCGAACGACCGCTTCCCGCTGAAGGAGCTGCAGGGCTTCGGCTACCCGCACGTCGTGTTCGCCGGGCAGAAGGGCTACAACGGCGTCGCGATCCTGTCGCGGCTGCCGCTCCTGTCGCAGGAGGTGATGAGCTTCTGCGACCGGCCGGACGCGCGCCACATCTCGGCGGTGCTGGGGCCGGAGGCGGGCGAGGCGGCGGGGATCGTGCTGCACGACTTCTACGTCCCGGCCGGCGGCGACGTGCCGGACGCCGCGCTCAACGACAAGTTCGCCCACAAGCTCGCCTTCATGGACGAGCTGCGGGCCTGGGGCGGGAAGCGCCCGACCGGCCCGGCGATCCTGGTCGGGGACCTCAACGTGGCGCCCCTCGAACACGACGTCTGGTCGCACCGGCAGCTGCTCGACGTGGTGAGCCACACGCCGGTGGAGACCGAGCGGCTGGAGACGCTGCGGGGCGAGGCCGGATGGGTCGACACGATGCGCCATCTGCGGCCGGAGCCGGAGAAGATCTACACGTGGTGGAGCTACCGCTCCCCGGACTGGGCCGCCGCCGACAAGGGACGGCGCCTCGACCACATCTGGGTGACGGCCGATCTGGCCGGCAGCGTGAAGGCCGTGACGGTGGCGCGGCACGCGCGCGCCTGGGAGCGGCCGTCCGACCACGTGCCGGTGACCGTGGAACTCGACCTGTGATCCGGGAGCCGCTTGATCGCAGCGGATCCCGGATCACGAGCCCGCGCGGCGCCTGAGCGACGTCGAGATCCGCATTGCCGAAATGGGAGATGGCGAAGCAATCAGTCGGATTTCGTAGAAGACGCGCGGTCCAGTCCTCCCGTCCGCGGCCGCCCGCCGTCCCAGCCCAGCGCCCGGCTGATCGCGTCCGCCGCCTCCCGCACGGCGGCGGCGAGCGGCGGCACCCGCGCGTCGTCGAGGTACTGCATCGTGCTCGACACGCTCAGCGCCGCCACGATCGCCCCGCTCGCGGCGCGGATCGGGGCGGCGACGCAGCGCACCTCCGGCTCGTTCTCCTCCTCGTCGAAGGCGATCCCGTCCGCCGCGTAGGCGCGCATGCGGGCGAGCCAGGCCGCGAGGTCGCGGTCGCGCCGCGCCCCGCGCGCCTCCCCCACCGCGAAGAAGCCGCGCCAGCCGGCCTCGTCGAGGTCGAGGATCAGCGCCTTGCCGAGCCCCGTCGACCAGACCGGCTGGCGCTCGCCCACCCGCGAACTGATCTCGATCCGCCGCCGCCCGGGGATCTTGTCGAGGTAGAGCGCGAAGCTGCCGTCGAGCACGCCGAGATGGATCGTGTCCTCGCAGATGGCGGAGAGCCGCTCGAGATGGGGCCGCGCCACCCGCGTCAGCGCCACCGATTGCTGCGCCCGGAACCCGAGCTCCAGCAGCTTCGGCCCGAGGCTGTAGCCCTCGCGCGGCACGAAATTGAGGTAGCGCCGCTCGACCAGGCTCGCGGCGAGGCGATGGGTGGTGCTGCGGGTCGTGCCGAGCGCCGCCGACAGGGCCGCCAGATCCGTGGCCCCCGCCGCCACCGCCTCCAGGACGTCGAGGCCGCGAAGCAGCGTCTGACTTCCCGGCGCCGGCCCGCGGCCCGGCGTTGACGCCTTCCCGGTCATCCGCGTATGATCCCACATAAAGAAACTGAATCCCAATATATGGGATTTTGTACCGCCCGCCACCGGGCATCGGGAGGAGATCGCGACCGTGATGTCGCAGGCCGGCGGGTTCCGCCAGCCCCTCCTGGCGCCGGGCGGGCTCCCGCGCCACCAGTCAGGATCACCGCGCCATGAAGCTCTTGCGTTACGGCCCCGCGGGCCAGGAGAAGCCCGGCCTCCTCGATGCGGAGGGCCGCCTGCGCGACCTGTCGGGACACGTCGCCGAGATCGGTCCCGACACGCTCTCGCCCGCCGGCCTCGCGGCGCTCGCCAAGCTCGACCCGGCCGGCCTGCCCCGCGTCGAGGGCTCGCCGCGGCTCGGCGTGCCGCTCGCCGGGGTCGGCAAGTTCATCGCCATCGGCCTGAACTACGCGGACCACGCGGCCGAATCGAACCTGCCGATCCCCAAGGAGCCGGTGGTGTTCACCAAGGCGATCAGCTCGCTCTCCGGTCCCAACGACCCGGTGATGCTGCCGCGCGACTCGGTGAAGAGCGACTGGGAGGTCGAGCTCGGGATCGTGATCGGTCGCCGCGCCGCCTACGTCGAGCAGGCGGAGGCGCTCGACTACGTCGCCGGCTACTGCGTGGTGAACGACGTCAGCGAGCGCGAGTACCAGATCGAGCGCGGCGGTACCTGGGACAAGGGCAAGGGCTGCGACACGTTCGGGCCGGTCGGGCCCTGGCTCGTCACCGCGGACGAGGTCGGCGACCCGCAGAGCCTCGACATGTGGCTCGATCTCAACGGCCGGCGCATGCAGACCGGCAACACCCGGACGATGATCTTCCCCTGCGCGGAGATCGTCTCCTACGTCAGCCGCTTCCTCACGCTGATGCCGGGCGACATCATCACCACCGGCACGCCCCCGGGCGTCGGCATGGGCATCAAGCCGGAGCCGGTCTTCCTGAAGCCCGGCGACGTGATGACGCTCGGCATCGAGAAGCTCGGGACCCAGCGCCAGGACGTGGTGGCGTGGCGCCGGCAGGAGGGCTGAGGCGATGACGCCGTCCGATCGATTCCAGGGCCGGCGCGCCATCGTCACCGGCGGCGCCTCCGGCATCGGGCTCTGCGTCGCCGCGCGGCTCGCCGCCGAGGGCGCGGCGGTCAGCCTGTGGGACGTGAACGCGGAGGCCCTCGGGCGCGCCCGGACCGAGGCCGGGGCCGCCGACGTGCAGGCCCTCGACATCGCGGACCCGGCCCGCGTCGAGGCCGCCATGCAGGCGAGCGTGGCGGCCCTGGGCGGGCTCGACGTGCTGGTCTGCAGCGCGGGCATCACCGGCCCCAACGGCCCGGTGCGCGACTACCCCGTCGAGGCGTGGCGGCGGGTCTTCGACGTGAACGTCCACGGCCTGTTCTACTGCAACCGGGCCGCGGTGCCGGTGCTGGAGCGGACGGGCTACGGCCGGATCGTCAACGTCGCCTCGATCGCCGGCAAGGAGGGCAACCCGAACGCCTCGGCCTACAGCGCCTCCAAGGCGGCGGTGATCGGCCTGACGAAGTCGCTCGGCAAGGAGCTCGCCAGGACCGACATCCGGGTGAACTGCGTCACCCCGGCGGCGGTGCGCACCGCCATCTTCGACCAGATGACGCAGGAGCACATCGACTTCATGCTCTCGAAGATCCCGATCGGCCGCTTCGGCACGATCGAGGAGGTGGCCGCGCTGATCTGCTGGCTGGCGAGCGAGGAGGCCTCCTTCTCGACCGGCGGCGTCTTCGACGTCTCGGGCGGCCGCGCCACCTACTGATCCGGCGCCGCGACCCGCCGGCCATCCCACGACATCGCAGGGTGCGGGGCGCGGTGCCCCGCGCCCTCCCGGTTCCGCCCGCCCGCGCCGCGCTCCGAGCGGCGCGCGCGGCCGGCCGCGCGTCCGGCGGAGGGCCGGGCCCGGCCGGATCCGTTCAGGAGCGCCCCATGAGTGCGGCCCATCTCAGCCTGGCGGGCGCCGGCGATGCCGGCGCGGACGACCCGATCCGCCGGCGCGTGCTCGGCAAGCTGCGCACGCGCATCGTCCTCTACTGCTTCGTCCTCTTCATCATCAACTATCTCGACCGGGTGAACGTCGGCTTCGCGGCGCTCCACATGAACCGGGATCTCGGCTTCTCGTCCACGGTCTACGGGCTCGGCGCCGGCATCTTCTTCCTCGGCTACATCGCCTTCGAGATCCCGAGCAACATGATCATGCACCGGGTCGGGCCGCGGCGCTGGATCGCCCGGATCATGGTGAGTTGGGGGCTCGTCTCCTGCGGGATGGCGGCGATCCAGGGCGAGACGAGCTTCTACCTGATGCGGTTCCTGCTCGGCCTGGCCGAGGCGGGCTTCGTGCCGGGCGTGCTGCTCTACCTCACCTACTGGTTCCCGGCCCGCGACCGGGCCAAGGCGACGGCCGGGTTCATGACGGCGACCGTGCTCTCCAGCGTGATCGGCGCGCCGCTCTCGGGCTGGATCCTCTCCGCCAACCCGACCTGGTTCGGGCTCGCGGCCTGGCAGTGGCTGTTCATCCTCGAGGGCGCGCCCGCGATCCTGCTCGGGATCGTCACCTACCTCTACCTCGTCGACCGCCCGCAGGACGGGCGCTGGCTCGACGCGGAGGAGCGCGCGTGGCTGATCGCCACCCTCGCGCGCGAGAACCGGGACGTGGCGCGGACGGGCTCGCACGAATTCGCGGCGATCTTCCGCGACCCGCGGGTCTGGGTCCTGACGCTGATCTACCTGTTCAACGCGGTCGCGGTGTACGGGGTGGTGCTGTGGCTGCCCCAGATCGTGCGCAGCATCGGCGGCCTGTCCGATTTCCAGACCGGGCTCGTCACGGCCCTGCCCTTCGCGGTCGCGGCGGTCGGCCTCGTCGTGGTCGCGCGCAGTTCCGACCGCACCGGCGAGCGCAGGCTCCACACCGCCCTCGCGGCCCTGTGCGGCGGCGTCTTCCTGGGCCTGAGCGCGCTCGCCCCGAGCCCGCTGGCGGGCCTGCTGCTGCTCTGCGTCGCGGCCTTCGGGGTCTGGGCCGTGCTCGGCGTGTTCTGGACCCTGCCGACGCAGTTCCTCACCGGGGCGGCGGCGGCGGGGGGCCTCGCGATGATCAACGGCTTCGCGCAGGTCGGGGGCTTCGCCGGCCCCTACCTGGTCGGCTGGATCAGGGACGCCACCCAGAGCTTCACGCCCGCACTCCTCGCGTTGGCGGCCGGACCGGTGATCGCGGCTTTGCTCTGCTTCGCGCTGCGGCTGCGGCCGGCCGCGCCGTGACGAAACCGCGCGTGCCGCACGCGACGGGAGAGTGGCGCGGCGCCCCGGATCGTGTATAGGAGGAAGCCCCCGCCAGTGTATGGCGGGGCTTTCGGCTTTGGACGACCGCGCTGGACGACATCCCGGCCCGGCCGAATCCGAAGCGGGAGCGGCTGTCGAGGGCCGCGCCCATCCTGAACCCTGACCAGAAGGACACGCGATGTCGATCACGGCAGAGCGCAAGACCGCGCTCATCAAGGATTACGCCCGCGGCGGGACCGACACCGGCTCGCCCGAAGTGCAGGTCGCGATCCTCACCGAGCGGATCGCCAACCTGACCGGGCACTTCAAGACCCACACCAAGGACAACCACTCGCGCCGCGGCCTGCTCAAGCTGGTCTCGCAGCGCCGGTCGCTCCTCGACTACCTGAAGCGCAAGGACGAGGGGCGCTACCGCACCCTGATCGAGCGCCTCGGCATCCGCCGCTGAGGCGCTCGCGACGCGGCCCGGATCCCCGGGCCGCGTTTTCGCTTGGGGGTTCGCGGACCCGCCGAGCGCGGCCGCCCCGGCCTCCGAGGCCGGCGGCGCGCCCTGAGTGGGCCGGAATGGGTCCGGCCGCTCGCCCTCCGGGATCCTGAGGCGTGATCGCCAGGGCAGGATCGCCAGGGGCTCTGCCGGCCGCCGCCGGCGCGCCGGGGTCGGCAGCGACCCCGCCCGGGGTCGACAGGCCCCGCAGAGCCTCTCGCCGTCTTGCACTGGCGCCGCCCCGCCCCGGACGACCGCATGAAGGCATGACGAAATGTTCGATACACAACGCGAAGAACTGCTCTGGGGTGGACGCAAGCTGGTCCTGGAGACGGGCAAGGTCGCCCGCCAGGCCGACGGGGCCGTGGTCGCGAGCTACGGTGAGACCACCGTGCTCGCCACCGTCGTGTCGATGAAGGAGCCCAAGCCCGGCATCGACTTCCTGCCGCTCACGGTGAACTACCAGGAGCGCGCCTACGCGGCGGGTCGCATCCCGGGCGGCTACTTCAAGCGCGAGGGCCGGCCCTCCGAGAAGGAGACGCTGGTCTCCCGCCTGATCGACCGCCCGATCCGCCCCCTCTTCGTCGAGGGCTGGCGCAACGACACCCAGGTCGTGGTCACGGTGCTGTCGCACGACCTCGAGAACGATCCCGACATCGTCTCGATGGTGGCCGCCTCCGCGGCGCTGACCCTCTCGGGCGTGCCCTTCATGGGCCCGATCGGCGCCGCGCGCGTCGGCTACCTGGGCGGCCAGTACAAGCTCAACCCGACCGTCCAGGAGATGGAGGAGTCGAGCCTCGACCTGGTCGTGGCCGGCACCGACGCCGCCGTGCTGATGGTCGAGTCCGAGGCCAAGGAACTGCCCGAGGACGTGATGCTCGGGGCCGTGATGTTCGGCCACAAGCACTTCCAGCCGGTGATCGAGGCGATCATCCGCCTCGCCGAGAAGGCCGCCAAGGAGCCGCGCGACTTCCAGCCGACCGACCTCACCGAGGTCGAGAAGGCGGTGCTCGAGATCGGCGAGGCCGACCTGCGCGAGGCCTATCGGAAGACCGTCAAGCAGGAGCGCTACGCCGCCGTCGACGCCGTCAAGGCGAAGGTGATGGCGGCGCTCGTCCCCGAGGGCGGCGAGGCGAAGTTCGAGCCCGAGAAGGTCAAGGCCGCCTTCAAGGAGGTCCAGGCCAAGGTCGTGCGCTGGAACATCCTCGACACCGGCTCCCGCATCGACGGCCGCGACGTGCGCACCGTGCGCCCGATCCTGTCGGAGGTCGGCGTGCTGCCGCGCGCCCACGGCTCGGCGCTGTTCACCCGCGGCGAGACCCAGGCCCTGGTGGTGGCGACGCTCGGCACCGGCGACGACGAGCAGTTCATCGACGCGCTCGAAGGCACCTACAAGGAGACGTTCCTCCTCCACTACAACTTCCCGCCCTATTCGGTGGGCGAGACCGGCCGCATGGGCTCGCCGGGCCGGCGCGAGATCGGCCACGGCAAGCTCGCCTGGCGCGCCGTCCACCCGCTCCTGCCGCCGGCGCACGAGTTCCCCTACACGCTGCGCGTCGTGTCGGAGATCACCGAGTCGAACGGCTCCTCCTCGATGGCGACGGTCTGCGGCTCGTCGCTGGCGCTGATGGATGCGGGCGTGCCGCTGCGCCGCCCGGTGGCGGGCATCGCCATGGGGCTGATCCTGGAGGGCGAGCGCTACGCGGTGCTGTCCGACATCCTGGGCGACGAGGACCACCTCGGCGACATGGACTTCAAGGTGGCCGGCACGGAGGAGGGCGTCACCTCCCTCCAGATGGACATCAAGATCGCCGGCATCACCGAGGAGATCATGCGGGTCGCCCTCGACCAGGCGAAGGAGGGCCGCGCCCACATCCTCGGCGAGATGGCCAAGGCGCTGACCGCCGCGCGTCCGGAGCTCGGCGAGCACGCGCCCCGGATCGAGACCATGCAGATCCCGACCGACAAGATCCGCGAGGTCATCGGCACGGGCGGCAAGGTCATCCGCGAGATCGTGGAGAAGACCGGCGCCAAGATCGACATCCAGGACACCGGGGTGGTCAAGATCGCCTCGTCCGACGGCAAGGCCATCAAGGCGGCCTACAACTGGATCCGCTCGATCGTGGCGGAGCCGGAGGCGGGCATGATCTACGACGGCACGGTGGTGAAGACGATGGAGTTCGGCGCCTTCGTCAACTTCTTCGGCGCCAAGGACGGCCTCGTCCACATCTCGGAACTCGCGCCCCAGCGCGTCGCCAAGGTCACCGACGTGGTGAAGGAGGGCGACAAGGTCAAGGTGAAGTTCCTCGGCCAGGACGAGCGCGGCAAGATCCGCCTGTCGATGAAGGTCGTCGACCAGCAGACCGGCGAGGATCTGACCGAGAAGCTGAAGGCCGAGCGCGAGGCCGACCGCAACCGCGAGCGGCAGGCGCGCCAGAGCGCGGGCGAGTAGGCTCGCGTAAGCGGGCGCCCCGCGGGGCGCCCGATCCGACCGGCGCGGCCCCGCGAGGGGCCGCGCTTTTTTCATGACGGCTCTCCCCTCGCGCGCCGCCGCGGGCGCGCGGCTGCGGGCACGGAACGGCGCCGCTTCTCCCGCGTTCGCCTGTCGACCCCCCGACAGTACGGACGCGAGGAACCAGCGCATCATGTCGAACGCGATCACGGACGTCTTCCACGGCGACGTCAACCTCAGCACGAAGGAGCGCGCGATCTCCGTCGTGCTCGGCCTCGGCCTCGCCGCGGCCGCGGCGCAGCCGCGCCCGAACAAGTGGCTGAGCCTCGCGGTGCTGGTCGGCGGCGCCATGCTGGCGATCCGCGGCGCCACCGGCCACTGCGCCGCCAAGGCGCTCCTGGAGCAGGCGCCGGACCGCATCGAGCACGCCTGACCTTCCTCGGGGCTTTCCGGGGCCGAGCGGTCCCGGGGTCACGGCGTGGGACGAAGGGCGCCCCCGGGAGGGGGCGCCCTTCGCGCGTCAGGCATAGGGCGTCAGGCATGCGGCGAGAGCGCGACGCCCCCGACCTGCAGGGCCACCGACCGGTCGATGTGGTCGCGCACCGCGGCGAGGCGCGCGTCGATGGCGAGGCGGCGGGCCTCCTCCTCTCCGTGGACCGAGACGGAGAACTTGCGCTGGATCTTTCGGCCCTGCGCATCGTCCCAGTAGGCGACCCAGAAGGCGGTGCCGCTCGCCTTGCGGACGAAGCGCGACACGCCGGGCAGGCCGGAGCGGCAATTCCGCCGCGGCCGCAGGCGCCGCATCAGGGCGAGACCCTCGCGGTCGGTCGCGGCCGGAGCGGCGACGAAGCGCTCGGCCTCCGCCCGCGCGGCCGCCTCGCCGCCGAAGGTCTCGTCCGCGAAGTGGCGGGTGACCGCGCGGCCCGCGCGGTCGGAGGTGGCGAGCCAGCCAATGCGGCCGGCGGCGTCGGTGCCGCGGGAGATGCGGGCGGCCGGGCTGGGCGTCGAATCGGACACGGGCCGGGCGCGCCGCGGCAGCGCCTCGGCGGAGGAATGGAACAGGGACATCGGGATGGGCTCCGCGCAGGCCGTCCGCAATCGAGCGGAGGCCCGCCAAGGGGGTTTCGTTCGCGTGGGGAGCGGTCACGAAACCCGCGGCGGCCCGCGGGGCGAGGCAGCGGAGAGGAGGATCGGCCGATGCGGCGGGTCCCGGCGGACCGGAAGCCGCGCCCAGGCGCAGGCGTGGGGTGGAAGGATCTGGGCGGGGAGCGCAAGGTCCGCGGCACCGGAGCCATGCGATCCGGGCAGGCCCCGCTCGTCGTCGTCGGCCAGGATCGCGCTGAGCAGGGCCCAGGGCGTCCCGCCCCCGTACGAGCGCTGCGCCACGGCGGCGTGCCCGGGAGGCGCGCCGACCGGCAGGCCCGACCACCCGTCGAGGGACGCGGCGAGCGCCCCGATCAGGAAGACGAGGTTGAGGATCAGGGGGCTGCGCCGCAACGGCCGGCATCCTTCGCGGGTCAGCCGGAAGTCTACCGTTTCCGGGCCGGCGCCATCAAGCCGGGACGTGCGCCGGGCGGGAGGGCTGCGACCTCCCGCCCGGGCCCGCCTGCGGCTCAGTAGGTCGTGGTGCGCCGGCTCTGGATCATGCCCCAGATCCCCAGGACGATCACGGCGCCGACCACCGAGGCGATCAGGCCGGCACCCTGGTTCGGCCCGTACCAGCCTACGGCCTGCCCCAGAAAGGTGGCCACGAAGGCCCCCACGATGCCCAGGATCGTCGTGAGGATGAACCCGCTCGGCTCGTTCGGGCCGGGCATGATGAACTTCGCGATGACGCCGGCGACGAAGCCGATGATGATGGTCCAGAGGATCGACATGGAGGGTGCGCCTTTCGGCCTCGCTTGAAACTACCCGAGCAACGCGCGGAACGCCCCGGGGTTGCGTGGCCGTAAGCTTGTCCGCGCGCCCCGCGGGTCTTTACGCGGTGCCGCGCGGGGCGGCACAAGGCGCAGCGCCGCTCCGGCGGCGAATTCGGCACTCACCCAGGAAGCCAGCATGACCATCCAACGGATCGAGACCGGCGCGCGCATGAGCCAGGCGGTCGTGCATAACGGCACGGTCTACCTCGCCGGCCAAGTGGCCGAGGGCGACGACGTCGCCGCCCAGACCCGCGCGATCCTCGCCCAGATCGAGGCGCTGCTGGCGCAGGCCGGCTCCGCCAAGGAGCGGATCCTCTCGGCCACGATCTACCTCGCCGACATCGGCGCCTTCGCGGACATGAACCGGGTCTGGGACGCCTGGGTCCCGGCCGGCCAGGCGCCGGCCCGGGCCACCGTCGAGGCGAAGCTCGCCGGGCCGCAATACCGCGTCGAGATCGCCGTCATCGCCGCGGCGGGAGCCTGAAATGGCGCGCCCCCTCCTCGGCGGCCTGTTGGCCGCCTGCCTCGCCCTCGCCTGGCCCGCCGCTGCCGCCGAGGAGCGGGTCGTCAACATCTACAACTGGTCGGACTATATCGACCCCAAGATGCTCGACGCCTTCACGCGCGAGACCGGCATCAAGGTGGTCTACGACACCTACGACACGAACGAGATCCTCGAGACGAAGCTGCTCGCCGGCAAGTCGGGCTACGACGTCGTGGTGCCGTCCGGGCCCTTCCTGCAGCGCCTGATCCGGGCCGGGGCGTTCCAGCCCCTCGACAAGGCCAAGCTGCCGAACCTGAAGAACGCGTGGCCCGAGGTGACGGCGCGGCTCGCCGTCTACGACCCGGGCAACGCCTACGCGGTCGACTACATGTGGGGCACGACCGGCATCGGCGTGAACACCGCGCTGGTGCGCGAGCGGCTCGGCCCGAACCAGCCCCTCAACACCTGGGACATCGTCCTGCGGCCCGAGCTGATCGCCAAGCTCAAGGATTGCGGCGTCACCATGCTGGACGCCCCCGAGGACATCTTCCCCAACGTGCTGGCGGCGCTCGGCCTCAAGCCCGACTCGAAGCGCGTCGACGACCTCAACCAGGCCGGCGAGGCGCTCTTCCGCATCCGCGGGGCGGTGCAGAAGTTCCACTCCTCCGAGTACATCAACCAGCTCGCCAACGGCGACGTGTGCCTCTCGGTCGGCTATTCGGGCGACGTGCTGCAGGCCCGCAGGCGCGCCCAGGAGGCGAAGAACGACGTCGACATCGCCTACTACATCCCGCAGCAGGGGGCGCTGATGTGGTTCGATTCCTTCGCGATCCCGAAGGACGCCGCCCATCCGGCCGAGGCGCACGCCTTCATCGACTTCATGCTCCGGCCCGAGGTGGCGGCGGCCAACACCAATTTCGTGTCCTACGCGAGCGGCAACCTCGCCGCCAAGGCGCTGGTGAAGCCCGAGATCCTGTCGAACCCGGGCGTCTACCCGGACGAGGCGACCTTCAGGCGCCTGTTCACCAACACCGCCTACGACGACCGCACCCAGCGGGTCGTCACCCGGCTGTGGACGCGGGTGCGCACCGGCAAGTGAATCCGGCAACTGAATCCGGCAAGTCAGTCCGGCAAGTCAGTCCGGCAAGTGAGTCGAGTGCCGGGCCGGAACACCGACCGGACCGGGTCGCGGCGGCTCCGGCTTCCGCGGCCCGCGCCGGTGCCCTAGGGTCGATCGCCCCGCGAGGGCGGACCGGGAGGAGGCGGAGCGTGAACGTCCTCGTCGTCGACGACCACCCCATCGTGCTCCAGGGCTGCCGCCGCGTCCTCGAGGATGCCGGCGTCGAGGCGGTCCACGAGGCGACCTGCATCCGGGCGGGCTACCGCAGCTTCCACCGCCACCGGCCGGACGTCGTCGTGGCCGACCTCACCTTCCACGGCGCCGCCCTCAAGGGGCTCGACCTCATCCGGCGCATCCGGGCCGTGGCGCCCGGGACCCGGATCCTCGTCTTCACCATGCACGACGACCCGGTGATCGTCGCCCGCGCCCTCGACAGCGGGGCGCTGGGCTACGTCCTCAAGGACACGGCCTCGGCCGAGCTGCACCAGGCCTTCGAGCGCGTGCGCGCCGGCGAGCCCTACCTCGACCCCTCGCTCGCCGCCGAGGTGGCGCTGCTGCGCGCCCGCCCGAGGCCCGAGCCCCTGGCCGGCCTCACCGCGCGGGAGCGCCAGATCCTGGCCCTGCTCGGCGCCGGGCGCTCGCACGGGGCGATCGCGGCCGAACTCGCGCTCAGCTACAAGACCGTGGCCAATGCCTGCTCGCAGATGCGCCACAAGCTCGGCGCGCGCAGCCTCGCCGACCTCCTGCGGATCGCGCTCCAGGCCGCCGACCGCGCCCCCTGAGGCGCCCGGGGCCGGCCCGGGGCCGCCCGGCGCAGGCCGCCGGGCTCTCGGGGAAATCAGTCAACCCAAGATGTTGCACCGCAACGCGGGCCGTTCGGGTACTAATAGATCTCCGTTAATACTTCGCGATTCGGCAGTCACATTCCTGCCCAGATCAGCCCTATGTTGCGCCGCCTCAGCATATCAAAACGGGAATGTGAAATGTTTTCGAAGGCCAAGCTGGCGCTGATCTGTCTTGCCGCGTCCGTCGGCGGTAGCGCGACGCTCCAAGCCAGCACGCCTGCCCTGGCTCAGACCGGGGGTGCCTCGTGGTACGGGCCCGGGTTCCAGGGCCGGCGCACCGCCAACGGCGAGCGCTTCAACACCCACGCGCTCACGGCCGCCCACCGCAGCCTGCCCTTCGGCAGCCGGGTGCGGGTCACCAACACCAGCAACGGCCGCTCGGTCGTGGTGCGGATCAACGACCGCGGGCCCTACGTGGGCGGCCGCGTCATCGACCTGTCGCAGGCCTCCGCGCGGGCGATCGGCATCAGCGGCGTCAGCAAGGTCCAGCTCAGCCGCCTCTGAGGCGCCGGCGCCGCACTGTCCCCCGGCGGGATCGATCAGACAACGTCAAGTTTTCCGGACGGCAGCGGAACTGTTCGGGCACAGTCGAGGTTGGAGGACACAAGACCTTCGCCGTTCCGATAGTGCCCGGGGAGAGGCTCCATGCCGTCGCATCGTTCCCGCTCGGCCGCGCCCCGGCGCGGCCTGTTCCTGGCCCTGGTTTCGGGATGCCTGCTGATCTCGACGGCCGGCGCGGGCCGGGCGACCGAGGGGGACGGGCTCGGCGGCCTGTTCGGGGCCCTGTTCGGCGGCGCCGCCGCTCGCAGCACGGCCCCCGCGGCGATCCCGCAGCCCCTCGCCGAGCCGACGACCCGGCTGCGGCGGCGCCTCGCGGGGCGCAACCGGGCCGACGCCCGGGCCGCCCTGCGCCACCGGGCCCGCTACGCCGCCCTGCCCAAGGCCCCGGCCGAGGACAAGGCCGGGGCCCTCAAGGTCCTGGTCCCGGCCGAGCGGATCACCAATCCCTCCGAGGCCCGGGCCGCCCTCCTGCGCGACCCGACCCTGCGCCACGGCGACATCGTCATCATGCCGGAGGGACCGCGCGTCTTCGTGGGCGCGGCGGGCTCCGCCACGCACCGCCCGGGCGAGTTCGAGGATGTGCGCCGCTCGCGGGTCGTCAACGACCAGACCCGCCGCGAGTTGCTCGCCCGCACGGCCCCGATCGGGGCGCTGCCGGCCGACGAGGCCCGCAAGCTGATGGCCCGCCTCGTCCGCCACGCCCCGAAACCGTGGACCGCGCCGGAGGAGGCGCGGACCGAGACCGCCATGCGGTCCGAGAGCGACGCGCGGGCGGAGACCGCCATGCGGGTGATCTACCCGGCCCGCTGACGCGCCCGCGCTCGGCCGCGCCCCTGCCGGGTGCGGCCCGCGCGCCACGGTGCGTCAACGCGGCCGTGGGATCCGACACCGTGGGTTGCGTCCCCGCCGCCTCCGCTTGCTAGGCTGCGCGCCCGCGGTCGCTCGCGACCGCCTCGTGTCAGGGATCCCCCATGGTGAGATGGATGCTGGTCGTGGCCACCGCGGCGTGCCTCGCGGCGTCGGACGCGTCCGCGGCGGATGGCGACCAGATCGTGACGCAGTGCAAGAGCCTCCTGCGGACCGCCAAGCAGCGCGGCGACACCCTCGACTACCGGCAGGACCCCGACACGGTGAGCTGCTTCGCCTTCATGAGCGCGGTGCAGAACCTCGCCGTGGTGGCCGAGCGCGCCGACGCGCCGCCCCTGCTCGGGGCCTGCCTGCCGCCCGAGGGGACGCTCCTGCAGCTGATCCGGGCGGTGGTCGCCTACGGCAAGGCGCACCCGCCCGCCCTGCGCGAGAGCGCGGGCGTGCTGGCGCTCCTCGCCCTCCGGGACGCGTATCCCTGCGACAAGAAGGGGTGAGCGCCGGCATCGCGCGCGGGGCCGAAAGGTTCCAGCGCGATATTTCCGCCCGCGACGCTTGCCGGCCGCGCCCCGCCTGCTCATCTCAGGTACCCCGATGGGGTATTTGGCCCCGCTCGGCAGCCGGAGGAGCAGGATGGCGAAGGCCGACAAGCACCACATGGGTCCCGGGACGCAGGGCAAGGGCTCGGGGACCGGCGCGATGACCGAGTTGCCGGAGGGGATCCTCCCGGAGAACATGGTGCTGAGCAACCGCGACAAGTCCCGCCACAGCCACGAGCGCGGGCTCGACAGCAAGAACGTGCAGACCGAGCAGTACCAGGACCATTCCGCGAACCGCCGGGACTTCGACGAGACCGGCGCGCCGCGGGGCGGTCAGCCGACCGGCGGCGACAACACCAGCGGCGCCGAGGCGCCGATGACCACCGTCTCGGGCAACGACAGCAGCCTGTCGAGCCAGCATCGGCGCTGAGCGCCATGCGCCGAACCGGTCACCGGCTCGGCGGCGAAACAGGATGCGGACCAAGAGACCCACCAGGCAAGAGACTCACAAGGCAAGGGACTCACCAGAATTGCCTCGTGCGATTCCGGTGAGGGCTGCGGCCCGGGACCGGCACCGGTCATGCGCCGGGCGGATGCCGGTCCCCCGCCGCGCCCCGTGGCGTCGCTCCCCCCGCTCGGGCAGAGAGGGCAGGGTCTCCCGGGAACGGCCGCGGGGACGTCTCGGGAGGAGGCGGTGGGACTCGTCTACGCGCTCGGCGCCTATCTGTGCTGGGGCCTCCTGGTCCCGCTGCACTTTCGCCTCCTCGGCAGCCTGCCGCCCTGGACGATCCTCGCCCACCGCATCCTGTGGTCGAGCCTGTTCGTGCTCCTCCTGCTGGTGGTCCTGCGCGGGCGCCGCGCGCCCTTCGTGCCCGCGCGGCGGCACGCGCTGCTCGCCGTCTCGGCGCTGCTGATCGCGGTGAACTGGTCGCTCTATCTCTGGGCGGTCCAGAACGGGCACATGGTCGAGGCGAGCCTCGGCTACTTCATCAACCCGCTGGTGGCCGTGGCGCTCGGCGCCGCGGTGCTGGGCGAGCGGCTGCGCCCGCTCCAGGCCTGGGCGGTGGGGCTCGCGGCGGCCGGGGTCGCCGCGGCGGTGGCGCTCGCCGGAACCCTGCCCTGGCTCGCCCTCGCGCTCGCCACGAGCTTCGCCCTCTACGCGCTGATCCGCAAGCTGGTGCCGATCGACCCGATCCTCGGCTTCGGCGCCGAGACCGTGCTGCTGCTGCCGGCGGCCTTGGCCTACCTCGCCGGTGCCGCGCCCGAGTCCGCCGCCCTCCCGGCCCTCGACGGGCGCACGGCCGGGCTCCTGCTCCTGACCGGCATCACGACCTCGCTGCCGCTGATCTGGTTCGCGGCCGCGGCGCGGCGCCTGAAGCTGGCGACGCTCGGGCTGATGCAGTACCTCTCGCCGACCTGCACCCTCCTGCTGAGCGTGACGGTGTTCGGCGAGAGCCTGGACCCGGCCCGGGCGGCCGTGTTCGGGTTCACCTGGATCGCCCTCGCCCTCTACGCCGCCGACGCGGTGCGCCTGTCGCGCAGCCCGGCCCCACCCCTCGCGCCCCAGCGCTGCCCGGGCTGAGGCAGGACCGCGTTTACACGTCCACGTCGGTGCTCTATCGCGGCCACAACACGGGCGGGAGGGGCGGCCGGCGGCCATGCGCGAGATCCTGGAGAAGGCCGCCTTCCTGCGGGCGGAGCGCGGCCTCGCCGGCCTCGCCGCCAAGGCCGCCTCCGTCGCCTACGACCGGGCCCTGCGCCGTCACCTGCCGTGGGCGGAGCCGGTCCTCTACGCGGGGCTGCCGACCGGCCGCTACCGCCGCTGGGGCGACCGCTGGCTCCCCGCCGCCCTGGTGGCGCAGGACATTCCCGATTTCGAGGAGGGGCTGGTCCGGGCCCTGCGCGCCCATCTCCGCCCGGGCGACGCCGTGACGGTGGTGGGCACCGGGAGCGGCGTCACGACCGCGGTCGCGGCCCTCGGGGTCGGCGCGGAGGGCACGGTCACCGCCTACGAAGGCGACCCGGGCGGGATCGCGGCGACGCGCCGGATGCTGGAGGCGAACGGGGTCGCCGCGCGGGTGCGGCTGCACCACGCCGTCGTCGGGGCGCCGGTCCGGGTCTATGGCGGGGCCGGCGGCGCCCGGATCGTGGCCCCGGCCGACCTGCCCCCGACCGACCTGCTCGAACTCGACTGCGAGGGCGCCGAGACGGTGATCCTCGGCGCCATGACGATCCGCCCGCGGGTCGTCGCGGTCGAGACCCACGGCTGCTACGGCGCGCCCTCCGCGGCGGTCCGCGCCCTCCTCGAAGGGCTCGGCTACGCGGTCACCGACACGGGGCTGGCCGAGCCCCGGATGGCGCGGCTCTGCCGCGAGGGGGACGTGCGGGTGCTGGTCGGGCTTCGCGGCGCGGCGGCCGGGGCTTGAACGGGCCGGGAACCTCGCGGACGGGGAACGGCGCGGGCGCCATGCGTCTCCCGCCCCACGGTTCACCCTTCGCGGCAGGGCCAAGCCGGGCAGGCCGCACCTCGCACCGTCCCCACCCTCTCAGAGCAGCCCCAGGGCCGCGAGTTCCCGGCGCATCGCCTCGGGCATCGCCGAGAGGCTCACCGCCGCGTCGCGGCCGAGGTCGCGGGGCGCGTCGGCCTCCGCGAGGTAGCGCCAACCCTGGAACGGCCGGCAGGGGCGCGGCTCGACCGGCACCACGGACGGATCGAGGACGAGGTGGCAGCGGCCGATCCCGTCCCCGTCCACGAAGGGCCGGATCGCCCGGATCGGCTGGCGGCAGGCGACGAGCCCCTTGATCACCCAGTAGAGCGAGCCCGCTCCCGCGATCGCGTCGGCGCGCTTGGGGACCATGCGGGTGGTGTGGACCTGCTCGAAGGCCGTCCCGGCCCGCCGCGCGCCGTCGCGCCGCTCGGCGATCCACGCCTCCAGGTCGCCGATCGAGTCGCAGCCGACGCAGAGCTTGAGGAGGTGAAGGGGCATAATCGTCTCGCGGGAGGGGCCGCTCTGCCGCCCGATCGTGGCACCCGCGAGGCGCGGCCCGGGCGCGCCCCGTCAGCTGAAGCGGATGATCTTCTCGGTCGGCGGGAGCCCGTCGAGGTCGGCGAAGGCCGCGCCGAGCGCGAGGTTCTCGCCCTCGAAGGGAGCCGGCTCGGCCGGGGGCGCCGGCAGGCTCGGCACGAAGGCGATGTCGTCCGAGGCCAGAACCGGGTCCTCCAGGTCGCGGCGGCGCACCGGCGGAGGGGGCGGCGCCGACGTCGCGATCATCGCGTCGACGTCGCTCTGGGCGAGTTCGGGCGAGGGCGCCACCGGCTCCGGCGGCGGCGGGGCCGCGTCGGCGTCGCCGCCCCAGATCTCGATCATGGCGGTGAGCCGCTGCTCCAGGTAGCGCAGCGTGTTGACGATCCGGCTGGTGCGCTGGGCGGTCAGGTCCTGGAACGAGCAGGCGGTGTAGATCCGGGTCGCGTTCTGGTCGAGCATGTCGCAGACCCGGCTGTCGGCGCCGCTCTCGCGCAGGGTCCAGGCAACCTCCTGCATCTCCTCGGCCGCGGCGAGGATGTCGGAGGTGGCCCGCTCCGTGGTGCGCACGATCGCGTCGAGGGCCTCCGAGGCGGCTTCGAGGCGGCTCTGGTCCTGGTCCGGCGACTGGATCGCCGTGATCTCGTCCTTGGTGCGGCTGATCGCCTTGACCATCTCGACGAGGTCGAGGCGCATGCGGTCCATCTCCGGCACCTGCCGGTCCGCCGCGATGGTGGATTCCAGGCGTCCGATCGCCGCGAGCAGGCGCTCGGTGTCGTCCCCGCGCTGGCGCCGGGCGAACTCGGCCAGGAACCACCGGCCCCGCGCCGTTTCCATCAGCGCCGACTCGATCACGCCATACTCGTCCGCGCCGGGCGTCGGGAGCGAGGTGAAGCCTGCCATGGTGCGTGTCCCGGGACTGTGAGGGCGCCCGATGGCCCGTTTTCATGGCTTGACATCCCCACGTTAACGGCCGCTTACGCGACGTCCGTTGTCAACCGGAGGCGATGTCCCTGCTCCCCCTCGCCGCCGGCCCGCGCCTCGGCCTGCTCTACGCCCTGATCTTCGCGGGGATCGGCGTGGCGATGCCGTTCCTGCCGCTCTGGCTCGCGAGCCTCGGGCTGCCGCCGGAAGTGATCGGCGCCCTGGTGGCCCTGCCGATCGCCGTGAAGATCGTCGCCACCGCGCCGCTGGTGGCGCTGATCGACCGGGGCGTCACCGCGCGGGCGCTCCTCGTCGCGGGCAGCCTCGGGCTCGCCCTCACCTACGCGCTGATGCCCGCGGCGGCGGCGCGGGGCTGGCCCGTCCTCGCCGGGGCGATCGCGCTCAACGCGGTGGCGGGGGCGCCGCTCGTGCCGGCGCTCGACTACCTCTGCCTCGCGGCGGTGCGGCGCGACCCGCGCCTCGCCTACGCGCGGATCCGGCTCGGGGGCTCCCTCGGCTTCCTGGCCGCGAGCCTCGCCGGCGGCTGGCTGCTCGGGCTGGTCGGCGAGCGGGCCGGGGTCACGGCCTTCCTGGCCGGCCTCGGCCTCGTCTCGGCGCTGGGCAGCGCGGCGCTGGCCGCCGGAACCGCGGCGGAGCCGGCGCGCCGGACGCCGCCGGGCTCCGCCCGGCTCCCCCTCGCGCTGCGGCTCGCCATGGCGGCGGCCGCGTCGGCCCAGGCGAGCCACGCGGCGGTCTACGCCTTCGGCAGCATCCACTGGACGTCGCTGGGCCTCACTCCGCCCCTCATCGGCGCCGCCTGGGCGACCGGCGTCGTCGCCGAGATCGCCTTCTTCGTCCTGGTCGGACGCGTCGCGGCCCTGCGCGACGCGCCCTTCCGGCTCCTCGCCCTCGGGGCAGGGGCGGCGCTCCTGCGCTGGGCCGGGCTCATTGGCCTCTCGGGCCTCTCGGGCCTCTCGGACCTCTCGGGCCGCTCGGGCCCGGGCCTGGCGGCCGCCCTGCTGCCCCTCCAGGCGCTGCACGGGCTCACCTTCGGGGCGACCCAGCTCGGCGCGATGGGGGCGCTGGCGCGGCTCGCCCCGGAGGCGGCCCGCGGCCGGGCGCAGGGGATCTACGCGGCGAGCGCCTCGCTCGCCTCCGCGGCCGCCACCCTGGCGAGCGGGGCGGCCGTCCGGCAGGGCGGGCCGCTCCTCGCCTTCGCCCTGATGCTCCCGGTCGCCGCCCTCGCGCTCGTCCTCACCGCGGCGGCGGCCCGGGCCGGGGCGGCGCGGTTTGTCACGCGCGGCGAGCCCAGGCTATAAGGCCGCCCGAGGGGATGTCGAGCAACCAGGAGGCCGGGCCCGTGTCGACCGAGGCCAGCGCGCACCTGACCGTGGCCGGCGCCACCCTCCTGCGCTTCCGCGACGGCGTCCAGGCGCGGCTCACCGGGTCCTGGACCGCCGACCAGGCGCCCGCCGTCGAGGCCGCCGCCGCCGCGATCGCGGCGCCGGGCGAGCCGGGGCCGCGCGTGCAGGTCGATCTCTCCGGGCTGGTCCGGCTCGACACGCTCGGGGCCTTCGTGCTGGAGCGCACCCGCAGCGAGATCGAGGCGGCGGGCCGCGCCGTCGACTACGCGGGCGCCCGGCCCGAGCACCGCATCCTGCTTCGCGAGGTCGCCTACCGGCGGGACCCCCCCCCTCCCCCGCGCCGCCGCCGCCTCGGCCTCCTCGACGGGCTCGAGGCGCTCGGGGCCGGCCTGCGCCGGCTCGGGGCGGAGGGCCTGTCCTGGCTCGGCTTCCTCGGGGAGGTGGTGGCGGCCTGCCTGCGGGTCCTGGCCCGGCCGCGCCGCTTCCGCGCCGCCTCCTTCGTCAACCAGATGGAGCAGATCGCCTATCGGGGCACGCCGATCATCATGCTGATCGCCTTCCTGGTCGGCTGCATCGTCACCCAGCAGGGCATCATCCAGCTGCAGCGCTTCGGGGCGCAGTCCTTCGTCGTCAACATGATCGGCATCCTCACGCTGCGCGAACTCGGGGTGCTGCTCACCGCCATCATGGTGGCGGGCCGCTCGGGCTCGGCCTTCACGGCCGAGATCGGCTCGATGCGGATGCGCGAGGAGGTCGACGCCCTGCGGGTGATGGGCCTCGACCCGATCGAGATCCTGATCGTGCCGCGCATCCTCGCCCTGATGCTGGCCCTGCCGATGCTCGGCTTCCTCGCCGACGTCGCGGCCCTGCTCGGCGGGGCCCTGACCTCGATGGCCTACGGCAACCTGTCCTTCGACGCCTTCCTGGCGCGGCTGCAGGCGGTGATCTCGGTCCGGCACGGCCTCGTGGGCATGCTGAAGGCCCCCTTCATGGCCCTGATCATCGGCATCATCGCGACGAGCGAGGGCTTCCGCGTCGAGGGCTCGGCGGAATCGCTCGGCCGCCACGTCACCGCCTCAGTCGTCAAGTCAATCTTCATGGTCATCGTGCTCGATGGCGTCTTCGCCATCTTCTTCGCGGCCATCGACCTGTAGAAGCGGCTCCCGTGCAAGCTCACGCCCAACCCCTTGCCTCCCCGGGAGGCGACGCGGTGATCCGCGTGCGCGACCTCGTGGTCGGCTTCGGCGAGCGGACGGTCCTGAAGGGCCTGAACCTCGACATCCGCCGGGGCGAGATCCTGGGCTTCGTCGGCCCCTCCGGCCAGGGCAAGTCCGTCCTGACCCGGACCCTGCTCGGCCTCGTGCCGAAGCGCTCGGGCACGATCGAGGTCTTCGGGGAGGATGTCGACCGCCTCTCCCCGGCCCGGCGGCGCCTGATCGAGCGCCGCTGGGGCGTGCTGTTCCAGCAGGGCGCCCTGTTCTCCGCCCTCACCGTCAAGCAGAACATCCAGGTGCCGATGCGCGAGCACCTGACCCTGTCCGAGCGCCTGCTCGACGAGTTCGCGCGGCTCAAGATCGAGCTCGTCGGCCTCAAGCCGGACGCGGCCGACAAGCTGCCCTCCGAACTCTCGGGCGGCATGATCAAGCGCGCGGCCCTCGCCCGGGCGCTGGCCCTCGACCCGGAGGTGCTCTTCCTCGACGAGCCGACCTCGGGCCTCGACCCGATCGGCGCGGGCGAGTTCGACGACCTTGTCGCCACCCTGCAGCGCACGCTCGGCCTGACCGTGTTCATGGTCACGCACGACCTCGACAGCCTCTACACCGCCTGCGACCGCATCGCGGCGCTCGGCGACGGCCAGATCATCGCGGCGGGCCCGATCGAGGAGATGCTCGCCTCGGACCACCCCTGGCTGCGCTCCTACTTCCACGGCAAGCGCGCGCGGGCGATCGTGCCCGGCGAGCCCCGCGCGGCGGCGCGATGACGCGATCCCGCGCGGCGGCGCCCCCCAGCTCCTCCGGAGGACCCTGACGGCATGGAAACCCGCGCCAACAACGTCCTGATCGGGACCTTCACCCTCGCGGTGATCGCCGCCGGCTTCCTGTTCGCGTTCTGGATGCGCGGCCCCGTCTCGAACGACGGCCGCATGCCCCTGCGCATCGTGTTCTCGGGCGGCGTCGGCGGGCTCGCCAAGGGCTCGGTCGTCACCTTCAACGGCATCCGGGTCGGCGAGGCGACGGAGGTCGAGCTGCTGCCGCAGGACCCGCGGCGGGTGATGGCCCTGGTCGAGGTCGAGCGCAGCACGCCCCTGCGCGCCGACACCCGTGCGCGCCTCGACATGACGATGCTGACCGGCGTCGCCTCGATCGCCCTCGTGGGCGGCAGCGCCGATGCCCCGCCCCTGAAGGCGCCGGAGGGCGACCGGATGGCGACCATCTTCGCCGATTCGTCGGACATCCAGGACCTGATGCAGAGCGCGCGCACCATCGCGCAGCGCGCGGACGACATGCTGCAGCGCCTCGACCGGGTGGTGGCGGGCAACGAGGGGGCGATCAACCGCACCCTCGCCAATGTCGAGCAATTCTCGAAGGCGCTGAACGACAGCGCCCCCGCCCTCGACGCCCTGGTCAAGGCCGTGGACGGCCGCAAGCTCGGCAGCCTGATCGACAATGCGGACCGCTTCTCGGCCGCCCTCGCGGCGGCGGCGCCCGACATCCAGGACGGGCTGCACGACGCGCGCCTCCTGGCGGCCAAGCTCAACGCCTCCGCCGACCGCGTCGACGCGGTGCTCAAGGGGGCCGAGGGCTTCCTCGGCTCGGCCTCCGGCGAGGCCGGCAAGAGCACCTTCGGCGAGATCCGCGAGGCGGCGATCTCGATCCGCGAGGCGGGCCGGGCCTTCCGGACCATGTCGGAGAACCTCGACAAGCGCACCGCGACCATCACGACGAGCTTCGGCCGCCTGAGCGGGGCGGGCCGGCGCGAGGTCCAGAACCTGTCCACCGAGGGCCAGCGCACCCTCAACAGCCTCAACAGCGCCGCCCGCACCATCGAGCGCGACCCCTCGCAGGTGATCTTCGGCGGCAAGCCGTCGTTGCCCGAATACAACGGTCGCTGACCGAGTGACCGGGCACGGCGGGTGCCCATGTGCGCTGCGGCACCACCGGGGCCCGGGCGTCGATGTCCGGTCAAGGTTTCCGGCCTATATCGGTGCGACGAACAGCCAGCCCATCCGTGCTCATGCCGCCTGTGTTCCTCCGGATCCCGCACGTCCCGACCGCGAGCGCCCTCGCCCTGGCGCTGGTGCTCGGCGGCTGCGGGGGTACGGTGCCCACGACCTTCGATCTCACGGCCCTGCCGGGCGCGGCCCGCGCGGGCAGCGCCCGCCGGAGCCTGATCGTGGCGGAGCCGGTCGGCCTGCAGCCCTTCGAGGCGGACCGCATCATCGTGCGCGAGCCGGGCGGCTCGCTCTCCTTCCTGGGCGGCGGGCAATGGGTGGACCGGCTGCCGCGCCTGATCCAGGCCCGGCTGATCCAGAGCCTGGAGAACGCCAGGAGCCTGCGCGCGGTGAGCCGGCCGGGAGACAAGATCGCCGCCGACACCCTGCTGGTGACCGAGATCCGCGCCTTCGACATCGCGGCCGGGAGCCGGGAGGCGGTGGTGGACCTGTCGGCCAAGCTGGTGTCGGAGGCGACCGGGAGCGTGGTCGCCGCGCGGGTCTTCGCGGCGCGGGTCCCGGTGGCGGACCTGAGCCCGGGCGCCTCCGCGAACGGCCTCGACCGCGCCCTCTCCCTCGTGCTCGCGGACGTGGTGCGCTGGGTCGGGGCCGGCGGCTGATCGGCCGCATCCCGCGCCCGCGCCGCGAAGACCCGCGCGGCGCCTGAGCGAGCCCGACCCGCATGGCGACGCAATCCGTCGGATGTCGGATCACTGCACGAGCTTGACGGTGCGCTTCAGGGTATTGCCGACGCCGTCCGGGACCGGGATGTCGCTCGACCCGTAATTCGAGTTGAGATAGAGGCTCGGCCCGTCGAAGAACTCGACCTGCCGCGCCACGATGATCGTGTAGGCCGAGCGGTCGGCCACCGGATTGTTCGCGTCGACGATGAGCCGACCGGCCGGCAAGTAGATCGTGCCGAGCAGGTTGCGGGCGTTGTTGCTGATGATGCGGTACTGGCGCATCGGGGGCGAGCCCGGCGGCGGCGGCGGCGGCGGCAGCTTGGTGTCGGACTGGACGGCGACCGGCGCGCTGACCGAGCGGTTCTCGAAGAACAGCAGCCCGGCCATCGGGCCGTCCTTCGGCGCCGTCAGGTCGATGCTGCTCTTGACGTCGAACAGCACCCCGCCCGCGTCGCCCGTGAAGTAGAAGCCGACGTTCTGCCCGGTGATCACGCCGTTCTTGTCGACGACCAGCGGACCGTCGTTGATCACGTAGATGCCGGCCGCGAAGGTCACCGCGGCGCCGTTGGTGATCTTGAGGCCCCCGCAATAGACGCCGGGCATCAGCAGGGCCGTCGGGGTCCTGGTGCCGTCGATGAGGGTCTGGGTAGTGGAGTAGCAGGGCGGGATCGCGGGGCCGGCGCGGCTCGCCAGGGGGTCGGTGCGCGGCGGGCAGCCGCTCTGGGTGACCCCGCGGATCGTGGCGCGGCCGAGGGCGATGCCCCCGACCGAGCAGATCAGCGCGGCGTCCACGAAGGCCCCGTCCTCGATGTGGATGCCGGCCCGGTCCGCCGAGGCGCCGAACAGGCCGCAGCTCGTCGCCACGACGTTGGCGTTCTTGTGCAAGTGCATCGCGTCCGGGCGGGCCTCGTCGAGGGTCAGGAGGCAGACCCGGGTCGAGCCCGACGATTCGGCCGTGGCGCTCGCGCCGATCTCCATCGAGGGCAGGGTCAGGAGCCGTCCGAACAGGCTCTGCACCGTCTCGTTGATCGCCACCGTGACCGAGGTGCCGCGGCCGACCACCGCGGCGCTGACGCGCGTGATGCCCGGATCCGTGGCGCGGGCGGAGTCGAAGGCGAGGCGCCTGGCCATCGCCTCGACGGAGACGTCGGAGCCCGCCACGCTGAGCTCGCCGGCCGCGCCGAGGGCCGCGACGTCGACCGCCTTCTGCAGCTCCGCCCGCCGCTTGTGGATGCGGGCGTACTCGACCGCGGCGCCGCTCCCGGCCACGAGCAGCGGCAGGCTGAGACCGATGATCAGCGCAACCGCCCCCGTCCGGTCAGCGAGAAAGCGCCTGATCGCTCTCATCATCCGTTGAACCCCCTCCCCGATCAGGTTTGCGAGGGGGCCGTGAAGATTCCATTACTAAACCGGGGCGGCATCCCCACCGGATTGACTGTCCACGACGAGGAAGATGTGGGCGAAGATGTCGAAATCCAAGTTGCGCGACTGCCGTACCGTTGCGCGCCCGACATCTCGGCGGCGGGCCAGGGGCGCAGCGGCAGGTTGCAGATGTCGCGGGCCTCCGCTTGCACCCGCGCGGGAGGTCGCGCCCGCCGGACCGGGAGGGAAGGCCGTCCTCGCGGGGCGCCCGCCCCTACTCCATCACGGCGGCCTTCATGATCACCACCATCGTGGCCCGCCCGGGCCGGTCGCCGACGCAGCGCACCGTGTGCGGCCGGTCGCAGCGGTAGCGCAGCGTCTCTCCGGCCTTGGCCCGCTGCAGGCTCCCCGCCACGTCGACCTCGAACTCGCCCTCCAGCACCGAGAGGCACTCGACCGAGCCGCGCTGGTGGGCGTCCGAATCGAGCTCCCCGCCCGGCTCCGCGGTGAGGTCGTACCATTGCAGCCATTCCACCGTCTTGATCCAGCCGGTGATGGCGAGCCGCACCTTGCCGTCCTCCGAGACCAGGATCGGCGTGTCGGCCCGGGACGACTTCTCGATGAACGGTTCCTCGTCCCCCGTCGCCAGCACCCGCTCGATCGAGACGTCGAGCGCCTGGCTGAGGCGCCAGATCGTGGCCAGGGTCGGGTTGGTCTCGTTGCGCTCGATCTGGCTGATAATCGACTTCGCGACGCCCGACTGTTCGGCGAGTTCGGACAGCGACAGATTGTAGGCCTTGCGCAGGCGCTGGATCGTCTTGCCGAGTTGCCCCGAAAGGACCTGGGCGCCCGTCATCAGGTCCTTGGCCCGCTCTCGTCCCCGCTCGACGCCCATCGCCCGCTCACGCCCGCCGTCGTTCCGCATTCCGAACGACCGTACGCTCCATCAAACGCAATCGCGGCGCAAGGGCAAGGGGCAAGGGGGCCGGCGCCGAGGTTTTCGGGGATCCCTACCAGAGGGCGTGGAAGTGGTGGACCGGCCCGTGGCCCCGGCCGACGGCGAGCCGCTCGGCCGCCGCGAGCGCGGCCGCGAGGTAGGCCTTCGCCGCCCGCGCGGCGTCCGGCAGGGGCAGCCCGCGCGCGAGGCCGGCCGCGAGCGCGGCCGAGAGCGTGCAGCCGGTCCCGTGCGTGTGCCGCGTCGCCAGCCGCGGGCCGGTCAGGCGCAGGACGTCCTCCCCCGGCCCGACCAGGAGGTCGGTGCTCTCCTCGCCCGCGCCGTGGCCGCCCTTCATCAGCACCGCGCCCGGGCCGAGGGCGAGGAGGCGGCGCCCCTGCGCCAGCATCGCGGCCTCGTCGGCGGCCAGCAGCTCGCCGAGGAGGATGGCCGCCTCGGGCAGGTTCGGCGTCAGCACGCTCGCCCGCGGGATCAGGCGATCGCGCAGGGAGGCGACCGCGTCCGCGGCGAGGAGGCGGTCGCCGCTCGTCGCCACCATCACGGGGTCGAGCACCACCGGGATGCCGGCCGCGTGCGCCGCCAGCCCCTCGGCCACCGCGGCGATCACCGGCTCCCGCGCCAGCATGCCGATCTTCACCGCGCCCACCGCGAGGTCACCGAAGACGCTGGCGATCTGGCGCGCCACGAAGTCGCCCGGCACCTCATGGACCGCCTGGACCCCGAGGGTGTTCTGGGCGGTCAGGGCCGTGACGACGCTGGCCCCGTAGACGCCGAGCGCCGAGAAGGTCTTGAGATCCGCCTGGATCCCGGCCCCGCCGCCGGAATCCGAGCCCGCGACGGTGACGGCGATCGGGGTCACGCCGCCCCCCGCGCCGCGAGCGCCCGATCGACCAGCTGGCGCAGCGCGCGCGCCCGCGCCTCGACCTCGTCGGGAGCGCCGAACAGGGCCGAGATCAGCGCGATGCCGTCCGCCCCCGCGCCGATCACCGAGGCGGCGTTGCCGGAATCGATCCCGGCGATCGCCCCGATCGGCAGGCCGCCCCGGGCGAGCCGGGCCCGGAAGGCGATGCGCGCGAGGCCTTCCAGCCCCACCGGCGGGTCCGGGTTGCGCTTGCTCGCGGTCGCGAAGACGCCGCCGATGCAGGCGTAGTCCACCGGCAGGCGGTAGAGTTCGTCCGCCTGGGTGCCGGTCTTGACGGTGAGGCCGATGATCGCCCCGGGCCCGAGCAGCCGGCGGGCCTCGGCCGGGTGCAGGTCCTCCTGGCCGAGATGCACGCCCTCGGCCCCGGCCGCCAGCGCGAGGTCGACCCGGTCGTTGACGAGGAGCGGCACGCCGCTGCCCGACAGGGCCGCCCGGATCGCCCGCAGGCGGGCGAGGCTCTCGCGGGCGTTCGGGATCGCCTTCTCGCGGTACTGGAGCAGGGTGCAGCCGCCCGCCGCGGCCGCGCCGGCCATGCGCGCGAGCAGCGCGGGATCGCCGCCGCTCACCCCGACGTCGAGGATGCCGTAGAGCCGCAGGTCGACCGGAACGGTGCCATCCATGCCCACGGGGCGCATCGCCTTCCTCCCGGCCGGCCGCTCCGGCCCCGCCCCGAGTAAGCGTCGGCCGCGCCGGGCGTCAACCTGCGCGCGACTTCGCGCCCGGCCTCAGGCCGCGCGGGCGCCGCCGGCCGCCTCGCGGGCGCGCTCCAGCGCGACCCTGCGCTCGCGCCACACCGTGTAGACGCCGGCCGCCGCCACGATGCTGCCGCCGAGCGCCACCGCCGGCTGCGGCAATTGCCCGAACACGAACCAGCCGATCAGCAGCGACCACAGCATGGTGGTGTACTCGAAGGGCGCCACCAGCGAGGCGTCGCCGTGGCGGTAGCTCTCGGTGAGCAGGATCTGGCCGATGCCGCCCAGCACGCCGACGAGGACGAAGAGGCCGAATTCGGGCAGGCTCGGCAGGCTCCAGCCGAGGACCAGCGTCGAGAGGCCGAGCAGCGAGGTGAACAGGAAGAAGTAGAGGACGATCGCGCCCGTGCGCTCGGTCATGGTCAGGCGCCGGACCTGGATCGTCGCCGCCGCGGCGCAGACCGCCGCCAGGCAGGCGAACAGGGCCCCGATCGAGCCCGCGGCCCCGCCGGCCCCGAATTCGAGGTGCGGCGCCAGCATGATCAGCACGCCGAGGAAGCCCACCAGCACCGCCGCCCAGCGATAGCCCTGGACCCGCTCGCGCAGCACCAGGGCCGCCAGCACCACCACCAGGAGCGGCGAGGCGTAGCCGATCGCGATCGAATCGGAGAGCGGCAGGAAGGACAGGCCGGCGAAGCCCGCGAACATCCCGCAGGCGCCGATCAGGCTGCGCAGGACGTGGCCGCGCAGGTTGCGGGTGCGCACCGCCTCGACCACGCTCCCCTGCCAGCGCAGCCAGATCACGAGCGGCAGGATCGCGAAGGCCGAGCGGAAGAACACGATCTCGCCGGTCGGGAAGTGCCGGTCCGAGAGGCCCTTCACCCCCGCCGACATCAGCGTGAAGGCGAGCGCCGACAGCACCTTGAGGCCGATCCCGAGATAGGGCCGGCCGGACGAGGCGGGGCGCGCGGCATCCCCGCGCAGCGGGCGCTCGGGGAGGACGACGGGGGCTGCCATGGGAGGGTCGCACGCAGGACGAGAGGAAATTCTCCACACCACTTTTCGAATGGCCGAGCCAGCGGCCGCGGCGGTGCTCAGACCTGCAGCCCGCGCATGTGGACCTTAATCGAACCGCAAGAATGGCCTGAACCTGGTTTTCGCGCGGTCGAGACCGCCCAATTCCGCTCCGGGGGGAGCTTCGTCATCAAAGTGATACGGGAATGCGGTTTGGCATGGCGGCCATCGACCGCAAGGAGACGGATGTGGCCGACGACGCCGATGCGCTGCGTGTCCGCTCGCTCTTCCTGTCCGATATCCATCTCGGCACGAAGGGCTGTCAAGCGGAACTCTTGCTCGATTTCCTGCGGGAGGTCGACGCCGACGAGATCTATCTGGTCGGCGACATCGTCGACGGCTGGAAGCTGAAATCCGGCTGGTACTGGCCGCAGGCCCACAACGACGTCGTGCAGAAGCTCCTGCGCAAGGTGCGCAAGGGCTCCCGGCTGATCTACGTGCCGGGCAATCACGACGAGTTCCTGCGCGACTTCCTCGACCTGCATTTCGGCGGCATCGAGGTCCACGACCAGATCCTGCACGAGGGCGCCGACGGCAAGCGCTACCTCGTCATCCACGGCGACCAGTTCGACCTCGTCGTCCGGCACGCCAAGTGGCTCGCCCTGCTCGGGGACGGCGCCTACACGGCGGCCCTGTTCGTCAACACGCACCTGAACTGGGCGCGCCGGCGCCTCGGCCTGACCTACTGGTCTCTCTCGGCCTGGGCCAAGCTCAAGGTGAAGAACGCCGTCAACTTCATCGGCCGCTTCGAGGAGCTGCTGGCGGCGGAGGCCAGGCGCGCGGGCGCCGACGGGGTGATCTGCGGCCACATCCACCACGCGGCCAACCGCGAGATCGAGGGCCTGCGCTACCTCAATACCGGCGACTGGGTCGAATCCTGCACGGCGATCGTCGAGCATTACGACGGCCGCATGGAGGTGATCCGCTTCGCCGAGATGCGGGCCGAGGCGAGCGGCGCGCGGCGGGTCCTGCCCCGGCCCGAGCCGGTCGCGGCGGTCGAGCCCCTGTCGGTCCCCCGGCAAGCCGCCGAGCGGACCTCGTCCAACGCGCGGGCCGTGGCGTGAGGCTGCTCATCGCGACGGATGCGTGGCATCCGCAGGTCAACGGCGTCGTGCGCTCCCTGGAGCAGATGGCCAAGGCCGGGCCCGGCCTCGGCGTCTCGCCGAGCTTCGTCACGCCGCTGCTGTTCCGGTCGGTCCCGCTGCCCGGCTACCGCGAGATCCGCCTCTCGCTGGTGACGTCCCGGAGCATCGCGCCCCATTGGCGCGCCTTCGGCCCCACCCACGTGCACATCGCCACCGAGGGGCCGATCGGGCTCGCCGTGCGCCGCCTCTGCCTCTCCGAGCGCAGGCCGTTCACCACGAGCTACCACACGCGCTTTCCGGAATACCTCGCGGCGCGCCTGCCGGTCCCGCCCGCGCTGAGCTACGCGTGGCTGCGCCGCTTCCACAACGCGGCGAGCGGCACGATGGTGAGCACGCCGTCCCTGGAGCGCGACCTCGCGGATCGCGGCTTCCGCAACCTGATGCGGTGGACCCGGGGCGTCGACACCGAGCTGTTCCGCCCCCGCGCCGCGCCGGAGCCCGAGGCCCTGCGCGGGCTGCCCCGGCCGCTCTTCCTGTTCGTCGGCCGACTCGCGGTCGAGAAGAACGTCGCGGCCTTCCTGTCCCTCGACCTGCCCGGCACCAAGGTGCTGGTGGGCGACGGGCCGGACCGGGCCCGGCTCCAGGCGGAGCACCCGGGCGCGCGGTTCCTCGGCACGCTCACCGGCGAGGCGCTGGCCCGGGCCTACGCGGCGGCGGACGCCTTCGTGTTCCCGAGCCTCACCGACACGTTCGGGATCGTGTTGCTGGAAGCCCTGGCGAGCGGCCTGCCGATCGCCGCCTACCCGGTGACCGGCCCCCTCGACGTGGTGGGCGAGACCCGCGTCGGCGTCCTCGACCGCGACCTCCGGCAGGCGGCCCTCGGCGCCCTGCAGATCCCGCGCGAGCGCTGCCGGGCCGAGGCCCTGCGCTACACCTGGGCCGAGAGCGCGAGGCAGTTCTACCGCAACATCGAGGTCGCCCACGCCAAGGGCCCGGCCGGCCGGCGCGCGAAGGGCCCGGCCGGCGGGCGCGCGATGCGCCCGGCCCCCCTCGCCGCGGATCCGGGCTCCCGCCCGCGCGAGGGCTGATCCCGACGCGCATCGGGCAAGACGCGCATCGGGCAAGACCGTCGGCCCCCCCGGGCCGGCGCGCGCGACGCCGAGACGCCCCGGCCCTCTTCGGCTCAGGTCGCCTTGCGCGGGCGCCCGCGCTTGCGGGGCGGCTGGGCCGGCTCGGGCTTGCGCGCCGCGCGCTCGCGGCGCAGCTGGCCGAGGCCGAGGCTCTTGGCGAGTTCGGAGCGCTGGGCCGCGTAGGTCGCCGCCACCATCGGGTAGTCCGGCGGCAGGCCCCACTTCTCCCGGTACTGCTCGGGGGTGAGCCCGCGCCCGGACAGGTGCCGCTTCAGCGACTTGTAGGGCTTGCCGTCCTCCAGCGAGATGATCGCGTCCGGCGTCACCGTCTTCCTGATCGGGATCGGCGGCACCGGCTTGGCCGGCTCCGGCGGCGGCGGCGACACGATCGTCGCCAGGGACTTGTGCACCGACACGATCAGCCCGCCGAGATCTCCCAGCGGCACCGAATTGTTCGCCACATACGCCGACACGATATCGGCCGCGAGATTGACCAGGCCCGCCTGGTCCGCCGATGGGTCGCTGGTCATGAGGAATGCCCCGCCGAGAAACTCCTTTTCAGGTGCGGGAAAAAGCTGCGACCGTCAATCGTTATCTGGATCCGCTCTGTGCTTACCCGACCTTCCGATTACCGCGGTGCGGGCTCATCATTTCGGTTCAGCCAAACTAAAGTTGTTACGAAGCGACGAACCGACGACCTCTCGGCGAAAGCTGACCTGCGGCGGATCTTCCCCGGGGCGAGCGGCGCCCGGAGGGCGGTGCGGAGGGCGGACCGGCGCCGCAAACCTCCGCGCCGACAAGCGTTTGGGTCGGGCGCGG
Organism: Methylobacterium sp. WSM2598; assembly: GCF_000379105.1. GTDB lineage: Bacteria > Pseudomonadota > Alphaproteobacteria > Rhizobiales > Beijerinckiaceae > Methylobacterium. Next base: position 22,541 of record NZ_KB900609.1, on the reverse strand, counting down.
AACGGCCCGCGCCGGCCGCCCGGGCGATACAACCAATGAGAGAGGCGGGCCGGCCGCGCCCGGGCCGCAATGGGGTGTGGATGGGTGGCGGGAGCGCCCCCGGGGCCGGGTCGTCAGGGCTTGGCCGAGGGCTCCGGCCGAGCGGCCGAGGGCGTCCCGGCGGGTGCGGCCGCGGACGGCTTCGGGGCCGGCGGCTTGGGCGTCCACTCCGCGTCGGCGCGCGGGCCGCCCGCGCCGTTGGTCGGGCCGGTGAGCTGGCCGGGCGCAACGTCGGCGGTCTTCTTCCAGGTCTGCGAGCCGCACAGGAAGCCGAGCAGGCAGCCGCGCACGGTCAGCTCGGACGGATCGTCCACCCAGATCGCGACGTCGTAGTTCTTTCCGTCCTCGGAATTGTAGATCTGACCCTCGTAATGGTCGTCGGCATTGGGCTTGAGGCCCATGATCAGCTGGTGCCCGAGGGAGGGGCGGTTGCGCTTCTTCGGATCGGTGTTCTTGAAGTCGATGCGCGGCTGGCCCTGGTCGTTGAGCGGGGTCTTCAACCAGACCACGTAGCCGCAGACCCGGTCGCTGCGGGTGAGGCACTTCTCGACCCGGATCCGGGCCCGGCCGTCCTCGGTCAGCCAGACGCCGCTCGGATCTTTCGGCGCGGCGAGGACCGCCGTGGGGACGAAGAGGCCGAGGGCGGCAAGGCCCCGGCTCAAGGGCTTCATCATGCAGGTCTCCTCCGGTGCGGCCGTGCGCGGAAGTACGACGCGACCGCCCGCACCGCAACCCGCGCGCCGCGGCGCGGGAGGGCCGACGACCCCGGCGGGGGCGGGGCGTCGCCTGCCTCGCCGTCGCCTGCCTCGCCATCACATGGCGGGATGTCACATGGCCGGATGTCACATAGGCCGCCGCGGCGGCGCCGCGATAGAGCGGCGAGGCCGGGGGCGAGCACCCGCGGCGAGGGAGCGGCCCGCGCCGCGGCCCGCCCGGCTCCGCCCGCCCCCCAGCAAGGCCCACGCATGATCCCGATCGAGATCCTCGTGATGACCTCCGGCCTGGTCGGCGCGATCGTGATCGTCGTGGCGGCGCGTCCGGGCCGGCTGTCCCTGCGCTGGCCGCGCCACGGCGCGGCGGCGGCGCCCGGACCGGCCCCCGAGGCCGAGGACCCGATCCGCTCCGGCGCGTCCCTGCCCCCGCGCTGATCCGCGGCAGGATCCGCACAAGGCGGGCCCGAAGCTGCTATCCTGGCCCCGACACCACGAGTTGAGGAGGCCGACGCACCGTGCCGCACGCCACCGAGCTGATCGCCATCATCGCCCTCGGCCTCGTCTTCGCCTTCGCCGGGGGCATGCTGGCGCAGCGCCTGCGCCTGCCGCCGCTCGTCGGCTACCTGATCGCCGGCATCGCCATCGGCCCGCACACGCCGGGCTTCGTCGGAAACGGGGAACTGGCCGGCCAGCTCGCCGAGATCGGCGTGATCCTGCTGATGTTCGGGGTCGGGCTGCACTTCTCGATCGGCGACCTGATGGCCGTGCGCGCCATCGCGCTGCCCGGGGCCGTGGTGCAGATCGCCGTCGCCACGCTGATGGGCCTCGCCCTGGCCCTCGGCTTCGGCTGGAGCGCGGGCGCCGGGATCGTCTTCGGGCTCGCGCTCTCGGTCGCCTCCACCGTGGTGCTGCTGCGGGCGCTGGAGGAGCGCGGCCTGCTCGACAGCGACAAGGGCCGGATCGCGGTGGGCTGGCTCATCGTCGAGGATCTGGCGATGGTCCTCGCCCTGGTGCTGCTCCCGGCGCTGGCGGGTCCCCTCGGCGGCGAGGGGGCGGGCGCCGCGCACGCGGCCGGCGGGCCGCTCTGGCTGACCCTCGGCCTGACCCTGGCCAAGGTCGCGGCCTTCGCCGGGCTGATGCTCGTCGGCGGGCGGCGCCTCGTGCCCTGGCTCCTCGACCAGGCGGCCCGGACGGGGTCGCGGGAACTCTTCACCCTCGCCGTGCTGGCCCTCGCCCTCGGCATCGCCTTCGGCTCGGCGGAGCTGTTCGGCGTCTCCTTCGCGCTCGGCGCCTTCTTCGCCGGGATGGTGCTCGCCGAATCCGACCTGAGCCACCAGGCCGCCGCGAATTCGCTGCCGCTCCAGGACGCCTTCGCGGTCCTGTTCTTCGTCTCGGTCGGGATGCTGTTCGATCCCGGCATCCTGCTGGCGCAGCCCCTCGCGGTGCTCGCCGTGCTCGCCATCATCCTGATCGGCAAGTCCATCGCCGCGGTCGCGATCGTGCTGGCCTTCCGCCACCCGCTCGACACCGCGCTCACCATCGCGGCGAGCCTCGCGCAGATCGGCGAGTTCTCCTTCATCCTGGTGGGGCTCGGCATCGGGCTGAAGCTGCTGCCGCTCGAGGGACGCGACCTGATCCTGGCCGGCGCGCTGCTGTCCATCACCCTCAATCCGCTGTTCTTCGCCGGGATCGGGCGCTTGGTGGCGCTCCTCGACGCCCGGCCCGGCCTCGCCGCCCGCTTCGAGCGGCGCGGCGCCGGGCCGCTGCCGCAGGTGAGCGGTGCGCGCGGGCGGCGGGCGGGCCACGCGGTCGTGGTCGGGTTCGGACGGGTCGGCAGCAGCATCGGCCGCGCCCTCGACGCCTGGGACCTGCCCTACGTGGTGGTCGAGCGCGATCGCCGCCGGGTCGAGGAATTGCGCAAGGCCGGGCGCGAGACGGTGTTCGGCGACGCGGCGGCGCCCGGCATCCTGGAGGCCGCCGGGATCGGGCGCGCCCGGCTCCTCGTCGTGGCGAGCCCCGACGCGCATCAGGCCCGCCACCTCATCGCCATCGCCCGGGAGGCGAATCCCGGCATCGACACGCTGGTGCGCACCCACAGCGACGCCGAGCGCCGGCACCTGGAGGCGGAGGGGGTCGGGCTCGTCCTGATGCCCGAGCGCGAACTCGGTTTCGGCATGACCCTCTACGCCCTGCGCAGCCTCGGCATCAGCGAGGGCGAGGCGCGGGTCTTCGTCGATTCGAGCCGCGCCGAGAGCCGGTCCGACCCGGTCCCGGAGGCCGCCCCCGCCCTCGGCGCGCCGGAACTGCGCCCGCATCGGGAGGCGCTGGGGGGCGAGTGATCCGGCGGCGAGTGATCCGGCGGTGAGTGATCCGGCGGCGCGCGGACCGGCCCCGCCGCATTACGGGATGGCAATGCGGCGGTCATCATGGCCAGAGCCGCCACGGCGCATCATCGGCGCGACCTTCGGAAGATGGAGCGCTGCCGATGTCGCAGATGGATCGTCCGGCCGAGCTGATGATCTGGCACGCGAACCGTGCCGCGCCGCCCGGGGAGGCGCGGATCTACCCGACCCTGGAACAGGCGCTCCTCGCGGCCGCCGACTGCGCGGGCGACCCCGACGCGCTGCCCTGGATCGTCACCGAGGACGGCGAGATCCTGAGTCCGCACTGGATCGACCAGCACCTCGCCGGGCGCCGCGACCGGCCCGCCGCCGGCCGGCTGCGCAGCTGGCTCACCCACTGGGCATGACGCCGCAGCGGCCGGCGCCGCCGTGAAATCGCCGAAAGACGCTGGCAAGAAGGGCTCCCGTTCGACGCCCTCCGTGGTAAACTGTCTTCATGTCGAGCCTGCGCAAGTCCGTCCCACCGCGTCGCGACCCGGTCGCGACGACCTACGGCTACGGCGTGCTGCGCGGGCGGCCGCCGCGGCCCGGCAACGACAACCGGCGCGCGGCGCGCCGCCGGTCGGTGCCCCTGCTGCTCGGGGCGTGGTTCATGATCCTGGCATCGATCACGGCCCTGTTCTGGCGCTCGGCCGGACTCTGACCGGCCGGCCGATCCCGGCCGGGCCATAGGGTTAAGGCATCCGCGGGCGAGCGCCGAGTCCGTCAAGCATGGCGCGCGTCGCGTGTGGATGACGGGGCCGCCGGGACGGGGCGCCGCCGCGGAGGGGCGGTCACCCGGCACACTCGCCGCCATGCAGGCCGAGTCATTTCGGCCGAGGCGCGCAGGCCAGGTCGTGAAACCCGGGATCGTGAGCATCACTCAGGCCGTGCGGCGGCGAGCGGGAGGACCCGGCGCGCACCAGGGCCTCGGCGACGAGGCCGCGCGGATGATCGCCCTGCGGCGGCGCTTCCTTCCCGCCGTCCAGGCGCTGGGTGCCGCCGGCCCGGCGCTGTCTCGCTGATCCGGACCTCGCGCGGCACCGTTCGGGCCGGTCATCGAGTCAGCCAGCCGATGTCGGCCTTGCCGGATGGCGAGGCTGAACCGCTCGATCGAGAACCGCATGGCGCCCGGGCGGCATGCGCGCGGTGCGGGCCCGACACCGGACCGCCGCGCTGACGGCGGCTCGGACCATCCTGCGGGCCAGGGGGTGGATTGGTGCCGGCGGAGGGGATCGAACCCCCGACCTTCGGTTTACAAAACCGTTGAAAATGCCGAAATCACGGCAACAATGTCTCACAGGGTGGCTCTCTGGCAAGATGCTGATACGGCTTGTTTTTCTCGCTCTGTGGGCTAGTGTTACTCCCTAAGCCTAACAGGACTTAACGCGCGTCCGATTTTACCCCGGCGCTACCCGCATCAGACCAACGGTTCCGGAGCGAACCTATGCCGAAAGCCCTTACCGTCCGGGCGATCGAAGCCCTGAAGGGCGGCCCTGTCCGGGCGGAGATCCGGGACGGGCTGATCCCGGGGCTGTACCTCGTGTGCCAGCCCTCCGGCTCAAAATCGTGGGCCGTCCGCTACCGGGCCGGCAGCCGTAGCCGGAAGTACACGATCGGCGGTTATCCGGGCATCGACCTCGCCAGCGCCCGCGAGCTCGCCCGCCACGCCCTGGTGGCAGTGGCGTCCGGCCGGGATCCTGGCACCGAGAAGATTGAGGCGCGCAGGGCCAGCGACCTTCGCTTGGCCGACCGTGACCGGTTTGACACCGCTGCGGCCCTGTTCTGATCCTCCACCGTTTCGGTGGACGCAGTTAGCTCACCATCTGCCGCTCGGCCTGCTCGGGTGTCGTATATTCGAGGGCCGCGTGGATCCGTTGCCGATTGGCGTAGCCCTCGCTGTCGGAGAAGAGCTCGCGCCGCGCCTCGTCCCGGGTTGCCCAGCGGCGCTGATGGACGAGCTCGACCTTAAGCGTGTGGAAGAAGCTCTCCATCGGTGCGTTGTCCAGGCCGTTGCCACGGCGGCTCATGGAGGCCTTGAGGCCTGCCGCGTCCAGGAGCCGCCGGTACTCGCCCGACGCATATTGGCAGCCGCGGTCGGTGTGTTGGATCAGCCCCGGCGCGGGGCGCTGCCGCTGAACGGCCATCAGGAGAGCGGCTGCTGCCAGCTCCGTGCGGAGATGCTCGCGCATCGCCCAGCCCACGACCTTGCGCGTCGCGAGATCGAGAACGGCGGCGAGGGAGAGCCAGCCCTCACCGGTGGGCACGTAGGTGATGTCCGCCAGCCAGATCTGGTTGGGAGCCGAGGCGGTGAAGCGCTGCTCGAGCAGGTTGGGGGCAACCGGCAGGCCGTGACGGCTGTCGGTCGTGCCGGGCCGGTCGCGGCCTGCCGCCGTGGCGCGGATGCCGTGTCGCCGCATGAGCCGCTCGATGCGACCACGGCTGACGCCCCGGCCCTCGGCACGCAAAGCCGCGTGCATGCGGGGCGAGCCGTAGCGGCCGTGATGACGCGCATGCAGGCGGCGCACCTCCTCGAGGAGCACGCGGTTCTCGGCTGCCCGGGTGCTCTCGGGCCGCGAGCGCCACGCGTCGTAGCCGGATGGCGAGACCCGCAGCGCGCGGCAGAGGGTGCACACGGGCCAAGTGCCCTGGTGGTCATCGATGAAACGGAACTTCATCGCGGCGTCTCCGCGAAGATGCCGATGGCCTTTTTTAAAATGTCGGACCGAAGCCAAGCACCGTCCCGACTGGAAGGAGATGTTCGCCCGCGAGATCTATCGCCGAGGCGAGATCACCCTCAAGGAACGGAATCGCATTATCGTGGGCGCGTGGCAAGATCCTGATCTGACCGAGGATGAGATCGAGACCGCGCGCGCCCGTCTCGTTGAGCTATTCTCTGAAACAATGCTGTGGATGAATGTCAAGACTCGCAACCTGTTCCTGGAGAACTAGCTCCAGATATCGAACAGCGACCTCGCCATCGCGATCGGCGACATCATTGAGGAGCGCAGCCTTCGGCGGTCTCGTACGGGGAGTGCACAATGAGCAGCAGGAGGACGCGCCGAAAGGCGCACGCAGAGGCCCTGGCTGCGTACCAGTTCGCGGTCTTTGAGCGGATGTTTGCGACCTATGGCGACGCTCGTGCCGCGATGCTCAACTCCGACGAGATCAAGTTCAAGGAGGGGGCGCCGCCCCAATCCACCGCTGACATGATCTACGAAGCACAGATTGAGCACGACAGGTGGCTGCGCGAGTGCGCCGAGTAGAGGCGCATCCTTCCCTCAGCGGCTGAGATCTAGGTGATGCCCGGATCAGCCATAGCACTTGGCTCGAAGGGATGAGAGTGACCCAAAGCGGCCCCTCACAGTGTGGGTCGGGAATGTCCGGTTCCGAGTGCGTCCGGACACTCGGCACTGACCGCGCGTCGGACACGGTCATAGAGAGCAGCAAATTCATCGCCCGACCCAGGAGCAGCCCTACCAGCCAGCACTCTCATGGCTGTACGAAGCGAACACCGCGAGATGATGGGAGAGACCGAGCATGCCGCGAAATATCGAAGGGCAGGTCGCCTGGGTCACGGGGGCGGGCTCCGGTATCGGCCGGGCCGCCGCGGTCGCACTCGCGAAGGCCGGGATGCGACTCGCGTTGACGGGACGCGGCCGGGAGACACTCGAGGCGACGGCCGATCTTGTCCGCGAGGCGGGGGGTGAGGCGCTCGTCGCGCCCGCCGATATGGGCCGGGCCGACGAGGTCGAGCGCGCCTGGGAGGCGGTTCGCGCCCATTATGGCCGCTGCGACATCCTGGTGAACTCCGCCGGCCTGAACGTCCCGAAGCGGAGTTGGAGCGAGATCGACCCGACTGGCATCGACACGGTCATCGGGGTCGACCTCAACGGGCCCTTCTACGCCTCGCGCCTCGTGCTGCCGACCATGCGGACCCAACGCGACGGCCTGATCATTCAAGTGTCGTCCTGGGCCGGACGCTACGTGTCCAAACTGACGGGGCCGGCCTACTCGGCCGCGAAGCACGGTCTCGTGGCCCTCTCGGAGAGCTTGAACCAGGAGGAATGCGGCCATGGCATCCGGTCCTGCTGCATCTGTCCCGGCGAGGTCGCGACGCCCATCCTCGACAAGCGTCCGGTTCCGGTCACGGCGGAGGACAAGGCGCGCATGCTTCAGGCAGACGACCTCGCGGAGACGATCCTGTTCGTGGCCCGCCTGCCCCCGTCCGTGTGCGTCAACGAGATCCTGATCAGTCCGACGTGGAACCGCGGCTACCTGGAGGGTGTCAGGCTCTGAGGTGCTCGGGGCCGACCCCGGACGTAGCCTCATGCAGCCTGTCGCCGCGGCTTGCATGAAGGCACGATGTCTCAAAAGCTGGAGCAGGCTGCGTTGGTGGCATAGCGCAGCCTGCTCCAGAACTCACGCAGTGGCAACTCTAAAGATTCGAGATCATCCCTCCTAGAGGGCGTACAGGTAATTCAACTCAGGACAGCAGGATATCTCCGACCGTGACTGTCGGTGCGACACCGCCAACCTTGCCGAGCGTCGCGATCAGGCTCGCGCCACCCACCGCCGCACCGTTGTCGTCGAACCAGAGCGTGCCATCGGTTGTGTTGTACACGACTTGGGGCATCCAGCCTTTGGCCGCCCCGGTTGCGTTCGCCTCAAACCAATGGTCAGGATAGTACTGATGCTTCAGATCCACGAAATTCTTCAGTTCGATAGAGATGAAATCCTCGCCGTGCTTGAAGTCGTGTAGGCGATCTCCACCTTCGGCCGGATTGCGGAAGGCGAAGTTGTCTGCGCCGGCACCGCCCCAGAGATCGTCCTTGCCGGCACCGCCCTCCAGATAGTCATTGCCGCTCCCGCCGCGAAGCGTGTCGACCCCGGCGCGACCGAAGAGGTAGTCGGCGCCGTCGTTGCCCCACAGCTCGTTGGCCTCCCCGTTGCCGCGCAGGTTGTCGCCATGGGCCGAGCCGTCGAGCGCCTCGATGCCCGTGAGGACGTCACCTTTCGCTTCACCCTGGTTCGCCGCTTGGTTGACGAGGTCAACCGTCACGCCAGACGAGGCGTTGCGGTAATCCGCCCAGTCGAAGCCGATGCCGCCATCGAGCACGTCGCCGCCTTCGCCGCCCTCCAGCCGGTCGTCACCCCCGCCGCCGTAGAGGTTGTCCACGCCGCCCCGCCCGGACAGGTAGTTCCGCTCAGCGCCGCCGAAGACGGAATCGTCGTACTGGGAGCCGAACACGTTCTCGATCGAGACAAGCGTGTTGCCCTCCGCGTCGCCGCCTGAGCCCTTGCCGGTCATGAGGTTGACGAACACGCCGGCCTCCGACTGCGCGTAGGTGACGCTGTCCCAGCCGTAGCCGCCGTCCAGCGTGTCCGCGCCGCCGCGCCCGTCGAAGAAGTCGTCGCCCAGGCCGCCCACCAGCTTATTGGCAACGTGATCCCCGAGGCCGAGGAGGACGTCGGCGAAGCTCGTCCCGACGATGTTCTCGACGTCGGAGAGCTGGTCAGTGCCCGTGCCGCCGGTCACTCGGCCATCTGCGTGCACGACGATACCGGTGTAGAGACTGGGACTCCAGGAGTAATCGACGGTGTCGTTTCCGCTGCCACCAAAGACCATGTCGCCGTCGGCATCAGCGCGGATCAGATCGTTGCCCAGGCCGCCATCGACGGTGTCATGGCCATCCTGGCCGGCCAGGATGTCGTTGCCATCCCACCCAACAACGATGTCGTTGCCGAGCCCACCCCAGAGCTCGTCGGCACCGGTGCCGCCGATCAGCGTGTCGTCGCCGCCGTCACTCTGTAGGTAGCCACCGTCGTTGTTCAGCACCATGAAGTTGTTGGACTCGTTGCCGTAGCCCCACAGGTACCCGCTGACCAGCTCCCCGTGCGCGTCGAACCGCAGGTTCTCGACGTTGTCAGGCAACTCGTACATGCGGAGCGAGGTATGAACCGTATCCGACCCGCTCCATTGGCCGGCCTTTTCTATGATGACGTCCTTCACTGTGTCGACGGTATAGCTGTCATTACCGTTACCGCCGACCATCGTGTCGGCGCCTGTGCCGCCATCGAGGCGGTCGGAGTACCCGTCGTCCCCGCTGGCATCACCACCATAGAGGACGTCGTCACCCGCCCCGCCGAACAGATCGTCGAACAGGTTGCCGCCCTTGAGCACGTCGTTGCCAGCGCCGCCCTGCAGCGTGTCCCATCCGTCACCGCCGTCCAGCGTGTCGTTCCCGATGCCGCCGACCATCAGGTTAGATAGACTATTGCCCGTGCCTTGGAAATCATCGAGACCGCCGAAGATCAGATCCTCAAGATCATCTCCGAGTGTGTAGGTCGTCAGCTTGCTGATAACCGTATCATGGCCTCCAGTATAGGTCTCAACGATTTTGTCTCCGATTGAGTCGATAATGTAAACATCATGGCCGTTGTAGCCAACCATGACATGATCGCCGCCAGCTCCGCTGATGGTGTCGTTGTCATCTGTGCCATATAAGGCATTGTTGCCCGTGCTGCTGACCAGCTTGCCGGGCGTCTTCTTGTATCCTGTCGGCATTAGTCTCACTCTCTCGTCTCAAGCTCAATCAGGTGAGCATTGAGAGAGGGATAGTCGCGTCGTGTTGCGGCTGCGTCTTGCGCGCAAGCGGATCGATGAGCTGATTGTGTCGTCACGTGTCGATGCACGGTGTTCTCGACGCAACAGAGTGCTTCATCCCTGCTGCCGGGGGGCTCCGGTGCGCGGGCGCGGGATGGGACGGTCAGTGTCGGCCGCGCTAAGGACCGGGCGCACATGGCCGCTCTCCCGCACCGGACCGTGACGAGCATGCCCCTCTCGCTGCGGCTCGAGCGGTCGCGGGCCTGCGTGCGCCTTCCGGCTCTCTGCCCACCGCCAGGAGGGAAGCGGCGTCCTGTGGGCTGTCGGCGATTGCGGCGCTGAGACCGCGATCGCCCGCAGCGTCGGGTGCCACGGGGGCGACAGCACGGTCGGTCCGGACGGTGACGAGTTCCTCATCTTCCTCGACCGGCCGCGCTGGTCCGTGAGCGCCGCCTCACCGGCACGACACAATTCCCGAGCGTGGGCGGCACGGGCCTGAAACCGTCGCCGGCCACTCTCTCCCGACACCGCGCGGAGCCCGTCCATGAACCCCGACGCCATTGCGATCATCCGCTTCGGCTTCCGGCACCTCGCCGCGGAGCCCGACCACCTCGCCGTCAACTTCTACGCCCGCCTTTTCGACCTCGGTCCTAGCTTGAGGCCCCTGTTCAACGACGACCTCACGCGCCAGGGGCGCAAGCTCGTGGCGATGCTCGCGCAGGTGGTCCAGGGTCTCGACCGGCTCGGCACCATCGTGGCGGACGTTCGGGCTCTCGGGCGGCGCCACGTCGGTTACGGCGTCGTGCCGGCCCACTACGCCACGGTCGGTGCAGCGCTCCTGTCCACGCTCGCGGACCGGCTCGGCGCGACCTTCGACGCCGAGGCCCGGTCCGCCAGGACGCAGGCCTACACTCTGCTGGCCGAGGTCATGCTGGAGGCCTCGCGGGAAGCCGCCCCGGCGCATCCCGCGCTGGAGGCCGTTCCGTGAGCGGCCGGCGCCTGCTGGCTTTGTGCGTCCTCGGTGCATCCAGCCAGGGCGTCGCGGCGCAATCCCTCGACGCATTCCAGGATTGGTTGCTGGGCTGCGATAATCGACGGGCCTGCACGGCGATCAGCCTTGAGCCGAGCAGCGACGTCACGGGCGTCCACCTGAGCGTCGCGCGTTCGGGAGAGGGCGCGGCCGAGCCCGTCCTCCGCGTCCGGGCCTACGACGGACGCCGCGGCCCGTGGCGCATCCGTCTGACGCTCGACGGCAGCGCGTGGCCGGATCTCGACGCAACGGCACGGGACGGGACGGGTGAGATCGAGGCCGCTCTGCCCGCCGAGCGGGTACGGCCGCTGCTCGCCGCGCTCCGGGATGTCGGGCGGGCCTCCGTCACGGTGCTGAAGGGCGCCGAGGCCGGACCCGAGGTCCCGCTGCGATCCCGCGGCTTGGCCGCCGCGTTGCGCGCCATGGACCAGGCGCAGGGTCGGAGCGGTACGGTGACGGCGCTCGTGCAGCCGGGCCCACGTCCGGCCGCGAGCCTGCCGGCTCCGCCGCCGCTCCCCGTCATCGCCCAGGCGCGGGCGGGCACCGCTCCCCTTCCGGAACGCATGCCGGTTCCGATCGCCAGGGCCGTCGCGGCCGCCGACTGCGACGAACCGCCCGACACGAACCCGATCCGAGGATGGCTCGACGAACGCACCTTGCTGTGGGGCGTCCTTTGCACGCGCGGGGCGACGCGCGAGACCTTCGCGCTGTTCTCGCACCGCAAGGGCGACGCCGCGGCCCGCCCGGTCGCGCTCGTCACGCCGGGCGTCGCGGGCGGGCGCGAGGCGCCGAATCTCCTCGCCGGCGCCGCCTTCGACGCGAGGACAGCCACGCTGTCGTTCCACGATGCGGGCCGCAGCTCGGGCGATTGCGGCAGCCTCGGCCGCTTCGTGTGGGACGGCGCGCGGTTCCGGGCGGTGCACGTCTCCGCGATGCCCGATTGCCGGGGCGTGTCCTCCGCGGACTGGCCGGTCACGTGGCGCGCCGCGGTGCGCGCTGGACCACCGACCCGCTGAGCCGCCACAGTGGCTGTTGCGGATGTCCCGACCCACGGAGAAGACGACGCCATGCCGACGATCGCACTCGTGGACGACGAGGCCGACCTGCGGGACGCGCTCGCCGAGTACCTCACCGAGCGCAATCTGCAGGTCCTGGCCGCAGGCAGCGCCGCGGAGTTCCGCACCCTCGCGGCGCGGGAGGCGATCGACGTGGTCGTGCTCGACATCGCCATGCCGGGCGAGACCGGCCTCTCGCTCGCCCGCTGGCTCACCGGCCAGGATTGCCCACCCGGCATCATCCTGGCGACCGCCGCTGGCTCGCCGCTCGACCGGGTGGTCGGCCTGGAGGCCGGCGTCGACGACTACCTCGTGAAGCCCTACGACCCGCGCGAGTTGCTGGCGCGCATTCGCAGCGTCCTGCGCGGCAGGGCCCATCGGGGCGCCTCGCCACCGGCACGCAGCCCGGCGGCCGGGACGGGTGCGGCGATCCTGAGGGCCGGAATGTATCGCCTCAACCTCGACAGCCGTCAGCTCATCGCGCCGGACGATCGGGAGGTCGCCCTGACCGCGTCCGAGTTCGACCTCCTCAAGGTCTTCGCCGAGCGGCCGAATCGGATCCTCCCACGCAGCCACCTGCGCGACCTCGCCCCCGCGAATCAGGACAACGAGAGCGACCGCAGTATCGACGTGCGCATCACGCGCCTGCGCCGCAAGCTCGAGCGGGATCCGGAGCGCCCAGCCCTGATCCGGACGGTCCGGGGCGAGGGCTACATGTTCGTGCCGCAGCAAGACCAGGACTGAATGCGGGATAGTCGAGGCCCGATCATCCCCGTCCGATCCGCGATCGCGGCGACGCATCTCTCGACCCTATGCTCCCGATGCGCTAGTCATGATCGGCCGTTCAGCCTGACACGCAGCACCGTCGCGGTTCAGTACGGAGATCGACCGTGGGACAGCACGCGCAGATCGTGATCGTTGACGACGAGGTCGACCTCGCGCTCGCCTACGCGGAGTACCTGTCCGATCTCGGCCACGAGGTGACCGTGGCGCAGTCCGGGGCGGAGCTCGATGCGCGCGCGGCGCGCGGCCCGATTGACCTCGTGCTCCTGGATCTCACCATGCCGGGCGAGCGGGGCCTCGACGTGCTACGGCGGCTGCGGGCTGCCGCGCCGGTTCCGGTCCTGATCCTCACCGCCAATCCCGATCCGATCGAGCGGGTGCTCGGGCTCGAACTCGGGGCGGACGATTTCGTGGTCAAGCCCGTCGATCCGCAGGAACTCGCCGCGCGCGTCGCGAGCCTGCTGCGGCGCTACGGGCGCGGACGGCGGGAGGTGGTCGCCTTCGAGCGCGCGAGCGTCGACCTCACCGCCTCGCGGCTCCTGCGCATCGGCGCGCCGCCCGAGCGGCTGGGGCCCGGCGAGGTGCTGCTGGTGCGCACCCTCGCCGCCCACCCGAACCGGGTGCTCACCCGGGATGAATTGCTGCGGCTCGCGCCCGGCGACAGCCACGACACGCTCGACCGGGCGATGGACGCGCGCATCGCGCGCCTGCGCCAGAAGCTCGGCACCGCCTGCATCGTCACGGTGCGCGGGCGCGGCTACATGTTCGTGCCGCGCGATCACGCTGTCGGCGCCGAGGGCGCCGCGCACGGCTGACGGCCGCTGCTGCGGGCTGACCCCGATGGACGAGAGCGCAGACAGGATTGATCCCGACCCGTTCGGTCCCGAGGGGCCCGACGCCGTCCTGCTCCGCGCGATCATCGACTTCATTCCCGCGCGGGTCGTGTTCGTCGACGCGGCGCACCGCTACCGCTACGTCAACAAGGCCTTCCTGGCCTTCGTGGGACGGCGGCCCGAGGAGGTGGTCGGTCGGCCCGTGGCCGAGATCGTCGGGGAGGCGATCTACCGGTCCTACGAGCCGGTCATCGCGCGGCTCGCGTCCGGCGAGGTCGTGTGGCGCGAGGGGTGGTTCGACTATCCGACCTTCGGGCGCCGCTACGTCCAGGAGGGCCTGATTCCATACCGGGCCGGCGCCGTGACCGGCATCCTCGCCTTCGCCCGAGACTTCACGGAGCTGAAGGCGCACGAGGAGGAGCTGGCGCGGCAGATGGCGGCGCTGCGGGCGAGCGAGACGCTCAGCGCCGCGATCGTGACCTCCGCCCTCGACTGCATCATCGTCATCGACGAGCAAGGCTGCGTCGTCGAGTTCAACCCGGCCGCGGAAGCCACGTTCGGACGCACCCGCGAGGCCGTGCTCGGCCGGCAGATCGGCGACCTGATCGTGCCGCCCCACCTGCGCCACCGCCACGCGGAGGGCTTCCGGCGCTACCTCGCGACCGGCCAGGGAACGGTGATCGGGCAACGCATCGAGATCGAGGGCATGCGGGCCGACGGAACGGTGTTCCCGCTCGAACTCGCCATCACGGAGGTGCGGCTGCCGGAGCGACGGCTCTTCACTGCCTACCTGCGCGACCTCACGGCGGCCCGCCGCGCGGCCGGGGAGATCGAGGCGCAGCGCCAGCGTCTGCACCAGATGGAGAAGCTCTCCGCCATGGGCTCGCTGCTCGCGGGCGTCGCGCACGAGCTGAATAACCCGCTCGCCATCCTGATCGCCCAGGCCACCCTCCTGCGCGACAAGGCCCCGACGGCGGACGTGCAGCAGCGGGCCGCGCGCATCCACGCCGCCGCCGAGCGGTCCGGCCGGATCGTCAAGAGCTTCGTCGCCATGGCGCGGCAGAAGCCGCCACAGCGGGAGCCGGCGGACCTCAACGCGATCGTGCGCGCCGCCGCCGAGATGACGGCCTATGGCCGGCGCAGCGCCGGCGTGTCACTCGACCTCGGCCTCGAGCCGGATCTGCCGCCCATCCTCGCCGATCGAGACCTGATCGGTCAGGTCGTGGCGAACCTGCTGATCAACGCCACGCAGGTGCTGCTCGACCGCCAGGGCGACCGGTGCATCACACTGCGTACCCTCTGCGGGGCCGGGATCGTGACGCTGACGGTCGGCGACAACGGCCCGGGCGTTCCGCCGGCGCTGCGGGAGCGGATCTTCGAGCCCTACTTCACCACGAAGCCCGTCGGCGCCGGCACCGGGATCGGCCTGTCGATTTCCCGCAGTGTGGTGGAGTCTCACGACGGCCGGATCACCGTGGCGGACCAGCCCGGCGGGGGCGCGCTGTTCCGCGTGGATCTGCCCGCACACGATGCGGGACCGGACCAGGCTGGGGCGGCCGCGCCGGAGCGGGCACCAGGCCTCTCGATCCTGGTGCTCGACGACGAGATCGACGTGGCGCGCTCCCTCGCCGAGATCCTCGACGACATGGGCCACGTGACTTGCGTGCACGATTCCGCGGGCGAGGCGCTGGCCGAACTCGGGCGGCAGCGGTTCGACGCGGTGTTCGTGGACCTGCGCATGCCGGGCCTCAGCGGCGCCGAGGTGCGGGCGCGCATCGCGGAGAGCGATCCGGCGCTCGCCACGCGCACCGTCATCGTCACCGGGGACACCGTGGCCGGAGCGAGCGCTACCCGCGCCGGTGCCGATCCGCCGATCGTGATCGAGAAACCGTTCACTCCGGACGACGTGCGCGAGGTGCTGATGCGCCTCCGTGAGCGGGGCGACGACCTTAAACCCTGACCTCCACCCGATCCTGCGCCTGGATGGAGCATCAGCCGATGAGCGTAGACTCGCAACAGGCGCATCACCCAGGTCACGTCTGCGGAGGCTTACCCTGACATTCAGAGCGCCGCTGAGCTGCCGCATCGTGCTCCTCGCCGTCCTCACGTTCCAGCCGACGGTCCCGGTCTATGCCGCTTGCCGCGCTTGGCGCGCGGCCACGGACGTGAACGGCATCCAGATCGGAATGAACGGGACCGGGCGCGCGATCCTCGGCCGCTGGGATGCGCCCGACTACCCGAGGCCGGAATCCGACGAGCCCAGCGCTGAGCCAACCTTCGTGCGCTTTGCGACCCGGGACGGTCGCGAGGAACTGCGGCTCGTCCACTACCCCGGCGCCGTCGTGGACGATTACGACGCGCTGGAGGTCCGGCGTCCGGCCGGGGGAACGAGCCCCGGCAAGCGCCTGCCCTTCGCGCAGTTCGCGACCGAGCGGGGAATCCGGCTGGGAATGACGGAGCGCGACCTCGTCGCGCTCCTCGGCGCCTGCTTCACGCGTGAGCGGAAGGGGGACGCCGCCCTCCTCACGTATCGCATCGCGGATAAGGCCCATCCGGCGCTGAAGCGCTCGGGCATGCCGGCCTACGAGGCGACCTACGAGTTTCGCAACGGGCTGTTGGCGCGTTTCGCGCTCGGCTTCGAGATGCCCTGATGCCCGAGAACCCAGCGAGGATTCCCATGTGCGCGCGCACCGCCCTGTGCGCCCTCACGGCGCTTGCCCCGTTCGCCGCCGCGGCAAGCGGTGCGACGGGAGAGCGGCTGGCGTGGCGGATCGTGCGCGAGCACCGGCTCCTCACCAGCAAGCAGCTGTCCTGCAGCGTCTCGATGGTGCGCGAGGACAGCACGCAGCGCCTCATCAAGATCGGCTTCTACGAGAAGCACGACGTCCGCTGCGGTGGCGACCCGTCCGTCGTCCACCGCCTCTTCGATCTTGAGATCGATGTACGGACCGGCCGCGCTCGCTGGGACAACACCGAGGATCTTCAGATGCGGCCTGTGCCGTCCCGAGCGGAGGGCGCGCGGGTTCGCTGAGCGCTATGGGGCCGCTCACCACGGTTCCGTCCACGCCGCATCCGAGGTGTCGGTCGAAACGGGAGCAACCGGTTGAGAGTAACCCTGACCGGAAGAGGCGGTGAGGGTCGTGTCCCCAGGCGTGGTGTAGCTGCGGCGTGGCCACCACGGTCACCGGGCGGGGCCGGGACGATCAGGCTGCCAGGGTGGGCAGGCTGACAAGAGGATCATCGCTGATCGGGGCGATGCTTTCCAGGGTCAGGTAGCGGGCGCGCTGGACGGCCCACTCNTCGTTCTGTTCGAGCAGGAGCGCGCCGACCAAGCGGGTGATGGCCGCCTCATTGGGGAAGATGCCGACCACCTCGGTGCGCCGCTTGATCTCGCCGTTGAGGCGCTCCAGCGGGTTCGTGCTGTGAAGCTTGACCCGGTGGGCGGCCGGGAAGCCCATGTAGGCCAGCACGTCGGGTTCCGCCTCATCCATCAGGGCTGCGAGCTTGGGCACCTTGGGTCGGAGTTGGTCGGCCACGCGTCGCCATTGCTGACGGGCGGCCTCGGCGTCGTCCTGGGCGAAGGCGGTGGCGATGAAGGCCGACACGACGCGCCGCCCGCTGCGGCCAGCGTGGGCGAGCACGGTCCTCATGAAGTGGACGCGGCACCGCTGCCAAGTCGCGTTCATCACCTTGGCGACCGACGCCTTGAGGCCCGTGTGGGCGTCCGAAATCACCAGCTTCACACCGCGCAGGCCGCGGCGCGCCAGCTTGCGCAGGAACCCGGTCCAGAACGTCTCGGCCTCGGAGGGGCCGACGTCCATGCCGAGCACCTCGCGTCGGCCATCGCTGTTCACACCGACCGCCACGATCACGGCGACGGAGACGATGCGCCCGGCTTGGCGCACCTTCACGGAGGTCGCATCGATCCAGAGATAGGGCCACTCCCCCTCGAGCGGCCGGTCGAGGAACGCGCCC
This sequence comes from Methylobacterium sp. WSM2598, assembly GCF_000379105.1. Lineage (GTDB taxonomy): Bacteria > Pseudomonadota > Alphaproteobacteria > Rhizobiales > Beijerinckiaceae > Methylobacterium. The sequence continues at coordinate 5,125 of NZ_KB900609.1, read as the reverse complement.
ACGCGCTCGTCGATCTCCTGGCAGAGCCGGCTGACCTGGCTCTTGGACACGCCCGTGCCGCCCATGGCTTGGACGAGGTCATCCACCGAGCGGGTCGAGATGCCCTGGATGTAGGCCTCCTGGATCACCGCCGTGAGTGCCTTCTCGGCCATCCGGCGCGGCTCCAGGAAAGCCGGGAAGTACGAGCCCTTGCGCAGCTTGGGGATGCGCAGCTCGACCGTGCCGGCCCGCGTCTGCCAATCCCGGTCACGATAGCCGTTGCGCTGGNCCAGCCGCTCGGCGCTCTTCTCGCCGTGGGCCGCCCCGGTCAGGCCGCCCACCTCCAGTTCCATCAGCCGCTCGGCCGCAAAGCCGATCATCTCGCGCAGCAGGTCGGCGTCGGCGCTCTTCTCCAGCAGCCCGCGCAGGCTCATCATCTCGTCGGTCATCGGAGGTCTCTCGGGTTCGAGGTTGGTGCTCGCACCCCGACCCTACCCGGCAACCGCCGATGACCACCCCGCGAGAGATCCCGCCTGCTTCGGCGCTGTGGAGGGCGCGCAGACGGGCTCTCTCGCTCCCGTCGAGCTACACCACCACCAGGGACACGACCGGCGGTGAGCCGTCATTGGGCTGCTGCCCGAAAGCCGACATTCGGCTTTGCGCCCATTTCGGCCGTTCCACGAGGCAGTCGGCTTACTCCGAAGCGGACGTCTATTATCCCGGGGTCATATTCGCCATTGGCCAGACGCCAGAAAGCGGCCGTTCGGCAAGGCGCCCAGCGCGGCCATTCGTCCACCCGCTGAGGCCAATCCAATCAATCGTCTACGGCAAAATCCGTCAATTTCCAGCCGGCATTATCCTTGCCGAACATGTAGATGAGAGAGCCGCAGAAAGCAGAATAACTGATCTTGCCCTCGTGGGTGTCCTTGACGGGCTTCTGCTTGGCAAGACACGTCCGCTGCACCGGTTTGAAAGCACCTTTCCAGATCACAGGGAAATCAGCCGCTTGCCGTTGATCGATATAGAAGACCGGAAATTTGACCATTTGCGATACGGCCTTCTGGTCGCTCTTGCCGACGGCAGCTTTGAATTGCGTCCAGAACGCTGCAAAACCGTCATTGCTCCCCGCCGCCAGCGCCGAACCCGCCGATATCAGCAAACCGGCCACGAGCAGTCCGCTGCCGATCATCGATCTGATCGAACTCATGTTCGCCCCTCCATGCTCTAGACTGCAGGTCTCATCGAGGAAGCAGCCTCGATAGGACCCGCGAACGCGCCTCCTTGATGACGCAGCATCGTTTCAGGCCGATGATGCAAGCGCCTGCGTCGTGTTTCGAGGCGGGAGATTCGGCAGGGTGCCGGCAAGCAGACCCTCTGAAAGCCTGAAAGGGGTCGAGATCTGCAAGCAGAACGACGTCCGCTTCGCTGCGAGTGAGCTTCAACGTCGTCAGATCGGACCCGAACAGCACTCGCGTCTCGGGGGCAACCGTGAACAGGTGCGCGTAGAAGCGGTCGGCAAAACGCCCGCCGACGAACACGACCTCTGCAGTTTGCTGAACCAGGGTTCGCTGTTCGAACGTCAAGGCTGCTCGTCTGGACCGATGCCGAGGCCTTCTATGTGAACGGCGCCGCATTCATCAACGGATGAGCGCGCGGCGTTGCAGGACCGACAGCGCATCCGTTCGTGGATAGAGCCGGGCGTCGAACCGCCGGCCGACGCTGGTCTCGACACCCCCGCTGGATCGGCTGGCCGACATGGCTGCGAGAGCGGTCTGTCCATGCTCGTCCGTCAAGCGAATGACGCAGCTCCAGAAAACATGCTTGTGGCGGTCCATCGAGGCGGGTCTGTCGGAGCGGCAATCGGCCTCCTCAATGCTTCGGTAGCGGTGTACGATCACCGCTCAGCCGGCAGAATCGAAGGCCGGGTTGGCCTTGCCATCGTGGAAGCCGACGCGAAACAGGAAGATCGCCTCCGACGAGTCATTCGAATGGTGCAGCGTTGCCATTGATGGCGTCGAGGATGGCGGCGGCCGGCTTGGTCCAGATGAAGGGCTTTGGCCTGTCGTTGTGCTCGGCGATGTAGCGGTTGATCGCCGCCTGGAGATCGACGATCCCGCTGAAGCTGCCCCGCTTCAGCCTGCGCCGGGTCAGGGCCGAGAAGAAGCCCTCGACCGCGTTCATCCACGAGGCCGAGGTCGGGGTGAAGTGGAAGGTCCATCGCGGATGCCGGGCCAGCCAAGCGCGCACCTTCGGGTGCTTGTGGGTGGCGTCGTTGTCCAGGATCACGTGGATCAGCTTGCCGGCTGGCACCGCCGCCTCGATGGTGTTGAGGAAGCGCAGGAATTCGTCGTGGCGGTGGCACTGCATGCAGCGACCGATCACCGTGCCCTCCAGCGCGTCGAGCGCGGCAAACAGCGTCGTCGTGCCGTGCCGAACGTAGTCGTGGGTCTGGGTCTCGGGGCGACCTGGCTTCACGCCTCGGCTCGGGCGGGTGCGCTCCAGGGCCTGGATCTGGCTCTTCTCGTCGAGCGAGAGCACGACAGCGTGGCGCGGTGGATCCATGGAGAGGCCGACGATGTCCTCGACCTTCGCCGCGAAGGCAGGATCGTTCGAGCGCTTGAAGCTGCGCACCCGATGCGGCTGGAGGCGATGGGCGTCCCAGATGCGCTGGACCGACCGCAGGGAGATCCCGACGGCTTGTGCCAGGGCGCGACCTGTCCAATGAGTGACCTCGCCGGGCGGCTCGGAGCAGGTGAGGGCGAGCACCTCGGCGACGGTGTCGGTGGAATGGGGCAGCTTGCCGGGCGGGCGGGTCTTGTCGCGCAGCAGACCCTCGACACCCTCCTCGGCGTAGCGCTGCTGCCAGCGCCACACCGCCGGTCGGCTGACGCCGGCTTGCCGAGCGACGTCCAGGACGGGGAGGCGCTCGGCCGAGAGCAGGACGATACGGGCGCGCTGGATGTGCTTGAGGGGCCGCGCCCGATCGGTGACGATGGCGGACAGGCGCGCCAGATCGGCCGCGCCCAGGATCACGCAGACAGTCTGAGCCATGCCTCAAACTCGCACGGCCCACGCCCCATGTGAATCCTCTGAATGCGTCAATGCACTAGCAGGAAACGGGCGGTGGCGAGGAACAGGCTGCCCATTGCGGCCGCGGCCCATAGTCGATGGCCGAAGTCGCCCTTCGAAGCGGTGGCCCTTCGAGGCATCAGCAGAAATCGCACTGTCGATACCGTTGCGCATCACTGGCGAGGTAACAACAGCTTTCATGACCGAATGGCGCAGGTGGCGAACTGCAACTGACCGGCTTCAGCCACGCCGCACGCGTTGAACCGTGATCGCGCGAGCCGCGCACGCCACCGGCGCGTACAGCGCCGACCAGATCGGCATCAGCATCCAGGCGGCGAGCACCACGAAGCGGTTGATCGCTCCCGGACGCGGCCCGGGCAGGGCGAGGGCGACCTCCGTCCAGAGCCAGATCAGGGCTGTCGCGATAAGCCCACACAGCAGGGTCATGCCGACGACCCTGACCAGGCGCAATCGCCCCTGCAGGGCATAGGAGGCGCACCAAGCGGCGATGGCGAGGGGCAGACCGACGAACGGGGTGAGGAGCGCGAGGACGAAGACCCGGGTGCGCGGCTCGGCAATCTGCCGCGGCAAGGCCGAGAGCGAGCGGGCGAGGCCCGTCCAGCTGCCTTCTGTCAGGAGGGCGAGCGCCGGCAGAAGCACGGCAAGCATCCCAGCCGCGATGGCGACATGGATCGCGGTGCCGCGCAGCCATCCCGCCCGTTCGTGCGACCGGGCCCGCGTCACATGCTCCGCCGTGCGTATGGGCTGTCGGCTCCCGGTCCCCACCGGCAAGCTGGCGAAGCGTAGCGACTAGTCGGGCCGCTGGCGGGCCTTTGCAGCGCGCGAGACAGGCGCGCCGCGGCTGCAGGATTTTGGACTGCCTGCGGTGCATATCGGCCGTTGGCCCGCAGTTGCCCACGGCGGTGACAAGGCGCCGCCGATGATGCGCGAATGGGCCGTCAAGCTGGAGGCCAAGCCCGATTACGTAGTTTCGGGTACGCGAGCGGCCCACCCTTGGACCAACAACCACCACATCGCCGGTGACCTGCGCGAGGGCGTGCAGAGGCTCAAGGACACGACCCTGGCCGGCGTACTCCTCGGCAGCCGCAAACTCGCAACCGAGCTGGATCTGATCGATGAGTGCAGGCTCCTCGTCCATCCCAGGATCGCAGGCTACGGCTCGACCCTGTACCTTGAAGGACTGGCCAGGACGCGACAGCTCGAGCTGGTCTCGGTGAAGCCGCTCCGGAATGGCGTGGTCGCCATGCACTACCGGCGCGAACGGTGACGCACCGCAGGCCCTCGTGCCCAGCCGAGAGGCAAACATCAGCACGACGCACTGTCGATCGTTCACAGCCCCGACCGGACCCTCGCAAGGCCGCCTCGCAGAGACCTTCATCAACTGGCGCCTAGAAGAATAGAACGCCGTCATGGCGCACGGCCGCGCAGATCGCCAACACGACCTGGAGCAGGATTGCCGATAGGCCCCAAAACCGAAAGCGACCGTGGGGCCATAGCTTCAGACCCGAGACCCCCAAACCCGCGAAACAGCACAGGACCATCACGTACGGTGCTGTGAATGCCACCTTTTCCCAGGCAGACACAGGCCCGGAGTAACCAGCGAACCCGAATACGATAAGCACCAGGAAGGATGTCCATCCCACGAGGTAGATCGTCGCGAGGAAGCCTGCCAGCCAGATGAGGTCAGGCACGAAGGCTTCACCGCATGGCCGGTCAGAGCCGTCGCCCTCGTCAGACAAGTCTCCGTTCGCGGAGTTGATCATTGAGGCGTCAGGTCCTGCTAAACCGTTGGGACCATGCATCCTGAGCATTGCAACGGGATTGCGCGCGATCGAGCGCTCAAGAAACATGATCGTCTATCCTATTCCGCATTGAGCCCAGTACGACGCGCGCGTGTTATCCGGAGCGACGGCTCCGCGTCCGATCCTGAGCCAAAGATGCCCGACGTCTGCGTATTCCGACGAAGCCGGCCGGGGGTTCCAAGTTGAAGCCGGCCGTCATTCCGAGGCGAAGCCGGCCACCGTTCCGATCTGAAGCCGACCGGCGACGGGGCGCT